>NZ_CM145498.1:5000-3442500 GCF_055521675.1 Novosphingobium sp. BL-S-19
TCTCCAGGTACTGTCATTATCATCCCTGGTAAAAGAGCTTTACAACCCTAAGGCCTTCATCACTCACGCGGCATTGCTGGATCAGGCTTTCGCCCATTGTCCAATATTCCCCACTGCTGCCTCCCGTAGGAGTCTGGGCCGTGTCTCAGTCCCAGTGTGGCTGATCATCCTCTCAGACCAGCTAAGGATCGTCGCCTTGGTAGGCCATTACCCCACCAACAAGCTAATCCTACGCGGGCTCATCCTTTGCCGATAAATCTTTGGTCCGAAGACATCATCCGGTATTAGCAGTAATTTCTCACTGTTATTCCGAAGCAAAGGGCAGATTCCCACGCGTTACGCACCCGTGCGCCACTAGATCCGAAGATCTCGTTCGACTTGCATGTGTTAGGCATGCCGCCAGCGTTCGTTCTGAGCCAGGATCAAACTCTCAAGTTTGTGTCACAACCATCAAGGCACACTCCTAAGAGCATCAACCTCAGATGATCGAACTTCGGGAGCCGATACCTGCACATGTAAAACGTATGGTTACGTAAGGACATGTAACAAGCGTCGGCTTGCTTTAAACTGGTACCCGCGGCCCGAAGATCCGCAGGACCAGGCGCCGTCGCCCACATGTCCCTTCATCAAAAACCTACAATGTCAAAGATCCGGAGCCTCTTGCAAAGCTCCCGCCGACGAAAAACCCGGACAAACAGCCTTCCTCGATTTCTATCTCGAGGAGCATGTTGCCCGTCTATGTTGGCGACCTTAGCAAACCGTCTGGTCCGCTGCGGTGAGAGGCCCTCTAAGACCCACCTACGATTCGGTCAACACACCTTTTTCAAAAAAACGTCTTTTTTCTAAATTTTGGCAGATTTCCGAGGGTTTCAGAGCATGTTCGCTTTGGGTCGGATTCCGCCCTCGGCGAATCGGGTCGCCGAGAGGGACGGTTTTCTGCGCTTTCACCCGATTCACATGCCTGGAACGAGATGCCAGGCCTTCACGATGCTGAACATGCTGGTGGCGATCAGCACCAACGACACTGCGAACAGCAACACGCGTGGTGCCACGCGCTTGGCAAGGTAGGCTCCGAATGGAGCCGCGATCACGCCGCCGACGATCATGCCCACCGTCGCGACGCTGAATGCCGCAACTCCCAATGTGGCGATGAACGAGATCGAGATCGACAGCGACAGCAGGAACTCAGCCGTGTTGACTGTGCCGATCACCTTCACGGGGTCTCCGCCCTGCACCAGCAGGTTCGAGGTGACGACCGGCCCCCAGCCGCCACCACCGGCGGCATCGAGGAAGCCGCCCACAGTTGCCAGCGGGCGAGTCATGCGCGGATCCTCGAAGCGCGGCCGTCTCATGCGGATCGCCTTCACCAGCAGATAGAAGCCGATCCCGGTGAGGTAGAGCATGATGTAGGGTCGAGCGACCGAGCCATCGATGTTCGACAGCACGTAAGCGCCGAGAACGCCGCCCGCCACGCCGAAGGGGACCAGTCGCTTGAACAGGCCCCAATCGACGTTGCGGTGGAGGATGTGACTCGCGCCCGATGCGCCGGTCGTGAAGATTTCGACGAGGTGCGTGCTCGCAGATGCCGCCGCCGGCGCCATCCCGAGCACGCTGACCAACATCGTCTGGGAAATCACCCCGAAGGCCATGCCCAGGGCACCATCGATGACTTGCGCGGCAAATCCGACGATGACGAAAGGCAGGAAATCGTCGAGGCCGATTCCGAGATCGAACATGAGGTTGTCCTCCCTGTTCCGTGAATGGGATCAGAAGTTGTAACGGATCGTGCCACCCCAGGTGCGCGGGTCACCCGGAAGGCCGGCGATCAGGCCGGTGTTGCCCGGGCCGACGAACAGCTGATCCATGTAGTTCTGATCGAAGGCATTACGTACCCAGCCATAGATATCGAAGCCGCTCTCCGTCCGGAAGCCCAGGCGGAAGTTCGACAGGCTGTAGCCGTCGATCCAGGTATAAGCCGAAGGCGAAGGGTTGGACGAGAAGTTCGAGCGATAGCTGCCGTCGTAGCCGAAGTAGACCTCACCCTCCTGCTTCAGCAGCGTGACCGGGGTATTCGCCTCGAAGCCGAACGAGAACGTCCACTTCGACACACCCGGCAGGCGCTGGCCGGAGATATCGCAGTTCGCCGGGCTGAGCGCGCCGGGCGTTCCGGCCGCGCCGGGCACCTGGGTGCCGGTGACGACGGTGCCGCCCGAGAGTTCCGGCGGGCACGGCGCGTCGGTGAACTTGCGGTAGGTCGCGTCGGTGTAGGCGCCGTTGACATAGGCATTGAAGCGTTCGCTGGGGCGGACCGAGAAGTCCCACTCCACGCCCTGCGAGCGCACTTCCTGCGCATTGGCGAGGTAGCCGCGCAGCACGCCGTACTGGCCGTTGGTGACGTTGGCCTGATAGTTGCCGATGTCCGAGCGGAAGATCGACAGGTTGAAGGTCGCGCGGCGATCCCAGAACTGCGTCTTGAGGCCGGCTTCGTAGTTGTGGACCGATTCCGGCTTCACCGTCTGTGCGGCAAGGATCGGATTGTTCTGCGCATCGACCGGCACGCCGTTCTGGTTGATGCCGCCCGACTTGAAGCTCTTCGCATACGTCGCATAGACGAGGATGTCCGGCGTGACCTTGTAGCTGACGTTGAAGTCATAGCTGAAGTTCCAGTCGCTGAACTTGGGCGAGATTTCCTGCGGCGTATAGATCGCCAGCTGCGCACTCTGCGTGGCCGTGTAGGACGCCTGGCCGAGCAGAAGTTCATTGCCCTGCCCGTCGAACACGCGGCGCTGGTAGTAGCCGTCCTTCTTGTCGTAGTTCAGGCGCACGCCCGGCTGCACCGTCAGTTCCGGCGTGACATGCCAGCTGAGCTGGCCGAACAGCGCGGCGCTGGTGTTCTTCAGATACTGCGAATTGTAGGCGACCAGCCCGTTGAGCACTGCAGGGTTGCAGGCAAGCTGGTTTGCCGCGCTGGGGCCGCAGCCCGAAGAGCCCGGCGGGACCTGCGCGACGGTGCCCGGATTGATGTTCCAGCGGCTGGCGGCCGCGCCCTGCGATTCGGTGCCCTGCGTATCGATCCGCTGGTAGAAGCCGAAGGCGCCGACCACGAAATCGAAGTGCTTGCCGCTGTAGTTGTAGCGCAGTTCCTGCGTGTACTGGTCCTGCTGAGACGGGTTCTGCGACAAGGCAACGACCGGCAGACCGGTGAAATCGCGGTCGTTCGACGGATCCCAGTCCCAGAAACGCCAGGCAGAGATCGAGGTCAGCGTGCCGGGGCCCACATCCCACTTCACCCGCACCGAAGCGCCGCCGATCTTGTTCTTCGCCTTGAGCGGCGTGTCGAGGTCGGTCAGGCGATCGTAGGGGTTGGTGCTGGGCGGCGTATAGCCAAGCGCGGCAGCGAGCGCCGGATACTGGCGGTTGGCGGCGCGCTGGGTGGGGCCGTAACCGACGTAGACCGAGCCGCAGCAGTTTGCGTCTTGCGTGGAATAGTCACCGGCAAAGGTGATCGCCAGATCCTCCGTGGGCTTCCACAGCACCTGCCCGCGCAGGCCGATGTTGTCCTGGCTCTGGATCCACTGATTGGTGGTCACGTTATAGATGGTGCCACGCCGATCGGTGGTGGACGCCGCGATGCGGACCGCCACATTGTCGGTCAGCGGCCCCGAAACGGCGACCTTGGCCTGCTTGAAGTTGTAATTGCCGACCGACACCTCTGCCTTGCCCTCGAAATCGAAGGTGGGCTGGTTGGTGGTGATGTTGATCGCGCCGGCCGTGGTGTTCTTGCCGTAGAGCGTACCCTGCGGGCCGCGCAGCACTTCGATCTGGGCAACGTCGAGGAAGTCGAACGTGGCCGAGGCGACACGCGAGTTGTAGACGTCGTCGATATAGATGCCGACGCCTTGCTCGATACCGTCGTTGGTGAGGCCGAACGGCACACCGAGGCCGCGGATGTTCACGGCGGTGTTGCGGGGGTTCGACGAATAGAACTGCAGCGTGGGCGTTAGCTGCTGAAGCCGGCCGACGTTGAAGGCCCCTGTGGAATCAAGGTGTTCGCCGCCCACGACCGAGATCGCCAGCGGCACTTCCTGGCTCGATTCCTGGCGGCGGCGCGCAGTGACGAGAATCTCGCCGCCACGATCATGGGCGCCGGTGCCGACCGAAGTGGGCGATTCCTGTTCGGCGTCGGCCGTGGCAGCAACGGGTGCCGGCGCTTCTTCCGCGAGGGCCGGCGTTGCAGCCAGCAGCAGCGTGAACGAAAGGCAGGCGAGCGGAAGCGGAGCCGGAAGCGGCCCGCGGATGTGTCTTCTCATGAAGTCCCCCTTGAATATGTCGCGGTGCGAATGGTCGCTATTCGAGGGCCTCACATCCGGTGGTCCGGTCTGCTTGGCGGCAGTCGGTTATGGGCAGTCGGTTATTTGGTTTTGGTCAGAATCCGGTGTCGATGCGCGCGCTTAGGAAGCGAAGCGCTTTCGTTCGGTGATGTCGAGCTGGACCAGCTTTCCATCGTGGACTGTCATCTGGATGACGCCGTAGCGCATCCTGTCGAGAGCATCGGCGACGACCTGAAGCGGGGCCGCCTTGGAGTTCGAGCCCTCGGAGTCCCTGGAAAGGTGAAGTCCCGATCGCTGGGTATCCGTTGACGGTTGAGCCATTGCGAATCTTCCTCCGAGTGCGGCGCTTTGCACCGCCTGAGGTACTGATATTCTCAACCTAAAAAGTTGACAATACCCCTATCCGAAAGTTTCTCGCATTCGCGGCAAAACAAAATCTATTTACGCCGAAGCGATGGCTTGGCGTTTGATACGATCCGAAAGGGGTAGAGGGGGGCAAAGAAGCCAGCCGCCCAAGCGTTGAAATCCTACGAAAACTGCTGAAATCTGCCGAAAACCGGTGGCCGCGAATGGCCGCCGAAGCGCAGTCAGGCGGCTTCGTCTTCTTCCTGTGCGGGAACCAGGTCGATCCGGTCCGACAGGCGGATACCGTCCAACAGATCGGCGGTGCGATCACGCACTTCCAGCATCAGGGCGCGGGTGCGGCAATCGCCTTCTTCCAGGCAATTCTTGCACTTCTCGTGCGCGAAGCGGCTGGCGCAGGGCACCAGCGCCAGCGATCCGCGCATGATGCGGATCAGGTCGCCATAGGTGATGTCGACCGGGGCCACCGCCAGCCAATATCCGCCATCCTTGCCGCGCTGGGAGTCAACGATGCCGAAGCGTGTCAGCTCGGACAGGATCGTGGTCAGGAACTTGGCGGGGATGTTCTGGGCTTCCGCGATCTGCGCCAGTTGGATGGGACCTTGCCCGTAGTGATCGGCAAGGTGCTGCATGGCGCGGATGGCATAGCGGGTTTTCTGCGAAAGCACGCGACTGTCATGCCTCAACGCGTGAGCCCCTTGCAAGCGGGCGAAAGGGACGATTCGCACTTTGTCAGCCATTGCGGTTGGGAATTCGGTGGAAACATTTTGCCCGCGCGGATCAGGCGATCCTCGCGGGCAAAATTGCAATGGATTGTGGTTGCGATTCAGATGCGGCGGGCGGCGCGGAAAGACAGGGTTCCCACCGCGATCATCGCCGCCAATGTCAGCACTTGCGCGACCAGGAACGGCGGCTCGGTGCCCGAAGGGGCCAGTGCATGGAGCGGCGGGATCTTCAGGAAAGCCTGCGTCACGAAAGCCAGCAGGTTGAGGTAAAGCGCTATGCTGGCCGCCACCGCATACGTCGCGGCCGCCCTGCCCCGCAGCTTGCGCCCGTAATAGGCGGCGAAGGCCACTGCCAGCACCGGGGTGGAGACGACGCCGGTGATGAAGGCCGGCGTCGCTCCATGGAAGGGAAACAGGAAGCCGGTCAGCGTCGTCGCCGCCGTGGTGATCAGGAACAGGCCGGATAGCCCGGCGATGCTGTAGCGCCCGGCAGCGAAGGCCAGCATGACCACGATCCCGCTCGCAATCGCCACCAGACTGATCGCGACGTGGAGCGCAGTGAACTGGGCAAGTGTCAGACCTAATATAGTGGTGGAGGGGATCATGGCACGCTCTCCTCAGTTGGCCATGACCGCGCCGTAACGCGCGGCGGGCTTGGCAAGCGACAGGTTGGGGCGCAGTGCGGTACGCGCGGCAATATAGGCGTCATACTGCGCCATGTCGGGCAAGGCAGGGATCGTCACGGTCTCGCCCATGTCCAGCCCGATCAATGCGGCATCGACCATGTCGTCCGCCTCCATGACCATGTGCGCGGGCAGCGCGGCCATCTTCTCCTCGGTCCAGATCGCGGTGCGGGTAATCCCCGGCAGCACCGCCTGCACGCGCACGCCCTTGGGCCCGAGTTCGGCGGCCAGCGCCTCGCTGAAGGCGAGGACATAGGCCTTGGTTGCGGGATAGACCGCCGTGAACGCCTCCGGCATCAGCGCGGTGACGGAGGTGACGTTGATGATCGTGCCCTCACCTCGCTCCGCCAGCCGCGGCGCGATCGCCGCCGAGAGCCGGGTGACCGCGCGGATATTGAGGTCGATCATGCCCGACAGGTAATCGGCATCGGCCTCCAGGATCGTGCCTTCGTTGGCGATGCCGGCATTGTTGACGAGGCCGACAATCGCCGCGTCATCGCGCAGCCGTTGTTCCACGTGCAACAGGTCTTCCGCCTTGGCGAGATCGGCGCCGATCACTTCGACCGAGACGCCGGTTTCAGCCTCCAGCCGGGCGGCCAGATCGGCGAGCTTGTCCTTGCGGCGGGCAACCAGGATCAGGTCGTGCCCACGGCGGGCGAGGCGATCGGCATAGAGCGCACCGATACCGTCGGACGCGCCGGTGACGAGGTAGGTCTTGGCGTTCATCACATTACTCCTTTTCGAAAGGAGCCCGGCGATCATCACTGCCGCCGGGCGTCCGGGGTTCAGTTGCGGATGAAGTCGAGAAGATCGGCGTTGAAACGGTCGGCCTCGATCTGGGTGAGTCCGTGGCTGCTGCCCTCGTATACCTTGAGAACGACCTGCTTGACGATCTTCACCGTTTCCAGCGCGGCGGCGCCGATCGGCACGATCTGGTCGTCGTCACCATGGAGCACCAGCGTCGGCACATCGAACTTCGCCAGATCGGCGTGGAAGTCGCTTTCGGAGAAGGCCCGGATCGAATCGAGCTGGCCCTTGAGGCCACCCATCATCCCTTGCCGCCAGAACTCGCGCCGCACGCCTTCGGAGATCGTCGCCCCATCGCGGTTATAGCCGTAGA
This sequence comes from Novosphingobium sp. BL-S-19, assembly GCF_055521675.1. NCBI lineage: Bacteria > Pseudomonadati > Pseudomonadota > Alphaproteobacteria > Sphingomonadales > Sphingomonadaceae > Novosphingobium > Novosphingobium sp. BL-S-19. The sequence continues at coordinate 12,223 of NZ_CM145498.1, forward strand.
AGGGAATCGTGAGGTCGTAGAAGAACTGGCTGCGATCCTGATAGGTCCCCTTGCGGATCGCGTCGAAGGCGGAAATCGGCAGGCCGCCGGGATTGGCCTCGGTCTTCAGCATCAGCGGCGGCACCGCACCGATCAGCGCCACCTTGGCGACGCGCGCCGTGCCGTGGCGGCCGATGTAGCGGGTGACTTCGCCGCCGCCGGTCGAGTGGCCAACCAGAATGACGTCGCGCAAATCCAGCGTCTCGATCAGTTCGGCCAGATCGTCGGCATACTGGTCCATGGTGTTGTCGTTCCAGACCTGATCCGAACGGCCATGGCTGCGGCGGTCGTGGGCGATGGTGCGAAAGCCCCGATCGGCGAAGAACGCCATCTGCACGTCCCAGGCATCGGCAGACAGTGGCCAGCCGTGCGAGAAGACGATGGGCTGGGCGTTCCGGTCGCCCCAATCCTTGAAGAAGATGCGGGTTCCGTCCTTGGCGGTGATCGTGCTCATCGTCTGCGTCCTGCTTCCCTGAAGAGCGCCCTTTGCGCCCGGTAAAACAAGAGATACGCTCCCCGCACGAGGCCCGGGATTGTCGCAAACGACATTGAGCAGGCCGATTCCGACATTCGGCTGGGACGGAGTGGGTGTGACGATGAATCCGGCAACTGCAATGGAGTCAGTTTCAGGTGGGCGCGAAGTGGGTCTGATGCTCTATCAGGGCTGCCAGATGGCCATGGTCCACGGCATTACCGACCTCTTCGCCATCGCCTCGCACTTCTCGACCCGCAACGGCGGCCCGGCCCTGCGCGTCAGCCACTGGGAACGGGGTGAGGACGGCGTGTTCCGCCGCTGCCACGACACCGCCCCCGATGAACCGGGTGAGCCATCCGTGCTGATCGTCCCCGGCCGGCTCACCGGCCCCGCCGACCGCGACGAGGCCGCACCCTACGCCCGCTGGCTGCTGGACCGCCACGCGCGCGGCACCACCCTCGCCTCGACCTGCGGCGGCGCCTTTATCCTTGCCGCCACCGGGCTGCTGGACGGACGCCCCGCGACCACGCACTGGCTTTTCGCGCGTGAGTTGCAGGAACGCTTTCCCGACGTGCTGGTCGATGCCGACCGCATCGTGATCGAGGATGGCGACCTGATCACCGCTGGCGGGTTGATGGCCTGGACCGACCTTGGCCTTCGGCTGGTCGACCGCCTGCTGGGCCCCACCGTCACGATCGAGACGGCCAAGTTCCTGCTGATCGATCCCGCCGGCCGCGAACAGCGCCACTATTCCAGCTTCGCCCCCCGCCTTACCCACGGTGACGAAGCGATCCTGAAAGTCCAGCACTGGCTGCAATCGCGCGCCAGCCGGGCGACCAGCCTTGCGGAGATGTCGCAGCAGGCCGGGCTGGAAGAACGCACGCTGCAACGCCGCTTCAAAAGCGCCACCGGCATGAAGCCGATCGAATACGTGCAGCACCTGAGAATCGGCAAGGCGCGCGAACTGCTGGAATTCACCCGCCGTCCGATCGACCAGATCGCCTGGACCGTGGGTTACGAGGATGCCACCGCATTCCGCCGCACCTTCCACCGCATCCTCGGCCTGACGCCGGGCGACTATCGCGCGCGCTTCCACAGCGGCGCCGACTTGGCCGTGGCCGCATAAAGAAATCGACGATTTGGGAGAAATGGCGCACCCGTTCGAACAGATTTTTTGGATGAGGGTGGCCATTTCCAGAGGAAATGGCGCACCCGACAGGATTCGAACCTGTGGCCTCTGCCTTCGGAGGGCAGCGCTCTATCCAGCTGAGCTACGGGTGCAGTGCCGGGGCGACTAGCAGAGCATCGCCGGTGTTGCCAGAGACAAATGTGGCTATCGCCCGACAGTCCACGGGAAAATATGCGCCGGATGCCGAGTTAGTAAATTCGCAATAGGCTTTCGGCTATCGAATCGGACATGGACGCGACGGGTTTCACCTCGGACGAAAGCTGGGCGGAGGCTGAGGCCCGCGATTATGATGTGCGTGACTGTGGCGCCGATACCTATGGCACCCCCGATTATGTTGCTTCCTGGCCGCAACCGGCGGATGCCCCTGCCCCTGCGGCACTGGGCGCCATCGCCATGAAATGGGCAGCACTCCACCAGGCGGGGCAAGTCGTCGCCGCCATCGCCGGGGCCGATGACCAAAGCCCCAGCCTTGAAGCGCGCGCCTTCCCGGCCATCATGCGCGAAGCGGGCGGATGGCGGTGCAAACTGGCCGAACAGGGCATCGACGATCTGACCGCGATCATGGAGCCCGGCCTCTGCGCCCTGCTCTCCGCGCTCGATCGCGGGGCCGATCCGCGTGCCGCCGCGCGTTCGCTGTGGGAGGAATTCGTCGCCGCGCGCGATGCCATGGTCGCGCTTGCGCCGCCCGACGCGCTGAACCTGATGACACCGCCGCGCCAATCGGCTTGAAAGTTCTTGCTATGTTCCTATGATAGGGCATGGCCGACGTCGATTCCCCCCTTTCGCCGATTACCGCAGCCGACGTAACGCGCGGTGTCGGGCGCCTGTTTGCCCGCAACGATATCTGGTGCCTGACGGAAATGCCCCTGCGCTGCGGCCGGCGGGCGGATCTGATGGGCGTGGACGCCAAGGGCCATGTCATCATCGTCGAGATCAAGGTGAGCCGCGCCGATCTGCTGGGTGATGGCAAGTGGACGGACTATCTGGACTATTGCGACCGGTTCTACTGGGCCCTCCCCCCCTCGCTGGACCGCGCGCCGCTGGAAACCGAACTGTTCCTGCCCGAACGCTGCGGCGTGATCGTGGCCGATGGCTATGATGCCGAGATTCTGCGGCCCGCCCCGCTCCACCAGCTGGCCGCCGCGCGCCGCAAGGTGGAGACGGAGCGCCTTGCCCGCGCGGCGCTGCGCCGGCTGGTGACGCTGGGCGATCCGCAAACCCTGCAATGGGGTGCAGAGGGGTAACGCCGGGATTGTGACGGCTCGCCCGCGGCGCCTTCCGATTCCCCCGACACGTAATTTTCTTGCGTTTTCCCCCGCCACACCCTAAATGCACGCCAAGCAACCGGCGCGTGGGGTCCATTTTCCCGCCGCAATCCGAGAGCAGCGTGAGGTTTCCGGCGTCAACGCCTGAACCGGCCCGGACGAGCGGTTGCACCTGAACCAGCTTCCTTCTTCACGCAGGGTCGCCCGAAACGACACCTAGCTCCGCGCGCCTTTTCCTATCCGCGCGCCCGGGCTGCTTGTGAAAGTGACTTATGTCCTATTTCTCCGAACTTGGTCTGGCCGAGCCGATTCTCCGTGCGCTCGCCGCCAAGGGCTACACCGATCCCTCGCCGATTCAGCGTCAGGCCATTCCGGCACTGCTGGAAGGTCGCGACATTCTGGGCATCGCCCAGACCGGCACCGGCAAGACCGCCGCATTCTCGCTGCCTTCGCTGCACCGCCTCGCCAATGATCCCAAGCCGCGCCAGAACGCCGGCTGCCGCATGCTGGTGCTGTCGCCGACGCGCGAACTGGCTGCGCAAATCGCCGAGAACATGCGCGGCTATGCCAAGTTCCTCAATCTCTCCGTCCAGTGCGTGTTCGGCGGCGTGCCCGCCGGCAAGCAGGCGCGCGCGCTTGAGCGTGGCACCGACATCCTCGTCGCCACGCCCGGCCGCCTGCTCGACCTGATCGACAGCCGCGCGCTGACGCTGCGCCATGTCGAGATCTTCGTGCTCGACGAAGCCGACCAGATGATGGACCTGGGCTTCATCCAGCCGCTGAAGCGCGTCGCCGCGCTGCTGCCGAAGACGCGCCAGAGCCTGTTCTTCTCGGCCACGATGCCGCAGGCGATCGCCGAGCTGGGCAAGCAGTTCATCAACAACCCGGTCAAGGTCGAAGTTGCCCCGCAGTCGACCACTGCCGAGCGTGTCGAACAGTACGCCACCTTCATCAACCAGGCTGAAAAGCAGGCACTGCTGACGCTCAGCCTGCGCGCCGGTCTGGCCGAAGACGCTGCAGAGAAGGCAGAGCATGGCGCCATCGACCGCGCGCTGGTGTTCACCCGCACCAAGCATGGTGCCGACCGCGTCGTCCGCCACCTCGTCGCCGCCGGCATCCCGGCCGCCGCGATTCACGGCAACAAGAGCCAGGCCCAGCGCACCGCCGCGCTTGGCGGGTTCCGCCAGGGCACCATCCGCATCCTGGTCGCGACCGACATCGCCGCGCGCGGCATTGACGTGAGCGGCGTCAGCCACGTCTACAACTTCGAAATCCCGAACGTGGCCGAACAGTACGTCCACCGCATCGGCCGCACCGCGCGCGCCGGCGCGGACGGCGTGGCGATCAGCTACGTCGCGCCGGACGAGAAGCCCTACATCCGCGACATCGAGAAGCTGACCCGCGTAAAGCTGGCCGCGCTCGGCCTGCCGGAAGATTTCCAGAAGCAGGCTTCGCGCCTTCCCGCGCCTTCGCGCAGCGCCCCGGCCGCACCGCAGGGCAACGGCCGCAATGGCGGTCAGGGCAAGCGTGGCGGCAATGGCGGCGGCAACCGCAGCCAGCAGCCGCGCGGCGAGCGTCGTGACGGCGATAGCCGCCGTGATGGTCAGCGCCATGATGGCCAGCGTAACGACGGCCACCGTAACGATGGGCGTAACGATGGGCGCCGCGACGACCGCCGTCGTGACGATCGTCCGCGTCAGGACGCGCCGCGTGGTGATCGTGGTGGCGAGGAGCAGGGTGAGCGCAAGCGCAGCTTCCGTCCGCGCGGCCCCAAGGGCGTGGGCGCGCACAAGGGCGCCGTCCGCCGCACCGGCTAAGAGACCGTTTGGAAAATGCCCATGGGGCATTTTCAGAGCGGCACCAGCCCACTCCCCCACCCTGCCACCCATCGGTAGTATCCTGCGGGTGGCAGGGTGGGGGAGTGGGCTGGTGCCGCGAAATTCGCTTTTCGCGAATTTCCAAACAAACTCTCAGACGAATGCCGGAGCATTCCTCCGGTTTCCCTCTTTGCGCGGGACTCGCAGTGCTTTAGGCACGCCTTCGTGAGCCCGCGCAACCGCACGATCCTGATTGCCTCTGCCGCCCTGGCGGCAGGGGCAATCGTGCTTTCAGGCCCCGGCATCGGCCAGATCGGCGCGCTGGCCGTGCTCGATCCCGCCGCCGACGCCGCACAGGCCCAGCAGGACATGATCGCCGCGCGGCGCGAAGGCGAAATGACCCGCCTCCGTGCGGAAGCGCTGGAGAAAAAGGCCCGCGACGTCAGCGAACAGACGGAAAAGACCGCGCGCGAAGCCGCCGCCGTCGCCGCGCGCATCCAGGAGACCGAAGCCGGCATCGCCGCGCAGCAGGCCAGATTGCGCCTGATCGCCTCGCAGCGCACGGCGCTGCGCCAGCGGTTGGCGGTGCGTCAGGCCCCGCTCGCGCGGCTGACCGGTTCGCTGCAGTTGTTGAGCCGACGGCCGCCAATTCTGGCCATGCTGCGGCCCGGTTCGGTACAGGATGCGGTCTATCTGCGCGCCCTGCTCGATACCATGCTGCCGCAAGTCCAGCGGCGCACTGCCGGACTGCGGGCGGAAATCGAACGCGGCCGGGCGCTGGAAACGCAGGCGCTGGCCGCCCGCGCCGATCTGACCGCGACCGAAAACCAGATGCGCGAACGGCGTAGCCAGCTCGCCGTGCTGGAAACCCGCCAGCGGCTGGCCAGCCACCAGGCCACTGGCATTGCCGCCCGCGAGGCGGAACACGCGCTGGCGCTGGCCGAAACCGCGCGAGACCTTGGCGATCTGGTGGACGAGATGGGCCGGCAAGGTGCGCTGCGCGACCAGCTTTCCGCCCTGCCCGGGCCGATAATGCGGCCCGACCGGCCCGAGGATGCCCGTATTATCGAGGCGTCCCGGTTCGATGCCCCGCCCGAGGGCCTTTCCAGTTACATGCTGCCGGTAACCGGCCGCGTCGTCACCGGCTTTGGCGAAGTATTGCCGGGCCAATCGCCATCGCGCGGGCTGTCGCTGGCGACGCGTGCCCATGCCCAGATCGTCGCTCCCGCGCCGGGACGGGTAGCCTTTGCCGGTTCCTACAGCGGCTTCGGCCGCATCGTGATCATCGAGCACGACGGCGGCTGGACCTCGCTGGTGACCGGGCTTTCGCTGCTGGATGTTGCGGTGGGCGACACTATCGTCGCCGGATCGCCGCTGGGCGAGACCGGGCCCGGCGATCCGCGCGTGCAGGTGGAGCTTCGCCATGCCGGCGTCCCGGTCAATCCGCTACAATATGTCCGCTCGCTGTAAGCATGACGCGCTGGCAATTGCCGTCCCGCCCCGGTACTATGCGCCGGTGATTGGCCTTCGCAGCATGATGGTCAAAAATACCCCCGGTGCCGCTACTGCCCGGGGCCGAACGCGATACACGAGAGGCGACCCAGCCCGATGAAGTTTGGCTCTACCAAGTTCGTTTCGATTATCCGCGCGACTCTGCTGGTTTCCGCCGTCGCCGTACTGCCCGCCGCGACCTCCGGCCTGGCCGCCGTCGACAGCGATGCCGGGCGCGAATTCCAGAAGCTTTTCACCATCTACCAGCTGGTCAAGGCCAACTACGTAGATCCGGTCGATGACAATAAGCTGCTGAAGGGCGCGATCGACGGGATGCTGGCCAGCCTGGACCCGCATTCCAACTATCTCGACGGCCCGGCCAAGCAGCGGCTGGAAACGATGATCGACGGCAATTACACCGGCCTTGGCCTTTCCGTGGTGGAAGACGACGGCGCCGTGAAGGTCGTTTCCCCGTTCAAGGGCAGCCCCGCCGAAAAGGCCGGGATCAAGGCGGGCGACTACATCACCCATCTGGACGGCGTGCTCTATTACGAGCGCGATCTGGATGAAGCGGTGGACAAGATGCGCGGGCCGGCCGGCACCTCCATCCGCCTGACGATCTTCCGCCAGGGCCGCGACCAGCCGTTCGACGTCACCGTCACGCGCGGCGTGATCGAGCTGGAACCGGTGACCTGGGAACTGAAGGACGACGTCGGCGTCATCTCGGTCAACGAATTCTCCCGCGATGTCGGCAATTTCGTGAACAAGGGCATTGCCGACCTGAAGCTGCAGGCCGCCAAGAAGGGCACCAAGCTGGACGGCCTGGTGCTGGACCTGCGTTCGAATCCGGGCGGTTCGCTGGATGAGGCCGTGGCCCTGTCCGACCTCTTCGTGGACCATGGCACGATCGTCTCGCAGCGTGGCCGCATCGCCAGCGAGAACCAGTATTACCGCGCCGAAACCGTGTTCAAGGGCGATGTCGTCAAGGGCATGCCGCTGGTCGTGCTGGTCGACGCCGGTTCCGCATCGGCCTCCGAAATCGTCGCCGGCGCGCTGCAGGATCTGCACCGCGCGGTGATCATGGGCGATCGCACTTTCGGCAAGGGCTCGGTCCAGTCGTACATCCCGCTCGACAAGGAGAGCGCGATCAAGATCACGACGGCGCGCTACTTCACGCCCTCCGGCCATTCGGTGCAGGAAGGCGGCATCGTGCCGGACATCAAGGTGCCGCAGCTGTCCGATCCCGATGCCCGCGCGCGCTCCGAACGCGCCGTGCGCGAATCCGACTTGCGCAGCCACCTGATCAACGAGGCGGCGCTGGACGACAAGGAACTGGAAAAGGACAAGGCCGACGATCCGCGCTTCAAGGTCAGCGCGGAGGATCTGAAGAAGCGGGGCGTCACCGACTTCCAGCTGAGCTACGCGATCGACACGCTGCGCCGCACCGCCGGCAAGCCCGCGCTCGCCACGGCCGCCACGCCGGCCGTACCGGGCAAGAACTGAAGGCTTCCGCGATGACCGTCACCGTTGCCGCACCCTTGCGCGCCGCCCGCCTGCTTGCGCTGGCCATTCCCGTGATCGCATTGGGCGGCGCCTATATCAGCCAGTACGGCTTTGGCCTGCACCCTTGCGAAATGTGCTGGTGGCAGCGGTATGGCCAGATGTTCGCGCTGCCGTTTGCGGCGCTGGCCTTCTTCTGGCGGCCGGTGCGCCCGCTGGTGGCAGTGGCGGCGCTGGGGATCCTCAGTTCCGGGCTGATCGGCGGCTATCACGCCGGCGTGGAATACGGCTGGTGGGAGGGCTTTACCGCCTGCACCGCCAGCCCCTTTGCCGCCGGCACCGATCCGATGGCGGCGATCATGGCCGCGCCGCTGATTCGCTGCGACGTCGCCCCCTGGACACTGGGCGGCGTATCGCTGGCGGGCTTCAACTTCCTGCTTTCCACTTTCGGCGCGCTGGCCATCTTCGGCCTGATCGCCCGCAGCAATCCCTCCGCTTCCGCCATCAGGAGCCTGACGTCATGACATCCACCAGGGCCGAGCGCATGATCCGGGTCGATCAGGCCGGCGAATATGGCGCAGTGCAGATCTATGCCGGGCAAATGGCGGTCATGGGTGCCCGCGCACCGCTCTCCACCGAGATCGCCGGCATGGCCGAGCAGGAGGCCGAGCATAAGGCCCGGTTCGACCGCATGATCGCCGAACGGGGCGTGCGCCCCACCCTGCTCCAGCCGGTCTGGTCGGTGGCCGGTTATGCGCTGGGCGCCGCCACCGCGCTGATCGGGCCGGAAGCGGCGATGGCCTGCACCGCGGCGATCGAGACAGAGATCGACCGTCACTACACCGAACAGCTTGAGGAACTCGGCGACGAGGATCCCGAACTGGGCGACGTGATACGCCAGTTCCGCGACGAGGAACGCGAACACCGGGACGCCGCGCTGGCCGCCGGGGCCGAGCGTGCGCCCGCCTACCCCCTGCTGTTCAACGCCATCCGCATGGGCTGCCGCGTGGCCATCAAGCTTTCGGAAAGAATCTGAATTTCAGGCGTTATATTGATCCGACCGGCCGTTTGCCTTCTGGCCAGGGGCTGTGCTTAAGCTACCATTCAAGCGATGCGCGCCCTATCATCCGCCGTGCGACGTATTATCGACTGGAGCAATTCCGATGACGCCCCTCAAGACCACTGCTGCTGCGATCGCCATTATGGGCTTAGGTCTAACTGGGGGCCTGACCGGGTGGGTACCGTCCGCCGCCGCACAGGAAGATCAGCCCGCTTCCAGCGGGGGTGAAAAGGTCAACCAGCTGATCATCTACGGTGACGATCCCTGCCCCCAATCCTCGGACGCGGAGATCACCGTGTGCGCGCGCAAGGCCGAATCGGAGCGCTATCGCATCCCCGAGCCCCTGCGCGGCATCGATTCGCCCACCTCGCAGGCCTGGAACAACAAGGTTCAGGCCTATGAGACTGTTGGCGCTTTCGGCAATCTCAGTTGCTCGCCCGTGGGGCCCGGAGGCGCATCGGGTTGCACCCAGAAGCTGATCAACCAGGCCTATTCGGAACGCGCCAACGGTTCGGAAGTCCGCTTCGGCGAACTGATCGCTGCCGAGCGTGAGAAGCGCCTCTCTACGATCGACGCCGATGCCGCTGCGCAGCAAAAGCGCGTGGAAGAGGCGGAAAAGGCCTACTTCGAACAACAGAAGCGTCAGGCGGCAGAGCAGGATGCGGCCGAAAACGCTGCCGGAAAGACCGACGCGCCGCTGCCGCAGCCAAAGTAAGCACCCAACAAGCAAGGCACCAAAAAGGGCCGGAGGATCGCTCCTCCGGCCCTTTTTACATAGCTGGGCGCGGCTTAGCTCAGCGCAATATCCGGCGCATCTTCCTGCTTCATGCCGACGAGGTGGTAGCCCGAATCGACGTGATGGACTTCGCCGGTAACGCCCGAGGACAGGTCCGAGAGGAAGTAGAGGCCCGAACCGCCGACATCCTCGATCGTGGTATTGCGGCGCAGCGGCGAGTTCAGCTCGTTCCATTTCAGGATATAGCGGAAATCGCCGATGCCGCTGGCAGCCAGCGTCTTGATCGGACCGGCCGAAATCGCGTTCACGCGGATGTTCTGCGGGCCAAGATCGTTGGCGAGGTACTTCACCGAGGTTTCGAGAGCGGCCTTGGCCACACCCATGACGTTGTAGTGCGGCACGACCTTTTCGGCGCCGTAATAGGTCAGCGTCAGGATCGATCCGCCCTCACGCATCATCGGCTCCGCCCGCTTGGCGACGGCCACCAGGCTATAGGCCGAGATGTTCATCGTCATCAGGAAGTTGTCGAGGCTGGTGTCGACGTATTTGCCGCGCAGCTCGTTCTTGTCCGAAAAGCCGATGGCGTGGACGACGAAGTCGATCGTTTCCCAGCGCGCCTTCAGCGTTTCGAACGCCCCGTCCAGCGCCGCCATGTCGGAAACGTCGCAATCGATGAGGAAATCGCTGCCCAGGCTTTCGGCCAGCGGCTTCACGCGCTTGGCCAGCGCTTCGCCCTGATAGGAGAAGGCCAGTTCCGCGCCGTGTTCGTGCAGCTTCTTCGCGATGCCCCAGGCCAGGGACTTGTCATTGGCAAGGCCCATGATCAGGCCACGTTTACCTTGCATCAGACCGGTCATTCTCGTTCTTCCTGTGCTTCGTTGTTCTCGGCGGCCCTGTTCAGGATTCCGCCGTTGCCGCCTTTTCGCCCCGCGAGCATCTCCTGCTCCTCGGGACTGACGGTGAGGGCCGCGTTGAGTTCGGCGCCCGCAACCATCCCTAGTCCGACAAACCAGAAAAAGAAAAGCGCGATCATCACTCCGGCAAGGCTTCCGTAAGTCAGATCGTAAGCGATGAAATTGCGCAACACTCTGGGCAGGGCCCATGCGGTGGCAAGCCACCACGCCGCCACCAATACAGCCCCCGGCCATTTGGGAAAGCCCTTCCCTTGGTATTGCGACGGCGTGAGCATGTAAAACAGCGTATAAAGCGACCCGAACAGCGTGCCTGCCGTGATCAGGCGCGAAATCGCCAGCTGATAGTTGAACCGCGCCAACCGGGGGAACAGATCCAGCAGCACGTCCTCGATCAGCGAGAGGAACACTTGCGAGGACAGCGAAAGCAGCATCAGCAGCACCGCGCCAAAGATCAGCCCGCCCGATACCAGCCGGTTGCGCCAGAACGCGCGTCTCTTCGTGATGCCATAGGAGCGATAGAGAATGTCGCGGATGGTTTCCACCAGACTGGTCGCGGTCCACACGCCCAGCAGCCCGCCGATCCAGAGCAGCCAGCCGTGGCGCGCCCGCACCGCGTCGTGCGCAACCGGGGCCAGTTCCTCCCGCACCCGCAGCGGCAGCGCCTGAAGCAGCGCATTGATCGACTGATCGAGCTGCCCCTGCTCGCCCACCGCCGAATAGATCGCGGCGACGGCGATGCAGAACGGGAACAGCGCCACGATCGTCATGTAGGCCAGATTGCCGGCGTGGATGAACCCGTCTTCCCAGGTTCCTTCGATCACCCGGCGGACGATCACGAACGGCCGCGCGGTCAGGTTGGGACGCGGAATACGCGGCCCACGCCCTTCGCGCCAGAGCAAGGCTGCCCGCCGTCGCGCCTCAGGCGTCATCGGGGGCGTCGTCGGAGGCTCGACTTGCACCGAGCCGACATAGGCATTCCAGCCGGGTTATTCAAATCCGGTAAGGATTTGCTGGACTGCTGCCCAATCTTACACGAGGTTGGCGAGCAGTTCCCGTGCGCGATCGCAGTCGAGCGCCATCTGCGCCTTTAGGGCATCGATGGAATCGAACTTCGCCTCGCCGCGCAGATAGTGGTGGAAGGCCACTTCGATTTCCTGGTCGTAGAGATCGCCGGAAAAATCGAAGAAATGCGGCTCCAGCAGTTCCTTGGGCGGATCGAACGTCGGTCGAATGCCCATGTTCGCCGCGCCGATCACCGTGCGGCCGCCGGGCAGATGGCCGGTAATCGCATAGATGCCGTAACGCGGGCGCAGATAGTGCGCCATGTCGAGGTTGGCGGTGGGGAAGCCGATCACCCGGCCGCGCTTATCGCCGTGCTGGACATGGCCGCGAATGGCGAAAGGCCGCGTCAGCAAACGCGCGGCGGTTTCGCAATCGCCGGCCTGAAGCGCCTCGCGGATGCGGCTGGAACTGACCGGCAGGCCATTGTCGAGCACCGCGCCGACCGCGCGCGATTCGATGCCGAACCGGCCGCCCACCTCCTTGAGCACGCAAGGGTTGCCGCTGCGCGCCTTGCCGAAAGTGAAATCGTCGCCGGTGACGACGCCGGCCACGCCCAGTTGCCCGGCCAGAATCTGCTCGATCCACTGATCGGCATGCATGCCCGCCATCGCGCCATCGAAATGGAACACCAGCATGGCATCTGCGCCGGCTTCGCCGAACAGTTCCTGCCGCTGATCCAGCGTGGTCAGGCGAAACGGCTGCGCGTTGGGCTGGAAATGGCGAACGGGATGCGGATCGAACGTGGCGACGATCGCCTTGCGCCCTTCGGCGCGGGCCCAGCGGATCGCCTCGCCGACGACGGCCTGATGGCCGAGGTGGAATCCGTCGAAATTGCCCAGCGCCAGCACGGCGCCGCGCATGTCTTCGGGAAAGGGCTCACGGTTGTCGAGGCGAATCATGTCGGTTCGGGCCTATAGGTCGCGCACGAGCGTCACGAAAGCATAGGCGGGGCGTTCGCCGTCCGCCGCATGCTCTTCGCGGGCAGTCTCGTACCATTCGCTGCCGGGCCGGGGCATGAAAGTATCGCCTTCATAGTCCCCATGAATCTCGGTCAGTTCGATGCGGTTCGCAATGCCTCCGAAGAGGCCGTAGATTTCCGCGCCGCCGATCACCGCGATCTCGCCTTGACCGGCAAGCTCCAGCGCCTGTTCGACGGTGTGAGCGACTTCGGCGCCTTCGGCCTGCCATGCTTCATCGCGGGTCAGCACGATGTGGCGGCGGCCGGGTAGCGGCGAGGGGAAGCTGTCGAAAGTCTTGCGGCCCATGATCATGGGCCTTCCCATCGTCAGCGCCTTGAACCGCTTCAGGTCGGCCGGCAGGCGCCAGGGCAAGGTCCCGTCGCGTCCGATCGCGCCGTTTTCGGCGCGAGCGTAGATAAGGAAGATATCCTGCGCCAAGTCGCCGGTCAGTCCTGCCCGAAGGAGAGGCGCGTAACGTGCCCCATCTTGCGACCGGGGCGAGCCGCGGCCTTGCCGTAGAGATGCAGGTGATTGGCCGGATCGGCAAGGATCGTCGGCCAGTCATGCGCCTGATCGCCGATCAGGTTGCGCATTTCCACGGTGTCCGCCGCAAGCCCGGTACTGCCAAGCGGCAGCCCGCAGATCGCGCGCACGTGATTCTCGAACTGCGAGGTGACGGCGCCCTCGATCGTCCAGTGCCCCGAATTGTGCACGCGCGGCGCCATCTCGTTGAACACGGGCCCGTTTCCGGTGGCGAAGAATTCAAGCGTGAGCACGCCGACGTAATCGAGCGCCTCGGCCACTTTCGCCGCCAGTGCGCGCGCGGCCGGGACCTGTTCGACAATCGTGGGCGATGCCGGAATGGTGCTGAGCGACAGGATGCCGCTTTCGTGCACGTTCTCGGCCGAATCGAAATAGCGGATTTCGCCATCGATGCCGCGGCACAGGATCACCGAGAATTCGGCGAAGAAGGTGACGAAACCTTCGTAGATCAGCGCCTGCGCCGGAAGGTCGAGCCCTTCGGCATCTTCCGGCTTCATGATCCGCCACTGGCCCTTGCCGTCATAGCCGTCGCGCCGGGTCTTGAGGATGCCGGGGGTACCGATCTCGGCAATCGCGGCGGCCAGATCCTCGGCCGTATCGACCGGGAAGAACGGCGCGGGTGTGCCGCCCAGTTCGGTAACGAAGCGCTTCTCGTTCAGCCGGTCCTGCGCGGTTTCCAGCGCGCGGGCATGGGCAAGCAGCGGCACATCACCCAGCGCCGCCAGCGGGGCGACGGGCACGTTCTCGAACTCGTAAGTAACGACCGCGCAGTCGGCGGCGAACTTCGCCATAGCCTCGGCATCGTCCCAGGCCGCGCAGGTGAACGCGGCGCTGACTTCGGCGGCGATCGAGTCGGCCTCCGGCGCGTAGATGTGGCAGCGATAGCCAAGCTGCGCTGCCGCCATCGCGATCATCCGGCCAAGCTGGCCTCCACCAAGAATGCCGATGGTTTCGCCGGGGGGAATCATGACGCCGTTACTCGATATATCAGGAAGGACGGACTGCCACGCTTTCGGTCTGCGCGGCACGGAAAGCCTTGAGCCGCTGCGCCAGCGCCTCATCGGTGGTGGCCAGGATCGCGGCGGCCAGCAGGCCGGCATTGGCCGCGCCCGCTTCGCCGATGGCCAGCGTGCCGACCGGGATGCCGGCCGGCATCTGCACGATCGAGAGCAGGCTGTCCTGCCCCGAAAGCGCCTTGGACTGCACCGGCACGCCCAGCACCGGCAGATGCGTGAGCGCGGCGACCATGCCCGGCAGATGCGCGGCGCCGCCGGCGCCGGCGATCACCACCTTGAAGCCTTCGTCCGCTGCGCCCTTGGCGAAGTCCACCATACGCTCGGGCGTGCGGTGGGCGGAGACGATGCGGGCGTCGTAGGCGACGCCCAGCTTGTCCAGCATCTCGGCGGCCTTGCCCATGGTCGGCCAGTCGGACTGGCTGCCCATGATGATGGCGACCGGGACAGGAGAAGTCATCTCAGCGCTCCGAGAGATAGTAGCGATCGACCACCGCCAGATCGCCCGACAGTTCGTAGACGATCGGCTGGCCGGTCGGGATTTCCAGACCGGTAATCTCGTCGTCCGAAATATGCGAAAGGTGCTTCACCAGCGCGCGCAGCGAATTGCCGTGGGCGGAGACGAGCACGTCGGCGCCGGCCTTCAGGTGCGGCACGATCGAGCCCTGATAGTAAGGCAGGACGCGCGCGATGGTGTCCTTCAGGCTTTCGGTCTGCGGCACGGCGATCCCGGCGTAACGCGCGTCGGTGGAAAGATCGAACTCGCTGCCCTTCTCCAGCACCGGCGGCGGCGTGTCGAAGCTGCGGCGCCAGATCTTCACCTGATCCTCGCCATGCTTGGCAGCGGTCTCCGCCTTGTTCAGGCCGGTGAGGCCGCCATAGTGACGCTCGTTCAGGCGCCAGTCCTTGGTCTCGGGAATCCACAGCAGGCCGGCGGCTTCCAGCGCCAGGTGCAGCGTGCGGATCGCACGGGTCTGCAGCGAGGTGAAAGCGACGGTGGGCTCAATGCCCTTTTCCTTGAGCAGCGTGCCGGCGGCGCGGGCCTCTTCCTCACCCAGCGGGGTCAGGTCGACATCCCACCAGCCGGTGAAGCGGTTTTCAAGGTTCCATTGGCTCTGGCCGTGGCGGACGAGGATCAGGCGAGGCAAGGCATACTCCCGGGCTCATCGGCGCTCCGGCGGGGAACGCCTCTTGGCAGACTGAACGATATGTCTGGGCGCAGCCCCTAGCTTTCCGGCGTCGATTTGGAAAGAGCGCCCGATTCGATTTCGCCTCCATTCGCAGCGTCTTTTTCACTGGCAGCCGTATCGGCAGTTTCCGATTCGGAAGTCGCGCCAGCCGGGTCGTGCATCGCGGCATCGAAAGCGCGTGCCTGCACCTTGCGGCGGCGAAGATTTTCGCGAAGCTTGGCGGCAAGCCTTTCCTCGCGGGATTGCTGGGGCTGCGTCATGGCGAATGCGTCTTTCCGAGGCCGTTCTGTCCCCCGCGGAATGGCCTTCCGAAAAAGAATGCGCAAGCACCGCTTGACAATTGCTTCGGTCACGGACATTAGCGCGCCCCTGCCCCGGGTCGCCGTGGGCAAGCGCTGAAGCGCTGGCCGAAAGGCCTTCGGATCAGGCGCTGCTGTAGCTCAGTGGTAGAGCGCGTCATTGGTAATGACGAGGTCGGGAGTTCAATCCTCCCCAGCAGCACCATTCCCCTCCCCCTGCATGTTTGGAATGTGTCTGGCGAGGCGGATTCGCGCCTGCGGATCGTATACTGTTGCCCGATTGCTGCAGTAGGGCAAAGTCACAAAACTGCCACTCCATCAGCACAAAACTGTCATCGAACGTACCTAGAGGCGGCCCCAATTCCTCGAACCAACAGGGGTTTGCCTCTAATGACGTTCTCCATGCGCCTCCTTGCGGGGCTGCTCGCCTCTGCCTCATTCGCCACGATCGCCCACGCAGGCGAAGTGGCCGGTAATGTTCATGACGCCGCCGGCGTCCGCGCCCTGCAGTCGGCCAGCGTGCGCATCGTCGAACTCGATCGCAGCGTCGAAACCGACCGTTCGGGCCAGTACATCTTCGGTGACGTGCCTGCCGGCACCTACACGCTGGAAGCGCGCTACGTCGGCGCGGAAGTGACCACCCAGTCGGTTACCGTGCCCGCCACCGGCCGTGTTTCCGGCAATTTCGATCTTGCCGCGATCGGCGGCGGCGACATTCTCGTCACCGGCCAGACCGCCAACATGACCAGCGCCCTGTCGCGCCAGAAGGCCGCTGACGGCGTCGTCTCGGTCCTCACCCGCGACGCGATCGGCCAGTTCCCCGACCAGAACGTCGCCGAATCGCTGCGCCGCCTGCCCGGCGTGAACATCCTCAACGACCAGGGCGAAGGCCGCTACGTTTCGGTGCGCGGCCTCGATCCCGAACTCAACGGCACTTCGGTCAACGGCGTGCGCCTGCCCGCCCCTGAATCGGACGTTCGTTCGGTTGCGCTCGACGTGATCTCGTCCGACACCATCCAGTCGATCGAAGTGAAGAAGAGCTTCACGCCCGACATGGACGGCGACTTCATTGGCGCCTCGATCGAGGTGAACACCACCAGCGCCTTCGATTCGAAGAAGAACCGCTACTCGCTGAGCGCCGAGGGCAGCTGGAACGACTATTCGGGCAAGGTCACCCCGAAGGGTGCGTTCGACTTCACGCAGAAGCTGGGTGACGACTTCGGCATCGCCGGCTCGGTCAGCTACTACAAGCGCAAGTTCGAGACCGACAACGTCGAAACCGGCGGCTGGAACGTCGACGACAGCGGCAATGCCTGGGCCGAATCGGTGGAATACCGCGATTATGATGTGGAACGCACCCGCATCAACGCGGCGCTGTCGGCCGACTGGCGCGTTTCGGACACGACCAAGGCCTATATACGCGGCAACTGGGCGCAGTTCGACGACCACGAATACCGCCGCCGCACCACGCTGGACTTCAGCGACTTCGACAACCCGAGCGCCAGCACCGACAGCAGCGCCACGTTCGACGGTTCGGACGAGCGCATCACTGTCGAGCGCGACCTGAAGGACCGCTTCGAGCGCCAGCGCATCCGCTCGGTCTCGATCGGCAGCGACACCGACACCGGCGTGTGGAAGTTCAACTGGATGGCCAGCTACGCCAAGTCGACCGAGAAGGAGACCTTCTCGATCGATCCCACCCGTTTCCGTGCCCGCTTCACCGACGGAACCGTGGTCGGCATGGACTACGCCAACAAGTATTTCCCGACCTATTCGGTCACCGAAGGCGCTGACAGCTTCAACGACGCGTCGGAGTACGAATTCAACAAGACCGAACTGACTACCCTGTCCAACAGCCAGGACCAGGAATGGGCGATCAAGGCCGACCTCGCCCGCACCTTTGCCGGCGACAACGGCGACTTCACCATCCAGGCCGGCGGCAAGGCCCGCTGGCGCAAGAAGTCCTACGACTTCAACATGACCTACTACGAACTGGCCGACGGCGCCGATTACACGCTGGCTGACGTGCTGGGCAAGCAGACCTACCGCCTGGTCGACATGGGCCCGGTCTCCAGCAAGACGGGCCCGAAGGACTTCCTGCTCGCGAACCCCCGAGATTTCGTCGTCAACGACTTCGAGAGCGGCTACAACTCGGCGATCAGCGACTATTCGGTGCGCGAAGACATCGTCGCCGGCTATGCCCTCGCCCGCTGGGACAGTTCCACCCTGCGCGTGATCGGCGGCGTGCGCATGGAGCACACCCATAACGACCTCAACGGCAGCCTCGTCACCGACAACGGCGACGATACCTTCACCGTCGATCCGCAAAGCTACAAGCGCAACTACACCAACTGGCTGCCCAGCCTGACCGTGCGCTACAGCCCGCAGCAGAACCTGGTCGCTCGTCTGGCCGGGTACAAGACCGTGGTGCGCCCCAAGCTTTCGCAGATGGCGCCGCGCAATACGATCAACGACGATCTCGAACTGGAAGTCGGCAACCCGCAGCTCAAGCCCTATCAGGCGTGGAACCTCGACGCGGGCATGGAATACTACTTCTCGAACAACGGCGCCCTCTCGGTCGGCGGGTTCTACAAGTCGATCAAGGACTACACCTACTCGCTCAACTCGAAGGAAGCCGGCACCTACAACGGCATCGCCTATGAAGAGATCACCATCCCGATGAACGGCGACAAGGCCGAAATCGCCGGCGTGGAAGTGAGCTTCAGCCAGGTGTTCTCGATGCTGCCCTCGCCCTTCGACGGGTTGCTGACCCAGCTGAACTACACGTACACGTATGCCCGCGGCTCGGTGTTCACGGACGATGACGGCGTGCAGATCGCCCGTCGCATCTCGCTGCCGAACGCGTCGAAGAACACGTTCAACGCCGTACTCGGTTACGAAAAGGGCCCGATCAGCCTGCGCGCTGCCGGCACCTTCCGCGACAAGTACCTCGACGAAGTGGGCGATTCGATCGAAACAGACCGCACGGTCAACCAGCACTTCCAGCTGGACCTTTCGGCCAAGTACAAGCTGACCGACAACATCCGCCTCTTCGCGGACTGGGTGAACGTCAACAACGCCAAGTACTTCGCCTACCAGAACCTCGCCGGCGCCAAGCGCGTGCTGCAGTATGAGGAATACGGCTCGACCGTGAAGTTCGGCGCGCGGGTGACCTTCTGATGAAGGCCGCCTTCACGACCATCGCCGATGCCGTGAAGCTGGGGTCGGGAGCATTGCTCCCGGCCCTGTTGCTTTCCGGCTGCGCGACCACCGCGACGGCGCCAGCCCCTCGCCTTCCAGCCATCGACGTACCCGCTGCCGGCGAGACCCAGCCCGTCGGCACCGCCAATGCGGATGCCGCCGACGATCCGGCGATCTGGCGCAATGCCGGCAATCCGGCCGCCAGTCTGGTACTCGGCACCGACAAGAAGGCCGGGCTCTATGTCTACGGGCTCGACGGCAAGGTGCGCGACTACGCCGCGGCAGGTGCGCTCAACAACGTGGACTTGCGCGAAGTGCGCCGCACGGGCGGGACGACCATTCTGGTCGGCGCCAGCGACCGTACCGACCGGGCCGAACCGCGCATCGCGCTGTTCACGCTCGATGGCGCCAGCGGCAAGCTGACGTCGCTGGGCGCGGAGACGTTCCTGCCCGCCGGCCACGCCCCGGCCGAGGCCTATGGCTTCTGCATGGGCGGCGCCCTGGCGCAAGGCGAACTCGCCCGCGCCTATGTCGTGCTGAAGGACGGATCGGTCGCCGAAAGCCGGCTGATCGAACGCGACGGGCGAATCGTGCCCGACTATGTGCGCCTCGTGAAGTTCGCCACGCAGTCAGAAGGGTGCGTGGTCGACGATGCCGGCAAAGTGCTGTTCGTCGCCGAGGAGGACGTGGGCATCTGGAAAGTGCCGCTGGCCGGCGACAAGCTGGTTGCCGAAGCATTCGCCCGCGTGGGTGAGCAGGACGGCCTCGTCGCCGATGTAGAGGGCCTTGCAGTCGCCCGCGAAGATGGCGGCCGCGCCTGGCTGGTCGCGTCGAGTCAGGGCGACAGCGCCTATGCCGTGTTCGACCTCGGCACCGGCAAGCCCGCCGGCCGCTTCCGGATCAATGGCGGCACCATCGGTGGCACCAGCGAAACCGACGGCATCGAGATCGCGCTGGGTGACTTCGGCCCGACCTATCCCGATGGCCTGATGGTCGCACAGGACGGCGACAACGCCCCCCATGCGCAGAACTTCAAGCTGGTCTCCTGGCGCGCGATTCGCACGGCTCTGGGGCTCGATTGATCGTGGCCGCCCGCGATCTCACGCAGGTGACGTCGCGGGCGCCACGCTGTAAACGGCAGACATGGTGAGGGAAGCGAATCACATGAATCGGGCCATTGCCGCCGCGCTGCTGACGCTGGCTGCCATGCCCGGCGCTGCCCATGCCGACGTGCTGGAAATCGGCAACGGCGACTATCGCTGGGTTGCCGGTGGACCTGCCCATCAGGCGGTCGATCCTGCCGCACTCAATGCGCCCGACGATGGCTCGCCGCCCGCCGAAGTGGGCGCGGACACGCTGGCGCCGCAATCGATCACCGACGCGCTCGACGCGGCAGGGCCGACGCGCTGGCGCATCCGCGTGGCCGAACTGGCCGCCAAGTACGACATCAGCCCCACCCTGCTGGAAGCGGTGGTGTGGCAGGAAAGCCGGTGGAACGAACTGGCCGTCTCGCCTGTCGGCGCACGCGGCCTTGCCCAGTTGATGCCCGGCACTGCCGCGCAGATGGGCGTGAATCCCGGCGATCCGATGGCCAATCTGGAAGGCGGCGCCCGGTATCTGCGGATGCAGCTCGATGCCTTCGGCGGCGATATCGAGAAGGCACTGGCCGCCTACAATGCCGGACCGGGCCGCGTGACTCGGGCTGGCGGCGTGCCCAATATCCGCGAAACGCAGGCTTATGTCGCCGCGATCATGTCGCGATTGACGGACCCGGTTCGCCAGTAAAGGCGCCCCTCATCGGGACGCCCTTTACTTTCAGCCCAGCAACTTGGCCGCAATCTTGCGCACTTCGTCGCCCATGTCGGGACGGTCGAGCGCGATGGCGAGCGTCGCTTCCACGAAGCCCACTTTGGAACCGCAGTCGAAGCGCCGACCGGCAAACGTGACCGCATGGAACGGCTGGACGCCGATCAGCTTCGCCATCGAATCGGTCAGCTGAATCTCGCCGCCGGCGCCCTTGCCCTGGTTGGCGAGCAGATCCATCACTTCCGGCTGGAGGATGTAGCGGCCGGAGACGATCTTGTTGGAGGGCGCATCCTCCACCTTCGGCTTTTCGACCAGGCCCTTCACCTCGGTCAGCGCGCCCTTGCTTTCGCCGGGGGCGATCACGCCGTAGCTGGACACTTCCTCACGCGGCACTTCCAGCACCGAGACGAGATTGCCGCCCACTTCGTTATAGGCCTCCACCATCTGCGCCATGCAGCCGGGCGAACCGTACATCAGCTCGTCCGGCAGGAAGATCGCGAAAGGCTCATCACCGATCACCGCGCGCGCGCACCAGACCGCATGGCCAAGGCCCAGCGGCACCTGCTGGCGCACGGTCACCAGATTGCCCGGCTGGATTCGCGTCGGGTCCAGCGCGTCGAGCGACTTGCCGCGCGCGGACATCGTCGCTTCCAGTTCGTAGGCGGTGTCGAAATGTTCGACGATCGCGGTCTTGCCGCGCCCGGTGACGAAGACGAATTCCTCGATCCCCGCCTCGCGCGCCTCATCCACGGCGTACTGGATCAGCGGGCGGTCAACGACCGGCAACAGCTCCTTGGGAATCGCCTTGGTGGCGGGAAGGAAGCGAGTTCCGAGCCCGGCAACGGGAAACACGGCTTTGCGGACGGGTTTTTTGAACTGAGGCGCAGACATAGTTAATGGTCTGACTCCATTTAGTTACAGTGCTGTTAAAGCCGCTTCGCAGGTGCAGCGCAACAGTCCATCCGTCTTTCTCCGAGCCGTGCTTGCTGCGCGGCCAAATCCCGTTAAAGAGCGGGCAATGGACAAGATCATCATCGAAGGCGGCAAGCGCCTTTCCGGCACCATTCCCGTTTCCGGCGCAAAGAACGCGGCGTTGACGCTGCTGCCTTGCGCGATGCTCACCGAAGAGCCGCTGACGCTGCGCAATCTGCCGCGTCTGGCGGATATCGACGGGTTCCAGCATCTGATGAACCAGTTCGGCATCTCGACGATGATCGCCGGCAGCCGTCCCGAAGATTTCGGCCGCGTGATGACGCTGCAGGCCACGCGCATCACCAGCTCGGTCGCGCCCTACGATCTGGTGCGCAAGATGCGCGCCTCGATCCTCGTTCTCGGCCCGATGCTGGCCCGCATGGGCGAGGCGACCGTGTCGCTGCCCGGCGGCTGCGCCATCGGCAACCGTCCGATCGACCTGCACCTGAAGGCGCTTGAGGCACTGGGCGCGCAGATCGAGATGGCGGCCGGCTACGTCCGCGCCATCGCGCCCGACGGCGGCCTTCCCGGCGGCCGCTATTCCTTCCCGGTGGTCTCGGTCGGCGCGACCGAGAACGCGCTGATGGCCGCCGTGCTCTGCACCGGCACCTCCACGCTGCACAACGCCGCGCGTGAGCCGGAGATCGTCGACCTTTGCAACCTGCTGGTCGCCATGGGCGCGCAGATCGAGGGCATCGGCACCTCTGACATCACCATCCACGGCGTACCGCGCCTGCACGGCGCCACCTACATGGTGATGCCCGATCGTATCGAGGCCGGCTCCTATGCCTGCGCAGCGGCGATCACCGGCGGCGAAGTCACGCTGAAAGGCGCCAAGATCGAAGATATGGAAGCCACCGTGCAGGCCCTGCGCGATGCCGGCGTCCATGTTGAGCAGAATGCCGAGGGCCTTCACGTCGCCGCCGACGGCCCGCTGAAGCCCGTCACCATCTCCACCGCGCCCTACCCCGGTTTCGCAACCGACATGCAGGCCCAGCTCATGGCCTTGCTCTGCCGCGCCGAAGGATCGAGCGTGCTGACCGAGACGATTTTCGAGAACCGCTACATGCACGTTCCCGAACTCAACCGCATGGGCGCGCATATCGAGACCAAGGGCCGCACCGCCGTGGTCCACGGCGTGCAGAAGCTGACCGGCGCCGAAGTCATGGCGACCGATCTGCGCGCGTCGATGAGCCTGGTCATCGCCGGCCTTGCCGCAGAGGGCGAGACTCAGGTCCACCGGCTCTACCACCTCGATCGCGGCTATGAGCGGCTTGAGGAAAAGCTGGCTCTGGTCGGCGCGCAGATCGAACGCGTCGGCGGCGATTAAGGCAACCCCGCCCGAAGTCCTGCGTTGCTTCACGTGGAACACTGCACCCCGCTCCATCGGGCGGGGTTGCTGCCACCGAGAGGAGCAGGATCGATGGGACTCATCAAGTTGGCCGTGGCCGGTGCTGCCGGCTATGCACTCTACAAATATGCGACGCGGGACCAGGAAGAGCCACTGGCCGCGACCGCCTGCCCGCCCGTGCGCGATGCCGGGCCCGAGAACATGCAATCCAAGCCGAAGCGCTGGTCGAAGACCGATCAGGCGATCGACGAAAGCTTCCCGGCCAGCGATCCGCCGGGCAATTACTGAATCGCGCGGCGATTCGTGCGAATCCTGAAGGGCGGCAACCACGCGGTTGTCGCCCTTTCGCTTTCCTGCTGCCTCAACCGAGCAAGCGGCGGGCGGCGCGGTCCAGCAGCGATTCGTCGTCGCTGACTTCGCCCAGCAGTACCACAGTGCCGTCCTCGCCGCGCCGGGCGATCAAGACGGTGAACTCACTGTCCCTGCCCATTTCGCTGAGCGCCTTGGGCGCCAGATCGCGAAGCCCGCGCACCATGCGGTCGCGCCGGGTCTCGGTGGTGATCACACTGTCGCTTTCCTCGCGCTTCAGGCGGCGCTCTTCGCGGACCACGGCCTTGATTCCGCCGGGCTCTGCGGCAAGGAATGGCGTCAGAGCGCCACGGTCGAGACCGAGACGCTGCGCGTGGGCAATCACCCCGGCAAATTCGGTCAGGCGGGTCTTGTCGTAATCGGCACCGAAAACCAGCTTCACCAGCGGCACCAGCGGCGCGCGTTCCTGAACCTTCAGGCCGGCATCTTCCAGCAGTTCGGCCAATTCTGCCGGGGCCTCGGCCGCGGCCAGCACGAAATCGTAGGCCCGGCCGATCGCCGCGTAGAGTGCCTGACGGGATCGATCCTCGCAGCCCATCGCCGCCTGCGCCAGTTCGCGGGCGGAGGCGAGCCAATCGGCCAGTTCCATGTCGGCGGTGAGTTCGAGAATGTCCGATTCATCGAAGCGCGATTCGCCGAACGGCAGCGAATCGGTTTCCAGCGCCATGAACTCGTCGAGCGCGAGGGCATCGTCGATCGGCGAATCCAGCGATACTTCAACCGGACCATCGGCCCAGCCGCCCAATGGCGGCAGATCACGCTGCAAAGGCGAGCGCACGGCCAGCGCATCGTCCACCTGCCGCATCAGTGCATCGGTGCTGGCCTGATCGGCCAGTTCCTTCCAGTTGATCACGCCGTAGATCCAGTCGATCCGCGATCCATCGTGCGAGAACGGCAGCAGGATGCCGCGATAGAGCACGGTGGCGCCGCGCACATTGACGAATTCGGCCTCGAAGCCGATCGGCGCCTCGTTGGCGAGAATCTGCATGTAATGGTCGGTAATGCGCGACAGCAACGAACGGCTGGGCACTTGCCCCAGGCTGCCGATCTGGCCCTGCGTGCCGCATTCGGCGGCAAGCGCCGTCCCCAGCCAGGCGATCTTGGGATCGTCAAGCCCGGCGGAGAAATCCAGCAGCACGCTATAGGGGCCGAAATCGGGATAGTCGTCGGGGCGCAGGTCCGCGATCAGGGGAAACTGGCGATCGCCCAGCAGGCTGGCCCAGAAGTTGTAGGCGCGCACTTGCATGCGCCGCTCATCGCCCATCACGGCTGTGGCGCGCGTTTCGTACCCGCCACCTGCCTCTGGCGCGTCATAGCTGCTGTCCAGTCCGTCCGAGGTGGCGAACTCCCCACGCAACGTATCCATCGTCGGAATACCCCATTTCCAGTGGGTCCGATTGTGCGCTGTCGTGGTGAATCAATGTTTAAGGCGCGGCAGGAATTGCCGCATAGGCAGGGCTTCACGCCGCGATCCGCGCGATTCACGTCTAGCGCGGGCGCAGCACGCCTTCCCCCGGCCGGGGCATCGGCGCCAGAAAGCGCAGCACCAGAAACGAGACGAACAGCACCGCCGCCCCGCCATGCATCGCAAAGGGAATCCCCTTCCAATCCGCCACCGAACCCCAGGTCCACGCCCCCATCGCCATGCCGCCGAACGTCACCGCCTGATAGATCGACAGGCAGCGCCCCAGCACTTCGTCGGGCGATCGCATCTGCACGGCGGTGTTGATGGTGGTGAGAATCAGAACCCAGCTGACGCCGGCCAGGAAGGCGGCAGGCATGACGGCGGGCAGGCTGTGGCCGACGGCGGCGATCAGCAGAGCCGCGATATAGAGCGCCGATCCCAGCATCAGGATGCCTTCCAGCCCCAGCTTCCGGCGAATCGGCCCGATCGAGGGCGCAGCAAGGATCGATCCGATCCCGAACAGCCCCAGCATGATCCCGTAATCGACCTCTTCCCCGTGAATCGAATCGTGCACCAGCCCCGGCAGCAGCGATTGGAACGTCGCGAGGCAGAAACCCAGCGCGAAGCCGCGAATCAGGATGCGCCGCAGCGGCACCGATCGTGCGCAGAACGCGATGCCCGCGCCCACGGCCGGCAGGATCGGCCGCGCGTTGATCGCCCGCGGCTCCGGCTTCCACCACAGCAGCACGCCGATCAGGCCGATGTAGCTGATCGCGTTGATCGCAAAGGCAAAGGCAGGGTTCCAGATCGAGATCAGCAGCCCGCCCAGCGCCGGCCCGATCGAACGCGCGATGTTGAACGAGATCGAATTGAGCGCGATCGCCTGCGGCAATTGCTCGGGATCGACTTGCTGGCGAACCGAGGCCTGCCACGCCGGCGAATTGAGCGCGGTGCCGGTGCCCACCCCCAGCGTGAAGGCCAGCAGCAGGAACGGCGTGATCCACCCCGCGTAAGTCAGCACCGCCAGCAGGGCGGAAACGGTCAACATCCCCACTTGCGAAATCAGCATGACCTGCCGCCGGTCGTAATTGTCCGCGATCGCCCCGGCGAACACACCCAGCAGCATGATCGGCACGGTGGCCGACGCCTGCACCAGCGCGACCAGCTGGTGCGACGGCGTCAGTTCCGTCATCAGCCATGCGGCGCCCACGCTTTGCAGCGTCGAACCGAGGTTCGAGAACAAGTTGGCGATCCAGATCGCGCGAAACACGGGATATCGGAACGGCGAGAACGTCCCATGCGCGGGCGGCGGCACCAGCCCGGCGGTCGCGACCTCGACGGCCTCTTCGACCAGTTCCTCGACGATATCGTGCTGTTTGGTCACGCCTTCAGGGGTAGGCGCGCGGACGAGGTGCAGCAAGGGCGGCTAGAGCAGATATCGCATCCGGATTTCGAGTTGCACTGCATCCGCCCCCACGACGAAGGCCGCCTTGTCGAAACTGGGAGGGCCGAAACGCACCGGCGCATCGCGCGAAAAGCCGTATCCCTCTCGCGGGATCGCCAGCGCGGTATCCAGCCGGCCATTGGCGTTTTCGTCATGAATCAGGGAAATGGCATAGCGCCCTTCCGGCATAGCGCCGAAATCGAGCCGACTGAGCCCCGCCGCCGGAACCGTCAGCTTGCGCGCTTGCGGGTCGTCCTTGCAGTCGGGAAAGGCGCGGGGGTTTGCCGTCAGGCAGGCCAGTACATTCCCCTTGGACGAGCGCAGGCCGGTGACGGTTGCCGTCACGACCGATTGCGGCGCCGAAGCGCCGCACAGCAAAGCCGCGCAGGCGGTCAGGGCTGCGAGATGCCGCGATCGGTGCCGCAAAGGTGATCCCAGAACCGGAAGTAGAGCCCGTAGTTGCATCGATAGATCTCATGGTGGCGATGGTGGTGGCTGGCGGTGATCAGCCAATGGCCCAGCCGCGATTCGACAAGGCGGCGCGGAAACATCTCCCAACCCATATGATTGGCGATTCCCATCACCGTCATGATCGTCAGCACCAGTCCCAGCATGGCGACGTGAATCGGCACCACGAAGACCAGCGCCGGAATTACGATTGCCCCCGTCACCGCCTCCAGCGGATGAAAGCTCATCGCTGCCCACGCAGTGGGTGGGCGGCTGGCGTGGTGGACGCGGTGCATGATCCGGAACACCTTGGGCCGATGCATCCAGCGGTGGGTCCAGTAGAACCAGGTATCGTGCAGGAACAGGTAGAGCAGCAGCGATAGCGGCATCCACCAGAGCGGGTAGGCCGATGGATTCGTGTAGATCCGCGTCCAGCCGTGCGCCTGCCAGCCCCATGCGACAACGCCGGCGGGGACTCCATAGATCGCGCTGGAGGCCAGCGACCAGCCGATCTCCGCCCGAATCTGCCTGTCGAGTCCGTGGTAGAGACCTGGCCGCACGCGCGCAGTGATCCAGGCGAACAGGCCCGACGTACCGAGATAGCGCAGCCCAACGATCGCCGTCATCGCAGCGGCGGAAGTGCAAAGTGCCCAAAGGCCGGGACCGGAAATCGCAGGCATCGGCGATGGTTATGCGCGCCGGATGGGATCGTGGCCAGAGGGAAGCACGATGGCCGGATTGGGTGAGGCAGACGGACAAAAGCCCGAAATCACTCCGTCGCCCTCGCGAAGGCGGGGGCCCCGCTTTTTCGATAGGCGGCGGAAAGGGAGCGGGGTCCCCGCCTACGCCGGGACGACGAGGTTTGTTTTTGAATTCTCTTGGTTGGGGCCGACCGGCACTGGTTTTTCAACACAAAAGACCTGCGCCGCCTTTATCCCGATCGATGATACGGATGCCCCGCCAGAATCGCGGTGGCGCGCCAGAGTTGTTCGGCCAGCATCGCGCGCACCATCAGGTGCGGCCAGGTCATGCGGCCAAAGCAGAGCAGATGATCGGCATTCGCACGCGCCTCGTCCCCATGCCCGTCTGCCGCACCGATAAGGAAGCGGCATTCGCGCACGCCTTCGTCGCGCCAGCGGCCGAGAAGGTCGGCGAATTCCTCCGAACTCATCAGCTTGCCGCGTTCGTCCAGCAGCACTTCGCGATAGGGAGTCTGCACAGGCGGCGGCACTTTGCCGCCCAGATCCGGCAGTTCGGTATGTTTGAAAGGCCAGGTCAGGCGCTTGGCATAGCGATCCAGCAGCTCAGCCTCTGGCGAGCGGGCGATCTTGCCACGGGCGATGATGTGGAGAAGCATCTCTCCTCATCGCCCCCCGGTGCCGGGTGCGCAAGCCCTCAGGAGTTGCAGGCTCCGAAGCGCGCGGGCCCCGGTGGCGCGGAGCAGGCGCGCCATTACCGGTTCAGAATCCCGGCCACCGTCGCGGCCGGGTCATCCCTTCAGCGTTCAATCGACCTCAGGCAGCGCCCGAGGGACCGTCGAAGCCCCACATACGCTCGAGGTTGTAGAAGCTGCGCACTTCCGGGCGGAAGAGGTGGACGACTACGCCGCCGGCATCAACCAGCACCCAGTCGGCCGCCGGCAGACCTTCGACGCGCGCGTGGCCGAAACCGCCCTGTTTCAGTCGTTCGCCAAGTTTCTGTGCCATCGCCGCCACCTGGCGGGTCGAACGGCCCGACGCGATCACCATGTATTCGGCGATGCTCGATTTGCCTTCGAGGTCGATGGTGACAATGTCCTGCGCCTGATCGTCGTCGAGGCTTTGCAGGACGAGGGCCAATTGCGGGTCGTCAGACTCGACCATGGCCGGGGGCGTGGCGCCGGTTTGATCCGGCTGTATCTGTGCCTGTGGCATCTAGAGGGTTACTGCTCCTTTCTCACGATCGCATCAGGCCGGGTGCGGAACACCCTGCCCGTTGCAATCTCACTTTTTGATATGCGGACGTGCGAGAGAAAGGCGATTGCCCGCTCACGCTGCATGTCCGGGGATGCGGTGGTACGTGACACCATCTCGAATGGAGTCTGCACGCGAAAGTCGATCCATCGACTTCCGGGCCCACTCCGGATCGGCCTGGCGGATCGCCGTGGCCGACCGCGCATCGGGGTCGAATCGCAATGTCACCAGCGCAGGTGCGCTCCACCTTTCCGGACTGCGAAGACTGGACTGGGACCTCCGGAATCTCCCCAACCAGGCCATCGCGGGGCTCGCGAAGGCATCGCCATCATACCCCGGACGGGCAATTACCGCAATCGGCATGAGTCGCGCGATATCGCGCCAGTCCTTCCAGCGGTGGAATTGGGCCAGATTATCGGCCCCCATCAACCACACGAAGCGCCTTCGCGGATAGCGCCGGACCAGCGCGCGCAGCGTCTCCACCGTGTAACGCGTGCCCAATTCACGCTCGATCGCGGTCACCCGGATTCGCGCCCGTCGCGCCTGCCGCTTGGCCGAATCCACCCGCGCGGCCAGCGGCGCCATGCCCGCCTTGGGCTTGAGCGGATTGCCCGGGGACACCAGCCACCAGGCTTCATCCAGCCCCAGCGCATCGATCGCAAACAGGGTGATGCGCCGATGGCCGCCATGGGCCGGGTTGAAGCTGCCGCCCAGCAGCCCGGTGAGCGGGCCCTTGCGTCCGCCGACATGTCGCATGGAAAGATTCGCCGGGGACGAGCTTGTCAGGGACGAGCTTGTCAGGGCCGGGCCTGCCCGGTCCCGCGCACCAGCCACTTGTAAGTGGTCAGCCCTTCCAGCGCGACCGGACCGCGCGCGTGCAGGCGCCCGGTGGCGATGCCAATTTCCGCACCCAGCCCGAATTCGCCGCCATCGGCGAACTGGCTGGAGGCATTGACCATGACGATGGCGCTGTCGACTTCGCTCAGGAACCGTTCGGCCGCCGCCGGATCCTCGCTGACGATCACGTCGGTATGGTGCGACGAATGCGCGGCGATGTGGTCGAGCGCGGCATCGAGCCCGTCGACCACCGCCACGGACAGCACCGCGTCGAGATACTCGGTATCCCAATCCTCTGCAGTCGCAGGCAGGATGCGCGGATCGAGCGCTTGCGCACGGGCATCGCCGCGCAGTTCGCAGCCGGTATCGAGCAAGGCGCGGACGACTTCGCCCGAAGCGGCGAACTGCGTATCGAGCAGCAGCGTCTCCATCGAGCCGCAAATGCCGGTGCGGCGCATCTTGGCGTTGACCGCAAGACGCACCGCCATGTCCGGATCGGCAGCGGCATGGATATAAGTGTGGCAGATGCCGTCGAGATGGGCGAGCACGGGCACCCGCGCATCGGCCTGAACCCGCGCCACAAGGCTCTTGCCGCCCCGCGGCACGATCATATCGATCAAGCCGGCCGCCGTCAGCATCGCCCCCACTGCCGCGCGATCCTGCGTCGGCATCAGCTGGATCGCCGCTTCGGGCACGCCGGCCTGGGCGAGCCCCGCGACCATCGCCGCCATGATTGCGCGGTTGGAATGCAGCGCCTCACTGCCGCCGCGCAGCAATGCCGAGTTGCCCGAACGCAGGCACAGCGCCGCCGCATCGGCGGTCACATTGGGCCGGCTTTCGTAGATGATGCCGATCAGCCCGATTGGAATGCGCACGCGCGAAAGCTGCAGGCCATTGGGCCGCTCGCTCGTCGAAATCACTTCGCCAACCGGATCGGGCAGACCCGCCACTTGCTCCACCGCATCGGCGATTCCAGCCAGCCGTGCGGGATCGAGCCGCAGGCGGTCGAGCAGCGCGCCGCTGAGCCCCTTGGCCTCACCTGCCGCGATGTCCTGCGCATTGGCCGCGAGAATCTCTGGCTCCGCCTTGCGCAATTCGGCAGCGGCGGCGCGCAGGGCTTCGGCCTTTTGCGCATCGCTCATCTTCGCCAGTTCGCGCTGGGCGGTACGGCCGGCCTTCGCAAGTCGGGCCACAAGCGCCTCGGGCGTCTCGACAGCCGCCTCGGGGGCAAGAATAGTCTGCTCGGTCATAGCCGCCGCCTAGCATTGTTGCGCGATGCTGTCACCGATCAGGCGAAACGAACGCAAGTCCCTCTTCCCGATGCAAGTCATGCAACTGTTGCTTTGCCGTCATTCTTGACCGGAGGGCCGGATTCGCCCAAACTTTCGTATGAATTCAGCCGGTTGGACGCGCGAATCGCGCCATTTTCCGGCCAACGGTTCGTCGCAAATGCGCAACCGTTCCCTCGATTCATCGCAATGATGGTCCGACTCGTCCCGTTTTTGCAACCAATCGGGGCGAGTCGATTCGCCTTTGCCCCCCTCCCCTGCTACCCGGCCGCCGGGGTTAGGAAATAAGAATTCTAAGCGGGGTCGTTTTGAAGTTCATATCTGCCGGGGCGCTTAAATCGCGTCTCCAGGCGGCCTTTCCTGAACGCGAGTTCATCATGCGCTCGCAGGGGCAAGTCCGCTTCATCCGCATTTCGTCGCGAATGCAGAAAGTGGCTGCCGGCACTTGCGCCGCGCTGCTGGGCGCATGGTGCGTGTCGATGGGCGCTGTCGCCGTATCGCAGCTCAGCTCCACCAGCGAGCATGCCTTGCTGCGCCTGCGCGAAGCCAAAGTCGCCACCGCCGAAAGCCGCGTGCAGCAGTATCGCAACAATCTTGACGGCACCGTGGACGATCTGGCCCGCCGCCAGAAATTCATCGAAACCATGGTCGAAGCGCATATCGGCGAGCTTCCGGAGGACCAGAAGGCTGACGAAACCGTCACCGACAGTTCGGCCGAAACCGCCGAAACGGTGAAGAAGGTCAGCCTGGCGGTTCCTGAAGCGGGCAAGCTGGCCGGTATCGAGGCCCAGCAGCTGGCCTTCGTCGAACGCCTGACGCGCTATGCGGATCGCCGCGCGGCGGCCACGGCCGACACCATCCGCAAGCTGGGCCTCAACCCCAACGCCATGGCCAATGCGCGCGGCGGCGAAGGTGGTCCGCTGGAAAAGCTGGCAACTGCCGCCGACGGCTCGATCGATCCGCGCTTCCAGCGTCTGGGCCAGAGCCTTGCCCGCATGGACGCGCTGGAGAACGGCCTGGCGTCGATCCCGCAGGTCCAGCCCGCCCACGTTGCTTACGTCTCTTCCAGCTTCGGCTATCGCGCCGACCCCTTCACCGGTGGCGCCGCGTTCCACGCCGGGCTCGATTTCCCCGGCCCGATGGGCTCCCCGATCTATGCCGCCGCCAAGGGTCGCGTGACGTTCGTCGGTCAGCGCCAGGGCTATGGCAACTGCGTGGAGATCAGCCACGGCAACGGTTTGATGACCCGCTATGGCCATCTTTCCGGCTTCAACGTCCGCCCCGGCCAACTCGTCGACGGCGGAACCCGTATCGCCGCAATGGGCTCGACCGGCCGGTCGACTGGCCCGCATCTCCATTTCGAGGTGCGCATCAACAACCGGCCCATGAATCCGCGCACATTCCTCGAGGCCGCCCATAATGTTCAGCAAGAAGCCCGATAACGCCATGGCCAAGACTTTTTCGACCGCTACCGCCCGCACCGGCTCCACGAGCTTTTCGGTGCTTGGCGCGGACACTGCCATCACCGGCAACATCGAAGCCTCCGTCGACCTTCACGTCGAAGGCCGCGTAACCGGGGACATCGCCTGCAAATCGCTTATCCAGGGTGACGCCAGCGAGATTGCCGGCGGCATCACTGCCGAATCCGTGCGCATCGCCGGGACGGTGCGTGGCACGATCTCTGCCCGCGAAGTCGTGATCTTGCGCACCGCGCGGATCGAGGGCGACGTGGCCTATGACGCGCTCACCATCGAGCAGGGCGCCCGCCTTGAAGGCCGCCTGAATCCGAACGGCGGCCAAACCCCGCCGGCGATCGCCCAGCTTACCGACGAGAGCACGCTGGAACCGGCCGAGTAATTTCGGCGCCGCCGGGAATCCGGGGCCGGGAAGGCACCCTTCCCGGCCCCGGATTCCCGGACACACGTTCCGCACAAACAAAAAGCCCCGCGACGATGCTTCGTCGCGGGGCTTTTTGTATTCGTCTGCAGAGACGGGGTGAGGATTACTCGCCCTGTTCTCCCGCCGCTTCGGCAGCGCGCTTGGCCTGGAGCCATGCGGCGACTTCGGCTTCCTGCGCGGCTTCCGAAGCGGCGCGCGAGGCGGCTTCACGCTCGGCACGCAGTTCTTCGATCAGCGCTTCGCGATCGTCGACCAGGCGCTCGTCGTTCTGGCCGTCGTCTTCGATGCCAGCCTTCTTGGCGGCCTTGAAGACGATGAAGTCCAGCTCACGCTGCGAGCAGAGACCCAGCGTGACCGGGTCCTTCGGGGTGATGTTGGCGATGTTCCAGTGCGAACGGTCACGGATCGCCGCGATCGTGTTGCGGGTCGTGCCGATCAGCTTGCCAATCTGCGCGTCCGACACCTCGGGGTGATTGCGCAGGATCCAGGCGATGCCGTCCGGCTTGTCCTGACGCTTCGAGACCGGCGTGTAGCGCGGGCCCTTGGTGCGGTTGGAAGTGATCGGGATCTTGTGCATGCGGAGCTTGTACTCCGGGTTTGCCTGACCCTTCTCGATCTCTTCCATCGTCAGTTCGCCCGAACGCACGGGATCGCGTCCGGTATACTTGCTGGATGCCAGATCGTCGGCCATCGCCTGCACTTCGAGCATGTGCAGACCGCAGAACTCTGCAATCTGCTCGAACGTCAGCGCGGTAGTGTCGACCAGCCACGAGGCGGTCGCGTGCGGCATCAGCGGAGTGGGCTGGCTCATGTCTCTATCTCCGGCGGAAACAATAAGGGCCGCCCCTTTGCGGAGCGGCCGTTCGGGCCTGATTTAGGCAAACTTTGCGGATTCGGCAAGCACAAGCCTTGATTTTGGCAATTCGATCGCACGTGAATTTGAAACGACTTGGCAAAACCATCCGAACCGGGGAGTCAGGATTTACGCAAATGCCTCATGAAAATGCGCCGCCACGCATTTTCAGAAACTCTCCTTTCCTCGAATACCGCTTCAGATCTCCAGCACGATCTTGCCGACATGATCGCCCGCTTCCATCCGCGCATGGGCGGCGGCCGCCTCTGCCAGCGGGAAACGCGCATCCATCACCGGGCGCAGTTCGCCATCCTCGACCAAGGGCCAGGCATTGGCGAGGATCTCCTGCGCCAGCAGCCCCTTGAAGGCATCCGAACGCGGCCGCAGGGTCGATCCGGTAAGCGTGTAGCGACGGGTCATGACGACGGCCATGTTGACCTCCGCCTTCACCCCGCCTTGCACGGCGATCGTCACGTGCCGGCCATCGGGCGCCATGCACTTGAGGTTGCGCGCCACATAATCGCCGCCGACCATGTCCAGCACGATATCGACGCCCTTGCCTTCGGTGATCCGGGCCACTTCCTCGACGAAATCGCTGGCCTTGTAGTCGATGGCATGGGCCGCGCCGATCTCCAGCGCCCGCGCGCACTTTTCAGCCGAGCCGCACGTGACGATCACGGTCAACCCGAAATGCCTGCCCAGCATCGCCGCCATCGTGCCGATGCCGCTGGTGCCGCCATGGACCAGCATCGTCTCGCCATCGCGGGCGTAGCCACGCTCGAACACATTGTGCCAAACGGTGAACAGCGTTTCCGGCAGTGCCGCCGCCTCGTCCAGCCCCAGCCCCTCGGGCACCGGCAGGCAGTGCGCGGCCTTGGCCAGACAGTATTCGGCATAGCCCCCTCCGCTGACCAGCGCGCAGACCGGCTGGCCCGGAAGGAATTCGGTCACGCCCTGCCCCAGCGCGGCGACCCTGCCGGAAATTTCCAGCCCGGGAATCGGCGATGCGCCGGGCGGTGGCGGGTATTTCCCCTGCCGCTGCACCACATCGGGACGGTTAACCCCGGCGAATGATACCTTGACCAGCAGTTCGCCCGGTCCCGGCTCCGGAATCGGCAGCGTAACGGGCTTCAGAACATCAGGACCACCCGGCGCTTCAAAGCCGATCGCGGTCATCTGTTTAACTTGGTTAACTAACATAGGCGTCCTGTTGCCACAGACCCACTATGGTTGGGAACATAATTTCAGGCCATTGACAGTAAGCATCTACCGTCCGATGCTGCATTGCAATGGACGACGACGATCGACCGCGGCGGCGGTCGCCCGAGGTAGAACTCGGAGCCGCCAGCCTTCTCGCCAGCGAAAGCCTGGAGCGCTATTCGCTGGATGAACTCGACGCACGCGTCGTTCTTCTGGAAGCCGAAATCGAACGCATCCGCGCGCATCGCCGCGCTTCGCAGGCCCACATGCTGGCTGCGGATGCCCTGTTCAAGCCCCGAAACCCGGGGCCTACGTCATGATCGGGGTGAGGCTGCAGCCGATCTTGCGGAAGGCACCTCGCAACCGTCCTGAACGTGCCTATATGAATCTCGAAACCCGATTTCCTCCAAAGCTCCCCCTCAAGGAGAGTCCCACTCCCACATGAAAGTTTCCTAGATGCCCAGCTTCGCGCAAAGCCTAGAAAAGACCTTACATGCCGCGCTCTCGCACGCTTCGGAGCGCAGCCACGAGTACGCCACGCTAGAGCACCTGCTGCTCGCCCTGATCGACGATCCGGATGCGGCACAGGTCATGCAGGCGTGCGGCGTGGATCTTGGCGACCTTGGTGACGTGGTGCGCCAGTATCTCGACCAGGAATACCAGTCGCTGAAGACCGAGGAAAAGGGCGATCCCGCCCCCACCGCCGGCTTCCAGCGCGTGATCCAGCGCGCGATCCTGCACGTCCAGTCCTCCGGCAAGGACACCGTGACCGGCGCCAACGTGCTGGTCGCCCTGTTCTCCGAACGCGATTCCTACGCCGTCTATTTCCTGCAGCAGCAGGACATGAGCCGCCTGGACGCCGTCAGCTACATCAGCCACGGCATCGGCAAGGGCGGCAAGCGGGTGGACGAGCGCAGCCCCAAGGGCAGCGAGGAACAAGCCCCCACGCCCGAGGAAAAGGCCGAGACCAAGAGCGCCAACAAGAAGGATTCGGCGCTCGACCAGTTCACCGTCAATCTCAATGAGAAGGCGCTGCTGGGCAAAGTGGACCCGCTGATCGGCCGCGGCCCCGAAGTGGACCGCACGATCCAGATCCTCTGCCGCCGTTCGAAGAACAACCCGCTCTATGTGGGCGATCCCGGCGTCGGCAAGACCGCCATCGCCGAAGGTCTGGCACGCAAGATCGTCGAAGGCGAAGTGCCGGAAGTGCTGGCCGAAGCGGTGATCTACTCGCTCGACATGGGCAGCCTGCTGGCCGGCACCCGCTATCGCGGCGACTTTGAGGAACGCCTGAAGCAGGTCGTCTCCGAACTGGAGAAGATGCCGCACGCGATCCTGTTCATCGACGAGATCCACACGGTGATCGGTGCCGGCGCCACCAGCGGCGGCGCGATGGATGCCTCGAACCTGCTGAAGCCCGCACTCTCGGGCGGCACGATCCGCTGCATCGGTTCGACCACCTACAAGGAGTTCCGCAACCACTTCGAGAAGGACCGTGCGCTGCTGCGCCGGTTCCAGAAGATCGACGTGAACGAACCCACCGTGGAAGACACCATCAAGATCCTGCGCGGCCTGCGCACGGCCTTCGAGGAACACCACAAGGTCAAGTACACGCCGGACGCGATCAAGACCGCGGTCGAGCTTTCGGCGCGCTACATCAATGACCGCAAGCTGCCCGACAAGGCGATCGACGTGATCGACGAAGTGGGCGCGATGCAGATGCTGGTGCCCCCCAGCCGCCGCAAGAAGACGATCACCGCGCGCGAGATCGAGCAGGTGATCGCGACGATGGCGCGCATCCCGCCCAAGTCGGTCAGCTCGGACGACAAGAAGGCGCTCGAAAATCTCGAACGCGATCTGAAGCGCGTGGTCTTCGGTCAGGACAAGGCCATCGAGGTGCTCTCCACCGCGATGAAGCTGAGCCGCGCCGGCCTGCGCGATCCGGACAAGCCGATCGGCTCGTTCCTGTTCTCCGGCCCCACCGGCGTCGGCAAGACCGAAGTCGCCAAGCAGCTGGCCCAGATCATGGGCATCCCGATCCAGCGCTTCGACATGTCCGAATATATGGAGCGTCACTCGGTCAGCCGTCTGATCGGTGCCCCTCCGGGCTATGTCGGATTCGATCAGGGCGGGTTGCTCACCGATGCGGTGGACCAGCAGCCGCACTGCGTGCTCCTTCTCGACGAAATCGAAAAGGCGCACCCGGATCTGTTCAACATCCTCCTGCAGGTGATGGACAACGGCAAGCTGACCGACCACCACGGCAAGACCGTGGACTTCCGCAACGTGGTCCTGATCATGACCACCAATGCGGGCGCGTCGGACATGGCCAAGCAGGGCATCGGTTTCGGTGACACGTCCAAGGCGGATGCCGGCGACGAGGCGGTGAAGCAGATGTTCAGCCCCGAGTTCCGCAACCGTCTCGATGCCATCGTGCCCTTCGCCTATCTGGCCAAGGAAACGATCAGCCGGGTGGTGGACAAGTTCATCCTCCAGCTGGAACTCCAACTGGCCGACCAGAACGTTCACATCCAGTTCGATTCGGACGCGCGCGAATGGCTGGGCCATCGCGGTTACGACAAGCTCTACGGGGCGCGGCCGATGGCCCGCGTCATCCAGGAGAAGGTCAAGCAGCCGCTGGCGGAGGAATTGCTGTTCGGCAAGCTTGCCATCGGCGGCGAGGTCCACGTTTCGGTCAAGGAGGATGCGCTCAGTTTCGAACTGACGCCCGCCGCGCCGAAGGTGGTGAAGGCCAAGAAGAAGGCTCCGGCGAAGAAGACGGCCAAGAAGCCCGGCAACCAGCCGGAAGCCAATGCCGACGACTGAACCGGCCTGAACTGACACGATAAGAAATGGGGTGGGAACCGCGCGGTTTCCGCCCCATTTTCCTTTCATGGCCCGCGATTTCGCCTGGATCAGACCCGAACCTCACGGCATCCACGTCTTCCCCGCCGACTGCTGGATCGATCCCTCTCACCCTGTTGCCCGCGCGCTGGTGACTCACGGCCATTCCGATCACGCGCGCGGCGGCCATGGCGAGACGGTGGCCACGCCCGCGACTCTGGCGATCATGGAACTGCGCTACGCCACCCGCGATGGCGCGGTGCCGGTGGCCTATGGCGAAACCCTGCGCTTGGCCGGAGGCGTTACCGCCACTTTCGTTCCGGCCGGCCATGTGCTGGGATCGGCGCAGATCGTGCTGGACCATGCGGGTGAGCGCGTCGTCGTCACCGGCGATTTCAAGCGCCGCCCCGATCCCACCTGCCCGCCTTTCGAGGTCGTGCCCTGCGATGTGCTGGTGACCGAGGCGACTTTCGCCCTGCCGGTGTTCCGCCATCCCCCCGTCGAGCACGAGATTGCCAAGCTGCTCTCGGCGCTTTCCGCCAATCCCGAGCGCTGCGTGCTGGTGGGCGCCTACGCGCTCGGCAAGGCGCAGCGCCTGATCGCCGAACTGCGCCGCGCCGGGCATCTGGAGCCGATCTATCTGCACGGCGCGATGGAGGCGATGTGCCGGCTCTACGAACGGTTCGGCGTCGATCTGGGCGACTTACGGCTGGTGAGTGACGTCAAGACGCCAGACCTTGCCGGGCGGATCGTAATCGCCCCGCCCTCCGCGCTAAACGACCGCTGGAGCCGCCGCCTGCCCGATCCGATCACCGCCATGGCCTCCGGCTGGATGGGCGTGCGGCAGCG
This sequence comes from Novosphingobium sp. BL-S-19, assembly GCF_055521675.1. NCBI lineage: Bacteria > Pseudomonadati > Pseudomonadota > Alphaproteobacteria > Sphingomonadales > Sphingomonadaceae > Novosphingobium > Novosphingobium sp. BL-S-19. The sequence goes on from NZ_CM145498.1 coordinate 50,493, forward strand.
GGCAAGGCAAAGGATGGTGGAACTGCCGCTGATCATCTCCGATCACGCCGATTGGGACGAACTCACGCAGACCATCACCGAAGTTAATCCGGGCGAGACCTGGATCACCCACGGCCGCGAGGATGCGATGCTGCGCTGGTGCGAGCTGAATCAGCGCAAGGCGCGAGCGCTGGCGCTGGTCGGCTATGAAGACGAGGACGATTGAGATGCGCAAAATGTCCCCGCGCGCAACCATCGTCGCCCCCGCGAAGGCGGGGGCCCCGCTTCCTCTTTCCCACGCCGTAAGAAAAGCGGGGTCCCCGCCTTCGCGGGGACGACGAGGTTTTGATTCGTCAGGTCGATTTGATTCATCAGGTCAATTGGACCGCGCTATCCCATGAAGCGCTTTGCCGCCCTGCTCGACGCGCTGGTCTATACCCGCAGCCGCAATGCGAAGCTGAAGCTGCTGGCGGACTATCTACGGGACACCCCCGATCCCGATCGCGGCTGGGCGCTGGCGGCGCTGACCGACGGGCTCGACTTTCCAGCCGTGAAAAGTTCGACGATCCGCAACCTGATGACCGAGCGCGTCGATCCGGTGCTCTGGTCGCTCAGCCGCGATTACGTGGGCGATACAGCGGAAACCGCCAGCCTGCTCTGGCCCGGCCCGGATATCGCCGAAGACCCGCCAACGGTGAGCGAGGCAGTCGATGCGCTATCTCACATGACTCGCGCCAATGTCATGACCGAACTGCCGCGCCTGCTCGACCGGCTCGATGCCGAGGAACGCTATGCCCTGCTCAAGCTGGCAACCGGCGCCATGCGCATCGGCATTTCCGCGCGGCTGGCCAAGACCGCCTTCGGGCAGGCCTTCGATGTGGCGGTGGAAGATGTCGAGGAGCACTGGCACGGCCAGCAACCGCCCTATCTCGCGCTGTTCGACTGGGCCGCGCGCGGGGCAGCAGCCCCCTCCTCCGAAGACCTGCCACTATTCCGCCCCTTCATGCTGGCGCATCCGCTGGAGGCGGCCGAACTCGACCTTTCCGACTATGCCGCCGAATGGAAGTGGGACGGCATTCGCGTGCAGGTGGTACGGGTGAAAGGCGAGACGCGCGTCTATTCGCGATCGGGTGACGATATCTCGGGCAGTTTTCCGGAGATCGCCGAAGCGCTCCATATCGATGCCGTGCTGGATGGCGAACTGCTGGTGCGCGGATCGCATCAGGGCCGCGAGGAAGGCGGCGCTGCCAGCTTCAACGCCCTGCAACAGCGTCTCGGCCGCAAGATCGTCTCCAAGAAGATGCTGGCCGAATACCCGGCCTTCGTGCGCCTTTACGATGTGCTGATTTTGGAAGGCAAGGACTTGCGCCCCCTGCCCTGGGGCGAACGCCGCGCCCGGCTGGAAGCCCTGATCGCCCGGCTCGATCCCGAGCATTTCGACCTCAGCGTGGTGATTCCGGCCGCCGATTTCGCCGAACTCGCCGCGATCCGGGAGAAGGCGCGCGAGGATGCTATCGAAGGTGTTATGCTCAAGCGGCGAGACAGCCCCTATGTCGCCGGGCGCAAGACCGGGCTCTGGTACAAGTGGAAGCGCGATCCGCTGCTGATCGATTGCGTGCTGATGTATGCCCAGCGCGGCAGCGGCAAACGGTCGTCGTTCTATTCCGACTACACCTTCGGCTGCTGGGACGGAGATCCCGATGACCTGACGAACGGGGGCGCCGAACTGCTACCCGTGGGCAAGGCGTACTTCGGATTCACCGATGAGGAACTGAAGTGGCTGGACCGCCATGTGCGGAGCCACACGGTGAATCGCTTCGGCCCGGTGCGCGAAACCGACAAGTCGCTGGTGCTGGAAGTCGCCTTCGATTCCGTCCACCTCAGCAAGCGCCACAAGTCCGGCCTGGCCATGCGCTTCCCCCGCATCCACCGCATCCGCGCCGACAAGCCGGCGCATGAGGCCGATCGCATCGAAACCTTGCGCGCCATGGTCCGCGATTGATCGGGATCAAGTTCCACGTGGAACCGATCGATTATCCCGTCAGCATCACCACCTGCGTGCCGGAGACATTAGCCCCGTGACCACCGAAATCGCCCAATCCCCGCATGACCAGATCGGCGGCGCTCCCGTGTTCGATGCCATCGCCAACCGATTCTATGATCTGATGGAGCAGGACCCGGCCTATGCCGAACTGCGCGCCATGCATGCGGACGACCTGGAACCGATGCGCAAGAGCCTGCCGCGCTTCCTGGCCGGCTGGGCCGGCGGCCCGCGCGACTGGTTCGAGGCCAATCCCGGCAAATGCATGATGAGTCTGCACAAGGACTTTCCCATCGACCGCCAGACCGCCGCGCAATGGGCCGATGCGATGACGCGCGCCATTGCCGATGTCGCGCCGGAGCCCGCCAATATTGCCCAAGCCATGACCGATGTGCTGGCCCGCATGGCGCGCGGAATGGGTCGCTAAAGCGGAACCCGGTCGCTATCGTCGCGATGTGAACCGGCTCGATCGTCCCCGCCGCTTGCTGGCCACCGCCCTTGCAGGTCTCGCCGGATACGTCGATGCGGTAGGGTTCCTGTCTGCCGACCGCTATTTCGTCTCGTTCATGTCGGGCAACACAACCCGGCTGGCGACCGAATTGATCGCCGATACGCCCCGCGCGGCGACGCCGGCACTGCTGATCCTTGGCTTCATTCTGGGCGTGGCGCTGGGCCATGTCGTTGCGGAAAGCACTGGCGTGTGGCGCAAACCTGCGGTGCTAGGGCTGGTAACCGCCCTGCTCGCCATCGGCTCCATCCTTGCGCTCACCGGGCATTCGGCGGCGATGATGGCCATGCTGGTGCTGGCGATGGGCGCGCTCAACACCGCACTGCGTCAGGGCGAAGCGCCGGTCGCGCTGACGTATCTGACCGGCGCGCTGGTACGGATCGGTCAGGGCCTTGGCGGACTCATCACCGGGCGGCGCGAACCGGGGCTCACTTCGTTCATCGGCTTGTGGCTGGCGCTCGCCTTCGGCGCATCATTCGGGGCGATCCTGTTCCTTGCCTACGGACCGGCCTGCCTGCTGCTGGCCGTGGCCTGCGGTCTGGCAGTGACCTTCGCCGGCTACCGCATTGTGCGGACTACTGCGCGATAGAGAACTGCTTCTCGCGCGAAGTTGCGCCGCGCAACAAGGCGATGCGCGATGGCGCCAGTTCCAGCGCCGCCGCCAGAATCGTGCGCACCGCCTCGTTCGCCTTGCCGTCTTCGGGCTTAGCGCGGACTTTCACCTGAAGCCGTCCCTCGACGATTTCCAATGCTTCGACTTTGGCGCCGGGAGTCACGCGCACGGCCAATCGCTGTTCGGAATCGATCAGCGCCAGCACCGCTTCTGCGGAAGGAAGCGCCAGTTTCGGCTTGGCCATCAGGGAATAAGACCAAGCGCCTCGGCATGCTGGCGGCCGCGTTCGACATAGGCCCGCACGCCCGCCTGATTGCCGGCCATCGTCGCGTCATCCAGATCGCGCAAATACTTGGCCGGGCGCCCCATCCACAGCTGCCGCGCACCGATGCGCTTGCCGGTCAGTTGCGCGCCGGCGGCCAGCATCCCGTCGGATTCGATATAGCTGCCGTCCATGACGATGGCGCCAAGGCCCACGAAAGCGCGATCCTCCAGCGTGCAGCCATGGACCATCGCCATGTGCCCGATCAGCACATCCTCACCGATCAGCGTGGGATAGCCTTCGGGGCGGGAGGGTTTGGGACTGTCGCAGTGAATCACCGTGCCATCCTGCACATTGGTCCGTGCGCCGATTACCACCCGGTTCACATCGGCGCGGATCACGCAGTTGTACCAGATGCTGGCGTCCGGCCCGATCTCGACATCGCCGATGATGCGGCAGCCCGGCGCGATGAAAGCACTGGAATGGATGTGCGGCGCCTTGCCGTTGAAGGCCGCCACGGTCACGTCGGTGCGATTCATTGTCGGTCCTCTCCCCGCCACATCAGTCCAGCTGTGCGGCCCAATCGTCGCGGGCGATCGAATAGACGATCGTGTGCCGCAGCGGAGGCTCGAAACGCGGATCGTCGTAATCGAGTTCTCCGCGCCGGCGCATGCCCAGCCGGCGCATCAGGCCCCAGCTTGCCTCATTCTCGATCACGGTAATTGCGAAGATCTCGGCCGCGCCGAACAAGCCGAACCCGGCATCGAGCGAGGCGATCGCCCCTTCCTTGGCATAGCCCTTGCCATGGGCATCGCTGCGCATGCGCCAGCCGATCTCGAACTCGCCGGGGAACGAGGCCCCCGGCGCATCGATCTTCTTGAGACCGCAAAAGCCCAGCATCTCTCCGGAAAGATCGCCGCCGTCGGCCTTGCGCTCGACGATCCAGAAGGTGTGACCGTAGCTCTCGTGAAAGCCGATCATGCGGGCTTCGGACTGGGCCAGCCGCTCCGCGTCCATCACCCCGCCCAGCCAGCGCATAACGTCCGGATTGTTGGTCACTTCGGCAAAGCGCACCATATCGCCGGGCTGCCAGTTGCGCAGTACCAGCCGGTCGGTTTCCAGTCTGAAGTCCGTCATGACGTCACTTCTGCAACAGGCGCGCGGCGTGGACGGCGTGGTAGGTCAGCACGCCCGAACAACCCGCGCGCTTGAAGGCCAGCAGCGTTTCCAGCACCATCGCATCGCGGTCCGCCGCGCCGGCCGCCACTGCCGCCTCGATCATCGCGTATTCGCCAGAGACCTGATAGGCGAAGACGGGAACCTCGAAGGTTTCCTTCACCCGGCGCACGATATCGAGATAGGGCAGGCCCGGCTTGACCATGACGCTGTCCGCACCCTCGGCCAGATCCATCTCGACCTCGCGCAGCGCTTCCTCGCTGTTGGCGGGGTCCATCTGGTAGGTCTTCTTGTCGCCCTTCAGCAGCCCGCGCGTGTTCACCGCATCGCGGAACGGGCCGTAGAAGGCCGAGGCATACTTGGCGGCATAGCTCATGATCTGGACGTTGACGAAGCCCTCGTCCTCCAGCGCATCGCGGATCGCGCCGATGCGGCCGTCCATCATGTCCGACGGGGCGATGATGTCCGCCCCGGCCCGCGCCTGATTCAGCGACTGGCCGACCAGCACCTCGATCGTCTCGTCATTGAGGACATAGCCATCCGGCCCCAACAGGCCGTCCTGACCGTGGTTGGTATAGGGATCGAGCGCCACGTCGGTCAGCAGGCCGATGCGGTCGCCCAGTTCCGCACGAATGGCGCGCAAGGCGCGGCACATCAGGTTGTCGGGATTGAGCGCCTCAGCACCGTCGTCGCTGCGGCGTTCCGGCTGGGTATCGGGGAACAGCGCAAGGCACGGAATGCCAAGGTCCGCCGCTTCCTTCGCACGCTCTACCAGAAGGTCCACCGACCAGCGTGAAACGCCAGGCAGCGAGGGAATCGGCTGCTCCACGCCCTCTCCCTCGGTCACGAAGACCGGCCAGATCAGATCTGCGGGGGTCAGCACCGTCTCGCGGTACATGGCGCGGCTCCAGGCCGTGGCGCGCGCGCGGCGCAGGCGAGTGTGGGGATAGGCTCCAGTCATGGCCGGTGTGATTGCCGGAAAAGCGCAAGGCATTCAATGTGGCGGACTGTCCAAGGCCGCAAGAGCGCTTGCGCGGTGCGCATACCCGCAAATTATCGCCGAAGATTCAAAGCGTGTTCGGCTCCAGCCGGTCGATCTCGCGCGCCGCCCCCATCGGCGTGGCCATCGCCGGCGCGACCAAGCCCAGCGCCTCGCCCGGCTGCACGGTGAGCAGGGCCTTCATCCGCGCATCGAAGGCGTTCTTTTCCTTGCCGTCGATCCGCGGCGCCGAAACGAAGCGCAGGCCGGCCGGGTTGATCGTCTGCCCGCCGCGATAGGCCTCGAAATGGAGATGCGGCCCGGTGGAGAGGCCGGAGGAGCCGACATAGCCGATCACCTGCCCGGCGCGGACGCGGCTGCCGGCGGAAACCGCGATGCGGCTCATATGGCCATAACCGGTGCCCAGCCCGCCGCCATGTTCGATCCGCACGTAGTTGCCGTGGCCGCCGTGCCGGCCGGAGAAGCTCACCACGCCATCGGCCACCGCGTAGATCGGCGAGCCGTAGGCCGCGCCGTAATCGATGCCGGCGTGCATCCGCACATAGCCCAGAATCGGATGGCGGCGCATGCCATAGGGAGAGGTCATGTGTCCGGCCACCGGCATCCCGGCGGCCGTGCTGGTCGATTCCGACAGGCCACCGGCGGCGACCATCTCGCCATCCTGACCCCATCGCAACAGCTGGACACGCGGTTTGCCCTCATGTTCGAGGCCCGCATAGAGCAAGTTGCCGACCTGACGTTCGCCCTTGGCCGATCGCTTGTAGCTGACGACGATATCGAACGCGTCGTTGGCGCGGATGTCGCTTTCGAGGCTCACATATTTGTCGATGGCCTGAAGATAGGCCTGAATCGCCGCGATCGGCGCGCCGGCATTGCGGGCGGAACGATAGAGGCTGGACCCGACGGTGCCGCGGATGCGCAGCGGCGTCTCGTCGACGTGAATCGGATGGCGCACCAGCGAAAGCCCGCCGCCACCGCGCTGGATCGACAGATCCATGTCGAATCGCGCGCGGAAGTTCATCGCGCTCAGCGCCCTTGGCGCCCCCGGTGCCGGACGAGCGCCGAGTGTGACGTCGAACTGGGTTCCCGGCTCGATCTGGTCGAGCGGAACCGCCTGGCCGACCAGCGTGCCGATCCGCGTGGCGTCGTCGTCGCCCACGCCGACGCGTTGCAGCATCCGCGCGAAGCTGTCGCCCTGCCCCAACGTCGCCACCAGTTCCACGCTCGGCCGTTCGGGCACGCTGCCCAGCGGCCGGACCAGCGGGCTGGCGCCCATGTGGCGGCCGGCGTCGGCACCCAGCCCCAGCGGGGTGATCGTCTGGCTGCGGAATTCGTCCCGCTCGCGCGCGGCCAGCGGCGTGGTGGCCGCCTCCACCATCGCGAAATCGGGCCAGAAGGCGAAGGCCGCCACGGACAGGCCAAGCATGGTCGCCATGCCGCGCAGCCAGCGACGGCTGCCGATGTCGCAGGCAAGGTCCGGCGCGATCTCGACGCGATCGCACCAGTGTTCGATATCGCGTTTCCAGCCCTCAATCCGATGCGACAGGCGCGGCTTGGCCAGTGTCGTCGGTGCGGCTGGGGTAGGAGATTCAGGCGTGGCGGAAGCGGGAACGACTTGCGCGTGCGAAAGCGCGGCAGCGTAACCGCGCCCCTCGCCCGCAGCGATCTCCCCGCCATGTTCAAGTGCCTTGAACAGATGCCCGTCCTTCTCACGCAGCTCAGTTGTGCACCCTGCCTCTTCGTCGCCTGCGATCGGAACGAGCCCGACAGGCGGCAGATTCAGTGGCATTCGCACGCCCCCACACGGGACCTTGGGCACCTGTCCTGCCCGCTTAAGGTTAATTGCACCCTAACGATGTGGATTTGTGAGCCGTTTTTCGGCGAGCCGAGTCTTGCGGGCGTTCGGGTGGGATGCCAAATCTAGGGGGTAATGTTTCACAAGCCGCATGCCTCGTCGCGAAACGACGCTCCCAGCGGGGTCAAGGCGGTGCTCGGCCCGACGAACACCGGCAAGACCCACCTCGCCATAGAGCGGCTCTGCGCCCATTCCAGTGGCGCCATCGGCTTCCCGCTCCGCCTGCTGGCCCGCGAGGTCTATGACCGCGTCTGCAAGATCAAGGGCGAGAACAATGTCGCACTGATCACCGGCGAGGAACGGATCGAGCCGAAGAACGCGCGCTACCTGCTCTGCACGGCAGAGGCGATGCCGGTCACCGACCGCAGCCTGGCCTTCGTCGCCATCGACGAGGCGCAACTGGCCGCCGACCGTGAGCGCGGCCACGTCTTTACCGACCGCCTGCTGCACGCCCGTGGGCGCGAGGAGACGATGATCCTCGGCTCCTCCACCATCGAGCCACTGGTCAAGGCGCTGGTTCCCGGCGTCGAGGTGATCTCGCGCCCGCGCTTTTCCACGCTCTCCCACGTCGGTGCCAAGAAGCTCAGCCGGATTCCCCCGCGCAGCGCGATCGTCGCCTTCTCTACCGAGCAGGTCTACGCCATCGCCGAAATGCTGCGGCGCTTTCGCGGCGGCGCCGCCGTGGTCATGGGCGCGCTCAGCCCGCAGACGCGCAACGCCCAGGTCGCGCTCTACCAATCGGGCGAGGTCGACTATCTGGTCGCCACCGATGCTATCGGCATGGGGCTCAACCTCGATGTCCAGCATGTCGCCTTCGCCGGGCTGTCCAAGTACGACGGCCGCCGCCATCGCCGCCTGACCACTGCGGAAATGGCGCAGATCGCCGGACGCGCGGGTCGCCACCAGACCGACGGCACCTTCGGCACGCTGACCGGATCGGGCGGCCACGATTCCGAATTCGAATCCGAAGAGATCTACGCGATCGAGGAACATCGCTTCCCGCCGCTGACCAAGCTGTTCTGGCGCGAACCCGAACCGCGCTTCGACAGTCTGGCCACGCTGATCGCCGATCTGGAAGCGCCGCCCGAACGCCCCGAACTCGCGCCCGCGCCGGAAGCCATCGATCTGGCGGTGCTGAAGCGGCTGGCCGAAGATCCCGACATCGGCGGCACCGTGCGCGGCCATGCGCAAGTCGCCCGGTTCTGGGAGGTCTGCCGCCTGCCCGATTTCCGCCAACAGGGTTCGGAAACGCACGCGCGCTTCGTTGCCCGGTTGTGGCAGGACCTGCGACACGGCGAACTGGGTGCGGACTACATGGCGCAGCAGATCGCCCAGCTGGACCGCACCGGCGGCGATATCGACACCCTGCAGGGGCGGATTGCCGCAATCCGTTCCTGGGCCTATATCGCCCAGCGCCCCGACTGGGTGCTCGCTCGCGACGAGATGGCGGCGCGCGCCCGGGCGGTAGAGGCGCGGCTTTCCGACGCGCTTCATGGCAAGCTTACCGAACGTTTCATCAACCGCAGGACTGCCGTGCTCATGAAGAAACTCGGTCCCGACGCCGGACTGCTTTCGGTCCGCCTCGAAGACGAGGAAGTGCTGGTGGAAGGCGAACACATCGGCTCGCTGCGCGGTTTCGGCTTCCAGGTCGATCCCGGCGCGCGGCTTACCGACCGCAAGCTGTTGCTGGCCGCGGCCGAACGGCACTTGCCCGCCCTGCTGCAAAAGCGCGCCGATGCACTGGCCGCCGCGATTCACGAAGGCACTGCCGTCATCACGCTGGAAGCCGGCGATCTGCGGTGGGAGGGTGAGAAGATCGCCACGCTTTCCGCCGGCCGATCGCTGCTGGCGCCGGTGCTGGTGCCCGATCGCGTGCTCGATGCCATTCCCGCCCCTTCGCGCAAGGCGCTGGTCGCCGCGCTGGAGGCCTGGCTGATCGCCGCGCTGGAACCGCTCGCGCCACTGGGCAAGCTGGATGAGGCGAGCCGATCGGAAGAGGCCGGGCCGGACTTGCGCGCGCTGCTGATCACGCTGGTCGAATGCGGCGGCATTTCCGCGCGCGAGGATTCCGGCGTGGATCGGCTCGACAAGAACCGCCGCACCATGCTGGCCAAGCTGGGTGTGCGCGTGGGTGCGCTCGATCTCTTCGTGCCCGCCATGCTGCGCCCCGGGCCGATCGCGCTGTGGCGCCAGCTCGCACGGATTGCCGGCAAACCACAGGGCGGCGAGCCCGATGCCGCGATGCCGCCGGCGATGGACGCCGCCAAACGCCACCGCGCGCCTGGCTATCGCAATCTCGGCAAGCAGCTGATCCGGCTGGACATGGCCGAAAAGCTGCTGCGCGAGGCGCATGAAGCGCGCGGCTCCGGCCCCGCTTCGCGCGATTTCGCGCTCGATCCGGCCCGCGCCGTCTCGATGGGACTCACCACCTCCAGCTATGCCCGGCTGCTGCGTCTGGCCGGATTCCAGCCGGTAATGCCGCGCCCGCTAGCCGAGGAAGCGCACGGGCCGCCGGCCCCGGTGCGCTGGCGCTGGCGTCCGCCACGGCGGCAGGCCGAGGAAACCCGCCCCCGGCCCGTCCGCAAGGACAGCGCCTTCGCGGCGCTGGGCGAACTGATCTCACGCTGATGGGCGCGGCGGGCACAGGAACGGAGGCGGCGGTTTGAGGATCGACAAGCTGCTCTGGTTCCTGCGCCTCACCAAGACCCGGCCGCTTGCCCAGACCATGGCCGAATCCGGGCATGTGCGAATCAACGGCAAGCGAGTCGAACGCGCACACCAGAAGGTCGTCTGCGGCGATGTCCTGACTTTGCCGACAGCGCAGGGTGCAAGGGTGATAGAAATCCTATCCCTTCCGGACCGTCGCGGCCCTGCCCCGGAGGCGCAGGCCTGCTATAGAGTGCTTGACGCAGGCCCCGCTGATCCCATAGCAGCGGCCAACCGCAACGAAGCCGTCTAAGAGGAATACGCCGCCATGACCTATGTCGTCACCGATAACTGCATCCGGTGCAAGTACATGGATTGCGTCGAAGTCTGTCCGGTGGACTGCTTCTACGAAGGCGAGAACATGCTGGTGATCAATCCCAGCGAGTGCATCGACTGCGGCGTCTGCGAACCGGAATGCCCGGCCGAAGCCATCCTGCCCGATACCGAAAGCGGTCTTGAGCAGTGGCTGGAACTCAACGCCAAGTACTCTGCCGAGTGGCCGAACCTGACCACCAAGAAGGACGCGCCGGCCGACGCCGACGAAATGCGCGGCGAAGAAGGCAAGTTCGAAAAATATTTCTCGCCCGAACCCGGCGAAGGCGACTGAGCCTTTCCAAAGGCGCCTGAGGGGGCAAGCGGTTTCCCCCTAGGCAGAGGGACTTGCTGAGCAAATGGGTGCCGCGGCGCGAACGTTGCGCGCGGTACCTGTTAATTATACGCACGCCTCTGGTAATTTTATCACATCGGTGCTATATAATCCCGCGACTGCCCGGGCTCCCCGCCCGTTTTGGCAGGCATTTTCATTGCGAGGCAGGGTTCGAAAGCAGACGGTTGGGAGAGTTATCTGACCGGGCGGCGGAGGCGTTTGTCTCCATTGTCGCACCTCCCGGGTTTCTCCCATGCCGTAGGTAAGGCAACGAACCTGCAGGTGAAAGGACGATAAATGGCAACCAAGGCCGATGCCTTCGATGTTGGAGATTACGTCGTTTATCCCAAGCACGGCGTGGGCCGTGTGATCGAGCTCCAGAAGCAGGAAATTGCCGGGATGCAGCTCGAACTCTACGTGCTCCGTTTTGAGAAGGAACGCATGACTCTGCGCGTTCCGATGAACAAAGTGGAAGCCATCGGGATGCGCAAGCTGTCTTCGGACAAGACTCTGCGCGAAGCACTCGACACGCTCAAGGGTAAACCCAAGGTCAAGCGCACCATGTGGTCGCGTCGCGCCCAGGAATACGAAGCGAAGATCAATTCGGGCGACCTCGTATCGATCGCCGAAGTGACGCGCGACCTGTTCCGTGCCGATGACCAGCCCGAACAGAGCTATTCCGAACGCCAGATCTTCGAGGCCGCTTCGTCGCGCCTCGCCCGTGAGCTGGCGGCGATGGAAAAGACCGACGAACAGGGCGCACTCAAGAAGATCCTTACGATCCTCAACGAATACGCCCCGAAGTATTACGAAAGCGCCGAAGCCGTCTGATCGGCAGCGCAATCGTGCAAGGCAAAGGGCCGCTCTCGCAAGGGAGCGGCCCTTTCCTTTTGCCTATCCCCAGCTTGCCTGCGCCCATTCATTGTTTCGACAGATCCGGCGTGACAGTTTCGCGCCCGATATGATCCGGCACGCCCACCTCATCGCCCTGCCCCTTGGCCTTCTTGCCCTGAGCGGCTGCATCAGCACCGTCGGCAAAGTGGTGACCGCGCCGGTGCGCATCGCCAGTTCGGCCGTGGACATGGCCACCACCAGCCAGTCCGAAGCCGACGAAAAGCGCGGCCGCCAGATGCGGGAGCGGGATGAAAAGCTGGGCAAGCTGCAGCGCCAGTACCAGCGCCACCTGAAGGACTGCGACCGCGGCGACCGCGATGCCTGCACCAAGGCGCGCGACGACTATGCGGATATTCAGGACCTCAACCCCGGCGTGGCCCCGCCGCCACGCTGAGTCGTGGCTCTACCCTCTAAGCTGCCGCCCGGCGCAAGCGGTCATTGATCGCTGCGCCAATCCCGCCTTCGGGAACAGGCGCTACAGCGATGCGCGGGAACGCCGCCTCAGCCCCTTGGTGGAGCAAGGCATAGAGCCGTGATGCCGCTTCCACGAGGTCTCCGGACGAAGAGAGCGAGGCATTCCCGGCGATCTCACCGAACCCGATATGAAACTCATCCTCTTCGGAAACCACCGCATTCAGCCGCACTTGCTTGCCGGGGGCGTAATGGCTGGCAAGCTGGCCGGGCGCTTCGATCGCCTGTGACGTCACGGCGTCCGCATCGGTGCCGAGAATCTCGCGAATCCGGGCTTCGGGAATCGGGCCGGGGCGCAGCACTTGCCAGCGGCCATCCTGCCGCAGCGCCACGATCGTCGATTCCAGCCCGGCCTCGCAGGCACCGCCATCGACGATGGCATCGATCCCCTCCCCCAGCGATGCCGCGACATGGTCCGCCGTGGTCGGGCTGACGCCGCCGCTGCGATTGGCTGAAGGTGCTGCCAGCGGAAGACCGGCCTGCGCGATCACCTCACGCATCACCGGATGGGCCGGGCAGCGTAGGGCGACCGTGGGAAGGCCTGCGGTAACGGCGGGGGCGATGTCCGCCCTCTCCTCTAGCGGGAGCACCATGGTCAAGGCGCCCGGCCAGAACGCATCGGCCAGCGCCAGCGCACGCTCGTCGAAACGGGCGATACGCCGCGCCGAATCGAGATCGGCGACATGGACGATCAGCGGGTTGAAGCTTGGCCGTCCCTTGGCGCGGTAGATCGCCGCGACGGATTCATCACGATCCGCGCGGGCGGCAAGACCGTAGACCGTTTCGGTGGGAACGGCGACGAGACCGTTCTCGCGCAGCAGCGCCGCCGCGCGGGCAAGGCCGGCGGAATCGGCGGCAAGGCGTTCGGGTCGACTGGTGCGCTCCATGCCCTGCCGCTATAGCGCACCGCGAGGAAAGCCAAGGAAAACCGCGAAAATGACCTTCAATCCCCCCAGCACCGATCAGGTTCTGGCCCTGCGCGTAAACGCCGGGCTCGACGCGCTTGCCGAAACCGAGCGTTTCGCTGCTGCCAGCCCCGATGTGGTTGAGGCCGTGGTCGAGGGTGCCGGACAGTTCGCGGCAGGCGAATGGGCGCCGCTGAACCGCAAGGGGGATAGCGAAGGCGCGCGCATCGTCGATGGCAAAGTGGTGCTGCCCGATGGCTTCGCGCAGGCCTATGCGGACTTCGTCGAAGCCGGATGGAATTCGATTTCCGCGCCGGAGGCATTCGGCGGACAAGGCCTGCCGCAGTCGCTCGCCGTAGCGGTGCTCGAATGCATGGGCACCGCGAACATGGCCTTCTCGCTGCTGCCGATGCTGACCGTGGGCGCGATCGAGGCGCTGATTCATCACGGCAGCGCGGTGCAGCAGGCGACCTATCTGGCGAAGATCGTCAGCGGCGAATGGTCCGGCACGATGAATCTTACCGAGCCGCAGGCCGGATCCGACGTCGGCGCGCTGCGCAGCACGGCCGTGCGGATCACCGAAGGTCCGCACGCCGGCAAATACCGCGTGGCCGGGCAGAAGATCTTCATCACCTGGGGCGAGCATGATCTGGCCGAAAACATCGTCCACCTCGTGCTGGCACGCACGCCGGGCGCCCCTGCAGGCTCGCGCGGAATCTCGCTGTTCCTCGTTCCGAAGTTCCACGTGGAACCTGATGGCTCGCTCGGCGCGCGCAACGATCTCAAGGTCGTCAGCCTCGAACACAAGCTGGGCATCCATGCCTCGCCCACTTGCGTGATGAGCTATGGCGACAATGGCGAATGCATCGGCGAGCTGGTCGGCGCGGAGAACGAAGGCCTCCGCTGCATGTTCACGATGATGAACAACGCCCGCATCAACGTGGGCGCACAGGGCGTGCAGATCGCCGAGCGGGCGATGCAGCAGGCCATGGCCTATGCAAACGACCGCGTGCAGTCCGCCCGCGCCGGATCGCCCGACAAGAACCCCGTCGCCATCGTCGAGCATCCCGACGTACGCCGCACCTTGCTGCGCATGCGCGCGCTGACCGAAGGTGGCCGCGCCCTGCTCTATTACGCCACCGGGCAGCTCGACCGTGTCGGCTTGGGAGACTCCGCCGGCCAGCAGCGCGCCGAACTGCTGGTGCCGCTGGTGAAGGCCTGGTGCACCGACATAGGCGTGGAAGTGGCCAGCCTGGGCATCCAGGTCCACGGCGGCATGGGTTTCATCGAGGAGACCGGCGCCGCACAACATTACCGCGACGCGCGCATCGCCCCGATCTACGAAGGCACCAACGGCATTCAGGCCGCCGACCTCGTGACTCGCAAGCTGGGCATGCAACAGGGCGGCGTGCTCTTCGCACTGATGGACGAAATCGCCGGCGAAGGCTCTGCCCCGCTGCGTGACCTCGCGCTGGGCTGCAAGGCCATGGGCGAGCGCTTCCTTGCCGGATCGCTGGACGACCGCCTTGCCGCGAGCGTGCCCTTCCTGGAAGCCTGCGCCGTGACCGTCGCCGCATGGCAGCTGGAACGGCAAGTGGCCGCCCTGCCCTCGCTTGACCTTCCCGAAGCCTTCGCCAAGCGCAAGGTCGTGGTCGCGCGCTATTTCGCCGACCACATCGTGCCCGAAGCCATGGGCGCGCTCGCACAGGCCGCCAAAGGCGCGGCCCTGCTCTACGACCTCACCAGCGAGGAACTGACCGCGTGACCGAGAAGATCGAAGTCCTTACCCGTATCGCCGCCGCGCTCGAACGACTGGCCCCTCCCCCGGCCGCTCAGGTCGACTGGCTGGCGCATCCGGCCTACGTCTGGACCGGAACCGAAGCGCGGGCCGTCGCCACGCTGGAAGCGCCGTTGCTGGACATGCTGCGCGGTATCGACACGCAGAAGGAACGCGTGGTCACCAATGTCGAGCGTCTCGCCGCCGGCCATGCCGCGCACGACATGCTGCTGTGGGGTTCGCGCGGCATGGGCAAGTCCGCCGTGATCCGCGCCTCGATCCGCGCGGCGCAGGACCTTCATCCGGGCCGCATCGCCCTCGTCCAGGTGGCACAGGAAGCGCTCCACGGCGTCACCGCGCTGTTCACGCTGCTGGGCAAAGTGGACCGCCAGTTCCTCGTCTACATCGACGATCTCGGCTTCGAGGAAGGCGACGGCACCGGCCCGCGCCTGCTGCGCTCGTGGCTGGAAGGGGGCGTGGAGGCGCGTCCAGCCAATGTGCGCCTTGCGGTGACCTCCAACCGCCGCGCCATCGTCGGCCGCGCCATGAGCGAGCAGGACGATCCCATCAATCCGCGCGACGTGATCGACGATCGCCTCGCGCTGGCCGACCGCTTCGGCCTCTCGATCGGCTATCACAACTGCGATCAGCCTTCGTACCTCGCGATCATCCACGGCTATGCCGAACAGTACGGGCTGGCGTTCGAGGAGAGCGACGCCCTCGAATGGTCGCGTCGTCGCGGTGCCCGCTCGGGCCGCGTGGCCTGGCAATATGTCACCGAACTGGCGGGCCGCGCCGGCAAAGTGCTCTAACGAAAAAGGCAGGGGGTTATCGCCCCCTGCCCTTCGGTAAGTCTTAAATTCGGCTGCCGATCAGGGCAGCAGCTTGTCCGGCTCCTGCTTGAAGCCGGCAACGGTCTCCGCGCTGGGAACGGTCGGATCCTTCAGTTCCGTCTGCGGCTTCATGTGCTCCGCCACCACCGGCTTGATGTCCGCAGAGGGCTTCGCACCGGGCGCATGGACGCGCCAGATCATGCCGGAAGTATCGTCGCTGACCAGCAGGCTGCCGGTCTTGTCGAAGGCCAGCCAGGTCGGGCGACCGCGGGTATGCGATGGGTCCTTCAGGAAGCCCGTCAGTACCGGCACCGGCTTCACGTTCTGCGGATTGCCGTGTTCGTCGAAGGGCACGAACACCACGTCGTAGCCCACCGCCGGGCGACGGTTCCACGAACCGTGACGGGCAACGAAAGCACCGTTGGCGAACTTGTCACCCATGGTGATGCCGCCATGCGCGAAGACCATGCCCAGCACAGCGGCATGGGCGCCCATCGCGTATTCGGGCTTGCGGGTATATTCCAGCATGTACGTTTCCATGGGCCACTGGACGCGATCGTCGAACGTCGTCTTCCAGTAGATCCACGGCCAGCCATACTGCGCGCCGACGGGAACGTTGGTCAGATAGTCGGGCACCAGATCGGGGCCGAGCATGTCACGCTCCTGCACCGTGGCCCAGAGTTCGCCGGTGGAGGGGTTCCAGCCCATGCCGTTGGGATTGCGCATGCCCGCCGCGAACTGGCGGCGGCGCCCGGTGGCAACGTCGATTTCCCAGATCGCCGCGCGGCCCGCTTCGGCTTCCATGCCATTGTCGGCGATATTGGAGGACGAACCGACCGCGACATAGAGGTGCTGGCCATCGTCGCTCAGCAGCAGGTTGCGCATCCAGTGATTCCCGCCCGCAGGCAGGTCCATCATCTTGCGCAGCGGCTTGCCGACCAGCTTGGTCTCACCGGGCTGGAACGCGAATTCCAGCACCGCATCGTGGTTGGCGATGTAGAGCTTGCCATCGCGATAGGCCATGCCGGAGGGCGAATGCATGTCCTCGGTCCGGAAGTCCGAACGAGTCTCTGCCTTGCCGTCGCCGTCGGCATCGCGCAGCAGCACGATCTTGTTCGGCGAAGGCACATCGGCGCCGACGCGGCTGAACATCCAGCCCATCACGATTCCGGTAATGCCGCTGGGCTTGTTACCCGGCGGTGCATTGGTTTCGGCCACCAGCACGTCGCCATTGGGCAGCGTCAGCATGGTGCGCGGATGGTCCAGCCCTTCGGCAAAGCGATTGACGGCAAAGCCCTGCGCCGCCGTGGGCGCCTCGCCCTGCGCCCAGCCTACCGTCTTCACCAGCTTCACGCTGGGAATGGTCTGCGGGTCAGCCTCGACCAGCTTGGGGTCCTTGCCCGTCGTCGCATCGAGCGGCAGGTCGGACGTGTTGGAATACTGCGCCCAGGCAATCACCCCGACAATGGCGAGGATGATCAGCAGCAGGACGACGGCGACTTTGATGAATATCGAGCGCATGGCGCAATGGATAAGCCCGAGGCGGCTAGGCGGCAACAACGACTTGGAGTAACGGCTTTCGCATGTACGACTTCGCACCCAAGGGCGACACGCCCAAGCCCGAACTTTATGGTGAGCTTGTCGAGGCCGCGCAGGCGCTGATCGCCGGCGAGCCCGATCCGGTCGCCAACATGTCCAACCTGGCGGCGCTGCTGTGGCAGTATCTGCCCGACCTCAACTGGTCCGGCTTTTATCGCAATGTCGAAGACGAACTGGTGCTGGGCCCGTTCATCGGCAAGCCGGCCTGCATCCGCATCCCCTTCGGCCAGGGCGTTTGCGGCACGGCCGCGCAAAGC
Source organism: Novosphingobium sp. BL-S-19 (assembly GCF_055521675.1). Lineage (NCBI taxonomy): Bacteria > Pseudomonadati > Pseudomonadota > Alphaproteobacteria > Sphingomonadales > Sphingomonadaceae > Novosphingobium > Novosphingobium sp. BL-S-19. The sequence goes on from NZ_CM145498.1 coordinate 68,015, forward strand.
GGTGAGACTCAGGTCGTGCCTGACGTCCACGCCTTCCCCGGCCACATCGCCTGCGACGCGGCGAGCCGTTCGGAACTGGTGGTGCCGGTGCTGCGCGATGGCAAGGTGATCGCGGTGATCGACCTCGACAGCCCCTTGCCCGGTCGTTTCGATGATGAGGATGCGGCGGGAATCGAGCGCCTTGCGGCAGCAGTAGCTGGGTCGATCTGAGGCCCTGGAATACTACCTGGATCAATGAAAAAGACGCAGGGAGTGATCGCCCCCTGCGCCTTTTTGAATCTCAATCGCGACTGTTTCCAAACCGCCTTCTGCGCGGGTTGGACCCCTTAGATAGCCCCGCCAGTAAGACGCTGGCAAACCAGATCGAGCTGATCCAGCGTGGCGTAGCGGATCGTTACCGTGCCGGACTTCGGATCCGTGTCGGCGCTGATCTTCACCGGCATCCCCAGAAACTCCTCAAGGTGATTCTGCACGGCGGCAATATCAGCGTCTTCCGTTGCGCTGCGCGCCGTGCGGGCCCGACGCGGCGCGACATCCCCGCGTAGCTTCTTGCGCACCAGCTTCTCGACATCGCGAACCGACATCTGCTTGCCGATGGCGGCTTCGGCGATTTCCTCGGCATCGTCGCAGCCGATCAACGCGCGGGCATGGCCCATCGACAGGCTGCCGTTCTCCACTTTGGCGATGACGCCGTCCGGCAGCGCGAGCAGGCGCTGGAAGTTTGCGATGTGGCTGCGGCTCTTGTCGACCATCCGGGCGATCTCGGCCTGAGTCATGCCCTCGAACTCGGCAAGGCGGTTGTAGGCCCGCGCCTCTTCGATGGGATTGAGATCCTCACGCTGAAGGTTCTCGATCAGCGCCAGTGCCATCACCTCACGCTCGGTAAGGTCACGCACCAGCGCCGGGATTTCGTGAAGCTGCGCCTTCTGCGCCGCGCGCCAACGGCGTTCGCCGGCCACCAGCTGATAGCCGCCGCTGCTCATCGGGCGAACGATGATGGGCTGAATCACCCCGCGATGCGCGATCGAGGCGGCCAGTTCCTCCAGCGCTTCCTCATCGAAGATGCGGCGCGGCTGATCCGGGTGCGGCGTGATGTCGGAGATGGCCAGCACGGCCAGACCGCCTCCGCCACGCAGTGGGGTCACGTTGCCCTCTCCGCCGGCCGGGAGCGGTTCCTCGCGCCGGGTCTCACCCAGCAGCGCGCCCAAACCACGGCCGAGACCCTTGGGCTTCTGCTTGGGGGCTACGGGCTTGTCGGCTTGGGGTACGCTGATGCGGACAATCGAATCGTCGCTCATGCCGCTTTCCTCTTCTCGGGCAGTCGGGTGATAAGTTCGCGCGCCAGCGCCATGTAGGCACGGCTGCCCGCACAGGCGTGATCGTAGATCAGCGCCGGCACGCCGTGGCTGGGCGCTTCGGAAAGGCGCACGTTACGCGGAATGGTCGTTTCGAAGACGAGTTGGCCCAGGCACGATCGCACGTCTTCGGAAACCTGATCGGTCAGCCGGTTGCGGCGATCGAACATGGTGAGTGCAATGCCGATGATGCCCAGATCGGGGTTGAAGCGCTGCTGCACGCGCTCCACCGTCTGCAACAGCTGGCTCAGCCCTTCCAGCGCGAAGAACTCGCACTGCAGCGGCACCAGCAGCGTATCGGCGGCGGTCAGCGCATTGAGCGTCAGCAGGCCCAGCGAGGGCGGACAATCGATCAGGCAGACGTCGTAGCCGAAATCGCCGCGCAGTGCGCTGCGCAGGCGGTGCGCGCGATCGTCGACGCTGACCAGCTCCACCTCTGCGCCTGAAAGATCCACGGTAGCCGGCAGCAGATCGAGGCCGGGAATGCGCGTGGGCATCACGCAATCGACCACCGGCACGCGATCGACCAGCACGTCGTAGGAGGAACTGTCGCGCTCGGTGGCGGCAATGCCGATCCCGGTCGAGGCATTGCCTTGCGGGTCCAGATCGATCAGCAGCGTTTTCCAGCCGGTGGCGGCAAGCGCGGTCGCGATGTTGATCGCGGTCGTGGTCTTTCCGACACCGCCCTTCTGGTTGGCAATCGCGATACGGATCACTTGGTCTTACCCTTCCCGCCGGCCAGCGTGCCGACAATGATGCCCGCTTGCGGATCCGTCAGGGACTGTTCCACGTGGAACACATGCCGCCACTTGCGAAGGTCATCCAATTCTTGCTGTGCAGACCGCCCTTTGGGCAACAGCCAGACCGTGTCGCTTGTGGAAAAACGCGAGGATAAAGTGAGCAGTTTTTCAAGCGGCGCAAAAGCGCGCGCGGAAATCACGCGCGCCTCACGTGTTTCTACCAGTTCCAGACGCTGGCCAAGCACCCGCGCCTTATCGAGGCCCATCGCCATGCGCGCCCGGTCGAGCCACTCGATTCGCCGCGCGCGCGATTCGACCATCAGCACTTCGCACTCAGGCCGAAGCGCCGCGATCACCAGACCGGGAAAGCCGGCGCCGGTGCCAAGGTCGATCCAGGGCGAAGATGTTCCACGTGGAACATGCGGAAGCAGTTGGGCGCTGTCCACAATGTGGCGCAGCCAGACCTGATCGAGGCTCGCCGCCGAAACCAGATTCTGCCGGGTGTTCTCCTCCGCCAGCATGCGGACGAGAATCTCCAGCCGCTCTTCCGCAGCCTGGTCGTATTCGGGCAGAGCGCGCAGCCAGTCGCGCGCTTCGTCTTCAGTGGAAATCACGCTGCTTCCTTGCGGGCATGGACAAGCAGCGCCGCCAGCGCCGCAGGGGTGATGCCGGGAATGCGACCCGCCGCCGCCAGGGTCTCCGGCCGGGCTTTGGTCAGTCGCTCGACCATCTCGCGCGAGAGGCCGGGCGTTTCGGCATAAGGGAAATCTTCGGGCAACGGCATGGCCTCGCTCGCGCGCAGTTCGCGCAGCTCACGCTCCTGCCGATCAAGGTAGGGCGCATAGGCCGCATCCTCGGCCAGTTCTTCGGCCAGATCGGCGTCGGCTAGATGCACGCTGGCGATCCAAGGCGAGAGACCGGCCAGATCGACTCCGCCAAAACGCAGCCACTCGCGGATCGGCAAGCGACCGGCATCGGGCCGAACCGGCAGTCCGGCCTGCGCCATCTCGACCGAAGCAACCGGCGTATCGAAAGCCGCTTCCAGTTCCCCGCGCGCTTCCAGACGCCGCGCGAACCATTCACGCCGCGCCGCGCCCACCGCCCCTGCCTCGATGGCGAGCGGGGTGAGTCGGGTGGAGGCATTGTTGGCGCGCAGACGCAGACGATATTCGGCGCGGGCGGTGAGCATGCGATAGGGCTCGCTCACGCCATGCAGCGTGAGGTCGTCGATCATCACCGCCATGTAGCTGTTGGCGCGATCGAGTGCCGCCGGCTCGCGACCCAGCACCGTCGCCGCTGCATGCATCCCGGCGACGAGGCCTTGGGCCGCCGCCTCCTCGTAACCGGTGGTGCCGTTGATCTGGCCGGCGCAATAGAGCCCGGCGATCTCGCGAAGTTCCAGACTCGTCCGCAAGGCGCGCGGATCGATGTGATCGTATTCGACCGCATAGCCGGGCACGACCATCTCGACTCGCTCCAGCCCTTCCATCGTCCGCAGCATTGTCAGTTGGACGTCGGCCGGCAGTGAGGTGCTCACTCCGTTGGGATAGACGAGTGGATTGTCGAGCCCCTCCGGCTCCAGGAAGATTTGATGTCCGTCCCGGTCGGCAAAGCGATGAATCTTGTCTTCGATCGACGGACAATAGCGCGGACCCTGCGCCCCGATCGCGCCGGTGAACAGCGGAGAGCGATGGAGGTTCTCGCGAATCACGTCATGCGTGCGCGGGTTGGTACGGGTGATCGCACAGAAGACCTGCGGCACTTCACGGCGCTGGCCCATGGCCGACATCGTCCAGGGTTCGCCATCGGTAGGCTGCTCGCCAAGGCGTGCCCAGTCGATGGTGCGACCATCCAGACGCGGCGGCGTGCCTGTCTTGAGTCGTGCCATCGGCAGCTTCGCATTGCGCAATTGCGCGGCAAGCTTTTGCGCGGAGCTTTCGCCGATGCGGCCGCCGACCATGCGCTCCTCGCCGCGGAACAAGGTGCCGCCAAGGAAGGTGCCGGTGCAGAGCACGACCGCCCGCGCACCGAGACGCGTGCCGTCGGCCAGGTCGAGTCCGACCACCCTGCCCTGCTCGATGACCAGCGCCGAAGCCTCGCCAGCGACGAGAGTCAGATCGCCCTGCTCTTTCAGCAGCCGATGGATCGCGGCCTTGAACAGCTTGCGGTCCGCCTGAACCCGCGGCCCCTGCACGGCGCTGCCCTTTGAACGGTTGAGCATCCGGTAGTGAATCGCCGCCGCATCGGCAGCGCGGGCGGTGAGTCCATCGAAGGCATCCACCTCGCGCACGAGGTGTCCCTTCCCCAAACCGCCGATGGCAGGATTGCAGCTCATCGCGCCCACGGCATCGAGGTCGAAGCTGACAAGCGCCACGCGCGCGCCCATGCGCGCGGCAACGGAAGCCGCCTCGCAGCCGGCATGGCCGCCGCCGATCACGATCACGTCGAAGGAATGCATTCGCCGCGCTTACTCGAAACTGTGAATCGCGTCAAAGGTGTGTTCCACGTGGAACACCCTTTATGGCATCAGTTACTTGCCGATGCAGAAGCGTCCGAACAGAGCGTCCAACATATCCTCTGTCGTGGCGCGCCCGATCAGGGCATCGAACGCCACGCGTGCCAGTCGCAGCGCTTCGGCAACCAGCAAGGGATCACGCTCATGCCCCGCCGACGCGATGGCATATTCGGCCTGAGCAACGAGGGCATGCTGGCGCGCATTGAGTGCGGCCTCCCCGGGCTTCGGCATGGCATCGCGAGCGGTCTCGATCAGGCTGGCGCGAAGCTGGTTCAACCCTTCTCCGGTTACCGCCGACACGCGATGGCGGGGATCGCGCTTCTGTTCCACGTGGAACACATCCGCCTGCGCCGCGATCTCCCAGGCCCCGTCAGGCCCTTCCCCTTCCGGCCCCAGCCAGAGGACAAGGTCAGCTCGATCCAGCGCATCGCGCGCACGGGCAATGCCGATCGCCTCGATCACATCGCCGGTTTCGTCGCGCAGCCCGGCGGTGTCGCCGAACAGGAACGGCACGCCGCCGATCGACACCGCCCGCGTCAGCACGTCACGCGTCGTCCCGGCAAGCGGCGAGGTGATCGCTGCCTCATCCTCGACCAAGGCATTGAACAGCGTGCTCTTCCCGGCATTGGGCGGACCGGCCAGTACCACGCGATAGCCCTCGCGCAGCGCTTCGGCCCGGGGACGCGAAAGCCATTCGCCAAGCTCATCGCGCAGCGCGGCCAGCCGGGCATGAAAGTCGGCCGGCAAGTCGGCCACGTCATCTTCATCGCCGAAGTCGAGCACGGCCTCGACCGAAGCGGACGCCGTCAGCACCCGTTCGCGCCACTGTTCGACCTGACGCGAGAAGGCCCCACCCGCCATGGCAAGAGCCGAGCGGCGTTGCAGTTCGGTCTCGGCCGAGAGCAGGTCCGCCAGGCCTTCCGCCTCGGCCAGATCGATCCGGCCATTGGCAAAGGCGCGGCGGGTGAATTCGCCGGGAGTTGCGCGGCGCAACTTTGGCAAACGGGCCAATTCCGCCTCGACCGCGGCCACTACCGCCCGTCCGCCATGCAGATGGAATTCGGCCAAATCCTCGCCCGTCGCCGTCGCCGGGCCGGGGAACCAGAGAACCAGCGCCTGATCGAGCACCGCGCCCGCGCCATCGCGCAACACGCGGTAGCGCGCCTGACGCGGCGCGGGCAGCGAAGCGGTGAGAGCGATAAGCGCGGCGCCGGCATCGGGCCCGCTCACGCGAACGATGGCAATGGCGGCAGGCGGCGCCCCGCTGGACAGGGCGAAGATCGTATCGGAACGCATCGGGTCAGACATGGCCCTCGCCTAGCCTGACCGGATCGGCGCGGGAAGGCTCAGTTGTCCTTGCCGGGCTTGCCCTGCGGATTGAGCACGCCGCTCAGCGCCATGGCGGCACCGCTTTCCATCAGCTGCTGGAACAGCTTGAGTCCGAATTCACCCATCGGCGCGACCTGCTTGCTCATTTCCTGAAGCTGATCGAAGCTGCCGACACCCTTCATCGCTTTGCTGAGGGCATCCACGTAGACCTCGTTGGCCTTGGTGACATCGGGCAGGCCAAGGAAGCGCCGGGCCTCTTCGGGCGAGCATTCGACCTCGACATTGACCTTCATTGCGGCCTCCCTCTTGGAATTTCTGCATCATAGCTGGCACAGGGCGTTGGCAAAGTCCATCACCCGTGCCTAACTCGCCCAAACGGCCTGCAGGAGAGTCCCCCATGACCACCAACACCGAAATCCCCACCCTCGATCACGATGGCTCGATCCCCGCTTATGTGGCGCGGCCGGAAGGCACCCCGCGCGGCGCGATCATCGTCCAGCAGGAAATCTTCGGCGTCGATACCGGCATCCGCAACAAGGCCGATTCCTGGGCCGCACGCGGCTACCTTGCGGTCGCACCCGATACGTTCTGGCGGCAGAGGCCCGGCATCGAACTGAGCCCTTACGTGGATGCGGAATTCCAGGCCGCCGTCGGCCACATGATGGCGCACGATTTCGATCTGGGCATGCGCGATCTGGAAGCGGTGATTCACTGGATCCGCCGCGAGGAAGGCGTTGCCAAGGTTGGCCTCGTCGGCTTCTGCATGGGCGGACGCATCGCCTACATGGTGGCCGCCCGCACCGATATCGATGCCTCGGTCGGCTACTACGGCGTGATGATCGACCAGATGCTGAATGAAAAGCACGCGATCGCCCGCCCGCTGATGCTGCACATTCCCACCGCCGACCACTTCGTCGACGCCGCCGCGCAGAAGGCGATTCACGACGGGCTGGACGATCACCCACGCGTCACCCTCTGGGACTACGAAGGGCTAGACCACGGTTTCGCCGCCGAGATCGGCGCCCGCCGCGACGAAGCCGGTGCGGAACTTGCCGACGGACGAACCGAGGCGTTCTTCGCGGAGCATATCGGCTAAGCTGCAATGACCATAGCCCCGCGCTACGCCGTGCCGCTGGCGGTCGTGAGTCTCACGGCCATCTGCTGGTTCCTTCCGTCGTGGCGCTGGGCCTTTTGGCTCATGGTGCCGGTCCTGCTGCTGACCCTCTGGGACTTCGTGCAGGGCCGCCACGCGCTGAGACGCAACTATCCGCTGATCGCCCGGGTCCGCTGGCTGTTCGAGGACCTGCGCCCTTACTTGCGCGCCTATATCGTCGAGGGCGATCGCGAGGGCCGGCCCTTCACGGTCGAGGAGCGCAGCTTGGTCTATGCCCGCGCCAAGGGCGAGATCGATTCCCACCCGATGGGTACCGAGCTGGACGTCTATTCCGACGAGTACGAATGGCTGGGCCATTCGATCGCGCCGAATGAGAAGGCGCCGAAAGACTGGCGCGTGAAGATAGGGGGCAGCGAATGCAGCAAGCCCTACGAAAGCGCCCTGCTCAACATTTCCGCCATGAGCTTCGGCTCGCTCTCGGCCAATGCCATCGAGGCGCTGAACAAAGGCGCGGCGATGGGCGGCTTCGCGCATGACACCGGCGAAGGATCGATCAGCCCCTATCACCGCACGTATGGTGGCGACCTGATCTGGGAACTGGGCAGCGGCTATTTCGGCTGCCGCCACCCGGATGGCAGCTTCGATCCCGATCTCTTTGCCGAACAGGCACAGAGCGAGCAGGTTAAGATGGTGGAGATCAAGCTGAGCCAGGGCGCCAAGCCCGGCCACGGCGGCGTCCTGCCCGGCCCCAAAGTGACGAAAGAGATTGCCGAGACGCGCAAGGTGGAAGTGGGCAAGGACTGCCTCTCCCCCGCCGCGCATTCGGCCTTCTCCACGCCGATCGAGCTGCTCGAATGGATCGTGCAATTGCGCGAACTGTCCGGCGGCAAGCCGGCCGGCATGAAACTCTGCGTCGGCCAGCCGCATGAGATCATGGCCATCGTGAAGGCCATGATCGAAACCGGAATCACCCCGGACTTCATCGTCGTGGATGGTGCCGAGGGAGGCACTGGCGCGGCACCGCAGGAATTGACCGACAATGTCGGAATGCCACTGCGCGAAGGGCTGATGCTGGTGCGCAATGCCCTTGTCGGCGCGAACCTGAAGGACCGCATTCGTCTTGGTGCATCGGGCAAGATTCACTCCGGAGCCGGCATGGCCCGTGCTTTCGCGCTCGGGGCCGACTGGTGCAATGCCGCGCGTGCCTTCATGTTCTCCCTCGGCTGCGTGCAATCGATGAAATGCCACACCGGCGAATGCCCGACCGGCGTCGCCACCCAGTCGTTCTGGCGCCAGCGCGGACTGGTGGTGGAAGACAAGGCCGAACGCGTCGCCCGCTTCCAGAAGGAAACGCTGAAGGCCCTGCGCGAGATCGTCGTCTCGATGGGCTATGACAGCCCCTGGGAGCTTACCCAGCATGACATGTACCAGCGGATAGACAGTGCCAAGGCCGGCCCGCTGGACGAAGTCTATCGCTTCCTCAAACCCGGCGAGCTGCTCGCCGATCCCGACTCCACGCCCTATGCGCGTGCGTGGAAAGTTGCGCGGGCGGACACCTTCCGCCGCGTGTTCTGAAGGACCGAATGCCATGACCACCGGATACCGGATGATCGCCCGTCGCCACGGCGGCCCCGAAGTAATCGAGCGGGAGGACTTCATCGTCCCCTCCCCCGGCCCGGGCGAACTGGTGATCGAGACCGAGGCTGTCGGCCTCAACTTCATCGACACGTATTATCGTAAGGGCCTCTATCCCGATCCGCTGCCGATCAGCCTCGGATCGGAAAGCGTCGGCCGGATCGTCGCACTGGGGGACGGTGTTACCGGATTCGGCATCGGTGACCGCGTCGGCACCACCAGTGCCGGCGGTGCCTATGCCACGCACCGGCTGCTCAAGGCGGACAAGGCCATGCACATCCCGGACGGCATCGCGCCGGAGATTGCCGCCGCCGTCATGCTCAAGGGCCTGACCGCCTGCTATCTGGCCGAGGACACCTTCCCGGCTGCTGCCGGCCATGTCGCGCTGGTCCATTCGGCGGCAGGGGGAGTCGGCTCTCTGCTGGTGCCCTGGCTGCTTGACAAGGGAGTCACGGTGATCGCCCATAGCGGCTCTGCGGAGAAGGCCGCACAGGTTCCGGGCGAGCATTCACTGTTCTGCGATTTCAAGGATTTGCCAGAACAGATTCGCCAGATCACGGGTGCCGCAATGTGCCATGTCGCTTACGACGGCGTCGGCGCGGATTCCTGGAACGCCTCAATCGCCTCTCTGCGACGGCGGGGTCTCATGGTGACCTATGGCAATGCCTCCGGTCCGGTTCCTGCCCTGCCCCCGCTCGACCTCATGCGGGCCGGCTCGCTCTATCTCACGCGCCCGACTCTGGCGGATTATGTCGTTACGCCGGAAGAACTCGCAGTAAGCGCCAAGAAGCTGTTCGACCGGATCGCCAGCGGAGTCCTCTCCCCGAAGATCGGACAGACTTTCCGGCTTGAGGATGCAGCTGAGGCCCATCGCGCCCTCGAATCTCGCGCCACTACGGGCTCGACGGTTCTGGTTCCCTAAAGAGCGGCAGGGCCTCCAAGGCACTAATTTGCCTGCGATTGCCCACACTTCCATCGTCATCCCCGCGAAGGCGGGGATCCCGCTACTTTCGCACCGCATCTCAAGCAAAGCGGGGTCCCTGCCTTCGCGGGGACGACGGGATTGATGCCGGCGAGATTGAGCAGCCCAAAAGGCGCTGATCATAGCAACCAAAGAAAAAGGGCCCGGAAGCAGCACACTTCCGGGCCCTTTTTTGTTTCGCTTACATCAGGGTGATGATGCCCAGCTGCGGATCGACCCAGCCTTCGTAGATCATCTTGACCGCCACGTAGAGGATCACCGCAAGGCCGATCCACGCGATCCAGCGATAGCGTTCGATATACCGGGCGATGAAATTCGCCGCGACGCCCATCAGGGCCACCGCGAAGATCAGACCGACGATCAGAATCCCCGGATGATCACGCGCGGCGCCGGCCACGCCGAGCACATTATCGATCGACATCGAGATATCCGCGACCGCAACCGACAGGGCGGCACCGGCAAAGCTCTTGGCAGGCTTCACGCCGGAATGCTCGTCCCCCTCGATCTCGGGCGAGCCCGGCGAGTGATCGCCGCCCCGAATCTCGCGGTACATCTTCCATGCCACCCAGAGCAGCAGCAGGCCGCCCGCGAAGACGAGGCCGACGATGCCCAGCAGCCAGGTCACCACCAGCGCGAAGCCGATGCGCAGAACCAGCGCCGCGATCACGCCGATGGCGATCACCTTCTTGCGCTGATCGGCGGGAAGCCCCGCCGCCAGCGCGCCAACGACAATGGCGTTATCGCCCGCCAGCACCACGTCGATCATCAGGACCTGGAGGAACGCCGACATGGCTGCCGGCGATCCCAGGTTCGAGAAGTCGTTGACGATGTGCTGCCAGATCTCCGCCGGCCCACCCATGGACGCGGTGGCGACAAGCGTATCGAGAATGCTCAAGCCCCCGAGCCCCTCTTACTGGTTCATCGTCGCGAAGAAGTCCTCGTTGGTCTTCGAGTCCTTCATCTTGTCGAGCAGGAACTCCATCGCGTCGACCGTGCCCATCTGCATGAGGATACGGCGCAGGACCCACATCTTGGTGAGCTGGTCCTTCGGAACCAGCAGCTCTTCCTTGCGGGTGCCGGACTTGCCGACATCCAGCGCCGGGAAGATGCGCTTGTCCGCCACCTTGCGGTCAAGGACGATTTCCGAGTTACCGGTGCCCTTGAACTCTTCGAAGATGACTTCGTCCATGCGGCTGCCGGTATCGATCAGGGCCGTGGCGATGATCGAGAGCGAGCCGCCCTCCTCGATGTTGCGCGCGGCGCCGAAGAAGCGCTTGGGGCGCTGCAGGGCGTTGGCATCCACACCGCCGGTCAGCACCTTGCCCGAGCTGGGCACAACGGTGTTGTAGGCGCGGCCAAGGCGGGTGATCGAGTCCAGCAGGATGACGACGTCGCGCTTGTGCTCGACCAGGCGCTTGGCCTTCTCGATCACCATTTCGGCGACCTGGACGTGCCGCTGGGCGGGTTCGTCGAAGGTGGAGGAGATAACCTCGCCCTTCACCGAACGCTGCATGTCGGTGACTTCTTCCGGACGCTCGTCGACGAGCAGCACGAGGAGGAAGACTTCCGGATGGTTGTCGGTGATGGCCTTGGCCATGTTCTGCAGCAGCACGGTCTTACCGGTGCGCGGCGGCGCCACGATCAGGGCGCGCTGGCCCTTGCCCTGCGGCGAAATGAGATCGATCACGCGGGCCGACTTGTCCTTGACCGTGGGGTCCAGGCTGTCGAGCTTCAGGCGCTGATCGGGATAGAGCGGCGTCAGGTTGTCGAAGTTGACGCGGTGGCGCACCACGTCCGGATCGTCGAAGTTGACGCTGATAAGCTTGGTGATGGCGAAATAGCGCTCACCGTCCTTGGGCGCGCGAATCTCGCCTTCCACGGTGTCACCCGTGCGCAGTCCCCATTTGCGGACCTGATTGGGCGAGACGTAGATGTCGTCCGGACCGGCAAGGTAGTTCGCCTCAGGGCTGCGCAGGAAGCCGAAGCCGTCCGGCAGCACTTCGATGGTGCCCTGTCCGATGATTTCCTCACCGTCCTCGGCCACTTCCTTGAGAATGGCGAACATCAGGTCCTGACGGCGGAGCGTCGAGGCGCCTTCTACGCCGAGTTCCTCCGCCATTTCGACCAGATCGGCCGACGATTTCTTTTTGAGTTCTTTGAGATGCATTTTTTCTGGTTTCCGAATGGAAATTTCTTGGGAGTCGGCCGGCGGATCGGATGGGCTTGGGGAAAGCGGATCCGGGCAGGAGAATGGGCTCGCCGCCCTGTGCCGGGACAAGGCTCAGATAGGGATTCCGCCGCCTTCGGTCAACGCGCGATCCACAAGCCGGACTCAGCCTGCGCCCAAACGATGACTCGAACGATCCCCAAACGATCGGGGCCGATCAGAACGGCTTGACGACCACCAGGATGACGATGACCACGGCGGCAAGCCCCGGAATCTCGTTCAGCAGGCGCAGCTGCTTGCCGTTCAGCGTGCGTTCGCCCTTAGCCAGCTTCTTCGCATAGCCCACCAGCCAGCCGTGATATCCGGAAAGACCCAGCACGAACAACAGCTTGGCATGCAGCCAGCCCTGGCTCCAGGCGTCGATCGAGAAGGCCGTGGCGATCCCGAAGATCCACACCATGATCAGGGAGGGCGTCAGGATGATCTTGCGCAGCTTCGCTTCGCGATCGATCCAGCGCGCGGCTTCCGCCGAGCCGGGCTCCGCTTCCTGATGATAGACGAAATAGCGCGGCAGCATGAACAGCCCGGCCATCCAGAAGATCACGAAAATGACGTGTCCGGCCTTGAGCCAGAGATAGAGCATCGAAAGCGTTTCCTGCATCGGCGCGCGCAGACTCGTTGGAGCGGCAAGGCGCCCCTCCTGCACGCTCCCCCCGCGCGGTTCAAGGTGATTCCAGTAAGTTGTCGTCCTCCCCATGCCGGGGAGGACAGGAATTACCGCGACCACTCCCGCACGATACGTAGCAGCGCCTCGACATGTTCGATCGGCGTGAACTGGCCGATTCCGTGCCCCAGATTGAATACATGCGGCCGGTCGGCAAAGGCATCGAGCACGCGCCGCGCGCCGGATTCGAGTTCCGCGCCGCCCGAAAGCAGCAGCAGCGGATCGAGATTCCCCTGCACCGGCATGCCCTGCGGCAATTCGCGCGCGGCCCATAGGGGGTCTATCGTCTCATCGATTCCGACCGCGTCCACCCCGGTCTCGCGGGCGTAAGCGGGTAATTTTTCGCCTGATCCCTTGGGGAAGCCGATGATCGGAGTCTCCGGATGGCGCGCCTTCACTGCGGCAACGATGGCGGCATTGGGCGCGATCACCCATTGCTCGAACTGAGCGGGCGAAAGCGAGCCTGCCCATGAATCGAACAACTGCACGGCCTCAGCCCCGGCCTGAATCTGGCCACTGAGATATTCGACAGTCACCCCCACGATAGCCTGAATGATCTCCGCGAACGCCTGAGGGTCGCGATAGGCCATTGCCCGGGTCTCATGCTGGTCCCGGCTACCCTCGCCCGCACACATGTACGTAGCGACCGTCCAGGGGCTTCCTGCGAAGCCGAGCATGGTCTTGTCCAAATCGAGTGCCCCGCGAACCTTGCGCACCGTCTCGTAGATCGGAGTCAGGCGTTCCGGGACGGCGGTGAGTCCGCTCAGCGCGCCGTCGACAAGGCGGGGAGTCAGTTTTGGGCCTTCCCCGGCCAGGAACTGAAGATCCTGGCCCATCGCGTAAGGCACGATGAGAATGTCGGAAAACAGGATCGCGCCATCGAATCCGAAACGCCGGATCGGCTGAATCGTAATCTCGGCCGCGGCGTCGGTATCGTAGACCAGCGCGAGGAATCCCCCCTTTTCGGCGCGCAGGGCGCGATATTCGGGAAGGTAGCGTCCAGCCTGACGCATAAGCCAGATTGGGCGCCTGCTCGGGTTCGTTTTGCGCAGGGTGTCGAGAAGAAGGCCAGGCATCGAGATTCAGGTCCAGTCCAAAAAAATAAGATTCTTAAAAGGTTGATAGAGTCTGTTGGCCCTGTGGATATCGGGGACGATTGAACCCTGCCCGATTTATCCCGGGCTGAACAGGTTCAAGAGTCAGCTGCGACTCTCCGAAGAGTCTGAGTCAAAGACTCTTTATCCCGGTTACCCACAGGGTGTGGGCGGGATTTGAATCTTGTTTAAGAATCATCCGATTGAATCGGTTCAACGGGGAGGAAAACGGCTTCCCGAGTTGTCACCGTATCCATCCCGTGGTTTATGCCGGGACATATCCACAGCGCCCCTGTGGAACCCCCTGAACACCCCGGAAAAGGCCGATATGGCGCGATTTCATCTCCATCTTCTCTCCGATTCAACCGGCGAAACGCTGGAGATGATCGCCAAGGCCGCGCTCGCCCAGTTCGACGATTCCGATGTGTTGCGGCACTTCTGGCCGATGGTGCGTTCGCAGCAGCATCTGGACCGGATCATGGGCGAGATTGCCGCCAATCCGGGCCTCGTGTTCTTCACTTTGGTGAATGAGGAAACGCGCGGGCGGCTGGAGGAACGTTGCCAGCAGCTCGGCTTGCCGGCGATCGCGGTGCTGGATGGGGTGACCGATGCGCTGGAAGCGCTCTTGGGGCAGGAAGCCAAGGGTCGTCCGGGCCGTCAGCATCGGCTGGACGATGCCTACTTCGCGCGCGTCGATGCGATTCAATTCACCATCGCCCATGACGACGGCATCGCCTGGGAGGATTGGGAAGAGGCCGATATCGTGCTGGCGGGCGTGTCGCGCACCAGCAAGACGCCGACTTCGATCTATCTCGCCAATCGCGGCTACAAAGTGGCGAACATTCCCATCGTCGTGGAAAGCCCGCCGCCCTCGATCCTGTTCGGCTTGAAGCGGCCGATGGTGGTGGGCCTTACCACCGCGCCGGACCGGTTGATCCAGATCCGCCGTAATCGCCTGCTTTCGCTCAGCCAGTCGCCCGATACCGATTATGTGAAGACCGATAGGGTGGAGGATGAGCTGAAATATGCGCGGCGCATGTTCGCGGACAATTCGTGGCCGGTGATCGACGTGACGCGCCGCTCGATCGAGGAAACCGCGGCGGCCATCATCAACCTCTACAACGAACGCAAGGCTTCCGGACCGCAGGAAACCGAGGGCGGGCCCGTTTGAATCTCAGGAATTTTCGATGATCGTACTCGCCTCCCAAAGTGCCTCGCGCCGCGCCATGCTTGAAGCTGCCGCGATTCCGTTCCGCGCCCAGCCCGCGCATGTCGACGAGCGCGGCATCGAAGCCGGGCTTGTCGGCGCCGCGCCCGCGACGATTGCGCTGGAACTGGCGAAAGCCAAGGCGCTGGCGGTCTCGGTCGAGGCGCCGGGCGAACTTGTGTTGGGCAGTGACTCGCTGGTGGAATGCGGCGGACGCCGGTTCGACAAGCCGGGCAGCCGGGAAGCGGCGGCCGAGCATCTGCGCTTCTTTTCGGGCAAGGTGATGAATCTGCACAGCGCGGCGGCACTGGCGCGCGATGGCGAAATCGTCTGGGCGGAAGACGCCGTGGCGTCGCTGCATGTGATCGCCATGTCGGACGCGTTCATCGAACACTACCTCGATGCCGAATGGCCCGAAGTGGCCGGCTGCGTAGGCGTTTTCCGGATCGAGGCGCGCGGCGTGCAACTGTTCGAGGCGGTCGAGGGGGACTATTTCACCATCCTCGGCATGCCGCTGTTGAAAGTACAGGCGGCGCTGCGCCGTCTGGGAGAGATCGAGCAATGAGTCAGCCTTATGCTGAAGTGATCGGCGATCCGATCGCCCAGTCCAAGTCTCCGGTGATTCACGGGTACTGGCTGGAAAAGCTGGAAATCGAGGGGCGATACGACCGCCATCAGGTCAGCACCGATGGTCTTGCCGACTATCTGGCCACGCGGCGCGCCGATCCGGATTGGCGCGGCTGCAATGTGACGATGCCGCACAAGTTGGCGATTCTGCCGCTGATGGACCGGCTGGACCCACTGGCCGAACGGATCGGCGCGGTAAACACGGTCGTGCGCGAAGCGGACGGCACACTCACCGGTTACAACACCGATGCCCCGGGATTCCTCGAACCGCTGGAATCGCGGCTGGCCGAGACTCACCTGTTCCGCATGGCGCGCGTGCTCGGCACTGGCGGCGCAGCGCGGGCGATCGTCGCGGCTTTGGCCGAGCGCGGTTTCGTGATCGTGCTGGCGGGCCGCGATCCTGCGAAAGCGCAGGAGATGCTGGGCGAACTGACCGCGCAGGACGATCACCACGCGATTCACCTCGGCCACTTTGCCGATCCCACCGATTTCGCCTTCGACGATCGCGAACAGTGCTTCGACGTGGTCATCAACGCCAGCCCGCTGGGCATGACCGGGCAAGAGGCACTCGCCTTCGATTTCAGCCACGCCCCGCCGAAAAGCGTGGTCTACGACATCGTCACCAGCCCGCGCGATACCGCCTTCCTGCAAGCGGCACGGGCGGCCGGGTTCGAGACGGTGGACGGACTCGCCATGCTGATCGGTCAGGCCGACCATGCCTTCCGCCGCTTCTTCGGCGCAGTGCCGCCGCGCGATACCGCCAGCGACGCCGAACTGCGCGCGCGGCTGGAGGCATGACCGTGCCCGCGAAAGCCCCAAAAACAAGGCCGAAAATCCTGGGCCTCACCGGCTCGATCGGCATGGGCAAGTCCACCGTAGCGGCCATGCTGCGCGATCTGGGCGTGCCGGTGTTCGACGCCGATGCTGCCGTTCACCAGCTGCAAGGTCCGGGCGGCGCATTGCTGGGCGAGATCGAGGCGGCGTTTCCCGGCACCACCGGGGAGAGCGGCGTGGACCGCGCGAAACTGGGCGCGGCGGTCTTCGGGAATCGCGAGGCGCTGGGGCGACTCGAATCGATCGTCCATCCGGCGGTCGGTGCCATGCGGCGGGCATTTCTAAGGGATAATGCCGATGCGCCGCTGGTCGTCTTCGATATTCCCCTGCTCTACGAAAAAGGGGGACATGAGGGTCTCTACGGAGTGGCCGTAGTCTCCGCTCCTGCAGAGGTGCAGCGCCAGCGGGTGCTGACCCGGCGGGGCATGACCACGGAAAAATTCGAACAGATTCTGGCGCTTCAGGTCCCCGATGCAGAAAAGCGCCGGCGGGCCGACTTCGTCATCGATACCGGAACGTCGCTCGCAGAGACCCGCACCGAGGTGGAGCGCATCGTGGCTGCGTTGGGGCGGCAGGAATAATCCGCGCCAAGCCCTTGCGAACCCGCCCCGGCAGGCAGATATGAGATTAGATGCGAGAGATCATATTCGATACCGAAACCACGGGATTCGACCCTAAGACCGGGGACCGGATGGTCGAAATCGGCTGCATCGAAATGGTCAACCGGGTGCTGACCGGTCGCAGCTACCACGCCTATTTCAACCCCGAACGCCCGATGCCGGCCGAGGCTGAGGCCGTGCACGGCCTGTCCGACGCCTTCCTTGCCGACAAGCCGCTATTCGCTGCCGGCGCGCAGGATTTCCTCGACTTCATCGAGGATAGCCCGATGGTCGCGCACAATGCGGGGTTCGACTTCAACTTCATCAATCACGAACTGGGCCTGCTGGGTCTGGCCCCGGTCGACAAGTCGCGCATGGTCGATACCGTGGCGCTGGCCAAGGTGCGCCATCCGGGCGCCAAGCTTTCGCTCGACGCGCTCTGCACGCGTTACGGAATTGATCGAAGTCATCGTACCAAGCACGGCGCGCTTCTAGACGCCGAACTGCTGGCGCAGGTCTATGTGGAACTGCGCGGCGGCCGTCAGATCGGCCTTGAACTGATGGCCGACGCAACCGAGATCGTGGTGGAAATGAAAGTCCTTACCCGAAAGGACCGACCGTTCCGCCAGCCGCGTCCCCACGCGGCTACCGAAGCGGAACTCGCCATTCATGCCGAGTTCCTCAAGTCGGTCGATACCCCGCTCTGGGGTGACTGATACAATAGCAGAGGAGTATTCGCTCATGGACATCCGCGTCTCCGGTCACCAGGTCGAAACCGGTGAGGCCCTGCAGGTTCACACCAGCGAGCGACTGACGGTGATCATAGACAAGTACTTCAACCGCGCGTTGTCGTCACATGTCACGTTCGGACGGGCGCCTGCCGGTGCTTTCCGCTGCGATATCATCATGCATGTGATGCAGAACCTCGTGCTAAAGGCCACCGGGATGGCGCAGGACGCGCATCTCGCACTCGATCAGGCGTCGGAGAAGATCGACAAGCAGTTGCGGCGCTACAAGCGTCGATTGAAGGATCGGCACGAACAGACCGCCCATGCCCTCGCCACCGAGGAAGCCGCCTACACCATCTTCGAAGAACCCCAGGTCGAGGTGGACGACGAACTGGATGCTGATGCTCCGGTGGTCATTGCGGAGACCCGCGTGGACGTTCCCGAAGCCACGGTTTCCGACGCGGTGATGATGCTGGACTTGCGCAATACCACTGCGCTCCTGTTCAAAAACGCTGGCACTGGCCGGCATAATATGGTTTACCGCCGCGGCGACGGTTCGATTGGCTGGGTCGAACCGCACTGACGCCGACAGCAGCGTCTTGCGGCGCCTGCACTTCTGATCGGAGGAGAGTAAGCAGCCCCCGGACCTACCGGGGGTTGCGAGCGTTTAGGCATTGGCAACCGATCTGAGACCAGAACCAGAAAACGAAATGAGCAGTCTTTTCAATCTTCTGCCCGACGCTGTCACCACAGCCAGCGCGGATACCAAGGCATCCATTCTGGAGCGCCTCGCCGGCATTTTCACCGAAGTCTACGGGCTCGATCGGGACGTCGTGCTTGCGCGCGTGCTTGATCGTGAAGCGCTGGGCAGCACCGGATTCGGCCGGCGTATCGCGATTCCCCATGCCCGCCTTTCCGGTCTTTCGCGCCCGGTGGCGGCCTTCATCCGGCTCGATTCGCCGGTTGAATTCGATTCCGCCGATGGCCAGCCGATCGATATCGTTTTCGGCCTGCTCTCGCCCGAGGGCGCCGGCGCGACGCATCTTCATGCCCTGGCGGCAATCTCGCGCATGATGCGCGACGAACGTATGCACGAGGCCTTGATCGAGGCGCCCGGCGCGGAGGCGCTCTACAGCTTGCTCAGCAACGTTATCGACCGCGATGCAGCCTGACACGTCGGGTGCCGGCCCCGGTGCCGGTGGCGCCGACACCAGCGGGGCCGCCCTGCATTGGCGTGCGCTCGAAAGTCTCTACGCCTCGGCACCGATCAACGGCCTGTTCGCCTCGCGTCTGGAAGTTCCCGGTGAGGGGCGGGCGCGGATCACCTTCGATGTCGATCCCGCGTGTTTCCACGCTGCCGGTGCCGCTCACGGCACGATCTATTTCAAGATGCTGGACGATGCGGCCTTCTACGCGGCCAACACGCTGGTCACCGATCGCTTTCTGCTGACGACATCGTTCAACCTCCTGCTCAGCAAGCCGATCAAGGGCGGCACCATCGTTGCCGAGGGCCGCTGGGTCAGCGGCCGGCGCCGCGTGCTGGTGGCGGAATCGCGTCTGGTGGATGAGGATGGCGACGAAGTGGGCCGCGGCACTGGCACCTTCATGCGATCGCGGATCGCGCTTTCCGGCTTGCCCGGCTACGCTGGAACCGCCTGACGATGGACGCCCGCCTGCCCGCGCATCTGGAGGTCAGCGCCCTCATCCGTGCGGCCGAAACCGCAGGCGGGTTTGGGATGGTTATACAAAAAGGTGAACGCGACGCCGGCACGATCCTTGTCGTGCTGCTCGAAAACGGGCGCGACGGGCGGGCCTATGAACGCATGCCGCAGATCGACGGCAGCCGCGCCTGGACTTGTTCGAAACGCGAAGAATCGGCAGATCCCCTAGCCTTTTCGGATTACGTGCAACGACGGGCCGGGCAGGACCCCGATCTCTGGGTGATCGAACTGGACACCGCAAGACCCGAACGGCTCATCGGCATTGGAGGATAAACGCGGTTGACTTGCACGCCCTGCAAGTTAATGGCCCCTTCACACACGCGCAGGCGGTCGGGCAGCAATAAGGCATGCTCGACTAGCACGCAGACGGGGGATCGTCGGCAGATCGTGTGAATGTAACGTCCTAAATGGACGATGCGTTCCCATCTGCGTCGGACTGGTTCACCGCCTTTGAACAAGAGTAAATGCGAAGCAAAGTTCAGTGGGCGAGCATGGTCGCGCTTGCCGCTACGGTTATGACCGCTCTTTTCGGCGCACAGGGTTCGGGCGCCGCTGCCAGCCAGCCGGTTCTGGTTGCAGCAAAATCGAACACCGAGACGGCATTCGTTTCCACGCCGGTCGTCCAGTCCCTCCCCGCCGACGGGGCAGCTGCGACGGACAATCAGGCTGACGATGCCCAGAACGATCCGCAGGATGCCGATTCCCTTGCGCAGCTGGTTGCCATGCAGCCCAGCGCCGGGTCGGTCGACCGTGAGATGCGGTGCCTTGCCGGCGCCATCTATTTCGAAGCCCGCGGTGAAACGCAGGAAGGCCAGCTTGCGGTTGGCCGCGTGATCATCAATCGCGCCGAATCCGGCCGCTTCCCCGCCAGCTATTGCGGCGTGGTCTATCAGCCGGGCCAGTTCTCCTTCGTGCAGGGCAAGCATATGCCCAGCATCCGCGAAGCCTCGGCCGACTGGCACGAGGCCCTTGCCATCGCCCGCATCGCGGTGGAGGAAACCTGGAAGAGCGAGGCGGAAGACGCCCTCTACTTCCACGCCAAGCGCGTCTCGCCCAAGTGGCGCCTGACCAGGATCGCCCAGGTCGACGATCACATCTTCTATCGCTGAGCTTCAGAAGCGGGCGTTCGCCCCGCTTCCGCTTCGCCAAAAAGAATGGGGTCCGAAGCTAGCTGCTTCGGACCCCATTCTTATGTCTGCCTGCGGCGGCGATCAGTCGCGGAGCTGCACCCAGACCGGCGTGTGATCGCTGGCCTTCTCGCGCCCGCGATAGGCCTTGTCGACACCGCAAGTCTCCAGCCGGTCGGCCAGTTCGGGCGACAGCAGGGCATGATCGATGCGGAAGCCGTGATCGCGCTGCCAGGCGCCGGCCTGATAGTCCCAGAACGTCCAGACCCCGCCGCGCGGGTTGTGCGTGGCGATTGCGTCGGTCCAGCCGTCGCCCAGCAGGCGGAAATAGGCATCGCGCGATTCCGGCTGCATCAGGGCATCCGCCGCCATCGCGGGCGGGGACCAGACATCCTGATCGGTGGGAATCACGTTGTAGTCGCCAGTGACGATCGCCGGCACTTCCTCGGCCCGGATCGCGGCCATGCGCTGGCGCAGGCGGTTCATCCAGCGCAGCTTGTAATCGAACTTGGGGCCGGGCACCGGATTGCCATTGGGCAGATAGATGCAGACGACCCGCATGCCGAAGACATCGGCTTCCAGATAGCGCGAATGCTCATCCTCGGGCTCGCCTTCCAGACCGCGCTGGACTTCGACCGGCTTCACCCCGTCGGCCAGGATGGCGACGCCGTTGAAGCCCTTCTGGCCATGCCAGATGCCCTGATAGCCGATCTTCTCGAATTCCTCGATCGGGAAGCCTTCGTCCTGGCTCTTGATCTCCTGCAGGCAGGCGACCGAGGGGCGGGTTTCTTCCAGCCATTCGAGCAGGCGGGGCAGGCGCGCCTTGACCCCGTTGATGTTGAACGTGGCGATCTTTTTCATACGGAGAAGCTGGATCCGCACCCGCAGCCGGCGGCGGCATTGGGATTTTCCACGCGGAAGGCGGCGCCGCCCAGCGATTCGACGTAATCGACCACGCAGCCGCTGACGAGATCGAGGCTCACCGAATCGACCACCAGACGCACGCCATCGGTTTCGGCCACGGAATCGTCGGATTCAGGGGCATCGGCCAGGCCGAACTTGTACTGGAAGCCCGAACAGCCGCCGCCTTCCACCGAAAGGCGAAGGATCGCGGGCTTGCCCTGCTTGTCGGCAATGGCGGCGACGCGCGCCGCAGCCGAAGGGCTGAGTGTAACGGTTTGGTCCATGCCTGCGATGTAGGCTTCGCAGGCCCGCGCGGCAAGGTGAGAGCGCTGCGGGAAATGACGGCCCGCCGCCCTTCCCGCCATCAGGTTCAGGCCATCTGGATATAGTCGCGCATCGCGGCCGCTTCGGATTCCACTTTGTCGATGCGGTACTTCACCAGATCGCCGATCGACACGAAGCCGACCATCCGGCCCTGTTCCACCACCGGCAGGTGGCGGATGCGGCGGCGGGTCATCAGCGCCAGCGCGCTGAGCACCGGAGTGGAGGGTTCCACCGTTACGGCGGGGGAGGTCATCACATCGGCCACCGATTTTCGCAGCATCTCCGGGCCATGCTCATGCAGGCGGTAGATCACATCGCGTTCGGAAAAGATGCCGACCAGTTCGTCACCATCCATGATCGGCAGGGCACCGATCCGGCGTTCGGCGAGAATCCCGGCCGCGTCACCCACGGCGGTATCGATCTGGCAGGTCTGCACGGGCCCACGGCCCTCGATAATGCGCGCAATCGTCATCGTCGCTCTTCTCCCCTCGTCGGCCCCTCTGCCCCTCTGTCTGGCGGTCAGATCCGCGTCTTCGCGGTTTGGAAAGGGAGAATACCATAGCGCGAGGCCCCCCGCCACTTCGTCGGATTGCGGATGGCGCGGGAATCGAATCCGGCGAAAGCCGCTCTTGCGGGATTTCCTTGCGAGGCAGCGGGCAAAGGCCCAAATGGGGCGCATGTTCCCGCGTTCACCCCTCGAAGATCCGGAAAAGGCCGCCCATGCCTGGGCGCGTTATCGCCGGATCATGGCCTATATGATGACGGTCACGGTCGGCCTGGTGCTGGCCTCGGTGATCCTGCTCTATCGGTCCAACGGGCTGGTTTCGATCCATTTCTACATCGCCACCGCCCTGGGAGTCGGCTTCACGATGCTGCTGACTTCGGCGCTGATGGGTCTGGCGTTCCTGTCCAGCGGCACCGGGCACGACGAATCGATCGTCGATCCTTTCGAGGACGACTGGAAGGGAAAGTAGGCCGCCAAAGTAGGCCGCCAAAGTAGGCCGCTCTGGCCCGTTCAAACCGCCTTGGGGCGAAGCCGGAACTCCTCGACCGGCTCACCGCCGATCAGGTGCTGCTGGATGATCTTTTCCAGCACATCCTCGGTGCAGGAATGATACCAGACGCCATCAGGCCAGACGACCGCCACGGGGCCGGCGAAGCAGATGCGCAGGCAATCCGCCTTGGTGCGCGCCACGCCGCCGCCATTTTCGCGCTTCGGGCCATCCAGCCCAAGCTGCTTCAGCCGCTTCTTCAGGTACTTCCATGCTGCCGCGCCCTTTTCGGGGGAGCAGCATTCGCCTTTCTGCGGTTCCGCGCAGATGAAGATGTGGCGCTGGATGGAATCGCCGCCGGCCTTGGCCAGCGCTTCGCCGGCCTGTTCCATCTCGCGGGCCGATGCGGTCATGCGCGCAGCATCCATTGGGCGGCGCGGGCGCGATAGCTTTCGGGCAGCTCGGCCGGGCCTTGGGGGCCGACCATGACGATCACCGTGCGGGCGAAGACCACCGGCTTGCCGTCCTGCGTGACCACCTGCACCAGTTGCTGGCTGCTGCGGCCGAGGTGTTCGACGGCGCCGTGCAGCGTCAGCGTATCGGGATAGTGCGTCTCGCCCAGATATTCGATCGAGATGCTGGCCACCATCGTCGCCAGGCCGCGAAACTCGTCCTGCTCGCTGGCGGCGCGGTAGAAGCGCACGCGCGCGTCTTCCAGCATGCCGGCAATGGCGACGTTGTTGATGTGGTGGTTGAGATCGAGATCGCTGAATCGCGGTTCGATGTCACAGGAAAACGGGTAGCGCGCGGGATCGAGCAGCGCGGGATCGGGTCTTGGCATGGCTTTGAGTTAGGAAGCCGTAGGCCGGAGGTCCAGTGCGAACTCCGGCGCGAACAGGCCGATCAGAGCTTCTTGCCGACGATGCGGGCGATTTCCGCCGCAACCAGGCGTTCCACCATCGGCGGCAGGTTCTTGTCCAGCCATTCGGCCAGTGCCGGGCGGAGAAGTTCGCGAGTCAGCCCTTCCAGCGAGGTTTCGCCCGAGCGGACGATCTGCGGCGGCACGCCGGGTTCGGACAGCATGGCGAGGGCAGCCAGCGATTCGCGCATCGAATCGCGGGCGCCATCGTCCAGCAGTGCCGGCTCGTCACCGGTCAGCACCACATCGTCATCCAGTTCGGCGGCTTCGGGCAGTTCGAGCACGTCATCCTCGAACACCACGGTGCGCACGGGTTCGCCGGCGCGGCGCTGGCGTTCGGAGCGGGCAGCCGCACGGTTGTCACGCGCGATTACCTGCTTGATCGACTGGAGGATCTCCTCGACCGAAGGTTCGCCGTTCTGCCGCATTGCAACTGCCCCATAATCCGTCCCCGGATCCTACAGTGGAATCCAGGATTGACGCGCGCCCCCCATCTTTCTCCGAATCACGGTTAAGAGATGGTTACTCCCCGCGAATTTCGCCATCCTGCACCGGCGTGTCAACGGTGCGGGTGGACTTCGCCACAGGATCCGGATCGTTGTCCCAGTCGAAGATCTTGCCCTTCACCCGGTCGTAATTGACCTGCGGATCGTAGAGCACGCCGCCGTCCAGATTCAGGTCGCGCGCTTCCGCACGGCCCATCGCGGCCAGCAGCGTGAAGCCGGCGACATAGGCGTTGCGCTGGGCGGTCACCAGATCGACCTGCGCGTTCAGCAGTTCCTGTTCGGCGTTCAGGATGTCCAGAATCGTGCGGTTGCCCACCGAGTTCTCCGCCCGCACGCCCTCAAGACTGAGCGAGGCGGCATCTACGGCGGTCTTGGACGACACGATCAGGTCGTTGGAGGCGATCCAGGCCGTATAGGCCGAACGCACTTGCGCGATCACGCCGCGTTCGGTGGCGATTTCCTGTTCCAGCGTGGCGGAGGCCGTCGCCTGCGCCTGACGGCGCTGTGCGGCAGGCAGACCGCCCTGGAACAGCGGGATCGAGACCGAGGCCCCGGCCGTCACCGTATGGTTGTGCTCATAGCCGGTGACCCGCGTATCCGCAGAACCGAGGTAATCGGTATAGCCGCCATTCGTGAACAGGCTGACGCGCGGCAGGCGGCCGGCGCCGGCCACGTCGATGTCCTTTTCCGAGGCCTTGCTGCGCTGGCGCGCGGCCAAGACGTCGGGATTGGCATCCAGCGCGACGGTGGTCGCCTCTTCCGGGCTGGCCGGAAGGTTCGGCAGCGGCGGCGGTGTTTCGAGGCTTTCGGGCGCCTTCCCGACGAAACGGATATAGGTTTCGCGCGCGGCGGCCAGGGTCGCCTCGGCACTGCGCAGATCGCCCGTCGCCACGGCAAGGCGTGACTGCGACTGGGCCACGTCCGTTCGAGTCAGTTCGCCGATCTGGAAACGGTCGCTGGTGGCCTGAAGGTTGACCTTCAGCACGGCGACGTTCTTCTGGTTCAGCCCGACGATCGCCTCTGCCCGGATCACGTCCATGTAGGCGCCGACCACTTGCGAGAACAGCGAGCTTTCCGAACCGCGCAGCGAGGCCTGACCGGCTTCGACGCGGATCTTGGCGGCGGCCACGCTGTTGCGCACGGCACCGCCCGAATAGATCGGCACGCCCAGATCGACGCCGGCCGAAAGGATTCTGGTGGGTTGGAGGTCGCCAGCGGCGCCGGAATCCACGTATTTGGTGAAGGAGCTGTCGGCCGCCAGATTGGGCAGGCCCGATGCACGTGCGATCGGCACGCCCTCATCGGTCGCGCGCTGCTGCGCACGGGCCGCCTCCAGCGTGGGATTGGTCTGATAGGCCATGACCAGCGCCTCGCGGAGGGTATCGGCCAGCGCCGGTGCGCTGGCCGTTGCCAGTATCAGACATCCCCCCGTGAGAAGCCCGGCACGCAGCGCGAACCGGGCCATGCTCAGAAGCTCCAGCGTTTGGGAGCAGCGAGCTCCGGCAGAACCGGAATCCCCATTTCGGCCAGCGGCAGCAGCGCCAGCGAACCGGCGATCTTGGTGCCGGTGGCCAAACGCGGCACGTTGCGCACGACCAGGCCGGTGACCACGCGGCCGCCATCGGCCAGCGATGCGGTCAGTGCCTCGGGCAGTTCCTCGGCAGCGCCATCGACCACGAGCAGGGTGTGGCCGGTGCTCGCAACGTCCTTGGCGGCAGCCGGATCGACCACGTCGAGCGAGCCGACCAGCGGACGCAGCAGCGCGGCAAGGTAGCCGTTGGCGTCACCCACCAGCAGGGCCTTGTCGTCCTTGGTCGGCGCGGCTTCGGCCAGCAGGCGGCCGTAGAACAGCGGGGCGGCAAGCTGACGGCCGTTCTCCAGCGCGATCGCGCGGTCGATATAGGCGGCATCGCGCATACCGGCGGGCACGAAATCCTCACGCGCGACGCCGGCCATGGCTTCGAGCACCCAGGGTTCATTGACGCCGCTGGTGCGCAGCTGGCTGACGATCATGGCTTGGCGGGCAACCGCGGCAGCGGACCGATCCTCGGTCAAGGTCATTTTGGTCCCATTCCTCATGCTGTTGCGGGCACGAATGGGGCGTTACGCGCCTCCACCCCCCGCAAAGACGGACTAGATGGCGGCCTTACTAGGCCAAGCCGCGAATGAGGCCAAGCCATTTGCAATACCTTGGTCGATCTATCGCGACGTTTGGACGATGGCACAGGCACTTGGAAAGAGCACTTGCGATTTTTGACGCGAAACGCGTCGAAAATGCGCTTTTGCGCAAAATCCAAACTCGGTCTAAGGGGCCTGCAAAAATCACGTGAACCGACAGGAAACGGGAGCGCTCTTTCCATGGCCGAAATGGTGACGATCCGCGAAGACGACCTCATCGAGAGTGTTGCCGACGCCCTCCAGTACATCAGCTACTTCCACCCGATGGACTACATTCGCGCGCTGGGCGACGCCTATGAGGCGGAGCAAGGCCCCGCCGCCAAGGACGCCATCGCCCAGATTCTGACGAACAGCCGCATGTGCGCGGAAGGGCATCGCCCGATCTGCCAGGACACCGGCATCGTCAACGTCTTCATCGAATGGGGCCAGAACTGCCGCCTCGAATCCGAGAAGTCGCTGCAGGAAGTGGTCGATGAAGGCGTGCGCCGCGCCTACAACAATGCCGAGAACAAGCTGCGCGCCTCGGTGCTGGCGGACCCCGCCTTCACCCGCCGCAACACCAAGGACAACACGCCTTCGGTGCTCTCGGTCAGCATGGTCCCCGGCTCGAAGGTTTCGGTCGACGTTGCGGCCAAGGGCGGCGGCTCGGAAAACAAGTCGAAGTTCAAGATGATGAATCCCAGCGATTCCATCGTCGACTGGGTGATCGAGATGCTGCCCCAGATGGGTGCCGGCTGGTGCCCGCCGGGCATGCTGGGCATCGGCATCGGCGGCACCGCCGAGCACTGCGTCAAGCTTGCCAAGCAGAGCCTGATGGAGCCGATCGACATGGCCCAGCTGAAGCAGCGCGGCCCCCAGAACGATATCGAGGCGCTGCGCATCGAGATCTTCGACAAGGTGAATGCTCTCGGCATCGGCGCGCAGGGCCTTGGCGGCCTGGCCACCATCCTCGACGTCAAGATCATGGACTGGCCGTGCCATGCCGCCGGCAAGCCGGTCGCCATGATTCCGAACTGCGCCGCCACCCGCCACGCGCACTTCACGCTGGACGGTTCGGGCCCGAGCTTCTTGGAAACGCCGAACCTCGACGATTGGCCGAAGGTGGAATGGGCCCCCGATGCCGGCGCCATCCGCGTCGATCTCGACACCCTCACCCCCGAAATCGTCCAGAGCTGGAAGCAGGGCGACCGCCTGCTGCTGAACGGCAAGATGCTCACTGGCCGCGATGCCGCGCACAAGCGCATTTCCGACATGCTGGCCAAGGGCGAGGAACTGCCGGTCGATTTCAAGGGCCGCGTGATCTACTACGTCGGCCCGGTCGATCCGGTGCGTGAGGAAGTCGTCGGCCCCGCCGGCCCGACCACCGCGACGCGCATGGACAAGTTCTCGGATACCATGCTCGACCTCGGCCTGCTGGCCAGCATCGGCAAGTCGGAACGCGGCCCTGCCGCCACCGAGTCCATCGCCAAGCACAAGTCGGCCTATCTGATGGCCGTGGGCGGCGCCGCCTACCTCGTCGCCCGCGCGATCAAGGAAGCCAAGGTCGTCGGCTTTGCGGACCTCGGCATGGAGGCGATCTACGAGTTCACCGTCAAGGACATGCCGGTGACCGTGGCGGTCGATTCCGAAGGCAAGAACGTCCACCAGCTCGCCCCGCTGGTGTGGAAGGAAAAGATCGCCAAGGAGCATCTGCTGCCGGCGTGATCCTTTCGCGGGATCTGGAAATGACGAAGGGGCCGATCCCAAGGCGGGACCGGCCCCTTTTGTTTTGTTTGGAAGATTGAATTCCTCCCCTGCAAGGGGAGGTGGCAGCGCGAAGCGCTGACGGAGGGGTATCCACGCTGGCGGTGACACCCCTCCACCGCCCTGCGGGCGGTCCCCCTCCCCCAAAGGGGGAGGATATCAGAGGATCAAACCGTAAAGCTCTCACCGCAGCCGCACGAACCCTTGGCATTCGGGTTGGCGAACACGAATCCGGCTGTGAAGTCGTCTTCCACCCAATCCATGGTACTGCCGATCAGATAGAGCACCGAGGCGCCTTCGATGTAGAACAGGCCGCCGGGAGTCTCGATCTTCTCGTCGAAGGGCTTCTCTTCGCTCACATAGTCCACCGAATAGGCCAGCCCCGAGCAGCCCCGGCGCGGGGTGGAGAGGCGCACGCCGATGGTGCCTTCGGGCGCCTCGCCCATCAGCTTGGCGATGCGCGCTTCGGCATTGGGCGTGAGGATCACGGCAGCCGGGCGCTGGCGTGCAGGCTTGGCTTCAGTGGTGGTGGTCATAGCTTCTTTTCCCAGAACAGCGCGGTGCCCGCCTGCGGGTCCAGCGCATAGTCGCCGTAGCCGAGCGAGGCGTAGAGGCCTTTGGCCGTGTCATTGCCGCTCAGCACTTCGAGAGTGATCTTGCAGGCGCCGCGCGTGCGGGCCTCTGCCTCTACCGCCAGCATCAGCGCCCGGCCCACGCCTTTGCCGCGTGCCTCGGGCAGCACGGCCATGTCGTGGATGTTCACCAGCGGGCGCGCGGCGAATGTCGAGAATCCGGTGATGCAGTTCGCCAAACCAAGCGGCTCGTCACCGGCGAAGGCCAGCAGCGAGAATGCGCCAGAGTGCGCGGCAAGGCCGGGCACCAGCCGCTCGCGCACATCGTCCGACAGCGGCTTACCCCCACCCATCGGATCGCGCGCATAGCTGTCCAGCAGCGCGACCACGCGCGCGGCATCGGCCGCGTCAGCATAGTCGGCAAGACGCACGGTAACGGTAGGGGCAAGCGTCGCCATCAGAGCATGCCCAGTTCGAGCTTCGCCTCGTCGGACATCTTGGCCATGTCCCATGGCGGATCCCAGACGAGGTTGACTTCGGCATCGCGCACGCCGGGCACGGCGGACACGCGCATCTCGACTTCGCCGGGCATCGATTCGGCCACCGGGCAATGCGGCGTGGTCAGCGTCATCGTCACCGCGACCGAAGCCTCGGGCGAGACTTCGACGCCGTAGATCAGGCCGAGGTCGTAGATGTTCACCGGAATCTCGGGATCGAAGATTTCCTTCAGCGCGTCGATCACGCCGTCGTAGATCGATCCGCCGGGCTGGCCGGGATCGATACCCTGCGGCTTTTCGGCAAGGAAGCCGTCCAGATAGTCGCGCTTGCGTTCAGCCGGGGGAACCGGCACGTCTTCCACCCGCGCGCGGGGAGCGGGCGTTACCGAGTCGACTTCCTCGACCGTGAATGTGGGCTTCTGGTCACTCATCCAAAAATTCTCCGGGTGCGCTCGATACCCTTCATGAGCGCCTCGATATCGCTGTCGTCGCTATAGATGCCGAAGCTGGCGCGGGCCGTGGCGGGAACGCCAAGGTGGTCCATCAGCGGCTGTGCACAGTGGTGGCCGGCACGGATCGCGACGCCCTCTTCATCCAATATGGTGCCGAGGTCGTGCGGATGCACCCCGTCCATCGCGAAAGAAACGATGCCGACGGAATCCGCCGGGCCGAACAGGGTCACGTCGTTGCGCTTGCCCAGTTCGGCGCGGAGGCGCGCGGCCAGATCGCGTTCGTGGCGCTCGGCACGGTCGAGGCCCTGCGCGGTCAGCCAGTCGATGGCGGCGGCAAGGCCAAGGGCCTCGACGATCATCGGCGTGCCTGCCTCGAAGCGCTGCGGCGCCGGGGCGTAAGTCGTCTTCTCGAAAGTGACGCGGTCGATCATCGATCCGCCGCCCTGCCACGGGGGCATGGCATCAAGCAGCGCCTTCTTCGCCCAGAGCGCGCCGATCCCGGTGGGGCCATAGAGCTTGTGCGCGGAGAAGACGTAGAAATCGCATTGCATCGCCGCCACGTCGAGGGCGATGCGCGGCGCTGCCTGGCAGCCGTCGATCAGCAGCTTCGCGCCCACCGCATGGGCCAGCTTCGCCGCATGTTCCACGTGGAGCACTGAGCCGAGCACGTTGGAAACGTGCGCAAAGGCCACCAGCTTGTGCGCGGGGGTGAGGATACGCTCGGCCGCTTCAAGGTCGATCCGGCCGTCCTCGGTCAGCGGGCAGACGTCGATTTCCACGCCGGTACGGTCGCGCAGCAACTGCCAGGGCACGATGTTGGAGTGATGCTCCAGCACCGAAAGCAGGATGCGGTCACCGGCCTTTAGGTTCTGCACGCCCCAGGTCTGCGCAACGAGGTTGATCGCCTCGGTCGCGCCGCGGGTGAAGACGATCTCATCCTCATGCCCGCCCAGGAACGCGGCGACCTTGCGGCGCGCCGCTTCGAACGCCAGCGTCATCTCGGCAGAGCGGGCATAGACGCCGCGATGCACGGTCGCATAGTCGCGGCCCAGCGCATTGACGGTGGCGTCGATCACGGCCTGCGGCTTCTGCGCGGTCGCACCGGTGTCGAGGTAGTGCCAGTTACCAGCAAGCCCGGGGAACTGGTCCTTCAGGACGAGCGTATCGGTACTCACAGAATCGCCTCCAGACGGGCAATCGCGGCTTCGTTCAGCATGTCTTCGCCCGGCGCACCGGTGAAGGCTTCGGCCACGAAAGCCTGCAGCATCAGGCGCTTGGCCTCGGGCGGCGTGAGGCCGCGGCTCATCAGGTAGAACAGGCCATTGGCGTCGAGTTCGCCCACCGCGCAGCCATGTGCCGCCTTGACGTCATCGGCGTAGATTTCCAGTTCCGGCCGGGCATTGGCGGTTGCCGTGCGGTCCAGCAGCATGGCGCGGACCGACTGTTCGGCATCGGTGCCGTCCGCCCCGCGCTCGACGCCGATGCAGCCGAGGTAGGAGCCGACCGCATGGCCCGCCAGCACGGTGCGCACGATCTGGCTGGAGGTCGCGTCCTTTTCCGCGTGGACCACCTTGGTCACCACTTCCAGCGTCTCGCTGCCACTGGCGAGCTGCGCTGCGCCCAGCGTGAAGTCCGCGCCTTCGGCCAGCCGCACGTCCACCGCCACGCGGCCATAAGCCGGGCCGGCGGAGAGCACGCGCAAGTCGAACTTCGCCCGGGCACCCAGCGTGATCACCAGATGGCGCGCCACGGCCGAGGCACCGTCCTCGACGATCTGCAGCGATTCTTCGGCATCGGCAGCCACCACGATCTCTTCGCGCGCGATCGGCCAGAGGCCCGCCAGCGCGTCGAAATCGGAATAGCGGAAGTCCTCATCCTTGCGGGTGGGAAGCGTCAGGGTGTCAGTCATTGGCCGCGCTCCCAAGGAAAGCGCCGGGAAGACCGGCCAGCCAGCGTTCGCCGCCCATGGCATGGGCATCGATGGAGAATTCCCGCGGATTCCGGGCGGAGCGGGCAATGGCCGAAGCGGCTTCCGCCTCGGAACCATAGACGCCGACCAGTTCGCCGTTTTCCATGGCGGGATCGTTATCGTGCCAGAGGAAATAGGCCTGGCTCATGCGACGACGGCCTCGTAGCCCTCTTCCTCCAGCTGGAGCGCGAGTTCGGGGCCGCCCGACTTGACGATCCGGCCGGCGGCCAGAACGTGGACGAAGTCCGGCTTCACATAGTCCAGCAGGCGCTGGTAGTGGGTAATCAGCAGCACCGCCTTGTCGGGCGCGCGCATGATCGAATTGATGCCCTCGCCGCAGATGCGCAGCGCATCGATGTCGAGGCCGGAGTCGGTCTCGTCCAGAATCGCCAGCTTGGGATCGAGGATGCCCATCTGCACCATCTCGGCGCGCTTCTTCTCGCCGCCGGAGAAGCCGACGTTCACCGGGCGCTTCAGCATGTCCATGTCCATGCGCAGCAGGCCCGCCTTTTCGCGGGCGAGCTTCAGGAATTCGCCGCCCGAAAGCGGTTCCTCGCCCCGGCCCTTGCGCTGGGCATTGGCCGCTTCGCGCAGGAACTGGACGAAGGAGACGCCGGGAATCTCGACCGGGTACTGGAAGCCCAGGAACAGGCCGGCGGCGGCGCGCTCATGCGGTTCCAGTTCGAGCAGGTCCTGATCCAGGAAATCGACCGAACCGCCGGTCACTTCATAGCCGGGACGACCGCCGAGCGTATAGCCCAGCGTCGACTTGCCGGCGCCGTTCGGCCCCATGATCGCATGAATCTCGCCGGGATTGATCGTCAGCGAGAGACCCTTGAGAATCGGCTTGTCAGCAACATTGGCCTGAAGGTTATCGATCTTGAGCATGGTCATCCTTCGGCACCTTCATCAAAGCGAGGTGCGGCAGTGGTCCCGGCCTTCCGGCGCGCGGAGCGCTTGTCGAACGGCACGTTGAGTTCGGTGGTGATCTCGCGCACGACGCCGTCGATGCGGTCCAGCACTTCGTCTTCGGAGAAGCGCAGCACGCGGATGCCCACTTCGATCAGCTTGCGGTCCTGCAACTCGTTGACGTCCGGATTGGAGTCTTCGGCGCTGAGCTGCACGACGATCCAGCGCGACGGGCAGGCGAAATCGACGATGGTCGAGCCGACCACCGACTGGCGGGTGAACTTCACGCCGCCCAGCTTCGAACCGGACAGTTCCGCCCAGAGTGCCTTCTGCGCCTCGCTGGGGTTGCGGCGCATTTCCTTGGCGCGCTCCTTGAGCGTTTCGAGGCGCGCACCGGTCACGTTGAAGCTGGCCTTGGCGTCCGCCTTCGGCGCGGCGTCCTTGCTGATGCCGAGGGTCTTACGGGCGGCGGTCATGGTCGAAGTCCTTGAAGTAAAGAAGTATCCGAAAGCCCCTCCCCTTCAGGGGAGGGGTTGGGGTGGGGGTTCTCCCAACGATCCGGCGCCTCGTGCAAGGCGCCAAGGATGAAGGTCAGAACCCCTTCGAAATTGCGCATCACCTCGGCATTGGTGACGTGAATTGTGGTGAAGCCCATCCCAGCGAGCGCCGTATCACGTTTGCGGTCGCTGGCCGCATCGTGGGTTTCGCCATCGACTTCCACGATCAGCGCCTTTTGCGGGCAAAGGAAGTCAGCGATGAACGGGCCGACCGGGGCCTGCCGCCGGAACTTGAAGCCGCCAAGTTGCGAGCGGGAAAGGGCACACCACAGGCGCTTTTCCGGCTCGGTCGGCTCATTGCGCATTTCGCGGGCGAATTGCGCGATCTCGGCGTTGCGGGCGGAGGATAGCCCCCACCCCCGGCCCCTCCCCTGAAGGGGAGGGGAGTTGGTACGGGCGCTAGTTTCGCGACTGGACAAGCCCCTCCCCTTCAGGGGAGGGGTTGGGGCGGGGGCCTGCGTCATCACCCCACGCTTCCTTCAAGGCTGATGCCCAGCAGCTTCTGCGCTTCGACGGCGAATTCCATCGGCAGCTGCTGCAGCACTTCCTTGGCGAAGCCGTTGACGATCAGCGCCACCGCCTGCTCGGTATCGAGCCCGCGCTGCATGGCGTAGAACATCTGGTCGTCGCTGATCTTGCTGGTGGTCGCTTCGTGCTCGATCTGGGCGCTGGGGTTGCGCACTTCGATATAGGGCACGGTGTGGGCGCCGCATTCTTTGCCCAGCAGCAGCGAATCGCACTGGGTGAAGTTGCGCACGCCCTCGGCATTGGCGGCCACGCGGACGAGGCCGCGATAGGTGTTGTTCGACTTGCCGGCCGAAATACCCTTGGAAATGATCGTCGAACGGCTGCCCTTGCCGTTGTGGATCATCTTGGTGCCGGTATCGGCCTGCTGGTAATTGTTGGTGACGGCCACCGAGTAGAACTC
The DNA here is from genome assembly GCF_055521675.1 of Novosphingobium sp. BL-S-19. Taxonomy (NCBI): domain Bacteria; kingdom Pseudomonadati; phylum Pseudomonadota; class Alphaproteobacteria; order Sphingomonadales; family Sphingomonadaceae; genus Novosphingobium; species Novosphingobium sp. BL-S-19. The sequence continues at coordinate 101,962 of NZ_CM145498.1, forward strand.
GCCCACCGAATCCTCGCCATTGAGGACGCAGCTGGGATACTTCCAGGTGATCGCCGATCCGGTTTCCACCTGAGTCCATGAGATCTTCGAGCGGGCGCCTTGGCACAGGCCGCGCTTGGTCACGAAGTTGTAGATGCCGCCCTTGCCGTTGGCATCGCCGGGATACCAGTTCTGCACGGTGGAGTACTTGATCTCGGCATCTTCCAGCGCGACCAGTTCGACCACGGCGGCGTGAAGCTGATTCTCATCGCGCATCGGCGCGGTGCAGCCTTCAAGGTACGAGACGTAGCTGCCCTTCTCGGCCACGATCAGGGTGCGTTCGAACTGGCCGGTATTCTCCGCATTGATGCGGAAATAGGTGGAAAGTTCCATCGGGCAGCGCACGCCCTCCGGAATGTAGACGAAGGTGCCGTCGGAGAAGACCGCGCAGTTCAGCGCCGCGAAGTAGTTGTCCTGCACCGGCACGACCTTGCCGAGCCACTTCTTCACCAGTTCCGGGTATTCGCGGATCGCTTCGGAGATCGAGCGGAAGATCACGCCCGCCTGTTCCAGCTCCTTGCGGAAGGTGGTGGCAACGGAAACCGAATCGAACACCGCGTCCACCGCGATCTTGCGGGAGCCCTCGACGCCGGCGAGCACTTTCTGCTCCTCCAGCGGAATGCCCAGCTTTTCGTATACGCGCAGGATTTCGGGATCGACCTCATCCAGGCTGTTCAGCGTCGGCTTCTTCTTGGGCGCGGCCCAATAATAGGCTTCCTGATAGTCGATCGGCGGCACGTTCAGCTTCGCCCAGTCCGGCATCGGCATGTCCAGCCAGCGGCGATAGGCCTTCAGGCGCCATTCGAGCATCCACTCCGGCTCATCCTTCTTGGCCGAGATGAAGCGGACAGTGTCTTCGGACAGGCCCTTGGGGCCATATTCCTGCTCGATATCGGCAACCCAGCCGTGCTCGTACTCCGCCACGCGCGCGGCCGCTTCGCGAGCAGCCTGATCGCGCAGTTCCGGCGCCTCAGCACCGATTGCGGGAGCGGTTTCTTCGGTCATTCAAACTTCCTCGACGAGCTGGGTCAGGGCCACTTGCGCCAGAGCGCCGCGCAGCGCCGCATTCACCTGCGGCCAGTGCGGGCGCACATGGCAGCCACCCTCGATCTGGCATTCGGACTTTCCGGGTTCCAGACAGGCGGTAAGGGCGATGGGCCCTTCGACTGCCTCGACGATATCCGCAACCGAAATCGTTTCGGGGCGCCGGGCAAGCTTCAGCCCGCCACCCACGCCCCGCGATGAAATCAACAGGCCGGCGGCGGTCAGCTTGCTCACCAGCTTCTGCACGGTGGGCGCGGGCAGCCGGGTTTCCTCGGCCAGTTGCGCCGCCGAGACTCGCCCATGCTTCGAATCACCCGCAACCAGCGGGCATCCGCCGCAGTGCCGGGCGGCAGCAGACATGATGACGACGGCATAATCCGCCATGCTCGATAGACGCATCGGTAAGGCTTTCGGGACCCGCAGCTAAAGTGGATCAATTTCTTCCGATTTGCCACCTAGTGCAGGAGGGGCGCGGTTTCAATGGAGTTTCAACAGGATTTGCGGCGTTCACCGGTTAACGCTGTTGCAACCCTCTCCATATCCGAGGAAAAATAACCCGAAATTAAGCAAAAAAAGGCGGCCCCCAGCGAACTGGGAACCGCCCTTAAGGTAATAAAGAACTCGTGCGCATCCCGCTACGAGCCCTTCGGGTCGCAAATCCCGTGTAGGCAAGGGGCCGGGCGATTTATTGTATAATTGCGACACGCCGTGTCGCAGATCGCACTGTCATCCGCGATTCCGTCGCTTCGCGGCCGTCCGGACCCGCATTCAGGGCAGGTAAAGAAGCGTTTGAGCCACGCGCCGTACCCGTTTATGCGCGCGAACGTGATTTATTCGTTACTACGCCCCGCCCTGTTCCGACTCGATGCCGAATCGGCCCACGGTCTCGCCCTTGCCGGCCTGAAGCTGGCTGGTTCCACGCGTGCGCCGGCCTTCCCGGCCAGCCTTGCCACGCAAGTCGCCGGAATCGCCTTCCCCAATCCGGTGGGCATGGCGGCCGGTTTCGACAAGGATGGCGAAGTGCCCGATGCCCTGCTGGGTCTGGGCTTCGGTTTTGCCGAAGTGGGTTCGATCACCCCCCTGCCCCAGTCCGGCAATCCCAAGCCGCGCCTGTTCCGGCTGGTGGAGGACCGTGCGGTGATCAACCGCATGGGATTCAACAACAAGGGCGCCGAAGTCGCCTTCGCCTGCCTGTCCGCACGGCGCGATCGTCCGGGCGTGCTGGGCATCAATATCGGCGCCAACAAGGATTCGACCGACCGCGTCGCCGATTACGCCACGATGGCGCGGATGATGGCGCCACTGGCGACGTATCTTGCCGTCAATATCTCCAGCCCCAACACGCCGGGCCTGCGCGCGCTGCAGGACGAATCGGCGCTGACCGGCCTGTTGGACGCGGTGATCGCCGCGCGTGACGAGGCTTGCGGTGACGATGTTGGCGGCGGGGGGCGCCGCCCGCCGGTGTTCCTGAAGGTCGCGCCCGATCTGGAGCCGGCCGATATCGATGCCATTGCCCGAATCGCCATCGATCGCCGGCTGGGGGCACTGATCGTCTCCAACACCACGATCTCCCGCCCGCCCCTCGCTTCGGCCCATGCCGGTGAGACCGGCGGGCTTTCGGGCGCGCCGCTGAAGGATCTGGCGCTGCAGCGCCTGCGCGATTTCCGCAAGGCCACCGGCGGCGCGATTCCGCTGGTGGGCGTGGGCGGCATCGCCAAGGCGGAAGATGCCTGGGCGCGCATCCGCGCCGGGGCCAGCCTGGTGCAGATCTACAGCGCCATGGTCTATGAGGGGCCGGGGATTGCCAAGGCGATCTGCAAAGGTCTGGAATCGTTGATGAAACGCGATGGATTCGGCTCCATCGCCGAAGCCGTGGGCAGCGAGTAGTGCCGCAATCGCGGTTTTTCCCCGCCCGATCTGGTCATTGGCCGCGCTTGTCGCAACCCGCGCGCGCGCCTAGACGTTGACCAAACGACAAATTCCGACATTTCATTGAGAGGACCCCGGTCAACATGGATCTTGTTGACTTCGACAACAGCACGAACTTCGTTTCGCTGTTCCTGAAGCGCGCCGATGCCATCGGCGAAACGCCGATGCTCTGGGCCAAGCGCGATGGCGCCTGGCAGCCGATCACCTGGGCCGAAGTGGCGCGCCGCGTCTGCCTGATGGCCTCCGCCCTGCGCCGCATGGGCCTGCACGATGGCGACCGGGTGCTGATCGTCTCCGAAAACCGCCCTGAATGGTGCATCGCCGATCTGGCGATTATGGCCGCGGGCTGCGTGACGGTGCCGACCTACACCACCAACACTACGCGCGATCACATCCACATTCTGGAAAACTCCGGCGCGAATGCGGCCATCGTCTCCTCCGCCAAGCTGGGCAAGACGCTGCTGCCGGCGATCGTCCAGACCGACCTGTGCCGCCATGTGATCGGCATGGAGCCGATGCCGCCGCTGCAGGGCGGCACCTTCGAACTGCACGACTGGAATGGCCTGTTCGAAGGCGATCCGGTGGCGGCGCGCGCCGAAGTGGAGGCCCGCCTCGTCAATTTCCGGCGCGAGGATCTGGCCTGCATCATCTACACCAGCGGCACCGGCGGCGCCCCGCGCGGCGTGCGCCAGCACCACGGCATGCTGCTGACCAACGTGGCCGGCGCGGCGCAGATCGTCATGGACGATTTCGGGCTGGACCAGAGCGAGATCTTCCTCTCGTTCCTACCGCTCAGCCACGCCTATGAGCATACCGGCGGGCAGTTCCTGCCGATCGGCTGCGGCGGGCAGATCTACTATTCCGAAGGCTTGGACAAGCTGGCCGCCAATATCGAGGAAGTGCGGCCGACCATCATGGTCGTCGTGCCGCGCCTGTTCGAAGTGCTGCGCACGCGCATCATGAAGCAGATCGAAAAGCAGGGCGCGGTCGCCTCACGCCTGATGGACATGGCGACCGGCCTTGGCGAACGCCGCCAGAACGGCCGCTGGCGCTTTGGCGACAAGGCGATGAATCTGCTGCTGGAACACACGCTGCGGCCCAAGGTGCGGGCCAAGTTCGGCGGCCGGATCAAGGCGCTGGTATCGGGCGGCGCGCCGCTCAATCCCGAGATCGGCGTGTTCTTCGATTCGATGGGGCTGACCCTGCTGCAAGGCTATGGCCAGACCGAGGCCGGCCCGATCATCAGTTGCAATCGCCCGGCTGCGGGCATCGACCATGCCACCGTCGGCCCGCCGCTGCGCGGGGTGGACCTGAAGATCGCCGATGATGGCGAGATTCTGGTGCGCGGCGAACTGGTGATGGGCGGCTATTGGCAGAACGACGCGGCCAGCCGCGCGGTGCTGATCGGCGGCTGGCTGCACACCGGCGACATCGGCCACATCGACAGCCGCGGCCGCATCAAGATCACCGACCGCAAGAAGGACATGATCGTCAACGACAAGGGCGACAATGTCTCCCCGCAGAAGGTGGAATCGATGCTGACGCTCCAGCCGGAGATCGCGCAGGCCATGGTCTATGGCGACCGCCGGCCCTACATCGTCGGCCTGATCGTGCCCGATGCCGACTGGGCGCTGGAATGGGCGAAGGCGAACGACGAAAAGTTCGATTTCAAGGCGCTGCAGCGCCTGCCCGCCTTCCGCGCCGAGATTCGCGGCGCGATCGACCGCGTCAACACCGACCTTTCGGTGATCGAGAAGGTGCGCCAGTACGCTTTCGCGGACGAGCCGTTCTCGATCGAGAACGAGGAAATGACGCCCAGCCTGAAGATCCGCCGGCACAAGCTGAAGGAACGCTATGCCGACCGGCTGGACGCGCTCTACCGGAACTGATGGGCGCGGCGGCGCCTAATCCTTCGACATGCCGTTCGTCGTCCCCGCGAAGGCGGGAATCCCGCTTTTCCTGAGCCCTGACGCAAGTTAGCGGGGCCCCCGCCTTCGCGGGGGCGACGGAGTGTGTTGGATCGGATAGCCAATCGCCCGATAGCCACCCCTCCCCGCTCACCCTGAGCTTGTCGAAGGCTCAGGGCACCAACGTCGTGAACAGATAGGTCGCGAAGATCACCAGATGCACCATGCCCTGCACCAGCGTGGTGCGTCCGGTGCTCAGGGTCATCGTCGCCACCAGCAGGGTGAGGCCAAGCAGCACGGTCGACTTGGCGGAGAGGCCGAGTTCCAGGTCGAGCCCCATCGCCATGGAAGCGATGGCGACGGCCGGAATCGTGAGCCCGATCGTGGCCAGCGCCGATCCGATGGCGAGGTTGAGGCTGGTCTGCACCCGGTTGGCGCGCGCAGCAGACAGCGCGGCAAGGCTTTCGGGCGCCAGCACCAGCGCGGCGATGATGATGCCCACCAGCGCAGGCGGCGCGCCCATCGCCGCCACGCCCGCCTCGATGGAAGGCGACAGGGCCTTGGCCAGCAGCACCACGGCGATCAGCGCCACCGGCAGCATCGTCGCGGCAGCGGCGGCCTTGGCGGTGGGCACCGTTTCGTGCGGGGCCTGGTCTTTATCGGGGTAGAGGAAGTGGTCGCGGTGCCAGATGGTCTGGGCGACCACGAACGTGCCGTAGAGCATCAGCGCATCCAGCGCGACGAAGATCAACTGGTTGTCGTTGTAGAACGGCCCGACGCTGCTGGTGGTATAGTTCGGCATCACCAGCGTCAGCACCGAGAGCGTGGCCAGGATCGCCAGGCCGTGATTCACGCCGGACTGGGTATAGCCCTGCTCGTGATGCCGTCCGCCGCCGAGCAGCAGGCAGACGCCGACGATGCCGTTCATCGTGATCATCACCGCCGCAATCACGGTATCGCGTGCCAGCGACTGCGCGCCTGCCCCTTCGCTCAGCATGATCGAGACGATCAGCGATGTTTCGATCACCGTTACCGCGAAGGCCAGAATCAGCGTGCCGAACGGTTCCCCCACGCGGTGGGCGATCACTTCGGCGTGATAGACCGCCGCCATCACCGCCCCGCCCAGCGCCACGGCGACCGTCGCGGTCAGGACGATGCCCGAAGGCTTGCCGATCAGGATCGCCGCCAGCGCCAGCAATGGCACCGCGATCGACCAGGGCGAAAGCCCGAAGGTGGGGAATCGAGGGGCGGCGGATGGGGCGGCGCTCATCGGCACACTATAGGCAAAATTGCCGGGTCGGCCAGTTGGATAGGGCCGAACGTCGCCTAGGGCTGTTTTGCGTCCGCATGGCGTGCCTGCAACCGGAGCCGTTGTTGTTCCTGTTCGGCAAGGCCGGGAACGTGAAGCGCCTTGCGCAGGGAATCCGAAATGAGCGCCTTGTCGTAAGGCTCCTGAGTCACCGGCTCGCCTTGCGGGAGTTTGAACTGGGTGCCGAGCACCTGTGGTCGGCCAATTCTTTGGAGATACCTGTCGAGGCTGGCCGATGCGATCCACACGGCGGCCGGTTTGCCTCTCGCCACGGCGATCGTCGCCAGAACGTGGGCCTTGAGGATGTCATCGGCGCTGTCGCCGTGCTGGAACACGAAAGCGGCATGATAGAAATCTTCACCGCTTTGGAGAGCGCCGGAATCAAGCAATTCCTGCGTGCGGGCACGCCGCTGGCCATCTGCTGCGCCAACTTGCGACCAGTCGATCTTTTCGGCCTTGCGGTCGTTCTGGTCGGCTTCGAAGATCGCGGTCATTTCCGCATTGGTGGAGCGGGAGACGAAACGCGCATAACTACGCCCCTGATCCCAAGGGCCGAGCGTTGCGGTTTCGGGTGCAGCCCGGACGAAATCGAACGGTTCGAAGTCTTCGTAGGTGACGCGCAGATGGGTGGCATCGATGCGGTGCAGCCGGAAAACATCGGGCCGCGAATGCGGTGCCGGATCGTCGAAACGAAGTTCGACGTCCCCTTTATCCGCGCGAATGCTCTTGGCGGGTCGGCGTACAGCGGGGCCCCGGATGCTGGAGAAGTTTTCTCCATCGGTTTCGAAGTGCTCGGGCCGTTCCCATGTCGCCGTCGGCGCTTTGGCGTCTTGCGAGATTTGCAGGCGGAAGATGGTGGTGTCGCCTGCCTTCATGTCCCAGGTGCCTGCCATGGTGTCCGGCATATCCGGAACCGGCACGGATGCGGTGGCAGCAATGGCGAACGCAAGAGGCTGAATCATGGGCAGAATGCTGCCATGGTGGCCCGGCGTCGGCAACGTCGGCAAGGGCTGCCCGGGGGCGGATTTATGCTTTTTAACCGCCCCAAAGAAAACGCGCCGGATGTTGCCACCCGGCGCGCTCCCCCCGCTGGAATGCGTGGTTTCCCGTTTTTGTGTTGCGACCCGGCGGGCTCCGGTCAGGTTTTGGGGGTCAGGTATGGGGTTCAGGTATGGACTGTCAGGCGGCTTCCTTCTCGATCCATTCGGGGAAGAAGATGGGTTCGCGGTTGGACCAGCCGGGCGCGGTGGCGGCGGCTTCGCTGATCGAATGGAGCAGCAGCTTGCGGCGGTCCGGATGGATCTGCGGCAGCGCCGCCGCGCCGCAGAAGGCGCCGGGCAGCCACGGACGCACCCAGGCGCCCAGCAGACGCTCGTAGAGGAAGCGGAAAGCCGGGAACGAGGAAATCCGTTCCTGCGAAAGGTCGAAAGCAGCCATGCGCAGCAGCTTGCCCATGAACGCGTCGAGATCGTCGAAGCCGGCTTCGTCGGGGTGCATGCCGCGCAGCGCCGGAATTTCGGCATAGGCGGCGTATTGCTTGCGGATGGAGGCTATTTCGGTGGCGTTGCGGCCCCAGAGCTTGAAAGCATCCTGCCGATCCAGCCCGACATCCAGACTGCGCCGGATATAGCGCTGTTCGCATCCGGTGAAGCTGGCGAATTCCCGCAACTCGCTGATCGTGACTGTGGCCGTGCCGGTGTAGGTCATGATGCTGGCTCCCGTGATCCGGAAGGCCGATCCCTTCCTCACGAGAGCCATTTTCCGCCTTCGCGGATTACAATCAGCTTAAGCGTGCAAACGCTTGCTTACGGTTGCACGCGGAAGCATTTGGAAAGGAAATCGTTAACCATTAGATCAGGCCGGCAAGCGGGCTTGAAGGGTCCGCATAGCGCCTTTGGCCCATGCGTCCGGCAAGATATGCGTCGCGTCCGGCCATCACTGCCAGCTTCATTGCACGGGCCATGCGAATCGGATCTTTCGCTTCGGCGATGGCGGTATTCATCAGCACGCCGTCGCAGCCCAGCTCCATCGCCACGGCTGCTTCGGATGCGGTGCCGACTCCGGCATCGACCAGCACCGGCACTTTGGCGCCTTCGACGATCAGGCGCACGGTCACCTTGTTCTGGATGCCCAGCCCCGAACCGATCGGCGCGCCCAGCGGCATCACCGCCACGGCGCCGCATTCCTCAAGCTGCTTGGCGGCGATCGGGTCGTCCACGCAGTAGACCATCGGCAGGAAGCCTTCCTTCGCCAGAATCTCGGTGGCCTTCAGCGTCTCACGCATGTCGGGATAGAGCGTGCGTGCCTCGCCCAGCACTTCCAGCTTCACCAGATCCCAGCCGCCCGCCTCGCGCGCCAGGCGCAGGGTGCGGATCGCGTCGTCGGCAGTGAAGCAGCCGGCGGTGTTGGGCAGGTAGGTGATCTTCTTCGGGTCGATATAGTCGGTCAGCATCGGCGCCTTGGGGTCCGACACATTGACGCGGCGCACCGCCACGGTGACGATTTCCGCGCCCGAGGCTGCCACTGCCGCCGCGTTCTGCTCGAAATCCTTGTACTTACCGGTGCCCACGATCAGGCGCGAGGTGAAGGTGCGGCCGGCGACGGTCCAGGTATCGTTCGAAGCAGCGGTGATATCGGTCAAGGTGCGCATCCTTTCGGGGGAGCGTGGAGTCAGAGGTTTCGAAAAAGGCCGGGCGTCAGCCGCCGCCGACGAAGTGGACGATCTCCAGCACGTCGCCGTCCGCTAGCACGACATCGCCCAGCGTCGAGCGCGGGGCGATCTCGCCATTGTGCTCGACCGCGACCTTCTTCGGGTCCAGCCCGATGTCGGCGACTAGGTCGGCAATGCTGGAGCCGGGCGCGATGCGGCGCGGCTCGCCGTTGACGGTTAGGGAGATATCTGCAGCCATGAGGCGCAGATAGCGCCGGGAACGGATTTGGAAAGTGCCGATTGGCAACTCTCAATGCGCGTGGCGCATGTTCCGGATGTGCGCGAAGGCCACCAGCGCGACGCCAATGATCGTCAATATGGACTCGGCACTGCCATGGCCCACGGCAACCGCGGTCGCCATCAGCGCAAGGCCGAGGCCGCCGATCACCAGCGGAGCGACGCGCCCATGACGGGCGACGCCGAAACCGAGCGAGATCACCCCGACGATGACCGCAAGCACCAGGCCGACCCGGTGAATCTCTGGCGAGAGCAGAAATTTGCCGCCCACGATGTCACCGCCGAGGCCCAGGAAGCCGACCAGCACGACGCCGAGAACGCAATGCACCGCGCACAGGCCGCTGAGTAGGATACCGGCCCGGTCCATCCGGTTTCGAATCGCTGTCAGGGTGCTCCGCATGGCGTTCATGTATGTGATGTTGTAACATCATGCAAGAGGTGGCTGATGCGAAATTCGCGGAAGAGCGAATTTCGGTTCGGCACCGGCCCACTCCCCCACCCGACCACCCACGAGTGTATTCTGATGGGTGGTCGGCCCCCTCAGCAAAAAGGTCCCCCGGACCTTTTTGTGTTCTTCGGGACGGGAGCGGGCCGGTGCCGAACGATCCGAAACGCAAGTTTCGGATCACATATTAAGGTTAGCCTTGCGCAATTCGTCGCAAGATCGCAGGGACATGGGCCATGAGAAATGCTGACGGTCGCCCGCTGCTCGGAACTTCCGACGATATCGTTCCCATGGTGCGCTGGCTCTTCTTCGTTGCCGCGCTGGTCGTGATGATCGTGGCGGTGGGCGGTATTACCCGCCTGACCGAATCCGGCCTGTCGATCACCGAATGGAAGCCGATCACCGGCGCCATCCCGCCGCTGACGCAGGCGCAGTGGCAGGCGGAATTCGACCACTACAAGCAGATCCCGCAATATATCGACGTGAACGGCCCGGCCGGCATGACGCTGGGGCAGTACAAGTTCATCTACTTCTGGGAATGGGTCCACCGCCTGCTCGCCCGCCTGATCGGTCTGGCTTTCGCGCTGCCGCTGGCGTGGTTCTGGTTCAAGCGCACGATTCCGCTGGGCTACAAGCCGCGCCTGCTGGCGCTGCTGGCGCTGGGCGGACTGCAGGGTGTGGTCGGCTGGTGGATGGTCTCTTCGGGCCTGACCGCCGAAGCGGCCGACCGCGTGAGCCACTTCCGCCTTGCCGCGCACCTGCTGGTGGCGCTGACGACCTTGGGCGGGCTGGTCTGGACCGCGCTCGATCTGCGTGAACTGGCGCGCGGGCAGGCCCCTGCCCGCATGACCCGCTTTGGCGCGCTGGTGCTGGCGATGCTGTTCTTCCAGCTGTTCATGGGCGCGATGGTCGCCGGCTTGCGCGCAGGCTATGTTGCGGGTTCCGGTTGGTTCAGTCTGGACGCCTGGCCGCTGATGCAGGGCACCTTCTTCCCCGATGGCGTGGAATGGGCGGGCGGCGCGCTGCATGCCCTCGTCAACGATCCGTACCTCACCCACTTCGTCCACCGCTGGTGGGCCTGGGCCGTGGTCGCGGTGCTAATCGTCATGGCGCGCCGGCTTAAGGCGATGCGCCTGCGCAAGATTTCGGTGGCGATCCACTGCGCCTTCGGGATTCAGGTGATCCTGGGCATTTGCACGGTCTGGTCCGGCGTGGCGCTGTGGCTGGCGGTGGCGCACCAGCTCTGCGGGGCGCTGCTGGTAGCGGCGACGGCCTGGGGCGCACACGGCCTAGGCCGGCGCGATCAGGTCGGGCTGGGCATGTGAGCGAGGGGGCTGTTTCGACCGGGGCACTGATCTGGAGCCCGTTTCCCGATCAGGACAGTGCCCTCAAGACGATTCACGCCCTGCTGGACGAAGGCCTTGCTGCCTGTGGCAACCTCATGCCGGGCATGACCTCGGTCTTCGTCTGGAAGGGTGAGAAGGACAGCGCGCACGAACTCGGCCTCATGGTGAAGACCAATGCCGACTTGCTCGACGCCGCTGTCGCCCGGCTCACCGAGCTGCATCCTTACGAGGAACCGGCGGTCCTCGGCTGGCGCTGCGAAACCGGCGCGCCGGGCACGCTGGCTTGGCTGGCCAGTATCGGAACGGACTGATCCTTCCTTTCCTCGTCATCCCCGCGAAGGCGGGGATCCCGCTTCCTTTGCGCCGCCGCTAAGAAGAACAAGCGGGGCCCCCGCCTTCGCGGGGGCGACGGAATGGTTTGACTAGGTCCGCTCCAACGCCTCAAAATCCAGAGCGGTATTATTTTACCTCTCTGGAATACCGCGGTCTGCTTGACTTGCGCGGCCTTTTCGACGATTTGGCCGCCTTCCCGCGGTGCCGGAGATTCGTGAAAGCGAACGATTCGGCCTCCGCGACCTGAACATTAGGGATAGACCAGCCATGAAGGCGCTTACGAAGGTCACCCGGTCGATCAAGCCGGCCGAGGTGGAAAAGAAGTGGCATCTGATCGATGCCGAAGGTCTGGTGGTTGGCCGTCTCGCGGTCGTCATCGCAGACCTCCTGCGCGGCAAGCACAAGCCGAGCTTCACCCCGCACGTTGACTGCGGCGACCACGTCGTCGTGATCAACGCCGAAAAGGTGAAGTTCACCGGCAACAAGCTGAAGCAGCAGACCTACTACAAGCACACCGGCTACGCCGGCGGCATCAAGGAAGTGACCGCGGACAAGGTTCTCGCCGGTCGTTTCCCCGAGCGCGTGCTTGAAAAGGCTGTTGAGCGCATGATCCCGCGCGGCCCGCTCGGCCGTGACCAGATGCGTGCCCTGCACCTCTACGCCGGCACCGAGCACCCGCACGGTGGCACCCAGCCCGAAGCGCTCGACGTCGCTTCCATGAACCGCAAGAACAAGGTTGGCGCGTAATGTCTGATACCGAAACCGTTCAGAGCCTGTCCGACCTCAAGGACCTCGGCGAAGTCGCTGTGGCCGATTCGGCTGAAACGATCGCTCCGGTCGTCTCGAACGCTCCGCTCCGCGCCCAGGAAATCGACGCCCAGGGCCGTGCCTACGCCACCGGCCGTCGTAAGGACGCCGTTGCCCGCGTGTGGGTCAAGCCCGGCACCGGCAAGGTGATTATCAACGGTCGCGACCAGGAAGTGTACTTTGCACGTCCGACCCTGCGCCTCGTCATCAACCAGACCTTCCAGGTTGCTGGTCGTGACGGCCAGTACGACGTGATCGCCACCGTCAAGGGCGGCGGTCTCTCGGGTCAGGCCGGCGCTGTGAAGCACGGCATCGCCCAGGCCCTGTCGAAGTACGAGCCCGCCCTGCGCGCCGCCGTCAAGGCAGCCGGCTTCCTCACCCGCGACAGCCGCGTGGTCGAGCGTAAGAAGTACGGCCGCGCCAAGGCACGCCGCAGCTTCCAGTTCTCGAAGCGTTAATCCGCTTTTTCGAGAGCTTCGGCTTTACGAAAAGGGGTCGCGGGCAACCGCGGCCCTTTTTTGTTGTCTGCCCCGATAGCGATCGAAGGCCTTAACGGCGACGGAAGGGCTCGCAGGCCACGCCGTCGCCATCGCCGTCCATCTCGCGGCGGTAGCCGGGCTGACCGGCGTAGAGCGGCGCCCGCCCGGCGGCCCACGCCTCACGGCAATTGCGGAAGTAGAGGCTGGTCGCGGTGGCTTGGCCTGTCGCTCGCGGCTTGGCGACCGCGCGCCGCGGTGCCGGGGCATAATCGCGGGGGTGCGCGGCACGGTAGGCCGCGGGCGGATCGAAAGTTCCGGCCCAGATGCCCGCCTTTCTGGCACGTGCATCGGCTTCGGTTCCCAAGTAAGCCTGTGTGAAGTGCGGTAGTGCGGTGGCATAGCCCATGCGGACCATCGTCGCACCCAGATCAATGTCATCCACACGGCAGATCGCCACGACCCGGCCATAGTCGTCGGTGTCCTGCTGAGTGCAGGACACTTCCCGATCGGCGACCAACCGGGAGAGCGCCTGACTGGCATCGAGTCCACAGGACCAGCTTGTCCCGCCCCGTTCACAGGTCTGCGCCTTCTCTACTGCATCGATCCCGAAGAGACGGATGCGTGCGCCGGTCATGTCCAGCGTATCGCCGTCCACGGCGACGACCTTGCCAGAATAGACTTGAGCACACGCCAGCCCGGGCGTGAGCAGAAAAACCGTGCAGGCAAGAAGGCGTGTCAGATCTGGTTTTCGCACAGAAGGTTATCGTCCCGTCCCATTCGCGAGGGGATTCTATGACGAATCTGCCAACAAATTCTTCCCGCAATGAGTCCTTGGGCGGCTCGGCCGGTCGCGGATCCGATGTATCGACCTTCGATGCCCTGAATCCCTGAAACGGGAAGAGGCGCCGCCCGAAAGCGACGCCCCTTCCCATCCGCAGTCGCTCAGCCTTGCGGCAAGGCATAGGCGACCAGATAGTCGCCGGTCTTGGTGCCCAGCCCGCCATGGCCGCCGGCGGCGATCAGCACGTACTGTTTGCCGTCCACCGCATAAGTCATCGGCGTGGCATTGCCCCCGGCCGGCAGGCCGACCTGCCAAAGCACCTTGCCGGTCTGCACATCCACCGCGCGGAACATCTGGTCCGCCGTGGCACCGATGAAGTCCAGCCCGCCGGCGGTCATCATGTTGCCGCCGATGTTGAAGATGCCGGTGGGCAGCGGCAGGTTGGTATGCGTGCCGCCAGGGCCGGTGGCGCGGGTGTCACCGATGGGGCGCTCCCAGACGATCTTGTGAGTCACCAGATCGATGGCGGTCAGCGTGCCCCATGGCGGCGGGTTGCAGGGCACGCCCAGCGGATTGAGCCAGGGATGGACCATGCCGACGTAAGGCGTGCCGTATTGCGGGGCGAGTCCCGGGCCGATCTTCGGCTCGTTGCCCGCACCGTTCCACGGCGGCACCGCGCCCGACTTTTCGTAGGGCCCGCGCGGCTTCATCGTGATCATGAAGGGGATGTAGTTCGAATTGGCGATCAGCAGCTTGCGCTGCGGATCGATAGTGGCGCCATGCCAGTCGATCACGCCGTCGAAGGCCGGATAGACGATCGTCTCCTTCAGCTGCGGCGGGGTGAACTGCCCTTCGTAATGCGCCTGCCGGAACTGGATGCGGCATAGCATCTGGTCGATCGGCGTCGCGCCCCAGAGGTGATTCTCCACCAGATCGGCGGGCGTCAGCGAGGGCATGCCGACCGGATAGGGCTGCGTCTTCGCCAGAGTCTCACCCGGCACGCCGTCCTGCGGCACGGCCTTCTCGATGGTCTTCACCACCGGCTGGCCGGTACGCCGGTCGAGCACGAAGAACTCGCCGCGCTTGGTTGACTGGACGAGGGCGGGCACCAGCTTGCCGTTCACCGGCAGGTCCACCATCGAGGGGCCGACCGGCAGATCCATGTCCCACACGTCGTGGTGCACGGTCTGGAAATGCCAGCGCGGCTGACCGGTGGTGATGTCCAGCGCGACGACGGAGCTGGAATAGGCATCGTCGAACGGACGGCGCCCGCCGCCGAAATAGTCCGGCGTGGCATTGCCCAGCGGCAGGTAGACCATGTTGAGGTCCGGATCGGCGGTATAGACGCCCCAGGCATTGGGCGTGCCGCGTGTCAGTTCGGTCTTATCGTCGGGATGGACCACCTGATCGGGATGGCCGACGTCCCAGGCCCAGACGATCTGGCCGGTGATGGGATCGAAGGCGCGCACCGCGCCTGAAGGCTCGTTGCGGGATTGGTTGTCGTAGACCCAGCCGCCCAGAATCATCCGGTCATGAATCACCAGCGGGGGGGAAGTGACGAAGTGGAAGCCCGCCGGCACATGGCCAAGGTACCGGGCCAGGCTGATGAAGCCATGCTCGCCGAAATCCTCGCAAGGCTTGCCGGTTTCGGCATTGAGGGCGACGATCCGGGCATCGAGCACCGGGGCGAGGATGCGCGTGGGGCAGACGCTGCTCTTGCCCTCCGGCGCCTTGTAGAAGGCGACGCCGCGGCAGGCGAGGTAGACGTCGGCATCGGTATTGGCCTTGGGATCGAACTTCCACTTCACCTTGCCGGTGCGCGCGTCCAGCGCCTCCACCCAGGAATGGCCGGTGCAGACGTAGAGCGTGTCACCCACCTTGATCGGGGTGACTTCGAAGTTGAATTCATGCCCCGCGTCGGTGCCGCCCACGTCCTCGCCCGGGCGCATGTGGTCGCCGGTCTCGGCGGTCCAGGCCACTTTCAGGTTCTTCACGTTGCCCGTGTTGATCTGGGTGAGCGGGGAGAAGCGGTCACCCTTGGCGGTGCGGCCGTAATACCACCAGTCCTCGGCGGGGACTGAACTGTCGATCTGTCCGGCGAAGATACGGTTGCCGGCATCGCCGGAAACGCCCACCGGCTGTGCGAAGCCGACGACCAGCACCGCGATGGAAAGCGCACAGGCCAGTGCGGGGGCGATCGCGGCGTGGCGGGCTAGCGCGCGACGGTCGCCGGCAGGCACGATTCCGCGCCGGACCCAGGGCAGCAGCAGCCAGAGCCCCAGCACCGTCGGCGCGACAAGGCGGGGTTCCAGCCCCCATCCATTCAGGCCGACTTCGTAAAGCGCCCAGATCACCGTTCCCACCAGCAGCGCCGCGTAGACCCACAGCGCCTCGGGTCTTCGTCGCAGGGCCAGCACGCCGGTCGCGATCAGCGCAAGCCCGGCAACGAGGTAATAGAACGACCCGGAAAACGAAACGAGCCAGACGCCGCCGACGGCGAACACGGCGCCGACGGCAAGCAGCAGCACGCCCGTGAACCACGGGCGGCGGCGCGATAGGGGGGAAAGTGTCAAAGTGTTTCTCCTTTGCCACCCTCGACAATTCGCCGCCTGCCGCATGGTTTCCTCGAAACGGCGCAAATCACGGGAACTGGCCGAATTGTCTGCCTCGCATAGCCATCGTTCGATGCTGGATACCTCGTCATAACAAGGTATCTTGCCGTGCCATGTATTTTCTTATGCAAGGTATCTTGCGTTACACAGTAGCTGCTTATATACAGTGCTCATCCGCAGGAGATGATTCGATGTCCGAAATCGAAATCCAGTTGAAGAAAGGGGTGCTGGGGCTCTGTGTCCTGGCGCTGCTTTCGCGGGGAGACAGCTACGCTTACGAGATCGCCAGCCGCATGGCCGACGCGGTCGATATGGGCGAAGGCACGATCTACCCGCTGATGCGCCGGATGCAGAGCGATGGCCTGGTAGTGACCTACCTTGAGGAATCGCCCTCCGGTCCGCCGCGCAAGTATTACCGCATCACCGAGACCGGCCGTTCGCGACTGGCCGAACAGGTTGCCGAATGGCGCGGCTTCACCGCCGCCGTCGATGGCCTGATCGAAGGCGCGGCAGAGCCGGTGCAGGCTGCTTCTGGGGCGGCTTCGGCACCTGTAGAGGAAGGGGAGCAGAGCGATGAAGCGTAATGAATTCATCCGCCGCCTGAAGGCCGGCCTCAAGGGCCTGCCGCAGGACGTGATCGACGACATCGTCGCCGATTACGAGGAACACTTCGAAGCCGGTGCCGCCGAAGGGCGCGGTGAGGAAGAAGTCGCCAATGCCCTTGGCAATCCGGCAAGGCTGGCGCGCGAACTGCGTTTCGAAGCCGGCTTCAAGAACTGGGAAAGCGGCCGTTCGCCGTCTTCCGCATGGGGTGCGATCCTGGCCTTCATGGGCCTGGCCACTATCGACATCCTGATCCTGCTGCCGATCGTGCTGCCGGTTCTGGGCGTGATGTTCGGCCTGTTCGTGGCCACGCTGGTGATGTTCTTCGTCGGCGGCTTCATCCTGATCGCGGGGCCGTTCAGCGGCTTTCCGGGCGGGATACTGGTGGCGATCCTTGGCGGATTGGGCGTGATGAGCGCCTCGGTCGCCTTCGGCGCGCTGCTGACGCTGATCAGCATCTGGATCATCAATGCCCTCATGTGGTTCGGCCGCCTGCACTACCGCGTGATCGAACCCGCCATCCATCCCGAAGACTGAAGCGCACGAGAGAAAGGAACCAAGTGATGTTCAGGAAACTGCTCATCGTATTCGCCAGCGGCGTGATCCTCTCGATCGTCGCCATCGGTGCCGCCTGGGTGATCGGCGGGGACAAGTTCCGCAAGGACATGGAAGACCATGGCGGCTGGAACTTCTCCTTCGATGACGAGGATCAGGACCAAGGCCCGGACAAGAGCCGCAACTTCGCGCTGCAGCCGGGCACCCGCCTCGCCATGGACATCCCGGTCCAGCTGGTCTTCACCAAGGGCGACAAGTCGGAAATGGTCGTCACCGGCCCGCAGAAGGTGGTCGACCGCCTGACCTGGGAGAATGGCCGCCTCAGCATTGCTGGCAACGCCAACATCCACAGGGGCCTGAAGGTGCGCATCACCGCGCCGCAGATCGAAAGCTTCGACTTCGACGCGCCGGGCGACGTGACGCTGACCGGGCTCGACCAGGACAGCCTGACGCTGAAGGCCGACGGCGCGATCAACCTCGACGCATCGGGCAAGGTCCGCAAGCTGGACGTCCACACCGAAGGCGCCAGCAACCTCAACCTCGGCGAACTGGAAGCGCAGGACGCCAAGGTGAACGTCGAAGGCGTGGGCAGCGTGACGATCGGTGCCACCGGCGACGTCTCGGTCAGCATCAACGGCATCGGCTCGGTGAAGCTGGTCCGCAAGCCCGCCCACCTGACTCAAGAGATCAACGGGCTGGGCAAGATCGACCACGCTTACCAGTAATCAGAGGTCTCCAAGGGAGGAGAGAACCGCTTCCGAAATCCCCCCACCCGGAAGCGGTTGATACGAAAAGGGCCGCGGCATCTCTCCGGATGCTGCGGCCCTTTCTCGTATGTTTAGGTGTCGTTCAGTGCCGTTCAGTGCGAGCTTCAATGCACTGGCGGATCGACCGGCGGAACCGCGCCGACCGGGGCCACCGGCTCACCCGGTTCGCGCGGTGGCAGGGCGTTTTCGGGCACTTCGTCGATCTGCATCGCTGCCGTCGGCACATGTTCCAGATTGCGTGCGACGACGCGAATCGCGTCACCGGCGATGGTGATCTCGTTGAAGCTGGGCGGGGTGGAGCGGATCCGCTTGGACAGGGTGCCGGCGCCGATCATCCGCAGTGGCCCGGCGGGGGTGTCGCTCGTCAGGTCGAAAGCGTCGTGAATGTGGCCGGAAAGCACGGCCATGACCTTGCGGCCCGCCAGGATCTCCATCGTCCGCGTGCCGTTGATGGTCAGCAGCTTGTTGTCGCGGGCGCGGCGCTCGATCAGCGGATGATGCGCGGCAACCAGCACGCGGGTGCCGGCCGGAAGCGCATCGATCGCGGCGAGAGTCTCGCGCAGCGCATGGCCGGTCACCCAGCCGTTCGACCAGGGAAACCGTTGCCACTGCGCGCGCGTGGTCGTCCGCAGCGGCACGATGGCCAGGCCCGGCAGATCCAGCTGCGCTTCCACCTGCCGCTCGATCGCCCTGAACCGGCGATAGGGATCGAAGAACCGCTGGTAGAGGTTGAAATAGGGAATGTCGTGATTGCCGACTTCGACCGTGACGGGGACGTTCAGCCCCTTGATCCAGGCGCAGGCGGCAGCGAATTCGGGATGGCGCGCGCGCATCGTCAGATCGCCGGTGATGGCGACGGCATCGGGCTTTTCGCGGGCGATGCAGTCCTTGGCCCAGGCGATCGCCTCGGGATCTTCGAGGCCGAAATGCACATCGCTCAGGTGGAACAGCTTCAGCGTGCGAAGC
This sequence comes from Novosphingobium sp. BL-S-19, assembly GCF_055521675.1. Classification (NCBI taxonomy): domain Bacteria; kingdom Pseudomonadati; phylum Pseudomonadota; class Alphaproteobacteria; order Sphingomonadales; family Sphingomonadaceae; genus Novosphingobium; species Novosphingobium sp. BL-S-19. The sequence goes on from NZ_CM145498.1 coordinate 120,831, forward strand.
GGGGCGGAAGTCTCAAGGTTCATGCGATGTCGTCACCAGATCGACCTCAAGGATCGCGGGATGGAAGTGCTCTTCTGTGCCCCCTTCGAACGGCTCGCCATCGATCAGCAGGCCCATCGGCTCGCCATCGGGGCAGACCAGCCGCAGGCGCGCGTGGTTGCCCAGCGGATCATGCGGGCCATCGCGGAAATCGCGATTGATCAAGGCAATGCCCTGTCCGGCAAAATCGCCCAGCGTTTCAGCATAATAGCCGTTCGCTTCAAGTCCGGTTGCATTCGGGGTCACGGTGATGGCGGCATAGCCGTCCTCGCGCCCGCAGTCGACCTCGGCACAGACGACTTTCGGGCCGTTCATGGACCAGGCGATCGCTTCCTTGGTGGAAGCAACAAAATCCAGCACGTTTGCCGCGCGCATCGCCTCGCGCACTTCGTTCCAGATCGTGCCGGGGCCGGCCAGAACACCGGTCAGCGCGATGCCGTGGCGGGTGGCGATCACTTCCGGCCGGGTGGTGGGCAGGCGATCGGGCGCAAGCCGGGCAATCACTTCGGACGCGGGAACATCCCCATGCAGCCGCTTGGCCAGCATGTTCATGGTGCCGCCGGGCAATACCAGCACCGGCCCGTCCCAGCCGCTGACGTTTTCGATCACCGAATGGACAGTGCCGTCCCCGCCGAACACGACCAGCAAGCCGACCTCGGACGCCGTAAGTGTCTCGGGATCGGGAGGGGACTCGTCGGGAAAGCGGATCGTGCGGTCAGGCACGAAGCCGATGGCAGTAAGCGCGGAAAGCACTTCGGCGACGGCGGCATCGTCATTGCTGCCGCTGGCCGCGTTGCAGACCAGCCAGCTGCGGCGGGAAGAGGCGGGATTACCAGTCATGCCCCCAAAACCGGCAAGATAGGGGCTGGTTCCCTATCTGGCCGGGTCATGCCCGGCCCGAAAAGATCAGCCAGGCCGCCAGTGCGTTGAGTCCCGAATAGCAGGCATAGATCCAGGCCCATCCGGCAGACCCGGCGGCGGTCATGATCATCGCGCCCAGCAACATGGCGAATTCCACGATCAGGCTGAGCCGTCCGCCCAGCGGCTGCACCAGCCAGGCCATGCTTCCAAGCATCGGGTGCCCGGATTCGAGCACTGCCTTGTGCGCTGCAAAGTTAACGACGCCAAGGAAGAAGACGAAGACAAGTCCCATAGCCGGTATCGATTGTACATGCCCCGGCCCGTTCTTGCCAGTGCGTGCCGAATCAAAGTCTTGGGCGATTCGTCTTCGGCCCTGAAACGGCAAGTCATTCGTCGAACCGGAATGTCGTTCGTCCGTCCGCCTGCCCTTTCGTCGACATGCGGGGCGCTGCGGTCGAGGTGCGCGTGAATCGCTGCCGGGTGCGGTGCACAAGAAACTCACCGGGCCGATGCAGGACCCCCCGCCGCCGGCCCATCAAGGAGGAAGTACGATGATCAAGACCACTTCGATTGCAGCCGCTGCTGCCGCCCTCGTTCTCACCGGCCTGAGCTTCTCGGTAGCCGCCCCGGCCAATGCCAAGGACGTCACCGTCACTTATGCCGATCTCGACCTGACCAGCGTCGAAGGCCAGAAGAAGCTCGACAACCGGCTCGACGCCGCCGCCCGCGAAGTCTGTGGCTACAACGACGTGACCACCGGTTCGCGCCTGCGCAGCTCCGAAGCGGTCGGATGCTACGACAAGGCCCGCGCCCAGTTCAGCGCCCATGTCGCTGCCGCCGTCGAACGCGCCAATGCCCGCTCCCGCGTTGCCGCGAACTGAGCGCTCCCGTGCTCGCGGTAACGCCCAAGAGGTCCCTAAAAAATAATCGGATGAAAGACTGGCGGGTCCCCTAGCGGCCCGCCATTTTTTTTACCGACGGCAGATAGGTCCGCCCGATCCGCAGCGCCTCGCCATCGGCGGTTTCCACCGACCATACGCCCAGCCCTTCATGCCTTAGGCCCGACACATGATCGCGGCGCAGGATGCAACTGCGATGGATGCGGATGAAGTTCTCCGGATCCAGGCGCTGTTCCAGGCTGGTGATGGTCTGCAGCAGCAGATAGCTGGCCCCGCGGACATGCAGGCGCACATAGTCCCGCTCCGCGTCGATCCGTTCGACATCGGCGGCCGGTACGCGCACCAGTTCCGAACGGTGCGGCACCCAGAATTCCTCCAGCCACTTGCCCGTCGGCAAGGTGCGTTCGCCGCGCCGCGCGCCGACGCGGGAGATCGCCCGCTCCAGCCGTTCCGGCGCCACCGGTTTCAGCACATAGTCTACCGCGTCGAGGTCGAACGCCTCTACCGCGAATTCGTCATGCGCGGTGACGAAGATCACCGCTGGCGCTTCCGGAAGGCCGCCCAGCCGCCGCGCGACCGTCAGGCCGTCGGTTTCGGGCATGGTCAGGTCCAGCAGCACCAGATCGGGAGTCAGCGCCTCGATCAGTCGCAGTGCGGCCTCCCCATCGCTGGCCGTGCCGATCACCGAGATCGAATCGATCCGGGCGCAGATCACCTGCATGCGCTCCACCGCCAGCGGCTCGTCGTCAACGATCAGCGCGCGCAAAGGCGCGTTTTCCAAAGTCTGCACGGGTTCAGGCACGAGAAAACTCCAGCGGCTCCGCGGCCGGTGGGCCCGAGTGGGACCCAAAGTTTAAGGGTAGGCGCAGGACCGTGGCGAAACCGCCCTCCTCGCGGCGGCCGAAACTGATTTCCGCCGCCGCGCCATAGCGGGCGCGCAGCCGATCGCGAACATTGCCCAGCCCGATGCCGAAGCCCTGCACGCCCTTGACCTTGCCGCCGGGTCCGTCGTCGCTGACGGAGATTTCCAGCCGGTCGCCCACTGCGTGGGCGCGGATGGCGATCGTCACCGGCCGTTGGGTGGCGGCCACGGCGTACTTCACCGAGTTCTCGACAAGGGGCTGCAGGATCATGCCCGGCACCATCGCATCCGAAACGGCATCGTCAATATCAATCGTCGTAACCAGGCGATTTGGGAAACGAACGGCCTCGATCTCGAAATAGAGTTTCTGAAGTTCGATCTCATCGACAAGCTTCAGGTCACTTGTGGGATCGCCGGAGAGGGTGCGCCGATAGAAAGTCGACAGCGTTTGAATCATCGTTTCTGCATCGTCCTGCTTGCCCGTCATCACCAGCGCCGAAAGCGAGTTGAGCGTATTGAACAGGAAGTGCGGATTGACCTGATAGCGCAGCGAACGCAGCTCTGCGGCGGCGGCAGCGCGGCGATATTCGCCCTCGCGCCGTTCGGCCGCGCGCGCTTCCTCGGCCTTGGCGAGCGCGAAGTAGAGAGCCGCCCAGGCCAGCACCAGGAAGTAGCGGGTGAAGGCGTAGTCCACCACCGAGGTCCAGCGCGCATATTGCTCGCCCAGCGCCTTGTTGGTGTGGATGGTGATCGAATGGGCGCCGTTGTCACTGGTGACGGTGGGCGCGGGCGCAGGCGGCGGCGTGATCGCTTCGTCCGACGACGCTCCGGGGGACGGTGGCGCTGGCGGGGCCGGTGGTTGGGTGACGGCGGGCGGCAGGTCGACCATGATGTTGCCCGCCTCATCGCGGGTGATCTTCAATTTGCCGGACTTGACCGCTTCTGCCTCATCCTCGTTCCCGTAGGCCTGCGTCATTTCGATGTCGGAGAACACGGTCTCGTTGATCACGCTGAGCAGCAGGGCCAGCGGCAGTGCGCCGATCAGCACGATCGTCAGCCGCACGCCGCCGGACTTGCGCTCCAGCATCTGCAGCAGCGGCCAGACCGCCGCCATGACCAGCATGGACAGGATGCAGATCGTCAACCGGCGCGAGAAGATCGGCCAGATGAAATCATACCCCATCACCGCGCCGCGCAGCGTGGCAACCAGGAAATAGCAGGCCCACAGGGCGGCTAGCGAAAGCAGAACGACCCGCGCAGGCACGCGCGGCTGAGTGGCGACATCCGACATGGTCTGCCGGGATAGCGCGAAAATTGCCTTTTGCGCCAGTTCGCAAATCGGATCGGAATCGACCTTCGTCGAAAGTTATTCAGTGCCGGGCGCGCCGGGCCTCTTCAGGCCCGATCAGGGCTTGCGCAATGCCGCGATGCAGGCGGCGCGGTCAACGTCCTGTCCGTCCGAAGCGCGACGGGCATCGACGTAGGTCGCCACCGGCTCCTTCGATCCGGTGGTGGGATAGAGATAGATGTCCAGCAGGCAGGCGGTGCCGGTGAACTGCAGCTTGCGCGCGTCCCCCTCCCACACGTCCAGCCGGGGCTCGCCGAAGCTGCGCACCAGTTGCGCGCGGTCGGCGCCGATCACGCCGGCCACGCCCGGAATCGCCTGAAGCGTGGGGGCGCGCGATACGTGGCTGGGCTGGCGCACGTCGGAAAGTTTGCCCGGCTTGTGCGGCGTGCGGCTGGGCGTTGGTGTGCTGGCCACGGTGCCGCCGCCGCAAGCGGCCAGCAGCAAGGCAAGGGCGCAGGCCGCGATCGGGCCTCTCAGGCTGCGGGGGGTAACAGGAAGGAGAGGGGCTGCGATCGCACGGGTCTGGGTCATGATCCGGCCCGGCATCGCCCGCTCGCTTCGCCGTGTCAACCGCCGCAGCGCTTGCGAAGCGGCCGGCCGCGCGCTAGTCGCGGTCTGACTTCCCCGAACATCATCAGACCACCAAGGATTTCGACCGCATGGCCCAGCCTACCGTGCCGCCTACCCTCGATGTCATCGCCATCGGCAATGCCATTATCGACGTTATCGCCAACTGCCAGGATTCGCTGATCGACGAACTCGGCCTGTCGCGCGGCGGCATGATGCTGATCGACGCCGATCAGGCGACGAGCCTCTACGAAGCCATGGGCCCCGCGCGGGAGATTTCCGGCGGTTCGGCCGCCAACACGCTGGCCGGCCTCGCCGCGCTGGGCGCCAAGTGCGCGTTCATCGGCCAGGTGGCTGATGACCAGCTGGGCGAAGTCTTCACCCACGACATCCGCGCCGGCGGCATCGATTTCGACGTGCCCGCCCGCGCCGGCACGCCCACCGCGCGCTGCCTGATCTTCGTGACGCCGGACGGCCAGCGCACGATGAACACCTTCCTCGGCGCCTCGCAGCACCTGCCGGCCGAAGCGCTGGACGAAAGCGCCATCGCCAATGCCGCCGTGCTCTACCTCGAAGGCTACCTTTGGGATCCCGAGGAACCGCGCGCCGCGATGCGCAAGGCGATCGAGGCGGCCCGCGCCGCCGGCCGCAAGATCGCCTTCACCCCTTCGGAATGCTTCGTGATCGACCGTCATGGCGCGGACTTCCGCGACCTGATCGACAACGGCATGATCGACGTGCTGTTCTGCAACGAGCACGAGATGGCCGCCCTCGTCGGCCATGACGATTTCGAGAAGGGCGTTGCCGAACTCGCACCGAAGATCCCGGTGCTGGTCGTTACCCGTGGCTCGGCCGGCGCTGTCGCGCTGTCGGAAGGCCAGCGGGTGGAGATCGGTGCCGAGCCGATCGACCGCGTGGTCGATACCACCGGCGCGGGCGACCTCTTCGCCGCCGGCTTCCTCTACGGCCACGTGCGCGGCAAGAGCCTGGAACAGTGCCTGAAGCTGGGCGCGATCTGCGCTTGCGAAGTGATCTCGCACTACGGCGCCCGTCCTGAAGCGGACCTCAAGGCGCTCACCGCACCGGTTCTGGCGTAATTATTCCGCACCATTGACGCGGCACAGACTCCGGGAGAGGTTGGTAATTCCCCGACCTTTCCCGGAGGCCGCATGGCGAATGTGAATCCGGCCCCCTCTCTGGCCGTCATCGACTTCGAGGCGAGCTGCCTGCCCGAGCACGGCCAGTCGTACCCCATCGAAGTGGCCGTCGCGCGGATCGACGGCGAAAACCGGGCCTGGATGATCCGCCCGCTGGACGCCTGGCAGCACTGGGACTGGTCCGACGAGGCCGAGGCGCTGCACGGCATCAGTCGCGCCATGCTGGAATGCGATGGCCTTCCCGCCGCGCAAGTCCTTGCCGAAATGGCCGAATTCGTTGGCGATTGTGCGGTCTATTCCGACGCCGAGCTCGATGAATACTGGCTGGAAGTGCTGTGCCAGAGCCTTGGCGCGCGGCTGCCTTTCCCGATCCGCTACCTTGGCGAATGGATGATGTCGCGCGGCTATACCCGCCCGCAAGTCGTCGCCGCGCTGGAAGAAGCGAAGACCCTTCTGCCCAAGGAACACCTCGCGCGTGAGGATGCCAAGCGGCTTGCCATGGTTGTCCGCCTGCTGATGGAAAGCGAAGTGGTGTGATCCTGCGCGACGCCATGCTGGTGCGGATCCACGTGCCGGTTACTCCCGAAACACTGGCCGCCATGCTGGCAGGCGACGGCGCGGCGGCGGAGCGCGATCCCGTGCTGGCGTCGATTCTTGGCGTGATCCGCGAGGACAATCCGCTGGGGGATTTCGGGCTCTACAAGGGCGTGTTCGAACTGAGCCCCGGCTGGGAAGGCTTCCAGCCCGGCGCCGATGCGCGGCCGGCATTGGGGGAATCGGGCCAAGTGACGCTTTCGCCGACGGTCGTGGTGGCCGTTCATGCCCCCTGCGCGTCGGACGATTCTGCATTCGCCGAAGCGGTGGAGCGGATCATCGCGATCCACCCATGGGAAGTGCCGGTGATCGAGATCGCGCCGGTGCGGATGGCGATGCGCTAAGAGCGCTCGGTCTCCAGCCCAAGCCATTCCGTCGTCCCCGCGAAGGCGGGGACCCCGCTTTTCTTTGCAGGTGTGGCGAGAAGGCAGCGGGACCCCCGCCTTCGCGGGGGCGACGAGTGAAGAGAGTGGGAGAGAGTTCGCCTCCTCAAGGAACTCGTCAGAACCCGGTCGGCTGGGCCAACGGAACCTGCTGCGGCATCGTTTGCGGCAGAACCTGCTGCAGCGGCAGTGACTGCCCGCCGCCCTGCGCCGCCTGGAACCGAGCGAGGCACTCGTTCTTGCGCTGCTCACGCGCGTCGGAATAGCTCTGCGCGGTCTGGCCCGGCAGTGCGCAGTCGCGGTCCGGCCGGATCGGATGCTTGGCGCGGCAGCCTTCCTCGGTGGCGAAAAGGTCGTCGGCGCAATCCTCGAACGCCGCGATGTCGGCATCGTGCTGCGCGCGGCAGCTGGCGGTCCAGCGCTCCTTGTAGGAAAGCTCCGCGAAGTTGAGGCAGTCCTGATATTCCAGCTGCGCCGATTCCTGCCGCTGCTTCGCCTCAGCCTCGGCACGCGCGGCGGCCTTTTGGCGCGATTGCTCGGCATCGCGCTCAACGGCGACGCGGGCTTCCTCGCGCGCGGCCTGCCGGGGCAGGACCACGCCGTAGTACCAGCCCACGCCCGATCCCGCGATCAGCGCAGCCGCCGCCAGCGAGAGCTTGAGAACGGTATCGACCCGGCTTGCCATAGGATTACGCGCTGGCGCCCTTTTCACGCGCCACTTCGCGCCAGCCGATGTCGCGGCGGCAGAAGCCGGTGGGGAACTGGATCGCGTCGACGGCGGCATAGGCCTTGGCCTGCGCTTCCGTCACCGAAGCGCCGCGGGCGGTCACGTTCAGCACGCGGCCGCCGCTGGCGACCAGCGCGCCGTCCTTCAGCGTGGTGCCGGCGTGGAAGACCTTGGCGCCCAGCGCGTCGGCCTTGTCGATGTCGCTGATTGTGCCGCCCTTGGCGGGCGTGCCCGGATAGCCGTCCGCTGCCATCACCACGGTCAACGCGGTATCCGGGCTGAACTTGGGCGGCTGAATCGCGGCAAGGCGATTGTCGGCGCAGGCATGGAGCAGTTCGACGAGGTCCGATTCAAGGCGCATCATCATCACCTGACACTCCGGATCACCAAAGCGGCAGTTGTATTCGATGAGCTTCGGGCCCCGTGCGGTCAGCATCACGCCCAGGAACAGCACGCCCGAATAGGGAATGCCCTCGTTCTCCAGCGTGCGCACGGTCGGCGCGATGATCCGTTCCAGCACTTCGGCTTCCAGTGCGGGGGTCAGCACCGGGGCGGGGCTATAGGCGCCCATGCCGCCGGTGTTGGGGCCGGTGTCGCCGTCACCCACGCGCTTGTGGTCCTGCGCGGAGGCGAAGGGAACGATGGTGGAACCGTCGGTTAGCGCGAAGAAGCTGGCTTCCTCACCTTCCATGAACTCCTCGATCACCGCTTCCGCACCGGCTTCGCCGAAGCGACCCGAGAAGATCTCGCGCACGGCTTCCTCGGCCTCGTCCATGGTCATGGCCACGGTCACGCCCTTGCCGGCGGCAAGGCCATCGGCCTTGATGACCACGGGTGCACCGAACTTGGCGAGCGCGGCCATCGCGGCCGTCTCGCTGGAAACGCGCTCGTACCCGGCAGTGGGGATGCCGGCGCGTTCGCACAGGTCCTTGGTGAAACCCTTGGAGCCTTCCAGCTGCGCCGGTTTCTGGTTCGGGCCGAACACCGAAAAGCCCTCTGCGCGCAGGGCATCGCCCAGGCCGTCGACCAGCGGCGCCTCGGGCCCGATCACGATCAGGCCGATCACATTCGCCTCGCAGAAGGCGATGACCGCTGCATGATCGGTGACATCCAGGTCGATGCAGCTTGCCACTTCGGCAATGCCGGGATTACCGGGAGCAGCCCAGAGCGTCTGGCAGAGCGGGGATTGCGCCAGCTTCCAGGCCAGCGCATGTTCGCGGCCGCCAGAGCCCAGAAGAAGGATATTCATTGCCCGTGCCTTTCGATGACGACGAATTCGATGATGGTCGTTCCGGTGGGCTGGTAGCGAAGCAAGCGCCCGGGGACAACGCCGCGCCGCTCTCGATCAGCGAGATTTCGAATCTGCTGAAGCGCACGGTGGAGGATCGCTTCGGCTTCGTCCGCTTGCGCGGCGAGCTTTCGGGCGTGAAGCGGGCGGCATCGGGCCACCTCTATTGCGCGCTGAAAGACGACAAGGCGGTGATCGACGGCGTCATGTGGCGCGGCGGTGCCCAGCGGCTGGCGTTCCGGCCGGAAGACGGCGTGGAAGTGATCGTTACCGGCAAGCTGACGACCTATCCGGGCCGATCGAAATACCAGATCGTCATCGAAACGATGGAGATCGCCGGTGAAGGTGCGCTGCTGGCGCTGCTGGAAAAGCTGCGCGCGCGGTTGGCGGCAGAGGGCCTGTTCGCGCCGGAGCGCAAGCGCGCCCTGCCCTTCCTGCCGCAAGTGATCGGCGTCGTGACGTCACCCACCGGCGCGGTGATCCGCGACATTCTCCACCGCCTGGCAGACCGCTTCCCCAGCCGTGTGCTGGTCTGGCCGGTGCTGGTGCAGGGCGAAGGTGCCGCGCAGCAAGTAGCCAATGCCGTGCGCGGATTCTCGGCGATCCAGCCCGGCGGGCCGGTGCCGCGCCCCGATCTGGTGATCGTCGCGCGCGGCGGCGGCTCGATCGAGGATTTGTGGTCGTTCAACGAGGAAGTCGTCGTTCGTGCCGTGGCCGAATCGTCGATCCCGGTGATCTCGGCCGTGGGCCACGAGACCGACACCACGCTCTGCGATTATGCGGCCGACCGCCGCGCGCCGACGCCGACCGCCGCTGCCGAAATGGCGGTGCCGGTGCGAGCGGAACTGGCCGCGACGCTGGACGAATTGGCTTACCGCAAGCGCCGCTGCGCGCTCCGCCCGGTAACTTTGGGGCGCGAGCGACTGGAAGCGCGCGTGCAGCGCCTGCCCAAGCCGGAAGCGATTCTCGCCGCCAAGGCGCAGAAGCTGGACGAACTCTCCGATCGCCTGCGCCGCGGCCTGCGTGATGAAGCCGGGGCCAAGCGGGAGCAGCTGAATCGCGTCGCTGGAAAGCTCTCACTGCCGCTGCTGCGCCATCGCGTTCAGGTGTCTGGCGAGCGGGTAGAGCGCGCGGGCCTGCATCCCCGCTTGCTCAAGCGACGCTGGGCGATGGCGCGTGACGCACTCGCGCCGACGGCCCGCGTGCTGCCCCAGCTCAATCCCGACAAGCCGCTGGAGCGTGGTTTTGCCCGCGTAACCGCGCTGGACGGGCGGACGCTGACCAGCCGCGGCACGGCGGCGCAGGAGTCGGCGCTTATGCTGCGGTTCCGCGACGGCATGTTGCAGGTGGCCACGGATGGCGGAACAGTCACCCCTGGTTCAGGCGGCGCAGGTTCTATTGCCCCGACCCCGCCTGTATCGGCCCCGGCCGAAGCGACAGGTTCGGTCGAAGGTGCGGCCCCGAAGCGTGCGGTGCGCCAAAAACCTGAAGAACCTCGGCAGGGTGATTTGTTTTGACCAGCGCGACCTGCTAGGATTTGCCCATGCTGATGTCTTCCGCCGATCGTCCCGCCAAGCTTCAATATGGCCCCAATGGATTCCGCGTCCTGAGCGGTGGCCACTTCGTGCTCTGCGCCGTTTCGGGCGAGAAGATTCCGCTTGAGGAACTGCGGTACTGGAGCGTCGAGCTTCAGGAGCCCTACGCTTCCGCCGAAATCGCCACCCGGCGCCTGCTCGGGAAGGCATGACTCGTCTGAAAGTATCGCTCATCGCCGGCGGGGTGCTTGCCGTTGCCGGTCTGGTTGTTCTGGTGGGGGCTTCCCCCGCTGCGCCGGTCGCGGTCACCAGTCCTTCCGGCATTACCTATGCCGGTGAAGTGACGCAGGGCGGCTGGATCCGCGGGAAGGTTCCGCAAGGCACCCGCGCGCTTACCCTTGATGGCGAACCGGTGAAGATCGCGGCGGACGGCGCATGGTTCGCCGCCTTCGATCGCGACGCCAAGCCGGGCGAGACGCTGATCGCCACGCTGGCCGATGGCCGCAAGGTCTCCCAGACCGTCGCCATCGCCCCGCGCGCCTGGCAGATCGAGAACATCAATATCCCCCGCAAGCCGGGCGGCCCGACAGCGGAATTCATGAAGATCCGCCAGCCGGAGCTGGACCGGATCAATGCCGCCCGCAACCTGCAGACCGATGCGCAGGGCTGGCGCCAGCATTTCATCTGGCCGGCAAAGGGCCGCATTTCCGGCCGTTTCGGATCGCAGCGCGTCTATCAGGGCGAACCGGCGGCCTATCATTCCGGCATGGACATCGCCACCGGCACCAGCGGCACGCCTTTCGTGGCGCCGGCCGACGGCGTGGTCATTCTGGCGGCGGAAAAGCCCTTCTCGCTGGAAGGGAACCTGCTGATGATCGATCACGGCATGGGCCTGAACAGCGCCTTCCTGCACTGCTCCCAATTGCTGGTGAAGGAAGGTGATCACGTGAAGCAGGGGCAGGTTATCGGCCGCATCGGCATGACCGGACGCGCCACTGGCCCGCATCTGCACTGGTCGATCAAGTGGAACGATGCCCGGCTCGATCCGATCCTGTTCACCGGGCCGCCAAACTGATTCTGTGCTGATCCTGCACTGACTCTTCCGGGATAAATGCGCGAAGCGGCTTGCAGCCCGCGTGAGATTCCCTATCCCGCTCCACGTGCGCCGCACCATCGCCCTTTTCGCGCTGCTGGCGCTCCTGCCGTTGACCTGGGCACGCTCCACGCCGCCTGCGAAGCTGAAGCGGCTGGAACTGAACTTCGAGACGCTGCCGCTGCCCTCACCCGAGCGGCTGACCGCGCAGTTGGGAGCCTTCCATCTGGAGCAGGTCTGGCACCTGCACAGTCGCACCCATCGCTTCGGCAGCTATTCCGCGCTGCTGATGCGGCCGGACGGGCAGATGCTGGCCTTGAGCGATTCGGGGAACTTCCTACGCTTTCGAGCGCCCGGCGAATCGCAAAGGCACAGCAAGCTTGGCAAGCTTCCCCTGTCAGATGGCGACGCGAAGGAAGACCGCGATGTCGAGTCGGCCACAGAGGACGGCAGCGGCACGATCTGGCTGGGGCTGGAAGGCAAGAACGCGATCTTCCGGTTGAACCCGGCGTTTCACGTGGAACGCCGCGTGCAGCCCGAATCGATGCGCGATTGGGGCGTGAACACCGGCCCCGAAGCCATGACCCGCCTTGCCGATGGTCGTTTCGTACTGCTGCGTGAAGGCTTCGCGGGCTGGAGCGATCATCTCCATCCGGCGGTTACTTTTCCCGGCGATCCCACCGAGAATCCCGACGGCCAGCGCTTCGTCTTCGATGGTCCCGCCGGGTTCAGCCCCACCGACATGGCGCAAATGCCCGATGGCCGGCTGCTGATTCTGATGCGCCGCCTGATCTGGCCGATGCCCCAGCGTTTCGCCGGGCGCATCGCCATCGGCGATCCTGCGACGATTCGGCCCGGTCAGCCCTGGCGGGTCACCGAAGTGGCGCGATTGTCGTCAGATCTGCCGATCGACAATTTCGAAGGGCTGGCCATCGTCCCACGACAGGATGGGCGGCTGACCGTCTGGCTGATCTCCGACGACAATTATTCGCCGCTCCAGCGCACGCTGCTCTGGAAGATGAGCGTCGATCCCCGCGAACTTCCCTGAATTCCACGGCCCGTCCGGTTGGGTCCCGGCCTTTGTCACCGATCTACGAATGATGGACATGCGAAAAGGCGCGCAAGGCACAATGCCCGCACGCCCTTGTCGCATGTCCTGAAAGATCACGCTTCCCGAAGGAAGCGTGGGAGAATCAGGCGGCCAGCTTCTTCTTCAGCTCGCGCTTCACCTTGAGCGCGCGCGTGGAGAGGCTGGTGTCCGAGGACTTCAGCAGCCAGTTGTCGAGGCCACCGTTGTGCTCGACCGAGCGCAGACCGTGGGTTGAAACGCGGAACTTGAAGCTGCGCTCCAGGCCGTCCGACAGAAGCGTGACGTTCTGCAGGTTGGGAAGGAAGACGCGCTTGGTCTTGTTGTTGGCGTGGCTGACGTTGCAGCCGACCTGGCGGCCCTTGCCGGTCAGTTCGCAGATGCGGGACATGTCTAACTCTCGCTCGAAAAAATCTGTTGCCGTTAATACGGGAAGGCGCGCCCTTAGCGATTCCCCCCGCGATGGTCAAGTTGCACACAGCTTTTTCAGCCGCTAGCGCTTGGGAATGACCCGATGGCCGCTTCCCCCATACATGCAACTCGCCCTCGCGCAAGCGCGGGAAGCCGCGGACTCGGGCGAAGTGCCCATCGGCGCGGTGGTAGTGAAGGACGGCGCGGTGATCGCCACCGGCCGTAACGGCCCGCGAGAGCGGCACGACCCCACCAGCCATGCGGAGATCGAGGCGATTCGGGCCGCCGCGGCGATTCTCGGCAACGAGCGACTCGAAGGCTGCGAGCTTTGGGTGACGTTGGAGCCCTGCGCGATGTGCGCGGGCGCCATCTCCCACGCCCGCATCGCGCGGCTCTATTATGGCGCGTCGGACCCCAAGGGTGGGGCGGTGGAGTATGGCGCACGCGTGTTCGAGCACGACCAGTGCCTGCACCGGCCGGAAGTCTATTCGGGAATCGGGGAAGCCGAAGCTGCGGAGATGCTCCGCAGCTTCTTCAGGGACCGGCGCTGAGGCCGATTCACAGCGGCGTGAAGTCCAGCCCGATGTCCGCTGCCGGCGCGCTCTGAGTCAGGCGACCGACCGAAACATAGGTCACGCCGGAAGCGGCAATCGCGCCGATGGTGGAGAGGTTCACACCGCCCGAGGCCTCGGTAGGCACGCGCCCGGCGACGAGGGCGACGGCTTCGCGCAGCCTGTCCGGCCCCATATTGTCCAGCAGCAGGTGATGTGCGCCTGCTGCGATGGCGGGTTCGATCTGGTCGAGGTGGTCGACCTCGCAAATGATCTGGGCAACGCCCGCTGCCTTGGCCCGCGCCACGGCAGGGCCGACGCCGCCGGCGACGAGGACGTGATTGTCCTTGATCATCGCCGCGTCCCACAGGCCCATGCGGTGGTTCTGCGCGCCGCCCATGCGGGTGGCGTACTTTTCGAGGTGGCGCAGGCCGGGAATGGTCTTGCGCGTATCCAGCAGGATCGCGTGTCCGCCCATGGCGTCGACGTATTCGCGCGTCATCGTGGCAATGCCGGACAGATGCTGCACGGTGTTGAGCGCCGAACGCTCACCGGTGAGCATGGCACGGGCATTGCCGGTCAGCCGCATCAGCTTGGCGCCGGGTTCGACGCGGACGCCCTCCTCGACCAGAATCTCGATCTCCATGGCGGGATCGAGAGTGCGGAAGAAAGCGGCAGCGATCGGCAGGCCGGCGACAGTGATCGCATCGCGCGAATCCATCTCCCCGGAAAAGCGCGCATCGGCGTCGATCACGCTTTCGGAAGTGACATCACGCCCTCCCCCCGGGAGCCCCACGCCGAGGTCTTCGGCCAGGGTTGCGTCGACAAAGGCGGAAAGGTCGAAACCGGGGATCGCGAATGTGCTCATGGGCCGCGTCTTTCGCGCGTTCGAAGCGGATTGTCGAGGTTGCTCCGCTCGTTCAATCGCCGGCGGGATGCGCCGCGCGATAGAACTGCCATTCCTCAACCACCCGTCCGTCGGGCAAGTGGCAGTACCCGGTCTCGCCCTGTGGTTCGCGGCGAATCTCGCTGCGGCCGCCCTGCTCGGCGCAGTACTTGGAAGCCGGATTGGCCATACCGATGGGGGAGGCCCCCGGCTCTGGCGGTTTCTCCGCAGGCGCGGAGGCGCAGGCGGCAAGAAGGACCGGCAGGCTCAGGATCGCGATTCGCATGACTGTGCTTCTCCGCTCACGAAAAAGGGGCCGGATTGCGCATCCAGCCCCCCGTCATCGCATATAAGCGCAATCCGCGCGATCAGTGCGCGGCCTGCACCTGTTCGGTGGTCACCGGCGTGATCTTGATTTCCACGCGGCGGTTCTTGGCGCGACCTTCCTCGGTCGCATTGTCCGCGACCGGGTAGTTCTTGCCCATGCCCTGCGTCTGGATGCGTGCGGAAGAGACGCCCTGCATCATCAGGTAGCGAGCCACCGAATCGGCACGGCGCTTCGAAAGATCAAGGTTGAACGCGTCCGATCCGACCGAATCGGTGTGGCCGTAAACGTCGATCAGGCTGTTGGGATACTGCTTCATCGAATCGGCCACCTTGTTCAGCGACTGCTGGAAGGATGGGCTGATCTCGGTGGAGTTGAAGGCGAAAGTCACGTCCGGCAGGTTGACCAGGATGCCGTCGCCTTCCTGGGTGACGTCGATGCCCGAACCGGCGGTGGTTTCCTTCAGTTCGCGGATCTGCTTGTCCATCTGGCTGCCGACCACGGTGCCGGCCACGCCGCCGATGCCGGCGCCGACGATACGCGCCGTGCTGCCGCCGATCACGCTGCCCAGCAGATAGCCAAGGCCAGCACCGCCCGCCGCGCCCAAAGCCGTGCGGGAGGCCTTCTTTTGACCGGTGTTGGGATCGGTGACGCAGCCCGATACGGCGACGAGCGAAACGGCGGCGGCAACGGATACCAGCAGGCGTGATTTCATCATGAGTTTGCCCTTCCTCTGCGAATTACTACCGGCGACTGTGTGCAGTCGTGACCATGAATAGCATATGCACCATGGCGGAGGAACGAACGCAAAGCTCAGGTGTTCCCCTCCATTCAGGCACTTGGAATAATCCGGGTGGATATGGCGGGCCGATGTTTCGCTTCTGTGATCGAATGCTGCATTCGCAACATCCGCTTCGCAGGGGCTGCGAATTCTGCTAGCGCGGGTTCATTGTGACGCCCTTTCCCTGGACCGACCTCCTCATCATCGCCGGCCTGATCCTGATCAACGGCCTGTTCTCCATGTCCGAGCTGGCCATCGTGTCGGCGCGCGCCGCGCGGCTGAAGATCTCCGCCGACAAGGGCAGCAAGGCGGCGCAGACCGCGCTGGACCTGGCGGCAGACCCCGGCAAGTTCCTCTCCACCGTGCAGATCGGCATCACCCTGATCGGCATCATCGCCGGCGCCTATTCGGGCGCCAGCCTTGAGCAGCCGGTGTCCGAACGGCTGGAAGCCTGGGGCGTATCGCCCCGCTTCTCGCACGAGAGCGCCTTCACGCTGGTGATCATCGTGACGACTTATGCCAGCCTGGTGGTCGGCGAACTGGTGCCCAAGCAACTTGCCCTGCGCGCCGCCGAATCGGTGGCGCTGATCATGGCGCAGCCGATGGTCTGGCTGTCCAAGGCGATGGCGCCGATCGTCTGGGTGCTGGACCGGTCCTCGGGCCTGATCCTGCGCCTGATCGGCGTGCGGCGCGGCGGCGAGGAGCAGATCACCGCAGAAGAACTGCAGATGATCTTTGCCGAGGCCACGCGTTCGGGCGTGATCGAGGAGGAAGAGCGCGCGATCATGACGGGCGTCATGCGGCTGGCAGACCGGCCGGTGCGCGAACTGATGACGCCGCGCAACCAGATCGACTGGATCGACATCGACGCGGACGTGGAAACGCTGCGCGCCAAGATCGAGGCTTCGCCCCACTCGCTGCTGCCGGTGGCGCGCGAGAGTTCGCCGGATACGGTGCTGGGCATTCTGAAGCTGCGTGAGGTTCTGGCCGCATTCGTCGCCGGGCGGCCGGTGGAGATCGCCGCGCTGATGAAGAAGGCGGAAGTCATTCCCGACCAGCTCGACGCCATGGATGCGCTGCGCAAGCTGCAGCAGGCCGAAGTGCCGATGGCGGTGGTCCATGACGAGTACGGCCATCTGGAAGGCGTGGTCACCACGTCCGACATGCTGGCGGCGCTGGCAGGCACCTTCGTCAGCCATCAGGACGAGGGCGACGCGCCTTACGTGACCGAGCGCGAGGACGGATCGCTGCTGGTCTCCGGCTCGATGCCCGCCGATGCGCTGGCGGACCGCTTGGGCCTGACGCTCAGCGACGACCGCGAATTCGCGACCGTCGCCGGTTTCGTACTGGCGGTGATGAAAAAGGTGCCGCGCGAGGGCGAGCATTTCAGCGATCAGGGCTGGCGCTTCGAGGTTGTCGATATGGACGGCCTGAAGATCGACAAGCTGCTCGTGTCACGGATCGAAGTGGACACGAGCGACGATGGCGTTTCCGGCGAGGGGTGAGCGCCGCCCCGGAAAACGCTCCCTACTCGGAACCTAACCATTCCTCGTCATCCCCGCGTAGGCGGGGATCCCGCTTTTCCTCGCGGCACAGCGGGAGGTCGCAAAAAGGAAGCGGGGCCCCCGCCTGCGCGGGGGCGACGATGTAAATTACGGATAAGTCTGATCTGGGGGTCCCGCCTCTGCTCCCCAAACAAAAAAAGAGCCGGTGGCGGTCATCCCGCCCCGGCTCTTTTTGTGCGCTTTGAAAGAAGCTCAGCCGCCGATGGCGGTCTGGGCGCTCTGGCCGTCGCCTTCGGGGGCGGCGAGGATCGCGCGGGTCACCTGACCCTTGGCGACCGTGTAAGTGCCCGGATCACCCACGGTGGAGCGGATCGCCGGATCGGCCGGGCCGGCCAGGTTCAGCGTCGACTTCTCGATATCGCTGCGGGCCTGCGGGCCGCCGAACAGCGCGTCGAGCGTCTGCTGCTGCACCGAATCGTCGCTGGGGCGCGGCTGGCCCTGCTTCGGCGGGGTGAGCGCGAAGTCGGGCGGCACCACCAGCGGCGTCTGGCGCTGGACGGCGAATTCGTCAGGACGGGCGTGATTGAACAGGCCAGTGCTTCCGCAGCCGGAGACGAGCGCCGCACCGGCGGCGACGAGGATCAGGGCTCCGGTCTTCTTCATGGGCATCAACTCAAATCTCCGGGGCGGCATCAGCCGTGTCGTGTCCGCCGTTCGTGTCCGGCTTGTCGCGCGAAAGCAGTGAACGGGCAAGGATAATCAGGACGCCGATGGTGATGGCGGCATCGGCGATGTTGAAAACGAGGAAGGGACGGAATTCGCCAAAGTGCAAGTCGGCATAATCAATGACATAGCCGTTGCCCGCACGATCGCGGATATTGCCCAGCGCACCGCCAAGAACCAGCGCAAGCGCGGCGATTTCCGGCAGCTTGCGCTCGCGCAGCAGCCAGACCAGCACGAAAATCGCGATCAGGCCGGTCATGGCAACCAGCGCCCAGCGGCCCTCGGGCGAACCGGCGGTGAACAGGCCCAGCGAAACGCCGTAGTTTTCCGTCCAGCGGAAATTGAAGATCGGCAGGATCTCGATCACCCGCTCGGCTGCAGGGATGGTCTTGAGATTGGCGACCATCCACAGCTTCACCGCCTGGTCGACCACGAAGACCGCAGCCGCGATGAACAGCCCGATCAGGCGGTTGCGCCACACGTTCATGCAGGGGTCTCCATCTGGCCGACCACATCGTCACAGCGGTCGCAAAGGTCGCCGTCTTCCGAAACTTCCGGAAGGTGGCGCCAGCAGCGGCCGCACTTGTGGTCGGTGGACGGGGTGACAGTCACCCCATCGCCCTGCCCGCGCGTCACTGTCGCGGTGATGAACAGTTCGGCCAGATCGCCCTCGGGCGCGGAAGCTGGCACCGTCACGGTGGCGGCGAGGCTGGAGCCGACAATCTTTTCGCGGCGCAGCGGCTCGATCGCTTCGGTCACTTTCACGCGCAGGGCGCGCAAGTCCGCCCAGCGGGCGGCATCGGCCTCCACTGCGGGAACTTCCGGCCATTCGAGCAGGTGCACGCTCTGGCTGCCGGGGAAGCGGCTCTGCCAGACTTCCTCGGCCGTGAAGACGGTGACCGGCGCGGCATAGCGGACCAGCGCGTGGAACAGCGTGTCCAGCACGGTGCGATAGGCGCGACGCTTCGGATCCGAAGGCGCATCGCAGTAGAGGCAGTCTTTGCGGATATCGAAGAAGAAGGCCGAGAGGTCTTCGTTGCAGAAATCCAGCAGGGTGCGGACGTAAGTGTTGAAGTCGAAGTCCGCGACCGCCTTGCGCAGCGTGGCATCGACGCCCGCCAGCAGCGAGAGCACATAGCGCTCCAGCTCGGGCATCTCTGCAACTGGCAGCTTCTCGTCTTCCGAGAACCCGTCCAGCGCGCCCAGCAGGTAGCGCATGGTGTTGCGCAGCTTGCGGTACTGGTCGGCCACGCCCTTCAGGATCTCGTCGCCGATGCGGTGATCCTCGGTATAGTCGACCGAGAGCGCCCAGAGGCGGATGATGTCGGCGCCGTTGGTCTCCATCACCTTGATCGGGCTGATGGTGTTGCCCAGCGACTTCGACATCTTGAAGCCCTTGGCATCCATCGTGAAGCCGTGGGTCAGCACCGCCTTGTACGGCGCATGGCCGCGCGTGGCGCAGCTCTCGAGCAGCGAGGACTGGAACCAGCCGCGATGCTGGTCGCTACCTTCAAGGTAGAGATCGGCGGTGGGGCCGACATGATCCTCGGCCGGCACCAGTTCGGGCCAGCGGCCGGATTCGAGCACGAAAGCGTGGGTCGAGCCGGAATCGAACCAGACGTCGAGAATGTCGACGACGCGCTCGTAGTCATCGGCGCTGTACTTGGTGCCCAGGTATTCCTGCGCGCGCGCGTCCGACCAGGCATCGACGCCGATCTCGCGGATGGCGTGGATGATGCGGGCGTTCACTTCGGCGTCGACGAGGTATTCGCCAGACTTGCGATCGACGAACAGCGTGATCGGCACGCCCCAGGCGCGCTGGCGCGAAAGCACCCAGTCCGGGCGGCCCTCGACCATGGCGCCGATGCGGTTGCGACCCTTTTCGGGGACGAAGCGCGTCTCTGCGATGGCGTCCAGCGCGGCTTCGCGCAGCGTCGGCGAGGCTTCGGCGGTTTCGTCCTGCGGATCGATGGCGCCGCCTTCCCCTTCCCAGCGACGTTCGGCGCGGGTTTTGGAGGGCAGATGGCCGAGAACCTTGTCCATCGGCACGAACCACTGCGGGGTGCAGCGGAAGATCACCTTGGCCTTCGAACGCCACGAGTGCGGGTAGGAGTGCTTGTAGTCAGCCGAAGCCGCCAGCAGCGCGCCAGCCTCACGCAGGTCCGAGCAGATCGGGCCGTCGGGGGCGTTGAACTTCGGGTTGATGACCGAGCCCTGTCCGCCCAGCCAGCCCCAGTCCTCACGATACTTGCCGTCGGCCTCGACCACGAACTTGGGGCCGATGCCGTTCGCCTTGCAGAGCAGGAAGTCGTCCTCGCCATGGTCGGGCGCCATGTGGACGAGGCCGGTGCCGCTCTCGGTGGTGACGAAATCGCCCGCGAGCAGCGGACGCGGCTCGGCGAAGAAGCCGCCCAGCGCGTGCATCGGGTGGCGGGCGAGGGTGCCTGTGAGCTTCTCGCCGATGTAAGTGCGATCCAAGGCCCACTTGATGAGGTCCTGCCCACTTTCGGGCATGCCGGGTTCATCAACTTCTTGCAGCCCCGTCCGAGCAAGAAAACCTTCTCGAAGGTCCACAGCAACAAGATATTTGCGGCCGTCGCTAGCATTGACCAGCGTGTATGCAACCTCAGGCCCATAAGCGAGCGCCTGGTTGGTCGGGATCGTCCACGGCGTGGTCGTCCAGATCACCGCATAAGCACCGACCAGTTCCGGCACGGCGGATTCGGTGATTTCGAAAGCCACGTCGATCTGGGTCGAGACGATGTCCTCGTACTCGACTTCGGCCTCTGCCAGCGCGGTCTTTTCGACCGGGCTCCACATCACCGGCTTGGCGCCGCGATAGAGCATGTCGTGCTCGGCGAACTTCAGCAGTTCGGTGACGATGGTGGCTTCGGCCTGGAAGTCCATGGTGAGGTAGGGCTTGTCCCAGTCACCGTTGACGCCAAGGCGCTTCAGCTGCTCGCGCTGCACGTTCACCCAGTTCTGAGCATAGGCGCGGCATTCGGCGCGGAATTCCTCGGCGGGAACCTCGTCCTTGTTCTTCTTCTTCTTGCGGTATTCTTCCTCGACCTTCCACTCGATGGGCAACCCGTGGCAATCCCAGCCGGGGACGTAGGGTGCGTTCTTGCCCAGCAGGGTCTGGGTGCGCACGACCATGTCCTTCAGGATATGGTTCAGCGCGTGGCCGATGTGCATGTCGCCATTCGCGTAGGGCGGGCCGTCATGCAGCACGAACTTTTCGCGGCCCGCGCGGGCCTCGCGCGTCTTGGCGTAAATGTCCTGTTCCTGCCAGCGCGCCAGAATACCCGGCTCCTTCTGGGGGAGCCCGGCCTTCATGGGGAAATCGGTCTTCGGCAGGAAGACGGTGCTGCGATAGTCACGCTGTTCGGTCATAACCGCTGCGCACTAGAGCAAATGCGCGGCGGTTGGAAGACGCGGCGAAAGGATGATGCGGGGGGAAGATGCAGGCAGGAGAACTGCCTGCATCCCTTCACCTGCCCGTTTACTGCACGCCCAGGAACGGCACCGGGCCTGCGCCGCTGTAAGTGGGCAGCTTGCCGTCCCACTTTTCGACCGCGCGCATCCGCACGATCTCCGGGTTGGTGCGGATCGCTTCCGCCTCCACCTGGATCGCCTTGGCGTCACCCTCTGCCTTGGCGACGCGCGCGTCGGCATCGGCCTTTGCGGTGGCGACATTTGCTTGCGCGGCCAGTGCCGCCTGCTCGTTGGCGATCTTGGCGTTGATCTGTTCCAGCACCTTGTCCGGCACGCCGATGTTGCCCGCCCAGTAGACTTGCTCCACTTCCAGCCCCACCGGCGCGAAGAACGCCTGCACGCGGCGCTGCGCCGTCTCGATCAGTTCGGCCTTGTGGTCGCCGTAGATCTGCTCGACCCCCAGCTGCGCCGCGCGTTCGACAATGGCGTTTCGGATCGCATTGCGCAGCGGCCCGGCGATGATCTGGTCCATGTCCGTGCGATAGCGCTGGAACAGGATCGGCGCGCGCGCGGGATCGACGTGATAGCTTACCGCCACGTCGGCCTTGAGCGAGAGGCCGTTCTTGTCCTGAAAGAGGAAGCTTTCATCGGTCGGGCTCTGCTCGGTCGAATTGCCGGTCCAGGTATAAGTGCGCGTGAACACCGGATATTCGTAGATGTGCGTGCCGGGAGGGGCCAGGTACCAGCCCACGCCCAGCGCATCGGGCGAAACGCCGCCGGCGATGTTGTTCACGCGAATGCCCACGTTGCCCGGCTGCACCCGCGCCATGCTGGACGTCAGCAGCAGGCCCACCGCGATCACGCCCACCACCAGGCCGCCCCGCCCGGCAAGACTGCGCACCGCGCGGCCCATTCCGCTCAACGGGCGCGATCCCTGATCACTGTCCAAATAACCCATCCTCGTTCTCCATGCGGGAAGAACCGCTCCCCTGTCGTCGTCGATCGACGGCGGCGGGCAGGGCGTTCGGGTTGAGGATCTGGAGCCAGCCGCCGGGGCGCACCTCGTCGGTGCGGCGCCCGGGCGACGGCGATCGTTTGTCGGGTGGGTTCGGGTCGACGGATGCGCGGGCGCCCAAAGGGCGATGCGCGCAGGCGAGGACGACGAAAGCAACAGCCAAAAATCGCTGCGTGCAGTTCCTTGCGCGTTTGCGCAAACTGCACTGGACCTAAAGCTCAAGCCGTAACGCCGCTACACCTGCTCCTTTGAAAATTTCCGTTTCGACAGAGGAGAATCTAGCGGTTCCGTAGCGGCGCGCAAGCGAATCCGGAGTGTTCATGTTGCATTCGGCGCAACTTGAGGTGCGCTTTCAACGAGGCCATGCTTCGAGCTGGCAGCCGCGATCCGGGGTGAAAGTGGCGGTCTGGCTGGCGAGCAGCGGCACGCTGGCTTTCACGGTGCGGGCCTGCGCGTCTTCCGAAAGCATCAGCAGGCTGGTGGTGCGGCCAAGGTTCACCACCTTGAGGTCGGCCTTGCACGAACCCAGCTCCCGCCCGGCGACGAACCGGCAGGTGCAGCCGGACTGCGCGGCATAGGAGGTGCCGATCAGCGCCTGCTGGCGCAGGCCGGGCCAGGCGAAGGCCAGCGCGATCGCCAGCGCAAGTGCCGCCAGCAGCACGATGTTTCGCACCCACGGGCTTGGCTGCCGATCCCTTGGCCTGCTGTCCCCCATCCTTTCGGTTCCCGCTGTTGCCATCCGTTCGCGCCTCGCACATCACACCCGCGTCATGCCGGTGCGCCGCCTTCCCCATATCCTTGCCCTTCTTGCGGTGCCAGCCCTGGTGCTGCCACTTTGGGGCTGTGGAAAGTCCGCGCCGGACGGCCCTCCCCCGCCGAGTGCGGAGGCGCAGGCCGCGATCAAGGACAATGGCGGCGCCGTGCACGATGCCTTCGGCCGCGCCATCGACGGGCTTTTTGAAGAGGCCGAAGTCGGCCGCACCGAGGCATTGGTGGTGATGAAGCGCGGCTCCGTGATCGCGGAGCGCTATGGCGATGGCATCAAGCCCGAAACCCGCCTGCAGGGCTGGGGCATGGGCCAGTGCGTGACCGCGCTGATGATCGGCCAGCTGGTCAGCGACGGGCGCCTGCGGCTGGACGAATCGGCACCGGTTCCCGAATGGCAGCGCCCCGGCGACCCGCGCGGCGAGATCACGCTGCGCCAGCTGCTGCAGATGCGATCGGGCCTGCGCCATTCCGAAGCCGGCGGTGAGCCGGCGGACGGCGTTTCGGGCCAGTCCGACCGGATGCGGATGCTGTTCCTCGACGGGCGCGACGATATGGCCGCTTATGCCGAGGCGCAGCCGCTGGAGGCCCCGGCCGGGGCGGTATTCGAAAACAGCGCGGCGACGCCGGTGATTCTTGCCGACCTTGCCGCCCGCGTGCTCTCGCCCGATGCGACGCCGGACCGCCGCCGCATCGCTGTGAGCGAATATCTGAAGAATCGCGTGCTGCTGCCGCTAGGCATGCAGTCCACCCTGGTCGGCTATGACGGCAAGGGGACGATGGTCGGCTCCGCCATGGTCCATGCCTCGGCGCGTGACTGGGCGCTGCTGGGCGAATTCCTGCGCCACACCGGAACGGTCGGCGGTGCGCAAGTGCTGCCGCGCCGCTGGGTGCAGTTCATGCTGGCACCCTCCCCCCGCAACGCTGCCTATGGCGCCGGCGTCTGGCTGAATCGCGCAAAGGCCAGCGAGCAGGCGATCCTGTTCCCCGGGCAGGCACCGCCCAACGCCTTCGCCTGCCTTGGCGAACAGGGCCAGTACGTGATCGGATCGCCCGATCAACTGCTTACCGTGGTGCGACTGGGCGAAAGCACCCACGCGCAGGAAGGCGAGCTGCACGATCGCATGGGCAAGCTGCTGGCCCTGTTCCCCGGCGGGGTCTGATCAGTCCAGCGCCACGCGAATCGGTGGCAGGATGTCCTTGCCGGCCGGGCCCACTTCGTCGACCAGCCCTTCCGGATCGGGGTGAATCAGGATTTCCAGATCGGGGAACACGGCGTGGAGCCGCTCCTCGATCGCGTCCATCACCTTGTGCGCTTCCCGCACGGTCATCCGCGCATCGACCCAGACGTGGAACTGCACGAAGTCCTTGTTGCCCGAAGTGCGCGTGCGCAGGTCGTGCACGCCGGTGATGTCCGGGTTCAGGGCCAGCACTTCCAGAAAGCGCTGCTTCTTTTCGGCCGGCCACTCGTGGTCCATCAATTGGTCGAGCACCGCCTGGGAGGCGCCCCATGCCCCCCAGCCCAGCCAGCCGGCGATGACAAGGCCGAACAGTGCATCGGCGCCGCCGAAACCGGCGTAATATTCCAGCACCAGCGCAACGATCACCGCAACGTTCAGCAGAAGGTCGGACTGGTAGTGGACGCTGTCGGTATGGATGGCGATGCTGCCGGTGCGGCGGATCACATGGCGCTGCCAGCCCACCAGCGCGAGCGTGACCACGATCGCCACGGCCGAGACGATGATGCCGCCTTGCGCATCTTCCACCCGGCTGCCGGTGAAGAACTGCTCGATCGCGCGGCTGGCGATGCCGATGGCGGAGATCGAGATCAGCACGATCTGGAACAGTGCGGCGATCGCTTCCGCCTTGCCGTGGCCGAAACGGTGCTTGTCGTCCGCTGGCTGCGCGGCGATCCATACGCCCAGCAGCGTTGCCAGACTGGCGACGAGGTCCAGCGTGGTATCGGCCAGACTGCCCAGCATCGCGGTGGAGCCGGTGGTCCAGGCCGCCCAGCCTTTCAGCAGCAGCAGGAACAGTGCCGTGCCGATGCTGGCCATCGCGGCGCTGCGGGTCAGGAACGCGTGGTCGCTCATGCCGGAACCGTCACGGGTAGAGCAGCGAGCTGGTCCAGCCCGAATCGCCTTGTACGAAGCGGCGGCGTTCGTGCAGGCGGTAGGGCCGGTCCTGCCAGAATTCGATGGCGGATGGGACGACGCGATATCCGGTCCAGTGCTTCGGCCGTTCGACCTCGCCGCCCTCGAACCGGTCCTTTACCTCTTCGTAGCGGGACAGGAAAGTCTCGCGGCTGTCCAGCGGGGCGGACTGGTCGGAGGCGACGGCACCCAGCTGCGAATCGCGCGCGCGCGAATGGAAATAGGCATCCGCCTCGGCATCGGTTACGGGCGAAAGCACGCCCTCGATGCGGATCTGGCGGCGCAGGCTCTTCCAGTGGAACAGCAGCGCGACATGGGGATTCGCCGCGATTTCCTGCCCCTTGCGGCTGTGGCCATTGGTGTAGAACACGAAGCCGTCCGGGCCGTAGTCCTTCAGCAGCACCATGCGCACCGAAGGCACGCCGTCCGCCGTCGCCGTCGCCAGTGCCATGGCGTTCGAATCATTGGGCTCCGTCTCGCGCGCCTCGTCGTACCAGGTCTGGAACAGCGCGATGGGATCGCCATGGGGGATGACTTCGCGCGCCTGTTCAGCTTCCATATTCGCTTCCTGAATTGATGCGGGCCTCCCATGGCGATGGCGGCCGGCACAGTCTACACGCTCCCCCGGAAGGAATCCCGGGCCGCGACGTCCTTACCTGCGTTGCATCGGGCCTGCCTTGACCCGTGGCAAATCCGGTTGGGGCGGAAGGACATGCGTGCCGCCATAACTCCGGTGTAGGAACTAGGAAAGTGTCGCTTGCCGAGCGGCGCGCGCGATCCTAGCTAGGGCACATGGCAGCAGACCCTTATTCCACCCTTGGCGTATCGCGTACGGCCAGCGAGAAGGAAATCAAATCCGCCTATCGCAAGCTGGCGAAGGAACTTCACCCCGATACCAACAAGGACAATCCGAAAGCGGCCGACCGCTTTTCCGAAGTGACCTCCGCTTACGACTTGCTTTCCGACAAGGACAAGCGGGCCAAGTTCGATCGCGGTGAGATCGATGCGGATGGCAACCCGATGGGCTTCGGCGGTTTCGGTGGCGGTGCGGGTGGCGGTTTTGGCGGCGGCGGCTTCGGCGGCGCCGGCCAGCGCGGTTTTTCGGGCGGCTTCGGCGGGAACGATGGGATCGACCTGGAAGACCTGTTCGGCGGGATCTTCGGCGGCGGGCAGCAGCGCGCGGGTGGTTTCGGCGGAATGGGCGGCGGTGCCGGCATGGGTGGCCGCTCCCGCGCGGCGGCGCGTGGCGCCAACGTTTCCTACCGCCTTTCGGTGCCGCTGCTGGACGCGGCCGAACTCAATCCGCAGCGCATCACCCTGTCCGACGGCAAGACCATCGACCTCAAGTTGCCCACCGGGCTGGAGGACGGCACCCAGATGCGCCTTACCGGCAAGGGTGAGCAGGGACCGGGCGGTGCCGGCGATGCCATCATCACCATCCAGATTCAGCCGCACGCCTTCTTCCGTCGCGATGGCGACGATCTCCGCCTCGATCTGCCGGTGACGCTGGACGAGGCGCTGCACGGCGCCAAGGTTAAGACGCCCACGCCTTCGGGCGCGGTGATGCTGTCGATTCCGGCGGGCGCCAGTTCGGGCAAGGTCATGCGCCTGAAGGGGCGCGGCATGACGCGCAAGGACGCCACACGCGGTGACTTGCTGATCAGCCTTGAAATCACCCTGCCGGAAAACGACGCCGATCTGCTCAAGCGGCTCGAAGGCTGGAAGGACAGCCGCGACGTGCGCGGCAAACTGGGGGTCTGAGGGCGGCCCCCGATAGGTAAGGCCCGCTAAAGAAAACACCAACAAGATCCTCGTCGCCCTCGCGTAGGCGGGGATCCCGCTTCTTCTTTGCCATGCGCGCAAGAAAAGCGGGGCCCCCGCCACGCGAGGGCGACGAATTGGGTGAGCAAGGTCCTGTTAGGTGTGCATGTAGGGAACGGGGGAGAACTATCCCCTCGTCACACCTTTTTATTCGTCCGCAATTGCCGGCGTAGTCCCGTCGATCCAGCCGCCGCCGATCACGCGGTCGCCCGAATAGATCACCGCCGCCTGACCCGGCGCCACGCCATATTCGGGCTCGGCAAAGCGGATCGTCGTCTCGGCACCTTCGCCGAACGACCCATCCAGCACGATCGGCACGGGCTTGGCCAACGAACGGACCTTGGCCGTCAGCGGACCGGCAGGCAGCGGGCCGATGCGGTTGGTTTCGATCACGCGCGCGGCCGAAACGCCCAGCAGGCGACGCGGGCCGACTACCACGCGGCGGCCTTCCGCCTCGATTCGCGTGACGTAGAGCGGTTCGGGCTGGCCGCCGATCTCGATCCCGCGGCGCTGGCCGACGGTATAGTGGATGATGCCGCGATGGGTGCCCAGTTCCTCGCCGGTCAGGGCGTGGACGATCGGGCCGGGGGCGTTGCCTTCGGGGCGCACTTTGGTGACGACCTTGGCATAATCGCCGTCGGGCACGAAGCAGATGTCCTGGCTGTCCGGCTTGGCGGCGTTGCGCAGGCCGGCGGCTTCGGCCAGGCGGCGCGTCTCGGTCTTGGGCAGACCGCCCAGCGGGAAGCGCAGGAAATCGAGCTGGGCTTCGGTGGTGCCGTAAAGGAAATAGCTCTGGTCGCGCGCCGGATCGGTGGCGCGGTGCAGTTCGGCGCCGGCCGGCCCCATCACCCGGCGCACGTAGTGACCGGTGGCCAGGCAGTCGGCCCCCAGATCGCGCGCCATCGTCAGCAGGTCGGTGAACTTCGGCCCCATGTTGCAGCGGATGCAGGGGATCGGCGTGCGGCCGGCCATGTAATCGTCGGCAAAGCGATCGACCACTTCCTCGCGGAACTGGCTCTCGTGATCGAAGACGTAATGGGCAATGCCCAGGCTGTCCGCCACGGCGCGCGCGTCGCGAATGTCGTCGCCGGCGCAGCAGGCGCCCTTGCGCCCGGTGGCGGCGCCATAGTCGTAGAGTTGGAGCGTCACGCCGATGGTCTCGGCACCGGTGGCGGCGGCCAGCGCGGCGACGACGGAACTGTCGACGCCGCCGGACATGGCGACGACGATGCGCCGGGCGTTAACGGGCGCGGGGAGCTGGAACAGGTCGGCGGGGTCGATGCCGGCCACCAGTCCGGAAAGGTCGGAAAGGGCGGTCATGCGCGGGCCCATACAGGGAACGGCGCAAAAATCCTAGCTTTCTCGTGCGTCTTCCAAGGCGCTGGCAGGGCTATCCAAATCCTCACAACGGTTAATCAAGGTGAAGGACAGGTAAACGCGGCCTTTACCGTCCTTTGACCAACCCTGTCGTAAGGACGGGGCATGAACATCGCTTTTGAACATGAAACCTGCAAAGCGGGGCATGCGTCAGGTCGCGACGGCGAGGAGTTCATCCCGGAGTTCGCACCGATCGACTGGTTTGCCTTGCGCTCGCGATTCTTTGCCGCGCATGACCTAGGTGTGACTCTTGCGGAGAATTCACCACCTGTGCGCCTGCATCGACGCGGCAGTTTCGCTGGCCCGGCGGCCGATGCGTTACACGCGTATGACGAGGGGGTACGAAGTGTTAACCCAAATGATTTAACCATTCGCAAGTCTACGACAGTCAATTTCGCTTCCGTCGCCGGCGGACGCAACACCGGCGCACGAGGGTGATGATGATCGAAAACCAGAAGATTCGTCCCGCGCAGGTGATCGGGCCGCTTGGCGAGCCCTTGACGCTGGATAGCCTGCCGCCGCCGTCGACCACGCGCTGGGTTGTGCGCCGCAAAGCCGAAGTCGTGGCCGCCGTGAACGGCGGGCTGCTGACGATCGACGAAGTGTGCGAACGCTACAAGCTGACGCTGGAAGAGTTCGCCTCATGGCAGCGCGCGGTCGATCGTTCGGGCATGCAAGGCCTGCGGGTGACCCGCATCCAGCACTACCGCGATCTTTACGAGCGTCAGCAGAAGTACTGATCGGTTTTTTAACAGGGCTTGCAAGAGCCCGGCAGACGGCGGCGACCCCCGGTTCGCCGCCGTTTTGCGTTTTATTCCGGGGTTTCAATAAATTCATCGACGCAAAGGCCCAGCAACATCGCGCTCGACGCTGGTCGATCAAGGATTGCTGCAGGCCGACAGTAGATTGCCACCGATCTGCCGCAGGTATATGTCGTTTCGGGTGTTTTTTACCGCCGTGAAGGCGGCGCGTGTCTTTGTGCGCGTGCTGTAGGCGGCGGCATGAACCGGTGCGGCCATGGGGGCTGGCAGGGTCATGACTAGGGGGCAATCGCAGGATTTGCGGTGAAGATGAACTACGACAGCAGAATTGACGCCAGGGAGAACAATCACGTGGCCATGTCCGGCAGCCCGCTGGAGGGTGACGTCGATCAGGATCGCAAGTCGCGCAAATGGCTCTGGATAATCATCGCCGCCGCCCTGGTTGTGGTGGCGATCTGGTTCTTCGTCCATAGCGGCAACGCGGACGACAAGGCCAAGGATGCCGATGTCCAGACCCCGGCGGTCACCGTCGTGGTGCCGGGCCGCACTTCGGTGCAGGGCGAGATTTCCGCCACCGGTTCGCTGGCCGCGCGCCGCGACATGCCCGTCGGCTCGGTGGGTGAGGGCGGACAGGTGCGCGCCGTCATGGTCGAACCGGGCGATTGGGTCTCGCAAGGCCAGGTCCTGGCGGTGGTAGACCGTTCGGTGCAGAACCAGCAGCAGGCCAGCCAGTCCGCGCAGATTTCGGTCTCGCAAGCGGATGCACGTTTGGCACAGGCCAATCTGGACCGCGCGCTCAAGCTGGTCGATCGCGGCTTCATCTCCGCGGCCGACATCGATCGCCTGACGGCCACCCGCGATGCCGCCATGGCGCAAGTCAAAGTGGCGCGTGCGCAGCTTGGTCAGCTTCAGGCGCAAGCGGCGCGGCTCAACATTCTTGCTCCGGCGTCCGGCCTCGTGCTCCAGCGCAATGTCGAAATGGGGCAGGTCGTCGGCGGCGGCAGTTCCGTGCTGTTCCGCCTCGCCAAGGACGGTGAGATGGAATTGCTGGCCCAGCTGAGCGAGGACGATCTGGCGCGCGTCAGCGTCGGGGCGGAAGCCAAGGTCGTGCCGGTCGGGTCGAACCAGACCTTCATCGGCCATGTCTGGCAGATTTCGCCGATGATCGATGCCACCAACCGCCAGGGCGTGGCGCGCATCCTGCTGGCCTACAACCCGGCACTGCGTCCGGGCGGCTTTGCCAGCACGACGATCGGCAGCGGCACCGTCGATGCGCCGGTCCTTCCGGAATCGGCGATCCAGAACGACGACAAGGGCCCCTTCGTCTATGTCGTCGACAGCAAGAACAAGGTTCACCGCCGCACCGTCCAGACCGGTCTCGTCACCGCGCGCGGCATCGTCGTGAAGTCGGGCCTGCAGGGCGACGAAAAGATCGTCCTGCGCGCCGGCGGTTTCCTCAACGATGGCGACACGGTGAAACCCCGCGTCGTCACCGTTGCGAAGCCCGATTGATACGGACACCCCAGCGATGAGCCTTCGCAACATCTCGGCCTGGTCGATCCGCAATCCGATCATTCCGATCGTCTTCTTCATCGGCGTGATGGTCGCCGGCGTGGTTTCGTTCATGCGCATGGACGTGAACAACATGCCGGATATCGAATTTCCCGGCGTCCACATCTCGGTCTCGCAACCGGGTGCGGCGCCAACGGAAATCGAAACGCAGATCACCCAGAAGGTAGAGGCCGCGGCCCGTTCGGTGCCCGGCGTCGAGGAAATCCAGTCGACCGCATCGGAAGGCAATTCCTCCACCTTCGTGATGTTCTCCATCGGTACCAATCCCGATGTCGCCACCAACCAGGTGAAGAACGCGGTCGACCAGATCCGCAGCGATCTGCCCGACGGCATTCTGGAACCGCAGGTAATCAAGGTGGAAGCGGGCGGCGATTCGCTCGGCTACTTCGCGGTGAGCGCCGATGACATGACGATCGAGCAGCTCAGCTGGTTCGTCGACGATACGATTTCCAAGCAGTTGCTGGCGATCGACGGCATGGCCTCGGTCGAGCGTAACGGCGGTGTCGATCGCGAAATCCGCGTGGTCGTCGATCCCGAGCGCATGATCGCGCTGGGCGTCAGCGCCAGCGCCGTCAACAACGTGTTGCGTCAGGTCAATACCGACGCGGCGGGTGGTCAGGCGGAAATCGCCGGGTCGCGCCAGTCGGTCCGCGTGCTGGGCAATGCCGAGACCGCCTACGACCTTTCGCAGACGCGCATCAATCTGGGCGGTGGCCGTCAGGTCAAGCTGTCCGACATCGCGCAAGTCTATGACGGCTATTCCGAACGCACGCGCATCGCCAAGCTTCATGGCCGCGAAGTGGTGACCTTCGGCTTCCAGCGCGCGCTCGGCGCCTCGGACGTCGCCGTCTACGATGCGGCGATGAAGTCGCTGGACAAAATCCGCAAGGAAAACCCCAACGTCCACATCACCCGCCTGTTCTCGGACGTGGACTACACCAAGGGGCAGTACACCAGTTCGATGGAGGCGCTGGTCGAAGGCGCGGTGCTGGCCATCGTCATCGTCTACCTGTTCCTGCGCGACTGGCGCGCGACGCTGATCTCGGCGATCGCGATCCCGCTTTCGGCGATCCCGACCTTCTGGTTCATGGACCTGCTGGGCTTCACGCTGAACTTCCTTTCGCTGCTGGCGCTCAGCCTCGTGGCCGGCGTGCTCGTCGATGACGCCATCGTCGAGATCGAGAATATCGTGCGCCATATGCGCATGGGGAAATCGGCCTATCAGGCGTCTATCGACGCGGCGGACGAAATCGGCCTTGCGGTCGTCGCCACCACTTTCTCGATCGTCGCGGTGTTCTTGCCGGTGGGCATGATGCCGGGCATTCCGGGGCAGTTCTTCAAGGCGTTCGGCCTCACTGTCGTGGCGGCGGTGCTGATGAGCCTTGCGGTCGCGCGCCTGATCACGCCGATGGTCGCGGCCTACTTCCTCAAAGCCCACGGCCATGCGGAACATGGCGGCGGCAAGGCCATGGACCTGTACATGAAGGTCCTTGCCTGGACGCTGGACAGCACGGAAGCGCATCGCCGCAAGGCGGCGCTGGTCAAGGCGCAAGGCCGCTGGTGGTTCTATCCCTTCGCCGCGATTGCCCTGCTGGCGCTTTTCGCTGCCGGAATCGGTTTGGCCATTGCGATCTTCATGGCCGCCAAGATGGGCTTCGAGAAAGTCGGGCTGGACAAGGCCGCGCTCGTTCTGGCCGCGGTGGTCGCACCGCTGGGTGTTCCCGCCGGCATCTTCGTGCTCGGCTGGCTCCTGCGCCTGTTCGCCCAAACCGTTGGCAGCTTTGGCGCTTGGTATCGCTACTTCACCGACCGCATCATCGCGCGGATGCACGATCACCGCTTCTTCGCGTTCTGCGCGGGCATCTACGCACTGGTGGTGACCTTCGCACTGCTGGCAGGCCTGCCCTCGCAGTTCCAGCCGAACACCAACAACGACACCAGCCAGGTCAATATCGAGATGGTGCCCGGCACCACGATCGAGCAGACCGAGCAGGTGGCGGCCAAGGTGGCGGCGCTGATCGAGGCGCAGCCCGAGGTGGAACGCGTGCTGGTGGCTTCCCGTGAGGGCAAGGGTTCGCTCTACCTCGCGCTCAAGCCGGCGAAGGAACGCAAGGCGACCAGCATCGAGTTCGAACGCCGACTGGCTCCGCAGCTTCAGGACATTCCCGATGCGCGCGTAACCTTCGCCACCCAATCGGGCGGCACCGGCAGCGGCCGTGACATCTCGGTCATGCTGTCAGGCAGCGATTCCGTGCTGCTGAAGAAGACCGCGCAGACGCTGGCGGACCAGATGCGCACGGTTCCGGGCGTGGTCGCTCCGCGTATCGCGGCCGACCTGCAGCGCCCCGAACTGGTGATCGTGCCGCGCGTCGATCTGGCCGCGCAGCTTGGCGTCACCACGCAGGCGCTCAGCCAGACGATCCGTATCGCCACGCTGGGTGAGATCGACCAGAACGCGGCCAAGTTCTCGCTGTCGGACCGTCAGGTGCCGATCCGCGTGATCCTTGCCCGCACTTCGCGCCGCGATTTCTCGACGATCGAGAACCTCCCCGTCACCACCGCCAGCGGCGGCTCGGTACCGCTGAAGCGCGTTGCCGAAATCCGCTTCGGCGCCGGCCCCACGCAGATCCAGCGCTACAACCAGTCGCGTCGCATCTTCGTCGGTGCCGACTTGGGCGAAGGGCAGGTCAAGGGCCCGATCATGGAGCAGATCCAGAAGCTGCCGATCATGAAGAACCTGCCCACGGGCGTCTCGAACGAGGCGGTGGGTGAGGACAAGTGGCAGGCGGAAATGGTGACCAGCTTCATCGTCGCGGTCATCAGCGGCATCTTCCTGGTCTTCGCGGTGCTGGTGCTGCTCTATCGCCGCTTCGTCTCGCCGCTGGTCAACATGGCCTCGCTGCTGCTGGCGCCGCTGGGTGGCCTGCTGGCGCTGGTGGTGGTCGGCCAGCCGGTTTCAATGCCGGTCTACATCGGCATCCTGATGCTGCTGGGCATCGTCGCCAAGAACTCGATCCTGCTGATCGATTTCGCGATCGAGGAGATGGAGAAGGGCGTCGACAAGCTTTCCGCGATCATGGACGCCGGGCACAAGCGTGCGCAGCCGATCGTCATGACCACGGTCGCGATGACCGCGGGCATGGTGCCCACGGCGATCTCGCTTTCGGGTGACGCCGCCTGGCGCGCGCCGATGGGCATTACCGTGATCGGTGGCCTGCTGCTTTCGACGATGCTGACGCTGGTGATCGTGCCGGCTGCCTTCAGCCTTGCCGATGGCTTCGAAAAGCGCATCGGGCCGTGGTTGCGCCGCAAGCTGCTCACTTACGAGCCGCACCACGCGCACGATTCGGGCCACGCGCACGGGCCGGAAGCCCTGCCGCAACCGATCGCGGCGGAATGAGATGCGGAAGGAACCTTGCCGCCACCCGTGCGTAACGTCTTGGTGGTAAGGCAAGATCTGCTCGGGTCCGTTGGGCCAAAGGCGGACAGGGCGCGGCAGATGCGCATGTTCGCGACGGGGCTGCTGCTGTTTATGGCGGCAGCCTTTGTCGTGTTGAAGCATCTGCTGGCAATCCATCCTGAATGGAGCCTGCCGCTGGGCTATGCCATTTCCTTCACGGAAGCGGCGATGGTCGGCGGACTGGCGGACTGGTTCGCGGTCACCGCGCTGTTCCGCCACCCGCTGGGCCTGCCGATCCCGCACACTGCGATCATCCCCGAGAACAAGGATCGCATCGCCGATTCGATGGCGACCTTCCTGCGCGACAATTTCCTGACGCCGCAGGTCGTCGCGCGGCGGCTCAACGGCTTCAACATCGCCGCGAGCCTGGGTGGCTTTCTGGCCGATCCCCGGCGCGAGGAGCAGTCGCGCATTCGCGCTGGTGCCGCCCAACTGGTGGGCGACATTCTTGAATCGCTCGATCCCGAAGAGATGGGCGGCATGGTCAAGGCGGGCCTGCGCCGCCAGATCGAGAAGATCGACGCTGCGCCGCTGCTGGGCCAGATACTGGAAAACGCGATTGCCGAAGGACGGCACCGGCCACTGCTGGAAAGTGTGTTGCGCAAGGTCGGTGAGGCGATCGAAGCCAACGAGCCGATGATCCGCGAGATGATCCACCAGCGCGCCAATTCGATCATGCGCTGGACCGGGCTGGACGAGCGGCTGGCCAACGGCGTGCTCGATGGCGCCTATCGCCTGCTGGCCGAAGTGATCGTCCAGCCGGATCATCCCTTGCGCGGCAAAGTGGATGAGGCGCTGACCAAGCTGGCGCACGACTTGCGCCACAGTCCGGAGACTCAGCTGCGGGTAGAGCGAATCAAGGCCGACCTTCTCGCCAACCCGGCGATGAGCGCCTGGATCGACGGGATGTGGGAACGCACCCGCTCCGGCTTGCTCAAGGCCGTGCGCAATCCCGACAAGGCGCTTTCCGGCGCCTTGGGTGAGAGTCTTTCCCAGCTGGGCCAGTCACTTGGCGAAGATCGCCGCTTGCAGTACATGGTCAATCGCTTCGCCCGCCGCACGCTTGTCGGCGTGGCGTCGCGTTATGGGGGTGAGATTGTGCGGCTGGTTTCGGAAACTGTGAAACGCTGGGATGCGCGGACCGTGACGGACCGCATCGAAGGCGCGGTGGGGCGCGATCTCCAGTTCATCCGCATCAACGGCACGCTGGTGGGCGGCCTGTTCGGCCTCTGCATCCATGGCGTGGACCAGTTGCTGTGACCGACGGCCCTTTCCTCCGGACCGAGCGCTTCGAACTGTGGAAGCCCGCTGCGGACGATCTGGACGGCCTGTGCCGGCTGATCGCGGATGAGGATACGCGCCGCTATCTGGGGCCGGCCTCGGCAGATCCGATGGAGCAATTCAACCGTCTGGGCCGCAATGCCGGCAGCTGGTCGCTATACGGCTACGGCACGCTCTATGTCCGCCGGCCGGGGGAACCCGACCTGCTGGGCAATTGCGGCGTGTTCCACAGCTGGCGCGGCTTCGGCAAGGGCATGGACGATACGCCCGAGGCGGGCTGGATCGTCCGCAAGGATTGCTGGGGGCAGGGGCTGGCGCAGGAAGTCATGCGCGCCGCGCTCGCCTGGTTCGACGAGACCCACGGCCCGCGCCGCGTTGCCTGCATGATCGATGAAGGCAATGCAGCGTCCGAACGTGTGGCCAATGCGCTGGGCTTCGTGCGCTACGGCCGGCATGAGCCCGAGGATGGCCGGGTCAGCGCCATCAACCTGTTCGAGCGGCTTCCGGCCAGCGGGGGCTGAATGCCCGTCCGATCCCGCCCGAGCCAATAGCCGACCGTGGCGGCGGACAGGGTCCCCGGCCCATGCACGTGATGGCGGGCAGGGCCGATCCCGCTCTAGAGCACCCAGTGAATGGTCGTGACGAAGTATGATGCCACCGGACGACCCTGCGCATCCAGCGCGGGTGTGAAGGCGGAATGTTCGATGAAGACCTTGCAGGCGATCTGCTCGAACTTGGGGTTGCTGTAAGAGCGCTGGATGGCGCAGTCTTTCGGCCGGCCCTCGGCATCCACCAGCACGCGCATATTGATCAGGCCCTGCTTGCCCATGAACGCCAGATCCTGCGGATACCGGTTCTGCAGATAGCTGACGGTCGCGGTCGACGGCTTGACCTTGCGAGAGAGCGAGGCCTGCTCTGCCGGATCCAGTCCCCACTTTTGCACCATGTCATCGGTACACTTGCGCAGCGCGGCGAAAGGCTGGTCGAGAGGGCCGGTGTCCAGGGTGAGCTTGCGGACGCCCCAGAATACCGTGATCTTGCCGATCTTCCGCTCGGTTTCCGCGGTGACTTTCGGCGGCTCGTCGCTACCCGGCTCTCGAACGCCGAGGCTGGAGGTGACGAACAGTGCGGGGATGCCTTTGCCATATTCGCCGTGTCGGGCGTGGTCGTCGATCGATTCCGGTTGGCGGTCGCCATAGGCGAGCTCCAGGCCGGTATCGTGGACGCTGCCGCGCAGTTCCTTGCCGATGAGCACGAGCTGATAGGAATCGCCCGGCGAGAACTTCTCGAACCGCATGATGAAAGGCGATTCGCTGCTCCCGAAGCCGCGCGCCAGCGAACAGCTGTTGTCCGCCCAATCGACGGTCCACGGCGTGACCGGGTGCAGTTCCAGCTTGAGTTCGGCGGCCGTCGCCACCTGGGCCCCCAGGCATGACAATGCGATCGCAGTGAAAGCGATATTCCTCACGAAGTTCCCCGCCTTTTCGCGCCCCCGGCGCGCCCCGGACGCCCCGACACAGCCGTGGTCGAAGCGCCTCTTTTCCGGGTTCTCCCTATAACGCCGCGAAGACAAACGAAAACCCCGGCCGTTTCCGGCCGGGGCTGCGCTTATCAAATTTTCACGGACGATCAGAGCTTGCCGGTGAGTTCGGGAACGGCGCTGAACAGGTCCGCCACCAGCCCGACGTCGGCGACCTGGAAGATCGGGGCATCTTCGTCCTTGTTGATGGCGATGATGGTCTTGGAGTCCTTCATGCCCGCAAGGTGCTGGATCGCGCCCGAGATGCCCACTGCGATGTAGACTTCGGGAGCCACGATCTTGCCGGTCTGGCCGACCTGGTAGTCGTTGGGCACATAGCCCGCGTCGACCGCCGCGCGCGAGGCGCCGACGGCGGCGCCGAGCTTGTCGGCGAGCGGCATGATGACCTGCTCGAAGGTTTCCGAATCCTTCAGTGCACGGCCGCCCGAGACGATGACCTTGGCGCTGGTCAGTTCCGGACGTTCCGACTTCGCGAGTTCGGCACCCACGAAGCTGGAGAGACCCGCATCACCCGCACCGGCGACGTCTTCGATGGCAGCCGAACCACCCTCGGCAGCGGCCTTTTCGAAGGCCGTGCCGCGCACGGTGATCACCAGCTTGGCATCGCTCGATTCCACGGTCGCGATGGCGTTGCCGGCGTAGATCGGACGGGTGAAGGTCTTCTCGCCCTCAACCGAGAGGATGTCCGACAGCTGCATCACGTCGAGCAGCGCGGCAACACGCGGGGCGACGTTCTTGCCGGTGGTGGTGGCGGGCGCCAGGAACGCGTCGTGGTGGCCCATCAGCTCCACGATCAGCGGCGCGACGTTCTCGGCCAGGGCGTGTTCGTAGGCGGCGTTGTCGGCCACGTGGACCTTGGCGACGCCGGCGATCTTCGCGGCGGCTTCGGCAGCGGCGCGGCAGCCCGAGCCGGCGACCAGCAGGTGAACTTCACCCAGCTTGGCGGCGGCGGTGACGGTGTGGAGCGTTGCGTCCTTGACCAACGCGTTGTCGTGTTCGACCCAAACGAGCGTCTTCATCAGGCGACTCCCAGTTCCTTGAGCTTTGCAACCAGCGCATCGACGTCGGCAACCTTGACGCCTGCGACGCGAACCGGCGGCTCCGAGACCTTCAGGGTCTTGAGGCGCGGGGCGATGTCGACGCCGTAATCGGCGGCAGTCTTCACATCGAGCTGCTTCTTCTTCGCCTTCATGATGTTCGGCAGCGAAGCGTAGCGCGGCTCGTTGAGGCGCAGGTCGGTGGTGACGATCGCGGGCAGAGCCAGCTTCACGGTCTCCAGACCGCCATCGACTTCGCGGGTCACGGCAACGTGATCGCCGTCGATCTCGACCTTGCTGGCGAAAGTGCCCTGCGGGCGGCCGAGCAGCGCGGCGAGCATCTGGCCGGTCTGGTTCGAATCGTCGTCGATCGCCTGCTTGCCGAGGATCACGAGGCCGGGATTCTCTTCGGCGACGATCGCCTTGAGGATCTTGGCGACGGCCAGCGGCTCAACCTCGGCATCGGTTTCGATCAGGATCGCGCGATCGGCACCCATGGCGAGTGCGGTGCGCAGCGTATCCTGCGCCTTGGCCGGGCCGACCGAGACGGCGACGATCTCTTCAGCCTTGCCCGCTTCCTTGATGCGGATGGCTTCTTCGACCGCGATCTCGTCGAACGGGTTCATGCTCATCTTGACGTTGGCCAGGTCAACACCCGTGCCATCCGCCTTCACGCGCGGCTTTACGTTATAGTCGATCACCCGCTTTACGGGCACGAGGATCTTCATCTGATCGGGTCCTCTCAGTTTCAGGCGCGGCGTATTTAGCCGCTCGATTAAATCCACTCAAGGCCCGCCTAATAGGCAATTGACGTATACGTCAAGCCCCGCTGGCGGCGAGATGAGCCCGTGGTGGGTTCACCGCCAGTGCCATATCGCAAATCCGCCGGAATGCGCATCGCCCCGGCAGAAATGGGCGGCCCAGAATTACTATGACGCCGGAAAGGCCGGCTTCATGCGAACTTGATATGCAAACGGCGGGGGTCCGGAAGACCCCCGCCGCTGCATTATCCGTTACGGGATCGTGTGCGATCCAAGAGACGGCCCCCTATCAGGCGGCGACGTTCTTGACCTCGGCCACGATCTTCTTGGCGGCATCGCCCAGGTCGTTGGCGGGGACGATCGGCAGGCCGGAATTGGCCAGGATGTCCTTGCCCTGCTGGACGTTGGTGCCTTCGAGGCGAACGACGAGCGGAACCGAGAGGTTCACTTCCTTCGCCGCGGCAACGATACCGTCGGCGATGACGTCGCACTTCATGATGCCGCCGAAGATGTTGACCAGGATGCCCTTCACGTTCGGATCGCGCAGAATGATCTTGAACGCCGCGGTCACCTTTTCCTTGGTGGCGCCGCCGCCAACGTCAAGGAAGTTGGCCGGGAACGAACCGTTGAGCTTGATGATGTCCATCGTCGCCATGGCGAGGCCGGCGCCGTTGACCATGCAGCCAATGTCGCCATCGAGCTTGATGTAGGCCAGGTCGTACTTCGAAGCTTCGACTTCCGCCGGATCTTCTTCGGTCTCGTCGCGCAGGGCCTGCACGTCGGGGTGACGGTACAGGGCGTTCGAATCGAAGCTCATCTTGGTGTCGAGGACGAGCAGGTTGCCATCCTTGGTTTCGACGAGCGGGTTGATTTCGAGCATGTCGCAGTCAAGCGCCACGAAGGCTTCGTACAGCTGCTTGGCGATCTTCTGCGCCTGCTTGTTGAGGTCGCCGGTCAGCTTCAGAGCGTAGGCAACGGCGCGGCCGTGGTGGGCCTGGAAGCCGGCGGCGGTGTCGATGGTGACGGTGGTGATCTTCTCGGGGGTGTTGTGGGCAACATCCTCGATGTCCATGCCGCCTTCGGTCGACACGATCATGGCGACGCGGCTGGTGGCGCGGTCGACGACCATCGACAGGTAGTATTCCTCGGCGATGTCGACGCCGTCGGTCACGTAGAGGCGGTTCACCTGCTTGCCGGCTTCACCGGTCTGCACGGTGACGAGCGTGTTGCCGAGCATTTCCTTGGCGAAAGCTTCGACTTCCTCAACCGACTTGGCGAGGCGCACGCCGCCCTTGGCGTCGGCCGGCAGTTCCTTGAACTTGCCCTTGCCGCGCCCACCGGCGTGGATCTGGGCCTTCACGACGTAGAGCGGCCCGGGGAGCTGCTTCGCGGCGGCAACCGCTTCCTCGACGGTGAGGGCGGCAATGCCGGCGGGGATGCCGACGCCGAACTTCGCAAGCAGTTCCTTTGCCTGGTATTCGTGAATGTTCATCGCTGAAATCGCTTTCTGCTGGAGTGTCCGTGGAAAGGCTCGTCCAAAAGCACGGGGGGCCCCGAACTTGATCCGGGCCGCATAAGCACATCCCTGCGCGCTTGAAAAGTCCCGTTCCCTCGCGCAAGGACGCGCACGCGGCCTGTGCATTCGCGCACGGTGCCGCCACGAACCATCCGCATCGAAGCCCCGGGCTTGCACATGATCGACCGCGACAGACTCGAAGCTATCGTCCGCGAGGCAGGACGTATCGCCCTTGCCGGGTGGCCGGGTGATGGCCATGTGCTTGATCATTGGGAGAAAGTGCCGGGCAGTCCGGTCTGCACGCTGGACCTTGCGGTGGACGAATTTTTGCGCCGCGAACTCAGCGCGCTGCTGCCCTCGGCCGGCTGGCTGTCCGAGGAAACCGCCGATTCGCACCATCGTACCGCGCATGAACTGGTGTGGCTGGTCGATCCGATCGACGGGACGCGCGATTTTATCGCCGGGCGGCCGGGCTGGGCGATCTCGGTCGCGCTGGTGAATACGCGGCGGCCCTTGCTGGGCTACCTCTATGCCCCCGCGCGTGCGCGCGATGCTGGCGGCGAATTCTGGCACGCCGAAGCGGGCAAGGGTGCCTGGCGCAACGGCAAGCGCCTCGGCGCCAGCCACCGCGAGACGCTGCCCGGCGCGCGAGTCCCCGCGAAGAAGCTGGCGGCCGAAGATTCGGACTTGGTGCTGGTAGACCAGCCCAATTCGATTGCGCTCCGCATGGCGATGGTCGGCGCCGACGAGGCGGACATCGTCGCCACCCTGCGCTGGGGCTACGAATGGGATATCGCCGCGGCCGGGCTGATCGCGCGCGAGGCCGGGGCGGAAGTGACCGACGCCTTCGGTGCGCCGCTCAACTACAACAAGCACGATCCCCGCGCTTTCGGTGTGCTCTGCACGTCACGCGCGATTCACAGAGCGGCCGTGGCGCGTCTGGCGGAACGTGCCGCGCGGTTCTCGGCCGGCTCGAAGGATTGAACGACGCGCCTGAATCGAAGGGGCGTCGACACCCTCAGCCGTCATCCCCGCGAAGGCGGGAATCCCGCTTTCTTGGCCAGCGTTGCAGAAAGGTGGCGGCCCCAGCTTGCGCTGGGGCGACGGTTTGTAAGGAATCGTTTCCGCGCGAAAACTCAGTGCACGAAGCGCGCGATCACGTCGCGGTAGGAGCGGCTGACTTTCACTTGCGCGCCCGAATCGAGCACCAGGAAGCATTCGCCGTTGGTATGCGGCTTCACCTGACGGACCTGATTCAGGTTGACGATGGTGGAGCGGTGCACGCGCTGGAACACGCGCGGGTCCAGCCGGCGTTCCAGGTCCTTCATAGTTTCGCGCAGGATCAGCGAATTGTCGGCAGTGCGGATGCACATGTAGTCGCCGGCGGCCTCGATATGCTCGATCGAATCGACGTCGATCCGGAAGATCTGGCCGCGATCCTTGATGTTGATGAGCTTTTCGTAGCGGTCCGCATTGGGATCGCTC
Source organism: Novosphingobium sp. BL-S-19 (assembly GCF_055521675.1). Taxonomy (NCBI): domain Bacteria; kingdom Pseudomonadati; phylum Pseudomonadota; class Alphaproteobacteria; order Sphingomonadales; family Sphingomonadaceae; genus Novosphingobium; species Novosphingobium sp. BL-S-19. Next base: position 162,432 of record NZ_CM145498.1, read on the forward strand.
TCTTCCGGCATGGAATCCACCGCGTCGGGCGCGACTTCGGCCAGCACGGTCTTGAGCTTTTCCGCTTCATCGGAAGAGCGCTTTTCGGCAATGCGCTGGCGCACGCGGGCGAGCGTGTCGTCCAGCTTCGCCTCATCCACCGGCTTCATCAGGTAGTTGACGGCATTGGCCTCGAACGCGCGGACGGCGTGTTCCTGATAGGCGGTAACGAAGACGAACAGCGGCGGTTCGATTTCCATCACGCCCTTCACCACCGAGAAGCCGTCGAACCCGGGCATCTGGATGTCGAGGAACACGAGATCGGGCTTCTCGGTCTTGATCTTGCGGATCGCCTCGCGCCCGTTCGAACAGGTGTCGATGATTTCGACGTCCGGGTACTTCTCCAGGCGAATCTGAAGGCCCTGGATCGCGAGTTTCTCGTCATCGACGAGGATGGTGCGAATGGTCATGTGTCACTTGTCTCCGGCCTCGCAACGCGCGGCGGCCAAAATTGTTTCATCGCCCGACGAGAACGGGCTGCCGCTGGGGTTCTTCCATGTCCTCGGGGGAGGGTTGGCGCTCCGCGGGAAGCTCGATCAGCACGGCAAAGCCACCTTCGACAGGCTCCACCGTTTCGAAGCGGTGATGCTCGCCGTAGGCCTGGCTGAGGCGGTCGCGGATGTTCGAAAGGCCGACGCCGGTGGATACCGGCTCCCCTCCATCATAGGTCATGCCCGACAACCTGTTGTCGGTAGTCGGAGTTTGCAAGCCCGGTCCGGTGTCCGAGACGGTGATGCGAAGCATCGGCCCGACGAGTTGCGTGGCAACGGTGATTTCGGCGCCCGACTCCTGCGGCGCGACGGCATATTTGATGGCGTTTTCGACCAGCGGCTGCAGCAGCAGCGAGGGCAGCAGGCAGGTTTCGGTGGCCGGATCGATGGCGAAGGTGGTGCGCAGCCGTTCCTCGAATCGCATCAGTTCGATGTCGAGATAGAGCTTCAGCGTATCCACCTCGGTCGCCACCGTGACGCGCGCGGAAGGCTTGTTGATCAGGGTGTAGCGCAGGAACGAGGACAGGCGGCTGAGCATGGCGTTTGCCGGCTCGGTCTGCTTCAGCAGCACCAGCGTGGAGATCGAGTTCAGCGTGTTGAACAGGAAATGCGGGTTCAGCTGATAGCGCAGCATGGCCAGCTGCGCCTGGGTCGCCTGGTTTTCCAGCTGGATCAGCTGATCGTTCTGCTCTTCCACCTGCAGGTAGAAATTGATCGCGTAATAGAGTGCCGACCATGCGCCCAGCAGCGTGGCGTCGTAATAGAACACGCCGATGAACAGCTGCGTGAAGCTGGTGTCGCTGTCCGCGCGGTAGAGCGAGATCACCCAGGCATCGATGAACGCGTGCAATGCCACCGCAATCGGCAGGATCAGCGCGGTCATGCCCCAGGTGACGATCGGCCGCTTGGTAATCAGCAGGCGATAGACGACCGACAGCACCAGCGAGATCGAGAAGCCGGTGATCGTGGCGATCAGCACCAGCACCAGATTCGACAGCGGCTGGTCGTTGGCCAGCGCCGACATCGTGCGCAGCAGCATCGCACCGCCCCAGCCCGCGAACTGCAGGCGCCAGAAGGCCTTGTCCTTGTCGGCGAAGAAGGGGATCGGTTGGATCGGCAGAACGCGCATGACGGCTATCTAGACGAAAATCGCACGGGGCGGCAAATCCGGGGCGCTACGCAGGTGGCTCCGCGCGATTTTCCGATGGGTGACAAGGATATGGATCCTTTGCCCCATCCGCCGCAGCCCGTCAGGCCCCGTTTGCTTCGGAAATTGCCTGCGACAGCTGATCGAAGCCCACCGCGCCGGAGATCAGGCGGTCGCCGACAACCCAGCTGGGCGTGCCGCTGAAGCCAAGCCGGCCGGCGACATCCAGATTGCGGGACAGTTCCTGTGCCACCACCGGGCTTGCAGCCACCTTGTGGGCGCGGTCCATGTCCAGACCGGCCTGCTTGGCGGCAGCCTCGATCGCCTGCGGATCGACCTGCCCGGCGGAGAACATGGCATCGTGGAACTTCGCGTACTTGCCCTGTTCGGCCGCGGCGAGGGCCATGCGCGCCGCGTCCGGGCTGTGCGGGCTGATGATCGGCAGTTCGCGCACGACGATGCGCAAGTTCGGGTTCTTGGCCAGAAGCTGCGCCACGTCGGGCAGGCTGCGGCGGCAGTAACCGCAGGCATAGTCGGTGAATTCCACCAGCGTGACCGCGCCGTTGGGATTGCCGAGCACGGCGCCGGGGAAGGGCGTTTCCACACTCTGCTTCACGCCGGCCAGTTGCGCCTTGGCCTGCTTGCGCTGCAGGGCGTCCATCGCCTCGGTCAGCACTTCGGGATTGGTGACGAGATAGTCGTGAATCACGCGGCCGGCGATCACCGGCCCGCCGAACCAGACGCCTGCCCCTACAAGAGCGATGCCTGCCACGGTCGCCGCGATCTTCGTTCCAAGTGCCATTATTGTCGTCATTCCCGTAATCTGGAGGTCCCGCCTTTAACGGCGCTTCTTGTTGCGTTCCAGTGTGGCGCGCGCTTCCATCTCGATGTCCTGCGCGCGCAGCCAGTCCGGCGTGCCCTGCTTCAGTCCGGCCTCGGCCGCCTGCGCGTTCATCAGCGCGGCATCCATCTGGCCGGACAGCGATTGCTGTTCCGCGCTGGCAAGGCGCGCGCGCGGCATGTCGCCATTGGCGGCGTAGATCGTGCCCAGCTGATACCAGGTGAACGGATTCTCACGGTCGCGCGCGGCGGCGTTCTTCAGCACCGTCTCGGCTTCCTTGAAATGCTGCGGGTCTTCGGTCGCGATCAGCGCGTGGCCGAACAGCGTGGCGATCAGCGGCTGATATCCGGTGAGTTCGGTTGCCTTGCGCAAGGGCACCAGCGCTTCGGTGGGCTGGCCCGATTCGAGCAGGATTTGCCCCTTCAGCTCCAGGAAATAGGGATCGTCGGGATCGGTCATCAACAGTGCGTCGGCCTCTGCCGTGGCGCGGTCCATTTCCGACTGGCGATGCCAGGCATAGGCGCGGGCATAATGCGCCGGCACTGAATTGTCGGTCTGCGGATAGATGCGGAAGACGTCGCGTGGTTCGGCCAGATAGCCGAACAGCTTGGCCTTCATCCGCACATAGCGGGCCTGAATCTTGGGATCGTCAGGCTTCAGCCAGGCGGGATCCTTCTCATAAGTATCCTGCAAGGTCTGGATGCGATCGCCGGTCAGCGGGTGGGTGGAATAGAACTGGTCGCCGTCCTGCGGGCGATAGCCGTAGCGGAACTCCAGATTCTGCAGCTTCTGGAAGAATTCCAGCGATCCGCGCCCGCTGATGCCGGCGGCCGAGAGATACTGCGCGCCGGCGGCATCGGCGGAGGCTTCCTGTGTGCGGGTATAGGCCAGGAACTTGCCCATGGCGGCCTGCTGGCCGGCCATGATCACACCCATCGCTGCCTCGGCGCCGCCTGCCGCCGCCGCCGCCGCGCCGAGCAGCAGCGAGAGCAGCGAGATGTTGGTGGCGCTCTGCGCGCCCTGATTCAGCACTGCGTGGCCGCCGGTGACGTGGCCCAGTTCGTGCGCGATCACGCCCTGCACTTGCGCGGCGGAATCGGCCTCATTGATCAGGCCCGAATTGACGTAGACCGCCTGCCCGCCGGCAACGAAGGCATTGACCGAGGGATCGTTCACCAGAACGATATCGACATGCGAGGGATCCAGCCCGGCGGCGACGATCAGCGGGCGGGCCATGTCCTTCAGCAGGGCCTCGGTCTCCGCATCGCGCAGGATCGACTGGGCTGCGGCGGGCGTGGCCGACCAGCCGAGCAGCGCAACCACACTCAGGATTACTGCGGCAAAACGCGCGAAGGACATGGGGACTGTTGGGACCTCTCGCGCTGAACCGGGGCTGAAGCGCCGTGTGAAGGGGCGAAGCCTAGCGTTCGAGCCGGGGCTGGCAAGATGGGAAAAAGAAACTCGATCGAGATGCTTGGGCGGAAAGCCGCCTACGCCCGATTCGTTACCAGCCACACGCGGACGGCGCCGGCAAGGCCGGGCGGGACTTCCGCCTCCAGCCGCTCGGCATCGATTCGGGCGACCAGCGCGTTGACCGGCACGCCCGCTTCGGTGGCGGCGGCGCGCAGCATGTCCCAGAATATCGGCTCAAGGCTGATGGAGGTCTTGTGCCCGGCGATCTCGACCGAACGCTTGATGGGTGGGTGATAGAGTGACGTCACGCAGCCAGCCTAGGCGTGGATCTGCCCGGTTTGAAGCCGGTGTTTGCTCGGTTGCCGTTAAATAAAGCCCGTCGTCCCCGCGAAGGCGGGGACCCCGCTTGTCCTTCTCCGCCCGCAGAAAAGCGGGACCCCCGCCTTCGCGGGGGCGACGAAGAAAGGGGCGGCAGGGTATCCTCAGCGATCGGATAATCCGGATCGCCCATAAGAAAAGGCGGCCCTGAAGCCGCCTCTTCCCTCCTCTCCAAACCGTGAAGGCCGGACCGTCTTTTTGCGGTTCCTGACCGGTTTGAAACTCTATCGGTCGAAGCCGTTTTAGTTGGCGCCGTTCTTAGTTGGCGGAGGCCATGCGATCGCCCTGCATATAGGGGATCGGGTTGACCGCTTCGCCGTCGACGCGGACTTCGTAGTGGAGGTGCGGGCCGGTCGAATTGCCGGTGGTGCCGACGTAGCCGATCACGTCGCCCTTGTGGACCATCTGGCCTTCGGCAACGTTCAGGCGCGACATGTGGCCGTAACGGGTTTCAAGGTCGCCGCCATGTTCGAGTTCGACGAACAGGCCGTAACCGCCGAACCACGAAGCCTTGCCGACGACGCCGTCAGCGGTTGCGTAGATCGGGGTGCCGACGGGTGCGGCCAGATCGATGCCCTTGTGGGCGCGGCGGCCGCCGAAAATCGGGTGTTCGCGCATGCCGAAGCTGCTGGTGAGCTTCAGACCTTCAAGCGGGGTGCGCGAGGGGATGTTGACGCCGGAAAGACGGGCGGTGCCGGGGATGGCGGGCTTCGCCTTGGCCGCGGCAAGGCCGGTTTCCTCGAAATTCTGCCAGGAGCTGAACAGGGTGCGGAACTGTTCGTCCTCGCCGCCGCTGGCCGACTGGTTGGCGGCCTGGGCGGTGCGCAGCGGGGCCGAAATGTCGGCGGCGGCTGCAGCGCTGTTGGCCATGGCGGGGTGGGCTGCCAGTGAAAGACCCGCGACTGCGACCGTAGCCGACACCGTGCGGAACTTGGCAATGAGTTTCGTTACGACCACTCGCAATACCTTGTTATCCGCCGGAATCCCGAGAGATTCGACGCTTGTCTTTAGCGACCGGCACGCCAAACGGCGCACCGTTAACCCTAGTTATGTGAGATGGTCGGAACCCCCCGCCGTCTCGCGAGGTGGAGTTATGCCGATCAGTTCCTAACAGACAACCCCAAGGTAGAAATCCCGCGATAAACCGGCAGCGAGGCGCGCCGAGTCGTTGAACGGTGGCTTAACGGCACCGCGAAAATGGCGGGAAACCAGGGTTTTCCAAAGCTCGCTCGGTTCACCGTTCATCGCTTCGGCGCATGCGGCGAAATGGGTTGAGCCGAAACGAACGTGGCGGATTTCATCGTCAAGGATTCTTTCGAGAATGCGCGCGCCGCGCTCGTCACCCGAACTTCGCACCCGTTCCAGCATGGCCGGCGTCACGTCCAGCCCGCGCGCTTCCAGCACCATCGGTACCACCGCGAGGCGGGCGGTAACGTCGTGGCGCGTTTCGTGCGCGGCGTCCCAGAGTCCGCTGTGTGCGGGCAGGGCGCCGTAGTGGCCGCCCAGTGCCCGCATATGCCGGTCGATCAGCGCGAAGTGCAGTGCTTCATCGGCGGCGACCGAGAGGAAATCGCTGACGAAGCCCTCATTCATCTGCCCGCCGAATCGCCCCGCCATGTCGAGCGCAAGGTCGATGGCAACGAATTCGATGTGGGCGATGGCATGCCAGAGCGCGAGCCGCCCGCGCTCCGAACCGCCCTTGCCGCGCTTGGGCATGCGGTTCGGCGGCAGCAGTTCAGGCGCGGCCGGCCGACCCGGTTCCTCGGGCATTTCCACATCGAAGGCATAGGCGAGGCGGCCCAGCCGCCAGTCGCGTGCCACCTTGCGGGTAGCCATGATTTTGGCGCGGGGGTCGGATTCGAGCAGCACCTCGCGGATCGCGGCGGCAACACTGGGCATTGGAGACTGCACGATCAGAGCGCCTTGGCGGCCTCCAGCACTTGTGCGGCGTGGTCCTTGACCTTCACCTTATCCCACACGCGGGCGATCTTGCCGTCCGGGCCGATCAGGTAGGTGGTGCGGACCATGCCCATATACGTGCGGCCATAGTTCTGCTTTTCGGTCCAGATGCCAAGCGCGTCGGACAGGCCGCCTTCCTCGGCATCGCTGGCGAGCGGGGCCTTGAGGTCGTGCTTGGCGATGAAGTTCTGGTGCTTCTTCGCCGAATCCTTGCTGACGCCCAGCAGGGCGACGCCGGCCGCGTCGAACTCACCCTTCAGCGCCGAGAAATCGAGGTTTTCGGTGGTGCAGCCGGGGGTGTTGTCCTTGGGGTAGAAGAACACGACCAGCTTCCGGCCCGCGAAGTCCGAAGCCTTCACGCTGCCGCCTTCGGGCGTTTCCATCGCGATATCGGGGAACAGGTCTCCGGCTGCAGGACGGGTGCTCATCAAGTGGTCTCCAGTGTTTCGCCGAAAGTCTCGCTCCAACTCGCGGCGACATGCGCGCGGGCCCGGGCGAGGGCGGATTCAAGCTCTTGCCATGCGGCATAGCCGCAGGCGCGTTCCAGCGCCATGCAGGAGGGCTTGCCCGGCACGTGGGTATCGGGCGCGAAGAGGCGGCCTGCCACCAGCAGGCGCGTCATGACGTCATGCGCCTCCACCAGCGTGGCCGGCAGCAACCCGTCCGCCACCAGCAATTGCAGCGCCGCGCCCAGATCGGGATCGAGGCCGAGCCCACTGCGCAGCTGCGTGAAGTGGACAAGGAATTCGAGGTCCACCAACCCGCCGCGCATCAGCTTCACATCCAGCGGGCCCTTGGCGGGTTTGTGCCCGGCCATCTTGGCGCGCATTTCCAGCACGTCCGCGCGCAGCTTGTCCGCATCGCGCGGCGCGGCGAGCACGCTGTGAATCACGTCGCCAAGGTCGGCGCGCGCCTTGGCCGAGCCGTAAAGCGCGCGGGCGCGGCAGAGCGCCATGTGTTCCCAGGTCCAGGCCTGTTCCTGCTGATAGCGTGCAAAGCTGTCGAGGCTGGCGGCAGGCGGGCCCTGCTCGCCAGAGGGCCGAAGGCGGGTATCGACTTCGTAGAGCGCGCCTTCGGCCGTCGGCACCGATAGCGCGGCGGTCACGCGCTGCGAGACGCGGTTGTAATAGAGCGTTGCCCCCAGCGGCCGCCGCCCATCCGATTCGCCCGCGAAATCGCCGGTGAACAGGTAGATCAGATCGAGGTCGGAGGCATGGGTGAGCACGCCGCCGCCCATGCGGCCAAGGCCGAGCACGACCAGTTCGCTGCCCGGCACCACGCCGTGGACGGCGCGGAATTCCTCCAGCGCGGCATCGGTCAGCACCACCAGTGCGGCCTCGGCAATGCGGGCGAGGGCATGGCCGATGTCGAGCGGATCGTTGGCGCCCTCGATCAGTTGTACGCCCAGCGCAAAGCGGCGATCGCCCACCTTGCGGCGCACGGTGCCCAGCTTCTGTTCGTAGTCGGCACCCGGCTCGAATTGGGTAAATTCGGCGACCAGTTCCTCTACCGATCCGGGCAGGTCGAAGGCGCTGGCATCGATCAGCGGGTCCAGCAGGTCGGCGCGCCGGGCCAGCGCGTCGGCCAGCGTGGGCGCAAGGCTGAGAATGCGCGCCAGCCGTTCCAGCAGCGCCGGGCGCGCTTCCAGCAGGCGGAACAGGTTGATGGCGGAGGGCAGGTTGTTCAGCAGCTTTTCGAAGCGGGCGAAGGCGCGCTCCGGCTCCGGCGCGGCGGCCAGCGCGGCGAACAGATCGGCGCGCACGGCAGCGAAGGCGGCGCGCGCTGCGTCCGAACGCAGTGCGCGCATGCCGCCGGAAAGCCAGCCTTCGACGCGGTGGGCCATCGTCTCGGCATCGGCAATGCCAAGGCCGGCCAGTTCGTCGCGTAGGTCATCCTGCGCTGGCATGGCGACTTGCGTGGTGGGGCCGAGCGGGGTCTGGGCCATGACCAGCGCGTCATAGCGTTCGCCCACGGCATCGGTGATCGCGCGCAACTCGCTGAGCAGGGTCTCGCCGTCGGGCAACCCGTCGAGCTGGGCCACGGCTTCCAGCGCTTCGGGCCGCATCGGCAGGGCGTGAGTCTGCTGATCCTGCACCATCTGCAGGCGGTGTTCGATGGTGCGCAGGCGGTCGTAGCTTTCGCCCAGCAGGCGCGCATCCTCGGCCGGCACCAGCCCGGCTTCAGCCAGTGCGTCCAGCGTGGCGCGGGTGCCGCGCAGGCGCAGCGCGGGGTTGCGGCCGCCGTGAATCAGCTGGTGGGTCTGGGCGTAGAACTCCACCTCGCGAATGCCGCCTCGCCCTTTCTTGAGGTCGAAGCCGGGGCCGACCGTGGCGCTGCCGCGCGTATTGGCGCGAATCTGCGCGGTGAGGCGGCCGATCTCGGCAATGGCGCCGAAATCCAGGCTCTTGCGCCATACGAAGGGGCGGATCGCGGCCAGGAACGCCTCGCCCGCGGCAATGTCGCCCGAACAGGCGCGGGCGCGGATGAAGGCGGCGCGCTCCCACGCCAGCGCGGACGATTCATAATGACTCAGCGCCCCATTGATCGAAATCGCCAGCGGGCTGACCTCGGAGGCCGGGCGCAGGCGCAAGTCGATGCGGAAGACGTAGCCGTGGTCGGTGACTTTGCCGAGCGTCTCCACCACCGCGCGGGCCACGCGCTGCGCGGCCTCGCCCGGTTCGTCCCGCTCTCGCCGGGGGAGCAGTTCGGGATCGAACAGCAGGATCGGATCGATATCCGAACTGTAGTTGAGTTCGCCCGCGCCATGCTTGCCGAGTGCGAGGGCGAGGAAACCGGCAGGCTCCGCATCGGGCACGCGGCGGCGGATACCCTCGGCAATGGCGCCATCGAGCGCGCGGTCGGCCAGTGCGGAAAGCTCGCCGGTGACGCGCAGCAGCGGGAAGGCCCCGGCAAGGTCGCCGATGCCGAGGGCGAGGGCCATTGCCTGCTTCTCGCGGCGCAGCGCGATGCCGACATCGTCGATGCCGCTGCCGGCGGTGCGGGCGAAGGCCAGCGCTTCCTCGCCCTTCCCTTGTGCCAGGAGCGCGGCAAGGTCCGGATGCCGGTCCAGCAGCGAGGCGAGGTAAGGGGCATGGGCACGCGCGCGTTCGATCGCGCCGGTCCAGTCGGCTTGCAGTTCGGCATCCATGCCGGGGTTCCTGCCCAAGCGGGAGCGTGAGGGCAAGCGTGTCAGTTGGCGCGGCGTATCCCGAACTTAACAGATCGTCGCCCTCGCGAATGCGGGAGCCCCGCTTTTCTTGAGTCATGGCGCGGGCGTTGAAAGACAAGCGGGATCCCCGCATTCGCGGGGATGACGGGTTAATTGGAGGAGATGCCGTGCGTTCGCTCCGCCTTGTGCCCACCGCCTGCCTCTGGCACGAGGCCGGTCATCCAAAATACAACAGGCCCGATGCAGTCGAGGTCTGAAAACAGGATCGCCCAGATAATGAAACGCACCGCCGCCCTGCTTGCCTCTGTCGCCCTGTGCTTCGGCACGGCCGCCATCGCCGCGCCCAAGCTGCCCAAGGGCACCGCCCTGCCGCCGCCGCCGATGACTGCCGAACCGGCACCGCAGCTTTCGGTCGACAACATGAAGACGTTGGTGAAGACGCTGTCGTCGGACGATTTCGAAGGCCGCGCGCCCAGCACGAGTGCGGAGCCCAAGGTGCTCGATACCATCATCGCGTCCTTCAAGAAGGCCGGGCTCCAGCCGGGCAACAAGGGCCAGTGGCTGCAGGACGTGCCGACGGTGGAGATCACCGGCAGCAACCATTCCGCGCTGACGGTGACGGGCAGCAAGACGCCGCTCTCGTTCAAGTTCGGTGACGACTATGTGGCCGCCAGCTACCGCGTGACGCCCAAGACGCAGGTGAAGGACAGCGAACTGGTCTTCGTCGGCTACGGCATCAACGCGCCGGAACTGGGCTGGAACGATTATGCCGGGATCGACATGCACGGGAAGACCGCGGTCATCCTGGTCAACGATGCCGACTATGACGCCGCCACCGAAGAAGGTCCCTTCAAGGGCCGCCGCATGACCTATTACGGCCGCTGGACCTACAAGTTCGAGGAAGCCGCGCGTCAGGGCGCGACCGCCGCGCTGATCGTGCATGACACTTTCCCCGCTGCCTATGGCTGGAACGTCGTCAATTCCAGCTGGACCGGCGCGCAGTACCGCGTCGCCACCCCGAACGATGACATGGACCAGACCGCCGCCAACGGCTGGATCCAGAAGTCGGTTGCCGAATCGATCCTGAAGGCTTCGGGCAAGGACCTTGCCGCGCTGTCGGCTGCTGCCAAGCAGAAGGGCTTCAAGCCGGTGCCGCTGGGCCTGAAGGTCAGCCTGGGCTTCGACAATGCGATCCGCCGCTCCACCTCGCACAATGTCGTCGGCGTGCTGCCGGGCAAGGTGCGCCCGGATGAATACGTGCTCTATTCGGCGCACTGGGACCACCTTGGCCACTGCACCCCGGACAATACCGGCGACGGCATCTGCAATGGCGCGGTGGACAATGCCACCGGCGTCGCCGCGCTGGCCGCGATTGCTGAGGCCAATGCCAAGGCCGGCCCGGCTGCGCGTAGCCAGGTCTTCGTGGCGGTGACGCTGGAGGAATCAGGCCTGCTCGGTTCGGAATACTATGCCGCCAACCCGATCTACCCGCTCGACCACACCGTGGGCGGGGTCAACATGGATGCGCTGCTGCCGGGCAGTCGCACGCGTTCCTATGCCATGACGGGTGGCGACAAGTCCGACCTCACCTCGATCTTCCGCGACGAACTGGCCGATGAAGGTCTGAGCGAAGTGCCCGAGGAGCACACGGAGCGCGGCTACTACTACCGTTCCGACCACTTCTCGATGGCGAAGCGCGGTGTGCCGATGTTCGATCTGGCCGCCAGCACCGACTGGGTGGACGGCGGCAAGGCCGCAGGCGATGCGGCGAGCGAGGACTACAACTCCAACCGCTATCACGGGCCCAAGGACGAATACTCGGAAAGCTGGAACTGGGACGGCATTGCCCAGACGGCGGGGCTCTACTATCGGCTCGGCCGCACGCTCGCCGATTCGGACTTCTGGCCGAACTGGCACGAAACCGACGAATTCCGCGCGATCCGCGACAAGGCTTGCGCCGCGGCTCAAGGAGGCTGCCACAAGTGACTTTCGCCCTTCCTCCCGAATGGCATCCGCAGGACTGGATCTGGATCGGCTTCCCGCATGACCCGGTCGAATGGCCGGGCTTCCTGGAAGCCGCACAGGTGCAGATGGCCGAGTTCGCCTCGGCCGTGGCCGAATCGGGGCAGGAAGTGCGCCTGATCGTGCGGGACGAGGCCAACCGTGCGCGCGCGGCCTCGCTCGTTTCGTCCAAGGTCTCGCTGGAAGTGCGCCGCTATGGCGACGTCTGGCTGCGCGATACCGGGCCGTTGGTCTGTGCCGACGGTGCGGGCGCGCTCAAGGCGATGCGCTTCGGCTTCAACGGCTGGGGCGGCAAGTACCTGATGGATGGGGACCAGGAAATCGGCGCCGAACTGGCGCACGATGCCGGGCTGGCGGTGGAAACCTCGGACTGGATTCTGGAAGGCGGCGCGCTGGACGGCGACGGCACCGGGCTGGTCGCCACCACCGAGCAGTGCCTGCTCAACCCCAACCGCAACCCGCACCTGAGCCGCGACGATCTGGAAATGCGCCTGAAGCGCGATCTGGGCTACGACCGCGTGCTGTGGCTGGGCGACGGCCTGATCAACGATCATACCGACGGCCATGTCGACAACCTTGCGCGCTTCGTTGCGCCCAATGTGCTGGCCCTGCCGCGCGCGACCGGCCCGAACGATCCCAACGCCGCGATCTACGCCGATGCCAAGGCCCGGGCCGAGGCGATGGGCGTGACGGTGCGCGAAGTGCCCTCGCCGGGCCGCGTGGAGTCTGACGGCCGGATCGAGCCCGCCAGCTACATGAATTTCGCGATCACCTCCAAGCTGGTGGTCGTGCCGATCTACGGCACCGAGCACGACGCGGACGGCATTGCCGCCATCGCCGAACTGTTCCCCGATCGCGATACCGTGGGCGTCATGGCCGATGCGGTGCTGGCCGGTGGTGGTTCGTTCCACTGCTCCAGCCAGCAGATGCCCTCAAAATAAGGAATGGTGGGGAGCAACGCGCTCCCCGCCGTCCTTAACCGATTGGCAACCGGGCAGGCGCATGATCCCCTCCATGGCCCGCATTCTCGCCCTTGCGCCCGTCGCCCGCTCCGCCGTTCAGGTCGAGATCCTGCGCACCGCCATCGTGTGCGGCTGCGCACTGGCTCTAATCCTTGCCAAGGCTCCGCTGCCCTTCTGAGGCAATGGAAGTGTGCGTAAGGCACACAAGTCCGCCAATTTTCCATTCCGTTTCAAAACGTTTTGACGTGGTTGTTTGCGTCTCATCGTTTCTGCTGCACTGCACATCGTGTCTGCTGCGGTGCAGCAATGAATTGTCACGTTCGGTCGATGCAAACGAAATCATAGCCTCCCAGTTTAAGCGCTCACGCGATTTGAACTGGAGATACGCCATGCAACCCACGACCGAAGCCGAGCGGGCCCGTCTTCGCCAATCGCTCGTCGGGAATTTTCTGCTATTGCTGTTCGGCCTGGGCGTGCTGGGCTTTCTCGTTGCCGTCGACAGGGCCGAATGGTTCACCCTGCGGCCGGTTTCGGGAACCTCGGTCGCGCTGTCCAATGCCGCGACCGTCAAGACCGATGGCAAGGCGGCCGTCGTGGAGGATTCCGCCAAGCGATGATCGTTACCCCTTCGCTGCAACCCCTCCAGATCCTGCGAGAGATCTGGAAGCCGATTACCGTGCTGTTCGTCTGGGACGTCGTGGTCACGGTGACGTACTTCATGCTGCCGTTCCACGCGCCCAACCTGCCGGTGACGCTGTTCGGTTCGGCGCTGGCGCTGTTCCTCGGCTTTCGCAGCAACTCCGCCTACCAGCGCTGGTGGGAAGGGCGCGGGCTGTGGGGGCTGATGATCAATGCCAGCCGCAACATCGCCCGTGCCGCGCGCAATTTCATGCCCGATCCCGAAGCCACCGAGCTGAAGCGCCGCGTGGTGCTGCGCCAGATCGCCTACGTGAACGCGCTGCGCTGCCAGCTGCGCCGGATCAAGCCGGACGAGGAAGTGCGGCGCATGCTGTCGCGCGGGGATGCCGACGAATCGCTGGAGCGGGTGAACATCGCCAACGGCATTCTCGACGATACCGGCCGCCGTATAGATGAGGCGCGGCGCAAGGGCTGGATCGACACCATCCAGCAGACGCAGATGGAAGCCGTGTTGGTGGACATCGCCAATGCGCAGGGCGGTATGGAACGGCTGAAGAACACGCCGCTGCCCTATCAGTATCGCTTCTTCCCCACCGTCTTCACCCACATGTTCTGCATCCTGCTGCCGATCGGCCTGGTGGAGACGCTGGGCGTGGCGACGCCGCTGGGCTCGACCCTGGCGGGAATCATGTTCCTGGCGGTGCTGGCGATCGGTGACGATCTGGTCGATCCTTTCGCCAACTCGGTTCACGACTTGCCGCTCAACGCCATGTGCCGCACCATCGAGATCGACCTGCTCCAGTCCATCGGCGAGGAAGCACCGCCGCCGATCGTGCAGGACAAGCACGGCATCCTGTGGTGATTCTGGACAAAGCGCTCTAGGAGCGGTGCATGGCCAAAATAGACCGTCTTGAGCGCATGGACTCCCGCCGTGCCGACCTCGAAATCGAATACCGCGCCGCGCTGATCGAGGCGCTGCGGGTGACGGCGGCGGGGCAGTGGGGCCTGTTCGGCCACAACAAGGACAAACAGGCCCGCGCCAAGGCCGCGCCGCTGGTGGACGGCCTTACCGAACTGGCCGACGAGATCGACCAGTTGCGCGATCAGCTGGATATGGAGCCTTTCGCGCTCCACGCCGAATTCCTTGCGGCGCGCGGGCCGGTGCAGTCGCACGCCGTAGGTGAGCCCAAGCAGGCGCAGGCTTGGCTGGATCGGCTGGCGCAGGAAGGCTAGTCCTTGGTGCGATAGCACGAAGGAGCCGTGATGCGTCTCTCCAAGGATCGCCAGACCGCCCGCGCCACTGCGCGGCTGGGCAAATGGGTGGAACTCGACGCCCGCACCGACTTCAGCCCGCCGGGGCTGGTGGCCGTGGGCATATTGGTCTCGGGCATTCTGCTGAGCACCAGCGTTCTGGTGGCGGCGGCCGGAAGGGCCAAAGCGCGGCGGATTCAGGCGCGCGGGGATCGCAGCCTTCCGCGTTGACTGGGTTTCGGGCGGGGATTTCACGCTCAGCCCAGCCCAGCCCAGCCCAGCCCAGCCTAGCCTAGCCTAGCCGGCTCAATTCAACCCAACCTACCCCGACCTAATCAAATAACCCCGTCATCCCCGCGAAGGCGGGGATCCCGCTTCTTTCTTTTTTAGCACGCGGAGACGCGGAGACGCAGAGGGATCGTGCTGCCGCCGACACTTCTGCGTCTCCGCGTGAACCAAAATAAGCGGGGCCCCCGCCTTCGCGGGGGCGACGAGTTTTTGATTGCGGAGCTTGTGCGCCAATATCGCGCGCAGATAGGCCGCCGCCCGCCGGACTTATTCCGGGGTGGCGAACCAGATCACGTGCTTCGGCCCCTTGCCGTTGCTGCGCGAGGAGACCTTCACTTCGTCCACCTTGAACCCGGCACGCTCCAGACGGCGAGTGAAGGCGGGATCGGCACCGGCGGACCAGACCGCCAGCACGCCGTCCGGCGTCAGCGCATTGCGCGCCGCGCGCAGGCCGGCCTTCGAATAGATGACGTTGTTGTCCTCGCGCACCAGCCCGTCGGGGCCGTTGTCGACGTCGAGCAGGATCGCGTCGTAGGCGGCGCGCGATCCGTCGATCACGTGCGCCACATCGCTCATCACCAGATTGACGCGCGGATTGTCGAGGCAGCCCTGTGCCAGATCGGCCATCGGCCCGCGCGCCCATTCGATGATCTCGGGCACCAGTTCGACGACCGTGATCTTCGAATCTTCAGGCAGAGTGCGCAGCGCGGCGCGCAGGGTGAAACCCATGCCGTAGCCGCCGATCAGGAAGTGCGGGCGCTTGGTAATACCCTTGATGCGCTCGTACGCCATCGTCGCGAGGGCTTCCTCGCTGCCCCACTTGCGCGTGGACATCAGCTCGTTGTGGCCCAGGACGATCATGTAATCCTGGTCGTGCTTGTAGAGTTCGAGCTTCTCCCCGTCAGGGATCCACGCGGTGTCGATAAGCTCGCGCTTGATCATGCTGATGTCTTTCCGGGATGACGCAAGTGAATGATGGGATAGGCGCGGCCGTCGGCGTCGCGTTCGGACCGGCCGGTGCGCAGGAAACCGCGCGATTCGTAAAAGGGCAGGGCGTTGTCGGCCTGCTCGTTGGCATCGACGCGGGCCTGCGGCTCCAGCGCCAGCGCATGGGCGACCAGCGCGGAGCCGAAGCCCCGGCCGTGGACCGCGGGATCGACGAACAGCGCCTCTATCGATCCATCGACGAAGACCATGAAGCCCTGCGCCGTGCCGCCCGCATCCTCGGCGATCCACAAGGGGACCGCCGGGAGCATGGCTTCGACCTGTCTGGCGATCTCGACCTTGTGCTCCGCCGACAGGAAGCCGTGGGTGGCGTCCACCGCCGCGCGCCAGATGGCAAAGGCGCGCGGGGCGTCGTCGGGGGAGCCGGGCCTGATCACCGGAGCTTGGCCATCAGCGCAGATCGGGCGCGGTGGATTCGGCCTTGAGCATGGCGATGGCTTCGTCGAGCGTCATGACCTTCTGGTGCTCTGCGCCCAGCGTGCGGATGGCAACGGTGCCTTCCTCAGCCTCGCGCTTGCCGACCACCACCAGATGCGGAACCTTCTTCAGCGAATGGTCGCGCACCTTGTAGTTGATCTTCTCGTTGCGCAGGTCGGTTTCGACGCGCACGCCGGCGGCCTTCAGCTTCTGCGAGACTTCCTGCGCATAGCTGTCGGCGTCGGAGACGATCGTGGTCACCACGGCCTGAACCGGGGCGAGCCAGACCGGCAGCTTGCCGGCGAAGTGCTCGATCAGGATGCCGATGAAGCGCTCGTAGGAACCGAAGATCGCGCGGTGCAGCATGACCGGGCGGTGCTTCTCGCCGTCCTCGCCGATGTAGTGCGCGTCGAGGCGTTCGGGCAGCATGCGGTCGGACTGGATCGTGCCGACCTGCCAGGTGCGGCCGATCGCGTCGGTCAGATGCCATTCCAGCTTGGGCGCATAGAACGCGCCTTCGCCGGGCAGTTCTTCCCAGCCGTATTCCTCCGTGGCGAGGCCCGCGCGCACAACGGCGTCGCGCAGTTCAGCCTCTGCCTTGTCCCACTGCTCTTCGGTGCCGATGCGGTTGTCCGGACGCAGCGCCAGCTTGATCGAGTAGGTGAAGCCGAAGTCCTTGTAGACGCGGTCCGCCATCTCGCAGAAGGCCTGCACTTCGCCGACGATCTGGTCTTCGCGGCAGAAGATGTGGCCATCGTCCTGCGTGAACTGGCGCACGCGCATCAGCCCGTGCAGCGCGCCGTGCGGCTCGTTGCGGTGGCAGCAGCCATTCTCGACGATGCGCAGCGGCAGATCGCGGTAGGACTTGATGCCCTGCTTGAAGATCAGCACGTGCGCCGGGCAGTTCATGGGCTTGAGGGCCATCCACTGCGCGTCGTTCGAGATGATCGGGCCGTCATCCTCGGTATTCGGCACTTCGTCGGGGATGACGAACATGTTCTCGCGGTACTTGCCCCAGTGGCCCGAGGCTTCCCACTGCCGCGCGTCCATGACCTGCGGCGTCTTCACTTCCTTGCAGTCGGCCTGGCTGATCGCGCGGCGCATGTAATCCTCAAGCGCGCGATAGATCACATAGCCCTTGGGGTGCCAGAACACCGAACCGTGCGCTTCGGCCTGGAGGTGGAACAGGTCCATCTCGTTGCCCAGCTTGCGGTGGTCGCGCTTGGCGGCTTCCTCAAGGCGCGTCAGGTGCGCGGCAAGCTGCTTCTTGTTCAGCCAGCCGGTGCCGTAGATGCGCGAAAGCATCGCGTTCTTCTGGTCGCCGCGCCAATAGGCGCCCGAAACGCGCGTCAGCTTGAAGGCGGCCGGGTCCAGCTTGCCGGTGGAGGGCAAGTGAGGGCCGCGGCACATGTCCAGCCAGTCCTCGCCCGACCAGTAGACGGTCAGCGGCTCATCGCCCGGAAGTTCGGCGGCCCATTCGGCCTTGAAGTTCTCACCCTGCTGCTTCCAGCGGCTGATCAGCGTTTCGCGGTCCCACACCTCGCGGCGCAGCGGCTTGTCGGCGGCGATGATCTTGCGCATCTCCGCCTCGATCGCCGGCAGGTCTTCGTCGGTGAACGGCCCGCGCTCCGGATTCGGGGCGAAGTCGTAATAGAAACCGTCACCCGTCGAAGGGCCGAAGGTGATCTGCGTGCCGGGGAACAGCGCCTGTACCGCTTCGGCCAGCACGTGGGCATAGTCGTGACGGGCAAGGTCCAGCGCCTCTTCCTCGTCCCGGCTGGTGACGAGCGCGAGATTGGCATCGCCGGTGAAGGGGCGGCTGAGGTCCACCAGTTCGCCGTCGATCTTCGCGGCAAGCGCGGCCTTGGCAAGGCCGGGGCCGATGGCGGCGGCGACGTCGGCAGGCGTGGAGCCTTCGGGCATTTCGCGAACCGAACCGTCGGGCAGGCTGATCTTGAACATCTCGGACATCGAACTTGTCTTTCCGGTTTCCGGCTGCGTGCCAGATTTTCTGGCCCAATGGCACAGGCACGCGCGCGGGTGAAGCTTTTGCGCCTTAGAAATTCGCTCGATCCGGAAGAGTGACGCCGCTCGCCCGGACCCCGGGCGACGGTGGCTGCCTGCTTAGGCCACAACCAACCGTCCCCGGGAGCGCCGGGTGGTAGTAGTGGTCATCGTGTTGCGCAGCTGCGTCATCGCCCGCCGATGTAGCGATCCCGCGCGGAAATGTCACCCCGGATCGACGGGTCGATCTGGAAAGCAGGCACGTCATTTTGTAAAGTGTGCTTGTCAAAGATCGGGCGATGAAGTAAAGCGTGCTTGTCATCGAGGCGATGGCGTTTGCATGGAGTCGTTCCGATGAAGGGGCCTGCATCTTCGTACTGGGCCAGTTTCACGCCCGCCCAGCGGCGGCATAATCGCCGTTCGCTGATGGCGCTGGGCGTCTACGCACTGGTGCTGCCGCCGATTGTCTGGCTGCGCGTCCATGCGGACATCTATCCGCTGCAGCAGCCTTGGGTCGCGCTGCTCTCGCTGGTGCCGGCGCTGCCGCTGATCGCAATCTTCGCCAATTTCGCGCGCTACCTGTCCGAAGAGAACGACGAGTACGTGCGCATGATGGTGGTGCGCCAGATCCTGGTGGCGACCACGGTGGCGATGTGCTGTGCGGTGGTCTGGGGCTTTCTCAGCGAACTGGGCGGGATAGCGCCCATCGCCAATTACTGGATCGCGGTGGTCTGGGTGGTGACGCAGAGCACTTGCGGCACGATCCAGCGCCTGCGCAACCGGGGGGAATGACGATGAGCGCGAACGCACCATTGGCCCCCACCACACGCCGTGGCATCACCGGCAGCCCGGTGTTCTGGGGGCTGGCCTTCTTCGCGGTCATGGCGATCATCGCCGGACTGCAGATCGCGGGCGTGATCGGCGCTTCCGGCAGTCTGGCGCTGATGCTGGTGGCGGGGCCGGTGATGATCGTGCCGATGATGCGCTCCGCCAATCGCCTTGCCCGTGAGAATGGCTGCGGCAGTCCGGCGGTGCGGCGCTTCAATACGCGCATGGGCGTGAGTTCGGCCGGCTATGTGGTGGCGCTGGGGCTGGGCATCTGGTGCTGGCAGCAGTTCCATCCGGGAACGGCGGTGACCGTGGCCCTTGCGCTGGCGGTCGTGGTGCCGATCTTCGGCATGATCTGGGCCACCGCGCGCTATCTGCATGAGGAAACCGACGAGTATCTGCGGCAGCGCGCCGCCATCGCCTCGCTCTACGGGCTGGGCGCGGTTCTGGCGCTGGGCTCGCTCTGGGGTTTTCTGGAGACTTTCCGGCTGGTACCGCACGTTCCCGGCTGGGCGGTGGTGCCGGTCTGGGCCATCGGCATGGGGATTGGCCAGTTGCGAATGCGTGCGGGGGAGCGATGAAGAATCGCCTCAAGGTCCTGCGGGCCGAGCGCGGCTGGAGCCAGCAGGACCTCGCCGAGCGGCTGGAGGTCAGCCGCCAGAGCGTCAATGCGATCGAGACCGGTCGCTACGATCCCTCCCTGCCGCTGGCCTTCCGCATTGCCGAGGTTTTTGACCTCGCGATCGAGGGCATTTTTCAGAAGGATTGAGGGCCAATGCGTGCGAAGGCGGGGCTGGCGATTGGGCTGATCGTGCTGGTAATTCTGGGCGTGCTGCATGAAAGCGGCGCCGGAAGCCGGGGGGCAACGGGGGCAGGGCGCCCGGCCGGCACTATCCTTATCCGGGTGATCGCTCCGGCTCTGTTCTAGCGCCCTCGCGCCCTAGTGAATCGTGACTCGCCGCCGCCGCCACGCCAGCCGTTCCAGCGCCGCCACCAGCACCCAGCCCGCTGCCATGCAGACGAAAGGCATGACCGGATAGTGGAAGCGGGACTGGCCGGAGAAGACCAGACAGATCGCAGTCGGATATAGCGCCAGGCCGTATGGCAGCAGCCACCAGCCGGCCCAGCGGATCCGGTCATGCAGCCGCCGCATGGTCATCACCACGAAGGCCAGCGCGAAGGCGATCATCAGCAGCCCGTAATAGACCTGATTGCCCCAGCGCACCGCGCGGAACAGGCTTTCGAAGCGCGCATAGCCGGGCGTGCCTGCCTGATAGGCCCATTCCGCCTCGCCATCGGGCAGCCACAGGCGGATGAACTTTTTGGGCGCGAGTGCCAGGAACTTGTCCGGATGCGCGGTGATCCACGCCATGGCCAGTTCGCGGGCCTGCGCGTCGCGGGCCACTTCGTCCAGATCCTTGCGCGCCATCAGCGCTTTGACCACCGGCGCATCGGGCGAATAGTCGCCGCTGGCGCTGTCGTGATTGCCGGTCAGCAGCGTGTAGCCGCCATTGGTGGAAACGGCGACCCAATGCCCCAGCTCCACCCGGTTGCGCACCGACCACGGCAGCACCACCAGCATGGCGACGGCCACGACCACCAGCCCATCGACCAGCAGGCGCGGCAGGCGCTTGCCCATCGGCTTCATTCGCAGCCAGTCGATCGCAAACAGCAGCGGCACCACGACGAGAGTCTGCGCCTTCACCAGTGTCGCGAAGCCGAAGATCAGCCCGGCGCCCACCAGTTGCCAGCGATTTTCGCGCGCCACCACGGCCCAGCACCCGGCCATCAGCAGCAGGGTATAGAACACTTCCGTCAATGCCAGCGGCACATAGCCGATGGCATTGGGATAGACTGCCAGCAGCAGCAGCCCCAGCCGCGCTGCGGCCTCGCTGCCGAACAGGCGGCGGCCCAGCATCAGCGTCAGCAGGCCGATCAGCAGCGCGGAGATCAGGTTGAACGCCCCCAGCGTTACCGGAGAAGTGCCGAACTGGGTGAAGGCGAAGCCCAGCGCGATCGGCCAGCCCGGCGGCCAGAACGCGGTCGCCGCGCCGGCATCGTTCAGATAGCCCTTGCCCGCAGCGATGTCCGCGGCGCGCAGAAAGTACCATTCGGCATCGGATGTGGGCGCCACGTCGATGAACAGCACCGCCACGCGCAGCGCGAAATAGAGCGCCCAGATCGCGAGCAGCACCGAACGTTCGGTGGCGAACCATTCCAGCTGCAAGGCCAGCCGGCCGGGCCGGGTCGGAAAATCGAGAATCTGCGCGGACATAGTGCGACGGGATCCTGAAGCGGACGCTTTAACATCGCCTTACGCGGTTCTGAGCACGGGGGGCAACAGTAGGAGGATCGATCTGGCAAAGGGGGCGCGTGACATACACCCCTTCCAAGCGCCTAAAACCTCGTCATCCCCGCGCAGGCGGGGATCCCGCTCGGTCTTGGCGTGCGTGGCTAAAGGCAAGCGGGGCGCCCGCCTTCGCGGGGGCGACGAGGATTATTGTGATTGCGTTCTGCCGGCGCGGATCATGCAAGGCGTCCCAATTCGCCCCATCTTTCCAGCCTCACGCGCACCGGCCCCCTTGTCGTGTCCCTACCGCGCCCCCACAATCGCGGGCATGACCGAAATCCGTTTCCACGCAATGCCCGACGGGCGCCAGATCGCCCACCGCTTCACGCCCGGCATGGGCCCCACCATCGTTTTCCTGCCCGGCTACATGTCCGACATGGCGGGCAGCAAGGCGACTGCCCTGTTCGACATGGCAGTCGCCAGCGGCCGCGCCTGCATGCTGCTGGACTATTCGGGCTGCGGCGAAAGCTCCGGCCAGTTCGCGGACGGCACGCTCAGCCGCTGGCGCGACGAAGTGATCGCGCTGGTGGAGGCGGCGAACTTGCGCGACGTGGTGCTGGTGGGATCGTCGATGGGCGGCTGGCTGATGCTGCTGGTGGCGGACAAGCTGGGGGACCGGGTCAAGGGCATGGTCGGCGTGGCCGCCGCGCCGGACTTCACCGAATGGGGCATCGCCCAGATGGACAAGAACGTCCTGGCCGATGGCGAAACGATCTGGGAAGACAATCCCTACGGCCCCGAACCCACCCCCACGCACCCCGGATTCTGGGCGGACGGGCAGGCCAACCTCATGCTGGAAAAGCCGATTCCCTTCGACGGCCCGGTGCGCCTGCTGCACGGCCAGCGTGATGACGACGTGCCCTGGGAAATCTCCGTGCGGCTGGCGGAAAAGTTGCGTTCATCCGAGGTGCAGGTGACTCTGATCAAGGACGGCGATCACCGCCTTTCGCGCGAGTCCGACGTCCACCAGCTGCTGCGCAGCGTGGCCGAACTGGTCCTTTCCCGCGCGCCGGCGGCCTGACCCGGAGACCCATCCTTCATGCCCGTCCTGCTTCCCCTCATGATGATGCAAGCCAATCTCGATCCGGCCGGCATCCGCAGCCCTTATGCCTCGGCCCTCCCGCGCGAGATCGTCGAGAAGAAGGAAGAGGAAGCGCGCAAGCGCCGCGCCGAACAGGCGGCGCAGGCGGCGGGCCCCGCCGTTCCCGAATCGAACACCGGCTGCATGCTCGCGGTCGAATCCGATCCCGAGCATTCGGCCGAAATTGCCCGCCAGGCGATGAGCGAGGCGCAAGGCCGGGTGCGCGTGCGCGCCGGATTGTGCCTGGGCGTCGCGCTTTCGGAACTGGACCGCTGGGACGAGGCGCGTACCGCCTTCATCCAGGCGCGCGATGCCGCCGACATCGAAGATCACCCCAGCCGCGCGCGTCTGGGGGCCATGGCCGGCAATGCGGCGCTGGCCGGCGGCAAGCCGGGTGAGGCGCTGTCGATCCTCGCCCCGGCTACCGCCGATGCCAAAGTGGCCGAGGACAAAGACCTTCTCGCGTCGATCTGGCTGGACCGCGCCCGCGCGCTCGTCGCGCTGGGTCAGCCGGACGAAGCAAGCGCAGCGCTCAGCGAGGCGCGCACCGCCGATCCTGCCAATGCGCAGGCCTGGCTGCTGTCGGCCACGCTCTCGCGCCGCCAGAGCAAGCTGATCGAGGCGCAGGCCCAGATCGAACAGGCCAGCCAATTGGCACCGCAGGACGCCGACATAGGACTGGAAGCGGGCGTGATCGCCGTCCTTGCGGGGCGCGACGAAGCAGCCCGCCGAAGCTGGAATTCGGTGATCGCGACCAGCCCCGACAGTCCGCAGGCCGCCACCGCCAAGGGCTACATCGCCCAGCTCGGTTCCGAATCCAAGGCTCCCCCCACAAAGGCCAGATGATGTTCCCACTCTCCGTTCTCGATCTCGTCCCCGTCCGTCAGGGCGGCACCGTTTCCGAAGCGCTGGCGATCACCGCCCGCACCGCGCAGGCCGCCGAAAGGGCGGGCTACAAGCGCTTCTGGGTCGCCGAACACCACGGCATGGATGGGATCGCGGGCGGGGCCACTTCGGTTGTGCTCGCCCATGTCGGCGCGGCCACCTCCACCATCCGCATCGGCGCGGGCGGCATCATGCTGCCCAATCACAACCCATACGTGATCGCGGAGCAGTTCGGCACGCTGGCGGCGCTGTTCCCCGGCCGGATAGACCTTGGCCTCGGCCGTGCGGCGGGTGCCGACGGGCGGCTGGCGAATGCCCTGCGCAAGGACATCGTCGGCGCGGCGGAGCACTTCCCGCAGGACGTCGTGGAACTGCAGGCACGCTTTGCCGGGCACGCGGTGGGCGGCGTTTCCGCGCCGCAGGCCGAAGGCGCAGAGGTGGAGATGTGGGTGCTGGGCTCCAGCCTGTTCGGCGCGCACCTCGCCGCCACGCTGGGCATGCCCTATGCCTTCGCCTCGCACTTCGCGCCGGCCATGCTGAATCAGGCGGCGCAGATCTATCGCGAGCGGTTCCAGCCCGGAAAGTTCCTCGACAAACCGCACTTCATGGCGGCGATCAACGTGGTGGCCGCCGATACCGATGAGGAAGCGCGTTATCTGGGCTCCTCCATCGACCAGAGCTTCGTCGCCCTGCGCACCGGCACGCCGGGCCGCCTGCCGCCGCCGATCCGCGACTATCGCGATTCGCTGCCCGGCGCGGCGCGGGCGATGCTGGAGGAAGTGCGCTCGGTCAGCGCCATCGGCACCCCGGCGCGCGTGCGGGACGAGATTCTGGCGTTTCAGGAACGCACGCAGGCGGACGAACTGATCGTCTCCGGCGCGATCTTCGATCCCGATGCGCAAGTGCGCTCGCTGGAACTGGCGATGGAAGCGCTGGGAGCGACGGCGCAGGCCTGATCGACAGAGGGGGATGACGGCCGGGTTCCGGCGTCATCCCCCTGCCATCAGAACGGTTCGTTGAGGCGGGCCAGCGCGCCTTCCAGCAGGGCGGCATGTTCCTGCGGCGGGCGATGCTCCATTTGCAGGCG
Organism: Novosphingobium sp. BL-S-19; assembly: GCF_055521675.1. Lineage (NCBI taxonomy): Bacteria > Pseudomonadati > Pseudomonadota > Alphaproteobacteria > Sphingomonadales > Sphingomonadaceae > Novosphingobium > Novosphingobium sp. BL-S-19. The sequence goes on from NZ_CM145498.1 coordinate 186,688, forward strand.
GCCGATGCCGATGCTGCTTTCGATGACGTCACGACAGCGCTCGAAACGGCGCTCCTCATAAGCGGCGAGCCCTTCGTCCACCGTATCGGCTTTGGCCAGTTCCTCCGCCAACACTATCGCGCTTTCCACAGCCATGCCCGCGCCTGAGGCAAGATGCGGCGTGGTCGCATGCACCGCGTCGCCCACCAGCACCACCCGCCCGCTCGACCACGGACGCGGCTGCAGGGCGGCGGCGAGGGGGCGATAATTGATCCAGTCCTCGCGCGTCATGGTGTCGCGGATCCAGCCGGCATTGCCGCCGAACGGGGCGAGCAGGCCTTTCAGCGTGGTGTAGAGTTCCTCCTCGTCCATGAAGCTTTCGCGCTCCTCATGGCGAGTCAGCATCCACATATAGACGTTGTCCGGGCTGCAGGCAGTGATCCCGCAAGGGTTGTCCAGCCCCAGGAAGAATTCGCTTTCGGTCAGGCCGGGCGGCTTGCGGATCGAGATGCGCCAGCAGCCCTGCCCGGTGGGCTGCGGCGGTGCCATGTGCGGGAAGGCCAGTTCGCGTACGGTCGAAAATACGCTGTCGGCGCCGATCACCAGATCGTAGCGGCCGGTGGATCCATCGGAAAAGGTAACGTCGACGCCGCTTTCGTCGCTGTCCAGCGCGGTGACGGTCAGGCCAAGGCGCACCGGAATATCCAGCGCCTTCACCCGCGTCTGCATGATCCGGTGCAGCACCGGGCGCATGATGCCGCCGGTGGCCGGCAGCCCTTCCTCGATCACCGGCTCATCCAGAACGTGCATCAGGGTGCCGTCATAGCGGTAGAGCCGCGTCTTGTTGGTGATGGCGCCGGCCTGCTTGATCTCGTCCAGCAGGCCAAGCCGGCGATAGGCGCGCAAGGTCGGCCCGGTGATGGTTATGCCGGCGCCATAGACCCGCCATTCCGGATCGAGGTCGATCAGGTCCACCCTGACGCCGCGCTCCGCAAGGCTGATGGCCGTGGCCATGCCGCCGATCCCCCCGCCCACGACAAGTGCCGTGGCGATGCTGCTGATGCTCTCCCGTGTCATGTCCTTGAGGACTAACGAGCCGGCGCCCTGAGACAAATCCGTACTGTGGATGCCTGACTATCGATACAATCGGTGTGACGCGGAGCGCCGGCTTGAGTAGCCCGAATGCAAGAAAACAGCATTTGGGAGGAAGATCGTGCGTAAAGGGCTTCTGGAATCCGCCTGCCTGTCTGCCATCGCACTGGCGACACCGGCCATGGCTCAAGATAGCACGCAGGCTCCGCAGAGCAGTTCCGACAATACTACAGAAAACACCGGCGGCATCGGCGACATCATCGTCACCGCGCAGCGCCGTTCGGAATCGGCGCAGCGCGCGGGCATCGCCATCGATGCGGTGGGCAGCGATCGCCTGATCCAGTCGGGCATCAACCAGGCCGACGCGCTGAACAAGGTGGTGCCGGCGCTGACCGTCACCAACGGCGGCGGTTCCAACACCTCGATCTTCCTGCGCGGCGTCGGCAACGTCACCAATTCCAGCTACAACGACCCGGCGGTGACGCCGAGCTATGACGGCGTCGTGCTGGGCCGCGCGGCCGGCGCGTTCGGTGCGGCCTTCTACGATCTGGCCCGTGTCGAAGTGCTGAAGGGCCCACAGGGCATCCTCTATGGCCGCAATGCTACCGGCGGCGCGGTGAACATCATCCCGAACCGGCCCGAACTGGGCCAGAACAAGGGCGGCTTCACGCTTTCGGTCGGCAATTACGATGCCGTGAACGTCGAAGGCTTCGGCAACCTTGCCATCGGCCAGAACGCCGCGCTGCGCGTGGCCGCCACGCGCCAGTACCATGATGGCTACAACAAGGACGACAGCGACGATCTCGACCGTGCCGGCCTGCGCGCACAGATCCTCTGGGAACCGACCGACACGCTGAGCGTGCGCGTGGGCGGCGACTATACGCATGTCGGCGGCGTCGGCGCGGGCGGCAGTTACATCGGATCGTTCACCCCGGGGCCGACCGGCTTCACTTTCACCGAATCCGGGCTGGGTAAATCGGAAGGCTTCAATACCGATGCCGCCAACGCCTTCCGCCAGACCTCGCTCGGCGCGCCCGGCTTCGGCTTCCTCGATCCGATGAACCAGCAGCAGAAGACCGACAACACCTATTGGGGCGTCAATGCCGAAGTCACGCTGGATACCGGCATCGGCACGCTGACGGTGCTGCCTGCCTACCGCGAGGCCGATGCCACCAGCTTCTTCTACGGCCCGGCGTTCAACACCGCCTTTACCGACGAGCATGACCGGCAGGCCAGTCTGGAAACCCGTCTGGCGGGCAAGGTCGGCATGTTCGATTACGTGGTTGGCGGCTTCTATTTCAACGAGAAGATCCAGAACACCGGCGAGTACAATCAGGAATTCGTGCTGCCGATCCAGCACTATACCCACAAGACCGAATCCTACGCCGCCTTCGGCCAGCTGACCGCACACCTTACCGACCAGTTCCGCCTGATCGGCGGCTTGCGCTACACGCACGATCACAAGTCGATCGACGGCATCATCAACAACTTCATCGTCTATTGCGGCGGCTTGCCGCCGACGACGCCGCCCGCCTCGTTCGCGGCTGGCTGCGCCGCGCCCGGCGCGCTGCCGCACTTCCCGAACTTCACGTCCACCGGCGATACGGTGAACTGGCTGATTTCCAACGGCTTCATCGCCGCGAACAGCACGGATGAACCCAATGCCCAGTTCTACAACCTGACCAATGGCGTGGGGATCATCCAGAAAACCTATTACCCGGTGGTGGAATCCGGCAATTTCAGCCGCGTCACCTGGAAGGCCGGGGCAGAATACGATCTGGCGCCGGATTCGCTGCTCTATGCCACCGCCGAAAGCGGCTACCGCGCCGGCGGCTTCCAGCTTTCCGAGGGCAATCCCAGCTACAAGCCGGAATTCATCACCGCCTACACGATCGGATCGAAGAACCGCTTCTTCAACAACAAGATCCAGCTCAACCTCGAAGCGTTCTACTGGAAGTACAAGGACCAGCAGATCAACTACTTCACCGTCTCTCCGGATTCGGTGCTGATCAACACGATCGACAATGCGGGCAAGGCGGACATCAAGGGCTTCGATGTCGATTTCATGGCCAAGCCGATGCACAACACTACGCTGTCGGCCAAGGTCCAGTACCTCGATACCGAGTACAAGGAGCTGACGCTCACCACCGCATCGCCGCGCAACAACATCAATTGCCCGTCCAGCCAGACCGGCAGCTACCTCAGCGACGGCGTCACGCCGATCCTGGCCTTCGATTGCTCGGGCCGTCCGCTGCTCTATTCGCCGAAGTGGACGGTGAATCTGGGCGTGGAGCAGATCGTGCCGCTCAGCGACAAGTACGAGCTGGTCGGCGGGGTCAACACCTCTTGGCGGTCCTCCCAATATGGCGCGTTCGAGTATCTCGATTTCGAGAAGATCCGTTCGTACTGGCTGACCGACGCCAATCTGGCGGTGCGCCTGTCGGACGGCGGCCTCTCCATCGGCGGCTTCATCCAGAATATCGAGAACAAGCGCCGGATCGCGACGCCGCAATCCTCGCCCATCGGCTTCGCGGTGGCGCGCTATACCGCGCCGCGTACCTACGGCCTGCGTCTCTCGGCGGAATTCTGAGGGTATGGGGGTACCTACCGACCGTCGCAGAGTGCTGGGGTGGCTGGGCGCAACGACCGCACTCGTCGCGCTTTCGGGGCCGGGCAGGGCGCTTGCCCGCCCGGTTCCCCCTCCAAACCGGCCGAACATCGTCTACATCATGGCCGATGACCTCGGCTATGCGGACCTTTCCGCCACCGGCTCGCACGCGATCCGCACGCCCGCGATCGACAGCCTCGGCCGCGATGGCGTGCGGCTGACGCAGGGCTATGCCAGCACGCCGATCTGCTCGCCCACGCGCACGGCGTTGCTGACCGGCTGCTATGCCCAGCGCTTCGCCATCGGCATCGAGGAACCGCTCGGCCCCGGCGCGCCGCCGCATATCGGCGTGCCGCTGGACCGGCCGACCATCGCCTCGGTCCTGCGCGATCAGGGCTATCGCACCAAGCTGATCGGCAAGTGGCACCTGGGCGAACCGCCCGAGCACGGCCCGCTGCAGCACGGCTACGACGAGTTCCTTGGCGTGGTCGAAGGGGCGGCGGATTACTTCCGGCATCACATGGTGATGGGCGGCAAGGACGTCGGCATCGGCCTTGCCCAGAACAACGCGCCCGAACAGCGGGAGGGCTACCTCACCGACCTGTTCGGGGACGAAGCGGTCCGGACTATCGAGAGCGCGGGCGACAAGCCGTTCTTCCTCTCGCTCCACTTCAATGCCCCTCACTGGCCCTGGGAAGGGCGGGAGGATGCGGCGGCGGCAAAGACGCTGCCCAATTCCTTCCACTACGAAGGCGGCAACCTCGCCAAGTACAAGGAAATGGTGGAGGCGATGGATCAGAACGTCGCCAAAGTGCTCGTCGCGCTGGAACGCACCGGCAAGGCGCAGAACACCATCGTCGTCTTCACCAGCGACAACGGCGGCGAGCGGTTCTCGGAAACCTGGCCCTTCATCGGCCACAAGGGCGAAGTGCTGGAAGGCGGCATCCGCGTGCCGATCCTGATGCGCTGGCCGGGGCACATCGTGCCGGGCACGCTTTCCGATCAGGTCATGGCCTCGATGGATTTCCTGCCGACTTTCCTGGCCATGGCGGGCGGCAATGTCTCCAAGGCGGGCAAGTTCGATGGCGTCGATCTTTCGGCGCAACTGACCGGCAAGGCCGCACCGGTGCCGCGCACGCTGTTCTGGCGCTTCAAGGCGAACGAGCAGGCGGCGGTGCGGCAGGGCGACTGGAAGTACGTGAAGATCGGCGGGAAGGAGCACCTCTACAACCTCGCCGAAGATGAACACGAACGCGCCGAGCGTGCCGCCGCCGAACCCGCAAAACTGGCCGAATTGAAAGGCCTGTGGGACGGCTGGAACGCCCAGATGCTGCCTTACCGCGTCGACGGATATTCCGAAGACGTGCGCAAGGCTTACGCTGACCGATACTAGGGAGATCGATGTGAAAGTGCTCGTGACCGGCGCCGGCGGCTTCGTCGGCCGGCAACTCGTCCGCAGCCTGCTCGATGCCGGGCATGAAGTCGTCGGGATCGACAGCCATGCCGGGGGCATTCCCGCCGGTGCGCGCGCGGTCGAGGGCGATCTGGGCGCGGCTTCGGTCCGGGCAGAGGCTCTGGGGGAAGGCTGCGACGCGCTGGTCCATCTCGCCACCGTCCCCGGCGGCGCGGCGGAAGCCGATCCGGTGGCCTCGCGCCGGATCAACGTAGATGCCATGTACGACCTGTTGCTGGAAGCGAGCGCGCTCACGCCGGGTCTCAGGGTCGCTTATGCCAGCTCCATCGCGGTTTACGGCGATCCGCTGCCTGCCGAGGTGGACGATCAGACGCCGCTTTCGCCCAAGATGATCTACGGCGGGCACAAGGCGATGATGGAACATGCCGTGGCCCTGTTCTCCAATCGCGGGTTGATCGACGGGGTGACGGTGCGCCTGCCCGGCATTCTCGCGCGGCCCAAGGGGCCTTCGGGCATGAAGTCCGCCTTCATGTCGAACCTGTTCCACGCGCTGAAGGCGGGGGAGGCGTTTACCTGCCCCGTCTCCGCTGCGGGCACGATCTGGGCGGAATCGCTGGAATGCGTGGCCCGCAACTTCGTTCATGCCCTAACGCTCGACACCGCGCCGCTGCCGCCGACCCGCGCGGTGACTCTGCCCGCTCTGCGCGTGACGATGGGCGATCTGGCTGCCGAGATCGCGCGGCAGTGCGGCGTCTCGGCCGATCTGGTCGGCTATGAGCCTGACGCCGCGCTGGAGGCGGCGTTTGCCGCGCAGCCGCCGCTCTCCACGCCGGCGGCGGAAAAGGCGGGTTTTGCGCACGACGGCGATCTTGCTATGCTCGTCGAAAGCGCCCTGCGAACCCTTTCGTAAGGAGCGCGGGAGATGGCAATGCGGTTCGGTCGGCTCGATCTCAATCTTCTGGTGGCACTCGACGCGCTGCTGACCGAGCGCAGCGTCTCGCTGGCGGCGGACAAGCTGTGCCTCTCGCAATCGGCCACCTCCAGCGCGCTGGGGCGGCTACGCGAATACTTCGGGGACGAACTGCTGGTGGTGAAGGGCCGCAACATGATCCTCACCGCCCGGGCCGAGGAACTGATCGAGCCGGTGCGCGCGGTGCTGGAGCAGATCCGCTCCACCATCACCGTCGCGCCGCCGTTCGATCCGGCCACGGCGGAACGCCAGATCCGCATCATGGCTTCCGACTATTCGACGCAGGTCCTGCTGGCCGAAGCCATCGCTGAAATTTCGCGCGAGGCCCCCGGCATCCGTTTCGAAATCCAGCCGATGCACGAAACCCCGGTCGAGTCCCTCGAACGCGGGTACATCGATCTGTTGCTGACGATCGATTACGCCATCTCCACCGACCACCCCAGCCAGATTCTGTTCGAGGATGACTACGTAGTGCTCGGCTGGGAGGGGAACCCGGCGCTGGCCGGGCCGATGACGCGGGAGCTGTACTTCGAACTCGGCCACGTCACCGCACGCTTCGGCAAAGCCCGCGTGCCCGCGTTCGATGACTGGTTCATGCGCCGGCAAAAGCAGCAGCGCCGGGTGGAAGTGGTGGCGCCCAGTTTCCTCTCGATCGTCGGCCTGGTGATGAACGGCAACCGCATCGCCACCGTCCACCGCCGCATGGCCGAGATCTTCGTGCGCGATCTCCCACTGGTCATGCGCGAGATGCCCTTCAGCTTCCCGCCGATCCGCGAGGCGATCCAGTGGCACATCTCCAACACCAACGACGCCGGGCTGCGCTGGGTGGTGGAGAAGCTGGAAGCCGTCGCCCGGCGCAGCGGCAGCACGGGCAACGTCGTGCCCATCGAGCAAGGCCAGCGCGAGGAAAATGAGCGCGAGCGGATCGAATATGCGTTCCGGATGAACAACAAGCCGCTTTGACGGCCCACTTCAGCTAACGGCATCGTCTACCCTCTCGCCAAACCCCAACTCGTCATCCCCGCGAAGGCGGGGATCCCGCTTTTCTTGCGGCATGCGAGAGGTCGCAGAAGAAAGCGGGGCCCCCGCCTGCGCGGGGGCGACGAGGGTTTATGGTGTAAGCGGAAGAGTCAGTCGCACTCGCCGTCGCGCTCGTGCTCCCGCCCATGCTCCCGATCATACCGCTCGCGCGCCTCGTGAATCGCGTCCGAGCGGGCGTTGATCCAGTCGATCATCCCCCGCGCTTTGGCGAACAAGTCCTCGCCCAGCCCAGACAGCCGATAGGCGACCTTGGGCGGAACGTCCGCACTCACGCTGCGCAGCACGAAGCCGTCCCGCTCCAACGCGCGCAGTTTCAAGGTCAGCACCCGCTGCGAAATCGCCTGCTCGGACGATAGCTGCGCGACCACGCGCTTGAGGTCGGCATGGCGCATTTCGCCCTCGCCCAGCACCAGCAGGATCAGCGTGGTCCAGCGGTCGCCCAGCATGGCCATGACCGCGCGGGCAGGCGCCTCGCGCTCGTGGCCGTAGCGGGCCATTTCGTTGGCCAGAGCGCGCAGCCCCGGCAGGTCCAGCGGATCCACGAACTACCCCGCAATGGGCACAAAAAAGTGCCGTCTTCCATCCATCTGCGGCCACTTTATGCCCGGATCAAACAAGGTCAATTCCGGGAGAGAGAGATGGTCGCAGACGCGACGAGAATGGATGGTAAAGTCGCCGTGATCACCGGCGGTGCCGGCGGGATCGGCGGCGCCACGGCCCGGCTGCTCACCGCACGCGGGGCGAAGGTCGTGATTGCCGATATCGCCCTTTCGGCTGCCGAGGAACTGGCCGCGACAATGCCCGATGCCATCGCGGTGCACCTCGATCTGGAGCAGGAAGCCTCGATAGAAGCGATGATCGCGCGCACCCTCGCGCACTACGGCCGGATCGATGTGCTGCACAACAACGCGGCACTTCTCGGCCCCGATATCGCGCGCCACGATGGCGATGTGGAGCACATGGCGACCGCGCTTTGGGACCGGACTTACGCGGTGAACGTGCGCGGCACGATGATCGCCTGCCGCGCCGCGCTGCCGCACTTGCGGACAAGCGGCGGCAACATCGTCAACACCGTCAGCAATCTGGCGCTGCAGGGGCACCTGATCCAGGCGGCCTATTCCTCGTCCAAGGCGGCGGTGATCCAGATGACCCGCGCCATCGCCGCCAGCCACGGCATTCACGGCGTGCGCTGCAACGCCGTCGCCCCCGGCATGACGATGACCCCGGCGCTGCGCGAGGCCTTCCCGCCCGTGCTGCGACAGGCGGTGGAGGACGAAACCCTGCGCGACCGCCTCGGCGCGCCGGAGGACATTGCGGAGGCAGTGGCCTTCCTCGCCTCCGACGCGGCACGCAACATTACCGGGCAAGTGCTCGTCGCCGATGGCGGCTGCGCCAGCCACGTACCCGGAATCGCGCGGTTCCGGGCCTTCTTTTCGGGAGAGCATGCATGAGCCAGTACGACGTGGTCGTCATGGGCGGGGGGCACAACGGCCTCGTCGCCGCCGCCTACATGGCCAAGGCGGGCAAGAAGGTGATCGTGCTGGAGCGCAAGCCCCACTACGGCGGCGGCGTTTCCACGCGCGAACTGATCCAGCCCGGCTTCTGGCATGACGAGCACTCCAATGTGCACATCATGATTCAGGGCAATCCGATGCTGCGCGAGGACGAACTGGGCCTGTTCGGCAAGTTCGGGCTGGAATACATCTATCCCGAACTGCCCCACGCCTCGATCTGGGAAGACGGGACGATGGTGCGATCGTGGCGCGACCTGGACCGCACTTGCGAGGAAATCGCCATGTTCTCGCCCAAGGATGCGGAGGCCTATCGGAAGTTCGCCAGCGCATCGATGGCGGCGCTGCCGATGTTCATGTCCGGCCTCTATGCACCGCCGTTCCCGATGGGTGCCTTCGTGGCGATGATGGACCAGTCCGACGAAGGACGCTTCCTGCTCGACGTCATGCAGCGCTCTGCACTCGATGTGGTGAACCAGTATTTCGAAAGCGACCTGCTGCGCATCCACATCGTGCGCATGGTCACCGAAAACCTGCAGATGCCCGACGAACTCGGCACCGGCATGGGCGCCTTCCTGATGCCGGGGATCATCCACGCCTATGGCTGTTCGATGCCCAAGGGCGGCTCCGGCCAGCTTTCCCACGCGCTGGTCCGCGCCATCGAGCATTTCGGCGGCGAAGTGCGCTGCAATGCCGAAGTGCGCCGGGTGATCGTCTCGGGCGGGAAAGCCGTCGGCCTCGAACTGGTGGATGGCGAAACCTTCATGGCGAAGGACGGTGTGATCGGCGCGATCCATCCGCATGTGCTGCGCAAGTTCGTGGCCGAAACGCCCGAGCCGGTGCTCCAGCGGGCGGAGCGAGTCACGCAGTCCACCTTCTCGATCAACCTCACGCACCTGACCCTGAAGGAGCGGCTGCGGCTGAAGGTCGGCAACGAAACCAATGCCATGATGACCGAGCTGATGGACTTCTACACCATGCGCGACATGCTGCTGGAGTACGACAAGCTGCGGCGCGGCGAAGTGTCCGAACGGCTGATCGCGGGCGGGGACAATACGATCTTCGATCCCAGCCGTGCCCCCGAAGGCGCGGGCGTGTTCTACGGCGTGAACTTTGCCCCCTACGACCTCTGGCCCGGCGGGCCGGCGTCTTGGGACGATCGCAAGGAGGAGATCGCCGACAAGGCGCTGGCGCAGTACCGCAAGTTCTACGCGAACCTCGATGACGACAACATCACCGGCCGCCTGATCCGTTCCCCCGTCGATCACGAGCGGGACAGCCCGGCCAGCTTCCTGAAGGGTGACATCCACGGCTGCGCGCCGTTCTTCTACCAGTCGGTCGGGCATCGGCCGACGCCGGACCTTGGATCGTATCGGGTGCCGCAGATCGACGGGCTCTACCTTGTCGGGCCGTTCATGCACCCCGGCGGCGGCGTATTCGGCGCGGGCCGGGCGACGGCGATCCAGATGATGGATGACCTCGATATCGAATTCGACAAAGTTTGTGGGGAGCGCGTGTGATGGCGGAGAGCAAGAAGGGCCCGGTGATGCGCATCCTCGACGCGCAGGACAAGGAACTGATGGCGGTGCGCCGGATCGAGCGGGACGGCGACAATCTGGTCATTCGCGGCAAGATCTTCGGCGCGATGCCGATGGTGGCGAAAGTGACGCCGGAAGAAGCGCGCGCGGCGCTGAAGCTGCTGGATGCGCGGACGATGCTGTTCATCGTCAGCCTGCTGTTCCGCAAGGCAAAGTAGGGCGGGATTCACCCATCCTCCTTCGTCATTGCGAGCCCGCGAAGCGGGAGAAGCAATCCAGAGCCGCACAAGCCGCCCCTGGATTGCCGCGCGACCTTCGGCCGCTCGCAATGACGAAGAGGGGAAGGGGGCCAGTCAAAGCGACTTAGCCCCGCCCGCAATCACTCCATGAACCAGCCGTGCGAGGCGATCAGCGACTGGCCGGTCAGCGCATTGGTTTCGAACCCTGCGAAGAACAGCGCCACTTCGGCAATGTCTTCCACAGTGGTGAATTCGCCGTCCACGGTCTGGCCCAGCATGACCTTGCTCACCACTTCCTCTTCGGAAATGCCCAGTTCCTTGGCCTGTTCGGGGATCTGCTTGTCCACCAGCGGGGTGCGCACGAAGCCGGGGCAGATCACGTTGCTGCGCACGCCCTTCTTGCCGCCTTCCTTGGCGATCACGCGCGACAGGCCGAGCAACCCGTGCTTGGCGGTGACATAGGCCGACTTGAGCGGGCTCGCTTCCTTGGAATGGACGGATCCCATGAAGATGATCGAACCCGACTTCTGCGCATACATGTGCGGCAGCACCGCCTTGGAGGTGAGGAAGGCACCGTCGAGGTGGATCGCCAGCATCTTCTTCCAGTCGGAAAAGGCGAACTGCTCCACCGGGTTGACGATCTGGATACCGGCGTTGGAGACGAGCACGTCCACCGTGCCCCAGGCCTCGACCACTTTGGCGACGCCGGCGGTGACCTGATCCTCGCTGGTCACGTCCATGGCGACAGCGATCGCGTCAGTACCGTACTTCGCCTTGATGTCGTCCGCGGCCTTCTGCGCGGCGTCCAGATTGAGGTCGGCGATCGCCACTTTGCCGCCTTCGGAGGCGTACTTGTGGGCAATCGCATTGCCGATGCCGCTGGCGGCGCCGGTGACGATGCAGGACTTGTCCTTCAGCTTCATTGACCTCTTCTCCTTGATTTTGTCTGCCGGGGCACCCTCGGCCTTGTGTTCAGTGTCCGTTGACGGGACGGTCGGCCGCGAGGTCGAACGTCATGATCTCATCGGGCTTCAGGTGGCGCCCGGTCCAGTCCGGCTTGTCCAGCGACCAGCGGGCGTCGGCCTTGCCGGCCTCCCAGTGCTCGGTAACCGTCATCCGTGAAAATTCGTAGTCTTTCGACATGGTTTCATAGCCGCGCGGGCGGTTGATCAGGTGCATGATCGCGACTGCTCCGGCCGGTCGGCAGCCGAGCAGGTGGTGCAGATCGGGATCGTCGCGCAACTCATCCGGCAGCTTGCGATAGAGGCGCTGGGCGGCGGCGCGCATCTTCTGGAGCTGTTTGGACAGGTCCGTGTTCATGCGCGTGCGGCTGGAATAGCGGATGTCCTTCTCACGCTGGGCGATGTCCGCCATCGTCTTGGGCATGACCCCGCGCGAGGGGAACAGGTCCACCTGAAACACCGTCATCTCGCACGGGCTGCGGTTGTCGAGCACGTATTGCAGCGGGGTGTTGGAAACGAGGCCGCCGTCCCAGTACCACTCGCCGTCGATCTCCACCGGCGGGAAACCGGGGGGCAGGGCGCCGCTGGCCATCACGTGTTCGGGGCCGATCTCGCGCTCGCTCTGGTTGTCGAAGTAGGCGAAGTTGCCGGTCATCATATTCACCGCGCCGACCGAGAAGCGGGTTTCGCCGTGGTTGATCCGGTCGAAATCGACCAGATCGAGCAAGGTCTGGCGCAGCGGCGTGGTGTCGTAGAAGCTCAGGCGGCCGATATCGTTCGGCCATTCGGGCAGCGGCGTCGGGATGCGCGGGGTGAAGAAGCCGGGAATGCCGAAAGCGGCGGCCCATGCGGACGAGGTTTCGTTGAAGGCGCGGCGGGCGAAGCCGTTGCCGACGTCCAGCTTGTAGAGCAGTTCGTGGCTCACGCCTTCCCAGAAGGCGCGCAATTGTTTGATCCGCTCTCCTGGCGCGTTGCCGGCGATGATCGCGGCATTGATCGCGCCGATGGAGATGCCCGCCACCCAGTCCGGCGCGTGGCCGGCCTCGCTCAAGGCTTCGAAGACCCCGGCCTGATAGGCCCCCAGCGCCCCGCCTCCCTGCAATACGAGAACCGACTGGTGATCACCCAAGTCGTCGCCCAAGTCTTTTGGAGAAGCGGTAGTCTTGCTGGCATTCATGGGCAGGGTCCTGCGCATGGGGATGTTGCGATGCAACAAGTGGGCCCATGCGCGGTTCCTTTCAAGCCGTAAGAATCTTTAAAAGGGTTCTTACGCCGCCACTTCGGTCAGGCTCCCCTCGCTCGCCGCTTCCAGTAGACGCCTTTCCAGCGCCTTGATGCGGCTCGTCGAGGTCAGCTTCTCGCCCAGCAGGTCGGTCACATAGAACGTATCCGCCGCGCGTTCGCCATAAGTGTCGATGTGCGCGGAATGGACCATCAGCTTGCTCTCGAACAGGGCGTGGGCCAGCCGGTTGAGCAGCGCCGGACGATCGCGGGCGTTGACTTCCACCACGGTCAGGCGGTTCGACGCCTTGTTGTCCACCAGCACGCGCGGGCGCACGTCGAAGGCATCGGCGCGCGGGCGGGCGTCGGGCTTGGCGACCAGCTGCGGCAGGATCTTGATGCGGTTGGCCAGCGCATTCTCGATCGAGGCGCTGAGCCGGGCGAGCTGCGTATCTTCGCTGAACGGGCGGCCGAGCGGATCCTGAATCAGGAAGTTGTCGACCGCGCGGCCGGTGCGCGTGGTGTGGATGCGCGCGTCGATGATGTTGCCGCCGGCAAGGTGAATACCCCCGGCGATGCGGTAGAACAGGCCGGGATGGTCGGATGCGATCACCGTCACCAGTGTCGCCCCGCGCGCCGGGTAATATTCGCTGAGGATCGACAGCGGCTCGTTGCGAGAGGCGCTGAACTGGGCGAGGTTGCGGGCGATCACGTCGTCCGGCTCGGCGATCCAGTAGGCATCGGCGAACTGGCTGCCCAGTTCCTCGATCAGCGCTTCGTTGGCGGGATCGCGGGCGATGACCATCGCCTTCTTCGCCGCCACGCGCTTCTCGCGCCCGAATTCCACATGGCCGAGGCGCAGGCGTTCTTCGGCGGCGCCGTAAAGCTCGCTGATCAGCTGGCGTTTCCACGAATTCCACGTGCCCGGCCCCACCGCGCGGATATCGACGATGGTGAGCAGCGTCAGCTGGCGCAGGCGATCGACCGATTGCACGACCGCCACGAAATCGCTGATGGTTTTCGCGTCCGAGAGGTCACGCTTGAACGCGGTGGCGGAGAGCAGCAGGTGGCGCAGCACCAGCCAGGAGACCAGTTCGGTCTCCTCCTCATCCAGCCCGAAGCGCGGGCAGAGCTTCAGGGCGATCTCCGCGCCCAGTTCGGAATGGTCCCCGCCGCGGCCCTTGGCGATGTCATGCAGCAGCACGGCGGCATAGAGCGCCCGGCGTGAGCGGACCTTGTGGATGATCTCGTGGCTGAGCGGATGGTCCTGCTTCAGCTCGCCCTTCTCGATGCGTGAGAGCAGGCCGATGGCGCGGATCGTGTGTTCGTCCACCGTGTAGTGGTGGTACATGTCGAACTGCATCTGCGCGTTCACGCGGCCGAATTCGGTGACGAAGCGGCCGAACACGCCGGCTTCGTTGAACGAGCGCAGCGCCGCTTCGGGATTGTTGCGGCTGGTGAGCAGTTCCATGAACAGCTCGTTCGCGCGCGGATCGCGGCGCACCTCCTCACGGATCAGCGCGGCATCGCGGGAGACGAGGCGCATGGTTTCCGGATGGATCTCCAGCCCCTCGCGGTCCGCCAGCACGAAAATCTCGATCAGGCGCACCGGATCGGCTTCGAACCAGGTGTCCGACGGGGCCATGATCCGCCCGCCGAACACCTTGTAGCCTTTCAGCACGCGCGGACGGGCACGGAAACCCGCCAGCAACCCGCGCGGCTGCTTCTTGGCGATCTGCTCGTCCAGCTGGGCCAGGAACACGCCGGTCAGGGTGCCGACCATCTTCGCCTGCAGGAAGAACATCTGCATGAACCGCTCGACCGCGCTTTTGCCGGGGCGGTCGGCATAGTTCATCCGCATCGCCACTTCGCGCTGTAGGTCGAAGGTCAGCCGGTCCTCGGCACGGCGGGTGATCGTGTGGAGGTGGCAGCGCACCGCCCAGAAGAAGTTCTCCGCCCGGCGGAAGGCGCGGTATTCCTTGTGGGTCAGCAGGCCCACGTCCACCAGTTCGCTGGGATCGCGCACTTTGTGGATGTACTTGCCGATCCAGTAGAGCGTGTGCAGGTCGCGCAGGCCGCCCTTGCCTTCCTTCACATTGGGTTCGACGACATAGCGGCTGTCGCCCATGCGCTTGTGGCGTTCCTCGCGCTCGGCCAGCTTTTCCACCACGAACTGCCGCTCGGTTCCGGCAACGACGTCCTTCCAGAAGCGGCTGCGCACTTCCTCGTAGAGATGCTGGTCGCCCCAGACATAGCGGCCTTCCAGCATGGCGGTGCGGATCGTCAGGTCGGACCGGCTCATGCGCACCATTTCGTCCGCAGAGCGGCTGGAATGGCCGATCTTCAGGCCCAGATCCCAGAGGAAATAGAGCATTGCCTCGATGATCTGCTCGCACCAGGCGGTCTGCTTGATAGGGGTGACGAAGGCCAGATCCACATCCGAATGCGGCGCCATCTCGCCCCGGCCATAGCCGCCGACGGCGATGATCGTCAGTCGCTCGCCGGTGGAGCGGTTCATCGCCGGATAGACGTGGGTGGAGACGTGATCGTGAATCACGCGCAGCAGCTGATCGACCAGATAGGCCTGCGCCTCGGCCACTTCGTGCCCGGCGGAAGGCTTTTCGACCAGGCGGCGGGCGATCTCCGCCCGTCCGTCCTCCAGCGCGCCGCGGAGCAGATCGACGATCTGCCTACGGCCCTTGGCCGTGTTTTCGCTGGCGCGGCCCTTGGCGGCGCTTTCGGCGGCGACAACGGCTTCTATGGCCTCGACCAGCGCGCGGCGGTCGATCACGGAACGGGGCGAAGGGATGCGGATCACGCTCATGTCAGGCGGTATCTAATCCTTCGCAGGCCGCAGGGAAAGGCGCGCGGATGCGCTGCCTGCGTTGATTTTGCCCGCAAGTTCCTAAAACGAGCCTACCATCGCCCCCAAGGCTATGCCAGAAGGCCGGCAATGCATCCCTCGCGCCGCCCCGGCGCGCAGGACCACATGGATACGAGGTCGAACCACTTGTCCCTCACAGCACTTGCCGCAAGCGCGGCCGCACAGGCGCATGAGCCGATCTACTGGGCCAATCTGGGCCTGAAGAACTATCTGTTCCGGATCGGCAGTTTCGAACTGCGCTGGTACTCGCTGGCCTATCTGGCCGGGATCGTGCTGGGTTACTGGCACCTGACCCGCATGATCAAGGCGCCCGGCGCCCCGCTGGCGCAGCGCCATGCGGACGATCTGTTCTTCTACTGCACCTTGGGCATCATCCTGGGCGGGCGCCTGGGCTACGCCACGTTCTACACCGGCGGCGATACCGGCATTCCCAGCCTCTGGACCGATCCCAAGGCGCTGCTGTCGCTCTGGCATGGCGGCATGAGCTTCCACGGCGGGCTGATCGGCGTGCTGTTGGCACTGGCCTGGGTATCGTGGCGGGGCAAGCTCGATTTCCTGCGGGTGGCGGACTACATCGCGGTCTGCGTGCCGTTCGGCATGATGTTCGGCCGCCTCGCCAACTTCGTGAACGGCGAACTGTGGGGCCGCGTGGTCGCCAATCCGAATCTGCCCTGGGCGATGGTCTTCCCCGATGCCGGCCCGCTGCCGCGCCACCCCAGCCAGCTTTACGAAGCCGGGCTGGAAGGGCTGGCGATGGCCGTGATCATGCTCACGCTGTTCTGGAAGACGCGCGCGCGTTTCCGCCCCGGCATGCTGGTCGGCGTGTTCACCACCGGCATTGCCGCCGCGCGCTTCACCGTGGAATTCTTCCGGGAACCCGATGCGCAGCTGCAGGATTTCGCCATGCGCACCGGCCTTTCGATGGGCCAGTGGCTGACGATCCCGCTCTTCGTGCTGGGCCTGATGTTGATCGCGCGTTCGCTGGTGCGCCCGGCGCTCGCCACCGGCCGCCCGCTTCCGGCGTGATTCACCGATGACCGAGGGCCGTTCCGAGCCGCTGACGGATATCTTCAGGCGGCTGATCCAGAACTACGGCCCGATTTCGCTGCTGCACTACATGGGCGAGTCCAACGCACGCTATTACGCGGGCAAGGACCCGCTCGGCAGCGCGGGCGACTTCATCACCGCGCCCGAAATCAGCCAGATGTTCGGTGAGATGATCGGCCTCTGGCTGGCCGACATGTGGAGCCGCGCGGGTAGCCCCACGGTCCACTACGTCGAACTCGGCCCCGGTCGCGGCACTTTGGCGCGCGATGCACTGCGCACGATGGCGCGCTTTGGTCTGACGCCGGATGTCCACTTCGTCGAGGGCTCCACCGCGCTGCGCGCCTTGCAGCGTGAGGCGGTGCCGCAAGTGCAGTTCCACGACGATCTCGGCACCTTGCCCACCGATGCGCCGTTGCTGGTGGTGGGCAACGAATTCCTCGATGCGTTGCCGGTACGCCAACTGGTCAGGGCCGAAGACGGCTGGCGCGAACGCATGGTGGACTGGGCGGAGGATCGCTTCCGCCCCGTCGCCGGCGACAAGCCGATGGATGCCGCCGTGCCGGACGAATGGCAGGACGCGGCCGAGGGCACGATTCTGGAAACCTGCCCCGGCGCGGCCGCTGCCGTGCAGGAACTGGGCTATCGGCTGGCCGCGCAGGGCGGCGCGGCACTGCTGATCGACTATGGCTTTGCCGACAAGCAGACCGGATCGACGCTGCAGGCGCTGCGCGAACACACCAAGGTCGATCCTTTCGCGATGCCGGGTGAGGCGGACCTGACCTGCCTCGTCGATTTCGCCACCGCCGCCGAAGTGGCACAGGCGAGCGGGGCCCGGTGGCTGGGCACGACCACGCAGGGTCATTTTCTGCGCGCGCTGGGCATTGCAGCGCGCGCCGCGCGACTTGCCGCTTCCGCACCGCAGCAAGGCGATGCTATCCAGTCCGCGCTGGACCGGCTGATTGCCGATGAACAGATGGGGACGCTGTTCAAGGTGATGGGGCTGGCCGGGCCGGAGTGGCCCGAAGGCGCGGGTTTTTAGCGCGGGTTTTAGCGCCGGATTCCAACACCGGGTTCTGACAAAGGGGCATAGGGGGCACCGTGCACGACAAGGTAAAAGGCGTAACCGCAAGGGATCTGAAGGGGCCGGACCGGCTCGAACGCGTGTTGGGGCTGCTCTCGCTGGCGATGCTGGCGGTGATCCTCATCGCCATCGCGCGCGGTATGGCCGAATGGGCGCGCATTCCCGGCATCGTGTGGTTCCATCTGGCAACGATGCTGACGGCGCTGGCGCTGACGCCGGTCTTGCTCTGGCGGCGGCGCGGCGACGGGCGGCACCGCGTGCTGGGCTATGTCTGGAGCGCGGCGATGATGGCCACCGCGATCGACAGCCTGTTCATTCGCGGCAAGAATGGCGAATTCAGCGTGATCCACGTGCTCTCCGCCTTCGTGATCGTGATGGTGCCGGTGCTGGTACTCTCGGCCCGCAGCCACCGCGTCGCCCGCCACCGCCGCACCGTGCGCGGCCTGATCATCGGTGCGCTGCTGGTGGCCGGGTTCTTCACATTCCCCTTCGGCCGCCTGCTCGGTCGCTGGCTGTTCGGAGTCTGAGAGCCGGGCGCGCGCAGGCAAATTCAGGCGCGGAATGGAGGGCGTTTATCGGATTCCGATCCGACCTGCCTCCCGGATGCGTTGCAGGCATGAAAGAAGAATTCACGCAGAGGCGCGGAGAGGTCGCTCCTGCGGCAAAGCCGCTCTCCCTGACCTTGCGGTTTCCGCGAGGTTGAAGGGAGAAAGTGACCTGCCGCGCTTTGCGCCTACGCGTTTCTGCGTGCGTTACGATCCTATCGTCATCCCAGCGACAGCTGGGATCGCCATCGGCCTCGCGCGATTGTGAGATCGATCCCAGCTTTCGCTGGGATGACGTCGGTTGAAAGCGTCCGCTCACACGACTTTACAGCGGATTGCGGCCGTTCCGGACACGCCGACATTGCCGACATCCGGATCGGGCGATAGGTCTCTTGTCCATGAGGTTACCATGGCAAAAAGCTGAAATGTCAGAAGCCCTGATTATTCGAGGCGCGACGATAATTGCTCAGCATTGGGGCCCTTCGGACGATCATAAAATTGAAGCCCTTCGTAGCGACGGCTTTTCTGAAGGGGAGGCCTTTCGGCTGGTTGAGTTGCTACCTTTGGCCTTCAGTCGCCCGATCTTGGAGGAGTTAGGTGTCCGCCATTTTTCTAATAGAATTACCGCGCTGAAGGCCGATGGTACAAGCGTTACAGCGGACTTGAACCGGCAACCGGAATATGTCGGTGGCCTGAAATTGGCACGCGCTCACCGCGCACGTGGTCGAATGGACCATGAGACATTCAAGCTCATCGCCGCCAGTAGCGCAGACATTGATGCGACGAGTAAAGCTCTCAACGCAGGTGTGGACATCAAGGGGGCAACGATAGCCTCATGCTTGCTCGGGGCGGAAATTGCCTTGCACCTCATTAGGTGAGGGGTCCGCTCCCCGACATCCCGGCCATCCGAGCCGCAGCGCAACGCGCCTGAAAGTGGAATGGCATATTTTCAAAGGTTTAACCGGAAAGCTGCTGTTCTTATCGAACTCTCTTGTCGTTTCCGAACGATAGTGATTTTTCTGAGAATACAATGATTTTCATAACCATCATTATGTCGATCGTGCTTGGGTGGAATGCTTATTGTGCTTTCGTGTACGGGAAAATTTTCGTAAAAACTAAGTTTGCTTACAAGGCGCAATGTCCTGCAATTTTTTGGTATACGTTTTCTATAAATTTAGTGGGGCTGGCTGTTTCAATCGCAATTAATGTACTTCAAGTTTTATACTATATTGGGGTTGTTTTTTGATTCTATGATAATTCAAAGCCATGCGAGCAATGGCCTTGAGATGACCTAAGTTGCGTCAAAATGCACTCTCGATCAAAAAGCGGAGGGCGGCCACCCCCGACATTTCTCCCATTCAGCACGCTCTGGAATTTCCCGGAAGCCGACAATCGTTCAGGCTGGAATTTGTCCGCGCGGCCTAATGTCCGCGTAATTGTCCGGCTGCCCAGGCGGCGGCATCGGCCACCGCCGGGTCGGGATCGTCCCGCAAGCCTTCAACCGTGCCCAGCAGCGCCGATGAACCGCTGTTCCCTGCCGCATAAAGGCAGTTGCGGACGAAACGGCCCCGCCCGATGCGTTTGATCGGGGATCCGGAGAACAGCTTGCGGAAGCCCGCATCGTCCAGCGTCAGCAGGTCGGCCAGCTCCGGCACGGTCAGCTCGGCGCGCGGGAGGAAGGCCTTGATGGTGTGGGCGGTCTCGGCGAACTTGTTCCACGGGCAGACGGCCAGGCAATCGTCGCAGCCATAGATGCGATTGCCCAGTGCGGTGCGGAATTCCTCCGGGATCGGCCCCTTGTGCTCGATGGTCAGGTAACTGACGCAGCGCCGCGCATCGAGGCGGTAGGGCGCCGGGAAAGCGGCAGTCGGGCAGGCATCCTGACAGGCGCGGCACGATCCGCAGCGGTCGCGGCCCGGCGCGGAGAGCGGCAGGTCCAGCGTCGTGTAGATCTCGCCCAGGAACAGCCACGATCCATGCTCGCGGCTGACCACATTGGTGTGCTTGCCCTGCCAGCCCAGGCCGGCGGCGGCGGCCAGCGGCTTTTCCATGACCGGGGCGGTATCGGTGAAGACTTTCACTCCGGCCTCGCCCAAGCCGCGCTTGCGCGCTTCCTCCACCAGCCAGCGAGCAAGGTGTTTCAGCGCTTTCTTGACCACGTCGTGATAGTCGGCGCCTTGCGAATAGACCGAGATGCGGCCCACTTCGGGCACATCGGCAAGCCGCAAAGGATCGGCGGCAGGGGCATAGCTCATGCCCAACGCGATCACCCGCTGCGCCTCTGGCCAAAGCCCTTGGGGCGACCGGCGATGGTGCGCGCGGTCGGCCATCCATTCCATCGAACCATGCATCCCTTCCGCCAGCCACGAATCGAGCCGCGCGGCGCGATCCGGATCCTCTTCGGCGGACGCGATTCCGAAGGCGCAGAAGCCCAAGGCGCGGGCTTGCGCTTCCAGATCCATGGTCAGATCACTTAGAGGGTTGTTAACCAAGCTTGCGGATGCTCCGGTTCACGTCATGACGGTAGGTGGGGCCAATGAACATCGCACTAGGAGATTGGCCCGTGGCCAGCAATGAGGGAGCCGATTCGGCGAAGGTCGATCCGCGCCCTCTTGCGATCGAGGCGCGCGGGCTGGTCAAGCGGTTCGACGGGTTCACCGCGGTGGACGGTGTGGACCTTCAGGTGCCGGTAGGTGCCGTTTACGGCATTCTAGGTCCCAATGGCGCCGGCAAGACCACGACGCTGCGGATGCTGCTGGGGATCATCGATCCGGATGAGGGAACCCGCCGGATTCTGGGCGCGGAGCGGCCGCACGATGTGGCCCACGCCATCGGCTACCTGCCCGAAGAACGCGGCCTCTACCCGGCGATGAAGGCCACCGAAGCCATCGCCTTTCTGGGTTCGCTGCGCGGTCTGCCGCTGAAGGAAGGGCGCAAGCGGGCGCACGAACTGCTCGAACGCCATGGCCTCGGCTATGCGGCGGACCGGCAGATTCGTCAGCTTTCCAAGGGCATGGCGCAGCAGGTGCAGATTCTGGGGACTCTGGTCCACCGTCCGCGACTGGTGATCTTCGATGAGCCGTTTTCCGGGCTCGACGCGCTGAATCAGGGCAAGCTGGAGCGCATGATGCGCGGCTTGGCGGAAGAGGGGACGACGGTGATCTTTTCCACCCACGTCATCGCCCACGCCGAACGCCTTTGCGACGATGTGGCGATCATCGCCGGCGGAAAAGTGCCGTTTGCGGGCCCCGTTGACGTGGCGCGAGACCGCATCCGCCCGCAAGTCCGGCTGGAAACCCGCGCCGCCGATGGCCCATGGCGCGCCGCGCTGCCCGCCGATTTGCGGCGGGAAGGGGCGTTCTGGAATTTCTCGCTGCCCGAAACCGGGGTGGAGCCGTTGCTGCGCGCGCTGATCGAGGGCGATGCGGGCATTCTCTCGCTCTCGATCGAGCGGGCGGGGCTGCACGATGCCTTCGTTGCGATTGCCGGCGAGGCGGCCGCCAAGGCGCTGGAAGAAAGCCCGGAACAGGAGCAGGGCCGATGAGCGAACATGTCCGAACCGGCCGACTTTCGGTGCTTGCCGCCGCCTGGGTGGTGGCCAGGCGCGATTTCACGGCGATCCTGTTCAGCCGCAGCTTCTTCTTCTTCCTGCTCGGCCCGCTGTTTCCGGTGATCGTCGGCGGACTCGCCGGCAGCGTCGGCGCGCGGGTTCAGGCGAGCGCGGAGCAGCCGGCGCTTGGCGTGGCGATGCAGGCGGCCGATATCGATGCGCTGACGACGGCGCGGGCGCGGCTGACTCCGGCTTTGGGGGACGCAGTGCCGAACCTGATCGTCCTGCAGAAGCTTGCGCCCGGCCAGACGTTCGATGCCCATGCGGCATTGGCGGCGAAGAAGGGCAATGTCGCCGCCGTCCTCACCGGCAGCGTGGCGGCGCCGGTCCTGACTGGTCCCGAAGGGCTGATCGGCAATTGGCGCGGCCCGGTTTCGCTGCTGGCGGTGCAGGCTCGTTCCAGCCATGTGATCGCCTATCCCGAGATTGCGCTGAAACCCGTGGCCAGCAGCTCTGCAGGCGAACGCCGCGGGCGCCTGACCACCGCGCAGAGCGCGCAGATGATGCTGTTCCTGCTGACGATGATGCTGGCGGGCATGGTCCTGTCCAACCTTGTCGAGGAAAAGGGCAACAAGATCATCGAAGTGCTGGCAGCCGCGATTCCGATGGATTCGGTGTTTCTGGGCAAGCTTTTCGCGATGCTGGGGGTCTCGCTGGTGGGCATCGGCACCTGGGCGACGGTGGGATCGGTGGTGTTCTTCTTCGGCGGATCGGCGCTGCCGCATCTGGCCGAGCCCGCCGTGGGCTGGCCGCTGCTGATCGCGCTGGGCGTCGTCTACTTCGCGATGGCCTATCTGCTGCTCGGCTCGGTATTCCTCTCCATCGGATCGATGGCGACCACCGTGCGCGAGGTGCAGACCCTGTCGATGCCGGTGACCATGCTGCAGCTGATGGTGTTCTTCTTCGCCAGCTTCGCGATGACCCAGCCCGGCAGCATGGTGGAGACTGCCGCGATGATCTTCCCGTTCAGTTCGCCCTTCGCGATGCTGGCGCGCGCGGCGCAGGATCCGGCGATCATGCCCCACCTGATGGCGATCGGCTGGCAGGCGGCATGGGTGCTGCTGCTGGTGCGCATCGGCGCGCGGCTGTTCCGTTCGCGGGTAATGAAGTCCGGCCCGGCCAAGGGGCCGAAGCGGCGTTCGGCAAAGCGCGCGTGGTCGCGGCGTGTAACCGTGGGTGAAGCCGCAGCGAATTGAAAGGCATGAGAAGGAGAGGACCTTCGATGCCGTTTCTATCGACACGCCGTGAAATCCTGGGCTGGCTGGGCGCCGGTGCCGCCATGCCGGTGCTGGCCGCCTGCGACAGCGGCACTGCCCAGGCGAAGACCTACCCGGTCAGCCACACCCCGGCGGAGTGGCGCAAGCTGCTGACGCCGGCGCAGTTCCATATCCTGCGCGAGGCCGGCACCGAACGCTCCTATTCCTCGCCGCTCAATGACGAGCATCGCAAGGGCACGTTCGTCTGCGCGGCGGACGGGAATCCGCTGTTTTCCTCCACTGCCAAGTTCGACAGCCACACCGGCTGGCCCAGTTTCACGAAGCCGCTGCCCGGCGCGGTGGAAACCTCTACCGACTATCTGATCGGCGTGTCGCGGACGGAAGTGCACTGCACGCGCTGCGGCGGGCATCTGGGCCATGTCTTCGACGACGGGCCGCCGCCCACCGGCAAGCGCTATTGCATGAACGGCGCGGCGATGACGTTCAAACCGGGCTGAAGCGTCCCGAAAAAGCCGTCTCCCGCACAGGCCCCTGTCAGGCGCCGGTCAATCGTCGGACGGAACCGAATCGCCGCCTTTCATGCGGGAAGTTCTTAGTGCCAATTGCTCAAGGCTCAGCAATTGGGCGAAGACCAGCCCATAGTCGGGATGCTGGCGCCAGCAGACGGTGGCGTCGAAGGCGGGCAGTTCGCTGGCGGAAAGCCGCAGCTTCTGGCCGATTGCCAGCATCTGCGCAGTCTCGATCCCCGCGCCCTGCCGCGAAAGATCGCGGATCGTGGCGGGATGCTCCTCGCCATTGACGGCGATCCGTGCGGGGTGGTCCACCCTCAGCCGCACCCCGCGCTTGGGGAAAGGGCCGGCCTCGGTAATGAACCGCATGAGGTCCACCGGGCCGGCGAAGCGGAATCCGGCCTCTCCTTCGCGTTCCCACACACGTTCGAGCGGGAAGCTTTCGCCGGTGGTGATTTCCAGCGCGAAGCCTTCGCCGGGGGGCAGTTCGTGGAACAGCTTCAGCCGGACGCCGGTTTCGGAAACGTCGCGCACGATGCACAGGAATTCGCGGCCCGTTCCGATCAGCTTGGCCTGCCGCAACAACAGCGCAAAGCGCGGTTGCACCCGCTGGTCGGCCAGTCGGTCGGTCCGGGCGGCGTCAAGCGGGTCCGGTGAAGCGGGCCCGGAATCATGCCCCGAATCAGGTGACGTTTCATGGGGAAGGCGATCGGGATTGGTCATATCCTGGGGGCACCCTGGTCGATTGCCGGGAATGGGGCCGGCGATCCTGCTCGATTCGGTCCGCAAAGAGGCTCTGCGTCAGGCAGCGGCCCTCATCCGGCGCAAGGCCGGGCGGAAGGGAAATCTCAGACGCGCTAAACGGGCACGCGATCAGGATAGCGATTCGCGGGTTACCGAAGTGTAAAGGGGATTCCCGAAGGGAGGCTGGTGCGGGCGGCGGGACTCGAACCCGCACGATCACAGATCAAGGGATTTTAAGTCCCCTGCGTCTACCATTCCGCCACGCCCGCACGACATGCCGGAAGCACGTCTCAAAAGCCGTGGGCGATCTGGCAGATCGCAGCGGGTCCGGCAACAGGCCATCGACACGGGGCCGTTGATTACCGTTGGCGTGATTACCCTTCGCAAGTGGCGGGGCAGGGGGCGGCAACGAGTTTGCCGGAAACAACAAGTCCGCCGGAAACCTGCGGCCTCCGGCGCGATGACTTGTGCTTGCGGTTTAGCGGCCTCGGCTCAATGCACGTTCAGGCGAACGCGCATCTCCTTGCCGGGCTTGAAATAGGGGACGCGCTTTTCAGGCACTTCCACGCTTTCGCCGGTGCGGGGATTGCGGCCCTTGCGGCTGTCGCGATGGCGCGTGGAGAAGGCACCGAAGCCGCGCAGTTCGACTCGGCCACCATCGGCAAGCCGCTGGGCGATCTCATCGAAGAACGTGTCCACGGCCCGTTCCACGTCTTCCGTGCGCAGTTCGGGATTTTCCTTGGACAGGGCTTGCAGCAGTTCGGATCTGATCATCTCGCACCTTTCCATAGAGGCAATCAGGACGTTCCCAGGCGAAAACATCCTCAGGCGAAAAAATCCTCAGCCCAAGCGCGAATCACAATATTTCGCGTGACTTGGATCCCTCTGGTGCAGAAAATGCCATTGCCGGGGCTTTCGCGCAATGCTCCTACCGGATGAGGGTGTTTTGCCCTTCCGGGAGGGGGTATGCAGGCCCGCAACTGCGGTTCCGCGTGCCTTTCGCCCATTTACAGCGCGAATTTGCCCGTTAACGTCGCCTCTTTTGGCGCCACGGGTCGGCGTGAACAAAGCACAAGAGGACGCATGAAGGATATCGGAACCTGGAACGAGGGGGACTGGGTCGGCGCCATCGGCGCGATCCTGCTGTTCGCCATATTGGCGATCGGCGGCGTCATCGCCTCGCGCAAGAGCCAGGAAGTGGTTGGCCACCCGCGCGGTCTTTTCGTGCTGTTCTACACGGAAATGTGGGAACGCTTCTCGTACTACGGGATGCGCGCCCTGCTCATCCTCTATCTCACCAAACATTGGCTGTTTGATGACGGCAAGGCGAACCTAATCTACGGCGCCTATACCAGCCTGGTCTACATCACCCCCGTGCTCGGCGGTTATCTGGCCGACCGCTACCTCGGCCAGCGCAAGGCTGTGCTGTTCGGCGGCGTTCTGCTGGCCTTCGGCCACGTGCTGATGGCGTTCGAGGGCACCGGCGGGCAGAGCGATCCCACGATCAACGTGTTCTGGCTGGCGCTCGCCTTCATCATCGTCGGCTCCGGCTTCCTGAAGGCGAACATCTCGGTGATCGTCGGCCAGCTCTACAAGCTCACCGATGAGCGCCGCGACGGTGCCTATTCGCTGTTCTACATGGGCATCAACACCGGCGCCGCGCTGGGCACGATCCTGGTCGGCTATCTGGGCGAGACGATCGGCTGGGGCTATGGCTTCGGCCTTGCCGGCATCGGCATGGTGCTGGGCCTGATCATCTTCATGGTCGGCAAGCCCGCGCTGAACGGCCGCGGCGAACCGCCGGCGCCGCTGGCAAAGAAGCGCGAATGGACGCTCTATGTGATCGGCACGGCCTCCGTCGCGGTGCTCTGGGCGCTGATCCAGTTCCAGGCCGTTGTCGGCACGCTGCTGCTGCTCTCGGCGGTGGCGCTACTCGGCTACCTGCTGATCGAAGCGTTCCGCATGCCCAAGGAACCGCGTGAGCGCATCTTCGCGATCATCTTCCTGCTGGCCTTCCAGCCGATCTTCTGGGGGCTGTTCGAACAGGCCGGCGGTTCGCTCTCGCTGTTCACCGATCGCTTCGTGGAGCGCGGCGGCGTACCGACGTCGCTGTTCCAGGCGGTCAACCCGATCTTCATCGTCACGTTCGCGCCGATCCTGGCGTGGCTGTGGCGTTCGCTCGGCCGCAAGCAGGTGGAGCCTTCGGCACCGGCCAAGTTCGGTTTCGGCCTCGTGCTCGTCGGCCTCGGCTTCGTGTCGCTGGTCTGGGGTGATGCGGTTGCAGGTCAGGGCGCCAAGGTCGGCGTGTTCTTCATCTTCCTGATCTACTGGTTCCACACGCTGGGTGAGCTTTGCCTCTCGCCGGTGGGCCTCAGCGCGATGAACCGCCTTGCCCCCCGCCATCTTGCCAGCTTCATCATGGGCGCGTGGTTCTTCGCCACCGCCGGCGGCAACTTCGTGGCCGGCATGATCGGCCAGGCGACCGGCGGCGAGCACGGGGCGATGACGCGTGAGGGCACCGTGGCGATCTATGGCACCATCGGCTGGTGGGTCGTGGGTATCGGTGTTGCCGTCATCCTCGTCGCCCGACTGGTGAAGCGCTGGATGCACGTGGACACGCTGAAGGACATCGAACTGGAGGGATCCTCCGAGTTCGGGCTGGAGGCGCAGGAGGCCGGCATCCACCCAACGCTCAAGCCGAACTGACACCTTCTCACCGGCCCGGAAACCAAGGTTTCCGGGCCGGTTTCACGAATACGCTTCAAAACAGGGGAATTCACATGACCAAAACGCCGGGATTGCGGCGCTGGACGTCGCTGCTCGTGCTGGGCACCGCGCTCGCGCTGAGCGCCAACAGCGCGGACGCCAAGAAGCAGGACAAGAAGCCGGCGCCCATCGTCGCCGATCCTTATCCCTCCACCTACAAGGCCTATCCGGGCACGCCCACCGCGCTGGTCGGCGCCACTGTCTATGACGGGCGCGGCGGCCGGATCGACAACGGCGTGGTGCTGTTCAAGGACGGCAAGCTTGTCGCCATCGGCGCCGCCGGCATGGCCATCCCCGATGGCTACACGCGGATTGACGGCACCGGCAAGTTCGTCACCCCCGGCGTGATCGACATCCACTCGCACCTTGGCGTCTATCCCTCCCCCTCGGTCGATGCGCTGGCGGACGGCAACGAGATGACCAGCCCGACCACGCCCGACGTCTGGGCCGAACACTCGGTTTGGCCGCAGGACCCCGGCTTCACCCGCGCGCTGGCCAATGGCGGCGTCACCACGCTGGAAATCCTGCCCGGCTCCGGCAACCTGATGGGCGGCCGTACCGTCACGCTGAAGAACGTGCCCAGCATCACCGTGCAGGGCATGAAGTTCCCCGGCGCGCCCTATTCGCTGAAGATGGCCTGCGGTGAGAATCCCAAGCGCGTCTACGGCAGCAAGGGGCAGAAGCCCTCCACCCGCATGGGTAATTTCTCCGTGGACCGTCAGGCCTGGATCGATGCGCGCCAGTACATGGACGGCGATCATTCCGAACGCGATCTGGGCAAGGATACGCTGGAAGGCGTGTTGAAGGGCGAGATCCTCGTCCAGAACCACTGCTACCGCGCGGACGAGATGGCGCAGGTGATCGATATGTCCAAGGAGATGGGCTACAAGGTCACGGCCTTCCATCATGCGGTCGAAGCTTACAAGATCGCCGATGTCTTGCGTGAAAACGACATCTGCGCGGCGGTCTGGGCGGACTGGTACGGCTTCAAGATGGAAGCCTACGACGCGATCCCCGAGAACGCGGCGCTGCTGGCCAATGCGGGCACCTGCGTGGTGATCCACTCGGATGACGAGAACGGCATCCAGCGCCTGAATCAGGAAGCTGCCAAGGCGCAGGCCGACGGCCGCCGCATCGGCATCGACATTCCCGACGCCAAGGTGGTCGGCTGGTTCACCTACAACGCCGCCAAGGCCATGGGTATCGGCGAGAAGACCGGCAGCCTCGAAACCGGCAAGATGGCCGACGTGGTGCTGTGGAACGGCAACCCGCTCTCGGTCTATTCGCGGCCAGAGAAGGTGTGGATCGACGGCGCGCTGATGTTCGACGCGATGGACCCCAAGCGCCGCCCGGTGAGCGATTTCGAACTTGGGCAGGCCGGTGAAGGAGACGTGAAATGAGCCGCCGCGCCATCATTGCCGCGGCACTCGCGGCTGCTGCTTTCTCTCCTGCTGCCTTCGCGCAGGACTTCGCCATCACCAACGCCACCGTCGCCACCGGTGACGGTTCCGCGCCGATCGAGCACGGCACTGTCGTCGTGCGCGGCGGCAGGGTCGTCGCGGCCGGGGCCGGCGTGGCCGTGCCCGCCGGCGTCCAGACCATCGACGGCACCGGCAAATGGGTGACGCCGGGCCTGTTCGCGGCGGTGACCGACCTGGGCCTGCTCGATGTCGAAGGCGTGGCCAACAGCAACGATACCGAAGCCGAGGATTCGCCGTTCAACGCCGCGCTGGACGTTAGCCCGGCCGTCAATCCGAACAGCGAGCATATCGCCATCAGCCGCGAAGGCGGCGTCACCCGCGCCAGCGTCTCGCCCTACAACGGGCATTCGATTTTTGCCGGGCAGGGCGCGGTGATCGACCTTGGTGCCGATCCCAATGCGGTGACCAAGGCGCGCGCCTTCCAGTTCGTCGAACTGGGCGAAGCAGGCGCGAAGCTCGCAGGTGGCAGCCGCGTGGCGGCTCACGTGGCCTTGCGCAATGCCCTGCGTGAGGCGCGCGACGTGGCCGCTTCGCCTAACGCCGCGCGCAGCCCCGATGCGCTGCTGACTCGTGCGGATGCCGTGGCGCTGGCGCAAGTGATCGACGGTCGCCAGCCGCTCTACGTCGGCGTCGAGCGCGCTTCCGACATTCGCAGTGTGCTGGCGCTCAAGACCGAGTTCCCCAAGCTCGATCTCGTGTTGGTCGGCGCGACCGAGGGCTGGCTGGTCGCGGCCGATATCGCCGCCGCCAAGGTGCCGGTGATCACGATGCCGCTGCGCGACCTGCCTTCCGCGTTCGAGGCGCTGGCGGCCACGCAGTCCAATGTCGGGCGCATGAAGAAGGCGGGCGTGAAGGTCGCCATCGGCATGTTCAACACCTCCAACCAGCCGCGCTATGCCCCGCAGGAAGCGGGCAACCTCGTCGCTCTCGGCAAGCTGCCCGGCGCAGCGGGGCTGACTTGGGGAGAGGCTTTCGCGGCGATCACCTCGGTCCCCGCCGAGATCAGCGGCATGGGCGGAAAAGCCGGCGTGCTGGCTCCCGGCGCGGTGGGCGACGTGGTGATCTGGGACGGCGATCCGCTGGAACTGTCCTCGGCCCCGACCGAGGTGTTCATCGATGGCGTCAAGCAGCCGCTCGACAACCATCAGAGCCGCCTGAAGCAGCGCTACAAGAGCCTTGATCGGACTTATCTGCCCAAGGCCTTCGACTGGTAAAATCGTACGGGCAGGGCGCCCTTCAGCGGCATCCTGCCCGTATCGGCACGCAAGCCTTACCAAAACCATTTCGTCATCCCCGCGAAGGCGGGGATCCCGCTTTTTCTTGCGCGCTTGGCAAAGGGAAGCGGGACCCCCGCCTTCGCGGGGGCGACGGAGTTTGGTTGGCGACGTTGACCATTGTGGGGCGGCGCCAACCCAACCCGAACATTTTCTCCCATTTCGCCTTCCCTCTCCCCGCTCACCCGGCCATGAAGCTCCGCATGAGCACATGGCAATTCTGGGTCGATCGTGGTGGCACCTTTACCGACGTCGTGGCGCGCGCGCCCGATGGGCGGTTCGAGCGGCTGAAGCTGCTCTCCGAAGACCCCGGCCGCTATGACGACGCTGCTGTTGAGGCGATGCGGCGGCTGACCGGCACGGCGACGGGAGACCTTCCCGAAGCCGAACTGCGCTTGGGCACCACCGTCGCCACCAACGCCCTGCTCGAAGGCAAGGGTGAGCCGGTGTTGCTGGCAATCACGCGCGGTTTCGGCGATGCGCTTAAGATCGGCACGCAGGAGCGGCCCGACATTTTCGCGCGCCATATCGTCCTGCCGCAGCCGCTCCATTCCGCCGTGCTGGAAATAGACGAGCGCGTCGGGGCCGATGGCATCGTCCACCATCCTCTCGATCTGGGCGCCGCGCGTGCGGGCCTGCAACGCCACTTCGACGCGGGTCTGCGCACCGTGGCCATAGTGCTGATGCACGGCTATCGCCACAAGGCGCACGAGGCGGCACTGGCCGATCTCGCGCGGGAGATCGGCTTCACACAGGTCTCCGTGAGTCACGAAGTCGCCCCGCTCATCAAGCTGATCGCACGCGGCGATACCACCGTGGTGGACGCGAACCTCTCGCCGGTGCTGGCCCGTTACGTCGCGGGGCTGGAGGCGGGGCTGGGGCCCAAGGTTTCCGCGCTCTACATGCAGTCGAGCGGTGGGCTGACCACGGGGGACGCCTTTGCGGGCAAGGACGCGATCCTGTCCGGTCCGGCCGGCGGCATCGTCGGCATGGCGGCCATCGCCAAAGAGGCCGGGTTCGACCACGTGCTGGGCTTCGACATGGGCGGCACTTCCACCGACGTGTCGCACTATGCCGGCGCCTATGAGCGCGACAGCGAGACGCGCGTGGCGGGCGCCCGCGTGCGCGTGCCGATGATGCGGATCGAGACGGTGGCGGCGGGTGGCGGATCGATCTGCCGCTTCGACGGCGCGCGTTTCCTCGTTGGGCCGGAAAGCGCTGGCGCGGTGCCCGGCCCGGCCTGCTACCGGCGCGGCGGCCCACTGGCGGTGACCGACTGCAATCTGCTGCTCGGCAAGCTGCGGCCCGAACATTTCCCGCACGTCTTCGGCCCCGAAGGCAACGAACCGCTCGACCTTGCCGCGGCCGAGGCGCGGATGGACGAAGTCCTGGCCGAAGTCCGCGCCGCGACCGGCCGGGAACTGACGCGCGAGCAGGCGGCGGAAGGTTTTCTGGAAATCGCCGTCGCCAACATGGCCAATGCGATCAAGACCGTCTCGCTGCGGCGCGGCCACGACATGACCCGCGCGGCGCTGGTGACGTTTGGCGGTGCGGGCGGTCAGCACGCCTGCAAGGTGGCCGATGCACTGGGCGTGACGAGCGTGCTGTGCCACCCGCTGGCCTCGGTGCTCTCGGCCTATGGCATGGGCCTTGCGGACCGGCGGATGCTGCGCCAGCGCACTTTGGCGCTGTCGCTGGAGGGTGACGCCATGACGTCACTCGACGCCGCCGTTGCCGCTCTGGGCGATGAGGCGCGGGCGGCGCTGGCCGCGCAGGGCATCGCCCCGGAGGAGATCGCGATCGAGGCGGCGCTGGCCGTGCGTCCCAAGGGCAGCGACAATGCCATCGAAGTGCCGGTCGGCCCGCTTGATGCCATGCGGGAGGCATTCCACGCCGGCTGGCACCAGCGTTTCGGCTTCGGCGCGGGCGAGCAGTTGATCGGCGAAACGCTGCGGGTGGAGGCGGTCCATGCCGGCCATTCCGGGGGCGGCGCGACGCTGGTTCTTCCCGCCGAATCCTCGCCCGCGGCGGAACAGGTCGATCTCTGGACGCAGGGGGCACACCACCGCGTGCCGCTCTATCTGCGCGAGGGGCTGGCCGAGGGCTTTACGGCCGATGGCCCACTGCTGGTGGTGGATGACGTCTCCACCACCGTCGTCGAACCCGGCTGGCGCGTGCGCGTCGATCATGTCGGCAACCTGATTCTCACCCGCGATGCACCGCAGCAGGTGCAGGCCGATCTTTCGACCGAATGCGATCCGGTGCGCCTCGAAATCATGGGCGCGCTGTTCATGGCGATTGCCGAGGAAATGGGGGCCGCGCTCCAGCACTCGGCCAGTTCGGTGAACATCCGCGAGCGGCTGGATTTCTCCTGCGCGCTGTTCGACCGCGAGGGCAATCTCGTCGCCAATGCGCCGCATATGCCGGTGCATCTGGGCTCGATGGGGCAGAGCGTGCGCACGATCCTTCAGCGGCGCGGGGATGCGAAGGACGGCCGGGGCATCCAGCCCGGCGACGCCTATGTCCTCAACGCGCCTTACGATGGCGGCACCCATCTGCCCGACATTACCGTGGTCATGCCCGTCTTTATCGAGGGCGAGACGGTTCCGGCTTGGTTCGTCGCCGCGCGCGGGCACCATGCTGATATCGGCGGGATCAGCCCCGGCTCGATGCCGCCGGGCTCGCGCTCGCTGGATGAGGAGGGCATGCTGATCGACAACGTGCTGCTGGTCGATCGCGGCACGCTTCAGGAGGCGCCGCTGCGCGATCTGCTGGCGTCCGGCCCGCACCCCTCACGCGCCATCGAGCAGAACCTTGCCGACTTGCGCGCGCAGCTTGCCGCCTGCCAGCGCGGTGCTTCCGAACTGCGGCGCGTCGCGCGCGAACAGGGGCGTGAGGTGGTGGACGCCTACATGGCCCACGCACAGGCCCATGCCGAACAGGCCGTCCGCGCGCTGATCGACCGGCTGCAGGAGGGCAGTTTCCGCGTGCCGATGGACAACGGTGCCGAGATCGCCGTCTCGGTCACTATCGACCGCTTGGCGCGCGGGGCGACCATCGACTTCGCCGGCACCAGCGCCCAGCTTCCCGACAATTTCAACGCCCCGCTGCCGGTTGTGCGCGCGGCGGTGCTCTACGTCGTGCGCACGCTGATCGACGATGCGGTGCCGATGAACGAGGGGTGCCTTCGGCCGATCACCTTGCGCGTGCCGGAAGGCTCGATGCTTTATCCCAAGGCCGCTGCCGCCGTCGTCGCGGGCAATGTCGAGACGAGTCAGGCGATCACCGACGCGCTGTTCGGCGCATTGGGGGCCATGGCTGCCTCGCAGGGGACGATGAACAACTTCACTTTCGGCAATGCCCGCTATCAGTATTACGAGACGATCTCGGGCGGTTCGGGCGCGGGGCCGGATTTTGACGGCACGCCGGTGGTGCAGACGCACATGACCAACAGCCGCCTTACCGATCCCGAAGTGCTGGAAACCAATTATCCGGTGCTGCTGGAGGAGTTCTCGATCCGGCGCGGATCGGGCGGCGCGGGCGAACACAAGGGCGGCGACGGCGCCACCCGACGCGTGCGGTTTCTGGAGCCGATGCAGGCGGGCATCCTCTCGCAGCGGCGCAAGACTTCGCCTTTCGGCCTTTCGGGCGGTGCGGATGGCGAGCCGGGGCGGAACCGGATCGATCGAGCCGATGGCTCGGTTGAGGAACTGGGGGCCACGGCCACGGCGCAGTTGGCGGCAGGCGACGTGTTTGTGATCGAGACGCCGGGGGGCGGAGGATTCGGGCGGAGGTTGTAAATCCGGGCCTCCCCCTAACCCTACCTCGTCATCCCCGCGAAGGCGGGGATCCCGCTTGTTCTTTCAGGCCGAGCACAAGGAAAGCGGGGCCCCCGCATTCGCGGGGGCGACGGAATTCGTTCGGAAAAGTAGTGTGTCAGTTCAGGCCTTCACATCCGCCCATTCCGGATGTCGCTTGAACGCCGCGGCGACGTAGCTGCACGAAGGGCCGATCCTGAAGTGGTTTTCCCGCGCATCGGCGACCATCGCTTCCACCAGCCGCGCGGCCACGCCGCGTCCGCCGATCACGGGCGGCACTAGAGTATGCTCGGCATAGCGAACACCGCCGCGTTCCGACCATACAAGGCGCCCGGTGGCATCGCTGTCGGCGACGTGGGCGATGTATTCGTCGGAATTTCCGTTTTCATGCGCAGTGATAGTCACGCCGACCATATGTGGAGGCTCCCGAAAAGGTATGCTTGACGGCCAGTGCGTCCGCTTTAGGGCATATGGCCATGAAGTTCCTTTCCGACAACGCCGCACGGGTCCACCCGAGGGTCTGGGATGCCATGAAGGCTGCCGACGAGCCTGATTCGCCTTACGATGGCGACGGTCTCAGCAAGGCGCTGGACGCGCGCTTTTCCGCGCTGTTCGGGCGTGACTCCGCGGCGCTCTGGGTGGCGACCGGGACGGCGGCGAACTGTCTGGCGCTTTCGGCCATGGTCGAGCCGCACGGCGCGGTGATCTGCCACCGTGAGGCGCATATCGAGATGGACGAGGGTGGCGCGCCCGGTTTCTACCTGCACGGCGCCAAGCTGCTGCTGGCCGATGGCGAGAGCGCGAAGATCACGCCCGATGCGATTGCCGGCGTGATCGACCCGATCCGTGACGGCGTGCATCAGGTGCAGCCGCATGCCGTCTCGATCACGCAGGCCAGCGAATATGGCTGCGTCTATCGGCCCGAGGAACTGACGGCGCTCTCCGCCTTCGTGAAGGGCAAGGGTCTTGGCCTGCATATGGACGGCGCGCGCTTCGGCAATGCCGTGGCGTTCCTCGGCGGTAGCGCGGCGGATGCGGCGCTGGGCGTCGATGCACTGAGCTTTGGCATGGTCAAGAACGGGGCGATGAGCGCCGAGGCCATTGTCTTCTTCGATCCGGGGATGGCCGACAAGGTCCGCTTCCGCCGCAAGCGCGCCGGGCATCTGCAATCGAAGGGCCGCTATCTGGCCGCGCAGATTCTGGCGATGCTGGAAGGCGACCTCTGGCTGAGGAATGCGCGCGCGGCCAATGCCGCCGCCGCTGAAATCGCGGGCTCGGCAGGGACGCGCTTGCTGCACCCGGTCGAGGCGAACGAGATTTTCCTCACTTCCACCGCTGCCGAACGTGCGGCGCTGCGGGCGCAGGGCTTCGAGTTCTATGACTGGGGCGACGATGCCGCGCGCCTCGTTACCGCATGGGATGCCCGCGAAGAGCACGTTTCCGCGCTCGCCCGCGCGATCGCCGCGCTGTGAGCGAGGGAGCCGATAGCGCGCCGAGCTTCCTCAAGCCGGCGGTGGCGCTGCCGTTTCTGCTGGTGGCGCTGATTTGGGGATCGACCTGGTTCGTCATCACCGGGCAGATTAGTGTGGTGCCGGCCAGCTGGTCGGTGGCGTGGCGCTTTGCGCTGGCGACGCCGGCGATGTTCCTGGTGGCGATTGCCATGCGCAAGAGCCTGAAACTGGGCAAAGCCGGGCAATTGCTGGCTTTCGCGGTCGGCCTCACGCAGTTCTGCGGCAATTACAACTTCGTCTATCGGGCGGAGATGCATCTGACGTCGGGCATCGTCGCGGTCATGATCGGGCTGCTGCTGGTGCCCAATGCGATTTTGGCGCGGGTGCTGCTGAAGCAGCCGATCACCTTGCGATTCGCCATCGGCAGCCTGATCGCCATCGGCGGCCTTGCGCTGCTGTTACTGCACGAGGCGCATGAGGCGCCGCTGGGCGGCAAGGTGGTGCTGGGCACCGTCTTCGCGCTGATCGCGATGATGTGCGCCTCGGTCTCGAACGTGATTCAGGCCAACGACACCGGCAAGGCGCTGCCGATGGTGAGCCTGCTATCCTGGGCGATGCTCTACGGCACGATCTGCGACGTGATTCTGGCGCTGGTCTTCGCCGGCGCGCCGGTAATCCCGCATGAGGCGAGCTACTGGATGGGCACGGCCTACCTCGCCATTCTCGGCTCCGTGGTGACGTTCCCGCTCTACTACACGCTGATCCGCCAGTTGGGCGCGGGCAAGGCGGCCTATAACGGCGTGGCGGTGATCGTGATCGCCATGTTCATCTCGACGCTGTTCGAAGGCTACCGCTGGTCGCCGCTGGCGATTGCCGGGGCAGGGCTGGCCACGGTAGGCCTGGTGGTGGCGCTGATGTCGCGCAGCCCTTCGCGGTAAGTCGCGAAGCGCGGTTTCCAGCCAAGTACCTGCCGCGCCTTGCCGTTGGTGACGCGGCGGTTCTCTGCATAGAACGCCCGCGCCATCGGGGAGAGCGCCGCTTCCTCCAGCCTCTGCAGCGGGGGCAGCGGCGCGCCGGTGAGGCGGCAGGCTTCCTCCACCACCAAGTTCTGCGCGCAGGGCAGGTCGTCGGCAAGGTTATAGGCGCCGGCCGGAGCCTCTAGGCCGGCGATCACGCCCGAGGCGATGTCCGCCACATGCACGCGGCTGAACACCTGTCCCGGCAGGTCGATGCGATGCGCGCGGCCTTCGCGCACGCGGTCGAGCATCGAGCGGCCGGGGCCGTAGATGCCGGGCAGCCGATAGACCCGCGCCCCCAGCGAGAGCCATTCGCGGTCCGCCTCTGCCCGTGCGGTGCGGCGGCCGGTGCCGATGGGGGCGCTCTCGTCCACCCATGCACCGCCGGCATCGCCATAGACGCCGGTGGAGGAAAGGTAGGACAGCGCCTTGCCCTTCAGCGCGTTTCCATAGCGGTCCAGCACCGGATCGAGCGCTTCGCCGCGCCCTTCGTTGCCCGGTGGCACTGAAGACAGCACATGATCGGCATCGGCCAGCGCGAGGCGCACATTGCCCTCATCCTCGAACGAAAGCGTGCCGTCGCGGCCGGTGGAGATCACTTCCCAGCCCATGCGGGACAGCCGCTCGGCCACCACAGAGGCGGTATAGCCAAGGCCGAAGATGAACAGGCGGGGCGCCATCGCTTTCGCTTTCTCTCAAAAATCGCTGCGAATTCGTAGCGGCACGGCTGGCAATCGCAAGGCGGGGGGCTTAACTCGAAGCCTATGGACATCGTCAGCAACGCCGCCCAGCCCGACGCCGCGCCCGTAATCACGGCCCCGCCCGTGATCCACCGCGAGGATTATCGGCCGCCCGAATGGCTGGTGCCGCAGATCGCGCTGGACTTCCGTCTGGGCATCGACGCCACGCATGTCACCGCGAAACTCTCGGTAACGCGCAATCCGGCCGGCGAGAGCAGCCCGACGCTGCGCCTAAACGGCGACCAGATCGCCCCGCTCGCCGTGCGTGTTGATGGCGAGGCGGTGAACAACTGGCGGCTGGATGGGCCCGACCTGCTGGTGGAGCTTTCGGGCGACGCGCATGAGGTCGAAGTCGAAACGGCGATGAACCCGGCCGGCAACAGCCAGCTGATGGGCCTTTACGCCTCGAACGGCATGCTCTGCACCCAGTGCGAGGCCGAGGGCTTCCGCCGCATCACGTTCTTCCCCGACCGCCCCGATGTGCTTTCGACGTATTCGGTGCACATGGCGGGCGACAAGGCGCAGTTCCCGATCCTGCTCTCCAACGGCAACTGCACCGCCACGGGCGAGAATGCCGACGGCACGCACTGGGCCGAATGGCACGATCCCTGGCCCAAGCCGAGCTACCTCTTCGCGCTGGTGGCAGGCGATCTGGTGGCCAACCATGCCCAGTTCACCACGCGCTCGGGCCGCAAGGTCGATCTCAACATCTGGGTCCGCGCGGGCGACGAACAGCGCACGCAGCACGCGATGGATTCGCTGATTCACTCGATGAAGTGGGATGAAGAAGCCTTCGGGCGCGAGTACGATCTCGACTTGTTCAACGTCGTCGCCGTGTCGGACTTCAACATGGGCGCGATGGAGAACAAGGGCCTCAACGTCTTCAACACCCGCTACGTCCTTGCCGACCCGGAAACCGCGACCGATGCCGATTATGACGGGATCGAGAGCGTGATCGGCCACGAATACTTCCACAACTGGTCGGGCAACCGCGTGACCTGCCGCGACTGGTTCCAGCTTTCGCTGAAGGAAGGCTTTACCGTCCTGCGCGACCAGCTGTTCAGCGCCGACATGGGCAGCGAGCCGGTCAAGCGGATCGAGGATGTGCGCACCTTGCGCGGCGGCCAGTTCCCCGAGGATTCGGGGCCGCTCGCCCATCCGATCCGCCCGGATTCCTATCAGGAAATCAGCAATTTCTACACGGCGACCGTCTACAACAAGGGTGCCGAGGTGATCCGCATGATGCGGACCATGGCCGGCACCGAACGGTTCCGTAACGGCACTGACCTCTACTTCGACCGTCACGATGGCGAGGCGGCGACGTGCGAGGACTTCGTCAAGGCGATCGAGGACGGGGCCGGGCTGGATCTCACGCAGTTCCGCCTCTGGTATTCGCAGGCGGGCACCCCGCAAGTCTCGGTCTCGCTCACCCACGAAGGCGATGTGGCGACGCTGACCCTGGCGCAGACCGTGCCGGCCACGCCCGGCCAGCCGGACAAGCAGCCGATGCCGATCCCGCTGCGCATCGCGCTCTATGACCGCGACACCGGCACCCACGGGGGCGAGCGGCTGATCGTGCTCGACAAGGCGCGGGACAGCTTCGCGTTCGAAGGCTTCGCGCGCCTGCCGGTGCTGTCGATCAACCGCGGCTTCTCGGCCCCCGTCGCCATCGAATTCGAGCGCGATGCCGAGGATCTGGTGTTCCTGGCCGCGCGGGACGACGATCCCTTTGCGCGCTATGAGGCGATGCAGAGCCTCGTCGTCCAGCACCTTGTTGCGGCGGTGAGCGGCGGGCTGAGCGATGCCGATCGCGCCGCCGGCCGTGCCGCCATCGGCAAGGCTTTCGCGGCGATTATCGCCGATGAGGCGCTCGACGACCTGATGCGCGGCGAACTCATGCGCCTGCCGACCGTCGCCTATCTGGCCGAGCAGGTGCTCGTCGCCGATCCTTACGCGATCCATGAAGAGCGTGAGGCGCTGAAGCAGTGGCTGGGCGGCGAACTGGCCGACGACCTCAAGACCCTGCATGACCGCGTCAGCGCGGTGCCCTACGGCCGCGATGCCGCCGCACGCGGCGCGCGCAAGGCCAAGGCGCAGGCGCTGGGCCTGATCGCCTCGGGCGATGCGGCCCAAGGCGCGGCTCGCGCCATCGCCCAGTACCGCGCGGCGGACAACATGACCGACCGCGAATCCGCACTCACCGTATTGTGCCATCTCGATGGGCCTGAGCGGGCCGAGGCATTGGCCGACTTCCACAAACGCTATCAGGGCAATGCTCTGGTGATCGACAAGTGGTTCAAGCTGCAGGCCAGCAGCTTCCACCCGCACGTACTCGATCATGTACGGGCGCTGGCGGAGCATCCCGACTTCACCTTGCACAATCCCAACCGCGTGCGCGCCCTGTTCATGTCGCTGGCGCTCAATGCCAAGGGCTTCCACGATGCCAGCGGCGAAGGCTATCGCCTGATCGGCGATCTGATCCGCCGCCTCGATCCGATCAACCCGCAGACCACCGCCCGCTTCGTGCCGCATCTCGGCCGCTGGCGGCGGATCGAGCCGGTGCGCGCGGCAATGATGCGCGCCGAACTGGAGCAGACCATGGCCCAGGGCGAACTCTCACGCGACGTGCGCGAACAGGTGAGTAAGAGCCTTGACTGATTCGGTGGCCATGAGCACAGTGGAGGTCAACCGCGCCGGGGTGCTGGGCGATATCCCGCACGGTTTTCTCGGCCGTATCGGCGGGGTTAGCACGGGGGCCGTGTCCGGCCTCAACGTCGGCCTCGGTTCGGGCGACGATCCGGCCG
The DNA here is from genome assembly GCF_055521675.1 of Novosphingobium sp. BL-S-19. Taxonomy (NCBI): domain Bacteria; kingdom Pseudomonadati; phylum Pseudomonadota; class Alphaproteobacteria; order Sphingomonadales; family Sphingomonadaceae; genus Novosphingobium; species Novosphingobium sp. BL-S-19. The sequence continues at coordinate 226,250 of NZ_CM145498.1, forward strand.
CGATTGCCGAGAATCGCCGCCGCGCGGTCAAGGCTGTGCTGCCCGGCGGGCGGCTGGCCAGCGTCTACCAGATCCACTCGGCCGAGTGCGTGACCGTGGGAGACGACGTGTGGAGCGATGCCGAGCGGCCCCATGCCGACGCGCTCGTCACCGATCGACCCGGCGTGGTGCTGGGCGTGCTGACCGCGGACTGCGCGCCGGTGCTGCTGGCCGACCGCGAGGCCGGCGTGATCGGCGCGGCGCACGCAGGCTGGAAGGGCGCGGTGGCCGGTGTCACTGATCGCACCATCGCCGCGATGATATCGCTGGGTGCCGAGCCATCGCGGATCGTTGCGGCGGTCGGCCCCTGCATCGCCGCCGTTTCGTACGAGGTGGACGCAGGATTTCATGACCGCTTCATGGCGCAGTCGGCAGGCAACGGGCGGTTCTTCGTGCCCGGCAGGCCGGAGCACTGGCAGTTCGATCTGGAAGCCTATGTCGCCGCGCGGCTTGAAGCGGCCGGAATTGCCGGGGTGGAACGCCTCGGGCTCGATACTTACGCGCAGCCGGAACGATTCTATTCGTTCCGCCGCGCCACCCATCGGGCAGAGGCGAATTACGGCCGCCAGTTCTCATTGATTGCCAATCCTTGACGGGTTTCCTGATCGCCGGGGGGATTGATTAACCCCGGCGGGATGTCTTGCGGATCGCCCCCGCGTTCCCCATCGTCCGGTCTTGTCCCAGTCTTGCCCCGGTTTGCGCGGTAGTGCCTTATTGCTTGAATTTGCTGGCACCGCCCGCGCCATCGTCCTGCCAAAAAGGCGGTTGGCACGCCGGATTTTCGTGTATATCAGCCCGATAGGTCGGTATTCGGTCCGGGGCAGACACAGTGGTGTGTTCGGATCGGGCGACCCTTAACGGGGTATACCAGGCTAAAATAACAAGTGGTCAGGATCTGGGCTCGCCTCCGGATTGCACCGGGGCGGGTTGTCGATAAAAACAAGTCAATAACTGTAGGGCAAGGGCAAACATGGCTGAGGCAGACGGCGTGCGCCGGCGCGATTTCATCAATATCGCCGCAGTAAGCGCTGCGGGAGTTGCAGGCGTCGGGGTGGTCGTTCCGCTCGTCAGCCAGATGTCCGCTTCGGCAGACGTGCTTGCCGCAAGCTCGACGGAGGTCGACATATCCTCGATCCAGCCCGGTCAGGCGATCAAGGCGATCTTCCGCAAGCAGCCGGTCTTCGTCCGCAACCTGACCCCGCACGAGATCGAGGAAGCCAACAAGGTTGACGTTTCCAGCCTGCGCGATCCGCAGACGCTTGAGGAACGGACCAAGGAAGGCAAGACCAATTGGCTGATCACCATGGGTGTCTGCACCCATCTGGGCTGCGTGCCGCTGGGCGCCGGCGAAGGTGAGCCGCGCGGCGAGTTCGGCGGATATTTCTGCCCTTGCCACGGATCTGCCTACGATACCGCCGCCCGTATCCGTAAGGGCCCCGCGCCCAAGAACCTAGAGGTTCCGGAATACGAATTCTCCAGTGACACGGTCGTCAAGATCGGCTGAGGCGAAGCGAGAGGATAAAGAAAATGAGCTTTCCCTGGGCCAAGGAATACAAGCCGAGCCACCCTTTCATGCAGTGGATGGATGAAAAGCTTCCCATCCCGCGCCTCGTCTACAACGCCGTCGGCGGCGGTTACGAGGTGCCGCGCAATCTGAACTATTTCTGGAATTTCGGCTTCCTCGCAGGGCTTTGCCTGATCCTCCAGATCGTCACCGGCGTGGTCATGGCCATGCACTATGCGGCCAACACCGCCGTGGCGTTCGACACCATCGAACAGACCGTGCGCGACGTGAACTGGGGCTGGCTGATGCGTTATGCGCACGCCAACGGTGCCTCTGCCTTCTTCGTCGTCATCTACATCCACATTTTCCGCGGCTTCTTCTACGGCTCGTACAAGGCCCCGCGTGAGATGGTGTGGCTGCTGGGCGTCGTAATCTTCCTGCTGATGATGGCCACCGCCTTCATGGGCTATGTGCTGCCTTGGGGCCAGATGAGCTTCTGGGGCGCCAAGGTCATCACCGGCCTGTTCAGTGCGATCCCGTTTGTCGGCGAGCCGCTGCAGCAGTGGCTGCTGGGCGGCTTCGCGCCGGACAATGCCGCGCTCAACCGCTTCTTCTCGCTGCACTTCCTGCTGCCCTTCGTGATCCTGGGCGTGGTGATCCTGCATATCTGGGCGCTGCACATCCCCGGTTCGTCGAACCCGACCGGCGTGGAAGTGAAGAGCCAGAGCGATACGGTGCCGTTCTACCCCTACTACGTCGCCAAGGACGGCTGGGCGATCGGCGTCTTCGCCATCCTGTTCTGCGCAGCGGTGTTCTTCTTCCCGAACTATCTCGGCCATCCGGACAACTACATCCCGGCCAACCCGATGAGCACGCCCGCGCACATCGTGCCCGAATGGTACTTCTGGCCGTTCTACGCGATCCTGCGCGCCTTCACGCAGAACTTCTTCTTCATCCCGGCCAAGCTGATGGGCGTGATGGCGATGTTCGGCGCGATCCTCGTGTGGTTCTTCCTGCCTTGGCTGGACAAGTCGCCGGTGCGTTCGGGCGCTTACCGTCCGCTGTACCGCAAGTTCTTCTGGATCCTCGTGCTGGACATGCTGGTCCTGTTCTACTGCGGCGGCGCCCCGGCTGAGGAACCCTATGTGATGATCAGCCAGCTCGCGGCGCTCTACTACTTCGCGCACTTCCTGATCATCGTTCCGATCGTCTCGGCCATCGAGAAGCCGGATCCGCTGCCCTTCTCCATCACCGAGGCTGTCCTCGGCGCGGATGAAGAAGCCAAACTCGCTCCCGCCGCCGCGGCGGAAGCCTGATCAACAGCTGGAACGAAAGACGAAAGACATGGCACGCATTCTCTCGATCCTCGTCGGGCTGTTCTTCACGGTCGCTTTGGCGTGGTCCTTCGGCGTAGGCTTCTACACTTGGGCCACCGAACCGGCCTCGCCCACCGCCGAGCATGAATTCCACATCGGGCCGGAGGAATATCACTTCGCCAGCGACGGCCCGTTCGGCAAGTTCGACCGCCAGCAGCTGCAGCGCGGTTTCCAGGTCTACAAGGAAGTCTGCTCGGTCTGCCACGCGATCCGCCACGTCGCCTTCCGCGACCTCGCTGCGCTGGGCTACAGCCAGCCTGAAGTGAAGGCGATCGCCAAGGGCTTCCAGGTTCCGGTCTTCAACCCGGCCACCGGCGAAGTGGCAACGCGCGAAGGCGCCGCGACCGACTACTTCCCGCCGGTGGTCTACGCCGGACAGGGCACGCCGCCGGACCTCTCGCTGATCACCAAGGCGCGTCACGAAGGCCCGCAGTATGTGCGGTCGCTGCTGACCGGTTACCGCGATCAAGCGGGTTACAAGAATGCAAAGGGGCAGGTACTATTGAAGGAGTTCCCGGATTCGAAGACTCCGGACGGACTGCATTTCAACCCCTATTTCGCGAACCTCAACATCGCGATGCCGCCGCCGCTGACCGCTGACGGGCAGGTGACGTATTCAGATGGCACCAAGGCGACCAAGGAACAGATGGCCACCGACGTTGCCGCCTTCCTTGTCTGGACCGCCGAACCGAAGCTGGAAAAGCGTAAGCAGACCGGCTGGGCCGTGCTGGGCTTCCTGCTCTTCGCCACGGTGCTGGGCTACATGTCCTACCGGAACATCTGGGCCGGCAAGAAGCACTAAGGCCGGCCATAGCGCCGAATTCGAAGACCCCGCCATCCCTCCGGATGGCGGGGTCTTTCGTTTGTCGCCCACAGCGGCTAGGTCCCACGCCCATGACACTCGACGAGATCAAGGCGATCGTCCGCACCGTTCCGGACTTCCCCAAGCCGGGCATCCTGTTCCGCGACGTGACCACGCTGATCGGCCACGGCCGGGGCTTCAACGCCGCCGTCGCGCTGATGGCCGAACGCGCCGCCGCCGTTGGGGCTGAGGCGATCGCCGGGATCGAAGCACGCGGCTTCATCTTCGGCGCCGCGATCGCAGCCCGCCTGGGCCTCGGCTTTGTGGCAGTGCGCAAGCCTGGCAAACTGCCGGTACCGGTCATCGCGATCGATTATGCGCTGGAATATGGCACCGACACATTGGAGGTCGATCCAGGCGCGGTAAGCGAGGGACAGCACGTGGTGTTGGTGGACGACCTGTTGGCGACCGGCGGCACCGCGTTGGCCGCCGTAGAACTCCTTCGCCGCGCCGGCGCACGCGTGGACCATGCGCTGTTCGCGATCGATCTGTTCGAACTGGGCGGGGCCGAACGTCTCAGAACTGCGGGCGTCGCAGCGGATGGCCTGCTGTCGTTCGAAGGCCACTGACCGCCTCCACAAGAATTTTAACAAGAGAACCGTTGACGAGCCGGCGCTTCTCATGGCAAGCGCCTGCCTCTGGCGGCGCAAGCCCCATCGGCAGGTTCCGAGCGGGCGGGTATAGCTTAGTGGTAAAGCTCCAGCCTTCCAAGCTGGCTATGCGGGTTCGATTCCCGCTACCCGCTCCAGCCGCCTTTTCAGACATTCTCTGATTTTAATTTGCCGGCAGTGGCCTCGCGGTGATGACCATGCGGCCGAGGAATGCAGGCTTTCCCCTCCCGATCACAGTGGGCACTGCTATCCGCAGCGCTTTGTCCTATCGGCATCAATTTGCCGGAAGGCGCGCCGGCTGCGCGCGGTGGCGAGACTGCTTCTTACTTTTGGAATTGCGTTCACGTTCAATTACAATGTTTCTGATGGTGAGGGTTAAAGCCTTGGCGCATCATGCCGCCATGATCGCGCCCGGCGCCAGGTACGCTTTACGATAGCGAATAATCATGTAAGCGTCGGCCCCTCGCGAACGGGTGGAGGATCGAGTGGAAACGCAGGAAAGCGCGCTGCAGCCGTTGCGCATCGGTGATCGGGTGCCGCGCTTCGTGGCGCGGAGCACGCAGGGGGCGTTCGATCTTGAGGACTATCGCGGGCACTGGCTGATCTTGTTTTCGCATCCGGCCGATTTCACGCCGGTCTGCACCAGCGAGGTTCTTGCTTTCGCGCGGGCTGCTCCAGCGTTTGGTGCGCTGGATTGCCGCCTGGTGGGGCTTTCCGTCGACAGCCTCTATTCGCATCTCGCGTGGATACGCCTGATCCGTGACACGACCGGTGTCGCCATCGATTTTCCCATTATCGAAGACCCGACGATGGAGATCGCGCGCGGGTTTGGCATGGTTGGAGCCGATGCGCGCGATAGCGCCACGGTGCGGATGACGTATTTCATCGATCCCGAAGGCGTGTTGCAGGCCCTGAACAGCTATCCGTTGACGGTTGGCCGTTCGATTCCGGAAATGCTGCGGTTGTTGACGGCGCTCCAGCAGGTGCGCGGCGGCGAGGGGCTTGCTCAGGCCGACTGGCAGGTGGGTGATGACCTGCTCCGCGCGCCGGAAGATACGGCGGCGGCGGCGCTTGCCACATCCGAACCTGCGGCGTGGTTCTACGCGCCCGTGGGCAAGGGCCGCTGAGATGGAGCAGGACGACCTCGACGCGACTGCCGAGCTGCTGCGCGCACTGGCGCATCCGTTGCGGCTGCAGATCCTCCACGCGGTGCGCGCTGCTGAGCTTTCGGTGGGCGAGATCGAGGAGGTGACCGGGATCGGACAGCCCGGGCTCTCGCAGCAACTTGCGGTACTGCGCAAGGCTGAGCTGGTGGCATCGCAGCGGACCGGCAAGCAGGTGTTCTACCGCGTCGATGCCGATCGGATGCGGGAATTGAGCGCATTTCTGGACGGCATGGTGCAAGGCGGCGCAGCGTCTGCCCCCGCGCCGGTTGAGCCGACGGGGACGACCAAGGGCGGCGCCGCCGGTTTTGCGCGGGTGCTGCGCTGACGGCTCAGGCCAGCGCGGCAATCTCCAACCGCTCGTTGCAGAGGGCTAGCGGGGCCTGACGGTGGGAGACCAGAAGCAGGCCGGTGCCGGTCCGCTTCAGCCATCCATCCAGGCTTTCCACCAAGGCGGCTTCGGTTCGCGCGTCCAGCCCTTCGCTGGGCTCATCGAGCAATAGCCACGGCCGCCCGGCCAGCAGGGCGCGGGCCAGTGAAAGGCGCTTACGCTCTCCGCCGGAGAACGTGCCGCCGGCTTCGCCCAGCGGCGTATCCAGGCCCAGTTCGCTGGTGGCTATGCGCTCTCTGAGTTGGGCCACGTCCAGCGCGTCCCACATCTCCGCTTCGGTCAGGCCCTTGCGCGCAAGGCGGAGGTTGTCCGCCACGGTACCGATCAGCATGGGGGCGTCCTGTGCGGACAAGACGAATTGCGCCTGCAGGTGGCGGGCGGGGCATAGGTCGGGCGGGGTACCGTCGACCGCCAGCGGGGTTACGGGCTCCTGCATGCCGGCAAGTGCCAGCAGCACCCGGGTCTTGCCGGAGCCGGACGGTCCGGTGATTGCCACGCGGGCGCCGGGTGCGAATTGGCGGGCGCCCAGCGTCACCGTTGCCGCGTGGGTTGCGGCCTCGAAGGGGGCAAGCGTGGGGTCGAGCGCATCCAAAGCAGCGATCCGGCGCAGGCCGGCATTCAGCGCGGCGCGGCGCAGCAGGCTGCGGGCGAAGCCGCCCATGGCCTCCACCGCCGACGCGGTCGCCAGCATGGCGAGTGCGACGATGGGGGCGCTCGTCTGTGCTAGCAGCAGCACGCCTGCCATGGCGGCGGCGCCGTAAAGCGTCAGCAACCCGCCCTGCAGCGCCTCGGCGCGGAACAGCCGGGACCGCGCGCTGTCGAACCGTTCGGCGATGGGTTCCAATTCTTCCAGTGCCGCGTCGGCCAGCCCGTAGGCGGCGATCTCGGCGCGCGAGGCGGCGAGTTCGATGTAGTGGCGGCGCAAGTCGCCCAGCGCTTCGGCGGCGTCTTCGGAGGGTTTGCGGGTGAGCGCCAGCGAGACGCGGCCGAACAGCATCGGCAAGGCCGCGAGCAATACGGCGAGGAAGACCAGTGCCGGAATGCCTGCCAGCAGGGCGGCGAGCAGGCTGACGGTTGCCGAGGCCAGCGCTGCATGGCGGGCGGGTTCGCGGATCACCAGGTCTTCCAGCGCGGCCACGTCGTCGATCAGGCGGTTGCTTGCCTCACCCGGCGACGTGTCCTGTGCACGGCGGCTGTCCTGCGCGGCGAGCTTGTCGAACAGCGAGCCGCGCAAGTCCGCCATGCTTTCCAACGCGACTTTGTGCGACAGCAGCCGTTCGCCGTAGCGGGCCAGGGTGCGGACGATGGCGAGCAGGCGGATCAGCGCGCTGGGGATCAGGTAGTTGAACGCAGCGACGGCCACGGTTCCGGCCGCTCCGGCCAGCGCCGCGCCGGTCAGGAACCAGCCGGATACGCCGAGCAGGCCGATGGCCGCCACCGCCGCGAAGATCGCGCAGAGGCTGGCGAACAGCAGGCGCCCGCGTGCGAGGCCGGCAATGGTGAGCGGATTGGTGTGGGGCACGCTCACAGGGCGATCTCCTGCCTTGCGACGCCGGCCAGCGCGGGATCGTGGGTGGCGACGAGAATGGAGCGCGATTGCGAGAGCTGTTGCAGCAGCGCGATCACGGCGGCGGCGGATTCGGCATCGAGATCGGCCGTTGGCTCATCGCAGAGCATCAGCGGACGGCCGGAGAGAATGGCCCGGGCAAGCCCGATGCGGCGACGCTCGCCCCCGGACAGGCCCGATCCGGCGTGGTCGATGGTCATGTCCAGCCCCCCGCGCCGGGCAAGCAGGGGGGCGAGGCCGACTTGCTCGGCCACGGCGAGGATCTCTGCGGGGCTGGCCTGAGGGGCGGCGAGCGCGAGGTTGCGACCCAGCGTGCCGGTGACGAGCAGCGGGCGCTGGGCGGCCCATGCCACCGCTTCGCTTGGAAGGAGGTCGCCATCGGTGCTGGTGATGTGGCCGGTGGCGGGCGTCAGTTGCCCGGCGATCGCGGCGAGGGTGCTGGTCTTGCCGCTGCCGGTGGGACCGGTCAGCGCAACGAGGTCGTGCCGGGCCAGCGCGAAGGTCAGCGGCCCTACGGCGATGCCGGGGAAGGCGAGGCTGAGATCGTCGACGCGCAGACCGTTGAAGTCGCCGGCGGGCGGGGCAGCGGGGCCGTCGGGCGCTTCGGCGTGGGGTGCCAAGGCGGCTTCGGCGGCTTCGCCCAGCTGTTTCTCGTGATAGGCGGCGGCAAGGCGGCGCATCGGCAGGTAGAATTCGGGCGCCATGGCCAGCACGAAGAAGGCGGGAACCAGTGTCAGTTCCTCCGGTGCGGAGAACGGCAGCAGGCCGAGCAGCGAGAAGCCGCAGTAGACTGCGACAAGGGCAATCGAGAGGGCTGCGAAGAACTCCAGCACTGCATTGGACAGGAATGCCGCGCGCAGCACCGCGACCGTGCGCTGTGCCACTTGGCCGGTCGCGTCCCGCACTTGCTGGGAAATCCGCGCTTCGGCGCCGTAGTGGCGGATCAGCGGCAGGTGGGTCACGCGGTCGACGAACAGGCCGGACAAGGCGGACAGCGCGGCTAGTTGGCGTTCGGACGCGCGGCGGGCGGCGGTGCCGGCCAGGATCGAGCCGAGCACGAAGGGCAGCAGCGTCGCCAGCATGATCGCGGCCGCCACCCAGCTGGCCGGCGCGACCACGGCGGCGACCACCAGCGGGCCGATCACGGCGTTCAGGCGGATGGGGGAAAACCTGACATCGCGATTCTCGATCGCCGTGTTATGGTCGATGGCAAGTGTGGTGCTTTCCCCGGTGCTTAGCGGACCCGGAAGCGGTTCGCCGAGGAGGGCCGACCACAATCGGCGGCGTCGTTCACGGCCCTTAGCCTGCGCGGTGCCGACGGCCAGCCGATCGACGGCGAAAGCCGCGCCGGCACGCAGGGTCGCCCCGCCAATCATCAGTGCGGCGGGCAGCAACAGGGGGCCGGGTCCGGATGCGGGCGCGGCAATCGGCCCAGTCGCGTGTCCGGCTACCAGCCCAACACCACTGGCCAATCCCCAGGAGAGGACGGCTGCGCCGGCGATGTCGGCCAGCCACGGCACGGTTGTTTTGACATAGATCAAATTACGTAAACCATGTAAGTATTGTTTGACAGCCCAAGTGGCTAAGCCTAACGCGACCCTACGAAACCAACCTGTTCGAGGCAACCGATTACCGCCTCGCCAGAGTGCTCAAAAGGCAGGATTCGACATGATCGATATGGCAGTGGTTGAACTCTCCCGGTTGCAGTTCGCCCTCACGGCGCTGTACCATTTTCTCTTCGTTCCCCTGACACTCGGCCTTTCCTTCATTCTCGTAATTATGGAAAGTGTCTATGTGATAACCGATCGTCCCATCTGGCGGGACGTGACGCGGTTCTGGGGCAAGCTTTTCGGCATCAACTTCGTCCTTGGCGTGGCCACCGGCCTCACCATGGAGTTCGAGTTCGGCATGAACTGGGCCTATTACTCGCACTACGTGGGCGACATTTTCGGCGCGCCGCTGGCGATCGAGGGCCTGATGGCCTTCTTCCTGGAGGCAACGTTCGTGGGCCTGATGTTCTTCGGCTGGGACCGGCTTTCCAAGCGCGGTCACCTGCTGACGACCATCATGGTCGCGCTGGGTTCGAACCTCTCGGCCTTGTGGATTCTGGTCGCCAACGGCTGGATGCAGCATCCCACGGGCGCGGTGTTCAACCCCGAAACGATGCGCATGGAAGTGTCCAACTTCAAGGACGTGATCTTCAATCCGGTCGCGCAGGCGAAGTTCGTGCACACGGTCAGCGCGGGTTATGTCTGCGCCAGCCTCTTCGTGCTGGGCGTCTCATGCTACTATCTGCTGCGCGGGCGTCATCTGGAACTGGCGAAGCGCAGCTTCACCGTGGCGGCGGCCTTCGGGCTGGCGTCCTCGCTCTCGGTCGTCGTGCTGGGGGATGAGAGCGGTTACGCGGTTTCGGACAACCAGAAGATGAAGATGGCCGCGATGGAGGCCATGTGGGAAACCGAGAAGGCCCCGGCTGGTCTTGACCTGTTCGGCCTGCCCTCGAACGAGGCGCATGAGACCACGCACGAGATCAAGATCCCCTATGTGCTGGGCCTGATCGCGACGCGCAGCCTCAGCGGCGAAGTCACCGGCATCATTCCGCTGGTGGAACGGGCCGACCGGCGTATCCGCAGCGGCGTACTGGCCTATGACGCGGTCGAGAAGCTGAAGGTCAATCCCACCGATATCGCCGCGCGTGAGGCGTGGGAGCGGAACAAGGACGACCTTGGCTATGCCCTGCTGCTGAAGCGCTTCGTCGCCGATCCGCGCACGGCGGACGATGCGACGATCTTGAAGGCGGCCTGGACCACGGTTCCCAATGTGCCCGCGCTGTTCTGGATGTTCCGCGTGATGGCGGGGTTGGGCTTCTTCTTCATCGCCTTCTTCGCGACGGCCTTTGCCTTCTCGGTCCGGCGACGGTTCGATCGCAAGTGGTTCCTGCGCAGTGCGGTGTTGGTGATGCCGCTGCCGTGGATCGCGATCGAGGTGGGCTGGCTGGTTGCCGAACTGGGCCGTCAGCCCTGGGCGGTGGACGGTGTGCTGCCGACCTTCCTGGGCGCGTCCAGCCTGACGGTGCCGCAGATCTGGTCGACCATCTTCGGCTTCACCGCGCTCTACGGAATCATGGCGGTGATCGAGGTAAAGCTGATGCTGGCGACGATCCGCAAGGGGCCTGAGGTCTACGAGGGCTACGAAGGCGAGCCGACACCTGAGCGCGCGCCCGCCACCACCTTCACCGCCATCCCGGCCGAGTAAGACGGAGGAAACGATGTCCATTCCCTTCGACTATGAAACGATGCGGCTGATCTGGTGGACGCTGATGGGTGTGCTGCTCATCGGCTTCGCCCTGACCGACGGCTTCGACCTTGGCTCGGCCGCGCTGCTGCCCTTCGTGGGGCGCACCGATGCGGAGCGCCGCATGGTCATCAATGCCATCGGCCCCACCTGGGAAGGCAACCAGGTGTGGTTCATCCTGGGCGGCGGCGCGATCTTTGCGGCATGGCCCTACGTCTATGCGGTCAGCTTCTCCGGCTTCTACATCGCGATGTTCCTCGTGCTGTCCGCCTTCATCCTGCGGCCGGTGGGCTTCAAGTACCGTTCGAAGCGGCCCGATCCCGCCTGGCGTTCGCGCTGGGACTGGGCGCTGTTCGTCGGCGGCTTCGTGCCTGCGCTCGTGTTCGGCGTGGCGATCGGCAACGTGCTGCTGGGCGTGCCCTTCCGGCTCGATACCGACATGCGCAGCTTCTACGAAGGCACGCTGCTGGGCCTGTTCACGCCCTTTGCGCTGCTCTGCGGCGTGGTGTCTGTAGCGATGATCGTGCTGCACGGCGCGGGCTGGCTGACGCTGAAGCTGGAAGACGGCCCGGCGCGCGACCGTGCGCAGAGCTATGGCCAGATCGCGGCGCTGGTGGCCTTCGTGCTCTATGCCGTGGGCGGTCTGTGGCTGGCGAAGGGCGATATCGGCTTTCAGCTGGCCGGCGCGGTCGATCCGCTGGGCGCGTCGAACCCGCGCCTTGCCGAAACCGCGCAGGTCGGCGGTGCGTGGCTGGCCAATTACGGCGCGCATCCGTGGATGGTGCTGGCCCCGCTGCTGGGGCTGGCCGGTCCGCTGGTTGCCTTGTTCGGCATTCGCGGACGCAAGGATGTGATGGTCTTTGCCGGATCGTCGATGGCGAATCTTGGCATCATCGCCTCGGTCGGGCTGTCGATGTTCCCCTTCATCCTGCCCAGCTCGATCGATCCGCGCTCCAGCCTGCTGGTGTGGAACGCATCGTCCAGCCACACGACGCTGTTCATCATGCTCTTGGTGACGGTGATCCTGCTGCCGATCGTGCTGCTCTACACCGCCTGGGCCTACAAGGTGATGTTCGGCCGCGTGACCGAACGCGAAGTGGGCATGAACCCCGACTTCTATTGAGGAGCCGACTATGTGGTACTTTTCCTGGATCCTCGGCGTCGGCCTGGCTGTCGGCTTCGGCATCATCAACGGCGTGTGGCATGAGTTCCACACCGATCCGAACGACGAGAAGACGGTCCTCGATTGACGTCATGACGGCGGCGGCGCTCCCACACGGAGCGCCGCCGTTTTCCTATGCGACGCGCCAGCCCATCCACGCGCCCAGCCTTGGGGCGATGCGCTTGAGGCTCCATTCCGCCAGCACCGCGAGGCCCAGCGAGATACCAAACAGCGGCATCAGCAGGGCCAGCAGCAGCACCAGCATGACGAGCGCCCAGCTATGGCGCAGCGGCGCGAAAGTCGCCGGCGCGCCCAGCATGGCGTCGGGCCGCCGTCGCCACCACAGCACCACGCTGGACAGGCAGAGCGTGACAAGCCCCAACAGCACCGCCAGATTGACCAGCTGATTGGCCAGCCCCCACCATGCCCCCTCATGAATGGCGACGCCGTAGCCGACCGCGCGATCGACCCAGTGGCGCTGGCCGAAGCGTTCGATCCCTACCAAGGTGCCGTCATCGGCGACTTCGGCACTGTCGCGCATGGGGCGGTTCTCGGCCTGACTGCGGACCTGCCACGGCGCCCCCGCCGAAGTGGGCGGGCTGACTTCGACCGGATGCGCGAAGCCAAGGCCGCCCGCCCGCGCCGCCACCGCGTCGAGCGCGGCGGGGCTGGTGGGCAGGTGGCGCATGGTCATGCCGTGATGCTCGGCATGTTCGGACATCATCGCGCGCATTCCGGCATCGGCCATCATCCGCTGATGCGCGTCGGACGAGGAACCGGCGGACCAGTCCTGCCGCCCGGCCGCCGTGCCGGTCATGTAGCGGACCTGCCCGAAGTAGCTCCCCCAGGCATTGGCCCAGGGCAGACCGGTGGCGATCAGGAACAGCGCGCCGAGCGAGATCCACAGGCCGGTGACGGCATGGATATCGCGCCAGAACAGCGTACGCCCCCGGAACAGGCGGGGATAGAGCACGCCTGCTACCCCGCTCACCTTGCGCGGCCACCAGAGGAACAGCCCGGTCAGCAGCATCACGACCGTCCAGCAGGCGGCCATCTCGACTAGCGCCGAGCCATAGTCGCCCGAAAGCAGTTCGCCGTGGAGGCGGAAGACCACGCGCATGAAGCGGCCTTCCTCGGGCGCCTGATAGAGCACCGCGCCGGTCTCGGGATGGACCCAGACGCGCGTATCCGCCGCGCCTTTGCCCACCAGCACTTCGACGGCGTCGGTCCGGGAGCGGGGCAGGACGTACTTGTGCAGCATCGATCCCGGCACCGCCGCCACCGCCTGCGCGGCGATGCGGTCGGGCGAGAGGCGAGGGGCCTGTCTGCTCGCGACATTGCGGTAGGGGGCATAGAGCGCCTGTTCGATCTGCGGCTTGAACAGGTAGAGCCCGCCGGTGACCGAGAGCCACAGCACGAAGGGCACGCAGAACAGCCCGGCATAAAAGTGCCAGCGCCAGACCGCGCGATACCAGCGCTCCTTACGCATCTCGCTATGGATGTCCGAAGCCTCCATCACATCCTCCATCCCGCTTCCACAAGGAAGCTTCGCTGCGGGTAGGGGTGGTAGACCCAGGCCCGGTCATTGGTCAGATTGTCGACCCCGGCGCTGAGGCGCAGCTCTTCGGTCACGTCCCAACTGATCTTGGCATCGAGCGCGAAGAGTTCGGACGTATAGCCGTAAGTGTCGCCGCGCTGGAGGCCGAACAGGTCGGTGTTCGGGCGGCTGGCATACCGCACGCCCAGCGAGAGCAGCACGGGCGGGATCACCCGGTATCGCAGATTGCCGTTGAGCCGCCAGCGCGGGATGCGCGGGAACTGCACGCCTTCTGCCGCGGGGGCGGAATCGTTGCGCAAGGTGACGGAATCGATCCACGCGGCATTGGCGTCGATGTCGAGGCCGGGCAGCACCTCGCGCGCTTCGGCGATCAGTTCGAAGCCGTACTGGCGCGTCAGGTCGATGTTCTTGAAACTGGAGGTGGTCACGCCGTTCTGGTTGAAGCCGGTGAAGCTGAAGATCGTGTTCTTCACCCGCTGCCAGAACACCGATCCGGTCAGCTTCACTTTGCCGAATTGATGCGCGAGCAGCAGGTTGGCGTCGGTCGAGCGTTCGGGCTTCAGGTTGGGATCGAAACTGTCCGGATTGAAGCTGCCGTCTCCGTTCAGGCTGCCCTGGAACAGCTCGCCCACGGTGGGGAAGCGGGTGGCCTTGGCAAGACTGAGTTGAAGCCGGGTGTCGGGATCGATCGCCCATTCGGCCGATGCCTTGGGCTGGAAGCCGGTGGCCTGGCGGCTGGCGTAGCGGTTGAACACCGGTTGGCCCAAGCTATCGATCCGGCCCAGCCCGCCGTCGAAGGCGCGCCAATCCTCGAACCGCGTGCCCAGCGTCAGCGTCACGGTCTCGATCGGCACGCGCAGTTCGGCCCATGCGGCAAGGTTGCGGGTCTTCCCGAAGGTCTCGGTCGAGAAGGCCTTGCCGGCGTCGCTGCGCCAGTTGGTCAGGGTGTAGTTGATCTGGTCGGTCTTGTAGAGATTGCCGCTGACGCCCCCGGCCAGCGTCGTCCCGCCCAGATCGGCGGTGAGCGCAAGGTCGCCGGTGTACCAGTAGGTCGGCCCCTGCCGGGCGAGCGTGCCGGCGCCGTCCGATGCTCCAGCCACGTAGCCTTTCGAGGTGGATCCGTCCGAGCGCAGGATCTGGTAGGTCGAGACATTCAGGTCGAGCGTCAGCGCATCGGATATCGGGGCCGAGACTTTGGCGCCCGCCAGCAGTTCGTCGCGGATCGTGCGTGACCAGTTGGCGCCGCTGGCGGTGTACTTCTGCCCGTCGATCGAGACGAGGCCCTCGCAGACCGGGCTACCAGCGGCATCGCGCAAGTAGCAGTCCGGTGCCGTCTGGCTGTCCAGATTATGCCAGTAGGCCAGCAGCACTTCGCCGGTCACGCCCGAGGCACCGTCATAGCCGAGGCGCAGCTTGGCCTGATCCTGAGTGATCTCGGCCGGGCTCTGCGCCGCGAAGATCGGGTTGGTGGCGGTGCCGGGTGCCCCGGCCATGTGCTGTTTCGGGTCGACCACCGCGCCGGTCACGGGTGTGGCGGCGGCCGTACTGGTCGACGGGGTGAGGCCGTAGAACATCATCGGCTGGCCGGTGTTGCGGAAATGGCGGCCGGACAGGCGCAGCGACCACGGGCCGTCCTTCTGGCGAAAGCCCAAGCCCGCCTCTCCGGACCAGCCCCAATAGGTGTCATGCGTGCCGTACTGGTCGTAGGGCTGGACCAGCCCCTGCACGGTGGCGAAAGCCTCGGTCCGTTCGGGTGAGCGGGTGGTGATATTGACCACGCCGCCCATCGAATTGCCGGCATAGCGGGCCGAATAGGGGCCGTAGACGACATCGAACTGCTCGACCTCGCCCGGCCCGACGACACCCCACTTGGGCGCATAGGTGAACGAGTTGCCCAGGAAGTTGGACACGGTGAAGCCGTCCACCATCACCAGGGTGCGCGCGCTCTGGGTCGAATGGGTGCCGCGAAAGCCGGGCACGCCGTTGGAATCGCCGGCAAAGCGTTTGCGCACGAAGAAATCGGGCGCGTACTTCATCAGATCCTCGACGTTCTGGGCGTTCACGCCTTGGAACTGTTCGTCGCCAAGGCTGACCGAAAGGCCGCGCGCGTCGAGGCTGATCGGCGCATCGCGCTGACCGACGACGAGGATGGAGTCGGGGGCAGCGGCAGGTTCATCGGCAAAGGCCGACAGGGGCATAAGGGCAAGCGGTGCCGCGCCGAGCGCGAGCAGAATACGGGTCATCGGAAAATCACCTGATCGGCACGCGCGCGGGCAAGCGTCAGCGTGCACTCAAGCCGAAAGGACCGCGCGCAAAGGCGCGGCGATGGCAGGGATCAGGCTTGGGCGGGTGGTCCGCGCAGGGGCGGCCGGATTTGCGCGCGAATAGCGCGCAGGGCCAGTGGCTCACGCAGGATTGCGGCCACGAAGACGAAGGCCAGCGCGGCGGCCAGCAGCGCAGGCAGCTCGGCATCGACCATTGCCGCCGAATGCGACGAGAAAGCGCAGGGATGGTCCATCGTCTTGCCGGCGTTTTCGCTGGCATGGCCGTCGCGCGTCGGCAGGGCGATCGTCACTTTTCCGCCGGGCGTCGACCCGGAGCACAGCTCCACCGTCAGCGTGCTGCCTTGCGTGGTGGGCATGTAGCCGGCGGGGACCACGGCCTTGAGGCACAGCGCCAGCGCCAGCAGCAGAGCCGCCAGTTCGGGACGCGCCCGAAAGAAGTGCCGAAGTGTGCCCACGCCGGGGTGCCTAGCCGGAAAACATCGCGCCGTCATCGGCCAAGTTCAACCGTGGAGGCGATCCGTTGCGACGCGTCGCCCGGCTTGCGGGGCGACCATGAAGCAGGCCCCGCGCGTGGAGGGCAGAAGGGCGATTTCAAGTTGGTGCCGCTCTGCGATGGCCCGGCACAGCGCCAGCCCCAGTCCGGCGCCGTCCTGCGATCCGGGCTCGCTGCCGCGCGCGAACTTGTCGAAAATCCGTTCCCGCTCGGCTACCGGAACGCCCGGGCCGTCGTCGCAGACGGTAAGGCACGGGCCGGGCTTCAGGCGCAGTTCCACGGTGCCGCCGGCCGGCACGAACTTGAACGCATTGTCCAGCAGGTTGGTGATCAGCCGGGTCAGCTGCATTTCCTCCCCCTCGACCACCACGCCGGGGGTGATATCCAGCTTCAGGGTATGGCCCGATTCCTCGGCGCTGTCGGCATAGAGTTCGCCCAGCCGATCGGCGAGTGCGCTGAGGTCCACGGGGCAAAGGCCGTGCCGGTCACCGCGCCGCGCCTGGCTGGCGGCAATGTCGAGCAGCGATTCCAGCATCCGCACGATGCGGCGGATTTCCTGCCGCGCATCGGCGATCCGCGCGGCGGTCTCGGCGTCGGGCGTGGCCGACAGCGCCTTCATCAGCCGGTTGTCGAGATGCATCAGCGGCGTGCGCATCTCGTGCGCAAGCTGGTCGGTGGTTTCGCGCTGGGCCCCGGCCAGCCGGCGCAGGCGGGCGAGGGCATCGGCGGAATGGCGGGTCAGCTCGTCGATCTCGTCGCGATCGTGCGATCCCTTTTCCAGCACGACCAGGGCATCGTCGTCCGGGTGACGGAAGGCGGCATTGATACGCCCGATTCGCGTGCCCAGCCGGAAGACGGCCAGCCAACCCGCCAGCGCCACCGCCATCGTCGCCAGCAGCCCTCCGGCCACGTAGACCATGGCGACCTGACGGCGCAGCGGGCCGATGTCGCGGTCCTCGTGTGCGACCACCAGTTTCAGGTCCGGGGCCAGCACGGACACGCGCGCATGGGCAAGCCCCCTACCGGGCGCGGGGATTTCGCTGCCTGCGATCGTGCTGCCGTGGAGATCGGGCCAGACGTCAAAGTCGCCGGCAATGCGGCGATTGGCTGCGTCGGCCAGCATGTAGTGGGCGATATGGTCATCGCGCGGCTGGATCGCCAGGCGGTCTTCGATCCGCCGGGCCAGTTCATCGCGTCCGCCGCTCGAATAGATGTCGATCATGCCGGCAAGATCGACATCGACGGCGCGTTCCAGCGCGGTGCGGCTGGTGTTGCGGATCGTCGTATCGGTCAGCAGCCAAAGGCAGCCGGTGATGACGGCAGCGATGGCGATCGCCCAGAGCACCAGCTGCGCGAAAATCGAACGGCGAATGCCCAACAGCCGCGTCACGGCGGTCAGCGCCCGCCGTCGAGCAGGCGGTATCCCGAACCCCAGATGGTTTCGAGCGCCGGGCTGTCGAACCCGTCCTCCAGCTTGCGGCGCAGGCGCCCGATGTTGACGTCCACCACGTTGGTCTGGGGATCGAAGTTCATCTTCCACACGTCGCGCAGCAGCATCTCGCGCGTCAGCACTTCGCCGGCATTTTCCATGAAGTAGCGGAAAAGCTCGAATTCCTTGGGGCTGAGCGCCAGGTGGCGGTTGTCGCGAAAGGCGGTGCGCGCCTTCACGTGGCATTCGAAGGCGCCGTAGAGGATCACCGCGCTATGCTCCCGCCCCGAAGCGCGGCGATGCAGCGCGCGCAGGCGGGCGAGCAGTTCCTCTGCCTCGAAAGGCTTGGCCAGATAGTCGTCGGCGCCGCCGTCCAGACCTTCCGCACGGTCCGAAGTGCGGCCCAGCGCGGAAAGCATGAGCACGGGCGTCCCCACGCCCGATTCCCGCAACCGTTCCACGATGGTCAACCCGTCAAGGTCGGGCAGCATGCGATCGAGGATGATGACGTCGAACCGATTGACGCCGGCGCGCATCAGCCCGTCCTGGCCGTTCGCGGCCCAGGTGAGCGCAAGGCCGGCGCTCTCGGCGACTTCCGCCACCTGCGCGGCGGCGCGCGTATCGTCCTCTATGTAGAGAATGCGGAGCGCGCTCATGCCGGCGTGCGGCTCCACCCTGCGGCGCTTCGTGCTCGTTCGGTCATGCAGTGGCCCCATGCTGGACGGGGCGGAAAAACCCCCGTCCAGATAGGCATTGGCGGACAGGATATCCGCTGACAATACTTGTTAGGGCCTGTACTTGTTAGGGTCTTCTGGGCGCCCGTCAGTGCTGCGCCGAAGTGGCGACGGGAGCCGCTGCCGAGGCGTCCTGCGGCAGGCCGCCAAGTTCGCTGACCAGCTTGGTATAGGCATCGAGATAGGCGAGCACGATGATCTGGCCGATCTGCGTGTTCTGATACCCGCCGCCGCCGGCCGAACCGAAGGTGCCGCCGAAGAAGCCGCCGCCCGAACCGCCGAAGCTGACGTCCGACTTGCGGGCATAGCCCTCCGTCAGCGCCTCTTCCACCGTGGTGCGGGAGTTGACGATCGAGAGCGTGACGTTCGCCTCGCCCTTCTTGATGTTCAGGCCGCCGGCAATCGAGCCGACGCCGCGGCCCAGCAGGCCGCCGACGCCGCCCAGCATCGCGCCCAGGCCACCGCCGCCCGAATTGTTGTTGGTGGAGACGATATCCGGCTGGAGGAAGTAGTCCGCCGCCTTGATCTGCCCCTTGCCGACGTTCGATCCCCGCTGCAGCTCACCCTGCTCCGCCAGAGCGCGTTCCATGGCGCTGTTCTGCAGCGAACGGCCCCGGTTGACGAGCGTGAAGCAGTGCGACTGCTGCACGAAGACGCGCAGGATCGCTTCCGGGCTGCCCAGGCTGAGTTCGCGCCACCACTGGTTGTCCGGCTCGATGATGGCGACGGTGCCCAGATTCTTGCGGCAGACCGGGATCTGCTGGGTGCCCTTGTCCTGCAACTTGCGGGCTGAGGATTTGTCTTCCGCGAAGGCCGAAGACGAACTTGCCAGAACGGCAAGCGCGGCGAGCGCGCTGGCGATCTTCTTCATCGTGCTGGTCCCTTTGTTGCGCCGCACGCGGGGGCGTGACGGCTTTCCCAAACGCGGGGACCATAAATACGAAATATTACGGCACAAGTGCCTATCTTACTGAGATTTATCCTTATGCGGCCGCTTCGGTGCAATCCATTGCAAATCGTCAGGGCGCGACCGCCATGTTGTCGATCAGACGCGCCTTGCCGATCCGCGCGGCGACGAGCAGCCGCATCGGGCGGTCCGAACGCGCGTCCAGCGGGACGAGGCTGTCGGCATCGCGCAGTTCCGCATAGTCCACCGACAGGAATCCGCCGGTGATCAGCGCCTGTTCCAGCGCGCCGATGGCGGCGGCAACCGGCTCGCCCGCTTCGATCGCGGCGATCGCCGCTTTCATCGCGGTGGGCAGGGTGACGGCGGCGGCGCGTTCCTCGGCCGTCAGATAGGCATTGCGCGAGGAGCGGGCGACGCCGTCCGCCTCGCGCACGGTTTCCACGCCGATGATCGCATCGACATGGGGGCGGGTGAGATCGAGGTCGCGCGCCATGCGGCGGATTACCGCCAGCTGCTGCCAGTCCTTCTCCCCGAACAGCGCCACATCTGGCAGCACCTGATGGAACAGCTTGCAGACCACGGTGGCGACGCCGTCGAAATGGCCGGGGCGCGAGGCGCCGCACAGGCCGTCGGACACGCCGGTGACAGAGATATTGGTGGCAAAGCCCTGCGGATACATCGCATCCACGGTAGGCGCCCAGACCAGCGCCACGCCTTCGGGTTCCAGCAGCTTGCAATCGCGTTCAAGCTGGCGCGGATAGGCGTCCAGATCCTCGTTCGCGCCGAACTGCAGCGGGTTCACGAAGATCGAAACCACCACGTGATCCGCCCGCTTGCGCGCTTCGCGCACGAGTGTCAGGTGACCTTCATGAAGCGCGCCCATGGTGGGAACCAGGGCCACGGTTCCGGTCTGGCGAAGGGTCTGGATGGCACTGCGCAGTGGATCAAGGCTGTGGACGGTTTGCATTGGGGGTGGCTGCTCCGTTAGGATGGACTTGACCGGTCCTCGCGCCAGCCCTTAGCGCCGGCGCGCCCCGGGCGGCAAGAAGCGGTTGAGAATTCGCCTGCCGGGCAGGGCCGGCGGTAACAGGGAAAGCTAGGGTCCGTGACAGCGCATCGCATCGTTTTCGCCAATGAAAAGGGCGGCACCGGCAAGTCCACCACGGCCGTCCACGTCGCCATCGCGCTCGCCTATCAAGGCGCCAAAGTGGCCGCGATCGACCTCGATCCGCGCCAGCGCACGCTGTACCGCTATCTGGAAAACCGCATCGAGACGGAGCGCCAGCGCGAAATCGCGCTGCCCGGCGCCCGCTTTGCGGTCTACGATGGCGACGATATCGGGGAACTGGACGATCTGGCCGAGCAGATCGCCGACGGCTACGATTTTCTGGTGTTCGACACCCCCGGGCGTGACGATCAGTTCGCCCGCCACGTGGCCGCCACCGCCGATACGCTGGTGACGCCGCTGAACGACAGCTTCGTGGACTTCGACCTGATCGGCCAGGTGGAGAACGAAACCTTCCGCGTGAAGAAGCTTTCGTTCTATGCCGAACTCATGTGGGAAACGCGCAAGAAGCGCGGGTTGAAGACCATCAACGAAGGTCGCCGCGAACTCGACTGGGTGGTGGTCCGCAACCGCGTCCAGCACGTGGAAGCGAAGAACATGCGCCGCCTTGAAGGCGCACTGAAGGAACTGTCGAAGCGCGTGGGCTTCCGGATTTCGCCGGGCCTGTCCGAACGCGTTATCTTCCGCGAACTGTTCCCCTCTGGCCTGACGCTGCTCGACAAGGGGCATCTGGGCGAACTGGGCACCAGCCATCTGGTCGCCCGGCAGGAACTGCGCGGGCTGGTGGCGGGGCTCAACCTGCCGATGCCCGAACGGCGCGAACCGCAGTTCGAACTCTCGGACGAAGGCTGAAGCTCCGGCGATGAAGCTCATCTGGCTGATCGTGCTGGGCTGCATCGCCTGGAAACTGGCAACCGGCCGCTGGCCGTGGAACCATCTGGGCTATGACTGGCCGGCATCGAAGTCGCGCAGCAAGGCGACCGGCTTCGCGCAGATCCATGAGCAGGCACAGGCCCGCGCCCTGCTGGGCGTGCCGGAGGGCGCCAGCCGTGAGGCCATTCTGGAAGCGCATCGCAAGCGCCTGATCGCGATTCATCCTGATCGTGGCGGCTCGAACGAGAAAGTCCACGAGGCCAATGCCGCGCGCGATCTGCTGCTGGACCAGATCGATAGCGGCGCGCGGGCCTGAGGGCCGCGATGCCCCAAGACCACCATCATTTCGATCCGACGATCCTGCGCGAATACGACATTCGCGGCGTTGTCGGTGGAAATCTGAATGCGGATGATGCCCATGCTATCGGGCGGGGCTTTGCCACCATCCTGCGCCGTGAACTCACCGGGCAGGGGCGGCCGAAAGTGGTTGTCGGCCGCGATGGCAGGCTAAGCTCGCCCCTGCTGGAAGCGGCCTTGGTGGACGGCCTTCTGGCGGGCGGTGCGGACGTGGTGCGGATCGGCCTGTCGAGCAGCCCGATGCTCTATTACGCCGAAGCCTCAGCCGAAGACGTGCAGGGCGGCATTCAGATAACTGGCAGCCACAATCCCGCCGATCAGAATGGCTTCAAGATGGTAGCGCAGGCTCGGCCCTTTTACGGGGCGGCGATCCAGCGGCTTGGCGAAATCGCGGCAGCCGGGGATTGGGGCGCCGAAGCAGCCGATGGCGGGCGGATCGAAGATCGCAGCGTTGTCGATGCCTATGTCGCCGGGATGCTGCCCGCCCTCGACGGCTTGCCCGTCGACCGGCTGGCGCAGCTGCGCATCGGCTGGGATGCCGGGAACGGCGCGGCCGGCCCCGTGCTGGAACGGCTCACTTCCAAGCTGCCTGGCGAACATCATCTGCTCTTCACCGAAGTGGATGGGACGTTTCCGAACCATCATCCGGACCCGAGCGAGGACGCCAATCTGGCAGACTTGCGCGCCCTCGTCGCGGCGAAGAACCTCGATTTCGGAGTTGCCTTCGATGGCGATGCGGACCGGATCGGCGTGGTCGACGGTACCGGGCGGGCACTGGCAGGCGATCAGCTGCTGGCGATCTATGCAGAGGATCTGCTGCGCCGCCGTCCGGGGGCGCAAGTCATTGCCGATGTGAAGGCATCGCGCGTGCTGTTCGATACGGTGGCCCGGCTGGGCGGCGTGCCGGACATGTGGAAGACCGGCCATGCGCTGATCAAGGCCAGAATGAAGGAAATCGGCGCGCTGCTGGCGGGCGAGATGACCGGGCACATGTTCTTTGCCGATGATTACTACGGCTTCGACGATGCCTTCTACGCGGCGCTGCGCCTGATCGCCGCGACCTTGCGGCTCGATCGCAGCGTGGCAGACCTGCACGACGCCATGCCACGTCCGATCTCGACGCCCGAACTGCGGTTCAAGGTGGCCGAAGAGCGCAAGTTCGCCGCCGTGGAGGAAGTGCACGCGCGGCTGGCGGCTGCGGGCGCCGATGTCGTCGCGGTGGACGGGGTGCGCGTTACCACGCCCGATGGCTGGTGGCTGCTGCGCGCGTCCAACACGCAAGCGATGCTGACCGCGCGAGCGGAGAGCGAGACGGCAGAAGGGCTGGAGCGGCTGCTGCGGGAAATCGATGCGCAACTCGCGGCATCGGGACTGACCCGCTAGGGCAGAATCACGATCGCGAGGCCAACGGCTGCAGCGCTGGCGACCAGCGGCAGCGCTGCGGCCTTGCCGTTCTGCCAACCCGCCAGCCGTATCGTCACGCCGGCCTTGACCAGCGTGTTCAGCGCCACCGGCACCGCCAGCACCAGCCCGGCGGTGCGCCCGTCCAGCGACTGTCCGGCCAGTCCGCCCATGGTGATGATCGCGGAATCGACGTCCACCGTGCCGGACACTGCCAGCACCAGGGCCAGCCCGCGCTCCCCGAAATTGGCCAGCACCCAAATCGAAGCGACCGTCAGCACCATGACCAGCCCGGCCAGCATCAGCGCCGGCCCGATGTCGAACGGGTTGCGCATCGCCAGTTCGTGGCCGGGATTGGGCGTGGCCGCCGCGCGGCTGCGGCGTAGATACCAGCCGGCGGCCGCGATGCCGACCACCAGCCCGGGCGCGATCAGCCGCGTCAGCGTGGGCAGCGCCACGGGCGCCAGCAGCGCGGTCAGCACGAAGACGCGCAGGAACATGATGACCGAGGCGAAGGCGATGGCGGCGCGAAACACCGCGCGCGGCTCTTCGCCCTGCTTCATCCGGCTGGCCAGCGAAGCGATGACGGCGGTGGAGGACACCAGCGATCCGGCGGCGGCGGTGGCGATGATCCCGCGCCGGGTGCCCAGCATGCGCGTGGCGAAATAGGCAGCGAACGAAAAGCCGGAGATCAGCACCACCACCAGCCAGAGCTGGCGGGGGTTCCACGCGCCGTAAGGGCCGAAGGGCTGATCGGGCAGCAGCGGCAGGATCACCAGCGCAATCAGCGCATAGCGGGCGATCGACAGCACCTCGCGCTGGCTGAGCCGGTCGATCCAGCCGTGGAGCTGCTCGCGCAGCGCCAGTAGCAGCACCATGGTCACGGCGATGGCGGTTCCGGTAACCCGCTCTCCCAGTCCGACCAGAAAGCCGCTGGCGACGGTCAGCAGGGCGACCAGTCCGCTGGTGCCGCTGGCTGTCTCGTTCAGGCGGCTGTCGCGGACGTAGCCGATCAGCACCAGCACGCCAACGGCGCCCACCAGAACGGTGGCGGGGCCCGGGGCGATGTGAAACAGCACGCCGGCAATGCCGCCGCCCAATCCGATCAAGGCGAAAGTGCGGACCCCGGCGAAGCGCGTGCCGGAAGCGCGATCGCGCTGGGCCCAGCCACGCTGGATGCCGACGAGCAAGCCTAGCGCAAGGCTGACGGCCACTTTGGCGAGGTCTGACAGCTCGAGATCGATCGGCATGGGCCCTCGCGCCGGTGGCTGGGCCTGCATCGTGGCCGGCCATGCGGCGAAGCGCAAGCCGGACGTTCTTGCAGCAGAAGGCTTTTCTCTCCACCTATCAGCCATGGCGGCGCGCAAACCCCGAGATACGGACCCGAAGCTTCCTCCCGAAATTGCCGACTGGTTCGCCGGGCGGGGCTGGCGGGTTCGCCGTCACCAGCGGGACATGCTGGCGGCATCGGACCGGGGCAAGCACGCCCTGCTGGTGGCCGATACCGGCGCGGGCAAGACGCTGGCGGGCTTTTTGCCGACGCTGGCGGATTTCTGTCCCTCGCGGCAGGCGGGCGGCGAAGCGCCGGAGGGGCTGCACACGCTCTACGTCTCGCCGCTCAAGGCCCTGGCGCACGACGTGCAGCGCAACCTGCTGACCCCGGTCGAGGAAATGGGCCTGCCGATCCGGATCGAGACACGCAGCGGCGATACGCCCTCCGATCGCAAGGCACGCCAGCGGGCCCGGCCGCCGCATGTGCTGCTGACGACGCCCGAATCGCTCTCACTGCTGCTGACCTATCCCGAGGCGCCGGTGCTGTTCGCCGGCCTGAAGCGCGTGGTGATCGATGAAATCCACGCCTTCGCCACCGGCAAGCGCGGCGATCTGCTGGCGCTGTCACTGGCGCGGCTGCAGGCACTCAGCCCCGGACTACAGCGTGCGGGGCTCTCGGCGACGCTGGCCGACCCCGATGCCTTTCGCGGCTGGCTGGCACCGTGGGGAGAGATCGACGCGGTGGAACTGGTGGAGGGCGAACCCGGCGCCGAGCCCGAAGTCTCGATCCTGCTGCCGCAAGAGGAACGCATCCCGTGGAGCGGCCATGCGGCGACATGGGCGATCCCGCAACTGATCGACCAGATCAAGGCGCACCGCACCACGCTGATCTTCACCAACACGCGCTTTCTGGCCGAATATATTTTTCAGGAGCTTTGGGACGCGAACGAGGACAATCTGCCGATCGGCATCCACCACGGGTCGCTCTCCAAGGAGGCGCGGCGCAAGGTGGAAGGGGCAATGGCGGAAGGGCGGCTTAGGGGCCTTGTCTGTACCGCCAGCCTCGATCTAGGTGTCGATTGGGGCGATATCGATCTGGTGGTGCAGATGGGCGCGCCCAAGGGCTCCTCGCGCCTGCTCCAGCGCATCGGGCGCGCCAACCACCGGCTCGATCAGCCCAGCAAAGCGGTTCTGGTGCCGGGCAATCGGTTTGAATTCCTCGAAGCCTTCGCGGCGCAAGAGGCAGTCCGTGAAGGGCAGCGCGATGGCGAGGCATTTCGGCCCGGCGGGCTGGACGTGCTGGCCCAGCACGTGATGGGCACGGCCTGCGCCGGTCCGTTTCGCGAAGAGGCGGTGCTGGCCGAAGTGCGCTCCTCCGCCGCTTATGCCTGGGTGGACGCGGCGATCTTCGCCCGCGTGCTCGATTTCGTGGCCACGGGCGGTTACGCGCTGCGCTCCTACGACCGTTTTCGGCGCATCGTCCGGGAGAAGGACGGGCAGGGCGGTTGGCAATGGCGGCTGACCCATCCCGAACATGCGGCACGGCATCGGCTGAACGCCGGGATCATCGTCGATGCCGAGATGCTGGAAGTGCGCTTCCGCAACGGCCGCTCGCTCGGCAAGGTGGAGGAAGGCTTCGGTGCCAGTCTGAAGCCGGGCGATACCTTCCGCTTTGCCGGCATGGATCTGGAAGTGGAGGCGCTGCGCGAGTTGGAACTGATCGTGCGCGCGGCCAAGCGATCGGCGACGATCCCCAGCTACATGGGGCAGCGGATGCCGATATCCACGCACTTGGCGGAGCGAGTGCGGGCGATGCTGTGCGATCAGGCCGGCTGGGCGCGCTTTCCCGACGATGTGCGCGAATGGCTGGAGGTGCAGGACTGGCGATCGCACTTGCCCGCGCCGGGCCGGCTGCTGGTCGAAAGCTTCCCGCACCACGGCGCTGCCTATACGACCTACTACACGTTCGAGGGGTGGCCCGCGAATCAGTCGCTGGGGATGCTGATCACCCGGCGCATGGAAGACCGGGGGCTGGGGCCGCTGGGCTTCGTCGCCACCGACTACGCGCTGGTGGTCTGGGGACTGAAGCCGGTGGAGGATCCCGCCGCCTTGCTCTCCCCCGATATCCTGACTCACGAATTCGTCGATTGGGTGCAGCAATCGTACTTGCTGCGCCGGGCCTTCCGCGAAGTGGCGGTGATTTCGGGGCTGGTGGAGCGGCAGCAGCCGGGAACGCGAAAGTCCGGCCGGCAAGTGACCTTTTCCACCGACCTCATTTATGACGTCCTGCGCAAGTACGAGCCTGATCACCTCCTGATCGAGGCGGCCTGGGCCGACGCCCGCGCGCGGATGACCGATGTGGCGCGCGTGGCCGATGTGCTGGACCGCGCGGCGAGCGAGATTGATCATGTCCGGCTGGACCGGATCAGCCCGCTTTCGGTGCCGGCACTGTCGATGATCGGCCGCGAATCGCTGCCTTCCGGCGCCGCGGACGAAGATCTGCTGGTGGAGGCGGAGAGCCTCGCCTCGCTGGCGATGCGGGTCGATCCGCCCAGCGAGGACTGAGAGCCCGTTTGAAAAATGCCGCTAGGGCATTTTGAGGCGGCACCAGCCCTCTCCCCCACCCTTCCACCCGCAGGATACTACCGTTGGGTGGAAGGGTGGGGGAGAGGGCTGGTGCCGCAAAAATTCGCGTTTCGCGAATTTTCAAACGCAATCCGAGGTCGGCCTGCCCTAACGGTCGAAGGCGCCGAAGCGGTCGTTGTCGACGAAGCCGAAGTTGGTCACGCCGGAAGCCTTGATCGTCTGCAGCACTTCGGCGGTGCGGGCATAGGCGGCGTTCGCATCGGGGCGGAAGCGCAGTTCGGGTTCGGCCGGCATCCGCGTCGTGCTGTAGAGCAGCGTGGCAAGTTCGCCCTTCTCCACCGTATCGCCGTTCCAGCGGATCGTGCCATCGGCACCGATCGTGATCGTGTTCTGCAGCGGTTGCACGGTATGTTCGGTCGTGCCCGTGGGCAGATCGACCTGGATTGACTGCGTGGCGACGGGGATGGTGATCACGAACATGATCAGCAACACCAGCATGACGTCGATCAGCGGCGTGGTGTTGATCGCGGCGATCGGGGATTCGCGGGAAACGGCCTCTCCAGTGGTCATGGGCAAGTCCTCTCTTCAGGGATCTTTTTCCGCACTGGCATGAAATGTAACCCGAATTTCGCAGTCCTCCAATAGGGCATCGCGAAGCGGAATAAGGGGGCGAAGCGGGACAGGGGGCGGGCATCTGGCCTGGACAAAGAAAAAGGGGCGGATTTCTCCGCCCCTTCCTTGATCCGGTAGGATCGTTCCGTTGTCCGGCTTACTTGCCGAAGTCGCGGAACTGCTCGTTGCCGACGAAGCCGAACTTGGTCACGTTCGCAGCCTTGATGAGCTGGAGAACCTGAGCCGACAGCTCGTAGCTGGCCTGCGCTTCCGGCTGGTACTGCAGTTCGGGCTCGACCTTGTAGGTCAGCGACTGCGCCAGCAGGTTCTGCAGGGTGTTCTGGTCGACCTGGTTGCCGTTCCAGAGGATCTTCGCATCCGAGGTGAGCACGATCTTGTTCTTGATCGGGTCCACCGGCGGCGGCGTGTTCGTCGGAGGGGTTGCAACCGGGAGGTCGATGTCGATCGAGTTGGTCGCAACCGGGATGGTGATGATGAACATGATGAGGAGAACGAGCATGACGTCGATCAACGGCGTCGTGTTCATTTCCATCATCGGCGCGCCATCGTCCTTGCCGCCTGACATTGCCATGGAATGTTACTCCTTCTCGAACGTCAAGCGTTCGGGTCAACCGGGTTGGAGATGAATCCAACCGTCGGGTAACCCGCAATCTGGACGTTGTAGATCGCGCCGGCCACGCAACGCCACGGGGCGTTCACGTCACCGCGGATGTGAACCTGCGGAACCAGATCCGGGTTGTCCCGAAGGGCTTCCGGACCGCCTGCACGCTTCACGATTGCATCGAGACGCTTGAAGGCCTGGTCGTACAGTTCCTTCGAGGTCACCGGCGTGATGTTGTTGAAGTAGACGCGGCATTCACCGTTGCGCGAAGCGCCCTGGTAGCCGGGTTCACCCGCACTGCGACCCGAATCGTCGGTGGTCGTAACCGAGAGGAGGAGGTTTTCGACCTTGTCCTTCGATTCTTCCGACTTGATGACCGGGATCTTCAGCTTTTCGACCGTCTGGATCGCGACCGGGACCGCGATCAGGAAGATGATCAGAAGCACCAGCATGACGTCAACGAGCGGCGTCGTGTTGATGTCGGACATCGGTGTTTCGGCACCGCCTCCGCCCGAGGATATCGCCATAGTCTTATCCTAATCCTTGCGTTGCCCTGGGGAGGCGACGGTCCTGCTTGCAAAGCGCCGCCTTTGATCCCCTGTGGAAAGCGCCGCCGTCATCCGGCGACGCATTTCCGTGCAGCTTACGGCTTGGCCGGAGCAGCAGCCGGCTTGGCGGGAGCAGCGGCAGGCTTCACCGGAGCAGCAGCGACGGTGGGCTTGATGGCGCCCTTCGAGTTGATGTTCGCCAGCAGGTCGGCCGAGAAGCCGGTCAGCAGTTCGGCGATGCGCTTGTTGCGGCTCTGGAGGTAGTTGTAGGCGAGAACGGCGGGAACGGCGACGATCAGACCGAGCGCGGTCATGATCAGCGATTCACCGACGGGGCCGGCAACCTTGTCGATCGAAGCCGAACCGGCGATGCCGATGGCGATCAGGGCGCGGTAGATGCCGACGACGGTACCGAACAGACCGATGAACGGTGCGGTCGCGCCGACGGTGGCGAGGAACGGCAGGCCCGAAGCCAGGCGAGCGTTGATCGAAGCTTCCGAACGCGCGAGCGAAGCGTGCATCCAGTCGTGGGCTTCAAGGGTGTCGGTCATCTTGGCGTGCTGGTCTTCGGCGGCGATGCCGTCGTCGACGAGCTGGCGCCATGCGCTGTTCTTTTCGAGCTTGGCCGAACCTTCACGAAGGGTCGGGGCCTTCCAGAACGAAGAGCGGACGGCACCGAACTGGCGCATGATCTTGGCCTGTTCGAACCACTTGGTGAACAGGATGTAGAACGAGCCGAACGACATGATGCCCATGATGATCACGGTGGCGTACGAAATGAAACCACCGGCCTGGAGAGCTTCCACGAAACCGAACTTGTTCTGCGGCGCGGCTTCGCCAGCGGCGGCAAGGATGTCAACGATAAGCATGCGATTTACCTCTCAAGAAGAATGCAGGATTTGGCCAGATCCATCGATCGGGTTCCGGCCAGGCCGTCAAATTAACTGAGCTTGTAGACGATCGTCGTGGCGAACGAGCCGCTGGTCGGGTTGCCCGCATCGTCGAGAGCGGGGTTGAAACGACCGAAACGGTTCATGCCTTCACAAGCTGCCGAGTCGAGATCCGGGCTGCCGCTGGAGCTGGTAACGGAGCAGCTGGCAACACGACCATCGGGACCCACCGAAACCCGGACGCCGACGCGGCCTTCACGCTCTTCGCGCAGGGCCTTGGCCGGATATTCCTGGTTGAAACGGCTGGTCCAACCGCCCTTGACCGACGCGCCACGCGCCTTCGAGGGGGCCGGCGGGGCCGGAGGTGCCGGCGGAGCGGCGGCCGGAGCCGGAATCGGAACCGCAGGAATCGGAACCGGCGGCGGCGTGGTGACGGTGGTCACCGGCGGCGGGGCCGGTGCGATATTGATAGGCGGCGGCGGCGCCACGATCGGCGGCGGCGGCGTATCCTGCTTGGGAGGCGGCGGCGGTGGCTCTTCCTCCTTCGGTTTCTCTTCCTTGATGTCGACTGTGGTCACCTTGTTGATGACTTTTTTCGCGGCTTCGTAGGCCAGACCCGTGACGAGTGCATAGCCTACAAAGACGTGAATCAGCGCGACAATGACAAGCGCGGTAATCTTGTTACCGCTCATTTGCTGGTCAGCGTAAGCCATTCAAACGCATCACTCCATTACCAAGCCCTGGACCCAACCCGGGTGCGGACAAGCCCAAAGGCGCCCATGGCCCTCTCCCAAGGGGAAAGGTCCATGACGAAACTCTAAATTACCCACCCTGACGGCTGTCAGTTTGCCTATCCGTAAACAACGAAACGGGTTGGCGAACCGTGGGGCATTTTTGTGTTTTTGCCCCGTTTTGCCGATTTCATTAGCGACACCGTTGCCCCTGTGCAACGCCTTATCGGCAATCGCACCGTTAACACTTGATTCAGGGGTGTTAAGTTCCAAGCGCGGTGGGGGTGTTTGTGCTGCCAGGCACAAGCCGCTAAGGCCAGACCCCGCGTTTCCCGGAGAGTTTAGACAATGCCTGCGAATCTGCCCCGTCTCGTCCTGAACCTGGCATGCGCCGCTTTGGCCGTGCAAGTCCTTCCGGCATCGGCGCAGGCACAGGCGCCGCAGGCCGACACGCCCATGCTGCGCGAGGCCAGTTTTGCCGACCTTGCAACACTGTCCGAATCGGCGGGAATCGTCGTGCGCGCCACCGTGCGCAAGATGGCGCGGGTGGAGGACGAGCGCGCGCCCGGGCTAACCCCCGGGATGGGCCGTTTCTACGTCAATGCCGAGACACGCGCGCTGCTGACCGGCTCGGCACCGATCGGCGAATCCTTTGCCTATCTGGTGGACCTTCCGCTCGATGCCCGCGGCAAGCCGCCGGCATTGAAGAAGGTGGACGTGCTGCTGTTCGCGCGTGCCGTTCCGGGGCGGCCCGGGGAACTGCAACTGGTGACGCCGACGGCGCAGCAACTGTGGAGCGAACCCGCCGAAGCCCGCCTGCGCGGCATTCTGAAGGCGCTGGTCTCGCCCGATGCACCGGCGCGAATCACCGGCGTGCGCGAGATGCTGTTCGTGCCGGGCAACCTGGCCGGCCAGGGCGAAACGCAGATTTTCCTGAATACCCACAACGGCTCTGCCGCATCGATCACCGTGGTCCATCAGCCGGGCGCGGCGCCGGCCTGGGGCGTGTCGTTCTCTGAACTGGTCGCCAACACCGGCCACCCGCCCCAGCCCGAGACGCTGGAGTGGTATCGACTGGCCTGCTTCCTGCCCGCGAATCCACCGGCCCGCGCCAATGTGTCCGAGGGAATGGAGGCGATGCGCCAGGCCGCGGCGGACTATCGCATGGTGCTGAACCAGCTTGGACCCTGCACGCGCAATCTGGACAAGCGCTGAGGGCGGGCAATTTTCGCGCGGCCATTTGCCTCGATTACGCGCGAAGGTACTGGAATTTCCCGGTGGGCTCGCTTAGGGCGCGCTCGCGAAAGGGAACTCCATGGTTGAACCGCTGAATATTGCGCTAGCCGGTCTCGGCACCGTCGGGGCAGGCGTTGTCCGTCTGATCGAGACCAATGCCGAACTGATTGCCCGGCGCGCGCGCCGCCCCATCCGCATCGCCGCCGTCAGCGCGCGCGATCGCACCAAGGACCGCGGGGTCGACCTTTCCCGTTACGACTGGGTGGACGATACCGCGGCGCTGGCCGCGCGGCCCGATGTCGACGTGGTGGTGGAGATGGTCGGCGGATCGGACGGTCCGGCGCTGGCGCTGGCCCGCAATGCCATCGCGCAAGGCAAGGGGCTGGTCACCGCCAACAAGGCGATGATCGCGCACCACGGGCTGGAACTGGCCTCCGCCGCCGAAGCGGCCGGCGTGGCGCTGAAGTTCGAGGCGGCTGTCGCAGGCGGCATCCCGGTCATCAAGGGGCTGAGCGAAGGCGCCGCCGCCAATGCGATTGAGCGCGTCTACGGCATCCTGAACGGCACCTGCAATTACATACTCTCCACCATGGAGGACACGGGCCGCGACTTCGGCGACGTTCTCGCCGAGGCGCAGCGCATGGGCTATGCCGAGGCCGATCCCACTTTCGACATCGAGGGGATCGACGCCGGGCACAAGCTCTCGATCCTGGCGGCCATCGCCTTCGGTTCGCGGTTGCGCTTCGATACGGTGGAGACGACCGGCATCTCGCGCGTGAAGGCCGCCGATATCGAGCAGGCCCGTTCGCTGGGTTATGTGATCCGCCTGATCGGCATGAGCGAGATCGACCGTACCGATGGCACCGCGCGTCTGTTCCAGCGCGTGCACCCGCATCTGGTGCCGTTCGACCATCCGCTGGCCCATGTCGACGGCGCCACCAATGCGGTCGTGGCCGAAGGCAACTTCATGGGCCGCCTGCTGTTCCAGGGTGCCGGCGCCGGTGATGGCCCGACCGCGAGCGCGGTGGTGGCCGATATCATCGATATCGCGCGCGGCGAGAAGGGGGCCGCTTTTTCGATGCCGGCGGGCGAACTGGAAGCGATGGAGCCAGCGGCGACCGGCCACCGCCGCAGCCGCAGCTATATCCGCTTCACGGTGCCGGACCGCCCGGGTGTGCTGGCCGATATCACGGCCGCCATGCGCGATGCCGGGGTTTCGATCGCGAGCATGATCCAGAAGGGCGATGCCGGGCAGGAGGGCGAGGTGATCCTGGCCATCGTCACCCATGAAGGGCCCGAATCGGCCGTTCGCGAGGCGGTGCGCGTGCTCGAAGGGTCCGACAGCCTGACCGCCGCGCCGTTGGTGATGCAGATCATCGAACGGTAAGAGTTTTGTCCGGGCTCGCGCAAGCCTCCGACGGATGTCGGAGGCGCACCCAACAAACATCAATCAATGCGCGCGCAACTCGCCCTTCGCGACACGGTCTGCGTCCGAACCGGCCGGGGCCTCGGGGATCTGCGACAGGTCGATGATCAGCGGCTGTGCGGGCGGGCAGGGCGGGATGAAGCAGCCCTTCGCCACCGACACGCCGCCGATGTTCTTTTCGAAATTGGGCGGGCGGAGGCGGCCGTCGTCGGTGCCGGCCTTGCCTGTGGGGTCGCTGTCGGCCGAGGAATCGACGCGAAATTGATCCTCATCCGGCGCGCAGACGACGATTTCGCCCGGGCGCCCCTGCCTTGCGCAAGTGCGGTGGGAGGTATCGGGTACGATGCGGCCGGCGGACATCATTCTTTCCGCCATGGCGCGATCCGCATCGGACACCGATCCGCCGCTCTGCGCGGTGGTCTGCCCAGAGGCGGATGCGGCGGAAGCATCCTGCGCAAATGCGACTTCGGGCGCCAGCAAAGGCGCGGCTACGGAATGGAAGATCGCGATTGCGAACAGCGCACGCCACGTTCTCGACAATTGGTATTCCTCTGTCTAAGCCCCCAGCCCGAACCTTATTCCCTCCACGCCTTAATGCGGAGTGATCATGCCCGAAGCAAGTAAAGTCCTCGATCGCGTTCTTGTTCTGGAGATGGTCCGCGTAACCGAGGCGGCGGCCATCGCAGCGTCCGAACTGGTCGGCCGCGGTGATGAGAAGGCGGCTGATCACGCTGCGGTCGAAGCGATGCGCAAGGCGTTCGACACGCTTTATATGGACGGCACCGTAGTGATCGGCGAGGGCGAGCGCGACGAGGCGCCGATGCTGTTCATCGGCGAGAAGGTGGGCGGCGCCCCCGATCGCGGCCCGAAGATCGATATCGCGCTCGATCCGCTGGAGGGCACCACGATCACCGCGAAGGCCGGCCCCAACGCACTGGCGGTGCTGGCGGCGGCGGAAGAGGGCGGCCTGCTCAATGCGCCCGACGTCTACATGGAAAAGCTGGCCGTCGGCCCCGGCTATCCCGAAGACATTATCGACCTGACCAAGAGCCCGACCGAAAACGTCAAGGCGGTGGCCGCGGCCAAGGGCGTGAAGCCCGAGGAAATCATCGTCTGCGTGCTCGATCGCCCGCGCCATGCCGATCTCATCGCCGAACTGCGCGCCATCGGCTGCGGCGTCGTGCTGATCGGTGACGGCGACGTGGCCGGCGTGATCGCGGTGACCGACGAGAACACCACGATCGACATGTACATGGGTTCGGGCGGCGCGCCGGAAGGCGTGCTGGCGGCGGCGGCACTGCGCTGCGTCGGTGGCCAGATCCAGGGGCGCCTGCTGTTCCGCAACGACGATGAGCGCGCCCGCGCCCGCAAGTGGGGGATCGAGGATCTCGACAAGATCTACAAGCTGCGCGACCTGGCCAAGGGCGACTGCATCTTCGCGGCCACCGGCGTGACCGACGGTTCGCTGCTTCAGGGCGTGAAGCGCCTGAAGGGCGGCAAGATGACGACCGAGAGCGTGGTGATGCGCGCCAGTTCCGGCACGGTGCGCTGGATCAAGGGCGAACATCGCGTTCGCGGCTGAATTTCAGGTGCTTACCTGCTAAAAGGCCGGTCCGGAGGATACTTCGGGCCGGCCTTTTGCCGTTCTTGTGCCTTCCCATTCTGGGGCGAGTCACGGTGACGGGGCCATGCTTTCTGTTGCAATCCGATGACTCATGAGTAGAGGCGGGCGCGTTCCGCCACCCATCAACCACACAGCCGTCTCGGGGATTCGCCATGAAGATCATGTCCGGCAACAGCAACCTTCCGCTCGCGCGGGCCATCGCGGGCTATCTGGAGCTGCCGCTGACCGATGCAGCGGTACGCCGCTTCGCCGACGAGGAAATCTTCGTCGAAATCCACGAGAACGTGCGCGGTGAGGACGTCTTCGTCGTTCAGCCGACCAGCTACCCCGTCAACGACAACCTGATGGAGCTGCTGATCTGCATCGACGCGCTGCGTCGTGCTTCGGCCAAGCGCATCACCGCCGTGATCCCCTACTTCGGTTATGCCCGTCAGGACCGCAAGCCCGGCCCGCGCACGCCGATCTCGGCCAAGCTGGTGGCCAACCTGCTGACCGAGGCTGGCGCCGACCGCGTTCTCTCGGTCGACCTGCACGCCGGCCAGATCCAGGGCTTCTTCGATATCCCCACCGACAACCTGTTCGCCGCGCCGGTCATGGCTGCCGACATTCAGGCGCGTTACGGCGACCAGTCGCTGATGGTGGTTTCGCCCGACGTCGGCGGCGTGGTCCGCGCCCGTGCGCTGGCCAAGCGCCTCGACAACGCACCGCTCGCCATCGTCGACAAGCGCCGTGACAAGCCCGGCCAGTCGGAAGTGATGAACATCATCGGCGACGTGAAGGGCCGCGCCTGCATCCTGATCGACGACATCATCGATTCCGGCGGCACCCTGTGCAACGCCGCGCAGGCACTGATGGACGAAGGCGCCACCAGCGTTACCGCCTACATCACCCACGGCGTGCTTTCCGGCGCAGCGGTTTCGCGTGTCACCAACTCGGCGCTGAAGGAACTGGTGATCACCGATTCGATTCAGGCGACCGACGATGCCAAGGCTTCGGACAAGATCCGCATCCTGACCATCGCGCCGCTGATCGGCGAGGCGATCCGCCGCATCGCGGACGAAAGCTCGGTCTCCAGCCTGTTCGACTGAGCACGCCGGGCGTTCTAGTCCGCGCGTTTCGAAAGGGCCGGTGCCGCAAGGCGCCGGCCCTTTTCGTTTATTCGCGCTCTATTCCCAGGGCCTGATCTGCCCCGGCTGCAGGCGGTTCAGTGCTTCCAGTCTGCGGGCCTGCCGCGATTCCAGCGCCAGCGTCAGGATCGGCAGCGGCCGTTTCACGAACTGGCTGGGCGACATGCCGAACAGTTCGGTGAACTCATGGATCAGGTGGCTCTCGTCGTAATAGCGCAGGGCGATCTCGTCCGCCTCGTCGCTGTCGGCCACGCCGCGCAGATAGCTCGCCATGTCCAGCGCGCGGGCGCGGCGCAGCACTTGCTTGGGCGGCATGCCGAAATCGCGGTTCACCACACGCTCCAGCGTGCGCCGGTCCACCCCGCATTCGCGCGCGGCATCGCTGACCGTCATCGACGGGTCGCGGTAGCTGATTGCCTCGAACCGGACGGTGACCGGATCGGGCGGCGGGCAGCCCATCTGCTCGATCCGGTTGCGGAACGCCTGCTCCAGCTGGTGCAGCCACTCTTCCACTGGCGCGCCGGGTTCCAGCATTGCGAGGAACCGCTCCGACGGCATCGCCACCGCGCTGGTGCTGACCAGCCGGTCCACGAAATCGCCCACGCGCGGGCCCTGCATCGCGGTGCACGCGCCGGGGCGCAGCGCCAGACCGACGCTGGTGAAACTGCCCGTTACCGACACCGGCATCCGGCGCGACTGCGGGCCGAAGAATAGAGCGGAATTGCAAAGCCGCCGGTGGCCGTCCGCCGTTTCCGCCGACCAGCTTCCCTCGGTCTGGATGCGCAGCATCGCGGTATCGTTGAACAGCCCGCACGACAGCGTGTAATCCGCCGGCGCGCTCACCCGAGTCACGTAAAGACGCCCGATCCACGGCGCGAGATCGGCCGCCGGCGCGCGGTTGTAGGAAAGCGGTTGCCCGTCCCTTGTATATCCCTGTTCCGGCGCGATCGCCGGATCGATAGCCGGGAGTTTTCTTCGCAGCATGCCCCTACTCTTGCAGAAGAGAAGATATGCCCCCCGACACGGGGATAGGATGGCGCGCATTCTGTCGCAATGTGAGAAAAACACATAAGGGTTCCGCTCAGGGTCAATTTTCTGCCAGCCTTGGGATTTTTTGGGCGGTGCTTGACCTGTCGCCATCGATGCAGGCAGGAGATCGCCCATGAAACTCGATCAGGATATCGCCCTCGCCCTGCGACTCGCCGATGCGGCGGGAGAGGCGATCAGGCCGCACTTCCGGTCCGGCCTCGTGGCCGAGCGCAAGTCGGACGCGTCGCCCGTCACCATTGCCGATCAGGCGGCAGAGGAAGCCATGCGGCGGATCCTCAAGGCCGAAGTCCCGCGCGATGGCATCATTGGCGAGGAGTTCGGAACGGAGGAGGGCACTTCCGGCCGGACCTGGGTGCTCGATCCGATCGACGGCACCGTTTCGTTCATTGCCGGGCGCCCGATCTTCGGCACGCTGATCGCGCTGCTGGTCGATGGCTGGCCGGTGCTGGGCGTGATCGACCAGCCCATCCTGCGCGAACGCTGGGTGGGTGCCAGCGGCATGGCCACGACGTTCAACGGCAAGGAAGTGCGCACCCGTTCCTGCCGCGAACTGTCCGACGCGATGCTGGCGACGACGGGGCCGCAGTACTTCAACGATCATGAGGGCGAACACTTCATGGCGCTGGCGGCCAAGACCGACCACAAGCGCATGATGATGGGCGGCGACTGCTATAACTATGGCCTGCTCGCTTCCGGCCAGATCGACCTCGTGTGCGAGGCGGGGCTGAAGCTGCACGACTGGGCGGCGCTGGTGCCCATCGTCGAAGGCGCCGGCGGAACGATGTGCGACTGGAACGGGGAACCGCTTCACGCGCAGTCCGAAGGCCACGTCCTTGCGATCGGCGATCCGGCGCGTCTGGAAGACGTGGTCGAGGCGATGGCCTGCGATCACTGAGCGCCCACTAGCATTGACGGAGTCGCCGGTGCGCAGGGTCAGCCTCTTCGTTTATGGCACACTGCAGCCCCATGCGGGAACGCGCATGGGGGAATGGATCGCGGCACGCCTTGAAAGCGCGCAGCCCGCGCGGGTGCCGGGGCGTATCCGCGCGGTGAAGGGCGGCAACGGCTGGTTCCCGGCGCTGGTCCCCGCACGGTCCGGCGCGCGCGTTCAGGGAACGCTCTGCCGGCTGGCCTTGAAGCCGGGCGATCTGGCCCAGCTGGACCGTTACGAGGGGCGCGAATATCGGCGCGTCAGCCTGCCGGTGCGCACCGCCGCGGGCGGCAGCGCGCGGGCGCAGGTCTATTGCTGGCGCGTTGCCCTGCCCGATGCGGCGCCGGTGATCCGCGACGGCAACTATCTCGGCTGGTTGGAACGGACTGGGCGGCAGGCTTTTACCACTTTGCGCAATGGCGCGTGAGGAGGCGGACATGGCGATCAAGACGGCAATCGTGACGGGCGGCGGCGCGGGTATCGGGCGTGGGCTGGTCATGCACTTCGCGGCGCTGGGCTGGCGTGTCGCCGCGATCGATCTCGATGGAGAGGCGCTGGACGAGTTGGCGGTACTGCTGCCGGGGAACCGCTTCCTGCCGATCACCTGCGACGCCGGCAGCGAACCGGCGGTGCGCGCGGCCTTCACCCGGATCGGGGAATGGACCGATGCCGTGCACCTGCTGGTCAACAATGCCGGGATCGCCAATCCGAACGGCGGCCCGCTGGAAGACCTGACGCTGGAAAGCTGGCAGCGCTGGATCGATTCCAGTCTTACCGCGGCTTTCCTCTGCACGCGCGAGGCGCTGGGCCTCTTGCGCGCGGCCGCGCCGGCCAGCGTGGTCCACATCGCATCGACCCGCGCCTTGCAGTCGGAGCCGGACTCTTATGCCTATGCTGCCTCGAAGGGCGGGCTCTGCGCGTTGACGCATGCCATGGCCATCGGGCTGGGGCCGGAGATCCGCGTCAATGCCGTGCTGCCGGGCTGGATCGAGACCGGGCCGTGGCAGAAAGCCGCCAAGCGCCGC
This sequence comes from Novosphingobium sp. BL-S-19, assembly GCF_055521675.1. Classification (NCBI taxonomy): domain Bacteria; kingdom Pseudomonadati; phylum Pseudomonadota; class Alphaproteobacteria; order Sphingomonadales; family Sphingomonadaceae; genus Novosphingobium; species Novosphingobium sp. BL-S-19. Next base: position 265,002 of record NZ_CM145498.1, read on the forward strand.
GAGCCGGAATATTCGGATGCGGATCTTGCCCAGCATCCGGTCGGCCGCGTCGGCGTGGTGGAGGACATTGCCGCCGCCGTGGAATGGCTGGCAGGGGCTGGGTTCGTCACCGGCCAGCAGATCGTCGTTGATGGCGGCATGACCCGCAAGATGATCTACGCCTGATTGCGGGCTGCCGCCCGAATGCGGCACCGGCCCATGCCCCCACCCGACCTCCCACAGTGTACCCTTGATGGGAGGTCGGGTGGGGGCGTGGGCCGGTGCCGCAAGCCTTCGATGGATGTCGAAGGCGCACTCGGCAAATGACTCGCTTGCGTTCCTGCCGTTCTCCCACTAAAGGCGCGCCCTTCAATCGACACGGTTGAGTCTCTGCAAAGAGATTCGCGGGTCGGCCTGGCGAAAAGGGCTGCCATGGCTGACTGGACGTGTCTCTGTGAAAGGAAACGAAATGCCCAAGCTGAAGACCAAGAGCGGTGTGAAGAAGCGCTTCAAGCTCACCGCCACCGGCAAGGTGAAGCACGGCGTTGCCGGCAAGCGTCACCGCCTGATGAGCCACAACGGTAAGTACATCCGCCAGAATCGCGGCACCGAAGTCATTTCTGACGCCGATGCCAAGACGATCAAGAAGTGGGCGCCCTACGGGCTCAACTGAGGAGTACTGACCTATGAGCCGTATCAAGAGGGGCGTAACCACCCGCGCCAAGCACAAGCGTATTCTGGACCAGGCCAAGGGTTACCGCGGCCGTCGTAAGAACACGATCCGCGTTGCCCGCCAGGCCGTCGAAAAGGCCGGCCAGTACGCGTACCGCGACCGCAAGATCAAGAAGCGGACCTTCCGCGCCCTGTGGATCCAGCGTATCAACGCTGCCGTCCGCGCCGAAGGCCTGACCTATTCGCAGTTCATGCACGGCATCAAGCTTGCCGGCATCGAACTCGATCGCAAGGCGATGGCCGACCTCGCCATGAACGAGGGTTCGGTGTTCTCGACCGTGATCGCGCAGGCGAAGGCCGCGCTGCCGGCGTAAGCCAGCAATCGCGATCCGCGAAAACAGTTACGGGGCGCGGGTGTTACGGCACTCGCGCCCCTAATTGTTTCAGGCTGATGGCTTCGGCGTGATCGTTTCGGTCCATCCGTTTTGACCCAATTGTTTTGGCCGAATTGTTTTGCGCGCCCGTGCAAGTCCCGGTACGCTTCAAGCGAAGGGGGCGTGGCGGCGCCAAGAGAAAACAGGGAATGACAGCCAGGCGGGTAATCATCCAGTACTGCCCGGTTCCTCCGGGCCTAGAACGCTATGTCTCGACCTTGTTTTACTGCGAAGTGGAGATCGGAGACGACGAACGTCTGCACGATGTCCTGTGCCCCGATTGGGCGACTTTGCGTTTTCACTACGGCGCGCCGATAGTTGCCAGCATGCGGACGGGCAGCCGGATAGAGGGATGCCGCTTTTCGGTAGGCGGCCCGCGTTCGCAGGAAGTGACCTTTTCGATGGGGCAGGCCCGGCAATGGGGTTTGCGCCTTTCCCCACTGGGCTGGGCGGCGCTGACGGACGTTCCGGCGGACCGCTATGCCGATCGGCTGGTCGATGGAGAGCAGGACGATGCCTTCGCCCGCTTTCGCCCGCTGTACGAACTTCTCGCCGATGAACAGGTATCGCCCGGCGTTCACCTCGATCGGCTGGTAACCTTCCTGGGCGGCATTCACCCGCGCCCGGTTCCGCACGAAGTGCTGATCGGGGCGATCGGCCGCGCGCTGGTCGATCCGGAATTGCGCACCGCTGCCGATCTGGCCGCCGCCGTCGGCGCACATCCACGCATGGTGGAACGGGTATGCCGCGCCGCCTTCGGTTTTTCGCCCAAGCTTCTGTTAAGGCGCCAACGCTTCCTGCGCAGCGTCGAGCAATTCACGCTTTCGCCCAGCCTCAAATGGGTGGCGGCGATGGATGAGGCCTATCACGATCAGGCCCAGTTCGTGCGCGACTTCCGCGCGTTCATGGGCATGACGCCGCGTGAATATGCCGCGCTCGAAAAGCCCCTGACCGAAACGCTGCTGCGCGAACGGGCCCGCCTTGCCCGCCATGCCGCCTCGGCACGTCTTGCTGCGGGATAGGGCTGCTGCCGCACGAAAATGCCCGTTCGGGCATTTTCCAAACAGACGCGCGCCGTTGCGATTCTTGCCCGGTCCCCTTAAGGACCGCGCTTCCAGATATCAGCAACAGTCAGGCAGACCACCAGTGGACTACGCAGCAACCGGCCAGGAGGCGCTCTCGCGGATTGCGGAAGCATCCGATCTCGATACGCTGGAGGCGCTGCGTGTCGAGTTTCTGGGCAAGCAGGGTTCGATCTCCGGCCTGCTGAAGACGCTGGGCAAGCTCGATCCCGAAGAGCGCAAGGTCGAAGGGCCGAAGATCCACACGCTTCGTGAAAGTGTGAGCGATGCGCTCACCGCCCGCAAGGACGCGCTGGAGACGGCGGCACTGAACGCCCGCCTCGCCGCCGAGACGATCGACCTCTCGCTGCCCGCGCCCGAAGCGCCGCGCGGCACCGTCCACCCGATCTCGCAAGTGATGGACGAGATTGCCGAGATCTTCGCGGACCTTGGCTTCTCGGTCGCCACCGGGCCGGAGATCGAGGACGACTGGCACAACTTCACCGCGCTCAACATGCCGGAAAGCCACCCGGCGCGTGCGATGCACGACACGTTCTATTTCCCGGATCGTGACGCCAAGAACCGCGAGATGCTGCTGCGCACGCACACCTCGCCGGTGCAGATGCGCACGATGCTGGCGCAGGGTGCGCCGCTGCGCATCATCGCGCCGGGCCGCGTCTATCGCTCTGACAGCGACGCCACCCACACGCCGATGTTCCATCAGGTCGAAGGTCTGGTGATCGACAAGAACGTCCACCTCGGCCACCTCAAGTGGACGCTGGAGACCTTCCTAAAGGCGTTCTTCGAGCGTGAGGACATCGTCCTGCGTCTGCGCCCCAGCTACTTTCCCTTCACCGAGCCTTCGGTGGAAGCGGACATCGGCTTCACCCTGATCGACGGCAAGCGCGTGATCGGCGGCGATCCGTCGAAGGGCGAGGGCGGCTGGATGGAAGTGCTCGGCTCGGGCATGGTCAACCGCCGCGTCATCGAATTCGCCGGGCTCGATCCCGATGAATGGCAGGGCTTCGCCTTCGGCATCGGCATCGATCGCCTTGCCATGCTGAAGTACGGCATGGACGATCTGCGCGCCTTCTTCGACGGCGACGTCCGCTGGCTCTCCCACTACGGTTTCTCCGCCCTCGACGTGCCGACCCTTTCGGGCGGCGTTGGCACTCCGGCTTGAGCGCGGGAAGGATTTAGAAAATGAAGTTCTCGCTTTCCTGGCTCAAGCAGTACCTTGAGACCGACGCCTCGCTTGAGGATATTGCCCTGAAGCTCAACGCCATCGGCCTTGAGGTCGAGGGCATTGAGGATCCCGCCGCCAAGCTGGCCGGTTTCCGCGTGGCCAAAGTGCTGACCGCCGACAAGCATCCGCAGGCGGACAAGCTGCAGGTCCTCACCGTTGATACGGGTGAGGGCGTGCTGCAGGTCGTTTGCGGCGCACCCAATGCGCGGGCTGGCCTTGTCGGCGTGCTGGGCCTTGCCGGTGCGACCGTGCCCGCCAACGGCATGGTGCTGAAGGTTGCTGCCGTGCGCGGCGTCGAATCGAACGGCATGATGTGCTCCACGCGCGAGCTGGAGCTGGGCGAAGATCACGACGGCATCATCGAACTGCCTGAAGACGCACCGGTCGGCACGCCTTTCGCGGATTATCACGGCGCCGATCCGGTGATCGAAGTGGCGATCACCCCTAACCGCCCGGACTGCATGGGCGTCTACGGCATCGCCCGCGATCTGGCCGCCGCCGGCCTGGGCACGCTGAAGCCGATCGAAGTGCTGGACATCGCCGGCAGCTTCCCCTGCCCGGTGGACGTGCGCACCGACGATGCCGAGGGTTGCCCGGCGTTCTACGGCCGCGTGATCAAGGGCGTGAAGAACGGCCCCTCGCCGCAGTGGTTGCAGGATCGCCTGAAGGCGGCCGGTCAGCGTCCGATCTCGGCGCTGGTCGATGCCACCAACTACCTGATGCTGGCCTATGGTCGCCCGGCCCACGCCTATGACCTTGCCAAGCTGAACGGCGGTGTCGTCGCGCGCCGTGCCAAGGACGGCGAGACGGTCGTCGCGCTGAACGAGAAGACCTACACGCTCGATGCCGAGATGACCGTGATCGCCGACGATTCGGGCGTGCACGACATTGCCGGCATCATGGGCGGCGAGCATTCGGGCTGCGGCGACGAGACCACCGACGTTCTGCTCGAAATCGCCTATTTCGATCCCGAGCGCATCGCCAAGACCGGCCGCAAGCTCAACCTCACCTCGGACGCGCGCAGCCGTTTCGAGCGTGGAATCGATCCGAATTTCCTCGATACCGGCCTCGACCACCTGACCAAGCTGATCCAGACGCTGTGCGGCGGTGAAGCTTCGCAGGCGGTGCGTAGCGGTGCGGCCCCGGCCACGCCGAAGATCGTCCACTTCGATCCGGCGTTGACCGAGAAGCTGGGCGGCGTGGCGATCGATCCGGGCGAGCAGCAGCGTATTCTGGAAAGCCTCGGCTTCGCTGTCATCGCGCAGGAAGCCGGCTTCGATAAGGCCTGGGCTGTCACCGTTCCCGGCTGGCGCCCGGACGTCGACGGCGCGCCCGACATCGTTGAGGAAGTCGTCCGCATCCACGGTCTCGACAAGGTCACCAGCGTTGCCCTGCCGCGTGCTGACGGCGTCGCCCGTCCGACCGCCACGCCGACGCAGGCACTGGAACGCCGCGTTCGCCGCGCCGCTGCCGCGCGCGGGCTGCACGAGGCGGTAACGTGGTCGTTCCTGCCCTCGGCCGAGGCCGATGCCTTCGCAGAGGGCAACGGCGCGCTCTGGACGCTGGCCAACCCGATCAGCGAGGACATGAAGGTCATGCGGCCGTCGCTGCTGCCGGGCCTGCTGATGGCGGCCAAGCGCAACCTCGATCGCGGTGCCGCGTCGCTGCGCCTGTTCGAACTCGGCCGTCGCTATCTGCGCGGCGAGGGCGGTGCGAGCGACGAGCGTCTGGCGCTGGGCTTCGTGCTGGCCGGTGAGAAGGTCTCGCGCGGCTGGGCGACCGGCAAGGCGACTGCGTTCGACGCTTATGACGCCAAGGCCGAAGTGACCGCGCTGCTGGCTGAGGCCGGCGCCCCGGTCGAAAAGCTGCAGGTCATGGGTGAGGCTGGCTCGCAGTTCCACCCCGGCCAGTCGGCCACGCTGCGCCTTGGGCCCAAGAACGTGCTGGCGCGCTTCGGCATGCTGCACCCGGCGGTCGCCAAGCAGTTCGACATCGAAGGCCCGGTGGCGATTGCCGAGATCTATCTCGACGCCATCCCCGGCAAGAAGGGCGCCGCCACCTTCGCCCGTACCCGCTACGCGCCCCCGGCGCTGCAGGCGGTGACGCGCGACTATGCGTTCCTGGTGCCGGCGGAACTGCCCGCGGGTGATCTCGTCCGTATGGTTGCGGGTGCGGACAAGGCGAACATCGTCTCGGCCCGCCTCTTCGACGATTTCCGTGGGACCGGCGTGCCGGAAGGGCAGAAGTCGCTCGCGCTCGAAGTCACTCTCCAGCCGCTCGAAAAGAGCTACAAGGAGGAGGACCTCAAGGCGATCAGCGACAAGGTGACCGCCGCCGCCGCCAAGCTTGGGGCCGTGCTGCGCGGTTGATCGGGCGGCTCAAGAAGCTGCTGAGGAAAAAGGGAAGATCGCCGGTGACTGATAGGGAATTCGTGACCATCTCCGCCGGCGATCTTACCGCGCGCATCGCCACGCACGGGGCGGAACTCTGGTCGCTGACCGACCGGACCGGCCGCGAATACATGACCGATGCCGATCCGGCGTTCTGGACCGGCCATGCGCCGATCCTGTTCCCGATCGTCGGCGGGCTCAATGGCGATCGCTACCGGCTGGACGGGCAGGACTACGAACTGCCCCGCCACGGCTTCGCCCGCCATTCGGCCTTCGACGTGGTCGAGCAAGAGGAAGGCGCGGTTCGCCTACGCCTGGGCGACAGCGAGGGAACGCGGAAGGTCTATCCCTTCGCCTTCGTGCTCGATCTGGTGTTCCGCATCGATGGCGCGACGCTGCATGTGGCGGCGGAAGTCTCCAATCCCGGCGATGCGCCGATGCCGTTCAGCCTTGGCTATCACCCCGCCTTCGCTTGGCCGCTGCCCGGCGGCGCGCCCAAGGCGGAACACACCATTGCTTTCGAACAGGCCGAACCGCAGCCGATCCGCCGCATCGATCCGGCGACCGGCCTTGTCCTGCCGGAGCCGGTGCCGACGCTGGTGGAAGGCCATCTCTATCGCCCCGATGCCGCGGACTTCGTCGAGGACGCGGTGATCTGGGACCACCTTTCCAGCCGCGCGCTGACCTTCGGCGCGCCCGGTGGCGGCCAGCTTGCCGTGGCCTTCCCCGACATGCCGATGCTGGGCATCTGGCAGAAGCCGGGCGCCAACTATCTCTGCATCGAACCCTGGCAGGGCCATGCCGACCCGCTGGGCTATTCCGGCGACTTCCGCGCCAAGCCGGGCATGCTCTCGCTGGCCCCCGGGGCCAGCCGCCGCTTCCGCATGGACGTGACCGTCCTGACCGCTGATTGAAGGAGAACTCCATGAAGACCGCACTCGTAACCGGCGCCACCTCCGGTATCGGCGAAGCCTGTGCCCGCGCGTTCGTGGCGGCGGGCTGGCGCGTGATCGGCACCGGCCGCCGGGCCGAACGTCTGGACGCCCTGAAGGCCGAACTGGGCGCGGACAAGTTCCACGGCGCCGTGTTCGACGTGCGGGATGAAGCCGCGCGCGATGCCGCGCTGGCGGCGCTCCCGGCCGAGTTCGCCGGCATCGACTGCCTCGTCAACAATGCCGGCCTCGCGCTCGGCACGGAACCGGCACAGAGCGCCTCGCTCGATGCGTGGAAGACGATGATCGACACCAACGTTACCGCGCTGGTCTCGCTCACCCACAAGCTGCTGCCCGCGCTGGTGGGGCGCAAGGGGGCGATCGTGAACCTGTCCTCGGTGGCGGCGACCTACCCCTACACTGGCGGCAACGTCTACGGCGGCACCAAGGCTTTCGTGCACCAGTTCTCGCTGGGGCTGCGTTCGGACCTTGCCGGCACGGGCGTGCGCGTCACCTCGATCGAGCCGGGCATGGTGGAGACCGAATTCACGCTGGTCCGCACCGGTGGCAACCAGCAGGCTTCGGATACGCTCTATGGCGGCGCCAATCCGATGACGGCCGAGGATATCGCCGGAACCGTGCTGTGGGTGGCCACGCTGCCGGCGCACCTCAACATCAATACGCTGGAACTGATGCCGGTCAGCCAGTCCTTCGCCGGCTTCCAGGTCGCGCGTCAGGGCTGAGGCCTCAACCCCCTACCAATTCCCGTCATCCCCGCGAAGGCGGGGATCCCGCTTGTTCTTGCCATGTAGGGCGAAGGAAGCGGGCCCCCCCGCCTTCGCGGGGGCGACGAAGTGAATGGTCGGGAGTTGGGGCCGGACGCGCAGGCCCAAACGAAAAACGGGGGCTTCCGGATGTCCGGAAGCCCCCGTTTCTATGTCAGCGCTTCCGCCGGGATCAGCCGGTGATCCCCGCCGCCGCCAGCACCGCCAGCGTCAGCACTTCCGGGGCGATCGCGGTCATCGGCACGATCTGTACCGGCTTTTCCGCGCCGATCAGCATCGGCCCGATCGAGGTCGTCCCACCGATTTCCTTGAGCAGCTTGGCCGAGATATTGGCCGATTGCAGACCCGGCATGATCAGCACGTTGGCAGGCGCCGAAAGGCGGCTGAACGGATAGAGCTTCATGATCTTCGGGTTCAGCGCGGCGTCGGGGGCCATTTCGCCCTCGTACTCGAAGTCCGGCTTTTCCTCGTCGAGGATGCGGATAGCCTCGCGCGTCTGCTCCAGCCACTTGCCCGACGGGTTGCCGAAGGTGGAGTAGCTGAGGAAGGCCACGCGCGGTTCATGGCCAAGGCGGCGGGCGACGGCGGCGGTTTCCTTGGCGATCACCGCAAGCTGCTCGGCCGTCGGGCGCTCGTTGATCGTGGTGTCCGCCATGAACACGGTGTGGTTCTTGCCGACCAGCATGTGGATGCCGAAAGCCAGCTTGCCCTCGGCCGGGTCCAGCACGCGGCGCACTTCCTTGATGGTCTGCGCGAAGGGCCGGGTCATGCCGGTGATCATCGCATCGCCCACGCCCAGCTTGAGCAGGCCGGAGGCGAAGATGTTGCGATCGGTGTTGACCATGCGCTGCACGTCGCGCTGCAGGAAGCCGCGACGCTTCAGGCGCTCGTAGACCATCTCCACCATCGGGCCGACATGGTCGGACACCATCGAGTTCTCGATGTGGAAGCTTTCCGGATCGGGAACGCCCAGTTCGGCCATCTTGTCGAGGATGACCTGTGTGCGGCCCACCAGGATCGGTTCGCCATAGCCGAAATCGCGATACTGGATCGCCGCGCGCAGCACGACTTCGTTGTCGGCCTCGGCAAAGATCATCCGCTTGGGATTGGCGCGGACCTGTTCGTAGACGCGGGTGAGCACCGAAGTGGTCGGGTTCAGGCGCGCCTTCAGCTGATCGCGATAGGCTTCGAAATCCTCGATCGGGCGGCCGGCGACGCCCGAATCCATCGCCGCCTTGGCGACCGCCATCGACACCACTTCCATCAGGCGCGGATCGAACGGCGCCGGGATGATGTAGTCGCGGCCGAACTGCTGCGCTTCACCGTAAGCAGCCGCAACGTCTTCATGCACCTGCTCGCGCGCCAGTTCGGCAATGGCCTTGGCGGCGGCGATCTTCATCTCTTCATTGATCGCGGTTGCCGAAACGTCCAGCGCGCCGCGGAAGATGAAGGGGAAGCCCAGCACGTTGTTGACCTGGTTCGGATAGTCCGAACGGCCGGTGGCGACGATCGCGTCGGGCCGTACCGCCTTGGCTTCGGGCGGGGTGATTTCCGGATCGGGGTTGGCCATCGCGAAGATGATCGGTTCCGGCGCCATGTCCTTCACCATGTCCGGCGTCAGTGCGCCCTTGGCCGAGAGGCCCAGGAACACGTCCGCGCCGACGAGGGCTTCGGTCAGCGTGCGCTTGTCGGTCTTCACCGCGTGGGCGGACTTGAACTGGTCCACCTTCTCGCGGCCCGGATAGATGACGCCGCGCGTGTCGCATACCAGCACGTTCTCATGCTTCACGCCGATCGACTTGATCAGCGCGGTGCAGGCCAGCGCCGATGCGCCGGCGCCGTTCACCACCACCTTGATCTCGTCCAGCTTGCGGCCGGTGATGAGGCAGGCATTGATCAGGCCGGCGGCGGCGATGATCGCGGTGCCGTGCTGGTCGTCATGCATGACCGGGATGTTCATCCGTTCACGCAGGGCCTGCTCGATGATGAAGCATTCGGGCGCCTTGATATCCTCAAGGTTGATGCCGCCGAAGCTGGGTTCCATCATGGCGATGGCCTCGATCAGCGCGTCGGTATCTTCGCTGGCGAGTTCGATGTCGATGGAATCGACGTCGGCAAAGCGCTTGAAGAGCACGGCCTTGCCCTCCATCACCGGCTTGGATGCCAGTGCGCCAAGGTTGCCCATGCCCAGGATCGCGGTGCCGTTGGAGATCACGGCGACCAGGTTGCCCTTGGCGGTATAATCATAGGCGGTGGCGGGATCGTCGGCGATCGCCTGGACCGGAACGGCCACACCCGGGGAGTAGGCAAGCGAGAGGTCGCGTTGCGTGGCCATCGGCTTTGACGCAACAATCTCGATCTTACCGGGGCGCATGGTGCTGTGATAGAACAGCGCCTCGCGCTCGGTGAACTGGATCTTGGGCTTCTCGGACAAGCGTTTTCTCCCGGATATGGCAGGGGCCCTATCGAATGTTTGCACGACGCGATAGGGGAAAGGCGCGTGCGCGCCGCTTCACAAGAGCCGGGCCCGGGCGCTAACGCTCTCCCCCATGAGCAGCACTTCCGAAACCGCCGGCGTTACCCCGATGATGGCGCAGTACCTTGCCTTGCGCGAGGTGGCGGGCGACTGCCTGCTGTTCTATCGAATGGGCGATTTCTTCGAATTGTTCTTCGACGATGCGAAAACCGCAAGCCAGGTTCTCGACATTGCACTCACCACGCGCGGGGAGCACGGCGGCAAGCCGATTCCGATGTGCGGCGTGCCCGTCCACGCGGCAGAGGGTTACCTTGCCCGCCTGATCAAGGCAGGCTGCCGCGTGGCGATTGCCGAGCAGACCGAAACGCCGGCCGAAGCCAAGAAGCGTGGCGGCTCCAAGGCGCTGGTCCGGCGCGATATCGTCCGCTTCGTCACCGCCGGCACGCTGACCGAGGAAGCGCTGCTGGAACCGCGCCGCGCCAATGTGCTGGCGGCGGCCTGCGATCTGCGCGGCGTAGTGGGCATTGCCGCCTGCGACATCTCCACCGGGCGCATGGAACTGGAAGAGTGCCCGCCCGACCGGCTGGGTGCGGCGCTGGCTCGGCTGGGCGCGCGCGAACTGGTGGTGCCCGAGGGCTGGGAACTGGCGCCCGACGGCGCGATTGCGCGGTCCCCTCACGAATTCTCCTCCGATGGCGGTGATGAGCGGCTGAAGCTGGTGCACGGTGTCGCCACGCTTGATGGCTTCGGCACCTTCAGCCGCGCCATGCTGGCGGCGGCAGGCGGGCTGATCGCCTATCTCGACCATGTCGGGCGCGGCAAGCTGCCGCTGCTGCTGCCGCCCGAAGCGCGTGCCGGCGACGCGGCGCTGGCGATGGACGAGGCGACGCGCGCCAGCCTGGAAATCCTTGAGTCTTCGCAAGGCGGCCGCAAGGGCAGTCTGGTCGAGGCGATCGATCGCTGCGTCACCGGTGCCGGTGCGCGCCAGCTGGCCGAAGACCTCTCCGCCCCGCTGACCGACCGCCATGCGATTGCCGAGCGGCTGGAACTGGTCGAATGGCTGCATGACGATCACCTGCTGCGCGAGGATATGCGCGCGGCGCTGCGGGCGCTGCCCGATATCGGCCGCGCGCTGGGCCGCGTGGTGGCGGGGCGCGGCAGCCCGCGTGACCTTGGCCAGCTGCGCGACGGCCTTTCCGGTGCGCGCCGCATCGGGGACCGGCTGGCGCAGATGGACAGCCTGCCGGTGCTGCTCGACCGGCTGATGCCTGAACTGGGCGGACATGCCGGGCTGGTCGATCACTTCGCGCAGGCGCTGGTGGAAACCCCGCCGACCGAACGCGGGCAGGGCGGCTATATCGCCAGCGGCTATGACGCCGGACTGGATGAACTCCGCGTCACATCGGGCAATGCGCGCCGCGCGATTGCCGCGCTGGAGGCGAAGTACCGCGAGGAAACCGGCGTTGCCGCGCTGAAGATCAAGCACAACAACGTGCTTGGCTACTTCATCGAAGTGCCGCAGCGCCATGCCGACAAGCTGCTGGAGCCGGACAGTGGCTTCTCGCACCGCCAGACCATGGCCGGCGCCATGCGCTTCAACGCGCTGGCGCTGCATGAGGAGGCGAGCCGCATTACCGAGGCCGGCGCCCATGCACTGGCCGCCGAGGAAGCGCATTTCGAGGAACTGGTGGCCGAAGCCGTGGCGGCCCGCCATGCCATCGCCCGCACCGCTGCCGCGCTCGCTCGTTTCGACGTCGCCGCCGGCCAGGCCGAGCGCGCGGCAGAGGGTGGCTGGACCCGGCCCGAAGTGGTCGACGGCCTCTCGCTGGATATCGAAGGCGGCCGCCATCCGGTGGTCGAGGCCGCGCTGAAGCTTCAGGGCGAGCGCTTCGTCGCCAACGACTGCCGCCTCGCCAGCCATGACCGGCTCTGGCTGATCGGCGGCCCCAACATGGGCGGTAAGTCGACCTTCCTGCGCCAGAACGCGCTGATCGTGCTGCTGGCGCAGGCGGGTGGTTTCGTGCCGGCCAAGTCTGCGCGGATCGGCATGGTGGACCGCCTGTTCAGCCGCGTCGGCGCGTCGGACAACCTTGCGCGCGGGCGTTCGACCTTCATGGTCGAGATGGTGGAAACCGCCGCCATTCTGGCGCAGGCGACCGACCGCAGCTTCGTCATCCTCGACGAAGTGGGGCGCGGCACCTCGACCTATGACGGCCTTGCTCTGGCATGGGCGGTGGCCGAAGCCGTCCACGAAACCAATCGCTGCCGCTGCCTGTTCGCCACGCACTATCACGAGATGGCGCGGCTGGGCGAAACCTGCGAGGCGCTGTCGCTCCACCACGTCCGCGCGCGCGAGTGGAAGGGCGATCTGGTGCTGCTCCACGAACTGGCCGAGGGGCCGGCGGACCGCAGCTACGGCCTTGCCGTCGCGCGGCTTGCCGGGGTGCCGCCCAAAGTCATCAGCCGCGCCAAGTCGGTGCTGGAAAAGCTGGAGAAGGGCCGGGCGGAGACCGGCGGCCTCGCGGCTGGCCTCGGCGACCTGCCGCTGTTCGCGGCGGCGCAGGAAGCGCATGAGGAACAGTGCGACGCCCTGCGCGACAAGTTGCGCGAGATGGACATCGACGCGCTGAGCCCGCGCGATGCGCTGGAAATCCTCTACGACCTGAAGCGAGAGGCGGGCACGGAGTCTTAACCAGTCTGCGCTAGGCTGCGGGCATGTTCGGACCCAAGATCAGGAACGTCTTCAAGAGCCGTTGGCAGGCGCTGTTCTGGTCTGCGAGCGTGCTGCTGACCGCTTATTGCTCGGTACCCTCGACCGATGGCGACGACGATTCGGTGACGAAGTTCGCGGAAAACGTCGCGGCACGTGTCGGCCAGCAGAAGCCCGAGCACAAGAACCCGTGGGCGAAGGACCCGGCGCCGAACTGAATTGTTCGGTCAACGTCGCACATCGATCAACAATTCCCGTTGTCCCCGCGAAGGCGGGGACCCCGCTTTTCTTGGCGGGCGTGGCGAGAAGGAAGCGGGGCCTCCGCCTTCGCGGGGGCGACGAAGTGTTGTTGTAGAGGTGGCTCTCAGTTGTTTGTCCGGCGGATAGCCCGACGAAACACTATCTTAGCTATCGTCGTCCTCGAAATCCTCGTCGGCGGCGTTCTGCGCGCCGTAGCGGTTTTCAAGATCGTCCATCGTCTCCTCGCCGCGATAGGCGGACATGTCGATGACGCCGCTGGAATCCATCTGGTTCATGTGGTCGACCAGATCTTCGACGTCATCCTCGTCGTCTATGCCGCCTTTCACTTTCTCGCTGTCTTCCAGGCCGAACGGGTCGGTGGCGCGATCCTGTGCCTCTTCGGCAACGGACTGGGCCTGCGCGTCCTCGTCGTCCTGTTCGGAATTGAAGGTCTCGGGCGTGGAATCGTCTGGACGGTCGATCATGGCGAGTCTCCTTTGCCGGGTTAACGGCTAAGGGATCGTCCGGGTTCCGGTATTGGACGAACGCGACGGGAAGCGATCTTCCCGTCGCGCCTGTCGCTCAGCGCGTCGGAACCGGCACTTCGCCCGAGTAATCGTAGAAGCCCCGGCCGGACTTGCGGCCGTACCAGCCAGCCTCGACATACTTCTGCAGCAGCGGGGCAGGGCGGTACTTCGGATCGCCGGTGGTGGAGAGGAACACCTTCATGATCTCGTAAAGCGTATCGAGGCCCACGAAGTCTGCCAGCGTCAGCGGGCCCATCGGGTGATTGGCGCCCAGCCGCATGCCCGCATCGATATCCTCGACCGAGGCGAGCCCTTCGCCCAGCACGAAGATCGCCTCGTTGAGCAGCGGGCAGAGGATGCGGTTGACCACGAAGCCCGGGGCATCGCCGGCCAGCACGACGGTCTTGCCCAGCGCTTCGCCGAAAGCCTTCATCCGCGCGGTGGTTTCCGGTGAGGTCGCAAGGCCGGGGATCACTTCCACCAGGCCCATCACCGGCACCGGGTTGAAGAAGTGCAGCCCGCAGAACCGCGCGGCATCGGGCGAGCTGGCGGCCATGCGGGTGATCGGGATCGAACTGGTGTTCGAGGCCAGGATCGCATTCGCGCCCAGAACTTCGCCCACGGCGGCGAAGATCTTCAGCTTGATATCCTCACGCTCGGTCGCGGCCTCGATGATCAGGTCGCAATCGCCCATCGTCGAATAGTCGCCCGCCGTGGTGATGCGGGGCAGCAGTGCGTCGACATCGGCCTGCGCGATCTTTTCCTTGGCCACCAGCCGGGCGAGGCCCTTGGCAATGCCGGCCTTGCCCTTTTCGGCGATATCGATCGCAATATCGGACAGGACCACGTCCATGCCCTTGCTGGCCACGGTCTGGGCGATGCCCGAACCCATGATGCCCGCGCCGATGATTCCGACTTTCCGCACTGCCAAACTCCTCTGATGATCCCGTTGTTCCGGCTGGATTATCACCGGCGATCGGGAAGGGAACCTAGAGCATTTTCAAGTTGACCGTTTACGGCCAACGTCTCGGAAAATGCGGCATAAACGGCCGAGACCGTCTTCGACCTGTGTGAAGACGGCCTAGCGATTCTGGCCGGGCACCCAAAGCACGTCGTCCGCGCCGCCCGAATTCACCGCCCGGGCGAGGACGAAGAGGTAGTCGCTGAGGCGATTGATATAAGCGAGCGCGGCCGGATTGGCCGGCACTTCGGCCGCCATGGCGACGGCGGCACGCTCCGCCTTGCGGGCAGAGGCGCGGGCCACGTGAACACGCGCGGCGGCTTCGCTGCCGCCAGGCAGGATGAAGCTCTTGAGCGGCTGGAGATGGGCGTTGATCGCGTCGATCTCGCCTTCCAGCCAGGTGACTTGCGGGAATACGATCCGCAAGGTCATTTCACCGGGGGTGAAGTCGTCGCCCGGCGTCGCAAGATCCGCGCCCAGATCGAACAGGTCGTTCTGGATGCGCGTGAGCACGGCGGCGTGCGGCGTTTGCGTGAGCGCGCAGACGGCAAGGCCGATGGCGCAGTTCGTCTCGTCCACCGCGCCGATCGCTTCCATGCGCGCGGCGTACTTGGGCAGGCGGGATCCGTCGACGAGGCCCGTGGTGCCGTCGTCACCCGTGCGGGTGTAAATCTTGTTGAGCTTTACCAATGTATCAGCGCGCCATCGCCAGCAGGATCGCGCAGACCACCACGGCGGCGGCCTGATACTTGATGCGGTTGAACATCATCTTGTTCTGCAGAAGCTGGTTTGCGGTCGGCCCCGTGGCGTTCGGATCGCGGTGCAGGTCTTCCTTCGTGCTCTGCATGAAAGCGACGATGCCGCGCACGAGGCTGACGACGACCATGATCATCAGCAGGATGATGATGGGGATGAGAATGGTGCTCATGCCTGTTGGTCTACGCCCGCCGAGAGCGAAATGCCAGCGGGGAAGCGGCCCTGCCGAAGCGCCTCCACGATGGCTTTGCCGTCCTCTCCTGCACGCCGCCGGTCGCCCAGCGAAGGGGATCCGCGTCGCTTGGCCAGCTTGCGTCCATCGGGCTCCACAAGCAGCGGGTGATGGTGCCAGACCGGCACCGGCAGGCCGAGCAGCGCCTGCAGCAGCCGGTGGACATGGCTGGCCGGAAACAGGTCCATCCCGCGCGTGACCAAGGTGATGCCGTCCGCAGCATCGTCCAGCGTGGCGGCGAGGTGGTAGCTGGCGGGCAGATCCTTGCGCAGGAGCACGACATCGCCGAAAATCTCAGGGGTGGCACGCTGGGGGCCGGCGAGTTCGTCGGTCCATTCCAGCGGTCCGGTCAGGTCCAGCGCGCGCGTGACGTCAAGCCGCCATGCCGCGCCTTCCGGATCGACCTGTTCATGGCGGCAGGTGCCGGGGTAGACCGGCCCGTCAGGCCCCATCTGCGTGGCGGCGGCGGCAATCTCGGCGCGGGTGCAGTGGCAGGGATAGAGCAGGCCCATGGCCTTCAGGCGCTCACCCGCTTCGGCATAGCTGCTGAGGCGGCGCGACTGGAAGCCCGCTTCGCCATCCCATGCGAGGCCGAGCCATTCGAGGTCCAGAAAGAACTCCTCGACGAATTCGGAGCGGCTGCGTTCGCCGTCGATATCCTCGATCCGCAACAGAAATTCGCCGCCGCCAAAGCCATGTCGTTGCCGGGCAAGGTCATGCGCCACCACGGCCGCATAGGCATGGCCAAGGTGGAGCGGGCCGTTGGGGCTGGGGGCGAAGCGGGTTCGGATCATCTTCCGGCATCCCTAGCCGTTGCAGGGCTTGTCGCAAGGGCCTGTAACCCTGTGGGTAAGTCGGGGATAGTTTGTGTGCTGTCTGTGGGCGAGTTGTGGGCAGGTTGTGGAATCATTGTGGCGAAGCTGTGGATTGTTGTATGGAGCCGACCCCGCCTCGGCTTGACGCCGACTCGTGTAGATGCTGCAAAGAAACCCATGCGTTGCCATGAAACCGCAATGACAGCCTGCGACAGGAGGCCATGCTCAGATCGGAGCTGATCGAGCGCGCGGCCCGGTTCCGCAGCGCGGAGGATGACCCCTCCCGAAGTCTTTCGGACTGCCCTGCGCTAGTGCTTAATGCGGATTACACGCCGCTTTCCTACTACCCCCTCAGCCTCTGGCCCTGGCAGACCGCGATCAAGGCGATCTGTCTCGAAAGAGTGGACATCATCTCCAGCTACGACCGGGTGGTCCACAGCCCCAGCTGGTCGATGCAGATCCCCTCGGTCATCGCGCTTCGCCAATATGTGAAGCCTTCCGAATTCCCCGCGTTCACGCGTTTCAACCTGTTCCTGCGCGATCGCTTCAGCTGCCAGTACTGCGGCTCTCCCCACCAGCTTACCTTCGACCATGTGGTGCCGCGCCGGCTTGGCGGGCGGACGAGCTGGGAAAACATCCTCACCGCCTGTGCGCCCTGCAACCTGAAGAAGGGCGGACGCACGCCGAAGCAGGCGAACATGCCGCCGCTGGTCGCGCCGATCCGGCCTACCAGCTGGCAATTGCAGGAACGCGGCCGCGCCTTCCCGCCGAACTATCTCCACGAAACCTGGCGCGACTGGCTCTATTGGGACATCGAGCTGGAGGCCTGAGTGCGCCCCGCCTTCGGGCAGGCGCCGACCGGGCTTCCTTGTGCATTCGCATCGGCCGGTTATGGTCTTGGCATGCGACGCGCTGCTTTCTCCTTGATCTTGCTGGCGACAATCAGCGTCGCAGGGTGTTCGCAGCCTGAGCGGATCGCCTGCACGGCCCCCCGGGCCCATTGGAAGGATTCCCGATCGATCTCGGCCGAAGGCGTTCAAAACCGGATCGCGCTGGACCGGCATGGGGCGGCCTATTGGAACGGCGTATCGGTTTCGAGCGGGGAAGTGACGGCGCTTCTCGAAAAAGCGCGGACATATCAGCCGATGCCGGCAATCGTGCTTCAGACCGAGATGGGAACACCGTGCAGGGCCCTCGATAGGTTGCGCGACAAGATCGACCGGATTTACGAGTGCAGGAAGAAAGACCACGTCTGCGTCGAAGGCATAGCGGACCCGGTTCCGTTGCCGCCATCGAAGGCAATTGGCCCTCAGGCGAATCGGTAGACCGGTCGATCAAATTCCCAGCATTTCGGGGCGGAACAGCCGCTTACGCGATACTCGCTTGCCGGAAAGCATGAACTGGCCGTCACCGAGGTAGTGCACGAACTCCGGTTCCTTGGGGCTGACGGCGGCGCGGATGCGCAGGACTTCGAGGATGAACAGGTCATACTGCGCCACCATGGCGTCGTCGTGGATGCGGCATTCAAGCTGGGCGTGGCATTGCGGCAGCAGCGGGGCGGTGACATGGCGGGCAGGCTCGCGCTCGATGCCGAACTCCGCGAACTTGTCGACCTTCGCGCCGCTGCAATTGCCGATCCGCACCACGGTATCGAGCAGGGCACTGGTTGGCACGTTGATCGTGCAATTCCCGCTCCGGCGCAGTATGGCGTGGCTGTGGTTGCCGCGTGAGACGAGGCAGGAGATCAACGCAGGCGTGAATTCCAGCACCTGATGCCAGCCCATCGTCATCACGTTATCCCGCCCGCCATCATGGGTGGCGAGCAGGACGACTGGGCCGGGTTCCAGGAAGTGCCGTGCGTGAGAGGGGGGAAGGTCGTGCCACTGCGCCATGCCGTGCTCCTTTGCCGGGGCCGGTCAAGGAGCGCGTCAGGCGGGAGCGGGTTCCCTCAGTGAAGGGTTTCGGCTTCCGGCGAAGCGGCGTCCACTCCTTGGTCCACGGCGGTGGTGAGTGCCACGTCCATCGTCACATTGCCGACCGTGCGCATCAGGTCCGGCAGCACTTCCACCGCGACCAGCACGCCCAGCGGCCAGAGCGGCACGCCCATGGCAGCGGCGATCGGCCCGATCGAGGAAACGAAGCTGATCGTGCCGGGTAGGGAGACGGCGCCGAACGTAGTCGCAAAGGCCACCAGCGCGCCGGCGGCAAGGGCGCCGGTGGTGAGTTCGAGCCCGGCCAGCTTGGCGGCATAGACGGCAACCGCCATGTTCATCGCCGGGCCCGTGGCGCGGAACAGGGTGACGGCCAGCGGCAGCACGAATTCCGAAGTCGTCGCCGAAACGCCCAGCTTGCGGCTGGAAGCGAGCATGGCGGGGACCGTCGCGATCGAGGACTGGGTGGAGATGGCGACGATCTGCGCGGGCAGCATCGCGGCGGCAAAGGCCGGCAGCGAGCGGCGGCCGGAGAATACGGCGATCAGGTAGCCGGCGACCATCACCACGGTGCCCACGGCGGTCACCAGCACGATGTAGTGCGCCAAAGCGCCCAGCGCGGCACCGCCGCTGCGCACGCCCAGGCCGAAGCCCAGCGCGAAAACGCCGATGGGGGCCAGCATCAGCACCCAGCCGATCACCACCATCATCGCGCCGGCCAGCCCCTCGAACAGCACCGCCAGCAGGCGGCGCGGCTCGTCCGCCAGTTTGGTGGAGGCGATGGCGAAGAGGGCGACGAAGACGATCACCGGCAGCATCGCATCCGCCGCAGCGGCCGAAATCACGTTCTCCGGCATCAGCGAGGAGAGGAAATCGGCGATCCCCGGAACTTTGCCCGGATCCTCCGGATGGGCGAACTGCACGCCGGCGGGGATCGGGAAGAACTTGAGCAGCAGCGGCATGGCCACCGCGCCCAAAGTGGCGCTGAAGGCCAGAAAGCCGACGATGGTGCCCAGCGTGCGCCGCGCCATGGCGCCGGCCTGCGCGACGGCGATGGTCTCGACAATGCCCGAAAACAGCAGCCCGGCGACCAGCGGCAGGATCGTCATCTGCAGGCCCTGCAGCCACAGCGAGCCGATGGGGCCGACTGCTTCGAGCACGGGCACGGCTTCCGGCTTGCCCGCAAGGACGAGGCCGAGGACCAGTCCGCCGACAAGGCCGATCAGCGTCAGCGTGCCGGGAACGCGAATCTCGGGAATGCGGGAGGCACTCGTTTCGGCGGCCATGGGGCTAGGGGTATTCATCGGGCTCCTGGGGAAATGCGACCTTCGTCGTTGTTCTCCATAATGTCCTGCGCGGCGCATGGCAATTTACCCTGGGCTTGGGTAAGAGCACGCGTCATTCGCCATTCACGAGATGGTCGCCAAGGGGCAGGTCATGAGCAGACAATATTTCGGCACCGACGGCATTCGCGGCCGCACCAACCAGGGCGCTATGACCGCCGCCATCGCCATGAAGGTCGGTCAGGCGGCCGGCACGCGCTTTCTGCGCGGCACGCACCGCCACCGCGTGGTGATTGGCAAGGATACGCGGCTTTCGGGTTACATGCTGGAAAACGCCATGGTCGCCGGTTTCACCAGCGTCGGCATGGACGTGGTGCTGCTGGGCCCGATGCCGACCCCGGCGGTCGCCCTGCTGACCCGCGAACTGCGCGCCGACGTAGGCGTGATGATCTCCGCCAGCCACAACCCTTACGAGGATAACGGCATCAAGCTGTTCGGCCCCGATGGCTTCAAGCTTTCCGACGAGGATGAGCTGGCGATCGAGGCGATGCTGGCGCAGGACATTCCGCTCGCCGCGTCCGAGGAAATCGGCCGGGCCCGCCGCATCGATGACGCGCGGGGCCGTTATATCCACGCCGTGAAGCGCTCGCTGCCGGAGGCGGTGCGTCTGGATGGGCTGAAGATCGCAGTCGATTGCGCCAATGGCGCGGCCTATCAGGTGGCCCCTTCGGCCTTCTGGGAACTGGGCGCCGAAGTCGTGTCGATCGGCGTGACGCCGAACGGCAAGAACATCAACGCCAAGTGCGGCTCCACCCATGTCGAAGCGCTGCAGGAAACCGTGGTTTCTTCCGGCGCGGACATCGGCATTGCCCTCGATGGCGATGCCGACCGGCTGATCGTGGTGGACGAGAAGGGCAAGACCGTCGACGGCGACCAGATCATGGCGCTGATCGGCACCCAGCTGGCCGCGCGCGGCGCTCTGCGTGGTGGCGGCGTGGTGGCGACGGTGATGTCGAACCTCGGTCTTGAACGGTATCTCAACGCGCAGGGCCTGACGCTGGAGCGCACCAAGGTGGGCGACCGTCACGTGCTGGAGCGGATGCGTGCGGGCGGCTTCAATGTCGGCGGCGAACAGTCCGGCCACATGATCCTGCTCGACCATGCGACCACCGGCGATGGCACTGTGGCGGCGCTGCAAGTGCTGGCCGCGCTGGTCCAGTCGGGCAAGCCGGCGAGCGAGATGCTGCACCTGTTCGATCCCGTCCCGCAGCTTCTGCGCAATGTGCGTTTCGCCGGAGGGAAGCCGCTTGAGGCCGACCGGGTGAAGGCGGTGATTGCCGAGGCCGAGGCCGCGCTGAACGGCAAGGGCCGCCTGGTGATCCGCGCTTCGGGCACGGAGCCGGTGATCCGCGTCATGGCGGAAGGGGACAATGCCGGTGAGGTCGAGGCGGCGGTCGCCTCGATCTGCGCCGCCGTGGAAGAGGCTGCTGCGTAATCCTTCGACAGGCTCAGGATGAGCGGGAGATTTTGAATGCTTGAAATGCGCCCCGATTGCGAACGCTGCGGCACCGATCTGCCGGCCGAGGCGCCCGGCGCCTTCATCTGCAGCTTCGAATGCACGTTCTGTGTCGAATGTGCCGAAGCACTGGACGATCTTTGCCCCAATTGCAGCGGCGAACTGGTCGACCGGCCGACGCGCGCGAAGCGGCATTTCGATTCCGCGCCTCCCTCCAAGGAGCGGCGCTTCAAGGGGTAACGGCACCGAGGCTTGTCGAAGTGCGATGGTGCTGCCATCAGCCCAACGCATGACGACACCGCTCTTGACGCCGCCGGCCCGCATCCTGTCCATCGCCGGTTCCGATTCCTCGGGCGGCGCGGGCATTCAGGCCGATATCAAGACGATCACCGTGCTGGGCGGTTATGCCATGACGGCGATCACCGCGATCACCGCGCAGAATACCTGCGGCGTGACGGACGTGGTGGCGCTCTCGCCCGAGATGGTGGCGGCGCAGATCGATGCCTGCGTCAGCGATGTCGGCGTCGACGCGGTGAAGATCGGTATGCTGGGCAGCCCGGAGATCGCGCATGTCGTGGCCGAGCGGCTGGAAGCGCTGAATGTGCCGGTGGTGTTCGATCCGGTGATGATCGCCACCAGCGGATCGATCCTCGCGGACAAGGCGACGATCGCGGCTTTCGAACGGCTTATGGCGCTGGCCACGCTGACGACGCCCAATGTCCCCGAACTGGCCGTGCTGGGCGGTGACGAGGGCATGGCCGCGCGCGGCGTGACTTATATCGCCAAGGGCGGCGATGCCGACGGGCCGGTGGTCGAGGATCGTCTTGTTCGCGCGGGCGAGCCGCCGCTGCTATGGACCGCCCCGCGCATCGAGACGCGCCACAGCCACGGCACCGGCTGCACGTTTTCCAGCGCCATCGCCACCTGCATGGGGCGCGGCGACGATCTGGTGTCGGCTGTGGAGCAGGCGCGGGACTTCGTGCGCGCCGCCTTGCTGGCCGCGCCGGGCTTCGGCGCCGGGCATGGTCCGCTGGGGCATCACGCAATCCGCTGAAGGTCTATCGCGGCGCGTCGAGCCGCAAGTAGACGCTGTCGCACCAGACATCGCCCACTTGCCACGTCCGCGCGGCGCGGCCGGTTTCCTGAAAGCCCAGCCGCGAAAGCAGTGCCAGCGAGCATTCGTTACGCGGATCGACGTCCGCAGTCACATGCGGCAGCCGGTGAACCGCAAAGGTCCGGCCAATCACCGCTTCCAGCGCCTCTCGCGCGAAACCCCGGCCCCAGAACGCGGGATCGAGGATGAAACCGATCTCCGGAAAGCGCCAGAGACCGGCCTTGCCGATTACCCGGCCATCCAGCGTGACGATGAAGTCCTCGCCCCGATCCGGCGGAATGGCAATCATCCCGGCCAGCCAGTCGCGCGTCTCGGAAATGTCGGTGTGGGGAGGCCGTGACCAGTAAGCCATGGCCTCCGGCTGCACGAAGATCGCGTGGAGCGCTTCGGCATCGCCGGCAAGGGCAGGGCGCAGCAGCAGCCTTTCGGTGCGAAGCTGCGCCCCGTTCATCCCATCAACCGCAGTCGAGGTCGTAGAAGTCGCGGACGACCTTCCAGCCTTCCTCGGCGGTTTCGCACCAGTGGAACAGCTTGAGATCGCTCTTGTTGATCACGCCTTCCTCGGCCAGCGCCTCGAAATTGACCACGCGTTCCCAGAACTCGCGGCCATAGAGCAGAATCGGCATCGGCTTCATCTTGCCGGTCTGGATCAGGGTCAGCAGTTCGAAGAACTCGTCGAACGTGCCGAAGCCGCCCGGGAACACCGCCACCGCGCGGGCGCGCAGCAGGAAGTGCATCTTGCGCAGCGCGAAGTAGTGGAACTGGAACGAGAGGCGCGGCGTCACGTAAGGGTTGGGCGCCTGCTCATGCGGCAGCACGATGTTCAGCGCCAGTGTCTCCGCGCCGACTTCGCGCGCACCGCGATTGGCCGCTTCCATGATCGAGGGGCCGCCGCCGGAGCAGACGACGAACTGGCGCATGCCCTTTTCCACCACCGCGCACTTGCTGGCGATCTGGGCGAGTTCGCGGGCGACTTCGTAATACTTCGCCTTGGCGACCAGGCGCTGGGCGATCACCTTCTCTTCATCGGTGGTGGCACGCGCCAGCACGGCATCGCTCTGTTCGGGCGAGGGAATGCGGGCGGATCCGTACATCACCAGCGTGGAGCCGATGTTGGCTTCTTCCAGCAGCATTTCCGGCTTCAGCAGCTCCAGCTGGAAGCGAACCGGGCGCAATTCGTCGCGCAGCAGGAATTCGGTGTCCTGGAAGGCCAGGCGGTAGGAGGGGTTCTGCGTCTGCAGCGTGCCTTCCTGCGCATCGGCGAAAGAGGCTTCCTGCTCGGCCTTGTAGAACCGGCGCTTGGTGACTTTGGTGTCTTCAGTATCGCTCATCGGGGTACCATGGCCGCAGGACGCGGCGTGAGAAAGCACAAATATCTAGGGCGCTTGCAGTTGCATGCAAGAGATGCGCTCGCCTAGGCTTCATTACATGGCGAATATGATCCTTACGCGTCGTACCGCATTGGCCGGTCTGGGTATCGCGGCGGCGTCGGCGGCCGTGCCGGTGCTTCCGGCGTTTTCGGCCCCTGCCGCGCCGCGCCTGATCAAGCCGCCGCGCCTGCGCGAAGGTGACGTGCTGGGGCTGGTCGCGCCCGCCGGGTTCATTGGCGATCGTTTCGGGCTGGAGGAGATTTCGGCCACCGTGCGCGCCATGGGCCTCGTCCCCAAGCCTGCCCCGCACATGCTGGAGCGGGAGGGCTATCTGGCCGGTTCGGATCGCACGCGGGCGGACGATCTGATGGCCATGTTCGCCGATCCTGAAGTGCGCGGGGTGATGTCGGTGCGCGGCGGTTGGGGCTGCGCGCGGATCCTGCCCCTGCTGGACTATGCGAAGATCGCCCGGAATCCGAAGCTGTTCGTGGGCTTCAGCGACAATACCGCGCTCCACCTCGCCTTTGCGGCGCGCACGGGCGTTGCCAGTATCCATGGCCCCAATGCCGGGGCCTCCTGGCCGCCCGCCGCATGGACGAATTTCCACGCGCTGGCGTTCGAGGGGGCGACGCCGACCTGGCAGGTGCCCGAAGGCGCCGACGTCAATCTGGCCGGGCGCGGCAAGGACTTGCGCGTGTTCCACGGCGGCAAGGCACGCGGGCGGCTGCTGGGCGGCAACCTTTCGGTGCTGTCGGCGCTGGTCGGTACGCCCTACCTGCCCGATTTTACCGGCGCGGTGCTGTTTCTGGAGGACACCAACGAATCCGAATACCGGATCGACCGGATGCTGACCCAGTTGGCGCTCGCAGGCGTGTTCGACAAAGTGGCGGGCGTGGTCTTCGGCCAGTGCACCCATTGCACCAATCCCGATGGCGGCTATTCGAACTTCACGATCTACGAAGTGCTCGATCGCCAGTTCGGCGAGCTGAAGGTTCCCGCGTTCCAGGGCCTGCAGATCGGCCACATCGCCGCGCAGGCCAGCATGCCGGTTGGCCTGCCAGTAGAAATCGACGCCGATGCCGGAACGATGCGCCTGCTGGAGCCGGCGGTCAGTTGATCCTCAGTTGATTCTGGGGGCCAGCACCGGATCGTTCTGACGTCCGAGGCCGTGCTGGATCACGAGGTCGGCATAGAGATATTCGTCCAGCGGTTCGGCAAATTCCAGCCCCGTACCGTGCGGATTGTGCCACGCGACGAAGGCCATCGCCGGCCGGCAGCCGGGCAGGCCCAGGCTCACGGCTTCGTCGATTTCCAGCACGTCGATGCCCTCGATCCGGGCACCGAACCGGGTGAGGTCTTTCAAGACCACGGTGCAGGTCGTGAAGGCACTGCGCAGCTTGGCCATCATCTCGACCGGTTCGCGCTGCTCACGGCGATCGGGGGCGATGATGGTGATGGGGGGGGCGATTTCGGGTTCGTCCATGCGCTCCACTTCCGAACGGGTTAACCTCGTGTCTTCATCGTCAGGTTAGGGGGCTGTTCCTTGTCACTGCCTTCCGAGGGCATGAGGGAAAATACCTGTTTGGCGGCGCGATGAACAAATTCGGCGGCTTTTGTGGGCTGAACGGCGCGAAGGGGTTTAACCCCGGCCTGCCAGCCCCTAGGTCTGGGGTCACGATTTCCAGATTGAAAGCCTGCCCATGACCCGCTCCCTGCTCGATCCCCTGTCGCTGCCCGATTATGCCGCGCTGACGCCCGAAGCGATCGGCACGGCGCTGGACCAGTCGCTGGCGGAGTTGCAGGCCGTGGTGGCGCGGATCGTCGCGGAAAAGCCCGGCGATTTCGATGCCGCCTGGCTGCCGCTGGAACATGCCGATACCGCCGTGGAGGCGCTGTGGTCGGCCGTTTCGCACCTCAAGTCCGTCGCCAACACGCCCGAACTGCGGGAGGCACATGCGGCGGGCGAGCAGCGCATCGTCGAAGTCATGACGGCGGTGTTCCAGAATCACGACCTTTACGAAGTGATCGCCGCGCTGGAGACGAGCCCCGATTTCGCGCAGCGTTCCGCCGCCGACCGTGCCGCCGTCGAGCATATGCTGCGCAGCTTCCGCCTTTCCGGCGTGGCACTGCCGGCGGAGCAGCGCGCGCGTTTCGCCGAAGTCTCGGTGGAACTGGCGGGGCTGGCCAATACTTTCTCCGCCGCCGTGCTCGACGCGACCGACGCGTGGAGCGAGCACGTGACCGATGCGGCAGTGCTGGCGGGCATTCCGGAATCGGCGATGAGCATGTTCGCCGCCAATGCCAAGGCCAAGGAACTGGAAGGCTGGCTGGTCACGCTGCAGTGGCCCAGCGTCAACGCGGTGCTGACTTTTGCCGAGGATCGCGGGCTGCGCCAGCGCGTCTACACCGCCTTCGGCACCCGCGCCTCCGACCAGGGGCCCAACGCGGGTGAGTTCGACAATACGCAGCGAATCGCCCGCATTTTGGAACTGCGCCGCGAATCCGCCGCGCTGCTGGGCTTTGCCGATCCGGTGGAACTGTCGCTGGCCACCAAGATGGCGCCCAATGCCGGCGAAGTGCTGCACTTCCTGCGCGATCTGGCCAAGCGCGCGCGTCCTGGCGCGGAGCGCGACCTTGCCGATGCGCGCGAGTTTGCCGCGCAGGAACTGGGCATTGCCGATCTCCAGCCGTGGGATCTGACCTTCACCGCCAACCGCATGAAGCTGGCGCGCTTTGCCGTCGATGAGCAGGAAGTGCGTGCCTATTTCCCGGTGGAGCGTGTCTTGGCGGGTTGGCAGGTGCTGCTGGGCCGGCTGTTCGGGATCACCCTGGTCGAGCGGACGGACGTTTCGCTGTGGCATGCCGATGCCCGCTATTACGACGTGGCGGATGAGGACGGTGCGGTGATCGCCGGGCTCTACCTCGATCTGCACGCCCGGCAGGGCAAGCAGGGCGGCGCGTGGATGGCGCAGGCGCGCCCGCGGATGGCAGAAGGCAATACGGCACGCGTGCCGGTGGCCTATCTCACCTGCAATTTCGCGCCCAAGGGCGGCGACACCCCCTCACTGCTGGCGCACACCGAAGTGGAGACGCTGCTGCATGAGACCGGGCACTGCCTCCACCACCTGTTCACCCGCGTGAACCGGCCGAGCGTGGCGGGCACCAGCGGCTTCGAATGGGATGCGATCGAACTGCCCAGCCAGCTGATGGAAGACTTCGCGTGGGACCGCGAAGTGCTGACCGGCATGTCGGGCCATTACCGCAGCGGCGAACCGCTGCCGGCGGACCTGTTCGAGAAGATGATGGCCGCGCGCCAGTTCCAGTCCGGCCTGTTCGTGCTGCGCCAGATCGAGTTCGGTCTGTTCGACCTGCTGCTTCACCTCGGCACCATGGGCAGCGATCCGATGGAAGTGATCGGCGCCGTCCGCGAGGAAGTGGCCGTGGTCATTCCGCCCGAATGGCACCGCTTCCCGCATTCGTTCACCCACGTTTTCGCGGGCGGCTATGCCTCTGGCTATTACAGCTACCTCTGGGCCGAAGTGCTGGCGGCGGACGGCTTCCGCAAGTTCGTGGAGGCCGGCGTGGTGGACCGCGCGACCGGCGATGCCTTCCGTGAGGAAGTGCTGGCGCGCGGCGCTACGCGCCCGGCGGCGGACAGCTTCCGTGCTTTCCGCGGGCGCGATGCGGATGTGACCGCCCTGCTCGAACGGCGCGGCCTGCTGGCGTGAGCGGCATACCTGCGGAAGACCGTCGCGCCTGGCTGCGCGAGGCGGTGCGGCGTATCGAGGCGGACTACAACCGGTCTGCCGACACGCACCTGATCCGGCTGGACCTGCCGCGCTATCCCGGCATCACGCTCTACCTGAAGGACGAAAGCTCGCACCCCACCGGCAGCCTGAAGCACCGACTGGCGCGGTCGCTGTTCCTCTATGCGCTGTGCAACGAGTGGATCGGCCCGGATACCTGCGTGATCGAGGCCAGCTCGGGCTCGACAGCAGTGAGCGAGGCCTATTTCGCGCGGATGCTGGGCTTGCGCTTCATCGCCGTGGTTCCGGCCACCACTGCGCAGCCCAAGCTGGACGAGATCCGCTTCCACGGCGGCGAGATTCACGCGGTGGACGATCCCCGCACGGTCTATCAGGTGGCACACGACCTCGCGCGGCAAACCGGCGGGCACTACATCGACCAGTTCACGTATGCCGAGCGGGCGACCGACTGGCGCGGCAACAACAACATTGCCGAAAGTATCTTCCACCAGATGGCGGAGGAGGAGCATCCGGAGCCGACGTGGATCGTCTGCGGCGCCGGCACCGGCGGCACCTCCGCCACGATCGGCCGCTTCCTGCGCTATCGTCGCCACGCCACCCAGCTTTGCGTGGCCGATCCGGAGCATTCGATCTTCCACCGCCACTTCGCGGACCGCAGCCAGACTACGCTGCCCGAAGGCTGCGCGGCGATGATCGAGGGGATCGGCCGGCCGCGTGTGGAGCCCAGCTTCGTGCCCGGCGTGGTGGACCGCATGATCGCGGTGCCCGATGCCGACAGCATCGGCGCCATGCGTGCGCTGTCCGCGCGGCTGGGGCGGCGCGTTGGCGGATCGACCGGCACCAATCTCTGGGCCTGCGCCCGGATCGTCGAGGAAATGCACGCGGCGGGCCAGCAGGGCAGCATCGTCACGCTGCTCTGCGACGGGGGCGAGCGCTATGGCTGCACTTATTACGACGAGGCATGGCTGGCCGATCGCGGGCTGGACTGGCGCCCGGCGGAAGCACGGATCGCGGCGCTTCTCGGCCCGATTTAAGCCAAACCCACGCTGCCGATAGCAACCGTTCCGCATAATCGATTGGACGGGCTCCACCGGCGCGGACACGATGGCTCTCAATAGCCTGCACCCACGCAATACGGGCGGGCGAAAGGGAGAGAATGGTTCGACATCACCAGGCCGGCTGGATGACCGGCGTATCGCTGCTTTTGCCGATCACGCTGACGACGATGGCGATCGTGCTGCTGACGCCGGTCCTGCCCAATCTGATGGCCGAATTCTCCTCGGTGCCCAATCACGAATACTGGGTGCCGATGATCCTGACGCTGCCCTCGCTCTGCGTGGCGCTGCTCTGCCCGGTGGCGGGGATCATGGGGGACTATTTCGGGCGTCGGCGCCTGCTGCTGTTCTCGTTCCTGCTCTATGCGGCGGTGGGCGTGCTGCCGGTGTTCCTGCATGACCTGACCCACATCCTGATCTCCCGCGTGGGCGTGGGCATTGCCGAGGCGCTGATCTACGTGCTGTCCACCACGATGATCGGCGATTATTACAAGGGCGCCGCGCGCGATCGCTGGCTGGCGGCGCAGACGGCGTTCGCCTCCGTCTCCGCGCTGCTGTTCATGGTGATGGGCGGCTATCTCGGCAGCTTCGGCTGGCGCACTCCCTTCGGCGTCTATGCCTCTGCGCTGCTGATGTTCGGACTGGTGTGGCGCTTCACGTGGGAGCCAGCGGGTGCCGCGCATCCGGATGACGAGGAGGAGGCACCGCCGCGCAACCTGTCGTGGGCGGGCTTTCCCTCGCGCACGATGGCGATGATCGGGCTGATCACCGTCTACGGTTCGGTGTTCTTCTATACCGTGCAGATTCAGGCCCCCAGCGGCCTTGCCGAACTGGGCATCGACAATCCCTTGCGCGGCATCCTGACCGCGCTGGCCAGTCTGGGCGTGCCGCTGGGGACGTTCGTCTATTCGCGGCTCAGCCGGAAATGGCCGGTCAGCCGTCTGCTGCTGGTGGAATTCGCGCTGCTGTCGCTGGGCTTCGCGCTGATGGGCAAGGCGGGGAACGTGCCGGGCTTCCTGATCGGCTGCTTCGTCAATCAGATCGGCGCCGGGCTGCTGCTGCCGACTTTGCTGGTCTGGTCGATGTCGATCCTCTCCTTCGAATTTCGCGGGCGCGGCACCGGGTTCTGGCAATCGGCCTTTGCGCTGGGTCAGTTCCTCTCACCCGTGGTGGTGACCTTTTCCGCGCAGCACAACGGCGGCTTGCTGGGGGCATTCATGGTGCTGTCCGTTGCGGCGCTGGGCGGCGTGGTGATCGCGCTGATCGCCTCGCGCCTGCGCAGCGCCGGCACAATGGAGATCGCCCATGGCTGATCGCCTGAAGGGCCGCGTTGCCGTCGTCACCGGGGCGGCCAATGGCATCGGGGAGGGCGTCGCCCGCATTTTCCGTCAGGAAGGCGCGACGGTGATCGGCGTCGATCTCTCCGGCACGGACGAGGTTTGCGACCTGACCGACGAGGCGCAGACGCAGGCGCTATTCGCGCGCATCGGCGAAGCGCACGGGCACATCGACGCGCTGGTAAACGCCGCCGCTTTCGCGGTGTTCGGCTGGATCGAGGATCTTTCCTATGCCGACTGGAAGAAGACGCTGACCGGCGAACTGGACATTGTCTACCTCGCTACCCGTGCGGCATGGCCTTGGCTGAAGGCCAGCGGATCGGCCAGCATCGTCAACTTCGCCTCCGCCAATGCGCGCCACGCTCTGGAAGGTTCACCGGCGCTGGCGCATTGCGCGGGCAAGGGCGGGGTTCTGGCGATGACGCGCCAACTGGCGATGGAAGGCGCGCCGCACGGCATTCGCGCCAATACCATCGCGCCGGGCTTCATTAGGACCGCCGCCACCGCGCGCCACTTGGCCGCCGATCCCGATTTCGAGCGGCAGGTGCTCGCCAAGAACATGCTGAAGCGCCTTGGCGAGCCGGAGGATATCGCCTGGGCCGCCTGCTGGCTGGCCAGCGTGGAGGCCCGCTATGTGACCGGCGCCGACATCGCGATCGATGCCGGCGCAACGGCCTGGTAAGGCGTTACTTGGCCTGCGGCGTCCGGTCTTCCGCCGGCACCTTGCGCATCGGTACGGCGGCAAGCCAGTCCTCGAAGGCCTCGATATCGATCGGGCCGTTCACCCGGTCGGTGCCGTCCTTGAATCCGGCAAAGCCGTCGCCGCCTTCGGCCAGGAAGTTCACCACCGAGACGCGGTAGCTCTTCGCCGGATCGAGCGGCTTGCCGTCGAGCGTAATCGCCGTGATGCGCGAACCCGAAGGCCGGCGCATGTCGAAGGCGATCTTCATGCCCTGGCTGGGCGAGAGGATCTGCTTGTCGCCGGTATCGTCCAGCCCCTGTTCGACAGTGGCGCGGATCTGCGCGCCGGTCAGCGTCATCGTCACCATCTGGTTGTTGAACGGCGTGACGGCGTAGATCTGGCCGAAAGTCACCGTGCCGTCGGCAGCAGGCACCAGAGAGGTGCGGATGCCGAAGGGATTCACGAAGGCGATCTGCGCGCCGTAGTTGCGGGTAGCCGCCAGCTGAGAATCCGCGATCAACGCGCCCAGCGAACCGCCATTGCCAACGCCGCCTTCGCTTTCCTTTTCCATCGGACCGGAGACATGGCCCACCGGCCGCTCGACCAGCTGCAGCGAGGCGTCCTTGTAGCGCTTCACATAGGCCGAAACGTCCGCGCGCGGCTGGAACTGCGGGAACGCGGTAGTGGTCGGCACCGGTCCCTTGCCTGAGGTATAGGCTTCGGATTGGACGATCACGTTGTGCGCCTGCCGGTTCACCAGCTTGTGCGTCACCGGATCGAAGTCGAGCGTGATGTCGGTGACGAGCTTGCCGTAGACGCCGGCACTGGTCAGCAGGATCGGGCCGGCGGCGGCATTGGCGGTGTAGTTGCAGACATAGGCCCAATGCGTGTGGCCCGAAACGACCACGTCCACGCCGGGGTTCAGATGATCGAGGATCGGCTGGATATCGCCCGCAGCCTCGTTGCAGCCGTTGGGATCGGCCACGCCCTTGGTGCGCAGGCCCTGATGGATCAGCACGACCACGGCATCGGCACCGGCCGCCTTCAGCGCGGGCACGGCGCGGTTGATGGTATCGGCCTCATCCTCGAATTTCAGGCCGCTCACGCGGTCCGGCGCGACGAGGGTGGGGATCGTCTTCAGCGAGAGGCCGATGAAGCCGATGGTGATCTTGCGGTCGCCGCTGCCGAAGGTCTTGAGCCCGGTGCCGGGGAACAGCGTCGTGCCGTCCGGCATCACCGTGCTGGCGGCGAGGTACTTGTAATGCGCGCCTTCGAACTGTTCGAGCTGGCACGGTTCGAAGCGGGTGTTCTTGGCGCAGCCACCATTCTGCAGGCGCTTCAGTTCCTGCCAGCCACGGTCGAACTCGTGGTTGCCCACTGCGTTGAATTCCAGCCCGATGCGGTTCATCACGCCCACCGAAGGCTCGTCCAGATAGAGCGAGGAGGCGAGCTGCGAGGCGCTGGTGAGGTCGCCTGCGGCCACCACCACGTTCTCGGGATGCTCCGCCTTCAGCGCGTCCACGGCCGAGGCCAGCCAAGCCGCGCCGCCGGCCGGGACCGAGACTTCGTTGCCCTTGCCGTCGGGCGCGTCCACCGTCTGCTTCGGCGGTTCGAGCGCGCCGTGGAAGTCGTTGATGGCGATCACGCCGATCTCGATCGGGGCCTGCGCGGCGGGCGCCGCGGCCTGATGGTGCGCCTGCGGAGTGGCGCAGGCGGAAACGAGAAGGGCGGCGACGAGCGGCGTGACGCGCGCGATGCGGAAACTGGTCATGGCCCGGCTCTATCGGATCGTTGGATGACGCGCCAAGGACGTTTTTGCATCTGCGAAGCAGATTAGGGGGTCGTCAGTCTCGTTCGACTTCGACTGGAGCGCCTGTGCCGCCTTGCTGGGGGGCGGCACAGGCGCGGTTGCCATCGCCGGGCTTGTGAGGGCAAGCACCGTGGCGGCAAACAGATAGCGTGGCTTGATCAGAATGGCTTATCGCCCGCGACGGTGACGCGGAAACCGGAGCGGACTTCGGGGAAATAGTCCCACACCGCGAAGTGCTGGGTGCAGCGGTTGTCCCAGAACGCCACCGAGTGCTTTTCCCAGCGGAAGCGGACCTGGAAGTTCGCGTCCTTCACATGCTCGAACAGGAAATCGAGCACGGCCTTGCTCTCCGGGCCGGACAGCTCGTTGATTTTCGTCGTGTAGGACGAGTTTACGAACAGCAGCTTGCGGCCGGTTACCGGATGGGTGCGGATCACCGGGTGCGCGTTGCAGGGATAGGTCTTGGTCGAATCCGGGAAGATCGCCTTGTAGACATGATTGGCGTCGTGAACGGCGGTCAGCGGATCGAGGAAGGCCTTCATCGCCGGCGAAAGCGCGTCGTAGGCCGCGTACATGCTGGCGAACAGCGTATCGCCGCCGTCTTCGGGCAGGGTGTGCAGCGTCAGGATCGATCCCATCGGCGGCTCGGCATCGGCGGAAAGGTCCGAATGCCAGTTCTCGCCCGCGACGAACTTGGACTTTTCATCGGCATGGATGGCGACGATCTCGGGATGATCGGGCAGGCCGGCCACGCCCGAGTGGATGGCGAGTTGTCCGAAAGCGCGGCCCAGCGCCTTGTGCGCGTCATGGTCCATGGGCTGGTCACGGAAGAACACCACTTGGTGCTTCATCAGTGCGTCGTGGATCTCGGCAAAGGCCTGATTGCCCAGCGGCTTGGTCAGGTCCACCCCGAAGATTTCCGCGCCGATGCGCTTGGTCATCGGGCGCACGTCGATCAGTTCATAGCCCATTTCCGGCGGCTCCAGTGTAACGCTTCCTATGGCCCGTGCCGGACGGACCCGCCCGGCACGAACGTCCTGTTCAGTCTTTCGCGACCGGATCGGCCACGCTGCCCTTGTGCGGGAAGATGCGGCGTTCGATGCGGCAGTGGATGCCCTGCGTGCCGTCCACCACTTGCGTCACGCCGAAGTCGGCGGCGACGCTCATCAGCGAATAGCCGTCGTTGCGCGACAGGCCCTGATGCTCGGTCAGGAGGTGCAGCATGTCCATCGATGCCGACTTCATGGCCAGGTCCAGATTCTCGCCGAAGCCATGGACGATCCAGCAATCGGGCGTTTCCAGCAGTGGCGAGGGGAAGGAGAAGTCCTTGCGCAGCACGATCTGGAACAGCACGTCGAGCGAGGCCTCGATCGCGGTGCCGCTGATCTCGCCGTCGCCTTGGCTGACGTGAGGATCGCCGATCGAGAACAGACCGCCCTTGACCTGCACCGGGTAATACATCGTCGCCCCGGCACCGATGCGCCAGTTGTCGATATTGCCGCCGTGAAGGCCGGGCGGGATCGTGCTCACCGGATCGTTGACGGCGGGCGCCACGCCGGCGGTGCCGAGGTGCGGGCGCGCGGGGATGGTGATGCCGGGCAGCGCGGTGGAGCGGTCGCATTCCGGGCAGTGCGTGATGCGGCCGGGAACGACGTACTTTTCGTCCACGTCATAGGCATAGAGCGCGGCGGCGGTGTTGGCGGTGGGATCCAGCTTGTAGATCGTCACCCGCTCGGTCTGGCCGAATTCCTCGTAGAGATGGCCCCAGTTGGCCGCGAGGTTGGAGCCATAGTTGAAGCGCGGCTTCATCTGGAAATAACGCACTTCCAGCATGTCGCCCGGCTCGGCGCCCTCGACGTAGATCGGCCCGGTCATGATGTGGCAGCCCGGCGCGCGGGTGGCGGGATCGATCTCGGTAAAGATGCGGCGGATCTCGTCATCGAACATCAGGTCCGGATCGTCGCCCGCGTGGTGGGTGACCGCCTGCGCCATGATCAGATCGCCGCTATTCACGGTGAGCGCCGGCTTGATCTCGGGCGAAAAATAGCCCCAGTGCACCGTCTCGGGCGTTGCCCTCAAGTGGTGCAGCGCGCCGGGTTGGACGGTGTCCTTTTCAAGCGCGGGCTTAAGGCTGATCAGTGCCATCGAAACTCCTGTTACGCAGGGAAATCGGGGAAAAGGCGCGCTTATTCGGCGCCGATGAGCACGCTCGTCATGCTGAGCGACTTGTGCTGGATGAAGTGGGGCGCGAATTCGGCCGGCTCGCCCTCATGGCGCGCGCCGAGCACGTAGAGCAGCGGCAGGAAATGGTCCTCGCTGGGAACCGAAAGCCGCGCCGCATCGCCCAGCGCCTCGTAATCGATCACCACTTTGGGATCGTCCTCGGCGATGGCCTTGCACATGGTGGAATTGAACTGCTCGGCCCAAGGATAGGGCGTGGCGAGCGGGTTGGCCCAGTCCATCGCCGGCAGGTTGTGGACGATGTTGCCGGTGCCCATGATCAGCACGCCCTCATCGCGCAGCGGGCGCAGCATCCGGCCCACCAGCCAGTGTTCGGCGGGGCTCTTGCCCAGATCCATACCAAGCTGGATCACCGGCACGTCGGCCTCGGGATAGGCGTGGACCAGCACCGACCAGGTGCCATGGTCCAGCCCCCAGTTGGCGTCCAGCTTCACCGGCATCGGTTCCAGCAGTTCGCGCACGCGTTCCGCCAGTTCCGGGTCGCCGGGGGCGGGGTATTGCACGTCGAACAGGGCCTGCGGAAAAGCGCCGAAGTCGTGGATCGTGCGCGGCTGGGCCATGGCGGTGACGGCGGTGCCGCGCGTCTGCCAGTGGGCAGAGATGCACAGGATCGCGCGCGGCTTGCCGATGCGGCCGGCGATCGCGTTCCAGCTTCTGGTCACGTCGCTCTTTTCCAGCGCCACCATTGGGCTGCCGTGACCGTAGAAGACGATCGGAAGACGGCTCATTCGCGTATTGCTCCGTTGCTCTGAGGCCCAAGGCTAGGGAGAGCGGGGGCGGATGGTCTTGCGGGCAAGCGCACAAGAACTTGTTGGGAGGGGGCGGGTGAGGTGAGTGCAGTTCCTCTCCAACAAAACTCCGTCGCCCCCGCGAAGGCGGGGGCCCCGCTGCCTTTTGCCACGTCTCAAGAAAAGCGGGGTCCCCGCCTGCGCGGGGACGACGAGGTTTGGTGGTGATCCGTTCGCAGTTCCAGGACACCTTGGGTTCGGTAGCCCCGGAAATCCGGCTTATTCCTTGGTGTAGTCCGCTGGAATCTCCGGATTCTCACCGGCCTTGCCCCACAGGATGATCTCATTGCCCCAGGGATCGGCAAAAGCGTGGTTATAGCCGTTGAACTCGGCCCAATAGTGGTTGCGCCAGAGCACCTTGCCGCCCAGTTTCTCGGCGGTGGAGAGGATGCGTTCATGGCTGTCGTCGTCCGAGACGAGCACCCAGATGCGGGCCTTGCGGCCTTCGGTCGCCAGCGTGCGCGGCTCCACGCCTTCGGGGTTCGGGTGGGGCCGCGCGTTGTTCGCGTCGAACACGCCGAAGTGGAGGTTGCCGATCTGGCTGTCGGTGCCGTCCTTGTTCTGGAAGAAGCCGCCGGGAACCATGCGGTGGTAGATCCCGTGCGGGCGCGCATCGTTCTCCCAGCCGAAGACTTCGGCGTAGAATTCGCCGGCCTTGGCAGGATCGTCGGTCGCGAAATCGACGAAGATGAGCGTGTTGGTCATTGCGGAAGGCTCCCTTGGTGTTTGTCCAAGGCCTAGCCGCAGGGAGTTTGCATGCGCGGCACGAGGCGCACGAATCCTTGATTTCCAGCGTCCGTCCGGCGTTCTTTGCAAAATCCGCTGAAGGCGGATTTTGGCGGCACCGGCCCACTCCCCCACCCGACCACCCATCAGGATACACTCGTGGGTGGTCGGGTGGGGGAGTGGGCCGGTGCCGCATCCGGGCGTGAGCCCGGACAAAAAAGGCGGCGCCCGACCGAAGTCGGACGCCGCAGCCGTCGGGAATGGGTGACGGTAAACGTGTTAAATCAGGCGTGAAGGCGCGTGACCGGCGCGGACGGTCCGCGACGGCGATCCCACTCGGCGCGGTAGCGTTCGACCAGCCAGACGTTGAGCAACCGCTGGGCGCCCTCCTGCCAGGAATAGCGGCCGCGCGGCGCGAACTTGGATCGCAGGCCCTGCTGCACCAGTTCGTCGACGTGGAAGTCCTGACCCACGATCTCCTCGACCGCAGTGTCGTTCATCTTCATCTTCAACTCGTAGAGCGGATCGTCCATCGCCTCGGGCACCATCAGCGTGCCGATGGTCAGCGCGTGGCTCTCCGGTCCGCGCGGGTCCATGATCAGGTAGAGCACGGTGTCGTTCAGCACCACCAGCGAGAGGCTGGGCGGCAGGTTCACGAAGAGCAGGCGGTTCTGCTCTTCCTCGGTCAGCTTCGGGAACACCGGGAAGACCGCCTTCTGCGTGGCGTTGAAGGCGGCGTTCTTGTGGAGTGTGCCGTTCAGGCGATAATAGCCGGCGGAATCGGCGGGCACTTCGGGGAAGCTGGCAAGGCCGCTCGGGATGAAGTCGTGCAACGGGCCGGCGTGGAGGCGGCTGGCGTGGTAGCCGTCGTTGTTGTTTTCCAGCATGACCTTCCAGTTCCACGGGAACACGGTCGGTTCCTCTGGACGGGGGCCGCGCAGGTTTTCGAAATCGTAGTTGGCGACGACCTCTTCCAGCCCGGCAAGGCGCGGGGTCAGCGGCGCGGCCTCGGCATCGAAGTTGACAAAGATGAAGCCGTGCCAGACCTCGTGCCGGATGACGGGCAGGCTGGCGGCCTTCTTGTCGAAGTTGCAGGTGCGGTTCATCGCTGGCGCGCCGACGAGGGTGCCGTCAAGGTCGTAGGTCCAGTGGTGATAGGGGCACACGAAGGCGCGGGCATTGCCGTGGCCTTCGGCGACCAGCATCGCGCGGTGCTGGCAGACCGAGGACAGCGCCTTGATCGAACCGTCGCGCGTCTTGCAGATCACCATCGGCTCGTCCGCGCGGGTGACGGTGAAGAAGTCGCCCGGGTTTTCCAGCCACTCGGTACGGCCGACGCAGAGCCATTCATGTTCGAACAGCGCGGCTTTCTCGAACCGGTAGAATTCCTCGTCGACATAGCATTCCGCCGGCAGCGTCTCGGCTTCCAGCGTGTCGAGCGTGGAGCTTTCCAGACTGTCGATGAACTTGTCGGTGAGAATGGTCATTGCTGGCTTCCCGTCTGACGCAAAATGCGGATCGCCCTTCGGCAACCCCTTGCTACAGGATGACCCTAGCGGGCCTTGGCCACAGTCTCTTTGCGCTGGGCGAAGGGACTTTTGGCAAGGCTTGCGCGGGTTCTTACTCGGCGGGGACCAGTTCGGCGGTTTCCGGTTCTTCGCTGCGGACTGGCGGAGAGGCTGGTGCGCGCAGGAACAGCACGGCCATCGCCGTCGCGCCCGCCAGCATCAGTGCGAAGACGAGCAGGGCAGGGGCGTAGCTGCCGGTCACGTCGGCAATGCGACCGGCGCCGATCGGGCCGAACACGGCGAGCGTGGTGACGGTCGTCGCCATCGCGGTCATGTCGCCGGCAATGCCCGCGCCGAAGTAGCGCAGCAGCAGGATATGCGCGGAAAGCCAGGCCATGCCCCAGCCCATGCCGAACAGCGCGGCGGCGACCGTTGCGACGAGAACGTGGCTGGCCGTCCACAGCAGCGCCATGGCCAGTGCCTGCACGGCAAGGCCGGCGATGAAGATGCGGCGCGGATCGACGCGCTCGCACAGCGTGCCGGTCACGCCTTTGGCGCCGGTGCCCGCGAAGGCCAGCAGGCTCATCGCGATGGCGCCCGGCGCCGCGCCCTGGCCGAGATTGGCGATATGCGCGACGAGGATCGAGTGGGTGGTGGTAACCACGGTCTGCACCACGGTCATGGCCAGCGCGAGGATCACGAAGCTGGGCGTCATCAGCGCCTGCTTCACGGTCCATACGCTGGCGGCGGGGCCGTCGCTCTCATGCCCGGCGCCCTTGACCTGATCGACGCTCTCCACTTTCACCGCGTCGCGGATGCAGAGCAGCGAGATCACGCCCAGCACCAGCGCGCTGGCGGCCATGACCATCCAGTGCAGACGCCAGTTGCCGGTAAGGCCGACGATGGTGCCGACGATCAGCGGCCCAGCAATGCCGCCCGCCGCGCCGGTCATGAAATAGAAGCCGATCATCCGCGCCGAAGTGCGCGGGAACCACGTCGCCAGCAGGTAGACGGCGGGCGAAGGCGCGACGAGCGAGAAGCCCACGCCCATCAGCGTCGTCGCCACGAAGAACAGTTCCAGATGATGGATCTGCGAGGCGATGAAGAAGCCGATCGCCAGCACCAGACAGCCCGCGAAGACCGTCAGCCGCGTACCGATCGCCTTCATCAGCATCGGCGGCAGTGGGCTGGCGAGGCCGCAGGCCAGGCCCAGCAGCGAGAAGCTGAGGCCCGCGGCCGCCTTCG
The DNA here is from genome assembly GCF_055521675.1 of Novosphingobium sp. BL-S-19. Taxonomy (NCBI): domain Bacteria; kingdom Pseudomonadati; phylum Pseudomonadota; class Alphaproteobacteria; order Sphingomonadales; family Sphingomonadaceae; genus Novosphingobium; species Novosphingobium sp. BL-S-19. The sequence goes on from NZ_CM145498.1 coordinate 303,591, forward strand.
ACCAGCCGAGTTCGGCCACCATCGTGTAGAGCACGTAGCCAAGCGAGGTGAAGGTGGTGGCGGTCACGAAGAAGAAGCCGAGCGAGGCGGCGAACATGACCAAAGCGCTGCGTGGTATGCTGCGGGGCACGGACAGTCCGGACGACATGACAACTCCTGCGGGCTCACGGTCCGCACGGAATCGCCGGACCATCATGCCCTGCAGGCTTACATGCTGCACCTGCACACTCTTGATGGTGCGCGACTCAATAGTTGATCGCGGGGTGGGGGCAAGCGAGTTGGGCTATGCCGGCTCGAAGGCCGGCTTTTTGTATTAGGCCGTGATTTCGCCCTGCATCACCGGCACGCAGGCACCGCGCAGCGTGGCCACGATGCCGTCCGGCGTGCGGCGCGCGGTGACGTGCAGCAGGCTGGGCCGGCCCATTTCGACGCCCTGATGGATTTCGAAGCTGGCTTCCTGCTTGCCCGATTCCAGCGAGAGCAGCAGGCCGGCGAGCGGTGTATTGGCGCTTCCCGTCGCCGGGTCTTCCCAGGTGCCCGAAAGCGGCGCGAACATGCGCGTGCGAAGCACGCTGCCCTGCCGGGCGTAGGCATGAACGGCGAAACGCGTGCCGAATTGCGGATGGGCAGCCAGCGCGTCGCGGAAGGCGGCCAGATCGGGATCGCAGCGGGACAGCGCCTCGCCCGTCACTTCGGCGATGACGAAGGCGTTGCCGTTCGATGCGGCCACGGGGAGATGGTGCGTGATGATCACATCGGCGGGCGTCAGCCGAAGGGCGCGGGCGATCACTGCGGGCGCGACCGTTTCGCCGATGCTGAGCGGCTGGGGCGTCTCGATGCTGGCGGCCAGCGGCGTGCCATCGGCATCGCGCTCGATCTGCACGCGGACGATCCCGGCCGGCACTTCGAACGCGGCGCTGCTGAGGTGCGGATTCTGGCGGGCGAGGACGAAGGCGGTGCCCACCATCGGATGCCCGGCGAAAGGCATTTCCGCCTTCCGGTTGAAGATGCGGACGCGGGCGGTGTTGGTGGGGTCTGCGGGCGACTGGATGAAGGTCGTTTCGCTGAGATTGAACTCGGCCGCTATCGCCAGCATCGCCGCGTCGTCGAGATCGTCCGCGTCCAGCACGACGGCGAGCGGGTTGCCGCCGAAGCGGGTCTTCGTGAACACGTCGACGGTGAAGAAGGGGACTTGGGGCACGAGGGTGGTCCGTTCGGTTGGTCTGGAACAGCCCCATGCACGATGTGGAGGGGGCTGTCTTCAACAAGCCATTCTCCCGATCCCGCTCAGGCTGAGCTTGTCGAAGCCCCCGGCGGCGTGGCGCTTGGTCTCCCATCCTTCGACAAGCTCAGGATGAGCGGAGTGTGGTGGGTGAGTTTCGCTCTATTTCCCGTCATCCCCGCGAAGGCGGGGATCCCGCTTCTTCTGTGGCGCGGGGCGAGAGGGTGCGAAGAAAAGCGGGGCCCCCGCCTTCGCGGGGGCGACGAAGAGTTGTGACGCGAGCTGCCCCCAAACAGAAAAACGCGCCGGCCTTGCAGCCGACGCGTTCCCCTAAAAACCAACGGTGCGACCCGATTGGCTCCCTCTCAGAACTTGTACCCTACCGACAGGATCACCTGACGCGGCGGGATGTAGGTGTCCATCACCTGCGCCGAACCGTAAGGGTCCGAGAAGCGCGAGTTGATGCCGTTCTTGTCGAACAGGTTGATCACGCGCAGCGTCACATCCGCATGGGTGCCTTCCGGCTCGTACTTCAGCATCGTGTTGACCTGCGTGTACGAGGGGGTGGTGTCCACCGCGCCTTCGTTGAACAGGCGGTACTGGTACTTGCCGCGATAGATCAGCTGGGCGCGGGCGGTCAGCTTGCCCGGGCCCACTTCGCCGTTCCAGGTGGCCGCGATATTGCCCTGCCAGCGCGGCAGCTTGGGAATGCGGTTGCCCTTGATATCCTCACGCGCGGCATCGCGGGCGACCGAGGCGGCGTAGAAGTTGGTCCAGAACAGGTAATCCGGATAACCGGCGGCGTTCTGGGCATTGGCGGCGTTGTTCGGATCCAGCGCGTAGTAGTGCGAGGTGAACTCACCCTCCAGCCACGACATCGACGCGTCGAAGCGCAGATGCTCGGTCGGCGCGTAAGTGCTTTCCAGTTCCAGGCCGTAGACCCGCGCCTTGGGCGCGTTGCTGATGCCTTCGCCATAGAGAACGGGGTCTTCCTCAAGGAACTGCATGTTCTTGTAATTGTAGAGGAAGGCGGAGGCGTTGATCTGCAGCGTATCGTCCAGGAAGCGGTTCTTGCTGCCGATTTCGAAGGAATCGACCGTTTCCTTCTTGTAGCTGGGCTTGATCGAATCTTCCCAGCCGAAGATGCAGTAGGCGCCGCCGCATGCTGCCGAGGAACTGTTGATGCCGCCCGGCTTGAAGCCGCGTGTGTAGCTTGCGTAGACCATGTTGCTGGGGGTGAACTGGTAATCCAGCGCTACCTTGCCGGTCCAGGCATGATCGCTGCGCGATCCGGTCGACGCGGGCTGGAGATAGGCGCCCGAGGTCTGGTTGGAGGTGCCGCCCGACATCGAATCGTACATGCCCGAGGACTTGTCGTGGTTGTAGCGCGCGCCGGCGGTCAGCTTCAGGCTGTCGGTCAGGGCATAGGTGCCCTGCGCGAAGACGGCGTAAAGCTCACGCTTGATCGAGGACAGCTCGGCATAGGTCAGGTTGCTGACCAGCGGGTCGTTCCACGCGGTGTCTTCCGGCAGGGCTTCCTGCAGGAAGTTGTCGTCATCGCTGCGGTATTCGTTGACGTACTGGCTGTTCTTGGAGTGCAGATAGACACCGCCGAGCACCCACTGGAACGGGCCGTTGCCGTTCGAGGTGAGGTTCAGCTCCTGGCTCCAGCTCTTGGTGTCGGACGCCCAGAGCGGCACGTGGTCATAGCTGACGCCGGTGTAACTGATCGGGTTGTAGGTGTTCTGGTAGAACAGCGTGGTGTCCAGCCCGTCGGCATCCCAGGCCTGCTCCGAATGCAGCTTCTGGTAGCCGGTGATCGACTTGATCGTGGCGAAAGAGGTGTCCCACTTGATCACGCCGGTATAGAGCTGGGTCTTCACCTTCGAGCGGCCCGGAAAATCCTGCGTCAGTTCGCGCGGATCGGGGTTGGGGTCGAGGATGTTCTTCTGCGCCGGGCCGTTGGTGTTCGAATTGAACTGGATCGTGTTCAGCGTGATCGACAGGTTCGACAGCGGCTGCCACTTGGCACCCAGGCGCCAGCCGGTCTCGTCCTGATCGTCCAGATCGTACTTCTTGAAGCCGGGCACTTCGGTGGCGTGGGCATAGCCGTCATGCTTGGTGAACTGGAAGGCGCCGCGGATCGCCAGCGTGTCGGTCACCGGCACGTTCAGCGCGGCGGAGCCTTCCATGTAGTTGTAATTGCCGATCCCGGCGTTGACGTTGCCCTTCAGCGCATCGGTGCTGGGCTCGATCGAGACGACGTTGATGGTGCCGCCGGTCGATCCCTGGCCGAACAGCGTGCCCTGCGGGCCGCGCAGCACTTCGACTTGCGCCACGTCGATGAAGGCGGCGCTCGCGGCGATCGAGTTGAAGATGTAGACGCCGTCGATGTGGTAGGAGACGCCCGGCTGGGTATTGGTGTTCTCCGGCGTTTCCGAACCGATGCCGCGGATGGAGATGATCCGCTCGCCGCCGCCGCTCTTGGCGATGACCAGGCCGGGGACGGTGCCGTTGAGCCCGGTGATATCGGTGATGTTGCCGGCGCGCAGGGTATCGTTGGTGATTGCGCTGACCGAAAGCGGGGCCTGCTGGAGGCTGACGTCGCGGCGCTCGGCGGTCACGACGATGTCGGTCAGCGTGCCGGCGGCCGGGTCTGCGGCCGGATCGGCTGCTGCTGCGGCGGCAGGCACGGCGGCGGCGTTTTCAGCGGCGGCATGGGCCGTGGCGGAAGTGAAGGCAAGCAACGATATGCCCGTGGCCAGGGCATAGGCGAAAGTGGACTTGGTTCTCATGTCAGCTCCCCGAACAGGTCGTAAGATCGATTCCCGGGCTTTGCGGCTCATGCTTGCTGCTGGGGTGGCCGCTTGAGGGGGAACTTGGCGGCTGGATGACGGTCCGGTCTTGTGCAGTTGCGAATAAGTAGTTGACCGCTGTAACCCGGCGGGCGTGCCGCTTGGGCATAAGACTCGCGTAAATTGGCGGTTTTTGTGTGCTTGACGCGAACGGGAACCGTTTTCGCCGTTTTGCGTTGCAGCGTATGCCCCGCTTCAGGAGAGGCGCGGGGCATGCTTCGGGCGTCTCGCGTCAAGCCGTTGGCGTTTCCAGCGACAAGACCGTGCCGTCCGTGCCTGCCATGGGGGCAGGGAAGGGGTGACTGGCCCCGGGAGGATGCCCTGATGACCGTGATCGCACTCGATACGCCGCCCATGACCCGTCCGCTGGGCACGACCGGCATGGAGATCAGCCGCGTCGGCTTCGGCGCCTGGGCCATCGGCGGGCCGGACTGGGCGGTGGGCTGGGGCGCGCAGGACGATGCCGATTCGGTCCGCGCGATCCGTCACGCGGTCGATCGCGGAGTGAACTGGATCGACACCGCCGCGATCTATGGCCTCGGCCATTCGGAGGAAGTGGTCGCCAAAGCCCTGGCCGAAATGCCGGAAGCCGGGCGGCCCTACGTCTTCACCAAGTGCGGGCAGGTCTGGGATCCGAACGATCGCCAGTCGAAACTGCGCGTCGGCCGCCGGGAATCGATCATTGCGGAGTGCGAGGCGTCGCTGCGCCGCCTGCGGGTGGAGCGGATCGACCTGCTGCAGATGCACTGGCCGGCCGAGGACGGCACCGCGCTCGACGAATACTGGGGCGCGCTGCTCGATCTGAAGGCGGCGGGCAAAGTGCGTGCGGTGGGGCTGTCCAACCACAATGCGGACCAGTTGGAGGCGGCGGAGGCCTTGGGCCATGTCGATACGCTGCAACCGCCGCTCTCGGCCCTGAAGCGTGGGGCCATCGCGCGCGAACTGCCGTGGTGTCTGGCGCACGATACCGGGGTTATCGTCTATAGCCCGATGCAGTCCGGCCTGCTGTCCGGTGCCTTCTCGGCAGAGCGGGTGGCGGGGCTGGCGGGAGACGACTGGCGTTCGCGCCATCCCGACTTCACCGGGGAGAACCTGACGCGCAATCTGGCGGTGGCGGCGGCGATGAAGCCGGTGGCGGAGCGGCACGGCGTCTCGCAAGCGGCGGTTGCGGTGGCATGGGTGCTGGCGGTGCCGGGCGTGACCGGCGCCATCGTCGGCGCGCGCAGTCCGGCGCAAGTCGATGGCTGGGTGACGGGGGCGAACCTTGTGCTCACCGCAGAGGATCGTGCCGGGATTGCCGCCGTTCTTCGCGAAACCGGTGCCGGTTCCGGTCCGGTTCCGGACTGACCTGATAAGCGCCTCCCCAAAACAGGACTGCCCATGCTTCGCCTTCTCGCCCGCCTGAACATCGATCCCTACCTCTTGCTGCTGGTCTCGACCGTGGGGCTCGCCTCGATCTTCCCGGCGCGCGGCGTTTGGGCGGGGATCGCTGGCGGGGTGGCGGACGCGGGCATCGCGCTGCTGTTCTTCCTCCACGGCGCCAAACTCTCGCGCGAGGCGATCGTCGATGGCGCGAAGGCGTGGAAGCTGCACCTGACCGTCGCCTGCCTGACATTCGTGATTTTCCCGATCGTCGGCCTTGGCGTTGCCGCCATTCCGGGGCTGGAGCCCTCGCTGGCGATGGGCGTGCTCTACCTGACCCTGCTGCCTTCGACAGTGCAGAGTTCCATTGCCTTTACCGCGATTGCCGGGGGCAATGTGGCGGCGGCGGTGTGCAGTGCCTCCTTCTCCAATCTTGCCGGCATTTTCATCACCCCGGTGCTGACCGCGCTGTTCATCACCGGCAAGACGCAGGGCTTCTCCACCGATCCGATCATCGCGATTGCCGTGCAATTGCTGCTGCCATTCATCGCCGGGCATCTGCTGCGGCCGTGGATCGGCGGCTTCGTCAGCCGCCACAAGAAGCTGCTGGGCTATACCGACCGGGGATCGATCCTCTTGGTGGTCTATACCGCCTTCGGCGCGGCCGTGCTGGAGGGGCTGTGGCATAAGGTGACGGTGGCTGAGCTGGGCCTGATTGCGGCGCTCTCGCTCGGGATTCTCGCGGTGATCATGGTGGTGGGCAATGTGCTGGGCCGGGTGCTGGGCTTTTCGCACGAGGACCGGATCGTCATCCTGTTCTGCGGCTCCAAGAAGAGTCTTGCGACCGGGGTGCCGTTGGCGGGGGTGCTGTTCCCGCCGGCACAAGTCGGCGCGATCATCCTGCCGCTGATGTTCTTCCACCAGATCCAGTTGATGGTCTGCGCCGTGCTTGCCCGCAGGCTGGCGGCGCGGGCGGAGGCCGAAGCGCAGCCGGCTTTGGCCGATCCGGGCCAGCCCCCCAATCCCGCTCAGGCTGAGCTTGTCGAAGCCCCCTGAGGGGCGGCGCGAGGCCTCCCATCCTTCGACAGGCTCAGGATGAGCGGGGTGGGAAGGGGCAGCCATTCCATTTTGCCACCTCAATCCCGTCATCCCCGCGAAGGCGGGGATCCCGCTTGTCTTGCGGCATACGAGAGGGTGCAGAAGAAAGCGGGGCCCCCGCCTGCGCGGGGCGACGAAGAGTATGGGGTGAAGGGTAGGACGAAAAGTGCGTCAGCCTGCCCCTCCGCCCTAAATCTCCAGCTGGCTGCCCAGTTCGATTACGCGGTTGGTGGGCAGCTTGAAGAATTCCATCGCGCTTTCCGCATTGCGTACCATCGCGGCGAACAGCTTCTCGCGCCACAGCGCCATGCCCGGCCGGCTGGAGGGGATCAGCGTCTGGCGGGAGAGGAAGTAGCTCGTCTCCATCGGCTTGAACGGGCCGCCGGCACGGTTTTCGTCGGCCAGCGCGGCGGGAATGTCGATCTCGTCCATGAAGCCGTAGCGCAGCACCACGCGGTAGAAGCCCTGGCCCAGATCCTCCACTTCGGCGCGGTTTTCGGGCGCGACGTGGGGCACACCTTGTCCGGAGACCGTCAGGATCACCACCCGGTCATGCAGGATATGGTTGTGCTTCAGATTGTGCAGCAACCCCGGCGGCACGCCGTCGGCATTCGAGGCGAGGAACACCGAAGTGCCCGCCACGCGCCGCACGCGTTCGCCCACCGATCGGATGAAAGTGGCGAAGGGGATCGAGTCCTCCCGAAGCCGGTCGCGCATCAGCTGGCGGCCGGTGGCCCAGGTGGTCAGCAGAGTGAAGACCACGGCGGCCACCAGCAGCGGGAACCAGCCGCCGTCGGGGATCTTGGTGACGTTCGAGAAGAAGTAGAGCGCGTCGATGAAGAGGAAGCCTGCCGTGACGCTGCCCGCCACCAGCGGATGCCACTTCCACACGGTGAAGGTCAGCACGCCCAGCAGGCAGGCGGTGATCAGCATCGTGCCCGTCACCGCGATACCGTATGCCGCGGCCAGATTGCCCGAACTGCGGAAGCCGAAGACCAGCAGCACCACCATGATCAGCAGGCCCCAGTTTACCAGCGGCACGTAGATCTGCCCCGCCGCCTTGGCACTGGTGTGCAGGATCTTCAGGCGCGGCAGGAAACCCAGCTGCACCGCCTGTTGTGAGACCGAGAATGCGCCCGAAATCACCGCCTGGCTGGCGATGATCGTCGCCATGGTCGCCAGCAGGACCAGCGGCAGGCGCGCCCAGTCCGGCGCCATGAAGAAGAACGGGTTCTGGATCGCATCGGGATTGCGCAGCACCAGCGAAGCCTGCCCCAGATAATTGAGCAGCAGGCACGGGAAAGCGACGTAGAGCCACGAGATCGAGATCGCCTTGCGGCCGAAGTGCCCCATGTCGGCATAGAGCGCCTCCGCCCCGGTCACTGCCAGCACGACTGAGCCGAGCGCCAGAAAGGCCAGCTTCGGATTGACCATGAAGAACTGCAGCGCGTGATGCGGGCTCAGTGCCCAGACCACTTCGGGTGCCTTGACGATCGAGTGCAGGCCAAGGCCTGCCAGCACCAGGAAATAGACGATCATCACCGGGCCGAACAGCTTGCCCATCGTCGCGGTGCCGTGCGACTGGATCGAGAACAGCCCGATCAGGATGACCACCGCGATCGGCAGGACGAATTCCGCGAATTCCTCGTTCACCACGGTCAACCCCTCCACGGCGGAGAGGACCGAGACGGCGGGCGTGATGATGGCATCGCCATAGAACAGCGCGGTCGCGATCACGCCCAGCATGGCGATCAGCGGCGTCCAGCGGCTCTTGCCCAGCGTGCGCCCGATCAGCGCCAGCAGCGCCAGGCTGCCGCCTTCGCCGTTGTTGTCTGCACGCAGGATGATGAAGACGTACTTGACGGTGACGATCAGCATCATCGTCCAGAACATCAGCGAGATAACGCCGAAGATGTGCATGCGGTCCACCACCAGCGGGTGGTGGCCGATGAAGCTTTCCTTCAGGGCATAGAGCGGCGATGTGCCGATATCGCCGAAAACCACCCCGATCGCGCCGACGGACAGCGCTGCGAGGCTTTCATTGGGGGCATGGTGCCCTGAGGAGTCGCTCATGGTTCGGGCGCCTAGTCTCGCGCGCGCGAAGGCGCCACCAACTTTATGCTTTCTTTATGCGGCCGGAGCAATTCCCCGTGGAACCTTAACGGCCTGAAGGACCATCTCGCACCCGTCATCCACTGACGGGAGTATGGTGCCATGCGCCGATATCTGTCCCCCAACCGGCTGGCCGCGCTGCGTGCGGGAAAGCGCTGGTGGCCGGCCGAAATCGCGATGCGCGCGGCAGGCCTGCTGTGCCTGCTGGCGGCATCGCGCGTCATTCTTGCCGAGCACCGGATGGCGATCACGCCGGTGCTGCACGATCCCACCGTGGCCGATCTGGGCCTTTGTGCGGTGTTCATGGCGCTGCTGAGCCTTGGCCTCTCGCTGGCCCTGTGGGGGCCGCGCCTGCTCCGCGAGATCGATCTGCCCGGTCACTTCTGAGCCGCCGATGAATCGTGCCGCCGCGCCGCATTTTCAAGAATCCCCAGGTTTCCTTGTTCCTTCCTACCTGGTGACACCTGCCGCCTCGGGGACTTGCCCCGAGGCGGCTCTTCCCGTGTCCGGACTGTCCAGCGTCAATCTGGCTCTCGACAGCCGGGCTGCCCGCAGCGCACAAGCGCAGCCGTGAACGAACCGCGCCCCGATCCCGAAGCCCTGCTGCGCGCCGCCGTGCGGGAGCATCGCGGCCGCCTGAAGATCTTTCTCGGCGCCGCGCCCGGCGTGGGCAAGACTTACGAAATGCTGGGAGAGGGCCTCGCCCGTCACGCCGCCGGGGTCGACGTGGTGGTGGGCGTGGTGGAAACCCACGGCCGCGCGGAGACGGCAGCGCGGCTGCACGGGCTGGAAACGATCCCTCGCACCCATGTGCCCTATCAGGGCCATGTGCTGGACGAGATGGATATCGACGCGGTGCTGGCCCGCCGCCCGGCCTTGGTGCTGGTGGACGAACTGGCGCACACCAATGCGCCGGGCAGCCGCCACGATAAACGCTGGCAGGACGTGGAGGAACTGCTGGAGGCGGGGATCGATGTCTGGTCCACCCTCAACATCCAGCATATCGAGAGCCTGAACGACGTCGTCGCCTCTTTCACCAAAGTCCGTGTGCGCGAAACGCTGCCGGACAAGGTCCTGGGCGATGCCGAGATCGAAGTGGTGGACATCCCGCCCGATGAACTGATCGAGCGGCTGCGGCAGGGCAAGGTCTACGTGCCCGATGAGGCGACGCGCGCGCTGGGGGCGTTCTTTTCCAAATCGAACCTCTCCGCGCTGCGCGAAATGGCCTTGCGTTATGCGGCGCAGACGGTCGACGCGCAGATGCTGGAATATGTCCGCGCCCATGCCATCGAGGGGATCTGGGCGGCCAGCGACCGTCTGGTCGTGGCGGTGAGCGAGCAGCCCGGCGCGCTGGAACTGGTGCGCGCGGCGAAGCGCCTTGCCGATGCGCTGCGCGCGCCGTGGACGGCGGTGCATATCGAAACCCCGCGCGCCGCCGGGTTCACCGATGGCGAGAATGCCCAGCTTGCCGAAGCGCTGCATCTGGCGACGCAGCTGGGCGGGCAGGTGGCCACGCTGCCGGCCGAAACGGTGTTCGACGGGCTGAAAAGCTTTGCCGCGCAGGCGCGGGCGACGCAGCTGATCGTCGGCAAGTCTGCCCGATCGCGCTGGTTCGAACTGCGCCACGGATCGATCGTCGACCGGCTGGTGCGCGAGATGCCCGGCCTGTCGATCCAGGTCGTGCCGACGACGAGTGGCGAGGCGCGGGATCCCGGGCACCGGCCGGGCGGGCAGTGGGGATCGCCGACCGGTTATCTCGTCTCGCTGGGGCTGACGGCGGTGGTGACGCTGGTGGGCACGCTGATCCTGTCCAGCGGCAATATCACCGATCTGGGGCTGCTCTACCTGTTGCCGGTCATGGTCGCGGCCACGCGCTATGGCCTGCGGACCGGCTTGACGGCGGGGCTGGCGTCCTCGCTCGCCTACAACTTCTTCTTCCTGCCGCCCACGCATACGCTGACCATCGAGGATCCGCGCAATTTCATCACCGTGCTGGTGCTGCTGGGCGTGGCCGTGCTGTCCAGCCAGCTGGCCGCCCGCGTGCGCGAACATGCCCTGCAGGCGCAAGCGAGTGCCACGCAGAACAGCGCCTTGGCCGGCTTTGCGCGGCAATTGACCGGAATCAGCACGATCGACGAACTGGCGCATGTGCTCTGCGGAGAGATCGGCCGCCTGTTCGACGGCAATACCGTGCTGTTGATGCCCGGTGACGAGGGCCTCTCGCGCCGCTGGAGCTGGCCGCGTCCGGCCCGGCTGGAAACGCTGGATCTGGCCGCTGCCAACTGGGCTTTCGACAACAATACGCCCGCCGGGCAGGGATCGGACACGCTGACCGCCTCCGAATGGCTGTTCCACCCGCTGGCCGCACGCGGCGCGGTGATGGGCGTTTTCGGCCTTGCCCGCAGCGATGCGCGTACCGCCGTGCGGCCGGACCAGTTGCCGCTGCTGCTCAGCCTGCTCGATCAGGCGGGCCTCGCGCTGGAGCGCATGGCGCTGGAAGGGCAGATGGCGGAGCTTTCGCAGGCGCGCGAGCGCGACCGGCTGCGCCATGCGCTGCTCTCCTCGGTCAGCCACGATCTGCGCACGCCGCTCACCACGATCATGGGCACCCTGGCCGCCATCGAGGCGAGCGAGCCAGAGCAGGCCGTCCCCATCGCCGCCGCGCGGGGGGAGGCGGAGCGGCTGCACCGCTTCGTCACCAACCTGCTCGACATGGCGCGGATCGAGGCGGGGGCGCTGCACGGCAAGATCGAGCCGGTCGATCTGGATGAGGCGGTGGCAGAAGCGCTGCACCAATTGCGCGGTCTGCTGATCGGCCATGCGATAGAGCTGGAGATCGCGCGCGATGCGCCGATGGTGCTGGTCGATCCCAACTTGTTCCACCATTGCCTGACCAACCTGATCGAGAATGCAGCCAAGTACGGCGATCCCGATGCCCCCATTGCCATCGGCGCGCGGCGCGTGGCCGATGGGCTGGTGCTGACGGTGAGCGACCGTGGGCCCGGCATTCCGGCGGGTGAGGAGGAACGCATCTTCGAGACGTTCACCCGGATCGAGGGGTCGGACCGCAAGGGTGGCACTGGGCTTGGCCTGGCCATCGTCAAAGGGTTCGCGATGGCCATGGGTCTTGCCGTCACCGCCGCCAATCGCGAGGACGGCCCAGGGGCCCGCTTCACCATCCAGTTCGACAGGGCCCATCTCAAGGAATGGCCGGAAATATGACGCAGACCATCACCATCCTCGTCGTCGATGACGAGCCCGCCATCCGCCGCCTGTTCCATGCCGGGCTCGCCCGTGCCGGCTATGCCGTGGTGGAGGCCGGCACCGCGCGCGAGGCGCTGAACGCCATGGCCATCGACAAGCCCGAGGTCGTGCTGCTCGATCTCGGCCTGCCCGATCGTGACGGGCTGGAACTGATCCCGCTGATGCGCGCGCAGGCGGCGATCATCGTCGTCTCCGCGCGTGAGGCGACCGACCAGAAAGTCGCCGCGCTGGACCTTGGCGCGGACGATTACGTGGCCAAGCCGTTCGACAGCGAGGAAGTGCTGGCGCGCATCCGCACCGCGCTGCGCCACCGCATCCCGGCCGAGGCGGCCGAACGCCCGGTGCGGCGCGGCGACGTGGAGATCGATCTGGTCGCGCGGATAGTACGCAAGGCCGGGGCGGAAGTGCATCTGACGCCCAAGGAATACGGCTTTCTGGCCGAACTGGCGCGCAATTCGGGGCGAGTGATCACCCATGCGCAATTGCTGCGCTCTGTCTGGGGGCCCGGACACGAAAGCGATGTCGAATACTTGCGCGTCGCCGCGCGCGGCGTCCGCCGCAAGTTGGAGGACGATCCCGCCAATCCCACCCTGCTGCGCAACGAACCGGGTGTCGGCTATCGGCTGGTGAGCCAGGACTGAGGCCGGGTCTAGAATCCCGGCTGCCTTTCCCCCTCCCCGGGGAACCGGAGTGTTTTCAAGCTGGGTAGAATCGCCAGGCGCGGCAAATACTGCGCGCTGCGTTCATTTGTGAACGCATAATACGCCGGCCCGAAGCGTGGCTATGCCAGTTCGATCCGGATGCGATGGAATTTGTGCGCTGCACAGCATGAGCCTGCACCGGCGCGCGAGGCAGGCCAATCCGAGGGGCGCGCCGGACGGGCGGCCGGGCGCTGCCGCCCGCTAGAGCCGCGCGCCACAGTTTGGCCCGGGTTGGGTCCAGATTGGATCGGAAAGCGCTATTCGTCGTCTGCATGCGGTACTATCCCATCGAATAATAAGCCTAATTGTCCGTAGGGGGGAAACACGAACCCGCCGTTCGCACAGCACCGGCAATCCACCAGCCCCTGCCCGGGCATCGGCCGTGATCGGCCGTAACGGCGATCGCCGGCCTCCTATGCTCTCCGGTTCGATGTCCCTTTTCCATGAGCCGACCGCGCGCGATCGCGGTGCGGCGCCTGCCGGCAACGGCGTTCAATGGGAGACCATGCGATGGATACGCGCGTCGACGTCACCAACCGCGCCACCAAGGCGGTAAGCACCACGGTCACGCATGGCGGCAAGAGCGCGCTGCCGGTCCACCCCGGCTCCACCGTCAAGGTCTACGCATCGCCCAAGTCGGTTACCGCCATGGCGCGAGAGGGCGATGACCTGATCATCCGTTTCGACGATGGATCCAGCATCCGGCTGGAGGGCTATTTCGCCTGTCCGCCGGAGGATGTCGGGCAGCTTGCCTTTGCCGATCCCTCCGGCACCGGGCAATGGCTGGCCCATCTGGGCGATGCCGCCTGCTTTACGCCCACCGATGCGACCAGCGAGGCGATCGATTACAGCCTTTCGCCACTGGACGCTTCGGTTGCGGCCGGCAGTGCTGCCGCGGCTTCCGGCGGCGGGATCAGCCCGGCGCTCATCGGGCTGGGCGTGGCGGGCCTGGCCGGCGGCGTCGCGCTGGCGGCCGGCGGCGGTGGAGGCAAGGGTGGCGGCAATGGTGGAGGCAGCGGCAGCACGCCGCCCGATACCACGCCGCCCGCCGCGCCGGTGGTCGATCCCAGCAACGGCAGCACCTTGCAAGGCACGGCGGAGCCGGGGTCCACCGTGCGGATCGACGTCAATGGCGATGGCACCGTGGAAGCCACGGTCACCGCCGGTTCGGACGGCCGCTGGACTTATACCCCCGCAACGCCCCTGCAGGACGGGATCACGGTGCGGGTGACCGCCGTCGATGCCGCCGGCAATGCCAGCAATCCCACCTCAATCACCGTCGATCGCGCGCCTCCGGCGGTTCCTGCCATCGGCGGGGTGGTGGATGATGCTGGCGCCGTGCAGGGCCCGGTTCCGGCCGGCGGCGCGACGGACGATACCCGCCCCACGCTGAGTGGCACGACCGAGGCGGGCGCGACCGTTACGATCCGCGATGGCGGGGTGCTGGTCGGCACGGTCACGGCGGGTGCCGACGGCAGCTGGAGCTTTACGCCTGCCACTGCCTTGCCCGACGGATCGCACAGCTTCACTGTGACCGCCGCCGATCGCCTGGGCAATGTCAGCGCCGAATCGGCGCCATATGTCGTGATCGTGGATACCGCCCCGCCCGCGGCGCCGGTGCTGAACCTGACAGACGGCACCACGCTGAGCGGGACCGCCGAACCGGGCGCCACGATCAAGGTCGATACCAATGGCGACGGCATTGCCGATGCTTCGGTCCTTGCCGATGCGCAGGGCAACTGGAGCATTACGCTAAGCCCACCGCTGGCGGACGGCACGCCCATCCATGCCGTGGCCGTCGATGCGGCCGGCAACGTCTCGCCCGACAGTACGGTGACGGTGGATTACGGCGTCGATTCCACGCCGCCGCCCGTCCCGACGGCAGGGTCGGCCGACGATAATGTCGGCACGATCCAGGGCGATATGCCCAGCGGGTCATCCACCGATGACGGCACGCCGATGATCGGCGGCAGCGGCGCGGAGCCGGGCGCGATCATTACTGTCTACGACAATGGCCAGCCAGTCGGCACCACCACGGTAGGCGGCGATGGCCGCTGGAGCTTTACGCCCGACACGCCGCTGGGAGAGGGTGAACATGCGCTGACTTTCACGGCGACCGACGGCGCGGGCAACACCAGCCCTGCGTCCGCTCCGTTCATGATCACCGTGGACACCACGCCGCCCGCGGTCCCCGCCGTGGCACCAACCAGCGGTGCCGGACTTACCGGCACTGCCGAGCCTGGCGCGCTGATCCGCATCGACATCAATGGCGACGGCACCGTGGACGGCACGGCGCGGGCCGGCGAAAACGGCAACTGGAGCTATGTGCCCTCCACGCTGATTGCGGACGGCACGCCGATCCTGGTGACGGCGACGGATGCGGCAGGCAACACCTCCGCACCCGCGACGGTGGTGGTCGACAGCGATCTGATCGTGGCGCCGATCGTCACCGCCGTTATCGACGATCTTCCCGGTACCACCGGCACGATTGCCAGCGGCGGCATCAGCAACGATCCCACGCCGGTTATCGCGGGCACGGCCGAAGCCCGTTCCACCGTTCGCATCTTCGACAATGGCACATTGCTGGGCACGGTTACCGCTGACGGATCGGGGGCATGGAGCTACAACGCGCCCACGCTGGGTGAGGGGCAGCACAGCTTTTCCGTCACGTCCACGATGGAAGGCGGCACCACGCGCGGTCCATCCTCCGGCTATGCGGTGGAGATCGACCTGACCGCGCCCGCCGCGCCGACGCTGAATCCGTCCGACGGCACGACCCTGTCCGGCATTGCTGAGGCGGGGGCGGCGATCTCCGTCGACGTCAACGGTGATGGCACTGTCGATGCAAGCACCATCGCCAATGCCGACGGGCGCTGGAGCGTGACTTTCGCGCCCGCTCTCCCCACGGGCACGAATGTGAGCGTGACGGCCACCGATGCAGCGGGCAATACGTCCCCGGCGGTCAGCGAGGCGGTGGATGGCACGATCGATTCCACGCCGCCGCCGGTGCCGGACATTCTCTCTGCCGAGGATTCGGTGGGAACGATCCAGGGGGCGCTGGTCGGCGGCGCCGTGACCGACGATCCCGCACCGGTGCTGAGCGGCACTGCCGAAGCGGGCGTGACGGTATCGGTCTACGACGGCGGCGTGCTGGTGGGCAGCACCCAGGCGAACGGATCCGGCCAATGGAGCATTCCGCTTTCGCTGAGCGAAGGGCCGCACAGCCTTTCCGCCACCACCACCGACACTCTCGGCAACGAGAGCCTGCCCTCCACCCCGTTCGCGCTGACGGTGGACACGATCGCCCCGGCGGCGCCGGTCCTCAATCCCACCAACGGCACCGTCCTGACAGGCACGGCCGAGGCGGGGGCGACCGTGCTGCTGGATCTGAACGGCGATAGCACGCCCGATGCGCAAGTGCAGGCCGACCTGTCCGGCAACTGGAGCTTCACGCCGGCAACCCCGCTTGCCGATGGCAGTCTGGTTACTGCCACCGCCGCCGATGCGGCCGGCAACCCGTCTCCGCCCGCATCGGTCACCGTCGACGCCGTGGCCCCGTCCACCCCGTCCATTGCTTACGCGCAGGACGACGCCGGCGCTGCGCAGGGCATCATCCTCAGCGGTGCGATCACTGACGACGGTCAGCCCGTGCTCACCGGCAATGCCGACAACGGGGCGATCGTACGGATCTACGACGGCGGGGTCCTGATCGGCACCACCGTGGCCGACGGGGCCGGGCTCTGGAATTTCACGCCGGCGACGCCGCTGGGGACGGGCAGCCACGTGATCACGGCAAGCTCCGCAGATGCTGCGGGCAATGTCAGCCTGGCATCCGCGGCTTTCACGCTCACGATAGACACCGCCGCGCCGGTCGCGCCGACGATCCTGTCGGTGACCGACGATATCGGCGGCGCCGTCGGGCCCGTGGCCGCAGGCGGCGTGACCGACGATACGCGGCCGTTGCTGACCGGAACGGCCGAAGCGAACGCGCAAGTGACAGTCTACGACAATGGCGCATTGCTGGGGACGGCTCTGGCCAATGGCTCCGGCGCCTGGATCTTCACGCCGGGCACCGCGCTGCTTCCGGGCAGCCACAACTTCGTGGCGACCGCCACCGATGCGGCGGGCAACGCCAGCGCCGATTCCGCCGGATGGACCGTCACTATCGACACCAGCATTCCTGCCGCGCCCGTAATCGTCAGCGCGCTGGACGACGTGGGATCGATCCGCGGGCCGGTAGCCGCAGGCGGCACGACCGACGATACCCGGCCGACGCTGGCGGGAACCGCGCTTGCCAATGCGGACGTCACGATCCTGCGCGATGGCGTGGCGGTCTCCACCGTTCACGCGGACGGGTTGGGCAACTGGACCTACACGCCCGGCGCGGCGCTGGGCGACGGCGCTTATGTATTTACGGCGCAGACCATCAATGCTGCCGGAACGGGAAGCGTCACTTCGGCAAGTTTCACAATTTCCGTGGACACGGCCGCGCCGGCGGTTCCGGCGATCACCGGGGCGCTGGACGATGCCGGCACGGTGATCGGCCCGCTGTCCGGTGGTGCGATCACCGATGATATCCTGCCCACGCTCTCCGGCACGGCGGTGGCGGGCGCCACGGTGACGATCCTGGACAACGGCATCGAGATCGGCCGCGTGGTGGCGACGGGAGGCGGAAGCTGGACCTTCACGCCGACAACCGCTCTGGCCTCCGGGGCGCACAGCTTCACTGCCACGGCTACCGATGCCGCTGGCAATGCCAGCGGACCCTCGCCCGCGTTCGCGCTGGGCGTGGATCTGACGCCGCCGCCTCCGCCCACGATCGATCCCAGCAACGGCTCAGTCCTGACCGGCACGGCGGAAGCCAATGCCACGATCCTGATCGACTTCGACGATGACGGCATAATCGATGACACGACCACGGCGAACGGTCTGGGGGAATGGATCTACACGCCCGTCACGCCGCTGCCGAACGGGGACACGGTCACGGTCGCGGCGCGTGATGTCGTGGGCAATACGTCGGCCGCCACGCGCGTAACTATCGACCAGACGCCGCCGGCCATGCCGACGATCTCTGGTGTGGAGGACAATGTCGGCCTGCAACAGGGGCAGGTCCCCAACAACGGCGGCACCGACGATATCCTGCCGGTGATCAGCGGATCGGCCGAGGCGGGATCGATCGTCACGGTTTACGATAACGGCATCCCGATCGGCCAGGCTGTGACTAACGGCAGCGGTGCCTGGACCCTTGCAGTTGGCACCGCGCTGATCCCCGGGCCCCATGTGCTGACCGCCACGGCCACCGATGCCAGTGGGAATCTGGGTCCGGTTTCGGCCAGCTATACCATTACCGTCGACACCGGCACGCCGGCCGCACCGGTTATCCTCACCGTGGCGGACGACATCGGCGGGCGGCAGGGCAACGTTGCCGGCGGAACGACCACGGACGATGCGCAGCCCGCGATCGGCGGTACTGCGCCCGTCAACGCCCATGTTGCCGTCTACGACAATGGCATCCTGATTGGCACGACAACTGCTGATTCCGGCGGCAACTGGACCCTAACGCCGGCTACTCCGCTTGCCGGCAGCGCGCATGTCTTCACGGCTATCGCCACCAACTCCGCGGGCAATTCGGGGCCCGTTTCCAACAGCTATGCGGTGACGCTGGATACCGCCGCGGCTGCCGTGCCGCAGATCGCCTCGGTTACGGACAATGCGACGCAGATCGTGGGTGCCGTCTCCAACGGCGGGCTGACCAACGATACGACGCCCACCTTGACCGGCACGGCGCAGGCCGGCGCGCAGATATCGATCTTCAACAACGGCGCGCTGATTGCCACGACAACGGCCGATGGCAGCGGCGCATGGAACTATACGCCCACGCTCGCCCCCGGCGCGCAAAGCATAACGGTAAGTGCGACGAATGTGGCGGGCAACGTCAGCGCCCAGTCGCCCGCCTTCACTTTTACCATCGATGCCTCCGCCCCGGCCGCCCCGCTGATCGATCCGTCCAACGGAGTGACGCTTTCCGGCACGGCCGAGGCCAATGCCACCATCGCCATCGATATCGGCAATAACGGTTCGGTGGATGCCCAGGTCCAGGCCAACGGTTCCGGCGTCTGGACCTACACTTTCGCCGGCAATCCGGGCGGCGGCACGGCCGTTTCCGTGGCCGCGATCGATCCGGCCGGCAACGCCTCTCTCCCCGCCACCGTCACGATCGATACCAGCGCACCGAATCCGCCGACGCTGATCGCGGTGACGGACGATCAGGGCGCGAGCCAGGGCGGCATCGGCTTCAACGGCATTACCGAAGACAGTCAGCCCGAACTTACGGGCACGACCGAGGCTTTTGCCACGGTGACCGTCTACGACAATGGCGTCCAGATCGGCACGACGACGGCAGACGCAGTCGGGGCGTGGAGCTTCACCCCGACCAGTCCGCTGGGATCGGTTTCGCATACCATCACCCTGACGGCCACCGATCGGGCCGGCAATATCGGTACGGCAAGCGGGGGCTTCACCTTCACCGTGGACACTGTGGCGCCTTCCGCGCCGCTTATCACCGGAGTGCAGGATCATACCGCGCCGCAGTCGGGCAATGTGGCCCCGGGCGGCGCGACGAATGACGTGTTGTTTACGATTTCCGGCACGGCGGAGATCGGCGCCACCGTCACGCTGTACATCGACGGCATCGCCTATCCGGCGACGACGGTGGCGGACGGCACCGGCCAATGGTCGTTCACGCCGGGCTTGGCCGACGGCACATACGATTTCCAGGCGACCGCGACGGACACGGCCGGAAACACCGGCGTTCTTTCGGCGGTCTACACCATCACCGTCGATACGATCATTCCCACACCTACCGTGTCGCCAACGGACGGCAGCACGCTGACCGGCACTGGTGAGGTGGGATCGACCATCCTTATCGACTTTACCGGCGATGGCGTTGCGGACGCGACCGCCACGGTGGACAGCTTCAATGCGTGGAGCGTCACTTTCAGCCCGGCGCTGGGCGATACCACGGTCGTCAGTGTGTGGGCCGTGGATGCGGCCGGAAATCTCAGCGCGCCGGTGGATACCGTGGTCGATACGCTGCTCAACACCACGCCCCCGGCCGTTCCTTCGGTGCCCACGATTTCGGACGATGTCGGCACGCACACGGGGTTCATCGGCAATGGCGGCCTGACTGACGACACACAGCTGGACATTTCCGGCACGGGCGATCTTGGTGCCACCATCAATATCTATGACAACGGCCTTCCGGTCACCTCCGTGTCCGTAGGCCCCGGGGGCATCTGGACGGCGCAGATTACCTTGGGGAACGGCCCGCACAGCATTACCGCCACCGCCAGCAATGGTGCGCTGGAAAGCTTGAACAGCACCCCGGTCGCCTTCACGATCGATGCGATCGCGCCCGGCATTCCGGTGATCGATGCCACCAACGGATCGACGATAACCGGCACGGCGGAGGCCGGGGCCATCGTCCATCTCGACACCAACGGCGATGGCACTTTCGATACGGATGTCGTCGCCAATGGTTCGGGCCACTGGTCCTACACGCCCGCCACGCCGCTGATCGACGGTACCGCTATCCTTGCGAGAGCGGAGGATGCAGCCGGCAACCTGTCGGCCACGGGAAGCATGATCGTCGATCGCCAGGGCCCCTCAACCCCCTCGATCGCCAGCGTTGCGGACAATGTGGGATCGGTGCTCGCGCCGGTATCCAATGGCGCTTCCACTGACGATACCACCCCCACACTTTCGGGAACGACGGAGGCCGGGGCCACGATCACCGTCTATGACGGAGGAGTGCCCCTGGGCACCGCAACCGCCGATGGGCTTGGCGCCTGGATCTTCACGCCGCCCGCGCCCTTGGGCGAAGGCAGCCACGCATTCACGATCACGGCGACCGACACGTTGGGCAACGTCAGTTCGCTGTCGGCCCCCTATACCGTGGTGGTTGACCTTACCGCGCCGCTCGCGCCCGTCATTGCCAGCGCGGCGGACAATGTCGGTGCCGTGCAGGCGGCGATCCTTACCGGCGGAGTGACCGACGATACCATGCCCACGCTGACCGGAACCGCGGCGGCCAATGCCACGGTCCGGATTTACGAAGGGGGCTCGCTGCTCGGCTCGGCCCCCGCGGACGGAACGGGTGCGTGGAGCTTCGTGTTGCCCCCGCTGGGCGCCGGCGCGCATACGTTCACGGCGGTGGCGGTCGACGCTGCAGGCAATGCCAGCGGCGCATCGGCGGGCTTCACCTTGACGGTGGACACGGCGGCACCCGGCACTCCGGTGCTGATTTCGGTGACCGATGATATTGGCACGATCCAGGGGCCGCTGTCCGGTGGCGCGGTGACGGACGATGCGCGGCCCACGCTGGCGGGCACTGCCGATGCCGGTTCGACTGTTTCGGTCTACGACGGCGGCGCATTGCTAGGCTCCGTGACGGCCGATGGATTGGGCGCGTGGAGCTTCACGCCTTCCGCCGCCCTGGCCACGGGCCCGCATTCGCTGACCGTGATCGCCAGCGATCCCGCCGGCAATCCCAGCGCGGCCACTGCGGCCTTTACACTCACCGTCGATACCGGCGCGCCGGGCGCGGTGGTGATCGCCTCCGCCACGGACGAGGTGGGCAGCGCGCAGGGAATCGTGCTCAGCGGCGGACGGACCGACGACGCCACGCCGCTGCTCGCGGGAACCGCGGAAACGAATTCGACCGTCTATGTCTATGACAATGGCGTCTTGCTGGGCACGGCAGCGGCGAACGGTCTTGGCGCCTGGAGCTTCACGCCGCCCAGCCAGCTTTCCGACGGAACGCATTCGTTGACGGCCATCGCGCGCGATGCGGCCGGCAATGTGGGCGCTACTTCCACGCCTTACGTGGTGACCGTGGACACCGCCGCACCGGCGGCCCCGATCATCGTTTCGGCGACCGACGACGTCGGCACGCGAACCGGCGCACTGATCAACGGTGCCAGTACCGACGATACGCAGCCGACACTGGCCGGCACGGCGGAGGCCAATGCCACGATTTCCGTCTACGACAACGGCGCGTTGATCGGATCGACCACGGCCAGCGCCCTGGGGGCCTGGAGCTTCACGCCGACCGGCACCTTGTCGGCGGGCGATCATAGCCTGACGGTGCGGGCGACCGATGCAGTTGGGAACCAGGGCGCGGCGTCGTCCCCCTTCGTGGTCCGTGTCGACACCACAGCGCCGCTGGCGCCAGCAATTTCCAGCGTCACCGACGATCTGGGCACCGTGCAAGGCGCCGTGACCAACGGCGGGGTCACCAACGACACTACTCCGCTGGTGCAGGGCACGGCAGAAGCCGGCGCAACCGTCACGGTCTATGCCAACGGCACCGCGATCGGCAACGTACTGGCCGATCAGAGCGGCAACTGGAGCTTCACGCCGGGCACCGCACTGCTGGAGGGTACTTACGCGCTGACCGCGCGCGCCACCGATCCCGCCGGCAATCAAGGGCCCGCCTCCACCGGTTTCACCATCACTATCGATACCACGCCGCCGGCGGTGCCCGCGATCGTCAGCATTACCGACGATGCCGCGCCCAACACCGGCATCGTGGCGAACGGAGGCATCAGCAACGACCCCACCCCGCTGCTGACCGGCACGGCCACCGCCAATACCGCCATTGTCATTTATGACGGCGCCGCAGTGGTGGGCACCACCACCGCCAACGGTGCAGGCGTATGGACGTTCACGCCATCCGCCCTGGCCAGCGACGGGGTGCACAGCTTCACGGCGGTGGCACTGGATGCGGCGGGCAATGCCAGCGCGGCGTCCACTGCCTATGCGATGACGCTGGACCGCCTGCCGCCCACCGCGACCATCGCGGTCACCACCTTGTCGGTCGATACCGGAACCGTGGGGGACTGGAGCACGCAGGACAACAGCCCGACGATCAGCGGCACGCTCAGCACTGCGTTGGGGGCAGGGGACCGCGTGCAGGTTCAGATCGACGGCGGCACCTGGGTCAATGCCACATCGGCCGGCACCAGCTGGTTCTACGGAGCCGGCACGCTTTCGGTCGGATCGCATACGATCGCCGCGCGCATCGTCGATGCCGCAGGCAACCTGGGCAACGGCACGACCCAGACTTTCACGATCGCGGCGGTTACGCAGCAGGCGCCGATCGTGCAGGCCAGCGGCACCGCGCTGCTGGGGCTGGTGGGCGTGGAGGCGCTGGGCCTGCTGGATCTCAGTTCGCAATCGCTGACGGCGATGGACGTCAACAACAATCTCAGAAGCGTGCAGGTCAGCTATGCGCCGCTGCTGTCGGTGAATCTGGGTGCCTATACGCTCACCGCCTCGGCGGCGCTGGCGGCGGAGCTTGGCCTGCAGATATCGGTCAGCAACTCGTCGGGCATCCTTGGCCTGATCGCACCCAGTTCGACGCTGACGATCACTGCCGTCGGCGGCGGGGCGATGGACAACCTGGCGGTGAACGAGCTCCTGGCTTCGGTCCATTTCCAGCAGGACGTCACGCTGCTGGGCCTGAACGTGCTGACGGCCATGTCGATTTCGGCCACGGATACGACCAACCTTACCAGTTCGTCCTCGGTGGGTTCGCTGCTCGATCTCAGCCTGCTCAATTCGGGTGGCTCCGCCAATCTGTTCCAGGGCGATTCCGGCGCCAACGTGCTGACCGGCACGACCGGGAACGACCGTCTCTACGGCTATGCGGGGAATGACACGCTGAACGGCGGGGACGGCAACGATCTGCTGCGCGGGGGTGCCGGCGCCGATACGCTGAACGGCGGCAATGGCGACGATACGCTGATCTACGACGCCAGCGACACGTCAATCGACGGCGGGGCCGGCACTGATACGCTGGTGATCTCCACCGGCACGGGGCCGGTGCTCAATCTCAACACCGCCACCAACATCCACAATATCGAACGGATCGACCTCGGCAGCGGCGATGCCGGTCGCCAGGTCACCTTGACCGAGGCTGGCGTGCTGCGGGCCACCGACAGCAACCACACGCTGACGATCCTGGGCGACGGCAACGATTCGGTGACGATGACCGGCGCGGTGCAGACCGGCCAGACGCTGATCAATGGAGAGGCCTACAACCACTTCACCCTGGGTTCGACCGACATCTACGTCGAACACGCGGTGATGGTGGTCGTCTAGCCGGATGGGGAGGGGGTCGCTTTTGCCGAAAATGAAGAGGGCGCATGACGCTGAAGCTTCGCACGATTGCCATGATGAGTGCCTTGATGGGATTGGTGATCGCGCAGCGGAGCGGCGCCCAACAGGGCGAGCTTCCCGCCATTTCCGCGCAGCAGGCGGCTGAGGGCGCGGGCCGGATGTATGATCCGGTGCCCGAAATCCCGGACCAAGGTTCCGGAGGTGATTCCGGCGGGGTTTCGGGCGGGATTCCGGCACAACTCGATATGGCGACGGCGGTCGCGCTGACGCTGGCGCGCCATCCGGACGTCGCCCGGGCCAATGCGGCGCTTGCGCGCGGGCGAGCCGATCTGGGCGCGGCGCGATCGGTCTGGACGCCGCAGGTTTCCTATCAGGCGAACCTCGGGCCACACATGTTGGCGGGCACCAACAGTTCCGGCGTCAACGAGAACATGGCTGGCCCCAGTGTCTATCTGGAGCAGCAGGTCTGGGATTTCGGCCGCTCCAAGGGGCAGATCGGCGCCGCGCGCTCCACCACCGGCCAGCGCTGGTATGAGCGGGAGGCGACCGCCGACCAACTGGCCGAACAGAGCGCGCTGGCCTTTCTGGAAGTGCGCCGTTTCGAGATGCTGGCGCAGGCGGCGGAGACGCAACTGGGCGATCTGGCCCACCTGCGCGAACTGATCGGCATGCGCGTCCATGCCGGGATTTCGGACAAGTCCGACCTGATGCTGGCGGATGTGCGCGTGGAAAGCGCGCGCGGCGATGCGATTCAGGCGCAGACGTCGGCGGCGATGGCCCGCGCCGCGCTCGCCAATCTGATCGGCGGGATGCCGCAGCGGCTGACCGATGCCTCGGCGCTGATCTCGCGCTTCGAACCGGCCGATCAGGAGCCGGATTATGACAAGCTGCCGGCCGTTGCTGCAGCCGATCAGGCGGCCGATGCCGCCTCCGCCAAGATCGGCCAGACCAAGGCCGAACGCTATCCCCGGCTGGGCCTGCAGCTGGGCTATACCCGCAACAACTATACCTACAATTCACGCGACAATTCGCTGACCGCGGCGATGACGGTGACCGGCAGCCTCTACCGCCGCAGCGACCATTACCTGATCGAAGCGGCGGAGGAAGATCGCCGCGCGGCGGAGGCGGCGCGCGACAGCACGGTGATCGAGGCGCGCGGGCGGGCCCTCTCCGCCCAGCAGGAAATCCGCAGCGGCAATGCCCGGATCGGCGCCTATGCCCTGCAGCAGGAGCAGGCGGAGACGGCCAGCCGGATATTCCTGGAGGAATACAAGCTGGGCAAGCGGACGCTGACCGAACTGCTGAACACCCAGCTGGAAATCTACCGCGCCGCCAGCGCCCGCATCGTGGCGGAGCATGACATCATGGAAGCCCGTGTCCGGTTCGAGAATTTGTGCGGCAGCTTGCGGCCGTCGCTCGGCCTGCCGGCTCATCTCAGCGAGGAAGACGACCCGAATGGCTGAAGGTCCTGCAATCGCGAACAAGTCCTGGATCGCTGCCATCGCGGCGCTTGGCCGACTGAAAGGGGTCCCGGTGGGCGAGCCCGAACTCGTCAGCCGCCTCTACTGGAGCGACGGGCAGGGTAGCGAGGCGACGCTGGCGCATGCCGCAAGGCTCTCCGGGCTGCACTTCGAAATCCTGCGCACGGGCATCGATGAAGTGCCGGCAATGCTGCTGCCGGCGATCTTCGAACTGAACGATAACGGCGCCGCCATCGTCCATGCCCGCCATGCCGATCACGTTCAGGCGACCCTGCCGGGCACGGGCGGCAATGCGCCGGTGGAACTGCCGCTGGAAACCTTGCGTGCGCAGGCTACCGGCCGCGTCGGCTTCGTGGAGCCACTGTCCACTCGCGCCCGCGATGCCCGGCTGGACGAATTCCTGCGCAGCCCGGCGAAATCGTGGCTGCGCGACATCATCACCGGGGACCGGCGCGGCTATGGCGAAGTGGCACTGGCCTCTTTCACCGGCAACCTGCTGACCTTCGCCACCTCGCTCTTCGCGATGCAGGTGTGGGACCGGGTGATCCCGGCACAGTCCATCCCCACACTCTGGGTGCTGGCGCTGGGTACGGCCATGGCGCTGATGCTGGAACTGCTGCTGCGATCCGCGCGCGTGCAACTGGTGGACAAGATCGGGCGGCGGGCGGACATTGCCATATCGTCTCGCGTCTTCGCCCGCGCGCTGGATTTGCGCGGCGACGCACGGCCCCGCTCCACCGGCGCGCTGATCGCCCAGCTTCGCGATATCGAACAACTGCGCGAAATGCTCACCTCGACGACGATTTCGGCGCTGATCGACCTGCCGTTCATCGCGATGTTCCTGCTGCTCTTCTCGCTGCTCGCCGGACAACTGACTTTCGTACTGGTGGGGGCGGCGCTGCTGATCGTGCTGCCCGGCCTGCTGCTGCAGCGCCCGCTCTCGCGCCTTGCCACCGAAGGCATGCGCGAAGCGGCACTGCGCAACGCCATCCTGGTCGAATCGATCGAACGGATAGACGAGATCAAGGCCGCACAAGCGGAGGCCCGATTCCAGTCGCTGTGGGAACGCCTGACTCTCACCGGCACCCGCGTCGGCGCGGAGCAGCGCTTCCTCTCCGCTCTCTTCGTCAACTGGACGCAGACGCTGCAACAGCTGGCCTACACGGTGGTGATCGTCGCCGGATCGTTCCGGGTGATGGACGGCGAGATGACGATGGGCGCGCTGATCGCCTGCTCCATCCTCACCAGCCGAGCGTTGGTGCTGTTCGTGCCGTTCGGGCAAGTCTTTACCCGCTGGCAGAACGCCAAGATCGCGCTGGCCGGGCTGGAGGAACTCTTCACCAAGCCGGTCGACCACGATCCCGAACGCGGCCTGCTGCGGCGCCCTTCGCTGCGCGGCCACTACGAACTGAGCGACGTCACTTATGCCTACGATCCGGAGGCGCCCGTCGCGCTGAAGATCGATCGGCTGTCCATCTCCGCAGGAGAGCGGGTGGCGCTGCTGGGCCGCATCGGCGCGGGCAAATCCACGCTGCTGCGCCTGCTCTCCGGCCTCGCCCTGCCAACGAGCGGGGAGGCGCTGCTGGACGGCACCGGCATGGCGCAGATCAGCCCGGCGGATATCCGCCGCGACACCTCCTACCTTGGCCAAAACGCTCAGTTGTTCCTCGGCACCATCCGCGAGAATCTCACGGTCGGTGCGCCAGGCGTCAGCGACGAGGAAATCCTGCGCACGCTGGCCGTCACCGGCGGTATCGGGCTTGTCCAGAACCAGTCGCAAGGGCTGGACCTGTTGCTGCAGGAGGGCGGCGCGGGCCTGTCGGGCGGCCAGCGCCAGACCATGCTGCTGACACGCGCCCTGCTGCGCAAGAGCAATATCCTGCTGCTGGACGAACCCTCTGCCGCGCTGGACGAGATCAGCGAGCGCAATCTTGTCGCCAACCTTGGCCAATGGCTGCGCGGCCGCACGCTGATCGTCACAACCAATCGGCCCGGACTGCTCGATCTGGTCGACAGGGTGGTGCTGATGGACAATGGCCGGGTGACGCTGGATGGGCCCAAGAGCGCGGTCCTGCCCGTTCTGGCGGGTGGAGCAGCCGGACAGGAGAAGCGCGCATGACCGCGATTTCCGCCAGTGCATTCGACGGTCTCGGCGGCGAGGGTGAGGCGCGCTGGCTCCACGCGCTGGAACGCCTGCGGATCATCCCGATCCTCTCGCTGGGGGTGCTGGCCTTCTTCGTCTGGGCCTATTTCGGCGTGCTGGATGAAGTGGCGACCGGCCCCGGCAAAGTGACGCCGCCCTCGCGCTCGCAAACGATCCAAAGCCTTGAGGGCGGCATCGTCGACGGCATCTACGTCCACGAAGGCGACATCGTCCGCCCCGGCGAAAAGCTGGCCCGGCTGGACCGCGCCCGCTTCAGCTCGATGCTGGGTGAAGCGGAAGCCAAGGCGCGCTCGCTCGAAGCCGCCTCGGCCCGGCTGGAGGCGGAGATCAGCGGCGGCCAACCGCAATTCCCGCAGGACGTGAAGGAAGTCCCCGGGCTGGTCGGGCGCGAAATGGAATTGATGCGCTCGCGCCGACGCAATCTGGAAGTGGCAACCGCCAGCCTCAGCCAGTCGCTGGCGCTCACCCGCCGCCAACTGGCGATGACCGAGCCACTGGTGGAGCTTGGCGCCGCCAATCAGGTGGAGATCATCCAGCTTCGCCGGCAGGAGAACGAGATTCAGGCCAAGCTGGATTCCCTGCGCAACCAGTTCGTGATCGACGCCAGCGCCGACTACGCCAAAACCCGCGCCGAACTGGATCAGGTGGTGCAAGTGATCGGCGGCCGCCGCGATCAGTTGGACCGCACGGTGCTGACGTCGCCGGTGCGCGGCATCGTCAAGAATCTGGAGATCACGACGATTGGCGGCGTCGTTCAGCCCGGCGGATCGCTGATGGAAATCGTGCCGCTGGAAAAGCAGCTGCTGATAGAGGCACGCATGTCCCCACGCGACATCGCCTTCATCCGACCCGGCCAGACCGCCACGGTAAAGATAACCGCGTACGACCCGTCAATCTACGGCACGCTGGAAGGCACGGTGGACCGCATCTCGCCGGACACGCTGCAGGACGAAGTGCACCGCGACCAGGTCTACTACCGCGTCTACGTCCGCACCGCGAAGTCCAGCCTGACCACGCGCAATGGCCGCAGCCACGCGATCATGCCGGGCATGGTGGCCACGGTGGAAGTCCGCACCGGTCGCAAGACTGTGCTGGAGTACCTGATGAAGCCGATCAACAAGGCCCGCGAAGCCATGCGCGAGCGCTAGACGGTGGGTTTTGAGGCTGATTGTATGGGAAAGTGGTACTCATGCGGGACTCATATGTTTGATAATTATTGGCTGTTTTCCGTTATTTTTTAGGATGCATATATTTTATAGACGCCCATTTGTGCCCCGAAATCCCCTAATTGCGTGTCGGTTTCAAGAAGACGCCGCCAATCGCCATCCTCCCCGCCGTCCATGCTCCATCGCCTTGGTAGCTTTGCGTCACACCGCGAAGAGCCTTGTAAAGCGTGCATTGGCATCGCCTCGCTGTGACTTTGTGGCCTAGAGGCATTCAATTGCGCATGCGGTGAAAGCCGAATTGCCTGACTGAACCGCCTCTTACGTCGACGAGGCGCGAAAGATCCAATCAATCACCACTGGGGATGATTCCATTGCTTGAGAAATGGAAATCACGTGACACCATTAAAGTCTTCCCGCTCTGAAAATCGTGGCGTCGAGGATCCGGTGGCGTGGTATCGGCCGACTGAGCCGGAAAGTAGGAGGATGCGTAGGTCCAACCGAATAAGTCCTCGGCCTGTTCATGTAAGATGGCTGAATTTGCGCGTCAGCAGACTCGGCAGGAGGTATTTTGCTGGCTATGCCAGCAGCTTATGATGATTCGAATTGATCCAATGGAAGCCGTAAACGCTGTTTATGGCGACGGGGACGCGGTGACTGCCGCAATTAATGCGTTCACTGAATCGACCTTTCTCACGCGCGGAGGGCGTCTCGGCAGCGGGATGGGAAGTCTCATCGAAGCGCTGTGGGTCTACTACATGAACAATGCCCTTCAGAATGAAGGGGGAGTTGCGCGTGTGTGCGAGTTGGCTTGGTTACCTGATCATCAACCAGCCGACTTTGCTTGCCTCCATCGAGAGGCGGACTGGCACCCTGAATCCCGCACCGGAGAACTTTTTCGGATTGAGGCAAAGTCCATGAACCTCGGCGTAGACGAGGCAAAGGGGCACTTCACGAACCTGGCTCGCGAGACATCTGAATTTGATCAGCTTCTTGTGATTGTGTGGTCGTGGACCGAACGGGACCGGCATTACCGGTGGCCGCGCATTCACGACTACTTCATAGGGCCTTCCCTACCGATCATTCGGTTGCGCGACCGTCTACACTTGGCGCGAGGCGGCTCTTTTGTTGAAGACGGGCGCTGTCCTGATGGATGTGACGTACATCCATGTACGCATGTTGGTGAACCCCTAAATGCGGTTGGCATCCGTGAGCGTCGTACCGGACCAATTGCCAGTAAAGGGCCGAAGGCCGACTACGCGGCTAACTTTGGCGGTCTTCTACGCATGATAAAGACCTCTAACCCGGCGGCCACTGCCGCCCTCCGCGAGGAACGCAGGAACTGCGATGTCTGCCATCGCTTCATTAGCTTCATACACAAATACTATCCCGACGAAGAGTTTGGCCAGTATCGTATCGCCGACTGGCGATACATCGCGCACCAGCTTGGAATAGACTTCCGCGCGAAAAACCGCTCAACCATTCGGGAAGAGGTAGCTCTGGCCCGGCCAGACTACCGCGAACTGCTTCGCGCGTTGCCCTAGCCCAGTTCAAACGACTTGGAGGCGATTTTCACCGTCTTGGAGGGATTGCAACAAGGATTCAGCAATCGCCTCGGGCAACTGCTCCACTTTTCGGCGCAGTTCACCCAAGGCCAAATCAAGCCGTTCAAGATGAACAGATAATTCTTCCTGAAACTCGATAGGCGGCGCGGGAATCGGGAGGTCCAGCAAGTCAGATGCGTTCATCCTTGGGAGTGAGGCTCCAGATCTCAGCTTCTGGGCGAACTGAGCAACATAGGATGATGCAAGCGCGTAGCGCAGATAACGAGCCGTCAACTTTCCGGGTATCGGCTGCAAAACGATAAACTCGGTTGAGCAGATCCCAGGCGATACGTCAGGCCCAGGAAGATACACTTTGTTGAGCTCGGGCCTCAGACGCCCGAAAAGGACGTCGCCTAGCTCATAAACCTTTGATCGGGACTTTATTTCGATGGGTTTACGGGGCGCGAAGTCAACCAACTCTCCGGTTTGCGACCGGATATTCTCAAGGCCGAGGTAATTGACGTCATCGACCTCAAGAGACTGCGGATCGACAGCCGCCTTTTTTTCTATGACCAACTTCTTTAGCGGCACCATTGGAAACGCAGAGACTTGGGATATCGTCTCCGATGAGAAAAACGACACCGTCCACCGCCGAGCAGCATCTAAATCACCGACTGACGCCGTTCCAACCCACATGACTACCACCCTTCCATTTCGATAAAATCACGAAAATTACGCGTCATTTTTTTGAAATCGTCTGGTGGTACCGGCCTTCCTGTCGAATCATGCCCAATTGAACTTAGGTTGGCTAAAAATACATTGTAATCATTTCGCTTTATTTCTCCGAAGTTATATTTTCTAACGACGATGAAGCTGGTTTTTATATTAGCGCCAAACGGAGCGAAGGTTTCGATTGGAAGGCTTACGACCGCACGTAACATGGCCTTAGCTTTGATCCATTCGCGAACATAAGCCGTGTTCCGATTGCTCAAAATACTATCTGGCAAGACTATGGCCATTCGCCCCCCGGGACGAAGTAGCGAAAGGCATCTATCAATCGCTACAATTTCAAGCGAAACCGAAGACATGCCGGCTCGGCGACCGTCTAGGATCTCAAATGGGCCCAGCTCCGACATGGCTTCTTGAGGCAAATCCACCCCGAATGGCGGGTTGGTTGCCACAATATCAAATGTTTCGGGATATAGATCCGGGTAACTAGGGAACTGCAAAAGGGAATCGACGCAGCGAATGTTGCTGTGACCGTCACCGTGGAGACGCATATCGGTCATGGCGATGCGAACCATGCGATCGCTTTTCTCAAGGCCATGAAGTCTTGAGAAGGCAAACTCATGAAATTGCTTTTCGGAATAATCGCCTGTGGATCGCACGTAGTCCAATGCAGCCGTCAAAAAGTGACCCGACCCGCAGAATGGATCCACAATGACATCACGGACCGTCGGCGCAAGCAGGTCAATGCAGAGTGAGATGACTGATTTAGGGGTGAAGTATTGCCCCATTCCAGACCTAGTGACAGGCAGCAATACATTTTGAAAAGCTCTACCTTTTATATCGACCGGAGATTTACTTAAGTCGTATTCTTCAAGTATGGCTACGACCTTGGCGATGGCCTGGCTTGAGAGGACAATGGAATCTCGAAAAACTCCACGCGACCGTAAGTATGACGGTATTCGGTTTGCAAATACATCTTTGTCGTATTGAATGGCTTCGAAATATAGAGTCCTGATCGCCGAAGCGCACTCTTCAATTGAATGGTAGATTGAACGCTGGAATCTGAACGATCCGGATTTTACGGCGTGCTCTTCATCAAAGAGCTTTGCGTATAATATTTTACAAATCTCATCCAATGCATCAGGCGCATGCAGTCCATCAATGTCCCGCATTGCGCTATGAACTTCGAATAGGACATTTTCCAGCCGATGAGTGAGCGGTCGCAAGCCATCCTCTTGCCCCCGGTCAGCGCGCAGCATCATCTGAACCGGGGCTTGGTGCGTCCTGCTCTCGAAGGCCACGGCAACATCAACATCGCCGGTTCGGAAGCTCTTTCGAAGCACGATGCTAACAGAACCATCGCGGCTAAAGCCGATTGCGGAACTGATTGTTTTGCTTGCTTCAAGGATCTCCCGGAGCGCGTCCTCAGCCTCATCACCTAGAGACGCGAGAAGATACGGCATTCCTGACGAATTGTTCAGGGTAAAGATGTCATCGCGCTCGCCTTCTGGAATATTTGCCAGCCGGTGATTTTGATCCACAGGCCAACCGAGCCCACGTAGGGCATGTTCCAAAATAGCGATTTCGGACAACATGTCGTATTTCATAATGACGGCATGTCGTAATGACCTGCCCGAGGCAAGCTCTTGAGCCCTTCTAGTCGTGGTTATGCACAGGAGGGAATGATCCGTGGACCGCGCACCGATTGGTGGAATCTCGTGGCTAGAGCTCGTTTCCCTACCTCAGCGCCCCAAGCAGGACCCAAGTGGTTTTCCCACGCGAAAGGCCTTCCAGCCGTACCTGCCGGATTTCCTCGCTCAACGTTCTTTGAGGTGGTGGTGCGCTTACGTGCTTCCAATAGATTCGATATGTATTTGATCAAAAAATGCAAAAATCATGAAAAGATGTCATTTGGCCCCAATTTTGACTCCATTTCTTGTGATGGGTTTCACATAACGTCTCGTTGTGAACCAAGAGGAATTTCTTTCATTGCGGGCGATGCGTCAAGAAATGTTTTGAGATCTGTCGGAGCTGTGGATTTTATCGGCCCACATAGTGCATCTTGCGGTCAATAACAGGGCAAAGGTGCCGAGTTGATAAGCGGGCGCACCGGCGAGGAAATGCGTGGACAGATGAAGCGCGTCCATGAAGCCAACTATGGCGTCTATGGCTCTCGCAAGGTCTGGCTTAATTGCGGCGCGAGGGCGTCGCGGTCGCCAAATGCACGGTGGAGCGACTGATGCGTGCCATGGGCTGTCAGGCGTTCGCCGGAAAGGAGGACGATCACGACCGTCAGCAACCCAAAGGCGCTGTGCCCGCTCGATAAGGTCAACCGCGAGTTTCGCGTTGCCCGGCCCAACGCCTTGTGGGTGGTCGATTTTACTTACGTCCACACGTGGACTGCCTTCGTCTACGTGGCTTTCGTGAAGTCAATGCGACATTCGCCTTTAAGAGACACGATACCGCACGCCCCCAGTGCGGCAGATACATGAAGCCCTGTAGGGATCGGCACCGCCGCTCCCGTAAATACAGCTCATGAGCCTAACATGGGGCGTCTTCCAACTGCCGGGCTAGATAGGCACGCACTTTCACTTCCGTCGACGAGCGGGCGTTCCGCCCGGCCTTAAGCCTAAATACGAACGAAGGATCGCCCATAGCCTCTCGACCGAAGCGCGCAGGAGGCATGCGATAGGTTTTTAAAAAACTTTCAATTTCCTGGATCAACATAATCGACTCCGACATAATGTTCCCATTATGTTCATATGAAATTTCCTACTTGTCTAGGAAATTTCATATGTGAATTTCGCTGCATGCCCGACCAAGTGCGAAGAGGGTTTTAAGGTTATTGACCGAACGTGGCGCTGAGCAGCGTATCGCAAATCGGAATGCGGCCTACATTCAGCACTTTGTGAAATGTCGCGCCCTAAGCTGATGTTTCCGCATTGCGGAGGTACACGCCCGCTGACAGGCTCCTCGCGCTCCGCTTTGGCTACTCTGCCGATGCCGTGGCGGTGCGGGCAATGGTGAAACGATGAGCGCGTTAACGGCGGAATAACGCCCTTCAGCGCCACGACGTCGCCATCCAATGGCAGTCCCACATGGTGGGGGCCCAAGCCATAATGAATTTTGTAGGACTTGTCCTGTTGCATTGTAGGATTTTTCCTACGATGCTGCCTCCCTGCTCTGAGAAAATGGAGGCGCTCATGTAGCAACCGAATATCCAATCAGGCAACCGACAATAGTCGAGTCGGCGCAGAGAAGAGTCGCGAAGCGCGTGCGCTGAAAAAGATCAATTTACAATTTATACAATAAATAATATTTTACGAAGCATTTTTAATAGTTTCGTGGAAAGTCTATATTTTCCTAATTAGCATTTTTTGGAGTTGTTATGACCGATATTATTGTAACTGCATATCCTGGAACTATAGATGCAGGAAATACCGGCACCCAGCCTGCTGTAGGTACACAGCAAATACTCATTGCACAGGCTCAGCAGTATTGGCTTGGACCAAACAAGGTCATCCTCGATAAACAAGCAGATGTCGTGGGTGATGACATCACCGTAATCGGCACCAAAATGAAGCAGGCGAGTTTATCGATTTACCAAAACGCCTTTGCCGGCGGTGGTGGTCATTTGATCAATGTTCCGATCCTTGGCCAGATCTCCAATGCAGAGCTTGTCGGGATCCTGCGCAACCTGAAGTTCACCGCCACAAATCAGATCTTCAGCCCAGGCCGTGCTGGCGAAAATCTGGTGGGCCAAGGAAATTCCGAAGTGCCAGTCACCATCAATGTGACGGCACTCCGCCAGTATAGCCTTCTAACGGGCGGCCTCGCCTACCTCGTTTTTCACGAGGTCGCGCATGCGCTACAGGCTATGCAGATCTACAACGCACAGTTGTGGGAAGCTTATCGGAATGGCCCGGGCGCAGGACTCTCTTATGCCGACCAACTCGCCCAATATCCTAGCAGTGACCAATTCAAAGCGAATGAAGCACGTGCCAACACAATCGCAAGGTTTTTGGCAGGTGGCGGAGCCAACTGGAACTTCACGCCGGAAAACGGCTACGAGTGATTAAACGTTGAACGCTGAGGGGCTTGTCCGGCTGCTCGATACTCGGCCGCCGGTCAAGCCCCTCAAGTGGCAATTGCTCTATCTCCATTCCGATCTTTTGAATCTTCGTGGTGGCTCAACATAGTTATTGCTTGCCAATCGTCTTGCCATCGGCGTCGAGTTTAGACGCTCCGCCGTGAAGGCGCCTAATGGTCGTAATTTTCCCGTTTGCGACATCGTAGGCAACCGCATCATATCCCCAGCAACAGTCAGGGGGGGGCGTCCTGCCCCAGCTCGCCATAGAATTGAAATACTCGATAAACAGGATGCGGCCCGAAGAGGCATAACCGGGCGAAAGCTTGAATGAGACGCCGCTTGCAGTGAGTTTGGGTCCAAACGCTTTGAGCCACTCAGTTTTCCCTTTTGCGACCATTTGTCCGTCTTCGAAAACCGAAACGTTGTCCGCAAGAAGAGCGGAATATGCCGACTCATCCTTGGTTGTGAAGGCTTGAACTATCCTGTGCGCCACGTCGACTTGATCGGTGGGCATTGGAGGCGGTGGAACCTGCGCGATTGAGCCAGAAGTGGGAACCAATAACAAAGCAGCCATCGCTGTGCGTCGTAGCCATGCCATTTTCATCGTTTCTCCGTCCTATTGATACATCTTTGGAATCAAAGGATGGCTTGCGCAATGATTAATGACCAGCGGCTTGGTTTTCACCGCTTCCCATAACTCTACGTAGCAAAGCGTTATGCCGCAGGGAGACCTGTCGCTAGGACGCACGGGTTGCTGTTACCGCCTTTCAGTTCAAACTGAACGTCCCAACATTATTCCCCTCGCCGGGCCGCCCAATTCAACCCTTGGCTGATACGCGCCTGGAGGGCGGGACCCACGCGGCTGCCCCCCAGCAAGCGTACCGCCCGCGGCCCATCTCCAATGCCCTGCGAGTGGCTGGTTTATTCGGAAGCCGTCGTTCCTTGCGGCCCGAGGGGACGGAGGCAAGGTTAATACCTGATTGTTCCTGACTCAGTAGGTAGTCACAGACCAAATTCCTTCGTTGTGAGGTTCCAATCTGGCTGCCCCGTGCCAAGGCACGGCCGCGCTCTATTTCGCTGACGCTCAACCGAGCCGCCTGCAGCGTCTCGTCGGCATAGCCGTGACGATCGCTGGCGGGACGGGACGCTCATCGCGTCCCGTCAGCGGTCTCCGCGCCTGCGGCGCGTCGGCGTGTGCCTCGGCTCCAGGGTGACGGGGGGCGTCACGGCCCCTTAGCCCCGCCATGGCGAGCCGCAACCTGGGCGGAGCCCAGGTCCTCCACCCTGTTCCGGCCCTTCGGGTGCACCCCGCCATCTGAGGCGAGGCTTTTGGTCCGCTCCTGCCGCCCCCCGCCACCCCGGCGCCGGTCAATGGCGGTTGAGGAAAGGAACAGGAGAAATGGAAAGGACCAATCGCCAGAGCCTCTATGGAGAGGTCACTTCCCGCATCATTGCCGAGCTGGAAGAGGGCAGGCTCCCTTGGGTCCAGCCCTGGGATAGTGCGCGGTGCACGTGCCTGATGCCGCACAATGCCGTTTCCGGGCGCGTGTATTCGGGGATCAATATTCTCATCTTGTGGTGCGAGGCGGTGGAACGCCGGTTCGCATCGCAGCGCTGGCTGACTTACAAGCAGACCCTGGCGGCGGGCGGTCATGTCCGACGCGGCGAGAAGGGCACGGTCATTTGCTATGCGGATCGCTTCACCCCGAAGGGCGAGACCGAGCAGGCGCGGTGCGAGGATCGTGAGGCCCGGACGATTGCGTTCCTGAAACGCTTTGTCGTTTTCAACCTCGATCAGATCGAAGGGCTGCCGGCGAAGTATGCCGAGGAACCGGCGGTTCCCGATCCGGTCATGGCGATTGCCGAGGTGGACCGGCTGATTGCGGCCACCGGCGCGGACTTCCGGATCGGCGGCGATGAGGCGTTCTATGCGCCCAAGCTGGACTATGTGCAGGTGCCCTCGCAGGCAGCTTTCCATGAGCCGGTGAACTGGTTCCGGACGGCACTTCATGAACTTGGCCATTGGAGTGGCGCAAAGGGCCGATTGGATCGCGATCTGACCGGCAAGTACGGTTCGGCCGCGTATGCCAAGGAAGAGATGATCGCCGAGATAACTTCGGCTTTTGCCTGCGCGTCGCTGGGTATCCAGCCCACGGTGCGGCATTCGGATTACCTCGGATCCTGGCTTGAAGTGCTGCGCGCTGATGAGAAGGCGATCTTCCGGGCGGCCAGCGCAGCCAGCAAGGCGGCCGATTTCCTCCTCGCATTCGGGGAGGATGCAGCATGAGGTGGCATCTCTATCGGCTGGAACAGCGTATCCATGAGGCATTCCTGCGTAATGCCTTCCCGGAATACGAAGATCCGGAATTGCGGCGGCTGGCACGCGCGATTTATTCGCTGCCGTACCTGCCCAATCGGGCGTTCTGCCTCTGGCGCTTCGAAGGTCTTCGCTATGAGCAGATCGCCGAGCGTATGGGCATCAGTGTCCGCCGGGTGGAGAAAGAGCTCGGCTGCGCGATGGGCATGATCGTGCGCTCGCGGGATCGGCAGGAGCGCAAGGGCTGGTAAGCAACCGGGGCGCGTCCGCTGCGGCGGACGCGCCCCGGCCTTGTTTGCGGGGGCGTGGATTGTTCAGGCTTGCGGCGGGAAGTCGTCGACCAGGTACGAGATGGGACTATTCATCCATTCGGTAACGGCACTTTCGCGCCAACCGCAGCAGCGCTCGGCGATGCGAACCTGCCTCGGGAAAGTGCCCGACTGGATCTTGCGGTAGAGGGTCGCGCGGGAAAGGCCCGTGCGTTCGAGAACGACATTGAGGCGCAGGAAACGATCATGGGGCGTCATGTTCATGTGGCGTGTCCTCCGATTTCTTGAGGTGGACTGGCCGGCCATGAGCAAGATTGGGGCAAAGCGAGTAGGGCGCAAGTGCCTGAAAATGTAGGGGGGCACGAAGTGTACCCTATGTGCACTCTAACGGACCCCAACGGTACCCTACGGACACCAAAAAAGAGTCTCACCGCCGGAGGCGCGTGACTGGCGGCCCCGTCCCAAGCCGTCTCAAAGCACGCGGTGCGCGCGAATCACTGACATCGCAGGCACGCGAATCGCGCCAGACCTCGGCGGCGATCACGCCGCTTTGCTTGCCGGAGTCTCAGCGCCGCAGTGGTGCGATCAGGATCGCACTGCCCGCTATCGTGATCGCGCGTGTCCGGTGACCTGGCAAACATGCGCCAGCAGCGAGGCAACCAGCGCTCGAACCTCGTCGGGCGTGAAGCCGCCATCGTCGGGATGCTGGCCATCGGTCAGATTGCGACGGTTCCATTTCCAGTAGGGCGCCAGCACCTGCATTAGCCGTGCCGTCTCTGGGCAATCATAGCCGAATGCAGTGACGTTAGCGTACGCGAGCGACCGATCGACATGCAGGCTGATGTACCGCGCACACCAGCTGTCGGGAAAGCCGACATCGAGCAGATGTGAGGACAGCGCGAGCTGCGCGACGATGCCGGTCGAATAGAGAAAGTCTGGCCAGTCGAACGGCGCTTCGGGTGAAAGCATGGCCGCGAACTGTTCGGCCCGCTTGTAGCGATCCCGACTAAGGCTGCGGCCCTGCTTGGTGCGCAGCAACCGTACCGGTTCGGCGTCGTAGATTTTCCAGAGCGCAGCGAGCGCGGAGTTCTCATCGGGCAAGGAAGCGAGCGCCGCAGAAACAGCGGCGATTTCATCGGGTGAAGCAGCAGGAACAAGCACGTCCATTGGCACCTCCGGGTCCGCATCAAGGCGGGTTGGCGGAAGGTTTCGGGACAACTTGCGGACCAGTCCCGAACTCCCGCGCGCTAACGCGCGGGAGCCGCCGGAGCTGGTAACATGCAAGTGACATGCGCCGCCGCCTTTAACCCGAAGGCTTGGACATACGCGTCGGCACCCCGGAAAACTGTGTTTTCCGAGCTAGACTCACTTGCGGGATTACCAGTCCCGGCGCTGCCCTTTGCGCAGCGCCCTGGCAGGATAACAGACGGGAATCCTTCCGCCAAGGCTGCGCGGAGTGATCGGACATCAAGGCTGAAAAGCGGGAGATGAAGGCAACAAGCCCGGCATCCTCTACGCCTAAAACGTCAAAGCGTTGCGCCATCATGAAATGGACATCACCCGCCATGCCGAGCAGGCTTGCGAGCAATTCGCTGCGCGGTGGGAGACAAGGCCAAAGGTGCGCGGACGCTCCAAACCGGCAGGACTGTGAAAAGGCGGCCTGATGGAACTCGCAGCCGGGGTTCCACTCTGCGCCACGGAGTCGCCCGCGCACGACCGGTATAGCACAATTTTGCGAGGCCGGTCTTGTCCATTTCATTCGTCCGTGTCGGAAGCAGAACAACAAAACCGTCCCTGCCGATTTTTGACTACGGCTAGCTCATTCTCGATCAATGCCAGCTGGTTCTTGAGCGAACGCCCGCATGCCGCGCCGCCGCCATAGCGTCAGCGCTTGCTCACGATCTTCGCCGCGCAATCTGGCCGCTGCTTCGACGAGCAAACCGAGGATCGCCGCACGGTCATCCCCGGTCAGTTCGACCAGCTCGGCTTTCGCGATCAGCCCGCCGAGCTCGATGAGCTGGCGGGTGCGCTCGCGCCGCTTCACTTGCCACGCGCGAGCATCATGCCGCGCCCGGCTCGCCAAGTGGCAGTTGCGCGCTGCCTGGTTCCGCCGCAGCGCTGCCAAGGTTGCTGCGATCCTCGCTGCCAGTTCCTGCGCGAGCGCCTTTGCCGGCCCCTGAAAAGAACGCAGCGCCCCACTTGCGCCATGCCTCCTTTCTGGCAGCGTCCGTGGTGGTGGCAGCGTCGAGTAAGGCGCCGGCCAGCACTTCGGCGGAAAGGGCATCGGCTCCTGTCGCGTTCACCAGTTCTCCGAGCTGGCTGGTCTTGCGCATTTTGAGTTGCCGCGTCTTGTCGGTAAGCGCTTTGAGTTCGGCGTCATAGTCACGGGGTTTGCGCATCGTCCGTCCTTTCTTTGATCGAGGCGGACGGTTCAGCTATCGGGAGTCTCAGCGCCGAACAATAGCGTGAAATCTCTTGGGATTTCGCGTTCCCGAGTGCGATGAAATCGTTCGAGGGCGCGCTTATACGTCGTGCCGACGTGCTGCTTGAAGTGTAAATGGTTCGCCGCATGGCGATCTACCATTTCTCGGCCAAAGTCATTTCGCGCGCTGCCGGCTCCTCGGCGGTGGCCGCCGCCGCCTATCGTTCCGCCTCGCGGCTGCACGACGAGAGGCTGGGGCGCGATCATGACTTTTCCAACAAGGCGGGCGTGGTCCACTCGGAAGTGCTGCTCCCCGAGAACGCCCCCGAGCAGTGGCTCGACCGCGAGCGGCTGTGGAATGATGTCGAGGCGGCCGAGAAGCGCAAAGACGCGCAGCTCTGCCGTGAGGTCGAGTTCGCCATTCCCCGCGAGCTCGACCAGGCCGAAGGCATTCGCCTGGCCCGTGACTTCGTTTCCCGCGAGTTCGTAGCACGCGGCATGGTCGCCGATCTCAATGTGCATTGGGATATTGGCGAAGACGGACAGCCCAAGCCCCATGCCCATGTGATGCTCGGCATGCGTGAAGTGACCGAGGAGGGTTTCGGTCCCAAGGTGCGCGATTGGAACCGCACCGAACTGCTCACCCATTGGCGCGAAGCCTGGGCGACCCACGTCAACCAGCGCTTGGCCGAACTCGATATCGATGCGCGGATCGATCACCGTTCGCTGGAGGCCCAGGGCATCGAACTCGAGCCGCAGCACAAGATCGGTCCCGCCGCCTCGCGCATGGCGGGGCAGGGGTTGGAGAGTGAAAGGCTCGAAGAGCACCACGCGATTGCCCGAGCCAATGGCGAGAAGCTCCTCGCGAACCCTGGAATCGCGCTCGATGCCATCACCCACCAACAGGCGACATTCACCACCCGTGACCTCGCCAAGTTCGTTCACCGGCACAGCGACGGCAAGGAGCAGTTCGATCAGGTCTTGGGCGCGGTCAAATCCTCGCCCGAGCTGATCGCGCTCGGCAAGGACGGGCGCGGCGAGGATCGCTTCACCTCGCGTTCGATGATCGAGACCGAGAAGCGGCTCGAGAAGGCCACCATCAAGCTCGATGCCGGGCGGCGGCATGGCGTCAGCCGGGCCATGCAGGAAAAGGCATTGGCGCGCGCCGAGGCGAGGGGGCTCGTTCTCTCCGGCGAGCAGCGCGGAGCACTCGAGCATGTGACCAATAGCCGGGGTCTCTCTTCGGTGATCGGCTATGCCGGCACTGGCAAGAGTGCGATGCTCGGCGTTGCCCATGCTGCCTGGCGCTCGGCGGGCTATGAGGTGCGCGGCGCGGCGCTCTCGGGTATTGCCGCGGAAAACCTCGAGAGCGGCTCGGGAATATCGTCGCGCACCATCGCCAGCATGGAACGGCAATGGGCGCAGGATCGTGAACTGCTGACCGATCGCTCGGTGCTCGTCATCGACGAGGCCGGGATGGTCGGCACCCGGCAGATGGAGCGCGTGATCTCCGAAGCCGAGAAGCGCGGCGCCAAGGTCGTGCTGGTCGGCGATCCCGAGCAGTTGCAGGCAATCGAAGCCGGCGCGGCCTTCCGCAGCATTGCCGAGCGCCATGGCAGCGTCGAGATCATGCAGGTGCGCCGCCAGAGCGAGGAATGGCAGCGCGAGGCAACCCGCGATCTCGCCACCGGGCGGACCGGCGAGGCGGTG
Source organism: Novosphingobium sp. BL-S-19 (assembly GCF_055521675.1). Classification (NCBI taxonomy): domain Bacteria; kingdom Pseudomonadati; phylum Pseudomonadota; class Alphaproteobacteria; order Sphingomonadales; family Sphingomonadaceae; genus Novosphingobium; species Novosphingobium sp. BL-S-19. Next base: position 345,275 of record NZ_CM145498.1, read on the forward strand.
CTTGCCTATGAGCAGGCGGGGCATGTCCATGTCGCAGCCACCCGCGAGGGTGCGCGCGAAGCGCTGGTAGGGCAGTGGGATCGCGATCGTCAGCAAAACCCCACCGCGAGCCGGATCATCCTCACTCACACCAATGAAGAGGTTGGCGAGCTGAACCAGGCGGCGCGCGGGAAGATGCGTGAAGCCGGCGATCTGGGTGAGGATGTGGCGCTCAAGGTTGAGCGCGGTGAGCGGGCCTTTGCCGTGGGCGACCGGGTGATGTTCTTCCGCAACGAGCGCAGCATGGGGGTGAAGAACGGATCGCTTGGTACCCTTCGCAGTGTCTCGCCTTTCAGCATGGCGGTCATGCTCGACGATGGCCGATCGGTCGCCTTCGATCTCAAGGACTACGCTGACATCGATCACGGCTATGCCGCGACGATCCACAAGGCGCAGGGCATGACGGTGGACCGGGTGCAGGTTCTCGCCACGCCGGGGCTCGATCGGCATGGGGCCTATGTGGCGCTCTCGCGCCACCGGGCTGAGGTCGATCTCCACTATGGCAAGGATGACTTTGCCGATCGCTCGAAGCTGGTCCGCGCGCTGAGCCGGGATCGTTCGAAGGACATGGCCTCCGACTACAGCCCGGCCTTCGAGATGAAGCGGGAGCCGCAAGCCGAAATCGCCATCAAGCGCGATCCCTTTGCCGGGCTCAGGCTCAAGGCGCCGGTCATTGCCGCGCCGCCGAAGCCGCTCGAGGTGGCGGTGCAGGGCTATGGGCGTGCGGCACAGGAAATTCTGCGCATCAAGGCGATGGGGTTGAAGCCCATCGAACTTCAGCAGCAGGCGTTGGAACGAGCTGCCAACCATCTCGACAAGGTGCGCGAGCACGGTGCTCGCGATCTCACGGCGGCGATCCACAAGGACCCCGATCTCGCCGACGAAGCCGGCAAGGGGCAGACCAAACGCGCGATCCAGGCGATGATGGCCGAGCGCGAGATCCGCATCGATGCCGACTTGCGTGCCGACCGCTTCGTCGACGAGTTCCAGACCCAGACCCGGCTGCTCATGCGGATGCGCAAGATCGGTGACGAGCTGGGTGAGGAGCGGGCAGAAGCGCGAATCGATCAGCTCGCCAAGAGCCTTCATCGCGACCCGCAGCTCGAGTCGTTACTGCGAAACAGGGTCCGCGAACTGGGGCTGAAACCAACCGGGAAAGAAACGGTGTCGCACCAGATCCAGGAATGGCTCGGCCGCTCGCGCGACCGTGGGCTTGGGATAAGCTGATCGGATGACCGAAATCCACACCCCCCAAGAGCTTGATCCTGCCGCTGCGTTCGAGGCCATGGGCCAGCGATTGGCAGGGCTTACCGCCGCCATCGACGGCCTCGCCGTCAAATTTCAGGAGATGCATGCCCGCGATTACAGTCCCGAATTGGCGAAGATCGAGGGACAGTTTCAGGCGGTACGCGGCGCGGTGAAGCAGTTCACCGAGCGGCCGGTCATGGCGCTGACGCCGGAGCGCCTCGCTGCGCAGATCGAGGCGGCGGGAAGGGATGGGCGGCTCGCTGATCATCAGGCTTGGGAGCGGGCGCGTATCGAACTTCTAACGGCTGCTGCTTCCATCAACATCGTCGTCGCCGATGCTCGCGCGGGGCAGGTTCAGAACAAGTGGATGGTGATCGCCGCGAGTGCAGCGCTTGTTGTTGGGCTCTTTGCGGGTGGCGCAGGTCGGGACATCATTTCCTGGATGGCGCCCACGAGTTGGCATTGGCCGGAGCAGCGGGCTGCGGCAATGCTTGGGCGAACTGAGTGGGACGCTGGCGAGCGGCTTTTAGAGGTTGCCGATCCGGAGAGGAGGCTGAGGGTGAATGCGGCGATCCAATCTCAAGCAGAGGCGAAGGTTATCAGTCGGAAGTTGCGCCGGGCTCGGAGCGAAATTCGGTAGTAATGCCCCCTCCAGAGATCACCGTCGACACAGGTTGGAATGGCTGGAATTGGATCCTGTTGAACGGGCGTTATTCAGTCACTGACCGGCCAGTCCAGTCGGTCAGAATTTCAGAGGCCTCACCGGCGGATTTAACCTTCCAGCCCGCAGCTTGGCTGCGGGCGCATCTTTCAATACGATCCTGATCTGCGCGACACCATGATGATATCGCCTGAAGGCGGCGGCCGCGATTGGATCGTCGAACTGCGTAATTGTCTGGGCATCGTTTGGTTTGGTGATCAAGCCGTTGGGTAGCCGTTCCTCCCATCCTTGAGCTACGCGGAAACCGTGCACGATGTCGCGAATGGGCGTGATGACATAGTCCGCTCGCGCCTCTGACCGCTTAATCAGTATGCCCGTCGCCTCACACTCGACTTTGTCGGCGGCATCCCCCCAAGCCGCAAAATGAGCGCGCTTGGCATCGTTTAAGTCATCAGCGATCGCGACCCGGCACGCGTCCGCGAATTGCTGCGCTTCGGTTGAGCCCTTGGCCGCTACCGCCTTGATGATGCTGAAGTCGGTCTCGCTGTTATTGTTTCTGACCGCCCAGAAGCCGACATTGCTGCCCCCATTTGTACGGTTCATCCGGGTCTCGAAATGCGCGATGCCCGCCCCGACCTTTGTTGGACCGTCATGAATCGCCTCATCATATCGCTCGAGTAGGGCCAAGAGGTCTGCATGATCCGCCGGGTTATCAATCGGGGTGTTGAGTTCGTAGCGCGAACGCATGTCGAGAAAATGATTCTCGGCGGCACTTCGCGATGCAAAAGCTCTGCCGTTGGGAAGGATGAGCGGCTTGTTGGGCATCCGTATAACTCTCAGGTTTTCTCGGCGCTGCGCGCCGTGCGCAGGCCTTGCGCGTCCCGCCATACCTGTCGAAGGTCCTGCGGAGACACCAGGTTTTCGACCCGTGAGCCCGCGATGGCATCGCGCCAGATCTCGACCGGACTGTCTTCCAGAAAGGAGCGAAAACGCGCGTTGTCACCTGGCTGGAGATCGCCGTTTCGCGCTACATATTGCGCCGCAATCCCGGTTGCTGCCTGACGCGGCACGCCGAACATCGATGCTAGAACAGCTCCAGGATCGTTCACGCCATACTGGATATAGGCTGGAAGCATGCGGCGCTCGTCGCTGGGGGATGACGTGTCGCTTGCGAGCATGTCGCGACCGCGCAAATAGGCATGCGCGCCCCAAGATACTGTCTGCGAAACCTTGCCGAACACATATTTTCCGGCCTCGCGAATCCGTTCCGCCTCATCTTGTCCACTGAAGGATGGCGCGATCTCGTGGATCGCAGCGCCATTCATCCACTGGTGTACGACGTCGGCGACCAACTGAGTGTTAATCGTCCCATGGCCTTTCTCCAGCGCGAGCGAGAGTTCGGGGAGTTTGACGAGCGCATCGATGAGATGTTTCAGGCCTTCCCGTGCCTGCATTTCGGCAGCATTGCCGCGTGCAAGAACGGGATCGGAACCGATCGAGGCGTAGAGTTCGTCAAAGCTAAAAGAGGCGAGCCCCGTCTGATCGGCAGTCTTCATATATCCGGACTGCTTGCCCGACACTTCGGCGACATAGCGGCGCGCGAGACGCATAAGGGAGGCTCGCGTATTCGCAGACTTGCCAGCAAAACTTGCCGTCACAAGCCGCTCGAGTTCGGATTGCGTTTCGCGCGCGCCCAAGCTGGCGACAGCATGGCCAAGATACTGGATAAAGGGGCGTATTCCTTCGTTGATCTTGTATGTCCACTTGATCGAATCCGTTTCATCGATTCTCTCGATCGCGGACGTGAGCGCGGAATCGATCCGCTCATTGAGGTAGGTTGTATACCTCTCCCACTCATCGCGGTGCTTCGGGTTCGCGAAAACGACGACCCCTTTCTCGGAAAGGCCGACACGCCCCGCTCGCCCGGCAATGTTCCAGAATTCGCCGGGCGATAAGGGACCTGAATATGGTTTTGAAACCGAGTGAATCACTACGCTGGAAACCGGGAAATTCATTCCTTGGGCAAGCGTTGTCGTTGCCGCGATGAAATCGAGCACGCCAAGTGCCGCAAGCCGCTCGACAAGATACCGAAGCTCTCCGCTAAGCGCTGAATGGTGAAAGGCAACGCCACGCGAGAGACATTTGGCGAGATCGCTATTGGCGCCGTAATCCGCCGTCGCGAGCGCCAGCGCCACCCTGAACTCGGCTGGCGCTTCCTGGGGGTCTAGCACTGGCTTGGTAGCGGCAATGGCGAGGGCGGCTTCTTCGGCATTGATGCGTGAGCCGGGGAACATCGCGAGTGACGGCCCGAACGCGCGTAGCCGCTTGCATAGAACTACCGCGTTTGATCGTACCGAGGGCGGTTTCAGCTCCTCGCGTTCCTCGGGCGTTAAAGGCAGACGCGTCGGGCTGATCACGTTGTTGGGACGATGCGGCTCCTTCCACTCGATCTCGATCGCGCGAGTACCCGCGCGTCCTGTGAATTTTGTAAGGCCGACAATCAGGCGAGACGGGCGCCATTGGACGCCGACCTCATGGCTACGCCCCACGCTCAGCCAGTCCGCCACGTCCTTCGCATTCTCGACGAATGGCGTCAGCAGCAGGAGGCGGATGTGCGCATGTTCCCGGCGAAGATTTGCAAGCAGCAGCTCAAGCCGCACACCGCGCTCACCGTCTTTGAGAAGGTGTGCCTCGTCTACGATGACGAGGCGGACGGTCGAGAACCATTCAGCATGCGCTCGCAGCAACAAGTCAAGCTTCTCGGGTGTGGAGACGACGACGCCTTTGGCTTGCTCGAGAAGTGCCAGCTCGAACGGATCCTCCTCGAATGCGCTGCCGGCTGCTGTCACAAGGATATCGAGATCAGAGAGATCGGCACCCAGCGTCCGTTTGACCTGGGTCGCGAGCGCGCGGGTCGGGGTCAAGTAAACGATTTTTGCGTCCGCGTAGCTCGACACGGTTTGCACGGCAGCGAGTTCGGCCATCAGCGTCTTGCCCGAACTCGTCGGCATCTGCAGGACAACCGCTTCCTGCCTCGGATCGAGCAGATTGCTGCTGAGCGCCTCCTGCTGCGAAGGCAGCATGCTGTAGATCGCTCCTTCGCGGGTGCTCATGTTCTTGATCAGTGAGTCGATCTTCTCGGTAATGTTGAGCCCGTTGGACCAGATCGAATCCGAACGTAATTTCGCTGCGATCAGTGCCACCGACCGCGTCCAGGTCATCAGTTCGGGATCCGAGGACAGTTCGGCATACTTGCGCGCTTTACTGAGCAAGACCTCGAGTTCCGTCGCTACGTTTAGCGCCTGCCCCCGCCGGCCTCGCAGTTCGCCTTCGAGCAGATAGCTGACGATGACGACTGTTGCCTGTGCTGCATGATACAGCGAAAGGAGCGTCAGTGCCGCCTGATCCTCGCGCGGCGCCTCAGTTAGCCATTCACGGTCTGTCTCTGCTTGCAGCGCAGACAATTCTTCCACCACCGTCCGGGCTGCTTCGATATCGACGCGGTCTCGCTGACGTGCCGTAAGGATCAGTGCGCGAGTCACGGCTGCTTGGACACGCAGTGGCCATGCAGAAACGTTGTCTGGAGTGCCGAGCAGCGTTCCAATCGCGTCTAGACCGAGCAATTGTCGCAATTCAGTTGGCCTGCGTGCTGCTAGACCTGTCGCGGTCAGGAGTAGTAGGTCTCGCATCTCGACCTGGCGGCGCTCGACCGCAGCGAAAATATAGGCCTGCCATTGCTCGAAGACGCGCTGACTGCCGCTCAACGTCTCCCGGGCCAGACGCGGTTCGGCACCGTAGAGGCTGGACTCAATATCTACGGAAGCGAGAAGCTCTTCATAGCCGAAAAGCGCACCGATTTTAAGCTCGATCAGATCGGCGCTCGGCGGTTCGCGATTCCTGTCAAGCACGGCCTGGAAGGCGGCATCATCGAGCGCAGACACCAAGGCATCGATATGGTTTGCGTTGAGAATGTTTCCGACATCAGTCATGCTGACGCGCCGCATCCATTGCCTTGCGGCCGAATTCGTTTAGGTCAGCACCGATCGATAGGCTCATGCCGCGCGCTTTGGCATGTCCGAACGTTGCTGTCGCCCCTCTCAGTGATTTCAGATCTTCAAGATCTGCTGGCACCACTCCTCTAATGACGACTGGCGCCACCATGAGGTTCGCTACCTTCGCAGTTTTCTCCAATTCGACGAGCATGTTGAGCAACGGCGTACAATATTCTGTGCCCTTGCAACGCAGCGCGCAGGCGACGAGGAAGCCTTTGAGCTTACCGACCTCCGCCGTAACCTTCCCGCATTCCACGATGAGTTTTTCCGCCTGGCTCGGCGGGCGATTGATATCGTCTGTTCCCTTGACCTGAATGAGGACCAAAGCGAGCTCACCGGTAGACTGGTTCATCACGCTCCAGCCGTCGAATCCAAGGATCGGCTGGTTGCGATTGCCTTTCGTAGCATGAAGTGCTGGCGGCGTGGCCATGTCGAATACGACGCTGAGTGCCTCACGTGCGACAATTTCGGTGGTTTCAGAGCGGTAATTCGTAAGGTGAGCCGGCTTTCCACCTTCGGCATCAGGATCAGGCAGTGACGAGCGAAATGCTTGGATCAAATGGTCGGTTTCGAAACCGCCGATGCCTTCCGCGGGGTCTGGGACGGTGAGGAGCGGTTCGTTCTCTGCGAGATCGCGAAGCTCCTGCTCGCCATATGCGCTACGTATCGCACCCACCGCATGACGCAGCATGCCATCGTCGACAAGGTCGAGATCGCACGACTCCAGAACGACCGCCCAAAGGTGATCATCGGCGTCCGTCGTGATGACGTGCTTCGAATAACGTTTGGCTAAATCCCCCACGGACGGTAGCTCGCACAAGTTACTTGATGCGTCAATCGGATGTTCTGCTGGTGCGAGCTAATCGTATCTATTCTAAATGAATTGGAGAACATCCGTACGGACCTTTGATGCTCGCCTATGAAGGCGATGTTGGTGACCATTTCTGCTCTGTTCGAAATTGAAGTTCCCAACATCTCGGTGAAAATCGTTCCACGCTCAGATTAGGGCGTGAAGCCGCCGTCAGCATGACCGGCATCAAGATTATTTGTGAGGTCAGGAGCCGAGGTGGCTGGCAACCGCCTGAGCGTGTCGCCTGCCCCCAATCCAAATACGAAATCAGCCGACAGCCGAGCTCTTCCTGCGCAACTCGTCCAGATGGTCGCTCCACCATTGATGCATTGCAACACGCTCCTCCCAATACCGGCCGCGATTGTAGATTCCGCGAATGGCATTGACATCTGCATGCGCAAGCGAACGTTCGATTGCATCAGCGCTCCAGTGGCCGCTCTCATTCAGAAGTGTCGATGCGGTTGTCCTCAGTCCGTGCGCGGTTATCTCATCTTTGCGATAACCCATTCGCCGAAATGCATTGTTGACGGTGTTTTCGCTCATGGTTTTTCGTGACGTATGTATGGCCGGAAACGCATAGCCGTCCGGCCCGGTCACTTCTTGCAGTTCACGCAGATAGGCGATCACTTGCCGAGATAGCGGAACTTGGTGAGGTTTCCGCATTTTCATGCGCTCAGCGGGGATGGTCCAAACACCAGCCTCGAAGTCGAACTCTGACCAGTCGGCTTTCCGCAGTTCGCCCGGCCGGGACATGACGTGGGGTGAGATCCGCATGGCAAAGCGCGTGATTGCGCTGCCGGAATAGCAGTCGATGTCGCGGAGCAGTTTTCCGATTTGCTGCGGGTCGAGCAGCGCAGCATGATGAGTAACCTTGGGCGCGATCAGCGCGCCGCGCAGGATGGTCGTGGGGTCATTTTCGCCGCGTCCTGTCGCCACGCCATAGCGGAAAACACGGCTGGCAAATTCGCGACAGCGCCGCGCCGTTTCCCGCTTCCCTTGCTTTTCCAGCGCTTTCAGAATCGCCAGAATTTCGAGTGGCTTGATTTCAGAAATTGGCCGATGTGCGATAGGTTTCAGCAGCGTCAGTTGCCAAACCATTTTGTCGGTCGTTACCTGCGCTCTCTCTTCGGCAATCATTTTTTCGATAAAGTCTTTTGCGACATCCTCGAACGAGTTGGCGGCTTTGAAGGAGGCGACGAGCTTGTGCAGCTTTCGCACCGCCAGTGGGTCTTCGCCTCCGGCGAGGACTTGGCGCGCTTCGTCGAGCTTCCGGCGCGCGCCTTCCAGGCCGACATCGGGATAACGGCCGAGCGCGAGGCGCTTCTGTTTGCCGAGAAAACGATATTTGAAGCGCCACAGCTTCGACCCATTGGGGTGGATCTCCAGAAAGAGACCTCGACCGTCACTGCACTGGTAGGACTTGGCGTCAGGTTCAAGTTGGCGAATTTGGGTTTCGGTAAGTGCCACGCGCGATTCTCCTCGAAAGGTCGAAGCGCGTAAGGGGACCGTCCAGGTGGGCCATCCGTGTGAGTCCTCTCAAGGAGGTTTTGGTGCCATTTCGTGGCCCCATTTCACTCAAGATGGCCTGAAACTGCCTGACACACTCCTAGACCGGGGAGGCTCAATAATGGCAGAATTCAGCCATTTTTTCGAGCGTTTGGGACGATCTGAGAGGGAAAGGTGGTGCCGCTTACGTGACTCGAACACGTGACCCCATCATTACGAATGATGTGCTCTACCAACTGAGCTAAAGCGGCATGCCTGATGTGAACCGGCAAGCCGGCCATGGGCAGGGGGCGCCTTTACCGAGCGGCGCAAGATCGCGCAAGGGGCTTTGCACCCACTCGCGATGAACTTTTTTGGATTTCTCGTCCGTCACAACCCGAAGCGCAGTTTGATGGCGCGATATCGCTCCAGCAGCAGGGCCGCACGCTCGTCTGGGGTGGTCTTGGCGGTCGTTGTGGGCAGGTGTTTCGGCAGGTCGGCGGCCTTCACCCGATGCGTGCGGAAAGTCGCGGGCTGCTGGTTCATCAGGTTGCGGTAGGTGAGGTTGCCGTCGGAGAAGCCCTGGGTGTCCAGCCAGTTGTGGAGGCCGGGGTCCTGGTGGGCGAGAATCAGGCGGACCACGCCATCGTCGTCCACTTTCGTGCGGGCGGGGGTGTAGCTGACTGGGCGATGGAGGAAGTCCATCGATCCCATCAGCGCGCCGCCCATGCCGAACAGCCAGAAGCCGGGATGCCAGTCCATCTCGACGATCAGCGCTTCGTCCGGTTCCAGGTGCCAGACCATGTGCGCGGCCATACGCCCGCGTTTGGCGTCGCTGGCGTCGTTGGCGGCCTTGTCCGCTGGGAACATGTTGAGGCCGGCGGGATCGCAGACCCCGCGCGAGGTGAGCCAGGCGTGTTCGGGCCAGTCGCACATCAGGCCGGTGACGAAGTTTCCGGCCCAGCCCATCGCTTCGGTCATCTGTGTGGGTGAGGGCAGCGGACGCGGCGTGGCCATGCCGATCCGCTCGATCGAGAGCGTGGTGGGCGTTTCGCCGAAGCCATCGAAGGCCTCCCGGATGAACAGCTTTCGCGATCCGGGTGTGGTGGGGAGCCAGTTCTTTTCCTGCGGAGGGCCGCCGATGGTGATTTCGAAGCGGCCATCGGCATTGGCTTCGATCTGGTGGCCGAATAGGTTGGCCTCTGGAATGTCGCCGAAGGGTTCGTGCAGGCTGGGCCAGTCGGTGCCCGGGATCTTGTCCGGGCGCGGGCCCTGAACTGTCACGTTCAGCCAGCGCGCGGTGCCGCGGCGGCCGCTGAGGCGGTAGACGTGATCGCCGGAAATCCATGCCTGCCGATAAGTGAAGTCGGCCAGATCGCCGCCGAGTTTCATCGTTGGCGTGGTGAACCGGTGGATTTGCGGGAAAGCCGGATCGCGCGTTTCGAGGGCGAGGTCGAAGGCTTGTCCCAGGTTCTGCGTCAGGAACCGGAAGGCGTCGGCGCGCTGGAGCGGGTTGGCCGGATTGGCGTCCTTGAAGGCGGACATGCCGGCGTGCTTCAACTGTTCACAGAACGTGTCCCACGCCGTCTTGAGCGCTGCGTCGTCGGTTCCATCGCCGAATGCCATCGTGTCAGGCTCCTAGCCGGGTGAGAATGTCGGAAAGGGTGTGGGCAGCGCGGGTGCAGGCTTGTTCGGCGCCCTCGGCCTCTATGCGCTGGCCGACGAGTTCGAGGTCGAACAGGCCGGTGTAGCCGAGATCCAGCACGTCGCGCAGGATTGCCTCCAGTGGCACGGCGCCGTCGCCGGGGACGGCGCGGCAGGGCGTGGTACGGTCTCCGGGAACATGGTCGCTCACTTGCACGAGGCCGGCGATGGGGAGGGCCTCGGCAAGCTTTTCGCGTAGGTCCGCCTCCACCCAGCAGGCGTGCAGATCGACGCAGAGGCCGAGGCCGGCGAGCCGCGCAAGCCGCAGCGTATCGGGCAGCGTATGCGCGATGTGAATGTCCACAGTCAGCGGCGAGGCATTCTCGACCAGCAGCGCGACGCCGCGAGCAGCGGCATGATCACGGCAAGGGGCGAGCAGTTCGGTGAAGCGCGTTGCCGCCTGTTCCCATGACAGTCCGCCGCGCCCTCCGGTGATGAGGTAGATCGATGGCGCGCCAAGCTCTGCGGCCATGTCGATCACCCAGAACAGATCGCGCGCGGCGATCCCGCTGTCTCGCTCAAGGTCGGGATGGAGCGCGAAGGGATGGTTGATGCAGCCCACGGCGATCCGGCCATGCTGCACTGCCTCGCGTGCAGCATCTCGTTCGTTCGCCTGCAAGAGTCGCGGAGAAACCAGTGTGGCATGCTGCACCCCGATCTCGCAGCAAAACTGGAGGAAGGGGCCGGTCTCCCGGTCCACCATCGCCACTTGATGAAGGCTGACGCGCGGGTGCATCAGCGTTGTTCGATCTCTACGCCGAAGCGTTCCCGGAACGGCGCGAACTCCGCATTCAGCGCATCGAGGTCGTAACCGGCATCGACCAGCACTTGCGTCGAATAATGGAACTTGCCGTGGCGGTCGCCCTTGTTCTCGGCCAGATAGCGCCGCATCGCCGCTTCCGCTTCGGGCGTGAAGGGGCGGTCCGCGAACTTGTAGTAATCGCGGATCACGCCGATCGGATCGGCCACGAAGTCGCGGTAGCGCACGTGGTGGATGCGCGGATCGTTCGCCAGCGGATGGGCCATCGTGTTGCCGATCGACCAGCGCACGCGCTCCAGATGGGCGCGGGCTTCCTTCACCAGATCGATCTTGCCGACGATACCGTCCATGATGTCCGCCATCATCATCGTCGAACTGGCGGCGACCATCACCGGATCGCGGTGGAGCCAGACCAGCGAGGCATCGGGATAGGCATCGAAGAACGCGTCGAGCCGGGTGGTGTGGAAGCCCTTCAGCACCCAGTGCCGGGTGGGCCGCCGGTATTGCAGCGCTTGCAGCATGGCCTTGTGAATGCGGTACTGTGCGGGCGGATCGGTGGGCAGGCCGAAGGAGAGGTTCTGCATCGGCACGCGCCACCATGCCGTGGGCGTCATCACGCGAAAGTCGAAGGCCCAGGTGCGTTCGTCTTCGGGCAGACCTTCGCCCAGCATGTCGTTGTAGGGGTGGCAGTGCAGCCAGCGCGGCATCTTCGCATTGATCTCGCGCCATTCGGCATCGGCGGCGGGGATGCGAGGATCGGGGGCCTCGACAGTCCCCGGCGGTGGTGAGGGGTGCATCACCTCCCAGAACCGCAGTGCCCGCGCTCCGGGATCGACGGCGAGCAGCGCGTGCATCAGCGTTGTGCCGGAGCGGGGTTCGCCGCTGACGAACATCGGGCGGTCGATCGCTTCATCGGCCAGCGGGAAGCGCTTGCGATCCTCGAAGAAGCGCAGGCGATCGGTCAGCAGCCAGAGCACGTTCTCCGCCGCTGCCGCGCGGCCTGCCGCGTCCATGGCGATGCCGTTGATGTGCTCCACTGCGAGGGCGAAGCGTTCGGGGAAGCCCTCGTCCGGCCAATTGGCATCCGCCCAGTCTGAAAGGCCGGTGATTTGCTGCGCTTCAAGCAGTAAGTGCTGCGCGTTCAGGTCGGCCATGTTCAGGCCTCCACCAGACGGGCGATTTCGTCCTCGGTCTCGCGGACCTTGGCGGCGCTGGTGGCGGAGAACTTCATGCCGCCCATCGCGCCATATTCCATCAGCTTGTAGACGCGCATCCCGGCATCGGCGAAGCCCTTGATCTTGAGGGCGACGTCCTTCGGCGTGCCCACGGGCAGCACGTCGCGGATCGCCTGCGGGTCCATCTCGTCGCAGAATTTCAACATCTTCTCGCGGCTAAGGCGCACGGGGTCGAAGTCCATGATGCCCCGCCAGTCTGTGCCCATCGGGTGTTCATAACCGAACTGGGCCAGGTCCTTGGCGGTCATCATCAGGATGATCGATTTCACCATCGGCGCGCGCAGCATTTCGTCGATCTCGTCAGGCTCGCCAATCAGGCACATCTGGGTGAGGGCGGGAGTGAAGTGGCTCATGTCGCGCCCGGCGGCGTCGCCCGTATCGAGGATCACCTTCAGCTTCGCGGCATAGTCTTCCGGCGTCCACGAACCCGCCGGCCACCAGCCATCCGCCTCGCGCCCGGTGATGGACAGCATGCGTGGACCTGCCGCGCCCAGCCAGATCGGCGGCGCCTTGCCCTCGTAGAACTCGGTGTCCATCCGCGCGTGGTGGAGGTGGAAGAACTGCCCTTCGAAATCGACCGGGCCGTCCGCATGCCACAGCAGCTTGATGACCTTGATCGATTCTTCCAGCCGCCCCACCGGCTTGTCGAAATCGAAGCCGTAAGGAACCGTGTTTTCCAACTCGCCCGAACCGAGGCCGAGGATGAAGCGGCCTTTCGACAGGTGGCTGATCGTCAGCGCCGTCTGCGCCAGCAGCGAGGGATGGCGGCGCACGGTATCGACCACGGTGGTCGCCAACGGCGTATTTTTGGTCAGCACTGCCGTCGCCGCCGCCACCGCCAGACCGTCGAGATGGCGGTGCGGGCTGGGCGAGGCCTTGGCGAGATCGGTGAATTCCGGCGTCCAGATCGAATCGGGCCAGAAGCTGACCATGTGATCGGGCAGCCAGATCGAGTGATAGCGGCCCGAATCGTAGTCCTGCGCCATGTCGATGCCGAGCGGCAGGGTGGTTCGCAGGAAGGCTGCGGGCTGCACATTCATAAGGCCATCCTCTCAGGCAGCGTCCCCCATACCCCTGAGGTGATGGATAGGCGCCGCTCGTTGTCTCTGGATGCGGTTGTGGGTTAGCCCTCGGGTCACGAAAATTCCCATTTGGGGATCACGGAAATGCTGCAAGGAGAGGACGCGGCGCTGCTGGTGCCGCTGATCGAGGGACTGGTGGAAGACCCGCCCTGGCGGCGCTTCCTCGATGCCCTGCGCGCGCGGGTTGCGGCGGATTATGCCAGCCTCGTGTTTCGCCCCCTGCCGCTGGGCACGCCGGAGGCGCGGGTGATCCATCTCTATTCCGGCCAGCCTTCGCCCCCGCCGGTTTCGCAGCTCTATCGCGAGAGCCTCTACTTGCGCGATCCGATGCCCTATCACGCGATGCAGGAGGGGCGCAGCCACGCGCTGCACGAATTACTGCGCTTCGGTGATCCGCGGCACGATGCCTATCTCGATCAATTGCTCGCGCCCTCCGGCATGAACCACATGCGCATGATCCGCTTTGCCGAGCCGGGCGGGGTGAACGGCTGGATCACGATTACTCGCCGGGATGGCGAGTTTGCGGCGGATGTCGACGGCCTGCTCGAAGACCTGGCCCCTCATCTGCGCGCGGCGCTCGGCAGCTTCGTAGCGCTGGAGCGTGAGCGGATGGGCGCGGAGATCGAGCGTGAGGCGGTGCGGCGGATGAACTTCGGGTGGGTGACGCTCGATGGCGAGGGCAGGGTGCTCGATGCCGATCCGCTGGGCACGCGGATGCTGGCAGGCTCGACCGGGCTCATGCGGACCCGCGATGGCCGGCTGAGCGCGCACGATCCACGGCTGCGGCGGCAGCTTGCGGAAGCCATCGGTGAACTCGCGCGCGATCCCGATGCCCGGCCGCGTGCGCTGGTGCTGTGCCGGGAGCCGTGGCTGGACTTGCTGCTGGTCCCCTCCGGCCGGCGCATGGGGACGACGCGGGCGGCGCCGGCGGTGCTCTGTTATCTCCACGCGGATCACTGGTCCTCGGCCGACCGTTGCGGGCAGCTTGCGCAACTGTTCGACCTTACCGCGAGCGAGGCGCGGCTGGCGCTGGCGCTCAGTCGCGGCCTGTCGATTGCCGAGGCGGGGCCGGAAGTGGGGCTGACGGTGGAATCGGCGCGGACGTATTCCAAGCGGATCTACGCCAAGACCGGGGCGCGGGGGCAGGCGGACTTGGTGCGGTTTATCCATCGCAGTGTGTTGGCGATTGCGTGACGGAAGTAGATTTACGTGGAAGCACGGAGGGGCGGAGAAGAACAACACAAGATATAAAATCGCGCAAAGGCGCGAAGGCGCAAAGAGGCGGCGCTTGCGGCGAAGCCGCTTTCAAAATCACCTGACGCGCAACCGATTGGGGCAAGAAAGGCCTGCGGCGCTACCAACCCCTTTGCGCCTTCGCGCCTTTGCGCGATCCCTTTCCTTCTCATCAACCTCGCCCGCTTGGATACATTCCAGCCACCTCGCATAGGCGATTTGAACACTAGTTCAGCATTTTCCGTTGACTTCGTCTTCGCCACCCTTCAGCCAATGGATACGAAAGCGGCCGCAAGGAGCCGCGCGGTGGAGTGGAGAAGGCATGTCGGGCCAGCTTGCAGGAAAGGTCGCGCTCGTTACCGGCGCGTCGTCGGGGATCGGGGAGGCGGCGGCCTCGTGCCTTGCCGAGGCGGGGGCGACGGTCGTCGTCTGCGCACGCCGGGCGGAGCGGCTTTCGGGGCTCGTCGCGCAGATCGAGGCGGCGGGCGGCAAGGCGCTGGCGATTCCGGGCGACATGACCGTGGAGGACGATGCGCGTGGGGCCGTGGCGCAGACCGTCGCGGCGTTCGGGCGGATCGACATTCTGATCAACTCGGCCGGGATCATGGAAGCGGGCGGGATCGAGAACTGCGATACCGCGATCTATCGCCGGGTGATCGACATCAATCTGATGGGCACCGTCTACACCAGTGCCGCCGCCGTGTCGCACATGCTGGAGCAGGGCGGCGGCGATATCATCACCATCTCCTCGCTCGCCGGGCGCAAGGGCGGGCCGATGACCAGCGCCTATTCGGCCAGCAAGCACGCGGTCAACATGATGACCGACGGGATGCGGCAGGAACTGGGCGGCAAGAACATCCGCGTCACCACCTTGATGCCCGGCGCGACCGAGACCGAGGTGGCGGATTCGATTTCCGACCCGCAGTGGCGCACCGCGATCAAGGCCCATGTCAGCAAGGAAGGCGCGGTGAAGCCGCGCGATATCGGTGAGGCCATCGTCTTCATCCTCGCCATGCCGCGCCGGACGAACATCTCCGAGATTTCGATCCGTCCGACCATCGACACGAGCGCTTAAGGAGAACGACCATGGGAAGACTTCAGGATAAAGTCTGCATCGTCACCGGCGCGGGTTCGGGCATGGGCCGGGCCATGGCCGAACTGTTTCATGCCGAGGGGGCCCGGCTGGTGCTGGCGGATATCTCGGGCAAGCAGGACGAAGTGGCGGCATCGCTCGGCGGCGATACGGTGGGCGTGCAGTGCGATGTCTCCGACGAGGCGCAAGTGCAGGCGATGATCGCCACTGCCGAGGAGCGCTTCGGGCGGCTCGATGTGCTCTGCAACAATGCCGGGTTCGGCGGGCCGATGGCGCCGCTGCACACACAGTCGCTGGAGACGTGGGACCGCGTCCACGCGACCAACTTGCGCGGTGCGTTTCTGGGCATGAAGTACGGCATAATCTCGATGTTGAAGACCGGCGGCGGGGCGATCGTGAACACGACTTCGGCCTCGGGCGTGATCGGCTGGAAGCACCATTCGGTCTACGGCGCGGCCAAGGCGGGGGTGAACCAGCTGACCAAGGCGGCGGCGCTCGACTATTCGGATCAGGGCATCCGCGTGAACGCCATTGCGCCGGGCACGATGTGGACGGGGCTGGTCGAAGCCTCCCGCACCCATGCCGAGCCACCGGCTGAGTTCCCGGTGCTCGCGGGCATTCCGATGGGGCGTTGGGGGCTGGCGAAAGACATCGCGCAGGCCGCGCTCTATCTGGCCAGCGATGAGGCGGCTTACGTTACCGGCGTAGTCCTGCCGGTGGACGGCGGCTATTCGATCGGCTTTTCGGGAATGGGGGCGGAGCGGCCCGGCATCGCCAGCGCCAATCCGGGCTGAGTCAGGTCCTGACATTGGGCGGCTATACGCGGCGCCGATCCGCTTCTCACCCGGCCTTTCGGCCAAATCCCCCCGGTGAGAAACCGCTCTGGGTGGTGACGAATTCCCCCCGGATCGTCACGCTTCCGCAGGTGCGGATCGGATCGGCGCCGCGTTCCGGCTGTGCCGGATGGCCGGACGATCAGCCGGGTGGCGCCGCGTCGCGCTCCCACAGAGCCCCGCGCGTCATCGCCGCCACCAAAACGCGAATGTCCCCGAACCCGGCCACGGTGGCCATCGGTGTCTGAGACGATATCCGGAACGGGCAGGTTCACTTTGACCGCTCCGGATGGCCCGTTATGGCACCGGGCGGCTCGAAAGAGCGTGATCTGGCTCACGCTCTTTCGCAGATGCGGCAAACGGTGCGAAAACTGGCGGTCAACCGCGCGTTTCGACAGTTACGCCGCCGGTCATGATATGCTCGGCAGGGCCGGTCAGCATATCCATCGGGAAGACTTTCGGCACCGCGCTGGCCGCTTCCAGCCGGGCGAGGTGTTCGTCTGAAAGCGTCACCTCCAGCGCGCCGAGGTTATCCTCCAGCTGCGCCGGCGTGCGCGCGCCCAGCACCGGGGAATCGACATCCGGGTGGGCGAGCAGCCAGGCCAGCGCCACTTGCGCGGGCGTGCAGCCGATATCCTTGGCGACGTCGGCCGTGACTTGCGCGATGGCGAGGTTCTGTTCGCTCAGCCGCCCGGTCGCGACGTTGATCGCCTTGCGCGATCCCATCATTTCGCCGGCGGGGGCGGAGACATCGGCACTGCTGTACTTGCCGGTCAGCACGCCGCCGCCCAGCGGCGACCACGGGCAGACGCCCAGCCCCATCTCGCGCGCCATCGGGATCAGTTCGCGCTCCACCGTGCGCTCGATCAGGTTGTGCTGGATCTGCAGCGCGCAGAACTGCGTCCATCCGCGCAGCTCTGCAATCGCCTGCATCCGGCTCGCCTGCCATGCCGGGGTATCGGAAAGGCCGATGTAGAGCACCTTGCCGCTACGGACGAGATCGTCGAACGCGCGCAGAATCTCATCCACCGGCGTGCGGAAATCCCACATGTGCAGGTAGAGCAGGTCGATCCAGTCGGTATTCATCCGCTTCAGTGAGGCTTCGACCGAGCGGACCATGTTGCGCCGCGAATTGCCCGCCGCATTGGGATCGCCGGGGCTGGTGGTGATCGAATACTTGGTGGAGATCACCAGCTTCTCTCGCCGGTCCCCCACGATCTGGCCCAGCAGCCGTTCGGAACCGCCCATCTGGCCGTAGAAGTCCGCCGTATCGACGAAGTTGCCGCCGCGATCGGCATAGATGTCCAGCATTCGCGCCGCTTCCTCGTCGGTCGAACCCCAGCCGCCGGGGCCGACACCGAAAGTCATCGTGCCGAGGCACAGCGGCGAGATACGCAGGCCGGAGCGGCCCAGCAGACGGTAATGATCGAGCTGAGTAGGCAAATGTACTCTCCTTCGGTGTACAGTCTGCCGGGTAGCGCGGGTTTGGGCCAGATCGTCGAGCCGGGCCTGCATGTCCGGGCAAGCGGGATTGCCTGCGCGACTGAAGGCACCTAGCAAGCAAGGATGAACGCTCCCGAGAAGATCGCGCCGAAGATTGCCCAGAAGATCGCAGAGGTCGATCCCTTTCACGCCATGGCGATCGGCCGCCTTGCCTATGAATTGCAGGCGGAGGGGCGCGATGTGATTCACATGGAATATGGCCAGCCCTCCACCGGTGCGCCGGCTGCTGCGATTGCTGCGGCGCACAAGGTGCTGGACAGCGATCCGGGTGGTTACTGGGAAAGCACCGAGTTGCTGGACCGTACCGCCCGCCACTATGCGGAGACTTATGGCGTTTCGGTGGGCCGCGAGCAGGTGATCCTGACTTGCGGCGCCTCGCCCGCTTTCGTGCTGGCGCTGACCAGCCTCTTCGCGCCGGGCGCGCGCGTGGCTTTGGCGCGGCCGGGCTATGTCGCCTACCGCAACACGCTGAAGACGCTCTATCTGGAGCCGGTGGAGATGCCCTGCGGCCCGGCCGAGCGCTATCAGGTGACGGCCGCCGCGCTAGATGCGCTCGATCCGGTGCCCGATGGCCTGATCCTCGCGAGCCCCGCTAACCCGACCGGCACGGTGATCGCGCCGGAGGAACTGGCAGCGATTGCCGAAGTCTGCCGCCGCAAGGGCATCCGGGTGGTGTCGGACGAGATCTATCACGGGCTGACGTATGGCGAGCCGGCGCAGTCCACCCTGCAGCATCTGCCCGAGGCGGTGATCGTCAACAGCTTCTCGAAATACTATTCGATGGCGGGCTGGCGGCTGGGCTGGCTGGTGGTGCCTCCCGAAGTGGTGACGGCGGCGCGATCACGGATGAGTAATCTGTTCCTCACGCCTTCGGTGCTGGCGCAGCACGCCGGGCTGATCGCGATGGATTCGACCGAGGAACTCGAAGGCCACCTGCATACCTACGCGCGCAATCGCGAATTGCTGCTGGCGGCGCTGCCACGCCTCGGCCTCAGCGAGATCGCGCCGCCCGACGGGGCGTTCTATATCTATGCGGATATCGGCCATCTGACCAATGACAGTCTGGCCTTCTGCCGGCAGCTTCTGCGTGACACGGGCGTCGCCACCGCGCCGGGGATCGATTTCGATCCTGTCGACGGTCATCGCCATTTTCGCATGAGCTTCGCGGTTTCAACGCCGCTGATCGAACAGGCGATCGAGCGCATGGCCGAATGGTTCGCCGCGCGTTGAGGGCGGCGGTGAATCACAAAAGGAAGCGCTTATGCGCTTCGCTTTGAAACTGCGATTTTGTGAGAAGTCGAACTGGAGCGGGCGACGGGATTCGAACCACAAGCGAAGCGGCTTGCCGCGTAGCGCTCAAATGAAGAGAGGGTTCGTTTTGCTGTGCTGTCGAACTGGAGCGGGCGAAGGGATTCGAACCCTCGACCCCAACCTTGGCAAGGTTGTGCTCTACCCCTGAGCTACGCCCGCTCTGGCGTTCGAGACCTTCCGGAAGACCGGAAAACCCGATTATGAACTGGAGCGGGCGAAGGGATTCGAACCCTCGACCCCAACCTTGGCAAGGTTGTGCTCTACCCCTGAGCTACGCCCGCTCTGACGTTCGAGACCCGCTGGATTAACCGGCAGGTCCGGGGTGGAGGCGGCCCACTAGCAGTGCTTTTTGGGGTCGGCAAGAGCTAAATTGAAAGAATCGTACGAAGACCTGCAACAGGCCCATAAACCCTTCACAAATCGGTCGCGAAGGCCGATCTAGTGCGCTCAAGCACATTTACGCACGCATTCACGGGAGCAAGAATCTTGGCCAGCATGGGTCTCAACCTCGACGAACAGAAGGCGGTGGACCGCTTCCGTCAGTCCGTTGCCGAACCGTCGATGACGAAGCTGGTGATCCTGGATTTCTGGGCGGAATGGTGCGGGCCGTGCAAGGCGCTGACGCCGGTGCTGGAAAAGGTGGCCGCCGAATATGCGGACAAGGGCGTGGTGCTCGCTAAGCTCAATGTCGATGAGGAACAGTTCATCGCCGGGCAGTTCCAGGTCCGCTCGATCCCCACCGTCTATGCGATCTTCCAGGGCCAGCCGGTGGCCGACCTGACCAATGCGCGCACCGAATCGCAGCTGAAGCAGATGCTGGACCAGCTGCTGGCGCAGCTTCCGGTGCAGGCCGGCGGCGAACCGCAGCAGGACATCGCGCCGCTGATCGCCATGGGCGAGGAAGCGCTGGCCGATGGCGATGGTGAGCGCGCGGCATCGATCTTCATGCAGATCCTCGACATCGCGCCGGAAAATCCCGAAGTGATCGCCGGCTTCGTGCGCGGGCTGGTCGCGGCCGGGCGAATCGAGGAAGCCGAGCAGGTGCTGTCCAGCCTTGAGCCGGAACTTGCCGCCGATGCGCATCTGGACCGGGCACGCTCGGCACTAGCGCTGGCCAAGGACAAGCCGGAGGATAGCGAACTCGCCGCCCTGCGCGCCGCCGCGGCCGAACGTCCCGCTGACATGGACGCGCAGCTGGCCTTCGCCAATGCCGCCTTCGCCGCCGGTGAGCGCGACGATGCCGCCGCCACGCTGCTGCGCATGGTCGCCGCCGACCGCGAGTGGAATGAAGGCGCCGCACGCGCCAAGCTGCTGCAGATCTTCGAGGCGGTCGGTCTGGAAGATCCCTGGGTCTCCGCCACGCGCCGCAAGCTCTCCACCGTGCTGTTCGGCTGATGGGAGCGGCGCCCGTGCGGATTACTATCTTCCCTCTGCCGGGCGCCGTCCTCTATCCGGGTTTGCAATTGCCGCTCCACATCTTCGAGCCGCGCTATCGGGCGATGATCAGCGACGCGCTCGCACGCGATCGGCGCATCGGCATGATCCAGCCGCAGCGCCCGGCGGAAGGGGCGCCGCTCTACGCCGTGGGCTGCCTTGGCCGCATCGGCGATGTCGAGGCGCTGGACGATGGGCGGTTCAATATCCTGCTCGAAGGCGAGTCGCGCTTCCGCCTGGTTCGAGAACTGGATGTCACCACGCCGTTCCGGCAGATCGAGGCCGAACTGTTGCCCGACGACGGTGACGAAGTGCTGGCGGCCATCGAACGCGCCAGTTTCGAGCGCGAGGCACGGCGATTCGCCGATGCGCAAGGCTATGCGGTGGATTGGGATCAGGTCGCGCGGCTGGATGACCAGTCGCTGATCAACGGCGTCTCGCAGATCGCGCCGTTCGATGCGGCAGCGAAGCAGGCTCTGCTGGAGGTTTCCAGCCTGCGCGAGCGGTGCGAGTTGCTGGTGCAATTGATGCAGTTCTTCGGGCGCCGGTCGGATGACGACGATGAGGATGGGGTGACGTTGCAGTAGCGGCGGGCTTCATCTGCCACGCGTCCCGGACCAGAAGCCTATCCCTAACAAGCCATCGTCGCCCGCGCCCTTCGGCTGGCCGGCAGGCCGGCCGCTCAGGATGAACTGCCCGGAGGGCAGGCGGGGGCCCCGCTTCCTTCGCGCCACGGCTGAAGAATAAGCGGGATCCCCGCCTTCGCGGGGATGACGAGGTGATTTTACAGGAATCGCAGGCGTCGTTCGAAAGCGCTCAACACGCGACGACGTTGATCGCCAGCCCGCCCTGACTGGTTTCCTTGTACTTGCTCGACATATCGAGCCCGGTCTGCCGCATCGTCTCGATCACCTGATCGAGCGACACGCGCGGCGTTTCCCCGGCGTGCAGGGCCAGCTTCGCAGCGTTCACGGCTTTCACTGCGGCGATGGCGTTGCGTTCGATGCAGGGGATCTGCACCAGCCCGCCGACCGGATCGCAGGTAAGGCCAAGGTTGTGCTCCATGCCGATCTCGGCTGCTGCACAAACCTGCACCGGGGTGCCACCCCAGACCGCGGCGAGGCCCGCCGCCGCCATCGAGCAGGCCACGCCCACTTCGCCCTGGCAGCCCATCTCCGCGCCGGAGATCGAGGCGCGCTGCTTGTAAAGCAGGCCGATTCCGGCGGCGGTCAGCAGATAGCGGCGCGCCTTGGAGGGGATCGCCACGTTGCCGTCGCTGCAATACTGGCGCAGCAGCGAGGGGACGAT
This sequence comes from Novosphingobium sp. BL-S-19, assembly GCF_055521675.1. Lineage (NCBI taxonomy): Bacteria > Pseudomonadati > Pseudomonadota > Alphaproteobacteria > Sphingomonadales > Sphingomonadaceae > Novosphingobium > Novosphingobium sp. BL-S-19. Next base: position 367,106 of record NZ_CM145498.1, read on the forward strand.
GCCCGCCGCGCCATTGGTGGGCGCAGTGACGACGCGGCCGCCGCTGGCGTTTTCCTCGTTCACCGCCATGGCGTAGAGGTTCAGCCAGTCCATCAGCGTTTCGGCCTGATTGTCCTGCGGGCGGGCGATCAGCTTCTGGTGAATGGCACGGGCGCGGCGGCGGACCTTGAGCGCGCCGGGCAAGTGCCCTTCACGCGAAAGTCCCTCGTCGATGCAGCGATTCATGGCATTGGCAATGACGTCGAGCCCTGCGCAGGTCTCTTCCTCGGGCCGGCGCGCCGCTTCGTTGGCCATCATGACTTCGGCGATGTCCAGCCCGCTCGCTTCGCAGACCGCCAGCAGTTCGGCGCCCGACGTGAAGGGGAAGCGCACCGGAGGACCGTTGACCACCTGATCGTCCGGAGCAGGCTGTTCCAGCTGGTGGCGGCTGGAATAGAAGCCGCCGCCGGTCGAGAAATACTCGCCGCGCGCCAGTTCCTCGCCCGCAGTGTCCCATGCCGTCAGCACCATGCCGTTGGGGTGGAGGTCGGGGATGTGGTCGAAATCGAGGATCAGGTCGCTCTTGCAGTCGAAGGCGATTTCGTGACGGCCCAGCAGCATGATCCGGCCGCTGGCATGCACTGCGGCAGCGGCGGCATGGGCTTCGGCCGGCTCGGCGGTTTCGGGTTCGAAGCCGATCAGGCCCATCAGGCAGGCGTCGGGCGTGCCGTGGCCTTCGCCGGTCAGCGCCAGCGATCCTTGCAGGTCCACGCGGACGCGGGCGATCGCTTCAAGCTGCCCGGCGGCTTCGATTCCCTGCAGGAAGCGCATGGCGATGCGCATCGGGCCGACGGTGTGCGAACTGGACGGGCCAAGGCCGATACGGAACAAGTCGAGCGCGGAAATCACGGCTGAAACTCACGAAGGTCATGGAAGGTCATGGCAGGGAAAGTCACGGGGGGCACGCTCTCGCGATATTTTTTGAAGTGGCGTGGATAAGCCAGATAGGCCGGGATGCAATTCTAAATCCCGGCGTACCACGCGTAGCGGCCGTTATCCTCCCAGTAGCCGCCCTTGCCGCCGTAGATACCGTCCAGCGCGGCGACCGCTTCGATGCGCGTGACGAACTTCGCGTGCTTGTAGCCGAGCTGCCGCTCCACGCGCAGCCGCAGCGGGGCGCCGTGCTGTTCCTCCAGCGGGCGGCCGTTCATGGCCCAGGCCAGGATTGTCTGCGGGTGGAAGGCGTCCACAAGGTCGATCGATTCGTAATAGGGCCGCCCGCCGTAGAGATCGGCGCAATGGAACACGAGATAGCGCGCTTCCGGCCGCAGCCGCGCGAGATCGAGCAGGGTGGCGAGGCGCGGCCCGGTCCATTTGCCGATCGCGCTCCAGCCCTCGACACAATCGTGGCGGGTGATCTGGGTGCGCTGGGGGAATTGCCTGAGCGCGGTGAGCGGCAGCGTGAGCGGACGCTCTACCATGCCGTCCAGCCGCATCGCCCATTGGGAAAAGCCCTGCGCGAAGTGGGCGCGGTAGATGGGATCGGCGACGGCAAGACTGCCATTGGCGCGGAAGGTGGGCGACATCTGCGATTCGGCGAACTCGCGGGCGAGCGCATCGCCGGCCAGCCCGCGCTGTGTCACGCGGTGGAGATCTTCCGCCTGTCCCAGAAAATCGAGCACTTTAGGATCGCGCGTCAGCCGGTCGCAGCCGGAGAGCAGCAGCCCGCCAGCGCCCACCGCTCCGGCCTGAATCAGCCGCCGCCGCGAGAGGATCAGCTTGCTCACGATTCCCGCTCCTTTGGCAGGCGATACCAGCCCGTCACCATCGAGCGCAGTTCGTTGAACGGCCCCGCCAGCAGCACCATGGCGATGTGGACGACAAAGAAGCCGACCAAGGCAAAGGCACAAAGGAAATGGATCGAGCGCGCCGTCTGCCGCCCGCCGAACACTTCCGTCACCAGCGGCAGCCACGCATCGGTGCCGGGCGAGAGGGCGAGGCCGGTCAGGATCATCAGCGGCAGCAATCCGAACAGCACCCCGGCATAGGCGATCTTCTGAAGCGTGTTGTAGCGCAGCGCCGCCGCGCCGGTGGGCAGGCGCAGCCGGGCGTGGTCCATCACTTCCTGCCACACATGCCGCAGCCGCCATTCGCCCCGCGTTATATGAATGTCGCGCTGGATATGCCGGTTGACGAGCGACCAGATCAGGTAGGCCGCCAGCCCCAGCGAAAGCACCCAGGCGAAGGCGAGATGCCATGTCCGCGCATCGGCCAGGCTGTAGGCGGAAGGAATCGTCGCCCAATAAGGAAAGGCGCGGCGATGCGGGGTGCCGTCGGGGTCTTTCCAGTAACCGAGCAGCCCGGTCGTCTCGACCCGGTGGCCGGCCACTTGCAGATAGCCATATTCATACGTGCCGATCCGAGCGGAGCCGATCTTCAGCCACGGGGTATCGAAATTCGCGCCGTATTCGCCCCAATAAAGCCGGGCATGGGCGTTGAAGATCATCAGCCCGCTCATCAGCATGATCAGCAGCGTGACCGCATTCGTCCAGTGCCAGAGCCGCGTCGAGAGCCGGTGGCGCTTCACCAGATCGCCGCCATGCGGGGCTGCCTGTTGGAGGGGAGGCGATTCGGCGGGCGTGTCAGCAGGCGGGGCGATGTCGCTCATGATCCCAGTTCGCCTCACGCCTGCTGCCGGTTACAGGCTGATTCTACGCGCCAAAGAGATGAAGCGCCACCTGCCGGCGATGCGGCATGCGGCGATGCTCGGCCAGATAGATGCCCTGCCACGTTCCCAGCGCCATCCGTCCGTCGATCACCGGAATCGACAGGTTCACGCCGGTCAGCGTGGCCTTGAGGTGCGCCGGCATGTCGTCCGGTCCTTCATCGTCGTGGTCGTAATGCCTGCCTTCCGGCGCGATGCTGTCCAGCCATGCAACCAGATCGCTGCGTACCTCGCCCGCGGCATTTTCCTGAATCAGCAGGGAGGCGGAGGTATGGCGGCAGAGCAGCGTCAGCAATCCTTCGCCGATGCCGCTCTCGCGCTGCCATGCGGCAATCGCCCGCGTGATATCGGTCAGGCCTCGGCCGGGGGTGTCGAAAGTAAGGATCGCGGTCGCCTGTCTCATCATCAAGCCATCCTGATCGCAGGACTTCTCCCGATCAAGCACCCGCTCGTGGGACAAATATGTCTCATTTCGGCAACAGGAGGCGAGTAGAAAGACCGAAAATTTCTCGCTTGACGTATTGGGAAGGTGATGGAACGCAGCAAAGTTTGAGGGCTTCCATGTAACTTTACAGGGGCAGCGTCGGGACCATGGAAATCGCGGATTCCTGCGGCCTTAGCCCCTATCGCCCAGCGGCCCCGGTGCCCCGATCTGGCACTTTTTGTCCCACCTTGCTCGCGCAGGCGATTGATCTACCCATATCTGCCGCGTATTGCCGCGCACGGCGACGGGCCGGCAGACCGGCACGGTGTCTGTCGTCCGCAAGGATCGTTCGGTCGCAGGATATGCCGGAAATCGGCGCATTCACACGGCTTCCGGACGGCCGCGAGATGAGCCCGGACAATCACCGGGCCGCTCGGGTCTCACGCAAGGGTTGGTCATGAGTTGGCTTAGCAAAGTACGCAATTCCCTCGGGAACCTGAAGAAGCGGGATACGCCCGACAACCTGTGGACCAAGTGTCCCGGTTGCGGCGAGATGCTCTTCACCAAGGAGTTCGAGGACAACCTCTCGGTCTGTCCGCGCTGCCAGTATCATGGCCGCATCGGCGCGCAGGCGCGCTTCGACCAGCTTCTCGACGCCGGTTACGGCGTCCTTTCGGCGCCGCGCGTTCCGGAAAATCCGCTCAATTTCCGCGATTCCAAGAAGTATTCGGATCGCCTCAAAGCCGCTCGCGCCGCCAACGTGTTCCCCGATGCGCTGACCAATGCGCTCGGCACGATCGAGGGCCGCAAGGTCGTGCTCGGCGTGCAGGACTTCGCGTTCATGGGCGGGTCGATGGGCATGGCCGTGGGCGAGGCTTTCGTCGAAGCCGCCGAACGCGCCATTGCCGAGAACTGCGGCTACGTCATTTTTACCGCCGCGGGCGGCGCACGCATGCAGGAGGGTATCCTCTCGCTCATGCAGATGCCCAAGGCGACCGTCGCGATCCGCCGCCTTGCGCGGGCGGGTCTGCCCTATATCGTCGTCCTGACGGATCCCACCACCGGCGGCGTCACCGCCAGCTATGCGATGCTGGGCGATATCCACATTGCAGAGCCCGGCGCCCTTATCGGCTTCGCCGGCCAGCGCGTGATCCAGGACACGATCCGCGAGAAACTCCCCGACGGCTTCCAGCGCGCCGAGTACCTCCATGCCCACGGCATGGTGGACATGGTGGTCCACCGCAAGGACCTCAAAGGCACGCTGGCATCGCTGCTCGGTTATCTTGAACGAAAGGAAGTTGCGTGAACATCGACAGCGCGCTGGTACGCGAGCTCGCCGAGCTCCTGGCTGAAACCGGTCTGACCGAGATCGAGGTCGAGGACGGCGAACGCAAGATCAAGGTGACGCGCCAGGTTGCGCAGCAGCTCGTCGCTGCCGCCGCCCCGGCATTCCCTTACCCGGCGCCCGCCGCGGCCCCGGCTGCTGCCGCCGCTCCGGCTGCCGAAGCTGCTGCCCCGGCCGCTCCGGTCGATGCGGTGAAATCGCCGATGGTCGGCACTGCCTACCTCGCGCCCGAGCCCACCGCGCCGAACTTCATCAGCGTCGGCCAGCAGGTGAAGGCCGGCGACGTGCTGCTGATCGTCGAAGCCATGAAGGTGATGAACCAGATCGTCGCGCCCAAGGGCGGCACGATCCAGGCCATTCTCATCGACAACCAGCAGCCGGTCGAATTCGACCAGCCGCTCGTCGTGATCGCCTGAGGACCATAATCTGATGGCCATCAAGCGCCTCCTGATTGCCAACCGCGGCGAGATCGCGCTGCGCATCCACCGCGCCGCGCGCGAGATGGGCATCGAAACCGTCGCGGTCCACTCGACCGCCGACGCCGACGCCATGCACGTGCGCCTTGCCGACCATGCGGTCTGCATCGGCCCGCCGGCGGCGAAGGATTCGTATCTCAATGTCGCGGCGATCATCGCCGCGGCCGAGATCACCCATGCCGACGCGATCCACCCCGGCTACGGCTTCCTTTCGGAGAACGCCCAGTTCGCCGAAATCGTCGAGGCGCATGGCCTGATCTGGGTCGGCCCCAAGCCCGAGCACATCCGCACGATGGGCGACAAGGTGGAAGCCAAGCGCACCGCCGGCGCGCTGGGTCTGCCGCTGGTTCCGGGTTCGGACGGCGCGATCGAGGATTTCGCCGTCGCGCGCGATCTGGCCGAGACGATCGGCTACCCGGTCATCATCAAGGCCGCTTCGGGCGGTGGCGGCCGCGGCATGAAGGTCGTGAACTCGGCCGAGGAACTCGAAAGCCAGATGGGCCAGGCCCGTTCGGAGGCGAAGGCCGCCTTCGGCGACGCCACCGTCTACATGGAAAAGTACCTCGGCAACCCGCGCCACATCGAATTCCAGATCTTCGGTGACGGCAAGGGCGAGGCGGTTCACCTGGGTGAGCGCGACTGCTCGCTGCAGCGCCGCCACCAGAAGGTGCTGGAAGAAGCGCCTTCGCCGGTCATCACCCCCGAAGAGCGTGACCGCATGGGCGGCATCGTCGCCAAGGCCATGGCAGACATGGCCTATCGCGGCGCCGGCACCATCGAGTTCCTGTGGGAAAACGGTGAGTTCTACTTCATCGAGATGAACACCCGCCTACAGGTGGAGCATCCGGTGACCGAAGCCATCACCGGTGTCGACCTTGTTCGCGAACAGATCCGCGTGGCCGAAGGCAACCCGCTTTCGTTCCGCCAGGAAGAGATCGAGTTCAAGGGCCACGCCATCGAGTGCCGCATCAATGCGGAAGACCCGTGGAACTTCACGCCTTCGCCGGGTCAGGTCACGGCCTACCACGCGGCGGGCGGCATGAACGTGCGCGTCGATTCGGGGCTCTATGCGGGCTACCGCATCCCGCCCTACTACGATTCGATGATCGGCAAGCTCATCGTCTCGGGCCGTACCCGCAAGGGCGCGATCATGCGCCTGAAGCGTGCGCTGGATGAAATGGTGATCGACGGCGTCAAGACCTCGATCCCGCTGCATCAGGCGCTGCTGGACGATCCCGAGTTCCAGAGCGGCGATTATACCATCAAGTGGCTGGAAGAGTGGCTGGCGAAGCGCGCCTCCTGAGGCGCGTGGGTAACAGACCTGAACGGATAGAGCATGATCTCGTTTCTTGAATTCGAAAAGCCGATTGCGGAACTGGAAGCGCGCATTGCCGAACTGCGCGCTACCGCCAGCGGCAGCGATCTCGACATCGCTTCCGAGATCGGCCGTCTGGAAAAGAAGAGCGCGGCGCTGCTGAGCGGCACCTATGCCAAGCTCTCGCCCTGGCAGAAGACGCAAGTGGCGCGCCATCCGCAGCGCCCCCACTTCGTAGACTATCTCGCGCTCGGCTTTACCGAGTTCGTGCCGCTGGGCGGTGACCGTCTCTATGGCGAAGATCAGGCGATCATCGGCGGTCTGGCCAAGCTCAATGGCCGCAAGGTCATGCTGATCGGCCACGAGAAGGGTTCCGACACCACTTCGCGCATCCGCCACAACTTCGGCATGGCCAAGCCCGAAGGCTATCGCAAGGCGATCCGCCTGATGGAAATGGCCGGCAAGTTCGGCCTGCCGGTGGTCACCTTGGTCGATACCGCCGGCGCCTTCCCCGGCGTCGAGGCCGAGGAACGCGGTCAGGCGGAAGCGATTGCCCGTTCGATCGAGGCCTGCCTTGGCGTGCCGGTGCCGATGGTCTCGGCCATCGTCGGCGAGGGCGGCTCGGGCGGCGCGGTGGCGCTGGCAGCGGCCGACCGCGTGCTGATGCTCGAACACTCGATCTATTCGGTGATCTCGCCCGAGGGCGCCTCGTCGATCCTCTGGCGCACGCCGGACAAGGCCCCCGACGCGGCCGAGGCGATGAAGGTGACGGCGCAGGATCTGCTCTCGCTCGGCGTGATCGAGCGTGTGGTGCCCGAGCCGACCGGCGGTGCACACCGCGATGCCGGCAAGACCGCGCAGGCGCTGCTGGGCGCGATCGAGCAGGAACTGGACACGCTCCGCGTGCTGCCGACCAGCGAACTGCTGGCCCGCCGCGAGGAACGCTTCCTGAAGATCGGCCGCGCCTGAGTTCAGGCTTCGATCTGAGATTTCGCACGGCGCGGGAAGGGCAGGGCTCTTCCCGCGCCGTTTGCGTCTGGGGGCTTTGGGTTTCCGCCGTTTACGGCTTACACCCACCTATCCAATAACCATCTCGTCGCCCCCGCGAAGGCGGGGGCCCCGCTTTTCTTGAATTCGCGCAGAGACGCGGAGACGCAGAGATGGTGGTGCAGTACCAACCCCTCCGCGCGCCCAAAAAGAAGAAGCGGGGTCCCCGCCTTCGCGGGGACGACGAAGTTTATTGGGCAGACGACGTTTATTCGGCAAAGGTGGTTATTCGGCAAAGGTGGTCCGCTCAGTTCCTTCGGCGTGGCGATCCGAGTGTGCCGCACGATCAACCGAAACACCCACCAATCCGCAACCGATTATATAAAAACATTTGGCTTTTTGCCTCGGTACGTGTTTGGTGTCCGCGAAAGCCCGAAGCCGGGCGGTGACATTGAAAGGGACGAGGATGAGCAACGGGGCGAAACTGCGCGCGCGCACGGCATGGATGGGTGCTTGCGCTCTGGCGGTCATCGCGACATCGCAGGCGGCAACCGCGCAAGTGGCCGGGCCTTTCGACCTTGCCGTGATCCCCGCCAGCCCCGTCTGGTCGCGCGACGTCACCGTTCCGGCGGGTGACTGGACGCTCTCTTTCTGGGCCTCGCTCGATGGCAATGACGGCGGCACCTTGGCGACGCTCGCCGGCAAGGACAGCGATACGGCGCTTGTCTCGGTCGCAGTTACCGGCGGCAAGCCGGTGCTTAGCGCCAATGGCCAGACCGCCAGCGGCACGGCGCTGCGCGGCGGCCAGTGGCACCACTTTGCACTCGTCAGGAGTGCCAAGGGCCTGACGCTTTCGGTCGACGGCAAGCCCGCTGCAACGCTGGCGCAGCCGCTTACCGCGCAGCCTGCTCGCCTGCTGGTCGGTTCCGCGCCGGCCCCCGCCGCCCGTCTCGCCGGCCTGCGCCTCGATGCCGGCGTCATCAAGGCCACCGGCGCGCAGCCCAATCCGGCGCTGATCCAGTTTGCCGAAACCAGCCCGCGCTGGCCCCTGCAGGTGCGCCAGATGCAGGGTCAGGTCACCCCGCAGCCCGTATCGACGCTGCCGCGCGGCGCCGCGCCGGACAAGCCGGTCGCCAAGCCTGTGCCGCAAGTCACCCCGCTCGCCGAAGCGGGTGCAGGCAAGTGGACGCTGCAGAAGTGGACGCTCGCCGCCGCGCCGGATGTGAACGGCGATGCCGCTGCGATCTCGCGCCCCGGTTTCGGCGATGCCAAGTGGTACGCCGCCACCGTCCCCGGCACCGTGCTGACCACGCTCGTCGATCGCGGCGTCTATCCCGACCCGGCGCATGGCCTCAACAACCTCGTGATCCCTGAGAAGCTGGCGCATCAGGACTACTGGTACCGCACCGAGTTCGATCTGCCCGCCGGCGCCAGCGGCCGCCACCTCGAACTGCTGCTGAACGGCGTCAACTTCGCGTCGCAAGTCTGGGTCAACGGCACCGAGGTCGGCACGACCAAGGGCGCGTTCGTGCGCGGCAAGTTCGATGTCTCGCCGCTGTTGAAGCCGGGCCGCAACGCGATTGCCGTGCGCGTCTCGCCGCCGCCGCGCCCCGGCGTCGCCCATGAGGAATCGCTGACCTCCGGCGTAGGTGAGAACGGCGGCATGATGATGCTCGACGGGCCGACCTTCGGCGCCTCGGAAGGCTGGGACTGGATCCCGACCATCCGCGACCGCCAGACCGGGCTCTGGCAGGACGTGCAATTGCTCGCCAGCGGCGATGCGAAGATCGGCGATCCGCAAGTCGTCACCACGCTGCCCAAGGCGGACAACAGCGTGGCCGATATCGAGATCACCGTGCCGGTCACCAACTTGTCCGACCGTGCCGTGACCACCACCGTGCGCGCCGCGTTCGACGATGTGGCGGTGGAGCGCAGCGTGACCGTGCCCGCCCGCCAGTCGGTGGCCGTGCGCTTCTCGCCCGAGACCGACGGCGCGCTTGCGGTGAGCAACCCGAAGCTGTGGTGGCCGAACGGCTACGGCGCCCCGGCGCTGCACATGCTGCACCTGACTACTGCGGTCGACGGCCAGCCGTCGGACAGCAAGGACGTGCGCTTCGGCATGCGCCAGGTCACTTACGAATTGTCGCTGGTGGACGGCGAGGGCAAGCTTGACCGCGTTGCCATCGATTTCGAAAAGGCCCGCAAGCTAGGCCAGCATATCGTCGATGAGCGCCACGATGCGATCCGGCAGGTGCCGGGCGGCTGGGCCTATTCCTTCGTCGCCGGAGCGGAAAAGTCGCCCGCCGTTACGCCGATCGCCGGGGATGAGGGGCTTTCGCCCTTCCTCGTCCTGCGCGTCAACGGTGTGCGCATCGCCGCGCGCGGCGGCTCGGTGGGCATGGACGACTTCATGAAGCGCGTCGATCGCGCGCATCTGGAGCCCTATTTCAAGCTGCACCAGGACGCCCACGTCAACGTGATCCGCAACTGGGTGGGCCAGAACACGCAGGCCAGCTTCTTCGATCTGGCCGACGAATACGGCCTGATGGTCATGAGCGATTTCTGGGAATCGACGCAGGACTACAATATCGAGGCGCAGGACCCGACGCTGTTCCTGGACAATGCGAAGGACGTGGTTTCGCGCTTCCGCAACCACCCCTCCATCGTCCTGTGGTTCGGCCGCAACGAAGGCGTGCCGCAGCCGATCCTGAACGAAGGGCTGGACGATCTATTGCGCAAGGAAGACGGCACGCGCCTTTACATGCCCTCTTCCAACCGCATCAACCTGCACGATTCCGGGCCCTACAACTGGCGTGAGCCGGAGAAGTACTTCACCGAATATTCGAAGGGCTTCGCGGTCGAGGTGGGGACGCCCTCGTTCCCGACGCTGGAATCGTGGGAACGCGCGATCCCGGCCAGCGAGCGTTGGCCGATCAGCGACACCTGGGCCTATCACGACTGGCACCAGACCGGGAACGGCGCGGTGAAGAGCTTTACCGACGCCATGGACCGCGAATTCGGCAAGCCCACCAGCCTCCCCGATTTCGAACGCAAGGCGCAGATGCTGGAATACGAAAGCTACCGCGCGATCTTCGAAGGCATGAACGCGGGGCTCTGGACCACGAACTCGGGCCGCATGCTGTGGATGACGCAGCCGGCATGGCCCAGCTCGGCCTGGCAGGGGTTCTCGTCCGATTACGACACTCACGGTGCGTTCTACGGCATGAAGAAGGCGTCGGAACCGGTGCACGTGCAGATGAACCTGCCCGATCACAAGGTAATCCTGGTCAACAACCGCATGGCCGCGCTGCCCGGCGTGACGGTGCGGGCGACGGTGCAGGCGCTCGACGGGCGCACGCTCGCCACGCGCGATGCGAAGGTGGACGCGGTGGCCGGCAAGGTGGCCGATGCCTTCACGCTGGACCTTGCGCCGCTGATGGCATCGGGCCCCGTGCTCGTGCGTCTGGAAGCGCTGGACGCGTCCGGCGCCCGGCTTTCGGACAACTTCTATTGGCAGGCCGCCAGCGACGAGGCGCTGCAGGCGCTGAGCACGATGGCGCAAGTGCCGCTGACGGGCGCGGCCAAGGTCAGCAGTGGGATCAGCACCGATGGCAGCGATACGAAGATCGTCGTCACCCTGACCAACCCCGGCAAGACCGCCGCGATCCAGACCAAGCTCACGCTGTTCGACGCCAAGGGCAAGCAAGTGCTTCCCGCCTACTTCTCGGACAACTATGTCTCTCTGCTGCCGGGCGAAACCCGCGAGGTGACGGTGACTGCGCCAAGCGCGCTCGCGGGTGGTTCACCCTCGGTCAAGCTGCGCGGCTGGAACGTCGCGGCCCAGACCATTGCCGTGGGGAATTGATCTTGAAGCGTAATCTCGCCTGTCTTGCCCTGTCCGCATTCCTGCTGCCCGCCGCGGCAATGGCGCAATCCGCGCCGATCGCTCCTGCCGCGCCCAGTGCCGCCGCCAATGCCGGGATGCAGGCGGCGGAGGAGCGGCTCCATACCGACTGGGCCTGGACCGCGCGCTACCGCGAGGCGAACGCCGTGGATGCCGTCAAGGCGCCGCGCCCGCGCATCGTGCTGATGGGCGATTCGATCACGCAGGGCTGGTACGACCTTGACCGCGCCTTCTTCACGCCGGGCCGCATCGGCCGCGGCATCGGCGGGCAGACGACCTCGCAGATGCTGCTGCGCTTCCGGCAGGACGTGATCGACCTGAAGCCCGATGTCGTCCAGATCATGGCCGGCACCAACGATATCGCCAGCAACACCGGCCCGATCAGCGACGAGGCGATCCAGGGCAATTACCGTTCGATGGTGGAACTGGCGCAAGCACACGGCATCCGCGTGATCCTCGCCTCGATCCCGCCGGCGGATCAATTCCCCTGGCGGCCGGGGCTGGAGACGGGCATGCATATCGTCAAGCTCAACACCTGGCTGAAGAGCTATGCCGCCAAGACCGGATCGGTCTACGCCGATTACTGGACGGCGATGAAAGGCTCCGGCCTCGGCGCGCGCGAAGGGCTGACGTCGGACCACGTGCATCCCACCGTCGCCGGCTATGAAGAGATGAACAAGGTGGCCGAGGCCGCGTTCAAGGCCGCGATGGCCAAGCCCGTTCCCCGCCCGATCGCGGCGGCGAACATCCCATGAGTCTCGCCCTCGTCGCGCTGGCCCTGGCGTCGGCAACGGCATCCGCACCCGCATCTGGGCCTGTCGTGCAGACCGACGCCGGCGCTGTGCAGGGCGCGACCGGCGCGGACGGGCGCGCGATGTTTCGCGGCATTCCCTTCGCGGCGCCGCCGGTCGGCGATTTCCGTTTCCGCGCCCCCCAGCCGGTCCCGCACTGGCAGGGCGCGCGCGAAGCCGTGAAGTCCGCGCCGGCGTGCCTGCAGGTCGATTACGGCTGGAATCACGAGGCCGCGGCCTATCAGTCGGAAGACTGCCTCTACCTCGACGTCGCGACACCCACGCTGCGCCCCGCCAAGCCGATGCCGGTGATGGTGTGGATCCACGGCGGTGGCAACCGCGCAGGCGGCGGGCCGGGTCCGGCCGCGTCGCCCATCGTCGCGCGCGGCGTCGTGCTGGTGAGCGTGCAGTACCGGCTTTCGGCGCTGGGCTTCATGTCGCACGCGGCATTGGGCAAACAGTCCGGCAACTACGGGCTGATGGACCAGCAGGCGGGCCTGCGCTGGGTACAAGCGAATATCGCGCGCTTCGGCGGCGATCCGGCCAACGTCACCATTTTCGGCGAATCCGCCGGCGGGCAGGATGTGGGCCTGCAGATGCTCTCGCCCGGCGCAAAGGGCCTGTTCCACAAGGCGATCGAGGAAAGCGGCACCGCCGGTTTCGGCCTGCCGCCGCGCTCGCTGGCAGAGAACGAGGCGGTGGGGGCGATCATCGCCAAGGCCGCCGGCGCGCCCGAGCACGCCACCGCCGCACAGCTCCGCGCCTTGCCGGGCAAGGCCCTGATCGATGCCGCCGAGCATGCCGATGTGCCGAACCTGGATGACGACAGCTTCATCTGGCTTCAGGCCGTGGTCGACGGCAAAGTGCTGACCGAAACGCCTGCTGCCTCGCTGGCGAAGGGTGTGGGCCGGGATATCCCGTTGATCCTTGGCAACAACCGCTATGAACTCGGTCTCTATGGAACGCCGGAACGCGCCATAGAGCAAGTTTTCGGCGGTAACGCCGGCGCCGCCAAGGCGGCTTACGGCCTTGCACCGGGTGGTACGCCCCCCGGCGATCTGGCGTTGCGACTGGCCAACGATCTGACCTTCCGCTGCCCCGCGCTCCATGTCGCTGCCCAGCGGACCCGCAGCGGTGGACCGACCTGGCATTACCAGTTCGATATCGACGGCCCGGGCGACAAGCCGGTGACGCACGGCTCCGAAATCCGTTTCGTGCTGGCGGAGGAGGGCGCCGCTCCCGACGCAGCGGCGCCGCTCGCGGCCTATTGGACGAACTTTGCGCGCACCGGCGATCCGAACGGTCCGGGGCTACCCGAATGGCCGCGCTTCGGCGCGCGGGGGACCAGCCTTGAACTGGCGGCGGATGGCGTACGGCAGGTCGAAGGGTTATCCGCCCAGACCTGCGCCTTGCGGGCAGCGCCCTGAATTCTTGTCCGGGCCGGGCTCCGGCTCGGCCCGGTATGCTTGTTGCGCCACCTGCAGAGTCCGAAGCCGGGGCGGAAGGGGGCAAGGCGGCCTAGCAAGGCGGCCTCGCCCGCGAAAAGCAGCCCCTTCGCGCCTTTGCGCGGCCGCCTTCAGGCCTGCGCCGTCGCCTCTTCCACGCTCCACAGCAGCGCCGCGCCGCGCACGCCTGAGCTGTCGCCCCAGCGCGCCTGCACGACATCGCCCGTCCATGCGCCCGAGAAGGTGCGCGCGCGGATGGCTTCGGCCAGTCCTTCGTAGATCGGCGCGACGTTGGACATGCCGCCGCCCAGCACGATGGCATCGGGGTCGATCAGGTTGGCCACTACCGCCAGCCCGCGCGCCAGTCGGTCGCGGTAGCGTTCGAGCGCGGCCTTGGCTTCGGCATCGCCGTCCAGCGCCGCCTCGACGATGGCGGGAGAATGGAGATCGCGCCCCGTCGCCGCCGTAAAGGCGCGGCGGAACCCGGTGCCGGAAACCCAGGATTCGAAACAGCCGCGAAGGCCGCACCAGCAGGTGGGGGCGGGCAGTTCATCGGGCTGGGGATCGGGCAGGGGCATATGGCCCAGTTCGCCGGTCAGCCCATGCGCGCCGCCGATCGCCTTGCCGTCGATCACCAGACCGCCACCGCAGCCGGTGCCGATGATCAGCCCGAATACCGATGCCTTGCCTGCGGCCGCGCCGTCCACCGCTTCGGACAGGGCGAAGCAGTTGGCATCGTTGGCAAGACGTACCTGACGGCCCAGCACCTGTTCCAGATCGTGCTGGAAGGGCCGGCCGTTGAGATAGACCGAATTGGCATTGCGGATCAGCCCGGTGGCCTTGATCGCCGATCCCGGCGTGCCGATGCCGATCAGCGCCTGACGGCCGAGCCGGCCTTCCACGGCGGCGACAAGATCGCGCAGCGTGGACAGCGCCGCATCATAGCTATCGGGCGTTTCCGTTCGTTGCCGGTGGAGCACCGCGCCTTGTTCGTCGAGAGCGGCCGCCTCGATCTTGGTGCCGCCGAAATCGATACCGATGCGCAGCGTCACGGTGCTGCCCTGCGCATAATGCGCTTCATAAAAAGCCCTCTCCTGTCGCGTTCGCGCTTCCCGATCGGGCGCGCGCCGCTTCGTGCCATGAGCAGGCATCATGGCAGGTCGAGAAATTAAGACAATTTCTTTTTTTTAGATTTCGACCGAGCGGCCCGCCTGCATCAGAATCGTGTCCGAAGGCAGCAATTCGTCCAGAAACGGCAGGATCGCGGCGCCGATCGCAGGGGCATCGCTGGCCATCTGCGCAGGCTGCACCGGCACCCGGTTGGGCATCGTCACCTGACCCAGCGCCGCCTCGATCCGCGCCGAAAGCCGTTCGATCAGGGGCAGCGGCAGGCGCCCGCCGATCAGGATGGCGTCGGGGTCCAGCAAGCAGGAAACCGCCGTCAGCGGCGCGGTAAGGGCGCGGGTGGCATCGGCGATCCACTGGTCCACGGTGGTGGCCATGATCGGATCGAGGGCCAGCAGATCGTCCAGTTGTTCAAGCTGACGGCCCGCCAGTTCCAGCCGCTCCTCGATCGCGGAAAGCGAGACGGTATCCTGCACCACCGCGCCCGGCGTGGCGCAGCCGGGATCGGGCAGCAGGCCGATTTCACCGCTGCGAGAGCGGGCGCCGCGATAGTAGGAACCGTCGATCACCGGGCCGCCGCCAAGGCCCGCGCTGATCAGCAGGTAGAAGAAACTGGGCCGTTCCTGCCCGCCCACGCCTTGCGCCTCACCCAGCGCCGCCGCCGCCGCGTCGTTGTCGACATGCACCGGCCAGGGCAGCACATCCTTCAACAATTGGGAGAAATCCACGGCGCTCCAGCTTTCGTAACCGGCCGGCTTGTGGGGCAGGGCGATCCCGCCCAGATCGTCCGGCCGCGCGATACCGACACCCAGCACGCGCTCACGATCCACTTTGCCCGCCGCCAGCAACCCGTCGAGTTCGTCGGCGACGATCGCCACCACGTCTTTCGGCAGGGCGAACCGCACATCGCGGGTAACCCGGCTGCGGACCTCTCCGGCAAGGTCCAGCGTGACCAGCGTGATATGGTCGCGGTCGACATTCAGGCCGATGGCGAAGGCGCCGTCCGGGTCGATCGCCAGCCGTAGGGCGGGCTGGCCGCGTCCGCCGTGCTTGCGGCCGATCTGGGCGACAAGGCCCATATCCTCCAGCCGCGTGGTGATATTGGCGATGGTCGGCGGGGTCAGCCCGGTCTGGTTGGCCAAGGCGATACGCGTGGTTTCGCCGGCCAGACGGATCGCCTGAAGCACGATGCGCTGGTTGTAATCGCTGGCTCGCGCCAGGTTGGTGCCGGAAAGCGAGACAGCCAGGCGTTTTCCTTGCCTTACGCCATCGCGCGGGGTGCCCGCGCCCGCTTCCGATCGTGCCGTCTTCGGTTTTCCGCCGACGTTATCCGCCTGTTTTATAGCCATTTCGCCAGCCTCTCGGGTGCGATCCTCTTTTTTCATCCGCCCTGAATACAACCAGTCTGTCATGCAAACTAACAAAAAAGAAAAAATTTAAGTTGACGGCCTGGGGGTTTGCGCGGATGTCTAAGGCAACACGAGTCACAAGAAACCTCGTGGCAGGAGAGGAACCGAACACGGCCCCTGGCCGACCCCTCTCCGCAAAAAGAACGAGAAGCACGCGAGGCGCGTGTGAGGAGAGGAGTTTTGGGGGAATGACCCGACATGGTTTCCTGAATCGTGGCGTGCTGCTGACGGCGACGTCGATCGTGGCGCTGGGTACGGCGCATGGCGCCTTCGCGCAGGAGGCGGCACCCGTCGTTACCGGCGCGGCAACGCGTCTGGCGATGGCCGATATCGGCGCTGCTGCACCTGCCGCCGCTGCTCCGCAGGCCGCAACTGATGCCCCTGCAGACGCCGCCGATAGCGGCGAGATCGTCATCAGCGGTATTCGCGGCTCGCAGGAACGCGCGGTCGCCATCAAGCGCGAAGCGACTTCGGTCGTCGATTCGATCTCCGCCGAAGACATCGGCAAGCTGCCCGACGTCACCATCTCCGACTCGCTTCAGCGCATCCCGGGCGTGCAGATCCTGCGCAGCGCCGGTGAAGGTTCGACCATCAACATCCGCGGCCTGCCGCAGGTGGTCACGCTGATGAACGGCGAAACCTACCTGGGCGCGCAGTCGATCACCTCGGTCCAGCCGAACTTCAACGACATCCCCTCGCAGCTGTTCTCCGGCGCGGACGTCATCAAGTCGACCACCGCGAACCTGCTGAACGCGGGCATCACCGGCACCGTCAACTTGCGCACGCGCCGTCCGTTCGACCTGAAGGAAGGCTTCACGTTCGCCGCCGCTGCCGAAGGTTCCTACGGCGACAAGACCAAGCACGAGTTCGATCCGAACTTCAACGGCCTGATCTCGTGGCACAACGATCGCTTCGGGTTCCTGGTCTCGGCCGCCTATTCGAATGTCCGCCTGTCGAACTCGCACAACGGCATTCAGGAAGGCTACGGCGCGGCGCTGCATAACGAAGGCACTGCCGACGTCACTTCGACCAACGGCTTCTCGCCCGCCAACCGCCCGCGCGGCACGGCCGTGGCCGGCGGCGTGGACGTCAATGGCGATGGCGATTCGAACGACGCCTTCATCGTCCCGCAGGGCTTCACCGGCTGGAACAAGATCAACCAGCGCGAACGCCTGGGCATCAACGGTTCGGCCCAGTGGGAAATCAACGACGCGCTGACGCTGACCGGCGATGCGTTCTTCACCAAGCAGGACGAGCACGACCGCACGGCCGGCTTCCAGATGCAGAACGTGAACTGGCAGGCGGCGGAATTCGTGCCCGGCCAGTCGCGCGATACCGGCGCCACCGTGGTTGGCAACGACGGCCGCACCTACAACGTCAACACCACGCAAGTGTACGACTACGATCTGGGCAACTTCGATTCCTATGCCCAGACCGACCGCTATCGCTCGCAGTCGCAGAACTACAACCTTGAGCTGAAGTTCGACAACGGCGGCCCGTTCAAGGCCAGCCTGCGCGGCGTCTATGGCAAGGCGCACCAGTACTACGACCAGAGCTACACCCAGTTCAGCATGACGAACGGCCAGCAGTGGCAGCCGGGTGGCATCGGCCACTATCCGGATGGCGACCGTGAGTTCAATCCGAACGGCTACACCGTCAACACCATCGCCGGCCTGAACTCGCTGCCCGCCACGGTGGACTTCTCCGGCAACAAGCCCGTCTTCACGCTGCCTTCGCAGCTGCTGAGCGAACTGGGCGACATGAGCAACTACGCGCTCAAGACGCTGTCGTCGGAAGGCAACTTCCGCAAGAACGGCGACATGAAGGTCGTGCGTGCGGACGGTTCGTACGAAGCCAATCCGAACGTCACCGTCAGCTTCGGCGCCCGGTATTCGGACCGCTCGGTCAGCGACTATGAGTTCGACCGCGCCGCGCCGCTCTATGCCGGCCAGGCCAGCAATCCGAACGGCTGCCTCGTGAAGTGGAAGGCGTTCGACGTGCCGATGAGCGACAGCTCGTGCAGCGCGGGCGATGCCTCTGGCTACTTCACCGCCGGCCTGACCCGCCCGGCAACCGATCCGACGCTGTCCGGCATGGTCAAGCTGTTCAACCCCGGCGTTGCCGGCGTGCCGAACATGTACGTCCTCAACCCCAAGGCGATGGACAACGCGCAGGCCTATCAGGACAGCTTCTACCCTGGCAATGTCGAGGTGATGAACCCCGGCTCGTCCTACCAGGTGGGCGTCAAGCAGATCTCGGGCTATATCCAGACCGACTTCAAGGGCGATCTGTTCGGCCTGCCGTTCTCGGGTAACGCGGGCGTCAAGATCATCAACACCAAGCTGGACGTGACGCAGTACGTCACCGGCAGCCCGCAGCCTTACGGCCTTGCCAATACCCTGGCGGGTACGGTCGAGACCAAGCGCAGCTTCACCGACATCCTGCCGGCCTTCAACGTCGCCTTCGATTTCGCGCAGAACCTGAAGTTCCGCGTCGCCTTCTCGAAGACGATGACGCTGCTCGATCTCAACCAGTGGGGCGGCGGTCTGACCCCGAACTACGCGATCGACACCAGCAACCCCGGCTCGCCGGTGTTCCGCGTGACCGGCGGCAGCCAGAACGGCAACCCGCTGCTCGATCCGTGGCGCGCGACCAATGTCGAAGCCTCGCTGGAATACTACATGGGCCGCGGCAGCTTGCTGAGCCTGGGCGCGTTCCATATCGCGGTGGACAGCTTCATCCAGAGCGGCAACGTCATCCGTACCGACCTGCCCGACAACGACGGTGTGGTGCGCGGTCGTACCGTGTCGATCAGCACGCCGGTGCAGGGCACAGGCGGTACGCTGCAGGGCATCGAGGCGGGCGCCAAGCTCTCGTTCCTCGACCTGAACTTCATGCCGGACTTCCTGCGCAACTTCGGTATCGACACCAACTTCACCTTCTCGCCGTCCGACACGGGTGAGAAGGATCTGGCTGGCAGCAAGATCCCGTTCCAGGATAACTCGAAGATCCAGACCAACGCCGCGCTGTTCTATCAGGACTCGCACTTCCAGGCCCGCATCGCATGGAACTTCCGTTCGAAGCGCGCCGTGCAGTCCGACTTCGGCGGCATCCAGGGCCTTGAAATGTACCAGGCGCCGACCAACTACGTCGACGCTTCGGTCAGCTACGACGTCACGCCGAACGTGACCGTCTATGCGCAGGGTTCGAACCTGACGGGTGAGTACGAGAAGTACTACCTCACCTGGAAGGACGAGAAGGCCTACAACAACATCTTCGAGCGTCGTTACACCGCTGGCGTCCGCGTCAAGTTCTAACAGCTCCTCCCCCCTTCCCCCCGCCCACTCCTCCTCCGGGCGGGGGGATCCCTTTTTCAGGCAGCATCGGTGAGGTTTACAGCCTAACAAGCTTGCCGGGAGAGTAAGCCATGGCAAACGAACCGATTCGTTCGATCCTCATCGTCGGCGGCGGCACGGCCGGCTGGATGGCGGCGAACCTGCTGGCGACGCGCCTGCGCCGCCTTCCCATCGAAATCACGCTGGTCGAAAGCCCCGACATCCGCACCGTCGGCGTGGGCGAGGCGACCGTTCCCGCGATCCGCGACTACTTCAAGGCCATCGGCGTGACCGAGGCCGAAGTCATGCAGGCATCGCAAGGCACCGTGAAGCTGGGCATCGAATTCCGCGACTGGCGGGCGCCGGGCACCAGCTTTTTCCATCCTTTCGGCCGCTACGGCGTCGATGCCTTCTCGGTGCCGTTCCACCAGTATTGGCTGAAGCGCCGCATGGCGGGCGACCAGACGCAGCTCTCCGAATATTGCCTGCCGACGCAGGCGGCGATGCGCAACCTGATGCTGTTGCCGCCCGAACAGCCCGCCAACGACCTGGGCGTGTTCGACTGGGCGATCCACTTCGACGCGGGCCTGTTCGCTCGCTTCCTGTCGCAGCGCGCGCGCGACCTGCTGGGCGTGCGCCACATCGAAGGCACCATCTCCGGCGCCAGCCGCAATGCCGAAAACGGCCGCATCGCCTCGGTCACGCTGAATGACGGGCGCACGCTGGAAGCCGATCTTTTCGTCGATTGTTCGGGCTTCCGCAGCCTGCTGCTGGGGCAGACGCTGGAAGTCCCTTACGAGGACTGGACGCATCTGCTGCCGTGCGACCGTGCCGTGGCGATGCCCTGCACCCATGGCGACGAACTGACGCCCTACACCCGCAGCACCGCGCTGGCCGCCGGCTGGCAGTGGCGCATTCCGCTGCAGCACCGCGTCGGCAACGGCTATGTCTATTCCAGCCGCCACATCTCGGATGACGAGGCGACCGCCACGCTGATCGCCAGCCTTGAGGGCGAGGCGCTGGCAGAGCCGAACATGCTGCGCTTCCGCACCGGGCACCGGACCAGGGTGTGGGAGAAGAACTGCGTCGCCCTCGGGCTGGCGGCAGGCTTCCTGGAGCCGCTGGAATCGACCTCGATCGTGCTGATCCAGAGCGGCATCGAGCGCCTGCTCGCCCATTTCCCGGACAGCGATTTCGATCCCACGCTGGCGGACGAGTTCAACCGCATCACCGCGCTGGAATATGCGCGCATCCGCGACTTCCTCTTGCTGCACTATTGGGGCGGCCAGCGGACCGAACAAATGTGGCAGGAGTGCCGCGCGCTGGGCCTGCCGGAAACGCTGGCGCAGCGCATCCGCACCTTCCAGGGTTCGGGCAAGCTGCCGCGCTTCGAATGGGATTCGTTCCAGGCGCCCAGCTGGCTGTCGATGTTCGCCGGTTTCGATATCCTGCCGCAGCGCTACGACCCGCTGGCCGATCAGTTTTCCAACGAGGAACTGGCCGGATCGTTCGAACAGATGCGCGCCGCCATTGCCCGTGCGGTGGCGCAGGCCGGCACGCATGAAGAGTTTATTGCAGAGACTTGCGCCGCGTCTGCTGCGCAATATGCTGCGCCCCAATCCGCGCTACACTCCGCCTAGGAAAATCGATGCGACTGACGCTTTCCCTTCTTGCCCTGTCCTGCGCCGCCGTGCCCTTCGCTGCGGCGTCGGCTGACGCGCCGCTGCCCGCTGCCGCGACCGCGCATCCCGAACTCTGGCCCAAGGCCAAGAGCGTCGGCCTCGTCGATCCGGAGACCGAGGCGAAGATCACCAAGATGATGGCCGAAATGTCGGTGCGCGAGAAAGTCGGGCAGATGATCCAGCCCAGCATCGCCTCGATGAAGCCGGAAGAACTGCGCGAATATCCGGTCGGCTCGATCCTCGGCGGTGGCAACGATCCGCCGCTTTCGGGCAACGATCGCGGCCCCGCCAGCGACTGGATCGCCACCGCCGAAGCCTTCCGCCAGATCTCGATCGAGAAGCGCCCCGGCCACGTGCCGATCCCGGTGATCTTCGGCATGGATTCCGTCCACGGCAACTCGAACGTCTTCGGCGCCACGATCTTCCCGCACAACGTCGGCCTTGGCGCGATGCGCGATCCGGCGCTGATGGAAAAGATCGGGCAGGCGACCGCTGCCGAAAGCGCCGCTTCGGGCTTCGACTGGGCCTTCGGTCCCACCGTCACCGTGCCGCAGGATGACCGCTGGGGCCGCGCCTACGAAGGCTATTCGGAACGACCCGAGATCACCCGCGAATATTCCGCCGCCATGGTGCGCGGGCTTCAGGGCGCCCCGGGGCAAAGCCGCATCCAGAACGGCAATGTCGCCGCCTCGATCAAGCACTTCCTGGCTGACGGCGGCACCCATGGCGGCATCGATCAGGGCGACGCACAGGTCCCCGAAAAGGACCTGATCGAGCTTCACGTGCCCGGTTACGTCAGCGGCATCGATGCCGGGGCGATGACGGTCATGGCCAGCTTCTCCTCGTGGAACGGGGTGAAGAACCACGGCAACAAGACGCTGCTGACCGATGTGCTTAAGGGCCGCCTCGGCTTCGAAGGCTTCACCGTGGGCGACTGGAATGCGCACGGCCAGATCCCCGGCTGCACCAATGGCAATTGCCCGCAGACCTTCAACGCCGGCCTCGACATGGCGATGGTGCCGAACGACTGGAAGGACCTGTTCAACAATACGCTGAAGCAGGTGCAGGACGGCACGATCCCGATGGCCCGCGTGGACGACGCGGTGCGCCGCATTCTGCGCGTGAAGTTCAAGCTGGGCCTGTTCGATCCGGCGCGCCCCTATGAGCAGCGCAGCGAACTCGGCGCACCGGCCCATCGCGCCATCGCCCGCCAGGCGGTTTCGGAATCGCTGGTGCTGCTGAAGAACAACGGCGCCCTGCTGCCGATCAAGCCCGGCCAGAAGGTGCTCGTCACCGGCACCCATGCCGACGATATCGGCATGCAGACCGGCGGCTGGACGATGTCGTGGCAGGGCACCGGCAACACCAATGCCGACTTCCCGGGCGCCACCTCGATCTGGGGCGGCCTCAAGACCGCGATCGAGGCTGCCGGCGGCACCGCCACGCTCAGCGCCGACGGCAAGGTGACGGGGCCGAAGCCCGACGTTGCCGTCGTCGTCTTCGGTGAAACGCCCTATGCCGAAATGGTCGGCGATATCTCCACGCTGGAATTCCAGCCGGGCGACAAGCAGGCGCTGGCGCAATTGAAGGCGCTGAAGGCGGCGGGCATTCCGGTGGTTTCGGTGTTCATCTCGGGCCGCGCGCTCTGGGTGAATCCGGAGATCAACCAGTCCGACGCATTCGTCGCCGCCTTCCTGCCGGGCTCGGAAGGCGAAGGCCTTGCCGACGTGCTGGTGGCCAAGAAGGACGGCACGCCGAACAAGGATTTCCGCGGCAAGCTCAGCTATTCCTGGCCGAAGAACGCCGGCCAGTTCGCCAACAACGTGGGCCAGCCGGGTTACGATCCGCAGTTCGCCTATGGCTATGGCCTGACCTACAAGGACAAGACCGCGGTTCCGCAGCTGAGCGAAGTGGCCGGGCTCGATGCCTCGCTCTCCAACGTCTCGGTCTACTACCTGCCGGGCAAGGTGCTGACGCCGTGGAAGCTCGCCACGGGCGGCGCCGTCGCGGTCAAGAACGTCGATGGCGGCGGCACGCAGGAAGGCGCGCGCCAGCTCACCTTCTCCGGCCCTGGCGAAGTGCGCATCGAAGGGCCGACGGTCGACCTGAATCGCCAGAGCAACGCCATGCTCAGCTTGCGCATCGACTACCGCATCGATGCCAAGGGCGCCGTCGCACCCAAGCTGGGCATGGGTGAGACGTTCCTTGATGGCGGCAAAGTCTTCACCGCGGCGCCAGGCCAGTGGGCCAGCGTCAAGGTCTCGCTCTCGTGCTTCGCCAAGGCCGGTGCGGACATGACGAAGATTGCGCGCCCCTTCGTGCTGCAAGGCAATGCGGGTCAGGCGATCGCCATTTCCACCATCAAGCTCGATGCCGATCCCACCGGCGCGATCTGCCCTAACTAAGTATCAAGCAGGATGACTTCACCTTGAATCGTCATTGCGAGCGGAGCGAAGCAATCCAGCGGCGGCTTACGCGACTCTGGATTGCTTCGCTTCGCTCGCAATGACGCACTGAGGTTCAGGGTGATGTCGTCGCATTCTAAAGAAAGACCATCCGCTATGTCGCGTTTCGCGAAGCTCGTCGCGCTCGCCCTGAGCCTTGCCCCCATGGCACTCGCCAATCCGGCATTGGCGGAGGAAGTGGACCAGAACCGCCTGCCGCCCTCGCAGGACCCGACGCGCGTGGCCAACGGCCTTGCGCAGACGCCGCCGATGGGCTGGAACAGCTGGAACAAGTTCGCCTGCAACATCTCGGAAAAGACGATCCGCGATACGGCGGACGCCATCGTTTCCACCGGCATGAAGGATGCGGGCTACAACTATCTCGTCATCGACGATTGCTGGCATGGTGAGCGTGACGCCAAGGGCTTCATCACCGCCAATGCCAAGGCCTTCCCTTCGGGGATCAAGGCCACGGCGGACTACGTCCACTCGAAGGGCCTGAAGTTCGGCATCTATTCGGACGCCGGCACCAAGACCTGCGGCGGCCGCCCCGGCAGCCAGGGCCACGAGTATCAGGACGCGATCACTTACGCTTCGTGGGGTGTCGATTACCTGAAGTACGACTGGTGCAGCACCGGCAGCCGCAATGCGGAAGAAGCCTATGCGCTGATGTCGGATGCGCTGCGCTCCACGGGGCGCGACGTGCTGCTTTCGCTCTGCGAGTGGGGCACCAACAAGCCGTGGCTATGGGCCTCGAAGATCGGCAATATCTGGCGCACCACGGCCGACATCACCGATAAGTGGTCGGGCAAGCACGGCTATGCGCTGGGCATGCTCGATATCGTCGACCTCAACGAGCCGCTCTGGCCCTATGCCGCGCCGGGGCACTGGAACGATCCGGACATGCTCGAAGTCGGCAACGGCGGCATGACGACCACCGAATACCGCAGCCACTTCTCGCTCTGGGCGATGATGGCCTCGCCGTTGATCGCCGGCAACGACGTGGCGAACATGAGCGCGGACACCAAGGCGATCCTGCTCAACAAGGACGTGATCGCGGTCGATCAGGACAAGCTGGGCCGTCAGGGCCGCCGGATCGCGAAAGATGGAAACGGCGAAGTCTGGGTCCGCACGCTGGCGGGCGGCAAGCGCGCCGCGCTGCTGTTCAACCGAGGCGAGGCGCCTGTAACGCTGACGGTGAACTGGGCGCAGCTGGACTATCCGGCAGGCCAGTCGCTGAAGGTCCGCGACCTGTGGGCGCACCGCGATCTGGGCGCGATGAAGGGCAGCTATTCGGCCAAGGTCGAACCCCACGGCGTCGTCATGGTGACGCTGACGCCCTGAGGGCAGCCTGTGCATGACGGGATGCGCCTTGGGGGAACCCTAGAGCAGTTTCCGATCCGATTGCATCGGATCAACTGCTCTAAGATTCTGGTTTGACGCATTTTCCGAGTCATCAGATGATGCCATCTGATTGGAAAATGCTCTAGGTGCATCTCGGGTCATGTTAGGTGTCGTTCAGTCGCATTGTCTGGGCAGAGGCGATTAGAAGCCCCGTTGTGAATAGCCGGGGCACCTGTTTCAATCACACCCCAACAGCAAAGACCGATAACAAAGCTGTAACAAGACAGCAAATTAACGGCGATCTCCCGAGGTCGCCGAACAAGGTCTTTCGGTAACTCGATTTGCCGATCCATTGGGAGGTTGTGATGAGGAAAGCCCATCGGGCTGCCGCGCTTCTGTGCGGCGCCAGTCTTTTGCATGCGGTTCCGGCGTTGGCGCAGGACGCGCAGGCTGCGGATACTTCCGCTAGCGAACCCGCCGCCGTTCCCGCGCAGGACATCATCGTCACCGGTTCAAGAGCGATCCGCAACGGCGATTCCATGCCTTCGCCGGTCACCGTGGTCCAGCCCTCCAGCTTGCTCGCGGTCCAGCCCGGCACGCTGGCCGATGCCCTCAACGCGCTGCCCGTCTTCGCCGGCGCGCGCGGCCGCACCAGCAACCCCACCTCCACGGGAAGCGGCGGCGCGGGCAATGGCTCGGCCAATCAGCTGAACCTGCGCAACCTGGGCCCCACGCGCACGCTGGTGTTGATGGACGGCCTACGCGTCCCGCCGACGCTGCTGAACGGCGTCGTCGATGTCGACATCATCCCGCAGATGCTGGTCCAGCGCGTCGATACCGTCACCGGCGGCGTCTCGGCGGTCTATGGTTCGGACGCGGTCAGCGGCGTCGTCAACTATATCATCGACAAGGGCTTCAACGGCCTGAAAGTGCAGGCCAGCAGCGGTATTTCGCAGCGCGGGGACGCGTCGCAATACGACATCGGCGTCGCCGGCGGCACCAGCCTGTTCGGCGGCCGCGGCCATATCGAGGCGAGCTACGAATACCGCAAGGAAGGGGGCATCAAATACCGCTCCTCGCGCGATTATCTCGACAGCATCGGCGTGACCGGCACCGGCACCGCCGCCAATCCCTATGTGCTGCAGCACGATGTCCGTCAGGCCAACACGCCGTTCGGCGGCCTGATCACCAGCGGTCCGTTGGCCGGACAGATATTCGGCGAGAACGGCGTGCTGCGTCCCTTCGTCCACGGCGCCACGACCGGCACCAGCGGCCTCGAAATCGGCGGCGACGGTGGCTATTACGACAGTTCGCTGGTCAGCCCGCTGGAATTCAACCAGATCTTCGGCCGCTTCGATTTCGACGTCAGCGACAAGGTGCATTTCCACGCGCAAGTCGCCGGCGATATCAAGAGCAACCAGAACTGGGCCGATCCGCTGCGCCTTTCGGGCGTGACGATGAGTTCGACCAACGCCTTCCTGCCGCAGGCCTATCAGACCGCGATGGCCGGCGTCAGCAGCTTCAAGTTCGGCGAGATGGTCAACGAATCCGGCCGCCTCAACTCGGTCTCGCACACCGACCAGTGGACCGCCAACGCCGGGTTCGATGGCAAGCTGGGCGCGTTCGACTGGAACCTCGATTATGTCTGGGGCGTCACCACGCTCAAGACCACGCTGAACAACAACGTCAACAACCAGAACCTCGCCGCCGCGCTCGACGCGGTTACCGATCCGGCGACGGGCAATGTCGTCTGCCGCGTGACGCTCACCAATCCCGGCCAGATGCCGGGCTGCGTGCCGCTCAACGTGTTCGGCCCCACGTCCGCCAGCCAGGCCGCGCTCGCCTACGTGATGCCCAGCACGCATTACCGGGCGCAGACGCGGATGAACAACGTTTCGGGCAGCATCTCCGGCTCGCCGCTCAGCACCTGGGCCGGCCCGATCAACGCCGCGCTTTCGGCCGAATGGCGCAAGGTCAGCTTCGATGCGGACAGCGATACCGATCCCAACGAATATGCCGATTGCACCGGCCTGCGCTATAATTGCACGGCAACCACCAAGCTCTGGCTCAACAGCTTCGCCGCATCGCCCAAGGTCAGCCAGACGGTCTATGAGGCCGCGCTGGAAGTCGATGTGCCGCTGCTGAAGGACGTGCCGTTCATCCAGGCGCTGAACGTCAACGGTGCGGCGCGCTATACGCATTACAACACCTCTGGCACGTACTGGACCTGGAAGGCCGGGCTGGACTGGCATGTTACCGACACGCTGCGCATCCGCGGCACCCGGTCGCGCGATATCCGGGCGCCCACGCTCTACGAACTCTTCGCGCCGGCCAACTCGATCCCGGTCAACCCGGTCGACCTGTTGACGGGTACCAGCCCCAGCGTGCAGCAGACCGACCTGTCGAACCCGGACCTGAAGGCCGAAATCGCCAATACCCTGACCGGAGGTATAGTCTGGAGTCCGACGCCGCGCGCCAGCATCGCGGTGGACGCCTATCACATCACCATCGACGACGCGGTGACGCAGATTGCCGGTTCCACCACGGCCTATCAGCAGGCCTGCTATGCCAGCGGCGGAACCTCGTTCTATTGCTCGCTGCAGGACCGTCCGAACGGCTACGCGGACACCAGTGCCGCGAATGCGGTGACGCACTGGTACACGCTCTACATGAACCTCGCCCAAGTGGAGACATGGGGCATCGATGTGGAAGGCAACTATCGCACCAGCCTGTTCGGCCGGCCGGCCTCGCTGCGCGTGCTGACGTCGTGGCAGCCGCATGTCTACTATCGCCAGCAGGGCACCACCACGCTGGATCAGGGCAATGTCGCGTTCGGTCCGCTGGGGCTGTCGGCCGGTCCGGCATGGCGGATCAGCGCCTTCGCGCAAGTCAAGCCGGCCGAACATCTGACGGTGGACCTGCTGGAACGCTGGCGCGGTTCGATGAAGCTGGGCGGCGATCCGACGCAGTATTGGGTGAGCAACCACGTCGATTCGTTCGCGACCACCAACCTGACGCTGACCTTCGATGCCGACGCCGGCTTCGGCAAGGCGGAGTTCTACGTCAACGTCACCAATCTGTTCGACGCCAAGCCGCCGGCAGCGGCCTATTCGGGCAACGGCACCCGCGCGGGGCTGCGTGACGGCTTTGCCCTCAGCGACGATCCGATCGGACGGGCGTTCCTTGCCGGTTTGCGCCTGAAACTCTGAACGCGGCTATCACCACTTACGACCATCCTTGCCCGGCCCGTCGATGACGAGCCGGGCATTTTTCCATGATCGAAACCGATGTGCGGCGGCGCGATCAATTTGATGCGCCTCACCATATTGACGGATCCCCCGCGACCGTGGCAATGCCTCGCCTCCGGTCAGCGAGCCGGCGTGCGGGTGTAGCTCAATGGTAGAGCAGCAGCTTCCCAAGCTGAATACGAGGGTTCGATTCCCTTCACCCGCTCCACTTCCCCATGCAGCGAAACGAACCCTCTCTTATTTGCGCGCTGCGCGGCAAGCCGCTTCGCTTGCGGTTCGATTCCCTTCACCCACTCCACTTCCCATGCAGACATGTCGCGTTCGGCACCTCCCGTTCGAAACGCTCAATTCGGCAGGCGACTGGTCGTGCTCCAAAAGTTCACCACGTCGTGCAGGGCTTCGGCATATTTGCGGCCGTTGAACGGTTTTACCACGTAGCAGCTGGCGTGCCGTTCGTAACATTCGCGAATGTCGTTGGGCGATTCCGACGATGTGAACATGACTACCGGGATATGCCGCAGGCGCGCATCCGCCTTCACCGTGGCCAGCAGTTCCTTGCCGTCCATCCGGGGCATGTTGATGTCCAGCAGGATAAGCTGGGGAATCGGAGCGGGATCCTCGCCCGTTTCCGGGCCACCGTCCGGGCGGAGGATTTCCAGCGCCTGCACCCCGTCGTGGGCAACCGTCAGCGCGCAAGGCTGCTGCGCGTTTTTCAGGGCGCGCTCCGTCATTTCCACGTCGCCCTCGTTGTCCTCTACGATCAGGATCTTAAACGGTTTCATGATGGCCGGCCTCCTTGCTTGGGAGCGTGAAATGAAACGTGGTGCCCTGGCCCGGCGCCGAGGTGAAATCGATGTCACCACCGCAGAGCTGGATGAACTTGCGACAGGTGGACAGCCCGATGCCGGTGCCGGGATAGTCTTCCTTGCGGTGCAGCCGCTGGAAGATCGTGAAGATTCGCGTGCGAAAAGCCTCGTCGATGCCGATGCCGTTGTCCTGGACCGCAAAATGCCAGAAACGGCCCTGGCGAGCCGCCGTAACCTGTATTTCCGGCGGGCGATCGCCGTTCTGGAATTTCAGGGCATTGCCGATCAGGTTCTGGAACAGCACGCGGATCAGCGTGGAACTGGTTTCCAGCCGGGGCAGGGGGGCATAAGTCACCCGGGCGCCGCTGCTTTCGATCGCATCTTCGAATTCGATCAGGATTTCGCCCAGGATCGCTTCGCAATCGACCGTTTCCAGCGCGATCTCCTCTCGCCCCACGCGGGAGAATGTCAGGATGTCGCTGATCATCTTCTGCATGCGCCGGGCGTTGTCGAGGATGAAGTTCAGATAGCGCTTGCCCCCTTCGCCCAGGCTTTCCTCCGAACTTTCGGCCAGCAACCCGGCGAAGGCGTTCATCATCCGCACGGGTTCCTGCATGTCGTGCGAACAGATGTAGGCGAAGCGCTCCAGTTCCTCGTTCGATTGCGACAGGATGGCGTTCAGGTGCAGGATCTGCTGGCGCTGCACATAGAGATCCAGATAGACCTTCACCTTGCTTTTGAGGATATCCGGATTGATCGGCTTGAAGATGTAGTCGACGGCGCCGATTTCGGCGGCCTTGGAAGCGTACTTGTCTTCCTTGGAAATGGCGGTGACGAAGATGATCGGCACCCCGGCCATGCTTTCGTGTTCCTGCATCAGCATGGCGGTTTCGAAGCCGTCCATCTCCGGCATCTGCACGTCGAGCAGCACGATGGCGAAATCGTGCCGCAGCACCAGCGAAAGCGCCTCGTTGCCAGAGGCCGCCTTGAAGATATCGGCCTGAAGCGGCCTCAGCACCTTTTCCGTGGCCAGCAGGTTTTCCCAGCGGTCGTCGACCAGCAGGATCTTGGGGCGGGTCTCCGCCAGGGCGGCCGGCCCGGTGGTCAGCGGTACGCTTTTGAGGATCGCGGTGGTCATGCCGGTCGTTCCTTCGACAGGGTCTTTCCGGTGATCGGGGCTGGCCTTCCCAGCTTGCCCAGCTTGCCCAAAAGGGCGGCGATGGCGGGCAGCGGCAGGATGTCATCCACCGGGCCGGCATCCAGAGCGGCGCGGGGCATCGGCGGGGCTTCGGCGGTTTCCGGGTCCTGCACGATCGCCCGCCCGCCCCGGGCGCGGATATATTGCAACCCGCTTGCCCCGTCGCGATTGGCGCCGGTCAGCACCACGCCGATCAATGCCGGGCCGAAGGCGTCGGCCGCGCTTTCGAACAGCGGATCGATGGCGGGCCGGCAGTAGTTGACCTTCTCGTCGACCGAGAGGCTGAGGCTGCGATCGGGCTCCACCAGAAGATGATAGCCGGCGGGCGAGATGTAGACGGTGCCGCCCAGGAAATCGGACTTGTCCTCAGCCTCGGTAACCGCAAGTTTGCAATCTCTGGCAAGGATCTCGGTCAGATAGCCGCGCGATCCGGCGTCGATATGCTGGACCACGGCGACGCGCAGCGCGAACCGTTCGGGCAGCGCGGAAAGCAGCGATTTCAGCGCCTGGATCCCGCCGGCGGATGCCCCCACCACGACGGCCTCGTAGCGGGGCTCAGCCATGGGGGACGATCCCCCGCTTCTTGTAGATCCGCTGCCGACCGTCGAGCGCGTCGTAGAGTGGCCGAACTGCCGAGAAGTTGAGGCTTTCCTTGGCCCCCAGGCAGAGATAGCCGCCGTGGCGCAGCGAATCCGTGAACAGGCCCAGCACGTGCTCCTGCAATGTCTTGTCGAAATAGATCATGACATTGCGGCACGTGATCAGGTTCATCTCACCGAATACGCCGTCCGTCACCAGGTTGTGGTAGGAAAAGGTGATCCGTTCGCGCAGGAAACTTTTCATCCGCGCATAGCCGTAGCTGGAGCTGTAATAGTCGGCGAAATCGCCGCGGCCGCCGGCTTGGCGATAGTTGTCGGCATAGCCCG
Source organism: Novosphingobium sp. BL-S-19 (assembly GCF_055521675.1). Lineage (NCBI taxonomy): Bacteria > Pseudomonadati > Pseudomonadota > Alphaproteobacteria > Sphingomonadales > Sphingomonadaceae > Novosphingobium > Novosphingobium sp. BL-S-19. The sequence continues at coordinate 398,014 of NZ_CM145498.1, forward strand.
CCATGGCCCGGGCCGGGTAAATCCCCTTTTCCGCGATATCGAGCGAATCCTTGTTGAAGTCGGTAGCGTAAAGGCGCGCGCGGTCCAGATAGCCTTCCTCGTGCAACAGGATCGCCAGCGAGTAGACTTCCTCGCCCGTGGCGCAGCCGGCGCACCAGATCTTGATGAAGGGATACGTCTTGAACACCGGGATCAGGCGTTCGCGGATCACGCGGTAGCAAGGCGGATCGCGGAACATTTCGGTGACGGTGACCGACATGTAGCGCAGCAGCCGGTCGAAGAAGTCCTGATCGTGCAACACGCGCGCCTGAAGGTCGCTGAAATGCGCAAGGCCCGCCGCGCGCCGGGCCTGATCCAGGCGGCGGCGGATGGAGGCATGCGAATAGTGCGTGAAGTCGTAGCTCCAGCGGCGGCGGATGGCCTCCAGCAGCAGCGCGATCTCGATCGTTTCGACGTCCTCGCGCCCATGCGGCGCGGGCAGATCAGCGATATCGTCCTCGGGCAAGGCCGCGGGCAGTGGCGCGCCTGACATCGGCATGCGCAGCGAAGCCAGCTTCATGCCGCCTTCTCCTGCCGGAACAGCCAGACCCGCAGCAGCGTCAGCAGCCTGTCGATGTCGACGGGTTTGGTCATATAGTCGTTGGCGCCGGCATCCATGCAGTGATCGACCTCTTCCGGCATGGCGCGGGCGGTAAGGGCGATGATCGGCAGTCTGTCCCATTCGCGGTTGCGGCGGATTTCGCGCATCGCCTGGTAGCCGTCCATCACCGGCATCATGATGTCCATGATCACCAGTTCGATCTGCTTGTGTTCCCGCAGCTTTTCGATCGCCATCTGCCCATTGTCGGCGATGACGAGGTTGAGGTTGTGCTTCTTCAGCACCTTGGAAAGGGCAAAGGTATTGCGCATGTCATCGTCGACCAGCAGCACGGTGCGGTTCTTCAGCGTCTGATCCGGATCGTGGTGCATACGGATCAGCGCCTGCTGGTCTTGCGACAGGCTCGATTCCACGCTGTGCAGGAACAGGGTGACCTCATCCAGCAGCCGCTCCGACGAGGATGCGCCCTTGATCACGATGCTTTCGGTATAGTTGGCGAGGTTGCGGTTTTCCTCCTCGGTCAGATCGCGGGCGGTGTGGACGATGATCGGCGGTCGGCCGTCCTCTCCGATCAGCCCCTCCGCCCTCTTCAGCCATTCGAAACCGGTCATGTCCGGCAGGCTGAGGTCAAGGATCACGCAATCGAACGCTTGCCGCTTCATCTGGTCCAGCGCCCCGGAACCGGTTTCGGCAACGGTGATCTCGATGTTCTTCTGCGTCAGCAGGCTGCGGATCGCGGTCTGGGTGACGCGGTCGTCCTCGATCAGCAGCACGCGCTTGATCTCCGCATGCAGCAGCGCCTCTATGCGGGTGAAGGCCGTGTCGATATCCTCTTCGGCCACGGGCTTGGCCAGGAAGCCCATCGCCCCCTTGCGCATGGGGGCCAGTGCCTCGACATTCTCGACGCCGGAGATGATGTGGACCGGGATGTGGCGCGTGTTCAGGGCGTGCTTCAATTGGTCAAGCACGATGAGGCCGTCGATATCGGGCAGGCGCAAGTCCAGCAGGATGGCGGTCACGGGATATTCGGCAGCCAGGATCAGGCCGCTCTTGCCGTCCCCGGCGGCCAGCACCTTGTAGCCGCGCTTGTGCGCCGTTTTCATCAGGATCATCGCGAAGCCGGGATCGTCCTCCACGATCAGCAGGACGCGGTCTCCCGGAGTGATCACCTGCCGGTCATCGTCGATGAAGCGCCGCATGGGCGGGCGTTCGGCGGCGGCGGCGTGGGGCGGGAGGACGACCGGGGCCGCCACCATGGGCGCAATGGTTGCCACCGCCGGGCCGACCCGGCCAATCGGCAGGAACAGGGTAAAGGTCGATCCCTGGCCCTTCGCGCTCTCCACGTGGATTTCGCCGCCCAGCACTTGTGCGAACTTGCGCGCGATCGTCAGGCCCAGCCCGGTGCCGCCGTAATGGCGGTCGATCGATCCGTCTTCCTGCTGGAACGCCTCGAAAATGTCCTTCAACTTGGTTTCGTCGATGCCGATGCCGGTATCCGTCACCGCCAGCGCAATCGTATGGGCGGGATCGAGATCGGCGCGCTGCAGCCCCTCTCCACCCCGCGCGCGCCGCAGCGCCAGCGTGACCGCACCCTGTTCGGTGAACTTGAAGGCATTGGACAGCAGGTTCTTCATGATCTGTTCGACGCGCTGGGCATCGGTTTCGATCCGCGCGGGCAGGGCGGGGTCGCACTCGATCCGGAACGCGACGCCCCTGTCGCGGGCGACCAGTTCGAAGCCCTGCTTCAGCCGGGCGACGATGGCATCGACGGGCGTTTCTTCGGCAACGATCGTGATCTTGCCGGCCTCGACCTTTGACAAGTCGAGGATATCGTTGATCAGGTTCAGCAGTTCCAGCCCGCCGTTGTGGATGACGCGGGCTTCCTCCACTTGTTCGACGGTCAGGTTGCCCGTCTCGTTGGCGGCAAGGCTGCGCGACAGGATCAGCAGCGAATTGAGCGGCGTGCGCAGTTCGTGGCTCATGTTGGCCAGGAATTCGGACTTGTACCGCGATGATTGCTCGACCTCGCGCACTTTCTGTTCGATCAGGCGCCGGGACTCTTCCAGTTCGCGGGACTGGGCGCGGATCCGCTCGTTCTGCTCCTCCAGCGCGCTGGTCTTTTCCTCCAACTCCTCGTTCGAAACCTCGATCTCTTCGTTGGAGGCCTTGAGTTCCTCCTGCTGCATTTTCAGCTCTTCTTCGCGCCTTTCCAGTTCCTGGGTGTAGAGCAGCTGCTGGGCCTGCGCGCGGGCGCGGCTGCGCTGGTAAAGCCAGATGGCGACAACGATGCCGAAGTACGAAACCAGGGTGATGCCGCCCATCAGCCACTTGTTGTGTTCCAGATTGGCCGCATCCACTTCCTGGCGTTGCCGCAGCAGGTGCTCCTCCTCCGCGGTCATGACGGTCAGCTGCTCGCGCACGCGCGCGATCAGGGTCTGGCCGTGGATAAGGACGGGTTCGGTAACTTCGGTCCGAGGCGCCGCTTCGCGCGCCTCTATCGTTCTTGCGAAGTAATCGAGCAGAGCCCGGCTTCGGGTATCCAGTTCGTCCATATTGGCTTGCTGGGAAGCGTTGTCCGCCGTCAGGCTGCGCAGCAGCGCCAGTTCCTGCCTGATGGAGCGGTGCACGGGCGCTCTGTCATCGTCCGTCGGCGCGCTTTTGCCATCGCGCAGCGCATCGGTGTACGTCTGTAGAAAGTCGCGATTTCCGGTCAGAAGGTAGCCGGGATGGCCGGCGCCGGCGCTTTCATAGAGATCGCGGAGCAGGGATATGTGCCTGCGGACAGAGTACGTGTGATCGACCCAGCCGCGCGCCCGGCTGACGGCGGCGTCCTGCATCGCGAACATCAGCGTGGCCAGCAGGAAGGCCGCCGTGACCACCCCTATGGCGATCGCCGTGGCGTGGCGGGAAAACAGGTTTTCCTGCAAATTTTCCGGAGGCAGGTCTTCCTTGCGCGGCGCTGGCATCATGGGCGTCTCTCGGAATTCCGGCAGCGGCGACGGCGTTGTCGGCAACCGTCGTGACCGGAATGGAAGAACTCATGCTGCCGCTGCGCGGATCCGCCGTTTCGCCCACGATCTCCCCCGGGCGCCCCCGCGCATTCGACGTCGGTCAGCGCTTAAGGCAATGGCCGAAAACCGCTTTTTAACGGCTAATGGCGGACTAGGTATCGATACGGGGCGGTGCCGGGAAACGGCTACCAGCGCAGCACGCGGGGCCCCAGCAGCGCGCCCAGCCCGGCGGCGAGCGCAATGCCCAGCGAATACCAGGTCAGCACGAAAAGCGCCGATGTTTCAGGGCAATGCAGGCAATAGAGGCAGGCCGCCCATGCCCCCGCAGCCAGGCCGGCGGTGGCGCCGGCCAGACGCAGGCGCGTCGGCGCCAGGCGCCGCAAGGCCCAGAGCAGCCCGGCAAGGATCGGCAGCGAGAGCAGGAACACCACGCCAGCACAGACCTTCCAACTGTGCCCCAGCCACATGTGCAGCCATTGCGAAGGCGGGACATGGAAGAGTTCGAGCGCGGCCGCGAAGCCAAGCAGGATCAGCGGCAGCACCAGCAGCCAAAGCCGTCGCTGCGGCCCGCAGTCCGGCCGGGCGAGGCGCAAGGTGGCGACGAGGCCCAGCGCGCCCAGCGCGGCGACATAGACCGTTTTCATCCAGAACCGGCCGCCCTGGATCGCCTGGGCCAGATCGTGCCGGATACCCAGGCCCAGCACCAGCAAGGCCGCCGTCACCAACACGCCCAGCGCCAGCCCGGTCATGATTCGCCGTGCAGCGGCATGGCGCGGCACCGCGCACAAGTCCGCGCTCAGCGAGGCGACGAGACGGTCGCACGCGCCGCTATCATGGCCTTTTTCGCGATGGGCGCTCATTTCAGCGCCTCCCGCACGCGGGCGGCCAGCGCCTTGAGCCCGCGATGGGTGGAAACCTTCACGTCCGATTCGCCCATCCCCTCTCGCGCGGCGGCTTCGGCGGTGGACAGTCCTTCGATCCGCGTCGCGCGGATGGCGCGGGCCTGCTTTTCGGGAATCGTTCCCAGCAGCGCTTCGGTATCGATGCCGGCGCCCACTTCGTCCTCGAAGCTGTCGATCGAAAAGCTGTCCTCCAGCCCGTCGATCGGCACAGTGCGGCCCTGCCGCCGGAAATGGTCGATCATCTTGTATCGGGCGATCGCATAGAGCCAGCCGGTGAAGCTGCGCGAAGGATCGTAGGTCATCCGGCGGGAGTGCAAGGCGATCAGCGTTTCCTGCAGAAGATCCTCGATATCGTCATCCTGCCCGCGCATCCGGCGGCGAAAGAACGCGCGAAGGCGTGGCACCAGAGCTTCCAGCAGGCGGGCATAGGCGCGGCCGTCGCCATCGAGGGCGCGGACCATCCAGTCCCTGAGTTCGGTCTCGCCGGTGCGCATCAGCATATCCTGGGGTTCGTCCCAATGGGCCAGGACGTTACACGCTGCCGGAAGATGTGCGAGGATTTATCCTTGCGCGATCATTCCCCTGCGCGGCGGTAGAGCACCGAGTGGCCATTTTCGCCCGAGCGGACGACCGGGGTCCAGCCCGGCACCGGCAAGACGCGCGTATCCTGCCAGATGATCCAGAGATAGGGCACGGCGAGAGGGACTTGCGCGGCACTTTGCAGCACCGGGACTGGAGCCCCGGGGTGCGCGTTGCCCAAAGTCTGCATGATCCCCTTGCAGGGTTCGCCGATCTCGGTCGAGGAAGGATCGCGGTCGAACGGCGCGGCTGCCGGGTTGGAAATGCTCAACAACTGGCCGCCCGACATCGCGAACTGGTCGTTGGCGAAGGCATGGCGGCGCATCAGCGCATAGCTGGCGATGTGCATGTTCCGCTGCCGCCCCTGCAGAACATAGGTGCGGCAAGGCATCGCGTTGAAGGTGACGAGCTGCGAACCGCGCGGGACATGATCCAGCACGGCGGTTTCCTCGTGGATCTGGCGGTTCCACATGGCCATGCTCACGGTATTTCCGGCCAGTCGCATTCCGAAGAAGGCAAGCCCCAGCACGACCAGCCAACCCATTGCGCGCGATCCGGAGGCCGGGCGCAGCGCAATCAGGGCCAGCGCAAAGATCGACGGCATCATGCGCATATCCGCGTAATACGAACCGTAGATCCAGCTGGGCATGATCCAGAATGCCGCGAAGAGCAGCGCGGCGGAGAGTGCCAGCCCCTTGTGCAAGGAGAAAGAGGAAGAGCGCCAGGCCGATACGATAAGGATCACCAGACCCAGCGCGCAGAGCGAATCGAACAGGCTCCAGCGGTCGGCCAGGACATTGGCGATGAAGTAGAGCTTATAGGCGAGCAGAAACCAGCCCTTGGTCGGCAGGTGTTCCGGTGTGTGCGGCCACAGCAGGCTGAGCAGCTGCGGAACCAGCAGGCAACTGCTGGCCATGAAGCCGGTGATTGCCGCGCGCCAGAACCGGCCGCTGGCTTCCAGCCTTGCCGCGAATTCGCAGCAGCCGACCATGATGCAAAGCACGGCCCATCCAGCCAGATGGCTGATCCAGACGACCCCGGCGATCGGACAGAACACCAGCCAGCGCAGGCGCGGGCGCGCGGCCATCCACGGGCTGATCCAAAGCGCCAGCGAAAGCGTTGCCAGCGCGATTGCCAGCGTGAAGTTGATGAAGCCGTATTGAAACGGATTGCCATAGGCCAGCGGCAGGGCGAACAGCGCGGATGCCGCGATCCGGCCATGGGCCGCGCGCGACAGCAGCAGATAGCCCGCCGTCTGCAAGGCGACGATCAGCAGCGCGATCGCCTTCATCGTCAGCCTCAGGCCGATCAACGGCTCCAGCGCAAAGGCGAGCAGGTCGGTGCCGAGGTTGGGGATGAGGTTCCACTGGAAGTAGAACCAGCGGGCGATATCGGCCGAACGCCCTGCGTCCTGCTGCACCATGAATCGCGACATATGCGCGGGAAGATCGGTCAGCGGCGGCACTTGCGGAATGATCAGCGGCACGCAGGCCAGCAGCACCAAAACCAGCACGGCCGCCCAACCGCCCGGCAGGTAGCCATGTCGCCAGTCCGCCGGGCTGGTCGCCGCCCGCTCTTGGGCCGTCAGCGCCCTCATCGTGCGGCGCCCGCTGCTGCGAAGACGAAGCGGCGCGAAAGCAGGAAGAACGTAACGGAATAGGCTGCCATCGCAGCCACCTGCCCGATCAGGTTCTCCACGAAGCCCAGGCTTCGCATGGCCGCTAGAACGGCAAGATTGGTTGCGTAGGCCACTGCGAAAACTCCCAGGAAAAGTCCGATTTCCCGCGCGCCCACCGCGCCGCGGATGCCGAAAGTCCAGCGCCGGTTCAATGTGAATGAAACGCAAAGACCAATGGCATAGCTGGCCGCGTTGGCGATCCAGTCGCCTGCGCCCGAACGCAGCAGCACGGCGATCGCGGCCAGTCCGACCAGTGTATTGATCAGGCCGACAAGCCCGAAACGGAAAACTGCGCGCAGCATCCGGTCAGTCGCGCCCGGCGCCGATGGTCCAGCTTGTCGCGGCAATCATGGAATCGAAGGAATCGCGCGTGATGGCCTGCGCGGCCGGTGTACGCTGCGAGCGGATCTCGCGCACGATGAACAGAGGGCGGCGCTTGTTCTCAAGGTAAAGGCGGCCGAGATAATCGCCGAAAACGCCCAGGATCAGCAGTTGTACGCTGCCCATGATCAGAACCACGGCGATCAGGCTGGTCCAGCCCGCGATCGTGCCGTCACCTATCCAGCGCACCAGTGCCCAGGCCAACATGGCGAAGCCGACAAGGCCCATCGCCAGCCCCAGGTGCGAGGCGATGCGCAGCGGCAGCGTGGAAAAGCTGGTGATCGCATCGAGTGCCAGGCGAATCATCTTGTGCAGCGGATAGTGGCTTTCCCCCGCCACGCGCGGATCGCGGTCGTATTCCACGGGGACTTGCTCGAAACCGATCCAGCTGACCATGCCGCGAATGAAGCGGAAGCGTTCAGGCATGGCGTTCAACTGGTCCACCACGCGCCGCGTCATCAGCCGGAAATCGCCGGTGTCGAGCGGGATCTCGTGGTCCGCCATCCGATTCAGCAGCTTGTAGAACATCGAAGCGGTGGCACGCTTGAAGCGGCTTTCGCCCATCCGCTCACGCCGCTTGCCATAGACGACGTCGTAACCCTCGTCGATCTTCGCCAGCATCTCACGCAGCAGTTCCGGCGGATCCTGCAGATCGGCATCGATGATCATCACCAGGTCGCCGCGGCAAACCTGCAGCCCGGCGGTCACGGCCAGCTGATGGCCGTGATTGCGGGAGAGGTCCACGCCCAGCACATGCGGGTTGCGCGCGGAGAGGGCGCAAATCTTGGCCCAGGTACCGTCTTTCGAACCGTCGTTGACCAGCACGATCTCGAAATCGTCGCCCACCTCGGCCGCGCAGGCGGCGGTGAGTCGCGCTTCGAGCATGTCGAGCACGGCCTGTTCGTTGTAGCAGGGAACCACCACGGAAAGGCGCGGCGGCGCGGGTGTCAGCTGTGCGGTTGCCAGCTGCGAAGCGATCGGCTCCATCTTCATGGTCTTCGAAATCCCCCGAACGGCCCTTGCGGCGTCTCCCGCCTTATCCGCCACGAATGGTTAATCCTGTGTAAAACCGCACGAACCGCGGGTTTTTGCGGAGGATGACCGTCATGGCTCATGAACCCTGTTTGCCTAGCTCTGGACGCGCGAAGCCTGGCGCCGGGGAGGTTGGCTGTGAGCGGACTGGAAGCATTGATGATCAAGGCGCGGGGCGCGGCGCGGCGGGGGGAGACCGAAGCCGCACGGGCGCTCTACCGTGAGGCGTTGGACAGGTTTCCCCGCAATTCGCGCGCCCGTGCCGCACTCCACGCGCTGGAGGCGGCCAATGCCAATCCGCCGGCGGAGCAGCTCGACGCGATGATCTCCGCCTACCAAGCCGGGGCGATGGACGAGGCCGCGCGTCATGGCGCCCGGCTGGCCGAGGCATTCCCGCAAAGTTTCACCGTTCACAACCTTCAGGGTGCGGCCCTGCTGGCATTGGGCGTGCTGCCGGCGGCGGAAGCGGCGTTCCGCCGTGCCATCGCCGCCGATCCCGATGCCGCCGCCTGCTACAACAATCTGGCCATCACCTTGCGGCAACAGAACCGCACATCGGAAGCCGAATCGATCTATCGCACGGTGATCGCCCGCCACCCCGACTATGCCGATGCCCATTACAACCTTGGCAACCTGCTGGACCTTGCCGGACGTGCCCGGGAGGCCGAGGTGGAATTCGCCGCGACCGTGAAGATCGACCCCGGCTATGTCGAGGCGCACTACAACCTCGGCAACTTGCGCGCGAAGCGGGGCGCGCGCGGCGCGGCGATTGACGCCTATCGCAAGGCGGTGACGCTGAAGCCGGATCATGCCAATGCCTACAACAACATGGGCGGCGAACTGCTGCTGCTGGACCGCATTGACGAGGCTCTGGAGGCTTACGACCAGGCCCGGGCAGCTGGGCCCGAGAATACCCAGGCCATCGTCAATCGGGGCAAGGCGCTGGTGCTGAAAGGGGCGCTGCCCGATGCCATCGCCGCTTTCCGCCAAGCCTTCGAGATCGATCCGGACGACCGTTCCGCGCTGCTGCAGGCGCTGTTCGAGGAAGCGCATGTCTGCGATTGGCGCCACCGCGACCAGTTCGCGCTGACCGATGGCCCGTCGGCTGCTGCCGTCCAGCCTTTCGCAACGCTGCCATTCCTCGACGATCCGGAGCACCAGTACCGCCGCTCGCTGGCCTGCGCGGCTGTGAAGTTCGGCGCTGAGCCGGAAACCCTGCCCGATCCGGAGCCATCCGCCGATGGTCGCATCCGCATCGGCTATTTCTCGGCCGACTTCCACGATCACGCGACGATGTACCTGATGAGCGGCCTGTTCCGCGAGCATGACCGCACCCGCTTCGACGTCCGCCTCTACAGCTACGGCCCGCCGCGCGAGGAGGATGTCTCCCGCGCCGAACTGCGCCGGCATATCGATGCCTTCACCGAGATCGGCCACCTGACCGACGCGCAAGTGCGCGACCTGGCCCGCGATGATGAGTTGGACATCGCGGTGGACCTGAAAGGCTATACGCGCGGCACCCGCAGCACGATGTTCGGCCAGCGCCTTGCGCCCGTGCAGGTGAGCCACATGGGCTATCCGGGCACCATCGGCCATTCCTGCATCGATTACTTCGTGGCCGACGCGGTCGCGCTGCCGCCCGGCGCGGAGGCGTGGTTCAGCGAGAAGATCGTGCGACTGGCCGGCTGCTATCAGGCCAACGACGACCGGCGCGTCATCGTGCCCGACAGCCGATCCCGCGCGGAATGGGGACTGCCGGAGCGGGACGGAGAGCGGGGCTTCGTGTTCTGCTGCTTCAACCATACCTACAAGATCGGCCCGGCCGAATTCGCCGTGTGGATGCGGTTGCTGGATCAGGTGGAGGGCAGCGTGCTCTGGCTGCTGCGCTCCAACGAATGGGCCGAAGCGAACTTGCGGCGAGAGGCAGAGGCGCGCGGCATCGATCCGGCGCGGCTGGTCTTCACCAAGGGCATTCCCCATGGCCAGCACCTTGGCCGCCTGGCCCACGCCGACCTGTTCCTGGATACCTTCAATGTCAACGCCCACACCACCGCGTCCGACGCGCTCTGGGCGGGGCTGCCGGTGCTGACGCTGACCGGCCAGCAGTTCGCAGCACGCGTGGCGACCAGTCTGGTCCATGCCGTGGGCCTGCCGGAAATGGCGGTGACGGCGGTCGATGCCTACGAGGCGACTGCGCTGGCGCTGGTCCGCGATCCGGAGCGCCTGATGGAACTGCGGGCGCGGCTGGCGGAAAACCGCCTGACCGCGCCGCTGTTCCGCACCGCGGATTACACGCGCCGCCTTGAAAGAGCCTTCGCGGAAATGCACCGGCGCCGGCTGGAAGGGCTGGCGCCGGATCACTTCGAACAAGACTGATCCACTCGAACCCTGTCAGGGAACGAGCGCGGAAACCTCCAGCCGCTGCCCGGCGTATTCGGCGTAGCCGCGCGACAGGGGCAGGCCATCGGCGCCTCGATCGAAGACGATGCCAGCGGGCAATTTGCCGCCCAGCGGTCCGAATGTGATCGTCAGGTCCATGCGGCCGGGCTGCGGGCCCGCCAGTTCGACCTTGGCGGCGTAGGTCGATCTGCCGCGCGGGTCGATCGCCATGGATTCACTGCCCGAATAGACGTTGCGGCCATCGTCGCTGAAGTTTGCGTAGGTCTTTTCGATCCGCGTGGGCGTGCGGTGGTAGGTCACGTAGCCTGAGGTCCGGCCATAGACTTTGATGTCGATATCGTGGCTGGACCGGGCATAGACGCCAACGGCCGAGAGGTCGGTAATGCCGTAAGGAACACGGTCGGGCGTCGGGCGCGTGGGGACTGCCGGACCGGGCCGGTAATCGGGCAGGCGCACGACCTGGACGCGCTGGCTGCCGCCATCGCGCCGCCCCTCCATCCACATCGCCCGCTTGCCGTCGGGATGCCAGGACATCGGGGAATAGTAGACCCAGGACGGGTCCGAGTTCAGGTCGATGCCTTTGTAGCCGGGCTGATGCTGCGATTGTGCGATGTCGATCAGCGCCGGCCCGATGCTTCCGGGGCGATCACGCCTTACGCCGGTGACCCCGTAAGTATAGGCGAACATGCTCAGGCCCATATTGAGACTGTCCGGATAAGGGCGCGGCAGCAGGTCCAGTACCGCCGGGTTCGATCCGGGCGAGAAGCGCGTCGTCATCGTGATGCCAAGGCGGCCGTCGGGCGAGACGATCGTCGTTTCGGTATAGCCCGGCGTGTCGGTGACGGCTTCGTTGCGGCCATCCGCCAGATGCAGGATCACCGAGTCCGGCAAGTCCCGCCGCGCCGCCCCGGCCACCGATATCGCCGTGCCCCCATCCACGAATTGTTTGACCTCGCCGCCCCGGATCGGCGCGGGCAGGACGCCGTCGGCATGGGCAGGGTCGCGCGTGGTGAACGGGTCCAGCGTGCTGACGATCTGCGCGCCGGCAATGGTGTAGCCGCTATCGTTCCGCCGCAATTCGCCGGTGAAGACCAGTGCGGAATAGTTGGCCAGCAGTGTGGTCCAGGCGACGTGGCGATTGTCCGGAGCGACGATGGGCTCCGACCATCGGTGGCCGATGTCGTCACCGTCCGCGACTTCGGCCGGGTACTGCACCGGAAGCAGTTTCGCATCGTCGCAGGTGTCCAGAGCCTTGGCGCACTCGATCACGAAATCGCCCAGGAAGATGCGCCGGTCGTCGGGAAAGACCATGAAACGCAGGCCGTTGTCCTTCGGCCGGTCCGGAATGCGGCCGGTGAAGAAGGGGTGAAAGCCGGTGCCGTCGTCGTTCAGGGTTGCCAGCGAGATCTCCCGTTCCGGCGTTGCGGCGTCCTTCGTATAGCTGACCAGCACTTTGCCCGAAGGCGTATAAGTGGCCGAGCGAACCGTAATGCCGGCCGGCATCGGAATGGTGGCGATGTCGTGCCGCCCGAATGCCTTCGCGGCGTCCGTCGAGGGGGCGGCAGGGGCCGCGGCGAGATCCTGTGCACCGGTCGCCAGCGCGGCGAGGACTGCTGCAAGCGCGGCGGTTCTACTGTCGATTTTCAATGTAATGTCCACCCTCGTTGATGCGCGGCGGCAAGGGGCCGCAAAGCCGATGCGCGAATGCGCTTCGTGCTGGCCGATTGCCGCTGGCGGACAAGGCCAAATCCGTAACGCATCGGCTGGCGCACCCAAGATCCGCAGAAAAGCGGACATCTTCCAATTCACGCTTCGCGAATGGGATGGGCTGTCAGGCGGCTTGTGCCAGTGCTGGCTTGCTCAGCAGGGCGAGGAGAGAGATGCGGTTGAAGAACCACATCCTTTGCAGTTCCAGGCCGCTGTATTTGCGCAGGGTATTGGCGAAGGTGTACGGCGTGTACCAGACGTTGTGATCGGGGTGCACACCTTCGAGGAAGGTTTCGCTCTCTGCCTGATAGTCGAAGTGGCGGGCGCGGCACTGGAAGGCGTCGGGCACGGAGATGAGGAACAGGCCGGCGTCCACCGCCTCGATCTGAGTGAGGAACCCTGCCACATCGGGAACGTGCTCCATCACTTCGGGCACCAGCACCACATCGTACCGGCCGGTCGCCTGCGCCAGATCGGTGAAGAGTTCCCCGCCAACGTAAGGACGAAGCTGCTCCAGCGCCTCGCCATGCGGATCTACGCCGTCGAGATGGGCGCAGTGCTGTTCCAGCTGGACGTGGAGCGAAGTGCGCGGATCGGTGATCGGCCAGTCCGCGCAGCCGACATGAAGCACGCGCTGCCCGGCGAGCAGGCTGGCGAAGACGTCCATCCGGCCCAGCGCGGCGAGTTCGGAACTGACCGGCACACGCTGGAGGAAATAAGGCGCATGGATCTTTTCCAGAGGCGAGGCTTCGGCAGCAGGTTGCGGCGTAGTTTTTCGCGGGGCCGATGAAGGCGTCGGTGTGGTCGTTGGCACCGTGACGGTGCCCAGATCGGCCTTGTGGATGCGGTCGTAGCTCTGGTTGGTCGATCCCCAGAGCTGATGGGCATAGACCGGATCGCGCCCTTCGTAGGTCACCCCGGTGAAGTGGCGGGGGATGAAGTAATGGCTGGGATAGATGCGCAGCGGCGTATAGGCGAACTTGCGATAGCAGTCGGTCAACCGCTGCGGCCCCACCGTCTTCCACGCCATTTCGCCGACGACGGAAGGGCTGGCGGCGATGTCCTCGACGATCTGCTTGACGAAGGGATTGCCCGCCGCGCAGCCGAAGTAGCCGGCGGCGATCAGCCCGGGCCGCGCAATCTCGCTTTCCCAGCAGGCGAAAGCCTCGCAATCGAGCAGGTTCTCGTCCAGCGGGCGGGTGCAGATGCTGTCCGCGTCGAACACGATCCCGCCGTGTTCGTGCAGGATTTCCCAGCGCATCATGTCCGCCACGCCGTTCCATTCGCGTAGGCGCATCGCGGCCATGTGGCGGGCGTTGATCCAGTCTCGCCCGTCGAGATCAGCGTTGCCCCAGAGGCGGAAGGTCCATCCCGGATGCGCCGCGCGCCAGGTTTCGATGCAGTTGTCGGGACGCCGGCTTTCATCGCCGACCCAGATGAAGTGAAAGGTCTTCGGGATCATGGTGTTTTGCCCGTCCGCAAGGATGCCGCCGGAAGCCACGGCGTCATCGGTGAGGACTAGGCCAACAGGGTTGATTGAACCCGAAGAGGTCGCAGGGGAAAGTGCCTAGTCGCCGGGCCGGTTTAGCGGCCTGTTCAGGGGTGGGCGGCGCATGATAGGCGTGCTTTCATGCGGTTATCTCTTGTATTGGCAATCCTGTGCGGGGCGGTCGCTTTCGGAGCACCGGCAACGGCGGCCGCAGCAGAGCCCTGTCTTGGCGGGCTAAAATCCCGGTTGATGGCCGGGCGCTTCTCCGGCTCGGTCGATTGTGTGCACGATCGGCTTTCCGTCGCGAAAATCGGGCGGTTGCGAACGTTGGGGCACGATTTCGTCGTCTACGATTACCGCTATCAACTGGCGCACGTGTGTGACGAGTGTGCCGGTCATGGCGGGCAACGCATCCTGATCTTCGATCGCGGCCGCTATCTGGGCCAGTACAAGCCGGATCCCCTGCGTGTGACACTGGACGATGGGGCGCTGCTGTTCTGGCCCGTCACCGCCGACCGTCTGCGGAAGGAACCCGTGGTGGTGAGGGTGACGCGTCGCGGTTTTCCAAAGGAAATCGTAGTGGATGTTGAAGTGCTCCGCCTGTTTCGATAGGCGGCCGGTTCATCATCCCAAGCCAGCCTCAAAAAGCGGTGACCCGCCCGCGCGGCGAGGGGTGCGCCGGGCGGACGGGACCGTGGGCCGGGGACGGGATGTACCCCGGCCCCTCGACGTGCCGGAGCGGCACGGTGGTGCGGATGTGCGCCGCTCCGGGCGGTCTGACCCAAAGGGGGATAGGGTCAGTCCCGCGGGATGATCCAGCGGATCGTCCCCATGTAACTGCCGGCGGCCGTTTCGCCGTCGGCATTGGTGGCGGGCTCAAACCGCGCCCGCTTGCTGACATATTTGCAGGTGGCCTCATCCAGCCCCGAATAGCCGCTGGACGCCAGGATCGAACACTGGCCCACGCGGCCGCGTGCATCCACGTCGACGCGGAAACGCACCAGACCCTGATGCTCTGCCCGCAATTCGCTGGTGGGATAGTCCTGCGTGGTGATCCACGTCGAAGGATCGTTGCGGGGGATCGCGCCGCGCGGCTGGAAGCGGGGGCTGGGCGTGGTCGACGGCTGTGGGAGGGGGGCGATTACATCGCCGTCCGGCGTTCCGGTGGCCGTCGGGAACGTGGTGGGAATAGTGGTCGGTTGGGTGCTGGTCGTTGGCTTGACGATATCGGAATGGGTGGTGGTGGTGATGGTGTCGATCGGCTTGGTCGGTTCCGGCTGCGTCGTCGGTTGGGGAGGCGGCGGTGGCGGCGGAGCGAGCGGAACGAAAACGCCTTCGGGATTCCGCGGCGGGCTGGCCTGGAATATGGTCACGGCAAAGCCGTTGATCAGCGCCAGCGCCACGCCGCCCTGGATCAGTGCGACAATTCCTCCCGTGAGGAATTTCTGGTTGGGGTTGGAATTCCGATCGACGTAGGACATCGGCATTCTCTCCATCTATGCCCTTTTATTCCTGCGATTTCGTCCTTCGGACTGTCGCAAGCCAGGTGCATTTCATGGATGAAGGCTAACACGATTTGGCTGTTTTCAAATAAAATAATACTCAGCAATACAAGCATTTAACTGGCGATACTGACTATCACCATGCTTAGTATTTACCGCGCCGCAGCAATCGCTTTCTGACGGCGGCGCTGCACCGAACTGCCAAGGCCGATCGCCTCGCGATACTTGGCCACGGTGCGCCGGGCCAGTTCGAAGCCCTTGGCCTTCAGCAGGTCCACCAGCGTATCGTCGGAAAGGATCGCCTTGGGATCCTCCGCATCGATCAACTGGCGGATCGCCGCCTTCACCGCCTCTGCAGAAGCGCCTTCGCCGCCGGCCGCCGCCACGCCCGAAGTGAAGAAGTATTTCAGCTCGTAAGTCCCGCGCGGGCAGTTGAGATACTTGTTGGAGGTGACGCGGCTGACGGTGGATTCGTGCATCCCGATCGCCTCCGCCACCGTGCGCAGCGTCAGCGGCTTCAATTGTGAGACGCCGTGGCGGAAGAAGCCGTCCTGCTGGCGCACCAGTTCGGCGGCGACTTTCAGGATGGTCTTCTGCCGCTGGTCCAGCGCCTTGATCAGCCAGTTCGCATCGGTCAGCTTTTCGGAAAGCCAGTTGCGCGATGCCTTGTCGGTGCAGCCGCGACGCAGTTCGAGAAAATAGCCACGGTTGACGATCAGGCGCGGCAAAGTCGCTTCATTCAGCGCGATGTTCCAGCCGGGCTGGTTTTCGCCTTTCGTGCTCTCCGCTTCCGTCGCCTCTGCCGGGGAGACGAGAATGTCCGGCACCACGGCCGCGCCGGGCTCGCCACCGAAACGCAGGCCCGGCTTGGGATCGTAGCCGCGCAGTTCGGCCAGCATGTCGGCCATATCCTCATCATCCACGCCACACATGCGTTTGAGTCGGGGCAGGTCGCCGCGCGCGACGAGATCCAGATTGTCGATCAATCGCGCCATGCAGGGGTCGTAGCGGTCCGCTTCCTTCGCCTGAAGCGCGATGCATTCGCCCAGCGTTCGCGCGCCGACGCCGGTGGGGTCCAGCGATTGCAACAGGCCAAGCGCCGCCTTCGCCTCCGCTTCCTCCACGCCCAGATCGATGGCGACTTCGTCCAGCGCCACCGGCAGGTATCCCGCTTCGTCCAGCAGGCCGATCAGGTAGCGGGCGATGCCGATCAGCAGATCGTCGTCGCTGGCGGTGCCGAGCTGACTTTCCAGATGCTCGACCAGCGATGACTCGCCGCCGCCATGCTGGTCTATGCCCGGGCCTTCGTCCGCGCGGCCCAAGCGCAGGTCACCGCTCCAGTCCGCCGAGCCGGCATCGCGCTCGTGGCCGTCGCCGGTGTCACGTTCGCGTTCGCTGGCGGGGATTTCGTTGTCGAGCGGGCGATCCTCGCCGCCGCGGCCTTCGCCGATCAGCCGGTCCACCGCCGAGGTTTCGGGCGAGGTTAGGCGCGGCGTTTCCGGCGGTGCTTCGCCGGCGGCCGGTCCGATATCCGGCGCGGAGGCAGCGCCGCCCACATCCAGCAGCGGGTTCGCCTCCAGCGCTTCGCCGATGAAGGTTTCGATTTCCAGATTGGACAGCGCCAGCAGCTTGATCGCCTGCTGCAACTGCGGTGTCATTACCAGCGACTGGCTTTGCCGCAGGTCGAGCCGGGGCCCCAGCGCCATGGCTCAGGTTCCCGAGTGGGGCTGCCTCAATCCTGCCACCCCGTTCGCGCCGTGGAGCCCCCTCACAGCGTGAACCCCATCACAGGGTGAAGCCTTCGCCCAGATAGAGGCGGCGGACGTTTTCATCGGCAACCAGCGCTTCGGGGCTGCCCGCGAAGAGCACCTGGCCGCCGTAGATGATGCAGGCGCGGTCGACGATATCCAGCGTCTCGCGCACGTTATGGTCGGTGATCAGCACGCCGATGCCGCGATTCTTCAGGTCGCGCACCAGTTCGCGAATGTCGGCGATGGACAGTGGATCGATGCCGGCGAACGGTTCGTCCAGCAGCATGATCGAAGGCTTGGCGGCCAGCGCGCGGGCGATTTCGCAGCGGCGGCGTTCACCGCCCGAAAGCGCCATCGCCGGGCTGGAGCGCAGGCGGGTAAGGCCGAATTCGTCCAGCAGGCGCTCCAGTTCCGAGGCGCGCACGTCCTTCTCGGGCTCGTTCAGTTCCAGCACCGCGCCGATGTTCTGTTCGACGGTCATGCCGCGAAAGATCGAGGTTTCCTGCGGCAGATAGCCCAGACCCAGCACCGCGCGGCGGTACATCGGCAGGCGCGTCACGTCGACGCCGTCCATCAGGATACGGCCCGAGTCGGGGCGCACCAGACCCATGATCGAATAGAAGCAGGTGGTCTTGCCGGCGCCGTTCGGGCCCAGCAGACCCAGCACTTCGCCCTTGGCCACGGACAGCGAGATGTCGGTCAGCACCGCACGCTTGTCATAGCTCTTGGCGATCGAGATGACCTCAAGCCCGCCATTCTGCGCCACGCTTACCGCGGCGGCCGAGGTTTCCTGCATGCGTTCGCTCGTTTCGGTCATCTTCCCCGCCGTTTACGCAGCCCACCGGCCCACCGCAAGCCGCCATTTCCCTTAGTCGGCATTTCGCGCGCCTGAATGCCCGCCCCGATCTCGGCCGGAACCGCCGCGGCGATCCGATGGTTTCCCCTTATGGTTGATGGGCAATAAGGTTGATATCTCGGGGATCGAATATTGCGCTTTGCGTGGGGTGAACTTGCCAATCCATGCGCAGCGTGATCTAGTGATCGCGGGAGAGACAATAAAGGTCGCACTCAGGACAGAAAGGTTGGGCTCCATGGCCAAGACCGGCAGACATGCAGGGGTTTCAGACGGTTTCGGACACGATACCGAAGCAGGGCAGAAGGAGATGCGTTCCTCGTCCGGCCCAAGGCCCATTCATCGCGTCCTGCCTGAAGGCGATCAGCCCCACGCGAAACCGCTTCCCGATTTCCGCCGGAAGATGAGCGATCACATCGCTTACGCCCTGCTGGTCTACACCGCCCTGCAGATTTTCGTGACGATCGGTGCCCTGAAGTCGAGCGGCGAATCGCTGCTGCCCTATCTGGCGCTGGTGATCCTGGTGATCGCCATCATCCCCGCCTGCCGCCGTTTCGAAGCGCGCTGGAACCGCCTGAGCGACGAACAGGCGCACGATCCCGCGCTCCAGCCGTTCTACCGCCGCGATCTGATGATGCTGTGGGGATTGGCGATCGGATTGCCCTTTGCGCTGACCGGCCTGTTCAAGGGACTGGCGTTGGTGCT
Organism: Novosphingobium sp. BL-S-19; assembly: GCF_055521675.1. Lineage (NCBI taxonomy): Bacteria > Pseudomonadati > Pseudomonadota > Alphaproteobacteria > Sphingomonadales > Sphingomonadaceae > Novosphingobium > Novosphingobium sp. BL-S-19. Next base: position 416,602 of record NZ_CM145498.1, read on the forward strand.
GGCGCGTTAGAACGGATCGACATTCAGCGCTTTGAAGGTTTCGCCGACGCGCGAATAATTCCCCAGGCGACCAGCAGGCAGACGATCCAGCTTGGCGGCGCGGCTGTGATCAGCCACCAGTCTAGCGAGACAAAATCCCCCACCCCTAACCCCTCCCGCTTGTGAGAGGGGGGCAGCGCCACGACGAGATGGCAGAGCTATCCTGCCCTCCCGCAGGCGCGAGGGCCGCGAGACTCACGAAGCGTAGCGAAGTTAGTCGCAGCGGGGTGGGCAAGCGCAACGTCCGATCCCCTCATTCCCACCTTCCAACACCGCTCAGGCTGAGCCTGTCGAAGCTCCCGGCGGCGGGGCGCTCAGCCCACATCCTTCGACAAACTTAGGACGGGCAGGTGGGAGAGTTTCCGTCCCGCGTTTGCCCTTCGCTGCCGGGAGGTCTAGTCCCGGTTTGAATGCCGCGCGCTTGTTCTGCGCGCCGTGCCCATGGAGATCGAAAGAGGATGCTGACCCCCGACGAAGCGCTCGACCGCGCCCAGCAGCTGGTGGAGCGTGCGCGCCGTGCCGGTGCCGATGCCGCCGATGCGGTCTATGGCGCCAGTTCGTCGGAGTCGATCCAGGTTCGTCTCGGCAAGCTGGAAGACGTCGAACGGTCGGAAAGCGAGCATATCTCGCTGCGATTGTTCGTCGGTAAGCGCTCCGCCAGCATCGGCTCCAGCGACTTGTCTTCGCAGGCGCTGGATGAATTGGCGAGCCGTGCGCTGGCAATGGCGCGCAGCGCGCCGGAGGATGCCTTTGCCGGGCTGGCGCCGGAGGAACTGCTCTCCACCGGGCCCTGGGCCGACCTTGATCTGCTGGACGACCGTGAGCCCGGCCCACAGGACTTGCGCCGGATGGCCGAAGAGGCGGAAGACGCCGCGCGTGCGGTGGCCGGCGTTACCAATTCGGACGGCGCTTCTGCCAGTTCGGGCGGGGGTGTGGCCGCACTGGCGACCAGCCATGGCTTCGGCGGCGCTTATGGCTCCACCAGCCGCTCGGTCAGCGCCTCCGTGGTCGCGGGTGAGGGGGCGGACAAGCAGCGCGATGGCGACTGGCGGGCGATGCATCACTGGGCGGACCTGCCGACGGCGGCCTCGATCGGTGCGCTGGCGGGTGAGCGGGCCGTTGCCAAGCTGTCGCCGGGGCGGCTGCGCAGCGGACCGATGCCGGTGGTATTCGATCCGCGCGTGGGCGGGTCGCTGATCGGGCATTTGCTGGGCGCGATGTCGGGCAGCGCGATCGCGCGGCGCTCCAGTTTCCTGCTCGACCGGCTGGATCAGGCGATCTTCGCGTCCGGCATCACCGTGGTGGAGGATCCGCTGCGCCTGCGCGGTCTGCGTTCGCGCGCGTTCGATGGCGAGGGGCTGGCGACCCGCGCGCGCAATCTGGTGGAGGACGGGCGATTGACTGGCTGGCTGCTGGAAAGCGCCTCCGCCCGCCAGTTGGGCCTTGCGCCCACCGGGCATGCCGCACGCGGCGGCAACGGTGCGCCGGGGGTTTCGGTGGGCAATGTGGACTTGCTGCCAGGTACCCTCTCCCCCGCCGAACTGATGGCGGACATCAAGGACGGGGTCTACATCACCGAGCTGATCGGACAGGGCGTGAACGGCGTAACCGGGGATTACAGCCGTGGCGCCTCGGGTTTCCGCATCGTCGATGGCCAGATCGCCGGGCCGGTGGCGGAATTCACCGTGGCCGGAAACCTGCTGGCGATGTTCGCGGCGCTGACACCCGCCAACGACCTTGAGCGCGACCGCTCGCTGAATGTGCCGACCCTGCGCGTGGATGGGCTGACCGTAGCCGGGGATTGATAGTCTGTCTGCAAATACCCGGATGGGCCGTTGCAGACAAACTCTCACTTTTTCTTGCGCGGATCTTCCTCGTGGATGCGCACTTCCATCTGCGGGAAGGGCATCTCGATGTTTTCGGCGGCGAAGCGACGGGCGATCTCGAAGCGCATGGTGGAGGCGGTGGCGCTGCCGTCCGTGGCATCGCGCACGAAGACCAGCAGGCGCATCTGGATCGCGCTCTCTGCAAAGGCGTCCAGCGTCACGTTAGGCTCCGGCCAGTCGAGCACGCCGTCTTGCGCCTTGGCGATCTCCACCAGCACGGCGCGCACGCGTTCGAGGTCCGATCCGTAGGCGACACCGATCGGCACCACCACGCGGGCGAGGTGTTCACCCAAGCTGAGGTTCTTCACGCTGCCGGTGATCAGCTGCGAGTTCGGGATGATGATCTGGTGCCGGTCGAAGCTTTCCAGGTGGGTTGAGCGCACCGAGACCTTGCGCACGATGCCGGAATACGTGCCCACCTCTATCCAGTCGCCCTCGCGGATCGGGCGTTCGACCAGCAGGATGATGCCGCTGGTGAAGTTCTCCACCGTCGATTGCAGGCCGAAGCCGAGGCCGACCGACAGGGCGGTGGCGATGAAGGCCAGGCTGGTGAGGTCGAGGCCCGTCGTGGCGACGGCGACGGCGGCCGAAATGACGATGCCGACATAGCCGATGATGGTGACGATGGAGGCCTGCGATCCGCGGTCGATCTCGAACTGGGGCAGGATCGTCAGGTTGATGATCCGCTGCGTCCAGCGCGTGGCGATATAGCCGGCCAGGAACACGAAGCCGAAAGTCAGGATGTCCCCCGCCGAGATGTTGACATTGCCGAAGGTTACGCCGGTGCGCAGGGTGACGATGGCGTCGCCGATCTCGCGGCTGTTGTAGCCCCAGGTGATCGCCAGCAGTGGCAGCACCGCCAGCGTCAGGGTTATGCCCGCCAGCATCGGTACGAAATGGATGCCGGTGCGGTACCGTTTCAATCCGCTTTCAGAGAGCATTCCAACCACCAGCGTCACCAGCCGGTGCAGGAAGATGGCGATGGCTATGATCCCTACGGAAACGACGAGATCGGAGAAAATCTCGCGCGCGAAGACGATGTAGCCCACCAGTGCCGCCGCCACGCAGCCAGCCGCCAGCAGCATCAGGATCTTGCTGAGCGGGCCCGCGAAATCCAGCGGATTGCCTTCCTTGCGGGCATGGGCGTGGTGCGGCGTTTGCGCGGGGGCGTCGCTCGCCGGTTCGCGTCCCTTGTCGATCAGCAGGGCCAGGCGCCAGACCAGCGCGCTGCCGCAGATCAGCAGCACGGCCGATGCCATGTCGATGAAGGTGATGGCCAGAAGGCCCAGATCCTCGATCCCCTCAATCACCAGTTCCAGCCCCAGCACGATGCCCAGCAGGCGGATCGTGGAGACCGCACGGGCACTCACGTCCGCGCGCAACTGGATCAGCCGCAATTCGGGGAAGGGCGATTGCAGCGTGCTCTTGGCCAGCCACTGGGCGATGGCCACCACCAGCGCGGCGAACAGCAGCAGAAGGCTGAGCCCGGTCAGCGCCTCCACGGTCAGGAAGGGCTTCATCAGCACGGCGAAGGCGGCGACCGAACAGCCGATCGCGAAGAACAGCAGGATCGCGGCGATCATATCCTCTACGATCACGACGATCAGGCGCTTGGCGATCTGGGGAATCGCCTCGCGCCGGATGGTGAAGCGGCGCCGGAGGATGTGCAGCAGGCGGATCGCCGCGAAGGGCCCAAGCAGGACAAGCACCGCCACGGCCAGCAGGCGCAGGCCGAAGCCGCTGGCGCCGTCCTTGGCCACGCCCTTGGCGATTTGCGGCGCGGCAATATCGATCGCCTTGCGGGTGTCTCCCGCCACTGCGATCCAGGAGTTGGGATCAAGGATCGAGGACGCGCGTTCGGACCGGCGATTGCGCTCTATCGTCGCGATCCGTTCGTCCAGTTCAGCCACCAGTGTGGCGGCACGCGCCTGCGCTTCGCGCGCGTCGAGCACCGGGGCCAGGGTGACCGAAAGCTGGGCATCCAGATCCTTGCGGCGCTGGGTGATGGCTCCGGCTTCGGTCTTGCCGTCGGCTGGCGGGGCGCCGAGCGCGGTGATCTGGGCCTGGATGATCCGGGCATCGAGATTGCTGCGGTCGGCGATCTGGCGGGCAAGGTCGCGGTCGGCGGCCAGCCGGTCGCGCAATTTGTTGAGGCGGTGGACCTCTTCGTAGTCGTATCGGCCCACCGGCTTGCGCAGCACGGCCTGCGCATCGGCAGCGTCGGCATTGAAGCGGGCGATGGTTTCCGGCCCGGCGAAAGGTGTCGTCGGCGTCGGCTTGGCGGGAGGCCCGGCAGGGGTGGTTTCGGGGGCGGTTTCAGTCTGGCTGCCACCTTGCGTCTCCGCCGGCTCGGGCGAGGCTTTGGTGCCGGGCACGAGCTTCGACAGTCCCGGTATCTGGGCAAGCGCCACCGGGCTCCAGACCGCCGTGCAGATCAGCAGCAGCGCCACAAGCGCGCTGGCCGCGAAGCCGTGGCCGCGCCCGCTCATATTCCGCAGACTTTCAGGCCGGCGATGGACACCGCGATGCTCAATCGATCCCCCTTTAGGCGGCCCCGCCGCACCGGTTTACTGCGGGGCAAACTCGAAAATGCCGCTATCCATTTTCAGCGCAAGGAAAAGATGCCCGTCGCGCATCGTATAGCTGGCCACGTCCGGCAGTCGCGCGGCCATCATCTGGCCGATGTCCGGCTGCGGGCACAGCGCGCGGGTGGAGGCGACGGGGCCGATCTTCAGCCCGCCGCCATCGGTTCCGTGGGGATCGGCGCTCCACGTGCTGCGGCCGCGATTGCAGTCCAGCTGCATGGCCAGCGCGCCATCGGTGCCGAATTCCAGCGTATACATGCGGCCCTCGCCGGGCTTCGTCGTTCCCTGCGCATCGTCCATCGACTGAAAGCCGATCAGCTTCCAGGAGGTCGCGGCCAAGCCTGCCGTTGCCGGGGTGGCGGTCGGCGGCGGCGTGGAGGCGGGGGCGGAGGAAGTTTCGCCGCATCCGCCAAGGGCGATCGCCAGCGCAAGCGCGGCAGGAACGAAGGAAATCCGGTTCATGGCATAGTCTCCGCTTGTCGGGTCGAAGGGGCAGGAATTTTCAACTGGCCGATGGCGAGGCATTCCGGGTGTCCGCCCGGAATACCATCCTGGAACCCGGGCAGCAATTTTCGCGATTTCGCTTTTTTCGCCATGATCTTGCCGCGCGAACCGGGGGTATCGCATGGCGGTGTGCCCCGGCGGCGTTACCGGTGCGCAAAGGCCGGAGATACGCATTCGGGAAAGCTTTCGGACATGGCATGACAAGTCGTGGGCGCTTCGGCGGCCTAGACAGGGGCATCACGCAATGCCCCGCAAAAGGACCTGAAAGCATGGCCAGTTCCGCCTCCACCTCTGCAGAGGTCTTCCCGCCCGTCACCACCGCCGCCGCTTGGCGTGGGGACAGGCTCACGGGGACCGACGAATGGATCTACATGTTGTCTGGCGAGCAGGTTGCCGAACTGGAAACGCTCGGCACGCGCTTCATGGCCGAGAACCCGGATCTGCGCACCGTCACGGCCGAGGAATATCCGCTGGTCGCTTGCGCCGATGCGGTGAAATCCTGGGGCGAGGATGTCGATTACGGGCGCGGCTTCGTGCTGGTGCGGGGCCTGCGTACCGAGCTTTATTCGGATGCGCTGTCGAACGCGATCTACTACGTGCTCGGCCTGCACATGGGCGACCCGATCCGTCAGAACGAGATGGGCGACCTGATCGACCACGTCTACGCCACCAGCGACAAGACTATGGACGATCCTACCGCGCTGTCCTCCAAGGTGCGTGACAAGCTGGTCTATCATTCGGACAGTTCGGACATCGTCGCGCTCATGTGCCTGCGGCCGGCCAAGGAGGGGGGGCTTTCGTGCCTCGTTTCCGGCGCGGAGATCTACAACGAGATCCTGCGCCGCCGCCCCGATCTGGCGCCGCTGTTGCTGGAGCCGTTCCATTGGGACTGGCGCCGGCAGGACCATAATGCACCGGCGGATACCTACACTTCGCCCATCGTCAGCCTCGTCGACGGGGTGTTCTCGATGTACGCGGGCTCACTCTACATCCTCACCGCGCAGGAATACGAGGGCGTGCCCAAGCTGAGCCCCGAGCAGATCGAGGTGCTCGAACTCTTCGACACCATCACGTACGAAGAGGGCATGGCGATCGAGATGGATTTCCGCCCCGGGGACATCCAGTGGCTGTCGAACTATGCCGCGCTCCATGCCCGCACCACGTTCTGGGACTGGCCGGAACCGCAGCGCAAGCGGCACTTGCTACGCCTTTGGCTGAGCCGCGATGCCGGGCGTCCGGTGGTGGACGGGTTCGGCAAGAACGGCGTAGTGCAGGTGCGTCAGGCCCCGCGCGATGGGCAGGCGGAGCATCCCGATGCGCACTTCGATGTGTTCTCGGTTTCGGTGCCGCGTTTGATGAGTTGAGAGTGGCGTAATCAAACTCCTCTCCTGCAAGGGGAGGTGGCAGCGCGTAGCGCTGACGGAGGGGTGTAACCGGCGCGGTAGTTCGCTACCGAGAGGGTGACGTCCCTCCACCGCCCTTCCTTCGACAAGCTCAGGATGAGCGGGGGCGGTCACCTTCCCGTTGCAGGGGAGGATTGAAAGGGATCGAAAGCGGACCCAACCGCACCCCCAATTGACCCCCACGGCGCACCGCGCGCTCCCCGCTTGCACCCCCGCGCGCCATCTGAAAGGCCGCGAGAAAGGACAGGAAAACCGGGGATCCGAGTGACCAAGACGGTCGTCACGCTGGAAGACAAGTACAGGCAAGTCGATGGGCAAGTGATGCTCTCGGCCTTGCAGGGTGTCGTGCGCCTGCTGTTGGATCAATCGCGACGCGACCGTGCAGCGGGGCTGAACACGGCGGGCTATGTTACCGGCTATCGCGGCTCCCCGATCACCACGCTCGATGCGCAGTTGTGGGCTTCCGAAAAGCTGCTCACCGAACATCATGTGCGTTTCGAGCCCGGTCTGAACGAGGAACTGGCGGCCACCTCGGTGCGCGGCACCCAGCAGCTCGACTGGTATGGTAAGCCCAACGTCGAGGGTGTCTTCGCGCTCTGGTACGCAAAGGGTGTCGGCGTCGAGCGCGCGGGGGAGGCGATCAAGGCGGCGAATTTCGAAGGCACGCACCCCAAGGGCGGCGCGCTGCTGCTTTGCGGGGACGACCATGCGGCCAAGTCCTCGCTGACCGCGCATCAATCCGAACATGTGCTGATTACCGCGATGGTCCCAGTGCTCTACCCGGCGACGACCGACGAGATTCTCAGCTTCGGCCAGTTCGGCTGGGCGCTGTCGCGCGCCAGCGGGCTCTATGTGGCGATGAAGGCAGTGACCGACACGCTGGACCTGACCACGACCGTCACGCTGCCGGGACACAGCTTTCCGATTGCCCTGCCGGAGATTCCCGCCGGTCCCTCTCCAAACTTGCGCATCGCAATGTCGGCGCTGGAGCAGGAGCGGATGGTGATCGAGCGACGCCTGCCGATCGTGCCGCTGTTCACCGCGTTCAACCGCATCAACCGCGTGAGTCATGAAGCGCCCGGCGCGCGGCTGACGGTGGTGAGCGCGGGCAAGGCCTGGCTCGATCTCTGTCAGGCGCTGGCGGATCTGGGGCTGGACGAGGCCGGGTGTGCGGCGCTGGGGCTTCGGGTTGTGAAGCTTGGCCTTGTCTGGCCGCTCGATGCCGCGTTCGTGCGGCAGGTCTGCGGCGGCAGCGCCGAAGTCATGGTGGTCGAGGAAAAGCGGCCCGTTATCGAGGACCAGATCGCTCGCCTGTTCTATGGCCGCTCCGATGCGCCTGCGCTGTCGGGCAAGACCGCGCCGGATGGTGCGCCACTGCTGTCCGAAGTGGGCGTGCTCGATGCGGCCACCGTCCGCCGCGCGCTGATCGCGCGCATGGCGGCGCTGAGCATGCTGCGCGAGGAGCTCGCCGCGCGCGATGTCCTGCTGCGCGCGCGGGAGGATTCCGCCGCCGCGCTTGAACGCACCGCGATCCGCCCGGCCTATTTCTGCTCGGGCTGCCCGCACAATACCTCGACCGTGGTGCCCGAAGGATCGGCGGCGATGGGGGCGACCGGGTGCCACGGCCTTGCCCATTACATGCCGGAGCGCAACACGATGCAGACGGTGTCGATGGGGCAGGAGGGGATGCCCTGGATCGGCGCGCAGCATTTCGTCGATACGCCGCACATGTTCCAGAACCTGGGCGACGGGACCTACACGCATTCCGGCCTGCTGACGATCCGCGCGGCGGTGGCGGCGAAGAGCCGGGTGACCTTCAAGATCCTCTACAACGATGCCGTCGCCATGACCGGCGGGCAGCCTGCAGAGGGCGCGCTCAGCCCCGAACAGATCGTGCGCGAACTCTCGGTGGAGGGCGTCCATCCGGTGGTGCTGGTGAGCGAGGACCCGTCGCGTTTCGCAGCGTCCGATCTGCCCGCGGCAACCCGCGTGCTGCACCGGGATGAATTGGACGCGGTGCAGCGGACCTTGCGCGATCTCCCCGGCACCAGCGCCATCGTCTACGAGCAGACGTGTGCCAACGAGAAGCGTCGCCGTCGCAAGAAGGGGGGCTACCCCGATCCCGACCGGCGGCTCTGGATCAATCCGGCGGTCTGCGAAGGGTGCGGCGATTGTTCGGTGCAGTCGAACTGCCTCTCGGTCGTGCCGGTCGAGACCGAGTTCGGCCGCAAGCGCGCCATCGACCAGTCGAGCTGCAACAAGGATTTCTCCTGCATCAAGGGGTTCTGTCCCAGCTTCGTGGAGGTTTCGGGCGGCACGCTCAGAAAGCGCAGCATGGACGATGCCGCGCTGGCGCGCATGGTCGCGGCGCTACCCGACCCGGCGGTGGCGGACTTGTCCGGCGGAGCCTCCGCCATGTTGGTGGCGGGCATCGGCGGCACTGGCGTGCTCACGGTCGGCGCGGTGCTGGCGATGGCGGCGCAACTGGAGGGCAAGGCCGCCAAAGTGCTCGACCAGACCGGCATGGCACAGAAGGGCGGGGCGGTGGCGAGCCATATCCGCATCGGCGCCGATGCCGCGGCGATCCCCTCCGCACGACTGGGCGCGGGCATGGCGGATCTGGTGATCGCCTGCGATCTGGTGGTGGCCTCCTCGCCCGAAGTCATGGCGCTGGCGCGGCCCGATACGCGGGTGCTGGCGAACGAGGATGTGGTGCCCACCGGTGAATTCCAGCGCAACCGCAACCTCGATCTTACGGCCAGCCGCTTCCTCCGCGCCATCGGCAAGCGCGTCGATCCGGGAATGATCGCCTCGCTGCGCGCCGGTTCGCTGGCGACGCGGCTCTTGGGGGATTCGATCTTCACCAACCTGATGATGCTGGGCTTTGCCGCGCAGAAGGGCTTGCTGCCGGTGCGACTGGCCTCGGTGGAAGAGGCGGTGAGGCTGAACGGCGTGGCCGTGCGCGCGAACCTTGCAGCGCTGTCGCTGGGAAGGTTGGCGGCGGCGGGTGGGGAAGACCTGTTTGCGCTCGCCGATGCTGCGCCTTCCGCGCCCGAGCCGCCGCGCGATCTGGCGACCGTGACCGCAAGCTACGCGCGCCTGCTGACCGACTGGCAGAACGCGGCCTATGCTGCGGATTACCGCAAGTTCCTCGATGAGGTTGCGGGCACGCTGGCGGCGCGCGGGCTGGAGGACAGCGAACCTCTGCTGCGCGAGATCGCGCGCCAGCTTGGTCGGCTCATGGCCTACAAGGACGAGTACGAAGTCGCGCGCCTCCACAGCGCATCGGCCTTCCGTGCGGGCCTGTCCGACACCTTCGATGGTAAGCCGCGCCTCAAGCTCCACCTCGCCCCGCCGTTGCTGGCTTTCCGCAAGGATCGTAAGACTGGCCGCCCGCGCAAGATTGCCTTCGGAAGCTGGATATTCCCCGTCTTCGCCGCGCTCGCGAAAGCCAAGGGGCTACGCGGAACATGGCTCGATCCGTTCGGTCACACCGCCGAGCGCCGCATGGAACGCGCGCTGATTGGCGAGTACCGCGACCTTGTGCGCGGGATCGCCGCGAAGGTGGAGCCAACGACGATGGACACGGCGATCGAACTTGCCGCCGCCCCCGCGCTCATCGCCGGATTCGGTGCGGTGAAGGAGACCGGTGTCACCGCCTACCGCGCCCGGGTGGCCGAACTCTCGCCAAGGCTTGAACCCCAAACGGCAATGACGGAACTCGAACCGGCCTGACCGCCGGGGCGGTATCTGCCGCCGCGAAATTGCCGCGTGAAGGCGATTGCCGCACCACCGGGGCCGTCGTTGCTGGAGGGAAGTCGGCTCATGAAGAACACCCGCATCCATGTCTCGTTCGACATGCGTTCGCCCGACTGGGCAGCGCCCACGCACGAACTCTACCGCGCAGCAATCGAGATGGCCGCCTTCGTCGACAGGATCGGCGCCGACCAGATCGGGCTGATGCAGCATCATGGCTCGGACGACGGCTACCTGCCGCAGCCGTTCACTCTAGCGGGTGGCATGGCGGCGGTTACCAGCCGCATCCGTTTCATGCTCGGCGCGGTGGTTTTGCCGCTGCACGATCCGGTCGAACTGGCCGAGCAGATCGCGGTGGTCGATCAGATGTCCAACGGGCGGCTCAATGTCATCTTCGGTGCTGGCTATGTGCCGTTCGAGTTCGCCATGTTCCGCAAGTCCCTGAAGGACCGCGCGCGGCTGATGGACGAAGGGCTGGAGGTGATCCTGCGCGCATTGCGGGGTGAGAAGTTCGAGTTCGACGGCCGCCCGATCTACGTCCGCCCGCTGCCGGTTCAGACGCCGGAAGACATCGTCATGGTCGGCGGCGGCGTGCCCGCATCGGCCAAGCGCGCGGCGAAGTTCGGCGTGGGCTTCGGGCCGATGAAGCCTGAACTCATCGACCTCTACCTTGCCGAATGCGAACGGCTCGGTCATGCGCCGCGCACCTATTTCCGCCCGACGCCGGGTATGCCGCTGGCGGTCCATCTTTGCGAGGATCCCGATGCGGGATGGGACGCGATTGCGCCGCACGTGGTCCACGTCATCACCGAATATGCCAAGTGGGCCGAACAGGAAGGCGACGGTTCGAACTCGCCGTTCAAGGGCCTTACCGATCCGGCCGTGCTGCGCCAGGCAGGCATGTTCGCTGCATGGACGCCGGACCAACTCGTGGAGAAAGTGCGCAGCATGGGCGGCGTCGGCCATGTCGGCTTCCAGCCTTTGCTGGGCGGACTTTCGCCGGAGGAGGGCTGGAAAAGCCTCAAGCTGCTGGAAGCGACGATGCCGCGTTTGAAGGTGGTCGTGGCAGAAGATTGAAGGTAGGAAAGAAGTCCTGGGGCCCTTCGACCAGCTCAGGAGATCCCCCAGACCCGCAAAATGTTTTCGTTGTGCGCCACCTAGCCGCAGTGCGCTCCTTGCGGCGCAGCCAATATGTCTCCCGACGCCGCCGTGGGCGCGCAACGGGCAAGCGGCACCTGACCTGGGCGGTATTGGGGGTGCAGGGGGGCTTTGCTCCCCTGCTTACTCCTTTTCTTCCCGATACAGCCCGCGCAAAATCTCCAGAAAGGCGCTTCTCCTCGCACTCCCGGCGTGCAGCAAACCCACCTCACGCGTGAGTTCGAAATCGCGCACCGGCACGAACCGTACCGAGCCATCGGCAAACCCCTCCGGCATCATCCCGACCCCGGCGCCGCTGCGGATTACCGACAGAACGCGCTCGTCGCTGGTGGTCTTGAGCACGAAGCGCGGGCGGACGCCGCGTTGGGTGAAGAAGCGGTTGATCTCTGGCAGGGCCTCACAGTGTCGGCGCAGGGCCATGCGGTCCTGTGCGAGTTGTTCGGCGAGAATCTCGCGCTCTGCGGCCAGTGGATGGTCGGGCGGCAGCACCATCATGTAGCGCTCGCGAGCGAGCATTTCGGGCTGATAGCGCGCGTGGTGGGGACGAACCACGGTCAATGCCACGTCGATCCGCCCGCGTTCCAGCCGCTCGGCCAGATCGCGCTCGCTGCCGTCGAGCAGTTCGAGCGCCTCGCCGCCGCCGTGCTCGGCATGCTGGGCCAAGGCGCGGCCTATCACGCGGGTGGGGATGGTGTTCAGTACGCCCACGCGCAACAGGCTTGGCTCGGCGGGCTCGGCCAGTTCGACCAGTGCGTGCTCGTATTCGGCGGCGATGCGGCGGGCGCGGATGAGGAAGCGGCTTCCCGCCGGGGTCAGGGCAACGCGCTGGCGATCCCTGTCGAACAGCCGGGCGCCCAATTCGCGTTCCAGCTTGGCGATCCCGGCGGAAAGCGTCGGCTGCGTGACGCTGACCGCCCGCGCCGCGCGGCTGAAATTGCCGGTCTCGGCCACGGCCAGGAAGTAACGCAGCAGATATTGGTCGATCATAGGCACGATCTATTACGAAGGGCGGAAACTTTCAATTTCCGCTGGCGTTTCGGCTTGTCTACATAGGTCGGACAAACCATTCGATCATGGGAAGAGGCCGAAATGGCCGGACCGGAGAAACAAGCATGAGCGCACCGGTGCTCCATACCAGCCTGAATCTCGACAGCCCCGAAGCGCAGGCGCGTGATCGCCACAATCGCGCGCTGGTGGCCGAACTGCGGGAGAAAGTCGCCAAGGCGGCGCTCGGCGGGAACGAGAAATCGCGCGAACGCCATGTCTCGCGCGGCAAGCTGCTGCCGCGGGAGCGCGTGGAGCGGCTGCTCGATCCCGGCTCGCCGCTGCTGGAACTGGGACAGCTTGCCGCGGAAGGACTCTATGAGGACGACATTCCCGGCGCCGGGCTGATTACCGCCATCGGCACGGTTTCCGGCCGCCAGTGCATGATCGTCTGCAACGATGCCACCGTGAAAGGCGGCACCTATTACCCGATCACCGTAAAGAAGCACGTCCGCGCGCAGGAAATCGCGCAAGAAAACAACCTGCCGTGCATCTATCTGGTCGACAGCGGTGGCGCCAATCTGCCGCATCAGGCAGAGGTGTTTCCGGACCGCGACCACTTCGGCCGCATCTTCTTCAACCAGGCGCAGATGTCCGCGAGGGGCATTCCGCAGGTCGCCTGCGTGATGGGAAGCTGCACCGCCGGCGGCGCCTATGTTCCGGCGATGAGCGACGAATCGGTGATCGTGAAGGAGCAGGGCACGATCTTCCTCGCCGGTCCGCCGCTGGTGCAGGCGGCGACGGGCGAAGTGATCTCGGCCGAAGACCTTGGCGGCGGCGATCTCCACAGCCGCAAGTCGGGTGTGACCGATCACCTTGCCGACAATGACGAGCACGCGTTGACCATCGTGCGTGACATCGTCAGCCATCTCGGCCCGCTGCATCATCACGATCAACCGCTGCGCGAACCGCGTCCGCCCAAGTACGATCCGGAAGAACTCTATGCAGTTGTGCCGGAGGACGTGCGCGCACCCTACGACGTGCATGAGGTGATCGCCCGCATCGTCGATGGCAGCGAGTTCCACGAGTTCAAGGCGCTCTACGGTACCACCTTGGTCTGCGGTTTCGCGCATATTCACGGGCAGCCGGTGGCGATCCTTGCCAACAACGGCGTGTTGTTCTCGGAGAGCGCGCAGAAGGGCGCACACTTCATCGAACTGGCCTGCCAGCGCCGTATTCCGCTGCTGTTCCTCCAGAACATCTCCGGCTTCATGGTCGGCGGCAAGTACGAGGCGGAGGGCATCGCCAAGCATGGCGCCAAGCTCGTCACCGCGGTGGCAACCGCCACGGTTCCTAAGATCACCGTGCTGATCGGCGGCTCGTTTGGTGCGGGCAACTACGGCATGTGCGGGCGCGCTTATGACCCGCGTTTCCTGTTCACTTGGCCCAATGCGCGCATCTCGGTGATGGGCGGCGAGCAGGCGGCATCGGTGCTGGCGACCGTTCACCGCGATGCCGCGAAGTGGTCGCCCGAGGAGGCGGAGGCGTTCAAGGCGCCGATCCGCCAGAAGTACGAGGATGAGGGCAACCCCTATTACGCCACGGCGCGCCTGTGGGATGACGGGGTGATCGACCCCGCGCAGACCCGCGACGTGCTGGGCCTTGCGCTGGCGGCGTGCCTTGAGGCACCGATCCCCGAAAGGCCGCAGTTCGGCGTGTTCAGGATGTGATGGCGATGGCCGATATGGATACTCTCTTCGTACTCGATACCGACTACGCCGATCCGGCATTCGGCGGCGAGCGTCGCTTCTATTGCAAGGATTGCGTGACGGTGGAGGGCCTGCTGGCGCTGTTCCCGGAACGCGCGAGCAAGATCGAAGTGGTTCGCGTCGGCTGGCCGCGTCCGCGCGCGGCGGTGGTTGCCATGCTGGGCGAGGCCAATCAGAACCTTCCCGCGCTCGCCTTTGCCGAGGGCGGCTTCGCGGGCGATATCGAGGGTGTGCTTGCGGCGCTGCATACGCGCCACGGGTTTCCCGAACGCCATCCCTGACCGAATGACCTGCATAGGAGTGCCGTGCCATGAGCCTCGCGATGCTGCTGCCGATGATGATGGTTCCACCGCCGCCGATGGGGGATGATCGCACGGCGATCCTGTTCGCGGCGAACGCTATGCTGGCCGCCATCGCCAGCGGAAAGCAGGTCGACATGCAGCGCACTTTCGCAGCAGACGGCACGACTTATGTCTTGGACCTGAGGGGCGCGATGCCCAACTGGCGCGTCAGGCCCAACGCCGATCTGGTTGGCAAACCGGACGATACTTCCGGGCGACGCTATGCCGAGAAGATCGGGGTGCCAACGGTGCTCCAGCGCGGCGATCTGGCCCAGGTCTGGGCGCCATACGTCTTCTCGATCGACGGGAAGAACAGTCATTGCGGCATCGACAACTTCACGATCGTCAGGCGCGAAGGGAAGTGGATGGTCGCCAACCTCAGTTACACGGTCGAGCCGCTTTCGGCTTGTGCCGGGCTTCACGCACCGGAAAGCACACAATGATTCAGTCGCTCCTGATCGCCAATCGCGGCGAGATCGCCTGCCGCGTCATCCGCACGGCCCGCCAGATGGGCATCCGCACTGTCGCGGTCTATTCCGACGCGGACGCCGATGCGCTGCATGTGCGCGAGGCGGACGAGGCGGTGCATATCGGGCCTTCACCGGCGCGGGAGAGCTACCTCGTTGGCGAGAAGATCCTTGCTGCAGCCAAGCAGACCGGTGCCGAGGCGATCCACCCCGGCTACGGCTTCCTGTCCGAGAACGCCGAGTTCGCACAGGCGGTGAAGGATGCGGGGCTGGTGTGGGTCGGGCCTAACCCGTCCTCGATCACCGCGATGGGGCTGAAGGACGCGGCGAAGACGTTGATGGCCGCGGCCGGAGTACCGGTGACGCCGGGCTACATGGGCGCAAATCAGGAGCCTGCCTTCCTGGCCGAAGAGGCTGCGAAGATCGGCTATCCGGTGCTGATCAAGGCGGTCGCCGGCGGCGGCGGCAAGGGCATGCGGTTGGTCGAGACGCCGGAGGCTTTCGAGGACGCGCTGGCATCGTGCAAGCGCGAGGCGGCGTCCTCGTTCGGCAACGACCATGTGCTGATCGAGAAGTACATCGCCAGCCCGCGCCACATCGAGGTGCAGGTCTTCGGCGATAGCCACGGCAACGTCGTCCATCTGTTCGAACGCGACTGCTCGCTTCAGCGCCGTCACCAGAAGGTGATCGAGGAAGCCCCCGCGCCCGGCATGGATCCCGCGACGCGCGAGGCGCTCTGCGCGGCAGCGGTGCGTGCGGCCAAGGCGGTCGATTACGTCGGCGCCGGCACAATCGAGTTCATCGCCGACGGTTCGGGCCCGCTTTCCGCTGACCGCATCTGGTTCATGGAAATGAACACGCGCCTGCAGGTCGAACATCCGGTGACCGAGGAGATCACCGGCGTCGATCTGGTCGAATGGCAGCTTCTGGTCGCCAGCGGAGAGCCGTTGCCAAAGTCCCAAGAAGACCTGACCATCGACGGCTGGGCGATGGAAGCGCGCCTCTATGCCGAGGACCCGGCGAAGGGCTTCCTGCCCAGCATCGGCAAGCTGGAACTGCTGGAGTTCGGCGAGGCAGAAGGCGGCCGCATCGACACCGGCGTCTACGAAGGAGCCGAAGTCTCACCCTTCTACGACCCGATGATCGCCAAAGTCATCGCCTGGGGCGAGGACCGCGACGAAGCGCGCGAACGGCTGGGCGAGATGCTGGAGGACACCGCCGTCTGGCCGGTGCGCACCAATGCCTCGTTCCTGGTGAAGGCCCTGCAGCATCCCGACTTCGCGGCGGGCAAGGTCGACACCGGCCTGATCGGCCGCGATGGCGAGGCCATGGCAGAAACGCCCATGCCTTCGGACGAAGTGCTGGAGGCCGCCGCCAACTCGCTGGTGCCCGTCAACCCGCTGGCGGGTTTCCGCCTCAATGCGGCGCCGGCGCAGGCCGCATGGTTCTCGCTCGATGGCGAGAAGGTCGAGATCGCGCTGACGGGTGAAGGCAGCGAAGACCCCGACGAGGCCGTGCTCGTCACCGAGCAGGGGCAGGCCTGGCTGCTCACCCCCTGGCGCCGCGATGGCGTGCATGGCGGGGCGGATGCCTCGGGCGCGATCCTGGCGCCGATGCCGGGCAAGGTGATCGCGGTCGAGGTCACGCAAGGGCAGGCTGTCACCAAGGGCCAGAAGCTGCTCACCCTCGAAGCGATGAAGATGGAGCACACGCTTACCGCGCCGTTCGATGGCGTGGTGGCCGAACTCAATGCCGTTGCCGGGGCGCAGATTCAGGTCGAAGCCCTGCTGGCGCGCGTCGAACCGACGGAGGCTTGAGGCGGGAGCAGGCCGGTTCCCGTTGCATTTGCGTGGGATCGGCCTAGCCCCTCATCTGTCCGCGCGTTCGTGACGGACTCGATACGAGGAGAGTTCCCATGAAGCTTTCGTATCTTCCCGCAGTTAGTCTGGCCGTCCTCACTCCCATCGTCGCCCTCTCGCCCGCCGATGCGCAGCCGCCTTCCGCCTGGCGCGTGTTGGCGTCGCGGACGCTGAGCGTCGGCAGTTCGCGGGATTCGGTCAACACGCGCAGTTCGAACCGCTATCGGCAGATTCAGGTCTGCGCCCGCCTCGCGTCGATCAGCCTGAACAACTACACCGTGCGTTTCGACAATGGCCGGCAGCAGACGATCCCGGTCCACGGCCGCGTGACTTCGGGTGCGTGCACACGGATTACGTCGCTGACCAGCGGACCGCGCCGGATCACCCGCATCGACTTTTCGTACCAGCGCATTCCGCACGGCCAACGCGCGCCGCAGCTTCGCGTGATGACGCGCTGACCAATTCTACCGGCCGGTGCCCTGCGCCGGCCGGACCATCAAGGGGAGATACGATTTTGCCGGGCCGCTTTTTCGACGAATGGACCGTGGGCGACAGGATCACCCACCAGCCCAGCCGCACCGTTACCGAGACTGACAACCTGATGTTCTCGGCCATGACGCACAACATGCAGCCGCTTCATCTGGATGCCGAGTTCGCCAAGCAGAGCGAGTTCGGCCAGATCCTCGTCAATTCCACTTTCACCTTCAGCCTCGCCGTCGGCCTGTCCATCGCGGACACCACCGTGGGCACGCTCGTCGCCAACCTGGGCTTCGACAAAGTGGTGACGCCCAAGCCGACCTTCATCGGCGATACACTCACCTGCCATTCCGAAGTGGTCGAAATGCGCGAGAGCAAGTCGCGCCCCACGCAGGGCATCGTCGTCTTCAAGCACGAACTGACCAACCAGCGCGGCGAGACAGCCCTGTCGATGCTGCGCACCGTCCTCCTCAACAAGCGACCATCCTGACCATCGGGCCTGATCCAACCCGGTTGACACAGTTGACACGGTCCAGAGGAAAAACCCGCCTCCGGGCCGTGAAAACTGTCACCTTGCGGGGGCGAACCGTCACCTTGTGCGCTGAAAGTGTCGCCTTGTGCCGTGCAAGGTGACACTTTCCGCCGGTGCGTGTCGCCTTGCGGTGGGGCGGCCGACTATTTTCGATCCCCACTCTTTCCGACCCCCACTCTTTCCGACGATGTCAAAGACCGCTGCGCAGGCGACCATGGCAGAGCGGCGCGGCGTAGGAAAACTTCCATTCCGGGCGCTCAGAAGCCTGCCGTTCAGCCGGTCGGGATGGTCACCAGCGGCGCATTGTTGGCGCTGCTGGAATCGTTGAGCGACAGCAATATCTGGGCGATCAGAAACATGCGCTTGGATTCGCTGTCCGTGCCGTCGATCCAGAACCAGTTGCCGCGATAGCGGACCGCGACATGCGGATCGGCAGGGCGGGCGGCGCCGCAATGGATGCGGACGAGAGGAGACGCTCCGGCGGGATCGGTTTGCCCGTCGGAGGCCCTGCCATTGCGATCTTTGTCGGGAATGTCGACGCCCTGTGCCATTTCCGTCAGGATTTCGAACATCGAGCGGGAGCCTATCGCCAGTTGGCCGGACGCCGGCTGGGCCGCCCCGAAACGGATCGCGAGTTCCTTGGCATCGCCCGGCAGATTGAGGGCATGGCGGATGAAGTCGAGATCCGCGCGATCGCTCGCCGAAGGTTCTCTCGACAGGATGGCGCGGGCCGTGAAGTGCGATTTCTCGTCGCGCTCGATATGCAGGGCAATGCCGCCGCTGCGCTGCAAACGTCCGATCGCCTTGATGATGAGGGAAAACTGCGGATCGGCCGCGCCGGCGAACAGGGGATCGTGACTGCCCGCGCGAACGCCGTTGATCGATCGGGCCGACAGCCGGAGGAGGTATTCGGCGGACCATCCCGCCTCCATCATCGCCAGCAGCGAAGCGGGAGGGATGGGCGACAACATGCTGCGCGAGAAGCGCTCCCCCGATAGCGGTGCGTAAGTGATCGTGGGCGTTTCCCGCAGCAGGACATTGGCGCCGGCGGCCCCGCTGGCATCGTCGGGGGCGGGATTGATGCCGAAATCGGCGTGAAGCGAACCTTCGCGCGTGTACTGGCTGATGACCGAGCCCACTTCCAGGAAGGCGGGCGCATCGCCATAGCGTATCGCCACGATATTCAGCAGCAATTGCTCCTTGTTGTTCTGCAGCAGGCGCATGGAATAGTCCGACCGATCGATCCCCATGCGTTGCGCGCCGATGGACGTACACCCCGGTGCCGACACGGCGAGCAGCGGCAGGACGAAAGAGAACCAGAACCGTCTCGCGCCGTGTTCCATCGTGCAGTCTCCGGCATTGCACCGTGCGATTGGTAGAGCGAATTGGCGGCGAGCCCCATCGGGACTTCCCTTGCGCCGATCTCGGGAAAATCCTCATCAACGCGGGCCTGCGTCGTCCTTATGCTGCCGCCGATACGACGAACTGCCAATACGACGAACAGCATGCGACGGAGCCTGAACATGAAAAAGCTGGTACTTGCCGCGGCGCTTGCGGCCATGATTGCGACACCGGTTGCCACTTTTGCGAAAGTCTCGTCCGATGCGACGCCGGGCGTCAATTTTGCCGATTACAAGACGTTCTATTTCGTGAACCCCGGTCCGCCGGCTGGGATCGATCCCGTCGCCTACGAACGTATCCGCATGGATATCGAGCAGGGCCTGACCGGCAAGGGCTACACCAAAGGGTCCGCGGGCGATCTGGCCGTGGTCATAACCGTGGGGGCCAAGGACAAGACGGATATCGAGACCTGGGGCGCGTTCGGGCGCCAGGTGGACGTGCATCAGTATCGCGAGGGGCAGCTTTCGGTCGATGTTTTCGATGCCAAGACGAAGCGGCCGCTCTGGCATGGGCAGGCCGTCGACGATGTCGGCACGAAGCTCAATCCCGAAAAGGTGGAGAAGGAAGTGGGCAAGCTGATGGCCCAGTTCCCGGCCCGCGCGGCGGCCTGACCTGACGTGACCTGAACTGACGTGACCTGAACTGACTTGGGGCGCACCGGTCACAGGATCGGGGCGCCACGACCACGCCGGAGACCATCGCCCGGGCCGAAGGTACAAGATTTTCGGGGTGGCTGAGGCTGCACCGCGTACATTAGGCACCGGAAGGTATGAACATGCCGGTGCACCACGCTTCCTGGGGCCTTACCGAGAAGGAGAAGCAGACGCTTCGCCTGATCGTGCGCGGGCACGATGCCAAGTCGATTGCCCGCAGCCTCGACCTTTCGGTCCATACGATCAACGAGCGGCTGCGCGATGCGCGGCGCAAGATGGCGGTGTCCAGCAGCCGGGAGGCGGCGCGTCTGCTGCTGGAAGTGGAGGGGGATAGAGGAGCCTCTCCGGCCCCCGAATTGCTTGTGGACGCGGGAATCGGGGGAGACGCGGCGGCGGTCCGAGCGGATCAGGCAGAGGCGCCGATCGGCGGCGCGGGGTGGCTCCATCGCCATCCCCGGATCAGCATCGGAGTTCTGCTCATGACCTTTGCCCTCGGCCTTCTGGCGCTCGCCAGCCTCACGCAAGTCGCCACACCACCATCGCCAACACCGACCAGTGCGGTCAATCAGGAGGTCGTCGATGCGGCGCGCCAATGGTTGACGCTGGTGGATCAGGGGCGCTGGGAGGATAGCTACAAGGGCACCGGCTCCGCCTTCCAGAAGCTGAACACCCTGCAGGTATGGGCGGAGACTTCCGAAAAGGTGCGTGTGCCGCTGGGGGCGGTGATTTTTCGCACATTACTCAGTCAGGAGAACCTGCCCGCGCCGCCTGCCGGCTATGAAGTCGTGAAGTTCCGCACCAGCTACGCCAACAAGGCGAATGCAGTGGAGACGGTTTCACTGGCGCGCGAAAATGGCGTGTGGCGCGTGGCAGGCGTGACCATCGAGTAGGTCGGGCGGGTGCGGATCGCCTAGCCTGCCAGATGCTCGCTCAGTGAGCGGGCCGCGCCGACCAGGGCCTGCTTTACCCGGTCCATCTCGCCGCGCAGCGTTGCGCCGATGCCGATGGCGACAAGTGCATGGGAAGGCGCGCCGCTGCCGCGACCGTCTTTCCACACCGGCGTGGCGATCACGGTGACGCCGGCAATGTAGTGGCCGTCATCCACGGCCACGCCGGTCAGCCGCGCTTCGGCGACTTGCGCGCACCATTCTTCCCATGACGGCGCATGGTCCCAGCGCAACGTTTCGAAGCGCGGGTGCAGGGTTTCAAGGTCCTCCACGCCGAAGGCGGCAATGCAGCGGCCGGTGGCGGAAACCAGCGCGGGGAAGCGGCTACCCACTTGGGTGGAGAGCTGGAATGCCTCGCCCGATTGCGCCATCGCCGTGACGATGATGTGATCCAGCCCGAATACCTGCACACCCAATGTGGTCAGCCCGAAGTCGCGCGAGATGCGGTCGAGAGGGCCTTGCGCAAGGTCGTTGAACTGGTCCCGCTTCAGCCATCCGCGCGCAAGCGTGAGCACGCCGGCATCGAGTGCGTAGCGCTTGGTATCGGGATCGAAAGCCACGAATTCCTCGGCCACCAAGGCCCTTAGAACATAGAGGCAGGTGCTGGGCACCAGCCCCAGTTCGCGGGCGATGGCCTGCACCCCCATCGGCGATCCGCGCTTGCCCAGCAGGCGCAGCACGGCCGCTGCCCGGGCGATGGCGGGGGCCTTGCTGGCGCGCACGGCGTCTTCGAGGGGGTCTGTGATGCTCATTGTTCAATATATAGAATAACATTCAATATTTACAAAACAAGCCCGCTTCATCACATTTGTTGAACACAAGGACAAACGGCCGGCGCGTGAGTCGCGAAAAGCGATTCAGGGCGGTGCGTGGAGCGGGATGAGCGATGGCGAAGTTGACCGACCTTTCGAGCTATGCCGATGCGCAGGCGCATGCCTCGTCGGCCGCGCTGTGGGAGCTGTTCGATGGCGACCGCGACGTGCTCAACATCGCGCATGAGTGCATCACCCGTCATGCCGACGGTTCGGGCCGGGCGGCGGTGCGGATTGCGCACGCCGATGGCCGCGATGAAATCCTCAGCTTCGACCTGATCGCCGCCGGGGCTGCACGGTTCGCCCATTGGCTCGATGCCGAGGGTGTGCAGCCGGGCGAGCGCATCGCCTTCATGCTGGAACCTTCGCTGCCGTTCTACGTCTGCCTGTTCGGGGCGATGCAGACCGGGGCGATCTCCGTGCCGCTGTTCACGCTGTTCGGGCCGGACGCGCTGAAGCTGCGGATCGACGACTGCAAGCCCGCCATCCTCATCACCAATGCGGAGAAGGCGGAGCTCGCACGAGGCGCCGTGACGGCGGAAAACGGGCTGCGCGTGATCGTCGCGGACGAGGGCCTGCTGGACGAGATCGCGAAGTTCCCCGCGACTTATACGCCGAAGACCAAGGCGGGCGACCTGGCCGTGTTCCAGTACACCAGCGGCACCACGCGCGAGCTGCCCGAAGCGGTGAAGCATACGCACAAAGCATTGGTCACGCTGATGTTCGCGGCGCTCTATGGCACCGGAATAAGACCGGGCGACGAGTTCTTCTGCCCGTCCTCGCCCGCATGGGGGCATGGCCTGTGGCATGGCACGCTGGCGCCGCTGGGTCTGGGCGTCACCACCGGCACCTTCGCTGGGCGCTTCGATCCGGTGCGGCTGATGAAGGCGCTGGACGATTACGGCATCACCAATATGTCGGCAGCGGCGACGCACTACCGGATGATGAAGAACAGCGGCGCGGCGGGGGACTACAATTTCCACTTCCGCAAGCTGTCCTACACCGGGGAGCCGATCGATCCGGCGACGCTGGAATTCATCGACGGCGCTTTCAAGGTGCCCGTCTGTTCGATGTACGGCACCACCGAGATCGGCGTGGTGCTGGTGAACTACCCCGGCGCCGCGGACTTCACGGTGAAGCCGGGTTCGCTGGGCAAGGCGGTGCCGGGGCAGAAGCTGGAAGTGCAGCGCCCCGATGGCACGCCCACCGCACCCGGCGAGATCGGCGAGCTGATGCTCTGGCGTGGCGGCGGGTGGATGACCACCAAGGACCGCGCGAAGATCGATGACGAAGGCTATTTCTACCACTGCGGCCGCGCCGATGACGTGATCATCTCGGCCGGCTGGACGATGTCCGCCGTCGAGATCGAGAACACCATGCTGCGGCATGAGAACGTGCTGGAATGCGGCGTGATCGGCGTGCCGGACGAACAGCGCGGGCAAGTGGTGAAGGCCTTCGTCGTCGCCAACCGCGCGGGCGACGATGCCTTCGTCAAGGAGCTGCAGGACTTCACCCGCGAACGTCTGGCCCAGCACGAATTCCCGCGCATCGTGGAGTTCGTGGAAGAGCTTCCCAAGAACCCGGCCGGCAAGGTCCACCGCAAGATGCTGCGCGATCGCGAGGCGGCGAAAGCTGCCGAAGCGGTTGGCTGAAACTTATTCAACGAATCCAGGAGAGTACCGAAATGGCAACCACAGCAGAATCCAAGTTCCCCAAGATCACCGAGGCCGGCCTCGACGATCTGCGCGCCCGCATCGGCGTGAAGATCGAGAACACCGTCGAGCCGTGGAACTACGAAGCCACCCGCGACGCGATCCGCCACTACGCCCACGGCATCGGCGACGACAATCCGCTGTGGTGCGATCCGGAATACGCGAAGAACACCAAGTACGGCTCGATCGTCGCGCTGCCTTCGTTCCTGTTCACCACCAGCCGCATCGTCTCCGGCTATTGCGGCGGCCTTTCGGGCGTGCACGCCATGTGGGCGGGCGCCGACTGGACCTGGCAGAAGCCGGTGCTGCGTAACGACACCATCACCACCGTCGCCTACCTCAAGGATCTGGTCGAGCATCAGACCAAGTTCGCGGGCCGCTCGTTCCAGCAGATCTACCACGTCGATTTCTACAACCAGCGCGGTGAGCAGGTTGCCGGCGCGGACTCGTGGGTGTTCCGCACCGACCGTGACGAGGCGCGCGAACGCGGCACCAAGTACACCGAAGCGCGCGGCCGCGTGGAGCCCTTCACGCAGGAACAGCTCGACGAATTCTATGAAATCTATGACCGCGAAGAGACGCGCGGCGCCACCCCGCGCTATTTCGAGGACGTGAACGTCGGTGACAAGCTGCCGCCGATGATGAAGGGCCCGATGACCGTCACCGGCTTCATCTGCTACGCACAGGGCTGGGGCGGCCTTTACATCCGCGCCAACAAGCTGGCCTACAAGATGCAGAAGGCGCACCCGGGCCTGGGCATTCGCAACCGCTTCAACGTGCCGGACTGCCCCGAGCGCGTCCACTGGGACGAAGCTTTCGCTCTCGAAGTCGGCGCGCCGGGCGCTTACGATTACGGCCCGGAGCGCTGCTCGTGGCTGACCCACCACATGACCGACTGGATCGGCGATGACGGCTTCCTGCACAAGTCGAACTGCCAGATCCGCCGCCACAACCCGGACGGCGATGCCATCGTCATCACCGGCGAAGTCTCGGGCAAGTACGAAGAGAACGGCAAGAAGTACGTGATCGTCGACCAGAAGGCGACCACCCATCGCGGCGAACTCTCGGCCTTCGGCACCGCCATCGCGGAACTGCCCAGCAAGGCCTGATGGTCGGCAATCCCGCATAACGGGGGAGCGATTTCGGCCCGGACCTTTGCGCAAGGTCCGGGCCGTGTCGTATGAATGCGGCGAAGAACAACGGGAGAGAGCATGGGACAGCACGAAGCAGCCAAGCCGCAATTCGAAGCCAATGGCGATGTGCGGGTTCCGGCCTTCGTCCTGCCCGCCTCCAGCCTGCTGAGCGAAGAGGCCGCCGCGTTTCAGCGTTCCCGCGCGACGATGCCGGCTTTCGATGCCGCCGGTGAGCACGAGGCGGACATTGCGGCCCGGCGCGAGCAGATCAATGCCTATGCCGCTGAGGGCGTGGCCCGCCTGCGTGAGAATTTCGCGGTGGAGATCGCCCCGAAAACCATCGGCGGCGTGGAGGTGCTGGACGTCACCCCCGCTGACGGCAGCCACGATCCCGAACGCGTGCTGATCAACCTGCACGGCGGGGCCTTCACCGTGGGGTGGGACGGCATCGCGCTGATGGAGGCGATCCCGATCGCCGCGCTCGGCAAGTTCCGCGTCGTCAGCGTCAATTACCGCATGGCGCCCGAATACCGGCACCCGGCGGGCGTGGAGGACGTCGCGGCGGTCTATGCCGCGCTGCTGCAGGACTACGCGCCGGGCCGGATCGGCATCTACGGCGGATCGGCAGGCGGCGCGCTGACGGCGCAGGCGGCGGCATGGCTTCCGGCGCACGGACTGCCGCAAGCGGGCGCAGTCGGCATTTTCGGCGCGGGCGGGGTGTCGTTCGGGGCTGGCGAGTCCGCCTATGTCGCGGGCTATATCGACGGCTCGTTCCCGCCGCCGCCCGCCGACGGCAGCACGCCCATCGACATCACGCGCGGCTATTTCGACCATTGCGATCCGCGCGATCCCAGCGCCTGGCCGGGCTACCATCTGGACGTGCTGGCCACCTTCCCGCCCACGCTGATCATCACCGGCACCCGCGCGATGGACCTCAGCCCGGCGATCTTCACGAACTCGCAGCTGCTCAAGGCCGGTATCCGCTCCACGCTGATCGTGGGCGAGGGCATGGGCCACTGCTACCACTACGGCCTCCACATGCCCGAAGGGCGCGATGCCGTGGCGCTGATCCTCTCCTTCTTCCGTGAGAACTTGTCCCGATGACGTCAGACACACCTTGGGCCGGTCCGCTTGCCGGGGTGCGGGTGATCGACTTTACCCGCGTGCTGGCGGGGCCCGCCGCCAGTCTGGCGCTGGCCGACATGGGCGCGGAGGTGTTCAAGATCGAACCACCCGGCACCGGGGACGAAACCCGCACGTTTCCGCCCACGCGCGATGGGGAGAGCCACTATTACCTCGCGGTCAATCGCGGCAAGAAGTCCATCGTCGTCGACCTCAAGAGCGAGGAAGGGCTGGCGCTCGTCCGCGATCTGGCGGCCAAGTGCGACGTGCTGGTGGAGAACTACCGCCCCGGTGTGATGGACCGGCTAGGCCTTGGTTACGAGGCGATGAAGGCGATCAATCCGCGCCTGATCTACTGCTCGATCTCCGGCTATGGCCAGACCGGCCCGCTGAAGGACCGGCCCAGCTTCGACATCGTGGTGCAGGCCATGTCCGGCGCGCTCTCCATGAACGGAGAGCCGGATGGGCTGCCGACCAAGCTGGGCATTCCGCTGGGCGATCTGGTCGGCGGCATCAATGGGCCGATCGGCATCCTCTCCGCCCTTTACGAGCGGGAGCGGACCGGCGTGGGCCGGCATATCGACGTCAGCCTGATGGACGGGCTGATCGGCATGCTGGGCTACATCGCGCAGCTCGCCTTCTTCAACGGCACCGACCCCAGCCGGGTAGGGTCGCAGCATCCCAACCTCGTGCCCTATGGCATCTTTCCGGCGCGGGAGGGCTCGATCGTCGTCGCCTGCCTGACGCCGGGCTTCTGGAGCCGCATCTGCCGCTCGATAGAACGCCCGGAACTGACCGAAGACCCGCGTTACGACACGCTGGAAAAGCGCCGCGATGCACGGGCCGAGGTCAACGCCATCGTCAGCGCCTTTACGCAGCGCCACAGCGTGGACGAACTGGTGGCGATCTTCACCGCGCACGAAGTGCCGCACGCGCCGATCCTGGGCGTGTCCGAAGCGCTGGCGCAGCCGCAGGCGGTGGAGCGCGAGATGGTGGTGGAAACGCAGCACAAGACGCTGGGGCCGATCCCGATCGTCAATCGCCCGATCCGCTTTACCGACGCCCCGCAGCCGGTGCCCAGCGCGCCGCCGGTGCTGGGCGAGCACACCGACGCCATTCTGGAAGACGTGCTCGATCTTTCGCCGGAGCGAATTGCGGCGCTCAGGGCGTCGGGCGTCGTTGCGTGAGACCCGAACCTTCGTCATTGCGAACGGAGTGAAGCAATCCAGGGCGGCTTGGGCGACTCTGGATTGCCGCTCGCAATGACGATGACTGGTGGGAGATGACTATGCCAGACCTGCGCTTCGATAACCGTGTCGCCGTCATCACCGGCGGCGGGCGTGGGCTTGGGCGGGCGCATGCGCTGCTGCTGGCGAGCCGGGGCTGCAAGATCGTCATCAACGATCCCGGCGTCTCGATGGCGGGCGATGCCACCGACGAAGGCCCGGCAGAGGCACTTGCCGCCGAAATCCGCGCCTTGGGCGGAGAGGCTGTTGCCAACACCGACAGCGTCGCCACGCCCGAGGGCGGCAAGGCGATCATCCAGTCGGCGCTCGACGCCTTCGGCCGGATCGATATCCTGATCCACTCGGCCGGGAACGTGCGGCGGGGCAAGCTGACCGATCTTGCCTACGAGGATTTCACCAGCGTCCTCGATGTCCATCTGAAGGGCGCCTATCACGTGGTGCGGGAGGCGTTTCCGCACATGATGGCGCAAGGCTTCGGGCGGATCGTGCTGACCAGTTCGATCAACGGGCTCTACGGCAAGTCGGACAATGTGACGTATGCGATGTGCAAGGCGGGGTTCATGGGCCTGTCCAACACCGCCGCGATCGAGGGGCAGCACGCCAACGTGAAGTCCAACCTGATCGTGCCCGCCGCCGTCACCCGCATGTCCGACGGGATCGACACCACCCAGTTCCCGCCGATGGAGCCGGAGCAGGTGGCGCCGATGGTCGGCTATCTCTGCCACGAAAGCTGCGAGGCTTCGGGCGAGATGTTCGTCGCCATGGGCGGCCGTCTGGCGCGGGCCAAAGTGGTGGAGAACGAGGGCGCGTTCCGGCAGGACTGGTCGCTGGAGCAAGTGGCCGAACAGATCGACGCCATCCGGGGCGGCGGCGAGGTGCTGGCCTTCCCGCCGGTGCCCGACGGACAGCTGGAACATCTGCTCTATGGCTTCGCGATGATCCGGCGCGAAACCGTGGCCTGACGCGCTTCACTGTCTTTGGCTGGGGGTAAACAAAGAAAAAAGAGTTCGCGCGGAGGCGCGGAGGCGCAAAGAGGTCGTTCTTGCGGCAAAGCCGCCCTTCTTTTTGACGTTGCGCTATCCGCTACGCGAGAAGACAGAAATGACCTGGAGCCTTACACAACACCTTTGCGCCTTCGCGCCTTCGCGCGAACCTCCTTATTTCTTCTGTCGCCCCATTGCGGTCGTTGAGCATAAGTGACATCAAGGGAGGATGACGAACGGGCTGATGAATTGGCGGAAATGGAAGCCGCAAATTTGGATGGTCGTCATGTTTTTCCTAATGGCCGGATTTTCGGTTCGATCTGTAATTAGTGGGATCGTTTTTCTCGCGGTCGGGACGGCATTTTGCCTGATCCAAAAGCGAGTACAGCGACCACTCCGCAGTTTTTGTCACTTAGCGCTTGGTTCGGCTATTTTACTTGCCTTCCTTGTACAAACGTCATGGCATGGCGAGTTCGTACTCGCCGTCCTAACGTGGTTGGGGGTAACAGCATTGGCCCTGTTCGTGACTATTTCCTATGAACGGTCAGCCGAGCGAACCTAGCCCGTCATGGGGTCCGCTTCCCTCCCAAAGCCGTCCTTCCAACTCCGCTCATGCTGAGCTTGTCGAAGCCCCCTAGGCTGGGCGCTGCGGCTCCCCATGCTTCGACAAGCTCAGCATGAGCGGTGTGGGTGGGGTGATGGCAACGCATTACCATCTCAGACCATCAGGTTCCCATGACGGCTCGCCAGGCGGCTAGCCGCGCAAGTCCTGCAGGCACCGCGTAAACCAGTCCGCCACTTGCGCGCGTTCGCTTTCGCCGAAGCCGGTCAGCGGCAGGTGGCGCAGGAAGAACACGAAGCCGATCGACAGGATCGAGATTTCCAGCGCCTTCACCGCGCCGCTTTCTCCGCCGATCGCCCCGGCCAGCGGCTCGATGCAGCGGCGGGCGAAGACACGGGCGGCAATCTCCGCCGCTTCCGGCGCGCCGGATGCCATGGCGATCATCAGCATCGGCTGCGCCGATTCCGCGCTTCCCAGCAGTTCGGCGGTCATGTGGCGGGCGAAGTCCTCCGGCGCGACGGCCAGCAGCGGATCGACCGCCATGGCCTGATCCAGCGCCGCTTCGAACAGCCCCGCTTTCGATCCGTAGTAGCGCAGCAGCAATGGCGAACTGATCCCGGCGCGCGCGGCGATCTCGCGGATGCCGGTATGCGAATAGCCGCTGGTCGAAAACAGGTGCTTGGCCGCATCGAGAATGCGCGCGCGCGTGGCTTCGGCATTTCGGGGACTGTTTCGGAGAGGAGGCGTTTCCATCGCCTGCAGGCTATCGCCGGGATTGACAGAAGGGCAAGAGCAACGGAAGTTACCAGTCGATAACATAACTGCGGAGAAGGCTCTGATGGCGACTTTCGTTCTGGTTCATGGCGGCGGTCACGGCGGCTGGTGCTACAAGCCGGTGGCGCAGCGGCTGCGCGCCATGGGGCACGAGGTTCATGCGCCTTCGCTCAGCGGGCTGGGGGACCGGAAGCACCTGCTGAGTCCGGCGATCGATCTCGACACCCATATCGACGACATTGCGCAGTTGCTGGAATACGAGGATCTGACCGACGCGATCCTGGTCGGCCACAGCTATGGCGGCATGGTCATCACCGGCGCGGCGGACCGGCAACCGGGGCGGGTGGGGCACCGCGTCTATCTGGATGCCGCCTATCCGGTCGACGGGGAATCTCTGC
The DNA here is from genome assembly GCF_055521675.1 of Novosphingobium sp. BL-S-19. Classification (NCBI taxonomy): domain Bacteria; kingdom Pseudomonadati; phylum Pseudomonadota; class Alphaproteobacteria; order Sphingomonadales; family Sphingomonadaceae; genus Novosphingobium; species Novosphingobium sp. BL-S-19. Next base: position 446,106 of record NZ_CM145498.1, read on the forward strand.
ACGAACATGCTTTCGAGATGATCGATCAGGCGCGCCAGACGATGCAGCAAGTGGACGGAGTGGACGTGGTGCTGGAACCCATGCCGGGCTTCGCCGCTTTCTTCGGCGTGACCGACCCGGAACTGGGTGCCTGGACCGATGCGCGACTGACGCGCCAGCCTTGGAAATGCTTCGCGCAGAAGATCGCTTTCACGAACGAATCGGCCATGCGGGCGATTCCCGAAAGCCATCTGATCTGCACTTCGACCATCCCCGGACGCGATATGGCGCTGTTGACCGATCGATCACAAGGCCGCGTGTGGGATATCGATACCGGACACGATCTGATGCTTACCGAGCCCGACTGGGTGGCCGAACGGGTGGATGTCATCGCCAGAAGCTGAAATTTGCTCGATTATGGAGCGACTTGCTGCCGCGGACCTGTTTTCGGTTCGATGAACACTTGCTTCACCAATGGTGAATAGGCTGTAGCAACCTGACACGGGGTGAGAACCCACGTGATTTGTGCGGATTGACAGTTAAGGCCACTTGGGGACTTTGGCGCTATCCGCTCGAACGGGTTGCTAACGATGGCGAGTGTCTTGACCGATCACGTATCCGAAACCGACGTATGGACCGCACGCCTGCGGGACTTTCTGCACGACTGCGCTGGCAGCGCGGCGGTAGAGGAGCATGATCGGATCCGGGAAGCCGTGCTGCTGCTGCACGATCCCGCAGGCGATGCCACGGCAATGTTCGAACCATCCACTATCGAAGCGATGCTCGCGTGCGGTGCTGCGGAAAGCGCCGTGCTGGCGATCCTGGGGCCGGACGTGAACTGCATGGTCTCTCGCGGCAGTGCCGGGACCTGTCTGGCCACGCTGGTGCTTCCCGATGGATCGGAAGAGGTGATCAGCGAAGGCGCGACTCTGGCGTTGGCATTGCTGGCGGCTTACGTCTCGATGCTGCTGGCGGGTCTGGAGCGTGAGGATGCGGTATCCTCTCCGCTGACGCTGCCTGCCGGTGCCCGGTTGCACTGATCGATCCCTGACAAACGGGACGGCGCATCCGAAGGGGTCGCACGAGGTTTCGGATGCGCCGTCAGTCTGTTCATCGGGGGAACCGCGACGGCTCCGGCCGGGAGGGTATCTGGCCGTGCCGTCTTTTCCGGCCGCTGCTGCGGCGGAATGCGGAACCGGATGCCGGCAGGATCAATCGTGTGGCGAGCCGGCACTGACTGGGTAGCATCGCACCCGCTAAACCTTCGTGCCTGCCGCGCTAGGGGCTGATCCGGGCCTGTTCGAAAGGATTGGCTCGAACGGTGCCCGGCCCCCGGGACGACCTGCTCAGCAGAGGCTCAATTGACCAGCGCCGCCTCGATCGCGATGCGGATCGCGTCGGACGTGTGGTTGGCGCCCAGCTTGTTGAGCATGTTGGCGCGGTGGATTTCCACCGTACGCGGGCTGATCGAGAGGCGTTCGCCAATCAGCCGGTTCGACAGGCCACTGGCCACGCCGCCCAGCACTTCGCGTTCGCGGCGGGTCAGCCGTTCCACGCGGGCCCGGGCCATGACTTCGCGCAGCTTCGCATTGCCCACGCTTTCGGCCCGATCAATCGCGCGCGACAGCGTATCGTTGAGTTCGGGGGCGGAGATCGGCCAGGCAATGTAGTCGATCGCGCCGTCCAGGATGGCTTCGACGATGCGGTTGGCCGAGGGGGCTTCGCTGAAGGCGATGATCGGGAACCATTCGCCGTGACGGGCCATCGATTCGATCAGATCGTCAATCGCGCCGGCTTCGTCATGGATCAGGATCACGCCCGATCTTGGCCAGGTACTGGATAGTTCGGATATGTTCTCGAACGGTTCGACATGGATGTTGCCGTTGGACAGGGCGTGGCTGATGGCAGCACGACGTCGCATATCGTTATCGATGAGGATGAGGTTTGAAATCCGCTCCATGGTATCCTCCTTATTCGGCATCTGCCTTAAGGAAGTTATCTCAGTGCCGTGAAAAGCGGGCGCGAGACCTGATCCAAAACCGACGCAGCGCCATCCATTTCGGTAAATACGCAGGAAATTCGGGCAAAAACGCAAACCGAATCGGACCTAGCTATTACAGTAACTTGAAATTAGTCTTGTTTGAAAAATGCCTGCAAAGCATGTTTTTAGGGGCAGCTGACCGCCCCGAAAATACCTTGCAAGTCGTTTTCCAAACTTGCCCCTCAGCCGGCCTGCAGCGCACGGCCGATTTCGTCGAAATCCTGGCGCAGGGTACCGATCCGGCGGGCGTCGAAAGTGATCGCACAATCCAGCAGGGTGCGCCGCGCCGCCGTGTAGAGCTGATTGAGCGCGCCGGCCATGCTGTTTTCGCCCGAAACGCCCAGTTGCAGCGCCGTGATCGCGGTCAGCGCACGGGTGAGCGAGCGGCTGCGCAACCCGTTGTCGCCGATCTTGTCCGCATGGATCGCGGTGCCCAGCGCCGCCACCAGATGCTCGTAGCACAAGTGGACCAGATCGGCGGGCTTGGCGCCATTGACGCGGGCGTCGAAGTCGACGCGGCGATAGGCTTCGTTGGGGTTCTGTTGGCGCAGCATCTCAATCGCTCGACTTGTTCCACTGGGCGATCTGGCTCTGCAGCATGCTCAGTGTGGATTTGGCGACGCTGACGCGCGTCTCGGAAACGGAATACTGCGCGGCCAGCCGGGCGCGCAGCTTTTCCTGCTGGTCGGCAAGGTCGCTCTGGTCGGTGGCCACTTGCGCAAGCTGCTTGGTGTAACGGGCGATCGAACCGCCCAGCGATCCATAGTCCGTGCTGGAACTGGCGGTACGATAGATCTTGTCCACCGTGCCGAACACGCCGTTGATGCCATTGGTGAACATCGCGGCGACGCCATCGGGGTCTGCGGCAATCGTGGCGTTCAGCCGGGCAGTATCGAGCGTGTAGGTGCCGTCGCGCTGGGTCTTGAGGCCCAGATCGGCCAGCGTCTTCGCCGCGCCCGTCGCGCCCGGCATGATCGTGGTGCTGCCGAGCGCGGACAGCGAGCGCTTGAGCGCACGCGCGCCGCTATCGTTGGCAAGATCGCCGCCGACGGCGGTTGCCGTGTTCAGCGTGCCCACCACTTCGTTCAGCGCATCGATCAGGTCCTGCATGGACGATGCGATGGAGGTGGTGGGATCCGCAAAGCTGACCGTGGTTGCCGCGCCGACATTGGTTCCGGTCAGCGTCATTTTCACGCCGGGGATCACGTCGGTCAGCGTGTTGGTAGCGGAGGTCATCGCCAGGCCGTCCAGTTTGAACGAAGCATCGCTGGCGCTGGAAAGCACGGTGCCGGTGGTGGACGAGGGACTCCAGCCCAGGGTGGAGAGGCTGGTGGTACCGGACGCCGGACTGGCATCCAGAACGAAGCCGTTCTTCGCGCCTTCGGCGCCCTTCAACACCAGTTGCGCACCGTCCACGGTCTGCGCGACATAGGCGGTGACGCCCGAGTTGCTGCCGTTGATCTTGGTGGCGACGTCGGCCAGCGTATCGTCGCTGTCGATGGTGATGTTCACCGCCGCGTGGCTGGTATCCTGCGTGAAGCTGCTGCCCGATACGGTACCAAAGCGCAGCGTCAGCGTGCCCGCGCCGACGACATCGGTCTTGGCGCCATAGGCCTTGCTGGCGATCTGCTGGGCCGAGGCGAGTTTGCTTACTTCCAGCGAATAGGTGCCGGTCGGCGTGGTCGATCCGGTCAGGGTGCCGCTGGCGACCGCGCTGTTGGCCACTTTCGGCGTGCGCGCCAGATCGCCGCTGCGCACCAGCGTGCCCAAGGACGTGTCGATCGCCAACAACATCGATTTGATGTTCGATGCGGTGGATATCCGCGTGTTGAGATCGTCCGCCTTCGCCGTCAGCCGGTCGTTGCGGCTGGCGAACTGCGCGATGGCAAGGTTGTTGGCCAGCGCGGCCATGTCCACGCCGCTGCCGCCGCCCAGCGCCGTTACCAGCGAGGAAGTGGTGAGCGAGGATGTCGCGCTCGTCGTCGAAGTGGTGGAGGTGGTGGTAGCCATGCAGCGCAGGACGGCAGGCGCGGCGATTTATTAAGCCCGCATTAGGCCCGCATTACGGCTGCATCAGCATCCGGCTGACGCTCCGCGAGACGAAAGGCATTCGCGCGGCGGCGCGCAAGGCCAGATGGCGTGCGGCGCGGGCGGCGGGGCGTTCGGCGGTGTAGAGGCCGACGATCATGTTGGTGGCGGTGTAGATCGGCCGGCTGGCAAGGCGGTGTGCGGCCTCATAGCGGCGCAGCAGCAGCGATCCGCCGATGTCGCCGCCCTGCCGCTGCGCATCCGCCACCAGTTTGCCAAGCGTGACGGCACTGGCAAGGCCGAGATTGAAGCCATGCGCCGTAACCGGGTGCATGCCCACGGCGGCATCGCCGATCAGCGCAGCGCGGCGGGCGGCGAAGTGGCGGGCATAAGTCGTGGCGAGCGGATAGACATGGGCCTTGCCGATCAGGTTCATGCGGCCGAGGCGCCCGTGGTAGCGGCGGGTGATCTCGGCGGCGAGGCTCTGCGCATCCAGCGCGGCCAGCCGCTCGATCTCAGGCGCGGCGAGGGTGAGGACGGCGGAGGATTCTTTGCCGTTCAGTTCCCTGCCATTCAGCGGCAGCATGGCGATGGTCTGGCCATGGTCGAACCATTCGGTGGCCACGCCGTCGTGGTCGAGATCGTGCGCCATGCGGCATACCAGCATCGAGCGGCCGGTGCGGTTTACCTCCGCCTTGATGCCCAGTTGCTCGCGCATGAAGGAGAAGCGGGAATCGGCGCCCACCAGCAGGCGCGCCCGGAGCCGGGTTCCGTCGGTGAGCGTGACGCCGGCGCCGTCCGCATCGCTGGGCAGCGATGCCACGGTGCACCCGGCCAGCACGTCGATGCCCGCTTGCGCTTCGGTGGCCGCGAACAGGGCGCGGCGGATGCGGTGGTTGGATACGAGCCAGCCCAGCCGGTCCTCTCCCGTGCCATCGGCTCCGAAGGACAGCGCGAAGGGGGAGCCGCCGTTCAGCACGCGGGCCTCGCGCAGGGGCGAGACCTGTCGCGGGTCGATCCAGCCCCAGGCGCCCAGCTTGCGCAACGCGCGGACCGAGCGGTGTGTCAGCGCGATCTCGCGGCCATCGACTGCCGGTTCGATCAGAGCCTCCAGCGGCTGACGCTCGATCACGGCGATGCTGAGGCCCGCGTCCGCCAGCGAGGCGGCGAAGGCCAGACCGGCCGGCCCGGCGCCGACGATTATCAGGTCATGGGTCATCGCGCGGGCTCCATCGTTGTGCGGGTCGGACGGCGATTGGGGGCCATCCGGGATAGGAGTGCAAGCCGTGGAGGTCACACGCGATTTTCGCCATGATTCACGTCAAATTGTGAATCGTGCTTCCCTTTCCTTCGTGATTGCGAGGGCGGCAGATCAGCCCTCTTGCGTGCCGGTGGGGTCCAGTCGGCCGTCGGCATCGAAGCGCAGGGTGACCGGCACCGCCACTTCGGGCGCGGCGCGTTTCTCCCCGCGCTTCAGAGAGAGCACGAAGGCCAGGATCGCGGCGACGGCGACATAGTGTTCCTCGCGGATCATCTGCTTTTCGCGCGTGGTGTAGAAGACGGAGCGGGCGAGCGTGGGATAGGCGAGCATCGGCACCGCATATTCGGCGGCGAGTTCGCGCATCGCCATCGCCTTCTCGCCGCGTCCCTTGGCCAGCACTACCGGCGCCGGAGCCTTGGCGGGATCGTAGGCCAGCGCCACCGAGAAGTGCGTGGGATTGGTGATGACGAACTGCGCCTCCTTCATCGCCGGGATCAGCGCGCCCATGGCGATCTGGCGCTGGCGGTGCTTGATCGCGGCCTTCTTCTCCGGCGCGCCCTCGGCATCCTTGTTCTCGTCCCGCACTTCTTGAAGCGTCATCTTCAGGCGGGACAGGCGGCGCACGATCTGCACCGGCAGGTCGAACATGGCGATCAGGAACAGTCCGCCCGACAGCCAGAACAGCAGCGTGGTCACGCTGTGCCATGCGGCGGAGACCTGCCCGAGCAGATCCCCGCTGCCAAGGTGCAGCAGCATTTCGATCTGCCCGCGCGCCCAGTACCAGCCGATCGCCAGCAGCAGCGTGACTTTGGCGACGCCCTTGGCCATCTCTATCCAGCCGCTGGGGCCGAACATGCGCTTCAGCCCCGAAAGCGGATTGATGCGCGATCCCTTGGGCAGCACGTTGCCGCCCACCCAGCGCCCCTCGCCAAAGCCCAGCTGCGAAACCAGCGAGACCAGCAGTACGGCCAGACCGAGCACGAGGATCGGCGGCAGCAGTTCCACCAGCACTTGCAGCAGGCGCTGGCCCGGCGTGAAATCGTCGATATCGGCGCGGCGCCAGGTGAAGCCGGTGGCAAGGGCGCGCAGCAGCCGGTCCATCACCCATGGCCCGGCCAGCGTGAGCCATGCCCCGCCCATCGCCATGCCTGCCGCCGTCGCCATCTCGCGCGAGCGGATGACGTCGCCCTTCTCCGCCGCGTCCTTCTTGCGCTTGGCGGTGGGGGCAAAGCTCTTTTCGCCTTCCTGCTCGGCCATGGCTGCGTCCTAGGGATGCATGATCGCGGCGGCCTGCTCGATCGCGTCGGCCGAGAGGCGGGTGACCAGGTCGGTCAGCACCGGCGCGCTGGCCAGCAGGGCGGCGAGCCCGCCCAGCACGCCTGCCGGCAGGCCCAGCGCGAAGAGGTTGAGCGCGGGGGCGGAGCGGCTGAGTACGCCGGTCACCACTTGCACCACCAGCAGCACCAGACAGGCGGGCAGAGCGATCGCCGCGCCGGTCGCGAAAGTGCGCGATGCGAAAGAGGCGACCAGCGCGAACCGCTGCGCACCCAGCCAGGTCTGGCCCGGCGGGAACGTGCGGTAGCTTTCCACCAGCAGCGCGAACCATTGCAGGTGCGCGCCCAGGGCCAGGAACATCAGCGTCAGCACCACCGTGAAATATTGCCCCAGCGCGGGGGATCGCGCGCCGGAATTGGGATCGACCGAAACCGCCATGTTCATGCCCATCGCCCCGCCGACCACTTCGGCCGCCAGAATCGGCGCGGCGAAGGCCAGTTGCAGCGCGAAGCCCAGCGCCAGCCCGATGCAGACCTCCCCCGCGACGGAAAGCATGCCCATCAGAGAGAACAGCGCGGCCGGCGCCTGCACCGGCGTCCACGCGCAGATCATCACCGCCACCGCCCCGGTCACGATCACCCGTGCCTGCGGCGGCACCCCGGCGATGCCGAACATCGGCGCCGCCATCAGCGCAGCGCCCATCCGCGTCATCACGAAGAGCAGCCGCCAGAATTCGTGCTCTACCGGGCCGAAACCGAAATCGAGGGCGTTCACGGGGCGACCTGCTCGGCCTGCCCGGTGCGGGCGATCTCGGCAAAGATCTCCTGCGTGAAATCGCCGATCAGCGTCATCATCGAACTGCCCAGCACCACCAGCACCAGCGCGGTTATCGCCAGCTTGGGCACGAAAGTCAGCGTCTGTTCGTTCACCGAAGTCGCCGCCTGAATCACGCCGACCACCAGCCCGACCGCCAGCGAGGCGATCAGCACTGGCGCGGCGACCAGCGCGGTGACCCACAGCATCTTGTCCGCCAGATCGAGGAGGGCGCCGATATCTTCCATCGCGCTATCCGAAGCTCGCCGCCAAGGAGCCCATCAGCAGGGCCCAGCCATCCACCATCACGAACAGCAGCAGCTTGAAGGGGAGCGAGACGACCATCGGGCTCATCATCATCATGCCCAGGCTCATCAGCACGGAAGAGACGACAAGATCGATCACCAGGAACGGCAGGAACAGCATGAAGCCGATCTGGAACGCGGTCTTCAACTCGCTGGTCACGAAGGCGGGCAGCAGGATGGAGAAGGGCACGTCGGTCGTATTCGCGAAGCGCGGCGCTTTCGCCATGTCCGCGAACATCGTCAGGTCGCGTTCGCGCGTCTGGCGGATCATGAAGGCGTGGAACTCTCGCCCGCCCGCCTCGATGGCCTGCTGGGCGTTGATCTTATCCGCCGCATAAGGGGCGATGGCGCTGGCGTTCACCCGCTCCAGCGTGGGGGACATGACGAAGAGGGAGAGGAACAGCGCCAGCCCGATCAGCACCTGATTGGGGGGCGACTGCTGCAAGCCTATGGCCTGCCGCAGGATCGCCAGCACCACCAGAATGCGCGTGAAGCTGGTCATCATCAGCACCAGACTGGGCAGGATCGTCAGCAGCCCCATGATCAGCAGGAGCTGCAAAGAAAGGCTCATGCCCGGCCCTCCCGGACCGGATCCGGTGCCGCCGACGGAGCCCAGGGCCCGGTCCAGCGCACCGGGGATCGCCGATTGGGCGTGGACGGCGAGGGGCAGCAGCACCGCACCCAGCGCTGCTGTCAGGGAAAGGGCGCGCTTCATCGCGCCGCGTCCTCGACCGCCAAGTCCTGTTCGAAGCTTCGGGCGGGCGCTTCGGCCAGCGGGGTCAGCCCCTGCCGGGTGGCGGAGACGAGAATCTCGCGCCCGTGGAACTCGATCACCGCCAGCTTCATGGTGGGAGAAAGCATCAGCGTCTCCACGATCCGCACCGAGCGTCCGGTGGCGGGGCCGCCCACGCGTTCCTGCATCCGCCGGGCCAGCCACAGGCAGCCCCAGATCATCGCCGTGATCAGCGGCAGCAGCAGCACCAGCTTGAGCAGATACCAGCCCATTCCCGCTCACTCCTGCGCTTCGGCAGTTGCGCCCGCTTCGGCACCGCTTTGAGGCAGGGCGGCAGCGTCCTTTGCGGAGTCGTCGCCAGTCATCTCGACGATGCGCAACCCGAAGCGGCCATTGTGCGAGACGACCTCACCCCGCGCGATGGGCTTGCCGTTGACCAGCACGTCCAGCAGTTCGTCGGTCATGCGGTCGAGCACCACCAGGCTTTCCGGGCCCAGCGAGAGCACGTCGCGCAGCTTCATCTGGGTGCGGCCGAGTTCGACCGACAGGCGCACATCGACGTCGCGCAGGAATTCGAGGCTGCGGGGATGGATGCTCATGAAAGGTCGTTTCCTTGGCGTGCGTTGTCGGTTTCAGAATGCGTCGTTTTCAGAATGCATGGGCGATCTGCACCGCCACCCGGTCGTCCAGTTCGCCGACAGTGCCGGTGGCGATGGTCTGGCCGTCCACCTGCAACGGCACGCTGCGGGCGACGGCGACCGGCAGCACGTCGCCCGGGCGCAAGTTGGACAAGCGCGACATGGCGATCGGCATGTCCACCAGCACCGCGGTCACTTCGATCGGGATCGAGGCGAAAGGCTCGCCAGTGGGACCGGGACGCTGACCGGGACGCTGGCCGCGGGGCCGCGCCGGCACCGGGCGCGGTGCGGCGATGGCGGCGGCCAGTGACGTGACCGGAAAAGCCAGTTGCAGCGACCAGGGCGCAAAGCCGGGATCCTCTATGTCCAGCGAGAGCATCAACAGTTCCTCGTTCGCCGGGAAGGGATCGAGTTGTCGCAGGCTGGTGTCACGTCGCAGCGGCCGCACCCGCAGATCGTCATGCCCGCCGAACGCCAGCCCTAGCGCGGTGGCCAGCGCCGCCTCGATCCGTTCGAGCAGCAGCAGCGCCGATAGCGGCAGGGTTTCCGGGATCGTTTCGGGCATCTCGCCGCGCCCGCCGAAGGCACGATCGACGATGCGCAACACCGCGCCCGCCTCGAACGTCGCCAGCAGCGGCAGTCCCGCGGGGCCGAGCACCAGCAGGCTATGCGCGGCAGGGCCTTCCAGTTCGGCCTGCAGCGATCCCAAGGTGCCGTCCATCGGCATGCCCACGCGCACCAGCGGCGCTTCCCCGCCCGAAAGATGGGCCAGCGTCGCGGAAAGCGTGCGGCTCAGCCGCTCGCCGATCAGCGAAAGCGCGGGAACCAGATCCGCAAGCTGGGGCACTTTGCCGAGCAGTTCGGCGGCATGTCTGGCTGCCCGGGATGGAGAGGAAGGTGCCATCGCCGCGCTCACTGGATGATGAAGTTGCGGAAATAGACGTTGTCGACCCCGCCGAAGCCTTCCTTCTGGATCAGCACGCGGTTGATTGAGTCAGTCATCCGCTTCTGCAGGCGCGTCTTGCCTTCCAGGGTGTAGACGTCGTTTTCCGGCGTATCGGCAAGGATCGTCAGCAGGCCGGAGCGGATCGCCAGTTCATGCTTCTTCAGCCATTGCAGTACCCGCCCGTCATACCGGGTGGAGCACGCCAGGCTGAGCTGGATCATCGAATCCGAATCCTTGAGGTTCGATGTGAAATCATCTGTGAAAGTGTAGTAGGCAGTGCGGTACTGATCGCCGCCGTCGCCTTCCACTTCGCCAGCGCCGGCATCGGCTTCGCCGCCTTCCTGCTTCGGCGCGTAAGGATCGGTCTCTCCCTTGCGGATCAGCTGGGGGCGATTGTCTTCCTTCGCCGCGTCATGCTTACCCAGCACGCCGGTGGCGACCAGCGCGAAGGCACCGCCGCCGCCGCCCAGCACCAGCATGCCCAAGCCCACGAGGATGAAGCCCAGCTTGCCCTTGGTTTTCTTTTCGCCACTGCCGTCACCGGCGCCGTCCTTGGCTCCCTTGTCGCTCACAGTCGTGTTCCCCAATGTGATGGTGGCCAGTGTGATGGTCTGGGTGGATCAGGCGTAGATGCCGCCGCGATCCGGGCGCGCGGCGCGCGAGGCGCCATCCTCGCGGGCCGTGCTGGAAGTGCTGCGCGCCGTTTCGGTTTTGGCCCCCGTTTGGGCTGTAGCCTGACGCCGCTCACCGTCTTGCCCGCCTGCCAGCATGCCGGAATGGGCAGGGGCCTGCCGCTGATCCTGCGCGGAATTGCCGCCGGTCTGCGCGGGCGTGTTGTTGCCGGCCTGCTGCCAGCCCTGCCGCGCATCTCCGCGCCCATCTCCTCTGGCGCTGTCGCCTTGATCGCCGCTCATCTGGCCGGCCAGCGAGGCTGCGACGCCGGCGTGAACCGCCGTGCTGAACGCGGGATCGGCGCTGGCCATGGTGACCGAGAGCCCGTTGCTATCCGGCCGGAACTGCAGCGAGACGGAGCCGAACTGGGTGTGGCTGACGGCGGTGCGGACGACTTGCGTGCCCGCCGCCTCCCGCGCTTCGGTGATCTTGCCGACCAGCGTGGCGAAGTCCTGCGGACCTTGCGCGGCGTCCTGCGGAGCTGCGCTGCCGCTGGTCGCTACCGGGGTGGCGTTGGCGGTCAGGTGCGCCACGGTAAGTGACGGCGCGGAGGGCTGGGCAGTCTCGTTCGTCGCCACGCGGGCTAGGGCGAATGCATCGGCCTGCCGGTCGGTGGCCGCGGAACCGCGTTCGCCGGCCGGGGGCGACTGGTCGGCAAGGTTGGGCGTGGCGCGCGGCTGCTGTGCTGCCGGATCGGTGAGCGTCGGTTGGGACGCAGCGCCGGCTGCGGGGGTTGCCGTGGTCGCGGTTGGCTGCGTGGCCGTTCCGGCGGCTGCCGCGTGGCTCTGCGCTTCGGTCACGCCTTTCGGCTGGGCGCCGAGAATGGTCGCGATTGTAACGGGTGCGGGAGCAACTGCAGGGGCGGGGGCGGGGGCGTCGGGGGCGTTCGGCGCGGTGCCTGCCGGTGCGACTTCGATGGGGGCAAGCCGGACCTGCTCCAGCGAAGCCGCCGCGCCGACCTGAACCGGCGAGGGCGGGGCGGAGGTGTCGGGGACTGCGCCGGCCTTCGCCGGGTTGGCGTCTGGCGTGGCGGCAGGAAGTTGGGCCAGTGTGGCCAGCGCGGGGGCGGCACTGGCGGTAGCGGCAGGCACGGGGCTCGCACTTGCCGGTGCCGCCGTTATCGCCGCCGTGGGCGCCGTCCGCTCCGCCGTTACGGGCGGCAGCACGGCAAGAACGGCCAGCAGTGTGCCGGCGGGATCGGCTTCCGTGCCGTCCGCCGCGTCCGGGGGCGTGTCCGCAGGCGTATCGGCATCGTCGGTTTCGCCCGAGGCAATCTTGATGTCCGTGGCCAGCGTGGCGGCGGCAACGTCCGGCAGGGCTTTGCCGGGTGCCTTGCCGGGGCCGGCCATGCCGGGATCGACGACCGCCGCGGCCTTTGCGGAAGCCGGTTCGGCCGGCGCGGCCTCCGCCTTGCCCGTTCCAGCCGCCGCGCCGGTGAAAATGGCCGCAAAATCGCCATTCTTCGCGCCGCTGGGTGAGGCGGCAGAGGCGGTGCTGCCGGTCGATACCGAGCTGGACGAGGCTGCGGAGGGAGAGGAGGGGATCATCATACCTTTCCCTATTCAAGACCCGTGCCAGAACCGCTGCTGCTACCTTTGGCGGAACCGGGATCGGATCCGCCCGAGGAACGCCGGGCCGAAAGTGCAGGCGTCTCGCCGGCCTTGGCGATCATCCGTTCCTGCAGGGCGGCGCGTTCCTCGATGGCGGCGCGGCGGCGCTCGGCGGCGGCAAGCTGCAATTGCTTGGCGTCGGCAATCGATTGCGCGCGCTGGGCGTCGCCCTCGGTGGTCTGGCTGATCGCCTGCAGTCCGCTGACGAAACGGCCGACCTGATAGAGCGCGGCACCATCGGCCATTTCGCGGCGGCTGGCATAGTCGGCGGCAAGCTGGCGGGTGCGTTCGGACAGCGATTTCAGCTGCGACAGCGTGCTTTCGGCCTGCGCGGCCTCCAGCGCGGCGGTCTGCTTGGCGATGGCGCGGATCTTTTCCAGTCGCCGCAGCCGGATCAGGCGCTTGCGATCGGCGTTCATGATGTCAGCCGGACAGCAACTGCGTCAGCCGCGCGGTGCTCTCGGCCAGATCCACCACTTCACCGGCCGGCTGGCTGAGGAAGGCGGACAAAGCCTGATGCATCGCAATGGCGCGGTCCAGTTGCGGGTCTGCCCCCGCGCGATAGGCGCCCATCAGCACGAGATCGCGGTTCGCCTCGTAACTGGCGGAAAGCGCGCGGAACTGGCGGGCAAGCCGCTCGTGCTCGGGCGGGACGATGTCGTTCATCACGCGGCTGAGCGAGGCGGCGATGTCCACCGCCGGATATTGCCCGCGCTGGGCCAGATCGCGGGAAAGCACAATATGCCCGTCCAGGATCGACCGTGCGGTGTCCACCACCGGATCGTCCTGATTGTCGCCATCGGCCAGCACGGTGTAGAGACCGGTGATCGACCCGCCGGAAGCGGCCGAATTGCCCGCCCGCTCCACCAGCTTGGTGATCGTGGCAAGGGCGGAAGGCGGATAGCCGCGCGCCGCACCGGGTTCGCCCAGCAGCAGGCCGATCTCGCGCGCGGCGTGGGCCACGCGGGTCAGGCTGTCCATGATCAGCAGCACGCGGCGGCCTTTCGCGCGGAAATGTTCGGCCATCGACGTGGCCAGCATGGCCCCGCGCAGGCGCAGGTTCGGCGCATGGTCGGCGGGGACGGCGACCACCACGGTCTTGTCCTTCTTGGCGCCATGCATGTGCCGTTCGACGAAATCGGAGACTTCGCGTGCGCGCTCGCCGATCAGGCCGACGATGATCACGTCGGCAGAGGCGCCGCGCGCGATCATGTCGATCAGCACCGATTTGCCCACGCCCGATCCCGCCATCACGCCAATGCGCTGGCCGACGCCGAAAGTGGTCAGCGCGTTCAGCGCGCGCACGCCGGTATCGAAGGGCAGACGCACCGGGCTGCGGTCCAGCGCCGAGGTGCGCACGCCGCCGGCCGGCCATTCCATGCGGCTGTGGATCGGAAAGCCGCCGTCTATGGGCAGCCCCTCACCATCGACGGCGCGGCCCAGGAACGGCTCACCCACCGGCAACAAGCCGGGGCGACCCTCAGCCCAGACGCGCGCGCCGGGGCGCAGCAGGATCATGTCGCCCAAGAGCATCATCATCGTGCGGCCGTTGCGGAAGCCGATCACTTCGGCGGCGAGCGCCTTCTGCGGCCCATGGGCAATGCGGCACATCGCGCCGACCGGCACCGACAGCCCGCTTACTTCCAGCAATCCGCCATCGCAGGCGGCGACCAGACCATAGCGGCGCGGGGCCAGATCCAGCGGGCCGCCGGTGGCCAGATCGTCGAGGATCGCTTCGTAGAGCTTCATCATTGCTGAAGCGCTTCGGCAATGGCGCGGCGCCAGCTGGCCGGGCCGTCCTCCACGCCGCCGTTGGCAGTTTCGATCCGCACGGTGCCACGTTCCAGCGTGCGGTCGGGCAGGATCTTCCATTCGCTGCGCAGGCGCGGTGAGATCAGGTCGAAATCGCGGGGGTTGAGGTGGATCACCTTGTCGTCGTCGGCGCGGGCCAGCATCGATACGGCAGTCTCGATCCGTTGCCCCAGTGCCACCGGATCGATCGCACGGGGCGCGACTGCCGCCTCGCACAAGGCGGCGACGGTATCGCGCAGGCGCAGGCGAAGCTCCTCTTCCAGCCGCTCGTCGATCTTCGCGAAGGAGAGGGCCAGCCGCTCGCGCGCGGCGGCATCGGCGGCGGCGCGTTCGGCGGCGGCCTCGGCAGCCTGGCGGTGCCCTTCGGCAAAGCCTTGCGCATAAGCCTCGGCAATCGGATCGCGCGTTTCGGGCTCTGCGGCGGGTTCGGGGGGCGGCTGCTCCTGCGGCGGCGGTTCGGCGGGGGCGGTGGCCGTGAAGCGCAGATCCGGCTGGAACCGGGCCGGGCGTGCCAGGGTCTCGAACAGCATCGATGCGGCGCGGGTGCGTTCGCCGCGCTCCGCCTCATCCCGTTCCCACCGGTTCTGGCCGAAGTCCTTCGGGCTGAAGCGGCCCAACGAAAAGCCCAGATCAGACATATTCGTCGTCGCCCGAACCGAAGACGATCGCGCCTTCGGCCGCCAGCTTGCGGGCGATGGTCACCACTTCCTTTTGCGCGGCCACCACGTCGGCCAGCTTGGTACGGCCGCGTGCCTCTATCTCGTCCTTGACGCCTTCCGCCGCGCGCGAGGACATGGCGCGGAAGAACACATCGCGCTCTTCCTCGCCGATGCCCTTCAGTGCATCGATCAGGGCATCGTTGGGCACATCGCGCAGCAGCGTGCCCATGGCCTTGGGGTCGAGCACGAAGAGATGTTCGAACTTGAACATCTCGTCCTCGATCTGCTTGGCGAGCGCCTTGTCGCGGCGGGTAAGGTCGCCCATCACGCGCTTCTCGACGATCTTGTTCACCCCGTTGACGATGCCCGCCGCCTCTCGAATGCCGCCCACTTCGAACGGACGCTGGCCGTGGAAATCGGAAATGCGGCGGGTCAGCAGGTCTTCCAGCATCTCGATCGCCTGCACCGTTACCGGGCCCAGAGTGGCGATGCGGTGGACGATTTCCGGCTGCACGGCATCGGGCAGCGAATGGAGTACGGCGGCGGCCACTTCGGGATCCAGCTGCACCAGCAGCACGGCGACGGCCTGCGGATGTTCGTCCTTCACCAGCGGGACCAGCGAATCCGCCGTCAGCCAGCGTGCCAGTTCGATGCTGGAATGGCGCGGAGCCTCGGGCCGGATGCGGCTCATCAGATTTTCGGCTTTCACTTCGCCCACCGCGCGGGTGATCATCGTGCGCACCTGGCCGACGCGGTCGTGCGCGACGATGCCCAGCGCCTCGGTCTTCTCGACGAAGCCGGTGATCGCGCCGGCAATCAGGTCCGGCCCGATCTCGCCCAGCGCGCACATCTTTTCGCCCAGCCGCTGCAGCTCATCGGGTTCCAGCTCGGCCAGGATGCGCGAGGTCTGCTCCTCGTTCAGCAGCATCATCATGACCGCCGCGTTGTCGGCCGGATGCAGGGGGGCGTTGAGGGGGGCGGGATCCATCTCGCTCATCAGGCTGCTTTCGTTTGTTCTTCGGCGGGCTCGTTGATCATCTGGCGCAGCGCGGCGACGGCGCTTTCGGGCTTTTCGGCGACCAGCCGCTGCGCCAGGTCCACCTGCCGCGTCAGCAGGTCCGACCGAGTCACGTCGACATCCATGTCGATCGTGTTCTCGCTGGCGGCAGAGCGCGAGCCGGACGAGCCGAGCATCCGGCCGACAAGGCCGGTATGGACCTCCTCCTCGTCATCCTCCTCGGGCCCCATGATCTGCGCGACGGACTTTGCCTTGCCATGTTTGGAGCCGCGCTTGGCCGGGGGCGTGCGGTCGCCACGGATCGCCTTCACCAGCGGGCGCACGCCGATCAGCAGCACCAGCAAAACCGCCAGCAGCGCCGCGCCTTTGCGCACCACCATGGCGAACCACGGCGCTTCGTAGAACGGCAGCTTGTCCGCGCCGGTCGGTTCGAAATTGCGGATGACGACCTTGACCTGATCGCCGCGCTGCGGGTCGGCGCCGACGGCGGCGCTGACCAGCGACTGGATATCCTGAATCTCCTGCGCCTTCGCGCCCTTCAACCCGGCATCGCTGACCGCCACTGCGACAGACAGGCGCTTGATCCCGCCCGGCCGCGAGTTGGAGACCGAGACCTGACGGCCCAGTTCGTAGTTCTTGCTGGACGAGGATTCGCCATTGGTCGGCGGCGTGCCGCTGGGGGCCGCCGTGGGCGTGCCCTGCGGTGCACCGGGCCGCGCCTGCGTGGGCGGCGGCGGCGAGTTGGACAGCGCGCCCGGAACGCCCGCCGCCGGGCCGGCCCCGGTCGATTGCGACTGTTCCTGCGTCTCGCTGCGCACGGCGCCGTCCTTGTCGTAGCTTTCGCGCGCCTGCGTCACATCGTCCATGTCCAGCTCGACCTGGGCCTGCGTGGTGAAGTTGGTTTCACCCAGCATCGGCGTCAGCAACTGGCTGACCTGTTCGCGCAGCTTGGATTCCATGCGCGATTGCAGGTCCAGCCGGTCGGTGTCCGGCCCGGACTCCTGCGACAGCAGCCGGCCGTGCTGGTCGACCACGCGCACGGCATCCGGGGAAAGCCCCGGCACCGATGCGGCGACGAGATTGACGATGGCGGTAACCTGGCTGTCCGAGAGCTGGCGGCCGGCTTTCAACCGGACCATGATCGAGGCGGACGGCGGAACGTTGTCGCGCACGAAGACCGATTTCTCGCCCTCGGCAATGTGCACGCGCACACCGTCGACGCCGTCGATCTCGGCAATGCTCAGTTGCAGGTCATGCTCGCGCGCGGCGCGCAGGCGTTCGCCTTCCAGCGTGCGGCTGGCGCCCATCGGCAGCTTGTCCAGCATCTGGTCGCCGCTTTCGGGGGTCGCCAGCGCCCCGTCGGACGCCACCAGCATCCGGGCGCGGTAAAAGTCGCCCTCGTCCACGGTAAGCGCGCCGGAGCCGTTGTCGATATGGTAGGAGATGCCCGCCTGTTCCAGCGCGGCGGCCACGCCGGCGCGGTCGGCATCGTCAAGCTGGGCATAGAGCACCCGCTGGGGCGACGGGGCCAGCGTGTCCCACGCCAGCAGCGCGCCGCCCACCGCGGCAAGGCCGATGAACACCGGCAGGAAGCGGCGGACTGCCGGCTGCGCGGTGAACGATCCGATGCGGGTGAGCACCGGGCCGCCCTGCGGGTCCGCAAACGGTGCGAAGACCGATCGCGTGGCGGGAAGCTGGCCGCTGCCGGCGCCTTCGGGCATGTCGGGGGAGATTGCGTCGGCCATGATCTATCAAAGCCCCATCCGCATGATGTCCTGATAGGCGGACAGCAGCTTGTTACGGACCTGCAGGGTGGCTTCGAAGGCAACGCCCGCCTCCTGCCGTGCCAGCATGACTTTGGCGACGTCGGTCACTTCGCCCTTCTGGTAGGCGTCGGTCACGTTCTCGGCATTGGTCTGCACGGAATTGACACTGTCCAGCGCGGTTTTCAGCGTACCCGCGAAGCCTTGCGCGGGGGGCTGGATGCCGGACGCATCGGCGGTGTCTTGCGATCCCTGCGTGGCATGGATCTTCTTCAGCAGATCGCTGCGATCGATGATCTGCTGGCGCATGGCCATGATCTGCTGGATGCCGCCGCCTCCGCCGGCCCCGCCAACGATGCCGGAAATGGCGCTCATCGGAACGCTCCCGCGGCATGGCGGCCGATCTCGATCCCGGCTTCACGCAGCGAGGCGAGGCGGTAGCGCAAGGTGCGTTCGGAAATGCCCAGCTCGCGCGCGGCGCGCACCCTGCTGCCGCCGCAGGCCTCCAGCGTTTCGACGATGGCGCGGGCTTCGGAAATCTGGACGATGCTGGACAGGCGGCGCGGGCCATCGTGATCCTGCGCATCGGCTGCGGCGTGCGCGGCGCCGGGCACGATCGGCGTGATCAGGCGGGCCGGGCTGTCGAACACGATATGCTCGGGCGTGATCATCGGCTTGCCATGGGCCAGCAGCAGCGCGCGGCGCATCACGTTCTCCAGTTCGCGCACATTGCCGGGCCAGGCGTGCAGCTTGAGCATGGCGATGGCGGAGTCCGAAAGGCAGGGCACCCGCGCCGGATCGGGCGCATGGCGCAGGGCCATGGCGAAAGCGAGTGGGGCAATGTCGTCCGGGCGTTCGCGCAGCGAATCGAGCGTCAGCGGAAAGACGTTGAGCCGGTAGTAAAGGTCGGCGCGGAACCGCCCTTCGGCCACTTCGGTGGGCAGGTCGCGGTTGGCGCAGGCGATCACGCGGATGTCCACCTTGATCGGCTTGGTGGAGCCGATCGGCACCACTTCCTGCTCCTGCAGCGCGCGCAGCAGCTTGGCCTGCAAGGTCAGCGGCAGCTCGGCGATCTCGTCCAGCAGCAAGGTGCCGCCGTCGGCCGCGCGCATGAAGCCTTCGCTGGCCTGCGTCGCCCCGGTAAAGGCGCCCTTCTGGTGGCCGAACAGCAGCGCTTCCAGCATGGTTTCCGGCATCGCCGCGCAATTGACCGCCACGAACGGCCCGTCGCGCCGGTCGGACCGGGCATGGATGAAGCGGCTGAGCACTTCCTTGCCGGTGCCGGTGGGGCCGTTGATGAGGACGGGGATGTCGCTGCCCGCCAGCCGCTCGGCCAGCGCGAAGACGGACAGGCTGGCCGGATCGGCCGCGATCGGGGACTCCGCGCCGGACAGCGCGGCCAGCAGCATCGCCAGCGAGCCTTCGCTTACCGGATCGGCGTATGTCACCGCCACCGATCCGTTCGCCGCGCGGGACAGCGCCGGCGCGTTTCCGCGCGCCAGATGCACTATCCGTGCACCCGTCCGCTCCTCCGCGCTTTCGGCATCGCGCAGCGCGACGGTTCCCGGCGCCAGCAGCGACCCGGCGATGGCCGTCGCGCGGCGGACCAGAGGGCCGTGGCGACGTTCAAATTCGATGTCGAAAATTTCTTCGACCATGTCTCGATATACCCCGTGGAATTAATCTTCTTCCAAGGCGGGGTATGCTGGCCAAACGGCGAATCCTTCGAAAATTTAAGTCCCCGTAGCGACCCTTAGTTTTGCCCTTTCGGCTGGCCTGTTTCGGATGCTTCCGACGCCCTTTCCGGCCCCTTCCGGCAACAATCCGGCAAGGGGGCGGCTTAATTTTGCCGGGCGCTTGCCGGTCTAGCTGTCGACGGTTGGGCCGGATGCGCCGGATCCCGCCGTTCGGAACTCGGGATACCCTACGGGAGCAATTACATGTCTGTCATCAATACCAATATCAGCGCCATCCGTGCTGCGAATTCCTCGACCTCGGCCAACAAGATGCTCAGCACCGCGATGGAGCGTCTTTCGACCGGTAAGCGAATCAACTCGGCCAAGGATGACGCCGCCGGTCTGGCCATCGCCACCTCCATGACCTCGCAGGTGCGCGGCATGAGCCAGGGCATCCGCAACGCCAACGACGGCATCTCGCTGGCCCAGACCGCCGAAGGCAGCCTGGACGAAGTGACCAACATGCTGCAGCGCGTTCGCGAACTGGCCGTGCAGTCGTCCTCGGGCACGTATCAGGACAGCGACCGCGATGCGATGCAGTCGGAAGTGACCGCGCTGACCAGCCAGATCAGCGACGTGCTGACGCAGACCAAGTTCAACGGCAACACGCTGTTCTCCACCACTTCGGGTTCGGACGTCACCTTCGACATCCAGACCGGCTCGAATTCGGGCGAGAAGGTCACGCTGACCTCGAACGCGATCGACGGCACCAACCTGACCGCTTCGGCGCTGGACGTTTCGACCGCCACGAACGCTTCGACCACGATCGACAACGTCGACCTTGCCCTGGCGGACGTGAACTCGACCCGCGCCTCGCTGGGTGCCGGCCAGAACCGCCTCGAATCGGCGATCAACAACCTGACCAACAACGTGACGAACCTGTCGGACGCACGTTCGCGGATCGAGGATGCCGATTATTCCAGCGAAACCACGGCGATGGCCAAGGCCCAGATCCTCAGCCAGGCATCGACGGCAATGATCGCGCAGGCCAACCAGAGCCAGCAGGACGTGCTCTCGCTGCTGCGGTAACCTGACGCGCAAGCGCATCGGTTATTGGGGCTGGCTTTCGGGCCGGCCCTTCGGGCCCGGCGGGCTTTCCCCAGCCGCCGGGCCCGTTTTCGCGTCCCCGCTTCGCCGTGTCATGGTATTGTCCGCTGCAAGGGGCGGTCCATGACAACAGCGACTCGGTGAGAGGGGATCCGCGATGTCAGACCCTGTAGACGAAGCGAAGCTTCACGCGTTCATCGGCAAGATGCTGGGCGATCTGGGCGGCGCGATGAGCGTGCCCACGGTGCGGGTCGGGCTGCGGCTGGGCCTGTTCACGGCGCTGGCGCAAGGCCCGGCGACGGCCGAGGAACTGGCGGCGCGCGCGGGCGGGCTCCACGCCCGTTACGTGCGCGAATGGGCGCTGGCGCAGGCGGCCAACGGCTATCTGGACTATGATGCGGCAGGCGGCACGTTCAGCCTCTCGCCCGAGCAGGCGATGGTCTTCGTGGTGCCGGACAGCCCGGTCTATCTGGCTGGCGCCTACGAACTGGTCGCGGCGATGATCGAGGCGGAGGGCCGGGTGGAGCAGTGTTTCCGCGACGGCAGCGGGGTGCGCTGGGGCGATCACGCGGGATGCCTGTTCTGCGCCACCGGCGCGTTCTTTCGCCCCGGCTATGTCAACAACATCGTCCAGAACTGGATCCCCGCGCTCGACGGGGTGGAAGCGCGGCTGCGCAAGGGCGCGAAAGTCGCCGATGTCGGCTGCGGGGTCGGCTTCTCGACGATGCTGATGGCGGAGGCTTATCCCGACAGTCTGTTCATCGGATATGATTTCCATGAACCCTCGATCGAGGAAGCCCGCCGCCACGCGCAGGCCCATGGGCTGGAGGACCGCGTCCGGTTTGAGGTTTCGACCGCGAAGACCATCGCGGAATCCGGCTTCGATCTCGTCACCATGTACGATTGCCTGCACGACATGGGCGATCCGCGCGGCTGCGCGGCGCATGTGCGCGGGATGCT
Source organism: Novosphingobium sp. BL-S-19 (assembly GCF_055521675.1). NCBI lineage: Bacteria > Pseudomonadati > Pseudomonadota > Alphaproteobacteria > Sphingomonadales > Sphingomonadaceae > Novosphingobium > Novosphingobium sp. BL-S-19. The sequence goes on from NZ_CM145498.1 coordinate 467,402, forward strand.
GGCGCCGTACGGGCGCTGGATGGTGGTGGAGCCGATCGCTGGCGACGCGCCGGAGCAGAGCTTCAACCCGGTGGGCCGGCTCTACTACAATGCATCGACGATGATCTGCGTGCCGACCTCGCTCGATCAGGAAGTGGGAGAGGGGCTGGGCGCACAGGCCGGCGAGGCGCGGCTCTCGGCGATCATGCGTGAGGCCGGGTTCACGTATGTCCGCCGCGCGACGGAGGGGCCGTTCAACATGGTGCTGGAAGCGGCCTGAGGTTCTCTTAAGGGAGGGAGCCGACGTGTGTCGCCTCTCACTCCGTCATCCCCGCGAAGGCGGGGATCCCGCTTCCTTCGTGCGAGGCGGGCGGGTTGCAGAAGGCAGCGGGGCCCCCGCCTTCGCGGGGGCGACGAGGTAAGGGGGCGCTTCCAAAACCCGCTCAGGCTGAGCTTGTCGAAGCCCCCGGCGGCATCGCGCTGTGTCTCACATCCTTCGACAGGCTCAGGATGAACGGGGGTGGGAAAGGGGGCGGGCGCGACACCCGCTTTCCCTAATTCGCGATGGTGATCGAGATCCGCCGATTGCGCGGGTCATGTGGGTCTTGCGGGATCAGGAGCTCCATGTCGGCCACGCCCTCGATCCGCTTGAAGCGGTCGGCGGGAATGTCGTCTGCGATCAGTTGCTGGCGCGTCGCTTCGGCACGGCCGGCGGAAAGCGACCAGTTGTTGCCGGGCACACCGTCGCGATAGGGAATGGCGTCGGTATGGCCCCGGATCGTCAGCGGACCGCCTTCGGGACCGATGGCTTCGGCAATGGCTTTCAGCAGTTCCGTTGCCTGCGGTGTCAGGATCGTGGTGCCCAGCCGGAACATGGAGAAATCGGCATCGTCCACCATGTCGATACGAATGCCCTCGGTGGTGTCCACCATACGGATTTGCTTGGCCAGCTTGCGCAGTTCCGCGGTCGACTGCAGCTTGCGATTGAGCGCCTCGCGCGCCAGCGAGGTGCGCTTGATCGGGGTGCCGCCCTCCCGGTTGCCGCCGGTGGCGTCGCGCGGGATGGTGATGGTCTTGGTGCCGGTGCCGCCGGCATGGGGCAGGTTGTCCTTTTCGGTCAGCGAGGATCCGCCGAGCAGCCCATTGGCCGAACCCGCGCTGCCCTGCCGAGTCTTGACGAGGGTGGGGGAGAAATAGTCGGCAATGCCCTTGCGCTGCTTTTCGGTGGTGGCACCCACGATCCACAGCAGCAGGAAGAAGGCCATCATGGCGGTCACGAAGTCCGCATAGGCCACTTTCCAGGCGCCGCCGTGGTGCCCGGCTTCGACCACCGTCACCTTCTTGACGATGATCGGCCGCGGCGCCTCCTTCGGTTTCTTGGTTGCCACCTCAGCGGCCCCGCATCGCGTCTAGCAGTTCGGAAAGGCCGGGCCGGAAGGCATGGCCAAGGCCCGAACGCGCCGATTCCACCACCAGCGGCTGCGGCCAGCCGTGCAAGGACGCAATGATCACCTGCTTCACGGCGTGGAAGATCTGTTCGTCCTGCTCGTTGATCTGCTTCATGCGGCCGGCCATCGGGCCGACGATGCCGTAAGCCAGCAGCACGCCCATGAAAGTGCCGACCAGCGCCGAACCGATCATGCCGCCCAGGATGGAGGGCGGCTTGTCGATCGATCCCATCGTCTTCACCACGCCCAGCACGGCGGCGACGATGCCCAGCGCCGGCAGCGCGTCCGCCAGGTTCTGGAAAGCGTGCTGCGGTTCGTGCAATTCGTGGAAGTGGGTCTTCATCGAATTGTCCATCACGTCTTCCACCGCGTGGACTTCCAGCGTGCCGGACGAGACGACGATCAGGGTCAACGTATCGCAGATCAGGTGCACCAGTGCCTCATTGGCCAGCAGGCGCGGAAATTCGGCGAAAAGCGCGGAGTTCTGCGGCTCGTTCACGTGGCTCTCCAGCGCCACCGGGCCTTCGGAGCGCAGGATCTTCATCAGCTTCACGGTCAGGATGATCGCATCCACATGGTCCTGCTTGTTGTGGCGCGGGCCCTTGAAGACCTTGCCCACGCCTTTGCCCAGCGCCTTGATCTCGTGCATCGAGTTGCCGGTGACGATGGCACCCAGCGCGGCACCGCCGATGATGAGCATTTCGTGCGGAATCGCCTCCATCACCGGGCCAAGCGCGCCGCCGGTGATCGCGAATCCACCGAACACCATCACCAGCAGGATGACGACGCCGATCACTGCGAACATGGTTAACGTCCCCTGTCGTGTAAAAGCCCCGGCCCCTCCCCCTGCGCCGCCTTCACTTGTGCGGCCGGGTGGTGCGGATCAGCCGATTGCGTTGAAGAGGCTGAGGGAGGCGAGCTTGCCGAAGGTCGATTGCGCCGCTTCCAGCACGGTCATGGTTTCCTGAAGATTGGCGATCGTGGTCGCGGGGTCGGCGCCGCCGATGTCCGCTTCCTCGGAAGAGCGCAGTTCGGAAAGGTTCGTGCGGCGGTCGTCCACCACGTCGATCCAGGCGAGCCGCGTGCCGATCACGGTCTGTCCGGTGGTGAGGGTATCCAGCCCGGCCTTGAGGTCGGTCAGCGCGGCGGAGGCGGCACCGGTCGGGTCGGTGGCGCCGCCGTTCAGCGCGTCCGCCAACCCCTTCACCACGGCGAGCAGGTCGGTCTGGGTGCCGCCGGCATTGGTGAAGCTGAGGAATTGCGGCCCGGTCATCGAACGGGTTACGCTCTGTCCGGCGCCCAGCGGCAGCGTGTCCGAACTCGTGGTGCCGACGTAGACGGCGTTACCCGAAGCATCGAGTGAATAGGCATCGCCCGCGCTGGTGCCGCCGAACAGCGCATGGCCGTTGGAATCGCGTGCATTGGCCAGCGCCAGCATGTTGCTGAAGATCTGGTCCAGCTGGGTGCCGATGGAGGCGCGCTGATCGTCGGTCAGCGTCGAACTGGCGGCCTGAGTCGCCAGATCCTGCACTTGCATCAGCGCGTCCGCCATGTCCGACATCGTCGAATCCGCCAGCGAGAGATCGGCATTAGCGCGCTGGGCATTGGTCTTGTCGATGCCCGAAAGCGCCTCCTGCCGGGACAGCGAGCGCAGCCGCGATGCCGCCACCGGATTGTCCGAAGACCGGTCGAACTTCAGGCCGCTGGACATCTGCGACTGGTAGTTTTCCGCCTGCGTGCGCAGGGCCTTGATGTCGCTCCGGGACCTCTCGAAGAAGGCGCTGGTGCTGGTCGAGACGATAGTCATGGGAAGGGCTCCGTTCGGACTAGCTGATCGAGAGGATGGAATCGAAGATGTCGGAAGCGACCTGCATGACCCGGCCGTTGGCTTGATAGGCCTGCTGGAACAGGGTGAGGTTCACCGCTTCCTGATCGAGATCGACACCGGCTTGCGCTTCCAGCGCGACTTTGGCGTTGCTGGCGATCGATTCCAGCGAATCGCGCGTGACCGTGCGGCCGGCGACGGCGCTGGAGATGCCGAACAGCAGCGTGTCCATGTCTCCAGCCGGATCGGCGGCGTCCAGCGCGCTGCGCATCGCTTCCAGATTGGAGGCGTCGCGGCTGTTCGCGCCCGAACCGGCCGGTGCCGTGGCGATCTGGCTGCCGCTGGTGAGCGACAGCGACATGCTGGCGGCATTGGTGCCGGAGAACATCGGCTGCCCGGCATTGCCGCCCAGATCGACGCCGGCGGTCTGCACGCCATTGATCGCGGTCATGACTTCGGAGGCGATGGCATCGAGCTGCGAATGGACATTGGCGAGTTCGGACAGCGCCTGGTTCTTGCCCGCGACCGAACCCGAGGAGATCGTGGCGGCATTGCCATCCAGCGTGAAGCTGAGCGTGCCGTCGCTTTCGGTGTTCGCCGCCAGCGTGGCGGCGGTGCCGCCGTTGACGATGTCCGGCCCGGTACTGCCGCCCAATCGCACTTCCACGGTGCCGTCGTCGGCAAAGCTGGTGGAAATGTCGACGTAGCCGCTGATCTTCTGCAGCAGCGAATCGCGCTGATCCAGCAGGCTGGACTGGTCGCTGGAAGCATCGGACGATCGGGCGAGGCGCAAGTTCACGCGGGCCAGTTCGGCGGACAGCGTGTTGACCTGATTGACGCCGTCCTGCGCCTCGAACCGCAGGCCTTGTCCGGCGGCGTCCAGGCTGGAGGCGGCGGTGTTCATCGTCTGCGCCAGCGTGCGGCCCTGTTCCAGTGCCGAGGCGCGCAGCGAGCCATCGGTGGGATCGGACAGCAACTGCTTCAGCGAGGCTTCGAAATTGACGACGGAATCGTAGACGCCGGTTTGCTCCACCGCGCTTTCGACGTTTTCCAGCCCCGTCACTTCGGCATCGGCGCGCGCCGCGTCGGCACCGGTGCGGCGCACTTCGGACTGGCGAAACATGTCCGCATTGCGCGTGATGCCGTTGATCCGCACGCCTGCAAGGTTGATGGCCGTGGGGGAGGAACTGACCGAGTTGATTGCCAGTTCGGACAGCGAAACGCTGCGCCGCACATAGCCGTCGGACGAGGCATTGGCGATGTTCTGCGCGGTAACGTCGAGCGCGGCCTTGGCGGCGCGGGCGCCCGAGTTGGCGATCGATATGAGGTTCGAGGCCATCTCAGGCGGCTCCCTCTGACGGTGTGGCGGTATCGGTGGCGGCGGCTGCCTCGGCAGGCAGGTAGCGCTGCATCTGCGCTTCCAGGATCGAGGCGAGGCCCAGCACGCCGCTGTCGGCGGTCACGTCGGCGAAGTGTTCGTCCTGCATCTGGCGGAAGGTATCCATCGCCTGGCTGCCGAACACCTGATCTCCGCCGAAGTCGGTCTTGCGCGCGGCGGCCAGCATCTGGCGCACCAGCATCGATTCGAACTGCTTGGCGGTGGCCTTCAGCTTCTCCCGGTCGCTGGCGCCGGGCTGGATGGTCAGGCCCGGAAGGCTGGTGTCGATCGCGCTCATATCACCACCATCTCCGCCTTGAGCGCTCCGGCCTGCTTCAGCGCTTCGAGGATCGCCACGAGGTCGGACGGGGTGACGCCCAGCAGGTTCAGCGCATCGACCACGCGGGCGAGCGAGGCGCCGCCCTTGAACAGCATCACCGCGCGCTTCTCTTCCTCGACCCCGAGCGTGGAGTTCTGCTCTATCGCGGTGCGGCCCTGGCTGAACGGTGCGGGCTGGACGACCGTGGGCCGTTCCTCCACCCGCACGGTCAGCTTGCCGTGGCTGATCGCGGCCGGGGCCAGACGCACGGCGGAATTGATGACCACGGTGCCGGTGCGGCTGTTCACCACCACGCGGGCGGGGGTCTCGGCCGGATCCACCTCGATCATCTCGATCGCGGCCATCATGCTGGCGCGAGTGTCGGGCTCTGCCGGCAGATGCAGTGCCAGGGTCACGCCGTCCTCGACCGTGGCGGTGCCCGGCAGGCGGTTGTTGATGGCATCGCGCACGCGTGCGGCGGTCAGGAAATCGGCATCGAACAGGTTCCAGCGCAGCACGGCATTACTGTCGAACCCGGTGGAGACGGCGCGCTCCACGCTCGCCCCCTCGGCAATGCGGCCGACGGTGGGGATATTGACGGTGACGTTGGAACCGTCCCGGCCGGAAATGCCCAGGCCGCCGACGGCAAGGTTACCTTGCGCCATCGCATAGATCTGTCCGTCCGCGCCGTAGAGCGGGGTCATGATCAGGGCCCCGCCGCGCAGCGACTTGGCCTTGCCGATGGCGGAAACGGTCACGTCGATCCGCTGGCCGGGCTTGGCGAAGGCGGGCAGTTCGGCGGTGACCATCACGGCGGAGGCGTTCTTCAGGCCGGGCGAGACGCCGGGCGGCAGCGTCAGGCCCATGCGGCCGGAAACGCCCTTCATCGCCTGCGTCGTATATTCCAGATTGTCGTCCCCGGTGCCCGGCAGGCCGACGACGATACCGTAGCCGGTCAGCTGGTTTTCGCGCACGCCCTGAAACTGGCCAAGGTCGCGCACGCGTTCGGCATGGGCATGGACCGGCGCCAGGAACACGATCAGCGCGATCAGGCCCGCCAGCAGCAGGCCCAGGATCACGTCGAACAGCCGGCGGGAAGGGGGCGGAAAATCCTGCATCAGAACGGCGAGATCATGTTGAAGAACTGGCCCAGCCAGCCCTGGCGGCCCGAACGCATGATCGCGCCCTTGCCGGTATATTCGATCTGCGCATCGGCGACGCGGGTCGAGGCGATCTGGTTGTCCTCGTCGATATCGGCGAGGCGGACGATGCCGGAAAACCGGATCCATTCATCGCCCTGACTGACCAGCATCTTCTTCTCTCCTTTGACGAGCGCGGTGCCATTGGGGCGCACTTCCGCGATAGTGACGGACAAAGTGGAGACCAGAGAACTGGTCTGCGCCGCATTGCCCTGACCATTGAACGTCGAGTTGGAGCTGGCTTTAAGTGCATCGGCCGTCAGGAAATCCAGCGGGCCCTTGGTGGGCGGCGTGATCGAGGCACCGCCGCCCTTCTGGCTCTTGGAGCTGACCGTCTTGGCGGCGGTTGTGCTTTCGACGAGCAGGATCGTCACCGCATCGCCCACATGGGCGGCACGAGTGCCGCCGTGGAGCGGCGCGTAGCCGAGCGAGACGTTGAAGATGCCGCCAGTAGGCTGCGCGGCGGGTTCCTGCGCGGGGGCGGGCAGGGGCGCGGGCAGGGTCGGCTCGAACCCGGAGGGCTTGGGCGGCTTCTTCGCCAGTGCGGGGGACGTGAGCGTCAGGCACAGCGCGGCGCCGACCAAGAGGCTCAGTGGGGCGCGGGCATGCTTCGACAAGCTCAGCATGAGCGGGGTGGGTGAAGGGCAAGAGAAGATTTCCCCTCGTCCGCCCGTCCTGAGCTTGTCGAAGGACCCGCCGCCATACGTCCTGAGCTTGTCGAAGGACCCGCCGCCACACATCCTGAGCTTGTCGAAGGACCTGCCGCCACGCTGGCCCAAAGCTGAAATCATCGCGCACCCCATGGCGGTCACAACGTCTGGTTCGCGTTGCGCAGCATCTCGTCCACGGCGGAGATCATCTTGGAATTGATCTCGTAGGCGCGCTGCGTCTCGATCATGTCGACCAGTTCCTCGACCACGTTGACGTTCGAGGCTTCCAGCATGCCCTGCCGGATCTGCCCGCGCCCGTCCTGCCCGGCGATGCCCAGCTGCACCGGGCCGCTGGCGGCGGTTTCCAGCAGGAAGTTGTCCGATCCGGCCTGCAGCGCGGAAGGGTTGGTGAAGCTGGCGATAGTGATCTGGCCAAGCTGCGACGGGTCCGACTGCCCGGCCAGTTGCGCCGAGACGGTACCGTCCTGCGAGACGGTGATCGAGGTCGCGCCTTCGGGCACGGTGATCGACGGCTGGACCACATAGCCCTGCGTTGTCACCAACTGGCCTTCCGAGGAGCGGGTGAAGTTGCCCGCGCGGGTATAGGCCAGTTGGCCGCCGGGCAGGCTGATCTGGAAATAGCCGTCCCCGTCCAGCGCCAGGTCGAAAGTATTGTTGGTGGTCTGCAGCGTCCCCTGCGTATCGATGCGCGAGGTGGACTGGATGGATACGCCGGTGCCGAGGTTCAGCCCGGTGGCATAGACCGTCTCGTTGGAGGACTGTGCCCCGGCCACGCGCGCGTCCTGGTAGGCGAGCGTCGCGAAATTGGCGCGATCCCGCTTGAACGAGGTGGTGGAGACGTTGGCCAGGTTGTTGGCGATCACGCGCATGCGCGTGTCCTGTGCCTCAAGACCCGTGCGAGCGACCTGTAGTGCGGAACTGGGCATTTCTTGTGTTTCCTCAGCTGTCTATGCGCATGAGCCGGACGCCGCCTTCGTCGACCTGACGCGCGGTCTCGACCAGTTTGGTGCGCATTTCGAAAAGGCGCTGGGCCGAGATCATGTCGGTCAGTACCTCCGATGCGTTGACGTTGGACTGCTCCAGGGCCCCGGGAATCACCTGTGCATTCTCGTCCACCGGCAGGGCCCCACCCGGTTGGCCATTCGCTCCGACCACGCGGAACGTGCCGGAAAGATCCTTGGCGATCTGGGTGCCGGTGGGGCTCACCAGCCGCAGGCGATCCACCCGTTGCGGTGGCTCGTCGGGCGTGGTGGGATCGGCCACCAGAACGCCGCCATCGTCGGCGATGGTGACGGTGCCGTTCGGCGGCACCGTGATCGGGCCGTTGTCGCCCAGCACGGGCAGTCCGTCTCCGTTCTGGAGTACGCCCGTCGCGGTGACGGAAAGGTCGCCGCGGCGGGTGTAGACTTCCTGCCCGTCGCCCGCCTGCACCGCCAGCAGGGACTGGTTCTGCAGCGCGACGTCCAGCGGATTGCCGGTGCGGGCGATCTCCCCCTGTTTCATCGAGGCGCCGATGACCCCGCTGCTGGAAAGTGCGCGCACTTCCAGCTGGGGGCCCTCCAGCGTCGTCGGCGCGGCCTGCAGCACTTCCGATTTGAAGCCGGTGGTGTGCGTATTGGCCATGTTGCTGGCGATCACCCGCTCCCGATTGAGCGAGGCGTTGAGGCCGGAAACGGCAGTGTAGATCAGGCGGTCCATGGTTCAGCTACCGCTTAGGTCCGCAAGTTGATGATGGTCTGCGCAATCTGGCTGGCCGTGTCGATTGCCTTGGCATTGGCCTGGAAATCGCGCTGAGCGGTGATCAGCGAAACCAGTTCTTCGGCCAGATCGACGTTGGACCGCTCCAGCGTGCCGGAAAGCAGCTCGCCATATTGGCTCGATCCCGGTTGGCCGTAGTTGGCTGCGCCGGAAACGCCGGTGGCCTTCCAGCTGGCATTGCCCACTTGCTTGAGCCCGTTGGGCGAGACGAAAGTGGCCAGCGCCATCACCCCCACCGTCGTATTGGTGCCGTCGGCGTAAGTCGCGATGACCTGGCCGGTGGCACTGATCGTCACACCGGCATATTCGGCGCCGGCGGCATTGGTCGCGGGGATTTGCGCGTCCTGTAATGTGGTCGAACTGATGGCGCCGCTGGCATCGACAGGGAAGACCTGAAGCCGTGCGTCCTGTTCGTTCACGATGTAGCCGCCTTGGCCGACCGAAAAAGCACCGTTGCGGGTATAGGAGGTCTGGCCGGAGGTCGGCGCGACGACGGTGAAGAAGCCCTCACCATTGATCGCGACGTCGAGCGCCGATCCGGTCTGTTCGGTGGGGCCGAGCTTGAAATTCTGTTTGATCGACGAGACGCGCGCGCCGATGCCGATGGTCAGCTTGGGATCTGTCAGCACCGAGGCCGAGACGATATCGGCGAATGAGGCATCGCTTTTCTTGAACCCGTTGGTTTCCGAGTTGGCGATGTTGTGGGCGATGACGTCGAGATCGGTCTGGGCGTTCTTGAGGCCCGTGATCGAAGTGTAGAAGGACGACATGGGATGCTCCTGCGGGAAAGTGGGGTCAGTTCGTGGCGGCGCCGGCGTCGGACGTGCCCGTCACGGCGCTGACCAGATCGGCGATCGAGTTCTGCGTGGCGGTCTGCGTGGACACGAGCGTATCCAGTTTGGAAGAGATCGTGCTCAGCGTGTCCGACATCGTCGTCGTCGCCGCGAGCGAGGAGAACTGCGCCATCTGGGCCAGCATCTCGGTCTGATCCATCGGGTTGAACGGGTCCTGCTGCTGCATCTGCGTGAGCATCAGTTTCAGGAAATCGCCCTGATCGAGGTCGGCGAGCGAGGTCTTCGCAGGCGTCGTGGCGGCCGAGGTGCTGCTGGTGTTGTTGACGTTGCTGACGGTCATTTCATCCTCACGGTATCGAGCATGAGCTGCTTGGCGGTCGAAAGGGCCTCGACCAGGTTCTGGTACTGCCGGGAGGCTTCGAGCATCTCGACCATCTCGGCATTCTCATCGACGGGGGCTACCCAGACGTCGCCATTGGCATCGGCCAGCGGGTGGCTGGGATCGTGCTGCCGCACGGCGGCCGCCTGTTCGCGCTGCACGCCTTCGATATCGACCGAGGCAAGGCCGCTCTGGCGGTCCAGATCGGTGGCGAAGACCGGGCGGATCGGCTTGTAGGTGCCATCCTCGCTGCCCGCGACCGAACCGGCGTTGGCCAGGTTCGATGCCGCCGCGTTCATCCGCACCAGCTGCGCGGACATGGCGCGCTGGGCGAGGGAGAACATCGTCATCGGCTGCCCGTTGTTCGTGGTGCTGCCGGCCATCGTCATTCGCCCTTCAGCGCGCGCGTGACGGAGTTGACCCGGGCGCTGATGAACTGGAGCGTGGCGGAATAGCCCACCGCGTTTTCGGAGAAGGCGACCTGCTCGTTCTGCATCTCCACCGTGTTGCCATCGAGAGAGGGCATGACGGGGACGCGGTACTGGGTCGCATCGTCGGCGGCGCTATCGACATTGCCGCCGCGCTCCGCGGATTTGAGCGCGGCGGTGAAATCGATGTCCTTCGCCTTGTATCCGGGCGTGGCGGCATTGGCGATGTTCGAGGCGATCAGGCCCATCCGCCGTGAGCGAAGCTCCAGCGCCTCGGCATGAATCCCGAACAGGTCCTGCGACATTTCTTGTGGCTCCGGTTGAAAGGGGCGTCGTTCCCGGATCGGTAGCAAGGGGTGTGCCAGTTGCCGTTTGGCGGGAATGCGGCGGGTGGCGGCGCGCCAGGCCATGGGGCAGGCGGCAATCGCTTGCCGGAAAGCGGCAAATCGCGGCCTCCGGCTGAAAGCCTGCGAAAAACGCCGTTCTTGTCCGCAAAAGGAGAAGGACCGCGTGATCGATCCGCGAACCCTGTTGGACGGCACCAGTGCCGTCATTGTCGTCGGCGGCACCGTGCTGGGGACGGTGCTGCGCTGCGGGCTTGCCGATACCCGGCTGGCCGGCGCCGGGCTGCGCGAACTGGCGCGGGCCCGTTTTCGCGCGGCCCGCGCGAAGACTGCGCTGGCCGTGCACATTCAGGAAATGCAGCGCGACGGGGTGATCCGCGCGCAGCCGTTCCGTTCGGGCGATCCCGAATTCGATGAGGCGACCAGCCTGTTCATCGCCAGCCGATCGCTGGACGCGCTGAACATCGCCCATGCCGCGCACAAGCAGCGACGCGGCGATCTGACCGGGCGCGCGGTGCGCACGCTGCATCAGGCGGCGGACCTGTCGCCGGTGTTCGGCCTGGCCGGTACGCTGATCTCTCTGGCGCAGATGCCGGGCGGGGATGCGGCGATGGACGATTTCACCCGCGTGATCTCGCTGGCGGTGCTGACCACGCTTTACGGGCTGCTGCTGGGCAATCTGGTCTTCGCCCCGCTCGCCCGCATGGTGGCGCGCCGCGCGAGCGAGGAGGAGGGCGAGCGGGAGAAAGTGCTGGACTGGCTGAAGGGGCAGGTGGTCGATGCCCTGCCGTCCGAACTGAAGCCGCGGCGCATGGCGATCCCGCGCGAAGACGAGCAGGCAGTGCCCGAGAACCCCGAACCCGCCCGAACCGATCCGGCCGATGCGGTCCTTGATGAAAGCGAGGACTGGGGCCGGGGAGGCAATTGGTGAGCGCGCGCACGGCCGTCAGCTGGCAGACTTCGCTGGCGGACCTGTCGCTGATCCTGTTCATGATCACCGCCGCCGCCGTGACGCATCGCCCGCCGCCCAAGCGCCAGGCTGACAAGCCGCCGGCCGCCCACTCGCCTGCTGCTCAACCGCCTGCCGCTCAACCGCCTGCAGGCCCATCGGACCGGGGGCAGGCGCTGGCCGTCTACATCGCCGCGCCCGGGGCGCCGCCGTTGGCGCGCTGGCTCAGCCAGCAGCCGCGCGACCCCCGCCAGCAACTGACCATCACCGTCGCCTATGCCCCCGGCATGGAAGCGCGGGCGCTGGAGATGGCGGCAGGAATGCTGCGGGAGGCGCAGGCCGGGGCATCCGATTTCGGCGGAGCACGGATCGTCGTCGAACCCGGCGCCGGGCCGCCGCGCGCGGAACTGGCGTTCGATGCGCCTTCCATGCCGCTCCTGCTGCCGCCCGCTCCGGCTGCGGCGGAGGGTATGGCACGAAGTTTGCGTCCGTCCGGGCAGGCTTCAACCCATGGACCCGTGCCGCAATGATCCCTGCCCTGCTTATCCTCAGCGCCTCCGCCTCCAGCCCCTTCGCCGATCTCGACGCGATCGACCGGCAGGTTGCCGCCTTCACCGGTGCGCCCGTGGGCGAGATCGGCGGGGCCTTGACCCCGGTCGACCGCAGGCTGCGATTGTCCCCATGCCGCAGCGGACTGGCGCTTTCCTGGCGCGGGAACGGGCAGGACAGCGTGGTCGTCCAATGCGGCGATCCCGGCGGCTGGCGGCTGTTCGTGCCGGTGCGCCGTCCGGCCGCCGTGGCCCAGGCCCCGGCAGAGCAGGTGGTGAAGCGCGGCGATGCGGTGGCCATCTCGGTCGCCGGGGACGGTTTCACGGTGACGCAGCCCGGCATGGCACTGGAAGGCGGGGCGGAGGGGGACTGGATTCGTGTGCGGCCGCTCTCCGGCGCGGGCACCGCCAACCGCACGCAGGAACTGCGCGCGCAGATCGTCAGCCCCGGCACGGTGTCCGTTCCGCTGCCTTAACCGTTCTTTGCCGCTGATTTTGCGGGAATCCTTAGGCGATCCGGCGGAATCCCGAACAGAATTGCGCGGCGATCCTTAAACCTTTCCGCGCCGCACCGTTCTGAAGGGCAAGAGTTAGGCCCGATGGCCGGAATTTAAGGAAGGAGCGGCGTTATGCCACCTATCGAAGTGGGAGCGACCAGCGCGGTCAGTGCACGGCTTGCCCGCACGGCAGGCGGTGAAACCCTGTCCGGCGCCAATGGCGTTACCGTCAGCGCGGAATCGAGCGAGGCGCGGTCCACCGCGGCCACTGCCAGCACTTCCGTCGAAGCCTCCTCGGCGCTCGATCCGGGCCAGATCCCGGTCGACAGCGACCGCGTGGCGCTGATCCGCAAGGCGGTGGAGAACGGCACGTACCCGGTGATCCCGACCCAGATCGCCGATGCCATCATCGCAGCGGGAATGCTGCTGAGGAGCCCCGAGGCATGACGCAATCGAACGCCGCGAACGGGGAGGAAAGCCTGCGCGAGGTCCTGCGGCAAATGCTTGCCGTTCTGGAAGGAGAGCGGCAGGCGCTTGCCGGTCTCGATCTCGACGCGATCGTCGGCGCCACGCAGGCGAAGGATCGCCTTTGCGGCGCGCTGGAAGACGCGACGATCGATGATCTGGACGAGGAATGCCGCGGCATGGTCGAAACGGCCAAGCGGCTGAACGAGGTAAACCGTCAGGTTCGCAACATCATCGCGGCCAATGTGGCCAAGCGGCTGGACGTGCTGACCGGCAGTTCGCGGCTCTACCGGGCCGGTGCGAACTACGCCCTCGCGGCTGGACGGCGCTAAAGGCAGATCCTTCCAGCTTTCGGCCAACTGCGGCCTCCCTTCTGGCACGGGTCTTGCTCAACAACTCCCGAAACGATCCTGATCGGGAGCGAAGCGTTGAGCGAAGGACAAGTTGCGGGCGCCGGCGGCGCGGGCGCGACAAATACCGCAGCAAGGGTGCAGGGCGCCATCGCCCGCGCCGCGCAGGCCACGGGGGTGGATTTCCGCTACCTGCTGGCGCAGGCCAAGCTTGAATCGAGCCTGGACCCCACGGCGCGCGCCTCCACTTCCAGCGCCACCGGCCTTTTCCAGTTCACCGACGGAACCTGGCTGCAGACGCTGGGCCGCCACGCGGCGGATCACGGCATGGCTTGGGTCCAGCAGGCGATTGCCGGCGGGCAGATGACCGACCCCGGCATGCGCGCGCAAGTCATGGGCTTGCGCTACGATGCCGATGCCTCGGCCATGATGGCCGCCGAACTCGCCAGCGACAACAAGGCCGGCCTCACCGCGCAACTGGGGCGGGAGCCGGACGCGTCCGAGCTTTATCTGGCCCATTTTCTGGGGATGGGCGGCGCCGGCCAGTTCCTTTCCGCGCTCTCTGCCGACCCGACGCAGAGCGCGGCTTCCGTCCTGCCGCGCGCGGCGGCGGCCAATCCCACGATCTTCTACGGCAATGGCGGCGCGCGCAGCCTTGGCGACGTGATGACGCTGATGCGGAGCAAGGTCGAAACGGCGATGGGCACCGGTGATGGATTGCCCTCCATCGACATGCTGGCCGCATCCGCCAGCCCGCGTATCGCCTATGAGGCCGTGTCCCGGCAGCCCGATCTGCCGATGGGCCCGGTCGCACGCGAATTTCACCGCAATGCCGCAGATGCCCCGCAACCCGCTGCCGCGAGTGGCGGCACCATGGCGGAAGCGCTGCAAAGCATGCTCAACGCCACCGGCACCGCCGCGCCCGCCCATGTGCGCGCGGCCTATGCCCGTCTCGCGGGGCTGGGCCTGTGAACCGGGACTTGTTGAGCCGCTTCGGCAATCCGGCAGCGGCAGCACTGCCGGCAGGCATCCTGACATTGATCGTGCTGATGATCGTGCCGGTGCCGGCCTTCGTGCTGGACATATCCTTCGTGCTGAACATCGCGCTGTCGCTGGCCGTGCTGATGGCGGCGATGAACGCGCAGCGGCCGCTGGATTTCTCCTCCTTCCCCTCGGTCCTGCTGTTCGCGACGCTGCTGCGGCTGGCGCTGAACGTCGCCTCCACCCGCGTGGTGCTGGTCCACGGGCACGAGGGTGAGGAAGCCGCCGGCAAAGTGATCGAAAGCTTCGGCAAGTTCCTGATCGGCGGCAATTTCGCCGTCGGCATCTTCGTCTTCCTGATCCTGATCATCATCAACCTTGTGGTGGTGACCAAGGGCGCGGGCCGCGTTTCGGAAGTGTCCGCGCGGTTCACGCTGGATGCCTTGCCGGGCAAGTAGATGGCCATCGACGCCGACCTGGCCGCAGGACTGCTCACCGCCGATCAGGCGCGAGCCCGCCGCCGCGAAGTGGCGACGGAGGCCGATTTCTACGGATCGATGGACGGTTCTTCCAAATTCGTGAAGGGCGATGCCATTGCCGCGCTGTTGATCCTGGGCGTGAACATCGTCGCGGGCTTCTGCCTTGGCATGATCAGCCACGGGCTTTCGGCGGGCGAGGCGGCGCAGACTTACATCACCCTCGCCATTGGTGACGCGCTGGTGGCGCAAGTGCCCGCGCTGCTGCTGTCCATCGCCGCCGCCGTGATCGTTACCCGTGTCGCGGACGACCGGCAGGGGGAGGGGCGCGATCTTGCCGCCCAGATCGGCGGCCAGTTCGCGTCCCCGGCGACATGGCTGCCGGTGGGCGTGGTGCTGGCGGCGATCGGCATGATCCCGGCCATGCCGCAGACGGTGTTCCTGCCGGCGGCAGCGCTGGCGCTGTGGATCTGGCACACGATGCGCAAGCGGCAGATGCTCGCAGCCGAGCCTGTGGTGGAAGCGCCGCCCGCCGCCGATCCCTCACGCATCGATCTGGAGGATGTCTCCGACCACACGCTGGTCACCATCGAACTGGGCTATGGCCTTGTGCAACTGGTGGACGAGCGGCGCGGATCGCCGCTGGTCAGCCGCGTTACCGGCGTGCGCAAGCAGCTGAGTCAGGCGTTCGGTTTCATCATCCCGCAGTTCCGCGTGCGCGACGCGCTGGACATGCCGCCACACGAATACCGCGTCATGCTGGGCGGCGTGAATCTGGGCGGCGCGGTGATCCGCGCCGACCGCGTGCTGGCCATCGATGCGGGTGAGGCGCGGGCGAACCACACCCTGCGCGGGGAGGCGACGCGCGATCCCAGCTTCGGTTGCCCGGCGCTGTGGATCGATCCCGCCTCGCGCGATCATGCCATCGCCGAAGGATTCCTGACCGTGGACGCCGGCACGGTGATCGCCACGCACCTGAACCAGTTGCTGGCCGAACGCCCGCAAGACCTGCTGGGGCCGGATGAAGTGAAGGCGCTGGTCGATGCGCTGAAGGTCCATTCGGCCGGACTGGTGGAGACGGTGCATCCGCAGCCGCTTTCGCTTGCCGCGCTTACCCGGCTGCTGCGGGCCTTGCTGGAAGACGGCATTCCCATCGCGCACCCGCTGCCGATCTTTGCCAGCCTTGGCCGCGCCTTGCAGCAGACGGTGGAGCACGACCGGCTGGTCGATCTGCTCCGCGCCGATCTGGGGGCGCTGATCGTCGGCCGCGTGTGCCCGCCCAGCGAGCGGTTGCCGGTGCTGACGCTCGACGCCGGGCTCGAATCCGCGATCATTCAGGGGATGCAGGATCCGACCACCGGCCAGCCGGTGATCGAACCCGACCTTGCCCGCATGATCGGCGAACGCATCGCCGCGCTGATCGCCGAACGGGGGAGCGACGCGACGCCGCTGGCGCTGGTGGTCCAGCCGCGCGCGCGGCGGGCGCTGGCGGCGCTGCTGCGGCTGCGCGCGCCGGGTTGTCTGGTGCTTTCCATCGCCGAACTGCCGCCGACCCAGCCGATCGAGGTGATCGACGTCGTCGGCGCACCAGTCCCCGAGCGGGGCATGGCGGGCCTGCCGCACCCCGATTCCGACAACGACCAAGCCGAAAGCATGGCTGCATGAAACAGGATCAGAAAGGATTCGCCGTTCTGGGCGCCTATGGCAGCCGTGTTGCCGGGGCCTATCAGGGCGACGTTGCCGACCGCGTGCGGCGCTTCCTGCCGATGGTGCGGCGGTTGGCCTGGCATGTCCACGGCTCCGGCCGGCCGGGGATCGAGGTGGAGGATCTCATCCAGGCGGGCCTCGTCGCGCTCACCGAATGCGCACAGAAGCATCAGGGGCCGGGCGAGGATGGCTTTGCCGCCTATGCCAAGATGCGCGTGCGCGGGGCGATGGTGGACCTGATCCGCCGCACCGTGCCGATGTCGCGCGGGGCCAACGAGCGACGGCGGCAACTGGCCGAGAAGGAACGGGACTTGCGCGGCGCATTGGGCCGCGAGCCGCACGCCCACGAACTGGCGGAGGCGATGGGGATCGATGAGGCGGAACTGGCGGGCCTGCGCGATTCCAGTCAGCCGTTGCGGTTCGATTCGATCGATGAGACCTATTCGGACCAGAACATGGCCTTCGCGGACGACCGGCCGGACAGTCTGGAACTGCTGGCGGACGAGGAGCTGCGCGGCGCGGTGGTCGAGGCGATTTCGCAGCTGCCGGAGCGGTTGATGCTGGTGGTGCAGCTTTACTTCGTGGAGGAGCTGAATCTGGCCGAGATCGCGGGGGTGCTGCAAGTCTCGATCCCGCGTGTGCACCAGTTGAAGGCGCAGGCCTTGGGCAAGTTGCGCGAGAGTCTGGAGGGCGTGGCGGAGGTTTTGTGAGGGGGGAGGGGGCGTGGATGCCACCCCCTCTTTCGTCATTGCGAGCGTAGCGAAGCAATCCAGGGGCGGTTGGCGCTGCTCTGGATTGCTTCGCTACGCTCGCAATGACGATGGGTGGGTTCAGGAGGCCGTTGATGGAGTTGAAGCGCTCCAACCGCACACCTCACTCGTCGCCCCCGCGAAGGCGGGGGCCCCGCTTGTTCTTCTATGCCGTAAGAAGGAAGCGGGGTCCCCGCCTTCGCGGGGACGACGGCGTGTTTTGGGTTAGATAGGTTTGTGTAGCAGTAAGCGGTGACGGCAGGACCGTCGCCACCTTACCCGAGGTACACGCCTGCCGGATTGCCGGTCACGCCCGATTCCACTTCGAACAGCGCACCGTCGAATTCCGATTCCGGCAGGCCCTTGGAGGCCGAAGTCACGAACATGCGGTCGAGATTCTCACCGGCGAAGGCGATGTTGGTGATCCGCTTGGCGGGCAGTTCGATCGAACGCTCGCGCGTGCCGTCGGGGGCGAAGCGGGTGATCTTGCCGCCGTCCCAGTGGGCGACCCAAAGGAAGCCCTCTGCATCGGTGGTCATGCCGTCCGGATAGCCGTCCTCTTCGGAGAAGCGGATGAATTCCTCGCGGTCATGCGCGCTGTCCGGCGCGCCGTTCGCGTCGAGCTTGAAGCGGTAGATCGTCCGCAGCGCCGAATCGGTGTGGTAGAGCCACTGGCCGCAGGGCGAGAAAGCCGGGCCGTTGGGCACGACATAGCCGGAATCGATGACCTGCCAGTCGCCTTCGGGAGAGAGGCGGTAAAGTGTGCCGATCGCGTTCTCTTCGGCCATTTCCAGCGTGCCGCACCAGATCGCGCCGTGGCGGTCCGCCTTGCCGTCGTTCATGCGGTTACCCGGCAGGTGGGGTTCGGGATCGTTGCGCTCGGAGATCGTCAGCGGGTCCAGCGTGATCTGCGCGACACCGTCCTGAAAGCCGCCGATAAGCCCGCCTTCCGCGCGCGGGGCGACCCAGCCGAGGCGGGCCGGCATGTCCCAGCGGGTGACGGTGCCATCGGTGAGGCTCAAGCGGTTGAGTGCGGGGGCAAGGATGTCCACCCAGTAGAACGCGTTGTCACGCGCGGACCACAGTGCGCCTTCGCCCAGCGTGTCGCGGACGTCGCGATCGATCTTGCGCCAGAGTGTCATCCCAAGTCTCCCTAATCGTCGGTTCGCTGATCTGGATACGGTTCCGGCCCACTCTTCCACCAGCCCCCTGCCTTGTGCAGACTCGGTGGCAGGACCAGTGGGAGAGTGGGCCGGGACCCGCCCGGAACAAGTCCCGGGCAATTTTGTGCGATAGCGGGGCCGAAGCCCCGTTATCGCTTAGTGGTTGTCGCGCGGAAGGCCCTTGGTCTGGGCGATGCGCTGGTACTTTTCGGCGCCTTCGAGGATCGCGCCGGTGTCCATCTGGCCGACGACGGCGCGCTGGATTTCCTGCCACGGGGTCTGCGAAGCCGGGTAGGCATAGCCGCCCTTGGCTTCCAGAGCAGCACGGCGTTCGGCCAGCACTTCGTCGGAAACGAGCACGTTCACGACGCCCTTCTTCAGGTCCATGCGCACGCGGTCGCCGGTTTCCAGCAGGGCCAGACCGCCCATCGCCGCCGCTTCTGGGCTGGCGTTGAGGATCGAGGGGCTGCCCGACGTGCCGGACTGGCGGCCGTCACCGATGCACGGAAGCGCGGTGACGCCTTCGGTGATCAGATAGGCCGGCGGACGCATGTTGACGACTTCCGCCGCACCCGGATAGCCGATCGGGCCGGCGCCGCGCATGAACAGCAGCGTGTCGGGCGTGATGCCGGTGGCCGGATCGTCGATGCGGTGGTGATAGTCCTCGGGACCGTCGAACACCACGGCCGGGCCTTCGAAGGCTTCGAGGTCATCCGGGTTCGACAGGTAGCGGTCGCGGAACTCCTTGGAGATCACGCTGGTCTTCATGATCGCGGCGTCGAACAGGTTGCCCGACAGGACCAGGAAGCCCGCTTCCTCGACCAGCGGCTGGTCGAAAGTCTTGATGACGCGCTCGTCCTCGATCGTGGCATCGCGGCAGTTGTCGCCCATGGTCTGGCCATTGACGGTCATCGCGCCCTCATGGATCAGGCCCTGCTTGATCAGCTGCGCGACCACGGCCGGCACGCCGCCGGCGCGGTAGTAGTCTTCGCCCAGGTATTCACCGGCAGGCTGCAGGTTCACCAGCAGCGGGATCTTGTGGCCGATGCGCTCCCAGTCCTTCAGCGGCAGATCGACGCCGATGTGGCGGGCGATCGCGGCAAGGTGGATCGGGGCGTTGGTCGAACCGCCGATGGCGGCGTTGACGGCGATGGCGTTGTGGAACGCTTCCAGCGTCAGGATGTCCGAGGGCTTCAGATCCTCGTGCACCATGTCGACGATGCGCTTGCCGGTGCGCCATGCGCATTCCTGGCGGTCACGATAAGGCGCGGGGATCGCGGCCGAACCGGGCAGCATCATGCCAAGCGCTTCGGCGAGCGAGTTCATCGTCGTCGCCGTGCCCATGGTGTTGCAGTAGCCGGTCGAGGGGGCCGAGGAAGCGACGAGCTTGATGAAGCCCTCGTCGTCGATCTCGCCCGCCGCCAGCATCTGGCGGCCCTTCCACACGATCGTGCCCGA
Source organism: Novosphingobium sp. BL-S-19 (assembly GCF_055521675.1). NCBI lineage: Bacteria > Pseudomonadati > Pseudomonadota > Alphaproteobacteria > Sphingomonadales > Sphingomonadaceae > Novosphingobium > Novosphingobium sp. BL-S-19. The sequence goes on from NZ_CM145498.1 coordinate 487,267, forward strand.
GCCGGTACGCTCGCCCTTGTGCCAGCCGTTGAGCATCGGGCCGACCGACAGGGCGATCGCCGGGATGTTCACGGTGGCGGCCGCCATCAGCAGCGCCGGGGTGGTCTTGTCGCAACCGGTGGTCAGCACCACGCCGTCAAGCGGGTAGCCGTAGATCGCTTCGACGAGGCCGAGATAGGCCAGGTTGCGGTCAAGGCCGGCGGTCGGGCGCTTGCCGGTTTCCTGGATCGGGTGGACCGGGAATTCGATGGCGATGCCGCCGGCTTCGCGGATGCCTTCGCGGATACGCTCGGCCAGCACCAGGTGGTGGCGGTTGCAGGGCGACAGGTCGCTGCCGGTCTGGGCGATACCGATGATCGGCTTGCCCGAGCGAAGCTCTTCCAGGCTGAGGCCGAAGTTCAGGTACCGCTCCAGATAGAGCGAGGTCATGTCGATGTTTTCGGGATTATCGAACCAGGCGCGCGAGCGCAGCTTGGGGGGCGTCTTTTCGGTCATGGGGCGTTCGTTTCGTTCTGTCAGCGCGAAGAGGTGGTAACGCGGTAGATCATGACATGCTTGTAGGGCTTGCCGGGATCGACGCGGGTGGACGGGAAATTCGCGTGGTTCGGCGAATCCGGGAACTTCTGCGGTTCCAGTGCGATGCCGTCGCCCATGCGATAGAGGTGGCCGTTCTTGCCGATGAAAGTGCCATCGAGGAAGTTACCGGCATAGAACTGCACGCCGGGTTCGGTCGTCAGCAGTTCGAGTACGCGACCCGAAACGGGATCTTCAAGACGGGCGGCGAGTTCCGGCGTCTTGGTCACGCCCTTGTCGAGCGCGAAGTTGTGATCGTAGCCGCGGCCCATGACGATCTGCTCGTCCTTGCCGTCGCGGATGCGTTCGCCGACGACGGTGGCCTTGCGGAAATCGAATGCGGTGCCGGTCACGTCACGCAGTTCGCCGGTCGGGATCAGCTTGTCGTTCACCGGGGTGTAGTGGCTTGCCGGGATCGTCAGCAGGTCCTGGATCGCGTCGCGCGGGCTGCCTTCACCGGCCATGTTGAAGATGGCGTGGTTGGTCATGTTGATGACCGTGGGCTTGTCCGTGGTCGCTTCGAAGACGATCTGCAGGTTGCCCTTCTCGTCCAGCGAGTAGGTCACCTTGGTCTTCACCGTGCCGGGATAGCCCGAATCGCCATCGGGGCTGACGAGCGTGAAGACGGCCGTGGCGACGGGACCGGACTTGATCGATTCGACCTTCCAGTTCTGCACGTCCCAGCCCTTGCCGCCGCCATGCAGCGACTGGCCGTGATCGTTCTGGGGCAGCTGGTAGGTCTTGCCGTCCAGGCTGAACTGGCCATTGGCGATGCGGTTGCCATAGCGGCCGATGGTGGCGCCCCAGTAGTTCGGGCGCTTTTCGTAGCTGGCGATATCGTCATAGCCCAGCAGCACGTCGGCCACCTTGCCATCGCGGTCGGGCGCGTTCAGCTTCCAGAGCGTGGCGCCGAAGCTGAGGATCGTGGCGGAAACGCCGTTGGCGGCCTTCAACGTCACGGCGGTGACGGCGCTGCCGTTGGAAAGCGTGCCGGCAGGGGTCTGCGAAGCATCGGCGGCGAAAGCCGTGCTCGGTACGAGGGCCGGCATTACGCAGGCAAGAGAAAGCGCAGAAGAAGTCACAAATGCCTTGCGCAGAATCCCCATTCCCTTAGCTCCCATTCTGATTTCTGTGTGCGTTCGAATCTGATGTGAATGGTCGCCGCCAGCCGCGAGAAGCCATTGACGGAGACGTTCAGCGCATATAGTCCGACAAATAGAAAGAGCGCAAGCTGGTTTGCCACAAGCACCCGGCAGTTCTGTTATGAGAGGATAGACATGCCCCCAGTGGTATCATCGGCAGATGCCCCCGTGGCCCATGCGCCGCAGGCCGGCGTTCGCTACGGCCCAGCGCTTGCGCTGCTCGCCAGCCTTTTCTTCATGTGGGGCTTCATCACCGTCATCAACAACACGCTGCTGCCGCACCTGCGCGCCGTGTTCTCGCTGACCTATTTTCAGACCACGTTGATCGAATCGGTCTTTTTTATTGCTTATTTCTTCGCCTCGATCCCTTCGGCCAAGTTGATCGAGAAGATCGGCTATCAAAAGTCGCTGGTTACCGGCCTGCTCATTATGGCTTGCGGCGCTGTCGGCATGATGCTGGCGGCTTCGATCCCGTCCTACGGTGTGACGCTGATCATGCTGTTCGTCATCGCCAGCGGCATCACGCTGCTTCAGGTTGCGGCGAATCCCTATGTTGCCGTCGTCGGCAAGCCTGAGACTGCCTCGTCGCGCCTCAATCTGGTGCAGGCGATGAACTCGGCGGGCACGATGCTCGCTCCGATATTTGGCGCTTACCTGATCCTCGGCCGCTCCAAGAGTGGCACGGTTGCCGCTGGCACTGTACTCAGCGAGGCTGACCGCCTTGCCGACGCCCATTCGGTGATCTTGCCTTACGGTCTCGTCGCGGTGGTGTTGGTGGTGCTCGCTGTGGTGATTGGAAAGTTCCCGCTTCCTGCGATGAATGCGGCTTCGCCCACGGCTGCTGGAAAGCGGACCCACATTATCAATCCGGAGCTTTTCAAGCACCGTAACCTGGTGTTCGGCATTGTCGCGATCTTTATCTATCTGATCGCGGAAATCGGTGTCGCCAACCTCTTCGTGAACTTCACGACCCAGCCCGGCATCGGCAACAACACCGTGATGTGGTGGATCGTAAACGCGTTCAACGGGGTTATTGGCATCTTCGGCGTCAGCCCGTTTGCACTGCCCAGCCTTGACGTGTTCACGCCGCAGGATGCCGGTAACCACCTGACGTTCCTGTGGGGCGGCATGATGGTGGGCCGCTTCGTGGGGTCTGCACTGATGCAGAAGTTTGATGCAGGCAAGGTTCTTGCGGTGTTCTCTGTCGGCGCCTTCACGGTTATGGCGATCACCGTCTTGGCCCATGGACCTGTGGCCATGTGGTCGCTAATCCTCGTCGGCCTGTTCCACTCGATCATGTTCCCGACCATCTTCACGCTCGGCATCAAGGGCCTCGGCCCGCTCACCGAGGAAGCGTCCGGCTTGCTCGTCATGGCGATTGCCGGCGGGGCGCTGGTCTTCGTCCAGGGGCTGCTCGCCGATGCCTTCGGCCTGCAAGCCTCGTTCATTCTGACCGCGGTCTGCGAAATCTACATCCTCTTCTACGCCCTCTGGGGTAGCAAGACGACGCATGCGGAGCCGGATCTGGTGCCGGCTGCGGCGGAGTGACGCTGCGCTGCAAGCGATAATGAAAAGGCCCCGGCGAGCGATCGCCGGGGCCTTTTTCTATGGTGAGTCTGCCTCGTCATTGCGAGCGCAGCGAAGTAATCTAGGGGCCGGTTTGCGCCGCTCTGGATTGCGTCGCTGCGCTCGCAATGACGAGGGGTGGCATTGGGGCGAGTGAAGCTTCCGTCCTCAAACTCCGTCGCCCCCGCGAAGGCGGGGGCCCCGCTGCCTTTCTCCACGCCTGAAGAAAAGCGGGATCCCCGCCTTCGCGGGGATGACGGATATTGAGTTGCGAGCGGCGGAGCTCTGCTGGTTGGCGTGGTTTTGGTCGTAATAGATGGATTGGTCTTGGACAGAGGGAGCAATCACCCCCCGTCCGGCTGCCCCATCGCGCTGCGGGTATCCTCAAGCGCCAGATCGACCAGCACGTTCATTGCCTCTGCCGCGCCCGCCGCATCGCCCGCCGCGATGGCGTCGTAGACGCGCACGTGGTCGGGGATCGGGTTGCGGGGCAGGGCGCGGGCGCGCTGCTTGAACTGGGTGGTCCAGTTCACCGCCGCCCCGATCGAGGCGCTGAGCACCAGAAGGGCGTCGTTGCGTGTCGCCTGCAGAATCGCGTTGTGGAAGTCGCGATCCGCCGCGCGGCCGGCCTCGGTGGTGAGAGTGTGCCGGCGCATCGCGGCCAGCGCGTCCTTCATCGTCTTGAGGTCGTTCTTGTCGCGGCGTTGCGCGGCAAGGCGGGCAGCGGCGGGTTCGACGATGGCGCGCAGTTCGAACAGGCTGCGCACGAATTCGATGTCCGGCTCCCCCGCGAAGGCCCAGCCGAGCACTTCGGGGTCGAGCAGGTTCCACCGGTCTCGGGGCAACACGCGCGTTCCGGCCTTGGGGCGACTTGCCACCAGACCCTTCGCGGTGAGCACCTGAATGGCTTCCCGATAGGCGCTGCGCGAGACTTGCAACTCCTCGGCGAAGGCAACTTCACCAGAAAGAATGTCCCCGGGCGCATATTTGCCGGACAAGATTGCCGTTCCCAGTTTATGGGCGATTGCACCGTGCAGGCGGCGGCCCGGACCCCGGGCCTCGTCGGCCGGCCTTGCACTTTCTTCATCGTTCACGAAATTGGCTTCTGACACTGTTATTGGCACCTCCCGCAGGGAACGTAACAGCCCTTCTCACATGAAGGAACGACAAACATTGCGTTTCTGATGCGCTGGGAATATGTCGGAGTAAATAGGGAGACCCCAAATGACCGAATTCCGTTCCATCGTGGCCGCAACCGGTGAGCCCCAGGGCGAACCGCTGGCCGTGAACGGCACCGCCGATGTCGCTGCCGCCTGCGCCGCAGCCGCCGCGGCCTTCGATACCTACCGTGCGACCGACCGTGAAACCCGCGCTTCGTTCCTGGAGCGAATCGCTGACGAGATCCTCGCCATCGGTGAACCGCTGATCGAGGCCTACATGGCCGAGAGCGGCCTGCCGCGTGCGCGCGGTGAGGGCGAGCGTGGCCGCACCATGGGCCAGCTGCGCATGTTCGCCGATGTCGTCCGCAAGGGCCAGTGGCAGCAGCTGCGCATCGATCCTGCTATGCCGGACCGCGCTCCGCTGCCCCGTCCCGATCTGCGCCTGCGCATGATTCCGGTCGGCCCGGTCGCCGTGTTCGGCGCATCGAACTTCCCGCTCGCCTTCTCGACCGCCGGTGGTGACACCGCTTCGGCGCTCGCCGCCGGTTGCCCGGTCGTGGTCAAGGGCCACCCGGCCCACCCGATCACCGGCAGCCTGATTGCCGCCGCGATCACCAAGGCAGTCAAGGACGCCGGCCTTCCCGAAGGCGTGTTCCAGCACCTCGTCGGCCCGTCGAACGAACTCGGCGCCGCGCTGGTTCAGGATCCGCGCATCGCCGCTGTCGGCTTCACCGGCTCGCGCGGTGGCGGTCTCGCCCTCGCCAAGCTGGCCGCGGCCCGCGAAGTGCCGATCCCGGTCTATGCCGAAATGTCGAGCATCAACCCGGTCCTGCTGCTTCCCGAAGCGCTGAAGGCGCGCGGCGAAGCGCTTGGCACCGCGTTCGTCGGTTCGCTGACGATGGGCGCCGGCCAGTTCTGCACCAACCCCGGCCTGATCCTGGCCGTCGAAGGTGAAGGCCTGGACGCATTCGTTGCTGCCGCCACCGGCGGTGTTTCGGAAGCCAAGCCGCAGACCATGCTGACCACCGGCATCGCCGCCGCTTATGCCAAGGGCGTGGAAGCGCTTGAAGGCAACGCGGGCGTCGAGACCATCGCCAAGGGCGAAGAAGGCAGCAAGACCACCGGCGGTGCGATCCTGTTCCAGACCACGGCGGCACAGTTCCTGGCGGACAAGGCCATCGGCCACGAAGTGTTCGGCGCTGCGTCGATCGTCGTGCGCTGCAAGGACGAAGCCGAACTCGCCGGCCTGCTCGAAGGCCTGGAAGGCCAGCTGACCGCCACCCTGCACATGGACGCTGCCGACGAAGCCGCCGCTTCGCGCCTGCTGCCGGTGCTGGAGCGCAAGGTCGGCCGTATCCTCGTCAACGGTTGGCCCACCGGCGTCGAAGTGTGCCACGCGATGGTGCACGGCGGCCCGTTCCCCTCGACCACCGATCCGCGCACCACGTCGGTCGGCAGCATGGCGATCGACCGCTTCCTGCGTCCGGTCAGCTACCAGAACTTCGCTCAGGGCCTGCTTCCGGCAGAACTGCGCGACGCAGCCTACGGTGACGGCGCCCCCCGCCTGATCGACGGCACGCTTACCCTCTAATCAGTCCAACCCAACCGCCGCGGCGCGCTCCCCCAAGAAGGCGCGCCGCGGATCGGGCTAAGACGCCCCGGGAGAGATCCATGACCTACCTTCGCCTGCTCCAGCATCGCGCGCCCGACGGCGTGCGCTCCGTCATCCTTGCCGAGGGCGATGCCGCCCACTTCCTTCAGGGCGTCACCACCACCCGCGAACTCGCGCAGCGCGCCATTGCAGATGGTGTGACGCTGGCCGAGGCGGCCAAGGCTTGCGCTGCGGGCGAAGCGGTCGATATCGCTGCCGAATTCGCGGCCGGCACCCTGCTGGCCCCGATCGAACACGACGATTCGGCTCACCTGCTGATGACCGGCACCGGCCTTACGCACCTCGGTTCGGCCGAAGGCCGCAACAAGATGCACGCCGCCGCCGCCTCGGGTGAGCACGTCACCGATTCCATGCGCATGTTCCTTGAAGGTCTGGAAGGCGGCAAGCCCGCTGCCGGCACCGAAGGCCAGCAGCCGGAATGGTTCTACAAGGGCGACGGCCAGCTGCTCGTCGGCCCCGGCGAAGCGCTGACCATGCCTTCGTTCGCCAAGGACGGCGGCGAAGAGCCTGAACTCGCCGGCATCTACCTCGTCGGCGATGACGGCACCGTGTACCGCCTCGGCCTCGCGCTCGCCAACGAGTTCTCGGACCACGTTACCGAGCGTCACAACTACCTCTGGCTCGCCCACTCGAAGCTGCGTCAGGCCGCGCTTGGCCCGGAACTGCTGCTCGGCACCCCGCCGGAGAAGATCGAAGGCACCAGCAAGATCGTCCGCAATGGCGAAACGATCTGGGAAAAGCCCTTCCTCTCGGGCGAGGCGAACATGTCGCACACGTTCGCCAATCTTGAGCATCACCACTTCAAGTACGACCTGTTCCGCCGCGCCGGTGACGTGCATGTCCACTTCTTCGGCACCGCCACGCTCTCGTTCAGCGACGGCGTGACCACGCAGGAAGGCGACGTGTTCGAGATTTCGGCCGCGCCGTTCACCCTGCCGGTCGCCAACCCGCTGGCCCGTGCTGCCGCCCCGGCCGCGCCGACCATGACCGTGAAGGCGCTCTGAGCCATGGATCCGATCCGCATTGCCATCGTTGGCGTGGGCAAGATCGCCCGCGACCAGCACATCCCCGCGATCGAGGGCAACCCGAACTTCAGCCTGGGTGCCACGGTCAGCCCGCATCATCGCGGCCCTGAAGGCATCCCGCACTTCAGCAGCCTGGAAGACCTGATCGAGAACGGCCCGGCGATCGACGCGGTGGCGCTCTGCACCCCGCCGCAGGTCCGTTACGATCTGGCCGCGCTGGCGCTGTCGAAGGGCATGCACGTGTTCCTCGAAAAGCCGCCGGGCGCCACGCTGTCCGAAGTGGCCGCGCTGGAAAACCGCGCCGAGAAGGTAGGCGCGACGCTGTTCGCCTCGTGGCACTCGCGCTACGCCGCGGGCGTTGCCCCGGCCCGCGCCTGGCTGGCCGAGCGCACCATCCTCAGCGCCAAGATCATCTGGCGCGAGGACGTGCGCGTCTGGCATCCGGGTCAGGACTGGATCTGGGAGCCGGGCGGCCTTGGCGTGTTCGATCCGGGCATCAATGCCCTCTCGATCGCCACCCACATCATGCCGCGCCCGTTCTTCCTGAAGGAAGCGACGCTCAGCCTGCCCGCGAACCGCGCCGCGCCGATCGCCGCGGATATCGAGTTCCGCGATACCGCCGGGGCCGAAATCCACATGGACCTCGACTGGCGCCAGACCGGCCCGCAATCGTGGGACATCGTCGTGGAGACCGACGCCGGCACGCTGAAGCTGGCCAATGGCGGCGCCGTGCTCACCCTGCCCACCGGCACCGAGCACAATGAGGACATGGAATATCCGGGCCTCTACGCGCGCTTCGCCAACCTGATCCGTGGCGGCCGCAGCGATGTGGACATCGCGCCGCTGCGCCTGGTTGCCGACGCATTCCTGCGCGGCAAGCGCGACCTCGTCGAAGAATTCCACGACTGATATCCCAGGGAGGGGACTGAAAATGTTGAAGGCGCTTCGCCTGACCACTGCTGCCGTCCTGTTGAGCGCCACCGCGCTCGCAGGCGCGGCTCAGGCCGACACCAACGGCCAGCCGACCACCGCGACGATCGAAGCCGACAAGCCCGGCCCGGTCTACCACAAGGAAGTGTTCACCCAGTTCGCCGAGCACCTTGGCACCGGGATCTACGGCGGCCTGTGGGTCGGCAAGAACAGCAAGATTCCGAACACCAACGGTTTCCGCAACGACGTCGTCACGGCGCTGCGCGAATTGCAGGTGCCGGTGATCCGCTGGCCCGGCGGCTGCTTTGCCGACGAATACCACTGGCGTGAAGGCGTGGGCGCGCCGAACAAGCGCCCGGTCAAGGTCAACACCCACTGGGGCGGCGTGACCGAGCCCAACGCGGTGGGCACCCACGAATTCTTCGAACTGCTGCGCCAGGTGGGCGCGGAAGCCTATATCGCCGGCAACGTCGGCAACGGCACTCCGCGCGAAATGGCCGAATGGGTCGAATACATGACCGCGCCCGCCGGCTCGCTGGCCGACGAACGCGCAAGCAACGGCCACAAGGAACCGTGGAAGGTCGCCTACTTCGGCGTCGGCAACGAGCTGTGGGGCTGCGGTGGCAACATGCGCCCCGAATTCGCCGCCGACGAGACGCGCCGCTATGCGACGTTCGTGAAGGCCCCGGCCGGCACCAAGATCCTCAAGGTCGCCTCCGGCGCCAATGTCGACGACTACAACTGGACCGAGACGATGATGCGCGTTGCCGGCGGCAACGTCGATGGCCTCTCGCTCCACTATTACACGCTGCCCGAAGGCGGCTGGCCGCCCAAGGCCGATCCGGTGAATTTCGATGAGCGCGGCTGGGCCGATACGCTCAACGAAGCGCGCAAGATGGACGAGCTGATCACCAAGCACTCGGCGATCATGGACAAGTACGATCCGGCGAAGAAGGTCTTCCTCGCGGTCGACGAATGGGGCGCCTGGTACGCCCAGGATCCGGGCACGCACGTAGGCTTCCTGCGCCAGCAGAACACCCTGCGCGATGCGCTGATCGCCTCCGTCCACCTCGATATCTTCGCCAAGCATGCGGACCGCGTGCGCATGACCGCCATCGCCCAGATGGTGAACGTGCTGCAGGCGATGATCCTGACTGACGGCAGCAAGATGGTGCTGACGCCGACCTACTGGGTCTTCGACATGTACAAGCCGTGGCAGGATGCGACGGTGCTGCCGATCCAGATCAAGTCGCCGTGGTATGCGAAGGACGAATTCACGATGCCGGCCGTCAGCGGCTCGGCGGTGAAGGGCAAGGACGGCAAGATCCATGTCGGCCTGTCGAACCTCGATCCGAATCAGCCCAACACCGTGACGATCAAGCTCGACGGCGTTTCGGCAGGCGCCGTCACCGGCAAGATCCTGACGGCACCGGCGATCAATTCGCACAACACGTTCGACGCACCCAGCGTGGTGAAGCCGGAGGCGTTCTCGGGCGCGACCGTGCAGGGCGGCAATCTTGTCGTCACCCTGCCGGCCAAGTCGGTCGTGGTGCTCGAACTGCAATGAGCGTGAAGCACGTTCTCGGCGACTGGGGCACCACCCGCCTGCGGCTGTTCCGCATGGATGGTGCTGATGTTGACGCCCGGCTCGATGGGCCGGGCGCGCTCGACGGCAATGCCGAGGACGCGCTGGCCGAAAGGCTGGACGTGTGGAAGGCGGAAGGCGCGCTGTCCGAGGTCGTGCTGTGCGGCATGGCCGGCGCTCCGGGTGCGCTCGTCGCGGCAGGCTATGCGGCCTGCCCGGCGGATGCGGCCCAGTGGCTCTCCTCGCGCACCCGGCTCGAAGTGACCGGCATCCCGGTCTCGGTGCTGCCGGGGCTGAGCTGCAAGGATTCCGAGGGCGCGCCCGAAGTGATGCGGGGCGAGGAGGCGCAGGTCTTCGGCGCCCTCGCGCTTCATCCCGAACTCGCCGTGGGCGAACATCTGATCGCGCTGCCGGGCACCCACTGCAAGTGGGTCTCGGTGGTGAACGGCACCATCGTCGGTTTCCGCACCCACCCGACCGGCGAACTCTTCGCGCTGCTGGCCGGCCAATCGACGCTGACCGGGCCGGATACGCCGGGGCAGGGCACATTCGACGATGGCTTCGCGCGCGGCGTTGAGCGCTGCGAGGAACCGCTGACCGGCGCGCTGTTCGAAGCCCGCGCCGCGCGTATGCTCGATGGACGCTCGAAAGACTGGTCGCGCGGTTATATCTCCGGTCTGCTGATCGGCGGCGAAGTTGCCGCGCAAGTGCCGACCGGCATTACGGTGGTGCTGATCGGCGATCAGGCGCTTGTGGCGCTTTATGATCGCGCGCTGGCTGCCCGTGGCTGCACCTCGCGCAAGATCGATGGCGATGCGGCGGTCCTCGCCGGGCTCGCCATCGCGAAAGGACAGAAGGCATGAAGATCGAAGACGTTCTGGCCGCAGGCCATGCGCCCGTTGTGGCGATCCTGCGCGGCATCCAGACCCATGAAGCGGTCGCCATCGGCGAAGCGCTGGTAGAAGCCGGCGTGCGCATCATCGAAGTGCCGTTCAACTCGCCCGATCCGGCCGGCTCGATCGGCGCCATGGTGCAGGCGCTGGGCGACCGCGCGGCCATCGGCGGCGGCACCGTGATCGGCACCGATCTGGCCGAAACGCTGGCCGGCGTCGGCGGCACTTTCATGGTTTCGCCCAATGTCGATCCGGCGGTCATCAAGCGTTCGATCGAACTCGGCATGGACGTCCTGCCCGGTTTCCTGACCCCGACCGAGGCTTTCGCCGCCGTGGCGGCAGGTGCCAGCGACCTGAAGCTGTTCCCAGGCTCGGTGCTGGGCAGCAGCTACATCAAGGCGATCCGCGAAGTGCTGCCCAAGCACAGCCGCGTCTGGGCGGTGGGCGGCGTGGGCGCTGCCAATGTCGCGGAATACCGCGCGGCGGGCGTTTATGGCATCGGCGTGGGCGGCAGCCTCTACAAGCCCGGCTTCGATGCCGCGACGGTCGGCGCCAAGGCGGCCGAACTGATCGCCGCATGGAACGCGGCCGGGGGCTGAGCATGATCCGCAAGTTCTCGTTCCTGCTCGGTCTTGCTGCTTTGGGGCTGACCGGTAGTGTCGGCGCCCAACAAACCGATGGCGCCCCGACGCTCAATTCGCAGATGTCCGGCGACCTCGTGGTCCACGATCCGGTCATCATCCGCGAGGGCGACACCTACTACGTCTTCTCGACCGTGGGCCGCTATGTGGGCATCAAGACCTCGAAGGACCTTAAGGCCTGGAAGGACGCGGGCTCCGTCTTTGCCGAGATTCCGGCATGGGCGAAGCAGGCGGTGCCCGGCACCGAAGGCATCTGGGCGCCGGACATCTCGTATGTGAACGGCGAATACCGGCTCTACTACTCGGTTTCGACCTTCGGCTCGAACCGATCGGCCATCGGCCTTGCGACCAGCAAGACGCTCGATCCCAAGGCCAAGGGGTATGGCTGGAAGGATCAGGGTCTTGTCGTCATGTCCACGCATGACGATGACTTCAACGCCATCGATCCGAACTTTGTACAGGACGATCAGGGCCGCCAGTGGCTCAGCCTCGGCAGCTTCTGGAGCGGGATCAAGCTGTTCCCGCTCGATCCGAAGACCGGCAAGGTCGCGCCGGGCACCGAACCCTATTCGATCGCCCGCCGTCCGGCTCCCGCCGGCGGTCCGGCCCCGATCGAGGCGCCGTTCATCATCCCGCATGGCGGATGGTACTACCTGATCGCGTCCTACGACTATTGCTGCAAGGGCGTGAACAGCACCTATTACACCGTCGTTTCGCGATCGAAGAAGATCACCGGCCCCTACAAGGGCAAAGACGGCAGCGACATGATGCAGGGCGGCGGCACGATCCTGCTGCGCGCCGATCTGGAGGAGAAGCAGCGCTTCCGCGGCCCCGGCCACGCCGGCGCCTTCACCGACAAGGACGGCACGACCTACCTGGCCTACCACGCCTACGACAAGACTGCCGAAGGCCGCCCGACGCTGCGCATCGCGCCGATCGTCTGGGGCGCCGATGGCTGGCCCGTGGCGCAATACTGAGACCCACCAGCTGACACCCCGGCTTTCGGGCCGGGGTGTCCTTTTCCCCGGAGCGATCCGGAACACCCCCAACGAAAACTCTGGAGAGGACACCATGAACTTTTCCATGTCACGCCGGGCCTTTGCCGCTTCGGCGGCGCTGCTGCCTATCGCCTGTTCGAAGGCGGGCAAGACGGCCGGCGATGCCACTTCCGAAGCCGCCGATCAGGCCGCTGCCCCCGTTCCGGTGAACCCGCTGGTCAAGAACCGCGCCGACGCGCAGGTGTTCCGCCACGACGACGGTTACTACTACATGACCGGCTCGGTGCCGGAGTATGACCGCCTCGTGCTGCGCCGTTCGAAGACCGTCGCCGGCCTCTCCACCGCCGAGGAACGCGTGCTATGGCGCCATGAGAAGACCGGCCCGATGTCCGGCTTCCTCTGGGCGCCCGAACTGCACCTGATCGACAACCGCTGGACCATGTACTTCGCGGCCGGCCCCAGCGGCGGCGGCGAAGACGTATTCCGCATCCGCACTTATGCCGTGGTCTGCGACGGGCCCGATCCGATGACCGGCAAGTGGAGCGTGCTGGGCGAATTCAAGGCGCCGTGGGACAGCTTCAACCTCGATTCCACCAGCTTCGTCCATCGCGGCCAGCGCTACTTCGCCTGGGCCCAGCGCGAGCCGGGCATCGAGACCAATTCCAACCTCTACATCGCGCCGATGAAGGACGCGCTGACCCTCTCCGCCCCGCCGACGCGCCTTTCGGTGCCGACGCTGGACTGGGAAATCCGCGGCTACAAGGTCAACGAAGCACCGGCCGTGATCGAAAACGCCGGTAAGCTGTTCATGACTTACTCGGCCAGCGCCACCGATGCGCGCTATTGCCTGGGCATGCTGTCGATCGATGCCGAGGGCGACCTGATGGACGCCAAGGCCTGGACCAAGTCGCCGCAGCCGGTCTTCGTGACCAACCGCGAAACCTCGGTCTACGGCCCCGGCCACAACAGCTTCACCGTCGATGAAAAGGGCCGCCCGCTGCTGGTCTACCACGGCCGCGATTACGAGAAGATCGAAGGCGATCCGCTGTTCAACCCGGACCGCCACACCCGCGTCCAGCGCCTCTATTTCGACGACAAGGGCGTGCCGGACTTCGGCGTGCCGGTGGGCAATGGCCCGCTGCCGGAACGCTTCATCTCGGTCGCCCGCCCGGGCACCTACATGGCGCATGAAGGTACCAAGACCACCGGCGCCAAGGTGCCGCTGCCGCAGACGCAGTTCCGCTCGCTGGACGCGGGCGACGGCACGGTGATGCTCTCGCCGATCCTGCTGCGCGACCAGTGCCTTGTCCCGCAGGCCGACGGCACCGTCGCCATCGCCCCGATCAAGGCGACCGGCGCGCAGCCCGGCGGCGAGAAGTTCCGCCGCACCGATGCCGGCGGCGGCGCGGTGCGATTCGTTTCGGCAAGCGACGCCGGCAAGTCGCTGACCGGCACGCCGGAAGGCCTGCGCCTCGCCGCCGGCCAGGACGCCGCCAGCGCCTGGAAGGCTGACTAATCAGATAAAAGTCAGACAATCTCCGCTGCATGAAGCAACCTTGGGGCGACATGTAGCGGAGATCTGCGGCCATTGTGCCACACTCGTTTCAGCTTTTTTGCAACGCGATCGCTTTTCCGCTTGCGCACGATTAGTCCGACTAATAATTAGTCAGAGTAATCGGAAGGGGCATGGTATGGGCCAGCCCCACATGGGAGGGTTGATCCATGGCGCTTAAGCCATTTGCTTTCTGCACGGCATCCGTTCTCGCGCTCGGCCTCGCCAGCGTCGCTCAGGCACAGGATGCGGCCCCGCAGACCGCCGCTGACGATGCCGCCGCACCCAGCAGCGAAGACATCATCGTCACCGGCGTCCGCGCCTCGATCGTCGGCGCGCTCAACGTCCGCAAGAACAACATCCAGATCGTCGATTCGGTCGTCGCCGAAGACGTGGGCAAGCTGCCTGACAACAACGTGGTCGAAGCACTGCAGCGCGTCACCGGTGTGCAGGTTACCGACCGCGCCGGCGGCGAAGCGGCAACCATCACCATTCGCGGCCTTTCCGACCCGCTGACCACGCTGAACGGTCGCAACGTCTTCACCGCGACCGGCCAGTCGTTCGCGCTGCAGGACATCTCGGCCAACCTCGTCAAGCAGATCGACGTCTACAAGACCCGCTCGGCCGACCAGATCGAAACCGGCCTTGCCGGCCAGATCGACGTGAAGACCCGTCGCCCGTTCGATTTCGACGGCTTCGCGATCTCGGGCCTCGTGCGCGGCATCTACAATGAGCAGGCCGACAGCTATAACCCCAACGTCGCGCTGCTGGTCAGCGACCGCTGGGAAACCGGGATTGGCGACGTGGGCCTGCTGGTCAACGGTTCGTGGAGCAAGACCAAGTACCGCAACATGTCGACCACGGCCGGCGCCATGGTGCCGTTCGCGACGGAAACCCCGCCTGCCGGTTCGGGCCTTGCCCCGCTGGAGCGTATTTTCTCGGGCTGGCAGCCGGGCCTGAACTACGGTCTGCCGACCGCGCCGGGGTCGACGATCAACTACAACGGCGTTGACGTTCCCTATTACCTGTCGCGCGATGCGGCCTTCTCGTCCGACCTTTATGGCGAGCGTGAGCGTCCTTCGTTCAACGTCGCCCTGCAGTGGGCGCCGAACTCCAGCTCGGTCTACACCGCCGAAGTGTTCTATGCGGGCTTCCGTGGGCACACCTTCAACTCGCTGCAGTTCAGCTTCGTCGACTATTGGGCCGATCCGCAGGCAGTCGAGCTTTATGACGGCACCAACATCGTCAAGTCGCGCGTCGCCAACGACGTCTATGGCTTCAACAGCGGCGATTATTCGACCAACCGTACCGACAGCCTTATCTATGCGCTGAACGGTCAATGGGATCTGGGCGATCGCGGCAAGATCATCGGCGACGTCGCCTACCAGACCAGCACCAACAAGACTTCGTTCATCGCCATGCGTACCGATCGCGTGGCGGATCAGATCGCGGTCGATTTCAATGCTGGCGGCGGCATTCCGTCGTACCACTTCAACGACGATTCGCAGCTGACCGATCCCAGCCAGTGGAACGTGGCGCAGCTGTACGACAATGCCAGCAAGGACAAGGGCAGCGCCATCACCGGCACGCTCGATGGCTACTACACCTGGGACGAAGGCTTCATTCGTCGCATCAAGGCGGGTATGCGTATCGACGACCGCAAGGCGTCGAACTACGTCCGCACGCAGGATGCCGCCGGTCTTGGCGTGCCTCTGTCGTCGTTGCCGGAAGAAGCCTGGTTCACCAACTCCGGCTTCATGAAGGGCATTGCCGACGTGCCGCGCAGCTGGGTGCTCCCGAAGGGCAGCTGGGTGCACGATAACGCCGACTATGTGCGCGGTCTCTACGGCCTGCCGACCTCGGATGCGCTCTCGCTGGCGAAGACCTTCGACATCGACGAAGTGACCATGTCGGCCTACGTCATGGCAGACGGCGAACTGTCGATCTTCGGCCGCCCGCTGCAGCTTGAAGGCGGCGTGCGCTATGTCTCGGTGACCACGAATTCGAACTTCTACGACCGCTACAACAACGGCGCTCTCACGAAGTCCGGCGCGCAGTCGGAAAAGTTCCTGCCGAACTTCACCGCCCGTTACGAGATCACGCCGACCCTGCGCCTGCGCTTCAACTATGGCGAAACGCTGCGTCGTCCCAACTTCGCGGATATCAACCCGAACTACTCGCTCACGGGTGACCTTACCAATGTCGGTTACGGCAGCGGTTCGGCGGGTACGGCGAACCTGAAGCCGACCCACTCGAAGAACTATGACCTTGCGCTGGAATGGTACTTCGAACGCAACAGCGGTATCTTCGTGACGGGCTTCCGCCGCGAGATCCAGGGCCTGGTCGTGCCGCTGACGGTGATGGAACACATCCCCAACAACGGTATCGTCGCCGGTGCGACCGACAACTTCGCAATCACCCGTCCGGTGAACGCGTCGAACGGCGTGCTGAAGGGTGTGGAAGTGGGCGTGACCTACTTCCCGAACTACCTGCCCAGCATCCTGAACGGCCTTGGCTTCCAGGGCAGCGCCACGGTGCTCGATTCGAAGCAGAACATCCCGCTGACGGACTCGGCCGGCAACATTACCGGCGAGAGCACGTCGCAGTTCTTCAACGTTTCGAAGTTCTCGTACAACGCGACGCTCGCTTATGATCGTGGTCCGTTCAACGCCCGCGTTTCCTACGTCTGGCGCAAGGGCTTCCTGCACAACAACGAAGCTCGCCTCTTCGCCAACCCGATTGGCGTCTGGTACCAGCCGGAGGAGAGCCTCGACATGCAGCTGACCTGGAACGTCACCAAGGACATCGGCCTGACGTTCGACGCGACGAACCTGACCAAGTCGAAGCAGCAGAACTACTACAAGTTCGACAACGTGGGTAATGCCCAGCAGTTCAACCTGGGTACGCTCCAGCTGGCGCGCACCTTCGCGCTGGGCGCCCGCTTCACCTTTAAGTAAGACGTACCAGCAACCCGCGGCGCATCGCCATTCCGCGTCGCGGGCTGCTTCGGGCGGCCGGTTTTCCGGGGTTTCCTCTCCCAACACGCCCCGGGGACCGGCCGCTCTTGTTTTTTCTGATTGATGGCTGCCAGACGCTCGCCGGACCATGAAAGGGTAACGATGCGCGGAAATCTACGGACGATCCTTGCCACCGCGGCGCTTCTTGCCACGGCGGCCAGCCCGCCGGTTGCCGCCCCGACCGTCCCCGCTTCGGCCAGTCGCAAGGCTCCTCCAAAGCTCGATATCGCCGCCATCGCCAAGGCCCGCTTCGGCAATGACGCCGCCTGGTATCAGCAGCGCATTCCCTTCTTCGAAAGCGCCGATCCGAAGATCGATGCGGTCTATTACTACCGCTGGGGCCTGTTCCGCGCGCATCAGCGCGATCTTGGCGCGCAAGGCTACATCACCACCGAATTCGCGGACGATGTGGGCTGGCAGCGCGAACCCTTCGCCAGCCTCAACGATGCCAGCGGCTTTCACATCGCCGAAGGGCGCTGGCTGAACGACCGCCGCTTCACCGACGACTACGTCAACTTCATGTACGAAGGCGGCAACGACCGCCACTTCACAGACTACATGGCGGACTCGGTCTGGGGCCGTTACCTCGTCGACGGCGACAAGCAGGCGCTGCTCGCGCATCTCAAGACGATGCGCCACGTCTACCGGCTGTGGGACGAGAAGTTCGACTTTTCCAAGGGGCTCTACTTCGTCGAGCCGCTGCTGGATGCGACCGAGTACACCGTGTCCTCGATCGACGCATCGGGCGGCAAGGACGGGTTCCGGGGCGGCGATTCCTTCCGCCCCTCGATCAACAGCTACATGTTCGCCAATGCCCGCGCGCTTTCGAAGATGGCCGAACTGGCCGGCGACACTGCGATGGCGCAAGAATACGCCGAGCGGGCCGGGGCGTTGAAGGCGCATGTGCTTCAGGACTTGTGGAACCCATCGCTGGGCCACTTCGCCGACCGCTATCAGGTCAATAACGAGTTCGTGAAGTACTGGGACCCGATCCGCAATCGTGAGCTGGTCGGCTATCTGCCCTGGATGTTCGACATGGTGCCGGACGATGGCAAGTACGCCTCGGCATGGTCGCACCTGCTCGATGCCAATGGGCTGGCGGGCAAGGCTGGGATGCGCACGGTCGAGAAGGGCTACGAATACTACATGCGCCAGTATCGCTACCTCGGCGACGCGCGTGAGTGCCAGTGGAACGGCCCGATCTGGCCTTATCAGACGACGCAGGTCTTGGCCGCCATGGGCAACCTGCTGGACCATTACGACGATCACGGCCCCGTCACCCGCAGCGACTATATGCGGATGCTGCGCCAATACACGCAGCTGCATTATCAGGGCGGCAGGCTGGATCTGGAAGAGGACTACGATCCGGAGACGGGCAAGCCCATCGTCGGGCTCGACCGCAGCCATCACTACTTCCACTCGGGCTACAACGACCTGATCCTGACCGGTCTTGTCGGCATCCGCCCGCGCGCGGACGACGTGCTGGAAGTGAACCCGCTGCTGCCCGCTGCCGGCGATGCGCAGGCCTTGAACTGGTTCCATATCGAGCGCGTGCCCTATCACGGGCACGAGGTTTCGGTGACCTGGGACGTGGACGGCAAGCGCTATGGCCGCAAGGGGCTGACGGTCTCCGTGGATGGTGCGGAAGTGGTCCATCGCGACGATCTCGGCCGAATCGAGGTGCCGCTCGCACGCAAGGCCAATGCGCCGATCGTCCGCGAGACCAACCTTGCGGTGCAACTGGTGCGCGGCAATTTCCCCAAGGCGTCGGCCTCGTCCAGCACCGAGGCGGAGAACCTGCACGACGCGATCGACGGCCGCGCGTGGTTCTATCCGGAGCTTCCCAATGGCTGGGATTCTGCCGCCGGGAAGCTGGACCAATGGTATGCCGTGGACTTCGGCAAGCCGGTCACGCTGGGCAGCGCCGAACTGGCGTTCTTCGCCGATGGCGCAAAGTTCGCCGCGCCGCGCAAGGTTGTGGTGGAGGCATGGGTGGACGGTCGCTGGCAGCAGGTCGCTGCCCCTTCAACCGCACCGCTCGCCAATGGCGTGACGCGGCTTTCGTGGGCGCCCGTCACGGCGGAGCGCCTGCGTGTGACGATGACACCGGCCAACGGCAAGGCCATGCGCCTTGCCGAGATCAAGGCCTTCGCGGGTGGAAAAATTTAACCTTACTTACGTGTAAACCCCTGTTCGAAAATCGGAATTAACCGCGTTTTCGGACTATCCGGGCATGTCGCACGGATACCCATTCGCATCGCTGGTCGCTGGAACTTCGCTGTATATCGACCTGTCGGTCGTGATACCCGGCTGGCTGGCGGGGGTCGTGGCGGTGCACGTGGTTTGCGCGGTGCTGTTCACCGGCCTGCTGCGGCACGAGACGCGGTAGGGCGATCCGTCAGAACACCAGCGCGGCAAGTCCTGCCCAGCAAACGGCGGATACTCCCGTCGCCATCGCCAGCCCAAGCAAGGGATAGCGCTTCTCGCGCCGGTCAGCCGAGATGGGAGATCGCGTGCGGGAAACGGTGGCGCGGCAAAGGGGTTCGCTTCGGTCCGGGGGGAAGAGGATAGCGGCATGATACATGGGGGGATTCCTCGATCGGTTTTCACAGGTCGACTTGGAATACGTCCCTGAATGCCACCATCATATCTCAACTGATTTGGTGGACAATACGGTGAGCGCCGTATTTCGGCGATTTTTCGTCGCGCGGCGCGCTCGGTTCACCTGCTGGCGGCGTTCGCCAGCAGGTCTGGGGTCAGCACTTGCGGCAGTTGCTGTGCCTTCCCGTCGCGCCCGTACCACATGTAGAGCGGCACCCCGGCGGCGCCTTGCGCGGTGAGGTAGCGGGTGATTTCCGGATCGCGGCGCGTCCAGTCGCCGCGCAGCACGACGACGCCGGCCTTGTCGAACGCGGCCTTGGTTTCGGCGCGTTCGATGGCGATTTCCTCGTTCACCTTGCAGGACAGGCACCAGTCGGCGGTCATCCACACGAAGACGGGCTTTCCGGCGGCGCGGGCATCGGCCAGCGCCTTTTCGCTGAAGGGCTTGGCACCAAGGATGGAATCGATCGCGGTGGTGGGTGCCACCGGCTTGGGCAGGACGACGAGTGCGAAGACGGCGATGGCCAGCGCAATTGCCGCTGCCGGTCGCGACGAGCCGCCCTGGCGCTGGGTGCGCCCCATCACGAAGAGCGCCGCCAGCACCAAAGCGACGCCGAGCAGGGCTGCGCCAACGAACCACGGTCCGCCGACTTGCCATGTCAGCCATGTCAGCCACAGCGCGGTCAGGCCCATCGGCAGGGCCAGCCAGCGGCGGAACGTCACCATCCAGGCGCCGGGGCGCGGCATGCGGCGGCGCAGCGGCGGAATGAAGGCGATGGCCAGGAACGGCAGCGCGATGCCCACGCCCAGCGTCGCGAAGAGCGCCATCGCCGGCAGCACCGGCAGCAGCAGCGCCGCGCCCATGGCGCTCGCCATGAACGGCCCGGTGCAGGGCGTCGCCACGAAAGCGGCGAGCAAGCCGGTGACGAAAGCACCCCGTGTGAAGCTGGAGGGCGATCCGCCCGAGACGAAGCCCGGCACGGTCAGTTCGAACAGGCCCAGCAGGTTCGCAGTGATCGCAGCGGCCAGCAGCAGCAGCGCGACCACGACCAGCGGCTCCTGCAACTGAAAGGCCCAACCCACTTCCTGACCACCCGCGCGAAGCGCCAGCAGCCCGCCGCCGAGGCCGAGGCAGGCGACGACGACGCCCGCCGTATAGGCCAGCCCCTCGATCCGGGCATGGGCCTCGCTCTCGCCCGCGCGGGCAAGGCTCAAGGCTTTGAGGCTGAGGATCGGGAAGACGCAGGGCATCACATTGAGCAGCAGCCCGCCCGCCAGCGCGGCCAGCAGGAGCAGCGGCAGCGGGGCGAGGGCTGGGGCATTGCCCGCGTTGCCAGCCAGCGGCGTGCCGCCGGTCGGCACCGTGCCGGGCTTGGCGGAAAAGGCGATGCCGTTGCCTTCGCCGTCCAGCCGCAGCACGCCGGTCAGCGCGGAGGCACCGCGCGCGTCGATCTTGGCGCGGGGGATGGTGACGATCAGCTTGTCACCGTTCCACGCGAAAGTCTGCGTCGCGGCATAGTCCACCAGCTTGTCCTCGCCCACGAAGACATGCGGTGATGCCAGCGGCGTGGTGGCGGGCAGGGGGATGGCGATGTGCAGCGCCTTGCCATCGAGCGAGAACGTGGCGCTGGCATCGAGCGGGGCGGGCAGGCGGCGCGTCCATTCCGCAAAGCGCGCATCGGGTGCAGAGGCTTTGGCGACGACCGGCACTTCCACGGCAAGCTCCGCGCGTTCGGGCACGCAGATCTGCTCCGTGCAGGCCAGCCACTGGGCGGCGACGCGGATCGGAAGGCGGCTGCCCGGCGCGGCATCGGCGGGCACGGTGATCGGCACCAGCACGGCATAGTCATGTTCGAACACGTGGTTCATCAGGCCGGAGACGACCAGCGTCTGCGGCACCGGATAGCGCGGGGTGCCGGCCTTCGCGCCGGCCGGCAGCGTCCAGTTCAGCTCCATGCCAAGGCCGGCATCGCCGGGGTTCGACCAATAGCCGTGCCAGCCCTTTTCGGGCGTCATGTGGATGGCCACCGCAGTCTCGCTGCCCGGTGTGGCGGGGGCGGCCACCAGTTCGGCGGCGATATGCGGAGTCGCCCCCGATTGCGCCTGCGCGGCGAACGGGATCAGAAGCAGCACCAGCAATTGACACAGGACTGTCACGGAGAGTCGATAGCGGCGCGTTTTCATGAAACTCCCGTGGGTTGGCCGAGGGTTGCGTCGATCCGGTGATCCGGCCCATGCAGCATCTGCGCCCAACGCCTCCAGATTTCAAGGAAGACCCCCCGATGCGCTTTCTCTCCGCCTCGCTCGCTTCGATGGCCATGGCTCTTGTCATGACCGCGCCCGCCATGGCGAAGGATGCGCCCGCTGCCACTATCGCCCCCAGTCTTGCGATGCCGGCCGTGACCGAGCAGGTGCCGCAGACCGCACCGAAGCTGGTCGTGGCGATCTCGGTAGACCAGTTCTCCGCCGATCTCTTCGCGCAGTATCGGGAGCACTATTCGAAGGGCTTCACCCGCCTGCTGCAAGGCGCGGTCTTCGCGCAGGGCTTCCAGTCGCACGCCGCGACGGAGACCTGCCCCGGCCACTCGACCTTGCTGACCGGCGTGCATCCCGCCCGCACCGGCATCACCGCGAATTCCTGGTACGTGCCCGGCATCGGCCGCGCGGAGAAGGAAGTTTATTGCGTGGAGGATGAGAGCGATCTCAAGTCCACGCCCGATGTTCCGGTGGTCAGCCCCAAGCACCTGCTCGCGCCCACCTTGGGCGATCTGATGAAGAAGGCCAATCCGAAGACGATCAACGCGGCCGTCTCCGCCAAGGACCGCGCGGCGGTGATGATGAGCGGGCATGATACCGATGCCGTCTACTGGATCGGCGAAAAGGGTTTCACCACCTTCGCGGGTCGCCGCATTTCCAAGGCGGTGGAGACCGAGAACGCCGAACTGACCCGCCGCATCGCTGCCGGTGACGGCCCGCTGGCGGTTCCGGGCTGGTGCGGCAATGTCGACCGCGCGACGCCGATCGGCGATTTCACCATCGGCACCTACCGCTTCCCCGCCGGAGCCGGCGACTACAAGAGCTACGTCAACGGTCCGCGCATCGACACCGCGACGGCCGAAATGGCGGTGCGCATGGTGGACGAGCTGGGCATGGGCAAGGACGCCGTGCCGGACGTGCTTTCGGTCAGCTTCTCGGCCACCGACAAGGTCGGCCACGCTTTCGGCACCGAGGGCGTGGAAATGTGCGTGCAGATGAACGTGCTGGATGAGGCGCTGGGCTATCTGTTCGACCAGCTCGACGCGCGCGGGATCGACTATGAAGTCGTGCTCAGCGCCGACCATGGCGGCTTCGACGCGCCGGAGCGCCAGCAGCTGCGCGGCAATCCCGATGCCGTGCGCATCGATCCGGCGCTCAGCGCGAAGGCTCTCGCCGCCGCCGTCTCGCATGATACCGGCGTGACCGTGAAGAACGGCCCGCTGTTCTATGGCGCGGGCGAGGCGGGCAGCGTCTGGCTCTCCGCCGAACTGACGCCCGAGCAGAAGGCCAAGGTGATCCCGGCGCTCGTCGCCCGGCTGAAGGCCAATCCGCAGATCGCGGCGGTCTATACGCAGGACCAGATCATGCAGTGGCCGGAGCCCAAGGGCCATCCGCAGGACTGGACGATGGAGCAGAAGGTCCGCGCCTCGTTCGTGCCGGGCCGTTCGGGCGAAGTGCAGATGCTGACCGTGCGCGGCGTGGTTCCCGGCAAGGCCTCGCCCGGCAAGGTGGCCACCCACGGCAGCCCGTGGGATTACGACCGCCGCGTGCCGATGCTGTTCTGGCGCAAGGGCATGACCGGCTTCGAACAGCCGAACCCGGTGGAGACCGTGGACATCGCGCCCACCCTTGCCGCGACGGTGGGTTTGTCCGCGCCTGCGGGCACTTGGGACGGAAGGTGTCTCGACATCGACGCGACGGAGGCCGATAGCTGCCGTCGATGAACGACTCGGCAGCAAGGCTCGATACAGCGGCGGATCGCCGCGACCTGATCATCCTCGGCGGCGGTCTCGTCGGCATGACGCTGGCGCTGGCTGCGGCCAAGGCGGGGATCACCAGCCACGTGATCGACCGCGCCGATCCGGCGGACCTTACGGCCGAAGGCGCGGACGGTCGTGCCTCGGCCATTTCGACCGCCAGTTGGAACCTGTTCACCAACATCGGTCTGGCGCCGGCGCTGAAGGGGCTTGGCTGCCCCATCGATTCGATTGCCGTGACCGATGGGATGAAGCCCGGCCGGATCGACTTCACGCCCAAGCCCGACGAGGGCACTTTGGGCCGCATGTTCGCCAACCGCGATTTGCGCATCGCCCTGTTCGATGCGGCCAAGGGCGAGCCGAACATCGCCTGGCATGTGAAGACCGAGGCGGTGCGCCGCGATCGCGGCCCGCACGGCGTGGAAGTGGAACTGAGCGACGGGCGCGTGCTGAAGGCCAGCCTGCTGGTCGCCGCCGAAGGCCGCCAGTCGCCCACTCGCGACGAGGCCGGCTTCGCGCTCGCCAAGTGGGATTACAAGCACCGCGCGATGGTGACGGGGCTGTTCCACGAGAAGTCGCACGACAATACGGCCTGGGAAATCTTCTATCCCGCCGGCCCGTTCGCGCTGCTGCCGCTGCTCGACGATGCCGAAGGGCGCCACCGCAGCGCGCTGGTCTGGACCGTTTCGGAGAAGGATGCCGCCGGCGTCATTGCCATGAGCGATGCCATGTTCGTGAACGAGGTGGAGAGCCGCATGCAGGGCGTGCTGGGCAAGATCTCGCTCTCGGCCCCGCGCATGAGCTATCCGCTGCGCTTCCACCACGCCGGCCATGTGATCGACGATCGCCTCGCGGTGATCGGCGATGCCGCGCACGGGATGCACCCGATTGCCGGGCAGGGCCTCAACCTTGGCCTGCGCGATGTGGGCGCGCTGGTGGAGGTGCTGACCGAAGGCATGCGCCTCGGGCTGGAGCCGGGCGATATGCAATTGCTCAAGCGTTACGAGAAGTGGCGCAGCCTCGATGCCTTCATGGTCATGTCGGTGACCGATGGGCTGACGCGCCTGTTCGGCATTCCCGGCCGTCTGCCCAGCGCGGTGCGCCGGCTCGGCATGGGCGCGGTGCAGCGCCTGCCGACGCTCAAGCGCTTTTTCATGGATGAGGCGCGGGGCATGTCGGGCAAGCTGCCGGAATTGCTTCAGGGGTAACGACGGGGGCGTTCAGCACCCCGCCCGCCGCGTTCAGCACGCGGCCCGCGATTATCGACCCAAGCCAGCGCAACAACACGCCGTCGTCCCCGCGAAGGCGGGGACCCCGCTTGTTCTTGAGACGTAGCGGGAAGAAAGCGGGGCCCCCGCCTTCGCGGGGGCGACGAAGTTTTCTTGGAATCTTTGAGGTTGGACGCGTGGTGCCCGCCTCACTCCTCCCCGGTCGGCTCCGGCGTCGGCGAAGGTTCGCTGCCCGGCGTCGCCAGCGGACTCTGCTGGTTGACGGCGGCGCCTGTCGAATCCTGCAGACGGTGCGATTCCAGCATCGCCGTGGTTTCCAGCAGGTCCAGCGCCTTTTGCGTATCCTGATAGCGGCGCGCGTCGGCGATCCAGGTGTCGGCCGCCTGCGCATTGGGCAGGCGCTCCACTTCGCTGATCGCATTGGGAATGCGCCGCGCCGTCACCATCAGGCGCGCGCGGTCGATCCGGGCGGTGGGCGAAAGCAGCGTCGATGAATCGCGATGGACGGTGAAGAAGTTGGAAAATTCGGCCTTGGCCTTCTGCCACAGGCTCTCATCGCTCTGCTTTTCCCTCAGTTCGGGCGAAAGCGCTTCCAGCCGCGCGGAAAGCTCGTCCAGCGTTACCGGGTTCTTGGAAAATTCGATCACCGTTTCCACCGCCTGCGGCTGGGCATTGGTGAAGCGCAGGCGAAGCTGGTCGGCCACATAGGCCAGCGGCTCGCCGCGATCGATCATGCGGCGCGCGGCGAAGGCGATCAGCAGCCCCTCGGCGCGGGCGGCGTTGCCGGAAGCCGCGTCCGTCTGGAAATCGATGCGCGAAAGGCGATCCTCGATCAGCGCCACGCGCCCTTCCACCGAACTGAGCGCGGCCATGTCCTGCGGCGAGGGCGCGCGGGCGGGAAGCGGCGCGGCGGCCTGCGGGGCGGGGGTCTGCACGGCAGGCGGGTTCGCCTCGTGGCCGGGCAGCAGGCGATCGAAATAGCCCTCCTGCGCGCCCCACAGGGCCAGGGCACCCCCCAGCAGGAAGGCGAGCAGCGCAACGAAAACCGCCCCGGCGCGGGAGCGCGGGCGGTGTGGCATCAAGGAAGGCTGCGAGGTCAGGTCCTGCATCACGCTCGTTTCTGTAAGATCACGATCCCGGCGTAAAGCCTTGGCACAAGTCGCGGGCCAAGGCCAGCAATGCGGCATCGTTGGGTTCGGGGGCAATGGCGACGGCGGCCCATCCGGCGCCAGCCGCTTCGGCAATGCGCGGGCCGAGGGCGGCAAGGCGAATGGCGGCACGGTCGATCCCGGCTTGATCGCAGGCGCGGGCGAAATGGGCGGCGGCCTCGCCGGAATGGAGCAGCACCACGGCGGGATTGGCCAGCAGTTCGGCCAATTCGGCGGGCAGCGGCAGCGCCTCGCTGGCGTAGACCTCCCGCGTGGCGATCGAGAGGTCGTTCGGCACGTCCAGCACGATCCGTTCGCGCCCGGCCAGGCGCAGCAGGCGGCGGTGCGCAGGATCTATCCGACCCAGCACGCCCTGCAACCCGCCACTGCCGGCAAGCACCACGTCGAGGCCGGCCTCGCGCGCGGCTTCTGCGGTCCGCTCGCCCACGGCATAGGCCGGCAATCCGCGATAGAGATCGAGCGCCGGGCCGCCATGGCGCAGGGCATTGGCGCTGCCGAGCAGGAGGGCATCGACTGTCTCGCGCGCCACTGGCTGCCAATCGAGCGCGCGCACGGCGAACAGCGGGAACGAGAGGGCGCCCAGCCCCGCGTTTCGTGCCGCCGCGCAAGTCGCCTGCGCGCCGGGCTCGGGGCGGATGACGATAAGAGGGAGCGCGGTGGCGGTCAGCTCTCCGCTCCGACACCGGCGAAATGCACGGCAATGGCCGGAACCGCGCGGGCCAGCAGATCGGCGGCGAGAGCGGCCGGGCCTTTCGCGTCATGGGCTGGGAAGCGTGCTTCGCCTTCGACCTTTTCGGCTCCATCGGGGCTGTAGAGTGCCGCGCGCATGACCAGTTCGGCGCCTTCGTGGCGTGTCAGCACCGCGATGGGGCTGTGGCAATTGCCGCCGAGCCCGGCCAGCAGCGCGCGTTCGGCCTCTACGGCGGCGCGGCTGGGGGCATCATCGACTTCGGCCAGAAAGGCCATGGTGCGGGCATCGTCGGCGCGGCATTCGATCATGATCGCTGCCTGCGCGGGGGCGGGCAGCCAGTCGTTCTCGTCGAGCGGATGGCCGGTGCCGGTTTCGCCAAGGCGCTTGAGGCCGGCGGAGGCAAGGAAGGTCGCGTCGGCTTCGCCCGCCGCCAGCTTGGCAAGGCGGGTGGCGACATTGCCGCGGAACGTCACCACCTTGCAGTCCGGGCGGGCATGGAGAAGCTGGGCGGCGCGGCGCGGGGCGCTGGTGCCTACAATCGCGCCCTGTGGTAGCGCGCGGATCGATTCGGCGCCGACCAGCACATCGCGCACGTCTTCCCGCGGCAGAATCGCACCGATGGCGAACGCCTCGGGCCGGATCGTCTCGACATCCTTGGCCGAATGGACCGCGAAATCGATCTCTCCGCTCGCCAGCCAGGCGTCCAGTTCCTTGGTCCAGAGCGCCTTTCCACCGATTTCGGCGAGGGCCCGGTCCTGGATGCGATCGCCGCTGGCGGTGACGGCCACGATCTCTATATGCGCAACATCGATTCCATGCGCGGCAGCAAGCCGGTCGCGCGCTTCCTCGGCCTGCGCCATCGCCAGCGGCGAACGGCGGGTGCCAAGGCGGAAATGGGTCTCATGCGTTTTGGTTGGCGTCGTCATCGGCGGGTTGTGCTACCCGCCAATGTCGTCCAGTGGAAGGGCCGTTCAGGGTAATACGATAATGACCACGATACTGGGCATCGAAAGCTCGTGCGACGAGACTGCGGCAGCGCTGGTAACCAGCGACCGCACGATCCTTGCGCAGCGCATCGCCTCGCAGGACGAGGCGCACCGGCCTTATGGCGGTGTCGTGCCCGAAATCGCCGCGCGCGCCCATGCCGAGCGTCTTGCGCCGTTGATCGAGGCGACGCTGGCCGATGCCGGCATGACGCTGGACCAGGTGGACGCGATTGCCGCCACCGCCGGGCCGGGCCTGATCGGCGGCGTGATGGTAGGCCTCGTCACTGCCAAGGCGCTGGCCATGGCGACGGGCAAGCCGTTGATCGCGGTCAACCACCTTGAAGGTCATGCCCTCTCACCGCGTCTGGCCGATGGCGATCTGCAATATCCGTACATGCTGCTGCTCGTTTCGGGCGGGCACTGCCAGATCCTGCTGGTGGAAGGCGTCGGCAAGTTCCGCCGTCTGGCCACCACCATCGACGATGCGCTGGGCGAGGCTTTCGACAAGTCCGCCAAGCTGCTGGGCCTCGGTTATCCGGGCGGCCCCGCGATGGAGCGGCTGGCGCTGGAGGGCGATGCGAAGAAAGTGCCGCTGCCGCGCCCGCTGAAGGGTTCGGACGAGCCGCACTTCTCCTTCGCCGGGCTCAAGAGCGCGGTGATGCGCGCCAAGCAGTCGGGCCAGTACAGCGATGCCGATATCGCCGCCTCTTTCCAGCAGGCGGCGATCGACTGCCTGATCGACCGTACCAAGCGGGCGCTGGCTTCCGTTGATAAGGTCAATGCACTGGTCGTGGCGGGCGGTGTCGCCGCCAACAAGGCGATCCGGGGCGCGCTGGAAGCACTGGCTGCCGGGCATGATCTCGATTTCGTGGCGCCGCCGATGGCGCTCTGCACCGACAATGCAGCGATGATCGCCTGGGCCGGGGTGGAGCGTTTCGCACTCGGCCAGTCCGACCCGCTCGATGTCGCTGCACGGCCGCGCTGGCCGCTCGATCCCGAAGCCGGCGCCGTGCGCGGTGCGGGGGTGAAGGCATGAGCGCGCCTATCGGCGTGATCGGCGCGGGCGCCTGGGGCACCGCGCTGGCGCAGGCTGCAGCCGGAGACGGCAGCGAAGTGCTGCTCTGGACGCGTGAACCGGACCTCGCCGCGCGTATCAACGACACCCGCCGCAACGACGTCTATCTGCCCGCCGCCACGCTGGCGCCCGGCGTCCGGGCGACTTCCGATCTCGCCGAACTGGCCGCCTTGCCGGCGCTGCTGGCCGTCGTGCCCGCGCAGTTTCTGGGCGGCGTACTCGCGCAGCTTCCCGCGCTGGGCTTCACCGGGGCTCAGCGCGATCTGGTGCTCTGCGCCAAGGGGATCGAGGCCGGATCGGGCCGCCTGATGGCGCAAGTCGCCGCAGAGGCCGTGCCCGGCGCCGAGATCGCCGTGCTGTCCGGCCCGACTTTCGCGCATGAAGTGGCCGCGGGCTTGCCCACCGCTGTTACCCTCGCCTGTTCGGGCGGTCGTGCGCAGTGGGAGCGACTTTCGCCGCTGATCGCACGGCCGGCACTGCGGCCCTACTATTCCGACGACGTCATTGGCGCGGAAGTCGGCGGGGCGATCAAGAACGTGCTGGCGATTGCCTGCGGCGTGGTGGAAGGGCTCCGGCTCGGCCAGAACGCGCGCGCGGCGCTGATCGCGCGCGGCTATGCCGAAATGCTGCGCTTCGGCCTTGCGCGCGGCGCGCGGGCGGAAACGCTGTCGGGCCTTTGCGGCCTTGGAGACCTTGTGCTGACCTGTTCGTCCACTTCCAGCCGAAATTTCTCGCTCGGCCTTGCGCTGGGTGAGGGGCAGACCGCGCAGCAGGCGCTGTCCGGCAAGGCCACCGTGGCCGAAGGCGCCGCCACCGCGCCGGTGCTGGTCGATCTGGCCCGACGCGATGGCATTGAAATGCCGATTGCCGAAGCCGTCTGCCGCCTGCTGGAAGGCAAGGCACCCGCCGCCGAAGTGGTCAGTGGCATCCTCGCCCGCCCCCTGCGTGCCGAGCAGGAGCCGATTCTTTGACCGACGGCATTACCGCCCACGACGACGTCATCCGGCAGGAAAAAGAGCGCGACGATATCGCCGCGCTTGCCAAGGGCGGGCGGACGAACCTGTTCGGCTTCTTCCTTCGCCTAGCCGCGCGCATCCCGTTCCTGTTCATCGCCGGCCGCGCTTCGGTCTACGGCCCGGCCGCGCTGGGCCGTTTCGCCTCGGCGCTGGTGGTGATCGAACTCACCTCGATGATCTGCACGATGGGTGAAAAGCGCGGTCTGGCGCTGCGCCTTTCGAACATTGATGGCCAGACACAGCCGGCCAATGTGATTGCCGATGGCACGATTCTGGCCGTGCTGGCCAGCGTGGCGGCGGCGGTGTTCTTCTGGTTCGTGCCTGCACCGATGTTCCCGGGCGGCCACTATACCGAGATCGACCGCATGATGGTGATCGCCATCCCGCCGCTGACGATGACGGAAATCTGGCTTGCGGCGCTGGCCTATCGCCTGCGGGTGACCCCCACCGTGTGGTCGCGCGCGATTGTCGAGCCGTGGACGATCTCCATCCTGGCTGGCGCGATGATCTGGATCGCCCCGCACAGCGGCTTGTCGATCGCCTATATCGGCTCGATCTTTGCCGCCGCGCTCACCGCGTTCATTCCCTTCGTGCGCGAATATGGGCTGCCGCGAGGCTGGCGGCCGAAGCCGCGTGAGATGCGCAAGCTGGCGCTGCGTTCGGCGCCAATTGCGCTGGCGGACACCATCGAATGGGGCACGCGCCGCGTTGACCTGTTCCTGCTGGGCTTTCTGGCGCCGTCCTCGGCGGTCGGTGTCTATTACGCCGCGCAACAGGTGGCCAGCCTGCCGCAGAAGCTGAAAACCAGCTTCGAACCTGTGCTGGGCCCGGTGATCACCCGCAACCTGAAGGAAAAGGACTATGCCGCGATTGCCCGGCAGGTCTGTCAGGTGGGCTTCTGGATCACTGCCGCGCAGGCGGGGATCGCACTGGCGCTGGGGCTTCCGGGCGAGGGCGTGATGGGCCTTGTGGGCCGCGAATTCGTGGGCGGCACCGGCGCACTGGCGTTCCTGCTGGCGGCCGAAGTGGTGGCGGCCACGGCTGTCGTCAGCGAAGCGGCGCTGATCTACGTGGCGAAGATGCGCAACCTGATCGTCTCCATCGTCACCATCGGCGTGCAGGCGGTGCTGACCTTCGGCGGCATCCTGCTGATGCAGCACTGGGGCTACAATTCGCTCTATCAGGCGGCGACGGCGGCGGCGGCGCTGATGGTCTCGCTGGGCTTCGCCTCGCTGGTGAAATCGAACATGCTGGCCAAGTTCCTGGGCGAACCGATCAACAACTGGCGCTGGGCGCTGGTCTGGGCGGCGGTTCCGGCGGTGATCATCGGCTACCTCGCCACCGAATTCCTGCCCGAATGGGCGGAACTGGCCTTCGGCATTCCCGCGATCCTGGGATCCTATTTCCTGGTGATCTGGAAAAAGGCGTTCGGACCGGAAGACCGCAAGCTGTTCCAGAAGGCGAAGACGGCCTAAGCTGATCCCATGAATCCTCGCCGTGCTTCCATCGTCGCCGCCGGCGCCGCATTCAGCCTTGCCCTGTCCTTCATTGCCACCCGCATGGAAGGACCGGATTTCGTGCGCGGGCTTGAGCAGCAGGCCGTGGCCGTGCGCGATGCGGCGGGTGGGCGCGGTGTGGTGTTGAACTTCCGTGACCGCTACGGCTGGATCACCCGCCATCCGGTCCTGTCGGGCGGTCAGGGGCTGGACGACGCCACCCGAACACGCGTGGCCGCCGCCGTCTCCGAAGTGCCGGGGATCGGCGGGATCAGCTGGGCCGGGCAGGACAAGGGCTCCACCAAATTGCGCTGCCAGGACGATGTGGAGGCGATCCTCGCCACCCGGTCCATCCGTTTTACCGAGGCGAGCGCGCAGATCGATCCGGCCAGCGTGCGCCTGCTGGACGAAGTGGCGCAGGCGCTGCGCCCTTGCGTGGGCAGCATCATCGCGGTGACCGGCCATACCGATGCCGGCGGCATTCCGGAGGCCAACGTGGCGCTATCGCGCGCGCGGGCAGAGGCGGTGCGCTGGGCGCTGATCGGGCGCGGCATTCCGGCCGACGGGCTGCGCGCGACAGGCGTCGGCCCGAAATCGCCGATCCCCGGACTGGATCCGCACGACCCGGCCAATCGCCGCATCGAGTTTTCCGTGATCGCATCGGCCCCGGTAAAGCCGACGCCGATCGATACGCCTGGCCCCAGTTGATGGCCCAGCTGATGCTTCCGGGCACGGGAAAGACTATGAAAGGAGCCGCCCATGCCGCTATGGCTTGAAATGGCCGTTTCGGTGCTGCTGACCTACTTTGCGGGGTTCGGCATCGGCTGGCTCGTATGGAACCGGAAGGGATAGTTTCGTGCTGCAAATGATCCAGGCCAACTGGCTGGTCTTCATCGCCGCCCTGCTGATCGGCATCGTCGTCGCCTACTGGCTGTTTGCGCGGGCTTCGAAACCCGTCGCCCGCGATCGCCGGCCGGACGTGCTGGACGAAGGCGCCGCGCCCGCGCAGCGCAATCAAGCCCTGATAGACGATGCCCCGCCCGCCGCGCAGTTTACGGCGCCCGTGCATATCGATCCGCCGGCAATGGCCGGCACGATGGCCGGGATCGGCGAAGTGATCGCCGTCGCCGCGCAGGCCGAAGTGGATGACGCCCAGCCGCATACGCCGCCGCAGACCATCGCTGCCGAACCGGCTGAGGAACCGGCTCCGGCTCCTGCCGCCGCGCCGACGTCGCCGATCGTGACCGGCGCTACGGACGATCTGCGCAAGATCAAGGGCCTTGGCCCGAAGATGCTGACCCTGCTGAATGCGATGGGCATCACCCGCTACGACCAGATCGCCGCGTGGAGCGATGCCGATCTGGATGCGCTGGACGGCAAGCTTGGCGCTTTCGCCGGCCGCCCGCGCCGCGACAACTGGGTGGAACAGGCCCGGCTGCTCGCCAGCGGTGACACCGGCGATTACGAGGCGAAGTTCGGCAAGCTCTGATCGGCTGGCCTGGCAACAAAAAGGGGCCGTGCCTTCGCTGGCGCGGCCCCTTTTTCGTGGCTGGAAGGAGCGGCGCGAAGGCCGCTCCTGAAACTTACGCCCCGGCGCGATAGCTTTCCATGATGTCGTGGCGCAGTGCCGCGCCGCTGTCGGTGCGCGAATAGAACATGTGCCCGCCGGGGTACATGTGCAGGCGCACGCGGTCCGCGCGGCCGAATTCGGGCATCTGGCCGACGATCAGGCGCGATCCGAAGTAGGGGCACGAAAGGTCGTCCCAGCCATGGACGATGTCCACGGTCATCTTCGGGTCGATAGAGATCGCCTGACGCAGATCCTTCACCGGGTTGTCGCTGTTGTCGCGGTCCCACGCCTCGTTCACTTCGAACGACAGGGCGTTGTAGCGCGCGTCGACCTTCCAGCCGACCTGACGCGTCACGAAATCGACCATGGCGGACGTGGTGGGCGCGATCAGCGTGGTCAGCAGCGGATCGCCGTACTGCGCGCGGGCGCTGGCCGGGAACGGGTCGAACGCGGTGAAGTTCGAATCGTAGACCGAACCGACCAGCCCCTGATCGCGGCGAATCTCACGCAGATAGGTACCGATGTCGACGCGGCCGTCCATGCGGCGGACCAGTGCGGGGTCGAGGCCGGTGATCTCGGCAACCTTCGCCGAAAGGCGGTCGGTCGCGGCCTTGTCCTTCGGGCCGGCGAGGAAGTCGGCCACGAACTCGGTCTTCAGGTACTGCTCGATCGGCGCCATGTTCTCGGCGCTCAGCTTGCCTTCGCGCTCGAGGTGGCCGGCGGCCATCGCGGGGAGGTTGATCATCCACGGCAGCGGCGAAAGCGCGTCGTCCTGGCCGATCGCCGGCGGATCGAGGTAGGGCGAGACCATGGTCATGCCATTGATGCCCACGCCCATCTGCGTCTGCAGATAATAGGCGAGACGCGGCACGCGATAACCGCCGTAGCTCTCGCCAGCCAGATACTTGCGGCTGGTCAGGCGGCCGTTTGCGTTCAGCCAGTCATAGACGATGCGGCTGAGGTACTTGATGTCGTTCTCGGACGTGTAGAACGCCTTCTTGGTCGCCTCCGCATCGACGCGGCTGCGCGAGAAGCCGGTGCCGATCGGATCGATGAAGACTAGGTCGGTGAAGTCCAGCCACGAATTCGGGTTGTCGCGCAGCACGGCCGGGTCGGACGGGGCATCGCCCTGCGCGCCGAACTGCACGCGCTTGGGGCCGATGGCGCCAAGGTTCAGGTAGACCGAGGCCGCGCCGGGGCCGCCGTTGAAGGCGAAAGTGACGGGGCGATTGGTGGGGGCGCCGGGCACGGTATAGGCGGTGTAGACCACCTCGCCGATGGTCTTGCCCTTTTCGTCCTTCACCGGAAGCGAACCGACAGTGGCGACGTAGTTGACGGTCTTGCCGCCGATCACCGCCGACTGCTTGATCGACTTCGCCTCGGGGAAGGGGGCGAGCTGGCTATCGTCCTTCTTCTCATCCTTGGCGTCGGCGGCGGGCTTGTCGGATTTGTCGGCCGCGTAAGTGGCGGCGGGGCCTGCGGCGAGGGCGAGCGAAAGCGCCACGCAAGCGAGGGAAACGGTACGCATCGGGAAGTACGACCCCTTGTTGTTCGCGCCCGCGATCGGGGCGCCGATGGGGCCGATGCTTAGAACGGGTAAATAGTATACGGCAAGAGTGTGACTACCTAAAAATAGGCGGTCACATCTCCTGGGTAACTGGCGGTTCAACCGGCCACCCCCGTTCCCACCGCCCGCTCATCCTGAGCTTGTCGAAGGATGGCAGCCTTGCGCCACGCCTATGGGGCTTCGACAGGCTCAGCCTGAGCGGGATCGGTGGGATTTCTGTTTTCAAATAGTTACGGCAGCATCGAACCCGTTTCGATGAACCGCTGGTGCCACGACAGCGCTTCGCCCGGCAGCGAGGGCGACTGGAGGCCGTAGGAACCCTTCAGCGCGCGGGCGTAGTAGTCTTCCAGCAGCGGGCGATAGTCCGGGTGCGCGCAGTTGGCGATGATCACCGCGGCGCGTTCCTTGGGGCTGAGCCCGCGGAGGTCTGCTAGGCCCTGCTCGGTGACGATCACCTGCACGTCCTGATTGATGTGATCGACATGGCTGGCCTGCGGCACGATGGCCGAGATCTTGCCGCCCTTCGCCGTGGAGGGCGTCATGAAGATCGAGATATAGGCATTGCGCGCGAAGTCGCCCGAACCGCCGATGCCGTTCTGGATGCGCGAACCCATGACGTGGGTGGAGTTCACCGCGCCGTAGATATCCGCCTCGATCAGTCCGTTCATGGCGATGCAGCCCAGGCGGCGGATCAGTTCGGGGTGGTTGGAGATTTCCTGCGGACGCAGAATCATCTTGTCACGGTAGCGGGCCATATCGGCATTGACGCGGGCGGCCGCCTCGGGGCTCAGCGAGAACGCGGTGGCGGAGGCCATGCGCAGCTTGCCCGAGTCCAGCAGGTCGAGCATGCCGTCCTGGATCACTTCGGTGTAGGAGGTCAGGCTGTCGAACGGCGCGTCGACAAGGCCGGTCAGCACGGCATTGGCGATATTGCCCACGCCCGACTGGATCGGCAGCAGCGCCGAAGGCAGGCGGCCCAGCTTCACTTCGTGCTGCAGGAATTCCAGGATGTGGCCGGCGATCGCCTTGGCCTTCTCGTCCGGCGGGCTGAACGGGGCGTTGCGGTCCGGCCGGTCGGTCTCGACCACGGCGACGACTTTGGCGGGATCGACCTTGAGGTAGGGCGAACCGATACGGTCATCGGGCTTCACCAGCGGGATCGGCACGCGGCTGGGGGGCAGGGCGGTGCCGTAGTAGATGTCGTGCATCCCCTCCAGCGCCTCGTTCTGCCACGAATTCACCTCGAGGATCACCTTGGAGGCGCGGTCCAGCCAGGTCTTGTTGTTGCCGACCGAGGAGGACGGGATCAGGCTGCCGTCGGCGCGGATGCCGGCCACTTCGATCACGGCGGTGTCCAGCGGGCCGAGGAAGCCCTGCCAGGCCATCGGCGCCACCTGCGACAAGTGCATGTCGAAGTAGTTCATCTCGCCCTTGTTGATGCGTTCACGGGCGATGGGATCGGAGTTGTAGGGCAGGCGGAATTCGATGCCGTCCGCCTTGGCCAGCGCCCCGTCAAGCTCCGGCCCGGTGGAGGCACCGGTCCACATGCGCACGCGGAACTGGCGTCCGGCGGCGTGTTCGGCCTCGATCTCGGCCGCGAGTGCGAGGGGAACCGCCTTGGGGTAACCCGAACCGGTGAAGCCGCTCATGCCCACGGTGGAACCGCTGGTGATGAGGCGGGCAGCCGCTTCGGCAGGCATGATCTTGGAACGCATTTCCGGGCATTCGATCCGCATGGCAACCTCTTCAATTGTGACTTTCCGAGCGAGCCAGTCGCGCCGTCCGCTCGCCGCGTACAGTGCAAAGTGTACAGAAGCGATTGCGGCCAGCGCATGACAAGTAACACGGAAGGCGCAAGTGCTTCTAGCGCGGCCCCATTTCCATGACGGCGCGTGCAAGTGCGACGAGTTCGGCCTCACGATTGACGCCGCACTTCTGGAAGATCGTGCGCAACTGGCTGATGACTGTCTGCACACTGACGCCGCGCAGATTCGCAACCTGCTGGCGCGAATGGCCATGGGCCAGCAGCGCCACCACTTCGCCTTCGGCCAGCGTCAGCCCCAAGGCCGATCCGATCGTGCGCGCCTGCGCCCGCGCGGGGCCTAGCGGGGCGCGGAGGGTGACGATCACGCGCGGCGCGAAGCCGAAGCTCCAGTCCTGCCGGGGCAGCGTGCGCACATCCACCAGCAGCAACCCGTTATCGGACCGAAGCCAGAGGTCGGCCGGGTCATCGCCCTTGCCGGCAAGCGCGGCGGCGATGCGGCCTTGCAGCAGACGGTCCAGATCGGGCCTGGGTGCGCGCAACATGCCGCCGCGTACTTGCAGGGTGCCGGGCCCGAGCAGGTTGCGCGCCGATTCGGTGGCATCGCAGACCTTGCCCAACACATCGAGCAGGATCGCCGGGCTGTGGAACGCCTCCAGTGATCCCCGCAGCAGCGCTATTCCCTGATGCTCGATCGCGTCCTGCATGCGAATCGCGGCCAGCACGTCCGGCGCGACCGCCTCCAGCACGGCGCGCTGCGCCTCGGTCGTGCGGCCTTCCGCCGGCCCGTGCAGCACCGCAAGGCCGAAGAAGACACCGGGCCGCTGGCTGAGCACGATCTGCGCGCCGAATTCCGCATCGTACTTGCGCACGTGCTCCAGGTAGGCTTCGCCTGTCCCATTTTGGCGCACCTGATCATAATGCGCCTCCCAGGTTAGTTCCATCGGCGGTCGGGTGGCGCCGACGCGGTAGTTAATATCGGGACGCAATCCGCCGGCCGCTATGAACTCCGCTTCGTATTCGGGAGGGGTGTCGGTCGCCCAATTGAAGGCTTGGAATCGACTGCCCAAGGCCAGCAACTGTGCCCGCGAAGAGCCCGTAGCGTCACGCAAAGCCTGGAGCGCAATGTCCCAGCCTTCCTTTTCGAAGGGTGCACGCGCGAAGAGGCTGCCCACCACTTCCGCGTCACTGCGGAATTCCCTGTTTCCCGGCACAACACCTTCATGCCGCCTGTAAAACTACTTAACAAGTACTGTTAACGAGCACTCGTGCTCAGAGCGGCTACCATGAACGTGGTATGCCGTCGCAGGTCATTCCGTCCAAAACGGATTTGCGACCCGAGGGATCGGCGAAATTCGATCCTGAGACTGGCCCGGGGCCTGCCACGGCAGGCCCCGGGCGTCTTGTTTTAGGGGACATCGATCGCGAAGCGAAGGCGGGCGTTTACGGCTGGTAGCCGGTCACTTCCCCCACTTCTTCTGCATCTTGCCATACCGCGTCTTGCGCGTGCCGGGTTTGCCCTCATTGCTGCGGCCGACGATGGGTGCTTTCTTGTGATCGTCCGGTATGCCGAGTTCGCTGGCTTCCAGACGGCGGATCTCGTCGCGCAGGCGGCCGGCTTCCTCGAATTCCAGATCGGCGGCGGCGGCGCGCATCTTCTTTTCCAGATCCTCGATATAGGCGCGCAAGTTGTGGCCGACGAGGTTGTTCTGGCCCTCGGCATCGATGTCCACCAGCACGCCGTCGCGGCTGGCGGTATCCGCCACGATGTCGGCGATGCGCCGCTTGATCGTCTGCGGGGTGATGCCGTGCTCGGTGTTGTATTCTTCCTGCTTGGCGCGGCGACGGTCGGTTTCCGCGATCGCGCGTTCCATGCTGCCGGTCATGCGATCAGCATAGAGGATCACCCGGCCATCCACGTTGCGCGCGGCGCGGCCGATGGTCTGGATCAGAGAGGTTTCGCTGCGCAGGAAGCCTTCCTTGTCGGCATCGAGAATGCAGACGAGCCCGCACTCGGGAATATCCAGCCCCTCACGCAGTAGGTTGATGCCCACCAGCACGTCATAGACGCCCATGCGCAGATCGCGGATCAGTTCGATGCGTTCCAGCGTCTCGACGTCGCTGTGCATGTAGCGCACGCGCACGCCAGCCTCATGCATGAACTCGGTCAGATCCTCCGCCATGCGTTTGGTGAGGGTGGTGACGAGCGTGCGATAGCCGCGCTCCGCCGTCGTCTTGCACTCGACGATGCAGTCCTGCACCTGATCCTCGACCGGGCGGATTTCCACCGGCGGATCGATCAGGCCGGTCGGGCGGATCACCTGTTCGGCGAAGACGCCGCCCGATTCTTCCATCTCCCAATGGCCGGGCGTGGCAGAGACGGCGATGGTCTGCGGGCGCATCGCGTCCCACTCGTTGAAGCGGAGCGGGCGGTTGTCGATGCAACTCGGCAGGCGGAAGCCGTATTCGGCCAGCGTGATCTTGCGGCGGTGGTCGCCCTTCGACATTGCGCCGATCTGCGGCACCGTCTGGTGGCTTTCGTCCACGAACAGCAGCGCGTTGTCTGGCAGGTATTCGAATAGAGTCGGCGGCGGCTCGCCGGGCAGGCGGCCGGTGAGGAAGCGCGAATAGTTCTCGATCCCCGCGCAGCTGCCGGTGGCGGCGATCATCTCAAGATCGAAATTGGTGCGCTGTTCCAGCCGCTGGGCTTCCAGCAGGCGGCCTTCGGCTTCCAGTTCCTTCAGGCGCTCGGTCAGTTCGAAGCGGATCGCCTCGCTCGCCTGCTTCATCGTCGGCCCGGGCGTCACGTAGTGCGAGTTCGCATAGACCCGCACCTTTTCGAGCACCGAGCCCTTCTTGCCGGTGAGCGGATCGAACTCGGCAATCTCCTCGATCTCGTCCCCGAAGAACGAGATGCGCCAGGCAGTGTCCTCAAGGTGGGAGGGGAACAGTTCCAGATTGTCCCCCCGCACGCGGAAGGTGCCGCGCGTGAAGGCGGCATCGTTGCGCTTGTACTGGAGGGCGACCAGCTTGCGGATGATCTCGCGCTGGTCCTGCGTGTCCCCGGTTTTCAGGTCGAAGATCATCGCCGAATAGGTCTCGACCGAGCCGATGCCGTAAAGGCATGAGACCGAGGCGACGATGATCACGTCGTCCCGCTCCAGCAGCGCGCGCGTGGCCGAGTGGCGCATGCGGTCGATCGCCTCGTTCACCGAGCTTTCCTTCTCGATGTAGGTGTCCGACCGGGCGACATAGGCTTCGGGCTGGTAGTAATCGTAGTAGGAAACGAAGTACTCGACCGCGTTCTCGGGGAAGAAGTCCTTCATTTCGGCATAGAGCTGTGCGGCCAGGATCTTGTTCGGCGCCAGGATCAGCGCCGGGCGTTGCAGCTCCTCGATCACCTTCGCCATCGTGAAGGTCTTGCCCGATCCGGTGACGCCCAGCAGCACTTGCGTCTTCTCGCCTTCTCCCGCCGTGGAGACGAGGTCGGCAATGGCGGTGGGCTGGTCGCCGTTGGGTTCGTATTCGGAGACGACCTTGAAGGGCCTGCCAGGCATCGACTTGTCGGGACGTGCCGGCTTGTGGGGGACGAACGTGCCCGAAGTGTCCGGTTCCTCAAGGCCCCGGCGGATGATCAGCTCTGCCATGGGAGAACATATGGGGTATATCGCCCGTGCCCGCAATGTCTCGTGGGAGGGGACTCGCGGGAAGGGCGCGTCGATGATACTTCCTCACCTCTTTGGTCTGGTGCGAAAGGTCTCGACTCTATGAAGCGGATCATGGCGGTTTCGGTTGTATGCGCGGCGCTGGCTCTGGCTGCCTGTGGCTCCAAGGAACAGGGCAAGTCCGGCGAGGCGAAGTCGATGGACGAAGTGAAGCAGGAAGCCGCCCAGTTGCAGCGCCCGAAGCCCGGCCAGTACCGGCAGACGGTAGAGATCACGAAGATGGACGTACCCGGCATGCCCAGCGAGGCGGCCGCGCAGATGAAGACGATGATGGCCAAGGGGCAGGTCAACGAGTTTTGCCTGACCCAGGCGGAGGCCGACAAAGGCTATCGCGACATGTTCGACAATATCGGCAAGGGCCGTGAATGCTCCTATTCGCGGTTCGAGGTTGATGGCGGCAGGCTGGATGCCCAGATGGATTGCAAGTCCGCCGATCAGGGAACGGCCACGATCAAGCTGGCCGGCACGGTGGGCGAGCAGGGTTCCGACGTGACGGTGAACATGAACATGTCCGGCGGCACCGCGCCGATGGGCGAGATGACGATGGCGATGCATATGAAGACCGCTCGCGTGGGCGATTGCCGATAGAGTGGCCGACAGCAAGTTGAAGGATTGAAGTGAACGGATCCGCTCCGCGACAGATCGACATGATGCGCAGCGCCATCGCGCGCCGCGCAGCGCTGGCGCGTGAGCCGCATCCCGAAGGCGTGCGCAAGCCTTCGCTGCGTCTGTTCCTGGCCGAACTCGCGTCGTTGCGGCGCGGCGGGAAGAAACGGATCGCGGTGGAGAAGGCGCTGCATCCGCAGCCGATCATGCTCCTGCCCGGCTTCGGCGCGCATCCCAACCGGATGCGCCCGATGGCGGAGGCATTGGCCGAGGCCGGGCATGATGTTCACGAATGGGGCCTTGGCCTCAATCTCGGCCCGAACCAGCAGAACTTTACGTTCCTGATGCGCCGCGTGGGCGCGCTGGCACGTCAGCACAAGCGCCCGGTCGCGCTGGTCGGCTGGAGCCTTGGCGGCCTGTTCGCGCGGGAGATTGCGCGGCGGGAGCCCGATTGCGTGTCCAAGGTCATCACCATGGGCACGCCGTTCTCAGGTGATCCGCGTGCCAACAATGCCTGGCGTGCCTATCAGATGGTCACCGGCCACTCGGTCAGCGCGCCGCCGATCGACTGCGATTTCACCGCCAAGCCGCCGGTGCCAACCGTCGCCTTGTGGAGCCCGCGCGATGGCGTGATTCACCCGCGCTCGGCCTGCGGCTGGCCGGGCGAGCGAGACCGGGCCGTGGCGATCCGGTGTTCGCACCTGGGCTTTGCCAGCGATCCGCGCGTGGTGGCGGAAGTGCTGCGCCAGCTCGATTTCGAAGATTAAGCCATCACATCGTCGCGCGCCTGCGCGACCGGCGGGCGCGAGGCCAGCGAACAGCCTGCGCTGGCGCCGATCAGCATCGCGACGGCCAGCCACTGCAGGGCGCTCAGACGCTCATCCAGCACCAGATAGCCGACGATGGCGCCTAATGCGGGCGCCATGCTGCTCAGCAGGCCGACGATGCGGCTGGGCAATTGGCGCATCGCCCGCATTTCCAGCACATAGGGCAGCGCGCTGGAGAGGACCGCCACGACCGCGCCGAGCGCCAAGGCGTGCAAGGGCAGACTGTGCGGGGCCGAGGCGAGGCCGACCGGTATCGTGATGCAGCAGGCCACCACCATGCCCACCGACACTGCAACGGCGCCACCGACTTCCGAAGCGCGCCGCCCGCACAGGATATAGAGCGCCCAGCAAGTCGCGGCCGCCAACGCGAACAGGATGCCCAGCGGATCGAGCGCGTGCGCGCTGCCCTCCCACGGGATCAGCAGCGCCATGCCGCCTACCGCCAGCGCCAGCCACAGAAAATCCTTCACCGAGCGTGAGCTTGCCAGCACCAGGCTCAGCGGTCCGCAGATCTCGATGGCGACGGCAATGCCGATGGGAATGCGCCGGATCGCCCAGTAGATCGCTAGATTCATGCAACCGAGCACCACGCCGTAGAGCAGCAGCCACTTCAACTGCCGCGCCGTCATCTTCACGCGCCACGGGCGGGCGATGGCGAGCAGGATCAGCGCCGAAATCGTCGTGCGCAGAGCGGCAACGCCTTCGGGCCCGACCAGTGGAAACAGGCTCTTGGCGAAGGCGGCGCCCAGGTTGATCGAGCTTTGCGCAACGATGATCGAAAGGCCGGCAAGAAGGGCAGTGCGGTCGGTCTGCGAGGTCATGTGCGGGGCGATGCCAGTTGGGAGCGCAGAAGGGAAGGGAAGTTGCTGGCGGACATTCGACGCAGACGATCGTTTAGGCGGGCTTGGGTTTGCGAGGGCATGGGAAACTCCAAACCCGCGCAACACCAAATCCGTCGCCCCCGCGAAGGCGGGGGCCCCGCTTCCTTGTCTCCACGGCGCCAGAAAAGCGGGATCCCCGCCTTCGCGGGGACGACGAAGCATGGGATTAGGTATTAGGACGAAGCATTAGGACGGGGTATCAGGATGCCGGTCGCAGCCGCCGATCAGCCTCTCGGCGGCTGCCGTCGGTAGCTCAAGGCCTCGGCCACATGCACCCGCCCCACTTCGGCGGCGCCGGC
Source organism: Novosphingobium sp. BL-S-19 (assembly GCF_055521675.1). Lineage (NCBI taxonomy): Bacteria > Pseudomonadati > Pseudomonadota > Alphaproteobacteria > Sphingomonadales > Sphingomonadaceae > Novosphingobium > Novosphingobium sp. BL-S-19. Next base: position 529,534 of record NZ_CM145498.1, read on the forward strand.
AAGGTCGGCAATCGTGCGAGCCACGCGAAGGATGCGCGTATAGCCGCGTGCCGAGAGGTGCATCGCCTCCGCCGCCTGCATCAGCAGCTTGCGGCCGGGCTCGTCGGGCGTGGCGTGCATATCCAGCAGATCGCCGTCGAGTTCGGCATTGGTGCGCTTGCCGGTGCCGTCCAAACGCGCGGTCTGCACGGCGCGGGCGCGGGCAACGCGCTGGGCCACTTCGGCGCTGCCTTCCTTGGGCGGAGGCAGGGCCAGATCGACGGCGCGCACCGGATCGACCTCGACATGCAGGTCGATGCGGTCAAGCAGCGGTCCCGAGACCTTGCTCTGATAGTCGGCCGCGCACTTGGGTACGCGCGAACAGGCGAGGGCCGGGTCGGACAGATAGCCGCAGCGGCAGGGGTTCATCGCCGCCACCAGCTGCACGCGCGCCGGATAGGTGACATGGGCATTGGCGCGCGCCACCGAAATCTCGCCGGTTTCGAGCGGCTGGCGCAGCGAATCGAGCACCGCGCGCTGGAATTCGGGCAGTTCGTCGAGGAACAGCACGCCCAGATGCGCCATCGAGACTTCGCCCGGCCGCACCCGCAGGCCGCCCCCGGTCAGCGCGGCCATCGATGCCGAATGGTGCGGCGAGCGGAACGGGCGAGCGCGGCTGATGCGGCCTTCCTCCAGCGTGCCGGCGACCGAGGAAATCATCGAGACTTCCAGCGCCTCTGCCGGCGTCAGTTCGGGCAGGATGCCGGGCAGGCAAGAGGCGAGCAGGGATTTCCCCGCGCCCGGAGGGCCGCTCATCAGCAGATTGTGCGATCCGGCGGCGGCGATTTCCAGTGCACGGCGGGCGACTTCCTGCCCCTTCACCTGCTTCAGGTCCGGGCCGCCGACGGGCGGATCAGCGCGGCCGACAGGGGGCGGCGGCAGGACCTGCGTGCCCTTCAGGTGATTGAGCAGGCTGATCAGGTTGGGCGTCGCCACCACCGGCACGCCTTCGGCCCAGCGCGCCTCTGTCCCTTGCGCGGCGGGGCAGATCAGTCCCTTCTCCAACGAACTGGCGTGAATCGCGGCGAGCAGCACGCCGGGGGAAGGGATAACGCGGCCGTCCAGCGCGAGTTCGCCCACCGCCACGAAATCGGCCAATTGCTCGGCATCGACCACGCCCATCGCCGCCAGCAGGGCAAGCGCGATGGGCAGGTCGTAATGTGAGCCCTCTTTCGGCAGATCGGCGGGGGAGAGGTTGATGGTGATGCGCTTGGGCGGCAGGGCAAGGCCCATCGCCGTCAGCGCCGCGCTGACGCGCTGACGGCTTTCGCCCACTGCCTTGTCGGGCAGGCCGACCAGGGTGAACGCGGGCATTCCCGGCGCCACCTGGCATTGAACTTCGACCGGGCGCGCCTCCAACCCCAGGTAGGCGACGGTCGAAACGAGTGCGACCACGAAGGACCCTTGGCTCTCAGGAAAAACGACGGATGAACTAGGTACATCCACCGAATGACACTGCCCCCCGGCACTGTCGATATTCAAAGCGCTACCCAGGCCAATCGTTACACCGTTTTAACCGCAAGTCTCACGGCTTGGGTAAGGACTTGCGGCGCAGTTTTGGCACATGCGTACGATCGTAGCTGCCTTGCTTGCACCGCTCATGGCCCTGCTGCCGCTGGGCGCCGTTTCCGTTTGCGCGCAGGAGGCGGCCTCGGCGCCCACACTTGCGCCCACGCTGCCTTACGAAATGGTACTCTTCGAGGAGCCGGGCTACGTGCAGCAGCCCGTGGCGGTGATCGCTGACGAGGCGGAGCCTTTCGTCGGCGGCGAGCGATTGGTCGATATCGCCTGGCAGCAGGCCCAGCCCGCCCCTATCCCGCGCGGCGTTGCCCGCTACGGTCCGTTCCGCGTGATCGATGCGCGCCATGTCGCGCTGGTGGACGTCACCGATTCGCGCAGCCCCGCCCAGTTCGCCGCCATGCTGCGCGATTGGCCGGCAATCGCCGAAATCGAGATGATCGAATGCCCGGGTACCGAGGATGACTTCGCCAATCTGCGCTTGGGCCGGATGATCCGGGCGCGCGGCATTGCCACCCATGTGCCCGATGGCGGCTCGGTCCGCTCCGGCGCGGTCGAACTGTTTCTGGCCGGAACCCGGCGGTATGCCGACGACGGCGCGGAGTTCGCGGTCCATTCCTGGATCGACGATTCGGGGCGCGAGGCGAAGGACTATTCGGCTGATGGGCCGGAGAACCGCCGATATCTGGACTATTATCGCCAGATGGGCATGGACGAAGGCGAGGCGCGGGCCTTCTACGCGATGACCAATTCGGTGCCGTTCGAATCGGCGCTGTGGTTCGGCGCGGGGGAAATGAATCGCTGGGTCTCGCTGGACCGGGTTGATTCGCCGCCTAGCCAAAGAGCCGGCCGAATCGACCTTGCGGTCGCTTCGGGGGTGAGGTTCCGCTGATTGCGAACAAGTGATTGGCAAGGACTGCGGCCTGATTGCGGGTCATGTAGATCCGCGCGATTTCGGGTTCGTCGCCGCTATCCCATGACGAACGCTCGAAAGTCTGAAGGTCGAGGATCAGATTCGGCCCGAAGGTCTGCGACGACCACCCCACCAACACGCCGACCTGATCGTCTTCCTTCATCGTTGCCCCGTTTCCGCCGCTCCGGTTGATCTGACGGACCGAGTCTATCATGCCCCTTGCCCGCAAGGCTTGGGCACGCATGGCTATCCGGCGATCCCCATAGGAGGTAGTTGCCGAATAGCCGCCGCATGAAAAGAATCGCGGTGCCGCCCGGTTTGACGGCCGAAAGAGGCTGGCTTTGCTTGACTCTGCTTCGGCGCTCCAGTATCGGCGCGCTCTGTTTTGCGGTCGTCCCGGTCGGGCGGCCTCTTTTGTTCGGATTTTCGAGGACCGTCATGAAGCGCACTTTCCAGCCCAGCCGCCTTGTCCGCGCCCGCCGTCACGGCTTCCGCGCCCGCACGGCGACCGTCGGTGGCCGCAAGGTTCTTCGTGCGCGCCGCGCCCGCGGCCGTTCGAAGCTCTCGGCCTAATCGAGACTTTTCCAGCTTAACGGCTGGATGCGGCACCGGCCCGTGCCGCTATCCGATCCCTCGCATGCTGTGTTGCGTGGTGAGGAATCGGGTAGCGGCACGGGCCGCCGCCGTTTGTACTTTGCAGTCCCGCACCCTATCTGCCGGCTGACATGACCGCCGCCTATTCCACCATGACCCGCCGTGCCGACTTCGTTGCGGCCAATGGCGGCCTTCGTGTGGCGCGGCCCGGATTCGTGCTCCTGGCCAAGGGTAACGACGGCCAGGGGCAGCGGGCGGGTATCACCGTCACCAAGAAGATCGGCAATGCGGTGGTGCGCAACCGCATGAAGCGGCGCTTTCGTGCACTGCTGCGCGAACTTCTGCCCGAACTCGGCCTTGCCGATACCGATCACGTGCTGATCGGACGCGAAGGCGGGGTGGAGCGCGATTTCGCGCTGCTGCGCGAGGAATTGCGGGTGGCGCTGGGCCGGGCTCAGGCCGGGAAGGGCGATCCGCCGCGCAGCCATCGCGGCCGCAAGGGCAAGCCCCGCAAGTGAAGCGCGTGTTCGCCTTGTTCGCGCGTCTTCCGGGGCTGCTGCTGATCGGTATCGCCCGGGCGTGGCAACTGGGCCCTTCGCAAGTGCTGCCGCCGTCGTGCCGCTATTCGCCCTCGTGCTCGCAGTACGCGATCATTGCGGTGCGCAAGCACGGTGCGATTAAGGGTGGCTGGCTGGCGTTCAAGCGTCTATTGCGCTGCCAGCCTTGGGGTGGGCACGGCTACGACCCGGTGCCGGACTGACATGAATTGAGGTAGCGGCCAAAGCCCTCGCGCGGCCGCCGCCTTCGACGGGATTACGACAGGAAAGCCTTCGTGAATAACCAGCGCAACATCATTCTGGCGGTCGTGTTGACCGCGCTCGTGCTTTTCGGCTGGCAGGCCGGCGTCAATCATTTCTATCCGAACGCCAACAAGCCCGCCAAGGTCGAGCAGACCGCCGCGAACCCGGCCCCGACCAACGCCGCCAAGCCCACCCGCGAAGGCGGCCTGCTGAACGCGGACGACGTTGCGCTGGAACGGCAGGACCTGAAGACCGCACTGACCAAGGGCGGCCGCGTGCCGATCCAGGCGCCGGGCGTTTCGGGTTCGATCAACCTGACCGGCGCGCTGCTCGACGATCTGGTGCTCAACCGCCATCGTGAGACGGTGGAGAAGGATTCCGGCCCGGTCCGCATGTTCTCGCCCTCCGGCACGCCGGCGCAGCAGTATGCGCAGTTCGGCTGGGTCGGCCAGGGTAACGCCGCGCCCAATGCCCAGACCGTCTGGACCGCGCCTGCAGGCGCCAAGCTGACGCCGGCCACGCCCGTCACGCTCACCTGGGACAACGGCCAGGGCCAGACTTATGCGCTGACTTTCAAGGTCGACGACAATTACATGATCACGGCCGACCAGCAGGTGATCAACAAGGGCCAGGCGCCGGTCACGGTGCAGCCCTTCGCTTTCGTGAACCGCACCAACCGCACCGCCGCCGCTTATGCGTGGACGCTGCGCACCGGCGGCATCGGCGCGTTCGACGGCTCCGTCGTGTTCGGACCCAAGTACGACGATCTCGTCGGCGCGGGCACGCAGGACCCGGCCGGCAAGGTGGACTGGATCGGCTTTACCGACGTCTACTGGATGTCGGCCGTGATCCCGGTGAACGCCGCCAACAATGGCAAGGCCACCGGCTCGTTCCGTTCGCTGGGCAACCAGCTGTTCCGTGCCGACGCCGTCTACGAACAGAGCGTGGTCCAGCCGGGCCAGACGCTCAGCCGCCAGACCATGCTGTTCGCCGGCGCCAAGGAGCACGCGGTGCTCGACGCCTATGAGAAGGCGGGCGTCGCCAACTTCGGCCTCGCCATCGACTGGGGCTGGTTCCGCTGGTTCGAAAAGCCGATCTTCTGGCTGCTGGTGAAGCTGTTCGCGCTCGTCGGCAACTTCGGCGTCGCCATCATCCTGCTGACCGCCATCGTGCGCGGCATCATGTTCCCGGTGGCCCAGCGCGGCTTCGCCTCGATGGCCGCGATGCGCGCCATCCAGCCGAAGATGAAGGCGATCCAGGAGCGTTACAAGGACGACAAGGAAAAGCAGCAGCTTGAAATCATGAAGCTGTACAAGGAGGAGAAGGTCAATCCGCTTGCCGGCTGCCTTCCCATGTTCCTGCAGATTCCCGTGTTCTTCGCGCTCTACAAGGTGCTGAACCTGGCGATCGAAATGCGCCACCAGCCGTTCGTGCTGTGGATCAAGGACCTTTCGGCGCCCGATCCGCTGCACATCCTGAACCTGTTCGGCATGCTGCCGTTCACGCCCCCGGCCTTCCTTGGCATCGGCGTGCTGGCGCTGCTGCTGGGCGTGACCATGTACCTGCAGTTCAAGCTGAACCCGCAGCAGATGGATCCGGCGCAGCAGCAGGTCTTCGCCCTGATGCCCTGGTTCATGATGTTCATCATGGCGCCGTTCGCCTCGGGCCTGCTGGTCTACTGGATCACTTCCAACCTGCTCGCGATCGGTCAGCAGAAGCTGCTCTACGTGATGCATCCGCAGCTGAAGGCGCAGCAGGAAAAGGAAGCCCAGGACAAGGCCCGTGCCCGCGACCGCGAGAAGAAGGCCTGAGGCTGACATGGAAGAAGAACAGGCAGAACTGATCGAACAGGCACGGAAGCTCTTTTCAGGACCGGTAACGTTCCTGAAGAGCGCGCCCGCGCTGAAGTTCCTGCCCGAATCGGGTGAGCCGGAGATCGCTTTCTGCGGCCGCTCGAACGTCGGCAAATCGTCGCTGTTGAACGCGCTGACCGGCCGCAAGGCGATCGCGCGTACTTCGGTGACGCCGGGGCGCACGCAGGAACTGAACTTCTTCGACGTGGGCGAGCCGCTGCAGTTCCGCCTTGTCGACATGCCCGGCTATGGCTTCGCCAAGGCACCGCCCAAGGTCGTCGAGACCTGGCGCCGCCTCGTGCGCGACTATCTGCGCGGCCGCGTAGAGCTGAAGCGCACGCTGCTGCTGGTCGATTCGCGCCACGGCGTGAAGGATGTCGATGCCGACATGATGAAGATGCTGGACGAGGCCGCCGTCGGCTATCGCATCGTCCTGACCAAGGCGGACAAGATCAAGGCGAGCGAACTGGAAAAGGTTCACGCCGAGACCATTGCCGAGGCGCGCAAGCATCCGGCCGCCTATCCGGAGGTGCACGTCACCTCTTCGGAAAAGGGCCTCGGCATCGCCGAATTGCGTGCGGCGGTCTTCGCCGATTCGCTCATCTGACGATTGGTGATCGGACCGGGGTTGGGTTTCGCCCGGCCCCGCACGCGAACTTTCCGCAATACCACTCCGTCGTCCCCGCGAAGGCGGGGACCCCGCTTGTTCTTTGGGCGGCGAGGAAAAAGGAAGCGGGGCCCCCGCCTTCGCGGGGGCGACGGTTCGGTTGATTGAGTGGGGGCATGGAGTTTTCGCTCCGCCCAAGATTTCTCCTCACATCAATCGCTTGTCCTCAACCGCGCCGCCGTGGCGGCGTCTAGATACCATCGCACTATCGTGCCATCATCGGCATCTGCGGACCCTCCAGGGCCTGACCTTGGCCTGACCCTGGCCGGTACACTCCGGAAAACCTGGTATGTGACGATTGCGTGACCGGCCCGCTTCCCCTAGGGGCACGCGGTCGCGCGTCAGAGAAGAAAGGAGACTCGCCATGCGCCAGATCGCCGTTCTTCCCTATCGCACCGTCGGCCCCGCGGTCGATGCGCCGATCCAGATCCTGCTGATCACCTCGCGCAGCACGCGCCGTTGGGTGATTCCCAAGGGCGGGCTGATGAAGGGCTACCTCCCCCATGCCGCTGCCGCTGCCGAGGCGGAGGAAGAAGCAGGCGTGCTGGGCGCCGCCTGTCCGGTTCCGCTGGGATCCTACCGCTATCGCAAGCAGCGGGCATCGGGCGCATCGGTCTGGGCGGATGTCGACGTATTTCCTTTCGCCGTCACCGAAGAACTTGACTCGTGGGACGAACAGCATCAGCGCGAACGCCGCTGGTTCTCACTCGCCGACGCCGCTAAGGCGGTCGACGAAGAGGATCTTCGCGCGCTGATCCGGTCCTTCGGTGCGCGCGAGTTCCGCGCCGCCGCCAGCCCCGCGCGCATGATCGGCGCGATGGCTGACCGGATGGCCGACAAGACAGGGATCAATACAATGTTTGCCTGGTTCCAGAAGCTGCTTCCGCAGCAGGGCAATTTCTTCGATCTGTTCGAACAGCAGGCCGCGACGCTCGTCGCCGGTGCCGATGCGCTGGCGCGTCTGGCACAGGGCGGCGCCGGCCGCGCGCAGCACATCCGCGAGATCGAGGAGCGTGAACACGACGCGGACAATATCACTCGCGAAGTGCTGCAGACCGTGCGCCGCACCTTCCTGACGCCGTTCGATCGTTCGTCGATCACCAGCTTGATCACGACGATGGACGATGCCATCGACGAGATGCAGCAGGTGGCCACGGCGGTGAACCTTTACGAAGTTTCCGAATTCGAACCGGAAATGATCGACATGGCGGCGATCATCGTCGACGCCGCGCGCCTGACGGCGGAGATCATGCCGCTGCTGCGCAAGATCGCCGACAACGGCCATCGCCTGCATGAGCTGACCGAACGCCTGGTGCGCATGGAAGGCCATGCCGATGCGATCCACGCCGCCGGCCTGAAGCGCGTGTTCAAGGCCGATAGTGGCAAGGATGCGCTGCACTTCATCGTCCGCCAGGAGATGTTCAAGCGCCTCGAGCGCGTGGTCGACCGCTTCGAGGATGTGGCGAACGAGATCGACGGTCTCGTCATCGATCACGCCTGACGGTCAGATCCCCCTATGGAACACACGCTTGCCCTGCCGCTGCTGATCGGCCTTGTCGCGCTCGCGCTCGCGTTCGACTTCCTGAACGGGTTGCACGACGCCGCCAATGCCATCGCCACGGTCGTCGCCACGCGCCTGCTTTCGCCGGTCGTCGCGGTGCTGTTCGCCGCTTTCGGCAACTTCGCCGCCTACTGGATCATGGGCCTCCACGTCGCCGAAACGGTGGGCAAGGGCATCATCGACAAGGATGCGGTGACGCCCGCCGTGGTGTTCGGCGCCTTGGTCGGCGCGATGTTCTGGAACGTGCTGACCTGGATCAAGGGCATTCCGTCCTCGTCCAGCCACGCGCTGATCGGCGGCCTGCTGGGCGCGGGCGTTGCCGCAGCCGGGCCGGGCGTCGTCGAATCGGACGGCACGGTGAAGACGCTGATCGCCATCGTCGCCTCGCCGGTGCTGGGCTTCCTGATCGCGATGCTGATGATGCTGGTGACCTCGTGGCTGTTCCGGGGCACCACCCCGCGCCAGTCGAACGGCATTTTCAAGACGCTGCACCTGTTCTCGTCCGCCGCCTATTCCATCAGCCACGGCGGTAACGATGCGCAGAAGACGATGGGCATCATCGCGGTGCTGCTCTATTCCACCGGCCACCTTCAGGGCGGCTTCCACGTGCCCGAATGGGTGGTGATCTGCTGCTACGCGGCGATCTCCATCGGTACGCTGTCGGGCGGGTGGAAGATCATCAAGACGATGGGCTCGAAGCTGACCAAGCTGAACCACCACTCCGGCTTCTGCGCTTCCACTGCGGGCTCGATCGTGGTGTTCGGCGCCAGCGCCATGGGCATTCCGGTTTCGACCACCCACGCGATCACCGGCGCCGTCGTCGGCACCGGCGCCGCCCGCCGCGCCAGCGCGGTGCGCTGGTCGGTCGCGAGCCGCGTGATCGTGGCCTGGGTGGTGACGATCCCGGCTAGCGCCGTCGTCGGCGCGCTGTTCTACGAGATCACGCGACTCTTTTGATGGGTGCGCCATTCGCATCCGCGAATGGCTTGCGATAAAGTCCCTGTCCGACCTTGCGGTCGGGCAAAACGGCCATCCGGCCGTTTTGAGCGGCACCGGCCCACTCCCCCACCCGACCACCCATCAGGATACACTCGTGGGTGGTCGGGTGGGGGAGTGGGCCGGTGCCGCTTCCGGACGTCAGTCCGGATAAAAGAGTCGCTGTTCATTCTCGACTTGTCGGGGCTGAACCGATAGGCCCCGGGTTTGGACCTCGGACTTGGACCTATGGGGAATCCGCGTAAGTGAAGCTGATCATCGGCAACAAGAACTACTCCAGCTGGTCGCTTCGCGGCTGGCTGGCGTGCAAGCAGTCGGGCCTCCATTTCGAGGAGATCACCGTCCCGCTCTATGGCGAGGAATGGGACGTGCAGCGCACTTCCGACGATCTTGCCCCCAGCCACGGCAAAGTGCCGATCCTGTGGGATGGCGACGCGGTCGTGTGGGACAGCATGGCCATCGTCGAATACCTGGCCGACAAAGTGGGCCGCGACCGCTTCTGGCCCAAGGGCGACGATGCCCGCGCCATGGCGCGATCGATGGTTGCCGAAATGCATTCCAGCTACTTCGCGCTGCGCCGCGCCTGCCCGATGAACATCCGCATGCGGGTGGAGGGGGTGACGCTGGGCGATGACGTGCGCGTGGACATCGTGCGTATCCTCACCCTTTGGGCAGAGGCGCGCGCGCGCTTCGGGCGCGGCGGGCCGTTCCTGTTCGGCACCTTCAGCGCGGCCGACGTGTTCTACGCCCCGGTCGTCAGCCGTTTCCTGACCTATGGCATCGGCGTCCCCGGTTTCGCACAGGCCTATATGGAGGCCGTGTGGGAGCATGAGTGGATGCAGCAGTGGATCAATGCCGCCCAGACCGAGCAATGGGTCATCGAACAGTACGAAACGCCGATTAAGTGAAATTCCCCATGAAGAAGATCGTAATGACGCTGGCCGCCATGGCTGGCCTTGCCGCCTCTGCGCTTGCCACGCCCGCCATGGCCTGGGGCGCGCTGGGGCACCGCACCGTTGCCGCCATCGCGCTGGACAACGTGAAGCCCGCCACCCGCGCGCAGATCGCCGCGCTGCTGCGCCATCAGGGCGAACTCGATACGCCCGAATGCAGCGCGAAGACGTTCGAGGATGCTGCCGTCTGGCCAGACTGCATCAAGAACAAGGACGAGCGCTGGCGCTTCGCGTTCATGTCCTCGTGGCACTATCACGATCAGCCGGTCTGCGGCACCTTTGACCTCAAGGCAGACTGCCGCGACGGCAACTGCGTCACCGCACAGATCGACCGCAACGCCCGCCTGCTGGCAGACCGCAAGCTGGCCCCCGCGATGAGGCTTGAGGCACTGATCCTCGTCACGCACTTCGTGGGTGATGTGCACCAGCCGCTCCACGTGGGCGAGAATGCCGATCAGGGCGGCAACAAGGTGGACAGCGGCTATGGCGATGCCACCGGCTTCAACCTGCATTCGGTGTGGGACGGTCTGATGGCCGAACGCGCGATCAGTTCCGCCAATCCGCCGCTGGTGCGCCGCTATTCGGCCGAAGAGAAGGCCCGCCTCGCTACCGGCAAGACCGAAGACTGGGCCCGCGAATCGTGGGAGATCAGCCGCGACGTGATCTATCCGGCGGCCTACGGTGGCAAGCTTCCCTGTGACGTGAAGGACGCCAAGGCGACGTGGAACGAAGCCGCGATCGAAGCGGCGATCCCGATCGTGGACCAGCGTATCCAGCAGGCCGGCCTGCGTCTGGCCAAGATGCTGGATGAAGCGCTGGGCTGAGCATCTCCGCTCCCCCGTTCCAATCTATCTCGTCGCCCCCGCGAAGGCGGGGGCCCCGCTTCCTTGCGACGCAGCGTAGAGGTAGACGAAAAAGCGGGATCCCCGCCTTCGCGGGGATGACGATAGTGTTGAGACGTGATGATGGCTTAACGCATCCGTTCGGTGGGGTACGGCGTGCCATCCTTGTGAAAGTACCCGTCTCCGTCGAACTTCATGTCGATGTCCGAATAGGCGCCTGAACCCTCGGGATTGCCCGCGCTGACGGCCACGAACACGCAGTCCGCATCGCTTTCGTTGATCAGGTGATGGCCGTTCGTCACGCCCTTGGGCCAGGCGCAGATGTCGCCCGCGCGGATCACGGTGCGGCCCGAATCTTCGACCAGCACCGCCTCTCCCGAGAGCATGACCAGAAGTTCGTCCTCGTCATCATGCCAGTGCCGCTGGCTGGACCAGGCGCCGGGCTTCAGCACCACGCGGCTGGCGCCCATTTCGGTCAAGCCGCCCGTTGGCGCCAGTCGGCGGTACCAGCGGCCTGCCACGGGCCGGTCGAACGGGGCCGGATAGCCGGTGCGGTTGGATGGCGCGATGGCGTCGATATCGATCTTTGGCACGAGTCCCTCCCTCGCCGGCCCTTGGTGGACCTGTGCCGAAACTATGGTCATGCGCGCAGACCTGTGCAATGGCCGCCGAATGACCGAGACCGTGCAGACCGCCGCCGATGTCCTCGCGCTTGCCGAAGCGCTGATTGCCTGCCCCAGCGTCACGCCGGCCACCGGCATGGTGTTCGATTGCCTAGAGGGGCAGCTCCTGCCGCTAGGCTTCGAGGTACACCGCGCGCTTTCGGGCGAGGCGCCGGACGGACCGGTCGAAAATCTCTTCGCTATCCGCAAGGGGCCCGAGGGATCGCGCCACTTCGCCTTTGCCGGCCACCTGGACGTGGTGCCGCCGGGCGAGGGCTGGGCCAGCGGCGCCTTCACGCCGGAAGTGCGGGGCGAACTGCTCTACGGCCGCGGCGCGGTGGACATGAAGGGCTCGATCGCGGCGATGGTCGCCGCCGCCGCGCAGATCCCGGCCGAGGCGGGCACGATCAGCTTCGTCATCACCGGGGACGAGGAAGGCCCGGCCCGCTACGGCACCCTCGCGCTGATCGACCATATGCGTGAAGTGGGCGCGATTCCCGACCTCTGTCTTGTAGGCGAACCCACTTCGGTGAACCGTCTGGGCGACGTGATGAAGATCGGCCGCCGTGGATCGGTGAACATCTGGCTGGAAGTCGACGGCGTGCAGGGTCACGTCGCCTATCCGCATCTGGCCGACAACCCGATCACCAAGCTGGTCGCCATGTTGGCCGAACTCGATGCGCTGGTGCTGGACGAGGGGACCGACTGGTTCCAGGCGAGCAATCTGGAAGTGACCGACCTGACCGTCGGCAACCCGGCCACCAATGTGATCCCGGCCAAGGCATCGGCGCGCATCTCGATCCGCTTCAACGATCTGCACACGGGCGAGGGCCTGTCGCAGCGCGTTTCCGAGATCGCCCAGCGCCACGGCGGCACCGCGCGCCCGGTGATCTCCGGAGAGGCGTTCCTGACCGAGCCCGGCGATTTCTCCGCCCTGCTGGCCGACGCGATCCGCGCGGAGACTGGCGTGGAGCCGGAGCTTTCGACCAGCGGCGGCACCTCCGACGCGCGCTTCCTCAAGGACCTGTCGCCCGTTATCGAATTCGGCCTGTGCAACGCGACGATGCACAAGCGCGACGAGGCGGTGGCGGTGGCTGATCTGGAAGCGTTGGTTCGCATCTATCGCCGGGTCACCGAAGCCGCGCTGAAAGTCTGATTGAAAATACCCGGATGGGCATTTTCATGCGGCACCGGCCCACTCTCCCATCCGACCTTCCATCAGGATACTTTCGTGGGAGGTCGGCCCCCTCAGCGAAAAGGTCCCCCGGACCTTTTCGTGTTCTTCGGGACGGGAGTGGGCCGGCGCCGTCAAAATCCGCCTGTGGCGGATTTTCAATCGCCCCCGAATCCGCTGATTCTCGCGGACAACCTCAAGAATAAGGGCGCGCCCGGCGTTGACCGGGCGGGTCACGCTGTTAGTCTCGCCAGCAATTTTATTGCGAGGTGGGAATGGGCCGGCGGCTGACGCTTTATATCATTATCGGCATGGTGCTGGGCATCGCCGTAGGCTGGCTGCTGCATGCGACCATCGCTGCGGACGATCCGCGCCTTGCGCAGTGGGCCGACTACTTCAAGCTGCTGCCCGACGTTTTCCTGAAGCTGATCAAGATGATCATCGCGCCGCTGGTCTTCGCGACGATCGTCACCGGCATTTCGGGCATGGGCGATAGTGCCGCGCTGGGCCGCATCGGCGGCAAGGCGCTGGGCTGGTTCATTTCGGCCAGCCTGATCTCGCTGGGCCTGGGCCTGGTGCTGGTCAACCTGTTCAAGCCGGGCGTCGGCGCGGGCCTCACCACCGGCTCGGACCTCGGCAAGCTGGAAATGGGTGAACTGACGCTGCGGCACTTCATCCTCGAAATCTTCCCGAGCAGCGCCGTCGATGCCATGGCGCAGAACAACATCCTGCAAATCCTCGTCTTCTCGGTCTTCGTCGGCGTCGGCCTGACCGCCATCGGCGAGAAGGGCGCGATCATCGTCAAGGTGAGCGAGGCGCTGTCCGAACTGATGCTGCAGATCACCGATTACGTGATGCGCTTCGCACCGTTCGCGGTGTTCGGCGCGCTCGCCAGCGTGATCGCCAAGCAGGGCCTTGGCATCATCGTCACCTATGGCGTGCTCGTCAGCGAGTTCTACTTCGCGATGCTGCTGCTCTGGCTGCTGCTGTTCCTGGTGGGCGGCATTTTCCTGCGCGGGCGGATCGTCACCCTGTTCCGCTACATCCGCGAGCCGCTGCTGCTCTCGTTCTCGACCGCATCGTCGGAAGCGAGCCTGCCCAAGCTGTTCGAACAGCTCGACCGTTTCGGCGTGCCGCGCCGCATCTCCGGCTTTATCCTGCCACTGGGCTACAGCTTCAACCTCGACGGCTCGATGATCTACATGAGCTTCGCGTCGATCTTCATCGCGCAGGCCTATGGCATCCACGTTCCCATCGGCACGCAGATCCTGATGCTGCTGACGCTGATGGTCAGTTCGAAGGGCATCGCCGGCGTCCCGCGCGCCAGCCTCGTGGTGATCGCCGCGACCCTCTCGCAGTTCGGCCTGCCGGTCGAAGGCATTGCGCTGCTGCTGGGCGTCGACACCTTCCTCGACATGGGGCGGTCGGCCACGAACGTGGTCGGCAACGCGGTGGCGACTGCGGTCATCACGCGCAGTGAAGGCATGCTGCAGCCGCTGGTCGATCCGGAGGAGGCGATGCCCAAGGCACCCGCGCATACCTCGTCGGAAGGGCGCCGGGGGCTCAATATCGATCCGGAGCAGTACGAAAGCTGAGGTTCCTACTCCTCCCCTGTAAGGGGAGGTGGCAGCGCGGAGCGCTGACGGAGGGGTGTCACCGCTGGCGTGGATACCCCTCCGTCAGCGCTCCGCGCTGCCACCTCCCCCCAAGGGGGAGGATTTGACTGATAGCTACTGCGCCAACTTCACTGGCACGAACGGCGCCAGACCGCATCCGCCGCCGCGCTGGAAGCCGCTGCCTACGCGCATCAGCGGATAGATGATGTCCTGCCGGCACAGCTGCGAGAGCGACGTCGAATAGGTAAAGCTGTCCGCCGACCTGAGCCCGGAGCAGCGGTTCGGCAGCGTCACCCGCCAGACGCGGTTGCCCGCGCCGCCGATGAAATCGATCGTCCAATCGTCGCGAATGCGGGTGTTGGAGAACTGCGTTAGCGGCAGGCAGTCCTGCGCGGGGCCGATCGCTTCGGCGGCGGGGCTGACGGGCGGTGGCGGCTTGGCTTCCTGCTGTGAACAGGCGGCGAGGATCAGGGGAATGGCTGAAAAGGCAATGTGACGGCGGCGCATGTTAACGTCCTTCCGATCGTTTACCTGAATGGCGGTCACCTGAATTCAGGCGGCTTTCTTTCCTGCCCCCTTCTCCAGAACCTTGTCCTTGTAGTCGCACAAGTCAATCACCGGGCAGCGCCAGCATTCGGGCGTGCGCGCCTTGCAGATGTAGCGGCCGTGCAGGATCATCCAGTGGTGCGATCCCACGCGGAAGGGCTGCGGCACGCGCTTTTCAAGCTGCTTCTCGACCGCCAGCGGCGTCTTGCCCTTGGCGATGCCGGTGCGGTTGCCGACGCGGAAGATATGCGTGTCCACCGCGAAGGTTTCCGCTCCGAAGGCGCAGTTCATCACCACGTTGGCGGTCTTGCGGCCGACGCCGGGCAGTTCGACCAGCGCATCGCGGTCTTCCGGCACTTCGCCGTTGTAGCGCTCGACCAGGATTTCGGAGAGCGCGATGACGTTCTTGGCCTTTGCATTGAACAGGCCGATCGTCTTGATGTGCTGCTTCAGGCCCTCTTCGCCCAGTTCGACCATCTGCGCGGGCGTCTTCACTTCGCGGAACAGCGCCCGCGTGGCCTTGTTGACGCCCACGTCGGTCGACTGCGCGGAAAGCACCACGGCGACCAGCAACTGGTAGTTGTTGCCGAATTCCAGCTCCGTCTCGGGCGAGGGGTTAAGCTCGGCGAGACGGCGGAAGAATTCGAAGATTTCGGCCTTGTTCAAAGGTCCAGAACCTCGGGCATCGTGTAGCGGCCGGCGTGCTTGTCCTTCAGCCACTGCGCCGCCTTGACCGCGCCCTTGGCAAAGATCGTGCGGTTTTCGGCGAGGTGGGAGAACGAGAGGCGTTCGTTATCGCTCAGAAAGTGCACGGTGTGATCGCCCGCCACGGTGCCACCGCGCAAGGCTGCGAAACCGATGGTGCCCGCCTCGCGCTTGCCGGTGATGCCGTCGCGCGCGCGCACGGCGGCGTTCGACAGGCTGACCTCACGGCCCTTGGCGGCGGCTTCGCCCAGCAGCAGCGCGGTGCCGGAGGGGGCGTCCACCTTCATGCGATGGTGGGTCTCGACGATCTCGATATCCCAGTCCTCACCCAGCTTGCTGGCGGCTTCGCGCACGAGGTGGGCGAGCAGGGTGACGCCCAGCGAGGTGTTACCGGTCTGGAGCACGGGAATGTGCTGCGCGGCGGCATCGATGAGCCAGTGGTGACGTTCCTCAAGGCCGGTGGTGCCGACGACGATGGGAATGCCTGCGTCCACGGCAGCATCGAGATTGGCTTCGAGCGCGACCGGGCTGGAGAAGTCGATCAGCACGTCCGAATGCGCGACCAGCCCGCCGATGTCGCCATCGCGGTCCACGCCGCCGGAAAGTTCCTCGCCCGCGGCCACAATGGCCTCTGCGATGGCCTGCCCCATGCGTCCCGCGCTGCCGATAATTCCGATTCGTGCCACTTGCCGTCTCCGTTGAAGGCTGGTCTCATGGCCGGGATGAAGGACATCCGCAACATCGTCATCCTCACCGGCGCGGGCGTAAGCGCCGAAAGCGGCATCGATACCTTTCGCGGGGGCGGCGGGTTGTGGGAGCAGCACCGCGTGGAGGACGTGGCGACGCCCGAGGCTTTCGCCCGCGATCCCGATCTGGTGCTGCGCTTCTACGACATGCGGCGGGAGGCGATCCAGACCAAGCAGCCCAACGCCGCCCACCACGCGCTGGCGAAGCTGGACCGCGAGTGGGCGGGCGAACTGCTGATCGTCACCCAGAACGTCGATGACTTGCATGAGCGGGCAGGGGCCAAACGCGTTCTCCACATGCACGGCGAGCATCTCAATGCCTGGTGCACCGCCTGCGACGAGCGCGTGCCCTGGACCGGGCCGCTGATCGACCGCCCGGCTTGCCCCGAATGCGGCGCGGCGGCGCTGCGGCCCGATATCGTCTGGTTCGGCGAAATGCCCTACCGCATGGACGCAATCTTCGAGGCGCTGGAGCGGGCGGACCTGTTCGTCTCCATCGGCACTTCGGGCGCGGTCTATCCCGCCGCCGGTTTCGTGCGCAACGCGCGCGAGTTCGGGGCGGAGACGCTGGAACTGAACCTCGAACCCTCGCAAGGCACTTCGTGGTTCGACGAGGCGCGCCATGGCCCGGCGACCGAACTGGTTACGGCATGGGTGGACGAGGTGCTCAGCGCATGAGCGTCCATCGGGGAAGCTGCCACTGCGGCGCGGTCACGCTGGAACTGGCGGATCAGCCGCACGCGGTCTGCGATTGCAATTGCTCGATCTGCCACCGGCTGGGGACGCTGTGGTCCTACCACAGCCCCACGAAGCTGCGGATCGAGGGCGAACTCGTCGGCTATCAGACCAGCGACAGGGTGCTGACCTTCTGGCATTGCCCGCAGTGCGGCTGCACCACGCATTGGAGCCCGGTCGATCCGGCTGAGGACCGCATGGGCGTGAACATGCGCCTGTTCGCGCCCGAACTGCTTGCCGGCCTAGCGGTCTACAGTCACGACGGCAGATCGGCCTGAACTGACGCTTCCACGCCGCAGGTGCGGCAGCCGGGGTCCTTGGCGATCTTCAGCGGCCGCATCGACGGGGTCATGCCGTCGATCAGCTGGAGCGTGCCGTATTGCGGCACGCCCAGCGCCGCCTTGCCGTCCAGCAGCACGCGCATCGCATGCATCGCCGCGAAGGTGCCGACCATGCCGACCATTGCCCCCAGCACGCCGTCCGCCGCACAGGTATCGCAGTCCTGCGCATCGAAAGCATCGCCCACGAAACAGCGGTAGCAGGCGTGATTCGGCAGATGTCCGGCGAAATTGGCGACCTGCCCCTGGAAGCGACCAACTGCCGCACTCGTAAGGGGAATGCCCAGTTTCACACAGGAATCTGACACAAGCAGCCGAGTCGCGAAGTTGTCACACCCGTCCAGTACCACGCTCGCGCCGGAGAGAATCTCTGCCACGTTGTCACCCCCGAGACGCGTAACGTGCGGCAGGATCTCAAGGCCAAAATCAAAGCGCCGCACCCACTCGGCTGCCGCTTCCGCTTTAGGCTTGCCGATATCCGATGGCGTATAAATCGTCTGGCGTTGCAGATTGCTGACGTCCACCGTGTCGTCGTCGATCAGCGTCAGGCGTCCTATCCCGGCTGCGGCGAGATACTGGAGCGCAGGGCTGCCGATTCCGCCGCAGCCGACCAGGACCACATGGGCATCCGCCAGCGCGACCTGACCGGCCCCGCCCACTTCCGGAAGCACGATATGCCGCGCGAATCGCGCCAGGCGTTCGGGAGTCAGTGTCATTCCCGCCCCGCTTCGCCGGTTTCGGGCGCCGGTACACGTTCCTTCACGAAGCCATGCATGCCGAACCACCACTGCGTGGCGATCACGCCGCCCTTGGCGGGCTGAAGCATGCCCAGCATCATCACCAGCGCCAGCGGCACCACGATCGCGAACATGCCCAGCGGCCCCATTGCGAAATCCTTGGAGAGCATGATGATGATCGGCGCCATCAGGTGGCCGGTCACCAGCATGGCGATATAGGCGGGAAAGTCGTCCGCGCGCTGGGGCGTCAGGTCAAGCATGCAGGTCGGGCAGCGTTCGAGCGGTTTCAGCCACTTGCGAAAAAGCCGGCCCTCGCCGCAGCGCGGGCAGCGGCAGCGAATGCCGCGCAGCGCGGCCTGCCCGAAAGTGGCGGGAAGCGTCATGGCCCAGCGCCTACAGCATCGCGCCGCTGCGGGCAAAGTGCAAAAGACGAAGATGCGGGGGCGTTCGGTAAGGGGGGAGGATGAACGTCCCCGCATCAGGGCAGCGGGGCAGTTTAGCCGTTGCCGGCGATCCGCACTCGATTGCGACCGCCATCCTTGGCGGCATTCAAGGCGGCATGGGCGCGATGCGTGGCCTCGCCCAGGTGGGAGAAGGCGCGCACCGGCGCCAGTCCGCAGGAAAACGTCACCGGCCAGGCATTGCCGGTGCTTTCGGGCCCTAGCAGCGGATCGAGCGCGATGCTGGCGCGCAGGCGTTCCAGCACCAGCCGCGCCTCGTCCAGCTGGGTATCGGGCAGCAGCACCACGAAAGCCTCCCCGCTCCAGCGCGCGGCCAGATCGCTGCGGCGGATACCGCGTTCGAGCCGGTGGCCTACCGCGCGTAGCAGGGCGTCGCCGGCGGTGCGGCCGAAGCGATCCTTGATCGACTGGAAATGATCGATGTCGATCAGCGCGATCACCGAATTGCTCTCGCCCGAGAGCACCTTTTCCGAGGTATCGAGGAAGGCATGGCGGCTATGCAGACCGGTCAGCGCGTCGCGGTCGCCGGTGCCGGCGTGGGGCGCGTGGCGCAGCGCGGTCTCGCTGGCGGTAATGGCGACGCCGCGCAGCAGCCGGCCCACCAGATCGTCACCGCCGCGCGGCAGTGGCAGGACGTTCTCGCCTCGCTGCGCGGCGCCTAGCGTGGCAATGGCGCGTGCCAGCGGTGCGAGCAGCGCCCGGATCGCCAGTAGGCCCAGCAGACCGGCCACCAGCGATGCCGCCAGCAGGGCCAGCAGGAGGTTCGCCTGCCATTGCCCACTCGCCGCCTGATAGCCAGCCAGCGCCAGCAGCGGCAGGTGAACGGCGGCAAGGCAGGCCAGCAGGATGCGCCATTCGTAGTGGCGCGGAAACAGGAAGGACGTGGCCCGGTAGAAGCGCATGGGGGGATGCTCCTCTCGTGCAACCGGGACATTCCCGATCTGGAGACAGGCTAGGGAGAGACCCTTATTCAATGGTTAAGATTTTACCATTCGTCGCAGAATCTACACTTGTTGCCGAAAGGTGAAAAATCGATTCGGAAGTATTGGGTGCTGGTTACAAGTAATTCTACAACGGATACAGCGGTATTACTTTTAACGTGGCGCAGGTTGCGGTGCGATCCCCGTCCGCTCTATTCCGGCGGTGCTCTTCGCCATCTCCAAAATCCGGCTCCAGAAACGATGGCCCAGAACGATGTCGCGCGCGAGAACCGAAGTTCTCGCGCGCGATCAGGTGCGACCCTGCAGGCAAAACGTGTGAAAGCCTTTGTGGGTTCCCGGAGCAG
Organism: Novosphingobium sp. BL-S-19; assembly: GCF_055521675.1. NCBI lineage: Bacteria > Pseudomonadati > Pseudomonadota > Alphaproteobacteria > Sphingomonadales > Sphingomonadaceae > Novosphingobium > Novosphingobium sp. BL-S-19. Next base: position 549,275 of record NZ_CM145498.1, read on the forward strand.
AACTCCGGGCCCTCACATCATGGCTGGCTCAGGATTCGAGCTGGCGCAGCAGCGAGCGCACGTCGCCGTCCATATCGGCATCGCGGGTGCGCAGTTCCTCGATCAGACGGACCGCGTGAATCACGGTCGAGTGATCGCGGCCGCCGAACTTGCGGCCGATTTCCGGGTAGGAGCGCGGCGTCAGCACCTTGGCAAGGTACATCGCCACCTGACGCGGACGCACGACGGCGCGGGCGCGGCGCTTGGAGCTCATCTCGGTCCGGTCGATCCGGTAGAACTGGCAGACCGTGCGCTGGATCTCGTCGATCGTGATGCGGCGGCGGTTGGCCGACAGGATATCGGTCAGCTGTTCTTCGGCCAGCTGCAGCGAAACCGCCTGACCCGTAAGCTGGGCATAGGCGATCAGCTTGTTCAATCCGCCGACCAGTTCGCGCACGTTGCGGTTGATGGTGCGGGCCAGGAACTCGATCACGTCCGAAGGCACGTCCACCGAAGCGAAGCGACCCAGACGGTTTTCCAGGATCGAGCGGCGCAGTTCGATGTCCGCCGGCAGGATATCCGCCACCAGACCCATCGACAGGCGCGAGAGCAGGCGCGGCTCGACCCCGTCGAGCGCCTGCGGCGCACGGTCGGCGGCGAAGACCAGGCGCTTGCCTTCCTGCAGCAGCGCATCGATCGTGTAGAGCAGTTCTTCCTGCGCCGAAGCCTTGCCGATGATGAACTGGATATCGTCCACCAGCAGCAGATCGAACCCGCGCAGGCGCGACTTGAACTCGATCATCTGGTTCTGGCGCAGCGCCTGGACGAATTCGACCATGAAGCGCTCTGCCGAGCAGTAGAAGATCCGCGCATGCGGGTGGTGCTGCAGATAGGCATGGCCGATCGCGTGCAGCAGGTGCGTCTTGCCCTGGCCAGTGGCGGCCTTGAGGTAGAGCGGCGAGAACTGCGGCGTTTCGGTGGCCGACATGCGCTGCGCCGCGTTGCAGGCCAGCACGTTCGACTGGCCAGTCACGAAGCTGGCAAAAGTCTGCGAGGCATCGATGCCGGCAGGGCCCTGACCCAGCGCCGCGAACGAATCGCCCGACAGTGCGGCCGAGATCGGATCGGGCGTGCCCTGGGCCGAATCGTTGGCCGGCGCGCTCGACGGACGGCCACCGCCGCCGCCCAGACGCAGTTCGGGAAGCTGGCGGCGGCCCGGATGCACGAGGATGCGCACATGGCGCACGTCGGGCCGGGCGATCTTCCACGCCAGCGAAAGACGGTCCGCGAAACGATCCGCCACCCAGTTCGCCGAGAACTCGGTGGGCAGATAGAGGTCAAGCGTACCGGTTTCCTTGCAATAATTGCCGGGCTGAATCGGCTTGATCCACTGGCTGTGCGCCTGTTGACCGAGGTCCTTGCGCAAGCCCTGGCTGATGTCCGCCCAGTCGGCCGCCAAATTCACGGCTTCCTGATCCTCTTCCATCACCAATTTTACCGCCTTCGATTTCTTGCTCACGCCGTTAGCGCCCTGACCTGCAGAATTACCTGACATTAGACCAACCCCCCTTGTTGGCTGCCGCCCCGAAACGGGCTGTCGCGCAACCGGATAGGCACCGTCGCCACACATAAAAATCCCCCAACCGCAAACGCATGTTTGCAGCGGGTGCTTCGTCGCTGTCGATGTTCCCCGGCCGGTTCCGCAACGGCCGAGGACCCTTTTAGAAACGGGTTTGGTCGCGGTGCAATACGCTCCTCCCCAAATAAAAAAAATTATGCCTGTTGACTCGGCTCTCAGTGCCCAATTTCCGTCATGAATTGAATTTCATGAATAAAATCAGCAACTTGTCGATCCCGCGCAAAAGCGCCTCGTGCGAATCGCAAGGTTTCCGTCATTTCATCGCACGGCCTTGCCTGCGCGCACCTGAACGGGCCCGAAAGCCAAACGCGCGAGCGCCAGCTTCGTTCCTGTTCCGTACTTGGCATCGTTGTCGGCCACGCTCCGAATCGGAATTCGAGTCGGCACGCGCTTGTCCAAATGGATGGCCGGCACCGCGAATCGGGATGACCCTCGCACCGCCCCATGGCTCCTGCGCGCCTGTCTCCTTTTGCGACACTCGGCCGTAGGACGAGGGCGCGGCAAGGCAGGCGTTGGCAACGCCGGTAGCGTGCGGGAGAGGTCAAGGGGGAGGCTAGATCGCGGCACATGCATCGCGGCCCGTGCGGATCGCTCAGATGCCTCCGGATTGAACCGTTCCGCCCCTGTCATGCGGTGGTCGCCCCGTGCACGCGCCATGCGGGCGCTCGGGGTTCGCAGAGCGTCGGCCCCTGAAACGCCATCGGCCCAAGCATCCCGTCCGATTTTTCCGCGTTATCGCGGATGGTCGGACGGCAGCTTGGGCCGATGCATCAGTCCGGCATCGAGGCCGGACTGTCAGGCGCGTCTCAGAGAGCCGAGACGGCCTTGGTCAGGCGCGAGAACTTGCGCGCAGCCGTGTTCTTGTGAAGCACGCCGCGAGCAACGCCGCGGGCCAGCTCGGGCTGGGCTTCCTTGAGAGCGGCCGCAGCAGCGGTCTTGTCGCCACCGGCGATTGCCGATTCGACCTTCTTGATGAAGGTGCGGATGCGGCTGACGCGGTTGGTATTGATCTCGGCGCGGCGCTCGTTGCGACGGATGCGCTTGCGGGCTTGCGGCGTATTGGCCATCGAATTTCCTCTGTCTGGCCCCCCACGCAGCGGTGATGGCGGCCCAATGCCTAACGAATCTGCTTGGCGAGCGGACTCGCCGGAAAGCGCGCCCCTTAGCGGTGTGACGCTATTCCGTCAACCCGCGAGACGCCTCCGAAACCGCCTATTTCTGGCATTTTCGGATGGAAAGGCTTCGCTCAAGCGCCGCGCGGGCTACCGCTACCTTTGGCAGCGCGGGCACCAGAACGTGCTGCGTCCACCTTGAACGAAGCGCCGAACCGTCCCGCCACATAGGCAAGCTTGCCCTTCGCGTCCATAGACCTGCCACGAAGTCGCGAAATAGCCCAGTTCTCCGTTGGGTTGCGCGTAATCGCGGATCGTCGATCCACCCGCCGCGATCGATTCGGACAGGACCTCGCGAATCGCCGGGACCAGCTTCTTCAGTGCGGGCAGGGTGACGCGGCCCGCTTCCTTGTCTGGCCGGATGCCGGACCGGAACAGCGCCTCGCAGACGTAGATATTGCCGAGCCCGGCAACCACTTGCTGGTCGAGCAGCATCTGCTTGATCGGGGCGATTCGGCCCGCGAAATGCGGCTTGAGATGCGCCGCGGTCAGCCCGTCGCCCAGTGGCTCCGGCCCCAGCGCGGCGAAAGCGCCCCACGAATCGAGCGTTCCGGTCGGCACGAGGTCCACCGATCCGAATCGCCGCGCGTCGTTGAGCGCCAGCACGTGGCCCGATCCGGTTTCGAGCACGAGGTGGTCGTGCTTCTCCGGCTTTTCGGGCTCGATCCGCCAGCGGCCGGACATGCCCAGGTGGAACACCATGGTCTGGTCGCGGTCGGTATGGATCAGGCCATACTTGGCGCGCCGCCCCATCGTGGTGACGCGCGCGCCGGTCAGCACTTGCACCAGATCGGGCGGGAAGGGGCGGCGCAAGTCCGCACGGTTGAGCGTCACGCGCGCGATCCGCTCGCCCTCAAGATAGCGGGCAAGGCCGCGTACGGTGGTTTCGACTTCTGGAAGTTCTGGCATCGTGGGTGTGAGATAGGGTGTCGGGGCCGCCAAGAAAAGCGAGCGCGGGAAGATGAGGGGCGGGCTTCGCATGGGGGGCTATAGATGGAGGCTATCCATAGATCCCTCGTCGCCCCCGCGAAGGCGGGGACCCCACTTTTCTTTGGAGAGCACGCAGACCGTAACGAGCACACCCAGCTTGGGAGCGCCAAGAAGAACAAGCGGGGTCCCCGCCTTCGCGGGGACGACGGGATTGTGCGTGGAGGCTCTCGCCCGCTAGTGCAAATGCAGTTTTGCGCATTTCGCACACGGCCTCTAAGTGCCTCGCATGGAAGAGAACCGCTCCCATCTTCGCGCCTTTGCCATGCTGGGCCTCGTCATGCTGTTCTGGGCGGGCAACTCGATCACCGGGCGGGCGGTGCGCGACGATATTCCGCCGTTCACGCTGGCCTTCGGGCGCTGGCTGATCGCGGTGGCCGTGCTGCTGCCTTTTGCTTGGAAACCGCTGCGGCGCGAATGGCGCGCAGTGCTGGCCGGCTGGCGCTGGATCGTTGTGCTGGGGGTGCTGGGTGTCGTCTGCTTCAACGGCTTCATCTACAAGGGCCTGCACTACACGACCGCCGCCAATGCCTTGCTGCTCCAAGCCGCGATCCCGGCCGTGGTGACGGTGCTGGACCGCGTGCTGTTCGGCGGGCGGCCGGGCAAGCTGCACGGACTGGGCGTGCTCGTCTCGACGCTGGGTGTCGTCGCCATCGTCTTCAAGGGCGATCCGGCCGCACTGATGGGCCTGCGCTTCGGGCGCGGCGATATTCTGGTCTTCTGCGCGGTGGTGGCCTGGTCGTTCTATACGGTGCTGCTGCGCAAGCGGCCGCCGGTGCCGCCGGTGGTCTTCCTGCTGCTGACTTTTACGCTGGGCGCGCTGGCGATGGCGCCGCTTTCGGCGATGGAGGCGGCGAGCGGGCAGGTGGTGCACTGGAGCCCGGCCGTGCTGGCCGCTTTCGCCTATGTCGGCCTGTTCCCTTCGACGATCGCCTACTTCATCTACAACCGCGCGACGGGCGAACTCGGCGCCGCGCGGGCGGGGCAGGCGATCACGTTGATGCCGCTGTTCGGCGCGCTGCTTTCAGCCCTGCTGCTGGGCGAGCGGCTGATGCCCTACCACTTCGCGGGCATGGCGCTGATTCTCGCCGGGATCGTGCTCTCGGCGCTGGCGCTTCGCGGAACCCCCAATAGGACAAATTGACTTCAAAACTCCGGTGGCGCCCGCGCGGCCGGACGGCTAGAGGACTGCGCCATGAGCGAAACGGTTTCCTTCGGCTACGAGGATGTGGCCACCGACGAGAAGGAGGCGCGCGTCGGCGCGGTCTTCTCCAGCGTTGCACGCAAGTACGACGTGATGAACGATGCCATGTCGGCAGGCATGCACCGGCTCTGGAAGGACAAGTTCGTGCGCCGCGTGAAGCCGCATCGCGACGAGCAGATCCTCGACATGGCGGGCGGCACGGGCGATATCGCCTTCCGCATGGCCGCGCAGGGCGCCTCGATCACCGTGTCGGACATCAATCAGGACATGCTGGACGTCGGCATCGAACGCGCGATGGAGCGCGGCATCGACGGCCTCGTCTGGTCGCGCCAGAATGCCGAGGAACTCTCGTTCCCCGCGCGCCACTTCGATGCCTATACGATCGCCTTCGGCATCCGCAACGTCACCCATATCGACAAGGCACTGGCCGAGGCGCACCGCGTGCTGAAGTTCGGCGGGCGTTTCTTCTGCCTGGAATTCTCAACCACCGAATGGCCGGGCTTCAAGGAAGTCTACGACGTCTATTCGCACCATCTGGTGCCGAAGATCGGGCAGGCCATTGCCGGGGACGCCGAATCGTATCGCTACCTGATCGAATCGATCCGCCGCTTCCCGCCGATGCCGGAATTCGAGAAGATGATCCGCGCGGCTGGTTTCAAGCACACCAAGGTGGAGCCGATCATGGGTGGCCTGGTCGCAATCCATTCGGGCTGGAAAGTGTAACCAGGCGCGTGACGGGTTCGACGACGCATATCCTGCGGCTCCTCAAATGGGGCCGCGTCCTTGCGCGCCACGGGGCGCTGCGCGGGATCGAGAATGACCGCAATGCCCCGGCGCAAGTGAAGCGCCTGTGCCGGATCGCCCGCTTCGGCGCGCGGCAGCCGGTAGAGCCGGACTATGCCGGTGCCTTTCAGGAAATCGGCCCGGCGGCAATCAAGCTGGGGCAGGCGCTGGCCACCCGGCCCGATCTGGTCGGCGAAGGCCCCGCGCACAATCTGCTGACTTTGCAGGACAGCCTGCCGCCGGTGGCGTTCTCCGAAATCCGCCATGTGATCGAGAGCAGCTTCGGCCGTCCGCTCGAACAGATCTTCGCTTCTATCGACGAGAATCCGGTAGGCGCCGCCTCGATCGCGCAAGTCCACCGCGCAGTCACGCCCGATGGCCGCGAGGTGGCCGTAAAGGTGCTGCGCCCCGGCATCCGCGAGCAGTTCGCGCGCGATGTCGAGACTTACGAATGGGCCGCCGCGCATCTCGAAGCGCTGGGCGGGGAGGCCGCACGCCTGCGCCCGCGCGCGGTCGTCGCCAATCTGAAGCGCTGGACCTTGCGCGAACTCGATCTGCGCCGCGAGGCCGCTTCCGCATCGGAACTGACCGATGCGATGAAGGGCACGCATGGCTACCGCGTGCCGGATATCGACTGGGACCGTACCAACGGTCAGGTGCTGACGATCGAATGGATCGGCGCCACCAAGATGAGCAATATCGAGGGGCTGCGCGCGGCCGGGCACGATCTGCCCAAGCTGGCGCACAAGCTGGTGCTCACCTTCCTGACGCAGGCGATTTCCTGCGGGTTCTTCCATGCCGACATGCACCAGGGCAACCTGTTCGTGGAGCAGGACGGCACGATCGTCGCCATCGATTTCGGCATCATGGGCCGCATCAACCGGCAGGCGCGGCTGTGGCTGGCGGAAATCCTCTATGGCCTGACCACCGGCAACTATCGCCGCGTGGCAGAGATCCATTTCGAGGCGCAATACGTGCCGAGCTACCACACGGTGGAAGAGTTCGCGACCGCACTGCGCGCCGTGGGCGAGCCGATGCGCGGCAAGCCGGTGTCCGAACTCTCGGTGGGCCAGATGCTCGACGGGCTGTTCGCGATCACCCGCGATTTCGACATGGCCGTGCAGCCGCACCTGCTGCTGCTGCAGAAGACCATGGTGATGGTCGAAGGGCTGGCCACCGCGCTCGATCCCGGCATCAACATGTGGGACGTCTCGGCGCCCTTCGTAAAGAGCTGGATTCGCGACGAACTGGGGCCGGAGGCGGTCATTGCCGACCGTCTGCGCGAAGACCTGGGCACCCTGTTCCGCCTGCCCGCGCTGGTGCGGCGGATCGAGGAGAAGTTCCCGCCCAAGGGCGGCGCGCCCGAACAGGCGCCGCTGCCGGATGTCGACCTTATTCTCGGCCTGGGGGAATCTCGTAAACCCGAAAGTAACCACTGGTTAGGCTATGGTCTGGCGGCAATCCTTGGGGGTGTTGCTGCATGGGCGCTGACGTACTGGACTCTGCTGGGGCATTGAGCCTTTCCGAAGGAGCGGCGCCTGTGCCCGCTCCTACACCCGCCTCTGTGACCCGCTTTGCGGCATGGCCGGTCTGGCTGGCGCGGCTGGCGCTGGCTTTGCTGGCGGCCTTGCTGGTGGCTTCGGCCATGGTGCCGGTGGCCAAGTCCGGCAATCGCTCGCCCTGGGCCGGACCGGTGGAAGGGCCGGTCTCGACATCCGCAAAGCCGGGTGCTGCGGGCAATCCCGCTGCGGCAAAGCCCTATGACGAGGACATCGCCCTCTACGAAGTGGCGATCGCCCGCGTGGCCAAGGGTGAGAACTATTACAGCTTTATCGTCCCCGAACAGCGCGCGCGCGACTATCCGGTGAATCCGGCCATCGCGGTGCGCCTGCCGACGCTGGCCTATCTCGATGCCTGGCTGGGCAGCGCGGGGCAGATCGCCGCCGCCGTCGCGCTGATGGTGGGCATCATCGTCGTATGGTGGCGCAAGCTGGGCGAGGCGGGCGTCTCGCCTCGCCTCAAGCGCATGGCCGTGGCGCTGGCCTTCGTCGGCGCGTCGCTGGGCCTGAACCGGCATTACTTCCCGCTGCACGAGCTTTGGGCGGGCGGGTTGATCGCATTGTCGCTGGGCCTGCATCGGATCGGCACGCGAGGGCAGGGCGGCCGCTGGCATGCCGCTTTCGCTGCCGCCGCGCTCGCGCTGGCGATCCGCGAGCATTCGCTGCCTTTCGTCGCGCTGATGGCCGCGACCGCGCTATGGCAGCGCAACTGGCGCGAGGCGGCGGCTTGGAGCGCGCTGATCGCGGTGTTCTTCGCTGTGCTCGCCTGGCACCTTTCGGTCATTGCGCAGCAGGTGCTGCCCAGCGATGCGCACTCCGCGCCCTGGCTGGTCATGCGCGGGCTGCCGGGTTGGCTCTCCAATGTCGTCCAGTCCAGCAATTTGCGCTGGCTGCCGCACTGGCTGGCGGGCCCGGCGGTGGTGCTGATGACCTTCGGCTGGCTCGGCTGGAACCGGGCGGAGGGCGCGTTCGCCTTCCTGCTGGCGGCGGGCTACGGCGTGCTGTTCATGGCGGCGGGGCGGTGGGACAATTTCTACTGGGGGGCGATGATCGCGCCTGCCATGTTCGCTGGCATCGCCTTCGCGCCACGTGCGGTGGCAGGGCTTGTGGTTGCTGCAAAGCTCGCCAAATCTCCGGCAAACACCCTAAACTGATTGCGCACCCATGAACGCTGTTGCACAAGCCCGGACCATGAGTGGTCCCCGTATTCTTCTGGTCATCGGCGGCGGTATCGCGGCCTACAAGGCCTGCGAACTGGTGCGCCATATCCGCAAGGAAGGCGGCGAGGTGACTTGCGTGCTGACCGAGGGCGGATCGCATTTCGTCACCCCGATGGCGCTGGCCGCGCTGTCCGAACGGCCGGTTTACACCTCGCTGTTCGACCTCAAGAACGAGGTCGAGATGGGCCATATCCAGCTGAGCCGGGAGGCTGATCTGGTGGTGGTCTGCCCGGCGACGGCGGACCTGATGGCCAAGATGGCCTCCGGCATTGCCGACGATCTGGCCACGACGATGATGCTGGCGACCGACAAGCCGGTCATGGCCGTGCCGGCGATGAACGTGCGCATGTGGCAGCACGCCGCCACCGTGCGCAACGTGCAGACGCTGCGCGATGCCGGCGTGGATGTGATGGAGCCCGATGAGGGCACCATGGCATGCGGTGAGTTCGGCCCCGGCCGCCTGCCCGATCCCATTGCGATCTGGCAGCGCATTGCCTGGGCGCTGGGGCTTGGCCCGGTGGAAGTGGCGCCATTGCCCGGTTCGGTGCCATCGCTGCCGCAGCCCGAGGTGGGCCTCGATCTCGCCAATCCCTTCCCGTGGCAGCCGCAGTTCGCCGCGCCGGAACCGGAGCCTACCGCCGAGGAAAGCCCCTCCGAAAGCGAAGGCTACGGCCTTGGCGGGCTGAGCGGATCGATGATCAGCCGCGGCCTCCAGAAGGCCAAGCGCGCGATCAGTTTCGGCGCGCCGGACAATGATGGTGCAATGTTCGACCCGCTCGCGGATGGCGGCGCGATTGCCGATCCGGCGGCAGGCCTGCTGGTCGTCAAGAAGGGCGCGGCGCGGTCAGCCCCGCCGACCGATCCCGATGCGATCAACCACACCGTTTCGCAGGCCTCCGTGCCGCAGCCTTTCGGCGCCGCGCCCGAAGTGCCGTTCGAAAAGCCGGCCGATGGCCCGCTCTCGGGCCGCCATGTGCTGGTGACGGCGGGCCCGACGTGGGAGCCGATCGATCCGGTGCGCTACATCGCCAACCGTTCTTCCGGCAAGCAGGGCTTCGCCATCGCCGCCGCTGCCGCGCAGGCCGGCGCGCGGGTCACGCTGGTGGCCGGCCCTGTCCATCTGCCGACGCCGCCGGGCGTGGACCGGGTGGACGTGGAAAGCGCGCAGCAGATGGCCGATGCGGTAAAGCAGGCGCTGCCGGCAGACATCGCGGTAATGGTCGCCGCCGTGGCGGACTGGCGCACGATCAGCGTTGCCAAGGACAAGCTGAAGAAGCGCGGATCGGCCCCGCCGGCACTGCTGCTGACCGAAAACCCCGACATTCTCGCCAGCGTTGCCGCGCGGCCAGACCGGCCGCCGCTGCTGATCGGCTTCGCCGCCGAGACCGAAGACGTGATCCGCTACGCCAAGGAAAAGCGCAAGCGCAAGGGCGCGGACTGGATCATTGCCAACGACGTTTCCGGCGATGTGATGGGCGGCGATGTCAATGCCGTGCACATCGTGCGCGGTGACGATGTGATTTCTCTTCCCGAAATGCCCAAGGAGGAGGTTGCGCGCCTCCTCGTCGAAAGGTTCACCGATGCACTCCCCCGACAATGACGTTCCCGTTGCCGTAAAGGTCCTCCCGCACGGAGAGGGCCTGCCGCTGCCGGTCTATGCCACCGACGGCGCGGCAGGGATGGATATCGTCTCGGCCGAGGATGTGACGCTGGCCCCCGGCGGCCGCCATGCCGTCGCCACCGGCCTTGCCATGGCGATCCCGGCAGGCTTCGAGATCCAGGTGCGCCCGCGTTCGGGCCTTGCGCTGAAGCATGGCATCTCGGTGCCGAATTCGCCCGGCACCATCGATTCCGACTATCGCGGCGAGCTGAAGGTGATCCTGATCAACCACGGTGCCGAGGCATTCGATATCCGCCGCGGCGACCGCGTGGCGCAGCTCGTGCTGGCCCCCGTCACCCGCGCCTCGTGGCTGCAGGTGGAGGAACTGGACGAAACCCTGCGCGGTGAGGGCGGCTTCGGCTCGACCGGCGGCGTGGTGGCACTGGGGAACTGATTTCCCGGCTTTGGTGGGGGCTCAGGCGTTCGAGAAGACGCCGAGCGCCCACAGCCCCAGCATGATGATCAGCGCTAGCGCTGCGATGGTACTGAGGCACCCCTTCCAGCCCCAACGGCGCTGAATTTCGTCTGAGGCTGCATCCATCGCAGCTTCGGCGACGCCACCGGCGATCTGTCCAAGAATGTCGTCGACCATGCGCGACCCGTTCTGCTTTCCGCGCGGATTGGCAAGTGAAAGCACTGAAAGGTCAGGGCGTTGTTCTCTGTCTGATGACCTCCACAAACCAATCCCGTCATCCCCGCGAACGCGGGGATCGCTTTTCTTTAGCGCGCGAGGAAGCGGGGCCCCCGCCTGCGCGGGGGCGACGAAATGTTTGAGGCTAACAGGGTGTTTGAAGCTAATTTGTTTGAAGCAAACCGGCGCGATCGGCAAAATTCGCCGCTACCAATCCTCGCTCTCAATCCTCGCGATTGATTCGCGCGCGCCTCTCGCGGTGGCGTTTGAGGCTGTACCAGCCCACGCCGCCGACCCCCGCAATGGCCGCCAAGCCTTTGGCAAGGGCTGAGAAGGCCGATGTCAGCGCTCCTACGGTCACCCCCCAGAAGAGCTGCGACATGATGGCCATGAAGGTATTCATTCGTGGGGGGCTATATCCGGCACGGCCTAGGGGAGATAGCCCCATAAAGCAGAAACGGGCCCACCGGTTGCCCGGCGAGCCCGCTTCTGCCCCGTTCCGGACTACCTCCCGCCACGTCGCGGCGGGGGCAGTCCTATCGGATCACTTCTTTTCCGGCGCCACCGAGATGCGCAGCGTCTCACCCGAATTGCCGGGGAAGTTGGTGAACATCGCCTCGATCAGGTTGGGCACCAGATACTGCAGGCGGTTCGAGGTGGAGACCGCCTCGGCCTTGCCTTCGAACAGGCGCTGGTTGTCCACCGCACGGTCGATCTTCAGCGAGATGCCGCTGGTGAAGACGGTGTAGCTATCCACGCCGCCCGAGAAGAACGGATCGTACCAGCCCATCGCCCAGGGGCCACCGCCCCAGCCGCCCCAACCGCGTCCGTAGAAGCCGCGGCCGTAGAAGCCCGGGCCGTACCACGGGCTCCAGAAACCGCCCATGCCGGGGGTGGAGCGCACGCGTTCGCGGCCGGTATCGACGCCATAGTCGAAGCGCACGATCAGCGTTGCCTTGGCGGGATCGTCCACCGGCGTGTAGCCCAGCTTGGCGATGCGATCGCGCACCAGCGCGGCGTAAGTGGCGAATTCCAGGCCGCCGGCGAGCTTGGGATCATCGGCGACGACCACGAAGGATTGCCCTTCCGGCGCCGGAAGCTGCGTCCGGAAACGCGAAACGTTGGCATTGAAGGGGGTGGCGCAAGCGGCCAGCGCCATGAGAAGCACGGCGACGGCTGCGACCCTAAGCCTGCCGAAGTGCGTTCCGGGATTGTTTGTCATTGGTCTTACTCCATGAACCCTTAGGCCCGAAACGCCCTTTCCCAAGCGCGGCCCGCGATTCCTTGCGACTCTGCCTTATTATCAATGCCCTGAATAGCGGTTGAATGGTGGCACAACTGTGATGGACCGTTGCTGCGTTCATTCGCCGGTCAGGGGATCGGTCCCGGCTTGAGTTAGCTACCGCTATGTAGGACTCATCGGGCATGACCACCAGTGCCACCCCCTTAATTTCCGTGCCGATTCGTTCGGTTCAATGCGGCCCGGTCGCGCCTTTTCGCGGGGCGGACGAGCCCAGCGCCATCGGCAAGCATTCGGTGATCGGCCCGGTGCGCGTCCATCGGCTGGGTCTGGAGGGGGACGCGCAGGCGGATCTGACGGTCCACGGTGGGCCGGACAAGGCGATCCATCACTATCCACACGATCACTATGCCTTCTGGCGCGGCGTGCTGGGCGATCACCCGCTGCTGGCAGACTATGGCGCCTTTGGAGAGAACATCGCCACCGATGGCCTGACCGAGGATGCGATCTGCATTGGCGATCGCTGGCGGCTGGGCAGTGCGCTGGTGGAAGTGAGCCAGGGCCGCCAGCCGTGCTGGAAGCTGGACCATCGATTCGATGGAGCGGCGGTCAACGCCGGCGTAGTGAAATCGCGCCGCGCGGGTTGGTACTACCGGGTGATCGAGGAAGGCGACGTCGCCGCCGGGGATGCGATGCAGCTGGTCGCGCGGCCATGGCCCGAATGGAATGTGCAGCGCGTGTTCGGTTTGCTGATCGCCGGGGACCACAAGAAGGACCGCGAAGGGCTGGAGGCACTGGGCGAAGTGGACGCGCTGGCCGAGTCGTGGGCGCGGCGGCGGGCAAAGCTTTTGGCTTGACCTGTCACGGCGGAATGGCCGGTGTCAGCTTCCCATTTTCCATCAAGGTGTTGGGTGCGAGTGGCCAATAATATCTCGCGAAATTAAATGGATACGCCATCGACGCTTTATTCCATCCCGGAATAACGACTTAAGAATATCCGTTTGACCTCCCTTCGGGCGGGCGTAGCCGCTTCGTCCGACGCCCCTGCGTGATGGCCGGGCGAAGTCTTGCTGTGACCTACAGCTCCCGACTTCACGGCATCGGCGCCACCGCACTTTTCGATGTGGGATCGGAAAGTGACTCTAAGGTGGAGGGCTTCATGGTCAGATTGGGATATGTTCTGGCGCTGGCTGCCGCATGTGCGCCGGCGACGCCTGCGGCTTCGGCGCCGGCTGAAAGCGAGATCACCGCCATCGGTCAACGCAATCAGGGGCCGGAATGGCTGGGCATCTACGGGCCCGGCAGCGATGGCATCTACTCCGCGCGGATCGATCTGACCGGCCTCGACCTGAACGGGCAAGCGGGGCAGGCGGAAATGGCGTCGCGCGTGCGGCGCGGCGTCAGGGTGCTATGCAGCTATGCCGTGTTCGATCCGTCCCGGCACCAGCAGGTCGCCGCGCCGGAGCGTGCGAGGCTGGATTGCTTTCACGATACTTACGCGTCGGTCACGCCGCGAATGGCCGCGATCGGTCCGGGTGGGCCGCAGTCGCATCTGGCGATGACGATCGCCGCGCCTGCGACCATGGCGCGATAGGATAGGGTGGAGGGGCGATCCATGCCGGACCGCCCCCACCATAACGCGATCAGCCGCGAACCAGACCCAGCGCTTCGTAGGTCTTCTCCAGCGTCGGGATCGCCAGCGCGCGGGCCTTTTCGGCGCCCTTCTTCAGGATCGCGTCCAGCGCCGCACGGTCCTGCCGCAGTTCGACGAAGCGCGCGTTGATCGGCGAAAGCTTCTCCACCAGCAGTTCGCCCAGTGCCGGCTTGAACGCGCCGAAGCCCTGGCCGCCGAACTGCGCCAGCACCGCATCGACCGTGGTGCCGGCCATCACCGCATAGATCGAGACGAGGTTGTTCGCCTCCGCACGGCCTTCCAGACCGGCCTTTTCCGAAGGCAGCGGCTCGGGATCGGTCTTGGCCTTCTTCACCTTCTGCATGATGGTGTCGGCGTCGTCGGTCATGTTGATGCGGCCCATGTCCGAAGGGTCGGACTTGCTCATCTTCGAGGTGCCGTCGCGCAGGCTCATGATGCGGGCGGCTTCGGGCGGGATGAACGGCGCGGGCAGCGTGAACAGCGGCGCGTCTTCGGCGCAGAAGTCGTTGTTGAACTTCTGCGCGATGTCGCGCGCGAGTTCCAGGTGCTGCTTCTGGTCCTCGCCCACCGGCACGTGGGTGGACTGATAGATCAGCACGTCGGCGGCCTGCAGCACCGGATAAGTGAACAGCGCGACCGACTGGCCTTCGCGGTTCTTGCCGGCCTTGTCCTTCCACTGCGTCATGCGGTTCAGCCAGCCCATGCGCGCGGTGCCGTTCAGCAGCCACTGCATTTCCGCGTGCTGGGGCACTTGCGCCTGGTTGAACAGGATCGAGCGATCGGGATCGATCCCGCAGGCGACGAGGGCGGCCACCATCTCGCGCGTGTTGGCCGAAAGGTCGGCCGGGGTGTGCGGCATCGAGATCGCATGAAGATCGGCCAGGAAGTAGAGGCACTCACCGCCGCTGGCGGTGGCGTCGTCCTGCATCGAGACCCAGTTGCGGATGGCGCCCAGGTAGTTGCCGAGGTGCAGGTTGCCGGTGGGCTGAATGCCGGAGACGATACGCATGGACGCGTCCTTCGCGATTTATGGGTTGTCAGATGTGTGGTTTGGGTGCGCCGGTTGGGGCGCGCAGGCAGGCAGGGTCAGCGCGAAACGCGCGCGACACTCCGCCATCGCCACGAGAGGCGACGGGTTTCGGCAGACTTCGGATGCGAAAGGCTCTGCATGGGCGTGGCTCATAGCATAGTTGACCGCTGAGGGAAGAGCGTCCGTCCCGTTGCCAATACCCACCCCGTCATCCCCGCGAAGGCGGGGATCCCGCTTGTTCTTTCGGCTGGGCCAATAGGAAGCGGGGCCCCCGCCTTCGCGGGGGCGACGGAGTTTTAGGTCATGGCTGCCGAAGGAGCCCATTCGGTGCGCTTTACGCCGCCTTGCGACGGCGCAGCAGGGCCAGATCGTCACGGGTGAAGGCGCCGGTCACCAAGGTTGCCAGCGCGTAGACCACGCCGCCTGCCGAAACGAGCACTGCCAGCGCAAGGCCGCGCATCAGCCAGCTGCCGTGGAGGTAGGGCGTCAGCATGTCCTCCCCGAACCACAGCACCACGCCCATGGCGATGGCGGCCAGCGCAAGGCGCGGCGCGCGGCGCTTCAGGCGGGCGTCGACCTGGAAATGGCCGCGCTTCACCAGCGTCCAGTAGAGCATGGCGACGTTGACGGTGGAGGCGATGGCGGTGGCCAGCGGCGGCCCCATGTGCTGCAGCGGCATGATCAGCGCGAGGTTGAGCACGAGGTTCACCGCCATCGAGATCATCGCATAGCGCACCGGCGTGCGGGTGTCCTGACGGGCGTAAAACCCCGGCGTCAGCACTTTGACGAGGATATAGCTGGGCAGGCCGACCGAGAAGGCGGCCAGCGCCTCTGCAGTGCGGGCCACGTCGCCCGCATCGAACTTGCCATAGCCGAACAGCGCGGCGGCGATCGGCTGGCCGCAGACGATCAGCGCCACCGAGGCGGGCAGGGTGAGCAGCAGCGCCAGTTCCATGCCGCGGTTCTGCGTGTCCATCGCCGCGGCATCCTCCCCGCCGCCAAGCTGGCGCGAGATGGTGGGCAGCAGCACGGTGCCAAGGCCGATGCCGATCAGGCCCAGCGGCAGCTGGTTTAGTCGGTCCGCCATGTAGATGTACGTGACCGAACCGTGGGCAAGGAAGGTGGCGGCAAGGAAGGTGGAGACCACAAGATTGATCTGCACTGCGCCGGCACCGGCGGCAGCGGGCCAGATCAAGGCCAGCAACCGCTTGACGTCAGGATTCCAGACCGGCGCGCGCAGGCGCATCGGTACACCGTTGGCGCGACAGGCGAAGTAGAGCCAGATCAGCTGCAACACGCCCGAGACCGAGACGGCGATGGCCTGATTGCGCGCCGTCACCAACGGATCGGCGGAGTGGAAGCCCAGTATCGCAACGATCTGCGTCACGTTCAGCAGGATCGGCGCGGCGGCGTTGACCCAGAACTTGTTGAGCGAGTTCAGGATGCCGCCTAGCAGCGAAACGACGCTGATCAGCCCCAGATAGGGAATGGTGAGGCGGCTGAGCATGACCGCGAAGGCGAACTGGTCATGCGAAACGCCGTTGAAGCCGCCGGAGAGCACCAAGGTCACCGGCCAGGCGAAGACTTCCAGAATGATGGTCATCACCACCAGGATCGGCAACAACACCGAAAGCGCCTGTTCGGCAAAGGTGATGCCTGCCGGAAGCCCGGGCCCGTCCTTGTCCGCCACCTTCTGGTTGAACATCGGGATGAAGGCCGATGCGAAGGCCCCTTCCGCGAACAGTGCGCGGAACATGTTGGGCAGGCGGAAGGCGATCAGGAACGCGTCCGAGGCGAAGCCCGCACCGACGAAGCGCGCGAACAGACTGTCCCGCACGAGCCCGAGCACGCGGCTGGCGAGCGTAAGGCCGCCGACACTGGCAAGCGCCTTGGTAAGATTCATGCCCCTCGGGGTCCCCAAATATCAAAAGGCCCGCCCGCGCCCTTCGCCATTGCTGGCAGGGTGCGGACGGGCCTGAATGTCATCGGCTTTGGCGCGCGGCTCAGGCGTGGCCGGCCGGTTCGCCCATGCCTTCGGCTTCGGCCTGCTGCCGGGCGGCGAGCTGCTGGAAGTAGAGGCCGTTGAAATCGATCGGCTCCAGCATCAGCGGCGGGTAGCCGGCATCGCGCACGGCGTCGGCAACGACGCGGCGGGCGAACGGGAACAGGATGCGCGGCGCTTCGGCATAGAGGAAGGCGTGCATGCTGGGCTCGTCCAGATTGCGCATGCCGACGAGGCCGCAATAGCTGAGATCCACGACATAGGCGGTGCCTTCGTCAGCCTTGGCGGCGACGGTGATCTTCAGTTCGACTTCGTGCACTTCGCCGTCGATCGGACGGGCGCCGATGTTGAACTGGATGTCCACCTGCGGCTGGTTCTGCCACGAGAAGCTCTGCGGCGCATTCGGGTTCTCTACCGAGAGGTCCTTCACGTACTGCGAGATGATGCCGGCGGCCGGCGCATTATCGTCGGCATTGCCGAGGTTGATGTCGGAGATGACGTTGCCTTCGTCGGCCATTTCGATTCTGTCCCGTCTATAAGGATACGGATGAAAGTCTGGTAAAAGTCAGCGGGGCGCGTAGCGCGTTTTCGCGGGCGGTGGAAGGTACGGTGCGGATTTTGTTGCGGGGGCTTTTTTGGCCCGAAAGGGGCAACCCGTTGCAGGTCTGCGCGTTGGACAAGGAAGGAAAAGCGGGATCGCCGCGCGGATTGACGAAAAAATCCCCGATTCCGCCGCTCACACGTTGTTCATTTGTAAACTGTACCTATCTGAGGTTATGATGACGCTTCCGGGCGCGTGCCCGGCCTCTATGTGGACTTGGGCGATTCGCCCCCTCTCCGCACTTTGCCGAGGCTCGCACCACCCGAAAAAGAAGCGTCCAAGCAAAGGATGGACAAAGGAACGTGACACCGGAAATCGTGATCCTGGCCATGATCGCAGCCTTCCTTGGCCTGCGGCTCTATTCGGTACTCGGCCGTCGTGCCGAGCATGAGGAAGAGCCGATCCAGGGACGCTTCGAGGGCCGCCAGGGCCAGCCCGGTGCGCCGCGCGTCCCCGTGCAGCCCAAGGCCGAGGTAAAGCCCGACGCCAAGCAGGCCGAACGGCAGCCCTTCGCGCCGCGCCAGCGGGAAATGCCCCTTGCGCCGCCCTCGGTTGAGCGTGGTCTTGCCGAAATCGCCAATGCGGACCGTCGCTTCGACGCTTTCGCTTTCGTCGAAGGTGCGCGCAGCGCCTACCGCCTGATTCTGGAATCGTTCTGGAAGGGCGACAAGGCAGAGCTTCGCGCCCTGTGCGACGGCGACGTCTACGACAGCTTCAGCGGCGCCATCGATGCGCGGCTTGCAGCCGGCGAAACGCTGGACAACCGCCTGATCCGCATCGAGGAAGCCGCGATCGTCAGCGCCGGTGTCGACAACGGGCTTGCCCGCATCACCATCCGCTTCCGTTCGGACATTGCGGCGGTGACGCGCGATGCCGAAGGTCACGTGATCGCCGGTTCGCTGGACGATGCGATCGAGGCGGTGGACATCTGGACCTTCAGCCGCCGCGTCGATGCCGTTGGCCCCGACTGGCTGCTCGACGAAACGGACGCAGGGTAAGTTCGAAACGCCGCTTAGTCGGTTGATTTCAGGAATTTGATCCCACAAGGATCGAGAGGCCGGGCCGAAAGGTCCGGCCTCTTGTTGTGTGGTGCGGAGGATCGACTTGCAGGCAGCTTTGGTGAAACGCGGGACGGATTTGCCGATCCGCCCGTTCCCGGTTCGTATGGGAGCGGTTCTGCTGGCGATGGCGCTGCTGGCCGGCTGCGCGCGCGTGATCCCCGGTGGCACCGGGCCGGGCGTGGCCCCGCCGCCGATTTCGCCGCCGACTTCGCCAACCACGCCCACTCCGCCGCCGCCCGCCAATGCCGTGGCGCTGGGCGTGCGCGCTGGACCGCCCATTGCCAGCCTGCAAGTGGGCGCGGCCGATGGCGCCGCCGCGCTGGCCTCTTTCCGCGAAAGCTGCCCCAGCGTTTCCAAACGCACCGACAGCAGCGGCCTGACCCGCCCCGCCGACTGGCAGCCCGCCTGTGCCGCCGCTGCGAAATGGCCCAGCGCCAGTGCCACGCAGTTCTTCCAGACCTATTTTGAGACGGTAAAAGTCGGCGACGGGCGCGGCTTCGCCACGGGCTATTATGAGCCGGAGATTGCCGGCGCCCGCCAGCATCTGCCCGGCTATGACGTGCCGATCTACGGCATGCCCGCCGATCTCGTGCGCGCACAGCCGGGCGATGCAGCGCCCAATGCCAAGGGCCAGATGCCGCTGGGCCGCTATGACCAGTCCGGTATTTTCGTACCCTATTACGATCGCGGCGCGATCGAGGATGGCGCGCTGGCCAATCGCGGGCTGGAGATCGCCTGGGCGCGCGACGCAGTGGAGGTGTTCTTCCTGCAAGTGCAAGGCTCCGGCCGGTTGCGCGCGCCGGACGGTACGGTGATGCGCATCGGCTATGCCGGGCAGAACGGACTGCCTTACACCGGCATCGGCGCGGTCATGCGCGATCAGGGGCTGGTCGGCACCGGGCCGGGGCAATATCCCGGCTCGATGCAGGGCATCATGCAGTATATCCATGACCATCCGGTCGAGGGTGATGTGCTGATGCGCCAGAACCAGTCCTGGGTATTCTTCCGCGAACTGACCGGCGACGGTCCGCTCGGCGCGCTGGGCGTGCCGGTGCGCGCGCACGCCTCGGTCGCCGCCGATCCCAAGTTCGTGCCGCTGGGCGCGCCGGTCTGGCTCTCGCTGGACCGCAGCGAGGCCTCCGGCGTGTGGATCGCGCAGGACACCGGCGGCGCGATCAAGGGCGCCAACCGTTTCGACACCTTCTGGGGCGCGGGCGATCAGGCGCGGCTGACGGCCGGCGGCATGAGTGGACGCGGCGAGGCGCTGGTGCTCGTCCCCAAGGGCACGCTTTCGCGTCTGCAGCCATGAGAAGACCGGGACGGCGACTGACGGCGGAAGAGGCACAAGTCTGGGCGCAAGTCGCCCGGACGGTGACACCGCTTGAAAAGCGCCGGCCCAAGGCAGTGGCACCCGAGCCGGTTCCGGCCCAGATCGTCGTCTCTCCTCCGCCCCCTCCGGCGAAGAAGGTGAAGGGCCGCATGCCCCCGCCGTTGCCCCCAAAACCTGCCCCCGCCAAGCCGCAGACAGAGGCGCAGCTTCAGCTCGATGGGTCGTGGGAGAAGCGCATTTCCAAGGGCACGCTGGCGCCCGATTTCAGCCTGGACCTGCACGGATCGAGTCTCGATCAGGCCTATGTCCGGCTGATGCACGGGCTGACGCAGGCCAAATCGATGGGCGCGCGCGTGGTGCTGGTGGTGACCGGCAAGTCGCGCCCGGTCGACGCCATGGATCGCGGCACCGCGCGCGGCGCCATCCGCGCCAAGATCACCGACTGGCTGGCGGCCAGCGAGCACTCGCACGACATCGTCGCCATTCGCGGCGCCCACCGCCGCCACGGCGGGCAGGGTGCGCTTTACGTGGTGCTGAAGAAACGCCGATAGAGCGAGGGGCGTAGGAGTCGTCCCGCCATCCTGCCTCACGCCACCACGCCTCTCCGATCACCTCTCATCGTCATTGCGAGCGTAGCGAAGCAATCCAGAGCCGGGCCCACTCCGCTCTGGATTGCTTCGCTACGCTCGCAATGACGAAGGGTTGGGGCTGACGGAGCAAGGAGGCGGAGCCCCCGAGCCACCACCCGGCGGCCCGACGCGGAAGGGACATCCGCGCCGGGCCTATAAGGGCCGCCCGTGGCTGCCCTTACATCTTCACCGAGACGCGCAGGTAGCCGAACTGGCCGGGCACGTCGTAAGTAGTCGGGTCATAGTTGGGGCCGGTGCAGGTGTTGCACGGCGGCGGATCGGTGTTGAACACGTTGATCACGCCCAGCGTGAAGGTCAGGCCGCTGTCCATGAAGCTGGGCGTGTAGCTCAGCTGCACGTCACCGTAGAACCGGCTGTTCATCTTGTGGCCGTCGCTCTCGGTCACGCTGTCGATATATCGGCCGGTGAACGAGGCATCGATGCCCGAATAGGACCACGAGAGGATGCCGGTGCCCTTGAACTTCGGATAGGACTGATCCGGGAAGCCGCGCGTGGTGCCCTTGTAGCTGATCGTGGCCGAACCGTCCGCGGTGGGGAAGGTTTCGGCATACTTGAGCAGCCGGTTGGCGTTGAACGACAGGCCGAACATGCCCACGCCGGTATCGGGCGATGCATAGTTCAGGCTGATGTCGATGCCCTGCGTGCGGATGCCGCCGATGTTCTGCAGCAGGCCGACGACACGCGAGATGATGCCGCTGGGCGTACGGATCACATTGGCGCAGGCCGTGGGATCGCCCAGTTCGGCGCAGCGTGACAGGGTGACTTGCGGGTTGATGGCGGAAATCGCGTCCTTCACCTTGATGTCGTAGTAGTTGACCTCAAGGCTGAGGTTGCGGGCAAAGCCGCCGCGCGCCCAGGACGGGCTGTAGACGCCGCCGAACAGCCAGGTCTTGCTGGTTTCGGGCTTCAGCGTGTCGTTGCCGCCGGTCAGGGTGCCGATCTGGCCGCCCTGCGGTTCCTGATAGCTGCCGCTGGCGGGCACGCCGTTGGCGATGCAGTTCGTGCGCACCGTGGCGGAGCTTTGCCACAGCGACCCCGTCACGTTGGTGCAGGGGTCGTTGATCGGCGCGTCGGCGCGGGATTGGGCGCCGAACAGTTCGCCGATCGCCGGGGCGCGGAAGCCTTCGGCATAGTTGGCACGCAGCAGCAGGTCCGAAACGGGCTTCCACAGGCCGGTGGCCGTGAAGGTCGTGCTCGATCCGCTGGTCGAGTAATTGGCGTGGCGCACCGCGCCATCGCCCTCCAGCATCTGGAAGAACGGCGTGTCCTTCAGGATCGGCACGCGCAATTCGCCGTAGAACTCGTCCGAATTGTAGCCGCCTTCGGCCGCCTGAGCGGGAATATCCGCGCCTAGGCCCGCCTGGATGATCGGATCGGGCGTGAATGATCCGTGCTGGAAGCGGTGTTCATAGCCCACCGCCATGCTGACCGGACCGGCCGGCAGGTCGAACAGGTCGCCGCTGACGTTGGCGGTATAGTCCTGCATGCGCTGGCTGGACCGGTCATGCTCGGTGAAGCTGATGAAGTTCAGCATCTCCGGCGTGATCGATCCCTCGCCGCCGAAGATGTTCAGCGGCACGCAGGCGCCGGTGCAGTCCGCCAGTGGGCCCAGTGCCTGCGCCACCTTGGCGGCGTTGACGTTGCCGGTGAAGGTCTGCTTGGCATCGTTCCAGCCGAAGGCGGCGTTGGCATCCCAGTAGAACTTGCGCGATCCGATCTGGAAGCTGCCGTCCAGCGAGGCATTGGCCGTCATCGTGTCGACATGCTGGGTATAGGTACGCTGCCCGGCCTCGACCAGACGGCGGGCGATGAAGCTATAGGTCGCCGGCTCTCCGTTGGCGCCCGAATTCAGCGTGATGCCGAAGGGGTTGTACGGGTTGGTGGCATCGATCGAGACGGTATCGAGCAAGTTGCCGTTGCCCGCGTCCGGCCCGACGAACAGCGGCAGGAAGGCGGCCTGGTTCTGCGAATTGCGGTGGTTGTAGACCATCTTCGCGCGGAACGTGATGTTGGAGGTCAGTTCCTGCTTGGCGCTGACCCACAGGCCATAGCGTTCCTGCGGCGTCAGGAAATAGTTGTAGGGGGAGAAGTTGAAGCGGTCCGCATCGGTGAAGGCGCGGAAATCGCCGCCCTGCAGCGTCGGATCATAGACGCCCTGCGTGGTGAGCGGGGGATTGCGCGGGGTGATGCTGCCGCCCGCCGGAAGCGAGGGGTTGCCTGGATTGAACACGATGCGCCCGTTCACTGCCGCCGACGAACAGCCGCCGCGCGGATCGAGGCACGTGGTCTGGCCGGGGTTGGGGAACTGCGAGATCGAACGGTCCGCCGTGCTGACCTTGTCCTGCTTCACATAGCTGGCGCCGAACACGACCGAGGTCGTCGGGCCTTTCACGCCGTAGCTGGCGTTGTAGTCCTGCGTATGCCCGTCGCCCTGCCGGAAGGTTCCGAACTGGGCCGATGCGCGCAGGCCCTCCTGTTCGGACTTGGTGATGATGTTGACGACGCCGGCGATCGCGTCCGACCCGTAGAGCGGCGACTGGCCCGATTGCAGGACCTCGATCCGCTCGATCTGGCTGGCGGGAATGGTGTTGAGGTCGACCGTCGAAGGGATGCCGCTGGCCGCCGTGGCGTTGACGTAGCGCATGCCATCCACCAGCACGAGCGTGCGCTTGGCCAGGAGGTAGCGCAAGTCGATCTCGCTGGTGCCGGCGCCGACGCCGCCGCCGTCCTGCGGGTTACCGATATTGCCGGAGTTGTTGACCTTGGTGTTGAGGCCGCCCGCCGCACTGGGCAGGCGCTGCAGCACGTCCGCCACCGAGGACAGACCGGTCTTGGCAATATCCTCGTTGCTGAGGGTGACGACGGGGCTGGGATTGTCCAGCGGGTTCTGGCGGATGCGCGATCCGGTGACGATGATCGCATCGCCCGGGGCGGAAGCACCGGAATCGGCGTCTTGCGCCTGTGCGATGGCGGGCATGGCCAGAGCCCCGAACGTGAGTGCCGCAATGCTGCAGTGCAAATGGAAGTTACGTATATTCATGTAACGACCCCTCATGAAATCACCCTGAAACGGGCACTTGAGAGGGTCGTGCGCACCTTTTTGCCGTGCAACATGATTTTGAAATATTGTATAATTTCAGCAATAAAACTGCAAAATTGATGTAAAAATACAACGATTTGTTCGTAGGGTGCGCGACTTTTTCGAACGGGGCGAACGGGAATTTCGAATGCGACCGCCTGCTCGATTACGGTGGTTGCGCAAAGCCTGCTGCACTGCGATAGGCGCCGGCCGCTTTCAACGCCGCCTTCAACAGGGAGTACTGAGATGCCGTCCTCCACGGTCACCGCCGGTTCCATCGGCATCGACTTTGGCACCACCAATTCGGTGATCGCGCTGTCCGGCGCGGCGGGTGAAGCCGATCTCGTGGACTTCGCGGCGCCGGGCGGCAGCGGTTCGGTGTTCCGGTCCGCGCTGTGTTTCTGGCAGGACGAGGGCGTGCGCGGCGGCCTGGCGCATGAGGCCGGGCCCTGGGCGATCTCCGAATTCCTGGAGTTTCCGCAAGGATCGCGGTTCCTGCAGTCGTTCAAGTCGGTCGCGGCCAACCCGGCCTTCGAACATGCCACGCTGTTCGAAAAGCGCATGCGGTTCGAGGAACTGGGGCAGGTCTTCCTCACCCACCTGCTGGACCATGCCAGCACGGCGCTGAGCGACTTGCCGGAGCGGATCGTGATCGGGCGGCCCGTCCGCTACGTCGGAGCGCGGCCGGACGAGGCGTTGGCGCGCAAGCGGTACGATGCGATGTTCGCGCTGCTGAAGCGGCCGGTCCACTACGTCTACGAGCCGGTGGGCGCGGCGTTCAGCTTCGCTTCGCGCCTGTCCGACCCGGCGACGCTGCTGGTGGCGGACTTCGGCGGCGGCACCAGCGACTTTTCGATCGTGCGGGTGGAAGCGCCCGGCGCGGCGCGGCGCTGCGTGCCGCTGGGGTCGGCGGGTATCGGCATCGCCGGCGACCGCTTCGACTATCGCATCATGGACCATCTGGTGCTGCCGCTGCTGGGCAAGGGCGGCACCTATCGCTCGTTCGACAAAGTGCTGGAGATCCCGCCGGGACACTTCAAGGACTTCGGCGACTGGTCGCGGCTGGCGATGATGCGCAACCGGCGCACGCTGGAACAACTGGCGAAGCTGCGCCATTCGGCCACCGATCAGGCTGCCATCGACCGCATGATCGCGGTGGTGGAGCACGAACTGGGCTTCGGCCTCTACGAAGCGGTGGGCCAGCTGAAGCGCACGCTTTCCTCCAGCGACCACGGCGCCTTGCGCTTCGAGAGCGAGGAATTGCAGATCGAAGCCGAAGTCAGCCGCGCCGATTTCGAACGCTGGATCGCGCCGGACCTGCACCGCATCGGCGAAACGGTGGACGGCGCGCTGGCCAAGGCCGGGCTGCGGCCGGACCAGATCGACCATGTGTTCCTGACCGGCGGCTCCTCGCTGATCCCCGCCGTGCGCGCGCTGTTCGCGGAACGCTTCGGCGAAGGCCGCATCGCCAGCGGCAACGAACTGACCTCGATCGCGCACGGCCTTGCGCTGATCGGCCAGTCGCCGGATCTGGACGAATGGGTGGCGACCGACCTTACGGCGGACGTGGCCTGATACGAAAACGGGCGGGAGCTTCGCAGCACCCGCCCGCTTCGCTCGGGGAAGCTTTTTGAAAATCCGCCGTGGGCGGATTTTGGCGGCACCGGCCCTCTCCCGTCCCGAAGGAGACGAAAAGGTCCGGGGGACCTTTTCGCTGAGGGGGCCGACCACCCATAGGGTACTGTCGTCGGGTGGTCGGGTGGGGGAGAGGGCCGGTGCCGCCCCGAAAATGCCCTTTTCAGGGCATTTTCAAAAGCAGGCTCACGCCGGTTCGAGAGCGGCCACCGGAGCTTCATTGCGGATCAGGTAGTCGAACGCGGAGAGTGCCGCCTTCGATCCTTCGCCCATGGCGATGATGATCTGCTTGTACGGCACGGTGGTCACGTCACCCGCCGCGAAAATGCCGGGCAGGTTGGTCGCCGCCTTGTCGTCGATCACGATCTCGCCGCGCGGCGAGAGCGCAACGCCGCTGTCCTTCAGCCACTCGGTATTCGGCACCAGACCGATCTGGACGAACACGCCTTCCAGTTCGACCTTGTGCTCCGCGCCGCTTGCACGGTCCTTGTAGTGCAGGCCGCTCACCTTCTCACCGTCGCCGGTGACTTCGGTGGTCTGGGCGCTGGTGAGGATGTCCACGTTCTTCATCGAACGCAGCTTGTCCACCAGCACCTGGTCGGCGCGCAGCTTGTCGTCGAACTCGATCAGGGTGACGTGGCCGACGATCCCCGCAAGGTCGATCGCCGCTTCCACGCCGGAGTTGCCGCCGCCGATCACCGCCACGCGCTTGCCCTTGAACAGCGGGCCGTCGCAGTGCGGGCAGTAGGCCACGCCCTTGTTCTTGTACTCGGCCTCACCGGGCACGCCCAGGTTGCGCCAGCGGGCACCGGTCGTCAGCACCAGCGAACGCGCCTTCAGCGATGCGCCGTTGGCGAAGACTACCTCGTGATAGCCACCCAGTTCCTTGGCCGGGATCAGCTTTTCGGCGCGCTGCAGGTTCATCACGTCGATGTCGTATTCACCAACGTGCGTTTCCAGCGCGGCGGCCAGCTTCGGGCCTTCGGTGTAGGGGACCGAGATGAAGTTCTCGATGCCCATCGTATCCTGCACCTGCCCGCCGAAGCGTTCCGCCGCGATGCCGGTGCTGAAACCCTTGCGCGCGGTGTAGATCGCGGCCGAGGCACCGGCGGGGCCACCGCCAACCACCAGCACTTCGAACGGCTTCTTCTCGGCCAGCTTGGCAGCGGCCTTGGCGTCGGCGCCGGTGTCGAGCTTGGCGAGGATCTCCTCGACGCCCATCTTGCCCGAACCCCACATCTCGCCGTTCAGGAACACGGCGGGCACGGCCATGACGCCGCGACCTTCCACCTCGTCCTTGAACGCGCCGCCTTCGATCAGGGTGGCGTTCACGTGCGGGTTGTTGAGCGCGATCAGCGTCAGCGCCTGCACCACATCCGGGCAGTTGTGGCAGGAGAGCGAGAAGTACATCTCGAACTCGTAGCTGCCTTCCAGATTGCGGATCTGCTCCAGCGTCTCGTCAGAAACCTTGGGCGGATGGCCGCCGGTCCACAGCAGGGCGAGTACGAGCGAGGTGAATTCGTGGCCGAGCGGCAGACCGGCGAAGCGCACCCAGGCGCTGGCGTCCGAAGCGCGGCGCACGATGAAGCTGGGGCGGCGCGCGTCGTCGCCGTCGAAAGTGGCGGTAACCTTGTCCGAGAGCGAGGCGATGGTGGTCAGCAGCTCGCGCGTTTCGGTCGACTTGGCATCGTCACCCAGCGAGGCGACGAGCTCGATCGGCTCGCGCAGCATGGCGAGATATTGCGAGAGCTGTTGCTTCAGAGCGGGGTCGAGCATGAGTCACAGGTCCTTATGAAATGCGTGGGGAGAGAAAGAGGCGGCCCGGGGGTCCATCAGCCGCGAAGCGCACGAGGGTGCGGCTCCGGGGGAGGGAAGCCCCGGGCCGCACACCTTCGGCACGCGACCCGGATAGCCTTACGGCCTGGTCGCGTGGTTTTTAGAGCTTGCCGACGAGGTCAAGCGAGGGAGCGAGGGTTTCCGAACCTTCTTCCCACTTGGCCGGGCAAACCTGGCCGGGGTTGGCGCGGACGTACTGGGCAGCCTTGATCTTGCGGACCAGTTCGACAGCGTTACGGCCAACGCCTTCGCAGGTGATTTCCATGATCTGGATGACGCCTTCGGGATCGACGACGAAAGTGGCGCGGTCGGCCAGGCCCGAATCTTCGCGCAGAACGCCGAAGGCTTCGGTCAGCGCGTGGTTCTGGTCGCCCAGGAACGCGTACTGGATCTTGCCGATCTTGTCCGAGGTGTCGTGCCAGGCCTTGTGGCTGAAGTGCGTGTCGGTCGAAACGCCGTACACTTCCACGCCCATGCCCTGCAGTGCGGCATACTGTTCACCCAGGTCTTCCAGCTCGGTCGGGCAGACGAAGGTGAAGTCGGCGGGGTAGAAGAAGAACACGGCCCACTTGCCGGCGATGTCGGCGTCGGTGACGTCGAAGAAGTCCTTGCCGGCCTGGAAAGCGGTGTTCTTGAACGGCTTGATGGTGCTGCCGATGATACCCATGGTGTATTCTCCCTCGATGGGTGTTGAAACTGACGAGCCGGAGATAGGCCGCCCGTGTGACGATGTGTAGGGGCTTGATCCGATTGGGTTGATCGGATTGCTCGATAAGTCACGACAGACTGAACGATTCTGTCGATAAAATGCTCGCGCGTGCGAAAATCCGTGCGGCGCTGCGGCAAGTGGGGCAGAGGGGAGCGATGAAAACGATCCGACTTGGCAGACTTGCGCTGCTGGCAGCCGCCTGCGCATCGCTGGCCGCCTGCAACAGCTGGCCTACCTCGCTCGATAACCGGGCGGATGGCGACATGAAGTTCCGCTATCACCACCGCCTTTACGATCAGTGGTCGTTCTGGGCGCCGGTACAGCAGGGCCGCGCGGTGATGTTCGCGCACGAACACCGCATCCGTGACATTTCCGGGTTCGAGATCACCGAGGGCAAGCTGACCTATCGCTACGGCACCCGCGCGCTGGCACCGGTGCAGCAGTTCTGCGCCGGCAGCGCCAGCTGTGTGCTGGTCTATCGCGGTGAGGGCAAGCTGGAGGCACGCAAGGCGCCACTGCCGGACGCGAAGCTGGATTGACGGAGCGGAGCGCGTGATTTGCGCCAAGCCCGCCTTTTCCAAGCCCGCCCTTTCAAATCCACGTCTCCCGCCCCGCTCATCCTGAGCCTGTCGAAGGATGGGAGGCCTCGCGCCACGCCCGCAGGGGGCTTCGACAAGCTCAGCCTGAGCGGTTGGGGCTGAGGGACATCATCCCAAAACACCTTCGTCGCCCCCGCGAAGGCGGGGGCCCCGCTGCCTTGCGGCTGGAACAGGAAAAGCGGGATACCCGGTCTATCGCTAGCGGCCGCCCTACCGCCCTGCCGAAGGGGCGGAACGACGGACGACCAAGGCATCGCGACGAGACGTTCGGGTCAGCGAGATCGCGAGAGGAGCGACAAGCTGGCAAGCCTTTCCGCCACCCATTCCGGCGCGGTCAGCATAAGGTCGTGGCCGGTATCGATTTCCCATACGCGGGGCGCGTCCAGCCAGCGGGATTTCAGCTCCACCGGTCGCAAGGCCAAGGTACCGGTGCAATTGACGATCGTGCGCGGCAGCCTTGCGACCGTTTCGGGATCGGCAAGGTGCAGCCGGTCGGTGAAACAGCGCCAAGGATGCGGCGTAAGGCGCGCCTTGGCCCAATCCTCGTGCACACATCCGGCCAGTCCGTAGAGCGCGACGGCGGGGCTGTCCGGCCAGAGGCAGAGTTCGATGCCCGATCGCACCCGGTTGGTCGGGCCCAGTGCCAGCAGCCCCGGAGAGACGTCCACCAACGCTTCGTCCTGATGCGGGATCGCCGCGTCCAGATAGACGAGATGGCCAATGCGCCCCGGGGCACGGTCGGCAGCGCCGGTTATCACCATGCCGCCGTAGCTGTGGCCCACCAGCACGACATCGCGCAGGTCTTCGGCTTCGAGCAGCGCTGCAATGTCGCCGATGTGGGTTTCCAGCCCGGTTCCGCGCGTCAGTAGATGGGCCCGCTCGGCAAGGCCGCTTAGCGTCGGCGCGTGAACCTCGTGCCCGGCACGTTGCAATAGCTCCGCCACGAAGCGGAAGCACCAACCGCCGTGTCCGCCACCGTGAACGAGGACATATGTCGCCATGACGGAGTGATGCGCGGGCCTGCCGATCGGGGCAAGGTGGTGAGGGCACTGGCTGCGATTGGTTGCGCCTATGGCTTAGAGCATTTTCCAATCAGATGGAATCATCTGATGACTCGGAAAATGCGTCAAACCAGAAGCTTAGAGCAGTTGATCCGATGCAATCGGATCGGAAACTGCTCTAGGCGCGGTGCGAGGCGGTGACGCAGGGGTGTCCTGCCATCGAGAACGCGCCACCTTTTCGGCAGGGGGATTGGCGTACTGCCCGCGCGTTTTCCTACCTGGCCCGCCGCGCGTACTTTCGCAGCATGTCATCGAACTTCAAACCATTGCGAAAACGCCCAACCTGTCACCTTGTGGCGGCACAAGGTGACACATCGCCGCGCAAGGTGACACTTGTCGGCCGCAAGATGACGCTTTTCACCCGCAAGGTGACACTATCCGGCCCCAAGGCGGCGGTTTTCGCCCTGGACCGTGTCAAGTGTGTCAACCTGTCAGCTTGCGGCGAAGCTCTGATGATAGGCGACTTCGCCGACGGGCGACGAGCCGGCGAGGACAAGGCGCTGGAAGTATTCGGCCGGCACGCCGGGATAGGCGAGGGAGGGATCGCTCTCGAACCCGAAGCGGGCGTAGTAGGCCGGATCGCCCAGCACCACGCAGCCTTGGGCACCGGCGTCGCGCAACTGCGCAAGGCCGGCCTCGATCAACCGTGCGCCGATGCCGCGTCGCTGGTGATCCGGGCTGACCGCCACCGGGCCGAGGCCGAACCAGCCCAGATCCGTGCCATCGATGGTGACAGGCGAGAAGGCGACATGGCCGACGATCACGCCGTCTTCCTCCGCCACCAGCGATACGGTGAGCATGTCGGCTGCGCGCAGGGCATCGACGATGGCGCCTTCGGTGCCGCTCGAATGCTCGGCGCCGAGGAAGGCGGCGGTGACGATGGCGCGGATGGCTGCGGCGTCACCGGCTTGCTCGGGGCGGAGGGCGATCACGTCAGTCTGCCGTCAGCCGCATTGGCCGCGATGGAGCAGTTTGTGATCGGCCAGCACCAGCGCCATCATCGCCTCGACCACCGGCACGCCGCGAATGCCGACGCAGGGGTCGTGGCGGCCTTTGGTGAACAGCTCGGTTGCCTCACCTTCGCGAGTGATCGTGGGCTGGGGGGTAAGGATCGAACTGGTCGGCTTGAAGGCCACGCGCACCACAACCGGCTGGCCGGTGGAGATACCGCCGGCGATGCCGCCTGCGTGGTTCGCGCTGAACTCGGGCCCTGCGGTGCCCGGATGCATCGGATCGGCGTTCTGCTCACCGGTCAGGCGCGCGGCGGCGAAACCGTCACCGATCTCCACGCCCTTCACCGCGTTGATTCCCATCATCGCGGCGGCCAGATCGGCATCGAGCTTGCCATAGAGCGGCGCCCCCCAGCCGGCAGGAACGCCCGTGGCGACGCATTCGACAACCGCACCGACCGAGGACCCGGCCAAGCGCGCATCGTCGACGATCTTCTCCCAGCGCTTCGCGGCTTGTGCGTCGGGGCAGAAGAACGGGTTGTTGCCGATCTCGGCAGGATCGAAGTTGGCCATGTCGATGGCGTCGCCGCCGATCTCCGAGACATAGGCCAGGATCGTCACTTCCGGGATCACCAGTCGCGCCACGCCGCCCGCCGCCACGCGGCTGGCCGTCTCTCGCGCCGAGCTGCGGCCGCCGCCGCGGTAGTCGCGGAAGCCGTACTTGGCGTCATAGGCATAGTCGGCATGGCCGGGGCGATAGGCCTTGGCGACGTCCGAATAGTCCTTCGAGCGCTGGTCGACGTTCTCGATCATCAGCGAGATGGGCGTGCCCGTGGTCTTGCCTTCGAACACGCCGGACAGGATGCGGACCTGATCCGGTTCCTGCCGCTGGGTGGTGAACTTCGACTGGCCGGGGCGGCGCGCGTCGAGGAAGGGCTGGATCACGCTCTCGTCGATGGCAAGGCCTGGCGGGCACCCGTCGACGACGGCGCCGATGGCAGGGCCATGGCTCTCGCCCCAGGTGGTGAATC
Organism: Novosphingobium sp. BL-S-19; assembly: GCF_055521675.1. Taxonomy (NCBI): domain Bacteria; kingdom Pseudomonadati; phylum Pseudomonadota; class Alphaproteobacteria; order Sphingomonadales; family Sphingomonadaceae; genus Novosphingobium; species Novosphingobium sp. BL-S-19. The sequence continues at coordinate 580,577 of NZ_CM145498.1, forward strand.
GCAGAAGACGGCCGAAAGTGTTCACGCTCATGCCCCGCGCCTTGGCGCGCAATCTTCGGATTGTCCAGCATGGGGTGCGAGTCAGATGCTTGCGGAATGGTCCGCGAAGGCCCATGAGCGCGGCCATGTTCCTGGTAGTCTTCCGCAATCGCAAGCGCGCCGACATCGACGCGGCCGCCTATTCCGCCGATGCGCAGGCGATGGAGAGGCTCGCCCGCGCGCAGCCGGGTTTCCTCGCCTTCAAGAGCTATACCAGCGAGGACGGCGAAGTGATTGCGCTGTCCGAATGGGCCGACGAAGCTGCCGCGCTGGCCTGGCGCCGGGTGGCCGCCCATGCCGAAGTGCAGGGCAAGGGGCGTGAGAACTACTATCAGAACTACACCCTCTTCGCCTGCAACGAACCGCGCGTGCGCCATTTCGAAAGGGAAAGCGAATCGTGAGCCTTGAATTCTACGGCATCCCCAACTGCGACACCGTGAAGAAGGCGCGTAAGTGGCTGGAAGCGAAGGGAAGCGAGTACACCTTCCACGACTACAAGAAGGAAGGCGCCGATGCCGCGCGGCTTGAAAAGTGGATCGGCTTGGCGGGCTGGGAAAAGCTGCTGAACCGTGCGGGCACCACGTTCAAGAAGCTGCCGGATGCGGACAAGCAGGACCTCGATGCCGCCAAGGCCGTGGCGATCATGGTTGCGCAACCGAGCACCATCAAACGTCCGGTCGTCGAGTATCCGGGCGGACTGCTGGTGGGCTTCAAGGAGCCGGAGTGGGAAGCAGCTCTGGGCTGATCCGCACAATTTACAGGGGCGACAATGGATCCGGTAGAATGGATCGCGGCGGCACTGGGGCTCGCCAATATCGCGCTGCTGGTGCGGCGCAGCGTGTGGAACTACCCGTTCGGCATGGCCATGGTGGCGCTGTACTTCGTGGTGTTCTGGCAGGCCAAGCTCTACGGCGAGGCGGGCCTGCAGATCTTCTTCTTCGCGGCGCAGGCCTGGGGCTGGGTGCTCTGGGTGCGTGCCGGCGGGGGTGAGAGCCGGGTGCCGGTGCGGCGGCTGGGCGGGTTCAGCCGTGCACTCTGGCTGGTGGCGACGGCGGCGCTGACGCTGAACCTCGGCTGGGTGATGCACAAGTTCACCGATGCCTCGCTGCCTTATGCCGATGCCGCCATCGCCGGCGCCTCGATCGCCGCGCAGATCCTGCTGGCGTTCCGCCGGATCGAGAACTGGGTGCTTTGGATCGCCATCGATGTCGCCTCGATCGGGGTCTATGCCTACAAGGACCTGTGGCCGACGGCGGCGCTTTATGTGGTGTTTCTGGTGATGTCGGTGCTGGGCCTGATCGAATGGGCGGCGGCGGAGCGGGCGCAGCAGCGGGAACTCAAGATCGCGTGATCACGGTCTGCCTTCACGGTGCGGAAAGTACGGGCAAGTCGGTGCTGGCCGCGCGGCTGGGGCTGCCGTGGGTGCCGGAATATGGCCGCACCTATTGCGAGGAACACGGCACCGACCTGACGATGGCGGACCTGCTGGCGATTGCCGAGGGGCAGGCGGACGAGAACCGCAAGGCCATGGCGGCGGCACCGGCGGTGCTGTTGCTCGATACCGATCAGCTGATGACGGCGGCCTGGGCTCAGATGCTGTTCGGGGAAGTGCCCGAAGTGTTGATGGGCTATCCCAAGGCCGATCACTACCTCCTGTTCTCGCCCGATGTGCCTTGGCGCGATGATGGGACGCGGTTCTTCGGGGCCGACGATGCGCGTGCCCGGTTCGCGGCGCTGGCGGAGGAAATGCTTGTGCGGGCCGGAGTGCCGTTCACGCGGATCGGCGGCTTTTGGGATGAGCGCGAGGCACAAGTCCGCGAGGCGATTGAACGATTGAGATCCTCCCCCATCGGGGGAGGTGGCAGCGCGCAGCGCTGACGGAGGGGGCTTTCGGCAGCGCTGCGCCTGCCCCCTCCACCACCCTTCCTTCGACAAGCTCAGGATGAGCGGGGGTGGTCCCCCTCCCCCGGTGGGGGAGGAGCTTTGAGGCTCAGCCCTTCCGCGCCGTCACGATGAAGTTCAGCGAGAGATCGTCCGACAAGTGCAGCCCGCTCGTCGGCGACCAGGCGATGCCTTTGGGCTCGCCCAGCGTCAGGCCCGCGCCTTCGGCCAGTTCACGCAGTTCCTCGGGCGTGGCGAACTGGTGCCAGTCATGCGTACCGCGTGGCACTTTGCCCAGCCGCTCGGCCGCCTCGACCAGCAGCAGGCGCGAGGCGGGAGTGCGGTTGGGGCAGGAGAGGATCATCAGCCCGTCGTCCGCCAGCGCGGCGGCAAGCTGGCCGATGAACAGCGCCTTGTCGGTCACGTGCTCGATCACTTCCAGCGAGCAGACGAGGTCGTAGCCCGAGAGGCCCAGCGCGCCCAGTTCGCCGTGCTTGTAATCGATGGGCAGCCCCATCGCCTCGGCATGGGCACGGGCCGCCGCAACGTTCTCCGCCGCCGCATCCACGCCCGTCACCGCCGCGCCAAGGCGGGCGAGGGGTTCGCAGAGCAGCCCGGCGCCGCAGCCGGCATCGAGCGCACGCTTGCCGGCCAGCGGCTTCAAGGTACGGGAATCGCTGCCGAAATACCGATCGATCTCGGCGCGGATGAAGCCCAGGCGCACCGGGTTGAGCTGGTGGAGCATCGCCGAAGTGCCCTTGGGATCCCACCACTCGGCCGCCAGCGCGCCGAAGTGGGCGGCTTCCTTCGGATCGATTGTTGCGCGGAAAGGCGTGTTCGAAGCAGTTGCATTATCCATGACTCCCCCCTAACAGCCCGCCGAACTCTTATCCACACGCGCATCGTTCATGCGCGCAAACTCACGGGGAGCAACGGCACCTTGGCACGTATCGTGATGAAATTCGGCGGCACTTCCATGGCCGGGACCGAGCGAATCCGGCGCGTGGCGGGTATCGTCAAACGTCAGCAGGAAGCCGGCCACGAAGTCGCGGTCGTCGTTTCGGCGATGGCGGGCGAGACGGACCGGCTCGTCAACTTCTGCCGTGAGGCCAATGCCCTTTACGATCCCGCCGAATACGACGTCGTCGTCGCTTCGGGTGAGCAGGTCACGTCCGGCCTGCTGGCGCTGACGCTGCAGGCGATGGGCTGCAAGGCGCGTTCCTGGCTGGGCTGGCAGCTGCCGATCAAGACCGACGACGCCCATGCCAAGGCCCGCATCGAGGACTTCGATTCGGAAGCGCTGCTGGCATCGATGGCGTCCGGCGAAATCGCCGTGATCCCCGGTTTCCAGGGCGTTTCGCCCGACAATCGCATCACCACGCTGGGCCGTGGCGGTTCGGACACTTCGGCCGTGGCCGTGGCGGCGGCGGTCAAGGCCGATCGCTGCGACATCTACACCGATGTCGACGGCGTCTACACCACCGACCCGCGCATCGTTGCCAAGGCGCGCAAGCTGCCGCTGGTGACCTATGAAGAAATGCTCGAACTGGCCTCGGTCGGCTCGAAGGTGTTGCAGACCCGTTCGGTCTCCCTCGCGATGAAGGAGAACGTGCGCGTGCAGGTGCTGTCCTCGTTCATCGACGAGAATGCCCCTGCGGCAGACACCCTCCCCGGAACGATGATCGTCAGCGACGAAGAACTTGAAGGAAGCGATATGGAACGCCAGCTGATCACCGGCATCGCCGCTGACAAGAACGAAGCCAAGGTTACCCTTACCCGCGTGCCGGACCGTCCGGGCGCCGTGGCCGCGATCTTCGCGCCGCTGGCCGAGCAGAACATCAACGTCGACATGATCATCCAGAACGTCGCCAAGGATAAGGGCGAGACCGACGTCACCTTCACGGTGCCGCAGGCCGATCTCGTCCGCGCGCAGGCGCTGCTGGAAGAGCGCAAGGAATCGATCGGCTACTACCGCATGATCGCCGACAGCAACGTGGCCAAGGTCAGCGTCGTTGGCGTCGGCATGCGTAGCCACGCCGGTGTTGCCTCCACCATGTTCAAGACGCTGGCCGATCGCGGCATCAACATCATCGCCATCTCCACCAGCGAGATCAAGGTTTCGGTCCTGATCGACACCGACGAGACCGAACTGGCGGTGCGCGTGCTGCACACGGCTTACGGCCTCGACGCTGCTGCGTAATTCGGCGGGATAGCGTGAATTAGGGAAAGGCGGCGCGGGAGCGTCGCCTTTTTCGTATCACTCGTCCAGAGACGGCTGCGCGAGTTCGAGGACGTGATCGCGCAAGTCTACCGGCCATGCGGCCACGGCGGCGGCGAATTCTTCCAGCTTGTCTGCAAAGAGCAGGCGGCTCGCTTCCTCGAAACCGGGCAGATCGCCACCGAGCGCGGACATAACGCGATAGGCGCGTTCGTGGGCTGTGCGTTTCGCGGTGCGTCCGCCATCGGCCCTGCGCGCTTCGTCGACAAGGCGGCGCAGGGCTTGCGAGGCGCCGCCGGGTTGCTGGGCGAGCCAGTCCCACTGGCGGGGCAGCAAGGTCACTTCGCGGGCAGTGACGCCCAGTTTTGGGCGGCCGCGACGGCGCGGTGCCTCGCTTTCCTCCGAGATCGGGGTGATGCCCCGCCAATCGAGATCGACGGGCCTTCCGGTGGCGTCGTCGAACACCAACAGGCCCTGTTCCTCTCCCGAGAGTGCGGCGATCAGTTCGGCGGGCGTTCCACGCCCGACGCGGGTGGTGCCGAGGAAGGCGGTGCAGGTCTGCGTCATGGAAGGGGTCCTGAAGTATTTTTGTCCGGGTAAATTGAAATTGTAGGCGAGTCAATTTATCCGGGTAAAAATGACTTCAGGGAATCGAATCATGGATCGTGCCGATCGCAAGGCAGCCCTTGCCGAATATCGCGAACGCAAACCCGAGCCGGGCATCTATGCCCTGCGCTGCAACGCCAGCGGGGAGGTGTGGGTGGGCCGGGCGCCGAACCTTCCGGCGATCCGCAACCGGATATTCTTCACCCTGCGCCTGGGCTCGACGCCGCAACGTTCGTTGCAGGAGGCATGGAACGCGCATGGGGCGGATGCCTTCGTCTTCGATGTGCTGGAAGTGCTGGATGTCGAGAAGATCGGCCTCGGCTGGGAGCGCGAACTCAAGAAGCGCTATTCGGATTGGTGCGAGAGGCTGAGCGCGACGGCGATCTGATCCCTACGCACCACAGCCCAACCACACCCTCGTCATCCCCGCGTAGGCGGGGATCCCGCTTGTTCTTCGGGCGTGGCGAAAAGGAAGCGGGGCCCCCGCCTTCGCGAGGGCGACGAAGTGGTTTGAGGTAAAGGCAGTTTGGTAAGGTGAGTGTTGGGGGCGTCGTCGTCGTTGCGGACGGTGGAAAGGCCGGTCCCGTCAGAGCGCCTTGGCCAGTTCATCCCGGAACTTCGGATCGGCCAGCCCGATCAGCAGTTCCGCCCGTTGGCGCAAGGTCTTGCCGCGCAAATTGGCAGCGCCGTGTTCGGTAACGATCCACTGCACGTCGTTGCGCGGCGTCGTAACCGGTCCATCCAGCTTCGGGACGATGCGGCTGACGGTGCCGCCCTTTGCCGTAGAGCGGCAGGCGATCACCGAAAGCCCGCCCTTCGATCCATAGGCCCCGCGCACGAAATCGAGCTGGCCACCCGCCGCCGAATGCTGGTGTCCGCCCATGAATTCGGAATTGCAGGCGCCTTGCAGGTCCACCTGAATCGTCGCGTTGACGGAGACGACCTTGTCGTTCTGCGCGATCACGGCGGGATCGTTCACCACGTCCACCGGCATCGAATAGACATGCGGATTGGCGTCCATCCAGCGGTAGAACGGCTCGTCCCCCATGGCGAAGGAATAGACGCTGAGGCCCGGCTGGGTTGCCTTCAGGCGATTGTTCACCGGCCCCTGCTGCGCCAGGCGGGCGAGCGCGGGGGTGAGCAGTTCGGTGTGGATGCCCATGTCGCGCCGATCGGCGATGCGGCGGCAGACTGCGCCAGGCAGGTTGCCGATGCCCATTTGCAGACAGGCGCCATCATCGATCATCTCCGCGATCAGCGCGGCGATGGCCTCGTCCTCCGGCGCGGCGTCGGCCTCCCCGAAGCTGAGCAGCGGCACGTGGTTCTCGACGATCGCGGAAACTTGCGAGACATGAAGCGGGGCCGGGCAGGCGACGCGCGGCATGGCGGGGTTGACCTCGACGATCACGATCTTCGCGCTATGTGCGACCAGCGAGGTGTAGTCGTTGGCGGCGCCGAAGCTGAAATAGCCATCCGCATCCATCGGCGATACGGTGAGCACGCAGGCGTCCATGCCCACTTCGTCGCGCATGACGCGGGGCGAGCCGCTGAACGCGGTGGGCACGAAGTCGATCAGGGCCTCGGCAGCAGGGTCGGCCTTGATGAGCGCGCGCTCCACCCCGCTCACGAACAGGCATTGCGGGCGAATGCGGCCCAGCAACTCGCGCCGGAAGATCGTCGATCCGGCGTGGGCCTGCGAAAGTAGATACCAGACGCGCAAGTCGGCCAGCGCGCCTGCCTCCGCCCGCCGGGCAATGGCGGCCAGGATCGCGGGGGGCTCTGCGACGGCCATGCCCAGGGCAAGGTCGCTGTTGCTGTCGATTGCCTGCACCGCCTTGTCGGCAGTGGTCAGCTTGGCTTGGTATAGGGCTTTGGCATCCATCATCCCATGGGTCTCATCCTCCGCAGCGGAGATCAAGTTTCCGGATGTTGCCGAATCGCCGAACTGCCGCGGAGCCGGGGCCGTAAAGCCGCCGCTTGTGCCGCGCGTGCGGGCATCCTATGGCGCAGGCTGATTTATGACTGCGGGCTATGGGAGCATCAATGGCCGCCACCACTAAGACCTCCGCGCTGATGGCGCGGGGACGTGAATTCCTCGGCAGCGAATATGCGATCCTGTGCGGCGCCATGTCCTGGGTGTCCGAGCGTAACCTCGTTTCGGCCATCAGCAATGCCGGCGGCTTCGGCGTGATCGCCTGCGGGGCGATGACGCCCGCGCTGCTCGACACCGAAATCGCCGCGACCAAGGCGCTGACCAGCAAGCCTTTCGGCGTGAACCTGATCACCATGCACCCGCAGCTGTTCGATCTGATCGAAGTCTGCGCGAAGCACAATGTCAGCCATGTCGTGCTGGCCGGCGGCATTCCGCCCAAGGGCAGCGTGGAAGCGATCAAGGAATCAGGCGCCAAGGTGATCTGCTTCGCGCCGACGCTGGCGCTGGGCAAGAAGCTGCTGCGCTCCGGCGCGGACGCCCTGGTGATCGAGGGCATGGAAGCCGGCGGCCACATCGGCCCGGTTTCGACCTCGGTGCTGGCGCAGGAAATCCTGCCCGCGCTGGCCGAAGAGCACCTCGTGTTCGTCGCCGGCGGTATCGGCCGCGGTGAGGCGATGGCCGGTTATCTGGAAATGGGCGCGGCGGGCGTGCAGCTCGGCACGCGCTTTGCTTGCGCCAGCGAATCGATCGCGCACCCGGACTTCAAGAAGGCCTTCTTCCGCGCCAATGCCCGCGACGCCGTGGCGTCGGTGCAGGTCGATCCGCGCTTGCCGGTGATCCCGGTGCGCGCGCTGAAGAACAAGGGCACCGAAGAATTCACCGCCAAGCAGATCGAAGTGGCGCGCCTGCTGGACGCCGGTGAGGTCGACATGGGCGAAGCGCAGCTCAAGATCGAGCACTTCTGGGCCGGAGCCCTGCGCCGTGCGGTGATCGAGGGCGACGTTGAGAACGGCTCGATCATGGCGGGCCAGTCGGTCGGCATGGTCAGCAAGGAAGAGCCGGTGACGGAGATCATCGCCGCGCTCATGGCCGAATCCGAGGCCGCGCTGTCCAACCGTGCTGCTGCCTGAGGCCTGATCCTATGGCAGAACCGCTGATCCTCGCGCTGTCCTGCGCCGATCGCCCGGGCATCGTCGCCCGGGTGACCGGCTACCTCGCGCAAGCCGGGGGCAACATCATCGAGGCGCAGCAGTTCAACGATCTGGATGAAGACAAGTTCTTCATGCGCGTCGCTTTCGATCCGGGCAGTGCAGATCGCGAGGAAATTCGCGAGGGCTTCGGGCCGATCGCGCACGAATACGGCATGGCCTGGTCGATGACGCGCCGCGACCGCCCGCGCCGCGTGCTGCTGCTGGTCAGCAAGTTCGATCACTGCCTGGCCGATCTGCTTTATCGCCTGCGCATCGGCGAACTGCCGATGGACGTCGTCGGCATCGTCTCCAACCATCCGCGCGAGGCGATCGATTCGGCGATGATCGGCGATCTGCCGTTCCATCACTTGCCAGTGACCAGGGATACCAAGGCTGCGCAGGAAGCGCAGATCCGCGCGCTGGTGGATGAGACGCGCGCCGAACTGGTGGTGCTGGCGCGATACATGCAGATCCTCTCGGACGAGATGGCCGCGTTCCTTTCGGGCCGCTGCATCAACATCCACCACTCGTTCCTGCCGGGCTTCAAGGGCGCCAAGCCCTATCATCAGGCGCATGCGCGCGGGGTGAAGATGATCGGTGCGACGGCGCACTATGTGACGGCGGACCTCGACGAAGGGCCGATCATCCATCAGGATGTGGAAGCCGTGACTCACGCCGACACGCCCGAGGATATGGTGCGCAAGGGCCGCGATATCGAACGGCGCGTGCTGGCAGAGGCGGTGCGGCTGCATCTGGAGGACCGCGTGCTGCTGAACGGCGCGCGCACGGTGGTGTTTAGAGGATAAGAGAGAGGGTGTCATGAAGGTCAGCGGTATCGATCACGTCAATGTCCTGACCGACGATCTGGAGGCCACGGCGCGTTTCTACGAAAGCGTGCTGGGCCTTACCCGCAGCCCCAATTCCACCGTGGCCACGCATATCGCCGGCTATTGGATGCGCGACGGTGAGGGCAATGCGATCGTCCATCTGGTGGACCGCACGACCGCGCCGGGCCGCTATGACGCCTATCATCCGGGCGAACCGACCAACGCGCTGCACCATTTCGCGTTTCGCTGTTCCGGCTATGCCGAAACCCTTGCGCGGATCGAAGAACTGGGGCTGCCGCACCGCGCGATGGAGCACCCGCAGCTTGGCCTCGCGCAGATTTTCCTGGTCGATCCCAACGCCGTGAACCTCGAACTGAACTTCAACGGCGAGGTTTGATTCAGACGGCGATAAAGCGGGCCCAGGCAGGGGCATCCTTGTTGTCGCTGGTTTCCGGTTCCCACTGTTGGCGCATCAATGCGCGGGCGTCGGCTTCCGCCATGCCGTGTGTGCGATTCCAGCGATAGACGAAGGCGGAAACGCGCCAGTTCAGGATGCAGTGGATATGGACCGATGCTTCGCCAGCCTCGGCCAGGGCGCTTTCGAAGGCGGCGAAGTGGCTCTCGTCCGGCGCGTCGAACGGCACCGGGATGTGCAAATAGTCGATCCCCAGGCCCGCAAACTGGCCGGCTTCGTCAGGCAGAGCCTCTGGATGGCTGGCGAGCGCAAGGTTGATCACCCGGTGCACGCCCAGCGCGGCAAGTCGCTGCGGATCGCCAGCAACCAGCTTGCCGGATGTCGTCAGGCGCGCGTCGATGCGCTGCCAGCAGGCGATCTGTTCCGGGTCGGCCATACGATCATGTGCCTTTCCTGTACGGAGGGGACTGTTCATGAGCCCGCCTCCTCGCTAGCCTGAATTTCGCCTCCAAAACAACAGCGGGCCGGCAACAATGGAGCATCCGTTCGATGTGTGACGACTTCACGGCTCTGACCGAAGACGCGAACCTCGCCCGTCGCGGGCTTGACCGCCGGACTTTTGCCGCGCTGGGTGCTAGCGCCGCGCTGGCCGGCTGCGCGGGCAGCTTCGCGCCCAAGAGCGGGGGCAGCGACGTGAAGGAGAAGATGATCTCCATCACCACGGCTGATGGCGTGGCCGATGCCTTCTTCGTCCATCCCGCCAAGGGCGCGCATCCCGGCATTATCATGTGGCCCGATATTGCCGGCTTGCGCGAAGCGATGAAGATCATGGCCCGCTCGCTCGCCGCCGAAGGCTACGCGGTGCTATGCGTGAACCCCTATTATCGCGGCGGCCCGGCCCCGACGTTCGAGAGCTTTTCCGATTACCGCACGCCGGAAGGGCAGGCCAAGGTCGGCCCGCTGCGCGGTGCGCTGACGCCCGATGCGATCACCCGCGATGCCCGCGCCTATGTTGCCTTTCTGCGCGGTGATCCGGCGGTGGACGGTAAGCGCGGCATCGGCAGCCACGGCTATTGCATGGGCGGCCCGTTCACCGTGCGCGCGGCGGCGGCCGAGCCGGACCATGTGCGCGCGGCGGCGGCACTGCACGGCGCCGGCCTTGTCACCGACGATCCCGATAGCCCGCACCGCCTGATCGCCAAGACGCAGGCTTCTTTCCTCTTCGCCATCGCCCGTAACGACGATGCCAAGCAGCCCGAGCAGAAGACGGAGCTGAAAAAGGCGGCCGAAGCTGCCGCCCGTCCGGCCGAGGTGGAAGTCTATCCCGCCGATCACGGCTGGTGCGTACCCGATTCGCCTTCGTGGGATCCGGATTCGGCGGACAAGGCGTGGCAGCGGATGCTGGCGCTTTACGCGGGGCTTTAGGGTTCAGGCATAGCTCTAATGCCGTCATCCCCGCGAAGGCGGGGATCCCGCTTACGCTGCGGCACGGCACCCTCGTTTCGTCATTGCGAGCGCAGCGAAGCAATCCAGTGCGGTGTAAACCGCCCCTGGATTGCTTCGCTGCGCTCGCAATGACGAGGTAAGGGCAGGGGAAAGCTCCCCCTTGCGTCAGCGGAAGAACCCGCGTCCGCGTAGAAACACGAATGTCGCCAGCGCGCAGCCGGCCGCGATCACGGTGGCGCCGATGGTGCCGCCGTGGCCCGTCAGCGGCAGATCGCCGGTGTTCATGCCGAAGATACCGGTCACCAGCGTGGTGGGCAGCATCAGCGCGGTCATGACCGAAAGCAGGTAGAGGTTCTGGTTGATCCGCTGGTTCGACTGGTCGTTGATCTCGTCCCGCACCGATCGCAACTGGTTGAGCACGCTGACGATATCGCCATCGACGCCCTGTACGCGCTGCGAGAGTTTCTCGATCGTCGGCAGCAGGTCGGCCGGCAGGTCGCTGTCGAGCTCAAGACGGCGGAACACGCTCTTCATCCCGTCCAGCATGCGGTGAAGCTGGGCCAGGCGGCGGCGGACGTCCATCAGCCGGTGGCTGTCGGGTGCCTGCCGATCCTCCACCAGGGCATCCTCGGCCCCTTGCACTTCGCTGGAGAGGCGGGCGATCACGCGGCCGAAGTTTTCAAGCAGGGCGCTGGCCATCAGGTCCACCGCGCGCGGCGGCGTGATGATCATCCCGCCCGCGCTCAGCCGGCGATAGACGATATCGGCCGAACCGATCGGGTGGTGGCGGGCGGAAACGATCAGGTTGCGCGTCAGCGCCATGTGCAGCGCGCCGATCCGGCCGGTATCATCCTTGTCGAAGTCTCGCTCAAGATCGTGGAGCACCCAGGCGACGGTGGTGGGATCGACCAGCGCGCGTTGGTGCCGGTCTTGCGAAAGCAGCACTTCGCGCGCGGCGGCGGGCAGTTCCGGGGTGGCTTCCACCCATTTGCGCGTGCCGTGATCGGCCAGGTTCAGATGCAACCAGCGCAGCCGATCGCCATGCGGGCTGTCGCAATCCTCTACCGGCCGGCTTCCCTCGGCGGTGAATTCGAAGCCCCAGATCAGCCCCGGACCCAGAGCCGGCGTTTGTTCCTGCGCTTGCCGCATTGGCAATTCCCCGAATGTATTCCAGTCCGCGAATGTATTTCCAGGCCTTCTAACACGGCCAGACTGCACCCGTATGGCGGAGACGGCACAATCGATGCGTGCGGCAATAAATAAAAAAGGGACCGGAAATCCGGTCCCTTTCTCGTATCTGCCTATCCTCAGTTCCCCGGCGTTTGCACCGGGGCGGGCGTCCTCTGCGCATTGGGGCGCTGCGTGGGTCCATTGGCCGCGCCTTGCCTGCCGCGCTGCTGACCATCATCATTGGAAGTGCGGCCGGTGGCGCGATTGAGGAAGTCGTCGCTCGCGGCCGGCGGGGCGCCATTGCCCGGTGCGCGCGGTGCCGGGGCACCACCACCCGGGGAACCGGCGGGCGAACCGCCGGGGCCGTAATCCGGCATCTGCGGCGCGCCGGGGCCCGGTCCGGGGCCGACGCTGCCATCGTCGTAGCGCGGCTGGCCATCGCCCTGATCGCCCGCGCCGGGGTGGACCACGTTGCCGTTCTCGTCGACGTAGTAATAGTCGTCGGGGCTGCCCTGCATCGCTTCGTCGTCCGGTTCCAGCTGCCATTCGGGCAGCTTCACTTCGGTCTGGAACTGTTCGACCGGGCGAGTGGAGACGGCGACCTTCATGTAATCCGCAAAGGCGCGCGCCGGGGCGTGGCCGCCGGAAAGGCCAGGGACCGGCTTGGCATCGTCGCGGCCCATCCACACGCCGGTGGTGATGCCGCTGGAGAAGCCCAGGAACCAGCCATCCTTGTTGGAGCTGGTGGTGCCGGTCTTGCCCGCGACCGGGCGGCCGATCTGCGCGGCGCGGCCGGTGCCGGTGGCGACGGTCGTCTGCAGCAGGTCGGTAATGCCGGCGGCGACATTAGGCGGCACCAGCACCTGACCACGCGTGGACTTGTGCTCATAGAGCGTCTTGCCGGACGAGGTGGTGACCTTGACGATGCCATAGGGCTCGACCGAGGTGCCGCCTGCGGAGATCGCGGCGAAGGCGCGCGTCATGTCGATCACGCGCACTTCGGACGTGCCCAGCACCATCGCCGGCTTGGTGTTGATCGGGGTGCTGATGCCGAAGCGGCGCGCCATCGAGGCGACCGTGCCGAAGCCCACTTCGTTGCCGAGCTGCGCGGCCACGGTGTTCTTCGAATAGGCAAAGGCGGTGCGCACGTCGATCTGGCCGGCGAAGTTGCGGCCGTCGTTCTGCGGGCTCCACCCGTCGATGGTGACGGGTTCGTCCATCACGCGGTCGTCAGGCGTGTAGCCGGCTTCCAGCGCGGAGAGATAGACGAACAGCTTCCACGCCGAACCGGGCTGACGCACGGCGTTGGTGGCGCGGTTATAGTTCGAATTCACGTAATCGGTGCCGCCGACCATGGCCAGCACGGCGCCGTCGCGGTCAAGGCTGACCAGCGCGCCCTGTGCGCCCTTGGGGGCATTGGCGGCGATCGAATTGGTCGCGGCCTGCTGCATCTTCGGGTCGAGCGTGGTCCAGACCTCGATCGGCTCGTTGGTGTCGGGCAGCAGCATGTCCAGCTGGGGCAGCGCCCAGTCGGTGAAGTAGCGGACCGAGTTCTGGCCCTTCTCATGCGTCACGGCGACATCGGCGATGTCGGCCCGGTCGGCCTCTTCCTGCGTGATCGCGCCGTTCTTGACCATCAGGCCCAGAACCACTTCGCCGCGGCCCTTGGCAGCGTCGAGGTCGGCGGTGGGCGAATAGTTCGAAGGCGCCTTCACCAGGCCGGCGATGATCGCGGCCTCGGCCGTCGAAAGCTCGGTAGCCGGATGGCCGAAGAACTTGCGGCTGGCCGCGTCGATGCCATAGGCGCCGCCGCCGAAATAGACCTTGTTCAGGTAGAGTTCGAGGATCTGGTCCTTGGTGAACTTGCGTTCCAGCGCCAGTGCCAGCACGGCTTCGCGCGCCTTGCGGCCCATCGAGCGGCTGTTGTTCAGGAACACGTTGCGGGCCAGCTGCTGGGTGATCGTGGAGGTCGCCTTGGCGCGGCCGCCGGTGGTCAGCGAGACATAGACCGCGCGGAACAGACCCAGCGCATCCACGCCGATGTGCTCGCGGAAGCGGCGATCCTCGACGGAAACCATGGCGCCGCGCATGACGGGCGGAATCTCGTTGTACGAAAGCCACCGGCCATAGCTGGGCCCGAGCGAGACAAGCTCGCTGCCGTCGCGCGCGCGCACGACGATCATCTGGCCGTTCTGGCTGCTCTTCAGCGCGTCATAGGCGGGCAGCTCGCTCATCGTCACGGCCACGGCAGTGCCCAGGCCGATGGCGGCCAGCAATGTCAGCGCGCCGCCCCAAATGAGTACGCGCCGCGCAAGGCGACCGAGGAACGATGATTCTTTCGGTTTCGAGGAGGAAGGCCCGCCGGACGAGCGGCTCCGGCCGGTATTCTTGGCCATTTTCTAGGTGCAGATCCCTTATGCGGACCGGACGGTCCGAGCGCTCTCTACCCCATGGACGCGGGTTTTGTAACCCGCGCTTAACGGGCCCTGTCAGGATTTCCTGGGAACCCTGCGAGACCCTGGAAATTCGCCGCACTGGAAACCCGGCCGGGCTGATGGCACAAGCGGTGAATGGCTCATTTTCTGCTCACTTATCACCTCGGTGCCGACTATCTCGACCGGCGGCCGGAATTTCGGGGCGCCCATCTGGCGCTGGCCTTGGAAGCCGCCGAGCGCGGCGAACTTATACTGGCAGGCGCGCTGGAGGACCCGGTGGACACCGCCTGCCTGCTGTTCGCGGGGGAGGGGCGCGAGGTTGCGGAAGCCTTCGCCAAGGCCGATCCCTATGTGATGGAGGGGCTGGTCGAGCGCTGGACGGTGCGACCGTGGAACACCGTGGTTGGTCCGCTGGCGGCCAATCCGGTGCATCCGTGAGCGGGGCGGACGCCGGCGCCGAACTGGCGGTCCGTGCCCGCCGTGCCGAATTCAACCGTGCGATTGCCGAAGGAGATGCCGCGGCGATCGGCCCGGTTCTGGCGCGTGATTGCGTGATGGTGACCGGCACCGACAGCGCGGTGATCGCCGGCCGCATGGCGCAAGTGAAAGTGTGGAAGCGCGAATTCGCCGCGCCCGCGCGCATGGTCTACTTGCGCAAACCGGAGCGTATCGAAACCTCTCCGGTAGAGCCGATCGCCATGGAATATGGCGCGTGGCAAGGCCTCGACAGCCAAGGCGCCATGCTGGCATCCGGCAGCTATGTCGCCAAGTGGCGCGACCTTGGCGGCGACTGGGTGATCGAGGCGGAAGTGTTCCTGACGCTGGCCTGAGGGCCGGGCCTACCGTTCAGATCGTCCCGCGTTCCGCCGCCGCGACGTCGGCTGCGGCAGCGCGGGCACGCTCGGCAGCGGCAGCAGCGGCGTCCTGCGGGGGCGGCGAAGCGGTGCGCGGCGGCGCGGCGGGCGCATATTGCGGTGTCGGGGCATAAGCGCGGGCACGCGGCGCGGCCTGCGCATAGTTGCCATCATCCGCATCGCTGTGGCCCTCGTCATAGCCCCAATCGGGCGCGCGCAGGATCACGACTTGTCCGGGAGGGGCAGGGCGGAAGGCGGGTTCGGGCGCATAGGCGAACTCGCCGCCGTCACCGCCTTCGAGCGGGTAGCCTTCCTCGTCATTGTATTCGTGATGGCGCGCGGCACCGCGCAGCGGCATGTCGGCCCCCTCAAGCGCGACAAGGCCCTGATCGGCGGCACCCTGGTGCTGATCGAAGCGTTCCGCCCACTGGCGCATTCCGCCGTTGGCCAGGTTGGCCGCACCCACGCCGATCCCCACGCCCGCCACCAGCATGAACACCATCCACTTACCAGCACCCATCGTTACTCACATCCCGAATCGATTCCGCCGCTTCCCGCGCGCCGCCTAGGTGGACCGCCCTGTCGGGGCGGTGAACGGAAGGTTGCTCGCCCGGTCCTACGCATTTCTACGAGGTCGGCCGGCAACCATTCAGCAATCAGGATTGTGAGACGGTTAAGCCTGATCCATGAGGCTATTTTAGCAGATGTATACGCGCCGCGATTCCTTTGCGATGACGCCCTGTTGGTATCGGGGCGACCATCAACCGGCCGGTCGGCGGCGCCGTGAGGAAGACGGCACGATCCTCTGCACTTGCCGGCATTGCCGCAAGGAGATCCGATCGCGCGAGGGCAAGACCTGGCGGCTGGCGGAGGGGCTGGACCTCGACGCGCTGGCGGCATCGTGCATGTCCAGCCATTTCAGCGTGGTCGATGCGATCGGCGACATGGTGATCGCCCGCTATCCGCTACCCGAAGGGGCGGACGAGGATGACATTGCCGCGCTGCGCGATCGCATCATCGAAAAGCACGGCATTGTGCCGGGCGACGATCTAGAAGTCCGCCTGATCAGCCATGAGGCGATGCAGGACAAACGGCACTGAGAGGTCGTTTGAAAATGTTCAGGCGGGCATTTTAACGCGGCACCGGCCCACTCCCCCACCCTGCCACCCAACGGTAGTATCCTGCGGGTGGCAGGGTGGGGGAGTGGGCCGGTGCCGCAAAATTCGCATGCCGCGAATTTTCAAACCAACCCCGTACACACACACGAAAAAGGGCGCCGTTCCCAGTGGAGCGGCGCCCTTTTCGTGTGCGTACGACCGGACCGAAGCCCGGCCGAAATCGGATTACTTGGCGTCGACAGCCTGTTCGACGGCCAGCGCGTTGCGCGCATCGGCCAGACGGAAGTCGACGTTGCGCGAGTTGTAGGTACCGGTCACGCGGTTGCCGCTGACGTAGAGGCGGAACGGAACCTGGCCCGAAGCGGTGCCCTGGATCACGGTAACCTTGCCCTTCTGGGCAGTGGTGTAGTTGTAGTGGACGCCGTCATGCTGGAAGCTGCGGGCATCCTCAGCCTGGGCGGAGGTGGCGAAAACGGCAGCAAGAGCGGCGGCACCGGCAAAGACAGTCTTGAACATGGCAATATCCTTTTTCAAGAAGCAGGAGATTGCCTCGGGGCATCTCTTATCTTGTTGCATTGCAACATGAGGTCAGGGCGCTGCGTTCGCAATGGCAATAGATGCCACCGGTGTTGCAGAAACTGCAACCACATCCAAAAAGCTCAGCAAGGTAAGTAGTTAGCGCTAAAGCTGCCAGATTCTCCCTATTTCGGATAAATTTGCGCCTTGCAAATGAGCCATCTGGCCATCCGAACGAGGTGCGGGGGGCGCAATTCAGCCATCTTGCGGGGGGTGTTGACCCCGGTTACCCTGCCAAGATGCCAATGCATTCCGTGACTTGCACGTCCCGCCGCCTTCGGATGCGATCTGCCGCGATCGCATTGCCGATTCTCGCACTTGCAGCATGCCATGGCCGGAACGATGCCGGCAATGACGTGCCGGGCGATCGCGACGACAATCAGCCGTGGGGTGAGATCTCGGTTGCGGAACGGATTCGCGTTTCGGGAACCGAGCCGTTCTGGAACGCGGAAGTGCGCGATGGCCTGATCACCTATCGCACGCCGGAGCGGCCGGCCGGCGATCAGGCGACCGTGCGGCGCTTCGCGGGGCGGGGCGGCGTATCGTTCAGCGGCACGCTGGCCGGGCGCGACTTTACGCTGGCGATCGGGCCGGGACCTTGCACGGAAGGAATGTCGGACCGCCACTATCCCTATAACGCGTTGCTCAAGATCGGCGCAGAGGTGCGCAAGGGCTGCGCCTGGAGTGACCGTCGGCCCGCCCGGATGATCGAAGGCCGAAATGCCGATCAGTCGGCGACCCAGTCGGCCGCCGAATCGGGGATCGTGGAGACTTACGGGGCCATGGGGACGGGCGAGCCCGATCCTGCATCGCCGACCCCCTGATTGCCGCCGTCGCCGATCGGCGGCACCCAATCGCGCGAGGCGATGGTGCGGGCCCGCGTGGTTGTAACCGCGGGCGACGTACCGCGATTGTCGCTGTCGCCCTCGCTTCCTGCGGGCAGGCAGGCACCGGCCAGCACGCCGATGGCGACAGCGCCGGCCACGGCCCCGATCACGTTGATGGATATCGGCTTGTATCTTGGCAAAGCGGCCTCCGCTTGCCCCTCCTCATCGTTCAACGCGTCGGGTCTGGGGCTGTTCCCTCAGCTTTCCAGTGACTTGTCCAAGGTGATTTCGCAATTGAGCAGCTTGGAAATCGGGCAGTTCTTCTCCGCATCCTCGGCAATGCTGGCGAACTCTTCGGCCGAAATACCGGGGATATTGCCCTTCAGGACCAGGGCAGACTTGGACACCTTGAACCCGCCATCGGCCTGATCGAGGGTGATGGTGCACTGGGTGTCCAACGTGCCATCCGCGTGGCCCGCGCGGGCAAGGCCAAAGCTGGTGGCCATGGTGAAGCAGGCGGCATGGGCGGCAGCGATCAGTTCTTCCGGATTGGTGCCGGGCTGCCCTTCGAACCGCGTGCCGAAGCCGTAAGGCTGGCCGGAAAGCACGCCCGAACGCGTGGTGATCGAACCCTTGCCTTCCTTGCCGAAGCCTTCGTAACGGGCGGAAGCGGAATTGGTGGTCATCGGGATGGTCCTTTCGGTGCTGCCTTCACGCGGGCGGGCCATGGGACATTCGGCGCCGCCGCCTGGTGCACGGGTTCCGGAAACGCACCGGATCCGGCGCGCGGGCAATTCCTCGCACATAAACTGGACCGAGTCATGACAGGATGATTCCCGGGCGATCCGGAGGCGCCGGCCGCCGGTCTTCAGGCCGGATGCAGCGCATTCAACGACGCGCTCGCCCGCCTGTCGGACGGTTCCGAGGTGTCCAGACGCTTCCATGCGCGTTCGTGGAACCAGAAGGCCACCGCATTGATGCAAGGTTCGATCAAGGCGATGCCGCCCGCCAGTGCCAGCGAGCCGGTCATCACATAAGCCACCGTGAAGCCCACCGTCAGGTGAACGCACAAGTACGTCAGCATTTTTGCAATATCGCGTCTCATTAGCAATACCTAAGGTTGAGCCAGCCGTCCATCGGGTGCCGAGCGAACATCGCCGGAACGCTGCGGAAATTCCAACGAGCGCTTTCGATTTCCCTGATCGACTGATATGGTTTCCCAACAAGTAAGGCGTGCCGCGCAGACGGTCCCGCCCATGGAAGAGGCCATCGAAAGGCGGTGTCATGAAGCGATTCCTGACAGCACTTCAGGCATGTTTTGCAGCCTTCCTTCTGCTTTGCCCCGGTTATGCGCTGGCGCAGGGCGCGGGGCTGGATTCCCGCGAACTACCCGGATCGACGGAAGGCCTTGGCGCCCCGGATGCCGCCGCGGCACCCGACGCCTCAGCTACGGATGTCCAGGCGATGACGGGCGCCTATTTCATGCGCGACAGTCTGGTGCCCCGGGCGGACGACGTGGCGCTGATCCAGCGCAAGCCGGCGCTCTACGTGTCCAGTTTCAACGATGGGATGGCGACGGTGGCCTATTCCCTGGAGGGGCGGCGGATCGTCTACCGCGTCGTATCGGGCACGGTGAACGCCGCCGCGCGCGATGCGATCGACCGCGCTCTGGCGAAGCTTCAGCGCAAGGTTGCCTGACGGGCGGCCGTGCACGGATGCAGGTCAGCCGCCGCGTCCTGTTGCGGATGGGCGCTCTTGCGGGCGGGATTACACAGGCCTGAGACGAGGTGGTCTGGACCGCCATGCTGCCTTGCAGCATAACCCCGCGCCATGGCTTTCGTTCATTATTACGAGCAGGCGATCGACTGGATCGTCTCCCTATGTCCCCAGCCCGACAAGTTCGCGCATACTTATGCCGGCCTGACGATCTGGCTGGTCTCCGCGATCCTGCTGAAGCGGAAACTCAGTTCGCGCTGGCCGGTCATGGTGGTGCTGCTGTGCGAAGTGGCCAACGAGTGCGTCGATCGGCTGGCCCATGGTTCGTGGAACTGGCCCGACACGATCCGCGATTTCATCGCCACGCTGTTCTGGCCGACGGTGATCATGTTGGCCCTGCGCTGGAAGCCCGCGATCCGGGGGTGATTTTCCGGTCCGTGCCTTTGGCTGGCCAAGGGTGCTGGACACCGAAGAGGGCGCATGGGCATAGTCCGCGCGTCGGGGCGGGCTCCGGATGGGAGCCGATATGGGGGCTCGCGACTTTCACGGGAGAGGCTGAAGCCTTCCGGACAGGAGACGATGCGATGCATGATCCCCAACTGCGTGATTTCCCTCTTCGTCGTCGCCGCCTCGACAGGCGGAACTGGGCGGGGCTGGCCATGCTCCTGCTGGCCGCAGGTTGCGGCAGCAAGCAGCCGACCGTCATCGAAACCACGGCCGTCGCCACCGAAACGGTCGCCCCGGTGGTGGTGGAGACCGGCATGGTGAGTTCGGATAATGGCACCGGCGCCCCGGCACCGGGCGCAACGCCCGATTTCTCTGTCTATGTCGGCAAGTACCCGCTGGATAAAGTAGGCAACTACGCCTTCTTCGATCATCCGGTCGTCGTTTCCGGCGTCGCCGCCGCCGTCACCGATCCCAAAGCCGCCGCCGCCATCGCTGCGATGAAGGGCCCGGTCGGCCCGGTAAAGAAGGTGGGCGGCGATATCGCCGCGTCGCGCTGCGAACTGCACAACTGCGGCGCACACAACTATGCCGTGCATGTCGACGCGGTGACCAACCGCGTTTCCTCGGTCTGCTATTATGACGAAAAGGCAGGGCCGATCGCCACCTGGTTCAAGCCCGACGGCACCAAGACCAGCGAAGGCGACGGCTGTTCGATCGGCTGATCAGCAAGGAGCCCCGGGGGACCAGTCGGGCGCGGCCAGTTCGAACCCGCCGAAATGGAAGCCCGGGGACACCACGCAGCTCACCAGCGCCCAGCCTCCCAGCGGCTCGGCCGCCTGCCAGTGGCCGGTGGGTACCAGTGCCTGCGCCGCTTCTCCCTCCAGAACCCGTCCGCCCAGCACGATGCGGGTGACGGGGCCGGCATCGTCCGGCGCGATAGACAGCGCGATCGGTGCGCCGGCGTGCCAGAACCACAGCTCCGCCGCGTCCACCCGGTGCCAGTGCGATCGCTGGTGGGCTTCGAGCAGGAAATGGATCATCGTGGCCGTGGGCCGCTCGCTGTCTGCCGCCTCGGCCCGCCCCATGCCGGTCTCGGCCCGCCAAGTCTGGCGATACCAGCCACCCTCGGGATGCGGGGCAAGATCGAGGCGGGAGATGATTGCGGCGGGATCGGTCATGCTGTCCTTTCAACCTTAGGCGCGGCTTTCGCGCGTGCATTGGCAATGCGGGCGCGATATTGGAGGCATTCGCAGACTGTCTACAAGTGCGCAAATCCCAAGCTTTCAGAGACGAGAGGATCCCATCATGCCCCATCCGCTCGGTATCGAATCGCGCACGCTCGCCGGAATGGGGCCGGTCCAGCACATTCGGCTGGCGGCCGAACTGGGCTGCACCCGCGTTTCGCTGGGGCTGGAGCAGTTGCGCGACAGCCACGCCGGCTACCCCGCATGGTCGTTGCGGGAGGACGCGGCGCTGCGGCGGGAGGTCAAGGCTGCGCTGGCCGATACCGGCATCTGCATCAAGCTGGGCGAAGGGCTGGCCGCGTCCGACATGATCGCCCCGGCCGACCGCGCGGGCGACTTCGACCTGTTTGCAGAGCTTGGCGCCAAGCGTCTGGGCGCGCATGACAACGGGCTGGAGCGCGACCGTGCACGCGATCAACTGGCCGAACTGGCGACGATGGCGCAGGCGCGCGGCATGGACCTGTCGATCATCTTCGCGCCGGTGCTGACCACCCGCAGCCTTGGCGATGCGCTCACCCTCGTGCGGGAGATCGGGGAAGACAAAGCCAGCCTGACGATCGATTCGCTCTATTTCTTCCGCACCGGCGGATCGGTGCGGCAGATCGCGGAGCTGGATTCGGCGCTAGTCGGCCATGTGCGAATCTGCGACGGGGCGCTGGGCGATGGCGAGAGCGACACCCGCAGCCCACGCCTGATCCCGGGGGAGGGCGAACTGCCGCTGCGCGAATTCGTCGATGCCCTGCCGCGCGGCAAGACGCTGGGCATAGACGTGACCCTGCCGCAAGCCGCGATCGGCGTGGAGGCGGCGCGGGACTACGTGGGCGAGATCGTCGCGCGGACCCGGGCCCTGCTGGCCTGACGCGTCAGCTGCGGGCGTTAGCCAGCAGCATCTCCGCCCCTTTTTCCGCGATCATCATCGTTGGCGCATTGGTGTTGCCGGAAGTGATCGTGGGCATCACCGAGGCATCGATCACGCGCAAGCCGTCCAGCCCGGTCACGCGCAGGCGTGCATCGACCACGCGGCCCATCGCTGCCGTGCCCACCGGGTGGAAGATGGTGGTGCCGATCTCCCCCGCCGCGCGGCGCAAGTCCGCCTCGCTTTCGAACGCCGGGCCGGGGCGCAGTTCCTGCGGCGCATAACGGGCAAGGGCAGGCCGCGCGGCGATCGCGCGCGTCAGCCGGATCGCCTGCGCGGCGACGCGCAAGTCCTCCTCGGTCGAAAGATAGTTGGGCCGGATCGCCGGTGGCGCCGCCGGGTCCACGGCGGCGATCCGCGTGGTGCCCCGGCTTTCGGGCCGCAAGTTGCAGACGCTGGCGGTGAAGGCGGGGAAGGGGTCGAGCGCCCCGCCGAACGCCTCCAGGCTCAGCGGCTGGACGTGGTATTCCAGATTGGGCGTCGCATAGTGCGGATCGCTGCGCGTAAAGACCCCCAGCTGGCTGGGCGCCATCGCCATCGGTCCGCTGCGGCGAAGCGCATATTCCATGCCGATCAGCGCCTTGCCGAACAGAGTCGCGGCCCGCTGGTTCAGGGTGGAGACGCCAGTGACGCGCCAGGCGCAGCGCAATTGCAGATGGTCCTGCAGGTTGGCGCCGACCTCGGGCCGGTCCAGTCGCGTGGTGATCCCCAGCGCGGACAAATGCGCCGCATCGCCCACGCCGCTGCGTTCGAGGATCGCGGGAGAGCCGATGGCGCCTGCTGCCAGCACCACTTCGCCGCGTGCGCGGGCTTCGCGTGGTTCGTTGCCCACCGAATAGGCCACGCTCACCGCGCGCGTCCCCTCAAACACCACACGGTCCACCAGCGCGCCGGTTTCGACCTTGAGATTGGCGCGCGTGCGCACCGGTTTCAGAAAGGCGTCGGATGCGCTCCAGCGCCAGCCACGCCGCTGGGTCACCTGGAAGAAGCCGGCGCCGTCGTTGTCGCCCGTGTTGAAGTCGTGGCTATGGGGAATGCCCTGCTCCTCGCAGGCATCGCGGAACGCTTCGAGGATGTCCCACCGCAGTCGCTGGCGTTCCACCCGGATCTCTCCCCCGGTGCCGTGGAAGCTGCTGGCGCCGTCGTAATGGTCTTCGGCGCGGGTGAAATAGGGCAGCACGTCGTCCCAGCCCCAGCCGGGATTGCCCGCCTGTCGCCACTGGTCGTAATCGGCCGCCTGCCCGCGCATGTAGATCATGCCGTTGATCGAGGAGCAGCCCCCCAGCACCCGGCCGCGCGGATATTTCAGCGCGCGCCCGCCAAGGCCCTGTTCGGCCTGCGTGGCATAGCACCAGTCGGTGCGCGGATTGCCGATGCAATAGAGATAGCCCACCGGCACGCGGATCCAGACGTAGTCGTCCTTGCCGCCCGCTTCCAGCAGCAGCACGCGGTTGCGCGGATCGGCGCTCAGCCGGTTGGCCAGCACGCAGCCGGCGCTGCCGCCGCCCACCACGATGTAGTCGAACTCTCCCATTCCCCATGGGCTAGGCTGCATGGCAGGGGGGATCAAGCTGGTGGAGGGGAGAGGGGGGAGGCAAACCCGCCCCGGCGATGCACGGTGATGCTCGGTGATGCTCGGTGATGCTCTGTGGTGCGATTGGGGGCGGGGCCGATCGAAATCGGGGCCCCGAGACATCGTTGGGGTGAACGGCTGAACGGCAAACCCGGGATAAAGTTCCGGATTAACGGAATTTAATCTCTCTAACATCTTGCGATATACGCAAGCCCATTTAACCATTGCGCAAGTGAATGAACCTATGCGTCAAGCCATAGGGGGATGGCGATGCGTCGCCATTTTTACGGGAGCCGTCGGTGCTTGGCTGGGATTGGACGTCGGGGGGCGATCCATTTCCGGCAAGGTAGAACGGACACGAGCATGAGGTCGCCTCACGTGCCCCGCCTTCGCCGGCGGCTCTTTTTTCCACCATTGCCCAACCTGTTCAGCGGCTACGATGGCAGCCGAAGTCACCACGCTTAGGCGGCCTTAGCGCTTGCGCGAATGCCGTCGATGGTGGGGCCTGGTCAGTTGCCCAGCGCGTGTTCTTCGGCCGTTACCGGATCGCCTTGGCGCGGTTGCTCGTAGACCGCCCGGCTGATCCAGATCGCGGACATCGCCAGAACGGCAAGAAGCAGGCCGAAAACCAGCATCCATCGCACCACGTGGGGGGTGCTGCCCGAACGGGCTTCATCGTCGTCAAGGTGAACTTCGTCGCCAACGCGTTGCATCAGGGCTCTCCCGCAGGCCGGCGGCGTTCCTGGCCGCATTCGCGCGGGCAAAGGGGGCGATAATGCCCACAGTAGACCACGGGCCAATCGGGTAACGCGCGTTCGGGGTGCGAAGTTCCCGGCAGCGACCTGCGCGGTCAGTCCGGTGCCGCGATCAGGTCCAGCGTGCGTGCATCGCGCCGGCCGTCGCAAAAGCCGTCGAGGGCGCGGGAAAAGCGCTGCCCGCCGCCGGCCGCCTCGAAAAGCGTCATCGAACTGCGGAACTTCATTGCGTCCACCTCGCCCAGGATCGCGGCGGCGCTGCGCTCTCCCGCCCAGCCCAGCATGGTGTCCGTGCATTCGTCCAGCCGCGCGCCCAATACGGGGTGGGCAAGGTATGCGCGGGCTTCGGCCAGTCCTGCGATGGCGTAGATCTGCGCGGTCTGGCTGAGGCCCAGGCCGGCGATCTGGGGGAACACGAACCACATCCAGTGGCTGCGCTTGGCGCCACTTTCCAGTTCGGCGACGATATCGGGATAGATTGCCGCCTGCGCATCGACGAAGCGTTGGAGGCCATCCATCGGCATCAGCCGAGTCCGGCGCGGAAGGCGGACTGCTGTGGGCGAGGCTCGCGCGCCGTCTGCGTCGGGGGCGAGGAATCGGACAATTGCAGCCGATGGGCGATGCCCAGCATGCCCAGCACGGCTACCGATGCCATAAAGCTGATCAGGATAGCCTTGCGCACCACGGCAGGCATGGCCTCGGGCGAGCGGGGGTGGGCGGCGCGTGCCGGTTGTGCATCTTCGCTACGATTGTTCACGGATCGCGACTCCCGATCGGTGACGGGCGTCTCGAATCGGAAACCCTGTCGGCGGGAGAACGCTTGGGCGGGGTGCCTGTTCCCGGGATAAAGCGGCGTTTTATCCGCGGGATGGCACGCGGAAAAAAGGGGCCGGATGCCTCTGCATCCGACCCCTTGGAAATTCCGCGATGCGGGCGATCAGTCGCGCAGCAGTTCGTTGATGCCCGTCTTCGAACGCGTCTGCGCGTCGACCGTCTTGACGATCACGGCGCAGTAGAGCGACGGGCCGGGGGTACCGTCGGGCAGCGGCTTGCCGGGCAGCGAGCCGGGGACGACCACCGAGTAAGGCGGAACCTTGCCGATGTGCACTTCGCCGGTCGCACGGTCGACGATCTTGGTCGATGCGCCCAGGAACACGCCCATGGAGATCACCGCGCCTTCGCCGACGACGACGCCTTCGGCCACTTCCGAACGGGCGCCGATGAAGCAGTTGTCCTCGATGATGACCGGGCCGGCCTGCAGCGGCTCAAGCACGCCGCCGATGCCGACGCCGCCCGAGATGTGCACGTTCTTGCCGATCTGCGCGCAGGAGCCGACGGTGGCCCAGGTATCGACCATGGTGCCTTCGCCCACATAGGCGCCGATGTTCACGAAGCTGGGCATCAGCACCACGCCCTTCGAGATGAAGGTGCCGCGGCGGGCGACGGCGCCCGGAACCACGCGGAAGCCGGCCTTGCGGAAGTCTTCATCGGCCCAGCCGTCGAACTTCACCGGCACCTTGTCGAACGCGGGCGCGCCGCCGGCGCCGTGGGCGACGGGGGCATTGTCGTTCAGACGGAACGAGAGCAGCACGGCCTTCTTCAGCCACTGGTTGACCTTCCAGCCACCGTTGCCGTCCGGCTCGGCAACGCGGGCGGCGCCCGATTCGATCAGGCCAAGCGCTTCATCCACCAGCTTGCGCACCTCGGCGCTGGCGGGGGTGACGGTGTCGCGCGCATCCCAGGCGGCTTCGATCGCGGTTTCGAGTTCGGACATGTTCGCGTCTCCAGAAAGTCTGCTAGTATAAATCGTCGCCCGCGCGCCTAGAGGGTGCGGGCGGGCAGGACAAGCAGGAAGGGCGCAGGAGCTATAAGCGACGTGTCCGGAAACGATTAGGGGGCCGGGGCGAGTTTGGCCGAATCGATGTGCCAGCGCAGCTGCGCGGACGAGGCGCCGTCCACGTCGTTCACCCGCCGCACGACGTAAGTGCCGCGAAAGCGCTGGTGGGTGCCGTCATCCAGCGTGGCGTCCACGGTCACCGGCACGGGCTGGTAGATCGATCCCGCTCCGGCATCGCCCGGCTGCAGCGTGCCGATCACGACATGCGTGGCGCGCGTATGCGCGAAGCCGGCGCGGAACTTCTCCGGTGTCTGGTTCGGCGGGCCGTTCTCGCCCCATTGCTGCCAGGCGGTGTCGAAATCGCGGGCGTTCAGCGCGGAGTAGTAACGCTGGACGACTGCCGCTGCGGCTTCCTTGCTGCGCGGGTCGAGTGCGCAGCCGGCCATCGGCTTTTCATCCGGGCCGGTCATCGCACAACTGCGGGCAATCTCGTCCTCGATCATCGCGCAGCTGTTGGCGACATTGCAGGGCGGATGCGTGGCGGGCGAGACGTTGCGGCAGACATCCGCACGCTTCTGCGCGGCGGTGGCACCGATCTCGTCGGCGCAGGACAGCGGAGTGGTGGAGGCCGGTACGGGATCGGTCTGGGCCGGGGTCGGCACTTGGCTGGCGATCTGCTGCGCCGCCGTCTGGCTGGAGGGGGAATCGCCCGTGCTCTCGCGATCGCGGGGCCCGCAGGCCGCGATGGCAAGCAACCCAAAGGCCGACAGCGCATAAGCGAAAGGTCTGGTCATCCCCGTCTCCCCGATTCTGGCGGAGGCGGCTGGCTGGGGCCGCCCCCTTGCGGAGAATTACGCGCGAACGGCGCGCCGGTGCCCGCAAGGAGGCGAAAAAACCGCGATCAGGGCGCCATCAGCTCGCGCACGAAGCCGATCAACCCGGTCTGGCGGGCGCGGCGCATGCGTTCGGCGGCCAGGATCTTCTTCACTTTTTCGAAGCAGGCCTGAATATCGTCGTTGACCACCACGTAGTCATAGCCGTCCCAGTGGCTGATTTCGGAGCGGGCGCGCTCCATGCGGGCGGCGATCACGTCCACGCTGTCGGTCCCGCGCCCGGTCAGGCGGCGGCGCAGTTCGTCGATGCTGGGCGGCAGCAGGAACACGCGCACCACGTCACGCTCCAGCTTCTGGTAAAGCTGCTGGGTGCCCTGCCAGTCGATGTCGAACAGATAGTCCTCACCGTCCTTCAGGCCCGCCTTCACGTGCGCCTTGGGGGTGCCGTAGGAATGGCCGAAGACGGTTGCCCATTCCAGGAACTCACCGTCTTCCGCCATGCGGTCGAACTGGGCCTGGCTGACGAAGAAGTAGTCCTTGCCGTCCACTTCGCCGGGGCGCGGCGCGCGGGTGGTGCAGGAAACCGAGTTGCGGATATGCGGATCGTGTTCCAGCAGCATGCGCGAGATCGTCGTCTTGCCCGCGCCAGATGGCGAGGACATGATCAGCATCAGGCCGCGCCGGGCCAGCGCATCTGCGGGGTTTTCGGGAGAATTGACCATGTGCCCCGATGCCGATGCATGGCGCGCAAATCAAGAGGGCAGCTGCAGATCGCGGGAAAGTGCCTAGTTTGCCCCGCCTGCATTGCGGGAAAGCGGCACCGGCCCTTACCAGCTATCCGTGCCGTCCTCGGCCATATCGTTCAATTGTTTCTTGCCCTGCGCCTTGGCCTTGCGCGCACGCGAACGGTCGTAGAGCGTCTTTGCGGCCAGCCCGCCGACCACCATGATGGCGCCGGGCACCGAAGTCAGCGCCACGCGCGCCAGCACGCCGTGAGCGAGCGATTCGCCCAGCGAGCGGCCCTTCAGGATCGCGGTGGCCTTGCGCGGGGCATAGGCCTTGCCCAGCAGGGCGTGTTCCACCGCGCGCCGCGCGATGGCGGCACCGCCGCGCAGGGCAATGTCGGCGATGACCAGATTGGTGGCGGAATTGGGGCTGGGGCCGTGCAGGTCGGCCGCCTTGCCCTTGATCCGCGCCTTCACTTTGGCGGCGCGGCCCTTGGGTTTCTTTTCGTCAGCGGGGTCGGCATCCGGAAGCGCAGGAACGGCGGCTTCGGCCATGGCCGCTAACCGTCCCTGCTCGTCCTTGATTGCCCGTTGCAACTTGCCCAGGGCCATAGCCGTTACGCTTTCCCGGGCAGCTGGGCCCGCCTACTTCTTCTTGCCGAAGTCGACCGAAACGACGTTCGATCCATCCTCACTGGGAGTAATGCGCGAGGCCACGTCGCGTTCCGCATCGTTGCCCGGTTCGGCGGCGATCTCGTCTTCCAGCTCGTCGTCCGAAATCGCCTGGAACTGCAGGCCGAAGTCCACGGCCGGATCGACGAAGGCGGTAATCGCGGAGAACGGGATCACCAGATTCGACGGACGCTGGTTGAAGCTGAGGCTGACGGAAAAACCATCCTCTCCCACCGAAAGGTCCCAGAACTTGTTCTGGAGCACGATCGTCATCTCGTCCGGAAAGCGGGTGCGCAATTCGGGGGGAATCGACACACCGGGCGCTCCGGTCTTGAAGGTGATATAGAAGTGGTGGCCGCCCGGCAGGTTGCCGCCGGATGCTTCCACTTGGCCCAGTACGCGGCCGACGACGGCGCGCAGGGCCTCCTGGACGATCTCGTCGTAGGGGATCAGGCTGTCTTGAGGCGTATCGTTCATCGCGCCCTAGGTGCTTGCGCAAGACCTGCCGGTCAAGCGGGTTCGGCGATAAAATAGCATGACCGGGCGTGTTTTCCCTAGGTCGTTTTGATGCCCGGACCGGTCGAAATCACGATTTTCACCTGATTCCCGGCCTGGACCGCGACTCCTGCGTGGCCGCCCTAGGTGTAAATCCCGATGGCCGCCATGTACCCGGCGCGTACTAAGATTGCTCGCCCGCATGGCAACGCGCACAATTGATTCCGCGCGATAGAGGTCTATAGGCCCTTGCCATGCGTACCGCCTCGATCAATCGCAAGACCCACGAGACCCAGATCGCCGTTTCGGTGAACCTCGACGGCACGGGGGCCTATGACGTCTCCACCGGGATCGGCTTCCTCGATCATATGATCGAGCAGTTCTCGCGCCACTCGCTGATCGACATCACTTGCCATATCCAGGGCGACCTCCATGTGGACCAGCACCACACGGCGGAGGACAGCGCCATCGCGATCGGTCAGGCGATCAGCCAGGCGCTGGGCGACAAGGCCGGCATCGGCCGCTACGGCGACGTCCATTCGCCGATGGACGAGGCGCTGAGCCGCGTTTCGCTGGATATTTCGGGCCGCCCCTACTTCGTGTGGAAGGCCGGTTTCACGCAGGAAAAGCTGGGCGAATTCGATACCGAACTGGTCGAACACTGGTTCCATTCGATCTCGCAGGCCGTGGGCATCACCCTGCACATGGAACTGCTTTACGGCACCAACAACCACCACATTTGCGAAGGCCTGTTCAAGGGCTTTGCCCGTGCCATGCGCACGGCGGTGGAACTGGACCCGCGCAAGGGCGGCGCAATCCCCTCGACCAAGGGCATCCTCGGCGGAGACACTCTCTAATGGCACTCTTCATCTTCTCGCTTCGCTATATCGCGCCGGTCGAACAGGTCGATGCCCTGCTGGACGAACATGTCGAGTGGCTGCGCACCAACCATGCCGCCGGCCGCTTCGTCGGCTGGGGCCGCAAGGTGCCGCGCGATGGCGGGATCATCCTGGCCAAGGGCGACAGCCGCGAGGCGATGGTGGCGCTGGCCGCCAGCGATCCCTTCGTGGCGGGCGTGGTTGCCGAAGTGGACGTGATCGAATGGGCGCCGGGCTTCCTGGATGACAGCGTGGCCGGTCTCGCCGGATGACATTGGCGCTGATCGACTACGGCGCGGGCAATCTGCACTCGGTGGCGAACGCCTTGCGCGCGGCCGGGGCCGAGGACGTGGCGATCACTGCAAATCCCGATGTCGTGCGCGCGGCGGACCGCATCGTGCTGCCGGGCGTCGGCTCTTTCCGCGC
Source organism: Novosphingobium sp. BL-S-19 (assembly GCF_055521675.1). Taxonomy (NCBI): domain Bacteria; kingdom Pseudomonadati; phylum Pseudomonadota; class Alphaproteobacteria; order Sphingomonadales; family Sphingomonadaceae; genus Novosphingobium; species Novosphingobium sp. BL-S-19. The sequence goes on from NZ_CM145498.1 coordinate 610,629, forward strand.
CTGCGCCGAAGGGCTCTGGGGCATTGCCGGCATGGTGGAGGCGATGAACGAGCGCGTCCATGTGGGCGGGGCGCCGTTCCTGGGCATCTGCGTGGGCATGCAGCTGCTGGCCACGCGCGGTCTGGAGCATGGCGTGACGCGCGGGCTGGACTGGATCGGCGGGCAGGTGCAGCTGATCGAGCGCACCGATCCCGCGATCAAGATCCCGCACATGGGCTGGAACGATGTGTCGCTGGGCCGCAAGGACCCGGCGCAGGGCCTGATCGACGCAGGCGAGGCTTACTTCCTGCACTCCTACCACTTCCAGCCCGATGACGGCGCACATGTGGCGGCGATGACCGACCATGGCGGCGGCCTTGTCGCGGCGGTGGCCAGGGACAATGTCGTGGGCGTGCAGTTCCACCCGGAAAAGAGCCAGGCTTACGGCCTTTCGCTGCTGTCGCGGTTTCTGGAATGGAAGCCGTGAGCTTCGGCACCAAACACCTTCTTCGTCATCCCCGCGCAGGCGGGGATCCCGCTTTTCTTCTGCTCTCGTCCCGCCCTGCCGCCAGCGGGGCCCCCGCCTTCGCGGGGGCGACGAAGTAGTACAGGTCAGGATCGCAAGATGATCGTATTTCCCGCCATCGACCTCAAGCAGGGTCAGGTCGTCCGCCTCGCCGAAGGCGACATGGATCGCGCCACCGTCTATGGCGACAATCCCGCCGCGCAGGCCATGATGTTTGCCGAAGCGGGCTCGCAATACCTCCATGTCGTCGATCTCGACGGCTCCTTCGCAGGCAAGGCCGAGAACCGCGAGGCGGTGGAAGCCATCCTCGAAGTGTTCCCCGGCCACGTGCAACTCGGCGGCGGCATCCGCACGCGCGAAGCCGTGGCGGGCTGGTTCGAGCTTGGCGTCTCGCGCATCGTCATGGGCACGGCCGCGCTGAAGGACCCGCAGTTCGTCAAGGACATGGCCCAGGAATACCCCGGCGGCATCGTCGTCGCCGTGGATGCGCGCGACGGCATGGTCGCGACCGAGGGCTGGGCCGAAGTCTCCGACGTGTCGATCGTCGACATGGCCCGCCGGTTCGAGGATGCCGGCGTGGCATCGCTACTGTTCACTGACATCGGCCGCGATGGGCTGCTGAAGGGCGTGAATATCGACGCCACCGTCGATCTGGCGCGCCGCACCGACCTGCCGGTGATCGCATCGGGCGGCGTGAAGGGCCTCGACGACATCCGCCTGCTGGCGCTTCATGCCCGCGACGGGATCGAAGGCGTCATCACCGGGCGCGCGCTCTACGATGGGCGTCTCGACCTCGCCGCCGCGATCCAGATGGCCGAGCGCGAAGGGTGAGCGGCGCGCCGGTTCCGGCTGTCGGCGTCGCTGCTATGCGTTTCGTGGCGGTGCGTCCATGAACGAAAACCGTCTTATGGCCGTGCTGGCGATGGTCATTCTCGTGCCGAGCGCGCTCTGGGCGCTGCGCGATTTCCGCGAGGGCAAGGCGAAGCTCTTGCTGTTCAGCCGTGCGCGCTCGAAGATCGAGACCACGCTGGCGGACAATCCGACCAAGTTCTGGCGCTATTCGGCGTTCAATCTTGCCGTGTGCCTGACGCTGGGCGCATTGTGCGTGATGCTGTTCTTCAAGCCGGTAGAGTAAGTCATGACCGTTCGAATCCGCGTCATCCCCTGCCTCGATGTCCGCGACGGGCGCGTGGTGAAGGGCGTTAACTTCGTCGACCTGATCGACGCCGGCGACCCGGTCGAACAGGCGCGCGCCTATGACAAGGCCGGCGCGGACGAACTGTGCTTCCTCGACATTTCGGCCAGCCACGAAGGGCGCGGCACGCTGCTCGACGTGGTGCAGCGCACGGCGGAAGTCTGCTTCATGCCGCTGACCGTGGGCGGCGGCGTGCGCACGGCAGAAGACGCCCGCGCGCTGTTGCTGGCCGGCGCGGACAAAGTGGCGGTCAATTCCGCCGCCGTCTCGCGCCCCGAAGTAGTGGCGGACGTTGCCGAGAAATTCGGATCGCAGTGCATCGTTGCTTCGGTGGATGCGCGGCGGGTGGCGCCCGGCAAGTGGGAGATCTTCACCCACGGCGGCCGCAAGGCGACCGGGATCGACGCGCTGGAACACGCGGTGAAGCTGGCCGATTACGGCGCCGGCGAATTGCTCGTCACCTCGATGGACGGCGATGGCACGCAGAACGGATACGACCTGGCGCTCACCCGCGCGATTGCGGAATCGGTGTCGATTCCGGTGGTCGCCAGCGGCGGCGTCGGCAATCTCGACCATCTTGTCGCCGGCGTGACCGAGGGCAAGGCCAGTGCGGTACTGGCCGCATCGATCTTCCACTTCGGCAAGCACTCGATCGCCGAAGCCCATGCGGCGCTGCGCGCGGCGGGGCTGCCGGCGCGGGGATGAAGCTGCTGTAATATTCGCCGAAAACCTGCCCCGGATCGGGACGCGCCCACCTCGCAACTTGTCGTTGCGGGTGGGTGGGCCACAAGGGGGAACACCAAGTCGAAACTGCCGGAGTCGCCCCCCTTGCTCCCCCGTTTGATCGATACGCTTCCATCGCCGCGCGCGCGCTGGCTTCCCGGTCCCCGGATCCCGGTCCTGCTGGTCGCGACGCTTGCGCCCGTGCCCGCGTTCGCGGCCGACGCCACGGTGCTGCCCGAACCCAGCGGCCTCGTGCTGTTCGGCATCGGCGTGGCCGGCGTGTGGATCGGCCGGCGCTTCTCACGCGGGAAGAGCGAGGACTGAGCGCCAGCGCGCTTGACCCACGGCACCGGCTTGCGCATGGCTGCTGGCGATGAGCACTTCCGATACACTGGCTCGCCTCGAAGCGACCATCGCCGCGCGCCGCGATGCCGATCCCGCAAGCAGCTATGTCGCCAAGCTCCACACGAAGGGGCTGGGCAAGATCGCGCAGAAACTGGGTGAGGAGGCGACCGAGACGGTGATCGCCGCGCTGACCGAGGACGAGAAGGCGCTGACCGGCGAGGCGGCGGACCTGATCTTTCACCTCATGGTGCTGCTAGGTGCCCGCAACGTGCCGTTCAGTGCCGTTCTGGCCGAGCTGGACCGCCGTGAAGGCGTTTCGGGCATCGCCGAAAAGGCGGCGCGTCCACAAGACTGATAAGCGGAGATACCGATGCCGATCGACCCCAGAGAGCCTTACGACGACAACAATATCTTCGCCCGGATCCTGCGCGGCGAACTGCCGTGCTCCAAGGTCTATGAGGACGAGTTCGCGCTTGCTTTCAATGACATCCGCCCGCAAGCGCCGGTCCATGTGCTGGTCATCCCCAAGGCGCGCTATGTGTCGTGGGACGATTTTACCGCCAAGGCCGATGACGCGGAAATCGCCGGCTTCATGCGTGCGGTGGGCAACGTGACCCGGCAGCTGGAAATGGACGGCCCCGGCTACCGCCTGATGGTCAACATGGGCACTAACGGCCATCAGGAAGTGCCGCATCTGCACGTGCATATCTTCGGTGGGCGCCAGTTCTTCCAGATGATCGCGGATTGAGGTTTTTGGGGGATAACCGGGGTTTTCGCCCCGGTCATCTGCCATCACGTCGGCAATTCTCCCCCGCAGGGTTTGCAGGCCGGGCCCCTGCCGTTACACAACCGCCGCAATGAGCGACGATCCCCCTTCCTTGGACCCGCGCCCCCAAAGCGGCAGCTTCGACGGCCCGGTCCACCGCTATGCCCTGCGTGTGTTCTATGAGGATACTGACGCGGGCGGGGTGGTCTATCACGCCAATTACATCCGCTGGTTCGAACGTGCGCGGTCGGACCTGCTCGACCTGCTCGACATCGACCAGCGCGCGGCGCTGGAATCGGGAGAGGGGCTCTACACCGTGGCGGAGGTCCATATCCGCTACCTGTCGCCCGCCCGCCTTGGCGATTCCGTAGTGATCGATACCGAAGCCGTGCAGGTCGGCCGGGTCAGTTGCACCCTGCGCCAGACCGCCCGACGCGGAAAAATCCGCCTTGCCGAAGCTATGGTAAAGGTCGGGTTCATCAGTCCTGAGGGACGACCGCGCAAACAGCCCGAGGCTTGGCAACAGGCCTTCAAGACCATCCTCCAAAGCTCCTCGCAGGACCTCCAGCCCGGCCCGGAAGGACAAGAATGACTTTCGAAATACTCGCCTCCGCCATTTCCATCGGCAGCGATTCCAATCACCTGAACCCGATCGCACTCTTCCTCCACGCCGATATCGTCGTGCAGGCGATTATGGGCGGGCTGCTGCTGGCCAGCCTTTGGGTCTGGACGATCATCATCGGCTTCACCCTGCGCATGGGCGGCGTCTCGCGGGCCTCGGAAGATTACGAGGAAGGCTTCTGGGAGGCCCAGAATTTCGAAGCCTACCAGAAGGATCGCCGCCGCGGCGACGTGCCGATGGGCAAAGTGGCCGGTGCCGGCCTTGCCGAATGGCGCCGCAATGCCGCGATGAAGCAGATCGATCCGGAAGGCGCGCGCGAACGTATTGCCCTGGCCATGAGCTCCTCCGTCGGTGAAGAGGCGGACAATCTTTCCGCCCGCCTGAACTTCCTGGCGACGGTCGGTTCGGTTGCCCCGTTCGTGGGCCTGTTCGGCACCGTCTGGGGCATCATGAACAGCTTCTTCCAGATCGGCCAGCAGCAGAATTCCTCGCTCGCGGTGGTCGCGCCGGGCATTTCGGAAGCGCTGTTCGCCACTGCCATCGGCCTGTTCGCGGCGATCCCGGCGGTCATCGCCTACAACCGTTTCTCGCACCGCGTGAACCTGTTCGAATCGCGCATGCAGCGCTTTGCCGACAAGCTGCACTCCGCGCTCACGCGTGAGCTGGAGCAGCGCTGATGGGCATGGGCGTCTCCGGCGGAGGCAGGCGAGGGGGCCGTCGCAGCGGCGGCGGTCGCACGCCGATGGCCGAAATCAACGTGACGCCGCTGGTCGACGTCATGCTGGTGCTGCTGATCATCTTCATGGTCACCGCCCCGCTGCTGAAGGCGGCCGTGCCGGTGGACCTGCCCGACAGCCGCGCGCAGGCCATGAATGACGAGACCGACCAGCTGACGATCTCCATCAAGCGCGACGGCACCGTCTATTACGAGACCGAGGCGCTGGCGCCGGGCGAACTGTCCGAACGCCTTGCCGGCGTTCCCAATGGTTCCGACGGCCGCAAGCCGCAGGTTACGCTGCGCGCGGACAAGTCGCTCGACTACGGCCGCGTCATCGAAGTCATGGGTGAGCTGAACCATGCCGGTTTCACGTCGATCTCGCTGGTGACGGGTGTCAGCGGCGGTTCAGGCGGCTGAGCTAGGCTGATCGCGATGGCAACTCAGGGACTACGCAAGGAAGAGGGGCTGGGCCTCGCGGTGGCGATTGCGCTGCACGCGGCGGTTCTGGCCGCGCTTGTGCTGCATCCACCCAGGCCGCCCGTCATCACCCCGCCGCAGCGGATCGAAGTGACGCTCAGCGACGATGTCGGCCTGACGTCCACTTCGCCCAATCCCAACGAGCAGGCCGCACCCGATATCGCGCCGGAACTGGGTGAGGCGGTGCCGGCCCCGGCTCCCGAACCGGCGCCCCAACCGGCACCCGCGCCGGAACCGATTCCTGCGCCGGCGCCCAAGCCGATCCCGCAGCCCCGGCCCGCTCCGCCGGCTCCGGCACCCAAGCCTGCTCCTCGGCCGGTCCAGAAGCCAGCGCCCAAGCCTGCGCCGGTTCCGCCGGCCAAGCCCGCTCCGAAACCGGCGCCCAAGCCTGCCACCAAACCCGCCGCGCAGACGCAGCCGCGCAAGAGCCCGATCGACAATATCCTGGCCGGCACCGAACGTTCGGCCAACACCGCCACCAAGCCGGCAACGCAACCGACGAAAGCTGGCGGATCGAAGGTCGGCTCGGACTTCCTTGCCGGCGTTTCGGGCGCGACCAGCACCCAGGGCAAGGGCGCGCCCGCCGCGGCGGTGGGGCCACAAGTCCGCTCGGCCCTGTCGGGCGCGATTACCCGCCAGCTCAAGCCGCACTGGAATCCGCCAGACGGCGCCGATGCGGATCAGCTGGTAACGATCCTGTCGTTCAACCTGAATCCGGACGGCAGCCTTGCCGGCAAGCCCACGGTCGTACGACAGATGGGCATCACCGATGCCAACCGCGCGCAGGCGCAGCGCCATGCCGAACAGGCGATCCGGGCGGTGCAACTCGCTTCGCCTTTCAATCTCCCCTCGGAATACTATGATTCGTGGAAACGCGTTTCATCCTTCCGCTTCGACTTGAGGCTTTCGCAATGACTTCTCGTCCTCTTAGGTTCGTCCTGTCGTTCGCCCTGGCTTCGGCCGCGCCCGTCTACGAAGTTTATGCGCAATCGCAGCCGGCGCCGGCGCAACCCGCCCCGGCCCAATCTGCCTCCGGTCAGCCCGCACCGCAGGGCGATCAGGGCCTTGATGTGGATGATGGCGGCCTGACCGGCTCGGTTTCGGCCGACGGCGCCTGGCAGGACCTTGGCATCGCGATCACCAATTTCGCGACCGACAACGATGTGCCGACCAGCACCAACGCCGGATCGACTGCCGCGCTGGGCCGTGCGCTTTCGCAAGTGGTCGCATCGGACCTTCGCAACAACGGCCTGTTCAAGCCTTCGGGCCCCGATGGCCTGCCGCAGCCGGCCTATCCGCAAGTGCAGGCGCCCGACTACCCCACCTGGTCCGCGCGTGCCGCAAACATGCTGGTGCAGGGCTACGTCCGCGCCGGTGCGGACGGCAACCTGACGATCGGCTGCTACCTCTACGACGTGCAGCTCAAGCAGCAGCTGATCAAGGGCGGCTGGCAGGTCGGCCCGGCGGACTGGCGCCGCGCCGCGCACAAGTGCGCGGACATGGTCTATTCGCGCCTTTCGGGCGAAAGCCCCTTCTTCGATTCGAAGATCGCCTACATCGCCGAGACAGGTCCGAAGGACCACCGCATGAAGCGGCTGGCGATCATGGATTCGGACGGCGCCAACCACCGCTACCTGACCAGCGGGCAGGCCACCGCGCTGACGCCGCGCTATTCGCCGGATTATTCGAAGATCCTCTACCTGTCCTACCTCAACGGGCAGCCGAGCATCTACGTCTATGACCTTGCCAGCGATTCGCAGAAGCTGATCGCCCGCACCGGCGCGCCGACGATGGCGCCGCGCTGGTCGCCGGACGGCAAGTGGATCCTCTATTCGATGTCCACCGGCGGCAACACCGACATCTATCGCATCTCGTCCAGCGGCGGCACGCCCTCGCGCCTGACCAATACGCCGGGCATCTCGATCGGCGGGTCCTATTCGCCGGACGGCAACCAGATCGTGTTCGAAAGCGACCGTTCGGGTTCGCAGCAGGTCTATGTGATGAACGCGGACGGTTCGAACCAGCGCCGCATCAGCTTCTTCGGCGGCCGTTCGGCCACGCCGGAATGGAGCCCGCGCGGGGACCAGATCGCCTTCACCCACATCGCCGGCAACTTGCGCATCGCGGTGATGACCCCCAGCGGCGGTGGTATGCGCTACCTCACCAATTCCTGGCAGGACGAGGCGCCGACCTGGTCGCCCAACGGCCGCATCGTCCAGTTCTTCCGTACCGAGAAGAGCACGGGCAAGTCGTCGATCTGGCAGGTGGACCTTACCGGTAAGAACGAGCGAAAGCTGCCGACCCCCGTCGGCGCTTCGGATCCGGCCTGGGGCCCCGTTCGCCCCTGAGCCTTTCTTGCGCTGCAGCCTGAGCGCTGCCGGCCCCCGGTCGGCAACCGTTCAGGTTGACAGTGTTTAAAATTACACGGAACCTCAACAGACGCAGGCCATTTAAATGGCTGCGCACCACAGGAGATTGCCTCATGCCTGCCCTCATGTCCCCCCTCCCGCGAAAAGCCGGATACGTGAAGACCGGAACGACAATGCTCCTCGTCGCCGGCGCGCTGGCCGTGTCGGCATGCGGCACCAAGGCGCCCAAGCAGCTTCCGCCCGAGCCGGGCCCGGCCACCACCACCCAGGGCCCCGAGCAGCCGAGCGGCCCGGTTCCGGGCAGCCAGGCCGATTTCGTGTCGAAGATGATGGGTTCGGACACCATCCACTTCGCGCTCGACCGCTATGACATCGACGCGGAAGACCAGGCCGCGCTGTCGAAGCAGGCGCAGTGGCTGATGCAGTACCCGAACAAGCGCGCCACGATCGAAGGCCATGCCGACGAACGCGGCACCCGCGAATACAACCTTGCGCTGGGTGAGCGCCGCGCCAATGCGGCGAAGAACTACCTCGTCAGCCTGGGCGTCGATGCTGCGCGCATCAACACCGTCAGCTACGGCAAGGAACGCCCGATCGCGCTTGGCTCGGACGAGGCGGCATGGGCGCAGAACCGCCGCGCGGTGACCGTGACGATCGACTGATCCTGATCGATCCGATGATTTCCGAGAAGGCCCGGTTCGCAAGTGCGAGCCGGGCCTTTTCATTTCTGACGCTTTTACGGTGCGCCCACATGGGGCTTGCAATGGTTTCGAGTCGGCAGGTATCGGCGGTCGAATGAGTCGGGCTGGTCGTTCCATGGATTGGGGATTTCCGCGCTGGCGCAGCTATGGCAGCTCGCGCGAGGCGGCGCAGGTGCGCCTGTGCGACCGGCACGGCTGCAATGAGCCGGGCGATTGCCCCGCGCCGAAGAGCCCGAACAGCCCCGATCGCTGGTATTTCTGCCAGAAGCACGCCGCCGAATACAACGCTGGGTGGGACTATTTCGCCGGCCTCGATGCCGAGGAAGCCGCGCGGCGCGAGGCAGAGGAGCGCTCCGAAGCCGAAGGTTACAAGGAATCGGCGCACTATGGCTGGGCCGGTTCGGGTGACGGCACGCGCAGCCGGGACGAACTTCGCGCGCTGGAAGCGCTGGGCCTCGACCCCGATGCGGACTTCGACGCCGTGCGCAAGGCCTGGCGCATGAAGGCCAAGGAAGTCCACCCGGACGTGAAGCCGGGCGATGCGGAAGCGGCCAAGGCCTTCCAGACCTATCAGCTGGCCTACGAAGTGCTGCGCGCGGCCGAGGAACGCCGCGAGTGGAAGGGCCGCTGAGCCACGCAGACCGCGCGGTGGCCACTGCTCACCCGCATATTCAATCCGGTCCGATCCGCCCCCTTCAGGAGCCTGTCATGCAAATCCGCGTTGCCGTTCCCGCCGACCTGCCTGCGCTCCACCCGGTTATCGAGCGGGCCTATCGGGGGGACAGCGCAAGGGCGGGCTGGACCTTCGAATCCGATCTGCTGGACGGCGAACGCACCGATCTGGAAGAACTGACTGCCGTTCTCGAAAGCCCCGCCGATCGCTTGCTGGTTGCGCTGTCGGACGAAGGCGCGCCGATCGGATGCGTACAGGTTACGAATCGGGGAGAGGGGCTGTGCTACCTCGGCCTGCTCTGCATCGATCCGCTGCTTCAGGCCGGCGGCATGGGCCGCGCGATGATTGTCGCGGCGGAAAGCCTGGCGCGCGATGTGTTCGGCGCGCGGGCCATGGAAATGACGGTGATCGACCGGCGGCTGGAGCTGATCGCCTATTACGAGCGGCGCGGTTACGGCCTGACCGGCGAGAAGCGGCCATTTCCGATCCTGCTTGATCCGCCGCTGGAAATGGTGGTGCTGGAGAAGCCGCTGCTGCCGGAAAATCTTCCCGGCTGAGCGCCGATATCAGGCCGATACGACAAAGGGCGCGCCTTGCGGCGCGCCCTTCGCGTTTGGCCATATGATGTGCCGCGGCGCTTACTTGGGCGCCAGCACCATCAGCATCTGGCGGCCTTCCATGCGCGGATAGGCTTCGACCTTGGCGATTTCCGCCACGTCTTCCTGCACGCGGCGCAGCAGGTTCATGCCCAGCTGCTGGTGCGAAAGCTCGCGACCGCGGAAACGCAGGGTCACCTTCACCTTGTCACCGTCACCGATGAAGCGTTGGACGTTGCGCATCTTGGTGTCGTAATCGTGGTCATCGATGTTCGGACGCATCTTGATCTCTTTGATCTCCTGCGTCTTCTGGGTCTTGCGCGCGGCATTGGCCTTTTTCTGGGCCTCATACCGGTACTTGCCGACATCGAGGAACTTGCAGACCGGCGGATCGGCGTTGGGCGAGACTTCGACCAGGTCAAGGCCGACTTCGGCCGCCTGCTCGATTGCCTGGCGCGTGTACATCACGCCGATGTTCTCGCCGTTTTCATCGATCACGCGGACCTTGTCCGACTGGATCATGTTATTGAAGCGCGGTCCACTCTTGACCGGGGGCGTCATCATACGCCGGGGTGGGGGTGCTATATGCGTTCTCCTGAATCGCTTCTGTCAATCGGGTGCAAGTTCGGGCGTCATTAGTGCGAATCGCGTCGACACGCAAAGGCGGATTTCACTGAAATCTACAGGACGCCGCTGCCGTATGAAACGGTCCATGCGGATATAGGGTTTCAGAGTCTGTTTTGAAATGCCCGGAAGGGCATTTTCGGATGCGGCACCGGCCCACTCCCCCACCCGACCACCCATCAGGATACACTCGTGGGAGGTCGGCCCCTTCAGCGAAAAGGTCCCCCGGACCTTTTCGTGTTCTTCAGGACGGGAGTGGGCCGGTGCCGCGAAATTCGCTTCAAGCGAATTTTCAAATAGGTTCAGGCGGCGGATCGCCAGAGGGGGTAACGCACAAGTTGATCTTTCGCGGCGACCAGTGCGTCGATCCGCTCGGCCGGCTGAAGCGCCTTCAGGATGATCGGATCGGCGGCATCCATCCCCCCGGTCAGCGCGCCGAAAGCCGGCAGAATCAGCCGATTTCCGCCATGGACGACGCAAGGGCGGGCAATGCGCCTGCCGCGCGCGTGGACGATCAGGCGGGGGTGGTAATGGCCGGACAGTTCGGGCTCTGCCATGCCCGGTTTCGCTTCGTGGCGCAGCATGATGCCGCCAATGGCGATTTCCTCGACGCGGGTGCCGCCTGCCTCTGCGCCCAGATGCGGATCGTGATTTCCGGTAATCCACACCCAGTCCAGCGCGTGGGTCAGCGCGGAAAGCATCCCGGCCGTATGGGGATCGAGTCTGTCCGTTCCCGCGCTGTCGTGGAAATTGTCCCCCAGCGCATAGACGCGCCGCGCGCCGGTCTGCCGCACGGCCAGCGCTAGCCGTTCCAGCGTCTCGCGGCTGTCGTAGGGGGGCAGCATCTGGCCGGTCCTGGCGAAGAAGCTGGCCTTTTCCAGATGCAGGTCCGCCACCAGCAGGGCCTGTTCGCGCGGCCAGTAGAGCGCCGCCCCGCGCCCTGCCGGGGCGGACACGAGGCACATCTCCTGCGCGCAGAACGAAAAGGGAACCATGGCTTTCCCTTGCCGCAGGCCGCCGGTTTTGGCAAGCGCCCCGCTGAAGGGGAGATTGCATGACCGACTGGACCGCCCAAAGCGAACGCGCCCGCGACTGGTTCGAAACCCTGCGTGACCGGATCTGCGCCGAGTTCGAGGCGATCGAGCGCGAGGCAGGCTCCTCCGCAGCGTTCGACTACACGCCGTGGAAACGCGCGGCGGTGGAAGGCGGCGAAGAGGGAGAGACGGGCGGCGGCACCCGCGGCTTGATGAAGGGCCAGGTGTTCGAGAAGGTGGGCGTCAACGTCTCCACCGTCGTCGGATCGCTGTCGAAGGATTTTGCCGGCACCATCAACGGCGCCTCGGCCGAGCAGAATGCCTTTTCGGCGACGGGCATCAGCCTTGTCGCCCACATGGCCAATCCGCACGTGCCGGCGGTGCATATGAACACCCGCTTCCTGACGACGACCAAGGCCTGGTTCGGCGGCGGCGCCGACCTCAATCCGCCGATCGCCTATGATGAGGACACGGCCGAGTTCCACGCCGAACTCAAGGCCGCCTGCGACGCGCATGGCGACAATTACTATGAGCGGTACAAGGCCTGGGCCGACGATTACTTCTACATCCCGCACCGCAAGGTCCATCGCGGCGTCGGCGGCATCTTCTACGATCACCTCGAATGCGCGGACGTGGCGGCATGGGAAGCGAACTTCGCCTTCACGCGTGCCGTGGGCGAGGCATTCCTTGCGGTGTTCCCCCGCCTCGTGCGCCGGCGGATGGGGATGGAATTCTCGGCCGAGGACAAGGCACGCCAGCTCGAATGGCGCGGCCGCTACGCCGAATTCAACCTGGTCTATGACCGGGGGACGCTGTTCGGCCTCAAGACCGGCGGCAATATCGACGCCATCCTGATGAGCCTGCCGCCCGAAGCGACGTGGAACTGAAGCAGGGGAGCTGATGCCGGCAGGCCGTCCGGCCGCTTTTATGGAACGGGGCGTGCCGTTTTCGTTGATGGACAGGGAGTTGCTCGCTCGCGGATAGAGGGGCGGGGCTTCCTTCCACGCGAGTTTTTCATGCGACTTTCCCGACGGTCCTTGGTGCAGGCGGCACTGTGCATGCCTGCGCTTCACGCTCTTGGCGCAGCGCGCGCGCTGGCCGCGCCCGCCAGTGGCGATATGGCGGCCTTCATCGCTGCCATGCCCAAGGCGGAATACCACGTCCATCTCGAAGGCACGCTGGAGGCGGAGATGAAGTTCGCGCTGGCGCAGCGCAACGGGTTGAAGCTGCCTTATGCCGATGTCGCGGCGATGAAGCGCAGCTATGTCTACCATGATCTGCCGAGTTTTCTGGCGATCTACTACGACGGCATGAACGTGCTGCTGAAGCAGCAGGACTTCTACGATCTGGCCTATGCCTATCTGGCCAAGGCCCATGCGCAGAACGTGCTCTATGCGGAGATGTTCTTCGATCCCCAGCAGCATATCGACCGGGGCATCCCGATCGAGGCGGTGATCGGTGGCATCACTCAGGCGCGTGCGGATGCGCAGGCACGGCTGGGCATCGAATCGCAGTTGATCCTCTGCTTCATGCGCGATCTGAGCGCGGACAATGCGATGAAGGCGCTGGATGCGGCGCTGCCCTATCGGGAAAAACTGGTGGGCGTCGGCCTCGATTCGGACGAGAAGGACAATCCGCCCGGCAAGTTCGCCGCCCATTTCGCCAAGGCGCGCGCGGCGGGGCTGCACGTTACCGCGCACTGCGACGTCAACCAGAAGGACACGCTGGGCCACATCCGCGAGGCATTGATGGATATCCATGTCGAACGCATCGATCACGGCGGCAACATCCTGCAATCGCCCGAACTGATGGCGATCGCGCGCGAGCGGGGCGTTCCCTTCACGGTCTGCCCCACCTTCTCGGGCCAGATCATGGTCGACGGCAAGCCGGTCGACGTGGTGCGCAGGATGCTGGACAACGGGCTGAAGGTCACGCTCAATTCGGACGATCCGGCCTACATGGGCAGCGAATATATCAACGAAGTCATGATGCGGGCCCAGGCGCGCAGCCGGCTGACCAAGGCCGAACTGGTGCAGATCGAGCGCAATGCCTTCGACGCGGCGTGGATCGCGCCGGAACGACGCGCCGCGTTCCAGAGCAGGCTGGATGCCTTCGCTCAGCAGCAGGGATTGATCGCCTAGGGACTTTCCCCTGACGCGCTGGGGGCTGCCCCCAATGGGCCGGCAGCCAATTCGCTTGCACCATCGTTACTGCAATGACCCCGCGCGATGGCGGGCAGGAGGTGACGATGCACGACCGATCCTGGAAAATGTTCGCTGGCGCCAATGCGGTAGTGCTGGGCATGGCCATGGTGTCCAAGGCCTGGAGCCAGGATCCTGCGCCCCCGCCACCCGCGCCGCCCGCAGCGGCGATGGCACCGGATGCGGATGCGCGCGATCAGGTGGTGCAGGTCTGCATGGCTGAGGCCAAGACGCGCGGCGAGAAGCTGGGTGCGGTGGACGTCAGCATGCGCAAGGTTGAGGATACCGACAAGAAGAGCGACGGACGGGCATCGCTGCGCGCGCAAGTCGATGTGGCGCTGCGCCAGAAGGACGGGACGACCAAGACCAAGAAGCGGACCATCAAATGCGATACGCGCCACGGCGTCGTGACTGCGTTTACCTATAGCAACTGATCGGAACAGCGATCGCTCAGCATGGACGCATTTGCATGCCGCCCGGGCTGCAACGCAAGGGCACGTCCATCGCCTTGACCACTGGGGCGTTGTCGCGCCGATCCGACACCACCAGTGCATCGACATCGAGTTTTTCGAACAACTGAACGCCGCAGGCGCGGCCGTCGGTCCAGCGCACTTGCGCGCGGTACTCGCGGTGCGAAGGCATGCGGACGATCACGATGTCGCCTGCATGCGGCGCGGCTCCGCGCAGCAGCAGGCACATGCCGCGTTCCGAGACATTGCGGACGAGTGTGGTTTCCTCCGAACGATGCGCTGCAGCGGCGGTGCCATCGCGGTTGGTCGAAACCACGGTGGCGCGAATCAGTGTGCGCATCCTTGGCGCGCGCGGATGCTGGTCGCCGTGTTGAGGGCCGCCGTCATCCGCGTCCGGAAGGAAGGAGGCGGTGATGAGTTCATCGTCGCTCATTCCCAGAATCGCGGCGTAGACCGCCATGTCCAAATTTTTCCCCATTGCCGCCTCCTCACATGGCGGATGCGGGGCCGAGGCCTTTCGCACCCTGCCATTCTTCGCCCCGATCATCACGGCGCGCATGTTTAGGCGCGTTTAAGCGGGACCTCGTGGTCTTCCTCAGGCAAACGATTGCATGTGGATTCCGCGGAGGATTCGGGTTTAGGATCGCCTGTCGGGACCCGAAGCAGGCGCCCGTGTTGCACTTTCGCCGCAGGGCTGGCGTGCAAATGTTGCACGTGCAGCATCTGCCCCTTGCCGCGCCGCAAAAAATCCTGACATGCTTTGTTGGAAATGCTGCGCCAATACGAACTCGTCGAACGCGTCAAGGAATACGCGCCCCAGGCCGATGAAGCCTTGCTCAACCGTGCCTACGTCTACACCGTACAGAAGCACGGAACCCAGAAGCGTGCTTCGGGGGATCCCTACTTCAGCCACCCGGTCGAAGTGGCCGGCCTGATGACCGAGTTGAAGCTCGATCAGCAGACGATCATCACCGCACTGCTCCACGATACCGTGGAGGACACGCTGGCGACGATCGACGAGATCGAGAAGCTGTTCGGCCCCGATGTCGCGCGACTGGTGGACGGCGTTACCAAGCTCTCCAAGATCGAGGTGATGACCGAGAACGAGCGTGCGGCCGAAAACCTGCGCAAGTTCCTGCTCGCGATGAGCGAGGATCTGCGCGTGCTGCTGGTGAAGCTGGCGGACCGCCTGCACAACATGCGCACCCTCCATTACATCAAGAAGGAGGACAAGCGCCGCCGCATCGCCCGCGAGACCATGGATATCTACGCCCCGCTGGCGGAGCGCGTGGGCATGTACGAATACATGCGCGAGATGCAGATGCTCGCTTTCGAGCAACTGGAGCCCGAAGGCTACGCCACCATCACCGGCCGTCTGGCGCAGATCCGCAGCCAGGAAGGCAGCCAAGTCGATGCGATCGCGCTTTCGATCAAGCAGGCGCTGACCGAAGCCGGGTTGAACGTGGAAGTCTCCGGCCGCGAGAAGCACCCCTATTCGATCTGGCGCAAGATGGCCGAGCGCCATGTGACCTTCGAACAGATCACCGACATCATGGCCTTCCGCGTGCTCACGGAAGATGTCGAGGAATGCTACAAGGCGCTGGGCGTGCTGCACACTACGTGGCAATCGATCCCCGGCCGCTTCAAGGACTATATCTCGACGCCCAAGTCGAACGGCTACCAGTCGCTGCACACCTCGCTGATCTACGAGAATTCGATGCGCGTCGAAGTGCAGATCCGCACCAAGGACATGCACCGCCTCAACGAGTTCGGCCTCGCCGCGCACTGGGCCTACAAGCAGGGCGGCGGTTCGCGGCCCGACGGACAAGTGGGTTGGCTGCGCGACCTGATCGAGATCGTCGACGCCAGCCACGATGCGGAGGAACTGCTCGAACACACGAAGCTGGCGATCTATCAGGATCGCATCTTCGCCTTCACCCCCAAGGGTGCGCTGTTCCAGTTGCCCAAGGGTTCCACGGCGGTCGACTTCGCCTATGCGGTGCACACCAATCTGGGCAATGCCGCGGTCGGCGTGAAGATCAACGGCCGCCACATGCCGCTGCGCACGCGGTTGGCCAATGGCGACGTGGTCGAAATCATCAAGAGCCCGGCTTCGGAGCCGCAGCTTTCGTGGCTGGGCTTCGTCGTCACCGGCAAGGCGCGTGCCTCGATCCGCCGTGCGGTGCGCGCGAAGGAACGCGCCGAAGTCGCCGAGATCGGCGCCAAGCTGCTGGACGAGATCGCTGGCCGCCTGCCCGCGCGCGTCGGCAAGAAGGCGATCGATGCCGCCATCCACCGGCTGGACATGCGCGACGAGGAAGACCTGATGTTCGCCATCGGCTCCGCCCGCCTGACCGACCGGCAGGTGATGGAGGCGCTGATGCCCGGCAGCACCGCCGAATTACCCGAGGAACCCGAATGGACGCGGGCCGAGCGGGCCATCTCCATTCGCGGGCTGACGCCGGGCATGGGCTTCGAACTGGCCACCTGCTGCCACCCGGTGCCTGGTGACCGGATCGTCGGCCTGCGCCGCCCCGATCACAAGGTTGAAGTCCATACGATCGACTGCCTGACGCTGGCGAATGGTGTCGATGCCGACTGGCTGGACCTGTCCTGGGGCGAAACCACCACCGGCGCGGTCGGCCACTTGCGGCTGGTGCTCTACAATCGCCCCGGCACGCTGGCTGATGTGACGCAGATCCTGGCATCCAACCGCGCCAACGTCACTAACCTGCAGATGATCCAGCGTGACGAGCCTTTCGGCACTTACGATGTGGATGTCGAAGTGAGCGACTTGGCCCACCTCACCCGCATCGTGGGCGCGCTGCGCGCCAGCGAAGCGGTGGCGGAAGCTCAGCGGATCTAAGCGCTGTGCCGGCTGACCTCTCCAGCGGAGAGGTCAGAACTCCAGGGTGACTTCCACCTCGTCGCCTTCGGCCAGCCGCTCGGCGCGCCGGACGCTGGCCTTCACCGGCAGCAGCCAGCCCCCGTCCGCCTTGCTAGGAAAGACGGATGTGGCGAAGGCCGTATCGCCGATCCGAGCCTTCACTTTCAGCGATCCGAACCCGCGCGAAACGCCTTCCAGCTTGCGCATCAGCGCGGTGCCGGAAAGCGTTTCTCCCGCCGCGCCGTCGATGGTGAGGAAATGCCAGGTGCCGTTGTTCGCCCCGCCGGTCCAGCGCCAGAGGCGGCCGGTATGAGTGACCTGTTCGGCTCTCATTTCACCTCGCGGACCGGCACGAGAACGTTGCACACATCGGCGCCCCCGGCGGGCTGGATATAGAAATCGTCCTTCCGGTTGGCCCGCTTGCCGACATAGGCCGCAAAGCTGGCGCTTTCGGTGGACAGGTATTCGTAACCCGGCAGCCCCGAAACTTCATTCCCCATCCGCGCCGAGACGATCCCGATTCGCTGTGCCGGATTCTCGTAGAAGCCCAAGGCCCCGGTTCCTCGGGGCAGTGCCGAGAGGTTCTCGATCCCCTCGATCACGCGCCCGACGATCGCGACATTGCGATCGAGCTGGCGCGGCGCATGGCCGATCACGGCGTAAAGCTCCGCCCCCGTCCCGGCATCGGGTGAAAGATTGCGGCCGACGCCGACATAGCCGTAGCAATGGATCGGCCAGACCGCGCTCGCGGACTTGGCATAGGGCCAGCCACCACGGAACGATGCGACGGCGGCATAGTTGTCGCGGATGGCCAGTGGTCCGGCCTTCGGCGCATATGTCGCGACCACGGACTTGTCGGAAACCGCGTAATCGCCGTCGGTCATCACTTTCAGCCCGGCCGGCAGCGGCTTGGCCTTCTTTGCATCCTCGCCATCGGGATCGCCCCACTGGACGACATAGTTGTCCTGCACCCGCACGACGGCAATCCCATCGTACCAGCGCGCGGCAATCAGCTTGCGGATATTCTCTACCCACCCTTGCGAGAACGGCGCGGAAATCAGTTGAATCACCACGCGGCGCGGCTTTCCGGCGGCATCGGGCGCAAGGTCCATCACCATCAGGTCCTGCGGCGCGATCCGCACCCAATCCGCAGCCGGCGCACTGGCGACGATTTCGCTAGGCGTGGAGGGCGTTTTGGCCTCATCGGCCAGCAAAGGGGCGGAAAAACTGGCGGAAAGCACGGAGGCCAAAAGGAATTTGCGCATTCTTGTGTGATGGCACGCTGCGAACGCTTGCGAAAGCCTTTCGCGCACGCTAGGGCGCGCGTCTCCAGTGCATGCGGAGCGGTGGCCGAGTGGTCGAAGGCGCTCGCCTGGAAAGTGAGTATACGTCAAAAGCGTATCGAGGGTTCGAATCCCTCCCGCTCCGCCACATTTCCCAATCAGATGCCATCAGACCATCCCCAGAGGGGATGAGCGCGCCGCCATGTCCTGATCCGGCGCAGCAAAAAGCGCGCGATGCGGGGGCATCGCGCGCTCTTCATGCGTCCCTCAGAGGGGCGCGGTTTTCCGAGGGATCAGGCGCCCGGGCAGGGGCGGGTGGCCTTGCAGGTCTCGACCCACTGGATCACGTCCTCGCGGCGCTTGCCGGACAGCGGCATGCGCGGCATGCGGACGCGTTCGGTGCCGCGGCCCATGATCGTTTCGGCCAGCTTGATCGACTGCACGAGGTCATGCTCGGCATCGAGGTGCAGCAGCGGCATGAACCAGCGGTAGATCGCGCGGGCTTCCTCGATATTGCCTTCGTTGAAGGCGGCGATCAGGCGCACCGATTCACGCGGGAAGGCGCTGGTGAGGCCCGAGACCCAGCCGCTCGCGCCCAGCATCATGCCTTCCAGTGCCACGTCGTCGAGGCCGGCCATGACCGAGTAGCGATCGCCGAAGCGGTTGATCAGGTCGGTGAAGCGGCGGGTGTCGGGCGCGCTTTCCTTGACGGCGACGATGTTCGGCACGTCGGCCAGCGCTTCCAGCGCTTCGGCGCTGACGTTCACGCGGTAGGCCGGCGGGTTGTTGTAGAGCATGATGGGCAGCGAGGTCGCCTCGGCCACGGTGCGGAAGTGGGCGACCAGTTCCTCGGTGGTGGGTACGTAGACCATCGCCGGCAGCAGCATCAGCGCGTCCACGCCGATCTTTTCGGCATCCTTGGCATAGGCCACGGCGCGTTCGGTGGTGAATTCGGAAACGCCCGCCACCAGCGGCACGCGCGCGCCCACGGCTTTCACCGCACCGGCCAGGATCGCGCGCTTCTCATCGCCTTCCAGCGAGTTGTTCTCACCGCAGGTGCCGAGCAGGATCAGACCATCGACGCCATCGTCGACGAGCGCGGTCTGGACCGCCTGCGTGGCATCGTGATCGACCGAGTAGTCCGGCGCAAACTGCGTGGTTGCTGCGGGGTAGACCCCAGTCCAGAGCGTCTTGGTCGAAGGCATCTTGCGGTGTTCCTGAAAATTGACTGGAACATTCGTATACGATATAAGATTCATCTCAGCAATGGCTTTCTGGGCCTCTCCGGAAGTGCTAGCGCCGACTTTCAATACGGACAGGAGTTAACGGTGACACAGGGTAATGCAGGCGGTATCGGGGGCTCGAATGCGGCTGAGCAGCTGGCGCAAATCCGCCCTTGGGCCGATCCTGCGCCGGCGATCACGCTGGAAGAGCGCATGGCCCGCATCGAGAAGGCGCGCCGCCTGACGCGCGACATCGGCGCCGAGGCGCTGCTCGTTACCGCAGGCGCCAGCCTCAACTATTTCGCCGGCCTTGCCTGGAGCGAATCCGAGCGTCTGGTGGCGATGCTGTTGCCGGTGGACGGCGCGCCGATCCTGATCGCGCCGCGCTTCGAACTGGGTACGTTGGAGGCGGGTCTGCTGATCGAGGCCGACTTCCGCCTTTGGGAAGAGGATGAGAGCCCGACGGCGCTGCTGGCTGCGGCCCTTCGCGAAAAGGGCGTCTCGCGCCTCGCGATCGATCCGGCCATGAGCTACCTCTTCGTCGACCGTATTGCCAAGGATGCGCCTTCGACCACGCTCGTTTCGGGCGCGCCGGTGATCGATGGATGCCGCATGTTCAAGTCGGCCGCCGAACTGGCGCTGATGCAGCAGGCCAAGTCGATGACGCTGGAAGTGCACCGCCGCGCCGCCAGCATCCTGCGCCCCGGCATCCGTGCCAGCGAAGTCGCCCGCTTTATCGATGAGGCTCACCGCGCCATCGGGGCACCCGGCGGCAATGCCTTTGTCATCGTTCAGTTCGGCCTCGCCAGCGCTTATCCGCACGGCCTCCCCGGTGACCGCGAGTTGCAAGAGGGTGAGATCGTGCTGATCGATACCGGCTGCCGCGTTGCCGGTTATCACTCGGATATCACCCGCACTTACGTCTTCGGTGAGGCGAACGACGAACAGCGCGCGATCTGGGAACTGGAGCGTTCCGCGCAGCAGGCGGCCTTCGATGCCGTTGAGCCGGGCAAGGCTTGCGAACTGGTCGACTATGCCGCGCGCGCGGTGCTGGAGAAGGCGGGGCTGGGGCCGGACTACAAGTTGCCCGGTCTGCCGCATCGCACCGGCCATGGCATCGGCCTGTCCATCCACGAACCGGCCTATCTGGTGCGCGGAGACAAGACGCCGTTGGCGCCAGGCATGTGCTTCTCGAACGAGCCGATGATCGTCATTCCCGACCGTTTCGGCGTCCGTCTGGAGGATCACTTCTATGTGACCGACAGCGGTGCGAAGTGGTTCACCGAGCCGCAGCCCTCGATCGATCGGCCGTTCGGTTGAACTCAACGTAGCTAATCAGCCACCAAACCTCGTCATCCCCGCGAAGGCGGGGATCCCGCTTTTCCTGGTGCGCTTGGCGAAGGAAAGCGGGGCCCCCGCCTTCGCGGGGGCGACGGAGTGAGTTTGGTAAGGGCGGTTTGAAACGAGAGCGTTGGAACGGGCGCGTGCTATGCTCCCCCGCCTCAACCCCTTAAACCTTGAAAATAAACGGAGGGGGCGGTCGTTGCCGCCCCCTCCTTGCGACCCGTGGGCTCGTCAGATCCGGCGGGCGATCTTTGCCGCCCGTCTCTGGATCGTCAGGACTCCTCGTCGGGATAGGGACCCTTGCCGCCTTCGGCGATGAACTGGTCGATGCGGGCGGTCAGGATCGGCAGCGGCACCGATCCGAGGGCCAGCACGGTATCGTGGAAGGCGCGGATGTTGAACTTGGGGCCTAGCGCGGCTTCGGCCTTGCGGCGGCCCTGCATGATCGTCATTTCGCCGAGGTAGTAGGCCAGCGCCTGACCCGGCCATGCGATGTAGCGGTCTACCTCGGTTTCGATCTCGTGGTTGGACAGCGCGGTGTTGTCGTGCAGGTACTGCTGCGCCTGTTCGCGCGTCCAGCCATAGTGATGGACGCCGGTATCGACGACGAGGCGCGCGGCGCGCCAGGCCTGATAGCTGAGCATCCCGAACTTCTCGTAAGGCGTCTGGTAGATGCCCATGTCGGTGCCGAGGCGTTCGGTATAGAGTGCCCAGCCTTCGCCGAAGGCGGAGATATAGGTTTCGCGGCGGAAGTCCGGCTGGTCCTTGTTCTCGGCCGCGATCGGCATCTGGAAGGCGTGGCCGGGTGCTGATTCGTGCAGCGTCAGTGCCGGCAGCGAATAGAGCGGGCGGCTGGGTAGGTCGTAGGTGTTGACGAGGTAGACGCCCGGGCCGCCGCGACCGGCGGTGTAGAACGGGGCGATATCGTCAGGCACCGGGATGATGCCGAAGCGCTGGCGGGGCAAGTGGCCGATGAAGCGGCCGATCTTGCGGTCCACTTCCTTGGCGGTCCAGGCCGCGCGGTCGAGCAGTTCCTGCGGCGTCTTCACGTAGAACTGCGGATCGGTGCGGAGGAACTGGAGGAAGGCGGGCAGATTGCCGTCGAACTTCGCCTCCTTCATGGTTTCCTGCATTTCCGCGCGGATCTTGGCCATTTCCGACAGGCCGATCTCGTGGATCTGCTCCGGCGTCATGTCGGTCGTCGCGTATTCCTTGATGACCGAGCGGTAATAGGCCTTGCCATCGGGCAGGCCCTCGGCCGCCAATGCTTTCCGCGCGCCGGGGATGTAAGTGCCGCGAACGAAGGCCAGCAGGTCCTTGTGCGCTGGGATCACCGCCTCGTTGATCGCCTTGAGCCCGGCAGCGCGCAGTTCGGTCTGCGTGGCGGCGGGAATCGTCGCCGGCATGGCCTTGAACGGTTCGAAATAGACGGTGTCTTCCGCCGCCTTATTGGCGACCGAGGCGATCGATTCGTCACGGCCCTTCAGCGTAACCTGCGGCGCAGTGAACCCGCGCGCGAGACCGGCCTTCATATTGGCGGTCTGGTCGCTGAAATAACGCGGAAATTCGTTCATCAGCGCGATGTAGCGGCGGTATTCCTCCTCGGTGGAGAAAGTACGGCGGCCCATGCTGGCCAGATTGCTCCAGAAGCTAGTGTCCGAATTGACCGGCTTTTCCCACTCGTGAAACTTCTGCTGGGCGATCAGCACGTCGATCTGATTGAGATAGACCTGCTGGTCCACGCGCACGGCGGGGGAGAGCTGCTCTGCCGGAATCGCGGCGACCTGCTTGCGAACGTCCTGCCAGTAGGCGAGCCGCATGGCCTGTGCCTTGGGGGTGACGTCGGGCATGTGGGCGCGCAGCTTGCCCGGACCGTCGTCCTCATCGTCGCCCTGCTGTTCCTTGCGCCAGGCCCATTCCTTGTCGGTAATGGCCTTGAACTGCGCGTCGGCTGCGGTGGATACCTCGCCCGCGCCAGCGTCTACAGCGGCGGCATGAACAGGAAGTGCTGCGCCTGCCAGCAGGAGGGCAGCCGCGGCGCGAGACGCGAACTTGGACAACTCGACCCTCCGGGTTTCGTCTATCTTATGCGAGTATACGGTATTTTATGCGGCGGCCGTGTAGCAGAGGAGGGCAGGGCGTGGGAGAGAAAAAATTGTAATCGCGCGTTATTACTGCGCGCGAATTGCCCGCCCAAAGCTACAAGGGACTTGGAGTGGAATGATTTTCTGCGGTTGCGGATGATTGTAATCGGGCCGGAAGTCTTCCCACGTCCGGCCGAATTACATGCTAGAGCAGTCGACCCGACTGCGTCGGATCGACTGCTCTAAGTTTCTGGTTTGGCGCATTTTCCGAGTCATCAGGTGATTCCACCTGATTAGAAAATGCTCTAGTCGGCGATGCCGCCGATCCAGCTTCGGCGCACGGCAAGCTCCGCATCCAGCAGTACCAGATCGGCGCGCAGGCCGGGGGCGATGGCGCCGGTTTCACCCTGCAGGCCCAGGAAACGGGCCGGCGTGGCCGAGGCCATGGCGAGTGCATCGGCGAGCGGGATGCCGGTCTGCGTCAGGACTTGGCGGACCGCCGCGTCCATCGTCAGCGTCGAACCGGCGATCACCCCGTCCTCGCCCAGCAGTTTGTCGCCCACCCGGCGGATGCGGCGGCCTTGCAAGGTGAATTCGGGATCCTCGGTGCCGACGCTGGGCATGGCGTCGGTGACCAGCATCAGCCGCTGCGGCCCCTTGGCACGCACGGCGATGCGCACGGTGGCGGGGTGGAGGTGGTGGCCGTCGACGATGAGGCCCGCGTAGGTCGCATCGTCTTCCAGCGCGGCGCCGACCATGCCGGGCGCGCGGTTCACCAGTTGCGACATGGCGTTGAACAAGTGGGTGAAGCCGGTGATGCCGGCATCGATCATGGCGCGCACTGTGTCATAGGGCGCGTCCGAGTGGCCGGCGGCAACGATCACGCCCTGCCCGGTCAGCCATTCGACCTGATTGGGCGTGGCGCTTTCGGGCGAGAGGGTGACGAGCGTGCGGCCGTGCTTGGCGGATGCCAGCAGTTCGAGGAAGGAATCCTCAAGCCGGCGCAGCTTGGCGCCGTCATGGATGCCGCGCCGGGCGGGGTCGAGGAACGGGCCTTCGATATGGAGGCCCAGCACGCCGGGGACGCCAGCCTCGATCGCCTTATCGGTGGCGCGGATCGCGGCTTCGACGACGGTGAGGTCGTCGCTGATGATCGTCGGCAGCAGGCCGGTGGTGCCGAAGCGGCGGTGCGTTTCGGCGATCACGCGGATCGTCTCTACCGAGGGATCGTCGTTGAACAGCCGGCCGCCGCCGCCGTTGACCTGGGTATCGATGAAGCCGGGCACCAGCGTGCCGCCGCCGAGATCGACGATTTCCGCATTGGCCGGGATGCCCGAGCTGACGCCAGCGATGCGGCCATCCTCGATCAGGACGCACAGGCCCTCGCGCAGGCCCACGGGAAGGGCGACGCGGGCATTGACGAGCGCCTGTCGGGTCATACGGTGCGGGTCACTTTCGCAAGGTGCGGCGGGCTGTCGGGATCGCGGCCGCGCGCGACCGAAAGGGCGTTGGCAAGGCGGTAGAAGCTTTGCACCGCCAGCACCGGCTGCAGCATCGGATGGGCGGAGAGCGTGGGCAGGGTGATCCCCGGCACTTCGCCAATGCCCGCGCCGATCACGGTGGCGCCGCGCTCGGCAAACATCGGGGCAAGGGCGGCGACGCTCTCGTTCGATTCGTCGTCCTGACCCAGCAGGATCACCGGGAAACCGTTCTCGACGATGGCCATGGGGCCGTGGCGCACCTCGGCGGCGCTGAAAGCCTCGGCATGAAAGCCGCAGGTTTCCTTAATCTTCAGCGCCATCTCCTGCGCCACGCCAAAGGCCGGGCCGCGCGCGACGACGAAGAGGCTGCGCGCTTCGCGCAGCGGTTCGAGTGCCGAGGTCCAGTCGAGCGACCACGCCTGTGCCAGCAGTGCGGGCAGGCCATCCAGCGCGGCGGCGAGTTCGGCGTCATCGCTCCACGCGGCGATCAGGTCGAGAACCCCGGCGACGCTGGTGATGTAGGACTTGGTTGCCGCTACCGAGCGTTCCGGACCGGCGCAGAGCGGCAGCAGCACTTCGGCATCGGTGGCGAGCGGCGAGGCTTCATCGTTGACCAGCGAAACCAGACGCGCACCGCCTTCGCGGGCATGTTCGGCAGCCGCGATCAGGTCGGGGCTGCGGCCGGACTGCGAGATGGCGATCATCAGCGTATCGGCATAGTCGGGCGGCGAATCGTAGACCGAACTGACCGAGGGCGCGACCGAGGTGGTCAGCAGGCGCAGCTGGGTTTCCACCAGATAACGGGCCAGCGTGGCGGCATTGTCCGAACTGCCGCGCGCCAGCGTCGCCACCGCGCGTGGCGGGGCGGTGCGCAGGCTTTCGGCCAGCACGGCAAGGGCAGGGGCATTGTGCGCACGCTGGCGGGCAACGGCCTCGGCCGCCTCAGCCGCTTCGGCAAACATCAAAGTGGTTTCGGGATTCTGGATCATGGTCCTGCAATCAGGCCGGAGGCACATTGAGTTCGGCGACGAAGTCATAGGCGTCGCCACGGTACCAGGACTTGGTGAACTCCACCGTTCGGCCATCGGCATTGTAGCCGCGGCGTTCGATGGCAAGGCCGGGTGAATTCTTCGGGATCTTCAGCAGCGCGGCCTGCTCGTCGGTGAACAGCACCGCGCGGAACCGCTGCAGCACGCGCACCGGGCGATCATCGCCTAGCGCATCGTAGAGCGAATCCTCGACAGCTTCGGGTGAGGGCAGCGAGGAGGCCGGAACGGTTGCCGATTCCAGCGCCATCGAAATGCCGTCGGCATAACGGATGCGGGTGAACCGATAGACGGAGCTGCCCGGGCTCAACCCCAGCGCCATCGCCTCTTCGGGGGAGACCACCGATTCCGCGCGCGACAGCCATTCGCTGTGCGGCGCCCGGCCGCGCGAAATCATGTCTTCGGTGAAGGAGGAGATCGCTGCGAAGTTCTTCTCGACACGGGCGGCCACGAACGTGCCGGCACCCTGGCGGCGCGTAAGCATGCGCGCTTCCACCAGCCCGTCCAGTGCCTTGCGGACGGTTACGCGCGACAGGTTGTAAGCGGCGGCAAGGTCGCGCTCCGGCGGCAGCGCTTCGTCTGCGGAGAGCACCTGCCGCTCGATCGCGTCGCGCAAAAGGCGCTGGAATTGCCGGTACAGCGGGGCGGTATCCCCTTCTGGAAGCTGGCCGACGCGATCAACGAACATGGGTGTGGTCTCCATCCAATGACCATTCTCATAGGGCAACGATCAATGCCATTTCAATACCAAAAATCATGAAATTTATGCAAAGGCGATTTTTGGTATTGCATTATTGCTACCAATGCGCGTTAAATCCATGACAGAAATGTTTCGAAGGGCGCTCGAACGCCCTCGGGGTACAGGAGGACGTGCATTGGTTTCCATTTGGTATGGTTCCAATGCGGTCAACATGAAGGGGTAGCAAGATGAGCAAAGGTTCAATCTTCGGGGGTACCGTAAGTCTTCTCGCTCTGGCCATGGCAACGCCGGCTTTCGCGCAGGACACATCAGCCACATCGTCCGATGCCGACAAGGCCGGCGAAATCATCGTCAGCGGCATTCGTGCCTCGCTTGAAGCCTCGCTCGATGCGAAGCGGTCCAGCGACATCGTTTCGGAAGTCATCACCGCGCAGGACATCGGCAAGTTTCCGGACAAGAACGTCGCCGACTCGCTGGGCCGCCTGACCGGCGTGAACGTCGTTACCGGTTCGGCCGCTGCCGGCGGCTTCGGTGAAAACCAGTCGGTCTCGATCCGCGGTACCGATCCCACGCTCAACCTCACCCTGCTCGACGGCCACTCGGTCGCCACCGGCGACTGGTTCGTGCTCGACCAGACCTCTGGCGGCCGTAGCTTCGACTTCAGCCTGCTGCCGTCGGAAATCGTTGGCCAGCTGGAAGTGTTCAAGTCTTCGGAAGCGGATATTGTCGAAGGCGGCATCGGCGGCACCATCAATCTGAAGAGCCGCCGCCCGTTCGATCTGAAGGCCAACAGCTTCAGCCTGACCGCGCAGATGAACTACAACGATCTGGCCGGCAAGTGGAAGCCGCAGGTTTCCGGGCTCTACAGCTGGAAGAACGATGAAGAGACCTTCGGCGTCCTCGTCTCCGGTTTCTATCAGGAACGCGCCTTCCGCCGCGATGGCATGGAATTCCTGGGCTATGGCAATTATGACGATTTCAACGGCACGGGTGAAACCGTGGCCGCGCCGACGCTGATCGGCCAGTCCTACTTCCGCCAGAAGCGCGTGCGCAAGGGCGGCACGATCGCCGTCGAGTTCAAGCCGACCGATACGCTGGAGATCAACGCGAACGCCATCTACACCCGGATGGACGCGGACAATATCAACGTGAACTCGATGGCCTGGGTCAGCCGTCTGCTCACCAACAACTCGACGCCCGGCACCGACGGCTACGCACTTGCAAGCGCCACGGTGAAGGACGGCTACCTGACGCAGGCCGCGTGGAACGCCACCACCGCCGATGGTTCGGCCGTTCAGGGCCGCGTGCAGGACGATATCTTCCGCAAGTCCTACTCCTCGACCTGGGTCGCCAACCTTGAAGCGAAGTGGCAGCCGACCGATCGCCTGAACGTGACCGGCCAGGTGGGCTACACCGAAGGCAAGGGCGTCACCAAGGACAGCTTCGCCTGGGAAACCTACTGGGATACCGGCATGGGCTACAACTTCGCCGGCAAGGGCGCGGTGCTCAGCTATCCCGGCCTGCCCACCGATCCGACTTCGGCAGACTATCTCAACAACTATTACAGCTGGTCGTGGGGCGCCAAGATCAAGTCGCCCGACAAGGAGTTCTACGGCAACCTCGACGCCGAGTATGACATCGGCAGCAGCTTCCTGAAGTCGATCAAGGTCGGCGCGCGCATCACCAACCACAAGCGTGCGGTCAATGACTATGCCTATTCATGGGCCGGCAACGGCGCCTATTCGGGCACCAAGCTGGTCGGCCTCGGCACCGTCTATGCCGGCGGTTCGACGCCGAGCGACTATCTGGACGGTCTGATCGACCTGCCGGGCTATACCCTGGCCGACCAGGGCCTGGTGCTCGACCAGCTCGACGGCACCAACGGCGGCCGCGTGTTCGACTTCTATCCGCAGGCGAGCTTCTCGGTGAAGGAGAAGACCCAGGGCTTCTACGCGATGGCCAAGCTGGGTGATGACAGCAACTGGCGCGGCAACATCGGCCTGCGCGCGGTTCGCACGGACCTGACCACCACGCAGTATTCGCCGAATGCTCCGGTGGCCGACACCATCACCGCCTTCTGCGCCACCTGCGGCAAGGTGCAGGTCGATCGCAGCTACTGGGACTTCCTGCCCAGCGCCAACCTGACCTACAACCTGCGCGAAGACCTGCTGCTGCGCGCCGGTGCGGCCAAGACGATGACCCGTCCCGGCTATGCCCAGCTTGCTGGTGCCTTCACGGTCAGCGACCTTGCGCTTACCGGCACGGCGGGCGGCAACCCCTACCTGAAGCCGACCCGCGCCTGGAACTTCAACCTTGCGGCCGAATGGTACTATGCCCCGCAGGCGCTGCTGTCGGTCACGCTGTTCTATTTGGACATCGACTCTTACGTCACCAGCGAGACGTCGACCGTTCACCTGGTCACCCAGCAGCATCCGGATGGCGCGGACTTCCTGATCACCCAGCCGATCAACGGCAAGGGCGGCAAGAACAAGGGCTTCGAATTCAACTGGCAGCAGCCGATCTGGGGCGGCTTCGGCGTCCAGGCCAACTACACCTACGCCAATGCCAAGGATGACAATGGCGACGTGATCGACGGCAACTCGAAGCACACCTACAACCTGACCGGTTACTTCGAAAACAAGCTGGTTTCGGCCCGTCTGGCCTATACCTTCCGTTCGAAGTTCCGTTCGGGCATCGATCGCGCCACGCCGATGTGGCAGGACAATTTCGGATCGCTCGACGGTTCGGTGACCGTCAACGTGACCGACTATGCCGCGATCACGGTGGATGCGCAGAACATGCTCAACCACAAGCTCTACTACTTCGTCGGCGATCCCTCGATCCCGCGCGCTTATTACAACAACGGCCGCACGTTCTGGATCGGTGGCAAGATTCACTTCTGATCTGGTCGCTTACGGGTCGCACAGAGGATAGACTGACATAATGCGTTCAATCCTCCTTACCGCCGCCGTCGTTTCCGGGCTCGTTTCCGGAGCGGCTGCGGCGGCCTCTCCTCCGCTCCTCCCGCTTCCGGCGAAAGTCCTGCCGCAGCAGGGGCGGTTCGATTTCCGACATGCCCGCGTTACC
This sequence comes from Novosphingobium sp. BL-S-19, assembly GCF_055521675.1. Classification (NCBI taxonomy): domain Bacteria; kingdom Pseudomonadati; phylum Pseudomonadota; class Alphaproteobacteria; order Sphingomonadales; family Sphingomonadaceae; genus Novosphingobium; species Novosphingobium sp. BL-S-19. The sequence goes on from NZ_CM145498.1 coordinate 639,783, forward strand.
GCGACAGACAGCGGTGAACGGGCGGCGGCGAGCCGGCTGGCACTTCTCCTCCGCCAGACGCGCTCGCCGCAGCTGATTTCCTCATCCGAGGGCGACATTCGCTTTCGCCGCAACGGCGCGATCGCGGGTGAGGAAGCCTATCGGCTGACGGTGACATCGGGGGGTGTCACCGTCGAAGCCAGCACCGATGCGGGGCTTTTCTACGGTGCGGAAACGCTCTGGCAGCTGATCGCCGCGTCGAAGGACGGCACGATCGAGGCCATGGTGATCGACGACGCCCCGGCCTTCGCCTGGCGCGGGCTGATGCTCGATTCTGCCCGTCATTTCCAGCCGCCCGCTTTCGTGAAGGCGCTGATCGACCGCATGGCGGCCGAAAAGCTCAACGTGCTGCATTGGCATCTGGTCGACGATCAGGGCTGGCGCATACCCATCGACAAGTACCCGCGCCTCATCGAGATCGGCGCATGGCGCCGCCCGGCCGGTGCGGCCGGAACCGATGCCGCGGGCAATCCCGTGCGTTACGGCGGATTCTATACGAAGGCCGAGATCCGCGAGATAGTCGCCTATGCAGCCGAACGCCATATCACCATCGTGCCCGAGATCGAGATGCCCGGCCACGCCACGGCGGCCATTGCGGCCTATCCGGCACTCGCCGCGGCGGCCGATCCGGTAAAGGTGCCGGGCGCCGACTGGGGCGTCTACGAGAACCTGTTCAACACCGAGGATTCGACCTTCACCTTCCTGCAGAACGTGCTGGACGAGGTGATCGAACTGTTCCCCTCCACCTACATCCATGTCGGCGGGGACGAGGCGGTGAAGGTGCAGTGGATCGCCGATCCGCGCGCGCAGGCCCGGATCAAGGCGCTCGGCCTGAAGAACGAGGCAGAGCTGCAAGGCTGGTTCATCGCCCGCATCGGCGACTACCTCGCGACCAAGGGCCGCAAGATCGTCGGCTGGGACGAGATCCTGGAAGGTCATGTGCCGCCGTCGGCCACGGTCATGTCGTGGCATGGCATCGACGGCGGCATCGTCGCGGCCAAGGCCGGGCACGACGCCGTGCTTTCGCCGTCGCCCGAATTCTATCTGGACCACATGCAGTCGATGTCCGCCGACGAGCCTTCGAGCCGGGGCGAGGTGATCGACTGGAAGAAGTTCTACGAAACGCCGGTCGTGCCCCATGGTCTGACCGATGCGGAGCGCGCGCATATCCTGGGCGTTCAGGCGAACCTCTGGACCGAGCACATGCGCACCACGGACATCATGGAGCGCCAGATGTGGCCGCGCGCCGCGATGCTGGCCGAAATCGCCTGGACTTCGGGCGACCGCCGCCAATGGGACGAGTTCGCCACGCGCCTGCCCGCCGAACTGGCGCGCGAGAAGGCGCTGGGCATCGGCTACAACCACACGCCGTTGCAGGCGCTCGGCATGTTCACCAGTGCCGGCGACAAGATCGCGGTGTCGCTGGAGCAGCCGGTGAAGGCGGGCACGCTGCATTACACCACCGATGGCAGCGCGCCGCTGGCCACTTCGCCCGCCTATGACGCGCCGCTGACGCTGGCGCCGGGCACCGTGCTGCGCACTCGCAGCTTCATCGGCACCGAGCCTTTCGGCGAAGAGAAGAGCTGGACTCTCTCCACGGCGATGACTCGCACGCGCAGTGCGTCCCAGCTCGAACTCTGCACCCGCTCCGTGCCGCTGCGGCCGGAAGACGATGCGGCGACAAACGCCAAACGCCGCGTGTTCTGGGGCGATATCTTCCACCCCTGCTGGATCTGGCGCGGGGCTCCGCTCGCGGGGATCAAAGGGCTGACTGCCGAAGTCGGGCAAGTGCCGTTCAACTACCAGATCGGTCCCGACCTCGCGAAAGTCGTGTTCGACAAGCCCGAGACCAAGGCGGGCGAATTGCTCGTCCGGCTCGACGCTGCCGATGGCCCCATCGTGGCCCGCGTGCCGCTGGGCAAGGCAGCCGAGAACCCCGGTGTCAGCACGCTCACGGCGATTCTTCCGGCGCAGGCCGGCCCGCATGACCTCTACTTCAGCTTTGCGCAGCCCGGTCCCGATCCGCTCTGGATGCTCGATCGCCTGACGCTGGACCCCGTGCAATGACGCTTACCATCGCCAGCCCGCTTTCGGGTTGGGCCACGCCGCTTTCCGAGGTGCCCGATCCCGTCTTCGCGGAAGGCATGATGGGACAGGGGATCGCGGTCGATCCGGCCGAGGGCTGGCTTGTCGCACCGGGCGCGGGGCGGGTGATATCGGTCCATCCGGCGGGCCATGCGGTGACGCTGGAACTCGATGCCGGGCCGGTGCTGCTGATGCACATCGGGCTCGACACCGTGGGCCTTGGCGGCGCGGGTTTCACGCCCAATGTTGCCGACGGTGAGCGGGTCGAGGCGGGCCAGTTGCTGATCGAGTTCGATCTCGATCGTCTTGCCCGCACCGCGCGCAGTCTGGTGACGCCGGTGATCGTCACCAATGGCGAGGCTTTTGCGCTTGTCGCGGGCAAGGCGGATCGCGAGATCGCCGCGGGCGAAGCGCTGATGACGCTCGAATCCTGCGGCGTGGCTTCGGCGGCTGTCGCGATCGACGCGGCACCGCTCGCCAGCCGTTCGCTCCTGCTGCCGCTGGCGCACGGCCTCCATGCCCGTCCTGCCGCGCGTCTGGCCAAGCTGGCCGGGCAGTTCACCTGCACGCTCGAAATGGTCGCCGCCGATGGCCGCGTGGCGTCGGCGCGCAGTGCGGTTGCCATGCTGGCGCTGGGCCTCAGCCATGGCGAGACATTGACCCTGCGAGGCAGCGACACCGCTGCCATCGACGCGCTTGCCGAACTGATCGAGAGCGGCATGGGCGAACATCGTCCGGTCGTCGTCGGCGAACCTGCGGCGGAAACGGTTGAACCCACGCTGGCCCCGCTGGGTGAAGGTGAGGCACTGGCCGCCGTCACCGCCGTGCCTGGCGCGGCCATTGGATCGGCGGTCTGGCTGGCCGATCCGCTTGCGTCGCTTCCCGATACGGCGGCTGCGCGCGAGGCGGAAACTGCCTCTCTGGACGGGGCCATCGCTCAGGTCCACGCGAGCCTTGAAAGTGCTGCCGCCGGGGAAGGGCAGGCGGCGCAGATCGCTGCCGCGCATCTTGTCCTGCTCGACGATCCGGAACTTCTCGAAACCGCGCGCGCCCGTATTGCGGGCGGGCTTCCGGCGGGCAAGGCGTGGATCACTGCCGTCGAAGGCTACATGGCCCAGCTGCGCCTCTCGCCCGATCCGCGCCTGCGGGAGCGGGTGGACGATCTTGCCGACCTTGCTCGGCGCGTCGCGCTGGCGAGCGCGGGGATCGATGAAGCACCGGCCCTGCCGCCGCCCGGGGCGATCCTGCTGGCGGATGATCTCTATCCCTCGCAATTGATGGGCTTGGCGAATGCCGGTCTTGGCGGCGTGGTCACTGTTCACGGCGGCGCGACCTCCCACGTGGCGATCATCGCGGCGGGCATGGGTGTGCCGATGCTGGTGGCGGCGGGCGAGCGCCTGAAGTCGATCCCGCAAGGCGCCGCGCTACTGCTCGAAAAGGGCGGCCTGACTCATGCGCCCGAAACGAGCGTGCTTGCCGCTGCGCAGGCGCGGATCGAAGGCGCGCGCGGCCGCCGTGCCGCTGCCGTGGTCCACGCGCATGAGCCCGCGATTACCCGCGACGGCACCCGGATCGAGGTCTTCGCCAATCTCGCCTCCGCCACCGATGCCCGTGCAGCCGTCGCCGCCGGGGCCGAAGGCTGCGGGCTGCTGCGCACCGAATTCCTGTTCCTCGATCGCGCCGAAGCGCCCTCGCTGGCCGAACAGCGCGAGACCTATTCCGAGATTGCCGCTGCACTTGAAGGCCGCCCACTGGTCGTGCGCACGCTCGACATCGGTGCCGACAAGCCTGCCCCCTACCTGCCGATGACCGGCGAGGAAAACCCGGCACTGGGCCTGCGCGGTATCCGCCTGCAACTGGCGACGCCGGGCCTGCTCGATGCGCAATTGCGCGCGCTGGTGACCATGGAGACGCAAGGCCCGGTACAGATCATGCTGCCGATGGTCAGCGAACTTGCAGAACTGCGCGTGACACGCGCCGTGCTGGAGCGGATCGTCGCCGAAGAGGGGCGTCCGTGTCCCGAACTCGGCATCATGATTGAAACGCCCGCTGCCGCGCTTCACGCCGGGATATTGGCGGCGGAGGCCGACTTCTTCTCGATCGGCAGCAACGATCTGGCCCAGTACACGCTGGCGCGCGACCGCACGAACCCGCATGTCGCGGCCGGGCTGGATGCACTGCACCCGGCGATCCTGCATCTGATCGAAGCCACCGTGACCGGTGCCGCACGCCATGGCCGCTGGACCGGCCTGTGCGGCGGGCTGGGCACCGATCCCGACGCGGTGCCGCTGCTGGTTGGCCTTGGTATCAGCGAACTTTCGGTTTCCGCTGCCTCGGTCGCCGAAACCAAGGCGCTGGTGCGCACGCTCGATCTCGCCCGTTGCCGCGCCTTGGCGGAGCGGGCACTGGAATTGCCCGATGCCGCCGCGGTGCGCGCGATGGTCCGTGAAGTCGTGGAGGAAGTGGCATGAAGCTCTCGCTGCAATCGCTCCAGCCGCTGGGCCGCGCGCTGATGCTGCCGATCGCGGTGCTGCCGATCGCCGGGCTGCTGCTGCGTCTTGGCCAGCCCGACCTGCTGGCCCTGCCGTTCGTGGCAGCGGCGGGCGCGGCGATCTTCGACAACCTTGGCCTGCTGTTCGCGCTGGGCATTGCCGTAGGCATTGCGCGCGATTCCAACGGTGCGGCGGGGCTGGCGGGCCTCGTCTGCTTCCTTGTCGCCAGCAAGGGCGCCGAGACGCTGCTGGTGGTGCCGCATGATGTGGCGGCAGGCCTTGCCGCTGACGCGTGGCGCGCCAAGGCCATTGCAAAGCTTTCGGTGCCGATCGGCATAATCTCCGGCCTGATCGCGGGCGCGTTCTACAACCGCTACGCCACGATCCGCCTGCCGGAATACCTCGCCTTCTTCGGCGGCCGCCGCTTCGTGCCGATCCTCTCGGGGCTGGCCGGGCTGCTGCTGGCCGCATTGGTCGGCTATGGTTTCGCGCCGATCACCGGCGGCATGGATCTGGTCAGCAACGGTGTCGTCCACGCGGGCGTGCTGGGGCTGTTCGCGTACGGCGTGCTCAACCGCCTGCTGATCGTCACCGGCCTGCACCACGTGATCAACAATGTGGCGTGGTTCATCATCGGCGACTTCCACGGCACGACCGGCGATCTCAATCGCTTCTTCGCGGGCGATCCCACCGCCGGCAGCTTCATGTCGGGCTTCTTCCCGGTGATGATGTTCGGCCTGCCCGCCGCCTGCCTTGCCATGTATCACGCGGCCAAGCCGGAGCGGCGCAAGGCCGTGGGCGGCATGTTCCTGTCGATGGCGCTCACCGCCTTCCTGACGGGCGTGACCGAGCCCATCGAGTTCACCTTCATGTTCCTGGCACCGCTGCTCTACGCGATGCACACGGTGATGACGGGCGTGGCCATGGCGCTGATGGATCTGCTGCACGTGAAGCTGGGCTTCGGCTTTTCGGCGGGCCTGCTCGACTATGTGCTGAACTATTCCAAGGCCACCAATCCGCTGCTGCTGCTGCCGATCGGTGCGGGCTATTCGCTGCTCTATTATGCCTCGTTCCGCTGGGCCATCGCGCGTTTCGACATCAAGACGCCGGGGCGCGAGGACGAGCCGGTGGGCGAGGAACTGGGCTCCATCGCCCCTGCCGAGGGCGGACGCGGCGCGGCCTTCGTGGCGGCGCTGGGCGGCGCGGGCAACCTTGCCGAGATCGGGGCCTGCACCACGCGCCTGCGCCTGCGCTTGCACGATAGCGAGGCGGTGGACGAGCCGCGCCTCAAGGCGCTTGGCGCACGCGGGCTGATCCGCCCTGCGCCGGGCGCGTTGCAAGTCGTCGTCGGTCCGATTGCCGATGATGTGGCGAGCGAAATGCGCGAGGCGGCGGGCCCGCTGCGCGCGGCGGCACCGGTCGCGACCAAGACCGACGCGGCTTCCGCCGTGAACGCTGGGCCGTGGCTGGCCGCGCTGGGCGGCAAGGGCAATGTCACGGCAGCGGGTTCGGCCTCAAGCCGTGTCTGGATCGATCTGGCGGATACGGACGCTGTCGATGAAGCCGCGCTTCGGCGCCTTGGCGCCCGCATGGTGGTGAGAGCGCCGGGCGGCGTTCAGTTGATCGTCGGGTCGCTGGCGCCGTCGCTGGCCTCGGGACTGTCCGAAGCCGCATAGCCGCCCCGCGCGATGGCGTCGGCCAGGATCGGGAGCACCGGCGCCAGTTCGCGTGCGTAGCCCTTCCACCGGCCGATCGACCTGCGGTTGAGCGGCTCCTGCACTTGCGCATAGCTGGGCGTCGGCGCGTGACGGCCCAGCGTGTGGAAGGACAGTTGCGCCGGTTCCGCATCGAGGCCCAGCCACGCCATCAGCTCGCCGGTTTCCTCTTCCTGATCGGCCACGAAGTGTTCGTAGCCGAGTTCGTGGACGGGGACCGGCAGAGTGTCGATCCAGTGACCGGTCAGCGCTTCCATCCGCGCATAGTGCAGGGCCAGATCCTCGATCCGGTAACCGCAGGCGAAGCCATGGGTGAAATCATGGCTCATGGCGGAGATCATCACGTCGCGAGGATCGCGGGAGACCACCACGACCGGCGACTGCGGGAAGGCCAGTTGCAGCAGCGGCAGGTACAGCTCGTTCAGCGGCATCTTGTCGCTAAAGAACATCGCCCCTTCGCGCAGCAGGCCGTAGCGTTCGGCACGGGCGAGGTAATGGTCGCGCAGCTGCGTTCCCAGCGTTTCGCGCTGCTCCTCCGTCACCGCGTCGGGATGGCGAGGGAAGGCGCCTGCCGTCAAGGCGGCGGCTTTCTCGGCCAGTTCGCGGCCGAATGGCAGTTCGCCGCCCGCGCGCACTTGCGAATGGCTGGCCAGCACCTGTTCGGTCAGGGTGGTGCCTGAACGCGGGAAGCCCAGCACGAAGACCGGCTGCGGCACGCCCTTGCGGCGCGGTGCCGGGGTATATTCGGCAAAGCGATCGGTGGTGAACCAGTCCTGCCATTGCCGGACCAATTCGCCCACCGCGCGGGCCGGATACGTGCGGCTGGCGGCAGCGGCCAGTGCCGCCTTGCCGGCCACGAAATCCTCCCATGCTTCCGCCCTGCGTCCCGCCCGGTCGCGCAGGCGCCCGCGCAGCAGCAGTGCCGCGCCGGACGGGGCGGTTTCGGCCTCCAGCATGGAGAGGCCCTTTTCCCAGCCATCGGTGCGCGCCAGCAAGGTGACGCGTTGCAGCGTGACGTCGGTTCCCTGCCGCAACGCCAGTACTTCGGCCCGGTCGAGCAGGGCGGCGGCACGGTCGAATCGACCGGCCTGTTCCTCCAGTTCGGCCAGCCACGCCAGCGGCGGCAGCGCCTCCGGCATGGCCCGCGCGGCGTCGGCCAGAAGCGGGGCCGCTTCGTCGAGCCGCCCCTGGCGCTGGAGATTGCGGCCCAGATTGGCGAGTAGCTGGGGGTGGCGCCCGGCCACGCCGATCGCGGATTCTAGGTGCTCGGCACCTTCCACCAGTTCCTCGCGCTCGCTCAGCAGGTTCCCCAGGCGCATATGCGCGTTGGCATTGCCGGGTTGCTCGGTCAGCGTTTCGCGCAGCGTGGTTTCGGCGTCGTGAAGCCGGCCGGTGTCATGCAGCCACTCGGCCAGATCGTCGCGCGGCCACGCCCGATCGGGGGCCAGCGCGATGGCTTCGCGCAGCAGCGCCTCGAAGCGGTCACCCATTCCGCGCGCCTTGGCACAGAGCGCCAGAACCTCCACCGCGTCCAGCGCGAGCGCGGGCTGCGCGCGCGCCGATTGGGCAAGCGTTTCGGCCCGGTCGAGATCGCCCGAGGACAGCGCGCTGCGCGCGGCGGCAATGGTCTGCGGATCGGCGGACATGCCGCAGCTTAGTGCCCTTGCGCGCGGCGGAGTCAACCGGACTTTACGGCTGGTTCCAGTGCGGTAGCGCCGAATAGCGCTGCCACGAGTTCCGGCGCGGACGCGAAGTAGAGATGCATGTAGCTGGCCGTCAGCGAACCGTGGCGAAATACCCGCTCTCCGGGCCGGCCATCGGGGGTGATGGCGCGGGCAATCGGCTCCAGCGCGGTATCGAGCGTGGAGTAGTGGAAGGTGTGTCCACGCACCGTTTGCCCGTCGATTTCCGCCTGCTGCATGCCCAGCGCGGCAAGGCGGGGCTGCATCGCCGCGCGGGCCGGCAGCAGGCCCAGCAGATGGGCGCGGCCTTGGCCGTCCTTGCCATCGTCCAGCGTTTCGCAGGCGTAGAGCATCCCCCCGCATTCGGCCAGAATCGGCCGGCCGGCGGCATGGTGCGCGCGAATCGCGGCAAGCATCGCTGCGTTCGCGGCGAGACGATGCCTGTGCAGTTCCGGATAGCCGCCGGGCAGCCAGAGCGCGTCGCAGTCCGGCAATTCGCTGTCGGCCAGCGGAGAGAAGAAGGCGATCCGTGCGCCGGCACCTTCGAGCATCGCCAGATTGGCGGGATAGATGAAGGAGAAGGCCGCATCGCGAGCGACCGCGATGGTGTGCCCGGTCAGCATTGCTGGGGAGGCATCAATGGCGCACGGCGGAAAATCCACGGGAGCCGGCAGCCATAGCGTGCTGTCCGGCAAAAGGTCCGCCGCCCGGTCCAGCCGCGCGGCGAGATCGCCCACTTCGCCGGCCTGCACGAGGCCGAGGTGCCGTTCCGGCAGCGTAATCGCGGTATCGCGTGCCATTGCGCCAAGCCAGCGCACGCCGGGGGGCACGCCCTGTTCCAGCATCTCTGCATGGCGCGGGCTGCCCACGCGATTCGCCAACACGGCGGCCACCTTCACGCCCGGACGGTAGCTGGCAAGGCCGTGGACCAGCGCACCGAAAGTCTGCGCCATGGCCGAACCGTCGATCACGGCCAGCACTGGCACGCCGAACCGGCGGGCAAGGTCTGCTGCGGAAGGATCGCCGTCGAACAGACCCATTACCCCTTCGATCAGGATCAGGTCGGCTTCTTGCGCGGCTTCGTGCAGCAGGGCGCGGCATTGCGCCTCACCCACCATGAAGAGGTCCAGTTGATGGACCGGGGCGCCGCTGGCGGCTTCGAGCACCATGGGGTCCAGAAAGTCCGGCCCGCATTTGAACAGGCGCACGCGCCGCCCTTCGCGGGCGTGGCGGCGGGCGAGGGCGGCCGTGACCAGCGTCTTGCCCTGGCCCGATGCGGGCGCGGCGACCAGGAGCGCCGGGCAGGCGGTCATCGGCTGCGCTGGAGGCGCAAGTCGGGACGCGCGCTCACCACCAGTGCCCAGAGCGCGGCGGCAACGCCGGCCCACAGCAGCGTGGCCAGCAGGTTGCCGGGGAAATAGCGGACGATGCGCGGCAGAAATCCGGCCAGCGTCGGATCGGCAAAGCGGCCGCCAAGGAAGTAGAACCCGCCGCTCGTCAGCAGGTGCGAGGTGAATGTGGCGGCGACCAGCAGCGCGGCGATCGCGGGCAGGGCGGCAAGGCGATCCCCCCAGCGGGTGGCGGCGAAACGGCCGGCGAACCACAGCACGGCGTGGCCCGGCAGCAGCATCCAGTAGGCGGGCGTGAAGCAGAAGCCCGAACCGCCCAGCACCCGGATCACCACCACGTCAATCGCGAAACCGAGCGTGAACAGCGCGGCGAAGGCGGAAATGCGGCGCACGAAGAAGCCCAGCACGAAGAAGCTGGCAAGGTCGGTATCGGGCAAATGGACCAGGTGGCTCAGCGAATGGCTGCGCGTCACCAGCATCAGTGCGGCGAGCGCGGCGAACACGTAAAGGTCAAGGCGGGCGAAGGCAGGTTTGGCGGCGGTGTTCATGGGCAATGGTCTCCCGGCAAAATGGAAGGAAGGCGCGTGCACGAAAGGTCCCGGGGCGATATCGCCGGGGCGAGTGGGTCAGCGGATCGGTGTCATTTCGTTCAGGCTCCCTTCGACACGACATGCGGCTTGTCGTCTCGCCAAGGCGGTTCCCGCGATGGAACCCCGCCCCGTCCGCCCGGTACATCCCGCCCGCGCGAAGGATCGACAGCGAAGGGCCGGTTTCCTGACTTGCCGGATCGTCGCGCCTGTCCGCCGCCTTCTCGGATGCCTATCGGCCCAATGGCATATGGCGGGGCGCATCCCCGGCTACAGTTGCGGGAGCAGTGCCGGCCTGCCGCGAACGTCGCCGCGGCCCCGGGCTTCCCGATTAAGCCCTTTCGGGCACCCCTTGCGCCGCCCCGCCTATGGCACTTTGCGCAAGGGCGCAAGCTTCGCACACTTGCCAGCCGGCTTCCCGCACGATAGTTGCCGCGCCGCGACAGGTTCCCCGCAAGGGGATCAAAAGGGAACACAGGTGTAAGACCTGGGCTGCCCCTGCAACTGTAAGCGGCGAGCCGTTCGGCCATTTCGCCATTGGGGGCCAAGCCATTGAAACCGGCGCAATTCCCGAGAAGGCGGCTGAACCGGCACCGACCCGCGAGCCAGGAGACCTGCCCGTCGCAGTCGTTCTTCGTCCGGACAGGGTGTGCCGGGTGAACGGGGGGATTTCCTCGCGCAACGACAGCCACTGCTCCGCCGGACCAGCGCCGGCGCGGGGTACGCCGTCCGAGCGCCCGGCAGCGATGCCGAGCGCGCGCCCGCGTGTTCTTCGTGCCGATGCCTTCGGCTGGAGCTTCGACGACTGTATCGAAGGAAATGCCATGAAGTACCCCATTCTCACCGCCGCCAGCCCGCTTGCGCTGGCACTCGTCTCCATCGCCGTCCCCACTGTTGCCCGGGCTGCGGATGCCGCCGATGCCGGAGCCGATGCAGGAGGAGACGGCATCGTCGTCACCGCGCTGCGCACTCCGGTGGAGGCCGACCGCGTCGCCCAGACGATCACCGTGCTTGACGATGCGCAGATCACCGCCGCCCAGCCGATCGCGGTGACCGACGTGCTACTGCGCACGCCCGGCATCAGCCTTTCGCGCAACGGCGGTTATGGCACCACCACCAGTGTGCGCATTCGCGGCGCGGACGCGGGGCAGAGCGTGATGGTGATCGACGGGATGCGCCTGTCCGACGCATCATCCACCGCCGGCGGCTACGGATTTTCCACGCTCTTCACCGATGATATCGATCGGATCGAGATTCTGCGCGGCCCGCAGTCGATCCTGTGGGGCAGCGATGCCATCGGCGGCGTCATCAATGTGACCACCCGCAAGCCGACCAAGCCGCTGGAAGGCAATTTCGCGGTGGAAGCGGGTACGCATGACACCGTATCCGCCCGCGCCGGGATCGGCGGCACGTCGGACGCGATCGACTGGCGCGTCTCTGCATCGCGCTTCACTACCGACGGCATTTCGGCGCGTGACACCGGCACAGAAGATGACGGCTTCACCCGCACTTCGGCCAGCGGCACGATGACGTTCCGCGTGGCGCCCGGCGTATCGCTGGACTTGCGGGGATACTGGTCCAACTCGCGCAATGAATTCGACGGCACTGCGGGCGATTCGCTGGCCTATGGCCGGACCGAGGAATGGTCGGGCTATGCCGGGCTGAACTTCGCGCTGCTGGACGGCAAGCTGGTCAACCGCGTGGCAGTGACGCAGACCGAGACCGACCGCGCGAACTACGATCCCACGCGCAAGATCCGCCAGATCACGTTCGACGCGCATGGCCGCGTGCGCCGTTACGAATATCAGGGTACCTACAGCTTCTCAGAGGCCGTGCAGGCCGTGTTCGGCGCCGAGCGCGAGGAGCAGCGCATGACCACCGCGTCCCCCACCAACAGCACCACGCCCTATACCCCCACGCCGTACAAGGTGGACACGAACAGCGTCTACGGCGAGCTGCGGGTGACGCCGGTGACCGGGCTGACCGTGAACGGCGGCGCACGGTACGATCACCAGTCGCGCTTCGGCGGCAACACGGTGTTCAGCGCCGGCGCGGCTTATACGCCCAACGAAGGCAAGACGGTGCTTCGTGCCAGCTACGATCAGGGGTACAAGGCGCCTTCGCTCTACCAGATGTTCAGCGACTATGGCGTGGCTAACCTCAAGCCCGAAAAGGCCAAGGGCTGGCAAGTGGGCGCCGAGCAGAGCCTGGGCGAACTGCTCCATGTCTCCGCCACCTGGTTCCAGCGCAATACCGACAATCTGATCGACTTTGCCTATTGCCCCACCAGCGGCACCTTGCCCGACATCTGCTATGTGCCGGGCACCGATACCACGCGCTTCGGCTACTACGCCAATGTCCGCAAGGCCCATGCGCAAGGTCTGGAACTGGCGGCATCGGCCAAGTGGAAGGTGCTGTTCCTGGACGGCAACTACAGCCTGATCGAAGCGGAAGACCGCACGCCGGACAGCAGCACGTATGGCCGCCAGCTGCAGCGCGTGCCGCGTCATCTCGCCAATATCGAGGGCGGCGTGGATCTGCCGCAGGGCATCCGCGCCAGCCTGGCCGCGCGCTATTCGGGTGAAAGCTACAATGCCGCCACTGGCACTGCCAAGCTGGACGATTACTGGCTGCTGGATCTGCGCGCGCAGTGGCAGGTGATGCCCGGGCTGATGCTGCAGGGCCGGATCGAGAACCTGACCGACAAGGACTATGAGACCGTGGCCGGCTATAGCCAGCTTGGCCGCACGGTCTACTTCGGCATCCGGAGCCAGTTCTGATGCTGCGCGCCGTCGCGCCGGGGCCTTCCGTGGTCGTGTGCAACACTTGCCGCCTTTCGGCAGAAGCGCGCGAGGACGACGGCGGTCGGCGCGGCGGCGCGTTGCTGGCAGAGGCGATGCGCGAAGTGCAGGCCGCCGATCCGGAATTGCAGGGCGTGGCCGTTCAGGAAACGGCCTGCCTGTTCGCCTGCCAGCGCCATTGCACCGTGCACATCCGCGCGCCGGGCAAGGTCGGCTATGTGCTGGGCGATTTCACGCCCGGCGAAGAGGCCGCGCGCGCCGTGCTGGAATATGCCGCGCGCCATGCGGCCAGCGAAGAGGGGCAGGTGCCCTATCGCCAGTGGCCGGACGGCGTGAAGGGCCATTTCATCACGCGCACGCCGCCTGAGGGATTTATCTGCACATGACCATGTTCGCCGATCGCGCCGCTTTCGCCGCCGCGCTTGCCCAGCTTCGCGCGCCCGATGCCGCTGCCGTCGCCGCGGCCGAGGGCCGGCAGGCGGTACTGACCAAGCCGGCGGGCTCGCTGGGCCGGCTGGAAGAGATCGCGGTGTTCATGGCCGGCTGGCAAGGCCGCGAAAAGCCGCGCGCGGACCGGATCGGCGCAGTGGTCTTCGCGGGCAATCACGGCGTCGCCGCGCGCGGGGTCAGCGCCTATCCGCCCGAAGTGACGCATCAGATGGTCGCCAACTTCCTTGCGGGCGGGGCGGCAATCAATGCCTTGACGCAGGCCTGCTGCGCCGAACTGTCTGTCGTTCCCATCGATCTCGACCGGCCGACCGGCGACATCACCGCCGAACCGGCGATGAGCGAGGCCGAATGCCTGGAGGCGCTGAACATCGGCGCGGCATCGGTGCGGCCCGACCTCGACCTGCTGTTCGTGGGCGAGATGGGCATCGGCAACACCACGCCCGCCGCCGCGCTTTGCGCACAAGTCTTCGGCGGGGCCGCGCGGGACTGGACCGGGCGCGGCACCGGGGTCGACGATCAGGGCGTGGCGCGCAAGGCCGATGCCGTGGCGGCGGCACTGGCGCTGCACGGCGCCGCCTGCACCGACGCTTTTGAAACCCTGCGCCGCCTTGGCGGGCGCGAGATCGCGGCGATGGCCGGCGCCGTGCTGGCAGCGCGGCATCACGGCATTCCGGTGCTGCTGGACGGGTTCATCTGCTGCGCCGCAGTGGCACCGCTGCAGGCGGACAATGCCGGCGCGCTGGATCACTGCGTCGCCGCGCATTGCTCGGCCGAAGCCGGGCATGTGCGCCTGCTGGAAAAGCTGGGGCTGGATCCGCTGCTGCATCTGGGCATGCGTCTGGGTGAGGGATCGGGCGCGGCGGTGGCGGCGCAGATCGTGCGCTCGGCACTGGCCGCCCATGCCGGAATGGCGACGTTTGCGGAGGCCGCGGTCGCCGGGAAAGACGCCGCGTGAACGGCATCCTGCTGCACCTGATGCGCCATGGCGAACCCAGCGAGCCGGGGCTGCTGCTGGGCCATCGTGACGATCTGCCGCTGCCATCGGGCACGGCGCGCTGCGTGGTGCGGGCCGAAAAGCTGGAATTCGCGCAAGTCCTCAGTTCCGACCTGTCGCGCGCGCGCATTCCGGCGCGCCAGATCGCGGCGCTGCGCAAGCTGACCCATCAGGCCGACCGCCGCTGGCGCGAACTCGATTTCGGTGCATGGGACGGGCTGGCGCCCGATGCGCTCGATCCGGCGGTGCAGGCGCGGTTCTGGGACGATCCGGACGCTTGCGCCCCGCCGGGCGGCGAGCGCTGGTCGCAATTGCGCGCGCGCGTTTCGGACGCGCTGCTGGGCATCCAGCGCTCCAGCCTTGTCATCACCCACGGCGGCACCATGCGCGCGGCGCTTTCGGTGCTGTTCGGCTTCGATCACCGGCAGGTCTGGGCCTTCGAACTGGGCTATGGCGCGGTGCTGAGCCTGCGCCTCTGGCCGGAGACGGGCGGGCGCCTGCCCTCCGCCCAGATCGTCGCGCTGGAGAGGAATCAGGGATGATCCGGCAGATCGTCCTTGCCCTTCAGTTCATGACGCGCCTGCCATTGCCGGCGGTGCGTGCGGACGAGGACGATTTTGCAAAGTCGATCCGCTGGTTTCCACTGACGGGGCTGGTGGTGGGCGCGGCGGTGGTCGGCGCATGGTGGCTGGGCGCACGCCTCGGCGCGGATTGGCCCGCTGCGCTGGTGGGTTTGCTGGCCTGGGTGGGCATGACCGGGGCGCTCCACCTCGACGGGCTGGGCGACATCGCCGATGCGTCGGGCGCGGCACACAAGGACCGCGAGCGGCTTTCCGCCGTGCTGGCCGATCCGCACATCGGCAGCTTCGGCGTGGTCGCCATCGTGCTGCAACTGCTGTCGAAGCTGGTGCTGCTGCACGCGTTGGGTCTTGGGCAGGTGTGGGCATTGCTGCTGGTGCCAGTGCTCGCGCGGATCGGGCCGCTGGCGTGGACTTTGGCGCTGCCGCCGCTGCACGAAGGGCTGGGCACGCGGTTCCGCCGCGCGGTGGGCTGGCCTCATGTTGCCGCTTGGAGCGTGCTGGCGGCCTTGGCCGGACTGTTCGTGGCGCCGCCGCTGCTGGTGCTGTTTCTGGTCGTGCCGCTCTGGGCCGGCTGGCTGGGTAAGCGCATCGGCGGCATTTCCGGCGATGGCCACGGCGCCGGCATCGAACTGGTCGAAACCGCGCTACTGGCTGCTTTGGTGGCGCTGTCATGATCGCCCGGTTCCTCCACCATGGCGGACGGGTGGACGAAGCGGCGCGGCTGTTCGGCGGAGCGCCAGCGGACTGGCTGGACCTTTCGACCGGGCTGAATCCGCGCCCTTGGCCGATCCCGCAGGAATTGACGCCGGACTGGCACGCCTTGCCCGATCCCGATGCACTGACGCGGCTGGAGGCGGCGGCGGCGCGGCATTTCGGCGTCGATCCGGCGCTGTGCTGCGCGGTGCCGGGCAGCGAGACGGCGCTGCACCTGCTGGCGCGAATACTCGACCTGCCGGGTCGGGCGCTGGTGCCCTGCTATCGCAGCCATGTGGAGGCATTCGCACTGTCCCGGCCGATCGCATTCGCCGAGGCTCCGGAGCCGGGCGAAGTCGTCGTGATGGCCAATCCCAACAATCCCGATGGCGCTCTGCGCGCGCCGGATGCGGTGCTGGACTGGGCAGGCCGGATCGCCCGGCACGCTGGCTGGCTGATCGTCGACGAGGCCTTTGCCGATTGCCATGACGGCATGAGCGTCGCCTCGGCCGTCCACGGAGACGGTCGCCTGATCGTGCTGCGCTCCTTCGGGAAATTCTTCGGGCTTGCCGGATTGCGGCTTGGTTTCGTGGTGGCTCCGCCTGCCATCCTGACCGCTTTGCGCGATGTCATGGGCAGCTGGCCGATTCACACCGCCGCGCTTGAAATCGGTGCGGCTGCCTATGCCGATGCCGGCTGGATCGCATCGACGCGGGACGGCTTGCCCCTTCGCGCGGCGGCGCTGGATGCCGTGCTGCGCCGCCACGGTCTCGAACCGCAGGGCGCGTGTCCGCTGTTCCGTCTCGTTACCGGCTGCGCGGCGGAGACCATTTTTGAACGCCTTGCCCGCGCCCACATTCTGGTGCGGCCTTTCGCATCCTTCCCCGGCTGGTTGCGCTTCGGGGTTCCCGCCGATGGCGCAGCGCTGGCCCGGCTCGACGCCGCATTAGGCGCCAAAACGAGCGATGGCTGAGCCGGTCGCTTTCGCCGCGCTGGCGCTGGACGCCGCGTTCGGCTGGCCATCGTGGCTCTACGCGCGGATCGGGCATCCGGTCGGCCTCTTCGCCCGGATAATCAGCGGGTGCGAGCGTGCGCTGAACCGGCCGCAATGGCCGGCCGCCGTGCGACGCGGAGCCGGACTGGCGGCGATGCTGCTGTTGATTGCGGCCGTCGTGGGGGTCTGTCTGGTGGTCACGCTGGGTGTCCGCCTCTGGACGGGATGCCTCGCTTGGACGGTGCTGGCACTGCTGGCCTGGCCGGCGCTGGCCGCGCGCAGTCTGGACGATCACGTCAGGCCTGTGCTGGCCGCGCTGGAGGGCCGCGACCTGCCCCGCGCCCGCCGCGCGGTGGGCATGATCGTCGGGCGCGAGACGGGGGAACTCGACGAAGCCGGCGTGGCCCGCGCCGCCATCGAAAGCCTGGCCGAAAGTTTCTGCGATGGCGTCGCCGCCCCGCTCTTCTGGCTGCTGGTCGGCGGATTGCCGGGCGTCTGGGCCTACAAGGCGATCAACACGGCGGACAGCCTGATCGGCCATCCCGAGGAACCGCTGCGCGCCTATGGCTGGGCGGCGGCGCGGATCGACGATTTGGCGAACCTGATCCCGGCGCGGCTGGGCGGCGTCTTGCTCTGCCTTGCCGGCGGGCGCGGCTGGCGCGTGCTGGCGCGCGATCACGGCCGCCATGCCTCGCCCAACGCTGGCTGGCCCGAAGCGGCGATGGCCGGCGCGCTGGGCGTGCGACTGGCGGGCCCGGTGGTCTACGACGGCGAACTTGCGAACAAGCCGTGGATCGGGGAGGAGGGCCGCGATGCCGGTGCGGCGGATCTGCGGCGGGCGTTGACGATCTATCGGCGGGCCTGTGCGCTGCTTGGGCTGGCTGCGGCGGGAATGGCAGTGTTGGGAGTATCATGGCTGGCTTGATGTTGCAGGGAACCGGCTCGGACGTCGGCAAGTCGGTCATGGTGGCGGGGCTGTGCCGCGCGCTCGCCAACCGGGGGCTGCGCGTCTTGCCGTTCAAGCCGCAGAACATGTCCAACAATGCAGCCGTCACGCCTGAAGGCGGCGAGATCGGCCGCGCGCAGGCGCTTCAGGCGCTGGCCGCGCGCGTGCCGCTGCATGTCGATATGAACCCGGTGCTGCTGAAGCCGCAGGCGGATCGCACGTCGCAGCTTGTGGTTCAAGGCCAGGTGCGCGGCACTCTGGGAAGCGCCAATTTCCGCGAGGCGCGCCGCACGCTGCTGCCCGAAGTCATGGCCAGCTATCGCCGGCTGGAGGCGCAGTGCGACCTTGTGGTGGTGGAAGGCGCCGGCTCCCCGGCGGAGATCAACTTGCGCGCGGGGGACATCGCCAACATGGGCTTCGCGCGTGAGGCTGATGTGCCCGTGGTGCTGATCGGCGATATCGACCGGGGCGGGGTGATCGCCTCGCTGGTGGGCACCCGTGCGGTGATCGAGCCGGAGGATGCCGCGCAAATCCGGGGCTTTCTGATCAACAAGTTTCGCGGCGATCCCACGCTGTTCGCCGATGGCTATGCCGCGATCGAGCAGCGTTCCGGCTGGCGCGGCTATGGCGTGCTGCCGTGGCAGAGCGCGGTCGGCCGCCTGCCCAGCGAGGATGCCGTGGTGCTGGAACGCGGGCTGGGAGGCGGTTCGGGCAAGTTGCTGGTCGCCTGCCCGATCCTGCCGCGCATCGCCAATTTCGACGATCTCGACCCGCTGTGCCAGGAATCCGGTGTGGAGGTGGCGATGATCCCGCCAGGCACGCCGATCCCCGCAGAAGCCGCGCTGATCGTGTTGCCCGGCTCCAAGGCGACTTTGGCGGACCTTGCCTTCATGCGGGCCGAGGGCTGGGATATCGATGTGCTGGCGCACCACCGGCGTGGCGGCATGATCCTTGGCATCTGCGGCGGCTTCCAGGTGCTGGGCCGGCGTATTGCCGATCCGCTGGGGATCGAGGGCGCGCCGGGTGAAATGCCGGGTCTGGGCCTGCTCGACGTGACGACCGTGCTGGGTGAACGCAAGGCCCTGCGCGAGGTTTCGGGCACGGCTTTTGGGGTGAACCTAACCGGCTATGAAATGCACCTAGGCATCACTGAACGGCACAGAGGCGCCCCCTTCGCCATGCTGGCGGGTGATCGACCAGACGGTGCGATCGATCCCACCGGACGCGTGATCGGAACCTATTGCCACGGCCTGCTCGCCTCCACCGATCTGCGCGCCGAACTGCTCGCCCGCCTCGGCATCGCCAGCGACCGCCGCGACCATCATGCCGAGGTCGATGCCGCGCTCGACGAACTCGCCGCCGCGATGGAGGAGCACCTCGACATCGACGGCCTCATCGCCTTGACGGAGTATCGCGCATGACCAGCACTTTCGTTCTCGGCGGCGCGCGTTCGGGCAAGAGCCGCCATGCGCAGGGCCTGATCGAGGCGCTTCCGGGCCGGCTGGTCTATGTCGCCACCGGTCAGGCGCTGGATGACGAGATGGATGCGCGGATCGCCCGCCACCGCGAGGAGCGGGGGCCGCGCTGGTCCACGCTGGAGGCGCCGCTGGACCTTGTCGGCGGCATTGCCTGCGCGGCGACCGAAGGCGATGCGGTGCTCGTCGATTGCCTGACGCTCTGGCTGTCCAACCTGATGCTGGCCGAAGTGCCGCTGCCGCCGCAGTTCGAGGCGCTGTGCAGCGCGATCGCCGATTGCCCGGTGCCGCTGGCGCTGGTTTCCAACGAAGTCGGGTTGGGGCTCGTGCCCGAAACGCCGCTGGGCCGCGCGTTTCGTGATGAGGCGGGGCGGCTGAACCAGCGGGTGGCGGCCACTGCCGATCGCGTGCTGTTCGTTGCCGCCGGGCTGCCGCTGCGCCTGAAGTAGCGCATAAAAAAGGGGCCGCCTGCGGACAGGCGACCCCCTAGGTCAGAACCCGGCCTGCCCTTGCTCGCGCAAGTTTGACCGAGTTCCGGGTTAGTTCGTCAGAAATCCATCCAGTCATCGTCCTGACCGGTCGCCAGCGCGACGGGCGCGGGCTTGCGGGGCGCGATCTGGCTGGTGGTGATCGCCGCCGGAACCGCGCGCGGGGCGGGTGCCGGAGCCGAGGCCGGAGCCGGAGCGGGGCGTGCCGAGTAGGAACGCGCCTCGTTGCCCACGCGGAACATCGCCGCGCGGTCCGACAGCGAGGTGACTTCGCTGTTGAGGTTGCGCGCGGCGGCGGAGGTTTCCTCCACCATCGCCGCGTTCTGCTGCGTAGCCTGATCCATCGTGCCGATCGCCGCGCTGATCTGCGTGATCGTTGAGGACTGCGCCTGGTTGTCAGTGGCGATGTCGCTCAGCAGCGTGTGCACTTCGGTCACGTCGCCCGAGATGTTCTGCAGGGCGCCGTCGACGCGCTGCACGGCCTGCACGGCGGTACCGATGTCGGCCTGCGTGGCGGTCAGCTGTTCGCGGGCGCGCTTGGCTTCTTCTTCCGAGCGCATGGCGAGCGCCGAGACGAGATCGGCCACGACCGCGAAGCCGCGACCGGCATCGCCGGCGCGGCCTGCCTCGACGGCGGCGTTCATGGCGAGCACGCGGGTCTGGAAGGCGATCTTGTCGAGCCCTTCGATAACCGAGTCGATGCCCTTGGCGCTTTCGCTGACGCGGCCCATCGCCTGCACCGCCTCATCGGCGATGGAGCGGCCGGATTCGACCACGCCCATCGCGCCGTCCGCGCGCTGCACGGTGCGGCCGGCGGCGGCGGCGGTAACGCGCAGACGCTCGTCCATCTGGGTGATTGCGGCCGAGGTTTCCTCAAGGCTGGCCGCGTTGCTTTCGGTGCGGCGGGCCAGATCCTCGGAAGCCTGGGCGATCTCGCTCGAACCCGTGCGGATGGCGGTGGCGCTTTCGGTCACCGCGCCGATCAGATCGCGCAGCGCGCCGACGGCCAGATTGAAGTTGTTCTTCAACTCGGCATAGGCGGGCGGGAAGTCGGCGGTGATCGACTGGGTCAGATCGCCCTCGCTGATCGCCTGCAGGCTGGAGCGCAGGGTCGAGGTGACGACTTCCTGTTCCTTCGCATGCTGGGCGTCGATCTCGGCGCGGGCTTCGGCGGCGACGCGGAACTGTTCGACGGCTTCGGCAATCTCGCCGATTTCGTCACCACGTTCGCGGTAGGGCACATCGGCCTTGCCGCCTTCGGCCAGAATGGTGGTCACTTCGGCGATGCGGCCCATCGGCACGGCGACCGAGCGACTGATCGCCAGCCACACCAGCACGATGGTGACGATGCCGATGCTGGCAAGGCTGATCGCCAGCGTGATCGCGATATTCGCAGTGGCCTCACCATCAGCGGCCTTCTGCGCGGTGCGCTGGCGCATCAGGTCGATCAGCTTCTGCGCCTGCGCGATCGTGTCGTGCGAGGCGGCCTTGCCTTCCTTCTTGATGGCGGCCATCGCGCCGGGGAAATCGCCCTTGGTGCGCAGTTCGAACACGTGGTCGTTGACGCGGCCCAGGTCCAGCGCCTGGCGGCGCATCTCGGACACTTCGCCTGACAGCGAATCGTCGGCGACGGCGTCGAAAGCGTCGATCGACTTGATCAGTGCCTCGTTGCCGGCCTTCAGGCGGTCACGCAACTTGGAGGCGTCTTCGGCGTCGGCAGCATTGTAGTAGCTGTAGACGATGATGCGCAGTTCCTTGACGTTGCTGATCACGTCGGCCAGCGCCGACATGCCGCCAACGCCGCGTTGCACATGGGTCTGCGCGATAGCGTTCAGTTCCCGGGTCGAAATAAATCCATTGAGCCCAACAGCGCCCAGCATGATGCCGAGCAGGGCAAAGGCGGCCAGCAGCTTTTTAGGCAACCGCCAATTATTGAGTGAATCAAGCATCTTAGGTCCAATTCCAGCTTGAAGGGGGCGGTCTGCCATCGGCGCGCCACAATTATTATAGGATGATGGCGCCGTTCGGCCGCCGCGCGCGGTCATTTGTGTGCGCGTTCAGGCCCGGGGCCCTCACCGGGAAGTCGGTTTGAAAATTCGCGCGACGCGAATTTTGCGGCACCAGCCCACTCCCCCACCCGACCACCCATCAGGATACACTCGTGGGCGGTTGGCCCCCTCAGCGAAAAGGTCCCCTGGACCTTTTCGTGTTCTTCGGGACGGGAGTGGGCTGGTGCCGCTGTCGAAAATGCCCTTTTGGCATTTTCGCAAAACCCCCCCTTCCAAACGAAAAAAAAAGGCCAGGGTGGCGAACCACCCTGGCCTTCAAGACGTTTCGGCCTTCTGCTTGGGGGCTGAAAGGCCGCCAGTCTCTCTTAACGGAAGAGCGACAGGATCGTCTGCGGTGCCTGGTTGGCGATCGACAGAGCCTGAACGCCCAGCTGCTGCTGGACCTGCAGGGCCTGAAGCTTCGCCGATTCCTTGGCGAGGTCGGCGTCGACGAGGTTGCCGATGCCGGTCTCGATCACGTCGCTGAGGTTGCTGGTGAAGTCCAGCTGACCGTCGATCTGACGCGAAGCGGCACCCAGGGTGCTGAGCTTGTCGTTCAGAGCGTCCGACAGTGCATCGAGGTTGTCGACGGTGGTCGCAGCCGACGTGGCCGAAGCAAGGTCGGTGCTGCCGGACAGGTCACCGAGCTCGACGGTCGACGAACCCTTCGCCGAGGCGAGGTTCACAGTGCCGACGCTCAGCAGGTTGCCGGTGTCGAGCGTCTGCAGCGAGCTGACCGAACCGCCGCTGCTGTCGAGCAGGTTGACGCCGTTGAAGTCCGACGACGAGATGATCGAGTCGATCTGAGCCTTGAGGCCGTCGTAGTCCTTCTGAAGCGCGCTGAGCGTGCCCGAGTCCGTTGCGGAGGCAGCTTCGTAGGCCTTGGACTTCATGTCGTTGATGAGGTCCGAGATCTGCTCGGTGCCCGAAACCGCGACGTCAACAACCGACTTGGCGTTGTTGAGCGACGAGGTAACCGCGGTGAGACCACCCTGGTCGCCACGCAGGGTCTGCGCGACGGTGTACTTGGCCGAGTCATCCTTGGTCGAAGCAACGTTCAGACCGGTGTTGATGCGGCTCTGGGTGGTGTTCATGGCCTTGTTGGTGGCATTCAGCGACTGCAGGGCAGCCATTGCACCAGCATTGGTGTTGACGGAAAACGCCATTGTTTCATTCCTTCTAGAATATTGAGGCCGGTTCTGCGGCCTGAACCGGGGTACGCCGGTTCGCGTGCGGTCCTGTTTCTTCAGGCCTGCACGAGTCTTCTAGGAAGGCGTGTGAGAGGTTCGTTGCGATTGGCGCTAATTATTTGTGCGGTAGGCAAAATTTGCCGGGTGGGCGCCGTCGTCGTCCCGATATGACGGCGTGAAACGGAGAAAGGGCGCCGCCTTCCGGCGACGCCCTTTCGGGTACGAGAGAGACTGCTCTCGGAAGTTTTTGGTTCGACCAGTGTTTGATCGGCCTAGCTTTTCGTCGCCCCCGCGAAGGCGGGGGTCCCGCTTTTCTCTGCGATGTTGCAGCAAGAAAGCGGGATCCCCGCCTGCGCGGGGATGACGGGATGGTTTTAAGTGCTCGCCATGCCGAAGGTATGATCCATCAGAACGGGAACAGCGCGTCGTAGATCTGCTGGCCCCAGCGGGCCTGCTGCGCGTCGGTCAGCTGGCCGCGTCCGCCGTAGCTGATGCGGGCATCGGCGATCTGCGAATGCTTGATCGAATTGTCGCGGGCGATGTCTTCCGGACGGATCACGCCGGTGACGACG
The DNA here is from genome assembly GCF_055521675.1 of Novosphingobium sp. BL-S-19. Taxonomy (NCBI): domain Bacteria; kingdom Pseudomonadati; phylum Pseudomonadota; class Alphaproteobacteria; order Sphingomonadales; family Sphingomonadaceae; genus Novosphingobium; species Novosphingobium sp. BL-S-19. Next base: position 662,964 of record NZ_CM145498.1, read on the forward strand.
AGTTCGCGCAACTCGTAGTTCACGCGCACTTCCTGACGGCCGCGGATCTGCAGGTTGCCGTTGGGCAGCACGCCGATCACCGAGGCGGCGATGGTCATGTTGATCTGTTCGCTGCGCTGGGTCTTGCCCACGCCCACGGCGCTGGACGAGGAACTGGTATCGGTCAGCGCCGAGGGATCGGAACCGGTCAGCTTCTGGATGTGCGATTGCAGACCCAAGAGCGCGGCGACGCCGGCGGTTTCCTTGCCGTCGCGGGTGCGGGTGGTGCTGTTGTCCACTTGCGCATTGTCCGCGATGTTGATGCGGATCGTCACGATGTCGCCCACGCGTGAGGCGCGCTGATCGTGGAAGAATGCGCCCGCGCCGGTGCGGAACAGCGATGCGCCGCGCGCGCCTTCGGCCAGTGCCGGATCGTCCACTGCGCCGCGATCGGCCACGCCCTGATTGCCGATCGACGGTTCGACGCGCGGGGCCACGGGCGCTTCGGATTCGCTCATCTTCGGCGCCTTGCCCACGTTCTTCAGGCGGCCGACCGCACCGCAGCCCGAAAGCAGGGTGGCGGCCATGAGGATGGGCACGAGGCGGGTATAAGTCGATTTCATGATCGAAAAATCCTGGCTTCTCTCAGGGCTCAGTGGACCGGGATGCTGACCTGGCCCGGGGCGTCGGCAATGCCGTCGAGCGTGCGGCCGGTGGCGGTGTTGAACACGCGCACCGGCTCACCCTTGCCGGCATCGCTCATCGCGCGGCCGGCGGAGGTGATCGTCAGCGCGCCGGTGGCGAACGAGATCGTCACCGCTTCGCCCCGCCGCACCACGCGCGGCTGGGCAACATCGGCGGCGCGCACGGGGGCGCCCGCCATGATGCGGTGCGTCGCTTCCTGCCCGGCCGCCTCTGCCGGGGCCAGCATGCCGCGCGCGGCATTGGGGGAGACCGGGCCACGGGTGAAGTCCCCGGCGGCCAGCTTCTCGCCGCGCTCGACCGTGCGGGCGAGCACCGGCGCCTGGATCGTGGCGGGGGCGGCGGGTGCGACAGCAGCCGGAGCTGCTGCCGCCAGCATGAGCAGGATCGCGGCGGTCATCGTCCTCAACCCGTCTGCGTGGAGGTCTGGAGCATTTCGTCGGCGGTCTTCAGCACGCGGCTGTTCATCTCGTAGGCGCGCTGCGCGGTGATCAGCGAGGTGATTTCCGAGACCGGATTGACGTTCGATGCTTCGACGAAGCCCTGGCTGAGCGAACCGAAGCCCGGCTCACCGGGGTTGGCGACGGTCGGCTGACCCGAAGCGCCGGTTTCAAGGTACATGTTCGAGCCGATGGCTTCGAGGCCGGCCTCGTTCACGAAGGTCGCCAGTTCGAGCTGGCCGACGGTTTGCATCTGGGTCTGGCCGTCCAGCTTCACCTGCACTTCGCCGGTCTTCGAAACCGAAACGCTGGTGGCGCCTTGCGGGATCGTGATGTCGGGCTGCACGCGGTAGCCGTCGGTGGTCACGAGTTCGCCCTGGTCCGAAAGCTGGAACGAGCCGGCGCGGGTATAGGCGAGGTCGCCCGAGGGCAGCATGATCTGGAAATAGCCCTGACCGTCGACGGCGAGGTCATAGGTATTGCCGGTGTTGGTCAGCGCGCCCTGTTCGGTGATGCGGTAGATGCCGCCGGTCTTCACACCGGCGCCAAGCTGGATGCCGGTGGGCACCTGGGTGCCGTCCGAGCTGGTGGTGGCGCCGGGGCGCGAGACCTGCTGGTAGAGCAAGTCCTGGAATTCCGCGCGCTGACGCTTGAACGCGGTGGTGTTCATGTTGGCGATGTTGTTCGAGATGACATCGACGTTGGTCTGCTGCGCGAGCATGCCGGTCGAGGCGATGGAGAGCGAACGCATGATGACTCCTTCGTGGAAACGGGCGTAAAATTAGGGTGAAAGCGGGGCGGGTTCAGCCGACCTTGCTCAGGCGATCGATGGCTTTCTTGCGCATGTCCGCCAGATCGGCGGAAAGCCGCTGGCTGGTCTGGTAGGAGCGCAGGATTTCCACCATGTGCGTGGTTTCGGTGATCGGTTCGACATTCGATGCTTCGACACCGCCACTCTTGAGCTTGGTCTGTGCCGCCGTCAGCATCGTGCCGCCGGTGCCGGTCAACATGCCGTCGCCGCGCGGATCGACCGTGCTTTCGTTGCCGAAGGTGGTGACGGCGAGCCGGCCGAGCGGGCCGGTGCTGCCCATCACGGTGCCGTCCTCGGCAATGGTCAGCCCGGCCTGCTGGTCTGCCGGCACATTAATCGGGCGGCCGTTCTCGTCCAGCAGGCGCTGCCCGCCCGAGGTGGCAAGGTCACCGTTCTGGAGAACCTTGATAAATCCCGCGCGCGTATAGACCACGCCGCCGTCCGGGCTTTCCACATTGAGATAGCCGGCGCCGTCGATCATCACGTCCAGCGGGTTGCCGGTGGACTGGAAAGATCCCTGCGCAGTGTCGTGCACGGTGCCGAAGTCCAGCACGAACGATGTCTTGCGCGCGTCCTCCACCGGGGCCTGCTGCGCGGTCTCCACATATTCGTGAAACAGAGCCTGTTCGCGCTTGTAACCCACGGTGCTGGTGTTCGCCATGTTGTTGGCGACGATGTCCAGCTGGCGGCGCAGGGCCTGCTCGTGGCTCAGCAGAACGAAGGAGGAAACGTCCATTTCCGGCATCCCGAGAAAAAGTTGGCGGTTTTCGGCACCAGGCAGAATTTGCCGCTTGGTCCTCCTATAATAGAGGCGAAAACGCGAATGCGGTCGGTATCGAGGATTTCGATTTCCGCACCGTTTCGCGAGGAGCCAAGGGGGTTCGAAAGTGTCGGACGAAGAGATCATCGACGTTGAGCCCGTCGATGCGCCAGAAAGCAATGCATCGGGCAAGCCGTCGCGCAAGCGCCTGATCGTGATCGGCGCGGCCGCGGCCGTGCTGCTGATCGGCGGCGGGGCGGGTTATTACGGCTATACCAAGTTCGCCGGCGGCAGCAGCGGCGGCCACTCCAGCGAGAGCGCCTCGTCTGAAGGTGGTTCTGAAGGCGGCTCCGAAGCGGCGTCGCCGGGCAAGTCATCCTATGTCGAAGTGCCGTCGATGGTGGTGAACCTGCGCGGCAGCGATGCATCGGCGCGGTTCCTGAAGCTGCGCGTGATCATCGTCGCTGCGGACGAGGGCAAGGCCAATACGGTCAAGGAAAAGCTGCCGCTGGTGCTGGATTCGCTCCAGCCCTTCCTGCGCGAACTGCGCCCCGAAGACCTTGACGGGTCGGCGGCGGTGTTCCGCATCAAGGAAGAGATGCTGCGCCGCTCCACCCAGGCGCTTGGCCCCGGCATGGTGACCGACGTGCTCATTCAGGACCTGATCCAGCAATGAACGACGACGATTTCGACGATTTCCTGCTGCCCGATCCGCCCAAGATGGAGGACATGGTCGGCGATACGTTCGACCAGGCGGGTATCGACGCGCTGTTCGGGTTCGACGCCGATGCGCCCGCCCAGACCAAGAGCGGCCTGAAGGCGGTCATCGAATCCAATGTCATCAGCCACGAACGGCTGCCGATGCTGGAAGTGGTGTGCGAACGCATGGTGCGCACCTTCGCCACCAGCATGCGCAACCTGACGTCCGACGCGATCGACGTCAGCCTGGAGGAGATCACCTCCACCCGCTTCGGCGAGTTCATGAACCGCGTGGCGCTGCCGGCGATGTTCGGCGTGTTCCAGGTGACCGAGTGGGAAAACTACGGTGTCGTCACCGTGGAATCGAGCCTGATCTATGCGGTGGTCGATGCCCTGCTGGGCGGGCGCAAGGGCAGCAAGCCGATGCGCGTGGAAGGTCGCGCCTTCACCACGATCGAGACCATGCTGGTATCGCGCATGGTGCAACTGGCGCTGGATGACCTGTCGCAGGCGTTCGAGGCGATCGAGCCGGTGACGATGCAGGTGGAGCGCATGGAGGCCAGCCCGCGCTTCGCCGCCATCGCCGGGCCCAGCAACATCGCCGCCGTGGCGACCTTCCGCGTCGACATGGAAGGGCGCGGTGGCAAGTTCAGCGTGCTGCTGCCCTATGCCACCATCGAACCGGTGCGCAACAAGCTGCTGCAGCGCTTCATGGGCGAAAAGCTGGGGCGTGACCGCATGTGGGCCGCGCACATGGCCAGCGAACTTTCCCAGACCGAAGTGACGGTCGACGTGGTTCTGGGCGAAAAGCAGATGTCTCTGCGCGACGTCATGAACCTCAAGGTCGGCCAGACCATAGCTTTCAGTCAAAGCCCGAACGATGCGCTTCAGGTCCAGTGCGGCGGCGTCCCGCTGGGCATCGCGCATATCGGGCAGCGTTCCAGAAACATTGCCGTCCGCATGGCGAACGACATCTCAAGGGGGTATCCGAAGTGAACACTGCCACCATGATCAACTTCACGCTGATCCCGCTCTGCTCCGCCGTGATGGTGCAGGGCTGGCGGATCGACCGCCGTATGCGCGCATTCCGCAATGCGCCGCTGACCGAAGGCGTGGCCAGCCTTGAACGCGCGACCGCGCAGGCTCGCGCCGTGCTGGGTGAACTGAAGCGCGTGCTGGCGACCGACGGCATGGCCCAGGCCCGCACGATCGCCGATGCCGAAGCCATGCGTGACGAACTGGCCGATATGGTCGGGATCGGCAATGCCGTGGCCGACCGTATCGTGGCTGCCACCGAACTCAGCGCGCCGAAGAAGACCACGCGCAAGCCTGCTGCCAAGGCCGATGTCGTCGCCGGTGACGCTGGCGAGGAAAAGGTCGCGGCGAAGCGCTCGTCCAGCCGTGGCGGCGCCCGCAAGACGACCCGCACGCGCACCGCGAAGCCGAAGGTCGCCGCCCCCAAGATCGCCGCTGTTGCTGCCGCCGATGACAGCGTGGAAGCCGCCATCGCCGCCGCCGTGGCCGAAGCCAAGGAAATCTCGGCCGAGATCGTTATGCACCCGTCGGCCCGCCGCAAGCGCGCCGCCGCATGACCTCTGCCATGGCCAATCCCGGCAGCAACCTGCCGGTCCGCGTGACCGGCAAGGTGCGGGCCATCAATGCGCTGCGCAGCCTGGCCCAGCCCTCGCGGCTGATGCTGGGCGTTGCCGGGGCGGCGGTCGTGGCCAATGCCATGGCACTGGCCGCGCCGGACCCCGGCGCCGGCAATGCATCGTCGGGCCGCCTTGGCGCCTCGCTGCAGGATGCGCTGGGCAAGCGGGACCGCGATGCCGCCGCCGAACGGCGCAAGCTGGAAATGCGCGAGCAGGCCGTGCGCGCCGGGGAAACCCGGCTGGCTGGCCAGCTTCAGGGCCAGCAGCAGGGTCAGCCCGATCCGGGCGCCGCTCCGTCCCGTCCGGGGCAGCCCGGCGCGGATCAGCCCGAGGTGCCTTACGACACCCTGGCGCAGATCTACCAGCGCATGAAGCCGCAGCGCGCCGCACCGATTTTCGAGAAGCTCGATCTGGAAGTGCAGGCGCAAGTCGCCCGGCGGATGCGCGATTCCGTCACCGCGCAGATCATGTCCTACATGACGCCCAGCGCGGCGGTGGAACTTTCGATGTCTCTGGCCGGCCGCAAGGTCGTGCGGGGGCGTCCTCCTGCACCGGCGGCAGCGCCGGCCGCCTTGGCCCGAGGGGGCAAGGCACTGGGGCAGGCGACACCCGCCGCCAAGTAAGCCTTCCGCAAATAAAGCAATGGATCCGAAGCAGCCCTGCTTCGGATCCATTTGCATTTCCGCCGGCCGCACAGGTCGGTCGCCGTGATTCTCTGTTTTATATCAGCCGCTTCTGCCCCACGGCGGGACATTACGGCGATTTCAGTTGCGCGGCGGCGCGTCGCGGCTAGATCGCCACCCGGTCAGCTGCGAAAGGCGGTGGCACGCACGATAAGCACACGCGCAATGCCGGGATCGACGTGCTGCAGCGCGGGCGTGAGCGATTGCGACAGCTTGGACACATCCAGCGCGGTGAACGGCGATGCGCGCAGCCGGGCGAACTCGATCGAGGCCGCCAGCGAGGCGGCGCGCAGTTCGGGCATCCGCTTGGCAAGGTCGCTCGCCGTGGCGGCGGAATTGGTTTCCACCACCAGCTGCACGTGCATCACCCCGTCGATTCGGCCGGCATCGACGATCGGCGTATCGATCTGGTCCAGCTTGACCAGATTGGCCGGGCTGAAAGGCACCGCCTGCGTCGCCTCGGGCGCCATTCCGGCGGTGGCGAGGGCCATGAAGGCAAAGAGGGCGCTACGGGGCATTCGGTACTCCGGCATCTGTATTGTTTCGCCGGCAATGGCGGCGAATAAGGGAATTTCAGCGCAATCCGGGAGGCGGACCGCTCCTCTATAATAGGATCAATTCGTTACTTTTTGGATTACGCCGCAGGGGACAAGCAGCATGAGTGGCAATACGGGCCCGGCAAAAGTCCGGGTTCTGTCGTCCGGTGATCGACCGCACGGCGTACCCGCGCGCCGTCGCGGGGATATCGGCCGCCAGAGCGAGGACGAGGCTGCACCGCAGCTGGCCGTCGTTGCCGAGCAGGCCAAAGTACAGGGCGCCGATGCCAGCCGCAGCCTGCTGTGGATCGCCGGGGCCGTAGTGCTGTTCGTGCTGGGCTGCGCTGCCGGCGGCGTGCTGGTGACGCTTTCGCTGCTCTATCCGGGGCTGATCTGATGCGGGCGAACACACCGGTACGCAAGGCCGCCAGGGGGCTGCTGCTGGCGGCCAGCGCCGCCGCGCTGCTGGGGGCCACCCCGGTTTCGACGCCATCCGCTGCGCCGACTGCCGGCCCATCCGGAGCAGCGACCGGAACGACTGAGCCGCAAAATCTGGCCGGAAATGTGGCGCCCATGCTGCCGCAGCCGCCGCGCCTGCCGGGCTTTGCTGCCGCGCTTGCGCAGCAGCCGGCCATCGCCGGCCCCGGCGCGTGGGGGGCGCTTTCGCAGACGGCCGCATGGCAGCGAATCGCGCGCGTGCCGCAGCCCGAACTACAACAGGCGCGGTGGGACTATGCCCGCAGCCTCGTCGGTGCCGAGCGCGGCGGCGAGGCATTCGGCGTGCTGGAAGTCATGGTGCAGGACGATCCCGACCTGGCGATGGTGGACAGCTATCGGCTTGCGCGGGGCGCGGCGCTGACGCTGCTGGGCCGCTATCCCGAAGCGGTTTCGGCATTGTCCTCGGCCGGGCTGGCGATCAATCCGGAAGCCTGCGCCTGGCGCCTGCGGGCATTGGCGAACAGCCATCTGGCCGAACAGGCGCTGGAACAGATCGCCTGCGCGCGCCCGGCATTGCGGGCCGCGCGGCCCAAGCCTTTCGTGCTGTCGGCCGCGCAGGCCGCGGTCGATGCCGGGCAGCCGGACAAGGCTATCGAATGGCTCCAGCCGATGCCGGACCGCGATGCCGCCGCCAATCTGCTGCGCGGCCGCGCCGAACTGCTGCACGGGCACGGCGATCAGGCGCGGCTGCGGTTCGCGCGGGTGGAACAGTCGGGCACGCTGGAGCAGCGCACCGATGCGCGGCTCAGCGAGATCGAGGCGCGCGTGGCCGCGCATACGATCGGCATGAAGGACGCGCTGCGCCAGCTGGACGCGCTGCGCTATGGCTGGCGCGGGGATGTGATCGAACAGCGCGCGCTGCGGCTGACCTATCGCCTGCAGGATGCCAGCGGTGATCTTCCCGGCGCGCTGAGCAGCGGCGCCACGCTGCTGCGCAACTTCGGGCTGGAAGGCGCGGATGCGCCGATGCTGCCGGCCCTGCGCGCCAAGCTGGTCACTGCGCTCGATCCCGCGCGCAACCTGCCGCTGGATCAGGCCGCGGGGCTCTATTGGGACTATCGCGATCTGGCGCCGGGCGGTGCCGAGGGCGATCTGATGTCCAGCCAGCTGGCCGGGCGCCTGCAGGCGGCCGGGCTCTATGAGCGGGCTGCGGACCTGCTGGGATACCAGCTCTTCGTGCGTGCGGGCGATCTGGCGCGCGGCCCGCTCTCGGCCCGCGTCGCCAGCCTCTACATCCTCTCCGGCCGGCCGGACCGGGCGCTGGACGTGCTGCGCAAGACGGAGGATCCCAGTTTCCCGAACGCCATGATCGCCGCGCGGGATCGGGTGGAGGCCGTCGCGCTCAGCCAGATCGGCCGCGTGGACGAGGCGCTGGCGGTGCTGGAAACCGTGCCCGGCAGCGCGCCGCTTCAGGCGGAGATCCTGTGGAAGCACCGCGACTGGCAGCGCTATGCCGCCGCTTCCGCCGCCACCTTGCCGAGTGCGCGCGCGCTCGATCAGGTTGGGCAGGCGGTGGTCCTGCGCCACGCGATCTCGCTGGCGATGCTGGGGCACGAGGACGCGCTGGCATCGCTTCATGCGCGGTACGAACAGGCGTTTGCGGGCCTGCCGTCCGCGCCGGTCTTCGAGATGCTGACCTCCAGCCCGATGGGCGCCGATGCCGGCGCACTGGGCCGCGCCATGGCGGCGCTGCCCTCGGCCAGCCCGGCGGGCGACATGGCCGATCTGATCGACCGCGCGCCCGATGTGGCGCCGGTGCCGACCAAGGCTGCAAAGAAGGGCTGAGAGACCGTTTGAAAAATGCCCGCAGGGGCATTTTTGAGGCGGCAACAGCCCTCTCCCCCACCCTACCACCCGCAGGATACTACCGATGGGTGGTAGGGTGGGGGAGTGGGCTGGTGCCGCAAAATTCGCATTTCGCGAATTTTCAAACGGTCTCTGAGGCCGGACTACAGGCAAAGAAAAAGGGGCAGGAGGATCGAACCTCCTGCCCCTTTTTTTTGTGTCTTGGATGAGGCCCGAAAGCCTCTCCCCAATCACTTGAGGTAATTCGCCAGCGACATGCTCGAAAGCTGGGCGAAGACCGAGTAGCTGGCCTCCAGAACCGACTGGCGCTGGGTGATGTCGATGGCGACCTGGCCCAGATCGGCATCTTCCACGCTGCCGATCACTTCGGTCAGCAGGTCCGATCGTTCCGAGGCGCGCGTGGTCAGCGTGTCCACCTGGTTCTGGCGGCGGCCGTTGGAGGCATTGACGTTGCGCACATCGCCCAGCCCGGTGTCGAGCTGGTCGAGCGCGGTCTTGATCGCGGTCTTCTGGTCTTCGGTCAGCGTATCGCCGAAGGGCCCGGCCTCTGCCAGCGTGCGGAACGCCGGGATCAGGTTGGTGCCGACATCGCTGGCGGTGATGCCGTATTCCACGTCCACCCCGTCTCCCATGCGGGCCGACTGACGGACATTGTCGTTGGCGAAAGCGTCGGCGGAATTGAGGCCGACGGTGTCCTGCAGCGTCTGCGGGATGAACGGCGTGTCCGAAGTCTGCGAACCGGCGAACAGCGGCACGCCGCCTTCGGTGGCGTTGAGCGAGTTGCGCACGTCCGTGAAGGTGCTCTCCACCGCCCCCTGAAGGTCGGGCGAATTACCGGTGCCCAGCGCCTCCATCAGCTGCGTACGCAAGTCCGACAGCGAGGAATCGATCTGGTTGAGATTGGCGTCGTAAAGCGACAGCGTGGTCGCGACGCGGCCCGATACCGCCTGGTACGCGTCCTGCTGGGCCAGCATCGAACGGGCCGAAAGGGTGCGCACGGCGTCCAGGCCGAGGTCGGCGTAGCTGTTCACCTTCTTCTGGGTGGAAAGCTGGAGCTGGCTGGCGTTGAGCGCCTGCTGCGAACGCTGGATCGCGTTGGCAAGCGTGGTCTGCATGGGAATGGTGGCTACGCGGGTCATCTGCTGGGTTCCTTATCCGAGCATGCCGATCAGGGTGTCGTACATTTCCGAGGCGGTGGTCATCACCCGGGCAGCGGCGCTGTAGCTGTTCTGCAGCACCACCATCTGGGCCAGTTCCTCGTCGATATTGACGCCGGCGTAGCTGTCGCGCCGGTCCACCGCGTCCGACATGCGGGCGGAGGCATCGTCATAGGAGCTGGACGCCAGCGACGCGGCGGAGGCAACGCTGCCAAGCAGGGCGTTGGCGAAATTGCCGACCGTCTTGTTGCCGTCCTTCCCGAAGTCCGCCGTGGCGGCGAGCGCGTCGATGAAGGCGGTGGCATTGCGCATGTCGCCCGAACCCACGGCCTTTTCACCGATCGCGGCGTCGAGCTGGAGCTGGGCCAGCGGCACCTTGGAGGTATCTGCCAGCATCCCCGCATCGACTTCGGCATCCTTCAGGCCGCTGGCGGTGCCGGTCAGGCCCGAGAGGGCGGAGAACGACAGGCCGGTGCCCGAACGGTTGGTGGAATCCGAAGGGATCTGGATGGTCGAACCGGCGCTGGCAGCGTTGGGCGAGAAGGCCACGCGGCCGCTGTCGTCCAGCGCGAAGCTGCCGTAGGAAGCGAGCGGGCTGGAGTTGAGGGTATTGACCAGATCGCCCCAGCTTTCGCTGCCGCTGCTGGTGTAGGTGTACTGGGTCAGCACTTTGCCGCTGGCGTCGCGCAGCACGAGCTGCGCGGTCTCGCCCGCGCCGAAGCCGGCCGGATCGGTGCTGGTGAAGCCCGAAGGCGCCAGCGCGCTGCTGTCCGAGCGGATGATGTTGTTCAGCCCGAAAAATTGCGAGAAGCCCACGCCCGCGCGGTCGCTGGGGGTATCCGGATCCTGCGCGATGGCGATGCCGTTCGTGCTGTTCGCGGCGCTGATCGACAGGACGCCCTTGGCATCGATGCTGGCGGTGGCATCCGGCGACAGGCCCGCGTTGATCGCGGCCACTGCGTCGTCGACGGTGGCGCCGGCGCCCAGCGTGTCGAAATCGATCGTCACCTTGTTGACCAGGGTGCCGTCCTTGCCCAGCACGGCGAAAGTCGCCTTGCCGGTGAAGCCCAGGCGGTCGCTGCCGGTCAGGCCGTTGGCCTCACCCGTCAGCGTGTTCGGCGGGGGCAGGGTGGTGCCCTCGTTGGAAACCTTGTTCAGCGTCTGGGCCAGGCCCGAGAACAGCTGGCCCAGCTGTTCGTTGAACTGCGGCAGCACGCGGTCGCGCATGTCCAGCAATCCGCCCAGCTTGCCGCCGACCGAGGTGGAATCGATCTTCTCGCCGGTGGAGGCGCCCATCACGCCGTCGTCCGATGCGAAGCGGATGTCGATCGCGGGATAGGTCGCCTGCGAGGCACCGGCGCCCGAATTGTACGAAAGCTGGCGCAGCCGCTTGTCGAGCAAGGTCTGCCCCGATGCGGTGTCGATGAAGACGCGGCCGTCGCTCTGTTCGCGGACGGTCACGTTCATCAGTCCGCTCAGTTCCTGCAGCGCAGACATGCGCTGGTCGGCGGGGCCGGACGTGCTCTGGCCCAGGCCCTGCAGGCGGGCGACCTCGTCATTGAGGTCGTTGATCTTCTGCAGCAGCACGTTGCTGCGGCTGACAGTGTCGCTGACTTCGCTCTCGACATCGGCCTGAAGGCTGGAAACGTCCTTGGTCAGGCCGTTCAGCGTGTCCAGCGTATCGTCGATATTGCCGGTGAAGTTGGCGATCGATTGCGCGGAGCCATTGAGGCCGCTGATCTGCGCAACCGAGGTGGAGATCGCGGACAGGCGCGAGGTCAGGCTGGAGGTGGAATCGGTGGATCCCAGCAGCGACTGCAGCCGGTCGAGATAAGTGTTCACCGCTTCGGCGCGGCCCGAAGTGCCGGCGCGCTGGTAGACGGCGTTTTCCAGGAACTTGTCCGCCACGCGCGAAGGCTCGCCGACGACGACGCCGGTGACCTGCCCTCCCGACACGGAAGTCGCCAGCGACACCTTCTGCCGGGCGTAGCCGGTGGTGTTCACGTTGGCGACGTTGTTGGAGACCGTTTGCATCCCCGCCTGCGACGCCGAAAGGCCCGAAATGGCGGAACTGAGGATCTGGTTGAGGGACACTTTTCGGTTTCCTGCGATTCTCGTGGAAGGGAAGGAAGAGATCAGGTTGGCGTTTGCTTGAAAATCCGCCGTGGGCGGATTTTGCGGCACCGGCCCTCTCCCCCACCCGACCTCCCAGATTCTACCCCGTAGGGGAGGTCGGGTGGGGGAGAGGGCCGGTGCCGCGACGGGAATGCCCGTCAGGGCATTCCCGCAAACAAACTACCGCTTCAGGTTGCTGACTTCCTGAAGCATGTCGTCGACGGTCGTGATGATCTTCGACGAGGCGCTGTAGGCGCGCTGGTAGATGATCATGTTCGAGAATTCGCCGGCGAGGTCGACGTTCGAGGCTTCCAGCGTACCGGCCGAAAGCGAGCCGCCGCCCAGCGAGCCCGGCTCGTTGATCGAGGGGCCGCCCGAATCCTGCGAGGCGACATAGGCGTTGCCGCTGATGCGCGTCAGGCCGTCCGGGTTGGCGAAAGTCGCCAGCGGAAGCTGGTAGATCGCGCGCGAGGTGCCGTCGTCGAACACCGCGCTGACCACGCCGTCCTTCGAGATTTCCACCGAAGACACGGTGCCCAGCATGCCGCCGTTGGCGCTGGACGAAAGTAGCGCGGAATCGCTGCCGAACTGGGTCAGGCCGTCAAGCCCGTCGTCGCTGCCCAGCGCGAGGCTGATCGGCGTCGAGCCGGCGCCGTTGGACCAGCCGATGTCGAGGTTGGAGAACAGCCCGGCCGACGATCCGGCCAGGTCCAGGCTGCCGTCGGCGTTGAAGCTGACGGTGCCGCTGGCCAGCAGGCCAGTGGTGTTCGCCACGCCGCCGACGGTCGAGACGTCGGCCGGATCGGCGGTGATTTCGGCCGACCACTGGTTGGTGCCGGTCTTGATGAAGTTGAAGGTCACATCGTGCGAGGTGCCCTGTGCGTCATAGACGGTGACCGAGCGCGAGAACTGCGGCGTGGTCGTGCCCGAAGCCATGTCGCCGGCGGTGTAGCCGGTTACCGCGGTGGCGGTGGAATCGAGGTTGGCGCGCATCGAGATCTTGGTGGTCGGCGTGGCGGCACCGGTCAGCGCGTTGGGCTTGATTGCCTCAAGCGAATTGAGGTTGCCGTTGTTGACGTAGTTGCCGTCGGCATCCAGCGGCCAGCCGGTCAGGTAATACCCTGCGGTGTTGACCAGGTAGCCTTCGGGATCCGTGGTGAACGAACCGGCGCGCGTATAGGCGATGGAACCGCTGGTGTCCGAGCTGGAACGGACGACGAAGAAGCCCGCGCCGTCGATGCCGATGTCGGTCAGGCTGCTGGAAGCCTGAAGCAGGCCCTGCTTGGAAATCAGCGCCTTGGGCGCAGCGGTGACGCCGCCGGCCGAATAGCTGCTCTTGACCTTGCCGTCGGTGACGAGGGTCTGGAACTGCGCCGAAACGCCCTTGTAGCCGACGGTGTTGACGTTGGTGATGTTGTCCGCGACGGTCGCCATCGCGCTCGCTTGAGCGCCGAGGCCGGACACGCCAGCGTATAGAGCTGAATAGAGGCTCATGTCATTCTCCTGTGCGTCCGGGCCGGAAAATGGCGGTTCCGGCATATGGACAAGCCATTGTAGGATGAAAGCGACCCTCAACCGTGCGGATGTGCGTGAAAAAACCCGCAGCGCCGTCACCGGGATGACATCCTTCATCCTATAATTTCGGAAAGTGTCTCGGGGGCTGCACACATGACTCTTCGCATTTCGCTCAAGAAGGGCGAGCCGGTGATCGTCAACGGCGCGGTTTTGCGCGCGCAGTCGCGCACCGATCTGGTGGTGGAAAACACCGCCACGATCCTGCGCGGCCGCGAAGTGATGAAGCCCGAAGAAGCCGTGACCCCGGCACGCGCGCTCTATTTCGCCTGCATGATGGCCTATATCGATGAGGCCGATCTCACCCGCCACCAGCAGACCGTTCTGGAACGACTGGAAGCGCTGATGGTCGCGCTGGAATCGCATGAGGCCAAGGCCGTCTGCATCCGCTTCGCCCAGAAGATCGCAGTGGGCCAGTTCTACGCCGCGCTGGCTGATTGCCGCTGGCTGATCGCCTACGAAAGCGATGCGCTGGCCCGCTTCGCGCCCGATGGTGAAGCCGCTGGTGAAGCCGCCGATGCGGTGGCCGCCGGCAGGCCTGCCGAACCCGTTTCCGCCGCCTGAGCTGCCGCGATGGCCAGTCTTGCTGCCGCTGCCGCAGGCTTGCGCCTGCTGACACCCGACCAGCGGCATGGCCGCGTGGTCGCGGTGCGCGGCGCGCTGATCGAGGTGGAAGGGCTGGCCGGGGCCGCCCAGATCGGGTCGCGCGTCAGCCTTCAGGCGCAGGGCGGCGGCATCGGTGCGGAGACCGTGGAGGCCGAAGTCACCGGCCTCGATCGCGGGATCGCCCACTGCCTGCCGTTCAGCGATCCGCAGGGCATCGCCACCGGCTCTCGCGCCCATCTCTCCGCCAGCCAGTTCGGCCTGCGTCCATCCGAAGGGTGGCTGGGCCGCATGGTCGATGGCCTCGGCCGCCCGGTGGACGGCAAGGGGCCACTGCCGCAGGGCGCGATCCTGCGCAAGATCAAGGCCTCTCCGCCCTCCGCATCGGCGCGGGCGCGTGTCGGCACTTGCCTCTCCACCGGCGTGCGCGCGCTCGATATCTTCGCGCCGCTCTGCAAGGGGCAGCGACTGGGCCTGTTCGCCGGTTCGGGCGTCGGCAAGTCGGTGCTGCTTTCGATGCTGGCGCGCTGGACCGAATGCGATGTCGCGGTGATCGGCCTGATCGGTGAGCGCGGGCGCGAGGTGCAGGAATTCGTGCAGGACGATCTGGGCGAGGAGGGCCTTGCCCGCAGCGTCGTCGTCGTCGCCACCTCTGACGAGCCGGCGCTGATGCGTCGTCAGGCGGCCTGGACCACGCTCAGCGTGGCCGAGCATTTCCGCGATCAGGGGCTCAATGTGCTGTGCCTGATGGACTCGGTGACGCGCTTTGCCATGGCGCAGCGCGAGATTGGCCTGGCCAGCGGCGAGCCGCCTGCCACCAAGGGCTACACCCCCACCGTCTTCGCCGAACTGCCGCGCCTGTTGGAGCGTGCGGGGCCGGGGCTGCCGGGGCAGGGGACGATCACCGGGCTGTTCACCGTGCTGGTGGATGGTGACGATCACAACGAACCCGTGGCCGACGCCGTGCGCGGCATTCTGGACGGGCACGTGGTGATCACCCGCAAGATTGCCGAACGTGGCCGCTATCCGGCGATCGACGTGCTCAAGTCCGTCTCCCGCACATTGCCCCATGCCTTGGGCGATGACGAGAACCACCTGCGCCTTGCTGCGCGGCGGGAGCTTTCGACGTTCGGCGACATGGAGGAAATGGTCCGCCTTGGCGCTTATCGCGCCGGATCGAGCGAGCAGGTGGACCGTGCCGTCACCCTCGCGCCCCGGATCGAGGAACTGTTGAAACAGGGCAAGAACGAGCGCGGCCACGCGGACGAGAGTTTCGCGGCGCTGGCGGAAATCATGGGCGAACCGGCACCGACGGCGCCGGT
Source organism: Novosphingobium sp. BL-S-19 (assembly GCF_055521675.1). Lineage (NCBI taxonomy): Bacteria > Pseudomonadati > Pseudomonadota > Alphaproteobacteria > Sphingomonadales > Sphingomonadaceae > Novosphingobium > Novosphingobium sp. BL-S-19. Next base: position 678,299 of record NZ_CM145498.1, read on the forward strand.
TCAGGCGGAGCCGGAAATGGAGGCTTCCAGTGCAGACACCGTATGACGCCGCGCTGCGCGTGCAGCAGCGCGAGATCGACGAGATGAGCGTTGCCATCAGCCGCGAGGCGGGCGTGCTCGCCGCCGTGGAGCAGGCGCAGGCGGATACCGGCGCGGCCTTGCGCCGCGAGGCCGATCTGGCGGGGGCTGATCTCGGCTATTCCTCTCATGGCTATTTCGCGCGCCTGAGGGCGGAGCGGCGCCAGCTTACCGGCCTGCAGACCGAGCTGAGCGCGCGGCTTGAAACGCTGCGGGCAGAGGCGGTGGAGGCCTTCGGCACGTTCCGCGCCATCGAAAGCGCCGCTGACTCCTTCCGGCAGGAGGCCGAGCGGGCACTGGCCAATGCCGAACAGGCGGGGATCGACGATCTCGCCGCGCTGGCCTTCATCAAGGCCCGCCGCGCCGCGCAGGCTGCAGCCGGTCAGAGCGAGGACCGCACATGAGCGATCCGGTCGGGCAGGTTTCCCATACGCCGTCGCAGATGCGCGGGCTGGACGCGGCGCAGAAGGCCCGCGTGATCTATGCGCAGGCGCGCAGCGAGATGTCCGACCGGCTCTGGCGCGCGGCGCTGGGCGACGGCAGTTCCGACGGCAATGCCCAGACGGATGGCGCGCGTGGCACCGACCGGCACGGGCTGCCTTTCAGCCTTGAAGCGCTGATCGGCATGCTGGAAGGCGACAAGAATCCGACCGCGCCAATCGTGCCGCACGCACATGGGCAGTCCGACATGTCCAGCGATGCCGGCGACGGCAAGCGGCGCGACGGCTCGCAGGGCGATGGATCGAATGAGAGCGTCGGTTCGCTCTCGCTCGGCAACGGGCCCAATGCTCGCTACGCGCCGATGCTGAGCGCCGCCGCTTCGCGCACCGGGCTTCCCGCGCCGGTACTGGCGACGATCGTCCATGCCGAAGCGGCAAAGGACGGCGAGGGTCGCTGGATGCCCTATTCGCGTAACCCGCGTTCCAGCGCGGCCGGCCTTGGCCAGTTTCTTTCCGGCACCTGGGAAGGCGAGGCCGAACGCGAAGGCACCTGGCTCAACGCCACGGCCCGCGCCAATGGCTGGCTGGACGATCGCGGCCACGTGCGCGGCGATGCCCGCGCGGAGCTGCTGTCGCTGCGCTATGACCCGCAGGCCGCCATCGAGACCACCGCCGACTATGCCCGCGCCAATCTGGACGGCCTGCGCCGCGCTGGCGTGCGCATTGGTGAGGGCGTGGAGGATCTGGCGAAGACCGCCTATATCGGCCACCACCTGGGGCGCGGAGACGCTGTGCGCTTCCTGACCGGCAATCTGGACCCGGTGCGCGCGCGCCGCTTGCTCGACGCGCAGATCGGCTCGGCACAGGCGAATCGTCGCATCGAAGCGGCCGGAAGTGCGGTTGCCGCGCACCGTTCGTGGTTGATGGACTATGTCGGTCGCACCATAAAACCCGCGGTTTTCGCGGCCTGACGGGCTCTACGCGCGACTGGCCGAGGCTTTCCGGACTGTCGCGGAACTTTCAAAAAATATAGGATAAAAGATTTCTTGTTATAGGATTGATGACGCGTTAAGAATGCCGGGCACAGATTGGACTGGTTGAAGGACGGCGGCTGCAGGGGTGCGGTCCGTCCGGTGCTTGGGGGCTCAACATGTCGAAGATCACTATTGCTCTGGAATCCGCCGTGGCCGGCGTGAAGGCCAATACACCTGTCGAAGGCAAGTCGCCTAGCGCACGTCAGCGTGCCGAGGTGGACCGCGCCTTCGCGCATATCCTGCGCCTGATCGCACCGCGCATCCGGCACTTCATTCGCCAGTATGGCCTTGCCGCCCACTGGGACGATGCCGAACAGGCCTGCGCCATTGCCGTTCATCGCGCCATTCAGGCTTACGATCCGGAGAAGGCGCAGTTCACCACCTTCGTGAACTGGCAGATCCGCGGTGAGCTGCAGAGCCTGCGCTTTCGCCTGATGACCGACCAGCGGCCCTCGGCGAAGAAGGTGGAGGCGGTGACCGTCTCGCTAGACGCGGTCGGCATGGGCGAGGATGGCGAGGAAATTTCCATCGTCGCCTCGATCGAGGACGAGGACGCCCTGCCGCGCACGGAATCGGCAGCGTCGGACTATCTGGCCCGCGAAGCCATGCTCTCGCTGACCGACACCTATATCGAGCATCTGCGCAAGATCGGGATGGATCGCCTGCGCCGTCAGGCCCGGCCGAAGAAGGGCCGCAAGGCCGTGGTCGAAGGCGGCGACGTGGCCGAGGCGACGCCGGCCGACCGCCAGGCCCGCCGCGTATGGCGCGCCGAGAGCGCGCCGATCGATCCGGCCGACCTCGCCGAACTGGAAGAACGCCTGCGCCACAATCGCCAGGTGGTTGAAAACCGCCTGTTCGATCTGGTGCCGGGGGACCTGTTCGACGACGAGACGGGCCTGCTGCGCGAACGTGCGCGGCAGATCGCCAAGCGTGCCGCGCGCACGATGTGCGAACTGGCCGGGCTCGATCCGCGCTTTGCGATGATGGCGGAATACGGCCAACTGCTCTCCGCCCACTAAGATTACAAGGAAACTCGCCTGCTCCGCCCGCTCTCTTGGGCGGGGCAATCGGGTCGCACCACCTCGCAGGCCGGCGTTTCGCCGCAGCCTTATGCGAGGCTTCCGGGAGAAGATGCCGCGGCGTCTTCTCCCGTTTGCGTTTGCGCGCGGAATTTTCCCGCTGGCGATTTTCGCCGCAAAATCTCCGAAAATTCCCCGATGTTCGTTCGAACCTCTGCAATCGATGCTAGATTGCGGTTAGCCCGGCGCGAAACCAGACAACTGGTGCCGGACGCGAGTGAGGGAGTTTCAACGTAATCATGATCCGTTCTAGCGGCCACCCGGCCATCGCCTACGGGACAACCCCGGCGATCGTTCCGACTGCGAAACGGCGTCTGCGCCGCGCCGCATGCGGAGCGGGCGCTCTGATCGGCGCGGCGGCGCTGCTGGCCGGCACTTCCGGCACCGCCCTTGCCGCAGACGGCGATGACGGTCTGCTGAAGCAGGCGATCGGCGGGCCGGACGGCCTGACCATCACCGGCGGCGTGCGCGCGCGTGTCGAGGGGATCGACGGCCAGTTCCGCCCGAAGGTGGCGGAGGACGACGTGATGTTCTCGCTGAAGACCACGCTGGCGGTCGAATACGATGGCGGCCCTTTCCGCATCGGCGGCGAACTGTGGGACGCGCGCGCCTATGGCGAGCATGACAATTCATCGGCCGGCACCACCGAAGTCAACGCAATGGAACTGGTGCAGGCCTATGTCGGGCTGGATTTCAAGACCGGCACCAGGGGCGAGGCGAAGCTGACGGCGGGCCGCTTCACGATGAACATCGGTTCGCGCCGTCTGGTCGCCCGCCAGCAGTTCCGCAATTCGACCAATGCCTATACCGGCGTGAACTTCGTGTGGAAGGGCGGCAATGGCGACCAGCTGATCGCGCTCTGGTCGATGCCGCAACAGCGCCTGCCCGACGATCCGGACGGCATCCACGACAACAAGGTGGTGTGGGACCGGGAGAGCACCGATCTCCAGCTCTGGGGCGCGCACTTCACCAAGGCGGGCGTATTCGGCGGCGTGATGGAATTCTACGGCTTCGGCCTGGATGAACGCGACAGCCCCGATGTGCTGACCCGAAACCGCCACCTGTTCACCCCCGGCATGCGCTTCTACCGCAAGCCCAAGGCCGGGAAGCTCGATTACGATCTGGAGGGGGCCTACCAGTTCGGATCGACCCGCTTGACCACGGCGGCCACCGACCTGAAGGACGTGCAGGTCTCTGCCTACCTGATCCACGCGGAAGCGGGGAAGACCTTCAAGACTGGTTGGCAGCCGCGCCTTTCGGCCCTGTTCGACCTTGCCAGCGGCGATCAGGCCGGATCGAAGACCTACAACCGCTTCGATACGCTTTACGGCGCGCGCCGGTTCGATTTCGGGCCGACCGCGCTCTATGGTCCGGTGGGACGCTCCAACCTGCTTTCGGGCGGCGTGCGGGCAGAGGCCAAGCCTGATAAGAAGTCGGACGTGATGTTCACCTATCGCGCGCTATGGCTGGCCTCGCGCACCGATACATTCGCGTCCACCAGCGTGAAGGATGCGAGCGGCGAGAGCGGTCGCTTCGCCGGCAACCAGTTCGATTTCCGCTACCGCCGCACGCTGGTGCCGAACGTGCTGCACTTCGATACCGGCGTCGCCTATCTCGACAAGGGCCGGTTCCTGAACGACGCGCCCAATGCGCCGCAGACGGGCGACACGAAGTACGGCTACTTCGACATGTATTTCGATTTTTGAAGATAGCGGGAGCGGTTGCCAGAATTCCGGGCCGCTCCCGAATACTCAGTCCATCGGTACCAGACCGGCGGCAAAGGCGATGCGCAGCGCTTCGGACAGGCTGCGCACGCCCAGCTTTTCCATCAGCTTGGCGCGATAGATCTCCACCGTGCGCGGGCTGATATCCAGATCGTGCGCGATCACCTTGTTCGATTGCCCTTCGATCAGCCCCATCAGCACATCGCGTTCCCGCGGAGACAATTGCTCCAGCATGGTGATCGCCTGTTCCTTGCGCTGCGCCGCCGCGCGCGACGCGGCCTGGTGCGAGAACGCGGCTTCCAGCGCGGCGATCAGCTTCAGGTGATCGCAGGGCTTTTCGATGAAGTCCGCCGCGCCCAGCTTCATCGCCTGCACCGCCACCGAAACGTCACCTTCGCCGGTCAGCACGATCGGCACGAAGCGCGAGGGGGCGTCGCCGATCGCGGCCAGCACTTGCAGGCCGGGCGTGCCGGGCATGTGCAAGTCGAGAAGCAGGCAGCCGGGTTCCAGCGAGGGAGCGGCCTCCAGAAAGGCGTCGCCGGATTCGAAGCAGGTGATGCGGCTGTCGACGATCAACGACAGCAGGTACTCCAGCGAAGTGCGCACCGCGTAATCGTCATCGACGATATAGATCCGCCGCGTGGTCATCCGGCCTTCATCTCCTGCTCGCAGTAAGTCGGCAAGGTGAACTCGATCGCCGCGCCGCCGCCTTCGATGTTGCGCAGCGACAGGGTGCCGCCATGCGTTTCCACGATACGGCGGCAGATCGACAGGCCCAAGCCCATGCCGTTGGCCTTGGTCGAGGCAAAAGCCTCGAACGGACGATTGATGACCTGCTCGGGAAAGCCCGGGCCATTGTCCACGACGCGGATGGTGATCAGGCTCTCACCAGCCTGCCCGCCCGCCCGTTGGGTAGTGATGGTCACGGCCGGCGTCGGCACCTCGTGCGCTTCCAGCGCGTCGAAGGCATTGTTGATCAGGTTGACGAGCACCTGCTGGATATGAATGCGGTCCGCCAGCACCAGCGGAGAAGCGCCGGAGGTGGCGACGCTGGGCCGATAGTCCAGCCGCACCCCCGGCGCGCGGCTGCGCGCGCGGGTCAGTTGCAGCGTATCGGCGACCAGATCGTCCAGCGGCTCGGCGCGAATGTCCATCTCCCCCTTGGAGACGAAGGCGCGCATGCGGCGGATGATATCGCCCGCGCGCAGCACTTCCTGGCTGGCGAGGCGCAGCAGGCGGCGCAGCTGGTCCTGCCGCCATTCGCGCTGCAATTGCAGTTCGATCGCGCCGAGGAAGTTCGACGTGGCGGTCAGCGGCTGGTTCAATTCGTGCGCAAGGCCCGCGCTCATTTCGCCCATGGCGCTGACGCGGGAGGCGTGGAGGAACTGTTCGCGCAGTTCGTGGATGCGTGCCTCGGTATCCAACTGCTCGCGCAAGTTGCGCACGAAGGCGATGGAAATCTGCTCGTTGCCGATATTGGCGGCGCCCACGGCCAGTTCGACCGGCACCTGATTGCCGGCGCGGTCGATCCCTGCGGTGATGCGCGTGCGCGTCGGACGGTTCTGCCAGCGCTCCGCCTTGTTGGGCTGGGCGTCCGGCTCGGCCGCCTGATGGAAGTATTGCGGCAGGACCAGGCGGATATCTTCGCCCAGCACTTCACCGGCGGCATAGCCGAACAGGGCTTCGGCAGTGGCCGAAAAGCTGCGAACCTGGCCATGCTCGTCGATGGTGATCATCGCTTCCGGCACGGTTTCCAGGATCGAGCGCAGTTCGGATTCGCGCGATTCCAGCATTTCGGCGCGCTGTTCGCGCTCGGTGGCGTCCATGACGATGCCGATCATCCCCAGCGCGCCGGTGGCCGTGTCGCTGTGGATCAGCACGGTACCTTCGATCACGCGCGGCTGGTCGGCATCGCGGGCCTGCAGGCGGAAGGCATAGCGCCCGGGCAGCCATTCCGTCGGCGGGCCCACCTTGCGGTCGAAGGCGTCGGCCAGATGCCGGCGCCAGTCCTCGACGCCGCCGGGGAACGTGCCCGGCGCGATGCCGAACAGCGTTTCGGCCTGACCGTGGAAGCAGAAGCGGTCGTCCTCGCTGGACCATTCGAAGATGCCCAGCCCGTGGAGGTCCACCGCCAGCGCCAGCCGGGCCTCGCTGGCCAGCATCGCCTGTTCGGCCCGCTGGCGCGCGGTGACGTCGGTCATCGACAGGACGACCATCGGCGGCAGGTCGCTGCGCGGCTGCACCACTTGGCGCGTCTCGAACACGCGCAGGCGGGTGCCGTCGCTGCGCATTTCGTCCAGTTCGGTCTCTTCCGGAGCCAGGGCGTGGGTGCGTTCGTAATCGCGGCCGGCGACTTTGGTGGCGCCGGTCAGCGCGTGCTTGTCCAGCCCCATTGCCTGTTCGGCGGTCCAGCCATAGAGCCGGGCTGCGCCGTCCGACCAGCGCAGGATCCGCCCTTCCAGGTCGGTGATGGCGATCGGCGCGGAATCGAGCGCGACATTGATCGCCCAGCGCGCGTTGCTTTCGCGGCCGATGCGCAGCCACGCCCAGGCGATCAGCGCGCAGGATGCCGTCACTTGTAGCGCCGCCAGAAAGATCACCACGGTTTCCGGCGCAAGGCCGGTGTGCTTGCGTGCCCAGAACTGGATGATCGCAGAGGATACCGGCAGCGCCACCGACAGCCCCAGCGTCCATTGCAGCGTGGAGGCGCTGAAACCGCACAGCGGCTTCACCGGCCAGGCATATTCGCGGCGGAGCAGGATGATGGCCAGTGCCAGCGCGCCGACCGAAAGCATCGTCGGCACCGACATCAGTGCGTGGCGCGTTTCCATGTCCGGAAGACTGACGCCGGCCGGCAGCAGGGTGCCGGCGATGCCCGCCACGGCGATGGCGACGCAGGCGAAGGTCACGGTGATGCGGCGCACCGCGCGGTAGGGCGCAGCCACCGAGTAAGTGCCCATGGCAAGCAACAGAATGGCCACAGCGGGCAATACGCCGGGGCGGCCCGGCGCATGGCGCGGCTGCATGCCGACGGCATCGGGAAACAGCAGCAGGTCCAGCCCGAGGTTGCGGCCGCAGGCCTCCTCTATCAGCGCGACCAGTCCTATAAGCACCGGAATCGCCAGAATGGCGCGGGCAGCGGAACGGTGGCCGCGCGCGGTTGCCCATACGGCCATGCCGATCGCCATGCAGGAAACCGCCGTCAGCGGCTGCATGAGATAGCCGGTGGCCGGCTGTCCGGTCAGGCCCAGGTTCCCCGAGAACCAGCCCAAAAGGACAATCGCGCCGATGACTTGCGCCACCGCGACAAGGGCTGGAATGGTCGATGCCAAGTTGGCTGGAGGCGACCCGCCCGGGTGCGGCGGCGGTGGATTCAATTCCTGCATCCGGGTCCGCTGTCTGTGCCTAGAAACTCAGGCTCGAAGGCGAGGGTCGCATTATCGCTTCGTGCGTGATTGTAAATAGACAGGGTGCGCGGGAGCCAAGGCATGACCCCCGCATTGCGGATAACCGGTTGAAAATCAGTTTCTAAAAACTGTGACTAAGGCCGCCGATTTTCAGCGCAGGACGGCAGCCTGGCCGACGCGCCCGTTCTCGTTCGAAAGGCCGTCGAGAATCGCGCGGTTCACCTCGATCAGATCGTCGATGGCGGATCGCCCGCTCATCACCCCCGACGTATGCTTGCCGACCCACAGGCCGATCGAGATGATCGTGGCCCGCAAGTCGTCGGGAAGGCGATTTCCCGGTATTGCACAAAGGTTTGCGAAAGTGCTCCAGACCACGCGGTTGCGGTGCAGGGCGGGCATCAGTTGCGAACCCTTCAGGCCCGCGTCGCGTGCCGCGATCATTTCCGCGGTGACCTGGGTCATCAACCGGTACTCGGTGCTCCGCGGCGAGGCGGCGACCTCCTGCACACGGCGATAGGCATTGATCGACATGGTGGCTCCAACGAAATCGTCCGCGCCGATGGGCGCCCCTCAAATATAGGACGGAATTGCCGCGAACGGTCGCGTCATGCTCTCCCGATGCCATGTTGAGGGGCCTCTCCTGCAAAAAGCGGTGCGCCGCATCCGGGGGCTGCGATCTTTTTCCTATAATCACGGCATACGGCCTTACGCCATTCACCATTCGCGGATCCATTCATGCTCAACGCCATCGGCCTTGTCGTCATCCTGCTGTGCGTCTTCGGCAGCTTCCTGATGTCGGGCGGCAATATCATGGTCATCTTCCATGCCCTGCCGCATGAAATGATGGCGATCGCCGGCGCCGCCATCGGCGCCTTCATCCTCGGCAACTCGGTAGAGACGTGCAAGAAGGCCTGGAAGGGCGTGATCCGCGTGTTCAAGGGATCGCACTGGAAGGAAACCGACTTCCGCGATCTGCTGGCGCTGCTGTTCACCCTGCTGGCGACCTTCCGCAAGAGCGGCGCCAACGCCATCGAACCGCACCTTGACCAGCCGGAAGAGAGCGAGCTGTTCAAGCGTTATCCGAACCTGTTGGCGGACAAGGGCCTGGTCGAATTCATCTGCGACTACTTGCGCATGATGACCGTCAACTTCGAGGATCCGCACCAGCTGGCCGAAGCGATGGAAGGCGATATCGAACGCCACCATGCCGAGGAACTGGCCCCGCAAACCGCCTTGCAGATGATGGCCGACGGCCTGCCCGCGCTGGGCATCGTCGCCGCCGTTCTGGGCGTGATCAAGACCATGAGCTCGATCGACCAGCCCACGGAAATCCTGGGCGCGATGATCGGCGGCGCGCTGGTCGGCACGTTCCTGGGCGTTCTGCTGGCCTACTGCCTGGTCGGCCCGATCGCGCAGAAGCTGCATCAGGTGATCGATGAGGACTTCAAGCCCTACCTGATCGTGAAGACCGCGATCATCGGCCACGCGCAGGGTCAGCCCACCGAAGTGGCGATCGAACTGGCGCGCCGCATGACGCCGTCGCCCTATGCGCCCACGTTCACCCAGCTCGAAACCGCGCTCGACGAAGTGAAGGACCAGCTTAATGCCAAGCCAGCCTGAAGTCGCAACTGAAGAAGGCGTGCTGGCGCTGCCGACGCACGCATCCACCGTTACCGCCGAAGACTTGCGCGACCGTCTGGTCGCCGCCGTCGGCACCATCCAGATCGATGCCGGAAACGTGGAATCGGTGGGGCAGGCTGTGCTCCAGCTGCTTCTCGCCGCCCGGAACGAAGCGGAGGCCGGCGGCCGTCCGTTCGCCATCGTCAATCCCAGCCGGCCCTTCGTGGACCGCGTCCGCGCTTGCGGACTGGCGGCGCCGCTGGGGCTTGTTGAAGAGGAATTTCCCGCGTGAGCAAACTCATCCTGACTGTCGACGATTCCGCCACGATCCGCATGCTGCTGAAGGCATCGCTGAGCGCGCAGGGCTTCCGCATCGAAAGCGCCAATGACGGCGAACACGGGCTGGAGCGCATGCATGAGGTCAAGCCGGACCTGCTGATCACCGACATCAATATGCCCAAGATGGACGGGTTCGAACTGATCGAGGCCGTGCGCAAGACCAGCGAGTTCAAGGGCACGCCGATCCTGGTGCTCTCGACCGAATTCTCGGACGAGAAGAAGACCCGCGCCCGTGAGGCCGGGGCCACCGGCTGGATCACCAAGCCCTTCGACGCAGACCGTCTGGGGGCGGCGATCCGCCGCGTCTGCCCGTGAGCGACGAACTCGACGAAATCCAGGCGATCTTCTTCGAGGAGTGCGCCGAAGGTCTGGCGATGGCCGAGGAAGGCCTGTCCGCCATGGCCGCCGGCGATACTTCGGCGGGCGTGATCGCCGGCGTGTTCCGCGCCGTCCACTCGATCAAGGGTGGATCGGGCGCGTTCGGGCACACCGCGCTGCTGGGCTTTTCGCACCGGTTCGAGAACGTGCTGGACGAAGTGCGCGCCGGCCGCATCGCGCCGACGCCCGAGGTGACCCAGTGCCTGCTGGGTGCCTTCGATATTCTGTCGGACCACGTTTCCGCTGCACAGACCGGCGGCGATACGCCGGCCGACGGGCACATGCTGGAACAACTCGACGCGATCCTGGCCAATGGCGGCGCTGGTGCCGCACCGGCCGCTGCGCCTGAACCTGTCGCGGTGCCGGAACCCGTCGCCGCAGCGGAAGACGAATTCGGCTTCGTGCCGGTGGCCGCGCCGATCGTCGATCTGGACGCGGACTTCGATCCTTTCGGCTTCGAGCCAGTGGCCGTTGTGCTCGACGATTTCGATGCGCCCGCAGCCCCGGCCGAACCGGCAGGCTGGACCGTGCGTTTCGGCCCCTCGCGCGCGGCCATGGCCAATGGCGGCGAACCGCTGCTGGTGATCCGCGAGCTGGAATCGATGGGCGGCGAAGTCGTCGGCATCGATGCCGATGCATTGCCGCCACTGGCCGAACTCGATCCCGAGGACAGCTACTTCATCTGGACGCTGACGCTTCCCGCCAGCGTGGACGAACGCGACATTCGCGACTGCTTCGATTTCGTGGCGCCGGATTCGCTGATCGAGGTTACGCAGGCCGAAGCGGTCGCGCCGGTGGTGCCCGAAACGCCTGTCGTGGCTGAGGTTGTTGCCGAGGCCGATCCCTTCGGGTTCGAGCCGATCGCGGTCGTGCTGGACGACATGGTGGCGGAACTGCCGCTGCCGGTCGAGCCGGCACCTATCCTCGCGCCGGTCGCTGCGCCCGTGGCGGCAGCGCCGAAGAAGGCGGAGGCACCCAAGTCCGAACCGAAACAGGCAGTCGAAGTCGCGCAGACGATCCGCGTCGATCTGGGCAAGCTGGACCAGCTTCTGAACCTTGTCGGCGAACTGGTGATCCGCGGCTCGATCCTGTCGGACCGCCTTTCGCCCGCCGATCAGGAACGCGTCGAACTGCCCGAACTCTCGCGCCTCACGCGTCAGATTCAGGACAATGTGATGTCGCTGCGTGCGCAGCCGATCAAGCAGGCGTTCTCGCGCGTGCCGCGTATGCTCCGCGATCTGGCCGCCGAAACCGGCAAGAAGGTCGTGCTTGAGACGATCGGCGAGATGACCGAAGTCGACAAGGGCGTGATCGAGAAGATCGGCGATCCGCTGACGCACATGATCCGCAACGCGGTCGATCACGGCATCGAAATGCCCGAGGATCGCCTTGCCGCCGGCAAGTCCGCCGAAGGCACGATCCACTTGTCCGCCGAGCAGAAGGGCGGCCGCATCCTGGTGAAGGTGCGTGACGACGGCCGCGGCATCAATCGCGAACGCGTGCGTTCCATCGCCGTGCAGCGCGGCATCATCGCCGCCGACGCGCAGCTTTCGGACGAAGAGATCGACAGCCTGATCTGCGCGCCGGGCTTCTCCACGGCGGAAACCATCTCGAACATTTCCGGCCGCGGCGTCGGCATGGACGTGGTGCGTTCCAACGTCGAGGCGCTGGGCGGCCGACTGGAAATCACCTCGGTGCCGGGCGAGGGGACCACCTTCTCGATGGCGCTGCCGCTGACCTTGGCCATTCTGGACGGCATGATCGTGCGCCTGGGCGACCAGCGCTTCGTGCTGCCGCTGGCCAATGTGATCGAGACCGTCCAGCCCGAACCGGGGCAGGTTCAGGCCACGTCGCCCACCTCCGAAGTGATCGAGCTGCGCGGCCAGTACCTGCCGGTACGCCGCGTGGGCGAGATGTTCGGCGCGCGCTCCACCCGTCCGCCCGAGGACTCGCTGGTCATCATCGTCGAAAGCGAGACGGCGGGCCATGTCGGCCTGATGGTCGATACGATCGATAACCGCCGCGAAGTCGTGATCAAGAGCCTGGAGGACAACCTCCACCCGATCCGGGGCCTGGGCGGCGCAACCATCCTGGGCGACGGCGCCATCGCGCTGATCCTCGACATCGACGCGCTGGTCGCGACCGGCGGCGCTTCCAAATTTGCACTGAAAGGACTGGCGGCATGAGCACCGACGCGATTGCTAACGACGAACGCAAGATCGTGACTTTCACGCTGGGCAACCAGCTTTTCGGCATCGAGATGGCCTCGCTGATCGAGATCCGCGAGTGGGAAGCGCCGACGCCGCTGCCCAGCGTGCCGTCCTATGTGCTGGGCGTTGCCAACTTGCGCGGTTCGGTGATCCCGATCGTCGGCCTGTCCGAACGTCTGGGCTGGGAGCCGAGCGTGCTTCATGCCCGTTCCTGCGTGCTGGTCGTCACCATCGGCGGCCGCAATGCCGGCTTCCTGGTGGACGAAGTGCAGGACATCGTCTCGATCAAGGGCAGCGAGATCCAGCCCGCGCCGGATACCGAAGTCAACGAACAGAGCGCCATTGCCGGTCTGGTGAAGATCGAGCGTCGCACCTCTGATGCCTCGAACCCCGAAGCCATGTGCCTGCTGCTCGACCTCGAAGCGCTGAGCCTGACGCGCCATATCCCGGAACTGGCTGCGTGAGCACCGAACTGGCCTCTGCCGGCACGCTCACGGCGAACGCGGAGCTGCGCCCCGCGCAGTTCCGCGAGATCGCCGCGATCATGCAGCGGGAGGCACGCATCCATCTGGTAGAGGCGAAGACGACGCTGGTGCATTCGCGCCTCAGCCGTCGCCTGCGCGAACACGGTTTGAGCAGCTTTGCCGACTATGTCTCGCTGGTGCAGCGCGATGCGCAGGAGCGGCATGCCATGGTGGTGGCGCTGACCACCAACCACACGCACTTCTTCCGCGAGGCGCATCACTTCGATCATCTGCGCAGCCACGTGCTGCCGCAGCTGCAGGAGCGTGCGCGCCGGGGCGAGAAAGTGCGCATCTGGTCGGCCGGCTGTTCCAGCGGCGAGGAAGTCTACACCATCGCCATGTGCCTTGCCGGCGAAAGCCAGGCGAGCGCGGCGTGGCTGGAACAGGGCGACGTGCGTCTGCTGGCGACCGACATCTCGCCCCCGGTGGTGGAGGCGGTCTCGCTGGCGACTTATCCGGACAGTGCGGTGGAGCCGATTCCGGCCGCCTACCGCCAGCGTTGGCTGAAGCCGGCGGGCACCGGATACAACGTGGTGGCCGAACCGCTGCGCAAGCTGGTGGCCGCGCGCGTGCTCAACCTCTTCGACAAGTGGCCCATGCGCCAGAAGTACGATGTGATTTTCTGCCGTAACGTGATGATCTATTTCGACGATACCGCCAAGGCCGAGCTGGAGGCGCGTCTCGTGGAGATGCTGCACCCCGGCGGCACGCTCTACATCGGCCATTCCGAACGCCTGATCGGCCCCGCTGCCACCCGCATGAAGCCGGTCGCCCAGACCGCCTATGCGCGGATCGACGGGGCAGGTGCGGCATGACGGACGCTACGAACGAGAAGGTCCGCGTCGTCGTCGTCGACGACAGCGCGGCGATGCGGGCGCTGCTGACCAAGCTGCTCAATCACGATCCGATGATCGAGGTGGTCGGCCAGGCCCCCGAACCGCACGCGGCGCGGGAAATGATCAAGGCGCTCAACCCCGATGTCGTCACGCTCGACGTGGAGATGCCCGGGATGGACGGGCTATCGTTCCTGGAACGCATCATGCGCCTGCGGCCGATGCCGGTGGTCATGTGCTCCACGCTGACCGCGCGGGGCACCGAAGCCACGATCGAGGCGCTGCGCCTGGGCGCGGTGGACTGCATCGCCAAGCCTTCGGGCAATCCGCTGGAGATCGCGCAGGACGGTGCGCTGCTGCGCAAGATGGTGCGCACGGCGGCAAGATCGTCGGTCCGCGCGGCGGTTGCCCGTCCGGCGGCGCCGCGCCCCGGACAGGCCGCGCCGGCACCGGCGCCCTCTGCGGGGCCGATGCGCGACGTGGTCATCGCCATCGGCGCCTCCACCGGCGGCGTCGAAGCCCTGTTTTCGATCATCGGCGCCTTGCCGGTCGATTGCCCGCCAGTGCTGGTTGTCCAGCACATGCCGGCGATCTTCACCGGCGGTTTCGCTGCAAGGCTGGACCGTGAGGCGCGCGTCACCGTGGTCGAGGCGAAGGACGGCATGCAGCTGAAGCGCGGCACCGTCTACCTCGCGCCCGGCGGCAGCCACCACATGGAACTCGTTGGCGGGACCAGCGGCCATGTGCGGCTGATCGAGAGCGATCCCGTCGGCGGCCATCGGCCTTCGGTGGATGTGCTGTTCCACTCGGTTTCCAAGATGGGCTCGCGCGCGGTGGGGGTCATCCTCACCGGCATGGGTTCGGACGGGGCCGCGGGACTGGCGGCAATGCGCGCAGCTGGTGCGCGCACGCTGGGCCAGAGCCGGGAGACCTGCGTGGTCTACGGCATGCCGCGCGCGGCTTTCGAGCTGGGCGCGGTCGAGAAGGAAGTGAATTTGTCGGCACTCCCCGAGGCGATCCTCGGGGCCTGCCGGCGGTAATTTGGAGCGGGTCAAATGCCGGCAGCGGCTGCAATCAAGGTAATGGTGGTCGACGACCAGACGAGCATGCGCGCGATGATCCGTCGCGCCCTGCAGGATCTGGGTTTCAAGGACATTCGCGACAAGGGCGCCGCGACCGAGGCTCTGGCCGCGGTCAAGGCGGACCGGGTCCATCTGATCATCTCGGACTACAACATGCCCGAAATGGACGGGCTGGAGTTCCTGGAAGCGGTGCGACAGGATCCGGTGATCGGGAAGACCGTGTTCATCATGCTCACGGGATCGGCCGACAAGGAAGTGGTCCAGAAGGCGGCCGCGCTGGGCGTCAACAACTACGTGGTCAAGCCTTTCGCGCCGGCCGCGCTGAAGGAAAAGATCGAGCGCGTCTTCGGCGAGCTCGTCTGAACCGATGCGCCGGGTCGCCATCGTTCAGGGCGAATATCATGTCGCCAACCAGCAGGGCGTGGTCATCTCCACGCTGCTGGGATCGTGCGTCGCCGCCTGCCTGCAGGACCCGGTGGCGCGCGTGGGCGGCATGAACCATTTCCTGCTGGGGGAGCCGGGCGCCGACAGCCCGGTCTCGCCCACGGAAATGCAGCGCTACGGCATTCACGCGATGGAGCTTTTGATCAATGCGCTGATGCAGCGCGGGGCCCAGCGTTCGCGGCTGCGCTGCCACCTTTACGGCGGCGCGAACATCGTCGCCGGGCTTGGCGGCATCGGCACCAAGAACGGCGAATTTGCGCGCAATTTCCTGCGGACCGAGAGCATCCCTCTCGACCACTGCGATCTTGGCGGCACGCAGGCGCGCAAGGTGGAATTCATGCCTTTCGAGGGCCGCGTGCGGGCGAAGACGGTCAAGGACGAGCCATTGCCGGTGATCGTCAGGCCGGCACCGGTCGCGGCGCCGCAGCGCACCGGCGAACTCGAACTGTTCTGACCATGTCGGGGCACAAAACGACTACAGGGGAAGCGACCAAGTGACGATGATGTTGGAAGGCCACGGAGCCTCGCTGTGCCAGGCGATCGCGCAGGAGATGCGCGTGGCGCGCGAACTGCTGGAGGAACTGGCCGGCGTGCTGGTGTCCGACGAGCGGTTCGTGACCGACTATCTCGACCAGCTTCAGGCCTTCGACCTCATCGTCCAGCACGTGGACGAGAGCGCGGCGCTGCTCGACCGGATGGCCGGTGGATCGGCGCTGGGCGAGGCGTTGGGGCAAGTGCGGCTCAACGTGATGCAAGAGCGGCTTCGCGCCGCTTTCGACTGAGGAGCGGCCGGTGGCGCAGGGGCACGGCGATGCGACGATCGTCATCCGCAAGGTCAAGAAACATGCCAAGCACGCGCACCACGGCGGCGCGTGGAAGGTGGCCTATGCCGACTTCGTGACCGCGATGATGGCCTTCTTCATGCTGCTCTGGCTCCTCGCCAATCCGGACAAGCAGCAGCTGAAGGGGCTGGCCGAATACTTCTCGCCCGCCGCCGATCGCGATGCCGTGCCTTCGGCGCTGACCCAGAATCCCGGTCCGCAGCCGGGCCTTGGCGGCCACAGCCGCAAGGCGCAGTCGGAAGATGAAAAGGCCGTGGGCGAACCGTCCGCCGAAGCCGGCGTCAAGGGCGCGGCGCGCGGCGGCACGGCCAATGTGCCGGAAGCGGCGCTGCGGGTGATGGCGCAGGAAATGCAGCTTTCGCTGGAGCAGCCGGTCGATCCCACGCAGGGCAAGCGCAACGTCGATGTCGAACCCTCGCGCGACGGGATGCGCATCCACCTGGTCGACACGGCAGACCGTTCGATGTTCAAGGGCGGCACTGCCCAGCTCAACGCCTATGCGCGCGACATGCTGGTGCGCATCGCCCGCAAGCTGGCGGGCACCGGGGCGCAGATCGCCATCGAAGGGCATACCGATTCCACCGGCGGGCAGAGCGAGGCCAACTGGTCGCTTTCCGCCCAGCGCGGGCTGGCCGCGCGCGCGGCGATGGTGGACGCAGGCCTGCCGGCAGACCGCTTCGCCGAAGTGGTGGCCAAGGCGGGAACCGAGCCGGTCTACCCCGACCATCCCGAGCGGCCCGAGAACCGCCGCATCACCATCGTCGTGATGGCCGAGCCTTCGGCTCTGCCGCAGGACGCGAGCTTCCAGTTCTGATGATGAACCGGGGCAGACACATGCAGATTTGGAGCATCAGGTGATCAGAAAGATCATGATCGCGGCCGCGGCGCTGGTTGGCGGAACGGCCATCGGCGGCGGCGCGGCCTTCGCCGTGGTGCATTTCGCGCCGCAATTGCTGCCCGGCATTCCCAAGCCGCGCGAGGCCAGCGAATTCGTGGCAACCGGAACCATTCTGGCGCCAGTTACATTCGCGGATGGCCGCCTTTCCGGCTATGTCTCTTTCGAATGCCAGCTGGAAGTGCCGCAGGGCAAGGCCGCGGAAGTGACGCAGCAACTGCCGGTGCTGCTGAACGCGGTCAACATGCGCAGCTATCGCCAACCGCTGGCCAGCGGGCCGGATGGGATGATCCCCAATCTGGACCTGTTTCGCCGGGTGATGATGGACGCCGCGCGCGAAGTCTACGGACCAGACATCGTGCGCCGCGCCGTGATCACCCAGGCCGCGCCGATCTGACCTGCAAGCACCAAGGAAACGAGCCCCCATGTCGTTGCCGCCTTCCTACCGCCTTGGTGCCGCCGGCGAATTGTCCGGCGGGCTAGAGGCATCGCCGTCGTTCGACCCTTCCGGCCCCGAACTGACGTCCCGCGATCTGGTCGCCCGCGCCCCGCGCGTCACCACGATCCTGCTGATCGGCAAGCTGGCCGCGGGCAACCGCGAGACGCTGTGCCGTGTGCGCAACATCTCCGAAACCGGCATGATGGCCGAAGTCCACGGCACTTTCATCGTCGACGAAGCGGTGGAGGTGACGCTGAAAGCCGGCGATACGCTGGCCGGAACCGTGCGCTGGAACCGCGCCGGACGGATCGGCGTGGCGTTCGACGGCCGCGTCGACGTGCCCGAACTGCTGGCCCACGCGGCGATGCGCACCGGCATCGAGGGCATCGCGCGTGGCCCGCGCTTTACCACCGATTGCCCGGTGGCGCTGCTGGTGGTCGGCTATCGCCATCCGGCCCGTCTGGTCGACATCTCGCAGGGCGGGGCCCGCGTCACCGTTGCCAGCGCCATGCCGCGTGACCAGTTGCTGGGCGTTTCCATCCCCGGCCTTGGCGAGCGCGAGGCTGCGGTGCGCTGGGTCGGCGAGGATTCCTGCGGGCTCGTGTTCCTCGAACCCATCTCCTTTGCCGACCTTGGCCCTTGGCTCCTCGATATGCGTGCGCGTTTCGGTACGTCGGCCTGATGGCCGAATGCGGCACCGGCCCACTCCCCCACCCGACCTCCCATCCAGGATACACTGTTGTGGCAGATCGGGTGGGGGAGTGGGCCGGTGGCGCAAGCCTTCGACGAATGTCGAAGGCGCACCTCGGTTTTAACCCGGGCCACCGAAGCTTTTGACCAGGGAACCCGCCACCAGTGCCCAGCCATCCACCAGCACGAAGAAGATGATCTTCATCGGCAGGGATATGGTCGCCGGCGGCAACATCATCATGCCCATGGCCATCAGCACGGCCGCCACGGCAAGGTCGATGACCAGGAACGGGAGCAGCAGCAGGAAGCCGATCTCGAACGCGCGGCGCAGTTCGGAGATCATGAACGCCGGCATCAGGGTCGACATCGGCAGCGCCTCGCGAGAGGCGGGGACTTTGCCGGAGAGCGAGACGAACAGCTTCACGTCCTCGTCCCGCACTTGCTTCAGCATGAAGGTGTGGAACGGCTTGGAGCCTGCTTCCAGTGCCTGCGTCTCGTTGATGCGGCCCTGGTTGTACGGGACCATGGCATCCTTCCACGCGGCGTCGAAAGTCGGCGCCATGACGAAGAAGCTGAGGAACAGCGCCAGGCTGATGATCACCGGGTTCGGCGGCACGCCCTGCGCGCCAAGGCCCGAACGCAGCAGCGAGAGCGCAACGACGATGCGGGTGAACGAGGTGATCGTCATCAGGATGCCGGGCGCAAGGCTCAGCACCGTCATCAGCAGGACCAGCTGGATCACCCGGCCCGACACCGCACCGCCGCTGGCGCCACCAAGACCGCCCAGCGCGTCGGGCGCGGCGGCGGCTGCCTTGGCCATCGCCAGTTCGGGCACCAGGGCAACGATCGCGGCGCAGCCCAGCGCCGCGGCAAGAGCGAAACGCCGGTTCATTCAGCGATATCCTTTGTTCGCACGGAACCGCTGCACGGTGCCGAATCCAGCATGATCACGCCCTCAGGCGCAATCAGCAGGCTGATTTCCTTGTAGTCGCGGCGGATCATCACGATCTGGCGGCGCGGATCGAGCGACAGGCGCTCCACCAGTTCCAGCCGGCGCGGGGTGTCCTTGTCGCCCAGATTGGCCAGCCACTTCTGCGGCAGGCGCAGATCATAGCGGCGCACCACCCAGAGCGCGCCGACCAGGATGCCCAGCACAACGCCCAGCGCCCCCAGCGTGCGCAATACGGCGAGGATCTCCACCGCTCAGCGCTCGCGCTGGACGACCTTGGTGATTTCGAGCGACATATGCTCTCCATTCACCAGGATCTTGCCTTCGGCCACCAGTTCGTCGTTCACATAGACGCGGGTGGGATCGCTGTGCCCGCAGTCCAGCGGGATCATCGCGCCACGGCTCATTTTCAGCACCTGACGGATGGGAATGCTGGTTGAACCCAGCACGATCTGCAGGTCGATGGGAATTCCTTCGAGGACGGACATCGCAGTGCGTCTCCTTTCGCCCTCGTTATAGGAAAGAAAAATATAGGAGTGATCCGAACTAGGCAAAAAATGCCTATAAGGAAGCTGTCTGCACCGCAGGTGGACCTGCGGACAGGGGAGCTAAGACGATGGAATTGCAAGACTCGATCGACGTTTCGGCCTCGGGCCTGCGCGCACAGTCGCTGCGTATGCGCGTGATCGCGGAAAACCTCGCCAACTCGGACTCGGTGGCCACCACGCCGGGCGGCGATCCCTATCGCCGCCGCGTCGCCACGTTCGCGGCCGAAGTCGATCGCGCCACTGGCGCCACCAAAGTGGGCGTCAAATCGATTGAGGGCGACCAGAGCCAGTTCACCCGCGTCTACCAGCCGAACAGCCCGGCGGCGGATGCGGCCGGCTATATCGAGCAGCCCAACGTCAACCCGCTGATCGAAGCGGCCGACATGAAGGCGGCGCAGCGGTCCTACGAAGCCAATCTCAACGCCATCGAATCCGCGCGCGGCATGACCATGCGCACGATCGACCTGCTCAAGTAAGGAACACTCTCCATGGCAATCGGAGCCCTCGACGCCGCGGCCGCCTATGGCCGCGCGATCAAGACCACTGCGCCCTCGTCGGGCGCTTCGGACGATTCCTCCACCTCGATCACCGGCGCGGCCGGCGGCGGCAGCAGCTTTGGATCGATGGTGGAATCGATGGTCGGCAACGCGGCCGGCGCGCTGCGCACGGCGGAGAGCGAAAGCGCCAAGCAAGTGGCCGGCAAGGGTGACCTGATCGACGTCGTCACCGCCATCGGCGCGGCCGAAACGGCGCTGGATACCGTGGTTTCGGTGCGGGATAAGGTGGTCAACGCCTATTCCGAAATCATGCGGATGCAGATCTAGTCCAGAAAGGGGAGGGGGCGCCATGGATGCGGCTTCCGCCATCGAGCTGACCCGCGCCGCAATGGTGCTGGTGCTGACCATCGCCGGGCCCATGCTGATCGCCGGGCTGATCGTCGGCGTCACCGTCGGCTTGCTTCAGGCCCTGACGCAAGTGCAGGAAATGACGCTGACTTTCGTGCCGAAGCTGCTGGTGCTGGGCACTGTCCTGCTGCTCTCCCTGCCGATGATCGGCCATGCGCTTGCCGCGTTCATGGAGCGCATTGCCGACATCATCGTGACCGGATAGCCCGCGATGGACGCCGCCGTTCTTGCCGCGTTGCCGATCGATGTGGCGACCTTCCTGATCGTGTTCACGCGCGTGGGGGCGGTGATCATACTGCTGCCGGCCTTTTCGGAGGATTCGGTGCCGATGCAGATCCGCCTGGTCATGGCGCTGGGCATGACGCTGGGCCTCTACGGCCTGCTGGCGCCGCATGTGGCGCCGGCGGTGAAGGGCGGGGCGGACCTGCCGATCCTGGTCATTTCCGAAATGCTGGTGGGGCTGGCCTTCGGCACCATCATCAAGATCATGTTCAGCGCCGCCGCCATCGCCGGTTCGATGGTCACGCAGCAAGTGGGCCTGTCCTCGGCCCTGGTGAACGACCCGTCCATGGGCGGACAGTCGCCGCTGCTGGCGCGGCTGTTCGGGTTGGCGGCGCTGATCGTCTGTATGTCGCTGGGCGTCCATCACTTGTGGATCGGCGGCATCGTGCAGTCCTACTCCACCTTCCCGGTTGGCGGGCTGCCGCCGGCGGCGGACTTCGCGCAGCTGGCCGTGCATGTGACCGGTCAGGCCATGTCACTGGGCATCAGTCTGGCCGCGCCGCTGATCCTCTACGGTGCGCTGTTCAATCTGGCGCTGGGCCTTTCGGCGCGCGTGGCACCGCAGATCCAGGTTTTCTTCATCACCCAGCCGCTGAACCTGATGCTGGGCATCTCGGTCTTCAGCGTGGTGCTGGGCAGCATGCTCACCGCCTTCGCCACCGCCATGACCTCGTTCATGCAGGACGGATGGAAGTTCTGACGCCATGGCCGATACCGACAAGGACCAACGTACACACGAGGCTACGCCCAAGCGCCTCGATGAAGCGCGCAAGCGCGGCGAAGTGGCGATGTCGCCCGAAATGCGCCACGCGGCGATGCTGCTGGGCGGCCTGATCGTCACTGGCGGGCTGGGCGCCAGCGCTTTCGCGGGCCTGAGCACGATGCTGGTGCGCCTCTGGGGCAATGCGGATGATTTCCGCATGGATCCCGATGGCGCGCAGAACCTGATGACCGGGCTGGCGCTGCATTTCTTCTGGTCGCTGCTGCCGGTGCTGGCCGTGCTGGTGGGCTGCGCGCTGGGCATCGGTTTCCTGCAGGGCCGCTTCACGATCAGCTGGCACCGTCTGGCGCCCAAGTGGTCCAAGTTCAATCCGATGTCCGGTCTGGGCCGCATCTTCGGCAAGCGATCGCTGGTGGAATTCAGCAAGACGCTGGCGAAGTTCGCCGGCATCGCCTTCGTGGTGATGACGGTGCTGCGTCCGCGCATGGTGGGGCTGGACCAACTGGTTGGCTACACCCCCGGCGCGCTGGCCCATGCAGCCGGCACGCTGGTGTTCGAGGCGGTGCGTGCCGCGGCGCTATCCGTGGCGGTGCTGGCCATGGCCGACTTCTTCTACCAGCGCCGGTCCTTCTTCCAGCGCATGCGCATGTCGCTTCAGGAAGTGAAGGACGAGCACAAGCAGAGCGAGGGCGATCCCAAGATCAAGGGCAAGATCCGCCAGATCCAGAGGCAGCGTTCGCGCCAGCGCATGATGGCGGCGGTGCCCACTGCCAGCGTGATCGTCACCAACCCCACGCACTATGCCGTGGCGCTGAAGTACGATCACGGGCAGATGGCCGCGCCGCTGGTCGTCGCCAAGGGCGTGGACGCCATCGCGCTGCGGATCCGGGAGATCGCGAAAGAGGCGAACGTGCCCATCGTCGAAAGCCCGCCGCTGGCCCGCGCGCTGTTTGCCTCGGTCGAGATCGACCGGCCCATCCCGATCGAACACTACGCCGCCGTGGCCGAGATCATCGGCTACGTCATGCGCCTTGCCAAGCGAGGCGCCCGATGACGGAGCTGCTGACGGCAAAAAGGCCGACGGCCCGCGCCAAGGCGCCGTTCCACCTTCCTATAAGGACAGTGATGAAGATGCCCCTGAAATCGAGGAAGCGCACGCCGCTGGTCGCCCTTGCGGCGATGCTGGCGCTGGCCGTGCCCGGCACCGCCCTTGCGGACGCGCAGCCACGTATCAAGGACATCGTCGATGTCGAGAACGTGCGCCCGAACCAATTGGTGGGCTATGGCCTGGTGGTCGGCCTGCAGGGCACCGGAGACCGCATCCGCAACGTGCCCTTCACCGAGGAAACGCTGCAGGCGATGCTCGAACGCATGGGCGTCAACATTCGCGGCGACCAGATGCTGACCCAGAACGTGGCGGCGGTGACGGTGACGGCGACGATGCCACCCTTCGCGCGCTCCGGCTCCACCATCGACGTGCAGGTATCCGC
Organism: Novosphingobium sp. BL-S-19; assembly: GCF_055521675.1. NCBI lineage: Bacteria > Pseudomonadati > Pseudomonadota > Alphaproteobacteria > Sphingomonadales > Sphingomonadaceae > Novosphingobium > Novosphingobium sp. BL-S-19. The sequence continues at coordinate 701,252 of NZ_CM145498.1, forward strand.
CCTGGGCGACGCCACCAGCCTGCAGGGCGGCATCCTGCTCGTCTCCTCGCTGCGCGCGCTGGATGGCGAGATCTATGCCGTGGCGCAGGGCCCGGTCGCGGTATCGGGCTTCAAGGCGCAGGGCGCGGCGGCCAAGCTGAGCCGCGGCGTGATGACCACCGCGCGCATCGCCGGCGGCGGCATCGTCGAGCGGGAAGTGCCTTATGATCTGCGCACCGCCCAGAACCTGAAACTTGCCCTGAAAAACCCCGATTTCACCACGGCGCAGCGGATCGCCGCACGGATCAACGATGAAGGCTCGGGCTCCGCCGAAGTGCTCGATCCCGCCACCGTGCAGATCACCCCGCGCGGCGGCAACGTGATCGAGATGGTCACCCGGATCGAGAACCTGACCGTCCCGGTCGACCAGCCGGCGCGGATCGTCATCAACGAGGCGGCGGGCACCGTGGTCATGGGCGCGGACGTGCGCGTCAGCCCCGTGGCCATCGCGCAGGGCGGGTTGACCATCAGCGTTACCGAAAGCCCGGTCGTCTCGCAGCCGGCGCCGTTCTCCAACGGCCAGACCACCACCGTGCCGCGCACGCGGGTCGAGGCGAACGACGGCAACGGTGCGTCGTTGGCGATGCTGACCGAGGGTACCTCGCTGCGCACGCTGGTTTCGGGCCTCAACTCGCTGGGCGTCAGCCCGCGTGACCTGATCACCATCCTCCAGGCCCTGCAGAGCGCCGGCGCGCTCCAGGCCGAGATCACCGTTCAGTAAGGGCGCGGCGATGACCGATACCACAACCGCCTCCGCCATCACTTCGCAGCCCGCGCGCCAGACGGTGACCGCGCAGGACAAGTCTCCTGCCGCTGTCGCCCGCCAGTTCGAAGGCGTGTTCGCCGGCCAGATCGCCAAGATCATGCTGGAGACCGTCGATGTGGACGAGAAATTCGGCGGCGGCCATGGCGAGGAGATGTTCCGCGGCATGATGGCCGAGCAGATCGGCAATCAGATCGCCAAGGGCAAGGGCCTCGGCATCGCCTCCGCCGTGGAGGCGCAGATCATCCGGATGCAGGGGGGCAACCCCCAGACCGCGATGGCCCGTCCGGCCAGTGGCGGCGCAGGGAATACGCAGCCCAACACCGTTCAAAGTGGTGCGACACAGACAGCGGCCAGGCAGGCGGCGGCGGCAGAAGCGATCGCCGCGCAGGCCGGTTACGACCAAGGGGATAGCGGCGATGCCGAATGAAATGATCGAGATCATGACCTCGCTCTCGCTGGTCATGCGGGAAGAGACCGAGCGGCTGCAGCGGCGTGAACGCGTGCTGGATCTTGCCGCGCTGGCGGCGGCCAAGGCGCGTCTGGTCGCGCAGCTTGAGGAAGTGCTGGCCCGCCGCAATCGCCGCGAGCCGGAATGGCAGGCGGCGATGAACGAAGAGACGCGCGAGCGGCTGACCGAATGCCTTGCCGAGCTGCGCGCCGCCTCGATCGCCAATGCCGCGCTGCTGGAACGCCAGATCGAGCTGTCGATGGAAATGATGACCGCCATCGCCGACGAGGCGAAGCGCCTCAGCGGCAACCGGTCCTATACTTACGTCGCCAGTGGCGATCTGGCCCGCGTGGACGCCGCGACGCCGATCTCGTTCAACGGCGAATACTGAGCGAATTGAGAATGAAAGCAGGGCCGGTGCCATGCCGGAATTGCCTTTAGCGGGCATTTCCGGCATGGCACCGCCCCTGCGGTGCTTGGGCCCTTGGGGGCCGCTGTTAAACGAGCTCAAACATGTTGCTTGAGGCGTCATACCGAACCGGCGTTGCGACCAGATCCTCATCAATGGACATCAATGTCCCATTGTGAATTTGCGCCTGGCCCGATGCAATATTGCTCGCGATCGTGTCGAGGCATGAGCCGATGTCAGTGAAATCGGCACCGTTCACGGCGCTCAACCCATATTTCCACCATTGCAGGCTCAGCAAATCGTCGACGATGGCGGGTTCGAACCGGTAGCGAATGATTTTTGCGGGCGCCCCACCGACGATGGCGTAAGGTGGAACATCGCGCGTCACAACCGATCGGGCTGCCACCACGGCGCCATCGCCGATCGTGACTCCGCGCCGGATAAAGACGCCTTCCCCGATCCAGACATCGTTTCCGATCGTGATCTTGGATACCCGTCCGGCCAGCGAGGCTTCCAGCGCGCATGCCGACTTGTCCAGCATGGGCCGGTTGGCTTCGCCGAATTCGCATCGCTCGCCGGGGGTTGCAGCGGGCAAGGGCGATCCGGTGAACAGAGGGGCGGCGGAGATAAAGTCCGTCGGGTGTTCAATTTCACCCGCCACGATATTGCTTGCGATGGAGCAGAACCGGCCGATCGATGAAACGTGCCTTATGAACGTGTCCCGTCCGCCCAGGAACGTGTAGGCTCCGATGAAATCGATGTCGTAGACACCTTTTTCGAAGTTCCACATTGTGTTCGATCAACATCGATTTTTTGGGGCCGAAGCCAATCTGCGACAGCGGATCTATCGCGACGTTATGATATCGACATTTGGCGATTTCATCATCGGACAGATGATTTCCCACAAGGCTCTCCAGTAATTCGTTCGCGTTATCGGCATTATAGAATGGCGATCCCGTGGTGCGGCGCACGGCCGATTGCGGCAGGCGGGATCGGTGCCGCTAAATCGCTCTGGGCGAATTTCGGGCGGCCTCTCAGCCGTCGCTGTCCGCGCGCGGCTTGGCATCGTCTCTTACAAGCTCGGCCGCGACGGAAGCGGGGGCCGGGCGGCCGAACAGGAAGCCCTGACCGAAGGCACAGTCCCGCTCGATCAGGAAGCGTGCCTGCTCCTCGGTCTCGATCCCTTCGGCCGTCACCGGCATCGCCAGACTGCGGCCAAGGTCCAGCACCGTGTTCACCAGCTTGCGTCCGGCGTCGTGATCCAGTGCCTGGATCAGGGTGCGGTCGATCTTGATGGTGTCGAGCGGCAGGTGACACAGCCGTGCCAGGCTGGCGTAGCCGGTGCCGAAATCGTCCAGCGCGATCCTTGCTCCGGCCCGGCGCAGGGAATCGATGGTCGCGCGCGCATCGGCCAGACTGTTCATCATGGCGTTCTCGGTAATTTCCACCGTCAGCCGCTCTGGCGGCAAGCCGCAGGCGAAGACGATCTGCAGCAGCCGGCCGGCCAGGCCCGGGTCGCAGACCTGCCGGGGGGACATGTTGACGGCAAGGCCGACATCGTCCGGCCAGTCGCGCGCGTCGCGGCAGGCCTGACGCAGCAGCGCGAACAGCATCTCGTCGATCAGGCGCAGGTCTTCGCTTAGTTGCAGGAACAGGTCGGGGCCCAATAGCCCGCGATCGGGGTGCTGCCAGCGCGCCAGCACCTCGAAGCGCGCGATCCGGCGCGAGGGCAGGGTGACGATGGGTTGGTAGTAAGGCACCAGCTCTCCGCGCAGAAGGCCGGAGCGCAACGCCTCCTCCAATGCCGCGCGGTCGGTCAGGCTGGCCAGCATGTCCGGCGTGAAGCGGCGCAAGGCGGCTCCGCCGGAGGCCTTGGCGCGTGACATGGCGATCGAGGCGGCGCGCAGCAGCCGTTCGGGCGCCTCGATGCCGGTTGAATCACTGGCAATCCCGATCGAAGCGGTAAGGTGGATCATGTGCCGGCCGAGCATGATGGGAGAGGCCAGGACGTCCAGCAGGCTGGTGGCGACCCCGTCGGACACATCGGCGCCATCGACGAAGGGCAGCACGCAGGCGAATTCGTCCCCGCCCACATGAACCACGCGGCCTGAAAAACGCGCAGCGATGCGGGAGCAGCGATCGGCGGCGATGGCGATCACTTCGTCCCCGGCGGCGTGACCGCACAAATCGTTGATCAGCTTGAAACGGTCGAGGTCGAGGATCAGCAGGGACAGGGGCTGAGGCGGCCCGTCGCTGCCGCGCAGCGAGGCCACAGCGCGTTCAACCCCGCGCAGTGGCGGTTCGTGCCCTTTGAGCGAAAGGTCGCTGGAATCGGCATCGCTCGCCGGCCGCAATAGTTGCCCTGCAATCGATTCTAACTGGCCAGCGCTGCGCATTGTCGGTCCGCTCTTCTCCTATATCCCATTATATCGGATTGGAGTGAAGAGCGGCCCCGAAAGTCCTGCAAATTGCCGACTATTCGAATACGGCCGACAATACCGTGGCGACGCGCGCGGGATCGATCGCATCGATTGCGACTTCGAACTCGGGATTGAGGCAAAAGCCCAGCGTCTGGCCCTGGCGATCGAAAGTAATGGCGATAACCCGCAGGCCTTCGTCCAGTTCGACCACGGCAAGGCCGCCGGCCGAGGGGAAGCGATCGGGATCGACCACCAGCACCGCGCGGCCGGGCAGGCCGGCTCCCAGCGTGGAGCGGCCGATCCGCAGGCCATAGGAACGCGGGCCGGCACTGCGCGGCGCTTCGACATGGGTATCGGTCGGCGTGCGCGCCAGCAGCCCGCCGGGCAGCGGCGATCCGAAGACCGGCACCAGCCGCACGGTGGCCGTGGCGCAGGCGTCGGCAGCGATATCTTCTGCCGCGAAAGTGCGCGGCGTAGGAGCGTCCAGCACGGGAACGGGGCGTTCGAGCACGGAAGTCTCCAGCGAGGGGCGGGCGGCCTTTTCGCGCACCGTGCGGGTATTTGCAGGCGCCGGCGCGGCAGCCGGGGAGGGTCCGCTCAGTTCCGCGCGCAGTGCCGCGGTGCGGGCGCGGGTCTTGGCGATGCGCAGTTGCGGGTTGGCGATCATCGGCAGGAAGGCATCCAGTTCGCCGCGATCGCAGGCATCGGTGGCGAGTGCTGCCAGCGCCGCATCGTCCGCCGCGCCGAACAGCCGGCGCAGCGAGGCACGCACTTCCTCGTTCCAGCGATCGAGAGGCTTGTGGGCGTTTTCGATGCGCGAGAGGATGACGGGCGCGATCGCGTATTCATCCTCCAGCACGGCGATCGTCAGCGTATCGTCGGCGGCACGGCGCGCGCGCACGGCAGCGGCGATCACCACGGCCAGGCGGTCCGCTTCGGGATCGGTGCGGTCGGCACCCAGGATCGGCTCTGCCCAGGCCTCGATATCGAAAGCGGGATCGTCGATGTCGACAAGCAGGTCCAGCGGATCGACGTGGAGTGCGGCGGCGATCGCGCGCATCTCTGCGGCGCGGGCAAATACTTCGCCCCGTTCGATCTTGGAAAGTCGAATATAGGTAATGTCGGGAAGCTGTTCGGCCAGTTCCAGCAGTGAACCTATATTTCGTTGCTTGCGAAACTTCCTTATCCCGTTTGGAAATACCAGGCTGCGGCAGGCGTCGATCTGAAGGGCTGCGAAACCGGAGGCAGTCGCCTTCCTTGCCCGCCTGCCGGATCGAACTGGTTTTTCTGTCATCGAAGCTCGAATTTCATTGCAATGCCCAAGATGTTTCATGAAGCACCGAGGTGGTCAATATCGCACTTGGGATGATGGTCCAAAACGGGTCAGAACTGGATGGCTATCCGGAAACCCGGGTTCTCTCTTTATTATGATTGCTTAACGATGAATGAGCATTGTATCGCCCCGATTGCAGGTTTTTAACCGTTACCTGGGACATGTAACGCTGCCGCGGTGCAGGTTTTCGGGAATAGCTGAGATTTTGCAAAATATTGAAATTAATCACAAAATTTCAGGATAATTGCATATCGGGAAACCGCAGGTAACGGCTTTTCGGTCGCTGCCAGCGTGGCCGGAGACCGTTCGGATATCGAGGCGATTTCTGGAAATCCCGCATGTTCCGGGATAAACGCCTGAAACGGCGTAGGGTTCCTGTATTGCTGGCGAACAAGGCGATTCGGCAAAAGGAAGGCGCGCACCCGAAAGCGCGCGCCCAGTCTATTCCCGTCCGATTCTATCTGGGGATGCTTGGACGGGGGTGTTCGGTGGCCAAGGCCGTCGATTCGGCGCGGACCGCATGATCAGTTGCGGCCAAGCGCAAGCTTCAGCAGGCCGATCTGCTTCTTGTAGATATTGGTCATCGCCGTGTAGTCGGCCTGGACCTGGCCCAGCGACATCAGCTGGTCTTCCAGGGTGACGTTGTTGCCGTCCGGCTTGGTCTCGCTGGTGTCGCTATCCAGCACGATGCGGCCGCCGGCCTGCGGAGGACGGGCGCCAAGCGCCGTCATCGAAGCGGATAGCGCCACTTGCGGGCGGGCGACGTGCGGGGCGCCGGTCGCCTCGCCATATTGCGAGACGAGCGATGAGAAGTCCGGCGCGGAAACGGTGCGCGCCTTGTATCCGGGCGTCTCGCTGTTGGCGATATTCTCGGAAATGACGCGCTGATGTTCGGCCATCGCCTTCATCGAGGCGGCCATGCCGTCCAGCAGCGGGGGAAGCGAAGACATCGAATGTTCCTTTCGGGAAGGAAGGATCAGGAAGAACCGGTCAGGCGCGACAGCGCGGCCTGATAGTTGGCAAGCTGTGCCTTCTGGTACGCCGAGCCGCCGTTGGACGACGTGACGCCGTCCACCAGCGCAGTCTTCGTCGAATCCCAGTAGAGCGAGCGATAGGCGCTCTGGATCATCGATGCGGCGGACTTGATCTTGGTCAGCGCCTCGGTCGCCGCAGCCTTGGTGGACAGGCTCAGCGCATTGCTGAGCGAAAGGCTGTAGGATCCGCCGGGCGTGACCTTGGGATCGTTCTTGCCTTTCACCTTGGGCGTGCTGAGCTTTACCGGCGTGAGCCCCAGCTTGGCCAGTGCGTCCTTGCCGTCTCCGCCGGCGCTCAGAACCAAAGTGTGACCGGCGGCGACGGTGATTTTCAGCGTCGTCTGCCCATCGACCAGCGAGGTGGTGACGGTGGCGTCGGTGCCGGTGATCTTCTTGATCTTGGCCGCCAGCGTGGTCATCGTCTCGTTCTTGTCGATCGTGATCTTGCGCGCATCCTCGCCATCGACCGCGATCGAGAATTCGTCGCCCGCGCGCAGGCTGGTCTGCGAAACCAGCGTGGCCGAGGTGGTCGGGTTCAGCAGGCCGCTGTGCAGGCCCAGCGCGTCCAGCGCATTGTCGCCGCCCGACAGGGTGGTGATGCGCACCGGCTCCACGGTGGTTGCGACGAGGCCCCATTGCGAGACCGTCTGCACTTCGCCGGTATCGCCGTCGACGCGGGCGATGAAGCCGTCCACGGTGCCGGCCTTGGTGCCTTCCAGCGTGCCGGCGGTGCGGCCGCCGACATAGAGCGTGTTGCCCAGCCAGGTAACGCTGTCGCCCTGGTCGTCGTCGGAAGTGCCGATATAGGTGGTGCTGGCGGAGGTCAGGCCGGCGTCGATCCGGGTGACGAAGGCGTCGCGGGATCCGGTGATGGAATTGACCTGATCGCCGGCAACCGCGCTGCTGGCGGCACCGACTACGGCGATCTCTCCGCTGTCCGAAACCGCAATGGCGCGCGCTTCGACATTGCTGCCCAGGGTGATCGAGCCGAGATCGTTGGACAGCGAACTGGCATCGATCTGGCGCAGCTTGGCGACGCCGCCCTCGTTGGTCAGGGCCAGCAGGTTGCCCGAACCGTCGATGGCGAGCGAGTTGACAAGGTCGTTGCTGCCGCTGTCGATCGTCCGGCGTTCCACGAACTGGCCGCTGGAATCGAGCTTGACGATCACCGCATCGCCGCCGCCGGTGGAGGCGCGCCCGGCGACATAGATGCTGCCGTCGTTGCCCACCGTCACCGCGCTGGCGGTCTCGTTGCCGACCTGGCGGATCGCGGTGGCCGAAAGTTCCTCACCCGCGGCGCTGAAGCGCGCCACCAGCAGGTCGGTCTGGTCCGGATCGCTGTTGTTGAATTCGCCGCTGACCGAACCGGCGACGACGATGTCGCCATTGGGTGCAAGGCTGATCGCGGAGCCCGATGCGGATCCGGCCGCGCCCAGATTGCGCTTCCAGACCACATTCCCCTCGGAATCGACCTTGGTAAGGAAAAGATCGTTCGATCCGTCCGAAACCTGGCTGCCCAGATCGCCGTCGGTGGTGCCGACGATATAGCTGAAACCATCGGAATCCGTCACCATGGCGCGGGCGCTGGTGCTGGCATCGACGGTATAGTCGGTATCCTCGTCGTCATCGTCGTCGGCCGCTGCCACGGCCTGCGCGGTGGCGGTGGCGTCCACGCCGTTGATCGAACTCAGGCGTTCCCAGGTCAGCGAACCGGCAATGTCGCCGAACTTGTAGATTTCCGCATCGGTGGTGGAATCGGTGCGGGTCTCGCCGCTGGCGACCATGATCGCATCGCCGGCATCCACCTGTTCCAGCGAGACTTTCTCGATGCCGGAGGGCTTGAATACCAGCCCCCACTTCTCGGCATCGCTGTCGTAAGCCACCGTGAACTTGGATTTCCACTCGCTGACGGGGTTGCCATCGGCATCGAGCACGGGATCGCCGTTGGCGTCGAGCTGCGGCTGCGCCGAAATTGCGGCATTCAGCGCGGCGGCAACGGAATCGAGCGTGGGCGGCTGGGTCGATTGCGACAGGTCGACATTGACCGTCTGCGTGGTCGTGCCTTTGGCCAGGGTGATCTGGAACACTTCGCTGCCGGTCAGGCCCGAAATCGCGTCACCCTCCTTGGTGGAGACGGTCTCGCCGGTAATGGCGCCGGTGACATCCGGCTTGTCTACCGCAACGGTCTGCACGCGGCTGGCCGAGGTGCCGAAGTTCAACGTCAGCAGATCGGTATCTGTCGAACCGATATAGGACTGAATATCGGACAGCCCCTTGGCGAAGGCCTTTTCCAGCGCCGCGCGCTCGGTGGCCGATGTGCCGGACTTGGCGGCGCTTTCGGCCAGGGTCTGCAGGCGGGTGAGCGCCTTGTAGATCGTGAAGGTGGCCTTCACGTCGGGCAGATCGTCCAGCGAGCTGTCGCGGCTGTACGAATTGTCGATGACCGACAGCATCTTCTTGATCGCCGACACCTGCGAGCTGGTCGACGAGGTATCGGTGTCCGCCAGCTTCCACGGCGGCGTGGTCGCCGGCATGGTGAAAGCCTTCTTCGCCGCGGTGACCGCGGCGCTGTCGGTGGACGTGCTCGTCGAAATGGCGCTGGAGTAAGCGCTGGTCCCGCCAAGAATCGACAGTCCGATGAGCCCGCTGCTGTAGTTTATCGTCAAATCTGCCTCCCGGGCTTCGCACCCGCCCGCTATCATCCTATAAGATAGACGGTCGCAGGCGCCGACAGGTCGGCATCGCGGACTTTTTTGGGGATGAAAGACGTGACGATGATGGCCGCGGTGGGCGAACCGCCCGAGCTTAAGAAATTTTCGGGAATGCAACGCGCTGCCGCGTTGATGCTCTCGCTCGGCCACGAGCAGGGCGGCCCGATCTGGGATCAGCTCACGACCGAGGAAATAAAGGAACTGTCCGCCACGATCGCCCAGCTCGGCCGCGTGCCGTCGGTGGTGGTCGAATATCTGCTGGTGCAGTTCTCGGGCGAAGTCTCCAGCATGGCGACGCTCCACGGCTCTTACGAGACGACCGAGCGCCTGCTGGAAGGCATCATGCCGTCCGACAAGGTCAAGGAAATCATGGAGGATATCCGCGGTCCTTCCGGTCGCACGATGTGGGATAAGCTGTCCAACGTCAGCGAGGCGGTGCTCGCGGGCTACCTCAAGAACGAATATCCGCAGACGGTGGCGGTGATCCTGCACAAGCTGCGGCCCGATCACGCCGCGCGCGTGCTGTCCGAACTGCCGCGCGATTTCGCCACCGACGTCGTGATGCGCATGTTGCGGATGGACACGGTGCAGAAGGACGTGCTGGTCCAGGTGGAGCAGACGCTGAAGAGCGAGTTCATGACCAATCTCTCGCGCGCGCAGCGCCGCGATCCCCACGAGACGATGGCCGAACTGTTCAACGCGCTGGACCGCTCGACCGAGGAAGCGATGCTGGACGCGCTGGACGACAAGGCCCCGGAATCGGCCGAACGCATCCGCGCGCTGATGTTCACCTTCGAGGATCTGGCCAACCTGCTGCCGGGCGCGATCCAGACGATCGTGCGCAATTGCAACAAGCGCGAACTGGCGCTGGCCCTGAAGGGCGCGCCGGACGACATGAAGAAGGTGTTCTTCAACGCCATGACCGAGCGTGCGGCCAAGCTGATGCGCGACGACATGGCCGCGATGGGCCCGGTCCGTGCGCGCGAGTGCGAGGAAGCGCAGACCGCGCTGGTGCGCCTTGCCAAGTCGCTGGGCGATCGGGGCGAAATCATGCTGGTCGATCCCAAGAGCGACGATGCGATGATTTACTGAGACTTGGACGGTCTAGGGCGGTAGACGAACCCAGGGTGCGCGCAAATGGAGACAACCATGGCCATTGAGCCTTTCGGTTTCGATCGGGTCTTCCGCTTTGCCTCGGCAGAGGCGGAGGAGAAGACCGGCGGCGATGCCGTACATGAACAGCTTGCCGCACTGGAGGCACGGATCGAGCGTCTGCGTGAGGAACACGCGGCCGAACTGGTCCGCGCCCGTGCAGACGGTTTCGACGCAGGACTGGAGCAGGCGCGGCACGAACGCGATGCCGCGCTGCTGGCCGCCACAGACGCCCTGCACGCCGGGCTTGACGATATTGCCCGCCGTTTCGAGGACATGGCCGATCTGGTCGCCTGCGAAGCCGGATCAGTGGCTCTGCTGGCGGCGGAAATGCTGGCCGGCCACGCCGTCGCGCTGGAGCCCGCGCGCGCCATCGAGGAGGCGCTGTCGCGTGCGCTGGATCAGGTTGCCCGCGGCACCCGCATCACCGTGCGCGTCCATCCGACCATGCGGGAGGCGCTGGAAGGCGTCGTTGCCGCGCGTCAGGCCAGCGAACGCCGGACGCTGTCGATCGTCGTCATGGACGATCCGGCCATGCCGCCCGCCGATGCCCGCATCGGCTGGGCCGAAGGCGGCCTGGGCGTGAGTGCAGAGGCGCGCCGTACCGCGGTGCTGGCGGAACTCGCAGGCCTGCTGGCCAGTCCGCAGGAGGCGGAAGCGCCCATGGCTTCTCCTGTATTGGAAGCCATTGATGTGGCACGCGATGGGGCTTCCGACGTCATCGAAGCACGTGCCGAGGATGCCGAAATGCGGCCGGAAACCGGGCTTACCGCCGCAGCGTAAACTTTTCCGGCGACCGGCAAGAGTTGCCTAGTCTCTTATCCTATAATGGACCCGAGCGAGACCAGGGGGGTCTCGTCCGGAATAAGAGGCGATCTTGAACGCGTTGCGCAACTTTATCGAGCAGATCGGCGCGCGCCGTGCCCTGCTGATGGGCGGTGTGGCCCTCGCCATGCTGGGAGCCCTCGCCTGGGTGGCGTTCCGCACACCTGCCAGCGAGATGGGCTACCTCTACTCCGATCTCGATCCTGCTGCCGCGCAGTCCATCACCGAGAAGCTGAAGGCGCAGAACGTGCCGTATCAGATCTCGCCGGACGGCACGGCGGTCATGGCCCCGGTCGACAAGCTGGCCGAACTGCGCATGTCGCTGGCCGGCGAGCAGCTGGGCGGCAAGATCGGCTACGAAGTGCTGGATGCGGAAGAGCCCTTCGGCGTGTCCTCCTCACGCGCGAAGCTGAACGAGACCCGCGCGATCGAAGGCGAACTCGCCCGCTCGATCGAGACGCTGGAAAAGGTCAGCAAGGCGCGCGTCCACATCGTCATGCCTGAGCGCGCGATGTTCGAAACCGAACCGCGCAAGGCCAGCGCCGCCGTCACCGTGAAGACGGCCGGCCGCCTGCCGAACGAGACGGTGCAGGCGATCCGCTACCTCGTATCCTCCTCGGTGCCCGATCTGGCGCCCGAAGCGGTTTCCATCGTCGATCAGACCGGCGCGCTGCTGGCGCGCGCGGGTGACGGCGGGGCCGGTGGTTCGGGCGATATCGAGGATCGCCAGTCGGCGATGGAAGCGCGCCTGCGCGACGAGATCGAGGCCATGATCGAACCGATCGTCGGCCAGGGCAAGGTCCGCGCCGAAGTGGCCGCCGTGCTGGAACGCGATCAGGTGCGCGAGGAATCGGAAGTCTACGATCCCGATACGCAAGTCGTCGCCCATCAGGTGACGGTGGAATCGAACGACCAGAACGATGAAAACGCCGCCGGTGCACGCGGCGCTTCGGTCGCCACGCAGCTTCCCGACAATCAGGGGAACGTCAACGGCACCGGTGGCGACAGCCGTCGCTCCGCCCGCAACGAAACCTCCGAAGACACCACCTACCAGAACAGCCGCACCAACAAGGTGGCGGTGCGCACGCCCGGCCAGGTCAAGCGCCTGACCGTGGCGGTGATGGTGGACGGCGGCCCGCAGGGCCTGCCTGCTCCGCAAGTGCAGCGCCTCCAGCGCCTGGTCGAAAACGCAGTGGGCTTCGATGCCGCCCGCGGTGACAGCGTCGTGGTCGAGAACATGACGTTCAGCGCCCCGGCGGATATCGACGGCGCCTCTGCCGGCCTGCCGTTCGGCCTGACCTGGGACCGTCTGTTCGACGTGCTGAAGATCGTGCTCGTCGGCGGTATCGCCCTGATCGGCCTGCGCATGTTGAAGCCCAAGCTGGCGCTGCCGGCCCCGGCGCCGCAGCTGCTGGAAGGCGTGGTGGAAAAGTCTGCGCTGGATAGCGAGATGCTGGCGCTGGGCGAGCGTGCCGCCGATGGCGACGAGGAAGCCATGCGCCGCCTCGAACAGCTGCGCGGCGAGAATGGCGAGCCGCTGCTCGACCAGGAAATCGCGCTGGCCCAGGTCGATGGCCGCATCAAACTCTCCGCCCTGCGGCGCATCGGTGATGCCATCTCCTCCAGTCCTGCCGAATCCGCATCGGTGATCCGTCAATGGATGAACTCTTGAAAGGCCCCCAGATGAGCGACGAACTCGAACCCCGCCAGCTTGCCCCGGCGTTCCTGAACGACGACGAGCCGCTGGACGATTCCGAAGCGCGCCCCTGGTCGCCGCGCCCGACCACGCCGCCCACGCCCGACGATCTTCAGGCCGTGTTCGACGTGCCGGTGAAGGTCCAGGCCGTGCTGGGCCGCTCGCGCATGGACATCGGCGACCTGCTGCGCCTGAAGCCGGGCATGGTGGTCGAACTGGATCGCCGCGTCGGCGAGCCGGTGGACATCTTCGTCAACAACCGTCTGATCGCGCGCGGCGAAGTGGTGCTGATCGACAGCACGCTGGGCGTGACCCTGACCGAAATCGTGAGGCAGGAGGGATGATCCCCGTCGGCAAACCCAAAGCCGGCCCGGAGCCGGGGCGAGAGGCAGGCATCGAACCGGGCATCGAGCCGAGGATCGAACCCGCAATTGGAAGGGGCATCGATGCACCGGTCGCGGCAGGGATGGGGATCGAGGACGGCACGCAGCCCGATGCCACACGGCTGATGCTGGTGGGCGAACTGGGCCCGGCGATGGGGCTGGCGGTGGAGATGGTGCGCGGTTCCGCCGCCAGCATCGCGGTCGGCACTGCCGGCGGCGCGATCCGCGAGACCTGGCGTTGCGGCGGCGAAGTCGCGGTGGTGGAAATCGCCGTAGACATGCCCGATGTGATCGCCCGCCTGCGCGGCGAGCGCAGCGGCAAGCTCACGTTCCGCCGCGCGGTCAGCGGGCTGGTCGGCCACAGTCTCGATCATGTCGAGCGTGAGCTGATCCTGCAGACGCTGGAGCGCTGTTCGGGCAACCGCACCAGCGCAGCGTCGATGCTGGGCATTTCCGTGCGGACCATGCGCAACAAGCTGCGCACTTTCCTGTCCGACGGGCAGGTACTGCCGCCGGGCCTTCTGCGCCACTGATGGTGCCGGGCTATCGGCCCGCCGAGGGGCGGATAGCCCGGGCCGATGCGCCGAATACGCCTTCGAACGCCGTAACAGATTTCGGATGACGCGATGAATGCTCCAACCTTTGCCGGGGCCGCTCCCAGGCTGAACCAGTTCCTGACCCGGCTTGGGCCCAGCCGCGACCTTGCGCTGGCACTGGGCGTCACCGCGATCATCGCCATGCTCATCCTGCCGATGCCCGGCTGGATGCTGGACATGGGCCTGGCGCTGTCGATCACCGCTTCGGTGCTGATCCTGATGACGGCGCTGTTCATCGAAAAGCCGCTGCAGCTGTCCAGCTTCCCAACGATCCTGCTGATCGTCACGATGCTGCGTCTGGGCCTGAACCTCGCCTCCACCCGCCTGATCCTCGGTCACGGGCATGAGGGGCATCACGCGGCAGGCGGCGTGATCGCGGCCTTCGGCGAGTTCCTGATGGGCGGTGAGACCGTCATCGGCCTTACCATCTTCGCAATCCTGATCGTCATCAACTTCGTCGTCATCACCAAGGGTGCCGGCCGTATCGCCGAAGTGGCGGCGCGCTTCAGCCTTGACGCCATGCCCGGCAAGCAGATGGCGATCGACGCTGACCTTAACGCCGGCACCATCACCGAAGCCGAGGCGCGCGAACGCCGTGCCGAGATCGAGGCCGAAAGCGGCTTCTACGGCGCCATGGACGGTGCCTCGAAGTTCGTGAAGGGCGATGCGGTCGCCGGCCTGCTGATCACCGGGATCAACGTGGTCGTCGGCCTGATCATCGGCGTCGCCATCCATGGCGTGCCGTTTGGCGAAGCGTTCAAGACCTACACGATCCTCACCGTGGGCGATGGTCTGGTCAGCCAGATTCCGGCGCTGATCGTCTCCACCGCGGCGGGCCTGCTGGTCTCCAAGGGCGGTATTTCCGGCAAGACCGGTGCGGCGCTGGGCGAGCAGCTGGGCCGTTACCCGAAGGCGTTCGGCATCGTCGCGGTGCTGATGGGCCTGCTCTCGCTGGTGCCCGGCCTGCCGTTCATCCCCTTTGCCTCGCTGGGCGGCCTTTGCGGCTGGGCGGCGTGGACGATGACCAAGAAGGCCGAGGCCGAAGTCATCCGCGAACGCACCGCGGCCGCGCAGGCCAAGCAGCGCGAGGCGGCGACGGCGGAAGAGCCGATCGCCCGCACGCTGGCCATCGACGCGCTGCGCATCGAACTGGGCTATGGCCTGCTGCCGCTGATCAACGATGCCACGGCCGAGCCGCGTCTGGACGATCAGGTCAAGGCGCTGCGCCGGCAGATGGCGATCGACTTCGGCTTCGTGCTGCCCGCCGTCCGCATCCTCGACAACATGGCGCTGCAGCCCAACGAGTACATCGTCTTCGTCAAGGAGACCGAGATCGCGCGCGGCGAACTGCGCATCGGCAAGCTGCTGCTGATCAATGCCGCCGGCGGCGAGACCGGTCTGCGCGGAGAGCCCACCAAGGAGCCGGTGTTCCAGCTGCCGGCGCTGTGGATCGACCGTGAAATGCGTGAGGAAGCGGGCTTCCGCGGGTTGACCGTGGTGGACTGCGGCACCGTCGTCACCACCCACCTGACCGAGATCGTCAAGGACAACATCGCCGATCTGCTCTCCTACACCGAGACGCAGAAGCTGCTGAGCGAAGTCCACAAGGACACCGAAAAGCTGATCGGCGACCTGATTCCGGCAAAGATCTCGATCTCCGGCGTGCAGCGCATCCTGCAGAACCTGCTGTCCGAAGGCGTTTCGATCCGCGACGTGCCGACGATCCTGGAGGGCATCGCCGAAGCCACCGCGATGACCAACAACCTGACGCTGGTGACCGAGCATGTGCGTGCGCGACTGGCCCGCCAGATTTCGGCGCAGCAGACTTTCGACGGCACGATTCCCATCGTCACGCTCAGCGGCGACTGGGACGAAGCCTTCAACGAGGCGATCGTCGGGCAGGGCGATGACCGCCATCTGGCGATGGCGCCGTCCAATCTGCAGCAGTTCATCGCCTCGGTGCGTGAGACGTATGACCGCTTTGCCGCGCAGGGTGAGATCCCGTGCCTGCTCACCAGCCCGCCGCTGCGGCCCTACGTGCGCTCCATCATCGAGCGCGTGCGCCCGGCGACGGTGGTGCTTTCGCAGAACGAGATCCACCCACGCGCACGGCTGCGCAGCCTTGGCGCGATCGGGTGAGGGCGCGGATGAGGTGAAGCGGGGCGAGACCGGGAAGGCGCAAATCGCTCTATGATAGGATGTGGCCGGGTAAACCCCGGAGAGGGTAGCGATACATGACAGTTTCCATCAATGCCGTGCTTCCGATGGCGGCGCCTGCCGCAAGTTCGCCGGCGGCGAGTGCATTTGGCAGTGATGACGGCGGGGCTTCGTCCTTCGGGTCGATGGTCGACGACGCAGCCGGCACGCGCGCGGAGAGGCCGCAGAGCCCGTCCGGCAGAGACCAGTCGGCCAAGAGCCCGTCGGGCAAGGCCAGCGATGGCACGGCTGATAGGACGGCCTCTCACAAGACTCAGGCCGACAAGACCGACAAGGCACCGACGGACAAGGGGCAGGCCAACACCGCCGAAGACGCGAGCGCGGCCGAAACGCCGGCCACCGATGCCGCCAACGGTCAGGGCGACGCCCAGGCGACGGCCGAGACTGCCGCCGAGACCGCCGTTGATTCTGCCACCGACGCGCTGGCGGATGCGCTTCCGCCCGTCGATGCCGATCCCGCATCGGTCACCGACGCCGCGCAGGCAGTGACGGCACCCGTGGCGGAAACGCTGCCTGTGCCGGTGCCCGCCAAGCCGATGAACCTTGCCTCGCACCTCGCCGCGAACAAGGCGGATGGCGCGGGCAAGACTGCATTGCCAGCTGCCGCCGCCGACACTGCGAAGGCGACGCCGGGCGACACCGCTGCGACGACCGAGGCCGACCCCGCCGCGACCGGCGAACCCGCCAAGGCAAGCGACCGGGAGCGTACCGCCGATGCGGACGATCAGGCCGTGCCGCTCCCGATCCAGCAGGCCGCTACGCCCGCTACGCCGGCGGCCACGCCCGCCGCGACGGCGCAAGTGGCCCTGGCTGGCGCGCAGGCCACCACCGAAGGCGCCACCGGCGAAAATGCCAAGGCGGATGCGGCGACCCGCGTCGACAGCAAGGGGCAGGCCGCAGCCAGCGGCACGGCAACCTTCGCCGCCGCCGCTTCGACGCGCGGCGGCGCCGGCAAGCACACCGCCTTCACCCCGGCCGCCGAAAGCACCGCATCGAGCGGTGGGGCCCACGCCGCAGGGGAGGGCTCAGCCACGCATGACGCTGCGCTGACCACTTCCGACCCGGCCTCGACGGGCGCGGATGACTCCACGCTGTCCAGCCCGGTGTTGACGCAGACTTTTGCCACCACGGCCATGCGGCCGGCGGCACTGCCTTACGCCACTGCCGCTGCCACCACGCCGACCGCCACGGTTTCGGTGCAGGAAGGCCAGTTCGGCAACGACATCGGCGTCCAGATCGCCCGCGCGCTCGACAAGGGTGCGGGCGACCTGCTCATCAAGCTCGATCCCCAGCACATGGGCCGCATCGACGTGCGCCTGTCGTTCGATCACGACGGCGTCCTGCGCGCGGTGATGTCGGCGGACAGCTCGACCGCGGCCGATCTGCTGCGCCGCGAAAGCACCGATCTCAATCGCGCGCTGGCCGATGCCGGCATCCGCGCGGATGGCCAGTCGCTGCGTTTCGATACGCGCGCCGGTGGTCAGGGAGCCGGGCAGGGCAATGGCGGCCAGGGCAGTCAGGGCGGGCAGCGCTGGCAGGGCCAGCAGGCCAGTACAGACGATTTCAGCGGGGGCGACGACCCGGTCTACCGGTCGCTTGGAAGCAGCGGCCACGTCGATCTCATGGCATAGGACACCAGCAGCACATGACTACAGTTTCCGGTACTTCGTCCTCGTCGTCCACGTCGAGTGACGGCACTTCGGCGGCCACCACCAGCCTGCTGTCGGACTACAACCTGTTCCTCAAGCTGCTGACCACGCAGATGACGAACCAGGATCCGCTCAACCCCACCGATACCTCGGAATACACCCAGCAGCTGGTGCAGTATTCGCAGGTGGAACAGCAGATCCAGCAGAACGGCACGCTCAGCGATATCCTGTCGCAGCTCACCTCCTCGCAGATGTCGCAGTATTCCAGCTTCATCGGCAAGGAAGCGCGCTTCGACTCCCCGGTGGCCGGCCTCGGCAGCGACCCGGCGCACTGGACCTACTACGTGGACGGCACGCCCGCGTCTGTCACCGCGACGATCACCGACGCCAATGGCAAGGTCGTGCAGACGGTGGAGCTCGATCCCACCTCGCAGGGCGAATACAAGTGGGACGGCACCCAGGCGGATGGCACCACGGCCGCCAGCGGCGCCTATACCATGGCGATCACGGCGACGGACGCGGCCGGCAACGAGTTGGACACCACGATCAATTCGGTAGCGAAGGTTTCGGACGTCGTCACCGACGGCTCGACGATCATGCTGGGTGTCAACGGCATCCGCATGTCGGTGGACGGGCTGGTCGCGCTGGCAGCCACCGACAGCGAAATCTGAACGCACTTCCTGTGAGAGCGGCAGCGGCGGCGGGGTTGGCGGGCCCCGCCGCCGCTTTTGTTTCGGGTGCCTGCGTTTTGGGACACTGCGGCGGCCTTGATGGCCCGATGCGCCTGCCCGAAACTGAATAGGGAAAAGCGGGCGCCGGCCGCTCGCAGGGCGGCAATGGGCGCGAAACCCGGCGCGCGATCGCGCCGGCGTGTTTCAGTTGCGGCTGGCGCTATGGCATCCGGCCAGGATCGCCGCGAGGTCCGCGGAATAGTCCGGCCCGTGGTTCCCCAATGACACATCCAGCCGCGTGCAGCCGGGCATGTGATCGGGCAGGGCCAGCACCATGAGGCAGTCGACGATCGAGGGATCGTCGAACGGGCCGATCATCTCGGCGACGTCATCCTCGCAAATCCCCGGTTGCGCCAGGCAGCGGAGAGCCGCCGCCTGCCAGAGCTTGCCAGGTGAATCCACCCTCAGTTTGAGAGAGAAGCTGTATTCAGTCTGCGACATTGCATGTCTGTCGATCTTTTCCGCGCGACCCAAAGGTAAATTTTCCGTCATCGAACTCTCAAGAATACTGCCCGCATTGCTTGATGTGTCCGCGCCCCAGGACGCGGGAAATGTTCACCTGACGACCAATGGCTTTCGTATACTAAGCTACCAACTAAGGGATTTCCCGTATGGGTTTTTCGCGGGAATGGGGGTTCGGAAAAAACCCCTGATTTCAGCTGATTACAAAGGCCGTATGGGGATTTTTCCTAGTCGCGAATCGGGGGCTGAAAACTGCTTTCGGCCATAGTCGCGCCGGTGCCCGGCCCGGCAGGGCCGCTTGCGGGGCGCCGGGGCAGTGAAACAGATGTATGATCGTAAAATGCGTGCCACATTGAAACGATATACCAATCGATCAAGTCTGGCGGGAGCAATCGCAGCCAATCGCAGTGATCGTCAAAGGTAGCGCCGGAATAGCGCAGGCGGCAGCGTCTTGCCCATTGCTGTACGATGTCCGTCTATTGCTGGAACACCTCACCCGCGCGCAGCGGGGCAGGGCCGGGAAGCGTCCTTCGGGAACGCGCCCCGGCCTGGTGGTCGCTCTTCGTGCAGCGGGGGGCGGGTCAGGCCGCCGCGCGGTTCGCCTCTGCCACGGTCTGGTTGCGGGCCACGATGGGGCGCAGGACGATGCTGAGCAGCATCTGCTCGTCGCTCGGCACGGCGGGAACGACCATGAAGCCCTGCGGGCCGTCGATCCGGTACAGGCCGGGCGCCACTTCCTCCATACCGTCGGTCACCACTTGCGCGGGGGTGGCATCCTCACCGGTCACGGTGGTGAGGGGCTGCACGCTGATTTCCTCGACCTGCACATATTCGAACAGGCGGCCGAGGAACAGGCCGATCGAAAACTGGCCGGTGCCGACCGGCACGATCGCGCGGTAATAGCCATCCGCGGTGCGATGCGCGCCCACCGTTCGGGCCGTGGATTGGCCGTCGCCATAGACCTGGATCGGCAACTGCAGCGTCTCGATATCGACGTCACCCTTCGCGAAATCCAGATTGAAGCGGCGCATGCTGAAGACCGACAGGTTCAGCGGCAGGCCGAACTGCTGAAGTTCGCCCGGCAGGTACATGCGTTCGGCATTGCGGACGTAGAAGAAGCCGCGCCGCTTGATGCTGTGCTGGGCGGATTCCAGATCGGACATCTGGATCATGTCCTTCACGCCGAAGTTCGCATCGTGGTTGAAGTGCTGCAGCATCTGCACTTCCTGGTCGATCGGCATCATCAGCAGGCGGGCGAGCACGCCCATCGCCGCGCGGCGACGGGTTTCGACATCGTCCGAACGGGGCGTGCGCACGAAGGCGCTGCCGACGGCGCTCAGGAATTCCAGGCAGGCGGCCTGCGCCGCTTCGCGAACGTCGCTCTGGGCGTTTTCGACGCCGACGGCCTCGCGGATCGGCGTTCCGTCCTCGGCAATGTCGACTGCGGAGCCGATCGCCATCGTGCAGAACTGTTCCACCACCGCGATCGAGCTGAAAATGGTCGACAACACGTTGTAGTCGTAATTGCGGGTATCGAAATAGCCGCGCTTGTCGAGGCCGGAGGGCAGCACTTCGCGCAGCAGCAGATAGCGGCCGGCCACATCCAGATCCATGCCCGCGCGCAGGCGTGCTTCCACCGCGTTCTGCACCGATCCGTTGTAGCCAAGATCGATCAGCATGACCGCGTCGCCCTGTTCGACGCCGAGATTGCGCAGCTGGCGGAACAGACGCTCACCCATCCTGGCCGAACGGCGCAGGATTTTTTCGACATTGCCGGGCTTCATCACCCGCGCACCGAAGCCTTCCAGGTCGCCGCCTTCCAGCAGCTTTGCCGTCTCGCGCTCGTCGAACAGCAACTGGCGGGCGCAGATGCGGGCCTTGGTCAGCGTCTTCTCGATGTTCGGCGACAGCCAGGGCGCCATGTGCTTGCGGATGGCTTCCTTGTCGACGAAGCTGGCGGCGACGGCGATGACGCGGCTGATTGCCGGTTCGGTGACGCGATCCGCCCATTCGGGATAGAGCGCGGCGAAGGCGCGGGCGGGCAGATGCCCGTCGCGCTGCAGGAACAGCAGCTTCGCGCGGCGGCCGGTGGCCCGTTCAAGCGCTTCGGCCTCCTCGCGGATCCATGTGGCGAAGCCGTGCATCAGCGGGCCAAGTACGTCGTGGCCGAAAGCGAATGTCGGATCGTCGTTGGTGCGCAGCGAAATCTGTGCGCGGTGCGGCTGATAGACCGGCACGGAAATGCGCGTGGCCGGATCGATCATGCTGGCCGCGGCAGCCTCCATGCGCAGGCGCTGCGTGGCCGCGGTGTCGAACTGCGTGATGTGCATGCTGGGAATGCCCAGCATGCGCGGGGCCTGCATGTCGGCGACGATATTGTCGCCCAGATGCACCATCTGCTGCGGCTTGATGCCCAGTTCCTTCAGCACCAGCTTGAACAGGCCGCCCGCCTTGCCGATGCCGTATTCGCACGAGCAGAAGATGCGATCGATCATGCCGGCCAGCTCTTCCCCGGCGACATCCGCGATCAGATTACGTAGGCGCGGTTCGGACAGGTAGGTGTCGGAAACGATGACGACCTTCATGCCGCGACGCTTGGCATCCAGGATCAGGTCGCGGGTGGGCGCAAAGGCGAAGCAGTGGCGTGCTTCCGCATCCAGTTCGGCTTGAACCATGGCCGCCCGTTCGGCGTCGCCCTGGTGGGGCAGCAGTTCGGCGTGGATTTCGTCCAGCGTCACTTCGAAACGGCGCTGACGGTGCGGGGCGTTGAGCCGCGCGTTGCTTTCGGCGTGGCGGCGCGGGTACAGGGCTCCGCCGGTTACCGGCAGATCGGCGAACAGGTCATAGGGGGCCTGCGTGTTGCGCCAGATCAGCGTATCGAAACAGTCCAGCGAGAGAGTGTCGATCTTCAACTCCGCAGGCAGCGCGCCCAGGAAATCGGGAAGGGCTGCGGTACGGATGGAGGTCTTGGACATGGCATCCCTCGGGAAATGGCGAAACGCAGGTTTTCAGGCAGCCGGGCTACGGCCATGTGCCCAATATAGAGGGGAAGCGAAGCCATCCGGCGGCGGTACCCACCCCCGGCAAAATTTTCCCCGTCGGCCGTTCGGATGGGGTGCCGTTATCCTATAATTGTACGGCACGGCGGGCGTAGCCTGCATCAAACTACAAGCGGGAAATCAGCCTTCCATGAGCATTCATGACGCCGCCGCCATCGTCAGGCGGCTGGGCCCCTGCCGGATCGCGATGGATCTCGCTGCCCATGGCCGACTGGCGCAGGAACTGGCGCTGCTGGGCTGCCGGCCGCACGATGGACCGGGCAAGGGCGGCGCCGCCGCTTACCTCCAATGGCCCCGCGTCGGCGGGGCCGAAACGCTGGCGGAGGCGATCCGGCCTTATGCCGGCGCCGGCGTGCTGGCGCTGCAATCCCTTGGCAGACCGCGCGAGACGATCGAAGCCGATCTGTTTGCTGCAGGCTGGATCCGCCATCCCGGCGGCATGACGCATTACGACTATCCGCAGTGGAATGGCCGGGCGATGCCGCCGCTCAGCTTCTATCGCCGTGCCCCAGCCGGATCGCAGGCCGAACTGCATGAGGGGCTTCTTGCAAGCGGCGGGGTGGACGCCGATGCCGCGATCGCGCGCTATGCGCTGGCGGCCAGCCATGTGCGCCCGGGTGATGCCGTACTGATAGAGGGTGCCTTTGCCGCCGACGGGGCCAGCATCGTTGGGGCACTGTCGCAGGCTGCCTCGGTCCGCGCCAACCTGCCGTTGGCTGAGATCGCGGACCGTTCGCTCGATACGCTCGTGGCGTTCCAGCCGGCGATGCCGGGCGGCTGGCAGGCGCGGCTGGACGATTACGTGCGGGTGCTGAAGTGCGACGGCCGCCTGATCCTTGCCCTCCGCCAAGCGGAGCCAGGGGATGCTTCGTTGCCGGCCAGTTGGGCGGCGCTGAACGAAGCGCTTTCCAGCCGCTTTCTGGTGGAATGCCGTTACGAGCAACTTCCTCTCACGCGGGATCCGATGGGCGCGCGCCATATCATTCCCGCCGTGCTGGACGGGGAAGCGGAAGGGCCGTGGCTGCTGGCGGTGGTTTCCGCCAATCCGCTGGCAGGGGCATCGGACACCGCAGCCTATGCTCATCCCGCCTTCGCGGGGGCAGCGGAAAGCCTTCCCGCGCTCGCCGATTTCGGGGCCTATGACAATCCCTGGCTCTATCGCACGATGGTCCAGATGGGGGAACGGCTGGGCAACGAGGATACGCTGTGCCGCCTTGCCGAATATGTGATCGGCAATGCGCGACTGGGATCGGCCGATCAGGGCGCGGCGCTTACCGTCTATGGCTACCGCGCGCTGGAGGCGCGGGAGCGCGCGGCAGTGCCGGGCTTGCTGGACGCGATCCAGGGCTATGCCATCGCGGCGGGCGACAATCCGCCCGCGCATGTGGCGCGGTGGAAGATCTCGCACGCGTTCCTGGCGGGGCGGCTGTGTGAGATGGCTGGCGATCACGCCGGCGCGCTGCGCTGGTACAGCGCCACGGCAGCGGCGGACTGGCAGGCTTTCGCGCCGATCCTGGCCACCAAATCGGTCGCGGCGGCATTCTACGCGGCGCGACTGCATATCGCGGGCGGCAATCACGCGGCGGCGCGGGGGGCGTTCCAGCAAGGGGTCGACATCGCCTTGCGTGCGGCGGCCTGCGCCCATCGCGATCATATGGGCGATCCCGAACGGCCGGTCCCCTTCTATCTTACCGAACTGGCCGAAGTGATCGACATGGGATCGCAGTGCGCGAGCGCGCTGGCCAAGTTCCACCTGCTCGAACGCGATCCCGGACTGTTCTGGCAGCAGGTGGATGTGCGCCGGTTCGGCCTGGCGACATGGAACCTCGATCTGGAGCGGGAAAACCGCGAGTTGCGGGCAGCGCAGGCCTGACATCCCGCATGAATGGAATAGCCGGAGTCATCGAATGCTGAATTACAAGGTCGCGCGGTTTCAGGAGCAGGACGAGCGGGAAACCCGCTGGTTTCGCGATGTTCTGGCGGCCGAGCGCGACGCGTTGGACGGATTCCTGCAGGGCGCCCACAGCGCGATCCCTGCCGCCGTATCGCTGATCGCGGCGCAGGAACGGCCGATCGTGTGTCTGGGCATCGGCAAGTCCGGGCTGGTCGCGGCGAAAGTGGCGGCGACCTTTTCCAGCCTGGGCACCTCGGCCTTCTTCCTCAACGCGGCGGAGGCCGCGCATGGCGACCTTGGCGCGGTGCAGACCGAGAACGTGGTGCTGCTGTTCTCGAACAGCGGATCGACCGAGGAGATCATGCGCATCCTGCCGATCCTGAAGGCGCGCAAGTGCCGCCTGATCGGGGTGATCGGCCGAGCGGAATCGCCGCTGGCGCATGTGGTCGAACATTGCATCCTGATGGATATCGCCAGGGAGGCCGATCATATCGGCATGGCGCCGACCTCCAGCACGACCTTGCAGATGGCGATCGGCGATGCCCTTGCGGTCGCCGTCAGCCGCGCACGCGGTTTCACGCGGGAGGATTTCCTGCGGCATCACCCGGCGGGCCTGCTGGGCCGGCACATGATTCCGATCCGCCACCTGATGCGCAAGGGCGCCGACCTTCCCACGGTGGGGGCCGATGCCAGCGTGGCGGAGATGATCGCGGTGATCTCTGCCGGGCGCATGGGCGCAGCTTGCGTGACCGATGCGGCGGGGCGTCTGCAGGGACTGGTGGTGGACGGCGACGTGCGCCGGCTGATCGAATCCCGGCACGACATTTACGCGATCCGCACGGCCGATGTGATGAAGACGGGGCCGATCGTCGCGCCGGACAGCGCGGTGGTCGCCGATGTGCTGCTGCTGATGCAGGACGCGGGACGCCCGCTTTCGGTGGTTCCGGTGGTGGACCGGGAAGGGCGGCTGGTCGGGATGATCCAGAGCTACGACCTGTTGCGCCCCTAAGTGGGCAATTGCGCCGCTGCCACGCCGGCCGGTCCGGCCATTCTATAATGCCATAACCGCCGGGCGCGCCGACGCTCTGCTCCTGTTCGCCTCGTCCGCGCGTCGGTTTCGGTCCGGCGGCGGCCTCTTCGATGGATCGCCTGCGATGAATCTCCAGACCGCCGTACCGCGTGCCGCCAGCACCGCCGACTTTGCCGTGAAGAGCTTCATCGGCCGCGACCTCGACCGAGGCATGGAGCCGCGCGGCACGGCCGACGTTCTTGCGCCCGGCGCGCATCCGTTCCGCGTGGTGTCGTTCTTCACCGCCGACAACGAATATGCCGATCACGCCGCCCGTCTGCGCGCGACGCTGGATGGGTTCGGGATCGATCATGTGCTGCAGCCGATCGACAGCGTCGGCGGCTGGGAGATGAACTGCGCCTACAAGGCGCAATTCATCTACGAACAATGGCTGATTTCCGATCGGCCCATCGTCTGGCTCGATGCCGATGCCACGGTGGAGGCCACGCCGGATCTGTTTTCGGCACTGGACGCGGATGTGGCCCTGCACAAGTGGACCTGGAACCATGCCGAGCAGGATCGCGGCTGGGAGTTCTGCTCCGGCACGCTCTATTTCGGCAAGACCGAGCTGGCCGGCGAACTGCTGCGCCAATGGGTGCTGCGCTGCCAGGCGGATCCGCTGACCTGGGATCAGGTCCATCTCTCCTCTGCATGGTGTGATATCGCCAGCATCCGGCCGCTCAAGACGACGTGGCTGCCGCGCGATTATCTGCATATCGATGGCGCGCCCGGTGCGGAAACCGCGGTGATCCGCCACTGGCAGGCATCGCGTCAGGCCAAGGCGGACGGACGCAAGATCATTGCGGAACCGCAGCAGGTGACCGAGGACGGTGTGCGTGATCGGGCGGAAAATCGCCTCTGGAGGACGCCTGAAGAGGCCTTCTGGATCAAGGAAGGCGTCGACCACATCATCCCCAGCAACGGCTATCAGTTCCCCGAAGGCTTCGACGTTGGCGCCGCCCTCGGCAAGGCGCTGGGCACGCGCTTTCCGGTTCTGGAGATCGGCTGCGGTGTCGGCCGTATCGCCTCGCTGTTCACGCCGGAGGGCTATATCGGCGTCGACGTGAACCCGAACTCGCTGCGGCAGGCCCGCGCGGCGCTGCCCGATCACAACTTTCGCATCCACGACCACGGCTACACCTACCCGGCCGCGCCGACGGTGCTGATCTACACGGTGCTGCTGCACGTGGCAGACAATGCGCTGGTGCCGATGATGGTGGAGGCGACGAAGGGCCGCGAACGGGTGGTCATCGCCGAACTCATGGACCAGCGGTGGCGCCGCGAGGGCAATCCGCCGGTCTTCAATCGCGATCCCGAAATCTACATCCACCTGATGCAGCAGCTGGGCTTCAACCTCGTCGATTACGCCAAGCACGAGTACGAGCACTACAATTGCGCCCCCTGGAACACGGGTCGCGACAGCCGCCTGACCTTCCTTGCATTCGAGAAACGATAGGCGCCGCTCACGACGGAAAGGTCGGCATGAAGCACAGCAGGGTCACGTGAATCCGCGAGGAAGACAGTTCATCGGCCGCTTCCGCGAGGCGGCCGGGGCCCCGTTCGATATCGACGACCTGAATACGGCCCCGCGTTTTCCCGAAAGGAAGGCACGGCGGCGCTGACGCGGGCAAATCTGCCGCCCGGAAGGGCGATTGCAGCGCTTTGCGATGTAGGAAGGTGGAGGCCCGAGCCGGAATCGAACCGGCGTAAACGGATTTGCAGTCCGGTGCGTAACCACTCCGCCATCGGGCCATCCGGTGTGGTGGAGTGGGCCACTATCAACGGATTCGCTCGGGCGCAACCGGGATTCACGTTTCCGGTGAATTTCATCGACAGCTTCGTGCGCGCGGGACCGGGGCGGGAACCGGGTTCAGGGCGGATCCGTTTGTATCCGCGCCGGAGTGCGGTAGCATTACCGGTACGATCCCACTCCCCTGCGATGGAGCCTGGCCATGATTCTCGGAGCGGTTCTAGCAGGCGGGCGGTCTAGCCGGTTCGGCAGCGACAAGGCATTGGCGGAGCTTGGCGGTCATACCCTGCTGTCGCTGGCCGTGGATGCGCTGTCGGGCTGGTGCGAGCAGGTCGTGGTCACCGGGCGGGAAACCGCGCCGGCCTCTACCCTGCCGGATTGGCCGCATGCCGACATGGGGCCGCTGGGTGGGCTGGCTGCCGCGATGCGGCTGGCGCAGGATGAGGGCTACACCCAGGTCCTGTCCTGCGGCGTCGATGGCGGGCTGCTGCCCGACGATCTGCTAGAACGGTTGGGCGATGCGCCGGCCTGCGTGGCGGTGCAGCCGATCATCGGCATCTGGCCCGTATCCGCGACCGCCACGTTGGAAACCCTGCTCCACAGCGAAGAAAGCCATTCGATGCGGCGTTTTGCGGAATTGGTGGGCGCGCGGGCGATCGAACTGCTGGCGCCGATCGCCAATATCAACACCCCCGCCGATCTCGCCGCCCTTGTGGAACGACGATAGCCGCGGGGGCGTGGTTCAGTGTGACAGCGTTTCGGCTTTGGCGCGGACGGACCGCTCAACCGGTGGAACTTCGGCGGGCATGATCAGCCGGTAGCCGCCGTTCGACGAAGTCTCGATCACGCCGGCAAGGCCCACGAAGGCCAGCTTGCGGCGGAGGCGCGACATGTGGACGGCAACGCTGTTGGTTTCGGGCACGAAGCCCATCCGCCACACGTCGTAGATCAGCGTTTCCTTGCTCACCGTGGTGTTAACCGAATCGGCCAAGCGCCAGATCAGCGCGAATTCGCGGGGGTTGAGATTGAGCGGTTCGCCATCGCCGAACGCCTCCCGCGCCAGAAGGTCCAGCGTCAGGCGGCCCAGGCGGCGGCGACGCGGCAGGCACTGCGCCAGTTGCGACAGGCGGCTGGCGCGGGCGTCCAGTTCTTCCAGCTCGATGGCGTCGGTGACGACATCGCCAAAACCGACATGGAGCAGTGAAGCGCGCTCGCACGCGGTACTGACACCCGTGACCAGCACGGTGCGGCGCTGGTCCTGCGGCAGTGTTTCCAGCAGCGCCAGCCATTGCCCGGCATCCAGGCCGAGCGCGTCGATCATCCCGACGCAGTCGATCGAGGCCTCATGCTCGGGTTCGAGTATCCAGCCGCAGCGGCGCAGGTCCAGCTGCGAGGGTATTGTATGTTGCGTTAGCCAGCGAAAACGTGGTGCGTGACATTCGCTCTTGCCCAGATAGGTCATTCCCCCCCCTATTCTGCAAGATTGATGGTGGTCCGGTAACCGGTATCCTTGGGCGGATGTCGGCCGCGGAACAATACGTATATTTTTACAGTACGAGGTAATGCCAGGGTAAAATTCCCCAGTTTTCCGCGCCTAAACTACTATAGCGTTGATTTTCGACTGGTATCAGGCAGTTGGAAAAATCCCTATAGGGTTTTTCCCATAGTCATCGGCCGGCCCATCGCCTGACGGTTTGGAGGCGGGCGAGGCCATCAACGATTCGTAGTGAGGCAGCGGCCCCATGCCGCGAATCCGGCCGCAGCCGGATTCGCGTGCGGAGGAGAGGGCCGGTGCCGCCTCAAAAATGCCCCTGCGGGCATTTTCCAAACGGACTCTCAGGCCGCCGGCGTGTTGACGCCCATCGACGTGAGATAGCGCTTGATGTTGCGCGCCGCCTGGCGAAGGCGCTGTTCGTTCTCCACCATGGCGATACGGACGAAGCCTTCGCCGTCCTCGCCATAACCGACGCCCGGCGCCACCGCGACTTCGGCATGGGTGAGCAGCTGCTTGGAGAATTCCAGGCTGCCCATTTCCTTCAGGGCCGGCGGCAGCGGAGCCCAGGCGAACATCGATGCCTTGGGGCTGGGGATTTCCCAACCGGCGCGGCCGAACGCCTCCACCATCACGTCGCGGCGCTTCTGGTAGAGGTTGCGGTTCTTCTCGACGATGTCCTGCGGGCCGTTCAGCGCGGCGCAGGCCGCCGCCTGGATCGGCGTGAAGGCGCCGTAGTCGAGGTAGGACTTCACGCGCTTCAGCGCGGCGATCAGCTTCGGGTTGCCCACCGCGAAGCCGACGCGCCAGCCGGCCATCGAGAACGTCTTCGACATCGAGGTGAATTCCACCGCCACGTCCTTGGCGCCCGGCACTTCGAGGATCGAACGCGTCGGGTTGCCGTCGAAATAGAGTTCCGAATAGGCAAGGTCGGACAGGATCCAGACCTTGTTCTCCTTCGCCCAGGCGACCAGGCGCTCGTAGAACGCGAGATCCACCGTCTCAGCCGTGGGGTTCGAGGGGTAGTTGACGATCAGGATCGACGGGCGCGGCACCGTGAAGGCCATCGCGCGGTTGAGCGATTCCCAATAGCGTTCGTCCGGCGTGGTCGGCACCGAACGGATCGTCGCGCCGGCGATGATGAAGCCGAACGTGTGGATCGGGTAGCTGGGGTTGGGGGCCAGCACCACGTCGCCCGGCGCGGTGATCGCGGTGGCGAGGCTGGCGAGGCCTTCCTTGGAACCCATCGTCATCACCACTTCGGTCTCGGGATCGAGATCGACGTTGAAGCGGCGGCCGTAATAGTTGGCCTGGGCCTTGCGCAGGCCGGGAATGCCCGACGAAGCCGAGTAGCCGTGGGCGTCTTCCTTGCGGGCCACTTCGCACAGCTTGTCGATCACGTGGGCGGGCGGCGGCAGGTCCGGATTGCCCATGCCGAGGTCGATGATGTCCTTGCCCGCCTGGCGTGCCGCATGACGCATCGCGTTGACTTCGGCGATAACGTAGGGCGGCAGTCGCTTGATGCGGTAGAACTCGTCTTCCATGACCTCTGTGAATCCATAAAACACGCGGCGAAAAGTGCCGCGCCGGTCCCTGTAGGGGAATAAAGCCCTCGCGCAAATGGCCGATGCGCAATCGTGTGACGGGAAAGCGGGGGACATGCGCAAGTTTTGTCCGATCGGCTTTGCCAGTTGGCGGCGGGCGGGGCACTCGATAGGAAAGTGATCGAGGGGATTCGCATCGGATCCTTCCCTTCGGAGTTCGACCGCACATGGCGACCGACGCCACCGACCTTATGGCCAAGCTTTTTCAGGATCACGCCAGCCAGGTAACCGGCCTGTTCGGCGGGCTAGTCCCCAAGGAAGGCACGCCGGAGGCCGAAAGCGCGGTGCACTGGGCGGAAATCGCCAGCCGCATGCATTCGATCTGGACCGATTTTCAGGTGGAGCAGATCGGCAAGGCGAAGGACGGGCAGGGGCACTGGTCGGACCCGCTGAAATGGATCGCCACCGCCGAATCCGTGGCGCGCCAGCTTCCGCTCTCCGATCCTGAAGTGCAGCAGCGGCTGTGGAACGACGCGGCCGGGCTGATCAACGGGGTGCTGGCGCAATACGGGCTGGGGCCGGACGCGAAGGAAGCGGGCAAGGCGGAAGCAGACCCCGCGCTGCCGCGATCGGACGGCCGCTTTGCCGATCCCGAATGGCGTCGCCAGCCGTTCTTCGCGGTGCTGCACCAGCTTTACCTGATGCTGGCCGAGCAAATCGTCGGCATGGCGGAAAAGGCCGAAGGGCTGGAAGCGGCCCGCAAGGCGCAACTGATCTTCGCCACCCGCGCGATCGTCGACGGGCTGAGCCCGGCCAACTTCCCGATGACCAACCCGGTCGCGCTGGAGGCTGCGCGCCGGTCTCAGGGCGAAAGCCTGATCCGCGGGTTCGAGAACCTGCTGGACGATATGCGCAAGGGCCAGCTGACCCACGTTCGCCCCGGCGCCTTCGTGCTGGGTGAGAATATCGCGGTGACGCCGGGCAAGGTGGTGTTCGAAACGCCGCTCTATCAGCTGATCCAGTACACGCCGACCACGGACGATGTGCTGAAGACGCCGCTGCTGATCTTCCCGCCGTGGATCAACCGCTTCTACATTCTGGACCTGAACGCGAAGAAGAGCTTCGTGCGCTGGGCGGTGGAGCAGGGCACGACAGTGTTCATGGTCTCCTGGAAGTCGGCCGATGCCTCGATGGCCGACCTTGCGTGGGACGACTATATCGCCGCGCAGGTCCAGGCGATCGACGTGGTGCGCGATCGGCTGGATGTGCCTTCGGTCCACACCATCGGTTATTGCGTTGCCGGTACCACGCTGGCCGCCACGCTGGCCGTGCTGGCGCGCAAGGGGGAGGCGGACAAAGTGGCCAGCGCCACCTTCTTTACCGCGCAAGTCGATTTCGAGGATGCGGGCGACCTCAAGGCCTTCGTGGACGACCAGCAGATCGAGACGATCGGCAAGCTGTCCCCCGAAGGCTATCTGGACGGGCGCTACCTTGCCGCCACCTTCAATATCCTGCGCGGCAACGATCTGATCTGGAGCACGGTCGAAAAGAACTACCTGATGGGCGAGCAGTATCCCGCCTTCGACCTGCTGCACTGGAATGGCGACGTCACCAACCTGCCGGCGAAGTGGCACCGCAGCTATCTGCGCGATCTCTATCGCGACAACCGGCTGGTAGTGGCGGATTCGCTGCAGGCTTGCGGCGTGCCGATCGACCTGCACCGGATTGCCACGCCCACTTATATCCAGGCCGGGCGAGAGGATCACATCGCCCCGCCCGGCAGCGTGTGGAAGCTGACGCATTATCTGGCCGGGCCGTGGACGTTCGTGCTGGCAGGTTCCGGCCATATCGCCGGCGTCGTCAATCCGCCGTCCGCGAACAAGTATCAGTACTGGACCAATCCGGCGAAGGCCGACACGCTGGAAAGCTTCGTGGACGGGGCGGAGGCGCATCAGGGCAGCTGGTGGCCGCACTGGATCGACTGGCTGCGCGGGCTGGACGGAACCGAAGTGCCGGCACGCGGCAAGCGCCGTCCCGGCGGCCGTGGTGACAAGGTGATCGAGGATGCGCCGGGCCGCTACGTCATGACGCGCTGAGTGGGGTGGCGGGCCAACGCTTTGGCCTGCGCCGCCACCGGTACACCGAAGTTGCTCCAAAGTTTCCGGCGCAATCTCTTTCGAGATCCAGCGGTTAAAACGCAGCCGGCTGCCGTTCCTGGCCGGTGCGCACGGGATCGATGTGCCATTCTGCCGGCGCCCGCGGGAACATAGGCCGCTGCGGTCCATTTCCGATGCAGTCGTACTATACACCTGACTTCAATGCCTTACGTCTGGGCTTCCGAGGCCGCGCGCCTTAACGGAGCATTCCGCCGGTGGTGTCGCGGGCTTGTTCGCGCGCGTACATGTTGCAGTGCAACATTTTCATGATGCGGTGCAGCAAGACCCGATTGACTTCGATGCTGTGACCGCATATTGTGCAACGCAGCAAAAGAATTCTACGAATCGCAGGAATTTCCAGACTTGGTTTTACGGAGAGCCTGAAGGGTCGGCGGATCGCTTTGACGGTCCTGCGGCACGAATGGCTCGAACATCGTCTATCGCTACGATTCTCGCCAGGAACGCAGGAACAGTCAGATGGCCGGCAACGAAGACAAGGATGACGCCCTCGCCGAAAAGGCCTACGCGGCAGCGGCTGAAAGCAAACCCGTGATACCTTCCGCAACGAACAAGACTGAAACCGGCAAAGTTGCGCCTGCGAAGGCGGCGACTGCCAAGGCCGATGCGGTCTCAGGACCCGTTGGTGATGCGGTGAAGGCCGTGCCGACAGCCGCTCCTGCCGCAGAAGCGAAGGAAGAGGCGAAGGCGGCGCCTGCGCCTGCCGCCACACCGAAGCCGGTGGTTTCGGCTCCGGTGGTTTCGGCCCCGGTCGTTGCCGCGAAGCCGGAACCGGTGGTTGCCAAGCCCGCGATCAAGGTTGCCCCGAAGCCGGTAGCCAAGCCCGCGAAGGCGAAGGTGGCCGCGAAGGCGAAGGCTCCGGTCAAGGTGGCTGCGAAAGTTGCGGCCAAGCCGGCGGCAAAGATCGCGCCGAAACCTGCGGCCAAGCCTGCAGTGGCAGCGAAAGTGGTGGCGCCGAAGGTTGCCGCCAAGTCCGCACCCAAGCCCACTGCTCCTGCCACCGCTCTCAAGGTGGCGGCGGCCCGGAAGACCATTACCAAACCGGCAGTCGCTGCGCGCGCGCCTGCCGTTCTCAAGCCGGCCCTCGCGGCCGGAACGGGCACGGCGAAAGCCGCACCCGCCAGCGCCGCAAAGACAGGCCCCGCAGCGAAGACGGGCGCTTCAAAAACAAGCTTCGCAGGACTGATATCCAACTTCATGCTCGAGGATACGACGATGGACATGAGCGCTAATTTCTCTGCTTTTCAGGATGCCGTGACGGAAGCCCAGACCAAGGCCAAGGCTGCCTTCGAAAAGAGCTCCAGCCTGTTCGGCGAGCTGGGCGATTTCACCAAGGGCAACGTTGAAGCCGTGGTTGAATCGGGCAAGATCCTCGCCGAAGGCCTGCAGGGCCTGGGTTCGGAACTGGTTACGGAAGGCCGTAGCTCGTTCGCGACCATGACCGGCGACATCAAGGAACTGGCTGCCGTGAAGTCGCCGACCGACTTCTTCAAGCTGCAGGGCGACATCCTGCGCAAGAACTTCGACACGGCCGTCGCCTACAGCTCGAAGAACAGCGAAACCATGCTGAAGCTGTTCAGCGATGTGGCCGCCCCGATTTCGGGCCGCGTCAGCATCGCCATGGAAAAGGCCCGTCACGCGGCTGTTTGATCTTTTGCCCGCGCCCGGTTCGGGCGCCGGCAGATCTCCCGGACAGTCCTGAGAGAGGTCGATCCGTCGGCCGGGTGGAGCGGTTCACCCGGCCGATGTCCGGTCACCGGCCGATAATTGGCGGTCTTTCGGGTGGTTCCTGCGGGGCCGTGTTGCGGCCTGTAGCCGCTCCGGCGCGACAATGTTCGACGCAGACCTTGTTTCCCGGGCGGTCGATACGATATTCTGCTGCCATGTACTCCCCGAATTTCGATTCCTTTCCGAGCTTTCCGGCGCCTCTGCGCGCTGAATGCCTGTGCCCTGAAACCCTGCGTGCCGATTTCCGGGACGATGGTTCAGTGGGGATGGAGGGAATCGCCGGTCGTGTGAAAGCCGGCCCCGATTCGGACGGCCATGACGGTGACGGTAGCGAACAGGTCGGCATCGCCACCAAGACCCGCGCCAAGCCGAAGAAGCCTAGCCAGTTCAAGGTCTTGATGCTGAACGACGATTACACCCCGATGGAATTCGTGGTGATGGTCCTCAAGCGTTTCTTCCATATGGATCTGGAGCAGGCGACGCGGGTGATGCTCCACGTTCACCAGAAGGGCGTGGGCGTCTGCGGCATCTTCCCTTACGAGATCGCCGAAACCAAGGTGAACCAGGTGATGGATTTCGCCCGGCAGAACCAGCACCCGCTTCAGTGCACGCTGGAAAAGGCCTGATTCGGGCTTTTCGGGGTCTCGGCTGAGGCCCCTTTACGCGATACCCGCGATTACGGCCTAGCCGGCGGTCCCCGCCGCAGTCTCTTCGGCGTGTTCCGGCTCCACGTCATCGGTTGGAACAACCTCGTCCTCGAAGTGCTGCGACAGGGCGCGGAACAGGGCAGCCACAATGGCTGCGCAGCGCGACCGTGCGACGGCTTCCGAATCGATCGCCGCGTCTTCCTTCACGATCCGGACGCTTTCAGCCGTGGGCGACAGCGTATCGATGATCGCCAGCGCACCGTGGGGGATCAGCAACCGCGCCGCGTTCTCCTCCTCACCCTTGCGAACCGATGCGGCAATGCCGGTGGAGAGCAAGGTCCAGCCGGCTTCATCGATGCGCCGTCCCGCTTCGCCGAACACCACCAGCGCCTCCAGCACGATGATGCCTGCCTGCGCGCGTTCGGCCGCTTCGGCGCGCTGGGCGAAGCGTTCCAGGTCCTGCGCAAAGCCCAAGGCATCGGTGCGCAGGATGTCATCGGCCATGAAGAAGACGCGGGTATCGAAGTGGTCGGGCAGCATGGCGGGGGATCCATGTTAACAAAATGGAGGAAGGGGAGTGCCGCCTGCGATTTGCGAGATCGGCCAATTCGCCGGCCGCTGTTCGAGACTTGGCCTCCGCGCGCAATCGTGAAACGATCCCGTTTAACGGTGAAATCCAGCAATTGCCGTGACTTGGCGGAATTTGGAAAACCGCCGTCCGGCGCCGTTCCCCGTGTTCTCCGCCCGGCGCGCGGGTGCCGCCTTCCGCCGCTTTGGGGTCTCGCGCCGCCGCGTTCTTCACATCATCGTGGACAATTCGCTTTGCCCACCTGCGGCAAGCGTTTAAGGGCCTCAGATGCACGGTTTTGTGACGACATTCCGGTGAACCCTTCAGCGTGAAATTCCTCAGCGCCATCGATCGATACATCCTCCGCCTGGTGGTGATGCCCATGCTTGGCATCTTCCTGCTGGCGGCCTCTCTGCTCGTGCTCGACAAGATGCTGCGGCTGTTCGACTTCGTCGCGACGGAGGGCGGCCCGATCGGCGTCGTCTTCAAGATGCTGGCGAATCTGCTGCCCGAATATGCCAGCCTGGCGATTCCGCTGGGGCTGATGCTGGGCATCCTGCTGGCCTTCCGCAAACTGGCCACGTCCAGCGAACTGGACGTGATGCGCGCCGTTGGGCTCAGCTACACGCGGCTGCTGCGCGTGCCTTATATACTGGCGATCCTGCTGGCGGGCGTGAACTTCGCCATCGTCGGCTACCTGCAGCCGCTGGCGCGCTATTATTACGAGGAACTCAATTACGAGCTGAAGTCGGGTGCGCTGGGCGCCTCGATCAAGGTGGGAGAGTTCACCGCGCTGAAGGATCGCATCGCCCTGCGCATCGATCAAAGCCGCGACGACGGCCGCCGGCTGAACGGTATCTTCGCGCGCGTGGCCAACGACAAGGGACAGGTGCTATCGATCTCCGCGCGCGAGGGGCAGTTCCTGGCGCTGAAGGGCGCGCCCGATACGATCATCCTGCGGCTGGACAACGGCCAGATCATCCAGGACATGCCGGGCAAGGACCCGCGCGTGCTGACCTTCACGCGGCATGATTTGCCGATCGAGCTGCCGCAGGTGGAAAAATTCCGCCAGCGCGGCGGGCAGGATCGCGAATACCTGCTGCCCGAACTGATGAAGCTGGGCTGGAACAACAGCCTTCCGAAGGAAGAGCGCGTCTCCAGCCAGGCAAACTTCAACTATCGCATGGTCGAAGTGATCATGATGCTGCTGCTGCCTTTGCTGGCGGTGGCGCTGGCGATCCCCCCCAAGCGATCGACATCGGCGCTCGGCCTGTTCGTCTCGATCGTGATGGTGGTGGCCTATCACAAGGTCAACCAGTACGCGGCCGACGTTGCCTCGCTGGGCAAGATGAACCCGATCATCGGCCTGTGGGGCCCGTTTGCGCTGTTTGCCGCACTGATCGTGTGGATGTACTGGCGCGTCGCCTACGTGCCGGGCGGGCAGCCGCTGGGCTGGCTCGAAAAGGGTTCGGACATCGTCATCAAGCGGCTCAAGTCGCTGCTCAAGCGCCACCGGCAAGGCCCGATCCTGCCCGAACCCGCCTCGGAAAGCGGGGCCTGACCTGGGATGCAGATGGAATTTTTCCCTTCGCGCACACTGACCTGGTACCTTGCGCGCCTGTTCGTCACCCGCATTTTCGCGGTGCTGCTGATGCTGGTGCTGGTGCTTCAGGTGCTGGACCTGCTGGGCGAGAGCGGGGACATTCTGGCCTATCCCGGCAATGGTCAGGCGCAGTTGTTCTACTACGTCACCCTGCGCGTGCCGCAGCTGGTGGCACGTTTCCTGCCTTATTCGGTGCTGCTGGCGACGATCATCACCTTGGCCACGCTGAACCAGAACAGCGAAGTCATTTCGATGAAGGCGGCGGGACTTTCCGCCCATCAGGTGCTGGCGCCGCTGATTCTGGCCGCTTTCATCATTTCGACGGGCAGCCTGGCCTTCAACGAACGCGTGGTGACCCGCGCCAGCGCGATGCTGAATGCATGGCAGGGGGTGAAATACGGGCCGATCCCGAAGGATCCGGGGGGCAGGGCCAACCTCTATCTGGCCGATGGGCGCGACCTGATGATGGCGGGCAGTATCGACGGGCCGGACAACGGCATGGTGCTGCACAACATCACCTTCTACCGCCGCGACGACGCGGGGATCATCACCGAGATGGTCCGCGCCGACCGGGCGACTTTCGCCAATCCGGGCTGGCGCTTTGAGAACCCCACGGTTTTCGACGTGCCGCGCACGACGGTAACTCGCGTAGCCTCGGTCACTCTGGCGCCGGGGATCACGCCGGCGAAGATTCTGATCTCCAAGGTCGATGCCGATTCGCAGAACATCATCGAACTGACCCGCTCGATAGAGGCGATGAAGATTGCCGGCCGGCGCACCAGCGAGCTTGAGGCTGCATGGTGGCACAAGCTTTCCGGGCCGTTCTCCTCCGTGCTGATGCCGCTGCTCGGCGCGGTGACCGCGTTCGGCCTTGCCCGCTCCGGCCAGCTGCTGATCCGTGCCGTGATCGGCATGGCGCTGGGCTTCGCCTATTTCGTGATCGACAATGCCGCCTTGGCCATGGGGAATTTCGGTGGCTACCCGCCGCTGATCGCCGCCTGGGCGCCTTTCGTGCTCTTTGCGCTGATCGGTGAGACGGTGCTGATACGGACGGAAGAGTAGAAAAAGGTCGCGCAGGCCAACAGCGTCGGGGAGACCGATTGGCTGCACCGCAAGGAGCGCACTACGGATAGACGGGGCGCGACGCAGACATTTCGAGGGTCTGGGGGATCATCCCCCAGGACTTCTCTTCTTCCTTCCCCGAAACAAAAAAAGGCCCCGCATTCCGCGAGGCCTTTTTCATATCCAGCGCCGATCAGTGCGCCTTCATGGTGCTCTTGGCGAGCCGTTCCAGCAGCGGCATCAGGCCGGGGTAGTTCGCCTTGGAATAGGTCGATCCCGAACCGAACTGCTTGGCCAGACGGCGGTGCGCCTCTGCCAGCGAGTGATAGGGCATCGAGGGCAGCAGGTGATGCAGCGCGTGGTAACGCAGGCCCACCGGCGCCCAGAGTTCGGAATACTTCGCCGGCGGCGGCACGTTCACCGAATCGAGGTACTGCGCGGTGACGGTCATCGGATCGCCGTCGTTCTCCCAAAGGTGCGCGACCAGCGTGCGGACCTGATTGAGGAAGGCGGTGAGCGACATCACGCAGATCGCGATGAGCAGCGGGCGCCAGCCGTAGGCGTAGCTGGCGGCCAGCACGGCGATCGCCCAGACCGAGCAGCCCAGTTCCTGCCAGAACACCATGCGCGCGAACTTGCCCTCGGGCGGGCGGCGGCCGAACTGCGGGTTGATGGCGAGGGCGGAGGCGCGTTCCCACACCAGCTTGCGCAGCGGCGGCACGATCACGCCTAGCGGCACCAGCACGGCGGAACGGATCAGCAGCGCCACCGGCAGCAGGATCGCGGTGAGCGCGAAGACCGGCAGGCTCCACGGCTTCATCAGCGCCAGCGGCAGGTATTCCGGGTCTTCCACGGTGCCGTAGCGGGTGCGGGTGTGGTGGATCGTGTGCACGCCTTCATACATCAGCGAGGGGATCAGCATCGGGATGCCCACCAGCAGGTTCCACGCGAAGCGGAAGCCGGGCAGCGCATCGCGGTGGATGTGCGTCAACTCATGAATGAACAGCAGCGCGCGGTAGAGGGTGAGCGCCGAAAGCAGGCCGCAGGCCACGGCAACCCAGGGATTGCTCGCCAGAATGGCGCCCGCCAGCGCGGCATAGCCGACCACGGTGGAGGCCAGCATGTCGGGCCAATAGATTTCCGGACGGGCCTTGGCGATGTCGCGCGTCAGCTCGACGGCGGCGCGCAGCATCTCCTTGTCGTCGGGGATTTCGGACGAGCGCACGTGTCCGGCCACGTCACGTGGTGCAGCGGGGGACAGGGTGGTGGCATCCTGGGCAATCATACGTCTGGTTCCATAGTCTCCGGGCATAAATCCGGCCGGGTACGGGTTTTGCGAGTGCCTGCGCTTGCATCCGCTTGACAAGGTGGCGGGTGCGGCCGCAGGTCGCGATCCTGATTTTCCCCATAATGCGGAACAAAGGCAGGATCGTGGCCAAAGCCGAACTAGTCATCACACCCGTTTCCAGCAAGGCCGACCGCGCTGCCTTTGTCGATTACGCTTATCGGCACAATGCGTCAGATCAAAACTGGGTCGCGAACCTCCGCTCGGAGGAAATCTCCAAGTTCACCCCGGGCAAGAACCCGTTCTGGGATCACGCGCGCGGCCAGCTTTTCCTGGCAAAGCGCGGGGGTGAGGTTGTCGGCCGCATATCCGCGCACATCGATGAACTGGCGCTGAAACAGCCGCTGGAGCAGGGCATGGGCCCGGGCACCGGCAACTGGGGCGCGATCGAGGCGGAGGACGAGGACGTCGCCAAGGCGCTGATCGCCACGGCCGAGGACTGGCTGCGCGGGCAGGGCATGACGCGCGTGCTGGCGCCGATGAACCTGTCCGTCTGGGAAGAGCCGGGCCTGCAGGTGCGCGGGTTCGACCATGCGCCGATGGTGATGATGGCGCACCACGATTCGGCCTACCAGCCGTGGATCGAAGGCGCCGGGTACGATCGGGTGAAGACGCTCTACACCTACGATCTCGACGTTACGAAGCAGTTCCCGCCGCTGGTCCAGCGCATCGTTTCCTCGGGCGAGAAGAATGCCAAGATCCGCATCCGCGAAGTCGATCCCAAGCGCTTCGACGAGGAAGCGGCGCTGATCTGCGACATCCTGAACGATGCCTGGTCGGACAACTGGGGCTTCGTGCCCTTCACCGAGAAGGAAATCGAATATACCGGCAAGGCGCTGAAGCCGCTGGTCCACCCCAGCCTGATCCGCATCGCCGAGTACGAGGGCGAGCCGGTGGCCTTCATGATGACCTGGCCCGATCTCAACCAGGCGCAGAAGCGGTTCAACGGGCCCAAGGGCAAGCCGGGCCTGTTCGGCCTGATCAAGCTGCTGTTGTGGCTGCGCAAGCCGAACCCGGCGGACATGCGCGTGCCGCTGATGGGCGTGCGCAAGAAGCTGCAATCCTCGCGCCTCGCCAGCCAGCTGGCCTTCATGATGATCGAATACATCCGCCGCTCCGCCACCGCCAAGTTCGGCGCCAAGCGCGGGGAGATCGGCTGGATTCTGGACGACAACCAGGGGATGGTCGCCATCGCCGACGCCATCGACAGCAAGATCAACCGCGAATACGCGGTTTACGAAAAGGCGCTCTGAGAACGGTCAAGCGGTAGGTGCGGCGAGCTTCCGTCACCTACCGCTACAGCTCTGCCGTTGGATGAGGAAGCGGGATCCCCGCCGTCGCGGGGATGACGGGTAGTGGCTTGTGGCGGCTCTTGGTACTGCCGGTGTGCCGCTCCTCCGTGAACGTATTTTCACCGTCGCGCCCGGCACCGCACAGCATTTTCTTAATCGCTCGCCCCCTAGGCTTTCCGGAAAGGAAGGAAGAGGGCGCGCGATGAAGTATCGATCCTGGCTGATCGTGCCCGGCAACAACGAGAAGCGACTGGCCATGACGCAGGGCGTCGGGGCTGATGTCGTGGTGGTGGACCTGTCGGACACCATCCCCCGCGAAGGGCGGGAGATGGGCTGCCGGCTGGCCGGGCAATGGCTGGCCGCCAGCCGCGCGGCGGGCGGTGCCCGGCACAGCGCGCGCTGGGTGCGGATCAACAGCTTCGAATCGGGTCTGTGGCGCGACGATCTGGCCGCCGTCATGCCCTCCGCGCCGGAAGGGGTGATCCTGCCGAAGGCGACCGGGCCGGACGCAGTGCGCGAACTCGCCAGCGAGATTTACAATCATGAGGAACGCAACGGCATCGTCGCCGGGGCCACCCGGATCATGCCGGTCGCGGGGGAAACGGCCACTGCCGCGCTGCAGATTCCTCGCTACCTCGAATCGGCGCACCAGCGGCTGGACGGCCTGGCATGGGGTGCGGGCGGACTGAGCGCGGCGCTGGGCGTTCGGCTCCGCCGGGACGGGCAGGGCGGCTGGGGTGATCCCTGCAGCTTCGTGCGCGCACAGGTCCTGCTCACCGCCCATGCCGGCGGCATCCGCGCGGTGGAAGCACCGTTCGATCATTTCGAGGATGAAGTCGGGCTGGAACGCGCCGCACTGCGCGCGCGGGCCGAAGGTTTCACCGGCATGTTCGCCGTCCACCCGGCGCAAGTCGCGGTGATCAACCGGGCCTTCGCGCTAGGGGCGGATGAACTGGACGACGCGCGCGAGGTGGTTGCCGCCTTCGCCGCCAGCCCGCATCTCGGTTCGCTGGCGGTCGCCGGCCGCATGGTGGATCGCGCCGATCTGGCGCTGGCGCAGAACACGCTGGCACGCCACGCTCTGGCCCAAAACGCGGCGGTTCCGGGCCACGCGCCTCTCGAACGAATTCCCGGCGGCGGGACCATTCCCGGTCCCCTGGGCGAGGATGCCAAGCGGGGCGCTATTCTCCGGCCGGCTTGACCGGGGCGGTTCCTGCGGCTTCCTCGACATCGGCGGCCGCAGCCGCCGCAGCGTCCGCATCGGCATCGACCGCCGCCTGGCTGGCAGAGCCGCGCCCGCTGTCACGCCGCGAAGGCAGATCGGCCTCCGGCGCGGCATGGTCGTTCTGCGAACGCACGGTATCGTAAGGCGGCATGTCGTCGCTCACCGAACGTGGCAGCAGCGCGGCACCGGCAGCGGCCTTGTTGTTAGTCGGCTCCTGCTTGTTGCAGCCTGCAAGGGCCAGCACCGCCAGAGCAGGCAGCAGCGCGGCAGCGGGGCGGAACGGCAGGCTCATGCAGAAGTCTCCGGGGGCGTTACGGGCGGGCATGGACGGTCCAGTGCGGACAGGAAGGCATCGGCATGGGCCAGCAGCGCCTCGTCCCAGCGGGCATAGTCGGTATCGTGGCCCAGCCGCTTCAGGCTGGTGACGCCGAATTCGTCGATCCCGCAAGGGACGATGCCGGTGAAATGGCCCAGATCCGGGTGAATGTTCACCGAAAAGCCGTGCATCGTCACCCACTTGCGGATGCGCACGCCGATCGCGCCGATCTTCGCCTCGCGCCCGTCGACGTCCTTGGTCCAGATGCCGATGCGGCCTTCGCTGCGGAAGCTGTCCACGCCGAAGTCCTTGAGCGTATCCATCACCCAGCCTTCGAGGCCATGGACGAAGCCGCGCGCGTCGCGCGCGCGCTTGCGCAAGTCCAGCAGGACATAGCCGATGCGCTGGCCGGGGCCGTGGTAGGTATAGCGCCCGCCGCGCCCGGCCTCGACCACTTCGAAGCGCGGATCGAGCAGTTCGGTCAGATCGGCACTGGTACCGGCGGTGTAGACGGGCGGATGTTCCAGCAGCCAGATCAACTCGCGCGCCTCGCCCGCGGCGATGGCGGCGTTGCGGGTGGTCATTTCCTCAAGGGCGGCGCGGTAGGGGACCGGTTCGC
Source organism: Novosphingobium sp. BL-S-19 (assembly GCF_055521675.1). Taxonomy (NCBI): domain Bacteria; kingdom Pseudomonadati; phylum Pseudomonadota; class Alphaproteobacteria; order Sphingomonadales; family Sphingomonadaceae; genus Novosphingobium; species Novosphingobium sp. BL-S-19. The sequence goes on from NZ_CM145498.1 coordinate 743,510, forward strand.
TGCTGATGCGCAGTTCGATATCACCGGCCAAAGTCGTAGGGAAAGTCATGTTGCGTTGCGTGGCGTCATTCCCTGCGGTTATCAAGCCACTTTGAGTTGACCGCCCCTTCATGGCGGTGCCAGGAGCAGCAATGACGTTCGACAGCAATCGGGCCTGGAACGAGGCAAGCCGCGCGGTTTCCGCCAACAAGGAAGTGGTTCTCGCCATCGCGGGGGTCTTTTTCCTGCTGCCGCAGCTGATCTTCACCTTCTTCTTCCCGGCCCCGGAAATGGGCACGGGGCTGAGCGAGAAACAAGTGATGGACGCGGTGAGCGCCTATTACGCCTCGATTCTGCCGGTGATGATTCCCGTGGCGCTGTGTCAGGCGCTGGGCACGCTGTCGTTGCTGAGCGTGCTGGATACCGACCGCCGCCCCACCGTGGGAGAAGCGATCGGCAATGGTCTCAAGGGTCTGCTGGCTTACCTCCTCGCGCAGATCCTGATGGGCTTCGGGCTGATGACCATCGGCCTTGCGGCGGCGACCCTGTTCGCAGCGGCGGGCGGCATGGTGGGGGCGGTGATCGGCCTTGCCGTGGGCCTGTTCCTGGTGATCCCGGTGGGCGTGCGACTCTCGCTGGTGGGGCCGGTGATCGCGGTGGACAAGCTGCGCAATCCGATCGGTGCGCTGGTGCGTTCCTGGCGGCTGACGCACGGGCATACGGCGCGGATCTTCGGCTTCTATGCGCTGCTGTTCCTGGCAATGATGGCGCTGATGATCCTGGCCAATGTCGTTACGCTGCCGATCGGGCTGCTGGCGCCGAAGCACATTGCCGGGCTGATCGGCGCGGTGATCGAATCGATGCTGGCCGCGATCATGGCGCTCTATTTCGTGGCGGTGATCGGGCAGGTCCACCGCCAGCTTTCCGGCGCTTCGGCGGAAACGCTCACCAGCCCGTTCGAGTGACGGGCTTCACCCAGAGCGTGATGGCATCGGCCTGAACCAATGACGATACGGGGGGAGTTTCCCCTCTGACCCGCAAACAAAAAAGGCCGGCGTTCGCAACGCCGGCCTTTTTTGTTTTGCCGATGGCGGGACTTTTCAATCCTCGTCCTTCCAGCCCCACCACATGAAGCAGGGGGGAACGTTGATCGGCTCGATCGCATCGTCGATCCGCTTGAAGTGGCGGGCCATGAAGCTCTTGGCCTTGGGCGTGAACTGGTAGACCAGGAACGCGCCGCCCTTGCGGATCACGCGGTAGGTGGCGGCGGCGATGGCCGGGCCGACACCGTCGGGCAGGGTGGAGAAGGGCAGGCCCGAAAGCACATAGTCCGCCTTCTCATGCCCGTGCGCGCGCACGATCTCTTCCACGTCCGCGGCCGAACCGAGCACCGCGATGAAGCGGCTGTCGGTGATCGTGCGGCGAAGGTAGTCGATGAACAGCGGGTTCGTGTCGATCACGATCAGCTGTCCGTCGCGGCCAAGGCGATCCAGCACCGGGCGGCAGAAGGTGCCGACGCCGGGGCCGTATTCGACGAAAAGCTTGGTGTTCGCCCAATCGACGGGCGCCAACATGCGATTGATCGTGAAGCGCGACGAGGGGACGATCGAACCGACCATCACCGGGTTGCGCAGGAACCCCTCGATGAACACGCCCCAGGGTCCGAGGCTGTGCTTGATCTTTCGCTTGATTCGCTGGGGGAGCGCCTCTCGGGCAAGCTCGGTACTGGTCATGCTGGCGAAGACTCTCGCGTTGTTGTCGTCCTGCGAAGGGCGAAGGCGTGGCAGATCAAGGTGCACATTGCAAGCAAGCCGCTGCGCAATGTTGCAGAGCGATTACAAAATCTCGTGGACCTTTTCCATCGGACGGCACAGGCGCACGCCCTTGTCCGTCTCAACCAGCGGGCGTTCGATCAGGATCGGCTCTGCGGCCATCGCGGCCAGAACCGTGGCATCGTCCGCATCGGGAAGCCCGCGCTCCGCCGCGTCGGTGCCGCGCATGCGGAGGCCCTGCTGCGGCGTGATTCCCGCATCCTTATAAAGCTGCGCCAGCTTTTCGGCGCTGGGCGGGGTCTTGAGGTATTCGATCACGGTAACCTCCACGCCGGGCGCTTCCTCCAGCGCGGCAAGCGTATTGCGCGATGTGCCGCACTTGGGGTTGTGCCAGATGGTCGCCTTCATGGCCTTGTCCTCTTTATTCAGGTGAAGCGGTCAGACCCGCTGCGGGTTCCCGGCCTGATGGATTGGAACCGGATGGATTCGGATTCAGCGCCGGAACCGCCCGTGCCGCATCCTGCGGGGCGATGCCGGGGGCAGGGGCGGCGCTGATGGTTTCCTCTCGCCGCAGCACCCGCCCGGCGCGTTGCACGGCGGCAAGCAGGCGCGGCTGCACGCCGCAGCGGCAGAGGTTCGGAATGGCGGCGCCGATCTCTGCCTCGCTCGGGTTGGCATTGCGCGCCAGCAGCGCGGCGGCGGAAAGGACGATGCCCGGCGTGCAGAACCCGCACTGGATCGCCTGCTCTGCCACCATGGCCTGCTGCACCGGGTGCGAGCGATCCTGCGACAGCCCTTCGATCGTGGTGACGAAGCGCCCTTCGCACTCGCCCAAGGTGACGAGGCAGGATCGCAGCGCGGCGCCATCGACCATCACCGTGCAGGCCCCGCAATCGCCGGTGCCGCAGCCATACTTGGTGCCGGTAAGATTAGCGCCTTCACGCAGGGCCCAGAGCAGCGGTGTCTGCGGATCCATGCGGATCTCGACCGGGTGGTCGTTAAGGGTCAGGCGCGCCATCGGCTTTCCTTAACCATGGTGCGGGCGGGATTCCAGTGCGGCAACAACAAGCTGTCCACGGTCATGCGAAGCCGGTGGCAAGCGCGCGGGCCCAGTCGTCGCGTCCGACGGCGGCATCGGCTGCGGCGGCCTGCCAGTCGTAGGTGACGGCGATCAGTTCGGCGCTCCAGCCTTCCGCCCCGCGCTCGATCACGGCGTAGCGCGCGTGCGGCGCGCCGGTCTCCATCACATGCGGGAAAGGATGGTCGTCGGCATAGGCGGGCAGGCCGACCGAGCCGGGATTGACCACCTGCCGCCCGTCGCCGAGCTGCACATGGCGCGGCTGATGGGTATGACCGCAAAGGATCATCGGCGCGCGGATATCGCCAAGCCGCTCGACAACTTCCTCCTCCCGCGCCGGGCGGCACCCGTCGGGCTCGACCGTTTCCAGCAGATATTCGAGGTCTGATCCCGGCGAGCCGTGGCAGGCGTAGAGGTCGCTCTCCAGCCACAAGGTCTCGGGCAGGGCGGCCAGCCACGTAAGGTGGCGCGGTTCCAGCCGGCCGATGGTGGCGGCGTCGGAAAGGCCCATCCGCTCGGGGGGCAGATCGAGCAGTTGTCGCTCATGATTGCCGCGAATGGTTTCGAGGCCGAGCGCCATCAGCCGGTCCGCCGTGCCCGCCGGATCAAGCGGGCCGCTGAGAATGTCGCCCAGATTGACGATCCGCCCGATCCCGCGCCGCTCCGCATCCGCCAGCACCGCGTCCAGCGCGCGCAAGTTGCCGTGGATGTCGGAGACGACGGCGATCTGCATCAGAGCATGACCTTTACACCGGCCCAGACCGTGCGCGGCACGCCAAGGTCCATCGACCCGGCCTGATTGCGCGTGACGATCGTCTCGTCGGTCAGATTCTCGCCGCGCAGCACCAGCGATACGGGGCCGGCGACGGGCATTTGCACATAGGCGTCCAGCGTCGTGGCGGCAGGCAGCACGTATTGCTCCAGATCGTCCTCGAACTGCGCACCGGTGTGGCTGACCGTCGCGGCAAAGCGCCAGCCTTCGCGCGGCAGCCACGCCAGCGTCGCAGTGGCGGAGAGCTTGGGCACTTGCGCCGGGCGCATCCCGTCCAGCGCCAGACCTTCCGCCTTCACTTTGGAATCGGTCCATGCCAGCGATCCGTCGAGCTTGACCGTGCCCAGATCGAGGGCGGCGCTCGCCTCGATGCCTTTCGCACGGATTGCATCGACGTTCTGGCGCTGCTGGACATTGGTGGCCACGGTGACGTTGGCGATGGCGTCCTTCAGGCGGTTGTCGAAGGCGGTGAGCGAGAGCGTCAGCGGGGCAATCGGGGTGACATCGATGCCGGCCTCATACCCGCGCAGACGTTCGGGCTTGAGGTTCGGATTGGCATTGGTCGTCACCGGGAAGACCACGTAGGGGCGGTAGAGTTCGTTCAGCGTCGGCAGGCGCATGCCGGTATAGGCGGCGGCGCGCAGGCTGATCGCCTGGCTTGCCTTCCAGACGATCCCGCCGCGGGCATTGCCTTCCCAGCCGGAGCGATTGGCATAGCTGTCATCCTGCGTCACCGCGCCGGTGCCAGGCGTGGCGGAGGTGTAGAAGCCGTTGCGGATCGTCCAGCGGTCGGCCCGGCCCCCGGCGGTGAGCACGACGTTGCCGATGGTCCAGTCGTCCTGGACGTAGAAGCCTAGGTCGGACTGGTCGCCGCCCGCGTGGCGCACCGCGGTGGCGCGGCCGGTTACGGCGGAATAGGGCAATTCCAGCAAGTGGCCGGAGGCCAGCTTCACGTCGGTGCCGATCCGCAGCACATGATCGCTGCCCACAGGAGGGCGCAGTTCGGCCTTGCCACCGATTGCGGTCGTCGGCGTGCGGTGCTGGTCGAGCGTCTTCTTGTAGCTCGTCGAGCTGATGACCACGTTGGAGAAGTCCTGCGCCTGCACATAGCCCAGCACATCGAACTGCCACTTGCTCCGGCCGACGAAGCGCAGCGAGGCCTGCTGGCCCTCGGAGGTCGAATCCGCGCCCTTGAAGCGCAAGGTGCGCGAATCGTCGTAGGCAAGCACAGCAGCCTGCACTTCGATATCCTCCGAAATCGGCGCGACGGCGCGCAAGGAACCCGACAGCGTTTCGAACGCGGCGCGGGCGGAGGCGGCGACGCGCTGGTCCTTCGGGGTCGTCCAGAAGCCGTCGCCCCGGTCCCACTGCACGCTGGCGACCAGGAAGCCGCTGCCCAGCTTCGGCGCGGCGGTGAGCGAGGCCTGCGTTTCGCCCCGGTCATCCACCAGAGCCTCACCCTGCAGCAGCCCGATCTGGTCCGGCCCGGCGCTGCTCATCTCGATCGTACCGGCCACCGCGCCCGATCCGAACGCACCGGAACCGCCGCCGCGCGTCACGCGCACGGAGCCGATCCGCTCGGGCGCGATGGCGCTGTAGGGGATGTAGCCGAAGAACGGGTTGGCGACCGGCACGCCGTCCAGCAGCACGAGTGTGCGGCTGGCCGCATTGCCGCCAAGCGCGCGCAAGTTCGCGCTCTGGGCCGATGGATTGGCGGAGCGGCTGTCCGACCGGCGGAACTGCGAGAAGCCGGCGACGGAGGACAGCACATCCTCGATCCGGCCCGATGCGCTGGCGGTCACCGCATCGCGGTCGATGATCTGCACGTCGTAGGCAGGTGTGGCCGGGCCATCGTCGAGGCCGTGGCCGCTGACGATGATCGGACTGGCTGGTTCGCCGGCTAATGCGGGGGTGGCGAAGGAGACGCTCGCCAGCAGGGCAATCTTGAGAGTCTTGCGCATGGGATCAGGCAGCCGCGATGTCCAGAACCAGCGGCTCCAGCCCTTCCACGGTGCCTTCCAGTCTGTCGCCGGGCGCGATCGGGCCGACGCCGGCGGGGGTGCCTGTGTAGATCAGGTCGCCGGGGGCAAGGTGGTACATGCGCGAAAGGTCCGCGATCAGTTCGGGGATCGACCAGATCATCTCGTCCAGCGGTGCGTCCTGTTTTACCCTGCCGTTCTGCGAAAGCGCGATGCGCTGGGTGCCGGGCGTGCCGAAATCGGCAGCGCGGGTGATCGGGGCGATGATTGCGGCGTTTTCGAAATCCTTGCCGGTGTCCCAGGGGTAGCCCTTGGCCTTCGATGCGTTCTGCAGGTCGCGGCGGGTCAGATCGATCCCGCAGGCATAGCCGTAGACCAGGCTCATCGCCGTATCGGTGGAGACTTGGAAGCCCTCGCCACCCAGGGCGATCACCAGTTCCATCTCGTAATGGCAATCCTGCGTGCCCGGCGGATAGGGGATCGACGCGGGAGAATTGCAGAGTGCGGCAGGGGCCTTGTTGAACCAGATCGGCGCCTCGCGGTCGACCGCGTTGCCCAGTTCGCGGGCGTGCGCGGCATAGTTGCGGCCCACGCAGAAAATGCGGCGCACGGGATAGCGGGCTTCCTCACCGACCACGGGGACCGATGGCGTTGCGGGCAGTTCGAAAAGCAGGCTCACGATCGAATGTCTCCAGTGGTTTCGCCACCGCATAGAGCGCTCGGACCGGCGCGAAAAGGCGCAAGCGTATTGCCGTTACGGCCCAAGCGCCTACAATCGCGGCGTGACCGAGAAACAATACCTTGCCGGGAGGTTGCTGCTGGCGATGCCCGGCATGTTCGACCCCCGCTTCGAACGCACGGTAAGCGTGATGTGCGTGCATGACGAGAACGGCGCGCTGGGCATCGGCATCGGCCGATTGCGCGAAGGCGTTCGCTTCCACGATATCCTGGAAGAACTCGATATCGATCCGGGCAAGGCCCCGAATTGCGAAGTGCACGAAGGCGGTCCGGTGGAGCCGGGGCGCGGCTTCATCCTCCATTCCACCGATTGGGGCGGCACGGATACCTTGCAGGTTCACCCGCTCTGCGCGCTGTCCGCCTCCATGGACGTGCTGCGCGCCATTGCCGAAGGGCGCGGGCCCAGCCGCTGGCTGATGGCGCTGGGCTATGCCGGTTGGGGCGCGGGGCAGTTGGAAGGCGAGATGCGCCACCACGGCTGGTACGCCGCCGATCCGCATCCCGAGATCCTGTTCGACACTCCGGTCGATGCCCGCTGGAGCGCGACGTGGCGGGCGGAGGGGATCGATCCCTCGCTACTGGCGAGCGAGACGGGGCGGGCGTGACGGGCCGCCTATCCTAACCCGCATACATTTGGTTGACCTCCTATCCTCGTCATCCCCGCGAAGGCGGGGATCCCGCTTGTTCCTCGATACGGGGCGATACCGCTCAAGAAAGCGGGACCCCCGCCTTCGCGGGGGCGACGGGGTTATTTTGAGAGCGGCAAGTCAGGACAGCGTTTGGTTCTGAAGGGCCTGCAAGTCTTCGGGCCGATCGACGTCCAGCAGGATCGCCGGATCATCTACCTCGCAAAACACCACATCGTTCCGCGACCTAAGCAGTCGCCCGGCGCCTTCATCGCCCGAAAGCGTCGCGATCTCCGCAAACAGCCGCGCGGACAGCAGCGCCGGATGGCCCGGCCGTCCGGCGCAGCGGGGCAGGGCGGCGATGCCGTCCCCGATAATCGCCGCCAATTCGGCAGCCACCCCATCCGGCACGCGCGGCATATCGCCCAGGAAGACGAAGACCCCCTCCGCCCCATCCGCCGCAGCGATCCCGGCCTGCAACGATTGCGACAACGCCGCGCTGTCGATCCGCAGCACCTCCACCACCGGTTCGCCCGGCCATGCGCCGATATCGATGCCGGGCTTCGTCACCACGATCACGCGTGAGACCGGCGCGGCCCGCGCAGCGCGGATGGCGTGGAACAGCAGCGGTTCGCCGTCGAGCAGGGCCGAAAGCTTGTCGCTGCCGAACCGGCTGGCACGTCCCGCGGCCAGCACCAGCGCGGCGTAGGTCACGCGCGCTCCGCCGCCGGGTTCATGGCCTGCATGATCTGGGCGATAATGCCGGTCGCGACTTCGAACGGCGATTTGCCCAGCCCGGTCACACCGGGAGAGAGGTGAAGCCGCGCCAGTTCGTCCTCGCCTGCACCCAGCGTGCGGAGCGCCGCCATGCGCCCCTCCGTCCGCGATTTCGCGCCGATCATGCCCACCCACGCGGCGCCGCCGCGCAGCGCGGCCAGACAGCCGCCAAGATCGTGATGATCCTCATGCGTGGCGCCGAGGTAGGCGGTCCAGCGATCGATGCCGAGTTCGGCCACGGCGTTTGCCGGCTGCGCCCGGATGTAGCGGGCGAGCGGGAAGGGCGGCGGAGAGTGCGGTCCGTCAGGCCGCACCAGCACGGTTTCGAAACGAGCCAGCGCTGCCAATTGCGCCGCCGCCAAAGCGCCCGGATCGCCGCCGGAAACAATCAGCCGGCGCAGCGGATCGAAACGGCGGGTGAGCGAAAAGGGCTCTGCCGTGGTTTCGAGCAATGGGCCGTCTTCAGTCGTGACGCGGCGGCTGGTGCCATCGCTGTGCCAGCGGCAGGGGCGACGCTCCGCGCCATGGCGCAGGAGTTCGGCGACGGCCGGGCAGTCCGCCGGCACCCGCTCCACCATCACGTAAAGCGCGCCGCCGCAGCGCAGGCGGATATCGATCCACGGGCTGCCCATGCCATAGTGAAGCTGGCGCGGATGGCCGTCCGCCAGCACTTGCGCGGCGTGGTGGGCAACGTCGCCCTCTATGCAGTCGCCGGAGAAATAGCCGCTCGCCTCGATCGTGCCGTCCGCCGATGCGGTGAACAGCATCTGCGCGCCGGGCCCGCGCGGCGCGCTGCCTTCCACGCGGTGCAGCGTGGCCAGCGCGCAAGGCAGTCCGGCGGCACGGGCAGCGGCCAGCGGGGCGCGGATATCGTCGATCCAGCCGAACAGCGGCCAGTCCGCATTCGCGATTTCGCCGAGGATTTCGGCCGTAACCATGTCAGACCGCCGTGGCGGGGGCCTTGGTCAGCGGGCGGTCGGCATCGTGGGCGGCATCGCTTGCACCCAGCACCGGCGCGATCACCAACCGATGCAGGATCGGCGCGATTTCCTCTGGCGGCATGTCCGGGCCGTGGCCCAGCCACCAGGCAAGAATGTCGAAGGTGGCGCCGGTCCCGTGGACGACGCCGAGATCGGAGGGCAGCCATTGCACCGGATTTTCCACCTGGCCGACAAGTCCGCGCGCCTGGCGAATGAACTCGTCCCGCACGATGGCGGCGGCCCCGCCCGCCAGCAGGGCAGACCACAGGCCCCGATGCCCATCGACATAGCGGCACAGCGCCAGCGTAGATTCGAAGCTGTCGGCATCGCGCAGCACCGGAATGGTCATCGCCAGCAGCCCGGCGATCTCTTCCGAGGCGACATCGCCCAGCAGCGCTTCCTTGGTGGGATAATGACGGAAGAAGGTGGCATAGCCGATCCCGGCATGGGCGGCGATTTCGCGAATGGTGATCTGGTCGAACGGGCGTTCTTCCAGCAGCGCAAGCATGGTTGCGTTCAGCGCCTTGCGCGAACGCACTTGCCGCGCATCGGTGGGCGCGTCTTTCCTGAACCCCGCGAGATGACCATCCATGACTGTTCCGTAACACCCTGTCGCGGCGGTGTCTAATTATCGCCCGCGATTGGCGGGCGGCGCGTTCACCCTTCGCCGATGCGATCCGAAAACAGCAGGCGGCCGCCGGACAAGTGGATCAGCGCCTCGTTGAAATCCTCAGGGCTCATCGCGAAGCAGCCTTCGCTGCGGCCGATCTTGCCCCACTTGGCGATCATCGTCGCATCGACGTACCACGCCGGATGCATGACGATGGCACGTTCCAGCGCGGCCGAATTGTCTGCGTCCAGCCCCTTGAGCCGGATCGAGGTGCCGTACTTGCCCTGATACCATTCGCACGTGAGGAAGGCCCCGCGCGAGGTGGCTTCGGATCCCGGCAGGTTGGAAAAGCTCTGCAGCCAGCCGCTGTGCATCGGGTCCGACCCGCGCCCATGCGCCAGCAGGAAGGAGCGGACGGTGCCGCTTTCCAGATTGGCGAAATGCAGGCGCGGCTTCCATGAGGGTTGCGAGAAGTCGGCGATGCCAACCAGATCGGTGCGCCACAGCGTATTGCCCACGCGGCCAACCTGCCGCGCGGCAACGTCCAGAATCCGGCGCTCGTAAGGCGTGCGGACATATGTGCCCACGCCGTACCCCGCCGTCACCCCGGAGGATGCCCCGTCAACTGAAGTGTTCCCTGCTGCCAGCACGCGGGTTGGAAGCGCGAGGCTTGCCCCCGCCGCCAGTCCACCCATGAGGACAGCACGCCGACCCAACGTGTGTTCCATGCCCGTAGATTAACCGATTTCGGTTAACGGCGCCATACGAACCACTCCGTCGAATTTCGGAGAAACGTCAGGTTATCGCGCATGGAAAACGGTTCGTCGCGCTGCGGCGCGCCGTTGGAGTTAACGAACTGAAAAGCTTGGATCTCTTGGGGAAGGATTGCGGTGGAAAACAGTTGGCGGGCGCGTTCAGCCCGGCGGGTCCGAGGGCAAGGGAAAAGTGGAATGGCCCGTGATGGCGCAGCTGCGCGCAGTTTGCGGCTCGGCCCGGAGGCCAGCGGCATCGGCGGACGAAGCCCCCGATGCCGCGAGTCTCATTCAGGCAACCACCTTCAGCGGCTTGTGCTGGTGCTGGCGGATCCAGTCTTCCACCACCGGCGCGATCCGATTGCGCCACTTGCTGCCGTTGAAGATGCCATAGTGGCCCACGCCTTCGGCGAGCAGGTACTTCTTGCGATCCTCGGGCAGGTTGGTGGCAAGGTGCAGCGCCGCCTTGGTCTGCCCAATGCCCGAGATATCGTCGCGCTCGCCTTCTACCGAGAGCAGCGCGGTGTCGCGGATCGCGCCCAGATCGATGCGCTCGCCGCGGTGGACGAATTCGCCGTTGGGCAGCGAGTGCTTCTGGAACACGTGCTCCACGGTCTGGAGATAGTATTCCGCGGTCATGTCGCAGACGGCGCGGTATTCGTCGTAGAACGCCTTGGTGGAGGCGGCGCTCTCGTCGTCGCCTTCCACCAGATGCTTGAACATGCCGTAGTGGCTCATCACGTGGCTGCCCAGGTTCATCGCCATGAAGCCCGCCAGCTGCAGGAAACCGGGATAGACCTTGCGGCCGCCGCCCGGATAAGTGAGCGGCACGGTGGCGACGACATTATGCTCGAACCACGAAAGCGGCTGGTTCATCGCCACGTCGTTGACGCTGGTGGGCGCCTCACGCGTGTCGATCGGGCCGCCCATCATCGTGAGCGTAGCGGGGCGGCAGGGGTTGCCCTGCTTGCCCATGATCGCGGCGGCGGCGAAAGCGGGGACCGAGGGCTGGCACACCGCCAGCATGTGCGTGCCGGGGCCGATGTGCTCAAGGAAGGCGATCAGGTAGTCGATATAGTCATCCAGATCGAAGCGGCCGGCGCTCTGCGGCACCATCTTCGCATCGGCCCAGTCGGTGATGTAGACCTCGCAGCTTTCCACCATGCGCGCCACGGTGCCGCGCAGCAGCGTGGCGAAGTGGCCGCTCATCGGCGCGACGATCAACAGCTTCGGCGCGTTCTTGGGCAGGCCGGGGTGATCGAAGCGCAGCAGGTTGCCGTAAGGGCGGTGCATCACGATCGCTTCGGTGACGGGGTAGGTCTTGCCGCCGACCGTCGTTTCCTCGATGTCGAACTCCGGCTTGCCGCGCGACATCGTGGCATGCGCGAAAACGTCGAGCGCGGAGGCCATGACCGGGCCGAATCCGAAATGGCTGAACGGCATCGACGGATTCGTCAGCATTTCTGCGCCCACCGATGCCCAGGCGGCGGCGCCGCTCAGCATGGTGCGCTGCAGTTCATAAGCGTTGTAAAGCAAGCGAATTCTCCTGCGCGACGTGCCCGACGGCCTCTTTTTGGGCCGTTCTTTCGTGGGTTTGCGGATCCCATTTGGGCCTGCAAACCTACTTGTGCAATGCGGCATTAGTGGGTCGTCCCGTTTTGCACCGCGTAAAAACCCCGATCATACTATCCGGAACATCCATCGGTAGGCCGGCGTGGCGGGCCTTTTCCCGGAGCCTGCAACACGATAATGCGCACGGCCATGCAAGCCGATGTGGATCAGAATGAGGCGCAGGAAATCGGCGCCGCGATGAAGGAAAGCCGGAGCAGCCGGGGCAAGAGCCTAGGCGCGCTGGCCATGGTCTGGCGAGAGCTGTTCCATTACCCCGGCCGGATGGGGATCGCTGGCGCCGCGCTGGTGACCACCGCCACCTCCACTCTCGCGATTCCCTATGGTTTCCGCCAGATCGTCGATCAGGGCTTCGCGCAAGGGGCCGATCCTTCGGCGATCCGCTGGTGGTTCGCGATGCTGATGGGCGTCGTCACCGTGCTCTCCGTCGCCACCGCGATCCGCTTCTACTCGGTGTCCTGGCTGGGTGAGCGCGTGGTGGCCGACATTCGCCTGCGCGTGCAGCGCCACCTCGTCACCCTGTCCCCCAGCTTCTTCGAGGAAAACAGCCCGAAGGAGATTGCCTCACGCATGACCGCAGATACCGCGATCATCGAAACGGTGGTCGGCACCACCGTCTCGGTCGCGCTGCGCAACGCGATCATGGCGGTGGGCGGGGTGATCTACCTGTTCATGCTGGCCCCGCATCTGACGCTGGGCCTCGTCATCGCGATTCCCGTGGTGATCCTGCCGATCGCCGCCTTCGGCCGCCGTTTGCGCGCGGTCGCCCGATCGAGTCAGGACCGCGTGGCGGATATCGGCGCGATGACCAGCGAGGTCTTCGGCGCGCTGCGCGTGGTGCAGGCGTTCAATCAGGAAGGCCACGAAATGAACCGCTTCGCCGCCACGGTGGAGCGCACGTTCGAAACCGGCAAGCACCGCATCATCCTGCGCGCGGCGATGACGGCGGTGATCATGTTCCTGGTGTTCGGGGCGATCACCGTGATCCTCTGGCGCGGTGCCATCGCCGTGGCCGAAGGCACGATCAGCGGCGGCACTATCGCTGCATTCGTGGTGACGGCGGGCATCGTGGCCGGCGCCTTCGGCTCGCTCACTGAGGTCTACGGCGATCTAGTGCGCGGGGCAGGGGCGGCCAGCCGTCTGGCCGAACTGCTGGGCGAGCGGCCCGCGATCACCGCGCCGACGCGTCCGCAAGTGCTGCCGCAGCCGGCGCGCGGCAAGATCGCCTTCGAACGCGTGACTTTCCGCTATCCTGCCCGGCCGGACACTGCCGCGCTGCACGATTTCAGCCTGACCGTGGAGCCGGGCGAGACCGTCGCCATCGTCGGCCCCTCCGGCGCGGGCAAGTCCACGCTGTTTCAGCTGGCCGAGCGTTTCTACGATCCGCAGAGCGGCGTCGTGAAGATCGACGGCGTGCAGCTGACGTCCGCCGATCCTTCCGAAATTCGCCGCCGCATTGCGCTGGTGCCGCAGGAGGGTGTGCTGTTCGCCGCCTCCGCACGCGACAACCTCCGCTATGGCAACCCCAATGCCAATGACGCCGCGATCTGGGACGCCGCCCGCGCCGCCAATGCCGAACAGTTCCTGCTTGCGCTTCCCGAGGGGCTCGACACGTTCCTGGGCGAAGACGGCGCGCGCCTGTCCGGCGGCCAGCGCCAGCGCCTTGCCATTGCCCGCGCGCTGCTGCGCGATGCGCCGATCCTGCTGCTGGACGAGGCGACCAGCGCGCTCGATGCCGAAAGCGAACGTCTGGTGCAGGATGCGCTGGACAAACTGATGGCCAGCCGCACCACGCTGGTGATCGCGCATCGCCTTGCCACCGTGCGGCAGGCGGATCGTATCATCGTGATGGATGGTGGCCGTATCGTCGAAGAGGGCAATCACGAGAGCCTGACGCGCGCCGGCGGTCTCTATGCAAGGCTTGCAGCGCTGCAGTTCGACATGGTGATCGGATCTGTTTGAAAATCCGCCGCAGGCGGATTTTGGCGGCACCAGCCCGCTCCCCCACCCGGCCTCCCACAAGTGTATCCTCGATGGGAGGCCGGGTGGGGGAGCGGGCTGGTGCCGCACGAAAATGCCCGGATGGGCATTTTCTCGATTCGTCGCAATCGACGAACGGCTGACAGGCGCCGACGAACTGCAACGAGGGGCTGGCGTTGCCCGCGCTGGCAATTATGTTGCGCCATATGCGGGTCGTCCTGACCCGTTCCGTATTCCATGCGTGTTACAAAATTCGGAAAGGCTTGCTCATGCCTCGCACCCTTTTGAGGGCGCTCGCCACCACGGCGCTCGTCTCTGCAACCGTTCTTTCGGTCCCGGCTTTCGCCCAGCAGGCGGCGCCCGCCGCCGCCACGTCGAACCCGATGGAAGTCGATCCCGCCAAGGTCTCGTGGGGCGGTGCGGGCATCCAGACGCAGTGGGAAGACAAGAGCGTGAAGCCGGGTGACGACTTCGACCGCTATGTCAGCGGCAAGTGGTCCGACGCCGTGGTGCTGCCCAGCGATCGCACCAACTGGGGCTCGTTCACCGCGCTGCGCGATCTTTCCGAACAGCGCCTGCACGGCATCATGGACGAACTGCTCGCCTCGAACCCGGCACCGGGCAGCGACGCGGCGCGCGTGGCCGATGCCTATCGCGCCTTCATGGACGTGGACGCGATCAACAAGGCCGGTCTCGCTCCCGCACAGCCCTACCTTCAGCGCATCTACGCCGCGCAGACGCCGGATGACCTGATGAAGCTGTTCGCTTCGCCGGGATATGCCTCGCCGCTGGGCGCCTATATCTCGCCCGACGCCAAGGCCAGCGACGTCAACGCCTTTCAGGTGGGCCTCGGCGGCCTTGGTCTGCCCGACCGCGATTACTACCTGAAGAGCGATGCCCGTTCGCAGGAAATCCGCGCCAAGTACCTCGATTACCTGACCTTCCTGCTCGGCAAGGCGGGCTACACCGATCCGGCGGCTTCGGCCAAGGCCGTGCTCTCGCTGGAAACCCGTCTGGCGCAGGCCGACTGGGATCGCGCTGCCAGCCGCAACCCGGACCTGACCTACAACAAGCTCTCGCTCGCCGAGTTCGAAGGGCTGGCCTCGCCCGGCCTGATGAAGACCTTCGTCGACACCATGGGCGCCAGCAAGGCCGGCTACGTGCTGGTCGACCAGATGCCGCCTTCGGCCGAGGAACTGAAGGACGCGCGCATCGACGCGGCGCAGGCGGCTGCCTGGTTTGGTGGCGGCGTGCCCGAAGCGGCCAAGCTGATCGAAAGCGTGCCGATCGCCACCTGGCAGGCCTGGCTGGCCGCGCAGTTCCTGCGCACCCACGCCGCCGTCCTGCCCAGCGACATCGATGACGCCAACTTCGCCTTCTACGGCAAGGTGATGAGCGGCCAGCCCGAACAGCGCGCCCGCTGGAAGCGCGGCATCGCGGCGGTGGAAGGCATGTCGGGCGAACTGCTCGGCAAGATCTACGCCGAAAAGTACTATCCGCCCGAAGCCAAGGCGGCGATGGAAGCGCTTGTCGGCAACCTGCGCAAGGCGATGGCCGCCAATCTGGCCGACCTTTCGTGGATGAGCGCCGATACCCGCAAGGCCGCCGTGGCCAAGCTGGACGCCTTCACGCCAAAGATCGGCCAGCCGGCCAAGTTCAAGGAATACGAAGGGCTGGCGTTCTCCGCCACCGATCCGCTGGGCAACATGATGGCCTCCGAAAAGTGGGAAAACGGTGACCAGATGCGCCGTCTCGGCCAGCCGGTGGACCGTGCCGAATGGTTCATGCTGCCGCAGACGATCAACGCCTACTACAACCCTTCGTTCAACGAGATCGTCTTCCCCGCCGCGATCCTGCAGCCGCCGTTCTTCAACGTCTCGGCCGACCCTGCGGTCAACTACGGCGGTATCGGCGCGGTGATCGGCCACGAAATGGGCCATGGCTTCGACGATCAGGGCGCCAAGTTCGACGGTCAGGGCAACTTGCGCGACTGGTGGACCGCGGCCGACAAGGCCAACTTCCAGAAGCTGCAGGACCGTTTGGAAGCCCAGTACAATAGCTTCTGCCCGTTCGACGACGGCAAGACCTGCGTGAACGGCAAGCTGACCATGGGTGAGAACATCGGCGACCTCGGCGGCCTCAGCCTCGCCTACCGTGCCTACAAGCTGTCGCTAAACGGCAAGGAAGCCCCGGTGATCGACGGCCTGACCGGCGACCAGCGCTTCTTCATGGCCTGGGCGCAAGTGTGGCGCAGCAAGTACCGCGAGGAAGCGGTGCGCCAGCAGCTGAAGACCGACCCGCACTCGCCCGCACACTACCGCATCAACGGCCTCGTCCGTAACTTCGACGAGTGGTACAAGGCCTTCGACGTGAAGCCGGGCGACAAGCTCTATCAGGCGCCTGCGGACCGCGTGCGCATCTGGTAAGCCGCTACGGCCTGAACGACAGACGCGGCCCGATCCGGAACCATCCGGGTCGGGCCGCTTCCGTTTGGGCCGCCTCCGTTTGAGCCCTCGGGAACGACTGCCCGGCGCGGCGCTTTCCCTACGCGACCCGCCGCGAGGAGTAACCCGTTGCCCGACTTCGATCTCTATTATTGGCCCGTTCCTTTTCGCGGGCAGTTCATCCGCGGCATCCTGGCCTTCGCGGGCAAGACCTGGGCCGAGCATGACAGCGACGAGATCGGCGCACTGATGGCGAAGGCGCCGGCCGACCAGCCCGTGCCCTTCATGGGCCCGCCAGTGCTGATCGACGGCGCCAGCGGCTTTGCCGTGGCCGAAATGCCGGCGATCGCGCTCTATCTGGGTGAGCGGCTGAAGCTCTTGCCGTCCTCTCCCGAAGGCCGTGCGCTTTCGCTGAAGGTGGTCAACGATGCCAACGATGTGATCGATGAGATCACACTCGACGGCGGGCGCGAGATGTGGACGGCCGAGAAATGGCGCGATTTCACGCCGCGTCTGCGTCGCTGGATGGAGATCTGGGAGGCGACCGGAAGCGCCCATGGTCTGACGGACGAGGGCGGCACGATGCTGGGCACCGAAACGCCCGGCGTCGCCGATATCGTCACGGCCATTCTCTGGTCGACGATGGCTGATCGCTTCGCCCCCATCGCTTCCCTGCTGGAAGAGGCGGCGCCGCATGTGGCGGCACTGGTGCGGCGGATGCAGGATATGCCGCCGCTGGCCGCGCTCGCCCGCGATTCCCGGCGGGACTATGGCGATGGCTATTGCGGCGGGCAGATCGAGAAATCGCTGCGCAAGGTCCTCCTTTAGGGGAAAATACGCCAAGCCGCGTTTTTCCAGCGATTATAGAGGCTCGCTTCCCCCGCACCGGCTTGACTTGGCTCGCCCGTGCGGCATGACCTTGCGCCGATGGACCTTACCCTTACCGCAATCCTCCTCGGCATCGTCGAGGGCGTCACCGAGTTTCTGCCGGTCTCCTCGACCGGGCACCTCATCCTGGCCACCGAGCTGTTCGGATACGATGCGTCGCAATGGGCGACGTTCAATATCGTCATCCAGCTGGGCGCGATCCTGGCGGTGATCGTGCAGTTCTGGCGCACATTCACGGCGGTGGGCGCGGGCCTGCTGCGGCTGGATCCGGTTTCCGTCCGCTTCGTGCGCAACATTCTGCTGGCGTTCCTGCCCTCTGCCGTGCTGGGCCTGCTGCTGAAGCACTATATCGAGGGTCTGCTCGGCCAGCCGATGGTGGTGGCCTGGGCGCTGATCGTCGGCGGCATTGCCATCCTCGGCATCGAGAAGGTGGCCAAGCCCGGTGCCCCCAGCGGTGTCGCCCAGCTTCCGGTCAAGACCTGCCTCGGCGTCGGCCTGGCGCAGTGCCTGGCGATGGTGCCGGGTGTGAGCCGCTCCGGCGCGACGATCATGGGGGCGCTGGCGATGGGCGTGGAGCGCCGCACGGCGGCCGAATTCAGCTTCTTCCTGGCCGTGCCGACGATGCTGGGCGCCACCACGCTGGAACTGCTGGGCGCGCGCCATGAACTGATGGCGGGCACCGGCCCGGTGGGCTGGGGCGAGATCGGCATTGGCTTCGCGGTCGCCTTCGTGGTGGCGCTGGTCGTCATCAAGGCGTTCATGGCTTTCGTAAGCCGTTCGGGCTTTGCGCCTTTTGCGTGGTATCGTATCGTTGCTGGCGCATTGGCGCTGTTCCTGCTTTCGCGGGTCTGAGAAAGGCTGAACGACCATGGCCGAGGACAAGCAAAAGAAACTCGGCCGCAAGCCCTACGAAAACCTGCTGGAGCCGATGCTCGAGGAACTGGTGGGCATGGCCCGCTGGGCCTCGACCACCGGCGCGCGGCTCGTCGTGCTGTTCGAAGGGCGCGACACTGCGGGCAAGGGCGGGGCGATCAAGGCGGTGTCCGGCCAGCTCAATCCCCGTCAGTGCCGCACGGTCGCTCTGGGTGCCCCCAGCGAGCGCGAGCGCGGGCAGTGGTATTTCCAGCGCTATGTCGAACACCTGCCCAGCCGCGGAGAGATCGTGCTGTTCGATCGCAGCTGGTACAACCGCGCCGGCGTGGAGAAAGTCATGGGCTTCGCCACTGCCGGCGAGGTGAAGCGCTTCCTGGAGCAGGTTCCGGTGTTCGAACGGATGCTGGTCGACGACGGCATCCTGCTGTTCAAGTACTGGCTGACCTGCGATCAGGACAAGCAGGAGGAACGGCTGAACGAACGGCTGATCGATCCGCTGAAGCGCTGGAAGCTCTCCCCGATCGACGTCGCCGCGCGCGAGAAGTACGAGGATTACACCAAGGCGCGCGAGGACATGCTGAAGGCCACGCACAAGAAGCATGCGCCGTGGACGCTGGTGGACTTCAACGATCAGCGCCTGGGCCGCCTCACACTCGTGCGCGATCTGCTGGACCGGTTGCCCGATACCAAGGTGGATCCTGCAGCGATTCGCATGGAGCGGCTGGCGCACGCCCCCTACAACGAGAAATACGGCGTGCTGAAGCCGATCAAGGACTTCGACGTCGATTGACGCGATCACCGCGCGCGGGGCTTCCGGCTGCCCCGAACGGTCCAAACTTGCAGCCCCGAATCGCTCGTTGGCCTTGACTCTGGCCGACATCTAAAGCATGGGGCCCAGCCTTGAGGGGCGGTCTCGTACCGCCTCTATGCTTTTTCAACGATGCCGGCCTGCCAGGGCGGCTGAAACGAGAGAATTAGGAAACCGCCATGGCGAAGCCCGCAACCGTCAAGATCCGTCTTGTCTCGACCGCCGACACCGGCTTCTTCTACGTCACCAAGAAGAACCCGCGCAACACGACCGAGAAGATGACCTTCCGCAAGTACGACCCGGTCGTGCGCAAGCACGTCGAGTTCAAGGAAGCCAAGATCAAGTAATTCGCTGGTTCCGATGCGAATCGGAACCGAAGCGCTTCAGGTGCGGTTCAAGGCTGTGAACCCAATGGGAGGCTTATGACCCGCACCTTCAAGATCTTTCGCTCTTGCGTAGGCGCGGCCACTTTGGCCGCGCTTTCCGTTCCTGCCCTCCTTCCGGCCAGCCCTGCGCTCGCGGCATCGCCCGCAGAGCAGCAGCAGCTCGATTCCGCCGTGGCCGCGCTGCGCGCGATCACCACGCTGAAGGCCGATTTCGTGCAGACCGACCGCAATGGCCAGTCGGTCAGCGGCCAGCTCACGCTCGCCCGTCCGGGGCGGATCCGCTTCCAGTACGAGAAGAGCGCGCGCATGCTCATCGTTGGCGACGGCAAGGCGCTGACGATGATCGACTATGCCGTGAACCAGGTGCAGCGCTGGCCGATCGGTAACAGCCCGCTGGGCGCGCTGCTCGACCCCAAGCGCGACGTGGCCAGGTTCGGCACCGTGCGCCCCACCGGCAATCCCAACGTGATCTCGGTGGAAGTGCGCGATCGGTCGCACCCCGAATACGGCGTGATCACCCTGATCTTCACGCGCAAGGCCTCTGCCCCCGGCGGGCTGGAGCTGTCCTACTGGGTGGCGCTCGATTCGCAGAATCAGCGCACTACTATCGCGCTTTCGAACCACCGGTACGGCGTTCCGGTGACGGATAACGATTTCCGCTTCAACGATCCCCGTCCGCGCAATCGTCGCTGAACCGAGTCGGAAAGGCTTGGTGTATTTCATCTATACGGGAAAACGCTTGGCCGAGTTTTGACCGTCCTTAGCGACAAACTGTGACAGTTTCTTTCAGCCCGTTCACTTGGCAGAAAGCCAAGAGCACCTAGATAGGAATGGTCAGAACGGTTCGAGGCGGGTTTCCCCCCTGTTGCCCACGCCTCCTGAGTGAACCGCTCTGATATTAGCGTGACGAACGCTTACAGGAACCCTCGGTCCTCTGCCCCCGGACCGAGGGTTTTTGTTTGTGTGGCTGTGGTTCGGCCCATGCCGGGCTGCGAACGGCACCGTTCTGCGCTTCCGGTGCTCACGGCCAGAAAGGCCGCTCCGCTCCGGTTCTCGACCGGCACCATTCTCGCTCCGGCCTGAGCCAAACCACAGCCACACAAGCGCTGCGCCATTCCGCACATTTGACAACGACCCGATCGAATCAAAATCCACCGTCGCCCCCGCGAAGGCGGGGGCCCCGCTTCCTTTTTTCTTCGCCCAACCGCCCGCGCGTCATGCGCACCTCTGGCAATTCGCGGGTGGCGTCCCTAAAGCCAGGGCCATGAAAATTGCCACCTGGAACATCAATTCGGTCCGCCTGCGTCTCGATCAGGTAGAGCGTTTCCTTACCGAGCAGGCCCCCGACGTCCTCTGCCTTCAGGAGATCAAGGTTGCCGAGCATCTCTTCCCGCATGAGATGTTCGAACGCCTTGGCTACACGCACCGCGCGATCCATGGGCAGAAGGGCTATCACGGCGTCGCCACCGTCTCGAAAGTGCCCTTCACCGAATTCAGCCGCCACGACTGGCAGGACAATGGCGAGGCTCGCCATGTCGGCGTCGAACTGCAAGGCGCAGGGCAGGGCCTGATCCTCGAAAACGTCTACATCCCCGCCGGCGGCGACATTGCCGATCGCACGGTCAATCCCAAGTTCGGCCAGAAGCTGGACTTTCTGGAGCGCATGACGCGCTGGGCGGACAAGATCGACCGCCCCACGCTGATCGTCGGCGACTTCAACATTGCCCCGCTGGCATCGGACGTCTACGACCACAAGGCGCTGCTCAAGGTCGTCAGCCACACCCCGATCGAGGTGGAGACGCTCACCCGCTTTCAGGACGCGCATGGCTGGGTTGACCTTGGCCGCCAGTTCATCCCCGCGCCGGAGCGCAATTACTCCTGGTGGTCCTACCGCAGCTACTGGCGCCAGAAGGACCAGGGGCGCCGTCTGGACCACATGTGGGCCTCCCCCGACCTTGCCAAGCAGGCGCGCGCGCATAGCTTCGTGGAGGAAACGCGGCGCTGGGAGCAGCCGAGCGACCACATTCCGCTGATCTCCGAGTTCGAACTCTGAGCGGGCAGGGCTCCTCCCGCCGCGTGGCGCTGGCGCTCGATGCGCTGCGTCATGGTTGGCCGATCCGGGTGGGCGAGCATTCCATACTCCTGCCCGCCGAGACCGGCTTTGCTCCCGGCGTGACCGCCCCGCGCATGCTGATCTCCGCCGCGCGCGCGGTGACGCTGAAGCTGGCCAACCAGCGCGAGGCGGCCGTGCCGGAAGCGCCGGTGCTGATCCGCGCGGCAGAGCCTTTCGATCTGGCCGCCGCGCGCGCCATTGCCGATCCCGCGCTCGATCTGGTCCATCCGATGAAAGGCCCTTTCGCGGCCGAACATATCGACGATGGAGAGGCGGCGCGCACGGCCATGGAACTGGCGCGGCTCGCCGGCATCCTGCCGGCTTTCCTCGTCGCGCCGCAGCCGGTGGGCGAGGCGCAGCAGGTTTCGGCCGAAGATCTGGCCGCGTGGAAGGAAGTGGGCAATCTCGTGATCGCGTCCCGCGCGCGGCTGCCCGTCGCGGCGGCGGAGGATGCGGAGATCGTCGCCTTCCGCGCGCTGGACGATTTGCGCGAACATGTCGCGCTGGTGATCGGCACGCAGGACGGCGACCGCGCGCCGCTGGTGCGGCTCCACTCCGAATGCCTGACCGGCGACATCCTCGGCAGCCTGAAGTGCGACTGCGGCCCGCAACTGGACGCGGCGCTGCGGGCGATGGCGGATGAGGCGGCGAACGGCGGCTGGGGCGTGCTGCTCTATCTGCGGCAGGAAGGGCGCGGCATCGGCCTCGTCAACAAGCTGCGCGCCTATCAGTTGCAGGATCAGGGCTTCGACACGGTGGACGCCAACAACCGCCTTGGCCTGCCGACCGAGGCGCGCGACTTCCCGGTGGCGGCGCGGATGCTGCAGCTGCTGGGCGTCCACGCGATCCGGCTGATGACCAACAACCCGGCCAAAGTCGCCGCGCTGGAAGGCGTGGGCGTGACCGTGGCAGAGCGCGTGCCGCATAAGCTGCCGCCGAACCCGCACAACGCCCGCTATCTCGATACCAAGCGGGATCGCACGGGGCATATTCTCTAAACTGCTTTCGATCCTCCCCTGCAAGGGGAGGGGGACCGCCGCAGGCGGTGGAGGGGTATCGCCCTCTCGATAGCATGACACCCCTCCGTCATCGCTGCGCGATGCCACCTCCCCTTGCAGGGGAGGATTGACGGGTAGGCCAGCCTCAGGCCAGCCCGGTCAGTACCGCGAGGCCGAGGAACGAGAAGAAGCCCATCGTATCCGTCGCCGTCGTCACGAACACGGCCGAAGAGACGGCGGGGTCGATACGGAAGCGGTCGAGCGTGACGGGGACGAGGATGCCGGCAAGGCCCGCAGTCAGGTTGTTCACCACCATGGCCGTCGCGATCACCGCGCCCAGCAGGGGGTTCTGGAACAGCAGCCACGTGCCCGTGCCGATCAGCGCGCCGAGCGCAAAGCCGTTGGTCAGGGCGATGCGCAATTCGCGGAAGATCATGCGCACGGTGTTGGAATCGGTCAGCTGGTTGGTGGCGATGGCGCGCACCACCACGGCCAGCGTCTGGGTGCCGGCATTGCCGCCCATGCCCGAAACGATCGGCATCAGCACCGCCAGGATCGCGAACTTGGCGATCGCGCCCTGGAACAGCCCGACCACCGATGACGCGATCATCGCCGTGCCCAGGTTCACCACCAGCCACGCCAGACGCGTGCGCACGGTGACCAGGATCGGCTCGTTGATGTCTCCATCGCCGGCGCCGGACAGGCGCAGGATATCCTCGCTCGCCTCTTCCTGAATGATGTGGACGATATCGTCGACGGTGATCTGGCCGATCAGCCGTCCGGCGTCGTCCACCACGGCGGCGGAGATCAGCGCGTATTTCTGGAAGCGCAGTGCGACTTCTTCCTGATCCATGTCCACCGGGATCAGCGTCTGGTCGCGCGACATCACATCGTAGAGCGGGATGTTGCGCGGGGTGCGCAGGATCCACGAGAGCGCGCAAGTGCCGATCGGGCGGTGCATCGGATCGACGATGAACACTTCCCAGAACTCGGTGGGCAGCTCGCGATGTTCGCGCAGGAAATCGATGAGGTCGCCCACCGTCATCGACTCGGGCACCGCGACGAAATCGCGGCTCATCAGGCGGCCGGCGGATTCCTCGGGGTAGGACAGCGCCGATTCGATGGCGGCGCGGTCTTCCGGCTCCATCTCGGCCAGAACGGCCTGCTGGTCCTCCTCGTCGAGGTCTTCCAGCATGGCGACGGCGTCGTCGGTGTCCAGCTGCTCGGCGATTTCGGCGACGACTTCGGCGGGCAGCGCCTCCATCAGCGCCTCGCGCACCCAGTCGTTGAGTTCCGCGATCACCTCGACGCTCATCAGGTCGCGGATGGCGCGGGCAAGGTCCAGGCGTTCGCGTTCGTCGAACAGCTCGAAAAGGTCGGCGATGTCGGCCGGGTGGAGCGGCTCGACAAGGTCGTAGACCCGCTCGAAATCCTCATCGTGCAGCGCATCCTTCACGCTGCGCACGAATTCGGACTTCAGGTGGTTGTCCTCGTCCAGGCTTCCGGATTCCTTGCCGGAATCTTTGCCCGAATCCTTGTGGCTTTCGCTCTCGGAATCGGAAGCGCCGTCCGGCGCGTCGAACGCGCGATCCTTCAGCTCTTCGTCGATATCCGGTTCCGTCATGATGGCCGGTCTACGCGCCAATTTCGCAATTGCAACAGGGGCAAGCGGCAGGGGCAAAGCTCGGCGCGAAAAATGATGGTTACAGCGCCCCTTCCGATGCCCGGCGCGTGACTTTGCCATGATCTGCCCTATATCGGGGGCCAAGCCAGTTCCGCCGGATGCAAAAGAATGGTGGCGGACAACAGGAGACTATCGATGGCCGACGAATTTCTGACCCTCACTCTGGACACCGGCAACGGCGAAGGCGGCGACGTCAAGATCAAGCTGCGTCCCGATCTGGCCCCCGGCCACGTTGAGCGCATCAAGGAACTGGTGGGCGAGGGCTTTTACGACGGCATCAAGTTCCACCGCGTAATCCCCGGCTTCATGGCGCAGGGCGGCTGCCCCAACGGCACCGGCATGGGCGGTTCGGACAAGCCGGACCTGCAGGCCGAATTCAACGCCGAACCGCACGTGCGCGGCGTCTGCTCGATGGCCCGCACCAGCTATCCGCACTCGGCCAACAGCCAGTTCTTCATCTGCTTCGACGATGCGCGCTTCCTGGACAAGCAGTACACCGTGTGGGGCCAGGTGGTCGAAGGCATGGAAAACGTCGACGCGCTGCCCAAGGGTGAGCCGCCGCGTGAGCCGGGCAAGATCGTGAAGGCGACCATTTCGGAAGGCTGATCCTTTCCGGACGCCTGACAATACGAAAGGGCGGCTCCGCAAGGGGCCGCCCTTTTTGCGTCCGGGGCCGTCGCCCTGCCGAACCGGGGATAGTCTGTATATCCATCGTCGCCGGCACAGCGCATTCATTGAGCATGAGCGCGGGGCCTTCTCCAGACGACAGCGGATCGCGCGGGAATTGGCGGCGGCTGGGGCGTGAACCGATCGCGGGCCTGATTGCGGCGGTCGTGGCCATTCCCGATGGTCTGGCGGCGGCGGCGATGGTCGGGGTCAATCCGGTGCTGGGGCTCTATACCGGTGCCATCGCGCCGGCCGTGGGCGGCGCGTTTGTCAGCACCCAGCGCCTGCTGATCAGCGCCACCAGCGCGTCCGCCATTGCCGCGGCAGAGGCGCTGTCCGCCTATCCCGCTGCGATGCGGGCGCAGGCATTGACCGCGCTGGTGCTGCTGATCGGCGGATTTCTGGTCTTGCTGGGGCTGCTGCGGGCCGGGCGGCTGGTGCGCTTCGTCTCGCACGCGGTGATGACCGGCTTTCTGCTCGGCGTGGCGGCGGCGCTGGTGCTGGACCAGTTGCCGCAACTGCTGGGCTATCATCCGCCGCCGGGCAATCTGGTGATGCAGACGGTGGCGCTGTTTGCCCATCTCGATGCCATCGTGCCGAAGGCGGCGGCGATCGGCGGACTGGCACTGGCGATCCTGCTGTTGCTCCGCCCCACGCGGCTGGGCAACTGGGCGCCGCTGATCGCGCTGCTGGTGCCCACGGTGCTGCTGGCCTGGCTAGGCTGGAGCGATGTGGCGACGGTGGGCCCGCAAGGGGAGAGCGGCTTGCCGCTGCCGCAGATCCCGCATCTTGCCATCGTGACCCCGCAGCTTGCCGGAACGGCGCTGGCGATAGCGCTGGTGATCGCGGTGCAGGGGGCGGGCGTAAGCCAGGGGGCGTTCAATCTTGACGGTTCGAAGCCGAACGTCTCGCGTGACATGATCGCGCAAGGCGCCGCCAATCTCGCCGGCAGCCTGTTCGGCACGATTCCCGCCGGCGGATCGGTGGGGCAGACCGCGCTCAATATCAGCCTTGGCGCGCGCAGCCGTTGGGCGGCGATATTCTCCGGCCTATGGATGCTGGTCTTCGTGGTGCTGATCCCGCATCTGGTGGCGAAAGTGCCGATGCCGGTGCTGGCCGCTTTGATGGTAGTGGCGGGGATCGGCGCGCTCAACTGGCGCGAGGCGCTGAGCGTCTGGCGCGTGGGCGGCGGCGCGCGCTGGGCCATCGTGGTGACTTTCGCGGCAACCCTGCTCACCTCGATCCCCAATGCCGTGGCGGTAGGCGTGGCGGTGACGGTGGTGACTTTCCTGCTCTCCGCCGCGTCGGACATCTCGCTTGCCGCGCTGACCCACCAGAGCGACGGCGGCATTCGCGAGGATGCCCCGCCGGCGCGTCTGCCATCGCACGCTGTCACCATACTGGAAGTGCGCGGCAGCCTGTTCTTCGCCGGCGCGCGCACGCTGGGCGAAAAGCTGCCCGATCCCGCGCAATCGATCGCGCCCGTGGCGATCCTGCGGCTGCGCGGCTACAGCCCGGCCGGGGCGACCTTCATCGAAGTGCTGGACCGCTATGCCGACGAGATCGCCGGGGCCGGCGGGGCGCTCTACCTGAGCGGCGTAGGCCCGGCGCTGGCGGACCAGTTGACCCGAGCCGGCAAGTTGGACCTTGGCGGCTCGGTTCACATTATCGGCGCGACGCCCCTGTTGGGGGCATCCACAAGGGCCGCCGCCGCCGAAGCGCTGGCGTGGCTGGCGGCCCATCCTGCACGGAAGTGAGTTTTTAGAGCCCGTTTTGAAAAATGCCCGCAGGGGCATTTTTGAGGCGGCACCGGCCCTCTCCCCCACCCTACCACCCATCGGTAGTATCCTGCGGGTGGTAGGGTGGGGGAGAGGGCCGGTGCCGCAAAATTCGCATTTCGCGAATTTTCAAACGGTCTCTTAGAGCCCCGCCTGCAGCAGCCACTCGTGGAAGATGCGCACCGGGCGGCTTTCCAGCGCCTTGGGCTTACACACGAACCAGTAGCGGTAGGGGCTTTCGACATCGACGTCGAACAGCCGGGCCAGACGGTTGTCGTGGCTGCGGCGGAAGTGATCGTCGTGCATGATGGCGATGCCAAGGCCCTGCGCCGCCGCTTCCAGCACCAGCTGGCCGGAATCGAAGCGGTCTACCGAGGCCGGCTCCAGCTTGGTCATGCCCATCGCCTGCTTCCAGGCGTCCAGGCTTTCGGGCAGGTCCTGATGGATCAGGAAGGTCTGCTTGGACAGGATCCCCTCGTCCGGGACATTGCCGATCTCGGCCGCCATCTCCTTGGAGGTGATGGCATAGACCTTGTTGTGGTCCAGCTGGATCCGGTAATAGGCCGGGTCCGGCTCCTTCGCCAGGATGATGGCGGCGTCCAGCGTGTCGCCCACGCGGTCTTCAAGATGCGTGCCGGTATCGATGTCGATATGCAGGCGCGGGTGCAGCTTGCGCAGTTCGGGCAGGCGCGGGAACAGGCGCTGACCGCCGAACAGCGAAGGCACGCCAAGGTGCAGGCGCAGCACCTGCCCGCGATCGATCTGCGATTCCACCGCTTCCGCCAGTTCTTCCAGCTTCGGGCCGACCACGTTGTAGAAGGCCATGCCCTCGTCGGTCAGCTTCATCGACTGGTGCTGGCGCGTGAACAGGCGCTTGCCGGTGAAATCCTCCAGCGCGGCGACGCGGCGCGAGAGGGCGGAGGGGGAAAGCGCCAGTTCGTTCGCCGCCGCCTTGGCAGAACCAAGGCGGACGACGCGGACGAAGGCTTCAAGTGCGCGCAGCGGGGGGAGACGGCGTACTGGCAATGTCCAAGTCTTTTCTTTTTTGAGTACGACGTGGCCGGAATGGCGGCGCCGGAAGCTACTCGGGTTGGTCTTCCGCCTGTTCGGATGGCGGGTGGAGCCGAAGCCTCGTCACGCGCCGTTCGTCGCCGTCGGTGACCTCGATCCGCCAGCCGCTGTCATGCTCAAGGATGGTGCCAACTTCGGGAACGCCGCCGGCCAGCACGAAGGCAAGCCCGCCCAGCGTATCCACCGCTTCCTCGACTTCGGCGAGGCGCGGGTCGATCCGTTCCGCCACATCCTCAAGCTCGACACGGGCGTCGGCGTCCCAGATACCGCCCTCTTGCGAAATTAGCAACTCTTCGGGGGCATCGTCGTGCTCATCCTCGATGTTGCCCACGATTTCCTCGACCAGATCCTCGATCGTGATGATCCCGTCGGTGCCGGAATACTCGTCGATCACCACGGCCAGGTGCGTGCGCTGGGCGCGCATGTCGACCAGCACGTCCAGCGCGCCGCGCGCTTGCGGCACGTAGAGCGGCTGGCGCAGCAGGGTGCACCAATCCTCGGGCGGCTGTTCGCCGCGCGCCAGGATCGGGAACACGTCCTTGATGTGGATCATGCCCTTGATGGCGTCCAGCGAGTCCCCGTAAACCGGCATGCGGCTGTGGCCATGCTCGGCAAAGGCCTCCACCACGTCGGCCCATTTGGCCGATGCGGGAATCGCCACGATCTCGCTGCGCGGCACTGCCACGTCGTCCGCATCGTGCTCGCTGAAGTGCAGCAGATTGCGCAGCATCTGCCGTTCCAGCGGCGAAAGGTCGCCGTTCGCGGCGCTCGCCTCATCGGCGTCGCCTTCGTGTTCGTTGATGACGCCTTCGATCTGCGCGCGCAGGGATTGATCGACGTCGTTCTGGAAAAGTCGCCGGATTACACGCCATAGCGTGCCGGTACTGTCCCCATCTCCCGAGCCGGACTCGGTGTGGCGGCCATTGTCGGCCATCGTGCTTGGTTACCCCTGAGGTTTAAGTGCGGTCCCCATATGGGTCGGGAATGCCGATCAGGGCAAGAGCCTTTGTTTCCAGCGCTTCCATCGCCTCCGCATCGGCGTCGGAGATTTCGTGATCGTGTCCGGCCAGATGGAGCAGGCCGTGGATGATCAGGTGGGTGGCGTGGTTCTCCACCGAAATGCCCTTTTCGGCCGCCTCGCGCGTGCAAGTCTCGGCGGCGAGGGCAAGGTCGCCCAGCATCTCCGGCGGCCCGTCTTCGGCAAGCGCCAGCAGGTCGGCGCGCTCCAACATCGGGAAGGAGAGCACGTTGGTCGGCTTGTCCTTGGCCCGCCATTCGCGGTTGAGCACGTGGACTTCCTCGTCCGAAGTAAACAGCAGGCTGGTGATCAGGCGGGGATTGTCCAGCTCCGGCGCTACCTCGACCAACGCTTCCAGCGCGCGTTCGGCAAGATCGGCCCAGTCGGTTTCGGCGGGCCAAGGGGCTTCGATGTCGATTTCGAGATCCATCGGGGCGCTTTACGCCGGGTTGCGGGCGGGGTCGAGCCGGGAGGTGGGAGAAAAAGGAAGCGGGATCCCCGCCTTCGCGGGGATGACGGAGTGGGTTGGACGGAAGTTAACTGGCAATCGATTGACGTCTTACCCCAATCCCTCAACCCCAAACCTCGTCGCCCCCGCGAAGGCGGGGGCCCCGCTTTTCTTTCGGAGCCATCGACATGGAGAAAGGCGGCTGGCTCTACATGACCAGCGACCGCTATCGCGGCGGCATCTACACCGGCGTAACCGCACATCTCCAGCGTCGCATCTGGCAACATCGCGAAGGTATAGGCTCCGCTTTCGTGCGCGAATACGGCTTTACGCGGCTGGTCTACGCCGAACGGTACGATGAAATCGAGGACGCCATACGCCGCGAAAAAGCGGTCAAGAAATGGCGGCGGGAGTGGAAGATCCGGCTGATCGAAACGCTGAATCCGGATTGGGAGGACATGTTCGATCGGCTGGGCGGGGTGCTATGACGCAAGAACAGCGGGGCCCCCGCCTTCGCGGGGGCGACGGTGTCTTATTTGGAGATCTCTCGTTTGAAAGCGAGAGCGTCACAGAATAAGGCCAGCCCAACAAACCCCCGTCGTCCCCGCGAAGGCGGGGACCCCGCTTAATTCCTTCTCACCCAGCCTCGTACTGGCTAAGCGGCCCCTCGTAAGCCTCGACGATCCGCCCGACGATCGGGTGGCGCACCACGTCGGCCACGGTGAACCGCGTCACGTCGATGCCGTCCACGCCTTCCAGCCGATTTACCGCGTCGGCCAACCCGCTCATGCGGTCGCCGCCGGGGATGTC
Source organism: Novosphingobium sp. BL-S-19 (assembly GCF_055521675.1). NCBI lineage: Bacteria > Pseudomonadati > Pseudomonadota > Alphaproteobacteria > Sphingomonadales > Sphingomonadaceae > Novosphingobium > Novosphingobium sp. BL-S-19. The sequence goes on from NZ_CM145498.1 coordinate 773,167, forward strand.
GACCTGCCGGGGGTCGCCGCAGACGACCATGCGGCTGTTCTGGCCGAAGCGGGTAAGAAACATCTTCATCTGTTCGCGCGTGGTGTTCTGCGCTTCGTCGAGGATGACGAAAGCGTCGGCCAGCGTACGGCCGCGCATGAAGGCGATGGGCGCGATCTCGATCTCGCCGCTGGCCAGACGGCGTTCCACCTGTTCGGGCGGCATGCAGTCGTAAAGCGCGTCGTAGAGCGGGCGCAGATAGGGGTCGACCTTGTCCTTCATGTCGCCGGGCAGGAAGCCCAGCTTCTCGCCCGCTTCCACGGCCGGGCGGGAGAGGATCAGGCGCTGGACCGAACCGGTCATCAGCTGCGAAACCGCCTGCGCCACCGCAAGATAAGTCTTGCCAGTGCCTGCCGGGCCGAGGGCAAAGATCACGTCCGAACGGGCCAGCGCACGCATATATTCGATCTGCGTGGGGGAGCGCGGCACGATCGTCTTGCGGCGGGTGCGGATCATGATCGGCGGCGTGCCGGCATCGCCGCTGATGATGCCTTCCAGCGTCGGTTCGGAAGACATCGCGATCAGCGATTCGATGGCGCCGGAATCGAGGTCCTGGCCCATTTCCAAGCGATGATACATGCCTTTGAGAGTGTCGCGTGCGCGGGCCACGGCGTCTTCCGGTCCTTCGATCTGGATACGGTTGCCGCGCGCCGAGATATAGACGCCGAGCCTGTTTTCGACCTGTACGAGATTGGAATCGAATTGGCCGAACACGGCTCCCAGCAGCGTCTGTTCGTCGAACTCGACTTCGGTACGCGCCCGACGTTGGCTTTCGGGGCGGAACTGCGCCGGATCTCCGGCACGGGCTGCTTTACGGGCCATGCGCTCCTTTCAGGTGAGGATGCTTCTTTCGTCCTGCCTTGAAGATGGCTCCGCACATCGCGCCGCGCAAGGCGGGCCTATGCGAAAGTTGCCCGCTTCACGGTGGATAATCCGGCTTTCCGGCGCGGTTTGAACGGTTTGTCGCAAGCCGGCGACACTTCTGACCGATTCCTGAAGGACTTATTGCAACCCCGTTCAGCCACGGGGGTTCAAACATGAACTCACCCCAAGGGCCACTCGGGTCGCCCGGAAGAAGGTGAGCCGAATCAAGGAGAAATAGAATGCGCAAGATCATCATGGCAGTGCTGGCGGCAAGCGTTGCAGTTCCCAGCGTGGCTATCCCCACCATGGCGTCGGCCCAGTCCATGCGTGAAGTGCGGCAGGATCAGCGCGAGATCAATCGCGACGTGCGCCGCGGCGACTACCGCGAGGCGCGCGAGGATCGCCGCGAGCGTAACGAGGATTGGCGCGACTATCGCCGCGCGCACCGCAACGACTATCACCGCCCGGCCTATCAGGGCCCGCGTGGCTACGCCTATCGCCCGGTCGCCGTCGGCTACCGCTTCCAGCCGGCCTATTACAACAACCGTTACTGGGTGAACGACTACGCCCGCTATCGCCTGCCGGCGCCGAACGCCGGTCACCGCTGGGTCCGTTACGGCAATGACGTCGTCATGGTGAACATGCGGAGCGGCCGCGTCGCCACCGTCTTCAATGGCTTCTTCTGGTAAGGGTCGACCCCAACAGGAGATAGCCCCCGCCGCCCGGCGGGTCGCGGGAGGGGTTCCGGAGCGTGAGGCGCCGGAACCCCTCTTCACATGTGCCTCTTTCGTCTCGTCCATACGGATCACGTCGGCGCAAGATGGGTACCGCCACCTATGCGACAGGCCGATCTTGCGGGCACTGCGCCACTGCGGCTAGCCTATCCCTATGACAAAACGTGCTTCCACCGGGTCTGATTCCGTCAAGGCGCTGCGCACTGCTCCGGCCGTGCTGGCTGTCGCCGCCCTCGCGCTTTCGCTCGCCGCCTGCAAGAAGGACGCGGCTCCGCCCGAAGTGGCCGCCACCGCCAGCGAGACTTCGGAAGCGACCGAAGTGGCGGAGATGAGCGTGGAGGACTGGATCCGCACCAATTACAAGGATGCGGTCTCCAGCGATCTGGGCACGCTGCAATATGCCACTGCCGAAGTCGATCTGGACGGCGACGGCACGCCCGAAACGCTGGCCTATCTGGGCGGGCCGATGATGTGCGGCACCGGCGGCTGCAACCTGCTGGTGCTGAAGCGCGATAACGGCGGCTTCAAGAAGGTCGGCGAAGTCAGCGTGGTGCAGCTTCCCGTCGGCGTGCTGGACAGCAAGAGCCACGGCTGGCGCGATCTGGCGGTCACCGTATCCGGCGGCGGCATGCCCGAAGGCACGAAGCGGCTGCCGTTCGACGGCAAGGTCTATCCCGAAAACGCCACCGTGCAGCCCGCCAGCGATTCGGACACGATCGGCAAGGAACTGATCTCCGCCGACGACCTCAAGCCGTTCGAATAGAGCAGTTTTCGACACGACTTCGTCGGTTTTAAGTTTGGCGCATTTTCCGAGTCATCAGGTGATTCCACCTGATTAGAAAATGCTCCAGCTCAGCGAGCCAGCCAGCGCCGGAAGGCGGCATTGACCGCCTCCGGCTGCTCCATCGGCGCCATGTGCCCGGCGTCGGCGATCAGTTCGTAGATCGCTCCAGGTAACGCCTGCACCATTTCTTCGGCAAGACGAGGCGGGGTGAGGGCGTCCACGTCGCCCACCATGACCATCGTGGGGACCGTCACCGTGCCCAAAGTCTCCAGCGAATCTTCGCGGTCGATGATGGCGGCCTGCTGGTCCATGTAGGTGCCGAAACCGACGCGCAGGGCCATCTGCACCACGTCCTCGAACAGCGGCTCGGGACAGTCCGGCGCGACCAGCTGGCGCAGCGATCCGCGCAGCACATGCTCGAACCCGCGCGAGCGGGCGGTGGCGATGGCGGCGCGGCGCAGCGCGGCCTGTTCCTCGGTATCGGCGCGGGCATTGGTATCGACGAGGGCGAGGCGGATCACCCGCTCCGGCGCGCGGCGCCACACTTCCATCGCGACATAGCCGCCCATCGAGAAGCCGGCGATCGCGAACCGTTCCGGCGCGGCGTCCAGCACGCGGCTGGCCATCAGCGCGATCGAATCGTCCTTCAGCGTATCGCCGATGGTGATGTCCGCGATGTCCGCCAGCCCGGCGACTTGCGCCTGCCAGACGTGGCGGTCGCAGGACAGTCCCGGGACGAGAACCAGCGCTTGCCGGTCGCTCACGCCGCGACCGGGCTCAGCAATCGCGCGGAGATCGAGTTGGCGATGGCCTCGCTCAGTTCGACGGTGACCAGATCGCCGATCGCCACCTCACCAGTGAAGTGAACCGATTGCAGCCAGGGCGACTTGCCGACCCATTGCCCCGGATGCTTGCCCTTGCGCTCCACCAGCACTTCGCAGGTCTTGCCCACCGAAGCCGTGTTGAAGGCGAACTGATCGCGCAGCAGCGCGGCCTGAAGGCGCTGGAGCCGCTCGTCCATCACGGCGACGGGGATCTGGTCCGCCATCGTCGCGGCGGGCGTGCCGGCGCGGGGGCTGTACTTGAAGCTGAAGCACTGCGCGTAGCCGACCGTATCGACCAGCTTGAGCGTATCCTCGAACTCGGCATCGGTTTCGCCGGGGAAGCCGACGATGAAGTCGCCCGAAAGCGCGATGTCAGGCCGCACCGCGCGTACGCGGTCCAGGATCTTCAGATAGCTTTCGGCCGTGTGGCTGCGGTTCATCGCCTTCAGCACGCGGTCATTGCCCGCCTGCACCGGCAGATGGAGGAATGGCATCAGTTTGGCCACGTCGCCATGCGCGGCGATCAGCCCCTCGGTCATGTCGTTGGGGTGGCTGGTGGTGTAGCGGATACGGGCGAGATCAGGAATTTCCGCCAGTTCGCGGATCAGCCCGTCCAGGCCGACCTTGCGGCCCCTGGCATCCTCGCCATACCAGGCATTCACATTCTGCCCCAGCAGCGTGATCTCCCGCGCGCCGGCATCGACCAGCCGCTTGGCCTCGTCGATCAGATCGGCATGCGGGCGCGAAACCTCGGCGCCGCGCGTATAGGGCACGACGCAATATGTGCAGAACTTGTCGCAGCCTTCCTGCACGGTGAGGAAGGCGGCCGGGCCGGAGCGGCGACGGCGGGGGAGCGCGTCGAACTTGGTCTCCGCCGGCATATCGGTATCGGTGACGCGCTTGCCCTCGGTCGCCTCGCGGATCATGTCCGGCAGGCGGTGATAGGCCTGCGGGCCCACGACCATCTTCACCGCCGGGGCACGGGCCATGATCTCGTCCCCTTCCGCCTGCGCGACGCAACCGGCGACGGCGATCAGCGGTGAGGAGCCGTCCTCACGCCGCAGGCGGCCGATGTCGGAATAGACCTTTTCCGCTGCCTTTTCACGGATATGGCAGGTGTTGAGCACGACAAGATCGGCCTCCTCGCCTTCCGGCGCGGCGGTGATGCCCTGCTCGGCCAGAAGTTCGGCCATACGCTCGCCATCATAGACGTTCATCTGGCAGCCGAAGCTCTTGACGCGGTAGGTCTTGGGAATCTGGGTGGAGCGCATGACCGGCCCGATACACGCGTTTCGGGCGGTTTTGAAGGGGGAGGGCGCGGCCCTTGCGCCGGGCTGCGCATTGCGCTCCATTGCGCGCCGGTCGCGGTGCGGCGACTGAAGGGGGTGTGCATGAAAAGGCTGGCAGTGGTCGCGGCGTGTCTGGCTGCGATGGGTTTGGGCGAACCGGCTGTTGCAGACGATTTCGCCATCGTCGGCGCGAGGGTCTACGCCGATCCGCAGGCGAAGGCGCTGGACGATAGCGTCGTGATCGTGCGCGATGGCCGCATCGCCGCCGTGGGGCCGCGCGCGAAAGTCGTGGTGCCGCAGGGCATGCGCCAGGTTTCAGGCACCGGACGCACGCTCGTCGCCGGGTTCTGGAACAGCCATGTCCATCTGATGACGCACGACCTGCTCCACCCGGAGGCGGCCGATCCTGCCAAGCTGGAGGGGCAGCTGCGCGACATGTTCACGCGCTGGGGCTTCACCACCGTGTTCGACCTTGCCTCGAGCACTGCCAGCGCCACCACACTGCGGCGGATGATCGGGGAGGGCAAGTTCGCCGGGCCGCAGATCCTGACCGTGGGCGATCCGTTCTTCCCGAAGGACGGCACTCCGGTCTACGCCCGCCCGGTCTATGAGGCGGAGCATATCGCCATCCCCGAAATCCGCTCGACCCCCGAAGCCGTTGCGCGGCTGGACCGGCAGGCGCGGGAAGGCGTGGACGGCGTGAAACTGTTCACCGGCGCGATCCTGGGCGAAGACGAAGTCATGGTCATGCCCGCCGACCAGATCCGCGCGCTGACGGCGGAGGCGCACCGCCACCATCTGCCGGTCTTCGCCCATCCCACCAATCGTGCGGGGCTGGACGCGGCGGTGGAGAACGGCGTCGACGTGCTCGCCCACAGCGCGCCGCTCGCCGGCCCCTGGGATGCCGCGCAAGTCCGCAAGCTGGTGAAGAAGCATGTCGCGCTGGTGCCGACGATGATGCTGTTCGAGGTCTATCCGGCGGAGGCCACGCCGGTGTCCGGCGTGGTCCAGCAGGTCCGCGCGCTGAGCGACGGAGGCGGCGATGTCCTGTTCGGCACCGACGCCGGCTTCATGGATGTGTTCGATCCCAGCGCCGAATATCGGCTGATGGCGCAGGCGATGGACTGGCGCCACGTGCTGGCTGCGCTCACCACCACCCCCGCCCGCCGCTTCGGCCAGTCCGCCCAGCGCGGCCGCATCGCGCGCGGATTCGCCGCCGACATGGTGCTGCTCGACGGCGATCCGGCGGTGGACGCCGCAGCCTTCGCAAAAGTGGCGATGACAATCCGCGCGGGAGAAGTGCTGTCCCGCGCGGAATAAGCAGGGTCAGTCCGCGCCCGCCATGACGGCGGCCGCCCCGTCGCCCTTCCAGTTCGGGTCGGCATCTATCCGGGCGACGACGGCGCGGGCAGCCTTGCTCATGCCGCTCTCGTGCGGGTCGTTTGCCACCGGCAGCAGGACGATCCGCGCGTCGGCCATCTGGCCACGTGCCAGAAAGGCCTGTCCCAGATTCATGCGCAGGCCCATGTCGAACGGTGCCAGTTCCATCGCCCGGATCAGACCGGACAGCGCCAGATCGGTGGGCTTCTTACCCTGCTCTACAAAGCTGCGGTAAAAGTAGATCAGCGGGATCGGATTGTCGTTTTCGATCCGGTTGAGCTTGATGAAGGGAGTCACGGCCTTGGCAAAGGCCGCCTGCTGATCATCCGCATCCTTTGCCATGCGGAACAGCGCATAGCCTTTCTGGACATAGGCGTTCACCCGCCGCGGATCGACCGCGAGGGCCGCGTCGGCGGCGGCGATCGCTTCCTTGTCATGCCCGGCGTCGTATTCGGCCTCGGCCAGTTCGGAAAGCACCATGGCGTCACGCGGATATTGGGCCGCAAGGGGGCGGGCCATAGCCACCACCATATCGGCTTCCTCGGGCGAATGGATACCGCGCTTGGAACGGACAAGCGCGGGCATTATCGCAGCTTCGCCCGCCGTGAGCGGACGCAGGTTCACGGTGCCGATCTTCAGCAGGGACGCGGGGAATTTCAGCGTCGACATCTTGTTGGCCGCCAGATAGCGGTCGAGCCCGCGCTCCAGCTCCTTGAAATCGCCGAAGGCTTCCAGCCCGGCCTCACGCTGGCCCTTGCCCGCGTCGAGCAGGGTCAGGTATTTTTCAAGCTGACCTTTGCGTGAAGGCTCGAAGGTCAGGTAGTGGTAGAGAAGCCAGCTCTTGCCGTAGAAGGCGTCAAACCCGTCATGCTTGCGCTTGTCGTATTCGGCCGGATCGAGAAGTTCGGACGCCCGCACGTCCATAGCCTCATACAGCTCGGCCGCGCGGTGTTGCGCGGGCCGGCCCAGCCAAACGCTGCCATCCGTATCGAACCGACTTGATGCGAAGAATTCGGCGGCCCCTTCGTTGAACCAGCGCGGCCGTGACGAGGCGTTCGACGAGATCAGGAAATGATGCGCATATTCGTGCAGGAGCGCGATCATCGAAAAGTCGAGCTGGCCATTGCTCGTCTGGATGCTGGACACGACTGCCACCGAACCACCGGCATTGGGGAAGTAGAAGCCGGCAACGTTGCGGCTGGCTTTCGTGTCCCCGTCGCTGCGATAGAGTGCCCTTACGGCAGTCTCATTGCGCACGACGTAAACCGTGACCCGGTTGGATGGACTGGGCACCGGCGCGTTCGATCCCAGCGCCAGCGCCATGGCAGCCTGATAGCTTTCCAGTTGCCCGGCAAACCGCCGGATTTCGCTTGCATTATCGTCCGCGTAGATGACGAAATGGTCGCTCGATGCTTCGATCCATGCGGCGTGTGCCACCCCCGGCCCACCAAGGCTACCCGCCGACAGCGCCAGAACAGACGCGATCCGCTTCCACAGTTTCCGATTCATGTAAGTGCCCAATTCCCCCGATCCCCGTCCGGTTATGGCAACTCGCGGGAATTGGCTAAGGAATTGTTGTCGCGGCGATCCAGGTTTGCTGCGTTTTGTATCCGGAGCGGCAGGGCAATGCCGGGAATGGCCGCGATCTACGGGAGTGCGTTGGGATTAAAACTCTGCAATCGCGCGCCATCGGGTGTTTCACGGCAGGAAGCGAGGGGAAGCGGGCATCGCCCCACCCGCCCCGCTCATCCTGAGCTTGTCGAAGGATGGGAGGCCTTGCGCCACGTCTTTGGGGGCTTCGACAAGCTCAGCCTGAGCGGGTGGCGGGGGCAGCTTTGAGTGACAGAAGAAATAAGGAGGTTCGCGCAGAGGCGCGGAGGCGCAAAGGTGTTGCGTAAGGGCGCCACCCCTTTCCCCGTTCAGGCGTTGCGCAAGTCGCGGCGTCGATAGGATAAGCGGCTTTGCCGCAAGAATGCCCTCTTTGCGCCTCCGCGCCTTTGCGCGAACCTCATTTACTCCTGACGAAGCGAACGGCGGCATGCGGGCGGCACTGGAAAGTCCGCTTTCTTTCCGCCCAACCATTTCCTACACCCGCGCTGCCGCGATACCCTGCGCGTCATGACCCAACCCCGCACCCGTCGCCCCAATTCCCAGTATCGCTGGACCCGATACAAGGCGCTCGCCTTTCTCTACGCCCTGCGTGATGGCCGCTCGGTCGCGGCGGCGGCGCGGGAGGTGGGGATGAGCCGGCAATCGGCCTATCGCCTGCGCGAGCGGCTGGGGGAGGGTTTTGCCGAGGTTTGGGATGAAGCGCAGCATCTGGCTGCGACGCGCAAGGTGACACTTGAGGGCCGATAAGGTGACACTTCGCCGCAAGGTGACGGTTTTTGCCCTGGACCGTGTCAACTGTGTCAACCGGCCTGTCACCTTGCAGCCTGTTTCCCTTTTGCCGCACTTCGGCTATCCGCGCGCGTCATGAGCGATAACCAGACCCTTTACGCCGCCTTCGCAGGCCACCTCAACGCCGCGCTCGATGCGCTTGAAGCAGCCGGCACGCTGCCCGGTGGGCTGAAGCGAAGCGCGATCACGGTCGAGCCGCCGCGCGATGCCTCGCACGGTGACCTCTCGACCAATGCGGCGATGGTCCTGTCCAAGCCGGCCGGCCTGAAGCCGCGCGATCTGGCCGAAGCGCTGGTGGCGGAACTGTCGAAGCTCGATTCGGTGACTTCGGCAGAGATCGCCGGGCCCGGCTTTATCAACTTGCGCCTCTCGGCCGCGGCATGGCTGGCCGAACTGCGCGCCATCGCGGCGCTGGGCGCGGACTATGGCCGCTCGACCGTCGGCGGCGGCACGACCGTGAACATCGAATATGTCTCGGCCAACCCGACCGGCCCGATGCACATGGGCCACTGCCGCGGCGCGGTGGTCGGCGATGCGCTGGCGACGCTGCTCGAATACGCCGGCCACAAGGTCATCAAGGAATACTACGTCAACGACGCTGGCGCGCAGGTGCAGGTGCTCGCCCGTTCGGCGCATGTCCGTTACCGCGAAGCGCTGGGCGAAGACGTCGGCGCGATCCCTGAGGGGCTGTACCCGGGCGACTATCTGGTGCCGGTGGGTCAGCAGCTCGCGGCCGAATTCGGCGACAAGTATGCCAAGGCTCCCGAATCGGAATGGCTGACGCTGTTCCGCGAAAAGGCCGTCGCCGCCATGCTGGTGATGATCAAGCAGGACCTTGGCCTGCTGGGCATCCACCACGACCTGTTCTCTTCGGAAGCCGAACTTCAAGCTTCGGGCAAGCCGGACGAGGCCGAGGCGTGGCTGCGCGCGAAGGGGCTGGTCTATGACGGCGTGCTCGAAGCGCCCAAGGGCAAGACGCCCGAGGACTGGGAGCCGGTGGAGCTGCCGCTGTTCAAGTCGACCGCATTCGGCGACGATCAGGACCGCCCGATCAAGAAGTCCGACGGCACCTGGACCTACTTCGGTGCCGACCTTGCCTACCACTTTCAGAAGGCCCAGACCGCCGACGCGCTCGTCGACATCTGGGGCGCGGACCACGCGGGCACCGTCAAGCGCATCAAGGCCGCCGTTGCCGCCATGACCGGCGCCGATGGCGAGCCGACTACGTTCGAGATCAAGCTGGTCCAGATGGTTCAGCTGCTGCGCGATGGCGAGCCGGTGAAGATGTCCAAGCGTTCGGGCAACTTCGTCACGCTGGCCGAAGTCGTTACCGAAGTGGGCAAGGACGTGGTGCGCTTCACCATGCTGACCCGCAAGCCGGAAGCGCAGATGGACTTCGACTTCGCCAAGGTGGTGGAAGCGTCGAAGGACAACCCGGTGTTCTACGTGCAGTACGCCAATGCCCGCGTCCATTCGACGCTGCGCAAGGGCGCCGGTGAAGGTTTCGCACCCGGTTCGGATCATCTCGAAGCGCTGGGCGAGGAAGAGCTGGAGCTGGTCAAGCTGGCCGCGCAGTTCCCGCGCATCGTCGAAGCCGCCGCCGCCGCGCGCGAACCGCACCGCATCGCCTTCTTCCTGGGCGACATGGCGGCCGCGTTCCATGGTTACTGGAACCTGGGCAATGACCGCGTGGAAAAGCGCTTTATTAACGCCGAAGATGGTAACCTGACCTCCGCGCGGCTATTCCTGGCCGCGCAGATCGGGCAAATTGTGCGCAACGGTCTGGCGCTGCTTGGCGTCGAAGCCGTGGAGGAAATGTAATCGATGATGGGTTGGGGTGACGATCGGGACGAACCGCGCGGCAATGCCGGTGAGGGCGCCTTCGGTGAAGGTGAACGCGATGCGTCCCGTTCCGCCGCGCAGAGCTATGAGCGGCCGGCGCAGCTCAACCTGGGCGACGAGGACGTGCGCCTGCCCTGGCTGGAAGGCGAGGACGAGGAGTTCGAACCGCAGCGGGGCGGCGGCACCAGCCAGACGGCGCTGCTGGTGGTGCTGGCGCTTGTCGCCATCGGCGCCATCGTCGGCGGCGTGTTCTGGGCCACGCGGCACAAGGGCGAAGAGCCGCTGGTCGCCAGCGGCGGCGTGATCGAGGCGCCGAAGGAACCGTACAAGGTCCGTCCCGAAAATCCGGGCGGCGATGTCGTTGCCGGTACCGGAGACACCAGCTTTGCGGTTGCCGAAGGGCAGAGCCGCACGCCGCAGATCGGCCAGGGCCAGCCTGACGCGCCGGCACCGGGCTTCGATTCGGCCGCCAAGGCGCCGGCCGCTGCGGACAAGCCTGCCGATAAGGCCAGCGCCAAGCCTGCCGCGACCGCCACCCCGGCCGCCAAGCCGGAGCCGGTCGTTTCCGGCGTGGGCGTGCAGGTCGGCGCTTATGCCAACAAGGCCGCGGCAGAGGCCGGCTGGGCCACGCTGAAGGTGCAGTATCCGGCGCTTTCGGGCGTCAGCCACCGCGTGGTCGAAGGGCAGGCCGATATCGGCAAGGTCTTCCGCCTTCAGGCCGTTCCCGGCGATCTCGCGGCGGCGAAGGCCTTGTGCTCCGGCATGAAGTCGGCCGGGCTGGGGTGCCAGGTCAAGCAGTGACGATACCGGAAAGGGCGGCTCCAGAGGCCGCCCTTTCCACATTTCCGATCGGCCTTTCCTTGCGAACGGGCCCGAACTTTGCGAGCAAACCGGCATGACACCCGCGATCTTCGGCCTTTCCGGGCTGACCCTCAGCGACGACGAGCGCGCCTTCTTCAAAGAGGCCGATCCCGCCGGCTACATCCTGTTCGGCCGCAATGTCGAAAGCCGCGACCAGATCCGCGCGCTGACCGACGATCTGCGTGCGATCCACGGGCGCGATCGGCTGCTGATCAGCATCGACCAGGAAGGCGGCCGCGTCGCCCGGATGAAGCCGCCGGTATGGCAGGCCTACCCGCCGGGCGAGGCGTTCGACCGGCTCTATGACCTCGCCCCCGCCAGCGCCATCGAAGCGGCGCGCGACAATGCGGAAGCGCTGGGGCAGGACCTGGCCGAAGTGGGCATCACCGTCGATTGCCACCCGACGCTCGATGTGCGCCAGAAGGGCGCGCACGATGTGATCGGCGATCGCGCCTTCGGCTTCGAACCGATGCGCGTCGCCGCGCTTGGCCGCGCGACCTTGCAGGGCCTTGCCCGCGCCGGTGTGGTCGGATGCATCAAGCATATTCCCGGCCATGGCCGCGCGATGGCGGACAGCCACAAGGAACTGCCGACTGTCACCGCCAGCGAGGAAGAACTGGAACTCGATATCGAGCCGTTCCGCACGCTCAACGACACGCCGATCGGCATGACCGCGCATGTGCGCTACACCGCGTGGGATGCCGAGAATCCGGGCACACTTTCGCCCTTCGTGATCGAAGAGGTGATCCGCCAGCGCATCGGCTTTACCGGGCTGCTGCTGAGCGATGACCTCGACATGCAGGCACTTTCGGGCAGCGTGCCGGACCTTGCCGCGCAGGCCATCGCGGCGGGCTGCGACATCGCGCTGAACTGCTGGGCGAAGATGAACGACATGGTCGGCATCGCCAATCTGCTGCCCGCGCTGGGCGGCGAAGCGGCGGCACGGCTGGAGCGGGCGCTGGCTTCCGTCGATGGCGTGGCAGGCACCGGCACCCACGGCGAACTCGTCGCCCGGCGCGACGCGCTGCTGGCGCTGGCGGCCTGAACCGATGGACCTGCCTGCCGATCTTCCGGCAGACATTCCGGCCGATGAGGGCGACGCGTGGGACGGCGAGGACCGTGCCGAAGCCCGCAAGGAAACGCTGCATCTGGAAATCGACGGCTGGGAAGGCCCGCTCGACCTGCTGCTGGACCTTGCGCGCCGGCAGAAGATCGACTTGCGCCGGATCTCCATCCTCGAACTGGTCGACGCCTATCTGACGTATGTCGAGGAGGCAGAGGCGCTGCGGCTGGAACTGGCGGCGGACTATCTGGTGATGGCCGCCTGGCTGGCCTACCTCAAGTCCGCGCTGCTGCTGCCGAAGGAAGAGCAGCCCGATCCCAGCCCCGAGGAACTGGCGCTACGCCTGCAATTTCGGCTCCAGCGGCTGGGCGCGATGCGGGAAGCGGCGGCGCGGCTGATGGCGCGCGACCGCCTCGGCCGCGACGTGTTCCTGCGCGGCGCACCCGAAGGGCTGCGGGTGGAGCGCAAGGCGCTCTGGCAATGTTCGTGGTACGATCTCGTGCGTGCTTATGGCGACGTGAAAGTGCGCAGCCAGCCAGTGGTACACATGGTGCGCGAACGCATGGTAATGACGCTGGACAGCGCCATCGCCCGCGTCTCCTCGATGCTGGGCGTCTCGCTGGACTGGATGGACTTGCGGGACTTTCTGCCGCCCGCGCATGAGGCCTGGGCCAATCCGCAACTGCGCCGCTCGGCGCTGGCCTCCAGCTTCGTGGCCGCGCTGGAACTGGCACGCACCGGCAAGGCGGAAATCGCGCAGGAAGAGACTTTTGGCCCGCTGCGCCTGAAGGCGATGCGCTCGTGACTCTTCAGGATGAGCAGGGGCCAGATGATCTCGTCCGCGCCGTGGAGGCGACGCTGTTCGCGGCCGAGGAGCCGCTGACCGTCGATCAGATTTCCAATCACCTCGGCAAAGCGGAGGTCCGCGCCGCGCTGGCCGAACTGGCCGGGCATTACCAAGGGCGCGGCATCCATCTGGTGGAGCGGGGCAAGCGCTGGCACTTCGAAACCGCGCCCGATCTTGCGCACCTCCTACGGCGGGAAAAGGAAGAGGCGCGCCGGCTGACCCGTGCCGCGACCGAAGTGCTGGCCATCATCGCCTATCACGAACCGGTGAGCCGCAACGAGATCGAGGCGATCCGCGGCGTGCAGACCGCCAAGGGTACGCTGGACGTGCTGATGGAGGCGGGCTGGGTGCGTGTCGCCGGGCGCCGCGAAGTGCCGGGCCGTCCGGTGATCTATGCGACCACGCCCGACTTCCTTGCCCATTTCGGGCTCGGCTCCTTGAAGGAACTGCCGGGGATAGACGAATTGCGCGCGGCGGGGTTGCTCGATCCGGTGGATGACGAGATGATCGAATCTGCGCTGCGGCCTCAGCCGGTCGGCACTTCAGACGAGCCGCCGGAAGATGACGACACGGCCGACTGCGACGAATAGACGACCGGCGCGGGTCAGGACGATGACAGGCTGGCAACTTGGGATGAAAGTCCCTAGATGGGATCGATAGGGTCTGAATCGGCCAACGGCTATTGGCGCCGATCAGGCCAGGGTTTTTGGAGTTGAGGTTATGGGTAGCTTCTCGATCTGGCACTGGATGATCGTGCTGGTCATCGTGCTCGTGCTGTTCGGTCGCGGCCGCGTGTCCGAAATCATGGGTGACTTCGGCAAGGGCATCAAGAGCTTCAAGGAAGGCATGAACGAGGACGAGGCCAAGAAGGCGTCGACCCCGGCTGCTCCCGCCCCGCAGATCACGGCGACTCAGGATGCTCCGGTCACACCGGCGCCCACCGAGAACAAGTCCGAACAGGTCTGAGCGCAAGGTAGGGCGCCGCCATGTTCGACGTCGGTGCATCCGAACTTCTGATGATCGTCATCGTGGCGGTCGTGGTCATCGGCCCCAAGGATATGCCCTTGGCGATGCGCACGGCCGGCCGGTGGATCGGCAAGATGCGCAAGGTCTCCGGGCACTTCCGCGCCGGTATCGACGCCATGGTGCGCGAGGCCGAGCTGGAGGAGATGGAGCGCAAATGGCGTGAGCAGAACGAGGCCATCATGAAGGCCAATCCCGTTCTGCCCACGGCCGAGGAAATGCTGCCGCCGCCCGCGCGGGTAACCCCGGCCGACATCCTTTCGGAAGACAAGCCGGCGGTCGTCACGGACGGTGCGGAGCCGGTGGTGGCCGAGCAGAAAAGCGCCCAGCAGGCGGAATTCCATCTGCCGCCGCCGCCGCCATGATTTTCGGCCCACCGTTTCCCGGCACTCTGTTGTAAAGCCGCCCGCATGCAGCCTTTCCGCATCTCCGATATCGACGACACCCAGGCGCCGCTGCTCGATCACCTGATCGAGTTGCGCGCCCGCCTGCTGCGCGCCTTCCTGGCGTTCGCGGTGGCGTTCGGTGTGTGTTTCTACTTCTCGGGCGACATCTTCGCCTTCCTGGTGCGGCCGCTGACCGAAGCGTTCCCGCCGGGGCAGGGCAAGCTGATCTACACCAAGCTGTACGAAGCTTTCTTCGTGGAAGTGAAGATCGCGCTGTTCGCAGCGTTCTTCGTCTCGTTCCCGGTGATCGCCAACCAGATCTGGGCTTTCGTGGCGCCAGGCCTCTACGCCAAGGAAAAGAAGGCGTTCCTGCCGTTCCTGGTCGCAACGCCGATCCTGTTCACGATGGGTGCGGCGCTGGCCTATTACGTGGTGATGCCCACCGCGTTCCACTTCTTCCTCCAGTTCGAGGGCGAGAAGGGCGGTCTGAAGCTGGAAGCGCTGCCGGGCACGGGCGATTACCTCGCGCTCGTCATGCAGTTCATCCTCGCTTTCGGCATCTCGTTCCTGCTGCCGGTGCTGCTGATGCTGCTCAACCGCGCGGGGATCATCACCCGCAAGCAGTGCGTGGGCGCGCGTCGCTATGCCATCGTCGGCATCTTCATCATCGCCGCCGTGGCCACCCCGCCGGACGTGGTTTCGCAGCTTCTGCTCGCGGTGCCGCTGCTGGCGCTCTACGAGGGCACGCTGGTGCTGATGTGGTTCACCGAACGCTCCGCCGAGCGTGAGAAGGCCAAAGCCGAGGCGGAAGCGCCGATCGAGGTCGTTGCTGAGTAAGCGAGGAAGCTGAGAGGGGCTGGCGCTTGGGCCGCCGTTTGTGCCACCGCCCCCGCGTTCTCAAACCCCCGTTAATCCCAACCCTCGTCGCCCCCGCGAAGGCGGGGCCCCCGCTTTCTCCTGCAACCTCTCGTATGCCGCAAGAACAAGCGGGATCCCCGCCTTCGCGGGGATGACGGACTTTGGCAAAGTTTGGTCGGTGGCCAGTGCCGGTAACGTCGCAAACGCTGGCGACGCATGGCGAGACCGGGGCGGAAGACTTCTGCCTTACCGCCCGGCCTCACTATCCACCTTCTTCTCCGGAATCACCCGATCCTTCGCGGCGGACCAGGCCATCTGCCCGCCGATCCAGGTCTCCATCACCTTGGTCGCGCGCAGCTGCTGCGGCGTTGCCAGCATGGGGTCCACATCAACGAACAGGAAGTCCGCGCGGTATCCCTTGGCGATGCGGCCAAGGCGGTCCTCGGCGAACATCGCGTAGGCAGCGCCGGTCGTATAGGCGTTGAGCGCCGCCTCGCGTGAGATGATCTCCTGCGGCTGCCAGCCATTGAACGGCTGCCCATCCGCACCTTGGCGCGAGATGGCAACTGCCATGCCCACGAAGGGCTCGGAAGGCTCTACCGGCGTGTCCGACCCGAAGGCCAGCTTCGCCCCCGTCGCGGCGATCGATTTCCACGCATAGGCCCCGGCAAGCCGCTGCGGGCCGAGTCGGGCTTCCGCCATCGTCCGGTCGGAGGCTTCGTGCTGCGGCTGCATGGAGGCGATCGTGCCGAACTGGCCGAAGCGCGGAATGTCGGCAGGATCGACGATCTGCGCGTGCTCGATACGCCAGCGCCGATCACCCTTGTAGGTGGCGGAAAGCTCGGCAATCGAATCGAGCACGGTGGCGTTGGCCTCGTCACCGATGGCGTGGACGGCGATCTGGAAGTTGTCGATCGCGGCGCGGCTCATCAGGTTGCCAAGCTGCGTCTGGTCCATGCGCGGCAGGCCCTTGGTGCCCGGCGCATCGGCATAAGGCGCCTTCAGCCAAGCGCCGCGCGAACCCAGCGCGCCGTCGAGAAAGAGCTTCAGCCCGTTCATCTTCAGCCGGTCCGCATAGAGCCACGGTGTCGGGTGCGGGCCGCCGATCAGCACCATGTTGTCGATGCTATCGGCGTAAGAGACCACGCGGATGCGCATGTTGCCAAGGTCGGCGGCGCGGCGGAAAGCCTGCCAGTCCTCGATCGAGGTGCCCATGTCGGCAATCGCGGTGACGCCTTGCGCCAGCAGCGCGAGTTGCGCCTCGCCAAAGGCGGTGTCGCGGTCCTCAGGCCGGGGCTTGGGTACTTTCGCCTCGATCAGCGCCATCGCACCGTCCACGAACACGCCTGCAGGCGCCTTGGAGCCGGCGCTGCGCACGATCTCGCCGCCCTTGGGGTCGGCCGTCGCGGCGGTCACCCCGGCAGCGGCGATGGCGGCGGAATTGGCCCAACCGGCATGGCCGTCCACGCGGCTGAGCCACGCAGGCTTGCCGCCGGTGGCGCGGTCCAGTTCGGCTGCGGTGGGCATGCGATCCAGCCCCCACTGCATCTGGTTCCAGCCCGAGCCCAGGATCCACGGCAGGTCCGGATGCGCGGCGGACCACGCAGTGATGCGCGACAGTGCCTCGTCCAGCGTCTTCGCCATCGAGAGGTCCAGCGTCATCTTCGCAAAGCCCGTCGCCATGACGTGGCCGTGCGCGTCGATCATGCCGGGCACCACGTTGCGGCCCTTGCCGTCCACCTGATAGGCGACCTTCTTCGGCCGCTTTTCACCGTGGTGGAAGACTTGCGCGATGCGGCCCTGATCGTCGATTAGGAAGCCTTCGAAATGCTCCACGCCGCCCTTGCCGTCTCCGGTGACGCCGTTGACGTTGTCGACCAGCACGTCGGCCAGCGCCGGCTGGGCGAGCACGGTCGATGCGAGCAGCAGGGCAAGTCCTGCGCCGTTCCTGAAATTCACGGATTACCCTTTTTCGGCAGGCGCTTGATGATAGCGCTGGTATCGAGCCGGCCGCCGCCCTGTGCCTGGATGTCGGCGAAGAACTGGTCGATCAGCGCCGCCACCGGCAGCGAGACGCCAAGCCCACGCCCTTCGTCGAGGCTGAGGCCAAGGTCCTTGCGCATCCAGTCGATCGCGAAGCCGAAATCGAAATCGTCCGCATTCATCGAGTGCCAGCGGTTGTCCATCTGCCACGATTGCGCGGCCCCGCCGGAGATCGCCTCATAGACCTTGTCCATGTCGAGATGGGAGGCCTGCGCGAAGCGCACCGCTTCTGCCAGCGCGGCAACGTTGCCGGCGATGCAGATCTGGTTGGCCATCTTGGCGATCTGGCCGGAGCCTGCCTTGCCGACGTGGACGATGCGGGCGGAGTACGCCTCCATCACCGGGCGCGCCGCCTCTATCGCTTCGTCCCGCCCGCCGCACATCAGCGTGAGCGTGCCCTGTTCGGCGCCGATCTGCGATCCGGTCATCGGTGCGTCCACGCAGTGAATGCGCAGGTCCCGCGCCTCTACCGAGATCTGCCGGGCGATGCGGGCGGAGACGGTGGTGTGATCGATGAAGGTGGCGCCCTTCTTCAGCATGCGGAACACGCCGTTGGGGCCCAGCACCACTTCGGAAAGGTCGTCGTCATTGCCGACGCAGGTGATCACCACTTCGGCATCTTGCGCCGCATGCGCCGGATTGGCGGCGATGCGGTGGGCCAGGCCGGGGTTGTCGTCCGCCCATTTCCGCGCCCGCTCCGGCGAACGGTTGTAGATGGTGAGTTCGTGGCCCGCGAGCGCAATGTGCCGCGCGATCGCGCCGCCCATTACGCCGAGGCCGATGAAGGTAACCTTGCGTCGCTCGCTCATGGTGTTCTTTCTAGCGCGTTTTGCACGAAAGCAAACCACGCCGGAGCGCTTATCCCGCGCATTACGCCGCGCTTTGCAGTCGCCTGAGGCAGGACAAGGTGCAACGTTTGCAACCATGTTTCTGCAATAAAATTGCCATGATGCGGCTTCTTGCGCTTTTTCATGACACGAGCCTTCCCAATCGCACCGCATTCCGTTAGGCGCGGCCCTCTATGGAACAGCCAATGCTCAAGATCGCCGAGGAGCCCGAACGCGCGCTCCTGACTGCCGAAGACGTTCGCGCGGCGGCGGGGCGGATTATTGGCAAGGTGGTCCGCACGCCCACGCTCCGGTCTACCACGCTGAGCGCGATCACCGGCGCCGACATCTGGCTCAAGTTCGAAAACCTTCAATTCACCGCCGCCTACAAGGAACGCGGCGCGCTCAATGCCCTTTTGCTGCTGGATGAAGAACGCAAGTCGCGCGGCGTGATCGCCGCTTCGGCGGGCAACCATGCGCAGGGCCTGTCCTACCACGGCACCCGCCTTGGCGTGCCGGTGACCATCGTCATGCCGCGCACCACGCCGACGGTGAAGGTCATGCAGACCGAAAGCGTGGGCGGCAAGGTCGTGCTGGAAGGCGAAAGCTTTGATGAGGCCTATGCCCACGCGCGCAAGCTGGAAGGTGAGCTGGGGCTGACCTTCATCCACCCCTTCGACGATCCGCACGTCGCTGCCGGGCAGGGCACGGTCGCGCTGGAAATGCTGGAGGACGTGCCGGATCTCGATACCCTGGTGCTGCCGATCGGCGGCGGCGGCCTTGCCACCGGCATGGGCACCGCGGCGCGCGCGATCAATCCGGACATCCGCCTGGTTGGCGTGGAGGCGCAGCTCTATCCTTCGATGTACAACCTGCTGAAGGGCACCAGCCTGCCGATCGGCGGCGATACGCTGGCCGAGGGCATTGCCGTCTTCGCGCCGGGGCAGATGACCTCCACCGTGCTGCGCGGGTTGCTCGACGAGTTCCTGCTGGTCAGCGAATCGGGGATCGAAAGCGCGCTGGCGCTGCTTCTCCAGATCGAGAAGACGCTGGTGGAGGGCGCCGGCGCGACCGGGCTGGCCGCCGTCATGGCCAATCGCGAACTGTTCGCGGGCCGCAAGGTGGGCATCGTGCTGTCCGGCGGCAATATCGACACGCGCCTGCTGGCGAATGTGCTGCTGCGCGATCTTGCTCGCTCCGGCCGCCTCGCACGCCTGAAGATCGGGCTGCAGGACCGCGCCGGCGCGCTGTTCAAGGTGGCCAAGGTGTTCCAAGAGCACAATGTGAACATCATCGAGGTGTTCCATCAGCGCATCTTCACCCATCTGCCGGCCAAGGGCCTCGTCACCGAGATCGAGTGCGAGGCGCGCGACAAGGAACAACTGGACGCCCTGGTCTCCGCGCTGCGCCGCGAAGGGTACGAAGTGCGTCAGGTGGAAACCGATTAGAGCAGTTTTCGACCCGACTGGGTCGGATCGACTGCTCTAAGCTTTTGGTTTGGCGCATTTTCCGAGTCATCAGGTGATTCCACCTGATTAGAAAATGCTCTAAGAGTCGTTTGAAATCCGCCGCAGGCGGATTTTGCGGCACCGGCCCACTCCCTCACCCTACCACCCGCAAGATACTACCATCGGGTGGTAGGGTGAAGGAGTGGGCCGGTGCCGCAGGAAAATGCCGAAAGGCATTTTTACGACCGACGATCTACCGCTTTCAAAAAAATCATCGGCCGCGGACTCGGCCCGTTCCGGGACAATAAAGGGTTAACTCGGGCCCCTTCGTCCGATTCCGTTGCCGACAGGTCCAGATTTGTGGTTAAAACGCTTTCAACGTTGCCAAGCCGTATGCATATTCAGGGCAGACACGGATAGGTCGCTTAACAAAGCGCCGCCTCTCCGCCAGCCAGAGGATAGATTGCGCCCGTGACGGCACCCGTTCGCTTTCCCCGGTTTTTCGTGACCAGCCCGGCGCCGTGCCCCTATCTGCCGGGCCGCAGCGAGCGGAAGGTCTTTACTGAGCTGAAGGGCCCCCACGCCGATTCGCTGAACGATGCGCTGGGCCGCATCGGTTTTCGCCGCAGCCAGACGGTGGCCTATCGCCCCTCCTGCCTCGATTGTAGCGCCTGCATCTCCGTGCGCGTGGTGGCGGACGAATTCGTTCCATCGGGCACGCAGAAGCGACTGATCAAGCGCAACAGCGATCTCGTCGCCACCGTCTGCCGTCCGTGGTCGACCAGTGAGCAGTTCGAACTGCTGCAGCGCTATCTGGCCGTGCGCCATCCCGAAGGCGGCATGACCTCGATGGACGAGGTGGATTTTGCCGACATGGTGGAGCACACCCCGGTCACCAGCTACGTCGTCGAATATCGGGAGCCTTCGGCGGACGGCGTGACGCCGGGCCGCCTCGTCGGCGCCTGCCTGACCGACCGCCAGTGCGACGGTCTTTCGATGATCTACAGCTTCTATGATCCGCATCATGAGCGGCAGGGGCTGGGCACCTACATCATTCTGGACCACATCAGCCGCGCGCGCGAGATGGACCTGTCCTACGTCTACCTCGGCTACTGGGTCGAAGGATCGCCGCGGATGCAGTACAAGGTGCGCTTCCGGCCGATGGAAAAGCTGGGCCGCGCCGGCTGGGAACGCTTCAGCAGCGAAGAGCAGGAGCGCCTGATCGCCTCTGCCGTGGCCAATCCGCGCGGGCCCGACGACCTTGGCGGCAAGGGCCGCAAGGACGGCGTCCCCTCGATCACCGGCTGAGGAAGCCTCCGGCATACTATTCGGGAGAACGGCATGTCTGCGGTGGGTATCGGCGGTGTCTTCTTCCGGGCGCGAGAACCGGAGGCTCTGCAGGCCTGGTATCGCACCCACCTCGGCATTGCGGCGGACGATCCCTATCAGTGGATGCAGCAGGCCGGGCCCACGGTGTTCATGCCGTTTTCGCAGGACACGGACTATTTTCCGGCCGACCGGCAGTGGATGATCAATTTCCGCGTGACCGGGCTGGATGCCTTGCTCGCCCGCCTTCATGATGCGGGGATCGAGGTGATCACCAATCCCGATTGGGACACGCCCGAGACGGGCAGGTTCGCCCGCATCCATGATCCGGAGGGTAATCCCGTTGAGCTGTGGGAGCCGCCGGCGGAATAATCTACCTTGGACGTTCCTTGAGGCAGCGCGTTTCTAGTGCGCGGCGCCTTCGTTGAGCGCCGCCAGATCCTCGTCCGCCGGCTTGCGATGCGCGGCCAGGCAGGTCAGCACCGCCGCCACCAGCAGCCCGAAGGCGGCGATCTCGAACACGGTGGGCAGGCGGTGCTCCCAGATCAGCGCATAGGCCAGCGCGAACAGCGTTTCGAACAGGATCATCTGGCCCACCAGCGTCAGCGGCAGCAGGCGGCTGGCCCGGTTCCACAGCGCATTGCCAGCGATCGAGGCCAGCAGGGCGATGCCGACCGAGACGGTCAGGAAGCCGGTCCACTGGTTGGTCGTGCGCACCGCGTCGGCCTGCCAGATCGCCAGCGGGATCAGCGCCGCACCTTGCAGGCCGGTCACGACCCCCAGCAGCAGGTTCCAGTCGTGAGATGAAACCGCATCGAGCCGGGCGAGCCAACGGCTATTGCCCACGGCAAAGGCGCTCCATGAAGCAAGCGCGCCCACGGCGCAGGCCAAGCCGACAAGGCGGGAGGCCATCGGCGCCGTGCCGGGCGCGGCAATCGCCTGCCAGCCGATGCACAGCACGCCCGCCGCGCAGAGCAGCAGCGACGGCGCCAGCCTGATCAGCGGCACGGCGCCATGGTCGCGGCTGCCGACGAGGGTGACGGTCACCGGCAGGAAGCCGACGATGATCGAGGTCATGGCGATCCCGCCGATATGCACGGCGTTTACCAGCAGCACGAAGTAGAGCGTGTTGCCCGTCAGCGCGAGCCAGCAGAGCGCGATCCACGCGTCTCGCGGCAGATGGGCGGTGATGGATTTCCAGCGCGGCGCCAGCAGCAGCGCGGAAATGAGGCCATAGCTGACATAGCGCCCGATCGTCAGTTCCAGCGGACCGAAGGCGCGCACCAGTTCCGGGGCAAGGAAGACGAGGCCCCAGAGCGCGCCCGCCCCGGCCCCGCAAAGCACACCCAGCAGCGTCGTCCGCGTGCCCGCGGTGCCCGCCGTCATGCTTCCCGCCAATTCCATCTTCGCGCTCCATCGTGCCAGTCAGGCGGGACATATCATCATGTGAATGAGGCATGCGCTCTTGATTTGCCCCCTGAACGCAACAAAAGCTCTCAGCGTGACCCGATCCAGCAGCAAATCTTCGCCCCGCACCTCTCCCCGACTCGATTCGTTCGATCGCGCGATCCTGCGCATCGTCCAGCAGGACGCGCGCACGCCGCAGCGCCGCATTGCAGAGGCAGTGAACCTTTCGGCGGCGGCGGTGCAGCGGCGCATCGCGGCGATGGAGGCAGCGGGGGTGATCACCCGCAACGTCGCGCTGGTCGATCCCGCGGCATTGGGGCAGGACATCACCTCGATCGTGCAGGTGAATCTGCGCGACGAACGCGCGCCCACGGTCGATGCCGCGAAGGCGCTGTTTCGGGCGCGACCGGAAGTGCAGCAGTGTTACTATGTCACCGGCGGCGTCAGTTTCGTGCTGGTCATCGTCACCAGCGACATGCGCGCCTACGAAGCGCTGACCCGCGAACTGTTCGCAGAGAACGACTGCATCGCCAGCTACGGCTCGCTGATCGCGCTCGACCGGGTGAAGGTGGACACCGGCGTCGTCATTCCGCCACCCGGCTGAGTATGACAGGTCAGGGCGCCGCGTAGAGCCGCGCTTCCTCCGCGCGGCGTTTCTCCAGGCCTTCCAGCACTTTGCCGTCGTTGCGGATCCATTTGCCGAATTCCTGCTGCGCCTCGGCAAACCGGCCCTGCAGGTGCAGCTTGCCCAGCGTGGAACTGGCGATGGCCCCGGTGTTGTAGTGGAACGAGACCAGCGCATCGAACTGGTTGGGCGTGGTCGCGGCCGAGCCCAGGAACCTTGCGACCGCATCGACATAGCGCTGCACGTCGCGATCGAAACGGGCATCGCATTCCGCCTGCGTCCAGACCGTACCCGGCCCGATGTCCGCGCCGGTCGATCCCCAGCCGATCGTCCAGGGGAGCCCGTCGCGGCTGCCCGGATCGGGATAGGCGCCGAAGCGGCCATCGGGGCGCTTCCTGCCGCAACCTTCCCAGGTCTTGATCAGCGCCTTGCCGGCGTCGCCCAGCGTATGTGCCGGAACCGGCGCGATGCCGAGCGCAAGGTCTATCGCGCTGTCGAGACGGGTGACGTCCTGCGGGGTGAAACTGCGTCCGATCAGGTGGCGGACTTCATCGAAAATCGGCTTGCGATCCAGCATCAGGCCTCTCCGTAATGGCGGGAAGGCCGATCAAGTAAGCCGGATGCGGGCCGGTAGGAAAATGGTTTGTGCGCAGCCGGCGCCAGGCGGCAGGCGTCAGAGCTTGCGCAGCACGCCGCTGATCGGAATGGCGATGCTGGCGCCGCCGGCCACGGGATTGTCCTCCAGCGTCGCCTGAGAGCCATCGTCGGCGGTAACCGTGATCGCGTCGCCCGCCTTGGTGAACGTCACCGAACCGCCGCCCAGCGTGGGCATCGCCACTTTGCCGGTCTTGCTGGCGGCGATGGCGGAGGAAATGTCCTCCGGCGTCATGTAGCCGGTCAACATGTGGTTGCGGACCAGCGCGGCGAGGGCGGCGTGATCGTTGGCGGTGACGAGTGCCTTGGCCTTGTCTCCCAGCGCATCGAAGGCATCGTCTTCCGGGGCCAGCAGGGTGTAGCTGCCCCGGTCGTTGAAGGCGCCTTCGATCCCGGTGGTCTTCAGCGCCTCGGCCATCGTCTGCATCCCGTCCGCATCGTCCAGCATTTCGGGCAGGGTCTCGCTGGCGGGCGTAACCGCGGCGATCTCGCTGGAGGCATCTGCCGAGGGGGACTTGCCGGAGCAGGCGGCAAGGATCAGCGCGGTGGCAAGCAGCGGTGCGGCTAGGATGGCTTTGCGCATGGCGGCGGTTTTCCGTGGTAGCTGGCGGGGCAGAGGGTGGATCAGGTGGCGGTACGGATCAGGCGAGCAGTTCGATGGCCGCCTGCACCAGGCGCGTGGCGGGATCGATCTGGTAGATCGTGCCATCTGAATAGCGGTATAACGCCTTGGGCCCATCGAAATACTGGTCTCGATAGCGGTAGGGCACATTGTAGACGTCATAGCCGGCAGGCATCGTGCCGCCGACCTCGATCGCGTTCCCGGTCAACAGCGCGGCCACGGCGGTAATGGCGGCATCGTCGGGATCGATGCGGTAGATCACATCGTCGTAATAGCGATAGCCGCTGGCCGGGCCGAGGTCGTAATAGCGCGAATAGTAATCGGGCAGCGGCGCGGCGCCATAGGTTGCCGGCCATACCTGACCCACCGCCAGTGCACCGCCGAGCAGGGGGATATAGCTGGCGACCGCGCTGTCCGGGCCAAGGCGGAGCAGATAGCCTTCCGTGTAGCGGTATCCGGCGTCGCGGGTGTAGTCCCCGTACCAGCCCGGCAGTTTCCAGCGGTTGGGCGCAGGCTCGCTCAGGGCTGGCGGGGCACAGTTCGCATAGCGCTTGGCGATGCCGGGCGGGCAGCCGCCGAAGCTTTGGCGCGGGGGCTGCGCGGCCCAATAGGAATGGCCGGAGGCGGTGACGATATTCACCCGGTCGTTGGTGGGCACCTCGAACGACCGGCCCTGCGGATCACGATGCGCGATGTCGCGCACATCGTCGCGGATCGGGCGCTGCTGTTGGCCGCGTTGCTGCTGCCATTGCTGCTGCCATTGCTGCTCCTGTTCGCGGCGACGGGATGCTTCCTGCTGCGGGGGTTGGCCTGGGCCTCTGCCGGGGCCGGCATCTTTCGGCGCGGGACGGTCGCCATCCGGGCGGGGATCGCGACCGGTGTCGCGGCCGGGATCGCGCGGTCTTGAATTATCGGGCCCCGGATCACGGGGGTTCTGTTCATGAGGGCCCTGCTGGTGAGATCCCTGCTCAGGCGGTCCCTGATCGCGGGGGGCATTCGCACGCTGCGCATTGCGTTCCGGCGCATCGGGCCGGGTTTGCCCCGCTTCGGGATGGACTTGCGGGCGATCGCCGGACGGATTGGGCCGACCGGTATCGCGGGGGGCGGAAGGTTGTCCGGGCCGGTCGCCACCCTGCTGCGGGCCCTGATCGTGGCCGGGTTGTTGCGCGCTGACGGAAGCCGAAAGCGCCAGCAGGGCAAGGGGGGCGGTTGCCTTGGTCAATGTGCTGCGCGTGCGGGCCATGCAGGGTCTCCTTCGGGAAAAGGCAACGGTTGCATACCGGCCGCTGTTCCCCCCGTCATGTCGCCAATGGTCGCAACGGCCACATAGTTGGGCAAACAGGGGCGAGAGGGCGGCCGGTGGGGAGGGTAAAGAAAAAGGGCCCCCGGACAAGTCCGGAGGCCCCACTCGGTGAACCGAGATACCCTCTCCCCGCGAGAGGCAGCGCGGGTTAGGCGCTGTAGTACATGTCGAATTCGACGGCCGACGGCGTGGTTTCCCAGCGCAGCACTTCCGGCCACTTGAGTTCGAGATAGGCTTCGATCTGGTCCTTGGTGAACACGCCGCCTTCGAGAAGGAAGTCGTGGTCGGCGGCCAGCGAGTCGAGCGCTTCACGGAGCGAACCGCAAACGGTCGGCACTTCGGCGAGTTCGGCCGGCGGCAGATCGTAGAGGTTCTTGTCCATGGCGTCGCCAGGGTGGATCTTGTTCTTGATGCCGTCCAGGCCAGCCATCAGCAGCGAGGCGTAGCACAGGTACGGGTTGGCCATCGCGTCGGGGAAGCGGAATTCCACGCGCTTTGCCTTGTCGCCCGCACCGTAGGGGATGCGGCACGAAGCCGAACGGTTGCGCGCCGAGTAGGCGAGCAGCACGGGGGCTTCGTAGCCCGGCACCAGACGCTTGTAGCTGTTGGTGGTCGGGTTGGTGAAGGCGTTGAGGGCCTTGGCGTGCTTGATGACGCCGCCGATGAAGTACAGGCACATGTCGGAGAGACCGGCATAGCCGTTACCGGCGAACAGCGGGCTGCCCTTGTCCCAGATCGAGATATGCGTGTGCATGCCCGATCCGTTGTCCTTCATGATCGGCTTCGGCATGAACGTGGCGGTCTTGCCGTAAGCCTGCGCGACCATGTGCACGACGTACTTGTAGATCTGCATGCGGTCGGCGGTGGTGACCAGCGTGCCGAAGGTCAGGCCGAGTTCGTGCTGGGCAGCCGCCACTTCGTGGTGGTGCTTGTCGCAGGGCAGGCCCATTTCGAGCATGGTGGTGACCATCTCGGCGCGGATGTCGACAGCCGAGTCGACCGGAGCGACCGGGAAGTAGCCGCCCTTGGCGCGCGGACGGTGGCCCAGGTTGCCCTGGTCGTACGACTTGTCCGAGTTGCCGGGCAGTTCGATGTCGTCGATCTTGAAGCCGTTGCCTTCGTAACCGTCGTAGAACTTCACGTCGTCGAACATGAAGAATTCGGCTTCGGGGCCGACGTAGACGGTGTCGCCGAAGCCGGCCGACTTCACGAACGATTCAGCGCGCTTCGCGGTCGAGCGCGGGTCGCGGGCATAGAGTTCGCCGGTCGAGGGTTCGACGATGTCGCAGAACAGGATCAGCATCGGCGTGGCCGAGAACGGATCGACGTAGACGGCGTCGAGGTCGGGCTTGAGGATCATGTCCGACTCGTTGATGGCCTTCCAGCCTTCGATCGACGAACCGTCGAACATCAGGCCGTCTTCCAGCTCGTCCTCACCCAGGACCGAAGAAACCATGGTGAGGTGCTGCCACTTGCCCTTCGGGTCGGTGAAACGCAGATCAACCCACTCGATTTCCTCGTCCTTGATCTTCTTGAGGACGTCCTTTGCACTAGCCATTATCTTGGTTCTCCAGTGATGCTCTTCCGATCCCGAAAGAGACTTTGAGTTTGGGCATTTCGTGTCTTTCGGGAATGGACGGCCCCCCGACCGTCCATTCCCGATCCGGTCCAGTCTCCGCTAGGGGACGGGCCCGGAAAATCTCTGTGCGGGAAGGCGTGCCCGTCAGGCGACGGACGACCCCTCCTATCAAATCGGTCGCGCCTTAGAGCGCGTCGTCGTCACGCTCGCCGGTGCGGATGCGGACGGCGGTCTCGATCGGCACGACGAAAATCTTGCCGTCGCCGATGCGGCCGGTCTGCGCGGCGTCGGCGATCGCTTCGACAACGCGTTCGGCCAGGGCATCAGGAACTACCACCTCAAGCTTCACCTTGGGCAGGAAGTCGACCACGTACTCGGCGCCGCGATAGAGTTCCGTGTGGCCCTTCTGGCGGCCGAAGCCCTTCGCCTCGGTAACCGTGATGCCCGAGACGCCCACTTCATGCAGCGCTTCCTTCACTTCGTCGAGTTTGAACGGCTTGATGATCGCTTCGATTTTCTTCACGCCTGTCTAGACCCCTGCGCTTGTTTCCCGGCTTCTTCCGATGAGGAGTCCGGTCCCGGGAACCAGCTGCCTCGCGCGCGACTCCCATCAAGAATCGTGCCAATGCGGTTGCGAAAGTCCTAGGCGAAGTGTGCAGGCGCGAAAAGCCCGGAATTGCACCTTTTCGATAGCCGTTAAGCAGTCTTATAAGGGTCAATGCCGGAGGAGGCACAACATCTGTTCAAGAAGTGGGCAGGGGGTGCCTGAAAATTGTGCAAGTGCTGCCTGCGAACAAGGCGGCAGGGCGCTGTCGTTAGCGGCGTGGTTAACACCGCTCCTGAGGGTAAACGAAAAACGCCGCGGATCCGGTTGGCGATCTGCGGCGCTCATGTTCGTTGAGAGGAAGGTGTTTGTCTAGCTGTTTGGAAATCCGCCGTGGGCGGATTTCGCGGCCCCAGCCCTCTCCCCCACCCGACCACCCGACAGGGTACTTTCATGGGTGGTCGGGTGGGGGAGAGGGCTGGGGCCGCTACGAAAATGCGCTTTCGCGCATTTTTCAATCAGACTCTTAGAGGCGCAAACCTGCGGTCTCCGGAAGGCCCGCCATCAGATTGAGGTTCTGCACCGCCGCGCCGCTCGCACCCTTGCCGAGATTGTCGAGCATGGCGACCATGCGGGCCTGCGATCCGTCCTGGGCGCCGAGAACACGCAGCGTCAGCGTATCGACCGGCTCCATCGAGGCGCGCAGCAGCAGTTCGTCAGGCTGATCGTCAACCACGGTGACGATTTCGCTGCCTGCATAGAACTCGGCCAGCGCGGCGCGCAGGTCGGCGGCAGTGCCGGCCTTGGGCATCATCGAAAGATGCAGCGGCACTTCGACCAGCATGCCGCGATGCGCGGGCACCACGGCGGGGGCGAAAATCGGTGCGTGGGTCAGGCCGACATGCGCGGTCATTTCCGGCACGTGCTTGTGGCCCATCGCCAGGCCATAGGCGCGGAAGGCGATGTCGCGGTCTTCCTCGAAGCGGGCGATCAGGGCTTTGCCGCCGCCCGAATAGCCGGAGACGGCATGGCACACATAAGGCCAGTCGGCCGGCAGCAACCCGGCGCGCACCAGCGGCGCGACCAGTGCGATGAAGCCGGTGGGATAGCAGCCCGGATTGCTGACGAACCGCGCGGCGGCCACGGTCTCACGCCCCACCACTTCGGGGAAGCCGTAAGTCCAGTCCGGCGCAACGCGGTGCGCGGAAGAGGCATCGATCACGCGGGTGGTGTCGTTGCGGATCATGCTGACGGCGGCCTTGGCGGCATCGTCGGGCAGGCAGAGGATCACGAAGTCTGCGGCATTGAGCGCTTCGGCGCGGGCGGCATCGTCCTTGCGACGGGCTTCGTCGAGGACGATCAGTTCGAATTCGCTGCGGCCGGCAAGCCGTTCGGCGATTTCAAGCCCGGTGGTGCCGGCGGCACCGTCGATGAAGACGCTCTTTGCCATCACTTCAGAGCCTCGATCTGGCTCAGCGAAACATAGCCGACCTGGCCGTCTTCGCCCAGCTGGCCCCAGGCCCACTGACCGGCGATGTCCAGCACGTTGAACGTCTCGCCCACGGGCAACTCGCGAATCGCCTCTGCCTCGTCACGTCCGAAGGTGCGCAGCACGGCGCCGTCCAGAACCTTGTGCGGCATCGGCACCGCATAGTGCGGCACGAAGTAGCGACCGGCGAGCTTGATATGCGCAAGGTCGCCGCGAACGGGCAGGCAGCCGGGATCCGCGGTCACGCTCGGCCCCGTCATGGCAAGCTGCTTTCCGGCAAGCGTGCCTTCCGTCTGGGGGCGGGTATAGGAATCCTCAGTGGCCAACGCGGGGGAATCTCCAAAAGCAAAGATGCGCGCGCTTAGCGGTGCTTCGCCCATTTCGCAACATTAGCCGCCAGACGGGGTGTAGCGCTGCTGCAACACGTGCCACGCGGCACGCAGCCCCAGCGCGTCGCCGCCCTTGGGACGGCCCGGCTTGGTGGCGGGGCGCCATGCGAAAGTGTCGAAGTGAATCCAGTCGGTTCCGGCCGGCACGAAGCGATCGAGGAACAGTGCGGCAGTGCTCGACCCGGCAAAGCCGCTCGATCCGGCATTGTTGATGTCGGCAATGTCGGACTTCAGATATTCGCGGTACCCGTCGTAGAGCGGCAGGCGCCAGCACGGATCGTCCACGGCGAGGCCGGCATCGAGAATCTCCTGCGCGGTGCCGTCCTGCCGCGTGAACAGCGCCGGAAGGTCCGGGCCAACGGCGACGCGCGCGGCGCCGGTCAGGGTGGCGAAGTCGATCACCAGTTCCGGCTCCTTCTCGCCCGCGCGGGTGAGGGCATCGCCCAGCACCAGACGGCCCTCGGCATCGGTATTGCCAATCTCGACGGTGATCCCGGCGCGGCTCTTGAGCACGTCTCCGGGGCGGAAGGAGTTGCCGGCGATGGCGTTCTCCACCGCCGGGATCAGCAGGTGCAGGCGCACCGGCAGCTTCGCGCCCATGATCAGGCGGGCGAGGGCGAGGGCATGCGCGGCGCCGCCCATGTCCTTCTTCATCAGCAGCATCCCGGCACCGGGCTTGATGTCCAGCCCGCCCGAATCGAAGCAGACGCCCTTGCCGATCACAGCGATCTTCGGGTGCTTGGGGTCGCCCCATTCCAGCTCGATCAGGCGCGGGACGTGGGAACGGCCCGCCGCGCGGCCGACGGCGTGGACCATCGGATATTCGCGTTCCAGCATTTCGCCGCGCGTCACATGGATTTCCGCACGGAACGCCTTGGCCAGGCCTTCGGCCTCCGCCTCAAGCTGACCCGGCCCCATGTCTTCTGCCGGCGTATTGACCAGATCGCGCACGAGTTCGGTCGCCTCGGCCGCGGCGATCATCGCGTCGATGGCCTTGACCTCGCTGGTGAGGAGAATGCGCGGGCCTTCGTCGGAAGGGTCGGAGCGATAGCGGTCGAACCGGTACTGTCCGGTGACCCAGCCCAGCAGCGCCTTGCCCGGCCCCCAAGATTCAGAGGGCCCGCCTGAGCAACGGTAGGTGCCTTCAGGCAGCACATCGGCCAGCTTGCCGAGGCACCAGCTGGTCAGCGCCGCGGGATCGGCAACTCCGGCCACAACTGCCCAGCCATCGCCCTCGGCAAAGATCGCATGGGTGCCCGCGTCGCCCGCGAATTTCTGCGCATCCAGTGCGGCGCGCTGCGGAACCGAAAGGCACTTGAGGAATTGGTCCAGTCCATCCTTGTTCACAAGGTGGATGGTCACGGCCTTCTGGCCACGGTCGGGCTGAATCAATGCGTTCTTGTCGCTCATGGCCAGATTCTCTAGCCTTCCTGAGAGCGGTAGCCGAGAGGAAAATGATGCGAAATCGTGGTTGGTTGATGGCGTCCGTTGCAACAGCGATGCTTATGCTGGCGGGCTGCAAGGGCGATCCCGCGCCTTCGCCCAGCGCAACCGCTTCCGAAGCGCCCGTGCAGGCAGTGGCTACCGAGGATGCCGGCACCCCCACCGACGATGCCAGCGCCGTGCCCGTGGGTGGGGCCCGCAAGGAAAAGGTGGCGAACGATCTCTATGAGTTCGACTATTCCTACCCTGATGCGGCGGGCGCGATTCCGGGCCTGAAGGCTGAACTGGACAAGCAACTCGACCAGCAGCGGACGGAACTGATCGGCTCCGCCAAGGACGACCGCGCCGAGGCCAAGAAGAACGATTTCCCCTACCACGCGCACAGCTATCAGGAAGACTGGAAGGTCGTCGCCAGTCTGCCCGGCTGGCTGTCGATCTCCTCTGAATTCTACACGTACTCCGGCGGCGCGCATGGCATGAGCGGATCGGACACGCTGCTCTGGGACCGGCATGCAGAGACCGTCCGTAAGCCGGTCGATCTTTTCGTCAGCAAGGCGGCCTTGTCCAAGGCCCTGCGCACGCCGTTCTGCGCCGCGCTCGACAAGGAGCGGGTCAAGCGCCGGGGCGGCCCCATCGACAAGAGCGACGAGATGTTCTCCGAATGCATCGATCCGCTCGATCAGGTGGTGATCCTGGGCTCCACCAACGGGCAGACGTTCGACCGCATCGGCGTGCTGGTGCCGCCGTACAATGCCGGGCCCTATGCAGAGGGCAGCTATGAGATCACCTTGCCGGTGACGGGCGCCGTGACGGCGGCGTTGAAGCCCCAATATCGGGCCAGTTTCTCGCTTGGAAAGTGATGCATCGAGGAAACGCAACCGCACCTGCGCAGTCCTGATTCGCATTTTCAATCCATGCTCGCTATCTTGTCGCCATGACCGAATACCAGACCGTAGAACCCGGAAGTGAAACCGTCCTGCGCGACGGCACCATCAAGCTGCACGGCCCTGAGGGCTTCGAAGGCATGCGCAAGGCCGGCCGCCTTGCCGCTTCGATTCTCGACGAGATCGCGCCGATGGTGCAGCCCGGCGTGTCGACCGCCGAGATCGACGACAAGGTGCGCGAACTGACGCTGGACGGCGGCGCGGTGCCCGCCACGCTGGGCTATCGCGGCTATGCGCATTCGTGCTGTATCTCGATCAACCACGTGGTCTGCCACGGCATTCCGTCCGACAAGACGATCAAGGACGGCGATATCGTCAATATCGACGTGACCCCGCTGCTCGATGGCTGGCACGGCGACACCAGCCGCATGTACCTGGCCGGCGACGTCTCGCTGAAGGCCCGCCGCCTTGTCGACGTGACTTACGAATGCCTGATGATCGGCATCGAGCAGGCCAAGCCCGGCAACCGCGTGGGTGACATCGGCGCGGCCATTCAGGCCTATGCCGAGTCGTTCCGCTACGGCGTCGTGCGGGAGTTCTGCGGCCACGGCCTCGGCCGCCTGTTCCATGATGCGCCCGAAGTGGTGCATGCCGGCCGCCCCGGCACCGGTCCGCTGCTGAAGCCCGGCATGTTCATGACCATCGAACCGATGATCAACCTCGGCAAGCCGCCGGTGAAGCTGCTGTCGGACGGCTGGACGGCGGTAACGCGCGACAAGTCGCTTTCGGCCCAGTTCGAGCACTCGATCGGTATCACCGAGACCGGCTGCGAGATCTTCACCACGAGTCTCAAGGGCCTGCACAAGCCCCCTTACGCTTGATTGAAATCCGGCCGTAGGCCGGATTTGCGGCACCAGCCCACTCCCCCACCCGACCTCCCACGAGTGTATCCTGATGGGAGGTCGGGTGGGGGAGTGGGCTGGTGCCGCGTAAAATGCGCTTTCTGCGCATTTTCAAAAAACCGATTAAGGCAGGCAGGATATCGCCCCGGCGCATGTGCCGGGGCGTGACCTGACGCGCAGGCCATGACAGCCTCCCCGGCAAAACGAGGGAGAGATTGCCATGGCCACCACAGCGATGGACCTGACCGGCGGCGTTCCTGAAGATCGCGAATTCGTCGTTGCCGAAAAGCCAGATAACGGCCTGCGCGATGCGGTAAACGTCTGGATCGAGGAAGAAAACGGCCTCTTCGCCATGCGCATCGGCGTCGAGGCGGTGGGATCGCACTGGGATCGTCACGAGTTCTGGCTGGACGTTGCCTTTGCCGACGGCCGCCTGCTCTCCAAGCGCGGCGATGGCGAGACGCACGCGCCTTACGGGGCCGACGGCCGCCCCACCGTGCGCGGCACCGGGCCTGTCCGCTTCGAATGCGTGGAACCGTTCCGCCGCTGGACCGCGACCTACAAGGGCCAGGTCGCCGAAACCACGGCGCAGGAAATCATCGACAACCCCGGCTTCGAGGAAACGGCCTGGGCCGACCTTGAAATCGCCGTCGACATGGAAATGGCCGCGCCGCCGTGGGTGCCGGGATCGCTGCTCCCCGAAGCGGCCGAGGCGCTGGGCGGCGAGCAGGGCAGTTTCATGAGCCCGCGCTACGAACAGCTTTTCCGTTGCGCCGGCACGCTGACCGTCAATGGCGAGAGCCGTCCGTTCAAGGCCAACGGGTTGCGCATCCGTCGCACCGGTTTCCGCGCTTTCGCCGGGTTCTGGGGCCACTGCTGGCAATCCGCCACTTTCCCCAGCGGCCGCGCCTTCGGGTTCAATATCTACCCCCCGAGAGAAGATGGCGGCCTCAACTATGCCGAGGGCTGGATCATCGATGCCGACGGCACGCGCACCCCGGCGCGTCCGGTGCAGGTGCCGTGGCTGCGCCGCTTCCTGACCGGGGGAGAGGACGTGTCCTTCGTGCTCGAAACCATCGACGGCCGCCGTGTGGAGATCGCGGGCGAGACTTTCACCAACACCCGCTCTCGTGGCGGGCATGTGCTGCCGCCGGACTGGCCGAAGGACTTCCCGCTCGTGCAGCAGAGCCATGCTTTCTACACCTGGGATGGCGAGCGGACGACCGGCATGATCGAGCGGTCGAGCAAGCCGAGTGTGATGGAGCTTTAGGGCGCGGCAACGCGCGGTTGGCTAAACCGCGCCGCTCGGGCCGACCAAGAGCTAGTCCAGATCAATACCCCCCGTCGTCCCCGCGAAGGCGGGGACCCCGCTTTCTTGAAGCGTAGCGCGAAGGCAGCGGGCCCCCGCCTTCGCGGGGGCGACGGAGTGTGTGTGGCTGCGACAATCGCAGCAGGTCTGATTGGTGCTTAGCTCAGGGCTCGGTCGCGGCAGCCGGTTCCAGAAACACCAAGCGAAAATCCTCTCGCTCTACATCCGCCAGAGTGTGCTGGGTGAAGTGCAGCAACCCGTCCTCCGGGTGCAGGAAATCGCGCGCTCCGCCTTCGCGCGCGAGCACCGACTGGCTCTCCCATCCCTCTCGGAATTCCGGGCTCTCGTTCTGGAGCCATTCCACCACGGCGCCCACGCGCGGATCGCTCATCACGCGGCCGTAGTCGCGGCGGAACTCGGCGAGCAGACGCATGGCGCGGGTGTGCCAGTCGGGCAGTAGCGTGCGCGCGGCGGGGTAGGTGAAGACGTAACGCAGCAGATTGGGCGCGCTCTCGCTGTCGAACAGCCCGGTGAACAAGCGCCGCGCGGCGGGATTGGCGGCGCAGACCGACCATGCGGGATCCAGCGCATAGGCCGGGAAGGGCAGCGCGGCCACGGCCGCGGTGATTGCGGGCGGCGCGGCCTCGCGCGAAGCGGCGAAGGGATCGGCGGGGTCGCGGCGTTCGGCGAGGGAAAAGAGGTAGTCGCGCTCGGCCGGTGACAGGCTGAGGGCACCGGCAAGGCGGCCGAGCGTTTCGGCGGAAGGGCGCACCTCGCGGCCCTGTTCGATCCAGGCGACCCATGTGGAGCCAATGGCGGCGCGCGCAGCCAGTTCCTCACGTCGCAAGCCGGGCGTGCGGCGACGACGGGCATGACCTTCGGGGGCGAGTCCTTCGCGGCGGGCGCGGACGAAGGCGCCCAGCAGGCGGCGTTGTTCCTCGGTGGACATGGCAGCATTTATAACAGGATAATTATGTCCATTGTAACAGGCTAAATTGCGTTCATGTGGAGCGCCGAAAGGAGATCGACCATGACCGATCAGACACAATATGCCCCCACGCAGCATGGGCTGGCGCAAAGCCAGTTCGGCGAAATGTCCGCTGCTTATGTGACCAGCGCCGTCCACGCCTCTGGCGCGGATCTCGAAACCATCGCCGCGCGCGCACTCGTCGCCGCGCCGCGCCATGCGATCGATCTCGGCGCGGGGGGCGGGCATGTCGCTTATGCGATGGCGCCGCATGCGGAGCAGGTGATGGCCTGCGATCTGTCACCGGAGATGCTGGAGCAGGTTGCCGCCGAGGCAGCGCGGCGAGGCCTTGCGAACATCGCCGTGGAAGCTGCGCCAGCCGAAGCGCTGCCGTTTGCGGACGACGCGTTCGATTTCCTCGCCTGCCGTTTCTCCACACACCACTGGCGCGATGCCGAGGCCGGTCTGCGCGAGGCTCGGCGGGTGCTGAAGGCGGGATCGCCGGCGATCTTCGTGGATGTGGTGGCGCCGGGCGATGCTTCGGCGGACACGCATCTGCAGGCAGTGGAACTGCTGCGGGATGTCAGCCACGTGCGCGATTACACGGTGGCGCAGTGGATCGCGATGCTGGATCGGGCCGGGTTTGCGGCGCGAGAGGTGCGAACCGGGCGCTTGCGGATGGACTTCGCGACCTGGACCGCCCGCATGCGCACGCCGCCTGAGCGGGTGGCGACGATCCGGGGGCTTCAGGCGGTCGCTCCGGCGGAAGTGGCGGCGTGGTTCGGGATCGAGGCGGATGGCTCGTTCACCATCGATACGGTGACGATCGAGGCGGTTTGATCGCGGCCAAGCGATCCTCCCCCACCGGGGGAGGGGGACCGCCCGAAGGGTGGTGGAGGGGGAATGGCGCAGTGCTGCCGAAAGCCCCCTCCGTCAGCGCTTCGCGCTGCCACCTCCCCCGGTGGGGGAGGATCTTGAGACGGCTTACTCCGGCTGCGCTACCAGTCGCAGGTAGGGCTTCAGCGTCTCCCAACCGTCCGGATAGATCTTCGCGGCTTCGTCATCGGAAACGGCGGGAACGATGATCACCTTCTCGCCGTCCTGCCAGTTCACCGGCGTCGCCACGCGGTGGCGGGCGGTGAGCTGCATCGAATCGAGCACGCGCAGGATCTCGTCGAAGTTGCGGCCGGTGGTCATGGGATAGCTGATCATCAGCTTGATCCGCTTGTCCGGGCCGATCACGAAGACGGTGCGCACGGTGGCGTTATCGGCGGCCGTACGCCCCTCGGCGCCGCCCTCGATCGCTTCGGGCAGCATGTTGTAGAGCTTGGCGACGGTCAGTTCGGTGTCGGCGATCATCGGGAAGTTCGGCCCGGTACCCTGCGTTTCCGCGATGTCCTGCGCCCAGCGCGCGTGGTTGTCGACGGGATCGACGCTGAGGCCGATCACCTTGGTGTTGCGCTTGTCGAATTCGGGCTTCAGGCTGGCCATGTAGCCCAGCTCGGTAGTGCAGACCGGCGTGAAGTCCTTGGGGTGCGAAAACAGGATCGCCCAGCTATCCCCGATCCATTCGTGGAAATTGATCGGACCCTCGGTGGTCTCTGCCCTGAAATTGGGGGCTTCGGAATTGATGCGGAGCGTCATCGCGGTCTTTCCTCTCGGCGTCGGGAAGACCTTGGTGCTTCCCGAACAAGTGAAACGTCGAATTCGAGAAGCATTATTCGCGCGAGTGAGTATCCGATTCGTCGGAAGCTGGACAGAACCTTTTGTGCAGTGGTGAACACTTCTTCATCTAGGTCGCCCGAATGGGCGACGAGGCGGGGCTTTTTTGGTTTGCCGCGTTAGAAGGAGATCACCGCTTCACCGATGGCATCCCATACACGGGCCAGTTCGTCGTCGGTGATGCAGTAGGGCGGCATGACGTAGACCGTGTTGCCCAGCGGACGCAGAAGCACGTCGCGTTCCCGGAAGAAGGCCATCAGGCGCGGTGCAAGGTCGCTCATGTACCCGGTTTCGCCGCTGGTCTTGAGGTCCAGCGCGGCCAGGGTGCCAAGCGTGCGCGGATTGTCGAAGTGGCAGAACCGGCCCAGCTTCTCGATCCACGCCACCTGCTTTTCAGCCAGTGCCTTCACGCGTTCCAGCACCGGCTCCTCGCGCCAGATGGCAAGGTTCGCTGCCGCCGCCGCGCAAGCGATCGGGTTGGCGGTGTAGCTGGAGGAATGGAAGAACATCCGCGCCCGGTCGGTCGAGTAATGCGCCTCGAAGATCGGCTCGCTGGCCATCGTCACCGCCAGCGGGATCGCGCCGCCGGTCAGGCCTTTCGACAGGCAGAGGATATCGGGCACCACGCCCGCCTGTTCGCAGGCGAGCAAGGTGCCGGTGCGGCCCCATGCGGTCATCACTTCGTCGGCGATGAACAGCACGCCGTACTTGGCGCAAATGTCTCGCATCGCCGCGAGCGTTTCCGGCCCGTAGAACAGCATCCCGCCGGATCCGAGCACCAGCGGCTCGACGATCAGCGCGGCGGTATCCGGCTGGCGGCAGAGCGCCTCCAGCGCGTCCAGCGTTTCCTGCTCGGCACCGGCGGCGGGGAAGGGGATGCGGCCCACGTCGAACAGCAGCGGGTCGTAGGGCCGGTTGAACACGCCGCGCGCGCCCACGGACATCGCGCCGATGGTGTCGCCGTGGTAGGAATGGTCCATCACCACGATGCGGTGGCGGTTTTCGCCGCGCCAGTGCCAGAAGCCGAGCGCCATCTTCAGCGCCACTTCGACACTGGTGGAGCCCGAATCCGAGAAGAACACGCGCGTCAGGCTCTCGGGCATCAGCGCGCGCAGGCCCGCGGCGACCTGCTCGGCGGGTTCGTGCGTCCAGCCCGCGAAGATCAGCTGGTCCAGCTTGCCCGCCTGCTCGGCAATCGCGCCCATGATGCGCGGGTGGCAGTGGCCGTGCGTCGTCACCCACCAGGAGGAGATCGCGTCCACCACCGCGCGCCCGTCCGCCGTGTGCAACAGCGCGCCTTCGGATCGGGTGACCAGCGGCACTGGCTCCTGAAGGCCGTGCTGGGTGAAGGGATGCCAGATCGAAGAGGTCATGCTGCCCCCGTTTGCGCGACGAAATCGTTGAGGTCGAAATTCGCGGCGAACGCCTCGCGCAGCGCCTCGGGCGTCAGCGGCGAGACATGTGGGAGGCGGCCCAGGCGGCGGACTTTGCCCATCGCGCAGATCGTCGCCTCGCTGTCTTCCTGAGCCTCGCCGACGAAGGCCACGCCCAGCACTTCGACGCCGCGCGCGCGCAGCGCTTCGATGGTCAGTAGCGAGTGGTTGATCGTGCCTAGCACCGTGCGCGCCACCACGATCACCGGCGCGTTCCAGCGCGCGAACTGATCGGAATAGGTCATGCTGCGCGAAAGCGGCACCAGCGCGCCGCCTGCGCCTTCGACCACCAACGGGCCATCGACGCGCGGCAGGGCGAGGCGGGCGGGGTCAATTTCCACCCCATCGATCTCGGCTGCGCGATGGGGCGAGCAGGGGGTGGTGAGGCGATAGGCTTCCGCCAGCACCTTTTCGCGCGGCAGGCCGGAGAGGCGGGCGACGCGGTCGGCATCACCGCCGTCTTCTTCCAGCCCGGCCTGCACCGGCTTCCAGTAATACGCGCCCAGCGCGCCTGCGAGGGCGGCGGCGAAGACGGTCTTGCCGATTTCGGTATCGGTGCCGGTTACGATGATGGTGCTCATAAGCCGCTCAACTAGCGCGGCATACGTGACAGGTCACGACCTCGTAAGTCACTTCGCATCCGCTTTGGGCAAATCGACCCAGCGTGCGGCGCAATTGTCCCGGCGTCAGCGGGCGGTGATTGGCGTCCGCCGCCTGCGCGCCGATGGCCTTGAGGCCGCGTAGGAAGGCCAGAGGGTCTTCGTGGCGCTCCACGTGATTTTCGACCGTGACGGTGCAGTCTGTGAACGCTTCGACCGGCGCGAAAGCGGGGGTTCCGGCGCTCAGCCCCTCGGCCGCATGGGCGGCGCGCCATTCGGCAAAGCTGCCGGGGCCGAGCGTGGTGACCATCAGGTGTCCGCCGGGCGCCAGCCATCCGGCCATGCGGGCAAGCGCGGCGGGCGCATCGTCGAACCACTGCACGGCAAGGCTGGAACAGATCAGGTCGAACGGCCCGCCTTCAGGGGCGCCATATTCGCCGTCGAGCACAGCGAAGCGGCGGTGCGCATTCTCTCCAAGGCGGGCGCGGCAGCGCTCCAGCATCTCGGGCGCGAGGTCGGTAATCAGCCAGCCGCCGCCGATGCCGACATTGCCCAGCGCCTCGGTGAGAAAGCCGGTGCCGCAGCCGATTTCCAAAACGCGGGGCGCTTCAGGCAGGTCCAGCGTGGCGATCCGCGCGGCCAGTGCTTCGGCCACTTCGCGCTGCACGCGGGCATGACCGTCATAGTCGGGCGCGGCGGCGAAGGCGCGGCGGACTTTCTCGCGCGGGACGTTCATGCCAGCAGGCCCGGTGTTACCATGGCTGCCAGCCCGCGCACCGCTTCGGCGCAGAGTTCGGGGTCCTGGATCGGCAGGAGATGGCCGCCTGCCTCACTCTCGATCCGGCGGACGTCGCCGCCTTCGAAGGTGGTGGCGCGCATCCGGCCGGGCAGCAGCGGATCCTGACCGCCTTGCAGCGAGATCACCGGAACCTTGGGCAGCGGCGCGCGGGCATCGCGCAGGCGCAGCAGGTCGCGGCGGAGCAGCTCGGCGTCGATCTTTCCCTCGGGCACGGTGCCGCCGATCTGCTGGTGGAAGCTGGCGAGCACGCCCGCCGGCATCTGTCCGAAACGGC
Source organism: Novosphingobium sp. BL-S-19 (assembly GCF_055521675.1). Classification (NCBI taxonomy): domain Bacteria; kingdom Pseudomonadati; phylum Pseudomonadota; class Alphaproteobacteria; order Sphingomonadales; family Sphingomonadaceae; genus Novosphingobium; species Novosphingobium sp. BL-S-19. The sequence continues at coordinate 812,949 of NZ_CM145498.1, forward strand.
GGATCATGTGCTCGACCACGCGCACCGGCACGCCCGCCTGGCCGAGCGGCGCGGTGAAGCGCGCGAACCCGTTGATGGCGACCACGCCCACAAGGCTCGGCGGCGGATCGCTGAGTACGCGGATCGTGCCGAAGCTGTGCGTCACCGCGATGCAGGGGCCGTCTACTTCAGGTGCCAAAGGCGCGCCGAAGTAGCCGCGATCGTCGATCACGCTGTCGAAATCGGCCAGCAGTGCGGCGAGCGGCTGCCAGAAGCTTCGATCGAAACCCCAGCCATGGGCGTAAAGCAACTTCACCGATGCGCCTCGATAGCGGCGATCAGGGCGTCGATATCGCTTTCGGAATGCGTCGCGCGTAGGGCGATGCGTAACCGGCTGGTGCCGGGCGGCACTGTCGGCGGCCGGATCGCGGAGGCGAGGAAGCCCGCGTCCTCCAGCTTGCGGGAGAGCGCCATGGCATCGGCTTCCGCGCCGATCACGGCGGGCACGATCTGGGTAGAGGACTCGCCGTGATCCAAGCCCAGCTTTGCCAGCCCCGCACGCAACCGGTCGCCCAGCGCGGAAAGGTGCGCGCGCTCGGCCTCCATCGTCGGCACCAGATCCAGCGCGGCATCGACCGCGCCCAGCACGGCGGGCGGCGGCGCGGTGGTGAAGATCATCCCGCTCGCCGCGTTGACGAGGTAGTCGATCAGCACTTGCGATCCGGCGATATAGGCGCCGAACCCGCCCAGCGCCTTGCTGAACGTGCCCATGATCACATCCACCTTGCCCGGCGCGAGCGCGGAAAGGCCCGCGCCGTCCGGGCCCAGCACGCCGGTCGCATGGGCCTCGTCGATGTAGAGCACGGCGTCGTACTTCTCGGCGATCTGGGCAAGGCGGACCACATCGGCACGGTCGCCGTCCATCGAGAACACGCTCTCGGTCAGGATCAGCCGCGCCGGTGCTTCCACGCCCTTGCTGGCGAGCAACTGTTCGAGATGGTCGAGGTCGTTGTGCCGGAACCGATGCTGCCGCGCGCCGGACATGGCGATGCCGGCATGCATGCTCGCATGGATCAGCCGGTCCGCGAACACCGCGACGCCGGGCATGGCGGCGATAAGCGCCGGGATAGTCGCCGCATTGGCCTGCCAGCCGCTGGCGAAGACCAGCGCGGCTTCCGCATGCTTGAACCGGGCTATCCGCGCCTCCAGGGCAAGGTGCGCCGGGCTGGTGCCCGTCACCAGCCGCGATGCGCCGGAACCCGCGCCGTGGTCGCGTGCCCATTCGCCGGCACGCTCCGCCAGCAGCGGATGACTCGCCAGGCCGAGATAGTCGTTGCTGGAAAAATCGACGAGTTCGCGTCCGTCACGCCGGATGCGCCCGGCGGCGGCAAGCGCGGCGGGGCGCAGCACGCGCCGCTGCCCAGCGCCGTCGATCCGCGCCAGTGACGCTGCGAGGAAGGAATCGAGCCTCTTCATCGCGCTCGCCGGTATGGCAAGCGGCCGGCCGAGACAATGGGCGATCGCATGGCCGCCGCCGAAGCGCGCCTTGCGGGAAAGGCGATCCGCCGCAGCACCCCCTCCGCGAGAATCTTCCCAACTGACGCGTATCTCAGTGTTTTTCCCGATCAATTGGATGATCGACGGGGCGTTGAAATGCAGGTAGATTCCACGTCCGGAACAGGGGAAAGCGATGGCGGCAGAGGGTTTCCGTCACGGTGAAATTGTCCTTCGCACGGTGCGGTCCGAAACCGCGGCCGCCCTGTCGCCTGTGGCGGCATCCTGGTGCCGCTCCGCGCTGCACTATGGGCTGGATCCCGATAACTTGCGTGCTGCGGAGCGATTGGGCGCGGCGTCGATAGCGATGATCCGCGAAGCCAGCGGAGAGCTTCCCTTGATCGCCAAACCCGTGATCGATGCGCTGTTCGGCAGCGTCGGGCGGAGCGGAGCCTGTCTGCTGCTGGCCAATGGCGATGGCGTGGTGCTGGACATGCGGGCCAGCGATGCGGAGCAGGACGTTTTCGTGGCCCACGGTCTGGCGATCGGCGCGGGATGGAGCGAGGCGCGGCAGGGCACTAACGGCATCGGTACCTGTCTGGTGGAACAGCGCGCGGTGACGATCCGGCGTGACGAGCACTTTGCCAGCCGCAACACCGGGGTTTCCTGCATGGCGGCGCCGGTCTTCGATCCGGACGGGCAGGTCATGGCCGCGCTGAACGTTTCCAGCGCGCGCCGCGATCTGGACGAGCCGATGGCGTTGCTGGTGGCCGCGCTGGTGCAGGATGCCGCCCGTTCGATCGAGCGCGAGGTGTTCTGCCACCGCTTTGCCGATGCGCGGATCGTGCTGGCCCCCGGAGAGCGCGCGGGCAGCGGCCCGGCGCTGCTGGCCGTGGACCGGGATGATCTGGTGATCGGCGCCACCCGCGCGGCGCGGCGAAGGTTGCGGCTTGAGATCGGCGGCGCGCTGGATCCACGGCCGCTGGGCGACATTCTGGGCCAGCCGGCCGCGGGCGGGTTCGACGATGGCGACCGCACCGTGCTGCGTCAGGCGCTGGCGCGGGCTGGAGGCAATGTCTCCGCTGCAGCCCGGCTGCTGGGAATCGGCCGCGCGACGTTCTATCGCCGGATGGACCGGGTGGGGCTCACCGCCTGATCGGTCCGGAATCGACCAAACCTGTCCCGCTGGCGAGACAGGTTTGCCGATCGGGCACCGCGCTCCCCTTGCCCCTCCGCCGGACGAATCATAGTTTGGCATTGCAGCTTCTCCGGGGCCTCCTCCCTCCGCCGTCTCGGTGAAGCTCAGGCGCTGGCGAGGCCTGTACCTCTCTCCCATCCCCCCGCAGCGGGCCTCGCCGGCGCTTTCCAATCCGAAAAGGTTTCACCTCTGACCGAGGTGTATTTTGCAGCCGTAAGGCCGTTCGGGCGTTTAGCCATCACCCGAACCAGCAAAATCACGGTGTCGCTTGAAGCCTTTTCTCCCCGTCTCGCTGACCATCCTTACCCTGCTGTCCGCCTGCGGATCGGAGCGGCGCGAGACGGATGCCGCGCCGTCGCAGACGGCCTCCGCATCCGCTGCCGCCCCCTTGGCTTTCGCCGATGCGGGCGATGACAAAGGGGCGCCGAACAATCCCGTGTTGCGCGCGCAAGTCGCGCTGGACCGGCGCGGCTTTTCGCCCGGCGTGATCGACGGCAAGCAGAGCGCCGCCTATGCGCTGGCGCTGCGGGGATTCCAGCAGGCCCGCGACTTGCCCGAAAGCGGCAAGCTCGATCCCGCCACGCAGCAGGCGCTGTTCGCCGGGCTGGGCGGATCCGGCACGCGTAAGGTACTGATCCCCATCGCCTTCGCGCGCGGGCCGTTCTATCCCGATCTGCCCAAGGACATGGCCGGGCAGGCCAAGTTCGACCATCTCGGCTATCGCAGCATGAGCGAGGCTCTGGCCGAACGGTTCCACACCTCGCCCGAAATGCTGCTGGAACTCAACGGCCCCGGCACTGTGCTGGGTGCGGGCAGGGCGATCCGCGTGCCCGACATCCCCGATGCTGCGCCGGTTTCGATTCCGGACGACAAGACCGGCTGGTCCGACACGCTGGTGCGTCTGGGCATCGCCGGCGACCAGCCGCGCGCCGATCATCTGGTCGTCGACAAGTCCGACGGCGCGCTCCGTGCCTACGACGCGCAGAACCGCCTGATCGCGCAGTTCCCCGTCACCACCGGCAGCGGCCACGATCCGCTGCCGCTCGGCGCCTGGAAGATCGTGGGAGAGGCGCGCAATCCCGACTATCACTTCAATCCGGACTTGTTCTGGGATGCCAAGAAGAACGCCAAGGACAAGCTGCTGCCGCCGGGGCCGAATGGGCCGGTGGGCGTGGTCTGGCTGGACTTGTCCAAGGAGCACTACGGCATCCACGGCACGCCGGAACCGCAGAACATCGGCAAGACCGAAAGCCACGGCTGCGTGCGCTTGACCAATTGGGATGCGGCAAGGCTGGCGCAGATGGTTTCGGCAGGGACCAAGGTGGTGTTTCAGGCTTGAGGGAAGGCCCTCAATTAGTTCGGGGCGGGGTTAGCTGCGGAATTCGAAGCCTGGCTCTTGATGCTGCTGCATGTCGTCGAGAGCCTCTTCGGGAACGACCACGAAAGTCAAATCCACGCATTCTCCGCCTGCAAGATCCTTATCCTTCATCCGTTCGACACCCTCCGAGAACTTCACGCCTGCATTCCGGGGCCTTTTGCCGTCAAACTTGCTGGCATCATTTTCAAGGGCCATCAGGACGTGGCAGTGGTAATACTTTTCGGGTGGCGACGAAATAAGCCAATCCAATTGATTGCGAAGATCGATAAGGGCCTCTCGATTGCAGTATGCCGTCAACCCATCCTCGGCGAAGTTTAGGCAGATGCGGGATTTATCGTTCGTCTGTGGCTGCATGTTATCGCTTTACGCTTAAGCCGACCAGTCCGCTATGGCGGTGGTAGTGGCGGGCAGATTTCGGATGAAAATATTGCAATTTTGCCATTCCGGTTTCGTGAACCAGGGGCAAACCGTCATTACGGCCGGGCTGTGGGAGGGAGCGGATATCACTCCGAGCAGAATATAAACCCGTCTCTCCAATGGTCTTTGTCGATTTCATACTCGTCAATGCTGAAGTCTTCAGGATCGTCACAAAATCCCGGTTGGGTTCGAAGGCGCTCAATTGCTGCCTGTGCGGCTGCCCGTGATGAGTAGGCGCCGGTGAATTTTACGTCCTCCATCATGCTTTCAGTTTCAGGAGGTTCGTGCTGGAGTATGAATACCGTGCTCATTCCAGAGTTTGTAACCTTACACTAGGCCGTAGTGACATTTTAGGGATTCACATGAGTTCGAGTATCTGATTCAACACCGGCTTTTGGAGGCTGGTGTGGAAGGCGGGGTTCTTCGGGATGATCAGTGGGATCGGCCGCGGGAGTTTGTACCTGGCGGGCGTAAGGGCAAGCGGGGGCCGGGTAGCGACGGCAGGCGTTTTCTCGATGCGTTGCTGTGGCTGGCGCGCTCGGCCGGTCCAGAGGCGGGTTCGGAACCAAAATCCACGCCGTAGTCGATGCCCTCGGCCTGCCGATCCGCTTCATCCTCGGCCCTGGCCAGCAAAACGACATGGCGCCGGCCTGCGACCTGATCCGGGGCATCCCGGCCGGCAAGGTGCTGGCCGATCGCGCCTATGATGCCGACAGCCTGCACGACCTCATCGCCTACAAACAGCGTTAGGGTATCGAAGGCTTCTTTGCAAAGCTCAAGTAATGGCGGCGCATCGCCACACGATACGACAAGATCGCCGCAAACTTCCTCGGCTCCGTCAGCTTTGAGCGACAATCGGGAGTGTATTGTTAGCCGACCGAATAACAGTGTGATTTGAAGTCGATGCCTTCATCATCGACTTGGCGACATGTAAATTCCCCTACCGAAACCGAAAGTCGTTAGAAATGACGCCCCCATTTTCGGTAGTGCCGGAGAAATCATCATGGCAGCCTATGTCAATGTCGAAATGGAAGTGAAGGATCCGGACGCAAAGGATCGCTACTCCAAGCAGGCCGGCCCGGCCATCAAAGAATTTTGCGGCGAATTCATTGCCAGTGGCGCGTGGCATCAGCTGGCGGGGGAGCCAGGATTGAAGAACGGCGCGATCATCGGCTTTCCTGATCGCGAGCAGGTGCTCGCTTGGTGCAATTCGCCAGCCTATCAGGCAGCGCTTGCCGATCGTGAAGCAGGCATGACCTGCCGTTTTCAGTTGATCGGCTGAACCCAATCTTCGTCCTACGCTTCCCGAACCGGGGTGCGACTATTTGACATTGGTAGGCGGCGTCCTACGCCGCTCAAGCGGAGAGTTGGCAATGACAACTGGCCAATCCGACAAGGTCAAGATTTTCGTCACCGGCGGCACCGGGTACATCGCCGGATCCATCATCCATCTGATGTTGGAACGTGGCTACCTTGCCCGGTTCGACATCACCGTACTTGTTCGCCGCTGGGCAGATGCAGATGCTATGTGCGCTCTGGGAATTAATCCGGTGCTGGGCAGTCTCGACGACACCGAATTGATCTCCCGGGAAGCCGCAGCGGCGCACGTCGTGCTGAACAATGCAAACTGCGACCATCAACCAAGCGCAGCTGCGATCGTTCGCGGCTTGTCTTAGCGCGCCAGCAGCACGGGGACGACGCCGATCCTTATCCACACCTCCGGCGCAGGCGTTCTCTCAACCAACTCGAAAAGGCAGGGGCTCTCGCCCGAGAATGATCCCACGGATGCGGTTTGAGACGAGGCAGATGCCGAGGCTCATGCCTCGATACCCGCCTTTGCGCCGCACCGTCTGGTTGACCTTGAGGTCTTCGCCGGAACGGCGAGAGTTGCTCGCGGCCGCCGCCGTGGGAGTTGCGGCTATCCCAGCCTCGCGCTTCAGAACTGGACACTTGCTTAACGGTCAAGTTGCGCCATTGGGCGTTTGATCGTCTATCGTGCTCCGAGGATGAATGCGGCGTGCGCAAATATCGTCCATTACAGCGTAGCGAAATCCAACCCGAAGCGAGCTAGATACTTCTTGAGCCGGTCGGCATCATTGGTGCTGTTGCGGCGCGCGCGAGAGGCGGAGAAAAGGCGTCGTCCGGCCTCGGATAGCGACGTGCTCTCGCGGCAAGTCTCCACGACGTAGGCCAGCTGAACGCGGTCAAAGGGATCGATCTCGTCCAGTCTTGCCGCGTCGAGGACTGTTGCCAGTCCGACCTCCCTGTTGGCGGTGTTGCCTGACCAGAGGCGCCCAAGTCTGGCGACTTCGTTGTCGACCGTCGCCAGATCGATGCGGCCTTTCGGCGCAAAAGTTGCCATCCGCGTGACGCTCGCGGCGAGGTCGCGGAAGTTGCCGTTCCATTGTGCCTCTCGGGACATCGCAAAGGTCAGATAGCGGCCGCGCGCTTCCTTGTTGAACGAAATCCTTTCGCCTTCGCGCTCGGCGTGGCGATCCAGTTCGTAGTCCAGATTGGGGGCGATATCCTCGCGCCGGTCGGCGAGGCCGGGCAGCGAGAACGTCCAGAGGTTGAGACGCGCAAACAGGTCCTCGCGAAAGGTTCCGTCCGCCACGCAGCGTGCCAGATCGCGGTTGGTGCCGGCGATAAGCTGAAAGTCGCTGGACGCCTCGCTGTCGGCGCCCACGGGCAGGAAGCGCTTGTCCTCGATCGCGCGCAGGATCATCGCCTGTTCGTCCAGCCCGAGTTCGCCGATCTCGTCAAGGAACAGCATCCCGCCATCGGCGCTGCGGAGCAGGCCGGCGCGGTCGGCTGCGGCGCCGGTGAAGGCGCCCTTCTTGTGACCGAACAGGGCCGACATTGCGCTGTCGCCGCGCAAGGTGGCGCAGTTTACCTCCACGAAAGGACCGGAGACCTGCCGCTTCACTTTCTTGAGGTCGTGGATGCGGCGGGCGAGCTGGCTCTTGCCGGCGCCGGTCGGTCCCATCAGCAGGATCGGCGCGCGGGTACGCGATGCGACCTGTTCGATTTCCTCGATCATCGCGTTGAAGGCAGCGTTGCGGGTTTCGATTCCCGACTTCAGGAATGACGCGCTTTCCCGGCTGTCTTCGGCGAAGCGGGTGGCGATGGAATCATAGCGCGACAGGTCGAGATCGATCACGCTCCAAGTGCCCGGTGCGGTGCCGCCCTCGCGCCGGCTGGGCTGTGTCTGGAGCAGGCGGCCGGGCAGGTAATGTGCCTCGGTCAGCAAGAACAGGCAGATTTGCGCAACGTGGGTGCCGGTGGTGATGTGGACCAGCAGGTCTTCCGCTTCGGGGTCGATCTTCAGGGTGCGGGTGAAATCCAGCAGCTTCCCGTAGACTTCCTCGAAATCCCAGGGGTCCTGAAAATCGACGACGTGGCGCTCGACCGTGGTTTCGGGTGAGACGGAGGCGATATCCTCGCTGACATAGTCGGCAAGGCGGCTGTGCCCCGTGCCGTGCATCATCACGAAGCGGTCGACGCGCAAGTCTTCATGCATGGCCAGCGCCACCGAGGGGCGCCACTTCATCCAGCGCGAGGGGCCGAACTTGGACGCATCAAGCGTGGAGCCGAGGAAACCGATGACGGTAGTTGATCGCATATATGATTGGATATCAGTTTATATAAATAGATACAAATCTAGGTCGCCATCTTTTGGCAATATCAGGCAGGAGCGGCGACGGACTCTGGAAATTTGGCAGATTTCCGGGATTTTCAAATTTTTCTTCGGCGCAAAATCGAATTTGGCACGGTGCCTGCAATTACTGTTCCGTCGGAGCGGTCGAACACTCCGGCACGATGAAGCGGGAAAGCGGGGCGGCCGGAATGGGCCGGCTGCCTCCACTCCCGGAACAAGGAATTGCAACCATGGCTCTCAAGCGCCTCTTTGCTGGCACCGCTTCGCGGTTTCTGCCGCGCGCCGATGTGGTGAACCATGCAGGCGGCGTGGCTTATGCCTATGGTCCCGAAGCGAAGCTCGCTCAGCTGGCCGCCACCGGTTCGCTGTCCGACGGGTTCTACTCCGGCGCCGAAGCGCAGCTTGCCGATGTGCTGGCTGCCGCTGCGGACATTTCGCCCGAGTTTGTGGCGAAGGCTGCGGTCTATGCCCGCAAGTCCGGCGCGATGAAGGATATGCCGGCTTTGCTGACGGCCTACCTGACCACGGCCGATCCCGATCTTGCGCCCCGCGTTTTCGGGCGCGTGATCGACAACGGCCGCATGCTGCGCACTTTTGTGCAGATCATGCGCTCCGGGCAGGTCGGGCGGCGTTCGCTGGGTTCGCGTCCCAAGCGGCTCGTGCGCGAGTGGCTGGAGGCAGCATCGATGCAGCGCCTGATGGCGGCGGCAACTGGCAACGACCCCTCTCTGGCGGATATCGTCAAGATGGTTCACCCGGCGCCGGCGTCGGCAGAGCGGCGCGCGTTTTACGGCTGGCTGATCGGCAAGCCCTACGACACCGCCGCGCTGCCGGCCGAAATCACCGCGTTCGAGGCGTGGAAGCGGGATACCTCGCTGCCGCTGCCCCCGGTGCCGTTCGAATGGCTGACCGCGCACTCGCTCTCTGCGGAGCAGTGGGGCGAATTGGCCGGACGGATGGGCTGGCAGGCGCTGCGCATGAACCTGAACACGCTTGCCCGCAACGGCGCCTTCACGGTGCCGGGGGTGAGCGAGGCGGTGGCCAGCCGGCTCGGCGATGTCGAGGCGCTCTCCCGTGCGCGGGTCATGCCATACCAACTCATGGTCGCCATGGGGCAGGTAGGGGATGGCGTGCCGCTGGAGGTGCAGGCGGCGCTGGAAAAGGCGCTGGAAGCTTCGCTTGCGAAGGTTCCGGTCCTTGCCGGCAATGTCGTGGTCTGTCCCGACGTCTCGGGCTCGATGTCGTCGCCGGTCACCGGCTATCGCAAGGGCGCGAGTTCGAAAGTGCGGTGTATCGATGTTGCGGCGCTGGTCGCGGCGGCGATGCTGCGCGGCAACCGTCAGGCCCGCGTACTGCCTTTCGAGTTCAACGTGGTTTCGCTGAAGCTCGATCCTAAGGCCCGCGTCGCGGTGAATGCCGCGAAGCTGGCCGGGATTTGCGGGGGCGGCACCAATGTCTCGGCACCGCTGGCTCTGCTCAATCGTGAGCGGGCGAAGGTCGATACCGTGGTGATCGTCTCGGATAACGAGTCCTGGGTCGATCCCTCACGGCACGGCGCCACGGCGACGATGGACGAGTGGAGCCGGCTGAAGGCCCGCAACCCGGGCGCGAAGCTGATCTGCATCGACATCGCGCCTTACGGCACCACGCAGGCAAAAAGCCGGGCGGACATCCTGAATGTCGGCGGCTTCACCGATGCGGTCTTCGACGCAATGGCGCGTTTCGCCTCCGGGCAGACGCGCGACTGGGTCGAAATCGTGAACGAAACGGAGGTTTGAAGAAACGAAGCGATTGCATTCTCGGCGAATGCGGCAAGGACTACACGTGTCGCAGGTTCGACTCCTGCCCGTTCGGAAACGGACGGTAGCTCAGCTGGTAGAGCGGTCTTTGCCATACCTCGTCGCCGGGATGCATCCCTTCAGGCCGTGGCGAATGCCGGTGGGACTACATTGGCTCCACACATAGGTCCGACGAGTAAAGCGCCCCGATCCGTCCCTTCTTCGCGATGGGATGGAGAAGGGAGATGCGGGTTCGAATCCCGCCTTGCCATGTAGCTTAAGGACCGCGTCTCGCCATTTCTCGTCGCCACGGCCGACCCATTTTTCACGGCGAATGCCGGGCAAGGACTACATCCTGTCACGATGCAGGCGCGGGTTCGAATCCCGCCAGGTCCACCATTCGGCGGGCCTGTAGCTTAGCGGTAGAGCGGCGCCCCTTGTGGGCAATGTCCTTCCCAATCCTCGTCGCCGTGACCCAATCCAACGCTGGCGAATGCCGGCGGGACTACATCGGTAAAGGCCGAAAGGCCGAGCGGTTCGATTCCGCCCCGGATGAAGCCGAAAGGATTTCACCGGGATGTCTCGCCAAACCTCGTCGCCGGCACCTATGACGTATTTTCAAGGAGATCGGCCATGACCGACACCAGTTTCGAATTCCGGCAGGTCGAAGGCGGCGTGCCCATCAAGATGTGGACCCGCGGCGTGCCCGTGGACGAGAAGGCGAAGGACCAGCTTGCCGCCGCCTCGAAGATGCCGTTCATCTTCCGCCATGTGGCGGCCATGCCCGACGTGCATGTCGGTATTGGCGCCACCGTGGGATCGGTTATCCCGACCAAAGGGGCAGTGATCCCGGCGGCTGTCGGCGTTGACATCGGCTGCGGCATGATGGCCGCGCGTACTTCGCTGATGGCGCATGACCTGCCGGACAGTCTGGACGGCATCCGTTCGGCCATCGAGCAGGCGGTGCCGCACGGGCGCGTAGTTGGGCGCGGCAAGCGCGACCACGGTTCGTGGGGTTCTCCGCCGCCCGCCATTGTCGAGGCCTGGGCGACGCTTGCCGTGCGTTTCGAACGGCTGTGCGACAAGCACCCGCGTCTGAAGAACACCAACAACCTCACGCATCTCGGCACGCTGGGGACGGGCAACCACTTCATCGAGCTTTGCCTCGACGAGGAGGCGCGGGTCTGGATTATGCTGCATTCGGGCTCGCGCGGGGTCGGCAACGCCATCGGCACGTTCTTCATCGAACTGGCCAAGCAGGATATGCGCAAGTGGCATATCAACCTGCCGGACGAGGACCTTGCCTACTTTCCGGAAGGAACCGATCACTTCGACGACTATGTCGAGGCGGTGGAATGGGCGCAGGACTTCGCGGCGCTCAACCGGCGCATGATGATGGCGCAAGTCATCGCCGCGCTGCGTCTGAAGATCGCCAAGCCTTTCGATGCCGAACTGGAGGCTGTGAACTGCCATCACAACTATGTGACGCGGGAAAACCACTTCGGTGAAAACGTGCTGGTTACCCGCAAGGGTGCGGTGCGGGCCGCCAAGGGCACCTTGGGGATCATCCCGGGTTCGATGGGCGCGAAGAGCTTCATCGTGCGCGGGCTCGGCAACCCGGAGAGCTTCCACAGCTGCTCGCACGGGGCTGGGCGGGTGATGAGCCGCAACGAGGCCAAGCGGCAAGTGTCACTGGCCGAGCATGTGGCTGACACGGCCGGCGTCGAATGCCGCAAGGATGCGGGCGTCATCGATGAGACGCCGCGCGCCTACAAGCCGATCGAGGCGGTGATGGCGGCCCAGGCCGACCTCGTCGAGATCGTCCATACCTTGAAGCAGGTGGTCTGCGTGAAGGGGTGATCCCTTCACGCGGGCCAACGCACCCGAAATCGAATGGAGTGAATACCGTGACCGGGCCAATCGACCCGACCGTAAAGGCTGAAATCGACCGGCGCCTTGCCGCAATCGAGGCGGACGACGGTGCGCACCTGTTGCTGGCGGTGGAATCGGGCTCGCGGGCCTGGGGCTTTCCCTCGCCCGACAGCGACTACGATGTGCGCTTTGTCTATGTGCGGGCCCGCGATGCCTATTTGGCGCTGCGGCCGCCGCGCGACGTGGTCGAGCGGCCCATCGTCGACGAGATCGACGTCAACGGCTGGGATCTGCGCAAGCTGCTTGGTCTGATGCTGAAGTCGAACGCGACTGGCAGTGAGTGGCTGCAATCGCCAATCCGCTATCGCGCGGACCATCCGGCGATGACGCGGGTGGCGGCCTTAGCAGACATGGTTTTCGACCCGCGCGGCGTTGCCCGGCACTATGCCAGTCTTGGCCGCAATGCGGTGGATCGTTGGCCCGAAGACGAGGCGCCGGTGCCCGTGAAGCGCTATTTTTATGCGCTTCGTCCGGCGCTCGCGATCCGTGCCTTGCGGCTTGATCCGTCGCGGCGGCCGCCGATGAATCTCCAGCAGCTCATGGCGGTGACCGATCTTTCATTCGCCACTGTGGCGATGATCGAGGATCTCGTCGCAGCCAAGCGCGAAACGCGAGAGCAGGGCAATGCCCGGCGCTATCCCGAACTCGACGCTCTGATCCGCGACGAGCTGGGGCGCGGGGGCGAATTGCCCGAGCGACCCATGCCGTCCGACGCATTCCGGACGGCGGAAGACATTTTTCTGGACTTAGTAAACTCATGATCGAAATCGATGGATCCGAAGGCGAGGGTGGCGGGCAGGTCGTGCGCAATTCCTGCGCGCTCTCGCTCGTCACCGGAAAGCCTTTCCGCATCACCAAGGTGCGCGGAAATCGCTCGAAGCCCGGCCTGATGCGCCAACATGTAACCGCGATCGACGCTGCGGCGCGGATCGGCAATGCCGATGTGCAGGGCCTTGAGGTCGGCTCGCAAGAAATCGAGTTCCGGCCGGGCCGGGTCGAGCCGGGCGAATACCATTTCTCGGTGGGCACGGCGGGCAGCACCGGTCTGGTCCTCCAGACCGTGCTGATGCCTCTGGTTATGGCCGACCGGCCTTCGCGGCTGGTGCTGGAAGGCGGCACCCACAACATGCTCGCACCGCCGTTCGATTTCATCGAGCGAACCTTCCTGCCGGTCATCAACCGAATGGGGCCCAAGGTGGCGGCCCGGCTGGTGCGGCATGGTTTCTACCCGCGCGGCGGCGGCCGTATCGAAGTGGATATCACGCCTGGCCCACTTGGCCCGATCGAGTGCCTTGAATCCGGTGATTTGAGCAATGCCTCGGCTCAGGTGGTGTTCGCGGGTCTGCCCGGCGAAATCGCCCTGCGAATGATGGCGCGGCTCCGCAAGGATTTTCCGGATTGGCCGGAGGAAGCCTTCTCACTGCGCGAGCTGCCGGCCGATCAGGGGCCGGGGATCATTCTGATGATCGAGGCGCGCAAGGACGCGGTGACCGAAATCGCCAGCGGATTCGGACAACTCGGCGTTCCCGCAGAGCGTCTGGCAAAGACGGCGGCGCGGCGGCTCAAAGGCTACGTCGCGTCGGGCGCATTCGCAGGGCCATACCTTGCTGATCAGTTGCTCCTCCCGTTTGCCCTTGCGGGCGGGGGAACCTTCACGACCGTGAAACCAAGCGGCCATCTGTTGACGGCAATTGAAATCGCCCAGCGTTTTCTGGACACCCGGATTTCGCTGAAGCTGGGTGACTGTGGGCGCCATCAGCTCACATTCGGATAGGCAAAGCTGGATGGTCGCAGTTGGCGAGAGCTTGGCTGGAGAGAGCCGCTGGATCGTCCGCCGTGCTCCGCGCTGATCCACGGCTGTATGCTGAGGATCAGATTTCTAGCATGATTGAAGGCCTATCAATCTTGAAGTTTTAGTAATTATGGGATAGTCGAAATAACGTTCTGGATTTCGGAAATCTCCTTCTAGAATTTTAACTTATATGTGAAAACATTTTGGCATCAATAATGATGCTGATTTGTCTATGTGGCGACAGGTTAGATAAATATAATTAAGATAGTGATTTTTTCGAGTTTTATTTTAGGCGTCATCGCTTCTCAAGCGATTGAGAATGTTGGGGGATCATCGCAAGATGGTCCCCCAAACTCATTCTGCTACGGTTTGGTGCCGATAATCGGGTCGCAAGATCCCAGAAATCCGCAAAAAACGCGCCCCTCGCCGTGGCTACGGTTTCGGTCCCGGTTTGCTGCCGAAAGGCCTGTGCTTCCTGGTGAGCGATTTTATGTCACCGCAACGTTCCTTGCGATGTGCAAGTAGTCCTCTTTTGGTCGCGATGGATCTACGCAGCGAGCGCGGCGTGCGTGCGCGCGCAAAGAATTTCCAGGCATGTCTAGAGCGTTTTCTAATCAGGTGGAATCACCTGATGACTCGGAAAACGCGTCCAACCAATAATTTAGAGCAGCCGAGCCGACGCAGTCGGATCGGAATTTGCTCTAAAAAGACTGCCGCAGTGAAATGCCTGCGGAGGTCGTATTGCCGGCCAGCGCGTCGAAGCTGCGCGTGGCGTAGATATCCAGGCCCAGACTGTCGGTGATCCGCATGTTGGCGGTGGCGCCCACTTCCCACCAGCCATCGTCGATATGCCGCGCGGGCATCACGCCGGTGAGTTCCGCTTTGATCGCATCTTCCCGGCTGCGCACCAGCACTTCGGACACTGCATTGCTGGTCCAGGCGCGGGCGATCGAAAGCCCGACGTATTGTTTGCCTTCGCGGCCGAAGGCATGATCGATGCGCATCGTCGCGGCCGCGTTCCAGGTGGGCTCGTTGGTTTCCAGATCGACGACGCCGGCTTCCTCGGGCGCGGGGTGAAGCAGCCGGCCGTGGGCATAGGACATCGTCATCGTGGGCGTCGCGAACAGGCGGTTGCCCAGCGGCAGAACCCGGCCGAAATCGCCGCCCAGCGAATAGTAGGGGCTGCCCTTGGCACCGGTGCTGGCGCGCTTGCCGGCATCGGTGCTGATGCGGCCATAGTCCTGCCAGCCATAGCTGGCCCAGCCATCCACCACCCAATTGTCGAAATTGCCGCCGCCGCCGATCGTGCCGACCAGATAGTCGGACGGCAGCGCGGTATCGGCCTGCAGTAGGGTGCCGTGATAGCGCATCAGCGATCCGCGCAGATAGCCGCGCCCGATCTGCCGGGTCAGCGCCAGCGATTGCCACGATCCGTTGGGCCCATCATCGCGATTGCTGATGCCGGCGGCGGCGGCCAGGCTCCAGAGCTTCGGTGCGGTGTCGGCGGTGGAAGTAGCGGGGGAGGCCTGCGCGTCGGGCGCCGCTGCATCCGCCTTCTGCGCGGTATCGCCGATCGTCGTCGTCACCACGGGAGCCGTCTCGTCCTGCGCCAACGCAGGGCCCGCCATCACGAATGCCGCCGCCATGCCCGCCAGCAGCGGGCGTGCCGCAAAAGTTGGGTTCATCAGGCTACGGCCTTGAGGCTCTGGTCGTAGGCGGCGGGGACGGCAAGGCGCACGACGAAGCCGTCGCCCGCATGGGCAAAGCTGACATCGCCGCCATGCGCACGCGCGATCGAGCGGCATACCGCGAGGCCCAGCCCCGATCCGCGCTGGCCGGATTTGCGGGCGGAATCGGTGCGGTAGAACGGTTCGAATGCGCGATCGTATTCTTCCTCGGGAATGCCCGGGCCGGTGTCGACGATTTCGGCCACCGCCTCGCCCTCGTTCAGGCTGACGCGCACCTTCGCGCATTCGCCGTACTTCACGGCGTTTTCCAGCAGGTTGTCGAGCAGGCGGCGGATGCCCACTGGGTCCACGTCCACCGGGATATGGGTGTTGCGTTCGATCGTTACGTCACCGCCGACCAGGCGGGCATCGGCCACGCTGCTGGCGATCAGTTCGGCAAAGTCCGTCCGTTCGCGCGGGCCGGGGGTGGAGGCGTCGCGGATGAAGCCGATGACCTGACTGATCATCGCTTCCATCTCGGTCACTTCCTTCAGCAGCCCGTCGCGCTGTTCGTCGGGCACGTCCTCGATCCGGAAGCGCAGGCGCGTCAGCGGTGTGCGCAAGTCATGGCTGATCGCGCCGACCATGGCGGTGCGATCGTCCACGAAGGCGCGCAGGCGGTTGCGCATCTGGTTGAAGGCATTGGCGGCGCGGCCGATCTCGGCCGGGCCGGAAAGCGGCAGGATCGTGGCCGAAGGATCGCGGCCCAGCTGCTCCGCCGCATGGGCGAAGTCGCGCAAGGGAACCACGATACGCCGCGCGAACAGCCAGGCGAACGGGCTGATGATCGCCAGGCTCAAGGCGAACCACAGCATCACCCGCTTCTGCCAGGCATTGGGGAACGGTTCGGCGCGGGGGGCCACGGCGACCCATTGGCCGTCGCTCCGCCGCAGGGCTGCCACGAAGTCGCCCTCAATGAACGGAGGGGAAGTCAGCGCGAAGATGTTGCCGGTGGCATGGCGGAACGGGATCGGCTGCGGCGTGCCCGGCACGGCCGGCAGCGGAGCCACCGTCGCGGCCGCCGGTGCGGCGGGCGAGAGCGTCACTTGCGGCGTGGGCGTAGGGATCGCGATGGCGATGGGGGCTTGCGTCGGCATCGAAACGGTGCGCGGGACGGTTGCCGTTTCGGCGGGGCTGGGGGCGGCCACCGGCGTTGCCGTCGCCTGTGGCGGCAAAGTGATGCGGGGGAGGTCGTTCATGGCCGGGAACAGCGGAATCTGGCCGCCCGGGCGTCCGAATGCGCCGCCGAAGCCGGCGTTGCCGCCGGGGCGGATGCCCTCGATCCCGCCGGGCTGGCCGGTGCCCTGGCCTACGCCCTGGCCGGGAAGCGAGCCCGGAGTGCCGCTGCCCCAATTGCCGCCGGTTCCGGTTCCGGTGCCGGTTCCTGTTCCGGCTCCCGCGCCCGTTCCCGGCGAAGTGGACCCGCCGGTTCCGCCAGACGGAGCGCCCGGTTGGTTACCGCCGGGACGGCCGGCACCAGGATTGCCGGGCTGGCCGCCGGCGTGTCCGCCCGGGCCTTGGCCACCGGGAACATGGACGCCGGGCATTCGGCCGCCGGGAATGTGTCCGCCCGGCATCTGGCCGCCGGGGCGTCCGCCGGGGAATTGCCCGCCGGGGAAATGGCCGCCGGGCATTCCGGACGGGCCGGGCATGCCACCTGCGGGCGGGCCGCCGGGGATCGACTGGGCATCGGCCTTGCCCACCAGCATGGTCGAAAGCGCGGAAGGCGCGGCCGGATTGTCGCGCAGCGCCAGTGGGGAGCGCGATCCGCTCGGCACGGCAACGCCGCCGACAGGAAGCTGGGTATAGAAGGCCAGCACCACGTCCGTGCGGGCACGGCCAAGGCGGGTGGCCAGTGCCTCGCGTGAGGATTCGGAGACCAGCCAGCCTTGTCCGGTAACGTCGGGCGGGCCGATCATCGTCTTGCGTTCCAGCCGCTCGCTCCGGTCTCCGCCTTCGCTGCCGCTGAGCGCGGCAGCGACTTCGTCCATGTTCCAGCGCGCAGCCGGGCTGGGTGGCAGGACGACGGTCAGGGCCAGCGTCACCAGCTGGGCGCCGATCAGTGCGCAGACAAGGATGGCGATCATCTGGATCGCCAGGGGCATGCCGATTCGGTTGGTAAGGCGGGGCGGCGTCATGGCAGCGCCCTTGCCACGATTCCGCGGCGAATTCGAGGCATCGCGGCGCCGCGGAAACAGCGGGCGGGCGAAACGCGATCGAAGGCATGGGCCGAATATTGCGGAGCGGGCTCGAAAGAGAGGGACACTGCTCTTCCGAACCCGCTCCGCGTCCCCACCGCGCGGCACGAAGCCGTTCGGCGGAGACGGTCACCCCGGGTCCTGTCCAGCAGCCGTGTCCCCTGATCCGGGGCTGGAAGGAAATCTCTGAGTCGCTTTCGACCAGAGCACGCAGTGTACCCTAAGAAAGCGGAGTCGTCTTGCGCTGCCGGGTAGCAGCCGTGTGTGACATTTCGCGGACCGCCTGGCGGACCGGCGGCACAGGCAGATTGGTGCCGGCGCGAAGCTGAACGCTGTGTGACCGGCGTCTCGGGATCTGATGATCCGGGACCATCGGCGGGCAGGGCGGGTGCGACTACGTGACCTGCGGCGCCGATGGCCCCGGCACCGTCCGGCGCCTTGGCGGTAGCGTAACGGACGGCGTTGCCGGCCACCACGGGTACAGGGAATCGGCTTTCGATCCGGGCGGGGGATGCCATGGGACCGAAGCCGCCTGTCGCCCTTGGCAGAACCTGGCGAACTCGACTGTTCATGAACGGCTAGGTCGGCGTCCGAGTTTGCGGGGCGATTTCGCGGAGTTTGCGGCCATGTTGCAATAAATCGGAAATGAGGCGCCTTGCTGAAATGTGCGCGGAACACGGGCTTTCTATCGGGCGTCAATGATCCTAGAACATCCCGCGATGGACCTGCAGACCCGCATTCTCATCGTCGACGACGACGAGGGTATTCGTTCGCTGATCGGCGAATTCCTTGGCAAGCACGGTTATGCCACCGAGACGGCGGCCGATCCGGACGCCATGCGCGCCTTGTTGGCGCAGCAACGGTTCGATCTGATCGTGCTGGACGTGATGATGCCGCGCGAGGACGGGCTGACGGCGCTGCGCCAGCTTGGTCCGGATGCCCCGCCGGTCATCATGCTTTCGGCAGTAGGCAGCGATGTCGACCGGATCGTCGGGCTGGAAATGGGCGCCGACGACTATCTGGCCAAGCCTTGCAATCCGCGCGAACTGCTGGCCCGCATCCGCACCGTGCTGCGCCGCCGCGCGGCGGTGGCTGCCGCGCCGGTCGCGGGCGGTACGGTGGTTTCGCTGCCGGTGGAACAGCCCTTGTCGGACGGGGACGTGCAATCGGGCGAAGTGCTGCGCTTCGCCGGCTGGCGCATGGATCTGGGTCTGCGCCTACTGTTCGATCCGCAAAACCGGCTGATTTCCCTGTCCGATGGCGAATTCCGCCTGCTGCGCGCCTTTGCCCAGCATCCGCGTCGCGTGCTCACGCGCGATCAATTGCTCGACTGGTCGCGCGGAGAGGACAGCGAACTCTACGACCGGGCGATCGACGTCCAGCTCTCTCGCCTGCGTCGCAAGCTGTCCGACGGTGACGGGGGCGGCGATATCATCCGCACGGTGCGCAACGAAGGCTATCTGTTCGTGCCTTCGGTCGTTGCCTGAGGCGCTGCGATCTTCTGCAACAATCGGCTACAACCCTGAAATCGATCTGAAATCCCGCTGCAAACGCGGGCTTCCAGTCCTGCAGCCCTGAACTCCCGTACCCGCCGCCAAACGGCCGGGGCGGTGCGAGTGCGAGGGAGACTGCCATGGACCTTCATCACCGGGATGACGACGACCACGATCGCGGTTTGAACCACGATCTGGGCGTGATCGCCGAACGGTTGATGGGGCGCCGCCGCGCGCTGGCCTTCCTAGCCAGTGCCGGAACTGCTGTGACGGTGGCGGCCTGCGGGGGCGACGATTCCTCGACCGGATCGACCGGGTCCACCACATCGTCCTCCAGCAGTACGACGACATCGGGCGGCACGACTTCCTCCACGTCGTCCAGCACATCGTCGACCACCAGCTCGACATCGGGCGGATCGTCCAGCGCCAGCTGCATCGCCGATCCTACCGAGACCAACGGACCCTATCCGGCGGACGGCACCAACAGCGCCAGCGGATCGACCTCCAACGTGCTGACCGTCAGCGGCGTGGTGCGTTCGGACATCACCGCCAGCTTCATCGGCTCGACCACCACGGCAACCGGCGTCCCGCTGGAAATCACGCTGCAACTGGTGGACGTCAACAATGGCTGCGCGGCAATTGCCGGGGCAGCGATCTATGTGTGGCACTGCGATGCCTATGGCCGCTACTCGCTCTATTCCAGCGGGGTGACCACCGAAAGCTACCTGCGCGGCGTGCAGGTTACCGACAGCGAGGGCAAGGTCACTTTCACGACGATCTACCCCGCCTGCTATTCGGGGCGCTGGCCGCACATTCATTTCGAGGTGTTTCTGGACGGGCTTACCTCCGCCAGCACCGGCCGCACCGCCAGCCTGATCTCGCAATTGGCGATGCCGGCGGCCACCAACACCGCGGTGTTCACCGGCGACAGCCGCTACACCGCCAGCATCGCGAACTACAACGCGATCACCCTCTCGTCCGACAACGTGTTCGGCGACAACACATCCGCGCAGATCGCGCAGATGACCCCCAGCCTCACCGGCACGGTTACCTCCGGCTACACCGGCTCTGCCCTGATCGGCATCGCCGGCTGACGCCGCGGCATTCCCGCGCCCCCGTCTTCCTTTTCAAAAGAGTGCGATAACTCATGAAATCTCTGCATTCGTCAGCCAGCGCGGGCGCGTTGGCTCTGGCTCTGGCTGCCAGCCCCGTTTTCGCAGCAACCACCGTTTCCACCGCCACGACCACGCCGCTGGTCACCTCCACTGCGGGCGACGTTACGGTCAGCACCGCCGGCACCATCACGTTGTCCAGCGGCAAGGCGGTGACGGTGGACAGCGCCAACGGCGTGGACGTGGAAGGCGGCATTGCCGTTGGCGGGGCGAACGACGCGGCGGGCGTGGTCGTCAATGCGGGAACCAGTTCCACCGTCACGGTGGGTGAGGATGCGACGATCTCGGTCACCGAAAGCTACGTGCCGACCGACGCGGACGCCAACGGCATTGCCGATGGCGCCATCGCATCGGCCAGCAACCGTTACGGCATCCACGTGCTTTCGGGCGCGGCCACCAGCGGCTCAATCTCGAACGCGGGCGCGATCACGGTAGAAGGGCTCAATTCGGGCGGCATCGTCGTCGATTCGAACTACACCGGCAACATCACCAACACCGGGACGATCAAGGTGATCGGCGACGGTTCGGTAGGCATCAAGACTCAGGCGGTAGACGGCGACGTGACGGTGGAAGGCACCGTCACCACGGTGGGCGCCGGCGCGCAAGGGCTGGTGGTGGCTGGCGACGTGTCTGGCACGGTTACCATCCAGGGCACCGTCGCGCAGGCGGCGTCCTACACCGACGACGACAGCGCCACGATCGTCCTGTCGCGCACGGCGCTTCGCACCGGCAAGGCGGCGGTGGAGATCACCGGCAACGTCGCGGGCGGCATCTATATCGCCGCCCCGCCGGTGGACGAGGACAGCTCCAACTCCGACGAGGATGGCGACGGCGTCACCGATTCGGATGAAGGCACCGGCATCGTCACTGCTTACGGCAATTCGCCGGCGATCCAGATCGGCGGCACCAGTGACATCACCGTGGGCGGCGTCTCCAGCAATTCGGGCACCTATTCGCTGGCGATCGACGGCACCGTCACCTCCAACGCCTATTACTCGAACACCAATGCCTATGGCGTGGTGATCGGCGGGCAGGGCGGCAACGTGACGCTGACCGACGGGATCGGCGTAACCGGCACGCTGCGCGCGACGACTTACGACACGGCCGCCTACGGCCTTGTCATCAATGCCGGCAGCACGGTCAGCAGCCTTTACAACTCGGGCACGATTTCGGCGGTGATTTCCTCCCCGGGCGAGGGGGTGGCCACGGCGATCCAGGATCTTTCCGGCACGCTGACGACGATCAACAACACCGGCTATATCACCGCATCGGGGTCGAGCACGGACACGCTTTCCGCCATCGACCTTTCGGCGAATACCACTGGCGTCACCATCAACCAGTACCTCAATTCGGACGACATCAAGACCAGCGCCAACTATCTGGATGAGAACGACGTCGATACCGACCCGACGGTCTATGCCAGCATTTCCGGCAATATCCTGCTGGGATCGGGCAATGATACGCTGAACGCGTCGACCGGCACGATCAGCGGCAACACGCTGTTCGGCGCGGGCGACGATACGCTGACGCTGTCGGGCAACACGGTCTACAAGGGCGATGTCTACTTCGGCACCGGCCTTGCCACCGCATCGCTGGCGGACACCGCGGCGTTCACCGGCACGATGGACTTCGCGGGTGAGGCGGGAACGCTGACGTTGTCCGGATCGTCGGTCTATACCGGCAACTTCACCAATGCAGACAATCTTGCAGTCACCGTGAACAGCGGTTCGAAGCTGACCGCGCAGGCGGCCGAGACGATCGACTTCGGCTCGCTCACCGTGAAGTCCGGTGGTTCGCTGGGTGTCTATATCGATACTTCGGCAGGCACGAGTTCGCTGTTCAACGTGGCCAATGCCACGCTGGAATCGGGTGCGAAAGTCACCGCCACGGTCACCTCGCTGGGCGATGCGGAAGGCACCTATACCGTGCTGACCGCCGCCAACCTGAACGTCGAAGGCACGCTGGATTCCAGCGATACCGACCTGCCGTTCATCTACAACGGCGAAGTCAGCAACGATGCCAACAACGTATACCTGACGATCGCGCGCAAGACGACCGACGAACTGGGCCTGACGCGCAGCCAGGCATCCGCCTGGGATGCGGTCTATGCCACCGCGCAGAACGATACCTCGCTGACCGAGAGCCTGCTGCAGGTCACCGATTCCAGCACGCTGAAGTCGCAGGTTTCCGGCCTGCTGCCCGATCACGCCGGCGGCGTGTTCGATGCGGTGACCACGGCCGATCGTCTGGCATCGCAGCACTTGTCGGACGAAACGACGATGTTCGACATTTCCGACGTCGGCGGCTGGTTCGAACCGATCTACTGGCGCACCAGCAAGGATGCGGGCAGCACCGCCAGCTACAAGACCAGCGGCTGGGGCCTTTCCGCCGGGTTCGAACGGCACACCGATCTTGGCTACTTCGGTGTGTCCTACGCATGGCTCAAGGGCAACGTGAAGGACAATGGCGGCACGGGTGACCTCGACGTCGGCCAGCATGACTTCGGCGCATTCTGGCGCACCGCGAAGGGGCCGTTCATGGCCTGGGCGCGGATCGGCGCCTCGCGCATCTCGGTCGATTCGAAGCGTACTTTCACCGGCACGGTCGACGATACCGATTTCACCTATACCGCCAGCGGCAAGTGGGATGGCTGGCTGCTTTCGGGCCTGGCCGGCGCTTCCTACAAGTATCAGGCCTCGCGCCGCTTCAGCCTGAAGCCGAAGGTCGAACTGCAGCAGTACTGGCTGAAGGAAGACGGCTACAGCGAAACCGGCACCAGCGAAGCCATCGCGCTGACCGTCGCCAGCCGCACGAGCAAGGAAACCACCCTTACGCCAACGCTGACGGCGGCCTATTCGCTGGGCACGATCTCGCCCGACTGGCGCCCGCTGACCTTCCAGCTGGAAGCCGGCCGCCGCGAGGTGATCTCTGGCCAGTTGGGCGACACCACTGCCTACTTCAACGGCGGCGATACGTACGACGCGGGTTCCAGCTTCACGATCGCACCGGAAAGCCTGAAGGGTGCGTGGATCGGCGAAGTTTCGATGCTGGCGGGTGGTTACGACTTCACCTGGAAGATCTCCGCCCGTGCGGAGCAGACCACCTGGTCTACCGATCTGTCGGCCCGCGCCTCGCTCAGCGTCGCGTTCTGACGATTGGCATCATAGCCTGATCGATGGGGCGTGGTCGGATTTCGGTCCGGCCACGCCTTTTTCGTTACACGCCGCGAATGTCGCCCAGCTTGCGCTCCCAGGCGAGGGCGTGCTGCACGATGGTGGGCAGGTCCGCGTATTTCGGTTCCCACGGCAAAGTCGCCTTGATGCGGCGATTGTCGGAGATGAGAGAATCCGGATCGCCCGCGCGGCGCCCTTCCAGGCGGCGCTCGATGGTACGGTTGGTCACGCGGTCCACCGCGTCCAGCACGTCCAGCACGGAGAAGCCCTGGCCATAGCCGCAGTTCATCGTCAGCGATCGGGCGGGATCGGCGATCAGCGCCTCCAGCGCCAGCACGTGCGCGGCGGCAAGGTCCGACACATGGATGTAATCGCGCACGCCGGTGCCGTCCGGCGTGTCGAAATCGGTGCCGAACACGCCGACATGGCTGCGCTTGCCAAGCGCCGCCTCGACCGCGACCTTGATCAGGTGCGTTGCCCCCGCCGTCGATTGGCCGGTGCGCGCCTGCGGATCGGCGCCCGCCACGTTGAAATAGCGCAGCGCGCAGAAGTTGAGCGGATGGGCCTTTGCCACGTCGCCCAGCATGATCTCGGTCATCAGCTTCGACATGCCGTAGGGATTGATCGGCAGCTTGGGGCTGTCCTCGGTCACCGGCGAGACTTCGGGAATGCCGTAAGTCGCCGCCGTCGAGCTGAAGATGAAGTGGGAAACCCCCGCCTTGACCGCCGCCTCGATCAGGGCGCGGCTCTTGGCGGTGTTGTTGTGATAATATTTCAGGGGATTTTCGACCGATTCCGGCACGATGATCGACCCGGCGAAATGCATCACCGCGCGGATGCCCTGTTCGGCGAATACGCGGGCGAGCAGGTCCGGATCCTCGATATCGCCTTCGTAAAGTGGCACGCCTTCGGGAATTGCGAAGCGGAAGCCGGTGGTCAGATTGTCGATGACGGTGACGGGCCAGCCCGCGTCTTTCAGCGCGAGCACGGCGTGGCTGCCGATGTAACCGGCACCGCCGGTGACGAGGACGGGAAGCTTGGTGGTCATGGGTCTCCGCTCGGTCGGGCCGGGTCTGAAGCCCGGTCGTCAGGGGCTCCGCGATATGGGTCTTGCCGCAAGGCGTCAAACGCTTCCGCCGCCATAAAAAGGCAACCGATCGCAAGCATTTGCCGCTAACCGCTGTTGTCACAAAGCTAAGTCTTGCTGCACCATGATGCGTGGCGCAAAGGCTGTCACGTCCACAATGGCACCAGACCGGAGATATCTAGCGTGCCCCATTCCCCGTCGCCGCACCCCGTTCTCGTCACCGGTGCCGCCGGTTTCATCGGCGCTGCCGTGGCAGAGGCGCTGATGGCGCGCGGAACGCCGGTGATCGGCATCGACAGCATGAACGACTATTACCCCGTCGCGCTCAAGCAGGCACGGCTGGACGGGCTTACCGCGCGGCACGGCAACCTGTTCACATTCCACCGGCTGGACTTCGCGGACATGGCGGCGCTGACCATGGCATTGGAGTCGCACCGGTTCGACACGATCGTCCATCTCGGCGCGCAGGCCGGGGTGCGCTATTCGCTGGAGAACCCGCAGGCCTATGTGTCGTCCAATCTGGCGGGCCACGTCAACATGTTGGAAATCGCCCGCGCGCGGCAGGTGGCGCACATGGTCTATGCCAGCTCCAGCTCGGTCTACGGCGGCAACGAGAAGCTGCCCTTCGCCGTGGAGGACCGCGTCGATCACCCCGTCTCGCTCTACGCCGCCACCAAGAAGGCGGACGAACTGATGAGCGAGACTTATGCGCACCTGTTTCGGATTCCGCTGACGGGACTGCGGTTCTTCACGGTCTATGGGCCCTGGGGCCGCCCGGACATGGCGCTTTGGAAGTTTACCGAGCGCATGCTCTCGGGCCGCCCGATCGAAGTCTACAACCACGGCGATATGTACCGGGACTTCACGTATATCGATGATATCGTCGCCGGCGTGCTGGCCTGTCTGGACCGGCCGCCGGCCGACGACGGGCAGGCCAAGGCGGGTGGCAGCGTGAAGCCGCATGCGCTTTACAACATCGGCAACAACCGTAGCGAACGCCTGCTGCGCATGATCGAGGTGCTGGAAGAAGCCTGCGGCGTGAAGGCGGAACTCACCCTGCTGCCGATGCAGCCGGGCGACGTTCCGGCGACGTATGCGGACATCACCGCGCTGACGCGCGATACCGGCTACGCGCCCAGTACGCCTATCGAGGTGGGCATACCGCGCTTCGTGGAATGGTACCGCGCTTACCATATGTGATGTTTGAAAATGCCCGGATGAGCATTTTCCAAACTCAACTGTTCGTGCTGATCACCGCGAAGATGTTGAAGATCGGCGCCATCTTCAGGAAGTCCTGCCACAGGCCCCTGATCCGCGAATAGCCCACCATCACGATGTCGCCGTCCATGATCACGGGATCGGGGCTGACGCCGGTGCGGATGTCCTTCACGTTGAAGCGCGCGGCCATGCGTTTGCCGTCGATGGTGCGGAAGATCACGATCTCGTCCAGCTTGGCGGTCACCGACGGGCTCTGCGCCTTGGCCAGCGCGCCCAGCAGCGTCATGTTGGAGGTCAGTTCGTAGACCCCCGGCATCTTCACTTCGCCTTCGACC
Source organism: Novosphingobium sp. BL-S-19 (assembly GCF_055521675.1). NCBI lineage: Bacteria > Pseudomonadati > Pseudomonadota > Alphaproteobacteria > Sphingomonadales > Sphingomonadaceae > Novosphingobium > Novosphingobium sp. BL-S-19. The sequence continues at coordinate 838,978 of NZ_CM145498.1, forward strand.
GAGACGTAGCGCGGCGCCGGAACGTCCACCGAAACCGCCACTTGCGGATCGCGCAGGTATTTGTTGCCCAGCAGCGTTGCCACTTGCGTGGTCGCCTCCGCCGCGCTGAGCCCCGCCACCTTGACCGGGCCGGCCATGGGAAGCTGAACGAAGCCGGCATCGTCAACCACCGCCTTCTCCACCGAAAGGTCAGGCTCGCCGTAGACGCGCACTTGCAGCACGTCGCGCGGAGTGATGGCGTAGACGCTGGGGGCGGGCACTGTGGGCGGGACCACCTGATATGCTGCGGCGCCGGTGGGCAGGTTCGGATTATGCGTGGTCGATGTGCAGCCGGCGAGTGCGGTTCCGGCAAGCAACGCGCCGGTAATCAGACGGAAAAGGGCAGGGGTCTTGTTCGATCTGCGCACCTTCAAGTGTCTCCCTGACCAGTAAGATAATGAGGAATTGTCCGGTAATTCGAGGGGGTAATCGGGCGGAAAGGCCTGTGCAATACTCTGAAAATCGGTTCCAAGCTTGCTGCTCTCGCTTGATCTCATTTGCGCGCGGTTGACTATGCGGTGTTTCCCTTAGGGTAGAATAAAAAGCCTCGCTGCACTGCAACAACCCGACCGGGCGGTATAAAAAGCTAATGCGCCAGGCAGCGCAGGAATTGCGACGAGAAGCCGCAAGTTCCGGCGAGTCGGGTTGCGCTGCGGAAAGATCGCGCTAACCATCGGAAAAATACAGAAATACGAATGCCGTGCATTCTACGGTCGTTTTCCATTCCATTGGGCCAAGTCTTCCACTGTTCAGGCGCGCCCATGAATCCAAAGGATGTAAACGGCTTCGTAGCTGCTGCAGGCGTCATATATAAAGGTCGTGCCCGTGAATGGATTTTCTGTAACAGGATCGCCTTATATTGCGGGCTGAAATTCTGAGCCGGCGGCCCGCATCGCGCGGGCAGGGGCCGCACGGTACCCGTGCCGGGTTCGGTGCGGCGCTGCGCGGCCGGGCGGGCGTTGCCGCTTCTCTGCTGCTTGTCGGCCTTGTGTTCGGTGGCGGAGGATCCGGCGCCGGGCTGGCCAACATGGTCGTGCAACTGGCGGGGCTGGCCGTGCTGGCATTCCATCGCGACGCGGTGTTCGACTTCTTCGTGAGAGCGCCGCGCCTGCCGGTCGTGCTGGTGGCGGCCACGCTTGCGCTGCCGCTGCTGCAACTGGTGCCGCTGCCGCCAGCGATCTGGCAGGCACTGCCCGGGCGCGATCTGGTTGTCCAGTCCTTCGACCTGATCGGGGTGAAGGGCGTCTGGCAACCGTTCACCCTCAGCGCGGCCCGCACCGCGATCGCATTCTTTTCCCTGCTGGCCCCGCTCGCCATCCTGACCCTTGCGTGGGACCTTGGGGAGCGCGACCGGCGGATGCTGCTGCTGGCAGTGGCAGCGGGCGGGGTGATCCTTGCGATTGTGGGTGCGCAGCAGCTGGCCAGCGGCAACCGGCTTTTCGTATTCTACGAAGAAGTCGCCGGATCTGCCGACTTGCAGGGCACCTTCTCCAACCGCAACAGCGGCGCGCTGATGCTGGATATCGCCCTGGTTGCGCTGATCGGCGCGGTACCGTGGCGCCGGGTCTCGCCCTCGTGGAAGCTGGGCGCCGTAGCGGTGGCGATCCTGCTGGTGACGGGCGTAGTGTTGACTCGCTCCCGCTCGGGCATGATGCTGCTGGCCGTGCCGGTCTTGCTTGCCGTGGGGATGGGGTGGAGCGCACATGGTTTTGGCCGCAATCGCAGGAAGGCTGCGTTGATCCTGGCGGGCGCCTTGCTGGCGCTTGTGGCAGGCGGCGCCCTGCTCAGCGGCAACCACCGCATTCAGCAGAGCATGGCGCGCTTCCATTCCGTGGAGGACGAACAGCGCCCGATCATCTGGAAGGATACCATGGAGGCCGTCGGCCGCTATTGGCCGGTGGGCAGCGGCGTGGGTTCTTTCGACGAAGTGTTCCAGGTGGACGAGGCGCTGGAGAACCTCAGCTATGGCCGCGCGGGCCGCGCGCATAACGATTTTCTGGAGATCGCACTCGAATCCGGCCTGGCCGGGATCGCGCTGGTGGCGGGTTGGGCGGTGGCCGTGGCCATGCTGGGCCTGCGCACCGTGCGGGCCGCCCGCCACCAGGGGCGGCATGGCGCAATCGGCCTTGCGGCGCTGGGCATCTTCGCGCTCATCGCGCTCCAGTCCATCACCGACTATCCCTTGCGGAGCCAGACCTTGCTGTGCGTTGCCGCACTGGTGCTGGCGCTGCTGATCGGAACGGGAAAGGCAGAACGGGAACACAACAGGGCGCAACACGGCAGCGGGTCGCATCGCGATTGAAATTCGAATCCTGCCACGGTGCGGACGGAACCGTCCGCGTCGGCGGCAGGCACTGCGCAGGGCCCGGAAGGCGGGGCATTGCGCGTGATCGACCTGCTGACGGGAACAATGGCTGCGGCCCGGGTTTCGACCGGGTCGGACAACATGGCGGGATGAAACCTTGAACGACGCATATTTGGAACGGGACGATATGGAGGGTTACTCCGCCGTGGAGGAAAGCGGCCCCGATCTATCCGCCATGGTCAAGGCCGTGGTGGGCGCCGTGCGCCGCAACTGGGCGCTGATCGCCGGAATCGTCGGCGGGATCGTGCTGCTGGGCGTGGCCATGACCTTGCTGGTCGCGCCGAAATACCGCGCGCAAGTGCGCGTGCTGATCGAGGATCAGGCCGACCAGATCATCGAGGGTACGGACCTGCAGAAGGTCAACAACGTGCAGGATACCGATCGCTTCCTGCAGACGCAGGTGGGCATCATCCAGAGCCGCTCGCTGGCGCAGAGTGTGGTGGAAAGCGGCAAGCTGGACCGTGACGCGGCGTTCTTCGATGCGATGGGGCAGGACATGCCCACGGCGGATACCGTGTCCGACCTGGGCGGCGGCAAGACGCTGGATCAGGTCCGCAAGGATGCCGCGATCGAGGCGCTGCTGGAAAATGTCAGCGTGGACTTGCCGCCGGATAGCCGCATCGTCTCGATCAGCGTTTCCAGCCGCAGCCCCAGCTATTCGGCGAAGCTGGCCCAGCTTTACGGCGAACGCTTCATCGATCGCAATCTGGACCAGAAGTACAACAGTTCCTCTTACGCGCGCCGCTTCCTTTCCGATCAGCTTGACGAAGCGCGCGACAAGGTCACCCAGTCGGAGCGCGACCTCAACCAATACGCCCGCGCCGCCGGGCTGATCCGCGTGACAAGTCAGGGCGAGAACGGCGATTCGGAATCGGTGCTGTCCGTCACCAACAGCACGCTGGTCCAGCTGACCGACGCGGCCTCCAAGGCGACCGCCACGCGCATCGCGGCGGAAGACCGCTGGCGCACGCTGGCGAAGCAGGACCCGCTTTCGATTCCCGAAGTCAACGGCAATCCGGCGATCTCCACGCTGCTGAGCGAAAAGGCCAAAGTGGAGGCCGATCTGGCCGAAGAACAATCCCGCCATCTGGACGATTTCGTCACGGTGAAGTCGAAGAAGGCCGAAGTCGCGGAGTACGACCGCCGGATCGATACGATCGCGCAATCGCTGAAGAAGACGGCCTATCTGGAATATCAGGCCGCGCTGGAGCAGGAAAAGTCGCTGACCGCACGGGTCGGCGGGCTGCGCGGCGATGCGCTGAAGGAACAGGACCGGGGTGTGCAGTACGCCGTGCTGAAGCGTGTGGCGGATACCAATCGCACGCTCTACGACACATTGCTGTCACGCTATAACCAGCTCAACGCGGCGGCCGGCGCCTCGTCCAACAACCTGACGCTGGTGGACCGGGCGGAAGTGCCCACCAAGCCTTATTCGCCGCGCCTTCTGGTGAACATCATCATCGCGTTGGTGATCGGCCTCATCGTCGCCGCCGGCGTGGTGTTCCTGCGCGAACTGTTCGATGACACGATCCGCTCGCCCGAGGATGTCGAACGCAAGCTGGGCATGCCGCTGCTGGGGCTGATCCCGCTGGAGAAGGACGGCGACGTCCAGAACCACTTCAGCGACCATCGCTCCAAAGTCAGCGAGGCGTTCCGGTCGCTGGTCACCAACTTGCGCTATTCCACCGCATCGGGCCTGCCGCATGTGCTGATGGTGACGAGTTCGCGCGAATCCGAAGGCAAGTCCACCACCGCGCGGGCCGTGGCGAACGACATCGCGCTTCTGGGCAAGCGCGTGCTGCTGGTCGATGCCGACTTGCGCCGCCCCACCTTGCACCGCCTGATGAAGAACCAGAAGGCGACCGGCCTGACCGATGTGCTGACCGGGCAGAAGGCCTTCGAAGAGGCGGTCCATGGCAGCGACTTGGAAACGCTCAGCTACATGTCCGCACTGCCGGTGCCGCCCGATCCGGCGCTGATCCTGGCGGGCGAGGGGATGGCAGGCTTCGTGGAGCAGGCGCGGCAGCGGTTCGATATCGTGGTGATCGACTGTCCGCCGCTGCTGGGCCTGTCGGACGCGGCGCTGCTGGCGAACCATGCGGACGGCGTGCTGTTCGTGATCGATGCGTCCGAATTCCATCGCGGCGCGGTGAAGTCCGCGTTGCGCCGTCTGGCGCTGATCAAGGCCAACGTGCTTGGCGTGGTGCTGAACCGCTTCGATCCGCGCGTGGGCGGGGAAGACTACAGCTATTACACCAACGACTACTACAGCTATGGCAGCAAGCAGGGGTAAGGGGCGATGCCGTCGGTGATCGGAAAGGCCGCCTGGTTCGCACTTGCCGCCGTGATCGCGGTGCCGGTGGTGGGCATGGAACTGGACCGGCAGGCGCGGCGCGACGATACGGTCGTCGCGCTGGTGCCGGCGCCGTTCCGATACTTCGCGCTGGAGCCGCTGATCGAGCAGGCTTACGCGCGGCAGGACGACGAGCAGGGCTTGGCCCTTTCGCGCGAATATGTCCGCCGCCGGCCGATCCCTTCGGATGGGCTGGCGCTGATGGCCTATGGTCAGGTGCAGCGGGGGGACGAGGATGCCGCCGTCCATTCGCTGCTGCTTGCCGGGCAGCGCGGCTGGCGCAACCGCTTCACGCAGGACATGCTGGTGGTCATGGCGTTCCAGGCGCAGGACTGGAACGTCGCCGCGCAGCGCCTCGTCGCGCTGTGGCGCGTGGGGCTGGGCGATGACCGGCTGAAGGCGATGACCGAACACCTGCTGGAGCAGCCGCAGGGCGCGGCGGCCTTTGCCGGACAACTGGGGCAGGAAAAGTACTGGTCGAACGGGTTCATCGCCTGGGCCGGGGCGACGCTGGAGCAGGATGCGCTGCAGCGCACGGTGGGGGCCATGGCCCGCCACGGTGCGCGGGTGGACTGCGCCGCGCTGGCGACGCGGCTTCCGGCGCTTGTTCGGTCAGGCCGTCCGGCTGCGGCGGGCGTGCTATGGGGCGAACTCTGCGCGGGCGGACGGATGACCGCGCCCGATGATTTCCGGTTCCAGCCGATGGCCGATGGCAGGCTGCCCGGCCCGTTCGACTGGCAATACCCGGAAGTCGAAGGGATCGAACGGACGTTTGATAAAGGCGGCACCGTCATCGTCTATTCCAACCGCACGGCAGTGCGCAGCCCGATCGCCCGGCGCAGTGCAGTGCTGGCGGCGGGCCGCTACACTGCTGCCGCCGATGCCGACACCGAAGGCGAGGCAGGCGTCAGGCCGCTACTGCTGCGGATCACCTGCTATTCCGCGCGCGGGGAGGAGCACCGGCTGGCCGACATCGCGATCGGCACCGGCGCGCGAACCGTATCGGGTGCAGAAGCGCCGGCGGAAGCTGGCGAATTCGCCATCCCCGCCGACGAGTGCCGGACCCAGGATCTGGCGCTGCTGACCGGACGGGGCGAGGGCCGCATCCGCCGGGTGAGCATCGTTGCGCAATAAAGGGCGATGACGGGGCCGGTCAGGCCCCGTCAGGCGCGAAATGGTGGACGATCTGATCGTCCAGCGGCTGCGTGAAACGCAGCGAATGATGCCGGTCGTCGCTGCGTGTCGCGGTGGCGGCAAACGGCCCCATGGCACCGATCCACACTGTCAGTTCGCCTTCCAGATCCATGGCGGTTGCATCCGTTTCGACCGCGCAGCCAATGCGTGCAAGGTCCAGAATGCGCACGGCCATGGCTTCGCCGGAGCGAACGCATTCGCCGTAAAGAACTTGGCTCATCAACTCACCCTGTCGCCCGGTTATCCGGGCTTTCCAGTGTACTATTATAGGACGGTACGGAGCCTCTTCTGCCGCGAAGGGCGAGTCTCCGCCGTCCACATCCTCTGATTACCTGCCTTAGAGGTCAGATTGGTTGCAGGCGAGTGACGATTTGCGAACGATCCGGAATTTCCGGTTGATTACCCGTCCGCGTAGGACGGGTTGCAAATCCCGCCTGCGTCATGCCGTTTCGTCGGCCGGGGCGCTTTTCGGCGTGCCACTCGCTTCCCCGGCTTCCTGCTCCTCGGACGGGCCGAACAGGGCGGTGACGAAATCCTCCCGCCAGCGCCGCACATCGTGGTCGCGGACCGAGGCAAGCAGCTTGCCATGGCGCTCGCGGCGTTCCTCCAGCGGCATTTCCAGCGCGCGCTTGATCGCCTCGCTCACATGTTCGATCGAGTGCGGGTTCACCAGCAGCGCATCCTTCAACTGGTCCGCCGCGCCGGCAAACTGCGACAGGATCAGCACGCCGGGGTCTTCCGGATCCTGCGCGGCGACATATTCCTTGGCGACAAGGTTCATGCCGTCGCGCAGCGGGGTGACCAGGCCGATATCCGCCGCGCGGTAGAATCCGGCCAGTTGCGCACGCGGATAGCCGCGGTTGACATAGCGGATCGGTACGAAGGCGACATCGGCGTGGGCGCCGTTGATATGCCCGGTCTTGCGTTCCAGATCCTCGCGGATCTGCTGGTAGCTGGCGACATCCTCGCGCGAAGGCGGGGCGATCTGCAGCAGGACCGCCCGTGCCGCCAGTTCGGGATTGTCCGCCAGAAAGCGGCCATAGGCCTCGAACCGTTCGCCAAGACCTTTGGAATAGTCCAGCCGGTCCACGCCGATCAGGATCTTGCGGCCGCGCACGCTCTGCTTCAGCCGGTCATGTGCGGCGCGGGCTTCGGCGCCGCCGGAAGCCTCGGTGAATTCTTCGTAGTCGATGCCGATGGGGAAGGCGCGGGCGACGACGCGGCGGCCCTCGTAATCGATCGAATTGTCGGCGTTGACCTTCAGGCCCATTTCCTTCTGCACGTAATGCAGAAAGCTCTCCAGCCATTCGGCGTTCTGGAAGCCGAGCACGTCGTATTCCAGCATGGAGGCGACCAGCCGCTCATGCAGCGGCAGCGAGACCAGCAGGCGCGTCGGCGGCCAGGGTGTGTGCAGGAACAGGCCCATGCGGTTTTTCACGCCCTTCTGCCGCAGCATCGAACCCAGCGGCAGCAGGTGATAGTCGTGCACCCAGACCAGATCGTCCCGCTCGATCAGCGGCAGCACGGAATCGGCGAAACGCTCGTTCACGCGTTCGTAGCCTTCGCCGAAATTGCGATCGTACTCGGTCAGGTCGATGCGATAGTGGAACAGCGGCCAGAGCGTGCGGTTGGCATAGCCGTTGTAGTATTCCTCGATGTCCTGCGGTTCCAGGTCGATGGTCGCAGTTGTGACGCCTTCGTTGCGCTGCATGTCCAGATGGCCGGTGAACTCCTCGGTTTCCTGCCCGGACCAGCCGAACCAGATGCCGCCGTGTTCGCGCAGCGCGGAATTGAGCGCCACCGCCAGTCCGCCTTGCGCGCCGGCGGCACCGGCCGCCTTGGGCACCGAGACCCGGTTCGAGATGACGATCAATCTACCCATTCAAATTCCCCTGTGGCGCGCCTCCTGACGCGCGTTTTGCGGAACGGACGCTCAGCGCCAGTCCCGCCATGACCGGGACAGCTGCCCGGCGCAGTTGATGATACCCACCAGCGAATAGGTCTGCGGAAAGTTCCCCCACAACTCGCCGGTCTCGAAATCCATGTCTTCGGACAGCAGGCCCGATTGCGTGCGGTGGGCCAGCATGGCGGCGAACAGCCGCCGCGCCTCCTCGTCCTGGCCGGATCGGTGCAGCGCCTCGATCAGCCAGAAGGTGCAGATGTTGAACGCGGTTTCGGGCAGGCCGAAGTCGTCCTCGCTGTCATAGCGCAGCATGTGTTCGCCCCGCCGCAGCGCTTTCTGCACGGCGGCGAGCGTGGCCTTGAAGCGCGGATCGTCTGCCTCCACGAAGCGCAGCTCCACCATCTGCAGCAGGCTGGCATCCAGCTGGTTGCCGCCGAACGATGCGGCATAGTGGCCGCCAGCGCCGCCATCGTCGAAATCGGCCCCCTCGATCGCGTGCCAAGCCTCGGCATCGATTCTGGCGCGCACCGTGTCGGCCCGTTCGCGCCAGAGCGCGGCGCGGTCGTGCAGGCCAAGATGCTCGGCGGCATTGGCCAGGCGGTCGCAGGCGGCCCAGCTCATCACGCTGGAATAAGTATGTACCGCAGTGCGCGTGCGCAGTTCCCACAGGCCGGCGTCGGGCTGGTCGTGCGTCTGCCAGGCCAGTTCGCCCACTTGCTCAAGGCTGGTGAAATCCTCGGCCGAGGCCATGCGCAGCAGGCGCTGGTCGGAAAAGGCCTGGATAGAGGGCAGGACGATCTGGCCATAGCAGTCGTTCTGCACCTGATAATAGGCGGCATTGCCCACGCGCACAGGCCCCATGCCGCGATAGCCGGGCAGGTCGGGCGCTTCCCACTCGATGATCTCGCGCCCGCCGCTGACGGCATAGAGCGGCTGGATCGCGCCGCCTTCCGCATCGTCCACGATGTTGCGCAGATAGGCGAGGTACTTTTCCAGCACGTCCAGCGCGCCCAGATGGTTCAGCGCCTGCACCGTGTAATAGGCGTCGCGGATCCAGCAGTAGCGATAGTCCCAGTTGCGTTGGCTACCCGCCGCTTCGGGGATCGAGGTGGTGAGCGCGGCGACGATGGCGCCGGTTTCCTCATGCTGGCACAGCTTCAGCGTGATCGCCGCCCGGATCACCGCGTCCTGCCAGTCCAGCGGGGTGGCAAGGCCGCGCACCCACAGGCGCCAGTATTCGCAGGTATGGCGCAGCATGGCTTCCAGCCGGTGCTCCACCTCGCCGTCGAAAGGCTCGTCCGGGCCGAGGAAGAAGTGCAGCGATGTTTCAAGGCGGAAGAACCGCTCGTCGAACACATAGCCGATCGGCGCATTGGTGGTGAGGCGCAGAGTGTTGCGCTCGACAAGATAGCGGATGTGGTTGGAGCCGCGCGTGGTGGCGGCGAGCTGTGCGCCATAGCCGCTCATCGGCGTCAGCACGCAGCGGATGCGCGGCGATCCGGCCACGGGGCGGACGATGCGCGCATAGGCGACCGGGCGGTACATGCGGCCCAGTCGTTCGTGGCGCGGGCAAAAGTCGTAGATTTCCACCGCGCCGCCGGTCGCATCCTCCAGCCGGGTGACCAGGATCGGCGTGTTGCGCATGTAGGACTGGTGCACCGTCGTCTGGTTCTCCAGCTCGAAACGCCAGGTTCCGGCATCCTGACCATCCGCCCCGCGCAGCAGCGCGCAGAAGGTGGGATCGCCGTCGACACGCGGCACACAGCCCCAGACGATCGCGCCGGAACGGTCGATCAGGCCGGAAACCTGACAATTGCCGATGGGCCAGAGTTCAAGCGTGCTCATGCCGGGCGGGACTCCTCGTTTGCGGCGGCAAGCGCCTGTTCAAGCCAGCGATGGACGGATGCGACGGACTCCAGCCGCCAGCGGGCCGCGGTCTTGCGCATCGGGCCCACCAGAACGCCGTCTCCGCCCAGCCGCGTGATGGCGGCAAAGGCATCCTCGTCGGTCACGTCGTCGCCGATGAAGAAGGGCCGCGAACCGGCGAAAGGCTCCATTTCCATGAAGCGGGTGACGGCGCTGCCCTTGTCAGAGCCGGGCATGGCCAGTTCGATCACTTGCTTGCCGTGCTTCAGTGCCAGACCCAGTTCCTGCCGAACCCCCTCGGCACAGGCGATCAGGCCGGTCAGCGCTTCGGGATGGCGGCGGTAATGGACGGCGATGGAAAAGGGCTTGGGCTCCACCAGCAGGCCGCCGTTGTCCTTCGCGAAAGTCGTCAGCCGGGCGATCGCCACCGAAGGCAGTGGATCGGCCAGAGCTTGCGCCGTGGCATGGCCTGCCGGACGGAACTCGCCGCCATGCGATCCGGCCACCGCCACGCCGAGCGGGCCGACCAGTGCTTCCAGCGCGGCGATCGAACGGCCGGTCACCAGCGCCAGCCGCCCGTCCAACTGATCGGACAGGCGCGCGATCAGGCCGGGCAGAGTGCCCGGCACGACTACCGCATCGGGATGATCGGCGATCTCAACCAGTGTGCCGTCGAAATCGAGAAAGAGCGCGGGCGGCGGTTCGCCGATGCGCGCCTGTTCACCGAAGCGGGCAGGACGCAAGGGCGGCGGCGGCGGCAGATCGCGCACGGAGGCGCCATGTTCCGCCGGAGGAATGCGTTCGCTCGGGCCGGTCATTGCGATCAGTCTTGCACTTTGCAGCAGCGAACACCAGCCCCGACGGGGACGGATGAGAAGCAGGGAGGCGTGGGGGAGGCCATGCAGGGGCAACGCGCTGAACCGGAATAGGTTCCGTCTACATCCACGTGCGACAAGCGGCGCCATTCGCGCCAATTCGCGGTTGCAACAAGCAAGGCAGCAAGTATCACCTTAGGACATATCCGAAGACTTCGACGAGTTCATCGCGCCCCATGCCCACGATAGTTCCGGTAATCCTGTGCGGCGGCAGCGGCACGCGGCTGTGGCCGCGCAGTCGTGCGGCCCGGCCCAAGCCGTTCCTGCCGCTGGTGGGTGACAGCACGCTGTTCGAGGCAAGTCTTGCCCGCTGCCCGGCGCATCTGGGCTTTGCCGCGCCGGTGGTGGTGACCGGCGCCATGCATCTCGACCATGTCGAGGCGCAGCTTTCCGGCGCCCCCGGTGCCAGCGTCATCGTCGAACCTGCCGCGCGCAACACCGCCGCCGCCATCGCGCTGGCCGCCTGCCGGCTGCCCGAGGATGCGGTGATGCTCGTCTGCCCCAGCGACCATCACATCGGCCGCCCCGAAGTCTTCGCCGAAGCCGCCTGCGCCGCTGCCGCACTGGCGACCGATGGCTGGCTGGTCTCCTTCGGTATCGAGGCGACCGGACCGGAAACCGGCTTCGGTTACCTGAAGCGCGGCGAGGCGATCGACGGCACCCCCGGCTATCGCACTGCGCAGTTCGTCGAGAAGCCGGACCTTGAGCGCGCCAAGAGCTTCCTTGAAAACGGCGGTTATGCCTGGAACGGCGGCATCTTCGCCTTCCGCGTCGGTGACTTCATGGCCGAACTCGCCGCCCACCGTCCCGAGATCGCCGCCAAAGTGCGTGAGGCGGTGGTGAAGGGCGCCGAGGATGGCCGCCGCTTCCACCCCGATGCCGCGACGTTTGCCGCAGTGCCCAGCGATTCGGTGGACTATGCGGTGATGGAGAACACCAGTCGCGCGGCCATGGTGCCGGCGGACATGGACTGGTCCGACATCGGCAACTGGCAGGCCCTGCACGACGCGCTGGAGCGTGACGAAACCGGCAATTCGGTACGCGGGCCGGGCGCGGCGGAACTCGTCGATTGCAGCAATGTGCTGGTCGACAGCGACGGGCCGCGCGTCTCGGTAATCGGGCTTTCCGACGTCATAGTTGTGGTGGACGGGAACGAGGTGCTGGTCACTACGGCCCAAGGCGTGCAGAAGGTCGGAAAGCTTCACGGCGCCGCAAATCAATAGCGCCTGCAAGCGCTCGTTGTCCCCGGATTGCCACGGATGCGGCGGCAGGGGGGATTTCCAAGTCATGCGCCCGGTGGCAGGGCGCGCACCATTTCGATGTGATTGCAGGGATTGACCGGACATGAAGAAACTCGTTGCCTTCGATCTCGACGGTACGCTGGCCAAGAGTAAGCAGCCGATGACCGAAGAGATGGCAGAGGCTATTGCCCGGCTGCTGACGGTTGCCGACGTGGCGGTGATCTCCGGCGGGGACTGGCCGCAGTTCGACAAGCAGGTGGCCAGCCGGCTGCCCGCCCATGCCGACCGCTCGCGCCTGTGGCTGATGCCCACCAGCGGCGCCAAGCTCTATGTCCACGGCGATGGCGGCTGGAACGCCGTCTATGCCGAGCTTTTCACCGACGCGCAGAAGCGCGAAATCCTCGACGCTTTCGACGCCGCGCTGGCGGCCACCGGCTTCACGCCCGAGGAAACCTGGGGTGAGCGGATCGAGGATCGCGGCAGCCAGATCACGTTCTCCGCGCTCGGCCAGGAAGCGCCGCTGGAGGCCAAGGAAGTCTGGGATCCGGATTTCGCCAAGCGCAAGGTGATCCAGGCCGACCTGATGGCGCGCCTGCCGGGCGTGTCGGTCAATCTGGGCGGCGCCACTTCGGTGGACGTGACGCAACCGGGCGTGGACAAGGCCTGGGGCCTGCAGCGCCTGTCCGAACGCGGCAACTTCGCGCATGAGGACATGCTGTTCATCGGGGACGCCATTTTCCCGGGCGGCAACGACTATCCGGCAAAGGCGATGGGTCTAGACACGATCTGCGTACGCGATCCGGCCGATACCCTGAACGTGATCGACGCTATCGTCGCCTGCCAGAAGTAAGGCGGCATTACCGTGAATTGGCCTCGCCTATTAGGCGGGGTCATCTGGTTGATGAACGACCTATTAATATTAGCGTTTCGGATTCGACGGATTGCCAGAGAAGGGGCTCTTTACTGGCAATCCGTCCCGATAGCTTTCCGTCAGCCGATTTATACGAATCCGAAATTCGTTTCATCAGCTGAAATCATTCAGTTTATCCCGTTATGTGCAGTTGCAGCACGATCTCGTTTGACGGCGTCGCTCGGGCCCTCAATAGACTTAGCCACGGGGTAGCCGAATGGGTCCGATCGTCGCCTTCGGAGTAGATTGCGACTGCAGCAGAAAGCCGCATAGTTACGGCTGGATACATCGTTTAGCATGAGAGCGAGTTTATGAAGATCGCCGTTTTCGGACTGGGTTACGTTGGCCTTTCCAACGCGGTGCTTCTGGCGCAGCACAACACGGTTTTCGCGGTGGACATTTCGGCGGACCGGGTGGCCTTGCTGGAGGCGCGCAAGTCTCCGATCGTCGATGCGGAGCTGGAAACTTTCCTGGCGACGCGCGATCTCGATCTCACTGCCACGCTGGACCCGGCCGAGGCGCTGGCAGGGGCTGACTACGTCATCGTGGCGACGCCCACCAACTACGATGTGAACACCGACAAGTTCGACACGTCCTCGGTGGAAACGGTGATCCAGCTTGCCACGCAGCTCAATCCTGCGGCGACGATCGTGGTGAAATCTACGATCCCGGTCGGCTTCGTGGACGATGTGCGGCTACGCTATCGCACCGAAAACGTGATCTTCAGCCCCGAATTCCTGCGCGAAGGCCGTGCACTCTACGACAACCTCCATCCTTCGCGCATCATCGTGGGCGAGCAGTCGGAACGCGCGCGCGTGTTCGCGGACCTGCTGCTGGGCGGCGCGGAGAAGAAGGACGTCGAAATCCTCTTCACCGACACGCGCGAGGCGGAGGCGATCAAGCTTTTCGCCAACACCTACCTTGCAATGCGCGTCGCCTTCTTCAACGAACTGGATAGCTACGCCATCGCCGGCGGCATGGACACGCGCCAGATCATCGAAGGCGTCGGCCTCGATCCGCGCATCGGCATGCACTACAACAACCCCAGCTTCGGCTACGGCGGCTATTGCCTGCCGAAGGACACCAAGCAGCTGTTGGCGAACTATTCGGAGGTTCCGCAGAACCTGATCCGCGCGATCGTGGATGCGAACCGCACGCGCAAGGATTTCCTGTCGGACCAGATCATCGCGCGGCGCCCGCGCAAGGTGGGCGTGTTCCGCCTGGTGATGAAGGCGGGGTCGGACAATTTCCGCCAGTCTTCCATCCAGGGCATCATGAAGCGGATCAAGGCCAAGGGTATCGAGGTCGTGATCTACGAACCGGCCATGGTCGAGAACGAATTCTACAACTCCCGCGTGGTGCGCGATCTGGATGTCTTCAAGCAGGAGGCGGACGTGATCATCGCCAATCGCATGACGGCAGAGATCGAGGACGTGGTGGACAAGGTATTTACCCGCGACTTGTTCGGGTCTGACTGATTTTGATGTTCATGGATTGGCTCGGGTCGGTTTCAATACTGCCAGTCCATGAATAATTTTGAATATTGTCGCGTATTCAAAAAGCGCTGTTCATAACAATGAATATTGGCGAGGCGCGGTAATGGTTGCGAGTTCCTTGGCAAGGCTCAAAGGCATCAGGTGGTGGCATTCGCCCGCTGCGCTGACCGCTTTTTTCGTCATGCCTTTCTTTATCCTGCTGGCTCTGGTGACGCCGGCCGTGATCCGCACCGCGCCTGTGCTGCAGTCGCACCGGGTCTACGTCACGTTCGAGAACCTGGTGCAGGGCGTTTCGCTGCTGCTGGCGCTGATGGTCGGCGCGGTGCTGACCGAACGGTTTCCGTTCCGGCGCAAGCTGGTGATCCGCAACCGCGCGCTGGACTTCCTGTTCTTCATGACGCTGGCTGCCTACCTGATCTGGTTCGGCCCGCTCATCGTCCTGCATCCCGATGTGATCATGGCGACGATGTCCGCCTCTCGCGGGGCCATGTACGAAGTGCGTGAGTCAGCGCCGAATATCTCGGGCATCACCACCGCCACCCAGTTCGGCATCGCCTATGCAATCATCTACGGGATGAAGGTGTTTCAGGACGGGCAGAAGATTCCGCGCCGTTATCACCGGATGCTCTGGGGCATCATCGGCTTGGCCGTGTTCCGGGCAATAGTGTTTTCGGAACGCATCGCCATTGTCGAACTCGTGGTGCCGCTGTTCGCCGTCTATGCCACGTCCAAGGCGCCGCGCGCGCGGGTGACCGATCTGGGTTTCCGGTTCTTCCCTTACCTTCTCTACGCCGGGGCGCCGATATTCTTCGCGATTTTCGAATACCCGCGGTCGTGGATCAATCACTACGTGAACATCTACGATAACTTCTGGCACTTCATTGCCGATCGTTTCGCGCTCTACTACGCAACGTCAATCAACAATATCTGCGCACTGCTGCGCTATTCGCCCAATCCCACGTTTCGCGGGGAATGGACGCTCAACTGGCTCTACAAGTTTCCGGTGATCGGCCAATTGCTGCCGACGCGGCCCGCGACCAAGGATGGATCGTGGTTCCTCAGCTTCCTGTCGGTTTACGCCACGCCGGAATACAATAATACCACCGGTATTCTGACCGTGATCTATGACTGGGGCTGGGTTCTCGCGATATTTCTGATGATCATCTACGGCGCGATTGCCGGAATATCCTATTCGTCATTGAAAAGCGGATTAGGGCCGATGCGCTATATCTATCCGGTGTTTCTCTATTCGATGCTCGAAATGACACGGATCGGCTACATCTACGATGGGCGCGCCGTCTCGGTGCTGATCGGCATCATCGTCTGCGCCGTGGTCTGGGGCAAATGGGTGCCGGCCAATCCGAAAATTCCGCGAAAGACCAAAGCGACCGGCCCGATGCCGCCACGCGCCGTCGCGCTGAACGCGGCCTCCCGCGTCTAAGGATCCCAACATGCGCGTAGTCATCAATGGCCGCTTTCTCGACAAGGCCACCACCGGGGTCGAGCGCTATGCCCGCGAAATCGTGCGGGCTATCGACGGGATGGTCGCGGCGGACGATCCACAGGTGCGGGGGATGCAGTTCGTCGTCGCCCGCCCGCAGTCCGATGCCGCTGCCTTCACCAGCGCCATTCCCGAAGTGCGGGGCGGTCCGTCGCGCGGGGTGGTGTGGGAACAGACCACCTTGCCCCGCATCGCCGGTGGCGCCGCGATCCTGAACTTGTGCAACATGGCGCCGTTGCTTGCCCGCGCGCAGGTGACTTGCGTGCACGATGCGCATCCCTGGCTGATGCCGGAGAATTTTTCCGCCGCGTTTCGCCGCTGGTACGATCTGATGATCCCGCTGGTGCTGCGGCGCAGTGCCCGCTGGACCACGGTTTCCCAATTCTCCGCGCAGAAATTGCAGGACCTGAAGATCGCGCGGCGCCCGCCCGATGCGATCACTTACAACGCGGCGGACAATTTTGCGGCGATCGCGCCCGAAAGTCTGGACGGCCTGCCCGATGCGGTGCGCGGAAGTTTCGTGCTGTGCCTGGGCAGCCAGTCGGCCAACAAGAACATCGGGCTGATCGCGGGGCTGGCGGACGAACTGCGTTCTCACGGCATTGCCGTTGTCGTGGCCGGCGGCGGAATCAGCAGCATCTTCGGTTCGCGCGACGGCTATGGCGGCGATGTCGTCGATCTTGGCCGCGTGTCCGACGGCCAGTTGAAGGCGCTTTATGCTCGCGCGCTGGCTTTCGTCTTCCCGTCGTTCTTCGAAGGGTTCGGTGTGCCGGCGGTGGAGGCGATGCAGATGGCCTGCCCGGCGATCGTTTCCAACACTTCGGCGCTGCCCGAGGTGGTGGGCGATGCGGCGATTCTGGCCGATCCCACCGATGCCCGGCAATGGCTGGACGCGATCCTGCGCATCCGGGACGAGCCGGGCCTGCGGGACGAACTGGTCCGCAAGGGCCACGAACGCGCGGCCCGCTACAGTTGGGAGCACTCTGCCCGCACCATGGTCGCCCTGTTGAAGGACGCCAGCGTCAAGAACGCCGCACGCAAGAACGCCGCGCTCAAGGATATCGCCGCATGACCGATCTGGACATCAAGGTCCTGCACGTGTGCGAATGCCTGCCCGGCGGGCCGGCCAGCTATCTGCAGGAAGTGCTGCCCGCGCAGATCAGCCAGTTGGGCAAGCGCAAGGTGGCTATCCTGGTGCCGCAGAGCCAGATGCACTTGCTGCCGGACAGCCCGGGCCTGCTGGCATTCTCCTACGAACAGCAGCAGCGTACCGTGCCCGCCACCTTGCGGCTGGCCAGCGCCGTGCGGCGGATCGTCCAGCGCTATCGCCCCGATGTCGTGCATCTGCACAGCACTCTGGCCGGCGCCATCGGGCGGCTGGCGGTGATCGGCACGCGTCCGCGCCCCAAGACGGTCTATTGCGCGCATGGCTGGATGATCGATCCGGACAAGCCGCTGACCGGCCGATCGGTGGTCGCCGCGATCGAGCGTTCGCTCAGCCACGTCACCGATCGGATCGTCAATATCTCCCCGCATGAGGCGGACTTCCTGCGCCATAGCGGGTTTCCGGAGGACAAGCTGGGCCTTGTCGTCTCCGGCATCGGCGATTTGCCCGCCGCGCCGCCGCTACGGCCAGCCGAGGCGCCCGGGGGGCCTGTCCACCTGCTGTTCATCGGGCGGCTGGACCATCAAAAGGGCTTCGATCTGCTGCTGGACGCCTGCGCGCGTCTGCCGCAGGGCAAGGCGAAATTGACCGTGGTGGGCGACGTCGTACGCGGCGACCGGCGGCCCAGCGCGGAAGGGTTGCCTATCGAGTTCAAAGGCTGGCTGCCGCGCGAAAGCGTGGCGCAGGCGATCGTGGAGGCGGATGCGGTGGTCATGCCCAGCCGCTGGGAGGGTCTGCCGCTGGTCGCACTGGAAACGATGCGCGCCGGCCGCGCGCTGATCGCCACCAATGGCGGCGCTTTTCCGCATCTGGTGGCCGACGGCGTGACCGGGGTGCTGGTGGACAATGCGGATCCGGATTTCCTGGCCGCCGTGCTCGAACGCTACGGGGTCGCCGAGTTCCGCCGCATGGGCATTGCCGCGCGCGAGCACTTCGAAACGCGGTTCCGCGCGGAACGGATGAACGAGGAACTGCTGGGGCTTTATCGCGATCTGGCTGCGGCGTGATCGCCGCCCGGCCGCCCGCCCGCGACTATCTAGGACAATTCGGCATGGATCAAAGCGACAGGCAGATGACGGATATGGCAGCGGATCGGATGCCGCTTAGGGTGCTCTATGTGGTCCCGCCGTCAAAGCAGTTCGCGGGGATCGAGCGGGTGACCGACGAGATCGCATCGGCGCTCGCGACTTTCGAAAACCCACGTTTCGATGTCAGTGTGCTCTATTTTCGCGACTATCCCGAAGTCGTCGACCCCGCCTATGCGGTCATTCGCGGGGAGGCCGAGCGCACGCGGCACATTCCCGCCGCCGTCCAGCGCGTGCTGGACCGGCAGGGTTTCGACATCGTCGTGGTCCCCCAGTTCGAAATCGCCTTCCTCTGCCTGCTGCAGGATCGCCTGCGCGGGCGGCGGACGAACATCGTGCTTCACCTGCACGGCAATCCGGAGATCGAGCGCGCCGTATCGCTGAAATCGCGGGTGCTGTTTGCCTTCCTGAAACCGGCCGCGCCCCGGTTCGCGGGCGTAATCGCGGTTTCTCCGGGATTGGCGCGCCATGCCGCTGCGATGATGGGCGGCGGGGTAGCGGTGGAGCACATGCCCAACCCGGTCCGCCAGTTGGGCGACCATGTGCAGGTGGGCGAAACCGCGCTGGCCAGCCGAAACTTCGTCACGGTGGCGCGGCTGGCCTATCAGAAGGGGCACGATATCGCGATCACCGCCTTCCGCCGCGTGGTCGATGAATTTCCCGATGCTCGGCTGACGATCGTGGGCGAGGGGCCGGAACGTCCCAAGCTGGAGGCGCTGATCGAACGGCTGGGATTGCAGGACAATGTGCGCCTTGCCGGCATGGTGGCGGATCCGTCGGCCGAACTCTCCGCCGCGCGCGCCTTCGTTACCGCGTCGCGCTGGGAAGGCTTCGGCGTCGCCATTGTCGAGGCGCTTAGCGTGGGCCTGCCGGTGGTGGCCGCCAAGTGCGATTTCGGGCCGGAGGACCTGATCGTCGCCCCCGAACTGGGCATCTTGGCCGAACCCGGCGATCCCGATGCGCTGGCGGATGCGATGATCCGGCAATTGCGGCAGGAACCGCGCCCCGATCACGTGAGCATTCGCCGACGCCATGCCGCCGCCAGTGCCAAGGCCGCCGTCGTCGCGCGCCACGCCGCCTATCTTGCCGACCTGAAGCGGAGCCTGCGGGCATGAGCGCCTTTCCGGCCCCCTATCTGGTGATCAGTTCCGCGCACGATTATCGTTCGAAGAAGCGCGCCAATATTCATTTCATCACCGACGCGCTGGCCGCGCGCGGTGAGACGATGTTCCTCAGCACCCATTCCAGCGCGCTGTCGAAGCTGAAAGGGCGCGATACCCGGCATCGGCAGTTTCCGGAGATGGGGCTGACCGCCAATGGCGTTTCCTGCTACCTCTGGCACTCGCTGCTGCACCCGGTGAACGTGGCCTCGGCAGCGGGGCGCGTGTGGAACCCACTGGCGAGCGCGGTCTACCGCCGGCGGATGCCGCCAATCGTGCGCGCCATGATCCGCAAGGCCGCCACCATCGTCGTCGAGTCCGGCAGTGCAGTGGCGCTGCTCTCGGAAATCCGCCGCCTGAACCCGGCGGCGAAAGTGATCTACAACGCGTCGGACACGCTGGGGACCATCGGCCTCAGCCGCTATTACGACGATCAGCTTGCGGAAGCGGCGCCCGCCATCGCTTACGCCCGGTTGCCCTCCGCGTTGATGATCCCCGATCACCGCAGCATCGCCGAGCACCGCGTGATCGCGCATGGGCTGGACGATGCGTTCTTCGCCGGTTCCCTGCCCGATCCCTATGAAGGCGCGCGGGCGGCGGTTTCGGTGGGATCGATGCTGTTCGATCCGCAAGTGTTCGACGTCGCCGCGCAGGCCTTTCCCGATCTGCAGTTCACCGTGATCGGATCGGGGCATCAGGGCACCGACCGCGCCAATCTGCACTGGCTGCCGGAAATGCCGTTCCGCGACACCATTCCCTATATCCGCCACGCCACCCTGGGAATCGCGCCTTATCGCTCTGCGCTGGCGTCGGACTATCTGATCGATACCTCCATGAAGCTGCTGCAGTTCGAGGCGGCGGGGCTTCCGGCGGTCTGCCCGGACTTCGTGCAAGGCGGCAAGCCCACGCGGCACGGCTACCGCGTCGGCGATCCGGCCTCCATCGTCGCGGCCATGCGCGCCGCGCTGGATGCGCCCAAAGCCGCGCTGGCGGCCCCGCGCACCTGGGACCGCGTGGTGGACGAGATGCTGGCGCCCTCGGCAGGAGCCTCCGCATGAAGCTTTCCTGGCTGCTGCTGGCGCGCCTGATGGCGGGCGGAGTGGGCTTCCTGCCCCCGCTGGTGGCGGCATCGCTGCTGGACGGGTTGCAATACGGGCTGGGCGCCAGTTCCTTCGCGGTGGGGATGCTGGTGATCGGCCCGGTCGCCCAGTATGCCAAGCAGGGCTATCTGCGATCGATCCTGCTGCCGGACCGGCCGGACATTTCGGCCTGGCACATCCTGCTGGTGTTTCTCGCGCTGGTCACGACGGGCATGGCGGTCAGCCATGTCGCCATGGGCGTGCCCCTGATGGCGCTGGCGGCGATCTTCGTGGCAGTGTGCTCGCTGGCAATCGCGCGGATCGAGGAAGTGCGGCAGGTTGCGCTGGACCGGCAATTGCTGGCGGTATGCCTGTTCTACGTGGTGCCGCCGGTGATGCTGACACTGCTGTTCGCGGCATCGTGGTTCTTCGCGCTGCATCCAGACTGGATGGCGATCTCGCTGGCGATGTCCGCCGCCTATATGGTGCCCTCGCTGCTGTCGATCGCGTTGCGCCGGGGACTGGCGGCGCTGACCATGCAGCCGATGCGGATGGAACACGTGCGCCTGCTGTGGAGCGAGAGCCGCACGTTTCTGGTCAGCGGCATTGTCATGTCCGCCACCGAAAGCCTGCCCACCCTGGCGCTGACCGCGCTGGGCGTGCCGCAGGCGGTGGCGACCTTCGAACTGGTGCGCAAGCTGTCCTCCGCCGTCTCGGTGTTCCTCCATGGCCTGTCGATCGCCTTCGCCCCGCGGCTGATAAAGGCAGCGGCCGAGCAGGACTGGACCGCCGTACGCGGCACGATCTGGCGCAACACGCAGCTTTCGGTGGCTTTCGCAGCCGTCTACCTGCCGTTGGCGGTGGCGGCGGTGCTGATCCTCGGCCGGCTCGGCTGGATCCATGCCAGCGTTTCGTTCGACCTTGCCCTGCCGCTGTTCGCCAGCGCCTTCGTCACGTGCGTCGCCGCGCCGTTCGGCATGGCGGTGGCGGCGCTCAATAGCGAGAAGTGGTGGGTGATCGGCGGCTTCCTCGGTGTAGCCAGCTTCGCGGCCACACTGATGCTGGCGCCGCTGCTGGGCGCGGCGCAGACCGTGGCCGTGGCGGTGCTGCTGCAGAATCTGGTGCTGAGCGTGACGATCGGCGTCGTCGTCTCGAAGCTGGTGCTGCTGCACTTGCGCGAGGGCGCCGGGCGGGCGCCCGTACTCGATACGCGAAACCTTTCGCTGGAGCCGGAGTGATCCGATGACCAGACCCGTCCTCTCCCGCCGCGCCATGGTTGCCGCGCTGGCCCTGCTGCCGGTCGCGGCGCGCGCCGCAGCGGCCGCACCGGTGCGCGACATTCGCGAGTTTGGCGCGATTTCCGACCCGGCACGCGACCAGCAGGCCGCACTCCAGCGTGCGCTGGACTGGTGCTCGCAGGCGAAGGGCGTGCTGCGGCTGGAGAAGGGCGGCACTTATTGCCATTCGGACATGCTCGCCCTCGACGGCGGCGCGATCGAGGGCATGGGCGCGACCCTTAAGGCGCTCGACCCCAACAAGGGCCGTCTGCGCCTAACCGGCAGCGGCGCGCGGGTCAGCGACCTGACGCTGACCTCCCCGGCGACCAAGCGCATTCAGGCCTATTCGGGCTTCGGCCTGCTGGTGCAGGCGGCGCATGGCTTCACGTTGACCAATGTGACCGTGCGCGGCGCGGCGACGGCGGGCATTGCGCTGGACGATGCGCATGGCGGCACGCTGCGCCGCATTCTGGTGCGCGATACGATGGCGGACGGGCTGCATATCACCAACGGATCGTCGGACATCGCGGTGAGCGACTATCAGGCGATCAATACCGGCGACGATGGCTTTGCCGTGGTCAGCTATGACCGGCCGAACCAGAAGGGCCGCCGCGTCACCAACGTCCGGGCGAGCCGGCTGACGATCACCGACGGCCATGCGCGCGGCGTGGCGGTGGTGGGCGGTGCGGACGTAACCGTGTCCGACGTGCGCGTGGTGCGCTCAGCCTGTGCGGGGCTCTACCTCAATTCGGAGCGTAGCTACGGCACCTTCGGCAATGCGCGCATTACCGCCCAGCGCGTGACGCTGGTGGACTGCGTGACGCGCAAGGGCATCAATCAGGGCGCGGTGCATATCCAGGGCCGGCCCGATTGCAGCGTGCAACGCGCCGGTGCGGACGCCATCGCCTGCTCCACGCAGGGGGTGACTGTATCGGACCTGGAGATCGATGGCCTAGGCCTCGGCGCGCGGGCCGGGGTAGTGGCGGCGGGATCGGTGCGTGACGTGCGCGTCACCGGCCGGCGCGGCGCGGGCAAGTGGTCTCGCCCGGCGGCGCTGGTCGATCCCGGCGTGCGCGATCCGGGCGCAGTATCCCTGAAGATTTCGTAGCCAACCCCAAGGTCGGCTCAAACCTCAGGCCACCTTGGCGGCGTAGATCATCCGGCCCGAACCGAGGTGGTCGAACGCGCGGTTCAGCAGGCTGTCGCCTACCGCAAGGCAGCCTTGGCTACGGCCCAGCTTGCCGTGCACCGCGATCATCGACGGTTCCGCATACCAGGCCCCGTGGATCACGATGGCACGTTCCAGCGCGTTGCTGTTGCTGGCGTCCAGCCCGATCAGTCGCTGCGAACGGCCGTGGCGGCCGAAGTAGTAATCGGACGTCAGATAGGCGCCTTCACTGGTCGCGTTGGAACCGGGGCTGTTGGAGAAGCGTTGCAACCATCCGGTGTGGCTCGGATCCGAACCGCTGCCATGGGCGACATGCAGCGTGGAGGTGGTGCCTCCCACCAGGTCCACGAGGTGCAGACGCGGGTCGGA
Source organism: Novosphingobium sp. BL-S-19 (assembly GCF_055521675.1). Classification (NCBI taxonomy): domain Bacteria; kingdom Pseudomonadati; phylum Pseudomonadota; class Alphaproteobacteria; order Sphingomonadales; family Sphingomonadaceae; genus Novosphingobium; species Novosphingobium sp. BL-S-19. The sequence goes on from NZ_CM145498.1 coordinate 862,024, forward strand.
CGAGGAGGAGGAGAAATCGACGATGCCGATTCGATCCCGCATCACCCGGCCGCCATGGCGGTCCAGCGCAGCCATCGCGGCATCGAACAGCGCGGGGTTCACCCCGGCACGCACGGCGGGCAGCGCCGCCGGAGCGGTGGGCGCCACGCCGGGGCCGGGCAGCGGTGCGCGCGGCAGTTCGGGCAGCACGCCGCCCACGCCGAAGGGCGAGGAGGAAATGGCGCTGGCCGCAGTCGAGGAACTCGCCGCAAATGCCGTCGCGGCGACAATGAAGTTACGTCGGCTGAAATTCATATCGTCGCCCCATTAGGGCAGATTCGTCGACAAGGTCTTGGAGTGATTCTCATAAATCGTCACAACGTGCTGTATTCGCGTTCATCGTCAGGAAAGCGTTCCGCATGACTGCAACCCGCTCCGGCGCACCCACCAGCGATGAGTATCGCAAGGCAGTTTCGGCAATTATCCGACAGATCCAGAAGAGCCAGGCCCTCAATGATCGCCAGCTCGCCGAAAGGCTGGGATGTTCGCCGGGAACGATTCGCAATGCGAAGTCCGAAGCGACCAGCCTGGATCCGATGATGCTGCTGGGCATCGAAAGGATCTTCGGCCCCGGAGCCATAGACCGTTGCCTTGGGCTGGCGCAAGTCCGCGCGGTGGCCTTGCCCGAACGGATGCTGGGCGTCGACCCCATCCTGGCACTGGTGGAGGCGCTGCACCGGCTGGTAGAGGCGCAGGCGGTGGATAGCGAGGGCGGCAAGCGGATTACCCGGCACGAACTGGGCAAGATCCTGACCGAGCTGCGGCAGGGCCGCGCCGCGCTGGACGCGCTGATTGCGCGGGCAGACACACGGTGAGCTTGCGCAAGACAATTTCGGGAAACTGGTCTAACTAGCCGGTAACAAGTGGAATTTCCTGGAAGGCCCCGATGTCCGCCTTTTACCTGACATGGATCGCGGTGCTGCTGGCCGGGTTCGGCGCGCGCGATCAGGCGACCGTGGCGGGGCTGTCCCGGCGTCAGGGCGCACGGCCGGGTGTGCTGCTGGTGGCGCTGGCCTGCGCGGTGCTGACCGCAGGCGTGGCCGCATGGGCGGCCAGTCTCTTGCTGGTACAACTGCCGCTGCCGGCGCGCGCGATTTTCGCGGGAATTGCGCTGGCGCTGGCGGGCGCCGAACTGATGGTGCTGGTGCCGCGCCGCGCGCCGAAAGAGCCGACCAATTCGCTGGGCGCACTGGCGCTTGTGCTTTTCGCCCAGGAACTGACCGACGCCGCGCGCTTTCTGGTCTTCGGGCTGGGCGTAGGACTGGCGGCACCCTTTGCGGCCGGGGCTGGCGGTGCATTGGGCGGCGCGGTGCTGGCGGGGGCGGCCTGGGCGGCGCCAGAGATGTTCCAGCGGCCATGGCTGCGCTGGGGCCGGCGGCTGATCGGCCTGCTGCTCCTGCTGGCGGCAGCGGTGCTGTTCCTTCGGGAATTCTCACTAGTCTGATCGAAATTTCGCATTCGAACCAGTCTTCAATTCATCCGTTCACCACTCTACACTTCACCCCGACATCCCCCCATGACTGTCCAATCAAGGAACCAAGGCATGACTTCCAAGAACGACAATTCGAAGGCAGCGCTGATCGATAGCCTTAACGGGCTGCTGGCCGATACCTTCGCGCTCTATGTGAAGACCAAGAACTTCCATTGGCACGTCAAGGGCCCGCAGTTCCACGACCTGCACCTGCTGTTCGATACGCAGGCGACGGAAATCTTCGGCCTGACCGACCTGATCGCCGAACGCGTGCGCAAGCTGGGCGGCACCACGCTTACCTCGATCGGTTCGATCGGCGCCAAGACCTCGATCGCCGATCAGGACAAGACCTCGCTGGACGCGATGGCGATGGTGAAGGAACTGTTCGAGGACAATTCCTCCTACGTCGCCTCGCTGAAGGCGACCAAGGAACTGGCCGGCGACGCGGGCGACAATGCCACCGACGGCATCATCGACGACTGGACCGACCAGGCCGAACAGCGTGCCTGGTTCCTGCGCGAAATTCTCGCATAAGGTATTGGTTTGAGGAAAATGCCCGCAAGGGCATTTTCCCGGCGGCACCGGCCCGCTCCCCCGCCCGACCTCCCAGATTCTACCCGGTAGGGGAGATCGGGCGGGGGAGCGGGCCGGTGCCGCCAATTTCGCCTGAGGCGAATTTTAAACCAACTCTGCTACTGGCTCTTGGGCGGGCGGGAGTGCTAATGCTCCCTCCATGCCCAAGCTGGAAATCATCGAAAACGCCGATAACGCCGCCATCGCCCAGTGGTTCGCCGCGCGCCTGAAGGCCGCGCTTGCCACCAGTCCGGACGATATCGCGATCACCGTTCCCGGCGGCTCCACGCCGTTCCCGATCTTCGACCTGCTGGCGAAGGAAGACCTGCCCTGGCACCGCATCGCGGTCTGGCCGGGGGACGACCGCATCGTCGATGAGGATCACCCCGCCAGCAACGTGGGCAAGATCCGCGCCCGGCTGGAGCCGGTGGGCGCGCAGATCGTGCCGTTGACCGAAGATGCGCAGCCGCCGCACTTCGCCATCGCCTGGATGGGCATGGGCGGCGACGGGCACATCGCCTCTCTATTCCCCAACACCGATCCGCAGGCGGACGATCCTTATCCGGTCCGCCGCCTGACGCCCGATCCGCTGCCGCCCGAAGCGCCGTTCGACCGCGTGAGCCTGACCATCCCGGCACTGGTAGACAGCGACGAGATCGTTTTCGTGATCCGCGGCGAGGACAAGCGCGCGATCTTCGAGGCGGCGACGAAGGGCGAGCATGACCTGCCCATCGCCCGCCTGCTGCGCGCGGCCCGCCACAAGGTGACGTGCTTCTGCTGAACCTTCTGCCCGCCAGCCTGCACCGGGCCCTCTACCGCATCGCCCACCGCGTGCGCATGGCGGTCTGGCGGGTGCGGCGCCCGAAGCTTGAAGGCGTGCGGGTCTTGGCTTTCGATCCGGAGGGACGATTGCTGCTGCTGCGCCACTCCTACGGATCGGGCAAGTGGATGCCGCCCGGCGGCGGCATGAACCGCGCCGAAAGCGCGCTGGCCGCCGGAATGCGCGAGTTCGAGGAAGAGACCGGCCGCCCGCTGCTGAACGGCCGCGAACTGCTGGCGGTGGATGAGGATCTGCAGGGCGCCAGCAACCGCGTGCACATGGTCGTCGGCCGGGTGGAGGGTACACCCCGGTGGGATGGGCGAGAGATCGTGGAGATCGCGCTGTTCCCGCTCGATGCCCTGCCGGAAGCGATGCCGACGGGGCTCGCCCGCAAGATCGGCGAATGGGTGGAGCGCATGAACGCGGGTTAGAGAAGGGTAAGTTGCCCGTCCTTCGCGGGGCGTACCTCGTCCTCGCCCCGTTCCAGTGCCGATAGCGTCAAGCCCATCAGCCGGATCGGCTGGGGCAGGGGCATAAGATCGTCCAGCAGGGCATGGCCGATGGCGGAGAATTCCGCCTTGTCCGCCACGAAATGGTGGAGCGATCGCGCGCGCGTCAGCGTGGTGAAATCGGCATAGCGCAGCTTCAGCGTCACCGTGCGCCCCCGCGTATCGGCGCGTTCGATGCGGGCCCAGACGATCTCGACGATCTCGTCCATCGTCGCGCGCAGGGTGTCGGCACCCGCGATATTCTCGAAAAAGGTGCGTTCCCCGCCAACGGACTTTCGCGGCCGGTCGGCGCGGACCTGGCGCAAGTCCACGCCCCGCGCGGCACGGAACAGGTACTCGGCGAAACTGCCGAAGTTGGCGCGCAGGAAGGCCAGATCCTTGGCGACGAGGTCTGCGCCGGTCTCGATCCCCAGCCGCGCCATCTTCTCCGCCCCGCGCGGGCCCACGCCGTGAAAGCGCCGCACCGGCAGCCCTGCCACGAACTGCGCGCCTTCGCCCGGGCGGATCACGCAGAGCCCGTCGGGCTTGTTCTGGTCGCTGGCCAGTTTTGCCAGGAACTTGTTGTAGGAGACGCCCGCGCTGGCGGTAAGGCCGGTCTCCGCCTTGATGCGGCGGCGGATCTCCTCGGCAATGCGGGTGGCGGAGCCGATGCCCTTGAGGTCCGCCGTGACGTCCAGATAGGCCTCGTCCAGCGAGAGCGGCTCCACGTGGGGGGTGTAGTCCAGGAAGATCGCGCGGATCTGATCGCTCACCTGGCGGTAGACGTCGAAGCGGGGCTTGCGGAAGATCAGGTCCGGGCAGAGCCGTATTGCCCGGGCCGATGGCATGGCGGACCGCACGCCGAACTTGCGCGCCTCGTAACTGGCGGCGGCCACCACGCCGCGCTGGGAGGATCCGCCCACGGCGACCGGCTGGCCCTTCAGCGAAGGCTCGTCGCGCTGTTCGACGCTGGCGTAGAAGGCATCCATGTCGACATGGATTATCTTGCGCAGGCCGTCCGCTTCCTCTTCGCGTTCATGATCGGCCGATGACATGGGCCCGTTATAGCGAGGCGACCGACAGGCTCCAGATGCGAAAACGCCCGCGGGTTTCCCGGCGGGCGCTTCGATTCAGGGTTCGTTTGAAAATCCGCCGCAGGCGGATTTTGGCGGCACCGGCCCTCTCCCCCACCCGACCACCCATCAGGGTACACTAGTGGGTGGTCGGGTGGGGGAGAGGGTCGGTGCCGCTTAGGAAATGCCCTTTCGGGCATTTCCCAAACAACGCTCTTAACGCAGGCGCACCGGCACGAAGGCGGCGGGCTGGCCACGCGGCTGAACGCGCAGTAGGATCGCGGCGCGATTGTCGGCCTTGGCCGCCTTGATCACGTTTTCGAAATCGGCCTTCGACGTCACCGGCTGGTTGTTTGCCGAAAGGATGATGAAGCCGCGGGCAAAGCCCTTCTGGCCGGCGTCCGAGCTGGGATCGACCGAGATGATGACCAGGCCCTTGGTACCTTCCGCCGCGCCCAGCTGGCGGGCGATCGTAGAGGTCAGCGGGGTCACCGAAAGGCCGGTGGCCTTTTCGATCACGCCCTGCTCCTGCTGCGCCGGCGGGTTGTTGAAGGCGTCGGTGTCCTGATCGTCGCCGCTGCTGTCGAAGCTTTGGGCCAGATCGTCCTCGCTCGGGCGCTGGGCTACCGTGGCGGTCACCGTCATGCGGCGGCCGTTGCGGATCAGTTCGACCGGAACCTTGGTGCCCGGCGTCGTATTGGCGACGATGAACGAGAGGCTCTGGTCGCGCGTCACTTCCTTGCCGGCGACCTTCACCACCACGTCACCAGCCTGGATGCCGGCCTTGGCGGCGGCGCCATCGGCGACGACGCTCTGGATGAATTCGCCCTTGTTGTGTTCAAGGCCAAGCGAATCCGCCAGATCTTCGTTCAGCGCCTGGATCTGCACGCCCAGATAGCCGCGCTGGATCTTTTCACCCTTGATCAGTTTCTCGACGATGGGCGAGGCGATTTCCGAAGGAATCGCAAAGCCGATGCCGACGCTGCCGCCGGTGGGGGAGAAGATGGCGTTGTTGATGCCGATCACCTGCCCGCTCATGTCGAACATCGGGCCGCCCGAGTTGCCGCGGTTGATCGAGGCGTCGGTCTGGAGATAGCGGTCGTAGGCACCGCCGGCACCGGTGTTGCGGTACACGGCGGAAACGATGCCCGCGGTGACCGTGCCGCCCAGGCCGAAGGGGTTGCCGATGGCCACCACCCAGTCACCCACGCGCGCCTTGGAGCTGTCTCCGAACTTCACGAAGGGCAGCGCCTTGGGGGCGGTGATCTTCAGCACCGCAAGGTCCGAAGCAGCGTCCTTGCCGATCAGCTTGGCCGGATACTCGGTACCATCGGGCATGATGACGGTGATCGATTCGACCTCGCCCTTGCCCTCTGCGGTGATCACGTGGTTGTTGGTGACGATGTAGCCGTCGGCCGAGACGATGAAGCCCGAACCGAGCGACTGCGCCTCACGCGTCTGCGGGCCGGAGCCGCCGCCGCCACCGCCGAACAGGCCCTCGAAGGGCGTGCCCGCGAAGGGATTGGCGCCGCCGCCTTGCACTTGCACGCGCTGGCGGGTGGAGATGTTGACCACGGAGGGCGCCAGCTGCTCGGTCAGGTCCGCGAAGCTTGCCGGGGCGCCCGATCGGGGCACCACGCGGGCCATCTGGCTGGCTTCGTTCTGGGCGACCTGGGCGCCAGCCGGATAGCCGGCGAGCAGAGTGGCGGTCGCGCCTCCCAGCAGGAGCGCTGTGGTCAATCCATAAGCGTATCGCACGGGCTTCACGTCCTTTGATTCCTCCGTCCTGGCGGTGCAGGGTCACATCCTGTCGTCATCGCCCCCGGTTGACGCTCCGCGAGCTTAACCGGATTTGAATGGCGCTCTCGCGTCGGGCCGGTGCAAACGCGCGCCGATCCGTTGATCGTTCGGAAAGCCTTACGGTTCCCGGAAATGCTGAAGATAGGCGTTGTCGGGCGAAAGCAGAATGGTCTTGCCGGACTCGCCCTTGGCGAACGAGATCGAATAGCTCTTCATCGCGCGGTAGAAGTCGTAGAACTTGGGATCCTTGCCAAAAGCTTCGGCATAGATGCGCGCGGCCTGCGCCTCGGCATCGGCGCGGATGATCTGCGCATCCTTGTTGCCCTGCGCGGCGATCGTCTTGGCTTCTTCCTGGCGCGTGGCCTGCATGCGGGCGAAAGCGCTTTCCAGCGCGCCTTCTGGCAGGTCCGCCCGCTTGATCCGTACGTCAACCACTTGCGCGCCATATTCGCGGGCCTCGCGGTCCAGCCCGTCACGGATATGGGCCATGGCCTCGCCCCGTTCCGCCGTCAGCAGCGACTGGAAGGTGCGCTTGCCCAGTTCCTGCCGCACGACGGAGGAGAGGATGGGCTGAAGCTGCTCGGTCACGTTCTCGGTGGTTCGCGCCGTCTGTACCATCTTTACCGGATCGATGATCCGGTAGCGGGCGAATGCATCCACGTTCAGGCGAAGCTGATCGGTGGAGAGTACCTGTTCCTGCTGCATGTCCACCGAAAGCAGACGCTTGTCGATGCGCACGGCGCGCTCAAGACCGGGGATGCGCCAGTGGATGCCGGCATCGGTGGCGCCGAACGGTGCGCCGGGAACATAGCCGTTGTACACGCGGTCGGGCCGGCCGGTGCGCACGACCACGACCTGTTCGGTCTCCGGCACCACGATGACGCTCATCAGCACCGCGACGGCGACGACGCCCCCGGCGATCCAGGCGGCCTTGTAGTTCTGCCACACGCCCATCACTGGCCTCCCTGCGTGGCGGCCGGGCCGGCGGTGACGGTGATGTCGCCCGGCGCGGGATCGATGCGGCGCTTCATTTCCGGAAGCGGCAGGTAGCTCGTCATGTTCTTGGGTTCGGCCACGACCGTATCGTTCTGGGAGATCACGCGCTCCATCGTCTCGTAATACATGCGCCGCCGCGTCACTTCGGGTGCCAGCTTGTATTCCTCGTAAACCTTGTCGAACGCGGCAGCCTCACCTTGTGCGATCGCCAGCGTCTGCTGCGCGTTGGCGCGTGCGTTGGAACGGTCGCGATCGGCTTCCTGCTGGGCGACGTTGACCTGATCGAACGCCGCGCGGGTCTTCGATGGCGGGTCCGCCTTTTTGATCTCTATGCCCTGGATCGACACGCCGGAACGATAGTAATCGAGGATGCGCTGCGTCCGCTCGCGCACGTCGCGTTCCACGCTCGCGCGGCCGGCGCCGGACAGCGCCTCGTTCAGAGACACTTGGGCGATGGAGGCGCGCATGGCGGCCTCCGCCACTTCGCGCACGGTGTCCTTGGGATCGATCAGGCGATAGGAATAGTCCGTCAGGTCCTTGATGTTCCAGCGGACCAGATAGCTGAGGTCGACAAGGTTCTTGTCGCTGGTCAGCATCAGCTTCTCGCTCTCTCCGTCGGGGATCGTGTCCACCGCGAAAGAGCGCACGTCGGTCTTGTCCACCTGCTCGATCGGCCAGGGCAAGGTCAGCGAGACGCCGGAATCGATCACGCGCGAGAAATGGCCGAAGCGCGTGACAACGCCCTGTTCCTGCGGGCTGAGCGAGTGGATGCAGGACAGGAGCACTACGCCCAATACCGCCACGCCGATGCCCAGCGGCAGCCACGAGGTGCCATCGGCGCGGCGCGGCAGGTTGGGGAAACCGCCGCCCAGGCCGCCACCGCCGGAACCGCCGCCGCCGCGGCGCGGATCGCGCGGGCGGAAAATGTCTTCGATGCTGGCGGAGCGGCGCGGCGGCGTGCCGCCGCTGGGCAGCCAGGGATTGCGCGGCCCGCGCGGATCGTTGGGGCCAGGCCTGTCGTCAGGCCTGTCGCCGCCCTTTCCAGTGGGAGCCGATCCGCCCTTCGCGCCTTCGCTGTTGCCGGGGGCATTGCCATCGGGTCCACCCGGCGCGGCGCCTTCCGGGCCGGGGGCATCAGAGCCGCCTTCAGCACCGCCGTCAGCACCGGGGTTCCCGGAACCGTGTCCATCGTCCCCGCCCTGACCGTCTCCATCGCCGCCTGAACCCCAAGGGCTCTTGCGGCCGGTCATGGCGAGTGCTCCGCCGGAGCCTGTATCTTGTGCGGCACCAAGGCCGGCGCGTGAGATGGCGTCACCGAATGCTGTCATGTCCCCATCTATAGGAAGCCTTTTTCATCAAAAACAGTGCCTCTCTTGCCCTTTTTCCTCGACTGGGCCACCTGAACCCTGTTCATGCCCCATTCTCCCCACATTCTTTGCAGGACTTCATGACTACCCCCGATGCTTCCGGCCACGATGCCGATCGCCTGAAATCGCTGATTTCGCCGGACTTGGCGCCGCGCGTGCGATCGTTGCGGCTGACCGATGGGCGCGCGGTCGTGGTGATCGACGGCACCGGCCTGTCCGTGCAGGAACAGGCCGCGATCGAACCGGCGGTGACGGCGGCGCTGAAAACGGCGGAAGGTGTCGGCGAAGTCCACGTCGCAGTCATGGGCGAAAAGCCGCGCCAGCACATCCTGGCGGTGGGATCGGGCAAGGGCGGCGTCGGCAAGTCCACGCTGGCGGCCAATCTGGCGGTGGCGCTGGCCCGGCTGGGCCGCCGGGTCGGTCTGGTGGACGCGGATATTTCCGGCCCGTCGCAGGCGCGGCTGCTCGGCACCGAGGGGCAGCGCCCGGTCGCGCATGAAAGCCGGCTCGTGCCGGTGGCCAGCCAGTGGGGCGTGCCGGTGCTGTCGATGGCGCAACTGTCCGAACCCGGTCAGGCGATTGCCTGGCGCGGATCGATGGTGGCGGGCGCGGTCACCCAGTTTCTTGAGGCGCACTGGGAAAATGCGGAAGTCATCGTGGTCGATCTGCCGCCCGGCACCGGCGACGTGCAACTGACCATGCTGCAGAAGTTCAAGCCGGCCGGTGCGGTGATCGTCTCCACCCCGCAGGATCTGGCGCTGATGGACGCCGCCCGCGCGGTGTCTCTGTTCGAAAAGAGCGGCGTGCCGGTGGTCGGCGTGGTGGAGAACATGGCCGGCTATGCCTGCCCGCACTGCGGCGAAGTGAGCGATCCCTTCGGCGTGGGCGGCGCGGAGGCAGCGGCGCGAACGATGGGGCTGGACTTCCTGGGCCGCATTCCGCTGGACATCGCGATCCGGCGGGACAGCGATGCCGGCACCCCGCCGGCCGCCGGAACCGGCCCGCAGGCGGAAGCTTTCGTGGCGCTGGGCCGCCGCATATCGGATTGGCTGGACCAGATCTGATGCAGGTTTCGCGGCGCGGCGTCCTGATCGGTGCGCTGGCGGGCGGCGGCCTTGCCGTCGGTTATCTGCTGCGCCCGCATCGCTTTGCGCTGCCGCTGGAACCCGGGCCGGACGAATATGCTTTCGGTGCCTGGATCAAGATCGGCGCGGACGGCGTGGTCAGCGTCGCAGTGCCGCAAGTGGAGATGGGGCAGGGCGTGACCACGCTGCTGCCGCAAGTGGTCGCCTGGGAACTGGGCGCGGACTGGCGGCAGGTGGCGGTGGAGCCCGCGCCGGTCAGCGGGCTTTATGCGAACACCGTGCTGGCGGCCGAATGGGCGCCGCTGTGGATGCCGCTGGCGCCCTCGCTGGCCGAAGCCCCCGACGCGTTCGTCACTCGCCGCTGGGCGCAGGACCATCGTTTCAATGTGACCGCGAACGGCACTGCGCTGGCCGCCTATGAGGAGCCGGCGCGCGCCGCAGCGGCTTCGGCGCGGGCCCTGCTGGCGCAGGCCGCCGCCGCGCGCTGGGGCATCGCTGCAGAGGAATGCGAAGTGGGCGCGGGGCTGGTCCACCATGCCGGCAAAGTGCTGCCTTTCGGCGTGTTGGCAGCGGAGGCGGCGGCACTCTCGCCGCCCAATCCGCCGCCGCTGCGGCCCGATTTTCCCGCAGAAAAGCCCGGCGAGTTCCCGCCCGGCGCGAAGCTGCACTATCCCCGGCTGGACCTGCCTTCCAAGGTCGATGGATCGTGGATATTCGCCGGCGACGTCCGCCTGCCGGACATGTTGCGTGCCTCCATCCGCCATGCCCCGCTGGTCGGCGGCAAAGGGGCGATGGCCGAAGTCTCCGCGCTGGACGAGCAGGCGGGCAAGTCCGTGCGCGGGTTCCATCGGTTCGTGCACGGGCCCGGCTGGGTCGCCGCCGTTGCGGATGACTGGTGGAGCGCGGAGACGGCACTGGTCCGCGCCCGGCCGCGCTACCGCGTGATCGGCGCGCTGGATAGCGACGTGGTGGACAACGCGCTGGACGCGGCGATGCGCACCGGCGCGGGGGAGCGGATTCACCGGACCGGCGATGAGGCTACCGTGGACGGCTTGCTGCCGTTCCAGGTCCGCTACGAAGTCGCGCCGGCCACCCATGCGACGATAGAAACTGCCAGCGCCACGGCGCGCTTCGCGGACGGCAAGCTGGAACTCTGGATCGGCACGCAGGCCCCCGAAGCGGTGCGCGCAGCGGCGGCAGAGGCCGTGGGCATCGGCCCGCGCGCGGTCGTGCTCTATCCCGTGGCGCTGGGCGGCAGCTTCGACTTGCGGCTGGAATGCCAGCACGCCGCGCAAGTCGCACAGCTGGCGAAGACGATGGAACGGCCGGTGCAACTGACCTGGCCGCGCGGAGAAGAATTCCGCGCCGCTTTCCCGCGCACGCCTGCAGTGGCGGTAATGGCCGCGCGCCCCAATGCCGAAGGCGGCATCGCCGGCTGGCGCGCGCGCATCGCCGTGCCGGCCAGCGCCCGCGAATTTGGCCGCCGCTTCTTCGACGGGGACAGCGCCGGAGACGCGATAGCCGCCGTGGCGGGCAAGGCCGATCCGATGGCGCTGGAGGGTGCGGTTCCCGCCTATGCCATCCCCGCGCTCGCCGTCGACCACATCACCGCGACCATCGACCTGCCGACGGCGCGGATGCGCGGCAATGCGCATGGCTATACCGCGTTCTTCAACGAGAGCTTCGTGGACGAATTGGCCCATCGCGCCGGGCGGGAGCCGCTGTCCTATCGCATGGCGATGCTGGGCGGCGATCCGCGTCTGGCCGAATGCCTGCAGCGGGTGGCGGCGCTGGCCGAATGGGGCGGCGGGGGAGACAACAGCGGGCAGGGCATCGCCTGCCACGTGATCGGCGCGGGGCGCATCGCGGTGATCGCCAGCGCCCGGCGGGACGAGAACGGTGTGCGGGTGGACCGGCTGAGCGCGGTTGCCGACATCGGCCGGATCGTCAATTACGACATCGCCCGCCAGCAGATCGAGGGCGGTCTGGTGTTCGGGCTGGGCCTGACCCTGGGCTGCGCGCCGCGCTATGTCGGCGGGCGGCCGGACAGCGACCGGCTGGGCGACATGGCGCTGCCCGCGCTGGCCGATTGCCCGCGCATCGAAGTGGACTTCATCGAGAGCAAGGCCGATCCGGCCGACCCCGGCGAACTGGGCACCGCCGCCGTCGCTCCCGCCGTCGCCAATGCGCTTTACTCGGCGACCGGGCTCCGCTTCCGTCGCCTTCCCCTGTTTGCCGAGGAGTTCTGATGGCCACTTCCGATCCGCGCATCGGCGTGCTGCTGGTGAACCTTGGCACCCCCGATGCCCCTACCGCGCCGGCGGTGCGCCGCTATCTGGCGGAATTCCTGTCCGACCCGCGCGTGGTGGAAATCCCGGCGATCGCGTGGAAGCCGATCCTTCACGGGGTGATCCTGCGCACGCGGCCGGCGAAGTCCGCCCATGCCTATGGACAAGTCTGGACCGACAAGGGCTCTCCCTTGGCCGCCATCACCGCCGCGCAGGCGGAAAAGCTGCAGCAGCGGTTGGGGGCGGACATCACGGTCGACTGGGCAATGCGCTATGGTAATCCCGCCATCCCCGCGCGTCTTGCCGCGATGAAGGCGGCGGGCTGCGACCGCATCCTGATCGCACCGCTCTATCCGCAATATTCGGGCGCGACGACGGCGTCGGTGGCGGACAAGGTGGGGCAGGCGATGGCGGCCATGCGCGCGCAACCGACGCTGCGCACTCTACCGCCCTACTACGCCGATCGCGTGCATATCGACGCTCTGGAAACCGATCTTTCCCGGCAGCTGGAAGCGCTGGCCTTCGTGCCCGAAGTGCTGGTGCTGTCGTTCCACGGCATGCCGCAGCGTACGACCGACCTTGGCGATCCCTACTACTGGCATTGCCGCGAGACATCGCATCTGCTGGTCGAACGGCTGCAGCCGCGTTTCCCGGCGCTGCGCATCGAAACCAGCTTCCAGTCCCGCTTCGGCCGCGCCAAGTGGCTGGAGCCGTCGACCGAGCACTTGCTCGAAACCGAGGCGAAGGCAGGCACCCGCCGCATCGCCATCGCCGCGCCGGGCTTTTCGGCCGACTGCGTGGAAACGCTGGAGGAACTGGCGATCCGCGCGCGCGAAGTGTTCGAGGGTGCGGGCGGCAGCGATTTCGCGGTGCTGTCCTGCCTCAATGACACGCCTGCAGGGATCGACATGCTGGAGGCACTGGTCCGCCGCGAACTGTCGGGCTGGTGAGAGAGCCTCTGGAACCACGCGGCTTACACTTAACAAGGATTTAACGCCCGGTTTTCCGGTGGACCATGTTCTCTACACGCACGTGAAAATGCGGAAGGCGAGCGCATGGATGAGATGAATTTCAATTACGGCGGGGATCGGCGCGGCGGGGTAGCGTCGCAGGGGCCATCGGTTCTGGCCACGATCTTTGCCGAGCGTCCCCACGTCCACGCCGCCATGCGCGAGGACGCGGTTGCAGCGGGGCTCCGCGTCAGGGCCGGATCGCTGGCGGATCTGCTGGATGACGATGCCAGCGCGCAGGATCTGCTGCTGGGTGAAATCGTACTGGTCGATTGCCCGACTGCCGACCTGGGGACCATTGCCGCACTGACGCGGCTGGACTTGCGTGCCGCACGGTCAGGCGTGCGGCTGATCGTTTCGACCAGTGTCGACGCTCTCGACGATGTCTTCGCCTGCATGGACAGTTCGGATCCGCTGCTGCTGGTCGATCCTACGCCGGCGGAGCGGCTGGTGGCCTTGGGGCGGGTGCTGGCGGGGCTGCCGCAGAGCCGCGTGCGCGAACTGTCGGAAGACGATCGGCTGATGATCCTGCGTCTGACCGAACAGGTGGGCCAGATCGCCGGGCGGATCGAGCGGCTGGCACCGACCGGCGAGCCGGAACCGCGCGAACGCCCCGCCGAACCGGCCGTCGCGCCCTCGCGCCTGGCGTCGATGGCCCTCCCGGAACCGCGGCTGGTGCGCAAGATCCTGCGCCAGCGACAGCTGCGCGCGCGCTATATCGAGGGCGATCTGTTTGCCGATCCGGCCTGGGACATGCTGCTGGACCTTGCCGCCGCGCGTGAGGAGGGCAAACAGGTTTCTGTCACCTCGCTCTGCATCGCCGCGGCGGTGCCGCCGACGACCGCCTTGCGCTGGATCGGCCAGATGGTCACCGGCGGGCTGTTCCGCCGCGTATGCGACGACAGCGACCGCCGGCGCGCCTTCATCGAATTGACCGACAAGGCGGTGGACGCTTTGGGCCGCTACTTTGACGAGGTGGGCCTTGCCGAGCCGGCGCCGGTATGAAGCGGATTCAGGTGTGAGGCGGCTTCAGGCGCGGGTCTTCCGGCGTACCAGTCGCACGTAAGTATCGGCCACTTCCTTGTTGATGCGATCCCAGCTGAATTCCAGCGCACGCTCTTCCCCGGCGGCGCCGTGCGCTTCGCGCAGGGCGGGATTTTCGATGTAGGCCTTCAGCGCCTCGGCGAACTGGTGGATCGCGCCCGGCGGCAGCAGCCGTCCGGACTGGCGATCGTCGACAAGGCTCTGGCTGCCGGTGGCGGCGGCGGCGACCACGGGCAGGCGGCAGGCCATCGCCTCCAGCGTGACGTTGCCGAACGTTTCGGTGACCGAGGGGTTGAACAATATGTCCATGCTGGCGACTGCGCGGGCAAGGTCGGCACCCTGCTGGAAACCGACGAAGACGGCCTGCGGCAGGCGTTCCTCGAACCATTCGCGGGCCGGGCCTTCGCCCACCACCAGCACGCGGTGGGCAACGCCGCGCCGCGTCAGTTCGTCCAGAGTGTCCGAAAAGACGTCCAGCCCCTTTTCCATCACCAGACGGCCGAGGAAGCCGATCGTCACCTCGTTGTCGGCGATGCCATGGGCGCGGCGCCAGTCCAGATCGCGCCGGTCCGGGTGGAAGATCTCACGATCGACGCCGCGCGACCAGATCGACACGTCATAGTTCATGCGCTGTTCGCGCAGCAGCTGGGCCATCGATTCGGACGGCGCCACCAGCGCGTCGCAGCGGCGGTAGAACCGTCGCAGGATCGCCTCGATCACCGGCTCGCCCCAGGCCATGTTGTAATAGCGCAGATAGGTTTCGAAACGCGTGTGGACGGAGGACAGCACCGGCAGGTTGCGGCTGCGCGCCCACTTCAGCGCCTGATGCCCCACCGGATCGGGGGAGGAAAGGTGGATGACGTTGGGGGCGAAGGCATTGAGATCGCGGCGCGCCTTGGCGCCGATCGAAAGCGGAATGCGGTATTCGGGACGCCCTGGAATCGGCACCGCGCACACGCCCACCAGATCGCCGGTCGGCGCAAAGGCGGGCTCGGCCACCACCGGCGCATAGACGCGCACTTGGGCGCCTTGCTTCAACAGGTATCCCACCAGACGATTGAGGGCCTGATTGGCGCCGTCGCGCACGTAATTGTAGTTGCCCGAAAACAGGGCGATCCGAAGGTCGGCGATATCCATGATGGGCGCCCCATAGCCGCCCATGCAGGGCTTGGCGAGTGCGGATGACGGAACCGGACGTGCACAGGGCGGCGATCGAAGCTCGATCGCCGCCCTGTGATTTCAGGTACGATATGGTTCGGTCGTATCCGTTCGCCGCTTAGCGGCGCCAGCCGCGCCCGTGATCGTCGTGGCGACCGTTATCGCGGTGCCCGTTGTCGTGGCGTCCACGGTCGTCATGACGGCCGTAGTCGCGGTGCCCATAATCGCGCCGGTCATCCCAGCCGCGATGATCGTTCCAGCGGTTGGGGCCCGGGGCATAGCCCGGACGGCCATAAACCGGTCGGCCATAGCCAGGGCGGCCCCAGCCGGGACGGCCATAGTGTTCGCGGTAATACGGCGCGTAGTAGCGATCGTAATAGCGGTCCTGATAGTACCGGTTGGGATAGCCGTCGTAGTAGTAATAATACCCCGGCCGGCCGCGCACGGTGACGTAGCGGCGCGACCCGTAATAGCCGCGATCGTAGTAGTAGCGGTCGCCCCGGTCGGCGATCGCCGCACCCAGGGCAAGCCCGATGACGCCGGCGCCGATGGCCACGGCTGCCGTGTCGTCGCCATAGCCGCCACGCGCCATCGCCGGTGACGAAGCGGTGACGGCGCAGGCCGCAAGCGCTGCGCCCAGGGCGAAATTCCTGATCCTGATATTCATCTCGATTGAACTCCCTTTCCGGGCCAACCAGTCAACGGCGGTTCCAGCGGGCACGTGCAACATTTCTGCAATGTTTCCACTGAACCGCCTGTGAACTTCCCGTTGTGATCCGTTTGGAAATGCTGTGTTTGCGGTGATCGGAGGCGGCGCGACGACGATGCGAGGGGCATTATTCGGCGGCCTCCAACGAACACGAAAAGACGCCCGGCCAAGGAGGAGGGGCCGGGCGTCTCGTTGCGGCGGGAGAGGGGTTTATCCCGCCACTCGGTGGCTCTTGATGGCGTCAGTAACCGCGGCGGAAGTCATCCCGGTTGCGGTCGTAACCGCGACGGTAGTCGACCCGGTCTGCACCGTAGCTGCCGCCCCGATAATCGTTACGGTAGTCGCCGCGATTGTCGCGGTGGTAACGGGCATATTCGTCGCGGCTGTGGCGGCCGCCGTCACGGTCCCAGTACCAGCCGTCGCGATATTCCCAGCCGCTGGTGTAGTAACCGGGATAACTGTCGCGATAGCGGTCGTTGTTGTTCGACGCGATGATCGCGCCGAGTGCCAGGCCGACGACGCCGGCGCCGATGGCAACGGCCGCGGTATTGTCGCCGCCACGGTGATAGCCGCGATAGTCCTGGGCCATGGCCGGGCTCGCGGCGGCAAGCGCCGTCGCAGCGAGCGCGCCGGTAAGGCCGATCTTGCGCATGATGGTCATGGTTAGTGCTCCTGTAGCGGCGGAAGCACCCGGTTATCCGGAGCATTTCCGCCATCGTTGAAACCGGTTCTACAGGAGCGTGGCTGAACCGGATCGAAGCGGGACTGGCAGATTCGGTTCAGGTTTGTACAAAGTTGTATGAATGAAAGTGCACATTCCTGTGCGGGCTCAGCGGCGGGCCGGCATTTCGTCCGGCCGCAGGGTGAGCACGCGCACGCCATTGGCGGTAACCGCCACGGTATGTTCGAACTGGGCGGATAGCTTGCCGTCCACGGTCACGACGGTCCAGCCGTCATCCTCCGTCTCCACCATGCGGCGGCCCTGGTTCACCATCGGTTCGATGGTGAAGACCATGCCTTCTTTCAGCACAAGGCCGGTGCCCGGTTTGCCGAAGTGCAGCACTTCGGGCGCCTCGTGCATTTCGCGGCCGATGCCGTGGCCGCAGTAGTCGCGCACGATCGAATAGCCGGCGCGCTTGGCATGGCTTTCGATGGCATGGCCAATGTCGCCCAGCCGCGCGCCGGGGCGCACGGTGCGGATGCCCTTCCACATCGCCTCATAAGTCGTCTGCACCAGCCGCCGCGCGGCCGGCGCCACTTCGCCGATCATGTAGGTCTTGCTGGAATCGGCGATGAACCCGTTCTTTTCCAGCGTGATGTCGAAATTGACGATGTCGCCATCGCGCAGGATCGCGTCGACAGAAGGGACGCCGTGGCACACCACCTGATTGGGCGAACAGTTCAGCACGAAGCCATAGCCGTACTGCCCCTTGCTGGCCGGGCGCGCGTGCAACTGGCGGACGATCAGGTCTTCCACCAGATCGTTGATCTCCATCGTTGACCGGCCGGCCAGCGGCAGCGTGTCGAGATGGGTGAACACGGAGGCGAGAAGACGGCCGGATTCGGCCATCAGTTCGATTTCTTCGGGCGTCTTGATCATTTTGCGGGCATGTCCAAAGCTGCCGGTTCGACCCCGCCGGGATCCACCCCCGGATTTACGCCCGCATCGCGCAATTCGCGGATCACGATCTCCTGAAAGGTCAGCCCCGGGCTCAATTCGCAGAGCATGCCGATCCGGATCCAGAACGCCGCCTGGGCATTGATCGATCGATAGGAGGCCTTGCTGGCCTTGCGCAGCTGCTCGTGCAGCTCGTCCTCGATATTGACGATGCCCATTACGCTATCTCGAATATACGAATCATATATGATCCATATGGCGAGCGTGCGCGAAGGGCAAGTACGCAGACAGGATGCGGCTTTTCGCTAAGGATAGCCGATGCCGAAGAGTTGAAGCACCTGCCTGCCCTGTTCGGTCAGGTCGATGGCGGTGTTCGCGGCGAGCACGGGATCGCCGCCTTGGCCCGCAAAGGCGGCGCGCAGCCGTTCCGGCCATTCCTCTCTGGCCACGGAGGTGAAAGGATACTGGACCGCCGACAGGGCAACCAGCTCCCGGTCGGTGAGATACTGCGCGGTCTGCAGGCAGGCGGCGCGATCGTGGCGGGATGCGATGTTCGCGAATTCGAGCAGTGGCCGCGGCCCATCCCGCAGTTCATCCAGTGCGTGGATGACCAGATTCCAGTCCATCGCCGGTTCCCCTCAGCGTAGGACGCGGCGCTTGCGCATCCGGATCGCGTAGAAGAGCAGGAACAGCGCCACGATCCAGATCGTCGCGGTCAGCGCGATAGTGGCGGTGTTCACCCCGCCATTCGGCATCGGTACCAGAACCTGATAAGTCTGGTTGATCGCCAGCCCCAGCAGTGACAGCGCGAAAGCGGCAACTGCCCAGCGGGATCGCAGAAGCAGCAACAGCGCACCCAGCAATCCGCCCCAGACGCCCATGGCCCAGGCGACCACGGCCCAGCCCGGCGCCTCGTCCAGCCAGTCGATCACTTGCGGCGAAAGCGGCGCCATCCATACGGGATTGCGCGTGACGGTCATCGAAAAGTCCACGCAGCCAAAGGCGTTCCACAGCAGCGCGACAATGCCTACCAGCCACAGATGCCGGGCCACCCGGCCCAGCGTGGTTCCGATCATGCCCTTGCTCCCACTCCGATTTCTTGCGGGCCCAAGGCTACTCCCGGCGCGGAACCGATGCAATTGTGCGCCATAGTCGCTAGATAGCGCCCATGGCCGACCTTTTTGCCGACGATCTTCCGCTCTCCAACGCCCCCGATCTGCCGGGTGAGGATGCCCCGCTGGCCGACCGGCTGCGCCCGCGCACCCTGGCCGATGTGGTGGGGCAGGAGCACCTGACCGGCCCCGAAGGCGCGATCGGGCGCATGGTGGCGGCGGGGCGCTTGTCCTCGATGATCCTCTGGGGCCCGCCGGGCACCGGCAAGACCAGTACCGCGCGATTGCTCGCCGATGCTGTGGGCATGCGTTTCGCGGCGATCTCCGCCGTATTCTCGGGTGTGGCCGATCTCAAGAAGGCTTTTGCCGAGGCGGACCTTGCGGCGCGCGCCGGTCAGCGCACCTTGCTGTTCGTGGACGAGATCCACCGCTTCAACCGCGCGCAGCAGGATGGTTTCTTGCCCTTCGTCGAACGCGGCACCGTAACCTTGGTGGGTGCGACGACGGAGAACCCCAGTTTCGCGCTCAACGCGGCGCTGCTCAGCCGTGCGCAAGTGCTGATCCTTCACCGGCTGGGCCCGGACGCGCTGGAGACCTTGCTGGACAAGGCGGAGGCGCTGGAAGGCCCGCTGCCGCTGAACGCCGATGCCCGCGCCGCGCTGGTCGCTTCGGCCGATGGCGATGGGCGCTTCCTGCTCAATCAGGCAGAGACGCTCTATGCCGCGAAAATCCCGGAGCCGCTCGATCCGGCGGGGCTGGGGGCCTTCCTCCAGCGCCGCGTCGCGGTCTACGACAAGGATCGCGACGGCCATTACAACCTGATCTCCGCCCTGCACAAATCGGTGCGCGGGTCGGACCCGCAGGCCGCGCTCTATTACCTCGCGCGCATGCTGACGGCGGGGGAGGAGCCGCTCTACCTGCTCCGCCGCCTGACGCGCATGGCGAGTGAGGACATCGGCCTCGCCGATCCGCAGGCGCTGCTCCAGTGCATTGCCGCCAAGCAGACCTATGAGTTCCTGGGCAGCCCGGAAGGGGAGGGCGCGATCGTGCAGGCCTGCCTCTACCTCGCCACCGCGCCCAAATCGAACGCCGCCTACATGGCGCAGAAGGCCGCGTGGCAGAGCGCGAAGGAAACCGGTTCGCTGCCGCCCCCCGCCAACATCCTGAACGCGCCGACCAAGCTGATGAAGGACATCGGCTACGGCAAGGACTATGCCTACGATCACGATGCGCCGGACGGTTTTTCCGGCGACAACTACTGGCCCGAAGGCATGCCGCCGCAGACTTTCTACGAGCCGGTCGAACGCGGGTTCGAGCGCGACTTGCGCAAGCGCATCGAGTGGTGGGACCGAAAGCGCGCGGAACGGCGGGAAGAGTGAGCGCCTTTGCCGACTGGGACGCGGTCGTCGCCCATGCGCTGACGCTGGAGGGCACGGTGCTCGCCACCAGTTATGGCAAACCGGCGGTGAAAGTGGCGGCGAACGGCCGCTCGTTTCTGGCCCTGGGGCATGAGCCGGATACTTCGTTCGTGCTTCAGGTCGACCTTGATACCGCCGAGATACTGATGGCGACCGAGCCGGAAACCTATTGGCAGACGCCGCACTATCAGGGCTGGCCCGCCGTGCTGGTGCGCTTCGCCCCCGCCGATCCTGAGCGCGTGGCGGCGATGATTGCGCTGGCCCGCGATCAGGCGGCAGCGCGCAAGCCCGCACGACCGAAGAAGTGATCCCGCGTTTCCGGCACTTCATGGCGATCGACTGGTCCGGCGCGCTCGGCCCGCGCCAGAAGGGGATCGCCGTCGCGCTCTGCGGCCTTGAAGGCGCGCCGGAACTGCTGCGCCCCGAAGGCCATGCGCACTGGTCGCGTGAGGATGTGCTCCGCCTGCTGCGCGACGGCTTGCCGCAGGACACGCTGGTCGGGCTCGATCTCGGCATCTCGCTGCCTTTCGCCGATGCCGGGGCATTCTTTCCCGGCTGGGCGCAGAGCCCGGCCGATGCCCGCGCGCTCTGGGCATTGATCGACGGCATTTGCGCCGGGGACCAGCACCTTTCCGCCGCGAGCTTCGTCGATCACCCGCAGCTCAGCGCCTACTTTCGCCGCCACGGCGGCCGCGAGGGGACGCGGTTTCATCTGCCGGAAGCCCTGCACCGGCGCGGCCGGATGCGCGTGACGGAGGAGGCGCAGGCGCGCGCCGGGTGCAAGCCTTACTCCAACTTCAACCTCGTCGGCGCGGCGCAAGTCGGCAAGTCCAGCCTCACCGGCATGCGCCTGCTGCACCGGCTGGGCGGGGCCGTCTCGGTCTGGCCGATCGACCCGCTGCCCGAAAGCGGATCGGTGGTGACAGAGATCTACACCACGCTCGCCGCCGTGGCCGCCGGACGCTCGGCCGGGCGCGCGAAGATGACCGATTACGCGGCGCTCAATGCGGCGCTCTCCGTCCTGGGATCGCCACCGGTGGCAGGAGAAGGGCCCATCGACGATCACAGCGCCGATGCCTTGCTCACTGCCGCCTGGTTGCGCACTGCCGCGCCGCGCGCAGACTTGTGGAAACCCGCTGAAATGACCCCCGAACTGGCCCGTACCGAGGGCTGGACCTTCGGCGCGGTCTGACGCACAACCTTGCCCATCGCGGCGCGCCCGGCCGGGCAGCGCCTTCAAGGGACAGGGATCGCAAGACCATATGAAACACACGCTGCTGGCAGGCATGGCCTGCCTCGCTCTCGCCGTTGGCGCGGGCGCCGCGCCGACGAAGGCGCCCGCCAATCCGACTCCAGTAAGCGCCGCGATGGGCACGCCCGCCACGCCGTGGAAGGCCTATGTCGGCAAGACGCTGGACGCGTGGATGGCGCAGGATCCGTCCTTCGCAATCTATCAGGGCGCGCACCAGTTCGATGGCCGCCTGCCCGATTGGAGCGCCGCCGGCCTCAAGGCCCGTGCCGATTTCCTGCGCGGGGTGATCGCGGACGCGGGCAAGTTCACCGACCTTTCCGCCGCCGACCGGTTCGAGCGTGACTATCTGGTGCAAGTCGCGAAGGGCCAGCTGTTCTGGTTGGTCGATGCCGACAAGCCGCACAACAATCCCGGCTACTACATCGAGAACGGCCTGGACCCCAACGTCTACGTCAGCCGCGATTATGCCGACAAGCCGACGCGGATGAAGGCGATGATCGCGTTCTTCAAGGCCGTGCCGACCGCCGCCACCCAGATCCGCGGTAACTTGAAGACCGCGATGCCCGCCAGCTTCATCAAGCTGGGCGTCGCCGGGTTCTCGGGCTTTGCCGAATACTACCGCGGCGATGCCCGCGCCGCCTTCGCCGATGTGAAGGACGCCAAGCTGCAGGCCGAATTCAAGGCGAGTTCCGAAGCAGCCGCCACGTCCATGCAGGGCCTTGCCGATTGGCTATCCAAGGCGACGCCGACGCAGGACTTCGCGATGGGGGCGGAGCGCTTCTCACGCATGGTGGCGGCGACCGAGGCAGTCGACGCTCCGCTCGACGAACTCGAAGCCGTCGGCCGCGCCGACCTGAAGCGCAATCAGGATCTGCTGAAGGCCGCCTGCGCCGAATATGCGCCGGGCAAGGATATCCAGGGCTGCTTCGACAAGATGCGCAGCGACAAGCCCGATGGCGGCCCGGTGGTAGAGGCGCGCAAGGAGATCCCCGATCTTACCGCCTTCGTGCGCCAGCATGACATCGTGACGATCCCCGGCACCGAACAGGCGAAGGTGGAGGAAAGCCCGCCCTACAACCGCCAGAATTCGGCCTATATCGATCCGGCCGGCCCGCTCGATAAGGGCATCGCCTCGGTCTACTATATCTCGCCGCCCGATCCGGCGTGGTCGCAGCAGATGCAGCAGGACTATATTCCCGGGAAGAACGACCTGCTGTTCACGTCCGTGCACGAGGTGATGCCGGGCCACTTCCTGCAGTTCCTGCATTCGAACCGATCGCCCTCATGGGTGGGCCGCCTCTTCGTCGGCTACGCCTTTGCCGAGGGCTGGGCCCACTATGCCGAGGAAATGATGTGGGATGCGGGCGTCGGCAACGGAGACGCGGGCGTCCACGTCGGCCAGCTGTCCAACGCGCTGCTGCGCAATTGCCGCTATCTCTCGGCCATCGGCCTGCACGCGCGCGGCATGACGCAGCAGCAGTCGAAGCAGATGTTCATGACCGAGTGCTATCAGGACGAAGGCACCGCCGAACAACAGGCCGCGCGCGGCACCTACGATCCGGCCTACCTCAACTACACGCTGGGTAAGCTGATGATCCGCAAGCTGCGCGACGACTGGACCGCCACACGCGGCGGCCGCGCCGGCTGGAAGGCATTCCACGATGAATTCCTCAGCTACGGCGGCCCGCCGATCCCGCTGGTTCGCCAAGCGATGATGAAGGAAGACGCACCGCACGCGGTGTTCTGATTAAAATGCTGGACCGGCGCCCCTGCCACGCTGTAAGGGCGCCGGACTTGCCACGGCGAGTGCCGGCTTAGCTCAGTTGGTAGAGCACCTGATTTGTAATCAGGGGGCCACGGGTTCGAATCCTGTAGCCGGCACCATTCCTTGCCCGTCGCCCCAAGCGGGCCCGCGAGTGCTCCCCGTATCCCGGCTCATTCTCCAGGCAGCGCCCATTACGTTCGGCCCGGCTTGCCCGGCGCACATTCGATCGCATCCAAAATGGAATGATTAATAATTAGTTACTAAGGCTTGCCTCACGGGTTCGCCGGGCATATCCCGTTGCGGCGACAACAAAAGACGAACGAGGATGCCAGATGATTCCCTATAGCGAAAGCGTCGCTTCCGTCGCCGAAAACGGCAAGGAAGGCGGCAAGCTCGACATGTCGATCGTCATGGGTAGCGTGTTCTTCTGGGGCGTCACCATTGCTGCGGTGATCGGCTGTTCCGACGTCACCGCCTGGCTGAGCTGACCGGCCGATTTCGGCACGGCGGAACGATTTTCCGCCACATTTCAATTCAATATATGGCCACCACCCGTTAGCCATGCGCTAACGGGCGCGGTCTTTCCGCTTACTGCGCCAGCATCGCCAGCAGGGCGAAGCTGGCCAGCCAGTGTTCGCCCATATAGTCGCCCTCGACATGGTCGAGCGCGGCGGCGAGGTGGGCTTCGGCAGCCTCCCCCGCGATCTGCGACAGTTCCGGCGTGGCCGAGGCGATTTCACGCCAGGCCCAGGCACGGCTGAGGTTCAGCCCGTCCAGATGCGCGATCTTGCCGTCGCTGCGGTCACTGACATGTGCGGGCGTGAACAGTGAGGCTGGGCGGCGCTGCGTCAGATGCGGCAGGAAGCGGCTGAACCAGTCCGTGAACGCGGCGCCATCCAGCGCGCGGCGCATCAGCAGCGCCTCGCTGAGCGCGGAGGAGAGGAATTCGTCCCCGCCCGGCTCCCAGGCCTGACAGTCGGCATCGCCGGCGAACCAGTTTACGGCCTTGCCGCGAATCTGGTCTGCCAGCGCAGTATCGAAAGTCTCGGCCCATTCCAGCGAGAGCGCGAGGGCAAAGGCGCTGTTGAAATGGGTGCCGGTGCGGATCGGGTACGTCAGGATCGACAGGTAATGCGCGAGCCGCGCCGCGAAGGCGCGGGCCAGCGGCTCCAGACGCGCGGCCCAGGGCTGGTCCGCATGGCGGCTGGCTTCGAGGTGGAGGTAGAGCAGCCAGCCCCAGCCATAGGGGCGTTCGAACCCGCCCGACAGCGGCCGGTCCAGATAGGCCAGTTCGGCGGCCAGCTTTTCCTCGGTGAAGGTTTCGTTGGCGCGCGCCACGGCCTCGGCCGCTTCGGGAAGGGCGGGGTGAAGGCGCGTGAGGGTCAGCGCGGTCCACCAGCCGTGGACGCAGGAATGCCAGTCGAAGCTGCCGTGGAAGGCGGGGTGCAGCACGCGCGGGGGCAGCACGTCCGCGTCGGACGACATCACATGGTCCAGCTTGTGCGGGTATTCACGGCCGACATGGCCAAGCGCGATGCGGATGAACTGGGTAGCGGTCTCGGCAGATGGGGTCACAGCAGGAATCCGGCGATGTAGAGGATCAGGATGTTGCAGGCGAGCAGCGGCAGGGCCGTGCCGACCTGACGGCGGATCACCGCGTGCTCATCCTTCAGTTCGAGCAGGGCGGCGGGGAGCATGTTGAAATTGGCGGCCATCGGCGTGAGCAGCGTGCCGCAGAAGCCGGAGAGCATGCCGACTGCGCCGACCACGGCAGGGTCGCCGCCGTGCAGGCGGATCAGGATCGGCACGCCCACTGCGCCGGCCATCACCGGGAAGGCGGCGAAGGCATTGCCCATCACCACGGTGAACAGCGCCATGCCCAGCGCGAAGACGACCACCGCCATGAACACGTTGCCCTCCGGCAGCAGGCCCTGCGCGATGGCGCCCACCGCGGTGCCGACGCCGGCCGCACCGAAGACCACGCCCAACGCGGCGAGCATTTGCGGCAGCAGCACGACCCAGCCGATCGCATCCATCAGCCTGCGGCCTTCCTCCACCGGGGCGGCAAGCGGCGGCTTCAGCCAGAGCATTGTCGCGGCCAGCGCGATGATCACCCCCAGCGCCAGCAGCACCAGCGTGATCCAGCGCGGATCGACAAGGCCAAGCCGCTCCAGCCCGGCATAGCTGAACAGCAGCGTGCCGCAGAACGCGGTGACCGGGATCACCAGCGCGGGCAGGAACAGGCGGGAGCCGAGCTTGCGGGCGAACGCCTCCCGCTCGGCAGTGTCGGTGGTGCGCGGCTTGCCCTGGCCCAGCAGGCGGGTGCCGGCAATCGTGACCAAGGCGAGGACGAGCAGCCCGTTGCCGAAGTCCCCCAGTCGGTCGCCGGCCAGGAAGCTGACGGCGATCAGCCCCCAGAACAGGGCGCTGCCCCAGCGCTTGGGATTGGCCCGGTCCCGCGCGGTTGCCACGGCGAAGGCGGCGAACAGGATGCCGGCGAGGGCATAGATGGTGCCGATGCCGATCATGCCGTGGGTGCTCCTTTGGCGCGCAACCGGCGGTCGAACCGCCATAGCCGGAAGGCGTGGATCAGGAAGGCGCAGATCGCGGTCGGGATCGCCCAGAGCGAAAGGTGGATCGGCGCGATGTCGATCCCTTCGCCCTTCAGCACGCCCTGGATCAGCAGGATCGAACCGATGGCGATGAACACGTCTTCCCCGAAGAACACGCCGACATTGTCCGTGGCGGCAGCCATGGCCTTGGTGGCTTCAACGTCATCTTCTGTGACGTTAGGGTTCTGCTTGCGCGCGGCGGCTTCGGCCATCGGCGCGACCAGCGGGCGCACGGTTTGCGGGTGTCCGGCGATGGACGTGAGGCCCAGCGCGGCCATGATCTGCCGGAACGCGAGATAGGCGGTGAGCAGGCGCCCCACGGTCGCCCCGCGCATTTCCTCGATCATCGTGCGCGCCCGCTGCTGCAGGCCGAAGCGTTCGAGCAGGCCGATCACCGGAAGGACGATGTAAACGACGGTAATAAAGCGGTTATCGTTGAAGCCCTTGCCCAGCAGCGAGATGATCTGGACCAAGCCCATGTGCCCCAGCAACCCGGTCGCCAGCGCGGCGGCGGCCACCACCAGCAGCGGATTGAACCGCAACGCGAAGCCCGCGATCACCACCAGGATGCCGGCCAGCGGCCAATATTCGATCATCTTCACGGCCTTGCTTGCACCCGAAAGCACAAGGTCTAGCGGTTCCCCGGCGGGATGGAAGCGCCTCTCACCGCACATTTTTTCCCGGGTGCGTGCAACCGGCCGGGCACATCATCCTTTATAATGAATTGCCGACCGTTTTCGGGCGAACCGCAGGGCAGAAGTCCGCGTTGCCCAGGCGAGTGCGCCGCGCCCCGCGCAAGCACGGTAGGCAGCATGGTCGCAAGGAATAGAAATGAACAGTCCTTCGGGTTCGGACAGCGCAAATGCCGGCAGACGCGGCCGCAGCCGCCTGCGCGTGCGCCTTCCGGCACGGATCATCACCCGCACGCAGACGGCGCAGGCCATCCTTGCCGATCTGTCGCTGACCGGGGCCAAGGTCTCCACCACTGCCGAACTGAAGCTGGGCGGCGAAGTGGTGCTGGAATGGGGCAAGTTCGAGGCGTTCGGCGAAGTCGTGTGGATCCGCGGCCAATATTGCGGGATCTCGTTCTTCGACATGATCGCGCCGCCGGTGCTGATCGCCACGCGCGATCTGGACGATACCTCGCACCTGCCGCGCGACAGCGACATGCTGCGCGAAGTGGCGCAGGGCTGGGTGAAGGGCGGCACGCGGCTTTAGGCCGGTTGCGGGTGCCCGTTTGGCGCGGTGCTTTGCCGTTGCGACGCCGTGAGGCGCTAACACCCCTTTCGTCATTGCGAGCGTAGCGAAGCAATCCAGGGCAGCACCACGCCGCTCTGGATTGCTTCGCTACGCTCGCAATGACGAGGGAGGGGAGGGCTGTAACCGGAGAGCCTCCGTCGCAGGAGGCGAACGAAAGACACTCCCCCAAACGAAAAACCCCGCCGCATCGCTGCGGCGGGGTCTTCAATCAGGCCACGTCCTTCTTGCGGCTGGCCTTCTTGCGCTCGTTCGGATCGAGGATCGCCTTGCGCAGACGGATCGACTGCGGCGTCACTTCGACCATTTCGTCGTCGTCGATATAGGCGATCGCCTGTTCCAGCGTCATCACCTTCGGCGGCGTGAGGCGGATGGCGTCGTCCTTGCCGGTCGAACGGAAGTTCGTCAGCTGCTTCGACTTCATCGGGTTCACTTCAAGATCGTCGGGCTTGGCGTTTTCGCCGATGATCATGCCCTCGTAGATCTTTTCCTGCGGCTTCACGAACAGGATGCCGCGATCTTCAAGGCTGTTCAGCGCGTAGCCGACGGCTTCGCCGGTGCCGTTCGAGATCAGCACGCCGTTCAGGCGGCCTTCGATCGGACCCTTGTGGCTGTCGTACTTCTCGAACAGGCGGTTCATGATGCCGGTGCCGCGGGTGTCCGAAAGGAACTCGCCGTGGTAGCCGATCAGGCCGCGCGAAGGGGCCGAGAAGGTGATGCGGGTCTTGCCGGCGCCCGAAGGACGCATGTCGGTAAGCTCTGCCTTGCGGCGCTGCATCTTCTCGACGACGGTGCCCGAGAATTCGTCGTCCACGTCGATCACGACGGTTTCGTACGGTTCGGTGCGGCCACCGTTTTCGTCCTTGCCGAACAGCACGCGCGGGCGGCTGATGCCCAGCTCGAAGCCTTCGCGGCGCATCGTTTCGATCACGACGCCCAGCTGAAGTTCGCCGCGACCGGCCACTTCGAAGCTGTCACGGTCAGCCGATTCGGTGACGCGGATGGCAACGTTGGTTTCCGCTTCGCGCATCAGGCGGTCGCGGATCATGCGGCTGGTCACCTTGTCGCCTTCACGGCCCGCCAGCGGCGAGTCGTTCACGGCAAAGCGCATCGCCAGGGTCGGCGGATCGATCGGCTGGGCCTTGATCGGCACGGTCACTTCGGGCGAAGCGATGGTGTTCGACACGGTGGCCTTTTCCAGGCCGGCCAGCGCGATGATGTCACCGGCGCGGGCTTCTTCCACCGGAACGCGGTCCAGGCCGCGGAACGACAGCACCTTGGAGGCGCGGCCGACTTCGATGACCTTGCCTTCGGCGTCGATGGCGCGGATCGGGTCGTTCACCTTCAGCGTGCCCGACTGGACGCGGCCGGTGAGGACGCGGCCCATGAAGTTGTCGCGGTCAAGCAGGGTGGCGAGGAACGAGAACGGCGCGTCGACGTCGAGGTTCGGCGCGGGAACGTGCTCGACGATCTTTTCGAACAGCGGCGTCAGCGTGCCTTCGCGCAGGTCCGGATCGTAGCTGGCGTAGCCGTTACGGCCCGAAGCGTAGAGCACGGGGAAGTCCAGCTGTTCGTCGTTGGCGTCGAGGCTGACGAACAGGTCGAACACTTCGTCCAGCACTTCGGCGTGGCGGCCGTCGGGACGGTCGATCTTGTTGACGACGACGATCGGCTTCAGGCCGAGGCCCAGCGCCTTGCCGGTGACGAACTTGGTCTGCGGCATCGCGCCTTCAGAGCTGTCGACCAGCAGGACGACGCCGTCGACCATCGAGAGGATGCGTTCCACTTCGGCGCCGAAGTCGGCGTGACCCGGCGTGTCGACGATGTTGATGCGGTGGCCGTTCCACTCGATCGAAGTCGGCTTCGCAAGGATGGTGATCCCGCGTTCCTTTTCGAGGTCGTTCGAGTCCATCGCGCGTTCTTCGATGCGCTGGTTGTCACGGAAGGTGCCGGACTGGCGGAAAAGCTGGTCGACGAGGGTGGTCTTGCCATGGTCGACGTGCGCAATAATTGCGATATTGCGCAAGGGAAGCGGGGCGGACATGCTTTGCCTATCGGTTCGAGGAGTTGGCGAGCGGTACATGCTGCACCGCAAAATTGGGGCGCCCTTACCCGAAACCATGCTTTGCGGCAAGCGCAACGACGATCACGCGATTTGTGACATTCCCGACACAGAGGATGGAATGTCGCGCAATCACACTTTCGAGTCATTGTAACTGCTATGCAATCCGCTAAGCTCCGGTGCAGAGTTAAGGGCGGATCGGAACAGCGAAAAAGTTCCGGGCGCCGGTTGAGAGGAAGACTGGGGTTTCCCACCGAACGAATTGTCCGATGGAGTCGGATTCTTCGCGGCGGTTATTCTTCAGGCTTGCGAACATCAGGAGGAACCAGCCGCGTTGCAGGACGTGGCGGCACGCTACCGGCGCAAGTCCGGAACGTGAAAGCGGTCCTTACGCGGCGGGGAGGAGACGCGGAGGATTGCAAACTGGCAAGGGGCGCGCAGCAATGCGCGCCCCATTTTATTGGCCGTATCGTGCTCTGCAGAGTTGGCTTTTTCTGAAACCACTGGCGGTTGCGGTCCCGCAACCGGGCGTTATTGTGCCTCCGAAATTTCAAAGGGGGAAATCGTGGTACCTTTCGGCGGCTTCTGGTGGCGAGTGCTCGCCTACGTGATCGATGTCGTGGTCCTGTCGATCGTGACGAATGTGATATCGGCGATCTTCGGTTTTGGCATGGCTTCGATGATGGCCCTGGAAAGCAATCCGGGCGCCATGTTCGGTATCCTGATGCTCAATTTGTCCGTATCGTTGGTCCTACAGTGGCTCTACTTTGCCGGGCTCGAAAGCTCGCCATGGCAAGGCACGATTGGCAAGCTGGCGGTCGGGCTGGTGGTTACCGACCTGCACGGAAACCGGATCAGCTTCCTGCGCGCCACGGGTCGTTACTTCGCCAAGATCCTGTCCGGCCTGATCCTCTTCATCGGCTACATCATGGTGGGCGTCACCGAACGCAAGCAGGGCCTGCACGACGTCATTGCCAGCACACTCGTCTACAAGACGCGCGATCCGCGCGAAGCACAGCATGTCGACGAAGGCGTGTTCGCCTAAAGCTCCCTGAGCGCCCTTGCCGGTTTCGCCCGCAACAGCGGCAGCGATCCGGCGAGGGCGAAGGCCAGCACCAGCACAAGGCCGGCGCCCAGCACCGCGAACACGCGCGGCCAGTCGGGCAGCCAGTCGAATTCGAACAGCTTGACGATCACCGCCCAGGCCATCGCGCTGCCAAGAGCGAGCGCGACCGCTGCCAGCACCACTGACAACACACCGTATTCGACCAACTGGATCGTCAGCAACTGCCCCCGGCTCGCGCCCAGCACGCGCAGGATCACATTGTCGTAAGTCCGGCTGGCCCGCGCGGCGGCGATGGCGCCCAGCAGCACGGCGAGGCCTGCCAGCACCGCGACCGATGCGGTGGCAAGGATCGCCACGCTCATCTGATCGAGCAGGTCGCGCGCTTCGCTGAGCACGGTGCCGGTCTCGATCACCGAGCTTGACGGGAACATGCGGGCAAGGCGCGGCAGCAGTTTCGTGTTCGCGTGTCCCGGCGGCGCCTGAATGGTCGCGGCCAGCTTGTGCGGGGCATCGGCCAGCGTGTTGGGGGAGAACACCAGCACGAAGTTCAGTCCCATCGTGTCCCAGTCGATCCTGCGCAGCGCGGCCACTTTCGCGGTGCGCTCCACCCCGAGCAGGCTGACGGTCACATAGTCGCCCACTTTCAGGCCGACCGATTGGGCGAACTTCTCGTCCAGCGAAACCAGCGGTTCACCGCGCCAGATCGCCGGCCACCATTGGCCGGAGGTGACGGTGCTGCCTTCGGGAAGGTAGGCGGAGTAGGTGAGCCCGCGCTCGCCCTTCAGCGCCCAGGCCTCATCGGGAATGTCCTTCAGATCGGCCACGCGCGTCATGTGGTCCTTCGGCCCATAGGCGAGGATGCGGCCGCGCAAGTTGGGGACGATGTGCGAGGTCGCGCCGGGAATTTCCTGCGCGACCAGATCGTGAAAGGCCTGCGCGCCGTCCTGCGGGATATCGAGCACGAAGTAGTCGGGCGCGCGGTCCGGCACGGTTTTGCGGATATTGGCGTCCAGGCTGGTCTGCACGCCGGCGATCAGCACGAAAGCCGAAAGCCCGAAGCCCAGCGCCGTCACCAGTGCGCCGGTCTGCGCGCCGGGGCGGTGGAGATTGGCGAGCCCGGAGCGCAACAGCGGATTGCGCGGACGCGGCAGGCGGGCGGCAAGCGAGCGAATGCCGGTGCCCAGCAGCGCCAGCAGGCCAAGCATCAGCGCCGCGCCGCCAAGGAACCCCGCCGTCACCAGTGGCTGCGTGGCATTGAGCATGGCCAGCGCGACGATGGCGGCAAGGCCGAGCCCGACAGGGATCACCCATGCCCTGCGGCGGGCGGCCAGCGGCGAAACGCGGGCGCGCATCAGCGCCATCGCCGGGAAACTCCGCGCGCGGGCCAGCGGCGGGGCGGCGAAGACCAGCGCCACCAGCAGGCCATAGGCTGCAGCGGTCAGCAGCGCGAAGGGGGAGAGCGTGAAGCCCGCCTCCACCGGCAGCAGAGTGCCCAGCGCATGGGCGAGCAAGGGTGTCACCGCCACGCCCACCAGCAGGCCGGCAAGGCTGCCCGCCAGCGCCGCCGCGCCCACCTGGAGCAGGTAGACCCGCGCAATGTCACGGCTCGTTGCGCCGAGAACCTTCAGCGTGGCTATGCTGGTGCGCCGCGCTTCGAGGTAGGACGACACCCCGCCGCCGATACCGATCCCGGCAATTGCCAGTGCGGCAAGCCCGACCAGTGAGAGGAACTGCCCCATCCGGCTGACGAAACGCTGCGTGGAAGGAGAGGCGGCCTTGCGGGTGCGGGCGTCGAACGTGGATTCGCCGAACTTGCGCTTCATCGCATCGAAAACCGCGTCGGGATCGCGCGCGGGATCGGCGAACTTCACGCGCACCGCGCCGCGATACATCGCGCCCGTAGTAGTCAGCCCGGCGCGGTCGGGCAGGTAAAGCGTGGTGATCGCAGTGTCGCCGAAGGAGAAGCCCTCCGACAGCGTTTCGGGGTCGGAATCGATGATCCCGCCGACTTTCTGCGGCACTTCGGCCACCGTCACGGTGTCGCCCGGCTTCACTTCGAGCCGCGCTGCGGTGCCTTCGGCCAGCCAGATCGTCCCTTCCGGCGGAGCGCCGACTTGGCGCCCATCCTTCAAGGTCAGGCGGCCATAGAGCGGCCAATTCGCGTCCACCGATTTCAGTGCGACCGGCGCGGTCAGCTCGCCCTTGCGGACGATGGCTTGCAGGCGATAGCCCCGCGACACCGTGCCGTAAGTGCCGAGCGCCTTCAGTTCCGCGTCGGACAGCGTCCGCTGCCACGTCCGCAATTCCAGATCGCCACCCAGCACCTGCCGCCCGCGCGCGACCAGTTCGTGCTCGATCGATCCGGTCAGGCTGCCGATGGCGGCCAGAGCGCCAACGCCCAGGAACAGACAGACCAGCAGCAGACGCAGGCCCTTGAAGCGGGCCGACAGGTCACGCCGGGCCAGCGTCCACGCGGTCCGCCATGAAATCGTGCGCTCAGGCCGCAAGGGTGTCGCTCGCGATCCGGCCATCGGCCAAAGTCACCACACGCTCGCAGCGGTGGGCGAGGCTTTCGTCGTGAGTGATGATCAGCAGCGTCGCGCCGGCCTCCGCACGGCGAGCAAACAGCAGATCGATGATCGTGTGGCCGGTCGCGGCGTCCAGATTGCCGGTCGGCTCGTCGGCAAAGACCAGCGAGGGGCGCGGCGCGAGCGCGCGGGCAATCGCCACGCGCTGCTGCTCGCCGCCCGAAAGCTGCGCCGGGTAATGGTGGAGGCGGTGGCCAAGGCCAACGGCGGCCAGTTCCGCCTCCGCTCGCTCGCGCGCGCCGTCGATCCCGGCGAGTTCCAGCGGGGTCATCACGTTTTCCAGCGCGGTCATCGTCGGCAGCAGGTGGAAGGCCTGCAGCACCACGCCGATCCGGCCGCGCCGCGAACGGGCCAGCGCATCCTCGTCCATTGCCGAAAAGTCCTGATCCGCGACATGCAGCGCGCCGGACGAGGCCCGCTCCAGCCCGGAAAGCACGGACATCAGCGAGGATTTGCCCGATCCGGACGGCCCCAGCAGCGCCAGCGTCTGCCCCTGCGGCACGGCCAGGTCGATGCCCTTCAGGATTTCCACCGCGCTCTCGCCGCTTCCCAGCGTGAGCCGCAGGTCTTGCGCGTGGACGGAAAGGGCGATGCGGGGCTGGGCAGGATCGGTCACGTGCCCCATATGGGTGTGCAGCTTGCCGTTCCACAAGTCATTTCACCGGAGAAACCCTTGCGCGCCAAAGCGATCGTCCTCCTCGGGGCTTCCCTGATCCTGCCGCTGGCCCTGGCCGCCTGCGACAAGGCCGCGCCGCCGGCCTCCGAACAGAGCACCAGTGCGCTCGACGCGCCGCCGCCGATCCCGGTGATGGGGCCGGAGCGGCCGATCCTGGCCTTCGGGGATTCGCTGCTGGCAGGCTACGGTCTGGAAGACGGCGAGAGCTATCCCGCGCGGCTGGAAAACGCCCTGCGCGCGAAGGGGATCAATGCCCGGATCACCAATGCCGGCGTCTCGGGAGACACTACCGCGGCCGGGCTGGAGCGGCTGGACTTCACGCTGAAAAGCCAGCCGGTAAAGCCCGAACTGGCGATCGTCAGCCTTGGCGGCAATGACATGCTGCGCTCCCTCCCGCCCGAACAGACGCGCCAGAACCTTGAGGCGATCCTCAAGCGGCTCAAGGGCGACGGCATTCGCGTGGTGCTGCTGGGCATGATGGCCGCGCCCAATCTGGGCAAGGACTATGCCGCGCAGTTCAACCCGATCTATCCGCAGCTCGCGCAGAAATACGGCGCGGTGCTGGTGCCGTTCTTCCTCCAGCCGGTGATCGACAAGCCGGACCTGCTGCAGAAGGATCACGTGCATCCCACTGCCATCGGCGTCGAGGAGATCGTGACGGCAACGGTTGACGATGTGGCGGACGCACTGCCGAAGACGGCGGGGGCGAAATAGTCGGCGGGATAGCCGCAATAAGCCAGCTTCCAATTCCGTCGCTCGCCTTCGCGGGGATGGGAGGAAATGAGCGTGTGATTAAGCGAATTTGGCTCTTTCACTGCCGCTCATGCTGAGCCTGTCGAAGCATGATGATGTTGCGCCACGGCTCAGGGGGCTTCGACAAGCTCAGCCTGAGCGGGATTGGAAGGTGGTCACGCGGCAAAAGCGGCGGTCGGAAGTCATCCTCCGCCCGCCGCTCTCTAGCGGGATCAGCCCGCCTTTGCGGGAAGGGCTTCGATCACGAGATCGGTGTAGAGAAATTCGCCCGTGGAGCAGGTGATCCGCACGACTGCGCCGCCCAGTTGCAGCGGGGTTGCGCCTGAATTCTCGGAAGCCTTGGTGGTGACTGCGGCCCCGTCATAAGTCACAGCGAATGGAATTTCCGCAGGCGCGCCCATGCCGGTCGGGTCGGCTTCGGTCCGCTTGCCGTCTCGCGTGTTTTCCAGCTGAGTGAACTGGACAATCGCGTCCTTGGCAGCGGTCTTGATGCCCAGCGCCTTCGCCGGAAGTGCGGTCAGCGAAAAGCCGGCGCTGGTGGTGGATGCAGAGCCGGGACTGGCCGGCGGATTGCCGATGACGAGCCGGGTCTGCGGAACGAAAGTCGTGTTCTTCTCAGTCGTAAGAATTTTGACCTTCCCCTTTACAACGAACTGCCCTGCCGGCGCGGGAAGCACGAGTTCGGAATAGTGATCTGCCGCCGTGTCGCAGTCGTAGGTGATGCCGGCCGGCGCCGCTTGAGCCGAAGCAGAAACGCTCCACGCGGCAGTCGCCGCGAGGATCAGGAATTTATAACGCAAGTTAACCCCCTAAAAAGTCGACCTTCCTCTGCCAAGATCGGCAGCGCGGCGTCAAGCGAGGGAATACCTTGCGAGGCTAGTACGACTGAATGTTAACCCAGCCGCCGCACCGCGCCCGCGCTGACTTCCCATATTGCCGCTTCTTTCGCGATGGCGTCGAACGGGGCCAGTTCGGTGCCGGTCAGCCAGACTTGCGCCGATCCGGCGCGCAGGCGGTCAAACAGGGCTTCGCGGCGCAGCGGGTCGAGGTGGGCGGCCACTTCGTCCAGCAGCAGCAGGCGCGGGCGTTGTTCGGTGTCGCCCTCCAGCAATTGCGAGTGCGCCAGCGTGATCGCGATCAGCATCGCCTTCTGCTCGCCGGTCGAGCATTCGGCGGCAGGCTGGCGCTTGCCCGCCATCGTCACCAGCACTTCGTCGCGGTGCGGGCCGGTGAGCGTGCGCTGGGCGGCGCGTTCGCGCGGGCGGCCATCGCGCAGGGCGCGAGCGAGGGCTTCGGCTTCGATCGGCCCGCCTGCCTGATAGGCCAGCGAGGGGCGTGCGAAGGGAGAGTCCGGTAGCGCGGCCAGCGTCGTTTCCAGTCGCTCCACCAGTTCGGCGCGGGCGGCGGCGACCATCGCGCCGCTTTCGGCAAGCTGGGTCTCGATGGCGTCCAGCCAGCGCGGATCGGGGGCGTACTCGTCCGAGAGCAGGCGGTTGCGTTCGCGCAGGGCGTTTTCGAGGCGGGTGGCGTGGCTGGCGTGATCGGGGCGCACCGCCATGACCATCCGGTCGAGGAAGCGCCGCCTTGCGCCGGCGCCTTCCACGAAGAGCCGGTCCATCGCCGGGGTCAGCCAGCCGATCGAGAGCCATTCGGCCAGCCGCACGGCCGGGGCCTCCGCGCCGTTTACTTGCACCAGCCGCCGTCCGGGCCGTTCGGGCGCGACGCCGGTGCCGAGGCGGACGGGTTCGCTGCCGGGCACGATCAGCGATGCGCTGACCGCGAAGCCGCCGTCGAATTGCTGGCCTGGCATGTCCGCCAGCGCGGCGCGGCGGAGGCCGCGGCCGGGCGAAAGCAGTGAGATCGCCTCCAGCACATTGGTCTTGCCCGCGCCGTTTTCGCCCACCAGCAGGTTGAACTGCGCCGTGCCTTCCACCGCGGTCTCACGGTGGTTGCGGAAACGGGACAGGAGGATGCGGTCGAGCATGGCTGCGGCGGACCTACCGGGGCCAACCGGTGATGCCAAGTCGCGCGCGCGGCTTATTCGGTGGTTGCAGCAGCCGCCTTGCGCGCCTTGGCGAAGGGGGAGAAGTCCACATTGCTGTCGAACACGTCCACGCCTTCGCGCTTCTTCAGCCAGCCGACCACCACATACGTCACCGGGGTCAGCACCACTTCCCAGCCGGTCTTGATCGCCCACTGCGTCAGCGCCAGCAGCACGATCGAATGCGGCGTGAAGCCTGCCACGCCCAGGAAGGCGAGGGGGTAGAACAGCGCGCTGTCCACGCCTTCGCCGAAGATCGTCGAACCGATGGTGCGCGTCCACAAGTGCTTGCCCTGCGTCATGATCTTCATGCGGGCAAGGACGAAGGAGTTGACGAACTCACCCGCCCAGAACGCGCAGACGGAGGCGAAGACGATGCGCGGCGTCTGGCCGAAGATCGAGTAATAGGCGGCCTGGTTCGGCGCCGTCACCTGCTTGCCCTCCACGATGTAGGTCGAGGAGGCTAGGGCCCATTCGGCATTGGCGGGGATGTTCACCACCACCACGCTCATCAGCACCATGAACAGCAGCGCGAAGAAGCCCACCCAGATGCAGCGGCGGGCGTTCGCGTAGCCGTAAACCTCGGTCAGCACGTCGCCGATGATGTAGGATACCGGGAAGAACAGCACGCCCGCGCCGAAGGTGATGGGGCCGAACACGGGGAAATTCACTTCCGCCTGCTTCGCCGCGCCGATCAGGTTGGAGAGCAGCAGGATCACCACGAAGGCGACCATCACATAGTCGAAATAGCGGAAATGGCGCCGGGCGCCGGCCATGCCGTCGATACGGGAAAGGCCCCGTCCTGTAAGGTCTACTTCGCTCATCGGGGGCCATGCGTAACCTGCCGGGATCGTTCGGCAAAGCACAAGTTGTGCGGGGATCATTCCGATGCCCGGTTTGCGTGTGCGGAGAACCGCGCTATGGGGACGCGGCGCGCGCCCGTAGCTCAGCTGGATAGAGCACGAGCCTTCTAAGCTTGGGGTCACAGGTTCGAACCCTGTCGGGCGCGCCAATTTCCCCGAAAATCACCGCATCGCCGTCCTCTTGTTGGCATTCGGGAGCGGGCGCATAATCACGGGATGACCAAGTACCTCATCTCCTTTCCCAGCGAAGCCATGGTGCTGACGGATGAGGAATTCCCGATCGTCGCGGCGGCAGCGCGTGCAGTGATCGAGGAGGCGAAGTCCGCCGGCGTCTATGTCTTCGGCGGCGGGATCGAGGAAAGCGTCGATCCGGTGCTGGTTTCGGCCAATGGATCGGTTTCGTCGCAGATCTATCCGGGCAGCCATCTGAAGGGCGGTTTCACAGTACTGGAACTGCCCACGCGCGAAGCGGCGGTGGAGTGGGCGCGCAGGATTGCGGTGGCGTGCCGATGTGCGCAGGAACTGCGCGAATTCATGTACGATCCGGCCAGTTAGCTGCGGCAGGCCGAGACTCCTCCGGCCGCGCATTGCGGTGGATGGCGATTTTTCAGGTCCGCGATCAACGTCCTCGGTCCGCTTCGTTGCGCTTGGCATGGCCGCGCTGTCATGATGGCGAGATGGCGGAAAAACGGGTGAATTATACCATTGTCCAAGGACTGCGGGGACTTACGTCGATCGCAGTGCTGCTGTTCCACGCCATTCAGGGCGGCCATGTCCCCAGTATCCTGGCCGCGATGCCGTTTTCGATGTTCAACGACTATTTCGCGGTATCGGTGTTCTTCACGCTGAGCGGCTTCGTCATCGCGCACGGGCTTGCCGGGGTGACGATGACGCCGGGCAAAGTGGGCATGTTCATGCTGGGGCGGTCGATCCGGCTCGATCCGGCCTACTGGGCATCGATGTTGGCGACGATCGCTTTCGTGCTGCTGACCGCGCTTTACCACCATCGGCCGTTCAATCCCCCCTCGGTGGGCGATGTGCTGGCGCATGTATTCTACCTGCAGGAAATCCTGCGCGTTCCGGAAATCAACATCGTCTACTGGACGCTGACTTACGAGTTCCAGTTCTACCTCGTCTTCGCGCTGATCCTGACGGTGCCCGCGCGGTGGATGGCCGTGGCGGCCTGGGCACTGGCGATGGCTTCGGCACTGAGGTTGGTGGGCAGCGGGTGGCACGGCCTTTTCGTGGAACACTGGGCGGTGTTCTACGTCGGCGTCATGGCGCGCCGGGCCCTGGATTCGGAAGTCGCGCTGCTGGGGCTTATCGTGCTGGTGTTGGCCTTGATGACGGGCACGGGCTTCGAAAAGATGCCCGCGCTGGTGGCGCTGCTGCTGTTCGGCGCGGCGTGGACGGGCTGGGCGGAGACGGGCCTCAACTGGCGCTGGCTGCAGTTCCTGGGCACCATTTCCTACAGCCTCTACCTGATCCATGTGCCGCTGATGCAGGGGGCGGACTTCGTCGTGCACCGGCTGGCCGGGCAGGGGCTGATGGCGGATTTCGCCTGCCTGGGCCTGATCATGGTCGTGTGCATCGCCGGCGCCTGGGTGCTTTACTGGACGGTGGAGCGGCCTTCGCACCGGCTGGCACGCAGCGTCCGCTCCCGCGTCAGGACGCAGCCGGTCCACGTTGCGGCTCCGCCTTTGCTCGATCCACGCCCCTGAAGGCGCCCCTGAAGGTTTGCCGTCCGGCGCGGGCAATCGCCGCGCGCCGGACGGGTGCGACCCTTAAAAGAAGCCAAGCTTCTTCGGGCTATACGAGACAAGCAGGTTCTTGGTCTGCTGATAGTGATCGAGCATCATCTTGTGCGTCTCCCGCCCGATGCCGGATTGCTTGTAGCCGCCGAAGGCCGCATGCGCGGGATAGGCGTGATAGCAATTGGTCCAGACGCGCCCGGCCTGAATGGCGCGGCCGAAACGGTAGCAGGTGTTGATGTCACGGCTCCACACGCCCGCGCCCAGGCCGAACATCGTGTCATTGGCGATCTCCAGCGCCTCTTCCTGCGTGCGGAAAGTGGTGGTGGAGACGACCGGGCCGAAGATCTCCTCCTGGAAGATGCGCATCTTGTTGTGGCCCTTGAACACCGTGGGCTGGACATAGAAGCCGCCCGAAAGATCGCCGCCCAGTTGCGCCGCCGCGCCGCCGATCAGCACCTCGGCCCCTTCGTCGCGCCCGATGTCGAGGTAGCGCAGGATCTTTTCCTGCTGTTCCTGCGATGCCTGCGCGCCGATCATCGTCTCCATTTCCAGCGGGCTGCCCTGCCGGATCGCGGCGACGCGCTTCAGCGCCTTTTCCATGAACTTGTCGTAGATCGATTCCTGGATCAGCGCGCGGCTGGGGCAAGTGCAGACTTCCCCCTGATTGAGCGCGAACATCACGAAGCCCTCGATCGCCTTGTCGAGGAAATCGTCATCTTCCGCGCAGACGTCGGCAAAGAAGATGTTCGGGCTCTTGCCGCCCAGCTCCAGAGAGACCGGGATCAGATTCTCGCTGGCGTATTGCATGATAAGGCGGCCGGTGGAGGTTTCGCCGGTGAAGGCGATCTTGGCGATACGCTTCGAACTGGCGAGCGGCTTGCCTGCCTCGATGCCAAAGCCGTTGACGATGTTGAGCACGCCCGGCGGCAGGATATCGGCGATCAATTCGGCCAGGACGAGGATCGATGCCGGGGTCTGTTCGGCCGGCTTCAGCACCACGCAGTTGCCGGCGGCCAGCGCGGGGGCCAGCTTCCACGCGGCCATCAGGATCGGGAAGTTCCACGGGATGATCTGGCCGACCACGCCCAGCGGCTCGTGGATGTGATAAGCCATGGTGTCATCGTCGATCTCGCCGATGGAGCCTTCCTGCGCGCGGATGCAGCCGGCGAAATAGCGGAAGTGATCGATGGCCAGCGGAATGTCGGCGGCGGTCGTCTCGCGGATCGGCTTGCCGTTGTCCCACGTCTCGGCCGTGGCCAGCTTGGCGAGGTTCTGCTCCATCCGGTCGGCAATGCGCAGCAGGATCAGCGAGCGTTCTGCGGCCGGCGTGCGGCCCCAGCCGTCCTTCGCTGCATGGGCGGCATCGAGCGCGAGTTCGATATCGTCCGCATCCGAACGGGCGACGCGGCAGACGGGCAGGCCGGTGATCGGACTGACATTGTCGAAATAGCGGCCAGCGACGGGGGCGACCCACTTGCCGCCGATGAAGTTGTCATAGCTCTTGGCGAAGGGTGCCACCAGCACCGAGGGGCGTTCAGTGACTTGTGCTTCCGACATGGCGTGATCCTCTCTCTATGGTCCGGCGGGATGCCCGGCCTTGGGATCAAGGTGTCAGCGCCGGAGCCGGTCCGACAGTGGGAGGGCGCAAGCCGCCGCGTCCAGTGTCTCGAAGGTGAGACATGGGAATTGCGCTGGGCATATTCGGCCGCTGCCGGGGCATCGCGGAAGGGTCTTGCTCTGAGCGATCCTCAAACCCCACCCTTCGTCATTGCGAGCGCAGCGAAGCAATCCAGAGCGGCGCTCACCGCCCCTGGATTGCTTCGCTGCGCTCGCAATGACGAAGGAGGGGTAACGTCCTCTACCGCGAAAGTCCGCCTATTGCCCCGGAGACATCCCCACGCGCTCCATGCGCCGGTACATCGTCGCTCGGCCGATCCCCAGTTCGCGAGCGGCCTGCGTCACGTTGCCGCCGGACCGGGCCAATGCCTGCCGCAGGATCGCGCGCTCGCTGTCGTCGAAGCTGCTGGAACCGTCGCCGATCACATCGGCCAGCGGGCGCGGCCGGTCGAAGGGGCGATTGCCCAGCCCAAAGTTCAGCCGTGCGGCGCGGGTGGCGCCGATCACCAGATCGTCGCGGTCGACGGCCAGCAAGGCCACGCCGCGTCCGCGTCGCTGGCTGTCCGGCCGATCCGGGCTATAGACGATCCGCGCATCGGCATAGCGCATGCAGAAGAAGTCCCGCTCGATCTGGCGGGCGGCGTCCTGCACCAACGCGGCGACCAGCGCGGCCAGCGCTTCGCCATGTTCGGCGCGCGCGCTCGACACGTCCAGCGCGGCGACCAGCCGCCCTTCGGGATCGAACACCGGAGCGTCCATGCAACTGACGCCGATGTTGCGGCTGGCGAAATGTTCGCCGCGCAGGATCGTTACCGGGCGCTGTTCGACAAGACAGGTGCCGATGCCGTTGGTGCCTTCCGCCGATTCGCCCCAGCGACCGCCCGGAACCAGCCCGATGGCATCGAACAGCGGTGAATCGCCGGCGGTCGATCGCGCCTCCAGCACTACGCCGTCGATATCGGACAGGATCACGCAGCAGCCGGTGCGGCCGACATTGCCGAACAGCTGGTCCAGCACCGGCGCGGCGGCGGCGATCAACTCGCCATTGCTTTCGCGCAGACCCGCCAGAGAGGCGGCACCCAGCCGCTCCTGCTTGCGCGAGGCGGCGGGATCGAGGCCGTGGTGCAAGGCCGAACGGCACCAGGACGCCGCCAGCGAGGATGTGGCTGCGGCATTGCCCTGCTGCACGGTATTCAAGACCCGGTCGCTATGCGTCAGCTTGTCGCTGGCCATCGTCATCGTCCTCTCCGCCGGTACGAATCCTGCTGCCTTGAAGGCCCGTCTCGTCCGTTGCCGGCCTGCCGAAGCTGTGACCGGCGGGGGTGGACGCAATGCGGAACGAGTCCTTCACGCGGGACGACTGTCCCATTCATGAGACGAACTATCCAGTCCAAAATAGGGATTGGGCGGATTTCCGCCATTGCCGCCCACCTCATGCGCGAGATGCAAAATTGACGAACGGCGCACATAAACTTGAGCGTGCGAAAATCGCACGAGGCGGCGTTGACACCGGGATGAATTCAAATACGGTCGTGTAACAGAAACGAAACATAATTTCCGGGGGCGGTGTCCGATAGGAACGCGTTAGACCAACTTATGAGGGGGCTGGTCGATGTTCAAAATGCATTCGCGTACCTGTTGTGATCCGAAGAACGCATTCTCTAAATCGTTTCTTGGTGCATTTTAATCCTACAGAATTTTAATTTTGGAAACGTGGTCGCATTTTAGTGTGTCTGCGGGGCGGGGTTTGTCACCCCGGCAATAGAGTTGCCGGCTTTGGCCGACGCTGCTCGGGTGTGTCCTGCGCGTCAGGATCCTGCAGGTAATGTGATCGCCGCCAAGCCGCTCTTGCGCATCGCTGTGCGCAAGGATCGCCTGCGGGTCGCACCGTTTCCCAAATGAACTGAAACTCGCGGCGTTGCTGCCCGGGCACATGCATTTCCAGTCGCCGGGGGGGTGGGCTGGGGAGTGTTCGCGCGCACGCCTGTTCCAAAGCGGCTCACAGCCGCTTGCCGGCCGCCACCCATGACGGCGTGCCGGACGGGGAAGCGCATGCCTGCACCGTGCGCAGGCGCCGACGATCGCGAGAATCCAGGGAGAGGCCGCAACCGTGGATGAAAACCAGGCAAGGGGGCCTAGATGAAATACAGGGTATCCGTATCGACAGGCGCGCTGGGGGCAGCGCTTTTATTGGGATCGGTTTCGGCACGGGCGGATGAGCCCGCCGAACCGGCCGCGGCAGAGGCGGCGGCAGACGGTTCCGGCGGCGCGATCATCGTCACCGGCACGCGCACGATCGGCATGAAGGCCACCGAAAGCCCGGCGCCGATCCAGCTGATGAGCGCGGAAGTTCTGGCGCGAACCGGCCAACCGGACCTGATCCAGAGCCTTGCCCAGAACCTGCCTTCGATCCAGGCGCAGGCCTTCGGCAGCGATCTTCAGGCGCACAACCTGCAGATGAAGCTGCGCGGCCTTTCGCCCAACCACACGCTGATCCTGATCAACGGCAAGCGCCGCCACGGCACCGCCAACGTCTCGGTCGCCGGCGGCCCTTACGGCGGCAGCGCCGCGCCGGACATGAGCTTCATTCCGAACGATGCGATCGGCCACATCGAAGTTCTTCAGGACGGCGCCGCCGCGCAATATGGCACCGATGCCATCGCCGGCGTCATCAACATCATCCTCAAGGACAACGACCACGGCGGCCTGATCAGCGGCACCGCCGGTCAATACATGGATGAGGGCGGCGACACCTACAGCGTATCGGGCAATGTCGGC
This sequence comes from Novosphingobium sp. BL-S-19, assembly GCF_055521675.1. Taxonomy (NCBI): domain Bacteria; kingdom Pseudomonadati; phylum Pseudomonadota; class Alphaproteobacteria; order Sphingomonadales; family Sphingomonadaceae; genus Novosphingobium; species Novosphingobium sp. BL-S-19. Next base: position 905,177 of record NZ_CM145498.1, read on the forward strand.
TTCGCCCCGATCGAGGATTCCTACGTCAATCTGACCGTCCAGAAGAAGAAGAAGGGCTTCAGCTTCCGCGGCGACATCGATCCGCGCGTCTATGGCGACAATGCGGTGGCCCGGGGCAACCTTGCCAGGTATCCCGACGTGGTCAACGCCGACAACTATCCTTACGTCAACCGCATCGCTGGCGATCCGCAGATCGAACAGACCACCGCGATGTACAATGCCGGTTGGACCTCGGGCGATTTCGAACTCTACAGCTTCGGCAGCTACGGCCACAAGTACGCCCGCGCTTACGAGAATTACCGCACGCCGGGCATCGTCGTTTCGGCAGCGGGCGTGCCGCTGTTCCCCACCGGTTTCGCGCCGCTGGAAGCCGTGCGCGAGACCGATTACTCGGTGTCTGGCGGGGTAAAGGGCAAGTTCGGCGATCTCGATTTCGACCTTGCCTCCACCTACGGCAACGATCTGGTGAAGGTCTATGTCGAGAATTCGGCCAATGCCGCGCTCTACAAGGCCACCGGCTTCACGCCGACCGAATTCCACAACGGCGATTTCAAGGCATCGCAGTGGAGCAACACGCTCGACCTGACCTACCCGGTCGACATCGGGCTGGCGGAACCGATGAACATCGCCGGCGGTCTGGAATGGCGGCGCGAGACGTACGGCATCGTTGCCGGCGATCCGGCCTCGTACTACGGCAGCGGCGCGCAGTCGTTCTTCGGCTATAGCCCGAACGACGCGGGCAACTATCACCGCACCAACTTCTCGCAATACCTCGACATTTCGCTGAAGCCGGTCGAGGCATGGCTGGTCGATGGCGCGGTCCGCCACGAACACTACAGCGATTTCGGCGACACCACCGTGTTCAAGCTGACATCGCGCTACGACATTTCGGAGATGTTCGCGGTGCGCGGCACGGTGTCCACCGGCTTCCGCGCGCCGACGCTGGCGGAAGGGTTCTATTCGGGCATCAACGTCGGCCCCAGCTCGGTTTCGGGCGTGCTTCCCGCCAACTCCCCGGCGGCGGCCTCGCTCGGATTCGGTGGGTTGAAGCCTGAAAAGTCCACCAACTTCAGCGCCGGCATCGTCTTCACGCCCAGCCCGCGCGTCAGCGTCACTATCGATGCCTACTGGATCGAGATCCGCGATCGCATCATGATCTCCAGCTCGTTCTACGGCTTCTACGGTCAATACTGTCCGGCCGGCTATGCAGGATCGAGCGCCGCTAGCTGCGTTCCCTACACTTCGGACAACTACAACCTCTACAACCAGCAGGCGGTCTACGACGCGGTCGCCAGCGCGCTGGGCGGCGAGATCCCAAGTTATGTGCTGACGGACGTGAACGGCGCGCGCAACACCAGCGGCACCGTGGCGGTGCAGACCTTCGTCAACGGCGCCGATATGCGCACGCGCGGCGTGGACTTCATGGCCAGTTACGACATGCCCACCGGCATTGGCGAGATCAACTGGACGCTTTCGGCGAACTACAACGACAACAAGGTGAAGAAGATCGCCGATCTGCCCGACGCGCTCTACACCAGCACGGTCGATCCTTCGAAGTCGGCGCTGATCAGCAAGTACAACGTCGTCACGCTGGAGCACAGCACGCCGAAATTCCGCGCGACGCTGGGCGGCTATTGGGAATCGAGCCTGTTCAGCGTGAACTTGCGGGAAAGCTTCTATTCGAAGGTCTACGCGCTGGAAACCGCGCCGGGCGGCAGCCCCATCGCCGGGCAGGACCTGAAGGTGCCGGTCAAGTCCGCCTTCATCACCGATCTGGAACTGGGACTGAAGGCTACCGAGAACATCAAGCTCTCGATCGGCGCGAACAACCTGTTCAACAAGTATCCGACCAAGCGGTCCTACGAGAATATCCGTGCCGCGCAATTGGCGTCAGGCTCAAGTTCTTATGCGTCCAACGTATATCCCACCATTTCGCCTTACGGTATCAATGGTGGATACTACTACGGCCGCGTCACCGTGAAGTTCTGATCGATAAAGTCCTGGCACTGCTTCCGCAGAAATACGGAAGCAGTGCCGTTTATTTGATTTTTCAGGGAGTTGCGATAGTGATGCTATCTGAAATGGGCTGGCTGATCCCCGCAGTCGGGCTGCTGGTGGCCGGCCTCGTCGCCGGTTTCGCCGGCGGCGTCTTCGGGATTGGCGGCGGTTTCATCGTCGTGCCCGCTTTGCTGCTGATGCTGCCGCTGCTGGGCGGCGACCATGCGCAATACGCGCATGTCGCCATCGGCACTTCGGCGGCGACCATCATCGTCACCTCGATCCGATCGGTCATGAGCCATGCCAAGCGTGGATCGGTGGACTTCGAAATCCTCAAATCCTGGGCGCCCTGGGTGATACTGGGCGACGGCGTGGGCGTCGTGCTCGCCAGCCATGTCGACGGCAAAGTGCTGACCATGGTCTTCGCCTCCGGCGTGCTGCTGATGAGCCTGAACTTCCTGCTGCCGCGCGTGGGTGACAAGGTGATCACCGACCAGATGCCCACCGGCATGCTGCGCGTGGGCATCGCCGGCGGGCTTGGCACGTTTTCCTCGCTGCTCGGCATCGGCGGCGGCACCATCGCGATCATGGTGATGACGCTCTGCGGCCGTTCCATCCACCGCGCGGTAGGCACCGCTTCGGGCGTGGGCACGCTGATCGCCATCCCCAGCGCCATCGGTTTCGCGATCATCGGGATGCACGAAAAGGGCCTGCCCTGGGGCTCGCTCGGCTTCGTGAACATGCCCGCGACGCTGGCTATCGCCTCGATGTCGATCCTCACCGCGCCGCTGGGCGTCGCCGCCGCGCACTGGCTGGAGCCTCGCATGCTGAAGCGCGTCTTCGGCATCTACCTGATCGTGATCTCCATGGTGATGTTCCACAATGCTCTGAAAATCTAGGGCCCTGAAAATCTGATGAAATCCCGGAAAACTGCCAACCACCTGTTTCGAGAAGGAGTTTGAAAGATGCAGCTTGAGCAAGAGATGCTGGCCGAGCGTATCGGCGGTGAAGAGGTAACGCAGGACCTGCTGGCGCGCGGCTATTCGCGCCGCAACCTGGGCAAGATCGCGGCGCTGCTGGGCGGCGGCATGGCGGTGGCACAAGCGATGCCGGCCGGGGCCCAGCAGGCGGCCAAGGCCGTGGCCGGCGCCGTGCGCATCGGCGCCAACGAGTGCTGGACAGGCCCGCTGCCCGCCGGCGCGCAGGCCGCCATGGCCATCGTCACCGAAGGCAACCGCTACGAACCGAATGGCGAACATGAGAAGTTGTTCGCCGCCGTCGCTCAGGTCGAAGGCATTCCGCAGGACCGGGTGGTCGCTTGGCCGGGATCGAGCGATCCGCTCAGCCGCACCGCGATCACTTTCGCCTCGCCCTCGCGCGGGATCGTGACGGCGGACCCGACCTACGAAGCGATCTGGCGCACCGGCGCATGGATCGGCGCAAAGGTAACCAAAGTGCCGCTCACCTCGGACTATCGCCACGACGTGAAGGCGATGCTGGCGGCCGATCCCAATGCCGGGCTCTACTACATCTGCTCGCCCAACAACCCCACCGGCACGCTGACCCCGATTGCCGACATCACCTGGCTGGCCGAGAACAAGCCCAAGGACGCGATCCTGCTGGTGGATGAGGCCTATATCCACTTCGCCGGCACCGAAAACGCCGCGAAACTGGCCGCTTCGCGCGACGATGTGCTGGTGATGCGCACGTTCTCCAAGCTGTTCGGCATGGCCGGCATGCGCCTTGGCCTGACCCTCGGTTCCAAGGCGCTGCACGAAAAGATGATGCGCTACGACGGCGGGCAGGTCACTGCGATGCTGCCGATGACCGCCGTGGCCTGCGGCACTGCCTCGCTGACCTTGGCCGATCAGATCAAGGCCCGCCGCGACCAGATGATCGCCGCGCGTGAGGCAACCATCGCCCATATCGAGAAGCGCGGGCTGAAGGTCCTTCCCGGCAGCCACGCGAACATGTTCATGGTCGATTGGGGCGGCAAGGCGCCCAAGGCGATGATGGAAGCACTGCTCGCTCAGAACGTGCAGATCGGCCGCTCGTGGAGCGCCTATCCCTCGATGTCGCGCGTGACGGTGGGCTCGGCGGAAGACATGCAGAAGTTCCGTCTGGCGCTGGACAAAGTGCTGATGGCCTGATCGCGAACACACCTGCCGCGCCGGCTTGAGGGGGCTTGGCCGGCCGCAGCGGGCGGATGGGCGACAGGGGAGGGCCCGGTGCGTTCAGGACGGAGCGTGCCGGGCCCTTTTTTTATAGCATTTTCTAATCAGGTGGAATCACCTGATGACTCGGAAAATGCTACAAACCAAAAACTTAGAGCAGTCGATCCGACGCAGTCGGGTTGAAAACTGCTCTAGCAGAGCGTGTTCCGGTGTTCCACGCTCTGCCGAAACGAAACGGGGAGGGCCATCCCGCAGGACAACCCTCCCCGTCATTTCAGCCTTCCCGTCTCGGTGGCGGGTTGGAAGCCTTAGAAGCGGTAGCCGATGCCGACCACGCCGGCGTCGCGGCCGCCGAAGTTGGCTTCATATTCGGTGCGCTGGTATTCGGCCGAGATGTAGGTCTTCGGCGTCACTGCATACTCAAGACCGCCGCCGTAGCGCACGCCTTCCAGCGAGTAGTTGCCGCCGGCATTGGGCTCGAAGCGGGTGTTGGTGTAGCCCACCTTGGCGAAGGCGAGGACCTTCGGCGTCACCACGTAACCGGCGCGCAGCGAGGCGGTGAGGTCACGGCTGACGTCGGTGGTCGCGCTGTCGGCGGTGGAATCGCCCAGGGTCACTTCGGGGCCGATGGTGATGCGCGGGGCCACGCCGATGTCGTAACCGGCGTTCACGCCATACGAGAAGCCTTCATCGCCTTGGATCTTGTCGAAACCCATGGTGATTCCGGCGCGCGGGCCCGTGAAAGGCTCACCGTCCTGCGCGAAGGCAGGAACCGAAGCCGAAGCAGCGAGAGCGGCAGCAGCCGAAAGAACGATGTACTTCATAATAGTCCTCATCTGAAACTATATATTATAAATATAAATCCACCAAGGTGACGTTCATCGTTCAATAAATCGATATTATTTCGATTTATCGTGCGTTGCGGCAATCATGTCTGTCGTGTTGCTCGGGCATTTCGGGGGGTGATATGTTTATCGAGCAACGCCTTGGATGGAATTTGCTATGGTAGAGCAAGGGTGTACTCAAAATTAATGGCGCGGTGTGTCGGCGTTCACAAATGTGACAGGCTCGTCATGGCCGGCCCCGGATTGAGGCGGATTTGTGGCCGCAGCGGGCGGGGCGCATTTTCCTACACCGGGCAATTGGGCGTACCGTGCGGCATGAATCGCGCGGATATCCTTGCTTTTGAAGCCTATCGTCGTTCTGGAGAGAGGTCGGCGGCGCCTTGCGACAGCGGCGGCGGCAAGGTGACGGTTTTGCAGGGTAAGGTGACACTTTTGCACAAGGTGACGGTTCATGCCCTGAACCGTGTCAACTGTGTCAACCAAAGCGTCAACTTGTGCGGGCGTGGTCCTGCCCGGTTACGGGGTGTCGCTTGGCACGCTCTGGACCATTTCCTCCTGGCCGCCACCCAATGCGGCATAGAGGCTGACGGCGTTCTGCAATTCGGTCGCCCGCAATTGGATCAGCGTCTGGTTGGCCGAGAACAAGTTGCGTTCGGCATCCAGCACTTCAAGGTAGATCGAAATGCCGTTGTCGTACCGCAGCCGGGCGGTGTGAGCGAGGCGCTGCTGCGCCTCCACCGTGCGTTGTTGCGTCTCGATCTGTTCGGCATAGCGCTGGCGACCGACCAGGCCGTCGGCCACTTCGCGAAAGGCGGTCTGCACCGTCTTCTGGTAGGCGGCGGTCAGTTCCTCGGCCTGAGCCTTGCTCAGCTTAAGCTGGGCTTCGCGCTTGCCCCAGTTGAAGATCGGCAGGTCGATCGCCCCACCATAACTCCAGCTCTGGTTCGCGCCCTTGAACAGTTCGGACAGCGCGGTGGAGCCGAAGCCGAACGCTGCGGTCAAGGAAATCGTGGGGAAGAACGCTGCCCGCGCCGCGCCGATATTGGCGTTGGCCCCGCGCAAGTTGTGCTCGGCCTGAAGCACGTCCGGCCGGTTCAGCAGCAGGGCGGATGGCAGCCCCGGCGCGATCGGCAGCAATTGGTCCGAAAGGGCAAGCCCGGTCGGCAGTGGGGTGGCGATCGGCCCGCCGACCAGCACGTCCAGCAGGTTCTGCGCTTGTTCGGTGGTGCGCTGGATGTCGGCCAGTTCGCTTTCCGCCTGCGTCTGCAGCAGCACCGCCTGATCGTAATCGACCGTGGAGGTGACGCCCGCATCCAGTCGCAGCTTGGCAATGCGCGCGCCTTCGCGGCGAACTTCTATGCTGCGGCGGGCAAGGTCGATCCGGTCCTCTCCGCTGCGGATGTCGAAGTAAGTGGCAGCCACTTGTGCGATCAGAGAGATGCGGAACGCCCGCGCCCCTTCCACCGAGGCCAGCCAGGACTGGCGCTGCGCTTCGGTCAGGTTGCGCACCCGGCCCCACAGGTCGAGTTCGAACGAAGTGACGCCAATGTTGGCGCCGTATTCGGAATAGTCGATACCGTCGGGCAGGTCCGCACCGGTGGTCTGCCCGGTGGCGCCCAATACCGATGTCGGCGTGCGCCGCCGCGTCGCGGATCCACTGGCGTCGATCGCGGGAAGGCGATCCGCCGCCTGAATGCGGTACTGCGCGCGCGCTTGTTCGATGCGGGCATAGGACTGCGCCAGATCGCGATTGCGTTGCAGCGATGCCGCGATCAGCGCCTGCAGGCGGGGATCGCGAAAGAACTCCCGCCAACCCAGTTCGGTGGCGAGCGGGGTCAGTTCCTCGCTCGACGGGGCATTGGGAAAGGCGTCCGAAATCGGGGCGACCGGCTGGTGGTACTGCGGCGCGAAATTGCAGCCTGCCAACGTGGCTACAGCGGCAGCGGTCAGGAGAAGCGCGCGCTTACGCATGGTCGCCTCCCTCGCGCTCGCGCTGTTCCAGCCAGATCGCGTCTTCCCCTGCGGGATCGCGCCGCTTGCTCAGGTGCTTGCGCGCGAAGTTGTAGAACACCGGGGTGAAAAACACGCCCAGCAGCGTGGCCGCGATCATGCCGCCCATTACGCCGGTTCCCACCGCCTGACGGCTGGCCGCGCCGGCGCCGCTGGCGATCACCAGTGGCACCATGCCCAGGATAAAGGCCAGGCTGGTCATCAGGATCGGCCGCAGGCGCTGGCGGGCCGCTTCCACAGTGGCCTGATCGGGCGAACTGCCCGCGTCCTCATCCTCGATCGCGAATTCGACGATCAGGATCGCGTTCTTGGCGGCAAGCCCGATGATCGTGATCATGCCGATGTTGAAGTAGACGTCTGCCGAGAGCCCCCGCAGCAAGGTAAAGACCACCGCACCCAGAATGCCGAACGGCACCACCATCAGCACTGACACCGGAATGCCCCACGAGTTGTAGAGCGCTGCCAGCAGCAGGAACACGACGATCACCGAAAGCCCCAGCAGCGCGCCGACCTGCCCGCCCGCCTGCTTTTCCTCATAGGCGGTGCCGGTCCATTCGAAGCTGAAATTGCCGGAAAGGTGCCGGCCCGCGATCTCCTCCATCACTTCCAGCGCCTTGCCCGAAGACTGGCCGGGGGCGGCGGTGCCGGAGATCGTCAGCGAGGGGTAGCCGTTGTAGCGTTCCACCTGAATCGGGCCCGATTCCCATGCGGCGCGGGCAAAGGCGCTGAACGGCACCATCTGCCCATCGCTGCCGCGCACTTGCAGGGCCATGATGTCGTCCGGCGTCATGCGCGCATCGGCATCGGCCTGCAAATAGACGCGCAGGGTATTGCCGTCGCGCGTGAAGTCGTTGGCGTAGTAGGAGCCGAAGCTGATCGCCAAAGTCTGGTTCACGTCGTTGATCGAAAGGCCCATGGCGCGCGCCTTCACCCGGTCGATATCGACGTAGAGTTCGGGCGCGTCGCCCTGACCATCGGGGCGGACTTGTGCCAGAACCTTGTTCTGCGCCGCCTCGGCAATGATCGCATCGCGTGCGGCAACCAGCCCGGCGCGGTCCGTGCCCGAACGGTCCTCGATCTTCATCGAAAAGCCGGTGGCATTCCCCAGCGCCTGAATCGCGGGCGGGTTCAGCGCGAAGACGGTCGCCCCGGTCAGGCCGGAGACGAACTGCTGGGTCTTGCCGATCAGCGTGGTCACCTTGTCGGCGGAATCCTTGCGATCTTCCCATGGCTTGAGGTCGACGAAGGACAGCGCCGCGCCCTGGCTCTGGCCATAGAAGTTGAAGCCGATCAGCGAGACGACGCCGCGCACTTGCGGCTGCTTCTTCAGGAACGCCTCGGTCTCTTCCACCACCGCCTGCGTGCGCTGCATGGTGGCACCGACGGGGGCGTCGAAATTGATCATGAAGTAGCCCTGATCCTCGTCCGGCAGGAAGCCGCCGGGCAGGCGGGTGAACAGCAGAACGGTCAACACCGCCATCACCGCGAAGACCGCCAGCCAGCGCACCGGTGCGCGCATCATGCCGTCCACGCGGTGGGTATAGCTGTCGGTCGCGCGGCCGAAGCGATCGTTGAACCAGCGGAAGAAGCGGGGCAGGGCGCCGCGCCAGCCCGGCGGAGGCGAGGCGCGGTGCTCCGCCTCCGTCCGGTGCTTCAGCAGCGTGGCGCAGAGCGCGGGGGTGAACGTCAGCGCCAGCAGCGCCGAACAGAAGATGGAGACTGCCAGCGTTACCGAGAACTGGCGGTAGATGCCGCCGGTCGATCCCGGGAAGAACGCCATCGGAATGAACACCGCGATCAGCACCAGCGTGATGCCGATGATCGCGCCGCGGATCTGCCCCATCGCCTTGATCGTGGCGAGCCGGGGGGGAAGGTGTTCCTCGGTCATGATGCGTTCGACGTTTTCGACCACGACGATGGCGTCATCCACCAGGATACCGATCGCCACCACCATGGCGAACAGCGAGAGGGTGTTGATGGAAAACCCGAACAGCAGCAGGCCAAGGCAGGCGCCCAGCAGCGCGATCGGCACCACCACGGCGGGGATGATCGTCGCCCGCCAAGATTGCAGGAACAGGTACATCACCAGGAAAACCAGCACCATGGCCTCAACCAGGGTGTGCATCACCGATTCGATCGAGGCGTTGATAAACGGCGTGGAATCGAAGGCGACGTGCCATTCCATGCCCGGCGGGAAGTTCGCCTGCAGCTGCTTCATGCGTTCGCGCACGGCGGTCGCGGTGGCAACGGCATTCGCGCCGGAGGCCAGTTGCACGCCCATGCCGGCGATTTCCTTGCCGTTGAGCCGCGCCTTGAAGGTGTAGTTCTCCGCGCCCAGCTCAACGCGGGCCACGTCGCCCAGGCGCACGGTGGATCCGTCCTGGTTGGACTTGACGATGATCTCCTCAAATTGGCTGGGGGTGGAGAAGCGGCCACGGGTGACGATCTTGGCGGTGAATTCGGTATCCTGCGTGATCGGCTGTTCACCGATGCCGCCGCCGGCCACTTGGCTGTTCTGTTCCTGCACCGCGTTCAGCACTTCGCCCGGCGTCAGCGAATAGGACGTCAGCTTGGCGGGATCGAGCCAGATGCGCATCGCATATTGCGAACCGAACAGCTGCACATCGCCCACGCCCGATACGCGGCGGATCTCGTTGACGATGTTGTTGTTGGTGTAGTTGCCGATCTCTAGCGGGCTGAGCGAACCGTCATCGGAAGACACGCCCAGCACCATCAGGAAGCCGGCGGTATTGTCGGTCACCTGAATGCCCAGCGCGCGCACTTCGGCGGGCAGGCGGGATTCGGCGCGGTTCAGCCGGTCCTGCACTTCCACGCGCGCGGCGTTGAGGTCGGTGCCCGACTTGAAGGTAAGCGTGATCTGCCCGGTGCCGTTCGAACGGCTGGCGGAGTTCATGTAGAGGAACCCGTCGATGCCGTTCATCTCACGCTCGATCACCGACGTGACGTTCTTGTCCAGCGTCTCGGAATCGGCGCCGGTATAGGTGTACGACAAGTTCAGCGCGGGCGGCGCCACCGAAGGGTATTGCTCGATCGGCAGGTTGAGCAGGGCGATGAGGCCGCCCAGCGCGATGAATGCGGCGATGACCCAGCCGAACACCGGCCGGTAGACGAAGAAGCGGTCCATGCCTCAGCGCCCCTGTTGGGTTTGAGGCTGGGTTTGGGGCTGTTGAGCCGCCTGTTCCTTCATCTCCGCCGCGTCCACGGCCTTCTGGCCCGGGCGCAGCTTGGCCCAGCCGTCGACGACGATGCGCTCGCCCGGTTTCAGGCCGGATGTCACGATCCAGTTCTTGCCCAGCAGGGTGCCCAGCCGGACGGTGCGGGTGGTCACCGTGCCGTCCTTGGCCATGATCGAGACTTGCGCGTCATCGCCTTTGAACTGGATGGCGCGCGCGGGGACGACGATGCCGCCTTCCAGCGTGCCCAGTTCCAGCCGCCCGCGCACGAACTGGCCGGGGAACAGCAACCCCTGTGAATTGTTCACGAAGGTCGCGCGCACCGTCTGACTACCGGTTTCGGGCGCGACCACGGGGCTGGCGAAATCGAGATGGCCAACCGGCCCGTATTCCTGCCCGTTTTCCAGCACCAGCCTGACTTCGATCTTCTCCAGCGCGGGCAGGTTGAGTTCGCCGCTGCGCCGCTTGGCGAACAGGTCGAGGATGGAGGCGTTGGAGGCGGAGAACACCGCGTAGACTGGGCTGGTCTGGTCCACCCGCGTCATCAGCGTGCCCGACGCGCCGCTGACCAGCGCGCCCTCGGTCACTTCGGCAGCGGCGACGCGGCCAGCGATCGGCGCATCGACGGTGGTGTAGCTCAATTGCAGCTTGGCGCGGTCCAGCGCGGCGCGGGCTTCGGCCACTTGCGCGCTGGCCTGCCGATAATCCGACTGGGCGGAATCGTATTCCTGCGCGGAAACCGCACGTTCCTGAATCAGGGGGCCATAGCGGGTGACGATGGAGCGGGCGTTCTGCTCCGCCGCGATCGCGCGCTGGAGCGAGGCGGACGCCGACTTGACCTGCGCCTGATAGTCGCGCGGATCGATCTGGAACAGCGGCGTGCCGGCGTTCACGAACGCGCCTTCGTCATAGAGCCGGCGCAGCACGATCCCGTCCGTCCGCGCGCGTACTTCGGCGGAGCGCACGGCTTCGATGCGGCCGGGCAGTTCGGCGATGTTGGGCACGGGCTGGGCGCGGATCACCATCGATTCCACCGGCACGGGCGGCATCTCGCCCTGCTGTTTCTCACCGCCGCACGCGGCAAGCGCCCATGCGCCGAGGAGCACCAGAGCGCGCGGACCGATGTGAAAGCCCGAATCTGTCGGCATGGCATGACCCCCCGGGGGAAAGGGTGAAGGCGATGGAGCAAAGGTCCGAAGCGTCCCTAGCCGGGCAAGTGTCGTCCACGCAGCAAAGAACGCAGGCAGGGATCGAGGGCGGCGCACGCCTAGCCGCTCTCGCCGTCTCCCGACCTCAGGAAAGCGGGGTGATCCAGTCGAGCCTTGGGCCGCATGTCGTTCTCCCGGTCTTGGATCCGTGAAGACACCGCCATCTTGGGGTGGCGGGGGACCGGCAGGATACATGGCAAAGGGGGCAATGGCAAAGCCCCGAAAGCAGGGGCTTTTGCCGGCGGCCGGATGGGCCTAGAGGTGCGGGCATGAACCGCCTTCTCGCCCGCCTGAACATCGATCCCTACCTCTTGCTGCTGGTCTCGACCGTGGGGCTCGCCTCGCTGTTCCCGGCGCGCGGGGCCTGGGCGGGGATTGCCGGCGGGGTGGCGGATGCGGGCATTGCGCTGCTGTTCTTCCTCCACGGCGCCAAACTCTCGCGCGAGGCGATCGTCGACGGCGCGAAGGCGTGGAAGCTGCACCTGACGGTCGCTTGCCTGACTTTCGTGCTGTTCCCGATCGTCGGTCTTGGCGTTGCGGCCATTCCGGGGCTGGAGCCCTCGCTGGCGATGGGCGTGCTCTATCTGACCCTACTGCCTTCGACGGTGCAGTCGTCCATCGCCTTCACGGCGATTGCCGGGGGCAATGTGGCAGCGGCGGTATGCAGTGCCTCGTTCTCCAATCTTGCCGGCATTTTCATCACCCCGGTGCTGACCGCGCTGTTCATCACCGGCAAGACGCAGGGCTTCTCCACCGATCCGATCATCGCGATTGCCGTGCAATTGCTGCTGCCGTTCATCGCCGGGCACTTGCTGCGGCCGTGGATCGGCGGCTTCGTCAGCCGCCACAAGAAGCTGCTGGGCTATACCGACCGGGGATCGATTCTGCTGGTGGTCTACACCGCCTTCGGCGCGGCCGTGCTGGAGGGGCTGTGGCATAAGGTGACGGTGGCCGAACTGGGCCTGATTGCGGCGCTCTCGCTGGGGATTCTGGCGGTGATCATGGTGGTGGGCAATGTGCTGGGCCGGGTGCTGGGGTTCAATCATCAGGACCGGATCGTCATCCTGTTCTGTGGATCGAAGAAGAGCCTCGCGACCGGGGTGCCGCTGGCGGGCGTGCTGTTCCCGCCGGCACAAGTGGGGGCGATCATCCTGCCGCTGATGTTCTTCCACCAGATTCAGTTGATGGTCTGCGCCGTGCTTGCGCGCAGGTTGGCGGCGCAGGCGGAGGCTCAAGCCAAAGCGCATACGGTCTCAGCCGATCCCGCTCAACCCTCCAATCCCGCTCAGGCTGAGCTTGTCGAAGCCCCTTGAAACGGGGCGGGAGGCCTTCCATCCTTCGACAAGCTCAGGATGAGCGGGGAGGGTGGGGGCTGTCATTTCAACTCGCCACCTCAATCCCGTCATCCCCGCGCAGGCGGGGATCCCGCTTATCTTGCGGCATACGAGAGGTTGCAGAAGTAAAGCGGGGCCCCCGCCTGCGCGGGGGCGACGAAGAGTATGGGGCAGGGGAGGGCGCAATGATGCGGACCGCCCCGACTTGCCCCCCGTTCCGGAAATGATCACACAGGAGTTCTGAGACGAATCCCCCAATTCGAGGCAGGCACCGATGGATGTGAAGGACATGGTTCCGACCAGCACCGATCCGGAGCCCGCTTCGGACACGGCCGTCGCCACATCCGTCCATATCGACGCACCTGGGCTTCAGGTCTTCGTCTTCGCGCTGTTCTTCATCTTCGGCGGCGTCACCGCGCTCAACGGCGTGCTGATGCCCAAGCTGAAGGCGATCTTCGCGCTCGACTATGCAGAGGCGATGCTGGTCAACACGGCGTTCTTCGCCGCTTATGCAGTGCTGAGCGTGCCCGGCGCGGCGCTGGTCAAACGCATCGGCTATATGCGCGGGGCGGCGCTGGGGCTGTTCGCGATGCTGGCCGGATGCCTGCTGTTCGTGCCGGCGGCCACCGGTGCGACGTTCGCCATGTTCCTGCTCGCGCTGTTCGTGTTGGCGAGCGGGGTGACGCTGATCCAGGTGGTGGCGAATCCGCTGATCTCGCTATTGGGGCCGGAGCGTACGGCATCCTCGCGCCTGACGTTCGCGCAAGGCTTCAATGCGCTGGGCGCCACGCTTTTCCCGCACTTCGGCGCAATGCTGATGCTGGGCGGACTTGCCGATGTGATCGAAGGCGCGCTGTCCGGCGCGGCGCTGGAAGGCTATCGCTCGGCCTCGACGCAGGCGATCGCCCACGGCTACCTTATGGTCGCCGCCGCATTGGCAGTGATCGTGGCGGTGGTGTGGTTCAATCGCAACCGCATCGCCGGCTAAAAGCGCGAAGGCGGGCCGATCTTCCGCAGCTTCAACTTGCTGCTGCGCCCGCGCTTCGCCTTCGGCGCGCTGTGCATCTTCCTCTACGTGGGCGTCGAAAACGCCATGGCATCGCTGGTGGTCAGCTGGATGGTGCAGCCGCGCGTGCTGGGGCTGGACGAGATGACCGCCGGCAAGTTGCTGCCCTGGTACTGGGGCGGCGCGCTGGTGGGGCGCTTCGTGGGATCCTGGGTGCTGCGTAAGGTGAGCCCCGGCAAGGCGCTGGCTAGCGTGGCGGTGGCGGCCATGTTGCTGCTGGCCCTGGCGGTCTGGAGCGCAGGCACCATGGCCGGCGTCGCCTTTCTGGCGGTGGGGCTGGCGAACGCGATCATGTACCCCACGATCTTCAGCCTTGCCTGCGAAGGGCTGGGCGAACGGGCGCCCGATGGATCGGGCGTGCTCTGTACGATGGTGGTGGGCGGCGCGGTGATCCCGCCGTTGACGGGCCTGCTGGCCGACTCTTCGGGAAGTCTTTCGCTGGCCCTGGCCCTGCCGGCGATGTGCTATGCCGTGATCGGTCTGTTCGGTTGGTATGCTCGGCGGCCGCTTGGACAATAACGGCCAGACCGTTCACTTGTGAACGCAATCTGGAATTTGTCTTTTCATTCAATTTGTTGTCTCGGTGGCAAGTAATCGCTATCCGGAATACTGAAGAAATTCCGCAATTTAACGCTTGTTAAACTGCGGCAGGGTTAGTGTTCGGGCCATGTCCCGCTCAGACGTCCCCCGGCAGGTATATCGGCGTTCCGTCTCGCTGACGGCACAGTGTCGCACGCAGAACGGGCTCCGCGATCAGGGCGAATTTCCGACATCTCGGCCCAAGGCTGCTGTCTGCGTGTGCGCGGCTTGCTCTTCCGCGTCGGCACCCGCGTCGTGGTGCGTCCGCAGGGGTTGGAAGGGCTGACCGGCGTCGTACGCTGGGTCGATGGCGACTTTGCCGGCGTGGAGTTCGACCGGGCCATCTATCAGCCGGTGGTCGATCACCTGATCCGCTTGCACGGCCTCACCACCGTCGAATGGGTGCTCGACTAGGGCCCCCCAGCCCACGCGCCCACGAACCGCGCCTTTCTGCGGTCCGGCCAAAGATATGATCAACACTGTTGCTTCGCTATGGCGGTATTTGCTGCCGCCCGCCCGAACATGCTCGCCACTCCCCGATCAGCGCCTAGGCTCTCCGCTTCCAAGGCAAGAAGTCCGGCAAACGGCCGGCGAGTCGGGAGAGAGAGATGGCATTTGCTGCCGACAACGCCGGGGGCTCCCCCGCCGACATGGCGCCAAACAACCCCCTGGCGAAGCGCATGGGCGTTATCGCGGGGCTTTCGCATAACTTCGTGATCGGCACGATCATGGGGGCTTTCAGCATCATGCTGGCCCCCGCCGAGCAGCGTCTGGGCGTCAGCGCCGAGGCGGCCGCCGCAGGCATTCCGCTGGTGCTGGTGGGATCGTCCGTGCTGGCACCTTTCGTGGGCGTGCTGATCGCCAAAGTATCGCTGCGGCTGCTGATGCTGATTGGCGCGCTGCTGGCGGCGGGCGGCTTCGTCATGCTCGGGCTGACGCAGAGCTATGCGCTCTATCTGGTCGCCTATGGTCTGCTGTTGGGGCCGGCGCTGAGCCTGGCGGGTTCGATCGCCCCGGCAACGCTGGTCACGCGCTGGTTCGTGCGCAATCGCGGGCTGGCCCTTGGCCTTGTCCACCTGCCGGTGGTGATCGCGATCACGCCGTGGCTGGCCGAACGCGGGCTGCGGGTGTTCTCGCCCTCGACGATCTACCTTACCATCGGCGCGGTGATCGCGCTGGTGCTGGTCCCGGCCTGCCTTATGGCGATCGACCATCCGCCGGGCGGCGAAAGCAAGGCGCCGGTCGGCACGGAAAAGCGCACGGCGGACGGTTCGCTCAGCGTTGCACAACTGTTGGCCCGCCCGCGCTTCTGGGCGCTGTGCATCGCCGCCGTTGCCAGCATGGCCAGTTCGGTCATGCTGGGATCGCTGCTGGTGCCGATGGGCCAGTCCTGGGGCTTCACCCGCGCGGAATCGGCGTTGCTGCAGTCGATGATGTCGCTGGTCGGCATTGCCGGTTCGGTGTTGTTCGGCTGGGTGGCGGACAAACTGGGCGGCGGGCGCTCGCTGGCGCTGATCGGCTTCGACTGTGCGGTGCTCTGGGCCGTGCTGCTGCTTCATCCGCCGTTCGCGGTGACTGCCGTGGTGATCGGACTGATCGGCCTGCATGGGGCGGGCGCGATCCCGACGCTGGGCCGCGGGCTTTCGGACGCCTTCGGGCAGGCGAGCTATAGCCGCGGTTTCGGGCTCAATACCCTCATCGGCCTGCCGTTCATCGCGATTTCGGTGATTGGATCGGCCAAAGTCTACACGCAGACGCACAGCTATGACGGCGCCATCACCACGATGGCGGCATTCTTCGTAGTGGCCATGCTGCTGGGCCTCTACGCCGCCGGAGGGCGCATCGCGCACCCTGACCCGGCGGAAGCAGCGCCCGCTTAATTATCCGCGCTGCGCTGTCGCTCTTGGCTGCCCGTCTACCGGGTAGCCAAGGTCGGCCGGGATCGTCAGCCATTCGGCCCCGTCGCGAATCTCTATCCGGGGATGAATGCGGCGGACCGGGTGGCGGGCGATGTCCTCCACCGCCTCTGCATGGCTGCCGAAGCGGGCGAGGCGTTCAAGATTGCGCCGCGTCGGGAAGATCACCGAAATCTCCCCGCGATCCGCCATCGCCAGAGCTTCGGTCGCGCTGGCCCAGAACAGGCGGGTGTTCTCGGTCGCGTCCACCTCGATATCGACCGCGCCAGTACCAAGATCAATCACGAAGAACCGCGTATCGAACGCGCCTTCCCATGGCGGGCACCAGTGTGCGTAGAGCGCCAGTCGTTCGGGCATGAGATGCCAGCCGAAGTGCGACAGCACCGGTGCCAGCTTGCCGTCTTCCAGCAGCATCCGCCGCGCCTCGGCCGCCTGTGCGGCGGAGACCGGCTCGGCAGTGGCGACCATCAGGCCGGTTTCCTCCAGCGTCTCGCGAATGGCGGCCACGCGGGCAGCAGCGATTTCTTCCGCCTCGTTCGGCAGGATCGCGCGGGCGAGTTCGCGATCGGCTTCGTCCACGCGGCCACCGGGAAACACCGCCGCGCCGCCGGCAAAGCGCATTTCCTTGGCGCGCTGGACCATCAGCAGTTCGGGCGGACCGCCCGTTGCGGCCGTGCGGAAAATGACGAGAGTGGCTGCCGGGATGACCTTGGGGCCATCGGCCGGCATCGGCTGATCGCTGGGCGGTGTCGTGCTCATCACCCGATCTTGCGCGGGCAGGGCGGGGTGGCAAGCCGAATTACGTGCCCCGGCCGGCAAACCGGCAATTCGCCGCCGTGGCGGCAACCCTATCCGGCAAGCCCATGCGATCGTGGTGTCGGCTGACTTTACACTCACGCAGAATGGGGCGCGGGGCGATTGGGCGGGAACGGCAGATTTCGGTATTATTTCAAGTTTGGCACGCCTCGTGCTTATATATTTTCGTACCCCCGAGTAGTCTCGACTGAGGCGGGGCCGAATGTCTCCCGGCCCCGCCTCCCCGAGCCTCTCTCCTCCCCGAAAATCGCAAAATTCCGTCAGCCGCACAGGGCAAAGCTTTGCCGCGCGCATGCGAAAACGCCCGGCGGTTTCCCACCGGGCGTTCCGAATTCGTAGCGCTGGCGGGCTTAGCCCTGCCTACTCAGCCCTGGGTTGCGAGGCCTGCGTCGATGAACAGCTGCGAGAGTTCGCCGGCCTCGTACATCTCCATCATGATATCGCTGCCGCCGACGAATTCGCCCTTCACATAGAGCTGCGGGATCGTCGGCCAATCCGAAAAGCCCTTGATGCCTTGGCGGATTTCCATGTCCTGCAGCACGTCGACGCTCTCGTAAGGCGCGCCAAGGCGCTCAAGAATGGCGACCGCGCGGCTGGAGAAACCGCACTGCGGGAACAGCGGCGTGCCTTTCATGAAAAGGACGATGTCGTTATTGTTTACAATCTCGCCGATGCGGGCGTTGACGTCGGACATTTTTAGAAACCTTCAGAAACGTACCGACCTCAGTTGGGAACGGCGGTGGTGAGTTGCAAGGCATGGAGCACGCCGCCCATGCGGCCGCCCAGTGCTTCGTAGACCATCTTGTGCTGCGCGACACGCGGCTTGCCGGCAAAGGCAGCGCTGGTCACGCGCGCGGCGTAGTGATCGCCGTCGCCGGCAAGGTCGGTAATTTCGACCAAGGCGTCGGGCAGGGCCTCCCGGATGAGAGCCTCGATTTCGGGGGCGGACATGGCCATCGTATTAAATCCTCAGCCCAGAAAAGCGCGGCGAGCTTCGACCTGCTTGGCCTCAAGCGCGGCGCGCACTTCGGCTTCGCTGGTGTCCACTCCGGCGGCGGTAAGGTCGCCGATCAGCTTGCGGATTACGTCCTCGTCACCGGCTTCCTCGAAGTCGGCCTGGACAACGGCCTTGGCATAAGCCTCGGTCTCGGCATGGGAAAGCGCCATGCGCTCTGCCGCCCATTCGCCCAACAGACGGTTGCGGCGAGCCTGGATGCGGAACTGGATATCGGCGTCATGCACGAATTTGGCCTCCTCAGCCCGCTCGCGATCCTGGAAAGTCGTCATCAAGCACCCTCTGTCAATACCCAGTCAATACACCGGGCCGCACGGATTAGCACGTGCCGATAGGGCGCGGATGGATCCGGTTCAATCCTGTTTCGCAGAATGAGTCGCAAAAGCGCCCCGCTGCTACGGTTCTGCGCGGAGGCCCGAAACGATATCGGCCCGCCCTCCGTTGGAAGGGCGAGCCGATATTGTCGGTTCGCGGCGCGTGGTTCAGGCCGCCGTTGCCGGCGTCTTCGCCAGGAACGGCAGATCCGCTTTCGCCTTCGCCTCATAGCCCGCAATCGCCGTATCCTGCGCCATCGTCAGGCCGACTTCGTCCAGTCCTTCGAGCAGGCAGTGCTTGCGGAAAGCGTCAATCTCGAACGTCCAGCGGTCCTGAAACGGCGTCGTTACCGACTGGGTTTCAAGGTCCACGTCGATCGGCTGTTCGCGCGCAACTTCCATCAGGCGGTCGATCGCCTCCTGCGGAAGCGCCACGGTAAGGATGCCGTTCTTGAACGCATTGCCGGAGAAGATGTCGGAGAAGCTGGGCGCGATCACGCAGGATACGCCCATGTCGAGCAGCGCCCATGCGGCGTGCTCGCGGCTCGATCCGCAGCCGAAGTTGTCACCCGCGATCAGGATCGGGGCGCCCGCATATTCGGGATCGGTGAAGACGTTGCCCGGCTCTTTCTTCACCGCTTCGAACGCGCCTTTGCCAAGGCCTTCGCGGGTGATCGTCTTCAGCCAGTGGGCCGGGATCACGACGTCGGTGTCGACGTTCTTGCGGCCGAACGGGATGGCCCGCCCGGCGACGTGGGAAATCGGTTCCATCAATCGGTCTCGGCGGCCTTCTCGGGGTGGAGCGGCTTGTCGTTGGCGCGGGCCTTACGGCGCTTCACGAAAAGCAATGCAGCGGCAATGGCGGCCGAACCGATGGCGGCACCGGCAGCGATGGCAGCCTTGCCGGCCAGATCCTTGGTTTCGTCAGTCATGTCGTGCTTATCCCATCAGTTCGCGTACGTCGGTGAGCTTGCCGGTTACCGCGGCAGCGGCGGCCATGGCGGGGCTCATCAGGTGAGTACGGCTACCGGGCCCCTGGCGGCCGGTAAAGTTACGATTGCTGGTAGAGGCGCAGCGTTCGCCCGCCGGCACCTTGTCCGGGTTCATGGCGAGGCAGGCCGAACAGCCCGGTTCGCGCCATTCGAGGCCGGCGTCGATGATGATCTTGTCGAGACCTTCGGCTTCCGCCTGCGCTTTCACCAGGCCCGATCCGGGGACGACGATCGCCCACTTCACGTTGTCCGCCTTGTGGCGGCCCTTCAGCACTTCGGCGGCGGCGCGGATGTCTTCGATCCGGCTGTTGGTGCACGAACCGATGAAGACGTTCTGCACTTCCACGTCGGTCAGCCGGGTGCCGGGCGTCAGGCCCATGTAGTCCAGGCTCACCTTCACCGCTTCGCGCTTGGAAGCGTCGGCGAAGTCGTCCGGCGCGGGCACGATGCCGCCGATCGCCGATGTATCCTCGGGGCTGGTGCCCCAGGTGACGGTGGGCTGGATGTCTTCGGCACGAATGTGGACGGACTTGTCGAACGTGGCGCCTTCGTCGGTCGCCAGGCTCTTCCACCAGGCCAGGGCCTTGTCCCAGTCCTCGCCGGTGGGCGCATAGGGGCGGCCCTGCACATAGGCGAAAGTCGTCTCGTCCGGCGCGATCAGGCCGGCGCGGGCGCCGCCCTCGATGGCCATGTTGCAGACGGTCAGGCGGCCTTCGACGGTCATTTCCTCGAAGACGTTGCCGCAGAATTCGATCACGTGGCCGGTGCCGCCGGCGGTGCCGATCACGCCGATCACGTGGAGGACCACGTCCTTGGACGTGACGCCGGCGCCAAGCTGGCCTTCCACGCGCACTTCCATGGTCTTCGAACGCTTCAGCAGCAGGGTCTGCGTGGCGAGCACGTGCTCCACCTCGCTGGTGCCGATGCCGAAGGCGAGTGCGCCCAGGCCGCCGTGGCAGGCGGTATGGCTGTCACCACAGACGATCGTCGCGCCGGGGAGCGAGAAGCCCTGTTCCGGGCCGACGACGTGGACGATGCCCTGTTCGGCATCGGTCGAATCGATGTAGCGGATGCCGAATTCCGGCGCGTTCTTCTTCAGCGCGGCCAGCTGCTGGGCGCTTTCGGGATCCGCGATGGGCAGGATGTGCCCTGCGGCATCTTTGCGCGCGGTGGTGGGCAGGTTGTGGTCCGGCACCGCAAGCGTAAGGTCGGGGCGGCGCACCGGGCGGCCGGCAACGCGAAGGCTTTCAAAGGCCTGCGGGCTGGTAACCTCGTGAACGAGGTGCCGGTCGATATAAATGAGGCTGGTGCCGTCATCGCGCGTGTCGATAACGTGGGCATCCCAGATCTTCTGGTAGAGGGTGCGCGGCTGTTTGGTCATGATGAAAGGGCGATTAGGCGTGGCCGTCCGGCAATTCAAGGGGGTTCGGCGCGGCTTTTGGCGCAACTTTATTTGTTTGCCTTGATAGGCAGAGCGATGCCTGCCGCCGGAATCCGCCGGTTGGCGCATTCCGGCGGCCGCTAGCTTTAGCCGCGATGGCCGTTGCGGTCGTTACGCTCGGCCCGCAGGGCGAAGTGGACCTTGTCGATGCGGCTCTGCAGCGTCTGCATCTCACGGGCGTTCAGGCCGCCGCGGGCATAGGCGGTGTGCATGCGCTGGATATCGGCGGCATCGCGGCGCAGGCCGGTGGCTTCGCGCTGGCTGATCGTGCGGCGGGCGGCGGCGCGATCGATCTGGCCGCGCAGGCCGGCGATGTCCGCACGGATCGAGGCTTCGCGGTTCGGCGTGATGCGGGCGGCCTCGCGATGGGGCGCGGCGGCCTCGGCAATGCCGGGGGCGATGGCCGAGATACCCAACGTGGCGACCAGGGCGGGGGCGATGATGCGGGCGATCTTGCGCATGAGGACGTTTCCTTCTTTTCGTCTCGTCTTTTCCGGAACTTGC
Organism: Novosphingobium sp. BL-S-19; assembly: GCF_055521675.1. Lineage (NCBI taxonomy): Bacteria > Pseudomonadati > Pseudomonadota > Alphaproteobacteria > Sphingomonadales > Sphingomonadaceae > Novosphingobium > Novosphingobium sp. BL-S-19. Next base: position 926,583 of record NZ_CM145498.1, read on the forward strand.
CCGGTGCATTCAGATTTAGTTCGATGAACCTGAACGCCAGACGACTGAAAGGTCACAGTCCTGTCGGCATTTGTAACTAAGTGTCGCAGGTGTGCTTGGGTACGGTGGCATCGCGACCCACGGGAGAGGGTGCCGGAAGGAATGAGAATGCAGGCGCAGCCGTGCCCCCCTGACGTGGGCCCGGCTGCCTCTGCATTCGATCGATCCATTTTCCCGAAAAACCGCTGCCGTTTCCCTGGTTTTCAAGGCAATGGCCGGGAGTTGCAGGAAGTGCGTGCGAGTATGTTGCATGTTATGCAACACCCCATTCGTTCTGCTCATTTGTGCCGCGGCGCAACATGACGCAAAAGGATCGGGCCTTTCAGGCATCCTCTCCCAAAAACTTTCCAAAGGCCGGTCCTAGCGACCGGCCCTTTTTTTGCCTGTCGCACACGTGATGCCGCAGATGCGGAATATTTCCGGGCGCTGACAAACGCGGCCGGGGCGGATAGATTGGGCGGCATGTCCGTGATCGCCATCATCCTTATCGTACTTGCCACCGTCGCGGCGATGGAGTGGGTGGCCTGGGCCAGCCACAAATACATCATGCATGGCTTCGCCTGGGGCTGGCACCGCGATCACCACGAACCGCATGACCGGCTGCTGGAAAAGAACGACCGCTTCGCGCTGTTCGGCGCCGCGCTGAGCATCGCGCTTTTCGCCTCGGGTTCGCCGATGATCATGGGGGCCAGCGCATGGGAGGCAGGAACCTGGATGGGCCTTGGCGTGCTGATCTATGGGGTGATTTATACGCTGATCCACGACGGCTTGGTCCACCAGCGCTATTTCACCTGGGTGCCCCGACGCGGTTATGCCAAGCGTCTGGTACAGGCGCACCGGCTGCATCATGCGACATTGGGCCGTGAGGGCGGTGTCAGCTTCGGCTTTCTTGTCGCGCGCGATCCGGCGGTGTTGAGCCGGGAATTGCGCCGGCAGCTGGAAAGCGGTGCGGCGCGCCTGCGCGAAACGGTCTAGTCCTACTCCGCCCGCGTCCAGATCCACGGGCCGATCACCGCCAGCACGCCCGCCGGGACCAGCACCCAGGGCCAGCCCACCGTGAGCCAGGTGAACGGGATCGAGGCGCTCATCGCCAGAATCGCGGAGATCTTGCCCTTGCGGCTGATCGCCCGCCGGTCGCGCCATTCGCGCAAGTTGTGGCCGTAATGCGGGTGATTATAGAGCCGCTCCGCCCATTCCGGGTGGCTTTTGCCGAAGCACCACGCCGCAAGAAGATAGAACACCACCGTGGGCATCACCGGCAGGAAGATGCCGATCGTGCCAAGGGCCACGAAGAACAGCCCCCCCGCCATCCATGCATGGCGGCTGACGTGCTTCATGCGGTGCTCGCGCTTCCTGCATCTTGCGCATAACGCGCCGCCGTCTCGCGGATCAGCGCGATCATGTTCGGCACACCCTGCGTGCGGTTGGACGAAAGCTGGTTCTTCAGATCGAACGGCTCCAGCGCGGCGGCGATGTCGGTTTCGGCCACTTCGGCGGCAGGGCGGTCCTGCACGGCGGAGATCACCAGCGAGACGATACCCTTGGTGATCGCCGCGTTGCTGTCCGCCAGAAAGTGCAGCGTGCCGTCTTCGCGCGCCATCGGATAGACCCAGACGCTGGCCGAGCAGCCGCGCACCTTGGTCGCGTCCGTCTTCAGCGCGTCAGGCATGGGATCGAGTTCGAAACCGAGGCCGATCAACAGGCGATAGCGTTCATCGCCTTCGGAAAACTCGTATTCTTCGCGGATGTCGTCGAGGCTGCGCATGACCTGCCATTTAAGCGCGACACGGGGGAGGGCAAGGGGAAGTTGCCTCTCGCTCTCGTTCCTGTCAGGGATTTGCCCATGAGTGCACATCCCTTTTTCTCCATGCACGAACACGGCTTCGTGCGCGTCGCCACGTCCACGCCCAAGGTTCGCACTGCCGATGTCGCCTTCAATCGCGACGCCGTGCTGGCAGAGGCGCAGCGCGCGCATGAGGCGCATGTGGACCTCTTGGTCTTCCCCGAACTGTGCCTCTCCTCCTACGCGATCGACGATCTGCACTTGCAGGCGGCGATGATCGAGGCGGTTGAAGCCGCGGTGGCGGAAATCGTCCACGTCAGCGCCGATCTCTCGCCCGTGCTGCTGGTCGGCGCGGCACTGCCGCACAAGGGGCGGCTCTACAACTGTGCGCTCGCCATCGCGCATGGGCGGCTGCTGGGCGTGGTGCCCAAGTCCTACCTGCCCAACTACCGCGAGTTCTACGAAAAGCGCTGGTTCGCCAGCGGCAAGACGCTGAAGGGCCAGACCATCCGCGTGAACGGGCAGGACGTGCCCTTCGGCGTCGATCTGGTCTTCGCCTCCGAAGTGTTGCCGAACTTCCGCTTCTTCATCGAGATCTGCGAGGATATCTGGGCCGCCACCCCGCCCAGCTCGCACGGCGCGCTCGCCGGGGCGACGATCCTGTGCAACCTTTCCGCCTCCAACATCGTCATCGGCAAGTCGGACGAACGGCACTTGCTCTGCCGCTCGCAGTCCGCCCGCGCCACGGCGGCCTACATCTACTCCGCCGCCGGCCATGGCGAGAGCACGACCGACCTTGCGTGGGACGGGCAGGGCATCGTCTACGAACTGGGCGACCTGCTGGCGGAGAGCGAGCGCTTTTCGCTGGAAGCGGAACTCTGCATCGCCGACGTCGATGTGGACCGCATCGTCAACGACCGGATGCGCGTGCCGACTTTCAACGACGCGGCCGAAGTGGCGGGCAATCCCGACGAAACCTTCCGCACCGTGCGCTTCCGCCATGCCCCGGCGGGGGGCGACATCGGCCTGATCCGCCCGGTCTCGCGCTTCCCCTTCGTGCCCTCTCGCGCGGACAAGCTCGATGCCGACTGTTACGAGGCCTTCAATATCCAGGTCGACGGCCTGATGCGCCGCATCGAGGCGACCGGGGCGAAGTCGATGGTGATCGGCATTTCGGGCGGGCTTGATTCGACCCACGCCCTGATCGTCGCCGCCCGCGCCTGCGATCGGCTGGGCCTGCCGCGCACGTTCATTCGCGGCTACACGATGCCCGGTTTCGCCACCAGCGACGGCACCAAGTCCAACGCCTGGAAGTTGATGAACGCCGTCGGCATCACCGCCGAAGAGATCGACATTCGTCCCACGGCGACGACGATGCTCCAGAACATCGGCCACGCCTTCTCGAACGGAGAGCCCGTCTATGACGTGACCTTCGAGAACGTGCAGGCCGGCCTGCGCACCGATTACCTGTTCCGCCTGGCCAACCAGCACGACGGTTTCGTGATCGGCACCGGCGACTTGTCCGAACTTGCCCTCGGCTGGTGCACATACGGCGTCGGCGATCAGATGAGCCACTACACGGTCAACGCCGGTGTGCCCAAGACGCTGATCCAGTACCTGATCCGCTGGTGCGCGACGACCGACCAGTTCGGCGCCGAGACCGAGGAGGTGCTGCTCGCCATCCTCGGCACCGAGATCTCGCCCGAACTGGTGCCCGCCGGCGCGGACGGCGCGATTCAGAGCACCGAGGCGAAGATCGGGCCTTACGAACTCAACGACTTCTTCCTCCATCACGTCATGCGCTTCGGGCAGAAGCCGTCGAAAGTCGCCTTCCTCGCGCTCCATGCCTGGCGCGATGCGGCGGTAGGCACGTGGCCCGCGGGCTTCCCGGAAGATCGCAAGAACGAGTACGACCTCGCCACGATCCGTTCGTGGCTGGAGAAGTTCCTGCGGCGCTTCTTCGCCTTCAGCCAGTTCAAGCGCTCCGCCGTGCCGAACGGGCCGAAGGTCTCTTCGGGCGGCGCGCTCAGCCCGCGCGGTGACTGGCGCGCGCCGTCCGACGCGAGCGCGGCGGTGTGGCTGGCGGAACTGGAAACCCGCGTGCCGATCCGCTGAAGCGGCGGTTGACACAGTTGACACCGTCCAGAGGAAAAAACCGTCGCCTTGCGGGTGCAAGGTGACGGTTTTGAGCGTGAAAGTGTCACCTTGCACGGCGGAGTGTCACCTTGCGGTGTCACAAGGTGACACTTGCATGGAATATGCGAGAGGTGGGGCGGGCGGTCACGCGGGCTAATTTAAGTGCGCGGGTTCGTGTAGGAAAATGGAACCGGATCGTCCGTTTTACCCCCCAAGTCGGTCATTCAACTCGTAGGGAATGAACGGCGGCTTTCAAGCCGTCCCAGCTTCGAGGGCTATGGCATCAATATCGGGGTGAGCGGGCCTAAGCAAATCCGTTGCATTCGGCACGTTCGATCTGTTTTGAGCGCGGATCGAAGATAATTTCAACCTGCATGCAGCCGCCGTCTAAGATAATCGGCAGCTCGCGATAATCATCAAACCAACGAGCCTCATCGGCGGCACCAAACCTCGCCGCAGTGGCTGCGTCCTGCTGCTTACTTTCGGCTATTTCTTCCTCGGTACAAGGCCGGCTGGTAAGGTCTTCAAGCATTACTTCGCAGCCGAAACCTTCGCTATCATTCCACGTTGGCTCCGGAGGAATGACAAAGACCGCGACAACCTTCCCGTCCGGTCTCAAAGCATAATTCCGCGAATATTGATCGATGGAACTTGCTCCCACGGGCAATTTCACGCTGCTCTCAATCCGTACCATTAGAGCCTGCTGTTCGGATACCGGCACTGTAGTGGCACCTGTTAATGCGATAAATAGCATTGAAGCGACAATGAGTTTCATACTGCGAGTTTGCAGCCAATAGTGGCTGTCCGCAATGTCGGCGTACCGGAAAGGCTGCTTTTGAACCGAAATCTCGCATTGCAGACCTTCGTTCCCGATTGCGGCAATGACTGCAAACCACCCAAAGCCGTCCTTCCAACCCCGCTCAGGCTGAGCTTGTCGAAGCCCCCTGCGGCGTGGCGCTGCGGGCCAGTTGGTTGACCAGCGTTGCGGGCGGGCTTCGACAGGCTCAGCCTGAGCGGCGTGGTTAAGGCCCAGCAAGCCTCAACATGGTCTGCTCTCCCGCGGAACTCGTGGTTCCTGCCTGCCAGAGAACACCGGCTATCCTCCTGGCTTTGGACATTGATGCTAGATAGGAGTGGCCGCCTCCGGAATACCCCGCGCCTGCCGCAGTGCCTGTTCGCGCGATACTTCCACGATGTGGGTCGAATAGATCCGCCCTTTGCCTATGCCCAGCCGGAATCGCTCGACGCCCGGCGGCACCAGGCCCTCGCGGACGTGGCAGAGGGGGTAGTATCGCGGCCGCCCCATGAAATCGAAGACGCGCTCGATCGTTTCGAACTTCAGGAATTCGCCGCCGAGGTTGAGGTCGCTGAGGTCCTTGATCACGTAAAGCACGGTGAAGATCGTGAAGACCAGCATCCCGCTGAGGAATGACGACAGCACGGTGTCCGATTTCAGCGCCAGAATGCTGGTGATCAGGATCGTCGCCAGCAGCAGCAGGGGCAGCCACTGCAGCAGGCTGACGGTGATCTTGCCGGTGACGATGGTCTCGCGCCGCAGGGCGATCGTTTCCCGCAGCGATGCCACGAAATTGCGGTGCATCGATGTGAGGTTCTGCGATGTCAGCGGCGGCAGCGTGTCGAGATTGTCGAACAGGCCGAACAGGGAATCGCGGCCGCGCATGGTGAAGCTGAAGTAATTGTCTCCATCGAAGCGATCGATCAGGTAGGTGTCGATCAGGTCCACGGTTCTGGCCGTGAACTCCGGGCCGAACGGCTGCGACAGCCGGTAGAGTTCCATCAGCATCGAACTCTCGCGTGAGAGCAGGGATCGGATCGCGGTGAAGCGGTTGAGCAGGAAGGCGACGAAGAAGCCTGCCAGAATGCCGAACAGCAGGCTGCTGACATTGCGCAGCGTGGCGATATCCTCACCATGCGCGGAGGCGCCGGGGCAGGCGAAGGCCGTGGCAAGGCTCAGCGCCAGCGCGCCGCCAAGCACGATCAGGTCACGCATGTGCCAATGTCCGCCGCCGCCAATAGCCATGGCCCGCTTTCTTTCAGGTGAGCGGCGCCCGATCGGGTGCGCCTTTCCTCTCCCATGATGGGAGAATAGTCCAAAATCCCGCCGGGGAGGATTCGGCTTTTCGAACTATTGCGGGAGCGATCGCGCCGGTTCGCAATTGAGCTGTGGGATGAAGCGGGGTCGCTGCCTAAGAGTGCGGCTGGTTGGGGGGGGGCGTCTGGCCGGTGGCGTTCCGGCCAGACGGGTCAGTCGCGCAGGGCTTCGATCTGGCGGGCGAGTTCCACGCCGCGCTTGTCGTCGGTGGCGATGCGTTCCAGCACGGCGATGCGCTTGCGCAGGTTCTCCACTTCGGCCTCAAGCTCGTGTTCGCGCTGGCCGTGGCCGTCTTCGCCGAAGCCCAGTCGTTCGCCGCGCAACTTCTGCGCGCGCAGCCAGACGCCGCAGGCGATCGCGAACATGACGACTATGGCAGTCCAGAAGCTCATTGTTGCGTTACCTCGTGCCGGGCCTCATGTCGCGCTTCCCGCAGGCCTTCGATCTGGCGGGCTACATCATAACCCTGGTCGGTGACAATCCGTTCGACGCTGGCGAGACGGTCCTTGATCGCGCCCACTTCGGCGCGCAGCTGGGCGTTTTCCTGCGTCAGCAATTGCACGCGGGCCTGCGCTTCGCCGTTGTCCTTGGGGTAGACGGCCTTGCCCCAGGAATTCTCCAGCGGATAGCCGTTGCGCATGCGCAGCCAGTTGTTGACCACCCAGCCGACGGTGATCACTGCCGTTGCGGAAATGATCACGGGGGCAAGGGCTTCGATCATGACGAAGTCTACGGCCATGAGGGTGGAGTCCTTAAGTGGAATGGTTCAGTTCGCGCGCGGATCGGTATCGCGCAGCGTTTCGATCTGGCGGGCGGTGTCCCAGGCGCCGTCGGTGACGATGGTTTCCAGCGCGCGCAGGCGGTTTTCCATTTCGGCATTGTGCGTCGCGTATTGCGCGGCCTTTTCGGCGGCGGTCTTCGCGGCGATGCCGGCGGTCAGTTCCAGCTTGCGCTCCAGATAGGCAAGGCGGCGCTTGTAAACGCCTGCCAGGATCGCGACGATGGCGATCATTGCGCCCATCACGGCCGCAAGGCCCATGACGTCTCCGAAGCTCACTGGCGGGTTTCCTTCTCGCTGGTGGTTTCCTCCACCGCGCGCTGATCGCCCAAACGCGTATCACGGAGCGCCTCGATCTGCAGCGCGGTGTCATAGCCGCCATCGGTGATGATGCGTTCCAGCACGCGCACGCGTTCTTCCAGCTCGCGCGAGTTGGACGCGTATTGGGCGGCCTTCTCGGCAGTCGCCTTGATCTGCAGTTCGGCCATCTTGTGCTGGTGGCGCGTCCAGATCGCGATACCGCCGACGATGAACGGGGCCAGCGGGATGAGGAGGGCGATAGAGCCGTTGTCCATGATGTCTTGTCCCGGTTCTTCGGCGATCAGCGCAGGCTGTCGATTTCGGCGGCGAGGCGCGAATTGCTGCTCTTGTAGTGCTCTTCCATCTCGGCGACGCGGCGGTCGATATCCGAAATGTCCGAACGCAAGCGGGTGGAGCGGCGATCGGTGCCGAAGCCGCCCAGGCCGAGCCCGCGGTCAAGGCCGCGCCCCTGGCGCACCCGGCGGCGTTCCATGCGGCGCAGCAGGCGATCCTCCTCTTCCTCCGAATAGATGTACATCGGCTTCTTGTCGGCCAGCCAGGCCAGCGCGATGTAGATCGGGATCGTCAGATAGAAGCCGAAGCAGGTGAGCAGCACGGCGGCAAGGCGCACCCAGAAAGCGTCGACCCCGGTGTATTCGGCGATCCCGGCGCAGACGCCGGAAACCTTGGCGTTCGACTTGTCGATATAGAAATGTCCGCGTGACACTGTCGTTTCCTTCCCCTGAAACTGTTGGAGGCGAGGGGCCTCCGCTCCCGGTCACACGCCCCGTGGAAGGGGCCGGGCGGCGCGCACATGCCGGGAGGCCAGGCGCGCGCCGACAGGATTAGAACTGGTCGCCTTCCGGGGTCTTGGTTGCCGGGGCGGCAGCGGCGGGGGCAGGCGTGCCCATCGCGCGCTTCATCTCGGCAAGTTCGGCCTCGATCGTGTCGCCATCGGCAAGAGCGGCGATCTCTTCGGCGAGCGTCGGCTGGCGCTTGTCGGCCAGGCTCATCGCCTCGGCGCGGCCTTCGGCATAGTCGACGCGGCGTTCGAGCTGTTCGAAGCGCACTAGCGCCTCGTCCACCCGCTCGTTCGACAGCAAGGTGCGCAGTTTGACGCGATTTTCGGCGCTCTGCAAGCGGGCGGCAATCGAAGACTGGCGGCTGCGGGCTTCGCGCAGGCGGCTCTGCAGCTTCTCGATGTCTTCCTCATAGGCGCGCAGCGCATCGTCGAGCACGGCGATCTCGGCATTGAGCTGTTCGCCCATGTCGGCGGCCTTCTTCTTTTCCAGAAGCGCGGCGCGGGCCAGATCCTCGCGGTTCTTGCTGAGCGCCAGCTGCGCCTTGTCGCCCCAGTCGGCCTGCAGCTTGTCCAGCTTGCCGACGTGGCGGCGCAGTTCCTTCTGGTCCGCAATGGTCCGCGCGCTGCTGGTGCGCACTTCCACCAGCGTCTCTTCCATCTCGAGGATGATCAGGCGGATCATCTTGGCCGGATCCTCGGCCTTGTCGAGCATGTCGTTGAAGTTGGCGGCGATGATGTCGCGGGTGCGGGAGAAGATACCCATCGTGGTCATTCCTTTGGTGCTGGCCGTACCGAAGCTGGAGAACTGGCGGGGGCGCGCCGCGCCTTCGAAGCCCAGGGTGGACGGATCGAAGGGGCGGGCGCGGCCTGCGAAGCCCTGGCCGGTGCCGTTAGCAGAAGTCTGGAGAATTTCGATCTCCGCGTCGAGCCTGCTCATTGCAGATGTGCTCCCGTGCAGACGGGGGCGGCGGCATAGGCCTTGGTCGCGAACTGGTCGCTCATCGCGACAAGGTTCAGCGTGCCCATCGCCAGGATGCTGATGAGGATCGCCCAGTCGAGCTTGCTGCGAACCGGGGCGCGGCCGGCGGAGAGGCCGGAGGCGCTGTTGGCTGCGGGAGCTTCATGGAACGGCATGGCATCGGTCCTTCGGTTGGTATTCGGTGTGATTGACCAATGCTCCGCAAGGGGTGTGCCAAATTGCACGAATGGCGGAATTGCGCGATTTCAGCGGTTTGGCGGAACCGCGCTCGAAATATGAATTGCCAATGAATGGGAAATTACGCTAATATTTGGGAATGGAGCGCGAAGTCCAATTCATCGGGCAATCGAGTCCCTTTCTCGACGCGGTTGAGCGGGCCAGCCGCGCCGCTGCCGTCCGCCGTCCGGTGCTCGTCATCGGCGAGCGGGGCACCGGCAAGGAACTGATCGCCCAGCGCCTGCACCACCTTTCGCCGCGCTGGGGGGAGCCGCTGATCACGCTCAATTGCGCGGCGCTGCCGGAAACGCTGATCGAGGCCGAACTCTTCGGGCACGAGGCGGGCGCTTTCACCGGTGCGGTGCGGGCCAGGGCAGGGCGGTTCGAGGAGGCCGATCGCGGCACGCTGTTCCTCGACGAACTCGGCACCTTGTCCATGGCCGCGCAGGAGCGGCTGCTGCGGGTGATCGAATATGGTGAAGTGGCCCGGATCGGCGCCTCTCGCCCGGTGCAGGTGGATGTGCGCATCGTCGGCGCCACCAATGCCGATCTTCCGCGCATGGTGGAGGAAGGCGCTTTCCGCGCCGACTTGCTGGACCGGCTGAGCTTCGAGGTGATCAACCTGCCGCCGCTGCGCGCGCGGGAAGGGGACGTGTTCGAACTGGCCGACTATTACGGCCGGCGCATGGCAAGCGAACTGGAATGGGATCGCTGGCCGGGCTTCTCGGCGGAGGCCATGGCGGCGCTGGAGGCGCACGACTGGCCGGGCAACGTGCGCGAATTGCGCAATGTGGTGGAGCGGGCGGTCTATCGCTGGGGATTTGCCGAGGAGCCGATCGGGCGAATCGTCTTCGATCCGTTCGATTATCCGTGGCGCAAGGCGTCGGAGTCCAAATCGGTGCCGGCTGGGGCTCCGGCTGCGATGGCAGCGGCTTCGATTCCTGCGGCAGCCGATAACGACGATCCGCTTGCCGGTGGCAGTCTGCGCGCGGCGGTGGATGGTTTCGAGCGGCGGCTGATGACCGAAGTGCTGCAGCGGCATCGCTGGAACCAGCGCCGTGCCGCCGCCGCGCTGGGGCTGACCTACGACCAGTTGCGCCATGCGATGAAGCGGCATTGCCTGTCTGCGGCTTCGGGGCTTCCCGATTCTGTCTCGATCGATGTTGTGCGATGATTCGAATCACCGCACTTCGAATCGGCGGGGCGGATGTGCGATGTGCCCGCTCACAACCCGCGCAATCGTTTTTCCGGCAGCCTTTGCGGCCGACGATTCGAAATATCGTCCTGAAAATGCAGTGCCGTAAACGCCGTGATTGTCGAAAGTCTGCGGGTGCCGACTTCAATTCGACAAGAAATTTTGCTTTAGGGGCTGCTCGCGCAGCGGGCTGGTTTGTTATAGTCCTTGCCAGTTGTTGTTTTAGAGGGCCGGCGTGTACCACGTGACCGACATTGCACAGGCCAGGGCCATGCTGGACAGCCTGACCGACAAGCAAGTCGAGGTTCTCGACCGGCTTGTGCTGCATCGCACGACCAAGGAGATCGCGCGAGAGCTGGCGATCGCCCCGAATACCGTCGATCAGCGCATTACCGGCGTGCGCGACAAGTGGGGCACGATCAACCGCAAGGACACCGCCCGCCTCTACGGTCGGCTGGTGGAGCTATGTGGCAAACCCCCATATGAGTTTTCCCGTGTCGACGATCGGGCCGAGCAGACGGAAGAAGTCGATCAGGACCTGCCGGTCGATCCGGTCTTCGTTCTCTCGGATGCACGCCCCTTGGTCGGGCATTCGGAATGGGCGGAGATGCGACCTTCGGCAATGGCAGGCCTGGAGGCTTTCGATGCGAAGTTCGGCCGTGCCGGGCGCTTGGTCGCAGTGATCGCCCTGGCATTGATGATGGCGCTGACACTGGCTGCAGCACTCTCCATCGCCGATGCCCTGGGGCGTTTGATCTAGCGGCGCGCCGGTCCGGTTTATCGCTGCGAAGCCTTCGGTCCGCACTCAGCGCATCCCGCAGATCGGGGCGCAACAGGGAATCGAAGCGATGACACCAGAAATTGCCGGCCTGCGCATTACCCGTAGCATCCGTTCGGTTGAGGACGACATGGACGAACTGCTGGCCAAGGCCGGCGAGCTGCTGGCGGAAATCGCCCGCGCCCGTGTCGCCACCGAAGAGGCCGCCCGTCTGGTGCACCAGCCGATGGCCCGCGTCGCCAACGTGCAGCGCACGCTGATGGATGCCCGCCTTGAACTGGTGAAGGCGCACCGCGACCTGACGAAGGTTGCCGAAACTATGGACATTCCGATCCGTTGCCCCGATCAGGCTCGTGTGGCCGATGAACCGGCGACGGCGGAGGCAGCAATCGCTGCGTGATCCCAGCGGAGGGAGCAGGCGTGATCAATACCGAACAGGTGGTGTTCTTCCTGCTCCTGATCGTCTCGATCGGGCTGGCGCTTTGGAAGGGCGGTGCTCCCGAAAGGTGGGGCGCCGTCGTCCTTCTGGCCATGCTCGGCATCGAAGCTCTGGCGGAAGTTGTGCTTCCCAGCGGCTTCAGGCGGGTCGATCCCTTCTCGCTGCTCACCGATCTTGTCGGCACGCTGGGCTTCGGCTGGCTTGCCATCCAGGCGCTTAGGATCTGGCCGCTATGGGCAACCTCCCTGCAACTGCTGAGCCTGAGCGCACATTTTGCGCGATGGGCGGACCTGGGCATCCCGCCGCTGGTCTACGCAGTGATGCGTGGAACGCCCACGGCCTTCGCGCTGCTGGCGTTGATCTTCGGGACGATACTCCACCTGCGCCGGCAGCGTCGCCATGGCAGCGATCGCTCCTGGCAGGATTGGTCCCGGGATACTGCCGGGTCAGACCCCTTTCGCGCCAGCTTCTCGAGACACTGGTAATCCAGCTGGGCCGCCTTGGCCGCGAGATTCTGGTGGAATTGCCTTTCGACCGCGACGGTCGGCTTGCCGGAGAGGCGGTGTGCATCACCGGCGGCGTCGATTCGATCAGCGGCAGTTACCGGATGCTTGTCCAGCGCGCGTTGGAACGCGACGCGGTGGGCATCGTACTTGCGCATAACCATCCTTCCGGCAGCCACCGGCCTAGCAGGGCCGATGTGCTCGCGACCAGACAACTGGCGGCGGTGTGTCGGGCGGTAGACCTGGAATTGTTCGACCATCTGGTGATCGGCGGGCGCAGCGTTGCGAGTATGCGCCATGCCGGACTGATCGCGGGAACGGCACAAGCCCAGCCTGCCTGATCGGTCCGTTCGTATCACCGACGACGAGGTTCGGCGGCACTCCCTCCGCTGTCGAACGCAGGCCGGGTGGGCCCCACCCCCCCCACACTATCCCGCCCGGCCTGCACTGTTTTTGTGACCGGGCGGTCTGGCAAAACGGGCATCCGCCCGTTTTGCGCGGCACCAGCCCGAGTCTTTGTTGGGTGCGCCTTCGACATCCGTCGAAGGCTTGCGGCACCAGCCCACTCCCCCACCCGACCGCCCACGAGTGTATCCTGATGGGTGGTCGGGTGGGGGAGTGGGCTGGTGCCGCTTCCGGACGTCAGTCCGGATAAAAGACTCTGTTGCGAGCGTTCGGCAGATGTCAGAGAGGCACCCGACTAAATATTCGTCGTCATGCATATTCGTGCGGCAGGCGGTTCGAGCACCATCGAACTCTCGCGCGGGACCCCTTGCCTTTTTCCGGCAATGCGCTTATCTGCGCCTCATCCCGACATTGGTGAAACAAGGTTCGGGCTGGCGCCGGAAGGGGCCGGCGCGAAACTGCGTTGCTCCAGTGTTCGGTTGCACAGACACGAATCGATTCGGAAGGACAGGGCTTGGCCGACATCGCACGCATTACCGAAGTCATCGAACCGGAGGTCACCGCCCTCGGCTTCGATCTCGTGCGCGTGCGGATTTTCGGCAAGAGCGAAGTGGGCGACGATGAGATCGCGCTGCAGATCATGGCCGAAAATCCGGCGACGGGCCAGCTCGTGATCGAAGACTGCGTGAAGCTCTCGCACCGCATTTCCGATCGCATGGACGCGCTTGAAGAAGCCGGCGACGTGCTGATCGAGGAAGCCTATCGTCTCGAAGTCAGCTCGCCCGGCATCGATCGTCCGCTGACCCGCCCGAAGGACTTTGCCAACTGGGCCGGCCATGAGGTCAAGGTGAACCTGACGGAGCCGGTGGACGGCAACCGCAAGGGGCTGACCGGTGAACTCGTCGGCATCGACGGCGATCAGGTCACGGTCGATGACAAGAAATCCGGCCGGGTCTCGTTCCCGCTGGGCAATATTCATTCCGCAAGGCTGGTCCTGACGGACAAGCTGATCGCCGCAACCCGCCCGCTGGATGTCAGCGGGGCCGACGAGATCGTCGAGGAACAGGAAGACTAAGCCATGGCCAGTGCGATTTCCGCCAACCGCGCCGAGCTGCTTGCAATCGCGAATTCCGTCGCTTCGGAGAAGATGATCGACAAGTCGATCGTCATCGAGGCGATGGAGGAAGCCATCCAGAAGTCGGCCCGTAACCGTTACGGCGCCGAGAACGACATTCGCGCCAAGCTCGATCCGCGGACCGGCGACCTGCGCCTGTGGCGCGTCGTCGAGGTGGTCGAGCATGTTGAGGACTACTTCAAGCAAGTCGATCTCAAGCAGGCCGAAAAGCTGCAGAAGGGCGCCGCGATCGGCGACTTCATCGTCGACCCGCTGCCCCCGGTGGACCTCGGCCGCATCGATGCGCAGTCGGCCAAGCAGGTGATCTTCCAGAAGGTCCGCGATGCCGAGCGTGACCGTCAGTACGAAGAATTCAAGGACCGCGTGGGTGAGATCATCACCGGCGTGATCAAGTCGGTCGAATTCGGCCACGTGATCGTCAACCTCGGCCGCGCCGAGGGCGTGATCCGCCGCGATCAGCAGATCCCCCGCGAAGCCGCCCGCGTCGGTGAGCGCGTGCGGGCGCTGGTCCTGCGCGTGGAGCGCCAGAACCGCGGTCCGCAGATCTTCCTCAGCCGTGCGCATCCGGACTTCATGAAGAAGCTGTTCGCGCAGGAAGTGCCCGAAATCTACGACGGCGTGATCGAGATCAAGGCCGCTGCCCGCGATCCGGGCTCGCGCGCGAAGATCGGCGTGATCAGCCACGATCACTCGATCGACCCGGTCGGCGCCTGCGTCGGCATGAAGGGCAGCCGCGTGCAGGCCGTCGTGCAGGAAATGCAGGGCGAGAAGATCGACATCATTCCCTGGAGCGAAGACACCGCGACGTTCGTGGTCAACGCGCTGCAGCCCGCGACCGTCAGCCGCGTCGTCATCGACGAGGAAGAAAGCCGCATCGAAGTCGTCGTGCCCGATGACCAGCTTTCGCTGGCGATCGGCCGTCGCGGCCAGAACGTGCGCCTTGCCTCGCAGCTGACCGGCTCGCAGATCGACATCATGACCGAGGCCGAAGCCTCGGAGAAGCGCCAGAAGGAATTCACCGAGCGCTCGAAGATGTTCGAGGAAGAGCTGGACGTCGACGAAACGCTTTCGCAGCTGCTGGTGGCCGAAGGCTTCAGCGAACTGGAAGAAGTCGCCTACATCGATCTGGCCGAACTGGCCGCGATCGAAGGCTTCGACGAGGAACTGGGTGAAGAACTCCAGAGCCGCGCCCAGGAAGCGCTTGAGCGCCGCGAGGAAGCGAGCCGCGAGGAACGCCGTGGCCTTGGCGTCGAGGACGCACTGGCCGAACTGCCGCACCTGACCGAAGCGATGTTGGTCGTGCTCGGCAAGGCCGGGATCAAGACGCTCGACGATCTGGCGGACCTCGCCACCGACGAGCTGATCGCCAAGAAGCGCACCGAACAGCGTCGCCGCGACGGTTCGGTGAACAAGCGCGCCCGCGACGAAGACAAGGGCGGCGTGCTCGGCGAATACGGCCTGAACGAAGAACAGGGCAACGAGATCATCATGGCTGCTCGTGCCCACTGGTTCGATGACGAACCCGAAGCCGGCCAGCAAACTGAGGAGGCCGCCGATGCGGAATCCTCGCAATGAGCGCGTAAGCTCCGACATCGACGGCTCCGGCCCGGAGAGGACCTGCATCCTCTCCGGCGAGACCGGTGCGCGTGAAGACTTCATCCGTCTGGCTATTTCGCCGGACGGTCTGGTCCTTCCCGACGTCCACGCGCGTGCCCCCGGGCGCGGCGCGTGGATCGGCGTTTCGCGCACGACCCTTGAAAATGCCCTGACGAAGGGCAAATTAAAGGGAGCGATGGCGCGCGCTTATAAAGGCGCGACACTCACCATTCCGGACGACCTTGCCGACAGGATCGAACAGGCGCTGATTCGCGCGCTGACCGACCGGCTGGGCCTCGAACTGAAATCGGGCAGGTTGCTCATGGGCTCGGACCGCATCGCGCAGAACGCGCGTGAGGGCCGGGTCACGTGGCTTGCCCATTCCGCCGATGCGAGCGAAGACGGCTCGCGCAAGCTCGACCAGGCCTGGAGAGTCGGGAGCGAGGCGGAAGGAAGCGGTCTCAAGGGCACACGCTTGCCACTGGACCGGGAGACGCTGTCTGTGGCATTGGGCCGCGACAACGTCGTTCACCTGGCGCTCAACGATCGCGGCTCGGCCAACCGAGTCGCGGCGCAGTTGCAGCGCCTCCTGCATTTCCAGGGGCAACCCCACGCCGATCAGGCCGGGGGTGGTATGGATGATCGCGACGGGCCGGCACATGCTGCCGCGCCCGCGACGACGAATTGAGACCGAAGGGCAAAACGAGAGATATGAGCGAGACCGACAACAAACCGACCCTGGGCCGCAAGCCGCTTGGGCTTAAGCGCTCGGTGGAGACGGGTGAGGTCAAGCAGACCTTCAGCCACGGCCGCACCAACAAGGTGGTGGTCGAGGTGAAGCGTAAGAAGCTGATCGGCAAGCCCGGGTCCGAAGGCGCCGTCGAAGGTGGGCACGAGCAGGCCGCTCCGGCGCCGCAGGCTGCGCCCGCACCGCAGGCCGCCGCGCCCGCGCCGCAGCGCGCTGCTCCGCCGCCGCCCGCGCCCAAGCCGACGATCATCCCCGGCGAAACCCCGCAGGAGCGCGTTGCCCGCCTCCAGCGCGAGGCCGAGGCTGCCCGTTTTGCCGCGCTTGAAGAAGCCAACCGCCGCGAGCAGGAAGAAAAGCTGCGCGCGATCGAGGAAGAAAAGCGCCGCGCCGACGACAATCGCGCCCAGGAAAGCAAGCGCGCCGAGGAAGAAGCTGCCAAGGCCCGCGCGGCCGAGGAAGCGGCTGCCGCACCGGCCGAACCGGCTTCGGCGCCCGCGGCCCAACCCGAAGCTGCCGCCGCTGAACCGGTCGCGGCCGAGCCTGCCGCTGCGGAACCCGCTGCCGCGCCGGTCGCCAAGGCGCCCGTCGCTGCCCCGACCCCTGCTCCGGCCGCTGCGCCTGCGCCGGCCGCTGCCGCCGCTCCGGCCCCCGCGCCGCGCCGCTTCACCCCGGTCCAGCGTCCCGAACCGGTGCGCCGTCCGGAAGCCGCTGCCAGCAGCAACAACGCCGGTGCCTCGGCCCCTTCGTCCAGCGCGCCCAAGGCTCCGGCCGGCGCCAAGAAGAGTGCCGCTCCGCCGCCCGCCCGCCCCAATGCCGATCGCGACCGCAAGGGCGGCGATCGTCGCCAGTCGGGCAAGCTCACGGTCAACCGTGCGCTGAACGACGACGAGGGCGCACGCGCCCGTTCGCTGGCCGCGCTGAAGCGTGCCCGCGAGAAGGAGCGCCGCGCGCACTTCTCCGGCCACAACCAGCAGCGTGAAAAGCAGGTCCGCGACGTGATCGTCCCCGAGGCGATCACTGTGCAGGAACTGGCGAACCGCATGGCCGAAAAGGGCGCCGACCTGGTGAAGGCGATGTTCAAGATGGGCATGATGGTCACCGTCAACCAGACGATCGACCAGGATACCGCCGAACTGCTCGTCACCGAATTCGGTCACAACATCCAGCGCGTTTCGGAAAGCGATGTCGACATCGATACCTCGACCGACGTCGATGCACCCGAAACCCTGAAGCCGCGTCCGCCCGTCGTCGCCATCATGGGCCACGTCGATCACGGCAAGACCTCGCTGCTCGATGCCCTGCGCGGCACCGACGTGGTGAAGGGCGAAGCCGGCGGCATCACGCAGCACATGGGCGCCTATCAGATCAAGACCAAGGGCGGCGATCTCGTCACCTTCCTTGATACGCCGGGCCACGCCGCCTTCACGCAGATGCGTATGCGCGGTGCCAACGTGACCGACATCGTGATCCTGGTGGTTGCGGCCGACGACGGCATCATGCCGCAGACGATCGAAGCCATCAATCACACCAAGGCTGCCGGCGTTCCCATGATCGTGGCCATCAACAAGATGGACAAGCACGAAGCCAATCCCCAGCGCGTGCGTGAGCGCCTGCTGGAGCATGAGATCGTCGTGGAAGCCATGTCGGGCGACGTGCAGGACGTGGAAGTCTCGGCCAAGACCGGTGCCGGTCTGGACGAACTGATCGAGAAGATCCTGCTCCAGGCCGAACTGATGGAACTGAAGGCCAACCCCGACCGCGAAGCCGAGGCGACCGTGATCGAGGCCAAGCTGGACAAGGGCAAGGGCCCGCTGGCGACCGTGCTGGTGAACCGCGGCACGCTGAAGGTCGGCGACATCCTCGTCGTCGGCACCGAAAGCGGCCGCGTGCGCGCCATGCTGGACGACAAGGGCCGTCAGGTGAAGGCGGCTCCGCCTTCGATGCCGGTGGAAGTCCTGGGTATCGGCGGCGTGCCGATGGCCGGTGACAAGCTGACCGTCGTCGAAAGCGAACAGCGTGCCCGCGAGGTTTCGGCCTACCGTCAGGAACAGGCGACCGCCAAGCGTACCGCCATGGCACCCGCCAGCCTCGACACGATGTTCTCGGCACTGGCTGCCAAGCAGAACGTCATCGAGTACCCGGTGGTGGTCAAGGCGGACGTGCAGGGTTCCGTCGAAGCGATCAACGCGGCGCTGCACAACCTCTCGAACGACGAGATCAAGGTTCGCATCCTCAACTCGGGCGTCGGTGCCATCACCGAATCCGACGTTGCGCTGGCTTCTGCCTCGGGTGCGCCGATCGTGGGCTTCAACGTCCGCCCGAACGCCAAGGCGCGCGAGCAGATCGAGAAGACCAAGACGCCGATGATGTACTACGACGTCATCTACGAGCTGACCGCAGAGGTCGCGAAGCAGATGGCCGGTATCTGGGGCCCCGAACGGATCGAAACCGTCGTCGGCCGCGCCGAAGTCAAGCAGGTCTTCCCGGCCGGCAAGCGCGACAAGGCGGCAGGCCTGCTGGTGGTCGAAGGCTTCATCCGCAAGGGTCTCAGCGCCCGTCTCACCCGCAACGACGTCATCGTTTCGGCAACGACGATCTCCTCGCTGCGCCGGTTCAAGGACGACGTGGACGAAGTGCGCGCCGGTCTGGAATGCGGCGTGGTGCTGGCCGACACGAACGACATCAAGGCGGGCGACCACCTGGAAGTCTTCGAAGTCAGCCACCGCGAGCGTACGCTGGGCTGATAGCAGGCGCCCGTTTCGTGCGGGCGCCGGCCGAAAGGTCAAGTACGGCCATCGTCGGGCGAAAAGCCCGGCGGTGGCCGTCGCCGTTTCGGAGCAGGACGGACTTTCGTGCATGCATTGATCGACGAAGCGGCAACGCGCGCCGGTTGCGACTGCCGGGGGACGATGGCGTCGCTCAGTATTTGCGGTGTTTGCTTTTTCGGAGCGCTGCGGTAGCGGCTTGCCCGAAGAGGGGGCTATGGGCGGTCAGGAACCAAACGACGAAACGATCCAGCGCCGCTCGGAAGATGCGAATCTGGCGCGGGGCTGTCTGGGTGAAACGGCGTTCGAAGTGATCGGATGCTTCTGGATTCTGGCCGGTTTGACGCTGCTGCCAATGGGACTGATGATACTGCGATGACTCGCTACTGCGCCTTTTTCGAATCGCTGACCGTTCGCGGCGATCGCCTGTCGATGGCGGACTTGCGCTATGCCTTCGACCGTGAGGAACTGGAGAATGCCGAAACGGTGATCTCCAGCGGCAATGTCCTGTTCGATTACGAGGCTCGGCCGAGCGAGGGGCTGGAGGATCTGCTGGCCTACCTGATGCGCGATCGTTTCGACCTGACCGCCTTCGTGGCCGTGCGCACGCGCGAGGAGATCCGCGCGGCGGTGGAGGAAAACCCGTTTGCGGGAGAGAGCGGGGACAGCTTCGTCCACACCGTGCTGCTGGAAAAGCAGCCGACCCAGCAGCAGTTCGACCGGCTCGTCGCCGATCACGGCCCGCATGGGGGCGAGCGTCTGGCGTTGGGGACGCGGTGCCTGTTCGTCGATTACGCGCGGCCGCCGGCGGAAAGCCTGCTGACGGGTGAGTTCATGGCGAAACGGCTTGGCTGTCGGGGCACGGTGCGCAACGTACGCTCGCTGGCGCGGATTCTCGCCAAGATGTAAAAAAAAGGGCGACGCTCCGCCAAGCGCGCCGCCCTTTCTCGATTTTCAGATCCGCTGAGTGATCAGTGGAACATGTTCATGGTAATGGCAGCGACGATGCCGCTGGTGATGCCGACCAGCAGCAGGTCATTGCCCGAACGCACGTAGTGATAGCCGCGCGGCGGCGCCTTCACGTTGCGATACTTGCGGTAATCGACCGTCTGGTAGTTCGTGGCGCGGCTGCGGTCGAACTTCTCGCCCTTCTGGAAGCGATGCGGGCTGGGGGCCGGCTTCTTGCTGGGGCCGTGATTCTGCTGCGCATGTCCCTGCTGCGGATGGCCCTGTTGGGCGAGAGCGGGCGCCGCGAAAGCAGGCACGACAAGCGTGGCGGCGAGCAGGGTGGCGGTAAACTTGCGCATTCTTTCAGCTCCTTGAAGCGTGGGGGGAACCCTGCCTTAACCAAAGGGCGGATGAATGGTGCCATAATCAATTGTTGCAAATTGTCGCGTCTGGCCCACATGGGGATCATCATGTCCCGTCAGCAGATCACTCCCGAGCAGCAATCCGTCCGCCTTCTCAAGGTGGGTGAGCAGGTGCGCCACGTCATTTCCGAGATTCTCACGCGCCAGCAAGTGCACGATGCCACGCTGACTGCGCACTCGGTTTCCGTCACCGAAGTGCGCATGTCGCCGGATCTGCGCCAGGCCACGGTCTATGTGAAGCCGCTGCTGGGCGAGGATGAGGAGGCCGTGCTGAAGGCGCTGCGCACCAATACCGCGTTCTTCCAGCGCGAGGTGGCCCAGCGTCTGAAGCTGAGGTTCGCGGCCAAGATCCGCTTCCGCTCCGACGAGACGTTCGACGAGGCAGGCCGCATCGACGCGCTGCTCAACGATCCGCGCGTGAAGCGCGATCTCGACGATCAGGATATCGATCTGACCGACGACTGATCTGACGGTCAATGAATATGCGGGCGATTCCGGTTCAACCGGGATCGCCCGATCGCCGATCGTCAGGCCGCTTCGAACGTCAGCGTCACGCGGTCCCAACGGGCGGCTGCAAGGTCTTCGGGCGCGATCCGGAACTGGAACACGCCGCCCTCGCCCCAATTCCATTCGACCAGATCGTCGTTCGCCAGTTGCAGCAGCAGGATGTCGTCCGGCCGGTCCGCATGGTTCGCCCCGGTACCGAACAGCTGGTGCTGATCGCCGATCGCCAGCAGGTTGGCGGAATTGATCCGGTCCAGCTCCGTCTGCGGCACTTGCGCGAAGGCGCCGAGATCGCCGGTCACCATCGCGCGCAGTGAGACGGTGGCCAAGGCCTCCAGCGACTGCGGCACGCAGAACCGCACCAGCCGCGCACAGTCGTGATGGACCTGGGCCAGCACTTCTCCCATCACTTCGACCTCGTCCTCGCTCAGCGGGGCCCAGGGGTCGCGGCCGGAGACGAAACCTTCCATGGCCTCTATCATGCGGCCCAGTTCCGCCTGCTCGGCCTCCAGCGCGGGGATTTCGGCTTCGCTGGCGGCCAGTGCCGCGTGCGCCTCGTCATGGTCGGCGGCGGTAGCGTGGGGATTTTCCGCCAAGGCTGCAAGGCGCGCCCGTGCATGGTGCAGGCGGTCCTGCTCGGTCGCCACCAGATGTGCCGCACCGTCCAGAGCGATGTGCAGGCAATCGGCAAGATGCATGGCGCCATGCCACCACAGCCGGGTAACCGGCTCCTTCGCGGCATAGCCTTCGTTGCGCCGGGCGATGCGCGTATCAAGCCAGGCATTCTCGTCCGCATCGGCCGATGGCTCGTCGATCGGCTCGTTGGCGTTGGAGGGCAGCGGACTGACCGGCCAGAACGGGAAGTAGGGGCGCGACAGGCGCGAGGCATGGGCAGGCAGCGGATGGCCGCCTTCGTCGAAGGCCGGCGGCAGGTCCGCCGGCGGGGCGGTGAACGGGTTGTTCGCCTCGGGCACTTCGATCACTGCCCCGCTGCCCAGGAAGAAGGCCAGCGTGCCGGACAGCGGCAGCGGGCTTTCGGGGAAGGCGGCGGCCAGTTCGGCCAGATCGATCTGCGCCGCGAAGGGCAGGGCGCCATATTCGTCGTGCGGCCAGATGCGGTCGCCCAGGCGCGGCAGGCCGCCCAGCCAGCTGGCGCTGTCGAACCAGCTCTGTTCGTCGGTGCCGCGCTCGCGCGGGTGGCGCACCAGCACCACCGAGGGGAGCAGCGGGTATCGCAAGGGCCCGACGTCTTCGGGCGCGAAGACGGTGGCATCGGCGTAGTCTTCGGCCGTGTCCGCGGGGAACTCTTCCACCGGCGGTACGTCCCGCTCGCGCAGCAGGCCGGGCACATGGTCCATGTCCGGCGCCACCGGATCGGGTTCGGGGCGCCACACGAGTTCGGGATCGGGATGCACCAGCTTGCGCCGGCGGCCCTGCCGCGATGCGCCGGGCCGCGAGGTGTCGCGCGGGGCCGAGGGTCTGCCATCGGCGGGGACGAGCCCGGCACGGTCGCCGCTGCGGCCCACCACCGCCACCAGCAAGGCGAGCACGGCGCCTGTCGCCAGCGGTACGATCACGGCAGGCCCGCGTCCGCCCAGCGCCACGGCGCGCGCGGCGGTTTCATCCAGCCGTTCGAGCGTGGGGCGCAGCGCTGCGGAGCCCTGCGATGCGAATGGAAACAATGCGGCGTAGCCAGCAACGATCGCGGCCAGTGCAAAGACCGCGAAGACGGCGATCCATCTCCTCATCACCACCTCCAGCATGGGCCAACCCGGCCTCGGCCACCGTCAGCTTCGAGTTGTCGCCATGCTTCGTTAGAATACCTTGATCGCGTCCATTCAAGCGGGGACAAATGCAGTTCATGCCCGTGCGGAGGGCAAGTGGGCATGTTATCCCCAGTTTGATGGCGAAACTCTATTTTTACTATGCCAGCATGAACGCCGGAAAGTCGGCGACCCTGCTTCAGGCGAACTTCAACTATCACGAACGCGGCATGCGCACGATGCTGTGGACCGCCGCGCTGGACGACCGCAGCAGCGGTGAGGGCGGGGACGATCATGCGATCGAAAGCCGCATCGGCCTTCATGCCGCCGCGCATCGTTTCGTGCCGGAAACCGATCTTGTCGCCCGGGTCGCCGCCGTCCATGCGGTGGAGCCACTCGCCTGCGTGCTGATCGACGAGGCGCAGTTCCTCACCCCCGAACAAGTCTGGCAATGCGCGCGGATCGCTGACCGGCACGACATTCCGGTGGTCTGCTATGGCCTGCGCACGGACTTTCGGGGCGAACTGTTCCCCGGTTCTGCGGTACTGCTGGGAATTGCCGATGCTTTGATCGAGTTGAAGGCGGTGTGCCACTGCGGCCGCAAGGCGACGATGAACTTGCGCGTCGATGCCTCCGGCGCGGGCGTGCGGGAGGGGCAGCAGACCGAGATCGGCGGCAACGACCGCTACGTGGCGCTGTGCCGCCGGCATTTCTCGGAATCGCTGGGGTTTTAGGGGCAGGCGATTTCGCGCCTCTACAGCATTTGTACGGCGAAGGGGCGGGGGCTGAGCCACGGTGCATCGCCTCGGGTGGCGCTCCGATCGATGAATAGGATGTAACGGACGTCCCAATGTCGGCGCGGGCATAAGCAAACGTCGTTTGGCAGAGGGGGCGATTCGATGTTGTCTTTGGAAGTCGTGGCGCCGCTAATCCTTGGGTGGGTTTCGGGCGTGGTCATAAACCCTCGTGCCCGTCGTCTCGCACTTCTGCTGAGTTGCTGCGTGCCGAGCATGTACTTTTTCTTCGCCTCTTGCCTGGATTTCGCTCGGATCTGGCGTGCCGGTTATTCCCGGCTTTTTTGGAACGACCTGGCTGAAGTGGCATTCATTGCGACGTTGGTTGAAGTGCCTTGGGTAATTCTGGTTGGGCTTGGATATGCATTTCGCCCGCGCAAAATTAGGTAGGTGTTGATTGGGGCAGCCGGGACGGCTTGCTCAATATTCCCTTCCTCCAACCATCCCGCCCGCCGGGCACTTCCTCGCTGCAACCTGTCATTTGGGCGCAAACTGCGCGATATTGGTAGGCAACTTTTCCATCGTCCCCTCGTTGGCAGTGCGACAACGGGTGCAGACGGGTAGAAATGCAGAATGCGATAGTACATCTGGGCTACCACAAGACGGCCACGACCTGGCTGCAGCAACAGTTGTTCCCTAACGCCACCAGCCACGACTACATTCCCCGGCAGACCGTGCAGGACGCGTTCCTCAAGCCGGCCGGCATGCACTTCTGCCCCAAGCAGGCGAGCGAGGTGCTGTCGCTGCGCGGCCGCAACCGGCCGGTGCTGCTGAGCGAGGAAAACCTTTCCGGCTATCTCCACAACGGCGGCCTCCACGGCTTCCTTGCCCCCGAAGTCGCGCGGCGCATCAAGGCGGTGCTGCCGGACGCGCATATCGTGATCTTCATCCGCAATCAGTTCGAGGTCTGCCGCGCGACATATGCGCAGTACGTCTCGGGCGGGGGAACCTGGGGCCAGCAGCGCTATTTCGAGACCGCGCGCATGGTCCACGGCGCGCTGACGCGGCCGTGGAAGGCGCCGGTGTTCGAGTTCGAGCATTTCGAATACGACCGCCTCGTCGCCCATTACGACGATCTGTTCGGGCGCGAGCATGTCCACGTCTATCCTTACGAGTGGCTGCGCGAACGGAGCGCCCTGATCGAGCGGATGCAGCAGGACCTGGGCCTCTCGATCGAGGATCTGCCGCCCGAAGAGTCTCGCGCGAATACCTCGCTGGGAACCGCGGGACTGGCGATGATGCGCGGTGTGAACCTGTTCACGCGCCAGTCGGTGATCAACAAGGACCATATCGTCGACCTGCCGGGCGGACAGGTGCTGCGCCACGGTGCCAAGTGGCTGGCCGGGCGGATGCCGGTGCTCAACGATCGCCCCGCGCGCCTCTCTCCCCGTCTGCGCGACCGCATCGCCGAGCACTATCCGGAGAGCAACCGGCGGCTGATGGACTTGCGCGACCTGCCGCTGGCGGAACTGGGTTACCCGGTCTGAAGGCCTGACCTGCCTTTCGTCATTGCGAGCGTAGCGAAGCAATCCAGCGGCGGTTTGCGCTGCTCTGGTTTGCTTCGCTACGCTACGCTACGCTCGCCATGACGAGGGATGGTGATGATGAGGCATCCGTTGCCGTGCGTTTGCGTGGATTCGGGCCCATCTCATTGCGGTAAGCCGTTCCGCTTCCTAGATCGGCGGAATGAACCAGACCCTGCTGCAAGCCGCGGCGCTCATCATTCCCCTGATCCTGGCCATCGTCTTTCACGAGGTGGCGCACGGTTGGACCGCTCTCGCACTCGGCGATCCGACCGCGAAGGAGCAGCGGCGGTTGTCGCTCAATCCGCTGCGGCATGTCGATCCGTTCGGTACGCTGATCCTGCCCGGCTTCCTGGCGCTTTCCGGTGCACCGGTGCTGGGCTGGGCGAAGCCGGTTCCGGTAAGCCACTGGCGGCTGCGCAACCCGCGCGCGGGCATGATGGTGGTGGCGGCGGCCGGCCCGCTCACCAATCTGGTCCTGGCCGCGATCGGGGCGATCTTGTGGGGCTTGATGATGCGCATTGCCGGGGACAGCACGGGTGGGGTGGTGTCGTTTGCGACGATGAGCCTTGGCTTCTTCATCATGATCAATGTGTTTCTGGCCCTGTTCAACCTCCTGCCGATTCCGCCTTTCGATGGATCGCAAATCGTCGAGGGGTTGTTGCCGGATAATATGGCGCGCCAGTATTCGCGTCTTCGCCCTTACGGTTTCCCGCTGATCCTGCTGATTGTTGTGGTGCTGCCGTGGATCTCGCCGGAACTGGGGATCGTGGGCCGCGTGGTCGTGCCGCCGGCGCTGTGGATGCTCGGTCACTACGAAATGCTGGCGAACGCGGTGGCGGGCGTCTGATCCTGCAAAGTTGACAAATCGGCGCGGCGCGACTTGGGGGAGGGCATGACTTCCACTCCCGCAACCCGCCCGGCGCCCCATGGCTGGATCATCCTCGACAAGCCGCTGGGCCTTGGCTCGACGCAGGCCGTCGCCGCCGTGAAGCGTAACTTGCGCGAGGCCGGGTATGGCAAGAAGGTCAAGGTCGGCCACGGCGGCACGCTCGATCCGCTGGCCACCGGCATCCTGCCCGTCGCGCTGGGGGAGGCGACCAAGCTGACCGGCCGCATGCTCGATGCCAGCAAGACCTACCTCTTCTCCGTGCGCTTCGGCGAAGAGACCGATACGCTGGACCTTGAAGGCAAAGTCATCGCCGCCAGCGACGTGCGCCCCTCGCAGGACGAAGTGGCCGCCGTGCTGCCGCGCTTCACCGGCCCGATCGAGCAGGTGCCGCCGATCTATTCGGCGCTGAAGGTCGATGGCGAGCGCGCCTACGATCTGGCGCGGGCCGGGCAGGAGGTCGAACTGAAGTCGCGCAGCGTGACGATCCATGAACTGAGCCTCGAGCGATTCGATGCGGAGGAGGGGGCGACTTTGCGGGCCCACGTCTCCAAGGGCACCTATATCCGCTCGCTCGCACGTGACATCGCGCATGCCCTTGGAACTTGCGGAACAGTCACCATGCTGCGCCGCGTAAAGGCGGGTCCGTTCGACCTGTCTCACGCGATTTCGCTGGACAAATTGAACGAAATCGGCAAGGGCGCACCGCTTGAACAGATACTCTTGCCACTAGAGGTGGGGCTGGACGACATCCCGGCCATCGATCTCGGTTCGGAGCAGGCAAGAGCGGTCCGACAGGGCCGCGTTCTGACCGAACTGCCCCATGAAGACGGGCTCTACTGGGCGCGAGAGGGAAACACTCCCGTCGCGCTGATGGAGCTTTCGGGCGGAGAAGCCCGCGTCGTCAGGGGATTCAATCTATCGGATGTCGCGGAGTAAAGTACTATGTCGGTTACCGCTGAAAAGAAGCAGGACATCATTTCGGACAACGCACGCGTCGCTGGCGACACGGGCAGCCCGGAAGTTCAGGTCGCGATCCTCACCGAGCGCATCCGCAACCTGACCGAGCACTTCAAGGCTCACCACAAGGACAACCACTCGCGTCGCGGTCTGCTGGCCATGGTCAACAAGCGCCGCTCGCTGCTCGACTACCTTAAGAAGAAGGACGTCGCGCGGTACAACGCACTGATCCAGAAGCTGGGTCTGCGTAAGTAAGACTTAACGGGAAGCGGCCCCTCAGCGGGCCGCTTCTTGCATCAGGGGTCGGTCCGCAATCCGGCGGCAGACCCAGGGGCCCGAAGCGGCTCCGCACCGGACCGGGACGGCATACCCGGCAGTAAACCCCGCCGCGCAATAGGGCCGGTGGGCTGAGGAAAACCTCTTATGTTCGACGTCAAAACCGTAAGCATGGAGTGGGGCGGCAAGACGCTCACTCTCGAAACCGGCCGCGTGGCCCGTCAGGCCGACGGCGCCGTCCTTGCCACCTATGGCGAAACGGTCGTGCTCTGCGCGGTTACCGCCGCCAAGTCGGTGAAGGAAGGCCAGGACTTCTTCCCGCTGACCGTGCACTACCAGGAAAAGTTTTCGGCCGCCGGCCGCATTCCGGGTGGCTTCTTCAAGCGTGAACGCGGCGCCACCGAAAAGGAAACGCTGACCAGCCGCCTGATCGACCGTCCGGTCCGTCCGCTGTTCCCCGAAGGTTTCTACAACGAAATCAACGTCATCGCCCAGGTCCTGAGCTTTGACGGCGAGACCGAGGCCGACATCGTTGCGATGATCGCCGCTTCGGCCGCGCTCACCATCTCGGGCGTGCCGTTCATGGGCCCGATCGGCGCTTGCCGCGTCGGCTTCGTCGATGGCGAATACACGCTGAACCCGAAGCAGACCGCTGCGCTCACCGATGGCCGCCTCGATCTCGTCGTCGCCGCCACCGGCGATGCCGTGATGATGGTGGAATCGGAAGCCAAGGAGCTGACCGAGGAAGAGATGCTGGGCGCCGTCATGTTCGCGCATGACGAATGCCGCAAGGTCGTGAACCTCGTGATCGACCTGGCCGAGCAGGCTGCCAAGGATCCCTGGGAAATCGACCTGTCGGACAACACGGCCGACATCAAGGCGAAGCTAAAGAAGGCCGTCGGCAAGGACGTTACCGCTGCCTACAAGCTGACCGACAAGTCGGCCCGCTCGAACGCGCTGAACGCTGCCCGCGCCAAGGCCAAGGAAGCTTTCGCCGGCGAAACCCCGCAGCTGCAGATGGTCGCCATCAAGACCATGAAGAAGCTGGAAGCGGAAATCGTTCGCGGCGCCATCCTCAAGGACGGCAAGCGCATCGACGGCCGCAAGCTCGATCAGGTTCGCCCGATCGAATCGATGGTCGGCTTCCTGCCGCGCACCCACGGTTCGGCGCTGTTCACCCGCGGTGAAACGCAGGCGATCTGCACCACCACGCTGGGCACCAAGGACGCCGAGCAGATGATCGACGGCCTGGAAGGCCTGTCGTACTCGTCGTTCATGCTGCACTACAACTTCCCGCCCTACTCGGTCGGCGAAGTGGGTCGTTTCGGCGCTCCGGGCCGCCGCGAGATCGGCCACGGCAAGCTGGCATGGCGCGCGCTGCACCCGGTGCTGCCCGCCAAGGAAGACTTCCCCTACACCATCCGCATCCTGTCGGACATCACCGAGTCCAACGGCTCGTCCTCGATGGCGACGATCTGCGGCGGCTGCCTTTCGATGATGGACGCCGGCGTGCCGCTGGCCCGTCCGGTTTCGGGCATCGCCATGGGCCTGATCCTGGAAGGCGACGAGTTCGCGGTCCTCTCGGACATCCTGGGTGACGAGGATCACCTCGGCGACATGGACTTCAAGGTGGCTGGCACCGAACTCGGCATCACCACGATGCAGATGGACATCAAGATCGCCGGCATCACCAAGGAAATCATGGGCAAGGCGCTGGAGCAGGCGAAGGCCGGCCGTGCGCACATCCTGGGTGAGATGAACAAGGCCCTGGGTTCGGCCCGTACCGAACTTTCGGCCCACGCACCGCGTATCGAGACGATCCAGATCGACAAGTCGAAGATCCGTGACGTCATCGGCACCGGCGGCAAGGTGATCCGCGAGATCGTGGCCGAAACCGGCGCCAAGGTCGACATCGACGACGAAGGCGTGATCAAGATCTCGTCCTCGGACGTGAACCAGATCGAAGCCGCCAAGAAGTGGATCCTCGGCATCGTCGAGGAAGCGGAAGTCGGCAAGATCTACACCGGCAAGGTCGTCAACATCGTCGATTTCGGTGCCTTCGTGAACTTCATGGGCGGCAAGGACGGCCTCGTCCACGTCTCCGAAATGAAGAACGAGCGCGTCGAAAAGCCGACCGATGTCGTCAAGGAAGGCCAGGAAGTTAAGGTCAAGGTCCTCGAGATCGATCCGCGCGGCAAGGTTCGCCTGTCGATGCGCGTCGTCGACCAGGAAACCGGCGCCGAGCTGGAAGACACCCGTCCGGCCCGCGAACCGCGCGAACCGCGCGGCGATCGTGGTGGTGACCGCGGCGGCGACCGTCGGGGGCCCCGCCGTGACGGCGGCCGTGGCGGCAACGACCGTGGTCCCCGTGGCGACCGTGGTCCGCGCGGCCCGCGTGACGGCGGCAACGGTGGCGGTGACCCCGACCACATGCCGGCGTTCCTCAAGGAGGACTGATCGCATAGCGATCAGCGGCCTGAAGGAAGACTGATTCTTCAGGGTTCGCATGAGCTGAAATGAGAAGGGGCCGCAGCGATGCGGCTCCTTTTCTTTTTGTGCGCGGATATGGACTCCAGAACCCCGTCATCCCCGCGAAGCCGGGGATCCCGCTTGTCCTTGCGCGCTTGGCAGGAAGGAAGCGGGGCCCCCGCCTGCGCGGGGGCGACGAAGTTGGTGAGTGAGTGGACCGGCAAGAACCCCCACGTTCGTCATTGCGAGCGTGGGAAGGGATTAGGCAAGCGCCCGATCCTCAGCAAGGGGCCAGAAATCAGCCCGTAACCGCCAGCCGGGGTGCCTGCTTGTCGTCCCGCTTGGAGCGACGCTCGCAGAGGATCACCCGGTTCTTGCCGCTTTGCTTGGCGGCATAGAGCGCGCTGTCGGCACCGGGCACGACGTCGGCGGCATTGGTGGCGGTTTCGGGCACGGTGGCCACGCCGAACGAGGCGCTGATCGCCGCGCCGTGCGCTTCGGACAGGCTCTCGATCCGCTTGCGGAGGATTTCCGCCTTGGCGGCGGCGTTGTCGAGCCCGCACTTGGGCATGATGACGACCAGTTCCTCACCGCCGTAGCGCGCCACGACGTCGGAGGGGCGCAGGGTGCCGACCAGTTGCGCGGCCACGTCGCGCAGCACGGCGTCACCCTTGGCATGGCCGAATTCGTCGTTGATGCGCTTGAAGTTGTCGAGGTCCACCATCAGCACCGATGTGGCGGTGCCGGTCCGCTCGGCCAGGCTGATATAGCGTTCCAGCGCATCTTCCATGTAGCGGCGGTTGTAGAGCCCGGTCAGCGGATCGCGCAGCGACTGCGTGCGCAACTTTTCGCGCAGGGCGATGTTGGAAAGCGCCAGGGACATCGAATCGGCCAGCGCCTGCGCGGTGCGGCGAATGTCGGTCAATTGTACCGGGCCGGCGTCTACATCGCTTGCCAGCAGCAGCAGCCCGAACACCTGCCCCCGCGCCATCATCGGCACTTCGATGGTGGTGCCTTCGCCGATCTGGTGCATGCAGCACAGGCCGCCGCTCTCCGGATCGTTGGTATGCGGCTTGCCGCGCTTCAGGGCCCAGCAATTGCCGGGCAGCAGGGTGCCGGCCGGCTCGAACGAGGGTGAGCGGCCCCAGGACTTGGCAAGGTCCAGCCGGTCGCGCGAGTTGTTGAAGACGTAGAGCGCGCCGCCGAAGTCCGGCAACAGGCGTTGCGCGGTCGCCATCAGGATGGCGCCGGCGTCGTCGTGATCCTCGGCCGCCTGCAGCATGTCGGTCATGGCGAAAAGTTCTTCCACCTGTCCGCGGGCATCGCGTGCCTCATCGATCAGGCGGATGTGGTCGCCCAGTTCGGCAACGGCGCGGCGGCCGAACAGCACGCCGACGAAGAGCGTGAACAGGGCGCAGGCGGCGGCCACGGTGGCGAGCGAGCGGGCCGTGGTACCCTCGGCGAACATCGCCGCCAGAGCACAGACGGTGCAGATCGCCTGGATGACGTGCACGACAACGCGACGGACGAAAGTGACCGTTCTGTTTGGCGACAGGATACTTTCGTGCTGCACCATTGTTCATCCAGGTTCGATTTGGAAAGAACCTAGGTAGGATTCACTAAGAAACGGTAACTCTCGTAACCGGCGCAAACCGATTACAAAATCATAATTATCAAGCTGGTGTCGAAGGATTTGCGAGTACTTCTGTTAACCACGGTGTTACTCAGCGTTGGCCGGGTTAGCTGTCGCGACCGACCTGAATCGCGGGCGCACAGCCAAGGCGCGCACGCCATTTCAGGCGGCGCCGACCGAATCGGGGATGACGATTTTGTCGGTGCGGGAAGCGCTATTGCGCCGGGGCGGTGGTGCGCCGGGCGGTGAGAATCTTCACTGGCGGCTCCAGCATCTGCCCACGCATCACGCCTTCGCCCTTGGTGGCCGAGCGCGGTGCGTCCCAGATCTTGCGAACCACGTCCATGCCGGAAACGACATGGCCGAAGGCGGCAAAGCCGGCCTTGAACTCGGGATTGTCGGAGGCGGGGTTGGCGTCCAGCGAGGTTACGTCGCCGATCATGATCGTGAAGTCCGCCGTGGCGGTGCCCGGCGCATAGCGCGCCATGGAGATCGTACCGGACGTGTGATGCAGCCCGGTCTGGCTGGTCGGCTCATGGGCGACCGGCGGCAGCACCTTGATGCCCTGCAGGCCGCCTTGCAGCAGGCCGCTGGGCGTGTCGCCCCAGTCCAGATGCATGGCGCGGTAGAACGTGGTGCCGTCCAGCTTCTTCGCGTCCACGTACTTCAGGAAATTGGCGGTGGTCAGCGGCGCGTGCGTCTTGTCGAGAGCGAAGACGATCGTGCCTTCGGTAGTGGTCATCGCCACATAGACATATTCGACCGGGACCGCCGCCGGGGCCGGGGCGGCCGGAGCAGCGGCAGGGGGCACGGCGGGTGCCTGCTGGGCCGAGGCCGGAAAGGCCGTAAGGGCCAGAGCCACGCTGGAAAGCAACGGCACGGCAAAGCGCCAGCTGCGCTGAACGCCTTGTCGTGCCGCGATAGTCATCGGATCAGCGAACCCGCGGTCCGCCGAAGGGCAGCGGCGGAGGGGGACGGCGGGCGCCGCGCGGCAGCTGGGCCTGATAGGCCCGGCCGCAATGCTCGACGCAGTACGGGAAGCCGGGGTTCACCTTGTCACCGCAGAAGTGGAAGTCCGGCTCGCCCGGGTGGCCCATCGGCCAGCGGCAGACGCGGTCGTTCAGGTCCAGCAGGCTGGTCTTGTCGGCGATTTCCGCGCTCGGCTTGGCGGGCACCAGGCGGCGCGGCGGAGCGGGCGGGATCGGCTGCTGCTGATCGCCGGGGCCCTGACGCAGGAAGCCGCCGGGGCCGACCGAAACCACGCGCGGACCCTTGGGCGCCACGGGCGCTTCGTCATCGGCCGCAAACGGCGGCGCGGCGGGTTCGGGCGCGCGCGGGGCCGGGGCGGCGGGCGGCGTCGGCGCGGGGCGCGCGACAGGGGCCTCAGCCGCCTGCGGTGCGGGCGCGGCGGGCCGTTCCTCGGCCGGCTTGGCCTTCTTCGGCGCGGGAGCCGGGCGCGCCGGCTTCTCATTCGCCTTCACGGGAGAGGGGCGTGCCTTGAGGCCGAGGCGATGGGCCTTGCCGATCACCGCGTTGCGGCTGACGCCGCCAAGCTCGTCCGCGATCTGGCTGGCGGTGGCACCGCCCTCCCACATCTTGGTCAGCTTCTCGATCCGCTCGTCCGTCCAGCTCATTCCAGTTCCATCTTCTTGCAGGGAGCGATTCGACAGAGAATCGCCCCGAAATTCCGTTGCACGGCTTGCCTTGGAAAGCCGCAGCCGATACTCGCGGGGGCATGGCCGATCAAACGAATTCGACCGCTCTGCAGTCCCCCGAGCGGATCGTGCAGCCCCGCCACTTCCCGGCAAAGGGAGAGCCCCTGATCCACCAGGTGAACTGGCTGGGGCTCAAGACCCTTTATATGAAGGAGGTGAAGCGCTTCTTCAAGGTCCAGACCCAGACGATCTGGGCACCGGCGATCACCACGATGCTGTTTCTGGTGATCTTTACCGTGGCGCTGGGCCGCGGCGGTCGCGAAGTGCTGGGCGTGAACTTCGCCACCTTCGTCGCGCCGGGCCTGATCGTCATGGGGATGATGCAGAACGCTTTCGCCAATTCCAGTTTCTCGTTCCTGGCCGGCAAGATCCAGGGCACCATCATCGACTATCTGATGCCGCCGCTGAGCGAGGGCGAACTGATGCTGGCGATGACCGGCGCCGCCGTTACCCGCGCGCTGCTGGTGGGCCTGGCCCTCTCCGCCGCGATGCTGCTGTGGCCCGGCGTCGACCTGACCGTGCACCATCCCTGGGCGGTGGTGTGGTTCGGCCTGAACGGATCGGTGTTCCTCTCTCTGCTCGGCCTGCTCTCGTCGATCTGGGCGGAGAAGTTCGACCACAACGCCGCCGTCACCAACTTCGTGATCGCGCCGCTCTCGCTGCTGTCGGGCACGTTCTACGTGATCGACAACCTTGCGCCGGCGTTCCAGACGGTCAGCCGGTTCAACCCGTTCTTCTACGTGATCTCCGGCTTCCGCTTCGGCTTCCTGGGCCAGAGCGACATCGGCAATTCCAATCTGGCCGTGCTGCACAGCGCCCTCGGCCTTGGCCTGCTGAACGCGGCCTTCGCGCTGGTGGTCTATCTGGTGCTGCGCTCGGGCTGGAAGCTGAAGGGCTGATTTCCCGAACGAACGACATGGAAAAGCCGGCGTGGGTCCAACCCCGCCGGCTTTTTTGTTGCCTTCCTGAGGAGGCGGTAGCTCAGTGCGCCAGGCCGCGCCTCAGGCGGTAGTGCCCATCGTGGAACGCTTCGAACAGCTGCGGCACGGAAGGGTGCTCCACCGGCCCGCCGTCGGCGTCTTCCATCAGGTTCTGCTGGCTGACGTAGGCGACGTAGCTGGAATCCTCATTCTCGGCGAGGAGGTGGTAATAAGGCTGGTCTCGCTTCGGCCGCACGTCGACGGGAATCGATTCGTACCATTCCTCACTATTGGCGAAGACGGGATCGATATCGAAGACGACACCGCGAAAGTCGTGATTACGGTGGCGGACCACATCGCCAATGGCGAAACGAGCCCGGGTCTGGCGCGGTGCATCGATGATGCGGCCGGCCTGTGGTGAGAAGAACGATGCCCTGTTCATGTGCTCAATATAGGTTTGGAGCCGGGGGCTCACAAGCTGGCCTGTGGATTGTTCCCCACATTTTGCAAAAAGAGGGCTTGGCAAGTGCGATTGTGCCAGCTAGAGGCGCGCTTCCCGACCCGATGGAGACCTTCCATCGCTATCGCATCTCTAGCGGAGAGGTGGCAGAGTGGTCGAATGCGCTGCACTCGAAATGCAGTGTACGGGCAACCGTACCGTGGGTTCGAATCCCACCCTCTCCGCCAAGGGACTATCCCACCACATCACGATTAAGTCTCATAAACCCAAGGATTTCCTTGGTTTATGCCTTGAACTGTATTGCGGTTGAGCAGGTTGCTTATCGCCGCGCGCGTCATGCACGGCTTCGTGGCTATTTGTATTCGATCAGCACTTTCTTGTGTGCGCTAAGAATGCTCCACCAAAAGCCGAGTTGCCCGGCACAGTGGGGCACTTTGCCCAATACGATATGCGTCGCGTAGATCGCGTCGAAGCGGCGATAGACCCGCCACCACAGCACGGGCCAAAGGAGCCAGAAGGGCGGCAATCCCCATAGAAGATTGCTTAGTACGTGCTTGATGAGCGTCGGGTCCTCCCTGCCGCGACGGTGCCATGCCTCTGCCCCGGCGTGGCCGCTCCGCCGGTTTCTCTGCCACCATTGCCACCATGAGGTCATGGCCACATCGTGCAGGGTCATCTCATCGGGCAGGCGGATGATCTGCCATTGGCGGAGCCGGATCCGGAGGCATAGATCGTGATCCTCGCCGGCGATAAGCCCTGGGTCATAGCCGCCGATCGCCCGCATGGCCTCGACCCGTACAAGTGCATCTCCACCGCATTCTTCGGCGGGCCCCGCGACGCCATCCCACTCGATATCACAGACGTAGTTGAAGTAGGTCTTGTCCGGATGACGTTCGCGCCGCCTGCCGAAAACGATGGCCGTGCGCGGGGCATCTGCAATTTGCGCCAATGCGGCCTCTATCCATCCGGAGGAGAGTTCGCAGTCGCCATCGACGAACTGGACGAACTGCGTATCGGGCCAAAGCGCTATTATGCGCTCAAACCCTGCATTGCGGCCCCGTGCTGCTGTGAAGGGCAAGGTGGAATCGAGTTCGATCACTTCGATGCCGAAACTGCGTGCCAGATCGGCGCTGCCGTCCTTCGAACCGGAATCCACGTAGATGACGCGGTGGCTGTCCCGTGATGCCGACTGCAGGGAAGGCCGCAATCTTTCGCCTTCATTGCGCCCGATCACCACAATGCCGACAGCCGCGTCCAGTGGGAGATCCCGATCGATGGCCGCAGTCTGAATGTTCGACATCGGGCAATCATCCAATTCTTTGGCATCCGGCTTATTGGCGTCCGCTTCCTTGGGACATGCACTTGTGCTCCCACGCCCGGAAAAGAGGACGGCGCTTCAAACCGGAGCTGGCGGAATCAGCCGCAGCAAGGCCGGCAAGCGCTGATACCACAGCGCGCTTGCACGCTGACGTGGCGACAGGCCTTGCGCCAAACCAGCGATCTCCCGCCGTTTCAAACCCGATCGCTCGCAGAAATAGGGGTGCCGCGTTTGGTTGGCGAAATAGCCGTAGAACAACGCCGCGCGGTCTTTGTCGTAAGCCGGTGCGCCGCGATGGAAAAACCGGGCGGTATCGGCG
Source organism: Novosphingobium sp. BL-S-19 (assembly GCF_055521675.1). Classification (NCBI taxonomy): domain Bacteria; kingdom Pseudomonadati; phylum Pseudomonadota; class Alphaproteobacteria; order Sphingomonadales; family Sphingomonadaceae; genus Novosphingobium; species Novosphingobium sp. BL-S-19. The sequence goes on from NZ_CM145498.1 coordinate 962,206, forward strand.
AATACCACTGTGCCGGTAGGGCCCGTGCAGCTTACGATGTCACGCGAATACTCGGCGCCAAGACGCTTTTGCAGCACGTCATCGGTACCGAATTCGAAGCAATAGAGGTCATCCACGCCCTGCGATTTGTCTACCCGGCTGATCAGTTCGAACGGCCCGCCTTGGTCGGTCACGTCGTTGCAGTAGACGGCGATCTTGATCATCTTGCGATCTTCGCGGTCGCGATGCCACTTGCGGGTGCCGAGTTCGTTTCCGTCCGCCACCGTGTAGAGCAGCGCCATGCCGTCATAGGCAGCCGGCAGGCCGATATAAGCCTCTGCAATGTCGAGCAGGCGCTCGTTAAGACCCCAGTGGAATATCTCCGGATTGTCCACCGTTGCGGAGGCTGGCGCGCTGATGAATTCACGGCCGGCGCTCGCGTCGCGCCGGGCGCTTTCGGCGCATTCCTGCGCGACCTTTTGGGCCGCACGCAGCATCTGCGCAGAGCCCGGCAGCCCCAACGCCTCCAGCGAGGTGACGTAGACCCCGTCGCGTTCGAGACCAGCCACGATTTCGCGGTCCAAGCCGTCAAGCAGCGGCAGCGAGGGCCGATGCCGGTCGAGAGCTTTGATGTAACGCCGCCCCATTCGACGACGGATCAGCGGAGTATTCGATAAATTAAATGCAAATTGTGCCGGTTTGTCACCCAAGCGGTTCAAGATTTTCTCAGACAGAGTCTTCGACATGCCGAATCCTTCTACAAGGCGGCCCTTGACGTGCACCCAATGACGATTTGATCCGATCTGGCGCTGCAATCAACTCGCAGATTTCTGTCCAGAATTCTTCCAGTTACAGTGGAAGATCAATAGGCTGTCCTCTTCCAGCCTGTCTTTGATGCCCCGCTTCTGTCTGCGCGGGACTATGCCGCCGGGCAGAGCATCGCCGCTCTCGGCTGGCGGCCCTCCGGCACCCGCCGCGCACTTGTCGGGGCAGCATCACCCCGGGGAGAGGATGCGATTTTGTAGCGCGCCATCCGATCGCGAATGAGGGCGCTGGGCCTGCGGGGCAGGCCGATGTTTTCGACAGCCCCGCAGCCGTTTTCGTCAGGCCGTCGCAGTTTCCTGCAGCGCCGCCACCTCTTCGGGGTCGCCCAGGATCAGGCCGATACGCTGGTGCAGGCCGACCGGCTGCACGTCCATCACGCGGCTGTACCCGTCGATCGAGACACCGCCGGCCTGTTCGATCAGAAAGCTCATCGGGTTGGCTTCGTAGAGCAGGCGCAGGCGTGCCTTGCCTGTCGTGCGGCTGTCTGCCGGGTAGAGGAACACGCCGCCGCGCTTCAGGATGCGGTGGACGTCCGCCACCATCGATGCGGTCCAGCGCATGTTGTAGGGGCGGCCGCAGGGCCCTTCGCCGGCGGTCAGGCGCTCGTCGATATAGCGGGTTACGGCGGGGGACCACTGCGGGCGGCGCGCCATGTTGATCGCGATCTCGCACGTGCCCGTGGGGATCTGCATCGGCCCGTCGGTCATCACCCAGGCGCCCAGTTCGCGGTCCAGCGTGAATTCGTAGACGCCCGAGCCGATCGTCAGCACCAGCAGCGTTTGTGGGCCGTAGATCGCATAGCCGGCGGCGGCCTGCGCGGTTCCGGGCTGGAGGAAGTCTTCCTCCCGCACTTCGCGGCCCGAACTGTTCGCGGGTGCACGCAGGACGGAGAAGATCGTGCCCACCGAAAGGTTCACGTCCACGTTGCTGGATCCGTCGATCGGATCGTAGACCAGCAGATATTCGCCCTTGGGATAGCGGTTCGGGATCGGATGGATCGTGTCCATTTCTTCCGACGCCATGCCGGCAAGGTGGCCGCCCCATTCGTTGGCGTCCACCAGCAGTTCGTTGGCCAGAACGTCCAGCTTCTTCTGGACTTCGCCCTGGATGTTTTCCGTGTCGAGGCTGCCCAGCACATCGCCCAGCGCGCCCTTGCCGATGGCGTGGTTGATCGCCTTGCACGCGCGCGCCACCGTTTCGATCAGCAGGCGCAGTTCGGCCGGGCAAGTGGAGTTCGGTTCGCGTTGCTTTTCAAGGAGGAAGCGCGTGAGCGTGGTTCTTGTCATGACAGGGTCCTTACCGAAGATCGGGCAACTATGGTGAAGCTGGATGGAGTTTCTGGGGCAGCCGGCTCAAACGGCATCGCGCAGGCGCGCAGCGACGTTGGGGCCGTGGGCAAAGGTGGCGGCATCCATGATGGCATCGGCGTCCGGGCGAATGCCGGTATAGAGCACGAATTGCTCCACCGCCTGAAGCACGATCACTTCCGCACCGGAGATGACGGTCTTGCCGGCGGCCAGCGCGGCCTTGATGAAGGGCGTTTCGGCGGGCTGGGCCACCACGTCGAAGGCGATCTGGCACGCGGCGATCTGTTCGGCGGGGAAGGCCAGTTCGTCCGCCTGCGGGCCTTCCATGCCCAGCGGCGTCACGTTGATCAGCATCGGCGCGCCCTGTTCGGGCAGTTCGGGCAGCCAGCGGTAGCCGTACTGCTGGGCGAGGGCGGGGCCGGCCGCGGCATTGCGGGCGACCACGGTACCGTCGCGGAAGCCAAGGTCGCGCAGCGCGGCGACGACCGCCTTGGCCATGCCGCCGCTGCCGCGCAGCACGAAGGGCGTGGCGGGATCGATGTCGCGCCGGGCGACGAGATCGCGCACGGCGGTGTAATCGGTGTTGTACCCGGTCAGCACGCCGTCGTCGTTGACGATGGTGTTCACGCTGTCGATCGCGCGGGCCGAATCTTCAAGACCGTCGAGCAGGGGGATCACCGCTTCCTTGAACGGCATGGAGATCGCGCAGCCGCGAATGCCCAGTGCGCGGATGCCGCCGATCGCGGCGGGCAGGTCGGTGGTGGTGAAGGACTTGTAGACATAGTCCAGCCCCAGCCGCCCATAGAGCGTGTTGTGCAGGCGCGATCCGGCATTGCCGGGCCGGCCGGAGAGCGACATGCACAGCTGCGTGTCCCGACCGATGGATTGCTTGCCGGCCAGAGTGCCAGTGGGGGCGGAAACGGGGGCGGTCATGGCGTCGGGCTCCGGTGTGTCGGCGAATACTGTCGGGTGGCGCTGTGGCGGAGGAACTGTGCATCGGCAAGCCGTGTCTCGGCAACCCGTGCGCCATTTCGCTTCCGCTTGACCATGGCCGGCGAAAATGATGGAACGGGCGCGTGAGCGACGATACCCCCCGCCCGGAATCACCTTCTCAACCCAAACTCGGGGCCAAACCCGGGGCCAAAGCCGAGGCAAAGGCCGAAGCGCGCGCGGCGGAGGCGGCGGCGATCCGGCGGCGATGGATCACGCTGGGCGAAGTCTTGGCGGTGGTCGCGGTGGTGATTTCCGCGCTGACCCTGTGGAACAACTGGTCCGAACGCAGTGACAGCGATGCGGTGAAGCAGGCTGACGCCCGGCGCGCCTCCACCCGCGCGGCGACGCTGGTGCTGGTGGCGAGCGGTTCCGGCAGTCAGACGCTGATCCTGAAGCCCGCCTCTCCCGAACAGTCGGTGCAGAGCCAGACGGTGGTGTTCCCCACTGCGCTGGGCGTGGCACCGGCCGAAACCACCGGGGAGCCGAGGATCGAGGCCAAGTGGTTCGAACGCGAACTGGAAAAGGCCCGCAGCGCGGCGAAGCTGCCCGATGACAGCCGGGGGGACGAGCGGCTGCCGGTGGTGATCAGGACCCGCTTTCTGGTCGATGGGGACGTGCATGAGGATGCCGCGCTCTACGACATCGGCTACAGCATTTCGGGCCATTGGCTGAGCGGCCATAGCGTTACCCTGCGCGGTGTCTCGCTCGTATCGCGCGGCAAGGGCGCGGTTGCGCAGGCCGGCCTGGACGCGCGGTGGGCCAAGGTACTTCCCAAGGGCGAGTGATTGCCCGCATCGCTTTTTTCTGAAGCCTGCTGCAATCGTTTAACCCACCGCAGTTCCGCCAAATATTCCCGGCCGTCGCCGCCGGAAAGGCGCGTTTTCGTCCTAAGATAGCCTTCGTGGGGGATTTGTAATCCGGTCTGAGCGGCCGCCCGCGAAGGAGATGAAGTTGACCATCAAGACCATCGAGGAACGGCTCGCGTTCCTTGAGTTCAATGCTGCGCAGCGCCGTGTGCTCGCGTCTGCCCAGCCGCTCCTGCGCAAGTGCATCGGCCCCGCTCTCGACCGTTTTTATGCCCGTGTCCGCGCGACGCCCGAAATGGCGCGCATGTTCCGGGGTGACAGCCATATCGATTCCGCCAAGTCCGCGCAGGTGGGCCACTGGATGCGGATCGCCACCGGCAAGTTCGATCAGGATTACTACGACGCCGTTTCGCGCATCGGCAAAGTCCACGCGACCATCGGACTGGAACCGCGCTGGTACATCGGCGGCTATGCGATGATTCTGGAAGAGATCATGGCCGCCGTGGAGCGCACCGCCAGCCCCTGGCGCCGTCTGTTCCGGCCCGGCGCCGATGCCGGCAAGATCAGCCGCGCGCTGGTGAAGGCGGCGATGCTGGACATGGATCTGTCCATCTCGATCTATTTCCGCGAGGCCGAGGCTGAGCGTACGCAGGCCATCGGGGCGCTGGACCGAGCGATGTCGCGGCTGGCGGCTGGCGATCTGGTGCATGACATCGACGATCTGCCGCACACCTACATTTCGCTCACCCAGTCCTACAACAAGAGCCTTGCCAACTTGCGCGGAACGATCGGTTCGGTGGTGCAGACCTCCAGCGCCATCCAGGGCGGCGCGGGCGAGATCGCGCGCGCTTCCGAGGATCTGGCCCGCCGTACCGAGAGCAATGCCGCCAGTCTGGAGCAGGCGGCAGCAACGCTGCAGCAGGTGGAAGACCGTGTGAAGGTAACCGCCGGCGGCGCGCAGGAAACGCTGGAAATTGCCGGCGGCGCGTTGGAGGCGGTGACCGATGGGCGCAATGTCGCGGTGGATGCCGTGCAGGCCATGCGCACCGTGCTGGAAAGCGCGCGCGGGATCGACGGCGTGATCGAGGGGCTGGACAAGATCGCCTTCCAGACCCGGGTTCTGGCCATGAACGCGGCGGTGGAAGCCGGCCGCGCGGGTGAGGCGGGGCGCGGTTTCGCGGTCGTGGCCGATCTCGTCAGCTCGCTGGCCATGCGGTCCGAGGAAGAGGCACGCCGCGCGCGCGACGGGCTTTCGGCCACCCGCAACGAGATCGAGGAAGCGGCTTCGGCCGTTATGCGCGTCGATCAGGAACTGGAACGGATCGCGGGCGAGGTGGACCGCGTGCACAAGCTGGTCGGCTCCATGGCGCGCGACAACGATGCGCAGGCCATCGCCATCAGTGAGATCAACACCACGGTCGGCATGATGGACCGTTCGACCCAGCAGAACGCGGCCATGGTGGAGCAGACTTCGGCAGCGACGCGCTCGCTCTCGTCCGATGCCACCGCGTTGGCGGCGCAGGCGGGCCTGTTCCAGATCGAGGAAGGGCGCAAACCGGGCCTTCGCGCGGCCTGAGGGGCCGCTTCAAGTTCCGATCACCGACCGGCCTCTCGATCCTCCGCAGACCGACCAATCAAACAATCCGTCGCCCCCGCGAAGGCGGGGGCCCCGCTTCCTTCTCGCCACGCCTCAAGAAAAGCGGGGTTACCGCCTTCGCGGGAACGACGGGGTGTTTTGGGCAGGGTTGGTGGATGCTCGGCTCAAGCTCAAGCCGAGTCCAACCTCACACGTTCCCCGTATCCTTCACCGTCTCCATCGCCACGTAAGTCGATGTGCTGGCAACATGCGGCAGGTTGGACAGCTTTTCCCCCAGCACCTCGCGATAGCGGCGGATATCGCGGGTGCGCACTTTCAGCAGATAGTCGAAGTGGCTGGCCAGCATGTGGCACTCCTCGACTTCGGGAATGCGGCGCACCGCCGCGTTGAATTCCTTCAGCGCCTGTTCGCGCGTGTCGGACAGTTTCACTTCTGTGAAGGCCACGTGATCCAGCCCCAGCGCGGCCGGATCGACCGCCGCGTGAAAGCCCCGGATCACTCCCGAATCGATCAGCCGCCGCAGCCGCACCTGGCAGGGCGTCTTGGACAGGCCGACAACGCGCGCCAGTTCGGTGACGCTCATTCGCCCGTCATTTCTGAGGGCTGCGACGATCTTGCGGTCATGTTCGTCCAGATCGACTGATTTGATCAGTTTGGCCATCCGAACAGACTAGGTATGGCCACAACATAAGTCCATATGGCCTGTTTTGGCGCCATGATAAGGCGGATCGCCACGCGGGCCCGCGATATTGTGCGCGCATGACCCAGACCCCGCCATTCGCCGCTTTCGCCCCCGCCGTCAGCGAGCCGACCGCGCTTCGCAGCGCCATCACCGATGCCTTCCGCCGCGATGAGGCCGAATGCATGGCCCCGCTGCTGGCCGCCGCGACGCTGCCCGACGCCACCCGCGCCGCCGTCCGCGCCACCGCCAGCAACCTCGTCACCACGCTGCGCGCCAACCACAAGGGCACCGGCGTCGAGGGTCTGGTGCAGGAATACTCGCTGTCGAGCGAGGAGGGCGTCGCGCTCATGTGTCTGGCCGAGGCGCTGCTGCGCATTCCCGACGATGCAACCCGCGATGCGCTGATCCGCGACAAGATCGCCGGCGGCGACTGGGGCGCACACTTGGGCAACGGCAAGTCGCTGTTCGTCAATGCCGCCACCTGGGGCCTTGTCGTTACCGGCAAGCTGGTCGGCAGCGTCGATGACAAGGGCCTTGGCGCTGCGCTGACGCGCCTTGTCGCCCGCGCCGGTGAACCGGTGATCCGTCGCGGTGTCGACATGGCGATGCGCCTGATGGGCGAACAGTTCGTCACCGGCGAAACCATCGACGAAGCGGTGAAGCGCGCCCGCGAACTGGAAGCGCAGGGCTTCCAGTACAGCTACGACATGCTAGGCGAGGCGGCCACCACGGCGGCCGACGCGGACCGCTACAACACCGATTACGTCAACGCCATCCACGCCATCGGTAAGGCCAGCGCCGGGCGCGGCGTCTATGGCGGGCCGGGCATCTCGATCAAGCTTTCCGCGCTGCACCCGCGCTATGTTCGCGCGCAGGCGGACCGGGTGATGGGCGAACTGCTGCCGCGCGTGAAGGCGCTGGCGGTGATCGCCAAGGGCTACGACATCGGCCTCAACATCGATGCCGAGGAAGCGGACCGCCTCGAACTCTCGCTCGATCTGCTGGAAAGCCTGGCGCTCGATCCCGATCTGGCGGGCTGGGATGGCCTTGGCTTCGTGGTGCAGGCCTACGGCAAGCGCTGCCCCTATGTGCTGGACTGGATCATCGATCTGGCCCGCCGCGCCGGCCGCCGCATGATGGTGCGTCTGGTCAAGGGCGCCTACTGGGATGCCGAGATCAAGCGCGCGCAAGTCGATGGCCTCGCCGATTTCCCGGTGTTCACGCGCAAGGTCCATACCGACGTGTCCTACGTCGCCTGCGCGCAGAAGCTGCTGGCCGCGCCGGACGCGGTGTTCCCGCAGTTCGCCACCCACAACGCGCAGACGCTGGCGACAATCTACCAGCTTGCCGGGCCGGACTTCGCCATCGGCAAGTACGAATTCCAGTGCCTGCACGGCATGGGTGAGCCGCTCTATTCGCAGGTCGTCGGTGCCGACAAGCTGGACCGTCCCTGCCGCATCTACGCACCGGTCGGCACGCATGAGACGCTGCTGGCCTACCTCGTGCGCCGCCTGCTGGAGAACGGCGCGAACTCTTCGTTCGTGAACCGCATTGCCGATCCGGCGGTGCCGGTGGACGAGATGGTTGCCGATCCGGTCGATATCGTCCGCGCCATGCCGGACCCCGGCGCGCGCCACAGCGAGATTGCCGCACCTGCCGGCCTCTACACCGGTCGCCGCAACTCCGCCGGTATCGATCTGGCCGACGAGACCGCGCTGACCGCGCTCACCGCCGCGCTGCAGGCCTCCGTGACGCGTGAGTGGTTCGCCATGCCTGCCAATGCGCAGGGCAAGGTGCGCGACGTGCTGAACCCCGCCGACCACCGCGACGTGGTGGGCAAGGTGATGGAAGTGGCACCCGAAGCCGCCGCAGTCATGGTCGCGCGCGCCGCGATCAGCCGCTGGGGCGGTACGCCGGTGGCCGACCGTGCCGCCATGCTCGATGCCGCCGCCGACGCCATGCAGGCGCGGATCGGCGAGCTGATGGGTCTTGTCATCCGCGAAGCCGGCAAGTCCGCCGCCAACGCCATTGCTGAAGTGCGCGAGGCGATCGACTTCCTGCGCTATTACGCGCAGCAGGCCCGCGCGACGTTCGGTGCGGAGCAAGTCGCCCTCGGCCCGGTGGTCTGCATCAGCCCGTGGAACTTCCCGCTGGCGATCTTCGCCGGGCAAGTCGCCGCCGCGCTTGTCGCCGGCAACACCGTGTTGGCCAAGCCCGCCGAAGAGACCCCGCTGATCGCCGCCGAAGCCGTGCGCATCCTGCATGAGGCCGGCGTTCCGGCCGACGCGCTGCAGCTGGTTCCGGGCGACGGCAAGGTCGGCGCCGCGCTGGTGGCCGCGCCGCAAGTGGCCGCCGTGATGTTCACGGGCTCCACCGAAGTCGCCCGCCTGATCCAGAAGCAGCTTGCGGGTCGCACCTCGGCGGATGGCCGCGCCATTCCGCTGATTGCCGAGACCGGCGGCCAGAACGCGATGATAGTCGACTCCTCCGCGCTTGCTGAGCAAGTGGTGGCAGACGTCATCGCCTCTGCCTTCGACTCCGCCGGCCAGCGCTGCTCGGCACTGCGCGTGCTGTGTCTGCAGGAAGACGTGGCCGACCGCACCTTGAAGATGCTGAAGGGCGCGCTGGCCGAACTCTCCGTCGGCAATACCCAGACGCTGGCGACGGACATCGGTCCGGTCATCACCGCAGAGGCGCAGACCAATATTTCCGCGCATATCGAGACGATGAAGGCACGCGGCTGCAAGGTGGAACAGGTGGCGATCCCCGCCGACTGCGCGCGTGGTACGTTCGTGGCACCCACCATCGTCGAGATCGACAGCATCGCCCAGCTTGGCCGTGAGGTCTTCGGCCCCGTGCTCCATGTCGTCCGCTTCCGCCGCGACGATCTGCCGGGCCTGATCGATGCGATCAACGGCACCGGCTATGGCCTGACCTTCGGCCTGCACACCCGCCTCGACGCCACGGTGGAGCGCGTGACTGCGGCGGTGAAGGCGGGCAACCTTTACGTCAACCGCAACACCATCGGCGCCGTCGTCGGCGTGCAGCCGTTTGGCGGGCGCGGGCTTTCGGGCACCGGCCCCAAGGCGGGCGGCCCGCTCTACCTTGGCCGTCTGGTCACCAAGGCACCCGAAGTGCTCGGCCCGGCCGGGCACGGCGCGCCGCTCGTGGAAGCCTTTGCCGCATGGCTGGAGAGCGTGGGCGAGGCGAGCGCGGCTGCCCAGGCGCGCAAGATCGGGGCGGCATCGGCGCTCGGCACCGAGACCGAACTGACCGGCCCGGTGGGCGAGCGCAACCTCTACGCGCTGCATCCGCGTGGCCGCGTGCTGCTGCGCCCGGCGACCCGCGCCGGCCTCTTCGCGCAGATGGCGGCGGTGCTGGCTACCGGCAATACCGCGACTGTCGAGGGCATGGCGGTCCCCGGCGGTCTGCCTGCCGAGATCGAGGCGCGCTTCCACCCGCACGCCGGGGAGGCTTTCGCGGCCTGCCTGGTCGAGGGTGACGCCGCCGCCGTGCGCGCGGCTTGCGAGGCGGTGGCGGGCATGTCCGGCCCGATCGTGCCCGTGCACGTCAGTGCGGGGCCGAATGGCGCCTGGCTGCTGGAAGAGGTTTCCACCTCGATCAACACCACTGCGGCAGGCGGCAATGCCAGCCTGATGATGATCGGCTGACGCAGGCTTCATCATCGCGGCCGTCATCGCTGCGACTCGGGCGGGCCGTCCCCCTCGTGGGGGCGGCCCGCTGCCGTTTGCGCACAAGGTGACAGGTCGGTTGACACAGTTGACACGGTCCAGTGAAAAACGCGCGAGTGTCACCTTGTGGCGCCTCGTGAGGCCAAGTCGCTGATCCTGCCTGCATTTCGAGTCGCGCCCCCATTCATGGCGCAAGAGTCTCAAATCGCACGCTTGTAGGAAAACGAAACAGGCCGGAAACAGTCGCCGCGTCCCGGCAGAAGCCCGGCTCGTCCGCTTTCGGGAAACTCCCTCATCGCGGTGTTCTTCACATCTTTGCGACCGAGCGGCACAGGTGTAAGTTGTCAGGTGGAGAAACACCCATGGGCAGGATGATCGTAGAGGCTGCCACGAGCATCGACGGATATTGGACCGATGCCGATGGCGTGACCGTTTTCCCGGTCGATGACGCGCGGCGCGCCAAGATGGTTGCGCGGCTGGCCGATACCTGCGGCGCCGTGGTGATGAGCGCCAAGGCCTTTGCGGCAGGCGGCGATCCGGACTGGTATGCCGACAATTACGAGCTTCAGGTGCCGATCTTCGTCGTCACCGATCATGCGCCCGTTCCCGCCCCGCGGGAGAATGCGCGGCTGCACTTCCACTTCCACGCCGATTTTGCCTCTGCCTTTTCCGCTGCCCAGAAAGTGGCGGGCGACAAGGCAGTGCTGGTGATTGGCGGGGCCCGGACGGTCAGCGCCGCGCTCAGCACCGGCAAGGCGGACGAGATCTGGCTGCGCGTGATGTCGCGCGCGCTGGGCAAGGGCGCGCCGCTGTTCGATGACGACATGCCGTTCGAGGACTATTTCGTTTCCGAGATGGAGAACACGCCCAGCGCCGTGCACATGCGGCTGGAGCGGCGGGATCAGAACTAGGCTGGGTGTTGGCTGCTTTTTCCCTATCGTAAAACCACTTCGTCGCCCCCGCGAAGGCGGGGGCCCCGCTTTTTGTGGTTCACGCAGAGACGCGGAGACGCAGATGGGGCGTGCCGAAGCTGCCCCCTCTGCGTCTCCGCGTCTCCGCGTGCTTTAAATGGAAGCGGGATCCCCGCCTACGCGGGGATGACGAGGAATTTGGGGGCAGGTAGTGTACCGAGCGCCTCAGGCGCAGACCGGCACCGCTTCCAGTTCCACGCCGCGCTTGTGATGGGCCAGGGTCAGCAGGAACACCGCCAGACCGCCCAGCGACAGTGCTGCGCCGATCCAGCCGGTGGAGGTGAGGCCCCAGCCGGCCGAGATGGCCAGACCGCCCAGCCACGGGCCCAGCGCATTGGCGAAGTTGAAGGCGCTGTGGTGCGCGGCGGCGGCCAGTGCCTGCGCCTCGCCCGCAACGTCCATCAGGCGCGTCTGCAGGATCGTGCCCAGGCCGCCGGAGAAGCCCACCATCAGGATCACCGGAACCAGCGTCCAGATATTGCCCGCCGCGAAGGGGAACAGGGCGAGCGAAAAGGCGCTGAACAGCAGCGCGCCGATCGCCGCGCGGCTCTGCGCGCGGTCGGCGGCCCAGGCCCAGAACAAGTTGCCTACGGTCATGCCCACGCCGAACACCGCCAGCACCACCGGCACCAGCCCTTCGGACACCTTGGTCACTTCGATCATCGTGGAGGCGACGTAGGTATAGACCGCGAAGAGGCCGCCAAAACCGATGGCGCCGGTCAGCAGCGTCAGCAGCACTTGCGGGCGGCGCAGGGCGCTCAGTTCCCGCGCGGCGCTGGCGCCTTCCGACGGCGGCTGGTGCGGCGCGAACAGCGCGACGGAGGCCATGGTCATCAGCGCCAGCACCGAAACCACGGCAAAGCCCGCGCGCCAGCCCAGCGCCTGCCCCAGCCAGTTGGCGGCGGGAACGCCGATGATCGTGGCGACGGTCAGCCCCGACATCACCATGGCCACGGCCTGCGCGCGCCGGTTTTCCGGCACCATCGATGCCGCCACCAGCGCCGCCACGCCGAAATAGGCGCCATGCGGCAGGCCGGAAAGGAAGCGGAACAGGATCAGCAGCGGATAGCTGGGCGCCATGGCCGAAAGCCCGTTGCCCAGTGCGAACATTGCCATCAGCCCGATCAGCAGCGCTCGCCGCCCCACTTTCGCCGCCAGCACCGCGATCACCGGCGCGCCGACGAAGACGCCCAATGCATAGGCGCTGATGGCGTGGCCCGCCTGCGGCTCCGTCAGATGAAGGTCGCGCGCGAAATAGGGCACGAGGCTCATCGCCGCGAATTCGGTGGTGCCGATCGCGAAAGCGCCCATAGCCAGCGCAAGCGTGACGAGGGCAGGGTGGGTGTGTTTCTGGTTCGGGTTCATGTTGCACTGCAATATTGGGGGCATTTGGCACTTAGTACCCCACGGCGCAAAGCCAAGGCCTATGATGGGTGTGTTTTTTGCATGTAAAAATTCATGCCGCGCAACTTGCAGACATCGATGTCGGTCTAACTGACTGCCTTTTAACTTCGAATAAGCAGATTTCGGCTATTCACTCGCGCGGGGACGACAGTTGCGTCGTGAAGGGAATCGGCCTTGCGCCATGAAGCACCGATGGTGGAACGCGCCGCCGGGCCTGCTGGGCCCGCGTCGAACCGGCGCGCGCGCAGTCGGCAGCCGTCCGGAGAGATAGCCGAAAGCGAGTGGCGCGATCTGGAATCGCAGGCGCGATTGCCGTCGCAGATGCTGGCGTTCCACGGTGCGCTGGCTGCAACGATGCTGGCCGGCCGGGTGCAGCGGCTGGTGGCGGTGCGGGAGATGGGGCGCGTGATCGCGCTGCTGCCGCTTTGCCGTCGCAAGGGCTGGCTGGGGCGCTGGCACGCTGCCGGGGAGCGGCAGGTCTACGAGCCGGTTGATGCCCTCTGCCGCGACGATGCGGCGGCCACCGCGCTGGCGGGCGATCTGGCGCGGCTGAAGCGCCCCTTGCGGCTGGAGCGGGTCCCGGCGGATTCGCCACTGGTGCGGGGGCTGCGCAGGGCTATGCGGCGGCGGGGGCTGCTGGTCGTGCGGCCGGCCACCGGTTGCCCGACCATCGCCATCGACCCCGGCGCCACCGATCCCGAGGCGCGCTTCAATTCCGGCCGGCGTTCGGATTTCCGCCGCGCCCGCCGCCGGGCCGAGGCCGAAGGCGCGGTGACGTTCGAGATGCACGCCCCGTGTCGGGAGGAATTCGACACCCTGTTCGACGAAGCGGTGGAGATCGAACGACGCGGCTGGAAGGGAGAGACCGGCTCCGCGCTGGGCTGCGATCCGGTGAAGGCTGCATTCTTCCGCGATTTCCTCGGCCGCGCGAGTGGGGAAGGGGCCTGCCGCATCGCCTTCATGCGGATCGGCGGCAAGGCGGTGGCGATGCAACTCGCGGTGGAATTCCAGCGCCGCTACTGGCTGTTCAAGATCGGGTTCGACACGGCCTTTTCGCGGGTGTCTCCGGGTAATCTGCTGATGCTTCATGCGCTGGCCGATGCCACCGGGCGCGGGCTGCTGGGCATCGAATTGCTGGGCGAAGTGGAGCCGTGGATCATGGATGTCTGGACGCGGGAGGCGATGGCCTGCGTGCGGCTGCAGACCTATCCGTTCAACCTCCATGGCCTTGCCGCGCTGGCGGTGGAGGCGGCCAACTGGCTGTGGCAGCGGCGACCGGGATGGATGGCGCAAGGGCGGGCGGTGCAGGCATGAGTGCAGGCGTCGGCACGAAGCTGCGCGTGGCTCTTTCGCGCACCGTCGAGGCTGTGGCCCCCGCGCCGGACGCGGCGGCGGCAGCACGGGCGGCGCTTTCCCTGCGCGAACAGGGCATGGCGGCGACGCTCAGTTATTTCCCAGCATGGGATGGCGTGCCGGATGGCATCGTGACTGCCTGTGAGGCCCTGTCTCGCACCTTGAACGGCGCGGTTCCGGGCACCTGTCTGGCGATCAAGGCCTCCCCGCTGTACTTCGACAAGGACCTGCTGCGCGCCGTGGCCGGCCCGGCGCGCGGGGCGGGCATGACCGTGGTGTTCGACGCGCTGACCCACGCACAGGCGGGGCCGACGCTCGATCTGGTCGAGTGGCTGGCCGGTGAATACGGCACAAGCGGCACCGCGCTCCCCGCCCGCTGGCGACGAAGCACGGCCGATGCCGACCGCCTGCGCGACGCCCCCGTGCGCATCCGTCTGGTCAAGGGTGAGTGGGCCGATCCGGAAGGTGATGCGGGCGACCTTTCGGAGGCGTTTCTCGAACTAGTGCACCTGCTCGCCGGCCGCTCCGCGCCGGTGGGCGTGGCCACGCACGACCCGGCACTCGCCCGCGCGGCGCTGGAGATCCTGAGGGCCTCAGGCACTCCCTGCGAACTGGAGCAGTTGCGCGGCCTTCCCATGAAGCGCAGCAGCCGAGTGGCCGGCGAACTCGGCGTGCCGGTGCGGCTTTACTGGCCCTTCGGCCCGGGCTGGTGGCCCTACGCCGCCGAGAAACTGGTGGAGCGGCCTTATCTGCCGAAGTGGTGGGTGGTGGATCGGATGGGGGGCAGGCAATGAGAGCACGGGCAATCGTGCATTGGTTGCTTGGCTGCATCTCGCTTGGAATGCCGTCGTCATCGTGGGGGCAAAGCGCTGGCAGTTTTGATTTTGCCAAGCTCCACACGGAAACATGGGACGCTGCCGCCTCCACGAGCGTCCGATGGCACCCAACGCTTCAAAGGCCCATCGTTGAGGGTGTGGAATGCAAGGGCCGCAGCCGCCAGATCTCATTTTCGATGGATGAATCCGCGCAAGTAACTTTTCTGCGCGTGGATTTTCTCTCTGACGCCGCCGACGGATCGGATCTCGAATTCATCACGGCTCTGGGCGACCATCTGTGGCTGTATATCGATGGAGAACGGTGGGAATACGCGCATATTCCGAAGCATTCGTGGGAGTTTACGAATGTTGGATACCCAGTCCTGAAACAGGATGGGATCATCATTCCGATCTGGCGGGGAATTGAGGCGGTTCGGAAAGACGAGAGCCAGCCATGGTTGAATCTCAAGCTGTTCTACGATCGCCTCATCACTGCAAAAGATGTTGCCTGGGGGTTCAAGTCGCGAGACTGGAAAGTCGTAGACAGGAACGAGCCCGCAAACCAATTGCCTGAGGGGTGGCAGCAAAAGCGCTATCGGATCGACAATTCCGGCTTGCAGGAGGCAGTCTCGTGGTGTGCCGGCCAAGTTGTCGCAGATGCAGCCTATATCCTTCCCGACAAGATGAAAGTTGCCAGGCAGCCGGGATCAAATTGACCGGCTGCCTGAAAACCAAATCTTACAGATCCAGGCCGAACTCGGGCGCGTTCTGGTCGGTGTGGTCGGAGGTGGGATGGGCGACGTGGATGCCGCATTCGGTCTTGTCCCACCCGCGCCAGCGGCCGGAGCGGGGGTCTTCGCCTGCCGCCACCTTGCTGGTGCAGGGCATGCAGCCGATCGACGGATAGCCCTGCGCCACCAGCGGGTGCGGGGGCAGGTCGTGCTCGGCGATATAGGCGGCGATGCGGTCCGGGTTCCAGTCGATCAGCGGGTTGATCTTCAGGCGCCCCTGCGCGTCGGTCGTGTCGATCTCGAAGCGCGGCAGGGTGGCGCGGGTCGAGTTCTGGAACGCTTTGCGGCCGGTGAAGGAGGCATCGTAGTTCAGCAGCGCCTTTTCCAGCGGCTTCACTTTGCGGATCTCGCAGCAGCCGTCCGGGTCGTAGGACCAGCGCAGCCCGCTCTCGTCCTTCTTCGCCAGTTCCTCCGCATCGGGCAGCAGGTTGATCAGGTTGGTCAGGCCCAGCCGATCGGCCAGCTGGTCGCGATAGGCCAGCGTTTCGGGGAAGTGCTTGCCCGTTTCCAGGAACAGCACCGCCACCGAAGGATCGACCGAGGCGACCAGATGCAGCAGAACCGCCGATTCCGCACCGAAGCTGGACACGATCGCGATATCGCCGGCCATGCCTTCCTTGAGCACCGTTTCGAGCATTTCGTTCGTATCGGTGCCGCGGAACAGGCGGTTCAGGCGTACGGCATCGGCCTCGTCGAAACGAGGGCCGGTGTCGATCAGGTCGCGAATGCGAGTCACTTCGGTACGGGTCATCGGGTGGTCCCTTTTGACGGCGATTTTCCGGTTATCGAGGCGGAAATCAGCCGTGGCGCTTGGCCCAGATCGCCTGGCGACCGTCGACGACGGTGGCCTGGTAGACGTTTTCCCAACGGTCGAACGCGGTCTGCGCGTCCTGTTCGTTGAGGGCCTTGTCGGGCGCGAAGGCATCGAAGCCGCAGCGCCGCAGGTGGTGGAGCATGTCGATCACCAGATCGCCCACCGCACGCATCTCGCCGTCGTAGCCCGCTTCGCGCAGGATACGGGCGGAGGAATAGCCGCGTCCGTCGGTCCAGGCCGGGAAGCTGACTTCCACCAGCGAGAGACGGTCGAGATGCGGCAGCAGGTCGCGCGCGTCGTCGCCCGGTTCGATGCGGACGGCGCTGGCATTGGTCTGCTCGCCGAAGGAATCGACGGTCACCGCCGGATCGTTGACCGCTTCGTCTTCACGAAAGCGGAATTGGACTTCAACCATAGATCGCTTCCTTGAACGGAGCCATGCCGATACGGCGATAGGTGTCGAGGAAGCGTTCCTCGCCCTGCTTGTTGGCGAGATAGACTTCGGTGGCCTTTTCGATGGCATCGACCACGCCGTCCTCGGTAAAGCCGGGGCCGGTGATCTGGCCGAGCGAGGTATCCGCGCCCTCGCTGCCGCCCAGCAGGAGCTGGTAGTTTTCCAGACCCTTCTTGTCGACGCCGAGGATGCCGATGTGGCCCGCGTGGTGGTGCCCGCAGGCATTGATGCAGCCGGAGATCTTCAGCTTCAACTCGCCGATCTCGGCCTGACGCTCGGCGCTGCCGAAACGTTCGGAGATCTTCTGCGCCACCGGGATCGAACGGGCATTGGCCAGCGCGCAATAGTCGAGGCCCGGGCAGGCGATGATGTCGCCCACGGTGTCGAGATTGGCAGTGGCAAGGCCCGCTTCGTCCAGCGCCTGCCACACGGTGTAGAGGTCGGCCTTCTTCACGTGCGGGAAGACGATGTTCTGGGCGTGGGTCACGCGCAGTTCGTCGAAGCTGTAGTCCTTCGCCAGCTTTGCCATCAGGCGGATCTGGTCGGCGGTGGCGTCACCGGGGATGCCGCCCACGGGCTTCAGCGAAACCGTGGCGATCACATAGCCCGATTGCTTGTGGGCATGCGTGTTGCGCTCCACCCAAAGGCGGAAGTCGGGATCGGTCAGGTCCAGATCGTCCGGGGCGCCGGGATCGAAGCCGGGATCGACGAAGTGCGTCTTGATCCGCTCCAGCTCGGCCAGCGGCGGCTCGATCGGCTGGGTCAGCAGGTGCGCGAACTCTTCCTCCACCTGGCGGACGTATTCGTCACGGCCCAGTTCGTGGACGAGGATCTTGATGCGCGCCTTGTACTTGTTGTCGCGGCGGCCATAGCGGTTGTACACGCGCAGGCAGGCTTCGGCATACGTAATCAGCTGGTCCAGCGGCACGAAGTCGCGGATCAGCGGGGCGATCATCGGGGTACGGCCCATGCCGCCACCGGCGTAGAACTGGGCGCCGATCTCGCCCGCGTCGTTACGCACCATCTTGATGCCGATGTCGTGCAGGCGCATCGCCGCGCGGTCGGTTTCCGACGCGATGACGGCGATCTTGAACTTGCGCGGCAGCACCAGGAATTCCGGGTGGAAGCTGGACCACTGGCGCAGCAGTTCGGCGTAGGGACGCGGATCGACGATTTCTTCCGCAGCCGCGCCCGCATACTGGTCGGACGAGATGTTGCGGATGCAGTTGCCGCTGGTCTGGATGGCATGCATTTCCACCTTGGCCAGTTCGGCCAGGATGTCGGGCGTGTCTTCCAGCTTGATCCAGTTGTACTGGATGTTCTGGCGCGTGGTGAAGTGGCCGTAGCCGCGGTCGTACTTGTCCGCGATATCGCCCAGCAGCGTCATCTGCGCGGAATTCAGCGTGCCATAGGGCACCGCGACGCGCAGCATGTAGGCATGCAGCTGGAGGTAGAGGCCGTTCTGCAGGCGCAGCGGCTTGAACTGGTCCTCGGTAAGGTCGCCGGCAAGGCGGCGGCGCACCTGATCGCGGAATTCCGCGACGCGGGTATCGACCATCTGCTGGTCGTATTCGTCATACTTGTACATCAGATCACCCAGTCTGCGGCTGCGGGGTCGGACGGCTTCAGCGTCAGGTCCAGGCGGACGGTCGGCCCAAGCGCGCGGATACGCTCCTTGATATGGGCGGGACGAACGCCTTCATCGGTCTTCGCGCCATCGACGATATAGGCGCCGACGACGTTGCGGGCGCCTTCCTCGCGCGCGGCAAGGGCGGCGCCATGGTCGCCGACGTCGGCGGAATCGTTGACATCCAGCGACCAGCTTACGCCGGTCCACCAGATGACCGCCCCGGTCTTGAGGTCGTTGCCCGTCAGGATCTTCACTGTTGTACTGCCTCCAGCGCTGTTGCGCTTACGATGGTATCGGGCTGCGCGGTAACAGCACCGATGACGATGAGCGCGGGGCTGGCCACCCGTTCCCGCTCAACAAGCTCTGCAAGTCCCGCAAGCGACGCGCGCAGCACGCGCATGTCGCTTCGCGTCGCCTTTTCGATCACCGCGACGGGAACGTCGGGCGTCAGGCCGTCCGCGATCAGCTTTTCGGTGATCTGGGCGGCAGTCGCAAGGCCCATGAAGATCACCAAGGTCCGGCCCTTGCCGGCAAGGCCGGACCAGTCCTGGTCGGTCAGGCCCTTGCACTGGCCGGCCACGAACGTGACGATCGAGGCATGGTCGCGGTGCGTCAGCGGGATTTGCGCGGCGGCGGCAGCGCCCAGCGCGGACGAGATGCCGGGCACCACTTCCACCGGAACCCCGGCGGCGCGGCAGGCTTCGGCTTCCTCGCCCCCGCGGCCGAACACGAAGGGATCGCCGCCCTTCAGGCGCACGACGTCGTTGCCGGCCAGTGCCTCACGCACGAGGAGGGCGTTGATCTCCTCCTGCTTCATGGTGTGGCGCGAACGGGCCTTCGCCACCGAGATCAGGCGTGCCGACGGACGCGCCATGGAGAGGATCGCCGGATCGACGAGCCCGTCATGCACGATCAGCGCGGCGTTCATCACCAGCCGCGCGGCGCGCAGGGTCAGCAGGTCCGGATCGCCGGGACCGGCGCCGACCAGAAAGACTCGGCCAATGGAGGCGGGATTCGGTTGCATGGTGGCGCACATGATACCGCAGGACCGGGGATACCAGCCAGAATGGCTTTGCAGGGGGCAAGGGCGACTTTAGGGGGGAGAGGGCCGGTGCCGCAAAATTCGCATTACGCGAATTTTCAAACGGTCTCTCAGGCCGATCCGCACGAAAATGTCCTGATTGGGGCATTCCCCATGCAAGCGCTCAGGTCGTCGCAAATTCGACAAGAAATGCGCGCGCGCATGCCGAATGTCCCATAAAGGAAAAAGAGGTCGTTGCTGTTTAGGTGGCGTCCTGACGCGATTTAAGAGCGATGGCTTGCGCCATGGTTTTGAAATCGATGGATATTTTGGATGCGCGGCGGGTTAACGCGTTGATATAGCGATGCAATTTCGGGTGATGGTAGATATATATTAGTAATAAAACAGGATGAGTGTCGCAAAGTAATCGTCAATTGATGTCAATTAATCTGGCGCAAGTGCCGTGCAAGTGGTCGCAAGACGCTGTTCCTGCTTATCTGTTCTGTCTATAAGTGAATTGTGGGTGTTAAAGCTGCGATCGCAGGTAGACGGGTGGGGTAAGTGGTTGCCGCAGTTGGGTGACGACTAACCGGTGCGCTAACCAAATCTTAACCCAAGGAGGTGACTTTTGATCCTCTTGGAGATCGCGCAATGCCCATCGAGGCACATTTCGAAGTAAACCCCGAAGCTGTCACCTATGGCAGCGACCGTGTACGCGCACCGCGCCGCAAACTGATGTTCGAGACGCAGGGATCGAACGCCGGCGGGGTGGATCTGCCTGTACTGGTTCACAATTTTTCCGAATCCGGGCTGCTTCTGGAAAGCACGGCGCTGCTGACGATCGACGAAACGATCGAACTGGATTTACCGCAGGCCGGCCTGACGCCCGCGCGCGTGGTCTGGTCCAGCGGCAACCTTTACGGCTGCGCGTTCGACCGGATGTTGCCCAAGGCGGCGCTGAGTGCAGCGCAGCTGCGCGGTGTTTCGCAGCCGGGGATCGATCTGCCGGCAGCCGGCCGGAGTGCTTCGGATGCGCCTGCAGGTGGTAATGCGCCTGCCGCGATCGGCGGCGAAAGCCTGGGTGAACGCCTGCACCGGCTGCGCAAGGAGCGCGGGCTGACGCAGGGCGAACTGGCATCGCGTCTGGGCGTCAGCAAGCCGACCGTCTGGGCCTGGGAGCAGGGGCGCGCGCGTCCGATCGAGGACCGGCTGGAGGCGATCGCCCGCGAACTGGGTGTCGCCACGACGGAGCTTCGTCCGGGACGCACGGTTGCCGGCCTGCCGGAACTGATCGCCCGCTGCCGCGAACAGATCGCATCGGCGGTCGAGACCACGCCGGACAAGATCAAGATCATGATCGAATTGTGATCCCGTTTGGGGTCGCAAATTTCAAGATCGGCTGTTTTCGAGAATCGTCTTTGCGACTCGGTAATCAAATGGTAAATGCAGGAATAACAATTACTTAATACAAAGCAGGTTAGGTAACAGGGCTAACTTTCTTTGCGGTTGAATAATTGTTTGGGTCGCTTTGAGTGCGTTTGGTTGGTGGCTGCGTTTACTCATTTGCGTGGGTGCGCGTCTGCTAACCGGCAAGTTCGAGTGGCCACTTGTTCCTTGGGAT
Source organism: Novosphingobium sp. BL-S-19 (assembly GCF_055521675.1). Lineage (NCBI taxonomy): Bacteria > Pseudomonadati > Pseudomonadota > Alphaproteobacteria > Sphingomonadales > Sphingomonadaceae > Novosphingobium > Novosphingobium sp. BL-S-19. The sequence goes on from NZ_CM145498.1 coordinate 982,961, forward strand.
CGTCTCGCGATCCATCGGCACCGGGGCACTATGAGCATGGGAATGGAATTCACATTCCGCGAATCTTGCACGTTGTACGGTCTTCTTGCGGAGACCACGTCGGACATCATCCTCAAGACGGATCTTGAGGGTGTGATCGTGCATGCCTCGCCCGCGATAGAGCGGCTGGGCGTGCGGATCGCGGCGGCGCCGCGCCTGCTCGATCTCGTGTCCGAAAGCGCCCGCGCCGCTGTGGCGGGCGAACTGGACGCAGCGCTTTCGGGCCGGGACGCGGAGGGGCAAACAGGACGCTGGGTGGAGTTCCCCGCCGTCTCGACCGACGAGCGCGATACCTGGTTCGAACTGCAGGCGCGCGCGCTGCGCGATGAGCAGGGCACGGTTTACGGCGCGCTGGCGGTGATGCGCAGCATCGATGAAAAGCGCGTGCTGAAAGACCAGCTTTTCGCCGCGACCTACACTGATCCGCTGACCCGCCTGACCAATCGCGCCGCTTTCATCTCCATGCTGGAACACATGGTGGATGCGCAGATGGATGGGTGCCTGGCGATGTTCTCCATCGACTTCTTCCGCACCATCAACATGAAATACGGCCAGAACACCGGCGACGATGTGCTGCGCGTCTTTGCCGACCTGCTGCGCGAGATGCTGCGGAGTGATGACCTGATCTCTCGCATCGGCTCGGAACGGTTCGCCGTGCTGCTGCCCCGCACCAGCCCCTCGCAGGCGCAGGCGATCTGCAGCCGTGTGGTGGCGACGCTGGCAGACTTGCGCCAGACCGTGGGCGAAAGCCGCATGGCGATCACCGCCAGCGGCAGCGTCGCCCAAATTGCCGACAGTCTGGACAGCACGATCGAGCGCGCGGAGCTGGCGTTGTTCTTCGCCAAGGCCAAGGGCCGTAACCGGCTTGAGATGGAGAAGCCACGCCGCGTGGCGGCGTGACTTTCTCTGGCGGGATTTAACCCGCCGTCATTGCATCCAGCGCCTGCTCGATGTCCGCGATCAGGTCGCCCGCGTCTTCCAGGCCGATGGAGAAGCGCACGCCGTAGATGTCGGCAGGGTTCTCCGCTTCCGGCGGCCAGGGCATGATCGAACGATAGCAGCTCGGCGTGATCGGGATGCACAGGCTTTCGAAGCCGCCCCACGAATAGCCGATCCCGAACAGCTTCAGCGCGTCGACGAAGCGATTGCGCTGGGCCATCGTCACGTCCTTGAACACCACGCTCATCAGCCCGCTGCCGCCGATGAAATCGCGCTGCCACAAGTCATGGCCCGGCGCCTCCGGCAGCATCGGGCAGAGCACTTGCGCCACCTCTGGCCGGTCGGAGAGGAATTGGGCGATCTTCAGCGCCGTCTCGGTGCCCTGCTTCAAACGGACGCCCAGTGTACGCAGGCCGCGCAGCGCCAGCGCCGCGTCGTCGGGAGAGACGATATTGCCCAGCTGCTGCGCGCGGTTACGCAGCTTGGCGTAGAGGTCCGCCCCGGCACTGGCAGAGCCCATCATCAGGTCCGAATGGCCGCCGACATGCTTGGTCAGCGCCATCACCACCACGTCCGCGCCCTTGGTCAGCCCGTGGAAGCCGAGCGGGCTGGCCCAGGTATTGTCCAGAACCGAGATCGCGCCCTTTTCGCGGGCGATCCGGGTCAGCGCCGGCACATCGCAGACTTCCATCGACAGGCTGCCCGGCACTTCCAGCATCACCGCGCGGGTGCGTTCGGTGAACAGCGCCTCATAGGCGGGAAGGTTGAGCGGATCGAAGAACCTGGTGGTCACGCCGAAGTCGGTCAGCAAGCCAAGGCCCATCGATCGGGTCGGGTCATAGGCATTGTCGGTGATCAATAGTTCGTCGCCGGGGCGCAGCAGCGTCAGCATGACGCCGACAATGGCGGCCACGCCCGAAGGATAGATCACCGTGCCCGCGGCGCCGGGTTCCAGCTGGGTGAGGGCATCGCAGAGCGCCCACTGCGTCGGCGCGCCGCGGCGGCCGTAGAAGAAGCGGCCATCCTCGTTATGGCGCGGCCCTTCGGCCAGTGCGGCGGTATTCTCGTAGAGATGCGTGCTGGCGCGCCAGACCGGCGGATTGACGACCGCGCCAGTCCAGTCCTTGCGCCGCCCCCCGGCAACCAGCTTGGTGGCGGGGGAAAGGTCGTCGATATTTTCGAAATCGCTCAAGGGAATCTCCAGTTGTCCGTTTGGAAATCCGGCCGGAGGCCGAATTTCAGCGGCACCGGCCCGCTCCCCCACCCGACCTCCCAGAGTATATCCCGTTGGGAAGTCGGGTGGGGGAGCGGGCCGGTGCCGCTCGGTCTTGCGACGAACCCTAGTCGTGCGGCGATTGCCGGTCGAGAGGCAGTGTTACTCCGCAGCCTGCGGAACGTGCGGGCCGCTGTAGGAGCGGGCTCCGTCGATCTCGCGCGCCTGGATCGGTGCATGATCGCGCGGGCCGGTGTCGATGCGGACCGGGGCGAGCCCGGCACCGTCGCCCGGCAGGCCGAGCGAGAACACGCGCCGCTCGATCGAGCCGTCCGGCAGCGCCAGGAACAGGCGCAGCAGCGGCACGAACAGCATGGCATTGCCCTGCCGCACCGGGCGGATGGCGTTGAGCGGAAGCTGGATTTCGCCCTTCACTTCGCGGGTTTCGCCCGGCGCCATCGTTTCGAAGCGGTGACGCGGCGGCACCGAGGTCGGATCCGGTGCAAGCTGTTCGGCCTGCGAGAGCGAGGCGTGGGCGGAGATCATGTCGGCCGCGATCACCGCGCCATCGGGCAGGCCTTCCACCGGCGCGGTCAGCGTCATGCGGTAAACCAGCGTGGCATAGACGAGCGACTGGCGCATCAGCATGGGTTCGAAGACGACTTCCGCGCGCTCGACTGCGATCGGGGCAGGGCGCGGGCTGGCGATCGGTGACACCAGCGGTTTCGGCGCGGGTGGGCTGGGGGGCGGGGTGACAGGCGTGCGGGCGACTGCAGGAGTTGCGGAAGGCGTCGGCACGGCGGTAACGACCGGGCGCGGGGGCGCGACGGGCTGTACCGCTTCGGGCACGTCGTCCTCGTCCTCGGGCTCCGGTTCCAGACCGGCTTCTTCCCATGCCGTGGCGGGCGCGGCGCGGCGGCGGAGTAGGGCGAACACGCCCAGTGCGGCCAGCAGCAGTGCAACCGGAATCGCCAGCCACCATTCGGGCCAATGGCTGGCCGTGGTTGCGGGGGCGGCCGGCGCGACAGGCGCCGCGCTCGATGCCTCAGGCGCGGGTACAACGGCGGTGGGAGCCTGCGAGGCCGCAGGCTGCGGAACCGGGCTGGCGGCAGCGGGTGAAGAGGCGGCCGGTGTCGGCGTAGCCGCCGCGCGCGGCGCAGCTTGTGCGGGCGTCGCCGTGGGGCGGGCCGCAGGGGCGGTAGCCTCGGGCGCCTTTTCGGCCGGGGCCTTGACCACTGGGGCCTTCACCGTGGGAGGCGGGGCGGCGGGCAGCGTAACTTGCGGGCTGGGCGCATCGTCTGGCGCATTGCTTGGGTGTGAGACGACAGGATTCTGCGCGTCCACCGGGCCGGAGGGGCGCTGCGCCTGCGTGCTGTCGGCGCCCGGCGGGAGGCTCCAGGTCTCCTGTGCCATCGCCGGCACTGCCGCGCCCGTGCCGATAAGGGCGCCCGCCAGCGCCGTGGTTGCAAAAAGAATTCGTGTTCTGGTCATATCGCCCCGCATCATCCCTCAGCGCGGAAAGCGGGCACGCGCTGAACCTTGTCTTAATATAGGTCGTCACCGCGACGAATTGAAAGCGATCATAGCCGAAACACCGCTGCCCTTGAACCCGTGGAAAGCGGGAAGGGCCCGGAAAGCTTGAAGGAAGGGGAAAGCTTGAAGGAAGGGGGCAGGCCACTTATCAAGGCGGGCATGACCGATACTTCCCATTCCCCCCTGCATCTGGGGCAGAACGTGCCGCTGCCGACTTCGCCCGAAGCGGCCGTGCTGGATTACGTTCCCAATCCGCGCCAGGGCAGCCTCTATCTGGTGCGCTTCGCCGCGCCTGAATTCACCTCGCTCTGCCCGGTGACCGGCCAGCCCGATTTCGCGCATCTGGTGATCGACTATGCGCCGGAAGCGACCATCGTCGAATCGAAGAGCCTGAAGCTGTTTCTCGGCTCGTTCCGCAACCACAACGGTTTTCACGAGGACGTCACCGTCGGCATCGGCCAGCGCCTGTTCGACGAGATGAAGCCCCGTTGGCTGCGCATCGGCGGCTATTGGTACCCGCGCGGCGGCATTCCCATCGACGTGTTCTGGCAGTCCGGCGCGGCGCCGGAAGGCCTGTGGGTGCCCGATCAGGGCGTACCCGGCTACCGCGGCCGCGGTTGAGGCCAAAGAAACCCTCCCCTGCAAGGGGAGGTGGCAGCACGAAGTGCTGACGGAGGGGTATCTCGCTGTCGGCGAGGCGCTCTATCGAGGGGCTGACACCCCTCCACCACCCTTCCTTCGACAAGCTCAGGATGAGCGGGGGTGGTCCCCCTCCCCTTGCAGGGGAGGATTTGGCCCTGAAAATGAAACAGGAGCGCCGGGTCCGTCCCGGCGCTCCCGTATCCCCGAACTTTCCCTCCAGACGACCTTTTCGGCCGTTTCCCCGGAAGTCCGCGTCGGGTGACGTTTGCCTTGGATCCTCTCTCCCAAGTTCCAGTCAGCGTATTGCCGCGATTTTCGTGAGATTGACCGGGCGATTGCCCATCGCCGCCAGCTGGCGCGTGGTCAGGCACTGGGCCTGCACCGTGGGCGCATCGGCACCGAGCGCAGCCTGCGATCCCAGCGCATCTTCAAGCCGCGCGGCGCATGCCTCGCGGCTCTGATAAGTCTGCACGGGGGTGGAAAGGCGCTGGCATGCAGTGCCGTCGTCGCTGCAGCCGAACAGGGCAAGGGCGATGAGGGTGACGCTCAAGTCTCTCTCCTTTCGCCCCATACAACGGGCGAACTGCCGGAAATATCCCGCCAAGTGGCGAAAAAAGAGTCCGTTTCGGGGCTGGAACCTCCCGCCGTCCCAAGCGTAAAGCAACGCTTATGGACAAGATCAAAGCCAAGCTCATCATCCGTCCCGCCACCGTCGCCGATGCGCCCGCGATCGCCCGGCTTTCCACCAAGGTCTATGGCAAGGCAGACGGCTTTACCCGCGCCGAGATCCGGGGGCAGGTGATCAACTTCCCCGAAGGCCAGTTCGTGGCGGAATACGAAGGCAAAGTGGTGGGCCACTGCGCGACGATGATCGTCACCGCCGATCAGGCCTTTCGCCCGCATACCTGGGAAGAGATCAGCAACGGCGGTTACGGCCGCCCGCCGGCCGACGATGGCGACGTGCTCTATGGCTTCGAGGTCTGCGTCGATCCCGACTATCGCCGCCTGCGCATCGGCCAGCGCCTCTATCGCAAGCGCAAGGAAGTCTGCCAGTATTTCGAGCTGAAGGGCATTGCCTTCGCCGGTCGCATGCCCGGCTATTCGCGGCGCAAGCGGCAGTATCCGAACCCGGCGGACTATCTGGAGGCGGTGAAGAACAAGAAGGTTCGCGATACCGTCATTCAGTTCCAGATGAACGAGGGGTACGAGCCGCGCGGAATCCTGCCGGACTATATCCCGAACGACAAGGAAAGCGGCGGCAACGCCGTGATCATGTACTGGACCAATCCGCTGGCCCCGCGCGATACGGGGAAGGCCATTCCCGGCTTCAAGGAGCGCGTGCCCTCCAGCGTGCGCGTCGCCACCGTGCAGTTCATGATGCGCAAGATCGAGACCATCGACCAGTTCGAGGAACAGGTGGAATACTGGATCGACGTCGCCTCGGATTACGAGAGCGACTTCGTGGTGTTCCCCGAACTGTTCACGCTGGAACTGCTCTCGATCGAGGAAACCAAGCTGGAACCGGCACAAGCGATCGAGAAGATTGCCGACTATACCGAGCGCTTCGTCGAATTCATGCAGCGCATGGCGGTCAGCTACAACATCAACGTGATCGGCGGCTCGCATCCCACGCGCGTGAAGCTGGGCGGCGGCAAGAGCGAGATCCGCAACATCGCCTATACCTTCCTGCGCGACGGCGCGGTTCATGAGACGCAGAAGCTGCACCCCACCCCGTCCGAACGGAAGTGGTGGAACATCAAGGGCGGCTACGGCGCCAACGTGATCCCCACCGACTGCGGGCCGATCGGGGTGATGATCTGTTACGACAGCGAGTTTCCGGAACTTTCCCGCCACCTCGTCAATCAGGGCGCGCTGATGCTGTTCGTGCCGTTCTGCACCGACGAGCGGCGCGGCTTCCTGCGCGTGCGCTATTGCTGCCAGGCCCGCGCGGTGGAGAACCAGTGCTACGTCGTCACTTCCGGCGTGGTTGGGAACCTGCCGAACGTGGAGAACATGGACGTGCACTACGCCGAAAGCGCGATCCTGACGCCTTCGGACTTCCCCTTCGCGCGTGACGGCGTGGCGGCGGATACCGCACCCAATACCGAGACGATCGCGATTGCCGACCTCAGCCTGGATGCGCTGTTGACCGCGCGCCAGTCCGGCGCGGTGCAGAACCTGAAGGACCGCCGCTTCGACCTCTACCGCGTAGAGTGGACCCAGCAGGCGGGGTGAGGCGGGCGGGGTAAGCAGGCAAGGTGAGGCGGGCGCACCGAAGCTGGTAGTACCCACCGCAAATTCTCCCGTCATCCCCGCGAAGGCGGGGATCCCGCTTGTTCTTGCGGCCTGCCACGAAAGAAGCGGGGCCCCCGCCTTCGCGGCGGCGACGGAGTGCTTCGGGCGTCTGAGTTCGGGCAGGGAGAGCGGAGAGCACAGCCCGCCGCCGCCCTATACCATCCGCGAAATCTGCGCGGCGATCCGTTCGCGCAGGCTGCTGGCAGGCGGCAGGGCATAGCTTTCCAGCCGCGCCACGCCGAGAATCGCATCCTCCCCGAAGCAGTGCGCCAGGGGGATCGTGTGGCCGCCGATGTGGCGCTCGGTCTCGGTGGAATAGAAGGCATGCACGGTCGGCAATTCGGGCTCTTCCGGATCCTGATCGACCACCATGGCGATCCGGCCGGAGCGCAGCAGCACGAAGGAGCCGATCGGATAGACGCCCATGGCCTCGACGAAGCGGCCGACGATCTCCGCATCGTAGCGGTCCGGCTGATCGATCAGCTGGGTGAGCACGCTGGAGGGGTCTTGCACATGCCCGGTCAACGCGCCGCAGCAGGCCAGATCGTAGAAGTCGCAAATCGCCGCCATGCGGGAGAACAGGTCGATGTCCTGTCCTTTCAGCCCCAGCGGCCGACCGGAACCGTCCAGCGCTTCGTGATGGCGGGACACGGCGCGCAGCACCTCTTCGGGCATGTCGCCCGCCGCTTCCAGCAGATCGCGGCCGATGAAGGTGTGGCGGTCCCACAGTTTGGGATCGAGCCGCCCGACGCCGCCGGCTTCCTCTGCGATCTCCACGTCCAGATGGCTGACGCCGACGTCCAGCAGCAGCCCGGCCATGCCCGCAACCCGCGATTCCGCCGGCGGAAGGCGCATCTGCCGGGCAAGCGAGACCATCAGAGCGCTGGTCGCCAGCATGTGGCGATAGACCGGCTCGCTGTCCGACTTGCAGCGCATCAGGCCCGAAAAAGCGTAAGGGTTGCGCTCGATGGAGGCGTGGATATCGTCCACCACCGGGGCCACTTCCACCACCCGCGGGGCCTTGCCCAGTCGCGCTTCCAGAAAGACCTTGGACACCGCCTTGCGCGCCTTGCCCGCCACCAGCCGGGCATTGCCGAATTCGCGGCTGATCGGGATCGGGCCGGAGCGTAGCGAAGCGCCATTGGCGATGATCGGCCTGCGGAAAGGGGGCGGGTGGGGTAGGGTGTGCTGTTGGATCGGATGGTGTTGGGCCGATCGTTGCGTTGCTGTTCGCAACTGGGTGACAGGAGGTGCAACTTGCGCCGCATCGGCCCCGCCGTTCGGCAGGTCGCCGCCGCGTTCGGTATCGATCACCACCGCTTCCAGATCGCTGTTGCGCACGGCGACCAGCCGCTCCCGATCCTCGATCAGGAACTGCGCGCGCCAGAAGGGATGGCGCAGCCAGTTGCCATGAAAGGACTGGATGAACATCCCCATTTCCACCTGCGATGGAGATATGCGCTTGAGAACCATGCCGAACCCGCGATCTGGAGAAGCCCCCTCTCGCGATAACGTGAACATGGCTGTGCTGGCGTTCGCGGGGGGATCCGTATGTTACCGTATTATAGAGGGTAGCGGCCGGTAACCGGAGGACAGCGCAGGTTAAATCCGTCAGGGCTGTTGGGCGGAGGGGCTGGCCGGATAGACCTGCACGGTGACGAGCGGCACGGTCGCCTCGCTCGTCGGGGTGGGGCTGGTGGAGGGTTCGGGCGCCGGAGCAGGCGGCTGGTATTGCGCCGAAATTCCGGCGTCGGTGAACTGGCGGGCCACTGCCGCCAGCGCCTGCGGGTCTTCGCCCGAGAGCGTGACTCTCGCCATGCCCCAGCGTTGCAGCGCCCACAGCGCAAGGTCCGGCGCAATCGCATCGGCGGGCCGGCCGGTGCCGTCCGTGCCGGTCCAGACCGCCAGCACCGGTTGCGCGGGCGGCACCAGTCGCACGGTCCAGCCCTGCGTCGATCCGCTCACGCGTGCCTCGGTGGCGCGATAGTCGGCCAGCGACCATCCGGGCAGGGTCACGGGCTCCAGATAGACCTGCCGCTGCGCCCGATCGGCCCACAGGCTGCGCGTCGGCAGGCCGATGGCGGTGCGGATCGCGTTGTAGGGCGGCACATCGGCGGCGATGCCGGCAGCGGTGCGCTCCATCGCCGCATCGACCATGGCGCGCGTCTGCGCCTGCACATCGGCGGCGAGCACTTGTTGAAGGGTGACGCCCACATGCTCGCCCAAAGCCTGCTGCAGCCGGGTTTCGGCATTGGCCTGGGCATTGGCGGCATAACTGGGCGTTACCACCACGGCCTTCACCGAAGGCTCCCCGAACAGGGCCGATTGCACATCGAGCTGGGCGATGGTCGAGCCGTCGCCGGCAGCCGCCAGAACCGCCGATCGCGCGGCAAGGCGCACGCGGCCTTCCTGCGAAAGCCGCGTCAGCGTCATCGACAGCGGCGTGGCCAGCACCAGGAAGGCCACGACCAATGCCACCACGTAGCGCGGGGTCCACTCCACTTTCCCCAGCGGCCGCGCCGCGCGGGACAGCCGTGTGACCAGCGCGACGCTGAACGTGATGGCGGCAAGGTTGGTGAAGAACAGCAGCAGCGCGCCCAGCGCGAACATCGGCTGCAACACGGCGATGCCATAGCCGACGACGGTCAGCGGCGGCATCAATGCGGTGGCGATGGCCACGCCGATGGCGGTTCCGCCCTTACCGGTGACGGTGGCATAGCCGCCCGCAACCCCGGAAAACAGCGCGACGGCAAGGTCCAGCAGGGTCGGCTCGGTGCGCGCCAGGATTTCGGGCGTGGCATTGCGGATCGGGGAAAGCAGCGTCAGCAACAGTCCGGTGATGATGCCGATGGCCGCGCCCACCGCCACCACGCGCGCCGCTTCACGAATGCGCTGGCCGTCCAGAGAGGCGAAGCCGATGCCCAGCGCAGCGATCGGGCTCATCAGCGGAGAGACCAGCATCGCCCCGATCACCACAGCGGTGGACGATTGCAGCAGGCCCAGAATGGCGATCCCCGCCGCCAGCGTGCACATCAGCATATAGCCGTTGGTCAGCTCGCCCTCCTTGCGCACGGTCTGGCGCAAGTCGAAGGCCTGATCGGGCGTCAGTTCGGGCAGCAGCACGGCATGAACGAAGCGCGTGCGTAGGCGGTGGAGCCGCGCGCGCAGCCACGGCGGCGCGGTGCGGCGGACGGCGGCGGCGTTGTCCGGCTCTGCGGATGGAGGCGTGTCGCCGGTCATGCGGGCGATACTCCGGCCGGCGAAAGGGCCGGGGCGAACGGGGGGAACGTGCGCATGGCTGTCAGCCTAGCGCGGCGGCGGGGACATTCAAGCGTGATGGATCAACGGGTTTGTTGGGATTTGGGCGCCGAGGATGAATGTCTGGAATGTTAGGGGGGCGGACGTTATGGTCGCATCGCTAACCGCCAACTCGCGTGAACTGGCTTGCAAATCTTGTGTTGTAAGCGTGGAATTCACCCTCGGGCGTAATGACTAATTCGGTGATGTTGGAGCGTTGAAAGCTGTCTTCATGCGCCTCGTCGTCCACCTTGAGGCTAACGGCAATCGCACCATCGACGATATCAATCACCTTGTGATCGTAATTCACTACTTGCCCGCCGAACATGACCTCGCTTCCAGTTATGAATAGTTCGGAGGTGGACTCGTCCACATCTACCCAGTGCCCCTGCATCTCAGGCGGAAGGGGTACACTACGGGCCTGCTTCTCCACGGCGAACACTCCCTCAGTCTCGGCTGATTACTTCCTAAGCGCGTTTCCTGATGGCAGCAATGTCGGCGGATGTGGACAGTCTGCTTGCCTGTTCGGGAATCCGATCGAATTGCACCGTTTGCGTCGAAGTTGTGCGATCGCCGCCTAAACCCCCAGCCACAGCGCCCCATAGGCTGGCAGCCGCTCATGATCGGCGTCGTTTACGGATAGGATCACCATACCCTCGGCAGATTCATCAAGGTCGATAGGCTCGGGCGAGAGGTTGAACAGGCAGCGTACGCGAGCGGTGCCGGCGTCGCGCTCGAAGGTGAGCAGCGCGCCCTCCGCCTTGCAATCGATCAGGCTGCCGTGGTGCAGGGCCGGGATCGCCTTGCGCAGCGAGAGGACGTGGCGGGTGAAGTGCAGCAGCGAAGTGCTGTCCGCCTCCTGCGCGCCCGCCGCGCGCGAGAGGTTTTCGTCCGACATTGGCAGCCATGGTGTGCCGGTGGTGAAACCGCCCAGCGGCACGGCGTCCCACGGGAAGGGCGTGCGCACGCCGTCGCGAGAGAGGGTGAGCGGCCAGTTGGCGATGGCTTCCGGGTCCTGAAGCTGTTCGTAGGGAATATCGTCCTGCACCAGCCCCAGTTCCTCGCCCTGATAGACGATCACGTTGCCGCGCAGTGCCGTGAGCAGGGCCATCTTCACGCGGGCGAAGGCGGCACGGTCTTCGGGGGCGGACCAGCGGGAGACGGCGCGGGGGGCGTCGTGATTCTCGAAGGCCCAGCTCGGCCAGCCGCCGGTCTCTCCGGGTTGGAGTTCCCAGCGTTGCAGCACTTCTGCCACGAAATCCGCGGTCAGGGCCGGGGCATAGAGGAAGTCGAAGCCATAGGCGCTGTTCAGCCGGTGGTCGCCCGCCGTATAGGCGCGGCGGTCGGCCTGCGGGTGGTCGCCGCCGATCTCGGCCACGGTGTGGATGCCGGGAAAGGCATCGCAGACCGCGCGCAGTTTTTCGACCACGGCGACCATGCCGGGGTGGGACTGGCTGTACTTCTTGATCTGATAGTCGAACGGTCGGCTGCGCGTGCGGCCGTCTTCCGGCGCGGGCGGATTGTCGCGCAGTTCGGGATCGTGCATCGCGTGGTTCAGCGCGTCTAGCCGGAAGCCGTCTACCCCGCGTTCCAGCCAGAAACGGGCGACGCCCATGATCGCGTCCTGCACTTCCAGATTGTGCATATTGAGTTGCGGCTGCTCCTTCAGGAACGTGTGCATGTAGTATTGCCGCCGCCGCGCGTCCCATGTCCAGGCCGGGCCGCCGAACACCGATTGCCAGTTGTTGGGCGGGGTGCCGTCTTCATTGGGATCGTGCCAGACGTACCAGTCGGCCTTCGGATTATCGCGATTCTGGCGGCTCTCCGCAAACCATGCGTGCAGGTCTGAGGTATGGGCGTAGACCTGATCGATCAGCACTTTCAGGCCCAGTTCGTGCGCGCGGGCGACCAGCGCGTCGAAGTCCGCCATCGTGCCGAACACCGGATCGATCCCGCAGTAATCGGCCACGTCATAGCCGAAATCGCGCATCGGGGATGTGAAGAAGGGCGATATCCAGATCGCATCGACGCCCAGCGCTGCCACATAGTCCAGCCGGCGGGTGATCCCGGCCAGATCGCCCACGCCGTCTCCATCGCTGTCCTGAAAGCTGCGGGGATAGATCTGATAGATCGCCGCGCCCTGCCACCACGGGCGGGCAGGCGAGTCCGGCGATGTTTCGGCAGGCTCGCCCAGAGGGGTATCCGCAGGGGTATGGTCCAGGGTCATGCGCACCTTTCGCGAAGGCTGGCGGAGCGTGCCGCTATAGCATCGGCGGGACGGGCTGGCGAATTTTTTGCGGCAGCGCACAATGGCTCTTGCCGCTCTGCAACGCTGTGCTAGCCATGGGGAAGGAAGTCGGGAAGGGATGGGGATGCCCCGCGCAGGCAGGCATCCTGACAATGGCGTAAACCGCTGGCGCTGGGCGATTTTCTGGATCCAGCGGTCGGCCCGTTCAGGAGTGTGCCCGTGGCTACCGATCCTGTGTCAGACACTTCTCCGCTGGCGTCCGTGCAAACCCCGTCCGAAATGGATCAGCACATCGTTCGCGTGCTGCGTAACCGCGTCGGCAAGGATGAGCGCGCGGCCAAGCAGTACGACTGGTACACCGCCTCGATCTACGCACTGCGCGACAAGATCATCGACAGCTGGTTCGAATCCACGCGCCGCACGTACGATACGGGCGGCAAGCGGGTCTATTACCTCTCGATGGAGTTCCTGATCGGTCGCCTGCTGCGCGACGCGCTTTCGAACATGGGCATGACGCGCGAGTTCGAGAAGGCGCTGGCCGCGCACGGGCTGGACCTTGCCGCGCTGGAAGAGCTTGAGCCCGACGCGGCGCTGGGCAATGGCGGGCTCGGCCGTCTGGCGGCGTGCTTCATGGAGAGCCTCGCCACGCTGGACATCCCGGCCTACGGCTATGGCATCCGCTACAAGAACGGCATGTTCCGCCAGCGCGTCGACGATGGCTGGCAGGTCGAACTGCCCGAGACATGGTTGGCCCACGGCAACCCGTGGGAGTTCGAGCGGGTGGAAAGCACCTATCGCATCGGCTTCGGCGGCGAAGTGGTGGCAGAAGGTGAAGGCGTGTTCTGGCACCCGGCCGAGCAGGTCGAGGCGACCGCCATCGACACCCCGATCGTCGGCTGGCGCGGCAAGCGCGTGAACACGCTGCGGCTGTGGACGGCCAGCCCGCTCGATCCGATCAAGCTGGATGCCTTCAACGCGGGCGACCACTTCGGCGCGCTGGCGGAGCAAGTGCGGGCGGATAGCCTCGTGCGCGTGCTCTACCCCGCCGATTCCAGCCCGGCCGGTCAGGAACTGCGGCTGCGGCAGGAGTATTTCTTCACCGCCGCCTCGATCCAAGACATCGTGCGCCGCCACGTCCAGTACGAAGGCGATATCCGCACTTTGCCCGAGAAGGTGGCGATCCAGCTGAACGACACGCATCCTTCGGTCGCGGTGGCCGAACTGATGCGTCTGCTGGTCGATACGCTGGGGCTGGAGTTCAACGAAGCCTGGGACATCTGCCGCCAGACGGTGTCCTACACCAATCACACCCTGCTGCCCGAAGCGCTGGAATCCTGGCCGCTGCCGCTGTTCGAGCGGATGCTGCCGCGCCACATGCAGATCATCTACGCGATCAACAGCCGCGTGCTGCGCGAAGCGCGCAAAGCGGGCTGCGACGATGCGCAGATCGCGGCGATCTCGCTGATCGATGAGGGCGGCGAGCGCCGCGTGCGCATGGCGAACCTCGCCTTCGTGGGGTCGCATTCGGTGAACGGCGTGGCCGCGCTGCACACGGAACTGATGAAGGAGACGGTCTTCGCCGATCTCCACCGCCTCTATCCGACGCGGATCAACAACAAGACCAACGGCGTCACGCCGCGCCGCTGGCTGCAGCAGTGCAATCCGGGCCTGACCCGCGTGATCCGCGACGCCATCGGCGATGGCTTTCTGGACGACGCGGAAAAGCTCTCGGATCTCAACGCCCATGCCGACGACAAGCAACTGGGCGAGCGCGTGGCCGAAGTGAAGCGCGCCAACAAGGTGGCGCTGGCGGACTACATCAAGAAGACGATGGGCGTGCGGCTCGATCCCGATGCGCTGTTCGACGTGCAGATCAAGCGCATCCACGAATACAAGCGCCAGTTGCTCAACCTGATCGAGACGGTGGCGCTCTACGACCAGATCCGCAGCCATCCGGAGCGGAACTGGGTGCCGCGCGTGAAGATCTTCGCGGGCAAGGCCGCGCCCAGCTATCACAACGCCAAGCTCATCATCAAACTGGCCAACGACATCGCCCGGCGCGTCAATGCCGATCCTTCGGTGGGCGGGCTGCTGAAGGTCGTCTTCGTGCCCAACTACAACGTCAGTCTAGGTGAGCGGATCTTCCCGGCGGCGGACTTGTCCGAACAGATCTCCACGGCGGGCATGGAGGCATCCGGCACCGGCAACATGAAGTTCGCGATGAATGGCGCGCTCACCATCGGCACGCTCGATGGCGCCAATGTCGAGATCCGCGATCATGTGGGCAGCGACAATATCGTGATCTTCGGCCTGACGGCGGAGGAAGTCGCCCACAAGCGCGCCAATGGCTACAATCCCCGCGAAGTGATCGAATGCTCGCGCGAATTGAGCCAGGCGCTGACGGCAATTTCCTCCGGCGTATTCTCGCCCGACGATCCGAACCGTTACAAGGATCTGATCGGCGGCATCTATGACCATGACTGGTTCATGTGCGCGGCCGACTTCGACGGTTATGCCGCTGCGCAGCGTTCGGTTGATGCGTGGTGGGAAGATACTTCGCGCTGGCGTGCGGCGACGATACGCAATATTGCGAATGTCGGGTGGTTTTCGTCCGACCGGACGATCGCCGAATATGCGAGAGAGATCTGGAAGGTTCTGTGACGCCAAGGGACAGTCTGAAACCACCGGAAAGTGCGATAGAGGCTCTCCTACAAGGCGTTCATGCCGACCCGTTCTCGCTTCTGGGCGTGCTGCCCGGGCCAGACGGCACGTTCGTGCGCGCCATCCTGCCCGGCGCTGAGGAGGTAGAGGCGTTCAGCCTGGACGGGCGGCGGCTGGGCGTGCTGGGCAAAGTGGACGATCGCGGCCTGTTCGAGGGGCGGCTGATCGCCAAGCCGCAGCCGATCCGCTACCGCTGTTCGGACGGCCATCATCAATGGCTGGTGACCGACCCCTACACCTTCGGGCCGGTGCTGGGGCCGCTCGACGATCTGCTGATCGCGCAGGGCACGCATTTTCGCCTGTTCGACAAGCTGGGCGCCCACATCATCACGCATGAGGGCGCGGGCGGCGTCCACTTCGCAGTCTGGGCACCGAATGCCCGGTTGGTCAGCGTCGTCGGCGATTTCAACGATTGGGATCCGCGCCGCCATGTCATGCGCGATCGAAAGGACATCGGCGTGTGGGAGATCTTCATCCCCGACATCGCCGACTACCGCGCCTACAAGTACCACATCATCGGCGCGGACGGCGCGGAGCAGCCGCTGAAGGCCGATCCTTTCGCCTTCATGTCGGAAATCCGCCCGGCCACCGCCTCGATGACCGCGCACCCGGCCAAGCTGGACTGGGGGGATGATGCGCACCGCGCGCACTGGGCTTCCATCGATCCGCGCAAGGTGCCGGTCTCGATCTACGAGGTTCACGCAGGATCGTGGCAGCGCGACCGCTGGAACTGGTTCCTCAATTGGGATGATCTGGCCGACCGGCTGATCCCCTATGTGGTGGAGATGGGCTTCACCCATATCGAGTTCCTGCCGATTAGCGAGCATCCCTACGATCCGTCATGGGGATACCAGACCACCGGGCTCTATGCGCCCAGCGCCCGCTTCGGCGAACCGGCAGGCTTCGCGCGCTTCGTCGATGGCGCGCATCGGGCCGGGATCGGCGTCATTCTCGATTGGGTGCCGGCGCACTTCCCCACCGACCAGCATGGCCTCGTCCGCTTCGACGGCACGGCGCTTTACGAACATGCCGATCCGCGCATGGGATTCCAGCCGGACTGGAACACGCTGATCTATAACTTCGGCCGGCGTGAGGTGGTGAGCTTCCTGGTCAACAACGCGCTGTTCTGGGCGGACCGTTATCACTTGGACGGGCTGCGCGTGGATGCCGTCGCCTCGATGCTATACCGCGACTATTCGCGCAAGGAGGGCGAGTGGGTCCCCAATGCGCAGGGCGGGCGAGAGAACTGGGAGGCGGTGGACTTCCTGCGCGCCGTCAACCGCGCGATCTATGGCCAGCATCCCGGCGTCATCACCATTGCCGAGGAATCGACGGCATGGCCCGGCGTCACCCAGCCGGCTTACGAAGTGGACGACGGGAAGCGCGCAAGTTCGCTAGGCTTCGGCTTCAAGTGGAACATGGGCTTCATGCACGATACGCTGCGCTACATGGGCCGCGATCCGGTGCATCGCCGCTATCACCACAACGACATCACCTTCGGGCTGACGTATGCGTTCAGCGAGAACTATGTGCTGCCGCTCAGCCATGACGAAGTGGTTCACGGCAAGGGCTCGCTGCTGGGCAAGATGAGCGGCGACGATTGGCAGCAGTTCGCCAACTTGCGTGCCTATTACGGGATGATGTGGGGCTATCCCGGCAAGAAGCTGCTGTTCATGGGCCAGGAATTCGCCCAGCGCCGCGAATGGAGCGAGGAACGCGCGCTCGATTGGGAACTGCGCGAGGCTCCGGCGCACGAAGGCGTGCGTAATCTGGTGAAGGACCTGAACGCGCTCTACCGCGCCCGGCCTGCGCTCCACGCCGGCGATTGCGATGGCAATGGGTTCGAATGGCTGGTGGTGGACGATGCGGAGAACTCGGTCTTCGCGTGGCTGCGGAAAGCGCCTGATGCGAAGCCCATCGCGGTGATCTCCAACATGACCCCGGCGCTGCTGACCGGCTATCGCCTGCCGCTGCCGCTGGCGGGCACATGGAACGAAGTGTTGAACACCGATGCGCTGGCCTATGGCGGCAGCGGCAAGGGCAACCTTGGACAGGTCATGGCGGTTGATGGTCATGCCACGGTTACGCTGCCGCCATTGGCCACGATCATGCTGGAATTCGAAGACTGACCGCGCGGGCTCCTGTTCGGGCCCGCGATCTGCAAGGGAGAGAGATTTAGATGCGTACCTCCGGATCGCCGCTTGCACGCGACGCTATGGCCTATGTGCTCGCGGGGGGGAGGGGCAGCCGCCTTGCCGAACTGACCGACAATCGGGCCAAGCCGGCGGTCTATTTCGGGGGCATGAGCCGCATCATCGATTTCGCGCTGTCCAACGCGATCAATTCGGGCATCCGCCGCATCGGCGTGGCCACGCAGTACAAGGCGCATAGCCTGATCCGCCACATGAACCGTGCGTGGAACTTCATGCGGCCGGAACGCAACGAAAGCTTCGACATCCTGCCCGCCAGCCAGCGCATTTCCGAAATGCTGTGGTACGAAGGCACGGCGGACGCGGTGTTCCAGAACATCGACATCATCGCCTCCTACAGCCCGAAATACATGGTGATCCTGGCGGGCGACCACATCTACAAGATGGATTACGAGTTGATGCTGCAGCAGCACGTCAATTCCGGCGCGGATGTGACGGTGGGCTGTCTCGTCGTCCCCAAGAAGGAGGCGACCGCGTTCGGCGTGATGCATGTCGACAAGGACGACGTGATCACCTCGTTCCTGGAAAAGCCGAAGGATCCGCCGACGATCCCCGGCGATCCGGACAATTGCCTGGCCTCCATGGGCATCTACGTCTTCGATACGGAGTTCCTGTTCGAACAACTCCGCCGCGATGCCGCCGAACCCGATTCCAAGCGCGATTTCGGGGGCGACATCATCCCCTACATCGTCAAGCACGGGAAGGCGCAGGCCCACCGCTTCACCAACTCCTGCATCCGCGCGGCGGAAGAGATCGAGGAATACTGGCGCGACGTCGGCACTGTGGACGCCTATTTCGACGCCAATCTCGACCTCACCGACACCGTGCCCAAGCTCAACATGTACGATCGCGACTGGCCGATCTGGACCGACACCGTCGTCGCCGCGCCCGCCAAGTTCGTGCACGACGAGGAAGGCCGGCGGGGCGAGGCGATCTCGTCGCTGATCAGTCAGGACTGCATCGTCTCCGGATCGCTGGCGCGGCGCTCGCTGCTGTTCACGGGGGTGAAGATGGGTAGTTACTCCTCCGTCAACGAAGCGGTGATCCTGCCTTACTGCAACATCGGCCGCCACGCGCGGCTGAGCCGTGTCATCATCGATTCCGGCGTGCGCATTCCCGAAGGGCTGGTGGTGGGAGAAGACCCCGTTCTGGACGGGCAGCGTTTTCGCCGCACCGACAATGGCGTATGCTTGATCACCAAGCGCATGATCGAGCGTTTGGAACTGTGATCGGCCGAAAAAGGGTAAGCAATTGAAGGTTCTGTCGGTCGCATCCGAAGCGGTTCCCCTGATCAAGACTGGCGGTTTGGCTGACGTTGCCGGGGCTCTCCCCGCCGCGCTCGCACCCAATGGGGTGGAAGTGACCACGCTGCTGCCGGGCTATCCCTCGGTGCTGAAGGCGATCGGCCGGGCCAAGGCGGTGCACGCGTGGGAATCGCTGTTGGGCGTGCCGGCGCGGCTGCTCTCGGCAAAGATCGACGGTTATCCGCTGCTGGTGCTCGATGCGCCGGCACTCTTCACCCGCGACGGCGCGCCCTACACCGACGGAGCCGGTCGCGACTGGGGCGACAATTGGCGGCGCTTCTCCGCCTTCGGCCGGGCCGCTGCCGATATCGCGGGCGGGGTGGTCGCCAGCCGGGGCAAGCCGGTTCGCTATGACGTGCTCCATGCGCATGACTGGCAGGCGGCCATGGCCTGCGCCTATCTGCGTTTCGCTCCGTTGGGCGGCGAAAGCGGTCGGGTGCCCTCGGTGGTCACGGTGCACAACATGGCGTTTCAGGGCTGGTTTGGCGCCGAGATATTCCCCAGCGTCGGCCTGCCGACAGCGGCGTGGACGATGGACGGCGTGGAATACCACGGCGGCCTTGGCATGTTGAAGGCGGGGCTGGCCTGCGCCGATGCCGTCACCACCGTCAGCCCCACATATGCGCGCGAAATCCGCTCCTCGAACTTCGGCATGGGGCTGGAAGGGCTGGTGATCGCGCGGGGAAATGCCGTCAGCGGCATTCTCAACGGCATCGACACCGAACTGTGGAACCCCGCGACGGACCCCGCACTCGCCGCGCGTTACTCCGCCCGCACGCTGGACAAGCGCAAGGCCAACAAGCGCGCGCTGGAGGCGGAGTTCGGGCTGGACGAGGACGACGGACCGCTGTTCATCGCCGTCAGCCGCCTCACCTGGCAGAAGGGCATGGACGTGCTGCCCGAAGTGCTGGACCATCTTGCCGGTATCGGCGGCAGGCTGGCGCTGCTCGGTGCCGGAGACCGCGCCATCGAACGCCAATTGCGCGAAGGCGCCGCCCGCCATCCGGGGCGGATCGGCCTGCGCTTCGGCTATGACGAGGATCTGTCGCACCGGATGCAGGGCGGCGGCGATGCGATCCTGATCCCCTCCCGCTTCGAACCCTGCGGGCTGACGCAGCTATACGGCCTTGCCTATGGTTGCATCCCCGTGGTGGCGCGGACTGGCGGGCTGGCCGATACGGTGATCGACGCCAACCCGGCCGCGCTGGCGGCGGGCGTGGCCACCGGCGTGCAGTTCGACGGAGTGCATTACGACGCGATGGCCGCCGCACTCACTCGCACGCTGGAGCTATGGCAGGATCAGGCCACGTGGAGCACGCTGCAACGCAATGCCATGAAGGCCGACTTTTCATGGACGGCCAGCGGCGCGGCTTACGCACGGCTCTACCACAAGATTGCAGGATGAGCGCTTTGGGCGTCGCGATCGGGCCGGACGGAACGCGCTTCACGGTGCGTTCGCCGCTGGCCGACATGGTCTGGCTTTGCTGCTTCGACGACAGCGGTGAAACGCGCCATCCCATGGCCCGCAACGGGCCCGATTGGACCGTGGTGCTGCCGGGCGACCTGACCGGGCTGCATTATGGCTACCGCGCTGCCGGCGAATGGGATCCGGCGCGCGGGCTGTGGTTCGATCCGGCCAAGCTGCTGGTAGACCCCTACGCCGTCGAACTCGACCGCCGCTTCGTGCAGGATCCCCGACTGGCCCGGTTCGGGGAGGATACCGCCGACATCGTGCCCCGCGCCGTGGCGCCCGCGCTGCAGGAGCCGGTGCTGCCGGGACCCGCGCATTTCGCGCCCGGCGGCCTGGTCTACGAAATCAACGTCCGCGCCTTCACGAAACTGCACCCCGATGTGCCCGATGAGATGCGCGGCACCGTCGCCGCGCTCGCCCACCCGGCGGTCCTCGCGCACCTGAAGAAGCTGCATGTCTCCGCCGTCGAACTGATGCCCATCGTGGCCTGGATCGATGAGCGGCACCTGCCGCCGCTCGGCCTCGTCAATGCCTGGGGCTACAACCCGGTGGCGATGATGGCGCTCGACCCCGGCCTGTGCCCTGGCGGCGTGGCGGAATTGCGCGCGACGGTGGCGGCGCTCCATGCCGAAGGGATCGGCGTGCTGCTCGATCTGGTGTTCAACCATACGGGCGAAAGCGACGTGCAGGGCGGCGTGGTTTCGTTGCGCGGGTTGGACAATGCCGCCTACGCTCACGCGCCCGACGGCACGCTGATCAACGACACCGGCTGCGGCAATACGCTCGATTTCGCCAATCTGGCGGTGCGCGATCTGGCGCTGGATGCGATGCGGCACTTCGTGACGGCGTGCGGAGTAGACGGCTTCCGCTTCGATCTGGCACCGGTGCTGGCGCGCGGCCCCGGCTTCGATCCGGCCGCCCCGATCTTTGCGGAGATCGCGGCCGACCCGGTGCTCTCCACCCGCGTCATGATTGCCGAGCCGTGGGACGTCGGCCCCGGCGGCTATCAACTGGGCAACTTTCCGGTGAACTGGCTGGAATGGAACGACCGCTTCCGCGACGACGTGCGCCGGTTCTGGCGCGGGGATGAGGGCATCGGCAGGTTGGCAACCCGGCTGGCCGGATCGTCCGACGTGTTCGGCCCGGTGCAGCCCGGCGCCGCGTGCCGCTCGGTCAACTTCCTTGCCGCGCACGACGGTTTCACTCTGGCGGATACGGTGTCCTACGAAAACCGCCACAACTGGGCCAATGGCGAGAACAATCGGGACGGCCATGGCGAAAACTTCAGCTGGAACCACGGCGTGGAGGGCGCGACGGACGACCCCCAAATCCTCGCCGCCCGTAAGGCCGATCTGAAGGCCATGCTGGGCACGCTCTTCGCCTCCACCGGCACGATCATGCTGACCGCGGGCGACGAGTTCGGCCGCACCCAGCACGGCAACAACAACGCCTATTGTCAGGACAATGCGATCGGCTGGGTGGACTGGGACCACCGCGATCGCGAGTTGGAAGCCCATGTGGCGATGCTTGCCGAACTGCGTTCAAAGAACCTGATCCGATTCCAGCGTTTCGACGATCTTAGCACGTGGTGCGCCCGCGATGGTCAGAGCATGACCGTGGCCGCCTGGGAACGTCCGGGCGAGGACTGGCTGGGCTGGTCCGATTCAGATCCTGCGGCGCCGTTGGAGGTGCAGATCGATCGCGAGTGTCGGCAAGTCATCGTAACGGTACGACCGCCAACCGCCTGAACGTCAGCAGGGCTTGCGAGCATCCACGGCTGCCGTGCGCTTTCGGCGTGGTTGCTCGCCTTCTCGCGCCAATGTGGCCAGTCGCAACTTGCGGGCAAGGTGGACGGCGGTGCGCAAGGCGCGGGAGTGCGTTCCGTCATCTTCAAACATTGTCATCGTGGCTTACGCTCTTCGAAAATCCGTTCAATAACAGCCGCGTGAACCCAGCACGGCGGGAACGGTACGGAGGCAGATCGCCAGATCGTAGTAAAGCGACTTGCGTTGAGCATACCTTGCGTCAAGGCGAACGCGCGCCTCGTAAGACACTTCGTTGCGGCCGCTGACCTGCCACAGGCCCGTCAATCCGGGGCGCACGGAGCAATAGGCATCGAAGCGCCGCCCATAGCGATCGATCTCCGCCGCCACGATCGGGCGCGGGCCGACAATGCTCATATGGCCCAACAGCACGTTGAACAGTTGCGGCAGCTCGTCGAGGCTGCTCTTGCGCAGGAACCGACCGACGGCCGTGATACGCGGGTCGCGCCGCAGCTTCTGGTCACGTGCCCATTCGTCACGCGCATCCTGTGATTCCGCCAGTAGCCTTTCCAGTACTTCCTGTGCGTTGCAGACCATGCTGCGGAACTTGAAACAGGGAAAAAGGCGGCCGCCGTGGCCGACGCGTTGCTGCACGAACAGCACCGGACCCCGGCTGGACAGCCGCACCAGAAGCGCGACGAGCAGAATCATCGGCAGAAGCGCCAACAGTGCCAGCGCCGAGCCCATGATGTCGAAACTACGGCAAATCGGGGAGGGGCGCTCATGAGATGGTGTTTCGTCGAAAGCCGGGGCCTGCGACAGCTGGATCAACGCGCGTTCGGCCGCGGAGGGTGCCAGCGGCGGTGCCGGGATATGCCCTCTGGGCGCGTCGGTGACGTCCGGCGGGTGGCCAAAGCGGGCTGATCGCGCGCGGTCCGGCGGCGCGACGAGCGGGGTTCCGGTAGCGACCGTGTCGGTTGGAGCCCTGCGTGGTGGCGCGGGGGCTGGCCGGCTTGAATGTGTATCGATCCACACCGCTTCGTCCGGTGCGGATTCCTTCGGCAGCAAAGGAATTGCACAGCGGGTGCCGCGTGTTTCGGAAAGGGGCAAGTCTGTTCGGGAAGATATGGCGTCCATCGATCCATCCAACTGAAGAAGAAACAGTTTTGGGAAGCGACCGACTTGTTTTGATGGTGTCATCGTAAATGAAGTTGTATGGTCGTCAATACTTCCATGTTGCGACGCATCATGGATAAATGATCCATATTGCATGTAAAATGTGTCTTGATCATTTACTTTTTTCGTCGATGCGGCTTGATTCCTGCTTTTTTAGAAAATTCGTTTTTTCCATTTCGGAGCGTTCGAAATGGAACTTCTCGGAATCGGTGGAGTATTGCGAATTTTGGGCCAAGTTGACGCAATATCGGATCATTCTTGAGTGGTTCATCGCAGGTTGGCGACCCAGAACCCACTCAGAACTTGCCTCAAAACCGATCGAGAGCACTGGGCCACTAAAACCGGAACCAGGCGAATTTGCCGGATGGTGTTCCGTATTGGACTGATATTTTCACAGGATTGCTCATTTTTCTTTGAATTTACCAAAAACAACATCCGATGCAGACGTAAATCTCAACAAAATGAATGAAATCGGAATAATACATAACTTGATCATCTGACCGTTACTTGTTGCAATGCGGATGTGGGGATGAAGCGCCGGGGTGACGGGAAACGCATTTCCGTCGGTACCACTGCGTTGGATCCCTGATCGCCCGATGGATTGTTGAGGGATTTTTGATGGCAAGCATCGCGTCCGGTGACGGTATGGGTTTCAATCGTGCCTCGATTGAAACCAGGCGCGCGCGCCTGCTGCCCGATCCCCTGCACGTGTGGATGGTGTTCCGACGTCGGCAATGGCTGTTTGCCGCCGTCGCTTGCCTTGCCTTTTCGGCCGTCGCCGTTGCCGTGCTGCTGGCGCGACCGGTCTACATCGCCACGGCCAGCGTGCTGATCGAACCGCGCAAGGCGGACACGATCGATCTGCAATCGGTGGTGCAGGGACTTCCCGCCGATACCAACGTGGTCGATACGCAGACGCAGATCATGGCCTCGCCCGCGACGGCGCTGGCGGTGGTACGCCAGCTTCACCTCGATCGGGAACCTGGCTTCAACGGCGACGCGGGGCTGCGTGGCGGGTCAAAAGGTCCGCCCGCAGAGGGGGCGGTTTCGAACCGGAACGCCGACCAAACAATGACTGCTGCCGAACGGCGCGCGTCCGCCATCCTGCAAAAGATCGTTACGGTGCGGCGACAAGGCTTGACCTACGTGATCGATATCGCCGCGCGATCGGGCGATCCGCGACGGGCGACGAACATCGCCAATGCCTATGCGTCGCAATATATCGCGATGCAGGCCGCACACCGCGCCGGCATGACCGAACAGGCATCGCAATTCGTGACTCGCCGGGCGGAGGAACTACGCCAGCAGGCGGTGACCGACGATGCAGCGGTGCAGAACTACATGATCGCGCACAACCTGATGAGCGCCGAAGGCGCCACCATGGCCGAGCAGGAGGCATCGCAGCTGAACCAGCAGATCACGCAGGCTCAGGCCACTTTGGCGCAAGAGCGCGGCAAGCTTGCCGCCGCCCGCGCGCAACTCAGCCGGGGCGGCGGTTCGGATATCGGGGCCGTCCTTGCGTCGGAAACGATCCGGGCGCTGCGTTCGCAAGAGGCCGTCGCCAGCGCGGAAGTGGCCTCTCTCGCGTCCCATTATGGCGAAAGTCACCCGGAGATGAAACGTGGCCGCCAGAACCTGGCGGACATTCGCGGCCAGATCGGCGCCGAACAGGAACGCATCATCTCCACCTTGCAGGCCAATGTACAGGTTGCCCAGAGCGGGCTTGAATCGCTGCTGGCCAGCCGATCGCGGGCACGCGGGGCGCTGGCGACGAATGGCACCGCGCAAGTCGGCCTGCTGGAACTGCAGCGCAAGGCGGAAGCCAGCCGTGCGATCTATTCCGCTTTTCTGCAACGGGCGAAAGAAACCTCGGCGGCGGCCAACCTGCCGCAGGCGGATGCCAGCATCTCATCACTGGCGCGGCTGCCCGACTATCCCGCCTGGCCGAACTACCGGCTTGGGCTGGCCTTGGGCGCCGTGGCGGCGATCGCGCTTGGCCTGCTGGCGGTGGGTCTTGCCGAATATCTCGACGGCAGCATCGTGACGCGTGAGGATGTTGAGGGCCAACTGGGGGCGACGTATGCCGGTGCCCTGCCGGATCTCAAGACCTCGGTCGGACGCGAATACCGCCAGACTGCGCCGCACCTCTACATTCTGGAGCGGCCGTTCTCGATCTTTGCAGAAGCGGTGCGTGCGGCCGGTGCCGCGGTCGTCAGGCCGACGGGGCGGGGCGGCCAGGTGATCGCGGTGACGTCCGCTCTCCCGCGTGAGGGCAAGACCACCTTTTCCATCTGCCTGGCCCGGATTCTGGCGGCGGGTGGGCGCAGGGTGGTGTTGGTGGATGGAGACTTGCGGCGCCATTCGGTCACCGCCGCGTTGCTGCCCGAACTGGGTGAGGACGAACGACTGCTTTCGGTGCTCGAAGGAAAGTTGCCGCTGGACGAAGCGCTGGTCCGCGATCCGCTGGTGCCGTTGATGATCCTGCCGACGTCCGGCCCCACAGGGACCGAAGACTACCTGACCGACGAGCGTGTCCAGGCGCTATACGCCGCGCTGCGCGAACGCTTCGAAGTGGTGATTGTCGATACCGCACCAGCGCTCGGCGTCGTCGATACGCGCCGGTTGGCGACCCATGCCGATGCCACGATAATGCTATGCCGCTGGCGAAAGACTGCGATCCGGGCTGCCCAGGCCGCCATCGACATTCTCGATCAGGCCGGCGTGCGAACGCTGGCTGTCAGCCTTTCCCAGGTGAACATCCGCCAATACGCCAGTGCCGGGCACAACGATGTCTATGGCTATCAGCAGAAATTCGCCGGCTACTACGTGAGCTGATGGCGCAGAGCGCAGGGAGAAATCACATGATCGCCTTTCCCGACACGCCTGAAGCCCGGCCGATCCGGCACGCGATCGCGCAATGCCGGCGACACTTCATAAACGCCGGTCTGTTCAGCGCCTTCCTGAACGTGCTTTACCTCGCGCCGTCGATCTACATGCTTCAGGTCTACGACCGGGTCGTGCCCACGCGCGGCGTGTTGACGTTGGCGGGGCTGACGCTGATCTTCATCGTGGCGATCCTGTCGGTGGGATTGCTTGACCTGGTGCGCAGCCGGCTGCTGTTGCGGGCGAGTACCCGGCTGGATCGGCAGCTGGCAGGCCCGATCATGGCGGCGCTGCTGGAAGTTTCCGCCGAGAGAGGGGGGCAGGTCAACGCGGCGACCCTACGGGAGTTCGACGTACTGCGGCAGACGATCACCGGCGTCGGCGTGTTGGCGCTGTTCGATGCACCCTGGGCGCCGATCTATATCCTCGTCTGCTTTCTGATCCGTCCGGCCATCGGGCTTCTCTGCATCGGTGGCGCACTGGCCCTGTCGCTTTTGAGCTGGCTGAGCGAACGCAGCAGCAGCGCACCGATGAAGGAGGCGGTTCGGCACGAACAGTCGGCCTATTCCAGTCTCGAACTCTCGTTGGGCGCGTCGGGCATGATCGGCGCGCTGGGAATGCGCGATGCGATGGTGCAACGGCATCTGCGCGAACGGCTCGAAGCCAATGGCATGGTGAACCGCGCCGGACTGGCAGCGACGCGATACAGCGCGACTATCAAGGCGGCGCGCTTGCTGTTGCAATCGCTGGCGCTGGGTATGGGGGCCTTGCTGGCCATCGAACAGCAGATTTCGGGCGGCGCGATCTTCGCGTCCTCGCTCTTGATCGCGCGGGCCTTGCAGCCGATCGAACTGGTGAATGGGGCCTGGAAGAACCTGCTCCAGGCGCGGGCTGCCTATGCCCACATCGTCGAGCTGTTCGGCCAGCGCGGCGATAACCACACGGCGACCGCGCTACCCTCGCCGAGCGGTGCGATTTCCGCCGAAAACCTCGGCATTGCCGCGCCCAGCCGGGACCGTTTGCTGATCGGCGGCGTCAGTTTCGTGCTTGATCCGGGTGAGTTGCTTGGCGTGATCGGCCCGAGTGGCGCGGGAAAATCCACGCTGGCACGGGCGTTGGTAGGTATCCTCCCGCCCGCGCAAGGTGCGGTACGGCTGGATGGATCGGACTTGCGCAACTGGCCGGAGGGGCAACTGGGGCAAGCGATCGGCTACGTTCCGCAGGAACCGGTGCTGTTTCGCGGCACGATCAAGGAAAACATCGCGCGTTTCGCCACCGAAGGCGTCGCTGCCGGCGCGCTGGACGAACGGGTGATTCAGGCCGCGCAGCTTTGTGGGGCGCATGACTTCATCGTCCGTCTGCCTCAAGGCTACGATACCGAATTGGGTTGGGCCGGCGGGGGACTTTCCGTGGGCCAGGCCCAGCGCATCGCTTTGGCGCGTGCCCTGTTCGGCGATCCGGTACTGGTCGTGCTGGATGAGCCCAACGCCGCACTCGATGCCGAGGGGGAGATGCGCCTGGGGCAGGCGCTGGACAGCCTCAGGCAGAAAGGCGTGACGCTGGTGGTGATCGCCCATCGCGCGGGCATCCTGCAGAGCGCGGACAAACTGCTGGTGCTGCGCGGCGGGCGCGTCGAGATATTCGGAGAGCGCAACGAAGTGGTGGCCCATCTGAACGCGCCGAAAGCGCGCGCTGCTGCGGAAGAGGTGGCGGGCGCCGGGGCGCGCCCGTTCGTGGCGCCGCCGGCGCATCAGGGCAAGCAACCGGAAAGCGATGAGCAAAAGGACGGCAGGGGCAACGCAGCATCGCGCCCGGTCGAAACGGAGGGGATGGAGCATGGCTAGCCATGTTGCGACGATCGATGGCGGCTTGGTGCCATGGAATGCGGCTTCAACCGCGCCGCTGGAGGACGGCGAGGCGCGTGACAGCCGGCTGGGCTGGATCGTGGTAGTGCTTTTCTTCGGCGTGTTCATGGGCTTTGCCCTGGTCGTCAGGCTGGATGCGGCGGCCTATGCCGATGCGATGGTCAGCGTGGCGGGCAGTCGGCAGGCGGTGCAGCACCGCGATGGCGGCGTGGTGGCGGCGCTTCATGTGCATGAGGGGCAGCACGTGAAGGCGGGCGATGTGCTGATCGAGCTGGCCGGCGCGGAAGTGGCCGCCAACGAACGGGCAGCGGCTTCGCAGGCAATCAACCTTCAGGCGGAGCGTGCTCGGCTGCTGGCGCAGCGTGCCGGCGCGCAGACCGTGGCCGAGCCTGTGGAATTTCGCTCGCTGGCGGGGGAGGACAGATTGCTGGCGGACGAGGCGATGCGCCTTCAGACCGGGTTGCTGGGCAGTCAACGGCGTTCGGTGGTGGCGCAGAAGGACGTACTGGGCCAGCAGGCGGCGCAACTGCGCGAGCGAATTTCTGGCATCGGCAACCAGTTGGTCGAAAACCGCAAGCAGAGCGTGCTGTTCGACGATCAGCTGGAAGGCATGAATCTGCTTGTCGAGAAAGGATACGCCAGCATCAACCGCGTGCGCGAGCTGGAGCGCGCCCGCGCCAATGTCGCCAGCGACCGGGCCAACCTGGCCTCATCCAGCGCTGGCGCGCGCGAACAGATCGGTGAGTTGCGGATGCAGGCGCTGACGATAGACGCCAGGACGCTTCAGGACGTGTCGCAGGCTTTGCGCGAGAACGAGCAGCAGCTGGGCGAAGCATTGCCCAAGTGGCAGGCCCTGCGCCGCCAACGCGATCAGACGCTGATCCGCGCGCCGGCCACCGGGCAGGTAGTCGGGTTGAAAGTCTTCACCGTGGGCGGCGTAGTGCCCGCGGGGCAGAGCCTGATGGAGATCGTGCCCGATGCCGCGCCGCTGGTGATAGAGGCGCGCTTCAGTCCTAATGATGCCGACGATGTCCATGTCGGACAGACTGCGGAAATCCGGTTCACTACTATGCACGAGCGCGACATTCCCGTTTTCGAGGGGACGGTGACCCGCTTTTCGGCGGATAGTTTTACCGATGAGCATACTGGCGCGCGCTACTACACCGGCGAAGTGACGGTGCCGGTGGAGGCCTTGCACGTCTTGCGGGATATCAAGGGCAGCGCGGACGGCATCAAGCCCGGCTTGCCCGCGCTGGTGCTGGTGCCGCTGAAGAAGCGCACGCTGATGCAGTATCTTGTCGAGCCGCTCAACCAGGTGCTGTGGCGCAGCGGCCGGGAGCACTGAGCGCGCCGTCGGTGCACGCGGCGGCATCGCCGTTTTTCCCAAGCTTGTCTGCCGTCCTCTCGCCAATCGTCCCAGGAGTGACAAGACGCGATGTTATTCGGATCGCTCGTTTTCATCTTCGCGTTCCTGCCGGTGGCGCTGCTGGGTTATCACGCCTTGCGCCTGTCCGGCCGGCAGGGCGGAGCGAAGGCCTGGATGGTGGCCTGCTCGCTGGTATTCTACGGTTGGTGGGATTGGCGTTATCTGTTGCTGGTCGGCATTTCCATAATCGCCAACTTCCAGTGGAGCCGGGTCATGGAACGGCATCCGCACGGTCGCTGGATGCTGGGCGCGGGGGTTGCGGGCAACCTGTTGCTGCTGGGCTATTACAAGTATGCGAACTTTTTCGTTCAGGCGGTCGATAGGCTGACCGGGCTGGAATGGCAGGTGGGGCGGATCGTGTTGCCCCTGGCGATCAGCTTCTACACCTTTCAGCAGATCGCTTATCTCGTCGAAAGCCGGCGGGATGGAAAAGCGGCCGACAGCTTCGTCGATTACGCGCTTTTCGTCCTTTTCTTTCCGCACCTGATTGCGGGACCGATCACCCATCACAAGGAGATGCTGCCGCAATTCGCGGTGGCTGGCCGCGGACGCCTGCCGGCGTCTTATGTGCGGATCGGAACCACGATCTTTGTTCTCGGCCTCGCCAAGAAAGTGCTGATGGCGGACGGCTTCGCGCTGTTGGCGGATCCGGCGTTCAACGCGGTTCGCGACGGCGCGGTGCTCGGTACGGCGGACGCCTGGCTGGGGGCCTTGGGCTATACCTTGCAGCTCTACTTCGATTTTTCGGGCTATTCGGACATGGCGATCGGCCTGGGGCTGATGTTCGGCATCCTGCTCCCCGTCAATTTCGCATCGCCATACAAGTCCACCAGCGTGGTCGAGTTCTGGCGGCGCTGGCACATCTCGCTCTCGCGCTTTCTGCGGAACTATCTCTACATCCCGCTGGGCGGAAATCGGCACGGGACGGTGCGCCGTTATGGCAACCTCCTGGCGACGATGGCGCTTGGCGGGTTGTGGCATGGGGCGAGTTGGACGTTCGTGCTTTGGGGCACGCTGCATGGCCTCTATCTGATCGTCAATCACGCCTGGAACGCGGCGATGCCCCGACGATCGGGAACCGTAACGTCGCGCGCGCTGGGCTGGTGCTTGACGATGTTGGCGGTAGTGGTTGCCTGGGTGCTGTTCCGTGCGGAATCGTTCGCCGGTGCGGCATCGGTTCTGCTGAGCATGGGCGGGTGGCACGGGACGGGTACAGTGGACGGGTTCCTGTTCGCGCGGCCACTGGGTTGGGCGGCCGTGATCGCTGGCTGGATCGTCGTCACTCGATTGCCAAGTGTGCTGGAACTGGCGCGCTATCCGCAATCCACGCCGGGCCTGCCGATCGAGCATGACGGCATCGTCCCCGTGCGACGTCAGACGCGGCCCTGGGCGGCGGCCGCTGCTTTGGGCGCGGTGGCGGCGCTGGCCTTCGCCCGCCTGCCCGATCCGGGCGTGTTCCTTTACTTCAACTTCTAGAGCGTCATCGCGTTGAGCGAAGATGCTCGGCCCCTTTTTCCGCATTTTCCGAGGCCTTGTCCGCAATCGGTCAACTCGAAAATGCTCTAGCGCGCGGAGCCTGACAGAGATGACCGGACCCGACCAAACCGGCCCCAGAACCATCCCGCTTTTCGCGATCGGGCTGGCGACGTTCGTCGCCACGCTGGCACTGATGGTGGCGCTGCCGCACAGCGACTACATTCGCTGGCAATCGGTGCAAACCGAAGCCTATGCCCGGCTGGGCTGGTCTTACGAACGCATTCACGACGATCCTGCGCCGCTCGACATTGCGCTGATCGGCACCTCTCACACCATGAACGGGATCGACGGCCTGGCAGTTGCGCAGACAATGGCGGCCAGCGGCTTGCGCGATGCCGGCGGGCGGTGTCTGACGGTGACGAACCTTGCGATCCCCAATTACGGGCGCAATCTCCACTACCTGCTGGCACGCGAGTTGCTCTCCACCCGCAAGCCGCGCGCCATCGTACTGGAAGTGCTGGAGAACGAGACGCGCAAGGCCCATCCGCTCTATTCGCACATCGCCGGAACGGCGGATCTGATCGATGCGCCGCGCATCGGCAATGTGAACTACCTGTCGGACCTTGCGCGACTGCCATATCGCCAGGTGGTGCTGGGGATAGAGAGCCTTGTTCCGGCCGAGTTCGGGCTCAGGCCCCGTTTCGATCCCGCGAATTACGACGGATCCACCGTGGACAATACGCGCGTGGTCAATGTCAACGGTCGCGCGCTTACACCGCCGCTCGATACAGCGATCGATTCCGCCAAGCTGCAAGCGGATGCCGCCGCATTGCGAGCGGACAAGCGCCTCAATTACCTGCCGAAAGTGCTGGAAGATTACGAATACGCGATGCCCAGGCGCTATGTCGCCGCCATTCTGGACCTTGCCGACCGGCGCGGTGTGCCCGTCTATCTGCTGTACCTGCCGGGCTACGGCAAGCCGGATCGCCCCTATGACATGAGCTACTACGGCAGGCGGCCGATGTTGGCGCTGAACGATCTGCTGGCCCACCGCGACTATTGGCACGATGTCCATCACCTCAATGCCCGGGGCGCGGCCGCGGTATCCCGGCGGCTGGGGGAGGTGCTTTCGCGCCGGATGGCCGGCGCGCCGGGGCTGGGCAGGGCAGGGCAGCCGGCTTCCGCCGCCGATTGCAATTTCGGCATTGCTCAAAGGCCGATCATCGAGCCGTTGGCCGGCCGCAGGACCATCGCGTCCGCCCTGGCAGATTGAGCGTGCCGGGACGGGGCGGAAAGTTTCGTCCGAAATGGGGGGATGACGGGACCGGCCGATAATCCGTGTTAGCTTGCCAACAGAAAAGTGCCGTTGCCGGGGGGCTCGGCCGATTCAGCGCAAACCCTGCGATCGAACGCGCCGCCCATCGGTGGAAAGGATCGAATGATGACGACCTGTTGCCCGGTGAGAACCCATTGCCGATTGCCGACCTTCGCGATGGCCCCGGTAATTCTGATGGCAATCCTGATGGCAAGCGCTGTGCCGAACGGCGCGTGGGCGCAATCGGCGCCGTCGCTCGCGGCCACTTTGCCACTGGCGTCCGCACCACTGGACAGTACTGCCCCCGGCGCGGCTGCAACGGCAATCGCCCGGCGGGACGATCGGTACAAGCTGGGTGCTGGCGACAAGGTGCGGATCACAGTGTTTGGCGAAGCGGCGATGACGGGCGATTATGCCGTGGCACCGAATGGGGAGATATCGTTCCCGCTGATCGGAACCGTGGACGCACGCGGCCATACGTTGGACGAGGTGGGGCAGAACATTCGCAAGCGCCTGCTGGATGGCTATCTGAACGACCCCCGCGTTGCGATAGACTTGCTGGAGTATCGCACTTTCTTCATTCTGGGCGAAGTGAACCGCCCCGGCGCCTATCCGTTCACCGCCGGCCTCACGCTGGGGCAGGCGGTGGCGACGGCGGGCGGCTACACCTATCGCGCGCGCAAGTCGAAAGTGCATGTTCGCCATGACGGTGCGCCGCAGGATCAACTCGTCTCCATAGAGGATATCGGTGGCCTCTCGATCGAGCCGGGCGACACCATCACCATTCCTGAGCGGTTCTTCTGAGCCATGGGGATCGCGCCGGCGTCGATCGACGTCATCATCGCCTGCCACGATGCTGCCGCCACAATAGTGCGGGCTATCGATTCCGCGCTGATCTGCCCGCAAGTGCGATCCGTGATCGTGGCGGACGATGCTTCGAATGACGGTACTGCCGATCTCGTGGAGCGTCACTATCGGTGCAACGCTTCGGTGATCGTGCTGCGGGCGGAATGCAATGCGGGGCCTGCCCGGGCTC
Source organism: Novosphingobium sp. BL-S-19 (assembly GCF_055521675.1). Taxonomy (NCBI): domain Bacteria; kingdom Pseudomonadati; phylum Pseudomonadota; class Alphaproteobacteria; order Sphingomonadales; family Sphingomonadaceae; genus Novosphingobium; species Novosphingobium sp. BL-S-19. The sequence goes on from NZ_CM145498.1 coordinate 1,015,813, forward strand.
GCAACCGGGCGATCGATCGGGTGGAAGCACCGTGGTTCGCGATCCTGGACAGTGACGATTTCTTTCTGCCGGAGCGCTTTGAAGCCATGCCGGCGACATGTGATTTCGATCTTTGGGCCGATAATATCCTGTTCACCGATCGGCCGGATCGGCTGACAGGCGCCCCTGGCACGGCGAAAGCTCGTGCCGAAGGCGAAGCCATCGATCTTGAACGCTTTCTGCTGGGCAATCTCGGCAACTTTCTGCAGCGGCGGCATCAGCTCGGCTTTTGCAAGCCGGTGTTCGGCACGGACTTTTTCCGCGCTTGCGGCGCGCGGTACGACGAGGAGCTGCGGCTGGGCGAGGACTTCGTGCTCGTGCTGGGCCTTCTTATGGCCGGCGCCCGGTTCCGCTTCACTCGCCGCTGTGGCTACGTGGCGATAGAGCGATCGAATTCACTCAGTGCGGTCCACAGCCTTGCCGATGTCGAACGCTTGCTCGCCGCAGAAGAGCGCTTGTCGCGCGACTGTCCACGGGGCGATGGCGCGGAAAGGGCATTCGCACGGCGATTGCGGGAAACGCGCTGCAAGGCCAACCATATGAGGACGCTGGCGCTTCGGCAGCAGCAGGGTGTGCTTTCCGGTGTAGCGGGCGCGCTGTCGCTGCCGGGGCGGCAGGGCTGGGATGTTGCCGGGGCGATCGCCGGAGACAAGCTGCGGGCTGCGCTATTGCGGTTCGGGATGCCGTCCGGAACTTTCGCGTATTACTTGCAGTCTCCTGGCGGCTTCGACGCATGAGCGAAAAGCGGTTGCTGGGCGGGGCGGCGGCGATGTCGATCGCTGGAATCGTCCGCGTGGGACTGCAGACGCTGGTCTTGCCGATCCTTGCCCGCATACTCGGGCCACACGAATACGGATTGGTGGCCTTGGCCATGCCGATCGTCATCCTGTCCATGGTCCTGTGCGATGGCGGTCTGCCCGCGCCTTTGATGCGGCGGTCGGAAGATGATGAGAGGGTCTGGGCCACCGCGCACTGGACGATATGCGCCAGCGGATTGGGGCTGGCATTGCTGGTGGTGATGGCGGCGGTTCCCCTGGCATGGCTGTGCGGCCAGCCGGACCTGGCGCCAGTAGTGATGGCGCTGGCTTCCACGCTGGTGCTGCAAGGGCTGGGCGCCGTGCCTGCCGCGCGCCTGCAAAAGGCGCAGGATTTTCGAAGTCTCAGCTTGGTGGAAATCTGCGCAACTCTGGCGAGCGTGGCGACCACTTTCGCCTTTGCGCTGCACGGCGCGGGGGCATGGTCGCTGGTGGCTCAGCAACTGACGTACTGGCTGCTGCGGATCGGCAGCGTGACGATTCTGGCGCGCTGGCGGCCCCAGCGGTATTACGATTTCAGCCTCATTGCGCAGGATCTGGCGTTCGGCTGGTCGGTGTTGAAAGTGAACCTTGTCAATTTCGCCACACGCTCGCTCGACGTCGTGTTGCTGGGCGTGGTTCGGGACAGTGTCCAGGTAGGGCTCTATGCGATGGCGCTGCAGGTCGCGCGGCTGCCGGCCAACGTTATCCTCGGGCCATTTCAAGGCGTATTCCTGTCGCATCTCGTGCGGATCAAGGACAGCCCGGAGCAGGTGGCGGCGATGCTGGTCAAAGTTTCCACCGTGATGGCGGCGCTGGTCGTGCCGACCACGGCCTGTGCGGCCCTGATCGCGCCGGATATCTTTGCCGTGATGCTGTCTGAAAGATGGCGCGGGGCGGGGATCGTCTATGCCGCGCTCGTACCCGGCGCGGCGATTCAGGCAGTCGTCTTCCTGGTCATGCCATGCCTCGTCGCGCTTGGGCGGCCCGACCGGCAGTTACGGCAGACCATGCAACTTACTCTGCTCTGGGTGATCTTCGCGGCAGTGGGTGCGTTGGGGGGGGCGGTGGGCATCGCCGCTGGCACTGGATGCGCATACCTTATCGGCGGCCCCCTGATGGTCCTTTCGCTACGGGATGTGCTTCCCTTGCCGCAACGCACCTATCTGGGCATGGTCGTGCTGACGCTGGTTGCGGCGGCCTTTTCGATGGCCGCTCTGGCCGCATTTCGCGAGGTGTCCGGAGCGACCGGCATTCCGCTGGTTGCCGTGGGCGCTTTCTGCGCGAGCGGCGGCGCGATGCTGGCGCTTGTCCTCAACCGGTCAATCCTTGCGGCGCAGCGGGACCTGGCGATGATAGCCTGATCGCCCGTTGGGGCATGGCTTGACGCGGCGGCGCTGGGAAATTTCAAGCTTTGGATAGGGATGGGGGCAGGCGCTTCCCGCTGATACGCGGCAGCGCGATGCGTTTCACAATCGGGCGCGAATCCCACTCCGCCGTCTGGCGGCCATGCGTGTACTTCGCGTTTTGTCCGAGTGGGCCGGGGCCTTTCAGGGAATTTGCCGAGCACTATTTCCCGAGCAGGTGGTAAGTATTATTGCCGATCGACTGTTGCTGCCAATTCGGATGTTATTTCTGTCCGACGATTGGTTAAGACGTGGCGATTCTGCACGCGTCATGGTGAGAGGCGGAGTTTCCATCCTGCGGCATTTTTCCTGCGTGTTGCCCTTGCTATTATCTCGCGGAGCCATGAGATCGGCGATAATGCACGGGAAACATGCGCAAAACCGGCTCGAGAGCGGGATGGAAGGGTGGTTTGCACCTGTCTGCCATTTTGTTCGAACCATGCCGAGGCGTGCTGGAACAAAGCTTTTGGCGACTGGCCCGGCGTTGGCCCCGGCAAGAATTACTGCGACCGTAAATGGATCAAAATATAACGACTTATATACTTCGGCCGACCTAATCGTCGCGTGACTGGAGAATTACGATGCTCAATGCGACGATCAAGGTCTGTCACGATACCGATGAAGATGATCGGCGCAGCCAGAATGATACGCGGATTCCCGTCGATCACGACGGAACGCTGCGCAAACCCGACGGTGAAGCGGTAGATATCCGGATAGAGAACTTCTCTTCACGGGGATTTCGCTTCGCATCGCGCCGCTGTGATCTTGAAGTTGGCACGGTGGTCAGCGTTGGCCTGGATGGTGCGGGATTGCAAAAGGCGGCCGTCGTCTGGCGGTCGGGCGCCATCTACGGATGTGAGTTTCTGACCCCGTTGCCGCGTGATCGCATGGCCAGTGCCTTCAGTCATGCCCGGGGCACGCGCGGGAAGGTGCCCGCTGGTACAAGCCAGGCGCCGGAACCGCAGGTGACGAGATGGCCGGGTTCGGTACGCCTTGCCCTTTTGCTTTCCGGCGCACTCGGCTCGTGGGCCTTGTTCTACGCCGCCGCCAGATTTTTGCTCTTCTGAGCAGGCGGACGTGGAAGGGTAGAGCCCGCGACATGCGGGCCCTACCGAGATCCGTTCAGACGCTGACCGGCACTGACGAATAGAAGTGAAAATCGTCCGTGGTCAGTAGGCTACCATTGGTTGACGTAACGTAGATGGTTTCCGAGTAGCCCGTTGCCGCATCATGCAAGGTGTACTTGTAGATCGTGCCCCGTCCATCCGGCAGGACCTGCCCACGCGGGTCGGCCGTGAATGTCGATCCCTCACCCATGCCGTAGAACACCAGATCATCGCCGCCGGCCGCGCCGGCCCCCGCGAAATCATAGACCATGTCGACAGTCGCATTATCGGCACTGAGATCCGACGCATGCCATAGGAAAGTGTCGTTGCCGCCCCCGCCCCACAGGAAGTCATTACCCTTGCCGCCCGTCAGCACGTCATGGCCGGAACTGCCGTTCAGATTGTCCTTGCCCGCTCCGCCGTCGAGTTGGCTACCTCCTGCCAGCGCCACGAGAACATCGTTGCCGGTGGTGCCGACGACGTAAAACTTGCTACCGGTGGCGTAGATATTGTCTGCCATTGTATAGCTCCATTCTGAAGTTGATCGTTCAGACCCCCTGTTCAGGTCGCTCACGATTTTGGATGGTTAACATTTTAATATTGTTTGCTAACTGATTGAATTTATATTCGGGTGATCATTGGCCAGCGTATTATTACGTGGCTGTAGAATTGCGCTCACAGAAGCAGTTGTTCGATAACCTCGAATGTCTGCGTTCAGCGTCGCGTTTTTTTATGGGGAGACCCGATCATTACATCGTTTGTGGCGCCCCAGGATGGGGCGCCTGCGTGGCGAGTTCACGCTGCGGGATTATGAAATTCAAGAAAATCGTGAGTGTTGGCCGAGATCATCGAGCGGATCCGATTATATCGCATCCGCAAATCCTCGAAGCTTTGCAGCGGGACCCAATAGCGCGGATCGCCCAGCTGGCCTTCGGCGCAATCGCACTGTTCCAACCGCGCCGACAAAGCATCGATCAGCAGGGCCAGTTTGCGGAACTGATGGGCAGGTATGGATACGCAGGCATCGTTCGCCGCGTGGGCAACGGCGTTTTCCATGCAACGCGCTTCGTGGCGCGCCAGTGCCACGAAATCGTCGGGTTGCGTATCCGTATTCAGATTTCCCATCTCTCCAGCGCCTTGCAGTGAAGGGTGCCGCATTAGGTAAAGCATGCGGTTAACGCGTCGGTCGAGCCTTGCGCATAAGCTGCCGACGGTTTCGCGGAAAGAATAACCCGATCCGAATTCGATCAGTCCGGCTTCCTTCAGAGGTGATGTGAAGAATTGTTCGGCGATTTTCCAAGTAGAAGCGGGTAAACGCGTATATAATCGATGCCGATAGTGCCGCTGGGTGGATGTGCCGGGTCGGGGTCGTGTGCCCAAGGTCCGCCTACGGCAAGGTTTACCAGCAGGTACATCGGCTTGTGCATGTCTGCGGGCGTGGGCGTGCGGTCTATTTCGCGACCGTCCACATAAAAGGCAATCATCTGCGGGGTCCATAGCAGGCCGTAATCATGGAATGTGCGGGCTGCCGTGGGCACGGTGGCAACGGCATGCGTATAGGCGCGCGGCTTCTCACCGGACGCGGACGTGTGGGAGACGGTGCTCATGGTAATCTTCGTGGGATCCCGGCCCAATTGTTCGAATATGTCTATTTCCGGTGGCCACGACCCGTCTGCGGGAAGCAGCCAGAACGCGGGCCATAGGGATGCGCTATCGGTCAATCGCGCGCGGATTTCGAAGTAGCCGTAGCGCTGGGCGAAACTGTGCCGGGTGGTCAGCAGGCCCGAAGCATAGCGATAGCCCCACATTCTGCCCGCTTGTGTGTCGGAGACGGGGGCCGCGGTGATCGTCAGCATCCCGCGCGCGATCCGGAAGGGATTCAGGCCCAGCGGTTGCGATGCTGTCCCGCGGAAATCGCGATCGACGTAGAGTTGCTTTTCACCATTCGTGGGAAGCGTGAAGGCAGCGACGCCGGCGTAGTCGAAGCTGGTGCGCCAAGGCCCGCCCTGGTCTTGCAGACGTAGCTGGTCGAACTCTTCCGCGAAGGATGGGTGGTCGCGATCTATCGGCAGGGCGCCGGACGGGGGGGCAACGTCGATTGGCCCGGTTGCAGGGGGCGGCACAAGATCGGGCACCAGCACCAGCAACAATGCCAGCACCGACAAGCAGACCAGCAACCCGCTGGCCAATTGCAGTGTTCGGGGATGGCGGCCGGCAGCCGCCACTGCCTTGCTTCGCCAAGAGGGCCCGTGCACCGGAACCGGTCTCGCGGTCATGGTCCTGGCGACAATGCCTGGGCAGCGATGGCCATCCGGGAGAGGGCCGCCGACGCCGGGGAAACGTCCGCCTTTGGGGCTCCTGTCGCCGCGCCCGCCTGAACGCCCGCATGAACGATGGCATATCCGCCATCGTCGGCGGACGCAGGTGGAGCGATGAACGTGGCGGTGAGTGCAGGTAGCCCATCGGTCAATGTGGCCCGCGCGACATCGTCCGCAGGTGCGGGGCGCGTAACGATTTGCGTGCCGGTGGCGGCCAGCCGCGCGACTTGTGCATGAAGTGCCGAATTCGGCTCAATCGTGCCGATTACCAGGGCGACCGGCTCTGATCCGACATGCGGATCGCGCCGCGATCGCAGCCTGCGACCAGCGCCTTCCCGGGCCGAGGTCGCAAGCAACCACCATGCGCGCCAGTCGCCACCCAATGCGCGAAGAGCAGGGGCCGGGCGCCGCGCCTTGATGTGGCCGATCGCGCGGGTGTGGCGAAGCGAGGTCCGGATGCCGGCTGTTCTTCGCCGGACGGCGGAGCGGACCTCCGCCGCGCTGTCATGGTCGAGAATGGCGTCGGCCGCGGCCAGCATTGCCGAAAGGTCGGCCTCGCTCTGGCGATGGGACGTGGACGCCTCATGCCGGCGGTAGAAATAAGTCGGCCGCGGAAGATAGGCGTATCGTGCGCCGCGCGCCATCATTCGGGCGACAAGATCGTAATCCTCGGCAATACGCAGGCGGGAATCGTAAGTCAGGTTGTGAAGGCGCAGGAATTCCAGATCCAGCAGAGGTTTGAGATAGCCCGCGCAGACCGGATCGCCGAACGCGCTGTTTGCGCGCACATATTCGGCCAGCCCGATCTGCCGCGCCGTCCGCCATGCCGGGGTGTCGGCGAAAAGCGTGGTTCGGGCGATACCCTGCGCGATGGAAAAGCCGATCATGTTGGTGGCGACGATCTCGGCGCCGCTTTCCTGGCCATGCGCCACCAGTCTTTCGATATGACGGAAATGGAGCAGGTCGTCGCTGTCCAGAATCGCCGCCCAACGTCCGCGCGCGGCGGCAAGGCTGGTGTTGCGCACAGCGGAAAGTCCTGCGCGGGGGCCGTCGATCACGCGAATGCGCGGGTCGCTGGCCGCATGGGAAAGGGCGATGGCGCGGGTCTCGTCGGTCGATCCGTCATCGACGACGATGACTTCGATATCGGCGAAACTCTGCGCGCAGGCCGAACGCAAGGCTGCGCCGATGAATGGGGCGGTGTTGCGCGCCACCATCAGCAAAGAGACCTGGGGTGTCGAAGGCGATTCCGGTGAAGATTCCGAAGACATGGGGCTGAGACCAAAGCAAGTGTCGGCAAATGAAGCGGGGCCCCCTTGCGGGAGCCCCGAGCATTCGTCCCGGACGTTCTTGGATCAGCCGAAGAAGCTGAAGTCATCCGAAGAAAGCGCCGATCCGGACATGGAAGTCACATGCAGCGTTTCGTAGTGCTGGGTGGTGGTGTCGAAGAGCTTGTAGACGAACACGCTGTGCCCGGCCCCGTCGAGATAGGCCCCGTTCTTGTAGGTGCTGGTGTCCAGCGTCAGCGTGGAACCGGCGCCGAAGCCTTCGAAGCGCAGTACGTCGCCGCCAGCCTTGCCGGCGCCTTCGAAGTCGTAGATGCGATCCACGGTCTTGTTGTCCGCGCCGATGTCGCCTGCCGCGAACTTGAACATGTCGTTACCTGCATCGCCGAGCAGGAAGTCATTGCCCTTGCCGCCGACGATCGTGTCGTCCCCGGCGCCGGCATTGATGTTGTCATTGCCGTCGAGGCCGAAAAGCACGTTGTTGGCGGCATTGCCGGTGATCACGTTGGCCAGTTCGTTGCCGGTGCCGTTGATGGCTGCAGTTCCCGCCAGGGACAGGTTCTCGACATTGGCAGTCAAGGTGTAGGAGATGCTGGCGCAGGCGGTGTCGGTGCCTTGATTGAGCTGTTCGACCACCGCATCGCCGGCGCTGTCCACGCGGTAGAAGTCGTTGCCCAGTCCGCCCACCATCTTGAACTCGCCGCCCAATCCGCTGAGCGAGTCGGCGCCATCGGTGCCGGTCTTCACGGCCGTGGAGGCGACGGTGCGGTCGACGAAGGTGTAATCGCCGCTGCTGAGCGGAGCGCCCGACATCGAGGTAAGGTGAACCGTTTCGAAGCGCTGGCTGGCCGCGTCATAAAGCTTGTAGACGAACACGCTGTGCCCGGCGCCATCGAGATAAGTGCCGTTCTTGTAGGTGCTAGTGTCCAGCGTCAGCGTGGAGCCGGCGCCGAACCCTTCGAAGCGCAGCATGTCGCCACCGGCCGCGCCGGCGCCTTCGAAGTCATAGATGCGGTCCAGCGTCTTGTTGTCCGCGCCGATGTCGCTGGCATCGAACACGAAGGTGTCGTTGCCGGCGGCGCCGAGCAGGAAATCGTTGCCCTTGCCGCCGACGATCGTGTCGTCCCCGGCGCCGGCATTGATGTTGTCATTGCCGTCGAGGCCGGAAAGCACGTTGTTGGCGGCATTGCCGGTGATCACGTTGGCCAGTTCGTTGCCGGTGCCATTGATGGCTGCAGTTCCCGCCAGGGACAGGTTCTCGACATTAGCGGTCAAGGCATAGGAGATGCTGGCGCAGGCCGTGTCGGTGCCTTGATTGAGCTGTTCGACCACGACATCGCCGGCGCTGTCCACGCGGTAGAAGTCGTTGCCCAGTCCGCCCACCATCTTGAACTCGCCGCCCAATCCGCTGAGCGAGTCGGCGCCATCGGTGCCCAGCTTCAACGTAGCGGTCGGCGTGGGGGCCGCGGTGTCAGGGGTTGTTCCGGTGGCCGTCCCCGTTCCAGTCCCAGTACCAGTACCTGCCGTCGCGCCGCCGGTGGAGCCGGTCGACCCGCCAGCGCTGATCGCGGTGGCAGCCTGATCCAGCGAATAGGCGTGGACATAGTCGATCGAATAGGTGCCGGTCATGCCGGCGGACGGCGCGCCCGCCCAGCTGCCGCCGACCGCAAGGTTGAGCAGCATGTACATCGGCTTGTTCATGTCGGCCGGGGTTGCCACCTGACCAACTTCCACACCGTCGATGTAGAACGTCAGATGATCCTTGTCCCACAACACGCCGTACTTGTGGAATTCGGTGGTGGCAGTGGGCACGTCGATGATGTTGTGCGTGTAGGTCGCAGGGCCGGTCGCCTTGGAAACCGTGCTCATCCACAGCGCCGTGGGATCACGGCCCAGCTGTTCGAACACGTCGAGTTCGGGCGGCCACGAACCGTCTTCCGGCAGCAGCCAGAAGGCAGGCCACAGGCCCTGGCCAGCCGGTAGCTTGGCGTTTACTTCAAAATAACCATAAAGCTGCGAGAAAGTACCCTTGGTGGTCAGCAGGCCCGAAGCGTAGTTGTAACCCCACATCGAATTGGCCTGATCGCTGCTTACCGGTGCGGCGGTGATATCCAGCACGCCGTCGTGGATCTTGAAGGGGTTCAGGCCCAGCGAGGTGCTGCTCGATCCCTTGAAATCGGCATCGACGTAAAGCTGCCGTTCCTGATTGGAGGTCAGCGTGTACTTGGCAAGGCCCGCATAGCCGAAATTGGTGTTCCAAAGGCCGCCGGCCGATTTCAGCGAGAGGCTGTTGAATTCGTCATCGAACGTCAGCTTCATCTTGGCGGTGTCGATCTGCAGCTGGAAATCGTTGGCGGTGAAATCGCCGACCGAGTGGTTGCGGAACAGCAGGGCTTCACCGCTGGCCAGCGTCAGCTTCACGTCGCTGCCGACCTGGGTGAGCAGCGAGCGAACCTGATCGAACGACGTAAGGCCGAAGCCGTCGAGGCGCGCAGTGTCCACGCCGTTCTGGAAATCGACGACGACATCGGTGCCGCCGCCCCTGGACATGACGAAGATGTCGTCACCGTCGCCACCCACCAGCACGTCGTTGCCGGCCATGCCGTTCAGCGTCTGGTGGCCGGTCTGGCCGATCAGCACGTTGTCGAGCGAATTGCCAAAGGCGGAGGTGTTGGTGAGCGAAAGCGAGAGAATTTCAACATTGTCGGGCAGGACATAGCTGACGGTGGAGCGGATCATGTCGGTGCCGCCACCGGCCAGTTCGGTGATCACGCTATTCTTGCTGTAGACCTGATAGGTATCGTCGCCCAGGCCGCCGGCCATCTTGTCGGCACCATCGTTGCCGAAAAACCAGTCATTCTTGGCAGAACCGGTCAGTACATCGGCGGCAGTGGTGCCGTAGATCGAAGAATTGCTTGCGGCCTGATTGCCGATGCTCAGTCCAAAAGCGTTCAAATAGGAAGTCTGAATACCCATGGCATTTATTCCTGATCAAAGAGCCAGCGGCTCGGTGTGATCATGGAAATAGCCGGTCGAATTAATCGAACCTGCAACGCCTTTGGTTTCCGGCGTGGTAACAATTTTAACCTGTTAGAAATGATAATAATGTATTTTACTTGTTTTATGTGTTGATCCTTATTGCGGCGAATAAGTGTCTATTGTTCCGAGTTTTATTTTGAGGTTCTTGCCTTGAGCGCTTGAGAGCCGCACGCTTGGTCGCGTATTTTTATTACGCGAAGTGGGAGTGGAGGGCGGCTTTATTGCAAAGGATTGCCGTCTTTGCCGGACGGACCGCGCGATCCTTTCCGTGGTGCCTCCAAAAAAAATGTGCACCTGCATGCGTTGCGGGCACTGCGACCGGAAATGACGGAAGATGAACCACTATGGAGGTGGTAATGGCGGTCATTTGCGGCCGCTCCATTTGCCGCAATCCATTTTTTTCATAGGCTTGGGCGGACTTTAGCAGCGATTCGCGCGCGCGTTCGAGAGGTTCAGAATGGGGCTCCACTCCCGCCAGACCGAATTGGTAGACTTGGTCCTTCGCCCCGATGCGGACGCCTATGCTTTTGTTTCCATGAATGATTTTTCGATTTCGGGCGCGCCATCCGGGGCCCCCTCGCGAATCGAAGCCCCGCACGATCAGGCCTGGCGCGAATCAATGGTGCCCTATGCCGTGGATTGGCGGCGGCGGCGGATGCTTTTCACGCTGCACCCATCGAACGACTTCGCGGCAGGATATGCCTTCCTCTATCAGGCGCAGCGTGAGCAGGCGCGGCAGGGAGTGCTGATTTCCTTCGATGCGTTGGACGCTTTGTTTCCGGCCTCGGCCGCGCCCGCGAAGGCCACGTTTCTGTTTTCGGTGGGGCGGTGCGGTTCCACGCTGGCGGCGGATCTTCTGGGTGCCGTGGACATTTCCGGCGTATCCGAACCCGGCGTCTACGAACAGTTGGTGGAAGGGCATCGCCGCTCGTGGCTGAACCGTCGCGACCGGGCGCGGGTGATCCGCGCGACCACGCAGGCCCTCTGCGCCTTCTTCGGTGCGCCATTGGCGGTGAAACTGCGCGCGCAGTGTACCATAGTGGCGCCGGAGATCGCGGCGGTCACTCAGGGGCGCTGCGCCATGATTCTGCGCGCGCTGGAACCTTGGGCCCTATCCACCTATCGGGCCTTCGGGCAATGGCCGGACAATCGGCCTGACGAACTGGCATGGCGCTATGCCAACGCCATCAAGATTTTCGACGCGCTCACCCGCGCTGGCCGGCGGCCACATCTGATATGGTATGAAGACATGCTGCGCGATCCCGCCACCCTCCTGCGGGCCGTGGGCGCGGATTTGGACATTTCGGAACCCCAGAAACATGCGCTGGCCGCGACCTACAAGCGCGATTCGCAAGAAGGGCTCAGCATCGGTCGTTCGGGATCGAATGTCAGGATGCAAGCGGATGTCCTGCAGGAATTCAGGCACCGCTGGGCGCGCATGGCGCCCAATCGGCTGCTTGCCCGCTATGGCATTGCCGACCGCCTGTAAAAGGCAGCCGCGGGTTCACATCCGCTCAGGTCACATCGGAAGGCAAGGATTGGAACGCCACCGATCGTGGTTTCCAGGTAGCGACCCGATCTGCAAGCTTTCGCAGACCGGCGGCGAAGGCGCTGCGGACAGGCGGGCTTGCCCAGCGCTGCAGCATCAGTGCAATTCCGATCATCGTTAAGCCCGCCAGCACTATGCACGCCGCGTCAGGCAGGCCCGTCGCGGCCTTGATCCGGGCAATCAGGCTGATCCCCGGCACTTGGTGTACCAGGTAGAGTTCATAGGAAATGCTGCCGATGAAGCCCAGCGGCGGCAGCCTCAGCCTGGGGTTGAAATACGCCAGCGCGAACACTGCGACCGTTCCCAGCGCCAGCAGGCCGTGAGTGAGGACGGAGGTTTTGCCATCATAGGCGATGGTCCCGAAATTCATGATCCAGGCGAAAATGCCGCTGACGCCAAGCACCAGGGCCGGAACGCGTTCGCGCGCGTTCATCGCGTACCAGGCGGCCATGCCTACCAGGAAGAAGCCGATGTAGGGTGAGATCATCAGCTTGTCGCCCAGGCCCGGTGCCGCTGGATATACCAGCGGCCCCAGCACACCCAGCGCCGCCAGCGCGATCCAGAACCGTTCGCGGGCGATCAGATAGCCGACCGCGACATAGAAATAGAACTTGGCTTCCACGCTGAGCGTCCAGAACGCCCCGTCCGTATAGCGCGCGCCGAATTCGGTCGGTACCAGCAGCAGCGTCAGCAGCAGATCGCGCGGAGACGAGTGCAATTGCCATGGCCCGAACACCAGCGGCACGATGAACGCGCCCACGGCGGCGATCAGGAACGCAGGGTAGATGCGGAGGAACCGGCTAATGGCAAATCGCGTTGCCGATCCGGCGCGCAGTACGCTCAAGGTGATGACATAGCCCGATATCACGAAGAACATGTGCACGCCGAAGCTGCCGATCGCCCAGTCGCGCGACCAGAGCGTGTCGTAGTGCAGAATGTCGTAAGGAAAATCGGGGGGGGCCCAGCGGATGGTGTAGTGGAATGCCATCACGCCCAACACCAGAACGGCGCGCAGCAGGTCTATGCTATGATTCCGGCTGCCGTGTTTGGCACCATTACGGTCCATTCCGATCCCCTGACTGTTCGGCGATGCTGTACGAATTCGGCAAGGCGGCGCATTTCGCGACGCGCTCCCTCGATCCGGATGACGATGCGCGGAACAGATACCCCAGACTGCGGCCAGTCCGTCCCTGCAACCGAGGTTAGTCTTGAAGAAGGCGTCGCGGCCAAGGCCATATCCTCCATTCTGGCGGCACTCATCCTCTTCGCCCATATGGGCAGCGCGTTGGGGCCGGCGGTTCCGGTGATTTCGCTCTGTGCGTCGCTGGCGATATTGCTGTTGCTGAGAAACCGCATCGATCGGCGGCTGCTGCCGTTCGGCTGGCTTTTGCTTCTGCCCTGCTTCGCGCTGGCGTCGACGGCTTGGTCCCGCACGCCCATGGTGACGCTCTATTATTCCACGCAACTGGCGGTCACGGTGCTGGGCGCCGTTTCCGTCTGGCTGTCGACCGATTTGCGCGGCTTCATCCGGCAATTGTTCACGGCGTCGCTGGCGATTTGCCTGGTATCGCTGGCCGCGGGGCAGACCGGTCCTTCGATGGCGGGGCCGGTGTTGGTGGGCATTACCGGAAGCAAGAATGCCATGGCCGCGGCAGGCCAATGCCTGGTGTTCTGTGGTCTTGCCGTGGCGATGGACCCGCGGCAGCCGGCCTTATGGCGCATGGCCGGCGCATTGGGCCTGCCGCTGGGCGGATGGATCGTGGCGATCACGCAGGCTGCCACGATCAAGATTTTGACTTTGGCGATGCCTTTGCTGTGCATCGGCGTGGTGGCCCTGCATTCGTGTCCGGCAAAGATCCGCCCCTTTCTGATGGCGGTACTGCTGCTCGGCACCGTGGCGAGTGGTACCGTCGCGGGACGGGTGGCGGAGCGGGCCGAAGAGGTAACGCTCAAGACTTTCAACAAGGACAAGGGGCTTACCGGCCGTGCCTATCTTTGGACGGTGGCCTGGCAGAAGATCGCTGAACGGCCGTTGCAAGGGTATGGCTACAAGGCATTCTGGATGAGTGGATCGGCAGATTCCATCGGTCTCTTGCGATCGCAGGGGATCGCGGATCCGCGCACGTTCAGCCTTCACCAGACTTATCTGGAGGCCTGGCTGGATCTGGGATTGGGCGGACTGGTGATCGTGGCGGCAACGCTGGCGACGGGATTGATCGCCGCCCTCAATCGCGCTGTCCGCTTTTGCGAGGTGCCCGACATATTTCTGGCAGTATCGGTGGCCAGCCTTGTCATCCGCTCGTTCGGAGAGACGTTTTTCCAGCCGTTCTATGCCTACGGCACGATCGCGGTCGTGCTGATCGCCTTTGCCGTGTTCGGTGGCGGGGCATCCGGGCCGATTTCCGCGTCCGATTCCCGTTGGCGCCGCACCAACCGCCATGGGATGCCATTCAGAGCGTGACCAGCGCGGCGATAGTGACGCGGTTTTCGCGATAGACGTGTTCTGCCTCGGAAGAGGTTCTGTCGCTGAACCGATAACCCACCCGAACAGAGAGGCGGCGGCTCACCAGCAGGCGTGCGCCCGCTTCCGCGCGGATCTCTCGGCTGGAAGGGGAGGGGCCGAGGGGCGCGATGGTCAGGTGACGGGCTCCGGCGGAAAGGATCAGATTGCGGCGATATTCGTGGTCTGCGCCCAGGCTGAACTCGGTGATGCGGTTGCCGGCAATCGTGGTTGAAGCGGCTTCGTCCACCCGCCTGTCGGCGCTGAAGCGCAGCGATGTCAGGCTGGTGAGGTTCCATAGCAGGTCCGCACCGAAGGAAAGGCCCGAAGTGTCGCGCAGCTGGGGGGATCTGTAGTTGCGCCGCAGATAGCCGATGCGCGCTTCTCCGGTCAGCAGGCTGGTCAGTTCGAAGCGCAGCCCGCCTTCCACGCGAAGGCCGCGGGAATCCCGGTCAAGATGGGTAGGCTGGCGCGGATCGCCGGCCGCCAGCGTGTAGTCGATCCGCCCCAATGCCGCGCGCGCGATGGCACGTATGCCGGGCCGGAATTCGTAGCCGATCAGAAGGTTGCCGGCGTAGTCGTTGCTGTCGCGATAGCGTTGCGACAGGCTTTGCCCGTCCGGATAAGCCACCGAGGAGAAGCGCAGGGCCGTGATCGATCCACCCACGCCCAGTGTAAGGCGACCGGCGGTTCGCTGCGCATTCAGCGTTACCCCTTCGCGCGTGAAGCGGGACGGCTCCGATGCGCCCGTCGGGCTGTTGAAGCTGGCACGCGGTTCCGCTTCTCGATCTGCGGTGCCCGATCCGGCGATCCAGCTGTCGGCGGCAATGTCGTATCGCCCCTCCAGCCGCGCGCCATAGCGCGAGACGTCTTCCGATGTCTGCCGCAGGTGGAGAGACTGGTCGTAATGCGCCGAAAGGCCCAGCGCGTGGCGGGTAAAGCCGGACCGCAGGGAGACTTTCGACGTCAGCAATGCGGCAAGATCGGATCGCCGATCCTCACCGGTGGCCAGTACGTTGTCGGTAGCTTCGGTGGCCAAACCGAATTCGGGGTAGACGAAGAAAGAGCCGATCCGCCCACCGATCGGTGCATATTCGGGACGAAGGCGATCGGCCACGCTGGTGCCTTCCGGCAAGATTGCGGCATGGCCTGAGGTGGATTGACCGAACGCGGATTGACCGAATGCGGAGGTGGCCGGAACCAAAAACGCAAATATGCTGAACCAGCCCCGTCGCCGCATAAGTTCCAGATCCCCGTTCCGGGCCGCGCATCGCCCCTTGCAGGCGGCGATGCGCGGCTTCCCGATGTGTTGCATAGGGATGGGCGCCAAGCGCGGTTACCGTTGAAGGATCGGAAACGCACCTTTCCGTATCTCTGCATGGATCGGCTTTGCTGCGGGTTGGCTCGCGCTGCCGGAATGGTGGCCCGGCGCCAGTCGTCCGGCACGGAAAAGCACGCCCCGTGCATCCAGGCGCCGGCTCGGGCCGGGCCGGGCAATTGATCCGAAACGGCCTAAGAATGCCCTGATTCGAACGAGTCATACGGTTGTCGCAAGGGGCGGACCTGCCGATACAGGCGGGGGCTGCCCGGGAAGCGTTCCCGACGGTCCAGGCGGCTCATCGCCATGGAAACGGAGGCTGCAATGGCGGATCGCAGGGGGAAAATGTCGTCGCACGGGCGTCTGTCCGATGCGGAGGCCGTATGATCCGGGCCCTTGGCCTGTCGCTTGGAGTCATTGGCCTGTTGCTGGGCAACGGCGCCGGGGCGCAGGCGCTTGCGGTACCGGCTGTGGCGGCGGATGCCACCTCGGGTTCGCATGATGCAGCGTCGATCGGATTTCTGACGGCCGATCAGCTGGCCCGCCAATGCCGCGAGGGGACGGCCTTCTCGATCACCTATTGTCTGGCCTTTCTGGCCGGTGTGCATGATTCCATGCGTGCTTATGAGCAATGGCTGGGCCAGCGCGAGTTCTGCGCGCCGCAGGCCGTCAAGCAGCGCGATCTTGGTAACGCCTTCCTGGCATTCGTGGCGGCGCATCCGGAATATCGCGATGGTCTGGCCTCCTCGGTCGCGGTGGTGGCGATGAAGGAGGCTTGGCCTTGTACCACGTCGGATCGCTGAATATCGCTGATGCTGCGGCGCCGCCAGTGGGACGCGCATTCCGTAGGGCCCGACTGGAGTTGGCGCCGGCACTGGCGATGGCGTTGCTGCTGGCGCTGGGTCTGTTAGGGGCGATGCTTACGGTTTCGGGCGGGTTCTGGCCGGGGGATGCGCCGGTAAAGGGCAAGCCGGTCGTGCGCGCTCTGCAAGCAGTGCGACCGCTCGATCCCGAAGGCCTGATCGTGGCCGATCCCGCCCAGATCGAGGCATTGACCCGGTCGCAGGCGCTTGGGCTGAACGCCGCGCGACCGGTTTCCACACTGCCCAATCCGCCCGCGCGGGCATTCATTCTGGCCGGCGATGCGCCCGGTTATGCTCGCGCACTCGCTTGCCTGACTGCTGCGGTCTATTACGAGGCCGCCTATGAGCCCGTCGACGGGCAGCGCGCGGTGGCACAAGTCGTGCTCAATCGCGTGCGCCATCCACTCTATCCGCATACGGTCTGCGGCGTCGTGTTCCAGGGGGCGGAGCGCGCCACCGGGTGCCAGTTCACGTTCACTTGCGACGGTTCGTTGGCGAGGGCACCGGTTCCCGCCGTCTGGGCGCGCGCGCGCGCCGTGGCGCAACGGGCGCTTGCCGGATGGGTCGTGCCCGAAGCCGGACTGTCGACACATTACCATGCCGACTATGTCGTCCCTTATTGGTCCGCGATGCTGGTCAAGACCGCGGTGATCGGCCAGCATGCATTTTACCGGATGCCTGAAGGCTATGGGCGTCCTGCCGCCTTCGTGTCGCGCTATGCGCAAGCGGAGCCGCATGAGGCCTTCGGAATGGCCGCCGCGCTGGCGGGTATGGACGATGCGGCGATCCTGCCTGCCCCGCTTGCCGATGCAGGCAGTGGTGCACGCCCCGTTCTGGACCAGGCCGGTGAGATCGTTGGGCAAAGTGCGCGGCCGGGCGACGCATCGCGGGAAGCACGCGGCGGCGGAAATTCCGCCTCGATGGCGCCGTCCGGAAAGAACGTAGGGCGCTGGGTCGTGGGAATCGATGGCGGTCGCGCGCCGTCCGCGCCAAATATAGTCTATGAATCGACAAATTGATTGGTCGATTTTGAAGCTAACATTTCTTGCCGTTAGTTGGTCGATGCTTGATGTCTTCGCGTAGTGGCGGGCTATTCGTGAGCCCGTTTCAGCATGTTCCCTGAAATCGAGCCGGTGACCGGATATACACGTGAAAGTTATTTTCCGTGTGTCCTCACGTCCTCGGGCCGTGTCGGGGCGCAAAGACTTTCTGGGGGGAAGCGGCGTGACGATCATGGCCATCAGGCCGATCCTGCGGGTTTGCACGGCGGGGGTGGCCACTTGCCTGTCGACGGCATCGCCATGCGCGCTGCATGGACCATCGCCCGAGGCATCTACGCAGGCATCGGCCAGTTCGCCTAACCCGATCCGTTCCGGGGCGACATTCGGGACAGTGCGAACAGTACGCCCCGACGCGATAGTTGAAGCGATGAAAGCATCGGGGGAAGCATCGGGCGCGAGATCGGCCGATCCCGCTATGCCGGCCGGCGCCACCGGCACCGCCGCCACGACCATCGCTGTTCCCGCGCCGCAATCGCCTGGCCTCTATCCCGCACCCCTTTACCGGCTCGATGGGGGCGCGGCGCAGCCGGAGATTCCCGCTCAAGTCACCACGCTGCGTGCGGCGGTTGCGTTGGCTTATGCAACCAACCCGCAGCTTCTTGCCGCACGGGCGGAAGCGCGATCAGCGGATTATGGCTTTGCGCAGGCGCGTTCCGCCTTCGGGCCGGTGTTGTCCGCCTCCGCCAACTATGCCTTCACCCGGTTGCGTGAAGAGACGGCGTCCGGGCCCTTCAGGGGCGCGCAAGGATGGGCCAGCGGCGCGAATCTGGTGCTGTCGCAACCGATCTGGAGCTCGGGCCGTCTCGCCGCCGGGCAGGAGGCGGCGCTGGCAACGTCGCAGTACCGGCGCGAGGCCCTGCGGCTGACGGAAGCGCAAGTGCTGGGAAATGTCGTTTCCGCCTACGTGGCGGTACGGCGCGATACCCAGTCGGTGACGATCGCGCATGAGAATTTGCAGCTGCTGGAACAGCAACTGGAAGAAAATCGGGCCCGCTTTGGCGTCCGCGATCTGACGTTGACCGAACTGGATCAGACGCGCACTCGGCTTGAGCTGGGGCGTGCCCAGCTGCTGCAGGCGCAGGGGCAACTTGGCCTCTCGCAAAAGCAGTTCCTGCAATATGTGGGGGCGCCGCCGGGCGAACTGGCTGCACCCGATGCGCTGGAGATCGGCTTCGCTTCGCTTGAAGACGCCTATGCCTATGCAGAGGTCAACAGCGGCGTAATCGGCGCGGCGCGCGCGAAGGAGCGGATTTCGCGGGCACAGGCCACGGCGGAAAAGGCGGAATATGGCCCAAGCGTCGGGCTGCAGGGCACGTTCGCTTATGCCTCGCAGTCGCCATACAACGATGAATTGCGGTACAGCGAGTTCGTTGGGCAGGTGGTGGTGCGCCAGACGCTGTTCGACAGCGGCCTGCGCCATGCACGGACCCGCGCCGCGCAGGAGGCCAATCAGGCGGACTGGCGTCTGCTCGATTCCGCCTATCGTGACACGCGGGAGGCCGTGGGTTCCTCCTGGGATCAGCTGGCATCGTTGCGCGCGGCACTTGTCAGGTACGGTCTGGCGATCACGGCGGCGGAAGAAGCCTATCAGGGGGCGTTGATCCAGCAGAAGACCGGTGATCTCAACACTCTCGACGTACTGGACCTGGCGCGCGATCTGCTGACATTGCGCAACAGCTACAACGTCACCCAGGCCGATGAGCTGATCACGCGCGCCAACCTGCTGGCGGCGGCGGGATTGCTGGAAGGCCCACGGCTGGTCGTGGACATTGCGCCCTACGATGCGGATGCTCATTTCGAGCGCGTGCGCGATCAGGGGGATATTCCGCTGATAACGCCGATCCTTGCCGGACTGGATTCTTTCCCCAATGGCAATTTGCGGGGGGAGCGCGCCGTGCGGGATGCCGCGGCGGAGACGGCGCTGGGGCCCGCCATGCCCCTACCCCCCCAGCCCGGGCCGTAAATCCGATGGCGCGTTCATGAACTGACGGGGCGGGGCTGGGTCAATGCCTCGATCGCGCGCGGAGGTTGGCCGGGGCGAGGGCCGATCAACCGTTGGCGGAGAAAGCCGATCGACCAGGCAAGGTGCATCACCATGGCTGCCAACCCGGCCCCAGCCGAACAGAAACACCGCTGCAAGAGGCCCAGCGTCAGTCCGTAGCCCAGGCAGAGTGCGGCCCAGATCCCCATGGGGATCGCCAGTATCGCCGCCAGCGGCAGGATCGGGGCAAGGCACAGGCCGACAAGGCCGAGCAGCACGATCGGAGCAATACCGATCGGGATGGCCTGTCGCGGTTTGATGGACACGGCGTGGCGTGTCAGCGTCATCGCCCGTCCCCGGCCATAGCCGCGATATTGGCGGAACAGCGCGACAGGCGTTCCGCGCGGCCAGTACCCCAGCGCCAGCGAGGGCTCCAGCCAGATCCGTCCGCCTGTCGCGGCAAGGCGCAAATCGAATTCGGCATCCTCATTGTGTGAAAAGCTCTCGTCGTAACCGCCGATCTGCCGGAACAGTGCAAGGTCGACGAGGGCGTGATGACCATGATCGACGAAACGGCCCGCCCCGATCCTGCGATGCGCCGAACCGCCGTTGCCCAGCACCGAATTCTGCGCCGCCGCCGCCGCCTTCTGGAAGCATCCGCTGCCCTGTGTGACCATCGGCACGACGACCGATGCGGCGCCCTGCCGCAGCGCGGTATCGATCAGGCCGGCAACGTAGCCGGAGGGGTAAATACAATGCGCATCGATCCGCACCAGCCATCGGTGCCCGGCGGAATGGCGCGCGGCCGCCAGATTCATTCCTGCACTTTGCACACGTCCAGGATTGTCCAGCAGGATAAGGTTCGTGTGGGTGGCAGCATGGCGGGCCACGATCGCACGGCTGGCATCGGTGCTGCCGCCATCGGCGACGATCACCGTGGCGCCCGGGTTCTCGCGCAGAAGAGTGTCCAGCAGCGCAGGCAGATGATCTTCTTCGTTGAGGCACGGGATGACGATCAGAACACCCATCATGCCACCCCCAGAACGGTTTTGCCGATGGCGCGGGCCTGCGCGTCATCCATGACCACGGCCTGGCGCGGGATCCGTGCCGCCGTCTCGCGCAGACGGGCGAAGCCCTCTGCAGAGAGACTGGCCAACCAATCGGGCAGTTCGCGTTCCGGCGCCTTGGTCAGGACTCCCGCGTCATGCCGGGCCAGCCATTCGCCCGTGGCCACGTTCGCCAGCGCGATGGGCACGGCACCGTGGGCGAGGCTTTCGTAAAGTCGGTTCGGCAGAAGCCAGGCGGAATTTAGCCCCTCCTCGAAATAATCGATCGACCATGCAAAATGGACCTGCCCATAAAGGCCCGGCAGATCCTCCGCGCGGTAGCCCCCAAGGAAGGAGACCCCCGGCGCGCCCGCGATTTCGGCCGCGAAGTCGTGGAATATATCCGGGGAGGGGCGACCGGCGATCAACACTTCCACTGTTCCGGGGCAGGCGGACGCAATTGCGCGGAGCAAATCGAGCGAACGGCGGCAGCGGAGCATCCCGAACCAGCCGATTCGCCATGGCGGGCCCATCGCCGCCGGTATGGCAGTCGGTTCGGCTGTCCGGCCCGATGCGGGCAATCCGCAGGGGACAAGGTTTTCGACGAGGGCGATCTCCCCCGTCCAGCCACGCCGTTCGCGAAAATAGCGGTCGCGGAAGGCCGGTGCGCTGACAACTACCAGATCGACGCCGCGCATCGCCCAGCCCTCCACGCTGCGCAGCAGACGCGAAGCCGGGCCGTGCCCCAGCAGCAACCGGTGAATGTCCAGGCATTCGTAGACGAGCCGCTGATCCGGCCGCCTGACCCGCGCCGCAAGCACCAGCGTTTCCAGATTGCGGGCAACGATTACATGCGCGTCGGTTGTCACCCGCCGCAATCGGGCCGGGGTCAGCCATTGACGCAGGACGCTGCACAATCGCGCCAGCAAGGCGCCGTCGCGCGTGTGGCCTAGCGGCTCCGCCGCCAACCCCTCCACGTCGGCGGGAGGTTTTCGGACCCGATGGAAGCCCGCCAGCCGAACGGCCGCACCGGCCGAACGCAACAGGTCGATACGGCGCCGGACGGCTGCATCGCCAAGGTCGTGGACGATGTAGGTCAGTGGCACCTCGTCCGGCTCTGGCGCATCGATAGCCGCGGCAAGAGATATGTCGGTGAAGGGGCAGGGTGCGGCCAAGGCGGGATTGTTCATGGTCGGCGGCCTCCATCGCTCTCGTGGGGCGATGATAGGCGGCGCGGGATGCCGCGTGCGGGCGACTGAGTCCGTTGTGGCGGGGAACCGGGACTGTCGCGCCAAGGCATGGGACCCGCGCATCGCCGTGGGCGATACCGATCCATGCGGATCGGAGTGCCGGTGCGTGCTCAGAGGGCGGATTGGCGTGGGAAGGATAGCGAAGGGTGGAAGACGCGAAAACCTCCGGATCGGAGGCATTGTCCAGCGCAATGCCGCCGATCCCGGGCACATTGCGCGCATGGTGGCGGGCATCTCCGGCTCGTGTCGTGGAGGATCAGCGAAAAGCGATGAGGGACAGGCATGTCGTTTTCATCAGTCGCCAGCGCATTGTCGGGGCGACCAACGGCAGTTCCACGTATCTGCTGGACCTGGCCCGGGCAGTGCGCAAGGCGGGCATGGTGCCGCACCTGCTTCAGCCGTCGCCCGGTGTGGCGGGGCGCTGGCCGGTGCTGTCGATGCGGCCGGAGATGGCGGTGTTCGAAAGTCATCGCATCCGCGGGCTGGCGCGCGTGGGACGCCATTTCGCGGTATTGCAGCCGGGTGTTTATCTGGTGATCGCGCTGGCTCTGTTGCGGCGGCTGGCGCGCATGTTGGGAGTCGATGCCGGCTGGACCACCGATCGGCCTATGCCCTATGCCATCGCCCAGCCATGGACCATGGCCGACCATCGCTGGCTGCGCGGCGCGGCCCGGAAGGTGGGCAATGGCGCGGGGCCGCACCTTGCCATTGCCGACTACATGTTCTGCACGGAAGGCTTCGGCGATGTGCCCGGCGTGCCTACCGCAATCGTTATGCACGACCTGTTTCACGCCCGAACCGGCGGAACGACGGATTCCGTACCGATTGTCGATAGGGAGGTCGAAATTGCGCTGCTGGCGCGTGCCGAGGCGGTGCTGGCGATACAGGCGAGCGAGGCGGAATTCCTGCGACGCAACCTGCCCGGTATCGAAACCATCCTGACCCCAATGGCCGCGCGGCCGGTACCGGTGGGAGCGCCCGGCGAAAGCGGGCACTTGTTGTTCGTGGGCAGCAACACCGCGCCGAACGTGGTCGGGCTGGAATGGTTCTGCCGGCATGTCTGGCCGCAAGTCAGGGCTGCACGACCGGGCGCGGTGTTGAATGTCGCCGGTACGGTGGCACGCGGGGTCACGGGCCTTGTGCCGGAAGGCGTGCGCCTTTTGGGGCTGGTGGACGATCTTGGCCCGCTCTATGCGCGCGCTGCGGTCGTGATTTCGCCACTTACCTTCGGTTCCGGGCTGAAGATCAAGCTGGTGGAGGCGATGGCTCAGGGCAAGGCGATAGTCGCCACGCCGGTGACTCTGGAGGGGGTGGAGGCGATCTGTTCAGGCGCGGTGCGCGTGGCCGATACGCCGGAACAGTTCGCCGCGGCAGTGATCGCGCTGGACGGCGATCCGGCGGCGCGGCAGGCGTTAGCCGATGCGGCGCGGCAAGTTGTCGTAGATCATTTCGGCGCGGAAAGGTGCCATGCCGGTTTCGCGGCATGGCTGGCGCGAAGCAGCGGGGAGAGTGACGGGGCGCGAAGCCCCGATCACCCGCCGATAGCCGCGCCTCAGAAGGCCGCGGTGGCCGAGAACAACACGGTCGATCCGGCGATCGACGATCCGTTCTTGGTCGAGGAGAAGTTGGGGTAGAGGTACGCGCTTTCCGACTTCGAGATGTCGGTATCGACATAGGCCACGCCCAGCGTTACCGGGCCCAGCGCCAGGTCGGCGCCGATCAGCCAGTCCAGATACTCGCCCGTGGGCGCCACGCTGGTGCCGTTGGGGCCAAGGCCTGAGTTGCCGTTGGAATAGCCGAAGTGGCCCTTCACGGTCAGCGGCGTGTCCGGAATGCCGGCGCTGGCGTCTGCCCACATGTAGAAGTTGTCCGACTTGGCGCCGGGGTTGCCGATACCGTCCGCATAGTCCGCCCCGCTGGCGTAGACTTTGCCCAGCGCTTCCTGCTTGGGCGCATAGGCCACACCCACCAGCACGCTGGCCGGGCCCAGATCGCCGGAAAGCTTCACGTAAGGCTCTGCGAAGTCCGTCTTGCTGGCGCCGCCCGGATACATGTACCAGGTGAGGCCCACGTCCACCTTCAGGCCGCTCATCACCTCGGTCGAGTAACCGGCGATCAGGTCCAGTTCCATGTTGGAACCGCCGAAGGTGCCCCAGCCCGAAAGGTTCGAACCCCAGGTGCCGACGTAGATGCCGCTTTCATGGGTGACGGTGGCGCCGGCCTGCACGGCCATTTCCTTGTCCGTCTGCGAGACGCCGCGGAAGCGGTAATCGGTGACGAGCGCGGCGCTGCCCGAGACGGTGATCGCCTTGGGTGCTTCTTCCTGCGCGAAAGCGGGGGTGGCGCAAGCGGCGCCCAACAGGCCCAGCAGGCCGGTGGCAAGACGGTAATTCATAATCGGAACGCCCTCATGTTTCGATTTGGTCGCGTTCCTTCCTGCGTCCGGCAGCCGGACCGCGCATGCGTGGCGGGCCCGTTTCGTGCCGGAAATTGCTGCTTACCGGCGGGGGGTGTCCGGCGGCTTGCCGTTTCGTGACAAAGTATTGCTGATGGCCGGGCTGTGAGACGGGTGCGGAGGGCGCAAAAAAACCGGACGGCCCGAATGGGAAAGGCCGCCCGGTAAGGAGTAGTGGAGAGTGAGGGTCTCCACCGGTCTGTCTGGTCGGGCCGTCAGGCCATCAGCGCATCACGCCGCGATCGGCAGCGGCCGCAGGATGGCCTCGGGCCCGGTCACTGTATCGGCCTGTCCACTCTGGCGACGGCGGCCGAGCCATTCGCGGATGGTTTCCGCCGTCGTGTGGTCCATCACCTTCACCTGATGCAGGTCGAGGTGGACCGGCTTGTGGTGCGGCATCTTCTCCAGCACGTTGTTCAGGCGGGTAAGGCCCAGGAACGTCGCGCCGCCGCCCAGTTCAAGGCGGGTCTGCTCGTCGCTGTCATGCTCCTGCACCTTCAGGCGCAGGTTCTTGGCATGGGGCAGCAGTTCCACCAGCGTCAGGGCAAGGCCCGCGAGAACGCCGGTGAGCAGGTCGGTCGTCACCACCAGCACGAAAGTCACGGCCCAGATCACGGCGGGGAATGCGCCGTAGGAGTGGAACAAGTGACGCACGTGGGTGAGGTTCACGAGCTTCCAGCCGGTGACGACCAGCACGCCGCCCAGCGCCGCCATCGGCACTTCGCGCAGCAGCCAGGGCAGCAGCGCGACGAAGGCGAGGATCCAGACGCCGTGAAGAATCGTCGAAAGACGGGTCTTCGCGCCGGCCTGTACGTTGGCGGAGCTGCGGACGATCACGCCGGTCATCGGCAGGGCGCCGAAAATGCCGCAGAGCAGGTTGCCGATGCCCTGTGCGCGCAGTTCCTTGTCATACTTGGTGCGCTCACCATCGTGCATCCGGTCAACCGCGGCGGCCGAAAGCAGCGTTTCGGCGCTGGCGATGAAGGCGATGGCAAGGGCCGCCACGATCAGCGCGGGCTGCGCGAGCGGGGCGAACCACGCGGTGCTGGTGGGCAGCGCGAAAGCGGCGCCGATCGATTCGGGCACGGCGATGCGTGCGACGTTGAGGCCAAGGCCCCAGGCAACGAGCGTTGCCGCCATCACGCCCAACAGCGCGCCGGGGACGAGGCCGAGGTTCTTCGGGCGCAGCTTTTCCCAGCCGATCATCACGCCGATGGTCAGCAGGCCGAGCATCAAGGCCAGTTCGGTGGAAGCGATGTTGGTGGGATCGAGGCCGAGGACGCGTGCAGGCATCATCGCGATGTTTTCCAGCCCGCTCGACATCGGCTTCTGGTCGAAGAGGATGTGAAACTGGCCGATCACGATCAGCGCGCCGATACCGGCAAGCATGCCGTGGACCACTGCCGGGCTGATCGCGCGGAACAGGCCGCCCAAGCGCAGGACGCCGGCAACGATCTGCAACACGCCGGCCAGCAGCAGCACGGGGCCGAGCGCTTCGAGGCCGTGCTCACGCACGAATTCGAAGACAATGACGGCAAGGCCAGCGGCGGGGCCGCTGACCTGAAGCGGCGAGCCGGCCAGAAGGCCGACCACAAGGCCGCCGATGATGCCGGTGACGAGGCCCTTTTCAGGCGGCACGCCAGAGGCGATGGCGATGCCCATGCAGAGCGGCATCGCGACCAGGAACACCACGATGGACGCGGTGAAGTCCCGGCCGAAGTGGGCGAAAAGCCCACTCCGTTCCGTGGTGGCGGCGGAGTTCACTCTGCCGCCTCTGCGAATTCGGTGGCGGTGCGGGTCTTGGCAGCCAGCGCGACCGGCAGCGGGCTGCCTTCGCGCAGCGGCACGAACTGGCCGGTGTCACCGTCGAGGCCAAGGACCTGACCGGCGTGGATGTCCACGAACCAGCCGTGCAGCGTCATTTCGCCGCGGGCGATGGCAGCGGCGACCGAGGGGTGGGTGCGCAGGTGCGCGATCTGGGCAATGATGTTCTCAAGGCTGATGGCGCGCGCGCGCTCTTCGCCGTCGAGGTGGCCGTGGCAGGTGCTCACGATGTGCTCGGCAGCGGCGCCGTGCTTCAGCCAGGCGGCGACGTTCGGCATGGCTTCCAGGCCGGTCGGATCGCTCAGCGCCTTCATCGCGCCGCAGCCCGAGTGGCCGCTGATGATGATGTCACGCACGCCCAGCGCCGCAACGGCATATTCCACCGTCGAGGTGACGCCGCCATTCTGCGTGGCATAGGGCGGGACCATGTTGCCGGCGTTGCGGCAGACGAACAAGTCACCGGGCTGCGCCTGCATGATCTGCTCGGGCACGATTCGCGAATCGGCGCAGGAGATCATCAGCGCCTTCGGCTCCTGACCGTGCGTGGTCAGCTTGCCGAACAGCTCGCTGCTCGCGGGGAAAATGGTCTTCTCGAAATGGAAGACGCGGCCAATCAGCTCGTTCACTCTCGTTACCTTTCCAGACAGGGCGCCCCGCGCGCATCGAAGGGGGTGGAGACGCGCGCGAAGCTTGTAGGAAAGGTATGGATGGTCGTTTTCGGCCATCGTGCGCGTTTGTCAGGAAATGTTGCTGCGGTGCAGCAGGAGCGGGTTCGTCGTGCGGGGAGGGCGGCTTGGACCTCGGGCTTGCGAATGCCGACACCATTGTAATTATTTGAGCGCACCGTACCGTGGGCGGATGAAGTTCAGGCCTATAGCCATAATACTCATGGGTGGGCTGACGGCGCTTGCCGTACCAGCTGGGGCTTGTCGCTATAAGTTGCAGCCGGAAGAACGCTTGGCTAACGCTTATCGAACTGGCGCAGTTTCTTCGGTCGTACTCGTTCGCGTCACTGAGGCAACATATACGGGGGATGTTGTCGGGGAAGTCGGGCCGTGGGTCGCCACTGCAACGGTCGAAAAACATCGCAAGGGTTCGTATCCGGCGAAGACTGTTCGCTTTCATGACGAGTTGACCGATTGCGACGATTGGCACCCCATCGCCAAAGTCGGGGAGCTATGGGTGATCTATTTTTGGAAGGACCCTGATGGGGATGAGCGGGTATGGGCGTCTTATCCCGTGGCGGAAGCGGACAGGGCTGAATCGCTCGTTTTTCCGAGTCCGTTCGTTATGCCAGATACACCTCGCTGACAACTGGCCGGTTCATGGGGCCATTACGAACGCTGAGTAATCATTCTGGCGAAGTTGGTGATCGCGCTTCGCTTACACGGGGCTAAGCCGCCTCCAGCGGCAACCTGATCGTCGCTCTCAACCCGCCTTCGGCGCGGTTGCGCAAGTCCAGCGTGCCTCCTTC
Organism: Novosphingobium sp. BL-S-19; assembly: GCF_055521675.1. Classification (NCBI taxonomy): domain Bacteria; kingdom Pseudomonadati; phylum Pseudomonadota; class Alphaproteobacteria; order Sphingomonadales; family Sphingomonadaceae; genus Novosphingobium; species Novosphingobium sp. BL-S-19. The sequence continues at coordinate 1,043,122 of NZ_CM145498.1, forward strand.
CAGCCGCACCGCCTTGCGCACGATCGGCAGGCCGAGGCCCATGCCGGCAGTGTCGCGGGCGCGGGCAGTGTCGAGGCGGACGAAAGGTTGCAGCGCGTCGGGAATGCGGTCCTCGGGAATGCCGGGGCCGTCATCCTCTACGGTGATCTCGGCCGCTCCGCCGTCGCGCCGCAGCGAGACGCGGACGTTGCCGCCGTAATGCAGCGCATTCTCGATCAGGTTGGACAGCGCGCGGCGAATCGAGACCGGGCGGGCCATGATCTCAAGGCTGGGCAGGCCCGAATAGGTCGCGTCCGCGCCGCGATCGGCGGCGGTGTCGACCAGCGTTTCGGCCATGACCGCAAGGTCGATGCGCTCGGCCGGGATATTGGCGCCGCCGGTATCGACATAGGCCTGAATCGAATCGAGCAGCAGACGCATCTCCTCGATATCGTGGTCCAGTCCTTCGCGCACTTCGGGATCGACATCGCCGTCGTCCAGCCGCAGCCGCATACGGGCGAGCGGGGTCTTCAGGTCATGCCCGATCGCCAGCATCGTATGCGTGCGGTCCTGCAGGGATTGGTGGATGCGCTCCTGCATCTCGTTCATCGCCCGGATCAGCTCGCGCATTTCCTCAGGCCCGTGCTCCGGCACCAGCTTGGGCGGTCCGGCGCCGAGATGGCGGGTGGCGCGCACCAGTGAGCGCAGCGGATTGAGCGCGGCGCGCAGCAGCAGCCAGGCGAGCGAGATCAGCAGCAGCGTCGGCACCAGCAGGCTGGCCATGCGGCCGGCGGTCAGCGTCCAGGCGGCGCGGGCATGGGTGCGGAACGAGACGAGGCTGTCGTCGTTGAGCCGCAGCGATCCGCCGATATTGCCGCGCCCCGGAATGGTTTCGAGATGCAGTTCAAGGTCTGCGTGGGCCAGCTCGGGCTGGATGGCGACGACTTGCGCGCGCAAGTTCGCCAGCCCCAGCGATCCGCGATGGCGCTGCGACGGGGCCGACCATTCCAGCACGAAGCGCTTGGTGGAGAGCGCTTGCGTCACATGGGCGCGCTCGCTGCCCGGCGCACGCTCTATGGCGCGGCGGGCGAGGACAAGGTTTTCGGCAATACGCTCCGCGTCGTCACGGTGCAGTTCGAACGAGCTGGCCCGCTCGAACAGCACGGTATTGGCGATGAAATCGACCGCGACGACCAGCAGCAGGACCGCGATCAGGCGCTCGACCAGCCCGAATCGCCCGAAACGGCGTGATCCGGGCTTATTCATCAGGCGCGCGTGACCTCGGCCTTGAACATGTAGCCGACGCCGCGCACGGTGACGATCGGCGGTTCGGCGCCGTCGGCCTGCAGCTTGCGGCGCAGGCGGCTGACCAACACGTCCACGCTACGGTCCGAACTGTCGCCCAGACGCGCGCGGGAGAGTTCGATCAGACGCTCACGGCCCAGCACGCGCTGCGGATAGGCCAGGAAAGTGGCCAGCAGGTCGAACTCCGCGCCGGTCAGGTCGACCATCGCGCCGGTGGGCGAACGCAATTCGCGCCGCGCCATGGAGAGCGTCCAGCCATCGAAGTAAATTGCTTCGGGCATGCGGCCGTCGGCCACGCCATCGGCGGTCGGGGCGTCCATACCGGTATTGTTGCCGCCGCGTCGCAGCACGGCGCTGACACGTGCCGCCAGTTCGCGGGTGCTGAACGGCTTGGCAAGGTAATCGTCCGCGCCCAGTTCAAGGCCCAGCACGCGGTCTTCTTCGCTGCCACGGGCGCTGACGAAGATCACGGGGACATCGCTTTCGCGGCGCAGGCGGCGGAACAGGTCAAAGCCGCTGGTGCCGGGCAGCATGACGTCCAGCACTACAAGGCTGACGGGGCCTTCGCGCAGCGTGACCCACATTTCGGCGCCGGTGGCGGCGGTGAGGACGTTGAAGCCGGTCTGCCGCAGCGCGCGAGCGGTCAGGGTCCGCAGCGGGCCGTCGTCCTCGACTAGCAGGATCGTGGGGGTGGACATGGGTGCTTCGTCGAGGTGGCGGTAAATCGGGGCGACACTCTGGGTCATGATCTCGTCGTCTGATGACTGTAGGGGGAGGGGCGACGATTGGCAAATCCAACGGCGTGGGAAACGGTCAGCGAACCGCTTCCCCGCCATTTGCCAGTAAGGCGGGCCGGGGTTGCAGCGTCTCTACCACGGAGGAGAGACCGGCAAACTCGGCCGGGTGGATGGAGGCGTGGAACGTGCGGCCGATGCTGTCGCGGAAGGCCAGCGGCACCGGAGTGGTGCTTTCGGCCATGCGCGCAACGGCGTCGGTCGGCACGTCGAAGGCATAGTGCACGCGGGTGGTGCAGGCCGTGACCAGCGCGTCCTGCGCGGGGCAGCGTTCCGGCTGACGCTCGACATGGGCGAGCGTGGCTTCGGCCGGCGTGCCGTCCACTTCGAAGGCAAGCCCGGTCAGCGACCGGGCAAGGCCCGCGTGCGTCATTTCCTGCCAGAGCTGCCAGCGCACCGTGCCGCTTTCGCGGTCGACATGGGCGCGCAGATGGGCGGGGCCGACTTCCACCGAGCGTGATGCCGCCCAGCCGTGGCCGGGCTTGCCGGGCCGATGGGTGCTGGCCAGCACGTGGGGCAGGGCGGGATCGTCGATGACCGCGGCCTGCGCGGCAAAGTCCTGCGCATTCGGCGTCACGACGTCACGTGCGGTGGCCTGTCCCGCGAGGAAAAGCGCGGGCACGCCCAGAATGCCGGTTATGCCCGCGCGGAGCGAAATCACCGGGCGCGCTCGTTGGCGGCCAGTGTCTGGGTACCGGCGGCGGCCTCGGTCTGGGCCAGCGCTTCGGCCTTGGCATTGGCCTGCGCAGTGCGGTGGCGGCAATCGCGGCCCTTGCTGGGTTCCGGATGGCAGGCGGCGGGCGCCGAAGAGGTGGTCTTCGCCTTGGGGGCGGGAACGGCAAGGTTGCCCTTCAGATGGGCAACGGTCTCATTGGCAATCGCAGCGCCCGGCAGGGCGAGCGAGAGAGCGGCAATAGCGGCGAAAACGGGGAACTTGGTCACTTTTCAGGTCTCCAAAGACGTGCGATGGGCCTGAATGTGGGGGAGGCGCGTGTCTTGCTTCGTACCCGTTTGTAACGAAGCATTGCTGGCGCGAAACTATCAGAAACAGTTCAGCAACACACTTGCGCGAGCGGGATTTTTCGCTTCCCCCGGGAGGGGTTGTCTTACGCTGTCTGTATGAAGGGAAAAGGCTGAAACCGAATGCCGCATGGCGGAGACGGAGGGATTCGAACCCTCGGTACCCCCTTAAGGGTACGACGGTTTAGCAAACCGCTGGTTTCAGCCACTCACCCACGTCTCCGTGATGCGGCTAGGAGGCGCCCTATAACGAGGGGATTTCGGTCGGGCAAGGGGGGCTTTTGCCGTATTTGCGCATTTCCCGAAATGCTTGGCCAAATGCCTGTGGACTGTTTGCGGCGGCGGATTGTTTCCGCGCGCCAGTGCGCCGATTCGGTCTGCCGTGATTTGGACTCGCCCTGCCGCCCGTTCATTGCAGGGTCAGGCGGGGTGGATTCTCTTGTGAGCTGCCGCAATGCGCCGCCCCCGGTGCTTGCGTGCCGGGTTCGCATATTCAGGGGAGCGAGGGAAATGCCAGTCAAAACGCCAGCAGAAGGACGCCGCATGCGCGTCGCCGTGGGGATCGCCATGATGGTGGCGGGGCTCGCCGCGCCGCTCGGATCGGCCATGGCGCAAGTGACCACGGTCGATCCCGACGCGGCGATCGATTCCGATATCGGCACGCCGCCGACCACCTATTCGCAGACGCAGCAGGTGCCGGAACAGACGCCGGTGGAACCGCAGGGCAACGGCATGCCGGTGGATCAAGGGCGTACCGCGCCGGCCGCGCCTGTCACCGCGCCGGGGCCTGCCAGCAGTTCGGATACCTATCATCAGGACGATCTGATCGGTGCTGCCGAAGGCGTGTTCGGCAAGGGCGCCAAGGGTCTGGCCGGGCTGATCCAGGATCTGCTCAAGAAGCAGGGCGAGCCCAACGGCTATATCGTCGGCCGAGAGGCGGGCGGCGCTTTCGCCGTGGGCCTGCGTTATGGTTCGGGCACGCTCTATCACAAAGTGGAGGGCGAACAGCCGGTCTACTGGACCGGCCCGTCGCTGGGCTTCGATGCGGGCGCGAATGCGGGCAATGCCTTCGTGCTGGTGTACAACCTCTATGACAGCGAAGACCTTTACCATCGCTTCGGCGCGGGTGAGGGGCAGGCCTATCTCGTGGGCGGGTTCACCGTCAGCTATCTGCGCCGCGGCAACGTGGTTCTGATCCCGGTTCGTGCCGGCGCCGGTCTGCGTTTGGGTGCGAACATCGGCTACATGAAGTTCTCGCACAAGCAGAACTGGCTGCCGTTCTAAGAATATAGGCGTTCCGTTTCAGGGACGTGTTCGTAAGACATACGGCCTGCATTAATCCATCGTCGCCCCCGCGCAGGCGGGGGCCCCGCTTCCTTCTGCAACCTCTCGTGTGCCGCAAGAAAAGCGGGATCCCCGCCTTTGCGGGGATGACGAATGAGTAGGCTGGGAATAGCGGAGCGGTTTAACTTGTGTCCTGCCTTCTCGCTTTGAAGGGGCGGGCAAAGCCCTCTCTTGCACCAAGAAAATTGCTTCAAGCCATAGGTTTTGTGGCCGTTGCAACACTCCGCGCGGCACTTGCGGTAATTCCCTGTCAATCCCGGTTGCGCGGCGGGGCAGGCCGGAGTAAGGCCCGCCCGCCATGCTTACGAACCTTCAGCAACAGCCCGCCGACGCGCTTCTTGCGCTGATCAAGCTCCACAACGACGATCCGCGCGCGGACAAGATCGACCTTGGTGTCGGCGTGTACCGCACCGGTGAGGGCGACACGCCTGTGTTCCGCTCGATCAAGGCCGCAGAGGCCAAACTCGTCGCCGAGCAGGATTCGAAAGCCTACCTCGGGCCCGAGGGTGACATGGGCTTCGTCGAAGCGCTGATGCCCTACGTGTTCGGCAAGGCCGACCCCTCGATGGGCGGCCGCATCGAAGGCATGCAGACCCCCGGCGGCACCGGCTCGCTGCGCCTCGCGCTCGCCATGGTGAAGCGCGCTGGTTACAAGCGCATCATCGTCGGCGTCCCCAGCTGGCCCAACCACGCCCAGATCTGTGCCGACCTCGGCCTTGAAGTCGTTGAATTCAAACACGCGCTCGCTTCCGGCACCACCGATATGGACGCGCTGCGCGGCGCCATTGCCAATGCCCAGGACGGCGACGCCATCCTGCTGCACGGCTGCTGCCACAACCCCACCGGCATCGATTACAGCAACGCCGAGTGGGACGAGATCGCCGGCCTGATCGCCGCTTCGAAGATCCTGCCCATCCTCGACCTCGCCTACCAGGGCCTGGGCAAGGGCATGGAAGAAGACGCCTATGGCCTGCGCCGCGTGCTCGCTGTCGTGCCGGAAGCGCTGATCTGCTATTCGTGCGACAAGAACTTCGGCCTCTATCGTGACCGCGTCGGCGCGCTCTACGCGATGGTTGCCGATCCGGCCGACCTCGCCAAGGTCATGTCGAACGGCCACAACCTTGCCCGCGCCAACTGGTCGCAGCCGCCAGATCACGGCGGCGCCGCTGTCCGCCTCGTCCTCGAAGACGAAGCACTAACCGCCGACTGGCTCGCCGAGCTGGATGAGATGCGCGACCGTATGCGCGAAGTCCGCGCCAAGCTGGCTGCTGCCGGTACCGCCGGTTCGGCCGACCTGACGCCGATGGGCGGCCAGAACGGCCTGTTCTCGATCGTGCCGCTGAACAAGGACCAGGTCCTTGCCATGCGCACCAAGCACGGCGTCTACATGGCCGGTTCGGGCCGCATCAACGTGGCGGGCCTGACGATGGGCAACATCGACAAGTTCATCGCCGCCGTTGCGGACGTGACGGCCTGATGGATCGTCAGCCGGTCCTCGAAGGGGACCGGCTGGTCCTCCGCCCGCTTCGTGCGGACGATTGGGAAGAACTCTACGCGGTCGCTTCGGACCGCGAGATCTGGGCGGCTCATCCCGCCCACGATCGCTGGCAGGAGCCTGTGTTCCGCCAGTTTTTCGCCGACGCGCTGGAAGGCGGCGGCGCTTTAGCCATAGTCGAAAAGCAGAGCGGCGCCGTGATCGGCTCCAGCCGCTATGGCCCGCCCGAGGGCGACGAGATCGAGATCGGCTGGACTTTCCTGGCCCGCGCTTACTGGGGCGGCGGCTTCAATGCCGAGATGAAGCGCCTGATGCTGGCGCACGCCCTCGCGCATTTCGATCGCGTGGTCTTCATGGTTGGCGCGGATAATGTGATTTCCCGCAAAGCCATGGGGCATATCGGCGGGCGGTTGACCGATCGTACCTTCCAGCGGGAGATGTGCGGCGTGATCGTGCCGCATGTGCTGTTCGAGATTACGCGCGAGAGTTTCGCGACGGGGCCTCTGGTGACGGAATAGGGATTCGCGCAAAGGCGCGAAGGCGCGAAGGCGCGAAGGCGCAAAGGGGGCGCGTAATCGGCCCGGAAGTGCTCATCTCCCTAACTTTGTCCGTTATTCAACAGACTTCGTCATCCTCGCGAAGGCGGGGATCCCGCTTTTTCTTGGAGGGCGTGGCGGAAGGAAGCGGGGCCCCCGCCTTCGCGGGGGCGACGAGTTTGATGGTTTAAGGGTGGCGATTTGGGCGCCCCGGGGCGGCCTGACGCGACCCCTTTGCGCCTCCGCGCCTTTGCGCGACCCAATCAACCCCGCAGCGACTGCATCCGCTGCAGATACCGCGCCAGCACGTCGATCTCCAGATTCACCCCGGACCCGGCCTTGAGCGCGCCGATGGTGGTCACTTCGGCGGTGTGGGGGATGATGTTGAGCATGAAGTGGCAGGTGCCATCGCTCTGGTCGGCCACGTCGTTCACGGTCAGCGAGACGCCGTCCACCGTGATCGATCCCTTGGGGGCGAGGTAGGGGGCCAGTTCCGCCGGCGCGGCGATCACGAAGCGCAGCGAATCGCCTTCCGGGGTGATGCTGACCACGGTACCGACGCCGTCGACATGGCCGGTGACGATGTGCCCGCCCAGTTCGTCGCCCAGCTTCAATGCCTGTTCCAGATTGAGCGGCGTACCCTCGGCCCAGCGGCCGTTGACGGTGCGGGAGACCGATTCGGCCGAAATGTCGACCGCGAACCACGCATCGCCCGCCGCGCCGCCCTTGTCGACGACAGTGAGGCACACGCCCGAGCAGGCGATCGAGGCGCCCATGGCGATCCCGGCGGGATCCCAGGGGCAAGTGATGACGGCGCGCAGGTCGCCCGACTGGCGCGCTTCGCGGATTTCGCCGACGGCGGTGACTATTCCGGTAAACATAGGGTGCTCTCGTAGACTTCGAGTGTGTCGCTGCCAAGCTGGCGCCGCTCGGTCAGGCGCCAGCGGTTGTGGGCATCGGCAAGGCGGGCAAGGCCGTAGTCGCCCAAAGCCGGGCGGCCGCCGACGAGGATGGGTGCGCGGTAGAGCAGCAGGCGATCGACCAGTCCGGCGGCAAGAAAGGCGGTGGCCGTGACCGCGCCGCCTTCGACGAAGAGGTACTGCACGCCTTCCATCGCGGAAATCGCCTCGGGCGAGGGCAGGGCGCGCCAGCCTTCGGGGGCGGCGCCGTGGGTCAGCACCCAGCGTTCGGGGCTGCGCTCGGCAAGGCCGGGCAGGCGCACGTCGAGGCGCGGGTTGTCGGCGCGCAAGGTGCCACCGCCGACAAGGATGGCGTCCGCCTGGGCGCGCATGGCGTGGGTGTGGGCGCGGGCCTCAGCGCCGGTGATCCATTGGCTCTCGCCATTCGCCATGGCCATGCAGCCGTCGAGCGAGAGCGCCAGCTTCAGCGTCACTTCGGGCCGGCCGAGGCGCTTTGAAATGAGGTAGCCGGACAGGCTGCGGTCGCAGACGGGGGAGGGCAGGTATTCCCCGTCGATCCCGGCCGCGCGGATGCGGGCAAGGCCTTCGCCGGAGGTGCGCAGATCGGGGTCCATGCAGCCGATCACCACCCGCGCCACGCCGGAGGCGCAGACGAGGTCGGCACAGGCGGGCCCGCGCGCGGACCGATGGGCGCAGGGTTCCAGCGTGACGTAGAGCGTGGCGCCGTGTGCTGCCTCCCCGGCGGCGGCGAGTGCCACGGCTTCGGCATGGGGGCGGCCGCCGGGCTGGGTCCAGCCGCGGGCGATGACTTTGCCCTGCTTCACCAGAATCGCACCGACGCCGGGATTGGGGCGGCTCATCGGGCGCGCCCGCGCGGCCAGCGCCGCCGCCGCCGCGAGCCAGCGGGCGTCGCTCACTGCTGTTGTTGGGTCTGGGATTGTGCCGAAGTGCCGGGCGATGCCGGCTGATCGTCGTACTTCGGCATCGTCACGCCTTCGGGCAACTTCGGCGCGCCGATGCGCTTGGCCTCTGCGGCCTTGCGGGCGGCATCGTCGGCCTCCGCCTCGCGGGCGATCTTGTCCACGTCCATGCCGGAATAGCGACCGATCACCTTGTACATCTCGCGCACGTCCTTGTCCCGGCGGGCGAGTTCGGCGGCCCAGGCTTCCTTGCGCTTCTGGTTGGCAAGGTTGGAATCCATGATCTCCGCATCACTGCGATGTTCGGGTAGCACGGTGATCCACGTCACTTTGGGCGGCAGGTGCGGGCCCTTGGCCTCCTGATGGACCATCAGAAAGAACACGCCGAAAGTACAGGCGGCGGAAACCGCGGCGATGCGCCAGCGGTTGTGCCCGGCCTGCTTCCACACCTCGCGGAAATCCGCGATCATGCCGACGGGATTGACGTCTTTCCAGTATCCGGTGCGCTTTAATAGACCCATGGGCCGCTATGTAGGCGTTATTGGTCAATTTGAAAATCCGCCGTGGGCGGATTTTAGCGGCACCGGCCCACTCCCCCACCCGACCACCCACGAGTGTATCCTGATGGGTGGTCGGGTGGGGAGTGGGCCGGTGCCGCAAGCTCGTCACGGATGTGACGAGCGCATCAAACAAATTTACCCAGAACGCTACCCGAACGGCACATAGAGTGACCTACCGTTCTCTTTCAGCCAGCGATTGGCCGAAGGCACGCTGCCCTCGAAGATTTTTGCCAGAAAGGCATGGAACGCCGGCGAGTGATCGAAGTGCACCAAGTGCGCCACCTCATGCGCCACCACCGAGCGGCGCACCGAATCGGGGGCCATGATCAGCCGCCAGTTGATGCGGATAGACCCGTCCGGCGCGCAGGAGCCCCAACGGCGTTTCGCGCTCGACAGGCCGAGCCCCGGCACCGCCTGCCCGGCCACCGCGCAGTAGTGCTCCAGATCGTCCGCCAGCAAAGTGCGCGCCTCGGCCTCCAGCCAGCGCTTGAGCCGCGCGGGTAGCGAGGATTCCGGCCCGCCCAGCAGCAGTTCGCCATCGTCGGGCACCGGACGGCGGGGATAGGAGGGATCGTGGCGCACCACCAAGGTTTCGCCCCGGAAAGAGAGCGTGGTGCCGTCCGCCAGCGGCTTCGCCTCGGGCAGCGCCTCGATCTGGATTGCCAGCCAGGATTGCTTGGAGCGGGCGAAGGCAACCGCATCCTCGGTCCTTGTCCAGCGCGGGACAGAGATGCGGATCTCGCTGCCGTCGGGCGCCAGCCGCATGGTCATGCGCCGCGCGTTGGACAGGCGGCGGATCAGGATGGGCACTTGCCTGCCGGCGATCTCTATCGCCGGGTCTTCATCGGGAGCGCGGCGCAGCCAATCGAGCACGCCTATTCGCTCTCCCGCTCGCTGGCCCAGGGCGCGGGCCCCTCGGCCTCGATCTCCCAGTCTTCCATCTCGTCCTCGCCATAGGGCCAGACGATATGGTTTTCGAGCGGGCCAGCCACCGTCTCGCTGATCGCCTTGCCCGCCACGGACATGCCTGCCTCATGCACCGCATTGCGATCGCCGCAGACGAGGTAGTGCCATTCGGGCAGCGGATCGCCGTCCGCGCGCAGGCGATAGGCGCAGCTGGGCGGCAGCCACGAAAGGTTGCCCGCCGTTGCCGGTGTCAGCTTCAGGCAATCGGGCACGAACTTGCGGCGGTTGGGGTAGTCGCTGCACTGCGCCGTCTTCAGGTTCAGCAGCTTGCAGGCGACATTGGTGTGATAGATCTCGCCGGTGTCGGCATCTTCCACCTTGTGCAGGCAGCACTGTCCGCAGCCGTCACAGAGGGCTTCCCACTCGGTACGGTTCAGGGTGTGGAGCGGCCGCTCCCAGAAGGGCCTTTCCTTCGTCACGATGTCGGCAATTCTAACGTCAGCTTACCCATTTGGCGAGTTCGGCGGCGACGGCTTCCGGCCCCTTGTCCACCGGAAGCATCGCGATCGGCTCTCCATCCGGGTCCATCAGGAAGGCAATGCGGCTGTGGTCCATCAGATAGCCGCCGGGCGTGTTCTCACCCTTCTTGTAATAGACGGCGAAGGCATCGGCCGCCTGCTTCACTTGCGCGGCGCTGCCGGTCAGCCCCAGCAGGCGCGGGCCGAAGGCGGCGGTCCACTGGCCGACGATTTCCGGCGTGTCGCGCGCGGGATCGATGGTGATGAAGATCGGCTGCACCTTTTCGGCCGCCTTGGTGTGCTCCTTCTCGAACAGGGAGAAGCCGCGCATCATCGCCTGAACGTCCATCGGGCAGGCGTCGGGGCAGAAGGTGTAGCCGAAGTAGACGATGCGCCACTGGCCCTTGAACGAATCCCAGGTGTGGGCCTTCCCGGCCTTGTCCACCAGCGTGAACGGCCCGCCGATCTCCGCCCCTTCCAGTGGCGGTGCTTCCCCGCCGGACTTCCCGCAGGAGGCAAGCGGCATGGAGATGGCCAGCGCAATTGCGGCGAGTGCAAACGGGCGGCGGAACTTGGCAAGGTAGGTCATGGCGCCGCGCTTCATGCTCTGCTAGAGCCGCGCGTGCAAGGGTGCGATTTACACGGCGCATCGGGGCAGGCGTCGGAGACGGACGGGCCGCCCGGATGGCGCCGAAGGCCCAGTAATGACGATCAGCGTCTGGAAGGAAATTCAAACGTGTCGAAGACGATCTCCGGGAACGCCAGCAGGTTTTCGCGCCGGATCCTCGCGTCGGGTCTGGCCGCACTGGCGGCCGGCATGACGATCGCGTCACCCGCCTATGCCGACTATTCCGAAGGCTACAAGTTCCTCGAATCGGTGAAGAAGAAGGAAGGCGACAAGGTCGAGAAGCAGCTGATGGACAACAGCCAGATCGTCAACGCGAAGGACGTGACGACTGGTGAAACCGCGCTGATGATCGTTACCCAGCGCCGCGATGCCACCTGGCTGAACTTCCTGATCGGCAAGGGCGCCAACGTCAATCTGGCCGACGATCACGGCCGCACACCGCTGCAGATGGCGGTCAGCCTGGGCTGGCGCGACGGCCTGCTGATCCTGCTGGACGCCAAGGCCAATACCGACGTTTCCAACGATGCCGGCGAAACCCCGCTGATCTTCGCGGTGCACCGCAAGGATATCGATATGGTGAAGGCGCTGCTTCAGGCCGGCGCCAATGCCGACCGGGCGGACAATTCCGGCCGCAGCGCGCGCGACTATGCCAATACCGAAGGTGGCAAGGGTAGCCAGCTGGCACAGACCGTGGAGACTTACGGCGTGAAGGGCGGCAAGGCCAAGGCCGTCTACGGTCCGGTGCTGTAAGGCAGGAAGCGGCTGCGGAAAGGTATGGATATGGAAGAGCCCCAGACGCTGGAAGCGCTGCGTCGCCAGCTTGCCCCCGCCATCGCGGAGGCGGCGGCGTTCGACGGGTGGAGTCCCAAGGCCGTGGCCGAAGCCGCGCGCCTTGCCGGCGTCGACCCGGAGCTTGCCAGCTATGCCTTCCGCGCCGATTCCGCGCACAGCGCCCAGATGGCGATGATCGAGGCGTGGATCGCCCATGTCGACGCCGAAATGGCCCGCACCACGCCGGCATCCTCGCTGGCCGGCCTGCCGATCCGCGAACGAATTCGCCGCCTTGTCATGGCCCGCCTCGATGCCGTGGCCGGGCGCGAGGAAGCGCTGAGCCGCGCGCTCGCCGTGATGGCGATGCCGCGCAATGTGCTGGCCGCCACCCGGCTGGGCTGGCGCAGCGCCGATGCCATGTGGCGCTTGGCCGGCGATACCGCGACCGATTACAACCACTATACCAAGCGTGCCACTCTGGGGGCGATCTACGCCGCCACGCTGAAGGTCTTCGCGGCCGATACCAGCGAGGATGCGACCGGCCCCAAGGCAGAGACTCGCGCCTTTCTCGATCGCCGGATCGAAGGGATCATGCGGTTCGAAAAGACCAAGGCGCAGCTGTTCCGCCCGCGTGATGAGCGGATCAGCCTCGTTCGCCTGATGGGCCGCCTGCGCTATCCGGCAAGATAAGCCGCTCCCTGCGGCTTTGCACGGTAAACGCCTTCGTTATCTTACGGGAATCGCCGGGCTATTGCGAACCAGTTGCAATCGATGGTCATATCTGGCAGCGCAGCCCTCATGACTCTCGACAAGCTCCCTATCGGCCAGTCTGCGCGCATTGTTTCCGTGGACTGGAATGCCCTCGTGGAAGAAGAAGCGCGCCGGTTGCGCGCGCTCGGCCTTGAGGAAGGGGCGCGAGTCTCGGTCGCGCATCGCGGCGTTTTCGTGGGGCGCGATCCTATCGCCATCGCCATAGGCCGCATGACCGTGGCCGTGCGCCGCGCCCATGCCTCGGCCATGCATGTAGAAGTGATCGAGAACGGCGGGGTGAAGGGCGAGTCGGCCGAGAAGGACGACGAAAAGCGTGCCGAAAACTCTGGTAATCCGGGGATCGCCGCATGAGCCGCCAGCGTAAAGTCGCCCTCGTCGGCAATCCCAATGCGGGCAAGAGCGCGTTGTTCAACGCGCTGACCGGCGCACGCCAGAAGATCGCGAACTATCCGGGCGTCACCGTGGAGCGCAAGTCAGGCCGCATGGTGCTGCCGACGGGCGAGCCCGTGGAAATGACCGACCTTCCGGGCGCCTACAGCCTGGACGCGACCAGCCCGGACGAGGAAGTGACCGCCAAGGTCATCGCCGGCCACTTTACAGGAGAGGCCGCGCCGGACGTTCTGGTGGTGGTGCTGGATGCTTCCAACCTCGAACAGCACTTGGTCTTCGCGCAGGAAGTGCTGGCGCTGGGCAAGCCCACCGTCGTCGCGCTCAACATGGTCGATCTTGCCGAGCGGGACGGGCTGGTGCTCGATCCCGCGGTGCTGGAGGAAGAACTGGGCGTGCGGGTGATCTCCACTGTCGCCGTGCGCCGGCGCGGGCTTGTCGAGCTGGCCGAAGCCATCGCCTCTGCCGAAACCCGTCATCCGGGGCCGGGGCTGACCGCACTGGGGCCGACCGAGCGCCGCGTCGCCGCCCATGCCATGGCCGATGCGGCGATCCTGTCCGAATCGAAGCGACACCGCCTGCATGCGCGGCTGGACAAGGTGCTGCTGCACCCCTGGCTCGGCTTCCTGATCATGATGGGCGTGTTCTTCGTGATGTTCCAGGCGGTCTTCGCCTGGGCGGCGCCTTTCGCCGATGCGCTGGATGCCAGCGCCGGGTACCTGCACGATACCGTGAAGGGGGCGATGGCGCCCAGCCTGCTGCGCGGTCTGCTGACTGACGGTGTGATCTCCGGCGTCGGCGCGGTGATCGTGTTCCTGCCGCAGATCGTCATCCTCTTCGCCTTCATCCTGGCGCTGGAAGCCTCCGGCTACATGGCCCGCGCGGCCTTCCTGATGGACCGGCTGATGTCGTTCGTCGGGCTTTCGGGCCGCAGCTTCATCCCGCTGCTCTCCAGCTTCGCCTGCGCCATTCCCGGCATCATGGCCACGCGCTCGATCACCGATCCCAAGGACCGGCTGACCACGATCCTGATCGCGCCGATGATGACCTGTTCGGCCCGCCTGCCGGTCTATGCCGTGATCATCGGCGCCTTCATCCCCAACAACGACATCGGCTGGGGCGTGCATCTGCAGGGCCTCGTGCTCTTCGCGCTCTATGTCGCGGGCATCGTCGGCGCCATGGTCGTGGCGCTGGTGCTGCGCCATTCGGTGACCAAGGGCGCGGCCTCGGGCTTCATCATGGAGCTGCCGAAATACCAGATGCCCCGGCTGAAGGACATGGCGATCGGCCTGTGGCAGCGCGCGTGGATCTTCCTGCGCCGCGCCGGCACGATCATTTTCACCGTCACCGTGGTACTGTGGGTCCTGCTGAACTTCCCGCAGGCCAAGCCGGGCGAGAGCCAGGTCGATGCCTCGATCGCCGGCAAGATCGCCAATGGCCTGGCCGTGGTGGTGGAACCGATCGGCTTCAACCGCGACATGGCGCTGGCGCTCATCCCGGCCATGGCCGCGCGCGAAGTGGCCGTCTCCTCGCTGGCGACGACTTATGCAGTGGACGCCGGCGATGATGAGGATCGGCAGTCCGTCGAACTGGGTGACCGTCTGAAGGGCCGCTGGACCCTGCCGATGGCGCTGGCGTTCCTGGCATGGTTCGTCTTCGCGCCGCAGTGCATGTCCACCATCGCCGTGACCCGGCGTGAGACCAACGGCTGGAAGTGGCCGATCTTCATGCTCGCCTACCTGTTCGGCCTTGCCTACATCGCGGCGGGCGCGACGTATTGGATCGCGGTGAGCGCGGGGTTGTAGCCAAGCCCTTCGACAAGCTCAGGATGACCGGGATGCGAAGCTTTCCTTTCCCGCCCATGCTGAGCCTGTCGAAGTATGAGCAGCGCGCTGGGGAAATCCACGGAACTTCAACTGGCATCGCCGGCCCCCATTCGCTACCCCATTCGCCAAGATTCAGAAGAAAGCGATTCCATCATGGCAGGCAGTGTCAACAAGGTCATTCTGATCGGCAACCTGGGTGCCGATCCCGAGGTGAAGTCGTTCCAGAACGGCGGCCGCATCGCAAACCTGCGCATCGCGACCTCGGAAAACTGGAAGGACCGCGCCACGGGCGAGCGCAAGGAACGCACCGAGTGGCACTCGGTCGTGATCCAGAGCGAAGGTCTGGTCGGCGTGGTCGAACGGTTCCTGCGCAAGGGTTCGAAGATCTACATCGAAGGCCAGCTGCGCACGCGCAAGTGGCAGGACCAGAACGGTAACGACCGCTACACCACCGAAGTCTCGGTCGGCGGCGTCGGCGGCGTGCTGACGATGCTCGACGGCGCGCAGGGCGGCGGTGGCGGCGGCGGAGCCCGTGGCGGTTCCGGCGGTGGCTGGAACGAAGGCGGTTCCTCGGGCGGCGGCTTCAGCGGCGGTGGCCGTTCGGGCGGTGGCGCGTCGGGCGGCGGCGACTGGGGCCGTTCGGGCGGATCGTCGGGTGGTTCGTCCTCGGGCGGCGGCGACGAATGGGGCCGCACGCCCTCGTCCTCGGGCGGCGGCTTCGGCGACGATCTGGACGACGATATCCCGTTCTGATCGGCCGGTTCGAACATACCGAAAGCACGAAGGCAGCGGAAACGCTGCCTTTTTGCTGTCCGGATCGTTTTGCGGATCGGAAACCGCTCTAGCTGCGTCGCAGTCCGGCAACCACGCGGTCGGTCTCTTCCAGGCTGGCGCGGATCTCGGCCGGATCGCGCCCGATCAATGCGCGCCGCTGCCCGCTGACGAGGCTTGAGTAGATCGCGGTGTCGAGCGGGGAGAGCGGCACGTCCGGCCCCAGCAGGGCGGCCAGATGCAGCCCGCTGGTCCGCCCGCGCAGATAGCGCAACTGCGGCCCGAAGGCGGCCAGCGCCGGATCGCGCGCCACGGCCAGCGTCAGCTCCTCCATCGCCACCATGGCACTGGGCTGCGAAGGGAAATCGCGCAGCGCGACCAGCGCCTCATCCAGCCCCGGCACCGGCCGGGCGGAATCGCGCGAGGGCGCGGTAATGTTGCGGTAGATCGTCTCGAACGCCAGTTCGGCCAGCTCGGCGCTGGTTCGCACGTTGTAGGAGACGACGCCCAGCGTTACCCCGGCGCGCGCGGCGACGGCGCGGTGGGTGAGGGCGGCGATCCCGCCATCCTCCACCACCCCGGCAGCGGCATGGGCGATGGCGTCGACGATATTGTTGCGGCTCTGGCGCGGCGGTTCGGCGCCCAGCGCGATGCCGTGGGCAAGGCGCCGCCATAAACCTTCGCCGGCCAGATCGCCGTCCAGCCAGCGGCTCCAGCCCCGGCACAGATCGTCCAGCGCGGCACGGTCTATCGATCGGCGCCAACGGATCAGGTGCAGCGGCACGGTGCCGTCGAAGACATGGGCCGTGGCCTGCGCGAACTGGCCCAGCCCGGCGCGGGTGCAGACCGCACGCCAGAACCCGCTCCACAAGTCGCGCCAGCCGTCCAGCGCGGAGACATACGTGGGATCGCGCAGCGCCAGCAGATGGCACTGTGCCCATGCGAAGGCTAGCGTGCGGGCCCCTGTGGCCCAGTCATCGATCAGCGTGGCCAGAACCGGCGCAAGGGCGGCGGCGCCGTCATCCTCGGGCCAGTCGACCAGATCGGCCAGCCGATCGGCGCACCATGTCTGCGCCACTTCCAGGGCATGGGTTTGCGCGGAATGGAACAAGTGTTCCATCGATCCGAAGTGATGATAGATGCTGGATGTCGGCACGCCGGTCATGCGGCTGAGCAGGCGCGCGGAAATCGCCGCATGCCCCTGCGTCGCCCAAAGGTCCAGGACCGTTCCGATTAAACGCTCCTGCGTAGAAAAGTCCTGAAAATTTGCATCCATCACGCCAAAAGACCTGTTCCTGCATCCCCGCCATGTTGCCTGGGGCTTAGCATGCCATGGACGACGGAGTTATGACAATTACGACGATCACACTGTCTTTGAACTTCCATACAAACGTAACAAGCATGCCATACAAGCGTTTTAGTCGGCGCCCCGAAGACATCACAGGGGTTGCCCATGTTCGTTCGTATCGCCGATTCCGTCCGTACCGCCGCGCTTGCCGGCACTGCGCTTGTCGCGCTTACTGTCGCCGGTGTTGCGCATGCCGCCGAGCCCGTCGCCGCTGAACCTGCTGCCGCCGCCGATCCCGTTGCGGACGGCGCTGCCGACGGCGGTTCGGGCCTGACCGATATCGTCGTGACCGCCCAGAAGCGCGAGACCAACCTGCAGTCCACGCCGATCTCGATCTCGGTCGTCGGCGCTCAGGACCTTGCCAACCGCCACGTCGTCAGCCTGGAATCGCTGGGCGACGGTTCGATCCCCTCGCTGCGCATTGCGCCGATGTTCTCGCGCAGTTCAGCCCTCACGGTGGGCATGCGCGGCGTCGGCACCCTGGGCGATGCCAACCAGCCCGCCCGCGACCAAGGCGTGGGCGTCTATATCGACGGCGTGTTCATGGGCCGCGCACAGGGCCTGGGCTCGGCGCTCTATGACGTCGAGCGCATCGAAGTGCTGAAGGGCCCGCAGGGCACGTTGTTCGGCCGCAACACCGAAGGCGGCGCGATCAGCATCGTGACCAAGAAGCCCAGCGGCGAATTCGGCGGCAGCGCCAGCGTCGGCCTTGGCAACTACGGTTCGCGCGAAGCCAGCGTGCACCTGGACCTGCCCAGCTTCGCCAACATCTCGGTCAAGTTGGACGGGTTGATCACCACGCGTGACGGCACCGTGGACAACCCGCTGGCCGGTCAGCACGACTTCAATGCCTACAACAAGAAGGGCTTCCACGCCGGCGTGCTGTGGCAGCCGAGCAGCAACTTCAGCGCGCTCTATTCGTTCGACATCTCGCGCGATGAGAGCACGCCCTACTACCTCCAGCTGCTGACCAAGACCACCGGCCCGCTGCTGCAGATGCAGGACGACCGCGCCAAGACCGCCAATATCGGCGTGCCGCAGCCCTGGGCCGTCGGCAAGACGCACGGCCACCTGCTGACGCTGGACTGGAACGTCGCGCCCGAACTGGAAGTGAAGTCGATCACTTCGTACCGCCAGCTGAGCCAGACCCAGAACGATAACGGCTCCAGCAATCTGGGCGTGTTCATCCCGGGCTACAGCAACAACACCAACTTCAGCCGCTTCAGCCTCGCCGACACGTGGCAGAAGCAGTACAGCCAGGAAGTCCAGTTGATCGGCACGATGAAGCAGGTGAACTTCGTCGTCGGCGGCTTCTATTATCACGAGAAGGTGAACGACAACGCCTGGACGCCGTACACCAACAAGTGGAACGCGGACGGCACCAGCTACACCATTCTTGCCACGCCCACGTCGTCGATCCCGTTCCCGGACCGCGCCAGCCACGCCAAGACCGAGAGCATCGGCGTGTTCGGCCAGGCCACCTGGACGCCCGAGATGCTGAACGAGATCGTCCACCTCACCGCCGGCGGCCGCTTTACGCATGACGCCAAGACCGGCGGGTTGGACAAGGTGAACGGCGTTTCCACCGATTACACGCTGGATGCCTCGTGGAACCGGTTCGACCCGATGGTGAACCTTGCGGTCGACGTGACGCACGACGTCCACGTCTATGGCAAGTGGAGCACCGGCTACAAGGCGGGCGGCGCCAACAGCCGTTCGCTCACCTACCGCAAGTTCAATCCGGAATCGGTCTCGACCTTCGAAATCGGCGCCAAGACCGAATTCTTCGACAACCATGCCCGCTTCAACGTGGCCGCCTATACGTCCGCCTACAAGGACATGCAGATCGACTTCATCGCGCCGGTCCTGAACACCACGCGCACCACGCTGGAAACCACGAACGCCGATGGTAACGGCCGCATCAAGGGCATCGAGGCCGATCTGACCGTCACCCCGCTGCAGGGCCTGACGCTGACCGGATCCTACGCCTATACCGACGTGCACCTGCCGCCCGCGCCGAACCCGTTCCAGAACAACGCGCTGGTGCAGGTCTACACGGTCTACACGCCCGGCCATGCCGCCAGCGGTGCGATCGATTACGAACTGCCGGTGGCCGACGCCACCCTGCGCTTCCACATCGACGGGAACTACGCCGGCAGCCAGTATTCGATGGCCAGCGATCCGACCAAGACCGGTTCGTCCTTCATCGTCAACGGCCGCATCGCGCTGGCCGATATCGCCATGCCCGCCACCGGCGCCAAGCTGGAACTCTCGGTCTGGGCCCGCAACTTGTTCAACGAAGCCTATACTTTCGTGAAGGCGAACGGCGGATCGTCGCTCGGCTACTACGGCATCTTCAACGATCCGCGCACGTTCGGCGGCTCGGCCACCGTCAAGTTCTGATCGGCCCGGACAAAGGATAAAAACATGAAGTTCCGTCAGATCGCCATGCTCGGCGGTGTCGTCGTCGCGCTGTCCACCCCCGCCTTCTTCGCCGCGCAAGCGGCGAACGAGGCACCCGCTGCGGTTGCGGCGCCCGCGCACCAGCGCCTGCTGCCGCTGGAAGGCGGCCGCAATTTCCGAGACCTTGGCGGCTATCGCACCGCTGACGGCCACACGACGAAGTGGGGGCTGCTGTTCCGCTCGGGCTCGATGGTGGACTTGACCGCCGCTGACCTGGCCTACCTGAACAAGCTGGGCCTGAAGACCGTGTGCGACTATCGCGACAAGAACGAGCGCAAGGCGGAACCGATGCCCTGGGCCGCCGGCACCGGCCCCAGCGTCTTTGCCGACGATTACGACGGCATGGCGATCGGCCTGATGCCGAAGGATCTGGGCAAGATCACCCCGGAACAGGCGACCGCGATGATGGCCACCAGCTATCCGATGATGCTCAAGACTTTCGCGCCGCAGTTCAAGCGCATGTTCGCGCAGCTGCTCGCCGGCAACGCACCGCTGGCGTTCAACTGCTCGGCCGGCAAGGACCGCACCGGCGTTTCGGCGGCGCTGTTGCTGACCGCGCTGGGCGTTCCGCGTGAGACGGTAATCCAGGACTACCTGCTGACCAACACCTACCTGCCGGCCGCGATGGCCAAGGCGAAGACCAGCCCGAACGCCGCCACCGGCCAGGCTTTCCTGTCGCTGCCGCAGGCCGTGCAGGGCGCCTTCATGCGCGCCGATCGCAGTTACATCGAGGCGGCGCTGAACAAGCTGGACGCCTATCCGGGCGGCGCGATGGGCTACTTCAAGACCGAAATGGGCATGGATCAGGCGCAGATCGTAAAGCTGCGCGCGATGTACCTCGACTGAGGGGAGTATTTCCGGGCGGGGGTCGACGACGGATGGCAATGGGGGGCAGGGGGCACACCCCCGCGGCAACCCGTCCGGGATCAAGCCACCAGAACGATATGATCGCCCCGGCGCCTCGTCGCCCGGTATGCCGCCTGCCCTCGCCCGGTTAGGGTTTCGCTGAACCGGGAAGGAGAGGCAGGCAGTGGGCGAATTGGGCTTCGGCTATCTTTACGACATGCGCAATCCGGCGCCTTGGCGGCAGTCGCCCGAGGCGCTGCAGGCCGAAGTGCTGGATGTGATTGCCGAGACCGAGGCCTTGGGCTTCGATGGCGCCTGGGTGCCCGAGCACCATCTGGCAGAGGACGGCTACATGACCTCGCCCATGGTCATGCTGGCGGCGATCGCCGCGCGCACGAAGCGGATGGCGATCGGATCGGGCATCGCGCTGGCGCCGCTCTATGAGCCGCTGCGCTTTGCGGAAGATTGTGCGGTGCTGGATGCACTGTCTGGCGGGCGGCTGCGGATGGGGCTCGCCATTGGCTATCGCGCGCGGGAATATGCGGCGCACGGGCTGGATTTCCGCAAGCGCGGTGCGCGCTTCGACGAGTTTCTGGACGTGGTGCGGCGGCTCTGGGCCGGCGAGACGGTCGATTTCGCGGGCGATCATTTCCGGCTGGAAGGTGCGCGGGTTTCGGCATTGTCGAGCCGGGGGCAGGTGCCGCTCTATATCGGCGGATTCGCGCCCAAGGCGATGGAGCGCGTGGCCCGGTATGGCGATGGCTATTTCGGCAATACGGAGGTCTGGCCGCTCTACCGGCAAAAGCTGGAGGAACAGGGCAAGGATCCGGCGGCGGCGAAAGTCTGGATTCAGGAACTGATGCTGGTGGTCGCGCATGACAAGGCGGCGGCAATGGAGGAACTGGCACCCCACTTCCTCCATGTCAGCAATTCCTATGCGGCGTGGATGGCGGAGGACAGCGCGATCGGCATCGACGATCCGGCGATGAAGGCGATGGATCTCGATACCTTCAAGGCCAGCGGCGCGCTGCGCATTCTCACCCCGGACGAGGCGATCGACCATTTCCGGCGCCTGCGGGACAAGGCGCCGATAGAGCATGTGACGATGATGAAGCCGCCCGGGCTTCCGGCCGAGCGTTTCCTTGCCTATGCCAAGGTTTTCGCGGACGAAGTCATTCCCGCGTTTCGGTAGGGCAGGACCAGAGCTTGGAGCAGGGTGCGCAGATCAGTGAACGGCGGGCGGCCTCGCCGCAGTCGGTAACGCGGGTGATCCGGCTGCTGGAGGTGCTGTGCGCCAGCAGCGAGCCGGTTTCGCTGGCGGATCTCAGTCGCCGCCTTGCCACGCCGAAGAGCAGCCTTGCGGCATTGCTGCGCGGGCTGGCGGACGAGGGCTTCGTGATCGGCACGGACGGTGCGTGGCGGCTCGGCCCCGGTGCCTTCGGGCTGGGCAGCGCGCTGACCGAGGCGCGGCGGCGGCTCCAGAGTTCGGACCTGATCCGCGACGGCATGCGCCGCCTCAGCGCAGCCAGCGGCGAGACGGTGTTGCTGGGCGTGGGTGACACGCAGGGCGAGAGCATGACCTACGTCGATCTGGTGGAGAGCGCGCATGTGGTGCGCTATCTGGTCTCGATCGGAGATCGCCGGCCGTTCTACGCCACGGCAGGCGGCCGGGCACTGCTGGCGACATGCTCGGCCGAGGCGGTGGACAGCTATCTGAAGCGCCTCAACGCCCAGCGCCTTGCGCCGACCACGCTGGTTGACCGGGCCGGGCTGCGGGCAGAGATCGAGGCCGCGCGCGAGCAGGGCTATGCGCAGACCGTCGATCAGGCCGCCGAGGGCGTTACCGGCACGGCGGCGGTGATCCGCGATGCGGCGGGGCAGGTCGTCGGCGCGCTGGTGATTGCGGCGCCGACTGCTCGGGCTCGGGATCGGCTGGCGGAACTGGCGGAGCTGGTGGTGGCGGAAGCGGCACTGATTTCGCGCAGTCTGGGGTTCCGATAACGGACTATCCTCCCCTGCAAGGGGAGGTGGCGGCCCGCAGGGCTGACGGAGGGGGCTGGCGTCCTCAAGCAATGTCGCGGCAGGCCGAGACTCCCCTCCACCACCCTTTCGGGCGGTCCCCCTCCCCGTGCCGGGGAGGACAGGCCTTACGCCGCGCTGAGCAGCCCGCGATCGCCTTCCAGAGCGGCGGTCAATGCCGCGAGGAACTGGTCGGTCGCCCGTTCCCACGAGAACAGCGCACCAAGCGCCGCTGCATCCGCGCGTTCGATGCGCAGGGCGGTGCGGATCGCCACGGCCAGATCGTCGTCCACCGCCCCCGCCGGATGCCGCAGGCGATCTTCCACCCCGCATCCGTCGCGGCCCAGAATGTCGACCGGGCCGGTGACCGGGAACGCCGCCACCGGCGTGCCGCAGGCCAGCGCCTCGATCACGACGAGGCCGAACGTATCGGTGAGGCTGGGAAACACGAAGCAATCCGCCGCGCGATAGGCGCTGGCCAGTTCCTCGCCGCCCAGCGCGCCGAGGAACAGCACTTGCGGATAGCGTCGCTTCAGCGTTTCCAACGCCGGGCCGTCTCCCACCACCACCTTGCTGCCGGGCACATCGGCATCGAGGAACGCCTCAAGGTTCTTTTCGGGCGCGACGCGGCCGACGTTCAGCAGCACCGGGCCCGGCAGCGCCGCCATCGCCGGATGGCGCGGGCCTTCGGGACGGAACAGGCCATGATCGATGCCCCGGCTCCAGCGCCGCGTATGGCCGATGCTGCGCCCCGCCAGTTCCTCGGAAAGGCTGGCGGTGGACACCAGCACGGCCTGACTGGGCGCGTGGAAGCGCTGCATGATCGGCCAGAAGCGTTCGGCGCTGATCCCGGTTCGCACCGAGGCATATTCGGGAAAGCGCGTGTGGAAGGCGGACGTGAACGGCACGCCGCGAGCGAGGCACCAGCCGCGCGCGGCCCAGCCGATCGGCCCTTCGGTGGCGATGTGGACGATCTCCGGCCGGGTCCGGTCGAGCATCCGGCGCACCCCGAAACGGGGGGCCATGGCGAGGCGGATCGAGGCATAGCCGGGCATCGGCACGGTCAGGAACTGGTCCGGCGTCAGCGTATCCACCTGATGGCCGCGCCGGGTCAGTTCCTCTAGCGTGGCCGAGAGCGAACGGACGACGCCGTTGACTTGGGGAAGCCAGGCGTCGGTCGCCAGAGTAAGCTTCACTCGGCGGCCTCTGCCATGGCGGCCGCCGTATCCGCGCCGACGGTGTGGCCGCCGGTCTCGGCGATCCAGTCGATGATAGTGATGTCGCCCGCCGCGTCTTCCACCAGTGCGGTGCAGCTTTCCACCCAGTCGCCGTCGTTATAGTAGGTGATGCCGCCGAACTGGCGGATTTCCGCGCAGTGGATGTGGCCGCAGACCACGCCGTCGAACCCGCGCGAGATCGCCTCGTTCGCCACGGCTTCCTCGTAGCTGCAGACGTACTGGACGGCGTTCTTGACCTTCTTCTTCATGTAGGCCGAGAGCGACCAGTACGGCATCTTCAGCTTGCGCCGCACCGCGTTGAACACGATGTTTGCCCGCAGCAGCGCGCCGTAGGCCTTGTCGCCCAGGAAGGCGAGCCACTTGGCGTAGAGCACCACGCCGTCGAACGCGTCGCCATGCGTTACCAGCAGGCGGCGGCCGTCCTTGGTTTCGTGCACCGCTTCCAGCACCAGTTCCACGCCGCCGAAGGTGAGGCCGGCGTAATCGCGCAGCATCTCGTCATGATTGCCGGCGACGAAGACCACGCGGGTGCCGCGATGCGCCATCTTCAGGATGCGGCGGATCACTTCGTTGTGCGCGTCCGGCCAGTACCAGCCCTTGGAAAGCCGCCAGCCGTCGACGATGTCGCCCACCAGATAGAGCGTCTTGCACTCGATGGAGCGCAGGAAATCGACCAGCATTTCGGCATTGCAGCCGCGCGTGCCCAGGTGGACGTCGGAGATCCACACGGTTTCGTATTTGCGTTTGGGGCGAAAGCCCTTGGGATCGGGCAAGTCCAGCCAGGCCGGAATATTGCCGCCGATATCGCTGCCAGTCGCGCGTTCGAGAAGAGCCTGCATGTCGTTCCGCATCGGTCCGAACCCCCGTTTTGCTCCTGTCATATTTCGCATTGTCGCGTTGCGCGGCCGTGACGGTTGCGGGTCACTTCGATGACACTGGCGGCAGCGGGCCGGGCCGATTCCATCCGCGAGTCAATTTCTTGAACCAAAACCCCGCGATGTCATCGATATGTCACCTGTTCGTCACACTGGGGCGGCAAGTAGCCGCGCAGGTTATCAGGGTCAGGGGGCCATGCAGCGGATCGACATCTTCCTCACCAGCGAGCTTTCCGGAGGGATTGCCGCCTTCCGGCATGACGATTTCGACGTCGTGCTGCACCGCTGGAGCGACTTTGCCGAGCTTCCGCTGATCGAAGGCGCGCTCTGGATCTTCATCGACTGGGTGATGCCCGAAATGTCCGGCCTGGAACTGTGCCGCCGCCTGCGCGCCGACGCGCTGACGCAGAATGCGCACGTGACGATGGTGCTTGAGGAAGACAACCAGGAAGACCGCAAGCGCGCGCTGCGCATGGGCGCGGACGACTATATCGTCGGCCCGCTGACCCGCGCCGCGCTGCTGGACCGGGTGCTGGGCGCGAATATCGGCGAACAGGAAGCGACCGGGCTGCGTGTGCTGGCACAGGGCGAATTAACCGTGGACGTCGCCGCATTCCAGGCACGCTGGCAGGGCAAGCCGATCTCGCTGATGCCCAACGAACTGCGCCTGCTACGCTATTTCATCGAACATCCCGGCCGCGTGTTCACCCGCACGCAGCTGATCGCCGCGCTGGGCAAGCAGGAACCGGCGGTGGACGAACGCACGGTGGACGTGTGGATCGGCCGCCTGCGCCGCGCGCTGAAGGGCGTGGGCGCGGGCAATCCGCTGCGTACCGTGCGATCGCTGGGGTACGTTTTCGACACGGCGTAAGAGACCGTTTGAAAATTCGCAAAATGCGAATTTTGCGGCACCAGCCCTCTCCCCCACCCTACCACCCATCGGTAGTATCCTGCGGGTGGTAGGGTGGGGGAGAGGGCTGGTGCCGCCTCAAAAATGCCCCTGCGGGCATTTTTCAAACGGACTCCAAGCGCGGTAGCGCCGCCGATGTCCGTCGCGTGCGGCGCGGTTTTGCAGTATGGTCCGGTCCTCCTCACTGCCCTTTGGAGGTGAACATGCTTGACCGCGACGCTGCATTGCAAACGGTTCGGGAAGTCTACGCCGCCCGCGTGTCGGGTAACAAGGAAGACGTGGCACAGTATTGGGCGGAGGATGCCCGTTTCGAATTCGTGGGTGAGTCGGCTCTATTGCATTCCGTGGGTCTGGCTGCCGATTCCTGTATGGAAGGTATCGGCAAGTTGATGGATCGCTTTCAATTCAGCGATCTGGAACTTCTGGATGCCGTGGTCGAAGGTGACAAGATCGCCGCGCACTGGAAAGTGACGGTGGCCACCGAAGGCAAGAACCCGGTGAACACCCAGCTTTTCGACCTGATCACGCTGAACGATCAGGGCAAGATCCAGTCTTTCGTCCAGTTCGCCGACACGGCGCTGGTCAGGCAGGTGGCTGCCTGAATTTCAGTTGCTGGCGTCGACGCCGGCGCGCGAATCGAAGGCGGTCTGTTCGTCGCGAATGTCGAAGGCAAACCATGCGCCTTGCCCGTGGTCATAGACCTGCACGAGCTGGTCGGTGACTTTGGCCGTGTAGTGGTGTGACGAGCCCCGGTCGTAGCCGCGCACTTCGGCGCCCTCGATCTCCACCGAGAATACCGCCTTGGCACCGGCGTCATAAAGATCGGGAAGCGTGCCGCCGAACTCCGCCTGACGGTTGCCGTCGAAGCCCTTCAACCGGTTTTCCCGCGCTTCGGCTGCGATCAGCAGTTCCCGCACGGCAGAATGATCGAAGACGCCGGCGACTTTCCTGCCGGTGATGAAGGCATAGGCGGTGGCGGCGATCATCGCGCGAGTATGGGGCTGCATGCCCGTAACATGGTGCGGGAATTGGGGAAATCAAGCCGCGTTGGGTGGCGGCCTAGGCCCCGGCGATGGCGTCCAGCCGGGCCTTGACCGGGGGCGGCAGGTCCAGCGTCGCCGCGGCAAGGTTTTCGGCCAGATGCGCGGTGCTCGATGTTCCCGGAATCAGCAGGAGGTTGGGCGATCGCGCCAGCAGCCAGGCCAAGGCCACCTGCATCGGCGTGGCCCCGATACCGGCCGCGATGTCGGACAAGGCATCCGATTGGATCGGGCTGAAACCGCCCAGCGGGAAGAATGGAACGTAGGCGATGCCCTGCGCGGCGAGCGAATCGACCAGCGCATCGTCGTGCCGGTGAACCAGATTGTACTGGTTCTGCACGCAGGCGACCGGGGCGATGGCCTGCGCCTGCGCCACTTGCCTTGCTGTCACATTGCTGAGGCCCAGATGACGGATCAGACCCTGCTCTCGCAACTCGGCAAGGGCGGAGAACTGCGGTTCCAGCGAGCCTTCGCTGGGGGCGTGAATGTCGCCCATCAGGCGCAAGTTGACGACTTCCAGGCGGTCGAGACCCAGATTGCGCAAGTTGTCATGCACGGCACGGGTCAGATCCTCGGCGCTCTGCGCGGGCAGCCAGGAGCCGTCCTCGCCGCGCAAGGCACCCACTTTGGTGACGATGACGAGGTCGTCCGCATAGGGATGGAGCGCCTCGCGGATGATCTGGTTGGTCACGTGCGGGCCGTAGAAATCGCTGGTGTCGATATGATTGACCCCGGCTTCCACGGCCGCGCGCAGCACCGCGAGGGCAGCCTCGCGATCGCGGGGTGGGCCGAAGACGCCTGGGCCCGCAAGCTGCATCGCGCCATAGCCCATGCGATTGACGATACGGTCGGCAAGCTGAAACGTACCGGCTTGGGCTAGAGCGGTCATGGCAGGTCTCCTTGGCGGGCAAGCGGCCGCTATCGGCCTATCGGGGGGTGGCCTGTACGCCGATCTTTTCGGCGCGGGGTAATTTGAGCCTTAACGCTTCTTCTTCACCGCTGGTTTCGGCGCTGCCGGTGCGGGCGGGCACGACCACGCCTTGCGGGTTGCGGCGAAGACGAGGGATGAGGCCGCATCGTTGCGGGTTTCCGGATTGTCACGCAGGTAGCCGACCGTCACGTCCTTCAACTGGCTGATCGTCACGCCGGAGGGGATGCAGCTTTTAAGCTTGGCGGCTTCGCGCGTGGTGTTCAGGGCGTCGACCGCGCCGGTGATGTAGGCGATGCATTCGTAGGAGCGCTCAAGATACTCCTTCTCGCCCTTCTGCACCGTGCAGATCTCATAGAGATCGTTGCCGGTGTAGAACCCCGCGTCGGCAGCGACGGGCAGGAGTGCCAAGGGCGCGGCGGCAGCGATGCAGGCCAGCTTTGCGGAATTCATGCGCGACTCTCTCTCCAGCCCGGGCGCAAAAGCGCGCCGTAAATACTTGGGGCAAATGGGCGATGCGTCAATAACCGAGCCGAAGGCGGATGGCTGCGTTTTCCTACCCGGTGCCGATGGAATAGATCTGGCGGGATGACAGGACGTTCCATCCCATTCGCTCAATCAGCCCGCAAGGTGACGCATTCGGTGCAAGGTGACACTCCGGCGCAAGGTGACGGTTTTTGCCCTGGACCGTGTCAACTGTGTCAACCGAACTGTCACCTTGCGGTGGTTTTCAGCCGTCAGCCCAGCCAGCCGGCGGTCTGGGCCAGCAGCCATAGGCCGATCACGAGGAACAGCAGCGCGGCCACGGTGCGCACCACGGTCAGCGGCACCCGCTTGATCAGCGCATCGCCCAGGAACACGGCCGGGACGTTGGCGATCATCATGCCGATGGTGGTGCCCGCCATGACCGGCAGCACGCTCTGGAAACGGGCGCCCAGCGCGATGGTGGCAAGCTGCGTCTTGTCGCCCATTTCCACCAGGAAGAAGGCGATGGCGGTGGCGACGAAGGGGCCGAAGCGGCTGGGCTTGGGCGCATCGTCATCGTCGAACTTGTCCGGAATCAGCGTCCAGGCGGCCATGGCGATGAAACTGAAGGCGATCAGGTAGCGGAACCACTGGCCGCTGAGGAAGGCGGAGGCCTGCTCGCCCACCAGCGCAGCCAGGAAGTGGTTGGCCAGCGTCGCCACGAAGATGCCGCCGACGATCGGCCAGGGGCGCTTGAAGCGGGTGGCCAGGACGATGGCGAGAAGCTGGGTCTTGTCGCCGATCTCGGCAAGGGCGACCACGGCAGTCGATGTAAGCAAGGCTTCCAAGGCGAATTCTCCGGGCCGGGCGACAGACAAGACAATAGCGTGGCAGAACCCACCCGGCCGGACGGAGCTGCAACGCCATTGGTCTCGCCCGAACGGTGCTCCGTCCTTCCGTGCGCCACGGCCTCTCGGCCAAGTGTGTTGACGACGGATCCCGCAGGGGTTGCGGGCGGCTACTCCCCAGATGACGCGCGGCCCATACCGCAGGCCATCCGGCCCGGCAAACAAAAAGAGAGCCCGGCTGCGTGGTCGCGGCCGGGCCCTTCAAGGATGAGCCGGGGGTCAGGGCCCCCGGGGTGAGGAAAAGTTAGAACTTGATCGAACCGGAAATCGTGAAGACGCGGCCCAGATCGTAGGTGTTGTAGTCCACCCGGCCGTCTTCCATTTGCTGGTATTCCTGATGGCCGCGGCCGGTGAGGTTGCGGCCTTCGAACTTCAGCTCGATTTCCTTGCTGTCGGACAGCTTGAAGCCCTGGCGGATCACCAGATCGATGGTCAGGCCGGGGTTCTCGACCACGTCCGGCTGGCCGGAGTTGGCAAGACCGCGGCTGACCGCGCGTTTGCTGGCATAGTTGAACAGGATCGTCTGCTGCGAGAGGCCGTCGGTATCCTCAAGCCCGATCTGCACGTTGCCGATATGCTTCGACTGACCGGTCAGCGGCGCGCCGTTCGTGAAGTAGTCGGTGGCAAGCGAAGTGCCGGTGCCGGCGCCGTAGATGCGCACGGTATCGGTATCGGAGACCTTCAGTTCGGACTTGGTGAAGGTGTAGTTGCCCACCAGCAGCAGGCGGCGCGTTTCGAAGAACTTGCCCATGCTATCGAGGGGCACGTACTTCTGCGCTTCCAGTTCGAAACCATAAAGGTTCGCCCTGGGCGCGTTGGCGTAAGACGTGACGAACGTCTCGGTGCCGGTCAGGTACGATTCGATCGGATTGTTCAGCCGCTTGTAGAAGCCGCCCAAGGCAATGCGCTGTTCCGGCGCGAAGTACCATTCCCAGCGCGCTTCGGCGTTGTAGAGCTGGCTGTCCACAAGGAACGGGTTGCCCTGATAGGTGCGGTTGGTGTCCGGATCGAAGTAGGGTTGGTACAGCAGTTCGCGGAACTGCGGGCGGGCGATCGTCTTCGACGCGCTCGCACGCAGCTGCATGCCGGGCTGAATCTCGTAAGTGAGCGTCAGCGCGGGCAGGAAGTATTCGTTCTTCAGGTCGGTCGCCTTGGTCGCAGGCTGGCCGATCGGGCGCAGGATCGTCGATTCCTTGGCATATTCCCAGCGCACGCCAAGGTCGAACGACAGCGCATCGGTAATCTGGCCATCGACCTTGCCGTAGAACGCGTGGTTCAGCAGGCGCGAGTCGAAGATCGCCGTGGAGGCATCCGGCTCACGCAGTTCGAGGCCGTAGTTGACGCCGTTGTCCGACAGGTACCAGCTGCCCGGCTGCAGCAGCACGTCAAGCCGCAGCAGGCCGAAGTTCGAGATCTGGGTCTGGTCGCCATTGGCGTAGATCGCGAAGGAACGGCGCGAGTTGGTGCGCGAGTTGATCTGGTAGGCATAGCCCACCGTGCCCGTCCAGCCCGGCGCGAAAAGGTGGCTGACGTCGGCACCGGCCGACCAGACATCCTCGTTCAGGCGTGAGAAGGTGACTGTGGTCGGATCCTGGTTGCCGTTGCCCAGGCGGTTGACGAAATCGTCGCCGTACTGGTCGGAAGCGGTGTTAGTGCGCAAGTACTCGGCGTTGATCTCGAACGGGGCGAGGCGCTTGGAGTTTGCGTAACCGGCTCGCAAGTCGATCGTGGTGTTGTCGGCCGGCTTGAATTCGCCCACGAACTGGGTGTCGATCAGCTGGCGCTCGTACCACGCGGTGGTCTGCTCCATGTAATCGGCATTCGGGTTGTTTTCCCGCTTACCCAGGCGCAGGCCGGTGTGCTTGTCGGTGTCGTGGATGTAGACGTTGGTCCAGCGGATCGAGTTCTCGCCCCACTCCAAACCAAGGCCCAGCAGTGCATTGCCGACGATGCGGTTGTCGGTGTTGACCGCGGTAAAGTTCTCGAACAGCTGGTCCGGATCGGCGGTAACGCCTTGGGCGCGCTGCTGCGTGATCTGCTTGGTCTGCGTCTTGTTCGAATAGCCGGCGGCGGCGATCACGCCCAGCGTGGCTCCATCGAATTCGAACTTGGTGCCCGCGGAGAAATCGGCGGACCAGTTCGGCTGCGTGTGGTTGTCCTTCTGGACCACCGCGTTGCGGCTGTTCACCAGCAGCCCGCCCAATTGCTTGGCCAGCTCGCTGGTCGGGTTGATCACCTGATCGCTGTTGAAATAGGCCTGCAGGTCCGACGGTATCGACCTGTTGCCGTTGTCCCAGCCCGTCCAGTCCGTCTTCGAACCGTAGTAGGTGTAGCTCAGCTGGTTGGTGCTCTCGGTATCCCAGCCGATGCCGCCGCCGAATTCGATGAAGCTTTCCGCCGGGATCGCCTTGGTCGTGAGGTTGATCACGCCGCCGCCGAATTCACCGGGGAAGTTGGCCGAATAGCTCTTCTGCACCATCGACGACGCGACGATGCTGGTGGGGAACAGGTCCAGCGGAACCACGCGCTTGAGCGGTTCGGGGCTGGGCAGGGGGGAGCCGTTGAGCAGGGCCAGCGAATAGCGATCGCCCAGGCCGCGCACGTAGACGTAACCGTTGCCCACCACCGAAAGACCGGTGACGCGGCCCAGCGCGCCGGCAATGTCGCCTTCGCCGGTGCGGGCGATTTCCTCGCTGGAAAGGACCGAGATCACTTCCGGGGCGGTGCGCATGGCGTTGCGGCTGCGCTGGCCGGTCACGATGATGGCGCCGCCGGGCACCGAAATCTCGGGCGCCGCAGGCTCCTCAGCGGCGTCAGCCGGCGGGGCGCTGTCGTCAGAAGCGGTAGAAGTGGTGCTGTCCTGCGCCCACGCCATGGCCGGCGTGAGGATCGACGTGGAAAGCAGCAGCAGCGAGGCGAGCCGCGGCTTGGTCATGATTGGTCCCCCTGGAACACGAATTTCATTTCTTGACCCTCGGTTCGGGCCCGAAGCGTGACAAAGGGGGAGCGGCCGCGATGGGCCGCCCCCCCGAAGTCACGGGCGGCCCGTTCAGGTGGTCGGCAGCGCGGTGCAGCTGGTGGCCGAACCGAACGCGGCAGTCGCGTTGTTGCAGGTCCAGCCCTTGTACCAGGTGTCCGAAGCGTCCTTGACGGCGCCGATGTAGGCGACGTTGTCGAAGTAGCTCGAAAGCGAGGTGATGCTGGCATAGGCCGGAACCGCCGCCTCGTTCGTGCCGTTGACGAAAGTGCTCGTCAGCGTCGAGGTGAAGGCGTCGTTGTTGTTCGTGCCTGCAGCGAACTGCGACTGGGTGTTGGTGGCGGTGTAGCTGCCCGAGCCCAGGTACTTGGCCGAGTTGCAGCTCATCACCACCGAATAGGCCGTCAGCGTCGCCGGCACGGTGCCGCTGCCGTTCAGACGAAGGCATTCGTTGTTCGGCGTGTTGATGATGCCGTTGGCAAGGGTGACGTCGGCATTGCCGCGGATCAGCAGCGAAGCAAGGTCGTTGGCTTCGTTGTTCGAGCTGACGGCCGGCTGGACCATCGTGAAGTTCGCGATGTTGGTCTTCTGGCGCGGGAACTGGTCTTCGGCGCCGTTCGAGTCGGCTTCGACCATGGCATCGCCGCCGCCGCTGCGCTGGAGCAGGAGGACGTACTGGAAGTTGCCCTGCAGGCCGGTGTCGACGTCAAGGCTGTCATCGTCGGCGTTGACGGCGATGTAGTGCTTGAAGTTCACCGCGCCGCCGAAGAATTCGGCGCCGTCGTCCGAGCTGTTGACCGACTGGAAGTATTCCAGCGTGGTGCCGGTGCCGGTGCCTTCGGTGGTCAGCGACTGCAGTTCCTTGCCGTTGCTGAGCACGTAGCCCGAATAACGGATCTGCACGTACTTCATCGTGCCGGCGTTGTAGGTGTTGTCGCTGCCGCCGAAGACGGCCTTGTTGACCGCGCCTTCGGTGTCGCGTTCGCAAGTGGTGGAACCGCCGGCAACGGTCGGCGCCGCGCCGTAGTTGCAGTCCGTCACCTGGCCACGGCCGAGCAGCACGACGCCGCCCCACTGGCCCTGCGAGCTGTCGTTGTTGGTGCCGACGACGTTGTCGCGGCTGGTGAAGATGATCGGCAGCGCGGCGGTGCCGGTGGCGTTGATCTTGTTGCCGCGGTTCACGGCGAGCCAGGCCGGCTCGGCGCCGTTTTCACCGTAGAGGATCACGCCCGGATCGATCGTCAGCGTGACGTTGGTGTCGGCCGAGAGAACCTTGCTGTTGCAGCTGGCGGTGGTGGTGGTGAAGGTCGAAGTCGCGGTCGGAGCCGCGAAGCCGCCATCACAGCCGACGTCGACACGGCCGTTCAGGCGATAGAGCACGCCGGCAACCTTGGGCAGGCTGGAGCTGACGTCAACCAGCGCCGGCAGCGTGCAGACGCGCCAGGTGCCTTCGGGGCCGCTGATGGTGCCGCTGTTGGTCAGGCCGCCGGTGGCGTTGAAGCTGGGGCAGCTGGCCGCCGCGACGACGGTGCCCGAAGTCGGGGTCGGCGTCGGCGTGGGGGTCGGCGTCGGATTGTTGATCACGATGCTGCCCGCGCCAGGCGAGGAGATGTCGTCGGCGCCGCAACCGGCAAGTGCAAGAGCGCTGCAGCCGAGCAGCATCATGCCATGGATAGTCTTCACGTGATTTCCCCCGTTGGACAGGTCGGTACGAGACGGCGAGTCCGCCTTCGCTGTCAGGGGCGTCTAGGGGGAGGGGGTGACAGTTTGTTGGCGAAACCATGACAGAAATGTACGGTTTTATAACCGTAATATGACGAAACCCTGCGGCGGAGGTTCGCTCCGTCGCTCGACTCGTCAGATTGCGGGCGGTTCACAGGTAAATTGCAGTTTTATGACACTCTCGTCATTTTCTTGCGGGCGACGAAATTCCGGCGGATGTTGCAGGCAATCAACAGCATCTTGTCCGGGAGAAAAATCATGTCGCTCACCGCCGTATTCGCATCGGTCCTCCTTGCTCAGACGCCCGCCGCGCTGGCCGTGGACGTGCCTGCGCGTGATACCGTGGACGTGGCCTATCAGGATCTTTCCGCCGGCCGTGCCGAAGAGGCTCTACGCAAGCTGGAAGCGAACGGTGCCGCCCGGTCGAGCGACCCGGCAACGCTGATCAATCTGGCTGCCGCTTACGCCGCCACGGGCCGCAGCGATAAGGCTTTGCTGGCCTATCGCGCCGCCATCAATAGCCAGGATCGCTACGATCTGCAGCTTGCCGACGGCACTTGGGCTGACTCGCGCGATGCCGCGCGGATGGCCATGCAGAAGATGATGCGCGCCACCGCGCAGGCGTCACGCTGAGTGGCCGGCGGTGCAGGAAGATCACTTGTGGCCATAACGGGGCGGAATAGCGTATAAGGCCCCACCCCTGCGGTAGATCGGGCACCTGGATCGCTGGGTTGGCGGCATGCTGCCAGCCGTGTGATTGCGGCCGTCCTCTCCATTCGCGGAGGGGATGCGGCCTGTGTGCCGGACGGAGACAGGAGCCCCTTGCGCGGGGCAACAGGGAGATCGGGCAACCCGGTTGATTCCGGAATAGGTCGTCTCTTCGTCACACTTCTGTCATCTGGGTGGCGCACTGGGCCGTCATACGGAGGGCATGGTGATTCGACACACTCAGATTCGGACCCGCGCGATGCGGGGTCTTCTTTCGGTTTTTGCTGGTGTTTTCGGCAGCTTGGCAGCCACAGCGGCGCAGGCGCAGCAAGTGACGCGGGCGGATCCCGCCGGCTCCGGCCCGATTGTGGCGGCTCTTGGATGGCTGCAGGGCACGCTGCTGGGACATGTCGCCACCGCCGTCGCGGTGATGGCCGTCGCCGCCGTGGGCTTCATGATGCTGACCGGCCGCATGAACTGGCGCTTCGGCGCGACCGTCATCATCGGCTGCTTCGTGCTGTTCGGTGCGGGCGCGATCGTGTCCGGCATTCAGTCGGCAGCAGGCTGATGAGCCTCGCTCGCTTCCCGGTCCATCGCGCGCTCACCCGCCCGCAGATGTTCGCGGGGGTGACGTTCACGTTCTTCATCATCAATGGCCTGGTGACGACGGAAGCGTTCCTCATCACCAAGAGCTTCTGGGCTTTGCCGGTGGCGCTGCTGGTGCACGGCATCGGCTACGTCGCCTGCCTGCGTGAACCGAGAATCTTCGACCTCTGGCTCGCCAAGGTCAGCAAGTGCCCGCGCGTGCCGAACTGGCAGCGCTGGGGCTGCAACAGCTACTCGCCCTGAGTGGGCTACCCGGGGGAATGGGTACGATGTCGGCGAACAGGAAATCGGTGCTGAAGGGTTGGGGAGGCAAGGAAACGCTGGTCGGAGACCGGCTGCCCTACCAGTCTTTCGTCGACGAGAACGTCGTGCTGCTGCGCGACGGTTCGGTCATGCTCTCGCTCGTCGTGCCCGGCCTTGCGTTCGAGACGGCCGATAGCGAGGAACTGAACGCCCACGTCGCCACCCGCGAAGTGCTGCTGCGCTCCTCGCTCGATGCGCGTTTCGTGCTCTATCACCATGTGATCCGCCGCCGCGTCGAAATCGCGATGGACGGCCAGTTCGACGATCCGCTGGCCGCGCATATCGATGCGCGCTGGAAGGCGCGCACCGGATCGGGCGCGCTGTTCGTCAACGACCAGTTCATCACGCTGGTTCGCCGCCCCGCGCGCGGCAAGGCGGGCTGGGCAGACAAGCTTGCCCGCTTCATGAAGAACAACGGCAAGACGCCGGCCGAAGCCGATGTGTCCGACGTGCGCGCCCTGCGCGCCGCGGCGACGGCGATGGTGGCCTCGCTCGGCTCCTACGGTGCCCGCATCCTTGGCGATTACGAGGGCGGCGCGGGCAACTGTTCCGAAGTGCTGGAGCTGATCTCCGCGCTCTACAATGGCGAGATGCGCCCGGTGCGGCGCCCGGTGGAGGGCACCGACCTTGGCCACATGCTGCCGTACCGCCGCGTGAGCTTCGGCATGGATGCGCTGGAACTGCGCGGCGCCGAAGGCTCCAGCTTCGCCTCGCTGGTGAGCCTGAAGGACTATCCGGATTCGACTTCGCCGGGCCTGACCGACGCGTTGCTGCGCCTGCCGACCGAGCTGGTCCTGACCGAGACTTATGCCCCGTGCGACCGCCAGATCGCCCGTGAGCGTATCGATCTTGCCATCCGCCGCCTGCGCTCGGCAGACGAAGAGGCGATGGCCGAACGACGCGAAATGAGCGCCGCGCGCGATGCGCTGGGCACCGGCGCCGTCGGCTTCGGCGATCATCATCTTTCGGTGCTTGTCCGTGCGCCTTCGCTGGAAGGGCTGGACGAAGTCACCGCCTCCTGCGCCGCCGCGCTGGCCGATGCCGGCGCCGTCGCGGTGCGCGAGGACGTGAACATGGAGCCCGGCTTCTGGGGCCAGTTCCCCGGGAACGAGGCCTACATCGTCCGGCGCGCGCTGATTTCCAGCGCCAACATGGCCTGTTTCGGCTCGCTCCACGGCTTCGCGATGGGGCAGGCCAGCGGCAACCACTGGGGCGATGCGGTCACGCTGCTGGCCACCACCAGCTCGACGCCGTTCTTCTTCAACTTCCATCAGGGCGATCTCGGTAACTTCACCGTCATCGGTCCGTCGGGTTCCGGCAAGACCGTGGTCATGAACTTCCTGGCCGCGCAGGCGCAGAAGTTCAGCCCCCGCACCGTGCTGTTCGACAAGGATCGCGGCGCCGAAGTTTTCCTGCGCGGCATCGGCGGCATGTACAGCCGCGTCGCCGCCGGGCACCCGACCGGGTTCAACCCGCTCTCGCTGCCCGACACGGCCGCCAACCGTGCGTTTCTGCGCGACTGGCTGGGCGTGTTACTGGAAGCCAAGGGGCCGGAGGAACTGGCGACGATCGCAAGCGCGGTCGATGCGGCCTATCACAACGATCCCTCGCTGCGCCGCCTCTCGCACTTCCGCGAATTGCTGGCAGGCGCACGCCGTCCGGAGCCGGGCGACCTTGCGAGCCGTCTCGATGCGTGGATTCAGGGTGGCGAGCATGGCTGGCTGTTCGATAACCAGCAGGATCGGCTCGACCTTTCGGCCCGCGTGCTGGGCTTCGACATGACCGCGCTGCTGGAAAGCCCGCGGCTGCGCACGCCGGTCATGATGTATCTGTTCCACCGCATCGACGAGCGCCTCGATGGCGAACCGACGATGATCCTGATCGACGAGGGCTGGAAGGCACTGGACGACGAAGTCTTCGCAGCGCGCATTCGCGACTGGCTGAAGACGCTGCGCAAGCGCAACGCGCTGGTCGGTTTCGCCACCCAGTCCGCCCGCGACGCGCTGGACAGCAAGATCGCCACCGCGCTGGTCGAACAGACCGCGACGATGGTGTTCATGCCCAACGCCCGCGCCCGGTACGAGGATTATTGCGAGGGCTTCGGCCTTTCCCAGCACGAGCTGGACGTCATCAAGACGCTGCCCGCGCATTCGCGCTGCTTCCTGATCCGCCAGTCCGACGCCTCGGTAGTGGTCCGCCTCGACCTTTCGGGCATGCCAGAGGTGCTCACCGTGCTTTCGGGCCGCGAGAGCACCGTGCGCAAGCTTGACCAGCTGCGCGAACGCTATGGCGACGAACCCTCGGCCTGGTATCCCGTGCTGACCGGCTTCCAATGGCCCGGCGAATTCGAAGACGGCGAGCATGACGAAGATGCCGCCTGGGGCCAGGCGGCGGAGTAGGGCGGATGAGCGCCGCCTGCGAACAGCTTACCGAACTGGCCTCCTCGGGCGTCGCGCCGGCGCTGCGCGCGGTCGATTGCGTTTCCAACGAGATGGCGGCGGCTGCGTTCGGCCGCCTGTTCGGCGCCAACGGGGCGATGGCCCCGGTGCTGATCCTTGTCCTGACGCTCTATATCGCTTTCCTTGGCTTCTCGCTCCTTTCGGGCCGGTCGAGCCTGAGCGTATCGGCACTGACGCCGCGCATGTTGACGATCGGCTTCGTGCTGACTTTCGCCACCAGCTGGATCGCCTACCAGAGCGTGGTCTGGAACTTGGCCATCGGCGGGCCGGACTGGATTGCGGGCGTGCTGATGGGCGCGAAGGGATCGGCCACGCAGATCTTCGGCGACCGGATCGATATCGTGTTCAATGCCATAGCCGAAGCCTCTCAGGCGGCCAGCGGGCAGGCGGGTGACGCGGCGCAAGGCGCGGCTGACGGTGCCGCACAGGCTGGAGCCGCCGGCGCGGCTGCTGGAACCGGCATCAAGGCGGCGGCGTCGGCAGGCGGTGCGGGACTTTTCTCGCCCGACAGCGTGATGTGGATGGGCGCATTGATGCTGCTGCTCGGCACGGTGGGCGTGCTGCTGACCGCGCGGATTGCGCTGGGCGTGCTGGTCGCGCTGGGGCCGATCTTCGTCGTCATGGGCCTTTTCGGCGGCACGCGCGGATTGACCGCCGGCTGGCTGCGCGGCGTGGTGTTGACGGCGATTACCCCGCTGTTCGTGGTGCTGGGCGGCGGGATCACGCTGGAACTGCTGGTGCCCATCGTCTCCGCGCTGGTGCAAGGGGCGCAGATGGGCGAGATCGACGGGCGCGCCGCGATGGCGCTGTTCGTCGTTGCCGCCGTGCATCTGGCGCTGATGGGCATGGTGCTCAAGGTTGCGGGCACGCTGGTTTCCGGCTGGCGGGTCTTTGGGCTGGCCGATACGGAACGTTCGCGCGGCCGGGGTGATGGAGCCTCGCAGGCCGCCGCGCCGCCGCCGGCTTCGGTGCAGGTGCAGCCCTTCGTGCCGGCGCAGGCTGCCTCCCGCGCACCGGCGGTTTCGGTCGCGAGCGCAGCGGCCATGGCGGCCGCCCCCTCGGGCGAAGGTGCTTCGGCAACCCATTCCAGCGAACGACGCACCGTGGTGACGCAAGTTTCGGGCGGCGGTCTGGAGCCGATGGGCCAGAGCGCGGCATCGCGCGCGCGCGGCATCGGCAGCCGGTTCCGCAGTGCTTCCAACGATAGCGGGCGCTCCGCGTCCGGACATACCGGCTCACGGCCGGCGAAGGAGAATTCGTGATGATCCGCCGCAAGGTTCTTGCCCTGGCAGCGACCGTTACCCCGGCGCTGGTGGCAATCGCCGCTCCCGCCCAGGCGGATGAGCGCCTTGTCAGCCACCTCTTTTCCGAGAACGAGGTCGTGCGGATCGACGGTCACGCCGGTGTTCAGGCGACGATCGCCTTCGGCAAGGGTGAATCGATCGAGAACGTGGCGGTGGGCGATTCCCAGACCTGGCAAATCACCCCGAACAAGCGGGCGGACCTGCTGTTCGTGAAGCCGCTGGAGCCGTCCGCGCGCACCAACATGACGGTGGTGACCAACCGCCACACCTATTTCTTCGATCTTGTCGCCTCGTCCAAGGCGCGGCCGCTCTACATGCTGCGCTTCACCTACAAGGACGAGCCAGCGGCGGCGCCCAATGCGGTTCCCGCGGGGGCGGCGCTGGCTTCGCTGGACGCGTCGGAGCGGGCGATTGCAGAGGGCGATCCGCTGGCCATGCCGTCGGATGCGGCAGCACTGAATTTCTCCTGGAAGACGGCCGGCGCGCCCAAGCTGCTGCCGGCGCGGGTCTATGACGATGGCCTGTCCACGTACCTCCTCTGGCCCGAAAACACCGCCGTTCCCGCCATCCTCGTGCAGAACGAGAAGGGAGAGGAAGGCCCGGTGAACTATGCCGTGCGCGGCCAGACCATCGTCGTGGCCGAAGTGCCCCGGCTGATCATCCTGCGCTCGGGCAAGGCCAGCGCCACGCTGGAGAACAACCGCCCGGCCGGCGCCGCTGCCGCCAGCCCGGCGCCTGCCGTCGCGCCGCCGCCGGCCGCCGTTGCGGCCAATACGGTCGGCACCGCTCCCGCCGCTGCTGCTTCACAGGGGAACTGACACATGGCGCCCAATTCATCGCTGCGTGAACGGATCGCACCCGCCGCCGCTACCGATCCGCGTGATGGGCAGGGCGCAGAGGTTATCGACCTTACCACCCGCAATGTCCTTCCGCAGGTTACCCAGCGCAAGAAGGCGGACGGGCTGGGTCTTGCCGCCGGCATCGTCTTCGTGATGGCGCTGGGCGGGCTGACGCTCTGGACCATGGATTCGTCCCGTAACGAGTCGGCCGCCAACCTCCAGCCCGCGCCGCAGCCGGCAGCGGCCCCGGCGGTTCCGGCTGTCGCGATCACCGTGCCGCAACAGGTTCCGCAACCCGAAGGCAGCCCCACGCCGCTGCCCGCGCCCGCGCCGGCGCCGGTTCTGGCGGCCGCCCCCGGCACGGCGGCGGCGCCTGCGGCCAATCCCTATGCCAGCCCCACCGTGGTCTTCGATGTCGGTGGCGCCACCGGCGTGGCCCCGCTGGTGGGTCCGGCGGGCGAGGCCAAGGCGAGTGGCAATGGCAACGACGATTTCGCCGCCCGCATCGGCGGCACCGGCTCCACGGCGGCGGCCACGCGCAATTTCGATCCGGCCACCACGGTCACGCAGGGCACCTTGATCCCGGCGGTGCTGGAAACCGCGATCGATACCGACGTGCCCGGCTATGTGCGCGCCATCGTTTCGGCCGACGTGCGCAGCTTTGACGGCAAGCGCGTGCTGATCCCGCGCTCCTCGCGCCTGATCGGCCAGTACAAGAGCGGACTGACCGCCGGACAAAAGCGCGCCTATGTGATCTGGAGCCGCCTGATCCGGCCGGACGGGGTTTCGGTGAACCTCGGCTCCCCCGCCATCGCCTTCGGCGGCGAGACGGGCCTGCCGGGCAAGGTGAACACGCACTTCTTCGAACGCTTCGGATCGGCCATGCTGCTTTCGGTCGTCGGCGGCCTTTCCACCATCGCATCCAGCGGGGCGAGCGTGGTGGTTGGCGGCGGCCAGTCGGCAGCGGCGGCAGCGATCCAGCAGAGCGGCAGCGTCGGCCCGACGATCCGCGTGCGGCAGGGCGAACCGATCCGCGTGTTCACCGCCAAGGACCTCGATTTCAGCCAGGCCCAGTGAGACGATGGCGGACGTTCTTTCCCTGCAAGGCGGGCCGGCGGGCACGCCGGTGAGTGATGGCGAGCAACAGCAGGGTGCGGCGCGCAGCGTCTACCTCGACGCCTATCTCGCGCCGCTGCGTCCCTGGCTCGACAAGGAGACGGTGACCGAAATCCTCGTCAATCGGCCGGGTGAGGTCTGGATCGAGGATGCCGCGCTTTCAGGCATGCAGCGCGTGGCGCTGCCCACGCTGGACAACCGGCTGCTGCAGCGCCTTGCCGAGCAGGTGGCGCGGATCAGCCATCAGGGCATCAACCGCGAACACCCGCTGCTCTCCGCCACGCTGTCCGGTTATGGAGGCCAGAACGGGGGGCATAATGGAGGTGGCGCGCGTATCCAGCTGGTCGGCCCGCCGGCCACGCGTTCGGATTGGGCGATGGCGATCCGTCGGCATCGCCTGCTTGAACTGCCGCTGGACGCTTACGATCGCGGGCCGATCACACCGCCGGTGGAAGAGCCGACGCCCGATCCGATGGCCGAACCCATCGCCTTTCTGCGCGATGCCATTCGCCGACGCCGCACGATCCTGATTTCGGGCGGCACTTCGACCGGAAAGACCACCTTCCTCAATGCCATGCTGGGCGAAATCCCGGTGCAGGAACGTGTGGTGCTGGTGGAGGATACCGCCGAACTGCACTTGCCCGGCGCCAACGGCGTGGGCCTGATCGCGGTGAAGGGCGAACTGGGCGAGGCCAAGGTTTCCGCCAACGATCTGCTTCAGGCCGCGCTGCGCCTGCGTCCGGACCGTATCGTGCTGGGCGAATTGCGCGGCAGCGAGACCGTGTCCTTCCTCCGCGCGATCAACACCGGCCATCCCGGCTCGTTCTCGACCGTTCACGCCAATACGCCGCGCGGTGCGCTGGAGCAGATCGCGCTGATGTCTATGCAGACCGGGATCGGGCTGACCCGCGCGGAAACGCTGGAATATGCAGCATCGGTGATCGACATCGTCGTGCAGCTGGACCGCCGGGACGGCAAGCGCGGGATCAGCCAGATTGCCGAGAGCGCGACGCTGGTAGGGTAGAAGACAAGGGATTC
The DNA here is from genome assembly GCF_055521675.1 of Novosphingobium sp. BL-S-19. Taxonomy (NCBI): domain Bacteria; kingdom Pseudomonadati; phylum Pseudomonadota; class Alphaproteobacteria; order Sphingomonadales; family Sphingomonadaceae; genus Novosphingobium; species Novosphingobium sp. BL-S-19. Next base: position 1,084,685 of record NZ_CM145498.1, read on the forward strand.
TGGGGGAGGGGGCGAGGTCCTGAGCTTCCCCCAAGGGCTCCCTGCTTTATCCCTGTTCCCTAATCGACGATGGCCAGTCCCGCTGGATCGCGGACCTGACAATCCAGCCCCAGCCAGTCGGCCAGCGCCTTGTGATCCTTGGCGACGCCGGGGCTGTAGAGCGGGCGCATCGCTTCCGACAGTGTGAGCATCAGCGTGCCCTTCTCGATCCGGATCGAGGTTTGCGACAGGCCGCTTTCGGCGCAGCCGGTCAGGCGGCGGCACAGGCGCACGGCAAGGCCCCAGCCAATCGCGCGGTCCAGATCCTCCTTGGAGGCGAGGCGGGCGAAGGCATCGGGCACGGCAGTTTGGCCGGAATTGGCGAAGACGGTCATCGCCATCATCGCGCGGCCATGCATGTCCAGCCCGATCCAGCGCTTGCGCAGGGCCCAGGTCATCGCTTCCTCGGTCCGCAGGTTCGGCTCGGTCCGCATGGCGGCAAGGGCAAGCAGGCCGGAGGCTTGACGCAACTGGCGGTCCTGCGGTTCCTCGCGGCAGACCGGCGTTGTCCACTTGGCCAGTTCGACGGCATCGTCGGCCGTGACCCGCGCGCTGGCGGAGAAGCCGGCGACGCTGGCCAGCATCGGGTCTTCCGCCTGCACATCGGCGTCGAGTTGGGCGTGGAGCAGGCCTTCACGAAGGCCCCAGGAGGAGAACACCAGCTTGGACGGCTTGATGCGGGTGATTACCTCCACCATCAGTGCCGCCGCATCGGGCAGCGAGGCCAGGCGGGAGGCCGAGATACGTCCATCGATCTCGCCCAGCTTTCCCTTGGCGAAATCGCGGGCGAGGTGCAGCGCTTCGGAGGCGGGCAGTTCGAAGCCGTGCGGATCGTCCACTGGCCAATCGAGCACGCGCATTGCCTGCAGCGCCAGCGCGCGCCACGATCCGCCGACGATGTAGAGCGGCAGGCCGCGGCCCTGTTCCCATCCCGCGCGCCTCAGCCCGTCACGCACGGTTTCGGAGAATTCGGTCACGCCTTCCGCCCGCAAGTCGGGCAGGCGCAGGGTGCCGAAGGGCAGGGTGATGCCGTGCCAGCTTTCGCCGTCGGCAATCTCCACGAGTTCGAGGCTGCCGCCGCCAAGGTCGGCGGCGACGCCGCGCGCGCCGGGGAAGGCGGCGATCACGCCGGTGGCGCTGGCGCGGGCTTCCTCCTCACCGGTGAGGAGGCGCGGGCGAAGGCCCAGCGCGCGCACCGCGTCCAGGAATTCCGGCCCGTTGGTGGCGTCGCGCGCGGCGGCAGTGGCCACGCATTCGACGTTCTTCACCTCGAACAGCCGCAGCAGGCCGGCAAAGCGGCCAAGCGCAACCAGGGCGCTGCGCATCGCCTTGTCGGCAATCGCCCCGGTCTTGCCGAGATCGCGGCCAAGGCGCGCGCTGACTTTTTCATTGAGCACGACAACGGGCGCACGGGGTGGCCCGTTGTAGATCACCAGACGCACGGTGTTCGAACCGATGTCGATGATCGCGCGCTTTTCGCTCCTGAGGCTGATGCCGATCATAAGAAAACCAGGCTGATGCCGATCATAGGGGGTCTTTGGTCGATTGCCTCTCGGCCCGAGACTCGGGCGGTACGCCCCCTTATGTCAGATGTTGCCGCGTCTTAGCGAGAGCTTTGGCACCTTCCGTCCACTGGCAAGTGACGCACCGCGCCCGGAGAGCGACGGGTTGGTCATGAAATAGCGGTGGAGATTGAAGGGGTTGTCCACTTCGCCCACCCGATCGTAGCTGCCGTCCGGATGCAGCACCCAGGATTGTTCGGTGTCCAGCAGATTGGCCAGCATCACCTGATCCAGCACCTGATCGTGCACGGTCTTGTTGGTGATCGGCACCATGACCTCGACGCGGCGGTCCAGATTGCGGCTCATCGCGTCGGCAGAGGTGATGTAGACCTTGGCCTTGCGGTTGGGCAGTTCGGAACCGTTGGCGAAGGTCCAGATGCGGCAATGTTCGAGGAAGCGGCCGATCACCGACTTCACCGTGATGTTCTCCGACAGCCCGGTGATGCCGGGGCGCAGGCAGCAGATGCCGCGCACCACCAGTTCGATGTCCACGCCCGCCTCGCTGGCGGCATAGAGCTTGTCGATCAGGTCGGGGTCGGTCAGCGAGTTCATCTTCGCCCAGATCTGCGCGGGCTTGCCGGCGCGGGCATTGGCGATCTCGCCCTCTATATTCGCATAGAGGGTGGAGCGCAGCGAGATGGGCGAGATCGACAGGCACTCGGTGCCCTTGGGCTCGACATAGCCGGTGATGAAGTTGAACAGGCGGCCCACATCGCGCCCCATCGCCGGATCGGCGGTGAAGTAGGACAAGTCGGTATAGATGCGCGCGGTGACCGGGTGATAGTTGCCGGTGCCGAAGTGGCAGTAGGTGCGGTAGCCATCCCCTTCGCGGCGCACGATCATCGATGTCTTGGCGTGGGTCTTCCAGTCCACGAAGCCGTAGATCACCTGAACGCCCGCGCGTTCCAGCTGGCTGGCCCAGAGCAGGTTCTGCTCCTCGTCGAAGCGGGCCTTCAGCTCGACCACCGCCGTTACCGACTTGCCCTGTTCCGCCGCGCCGATGAGCGCGGAGATGATTGCGGACTGCTTGCCGGCGCGGTAGAGCGTCTGCTTGATCGCGATCACGTCCGGATCGCGCGCGGCCTGGCGCAGGAAGTCGATCACCACCTCGAAGCTTTCGTAGGGGTGCTGGACGACGATGTCCTTCTCGCGGATCGCCGCGAAAATGTCGCCATCGTGCTCCAGAATGCGTTCGGGATAGCGCGGGGTATAGGGCTCGAACTTCAGTTCGGGGCGATCCTCGTCGCAGATCGTCGACAGGCCGGAGAAGCCGATCAACCCCTCGGTCTTCATGATCAGCGCCTTGTCGAGGCCAAGCTGGTTGCGCAGCAGTTCTTCTGCCGCCGGGTCGAACTTGCCCTGCAATTGCAGCACGATGACCAGGCCGCGGCGGCGGCGCTGGATCGCGGTGCGGTAGTAACGCACCAGATCCTCAGCATCTTCCTCGATCTCGATATCGCTGTCGCGCAGGATGCGGAACACGCCGTGGCCGTGGGGCACGAAGCCGGGGAACAGCTCGTCCACGTTGCGGCAGATCAGGTCCTCCATGGAGATCCACGCCGCTTCCTCACCCGGAATGCGCACGAAACGCGGGAGGGGGGCGGGGATCAGCACCATTTCCATGACCGGGGCGTCGTCCGCCACGCGGGTCAGCGAGAACAGGATGCCGATGCCCTGGTTGGCCACGAAGGGGAACGGGTGCGCCGGATCGATCGCCTGCGGGGTGATCACCGGCATCACATGTTCGAGGAAATAGTTGCGCAGCCAGTCCTGCCGCTCCGCATCCAGCGGTTCCTCGCCCACCACGCGGATGCCTTCCTCGGCCAGCTGGACCTTCAGACCCGCCCAGGTTTCCTGCTGGATAGCTTCGAGTTCCAGCACCTTTTCGTGGGTGACGGCGATTGCCTGCGTGGGGGTGAGGCCGTCTATCGAGATTTCCTCGATCTGGCGACGCACCTGCCCGGCGATGCCGGCGACGCGCACCATCAGGAACTCGTCGATATTGCTGCCCGAGATCGACAGGAAGCGCAGCCGTTCCAGCAGCGGATAATTGGGATTGGTCGCTTCGGCGAGCACACGCTCGTTGAAGGCCAGCCAGCTCTGCTCGCGGTTGAAGTAGCGATTGGGCAGCGTGGCGACATCGGTCACCGGGCTGTTTTCACCGGCGGGCGTGTCTTCGTGAATGTCCAGCATGTCCTACGTCTTCATATGAGCGAGTGGGGGAGAGTTCCGCACGAACCTTCGTTGGACCCCCTTGCATGCCACGATGACAGTTTTGCTGCAATCGTGACGGTGTTTCGCGCAATCTATCAAGTTCTGGATGCAAGACCAATGGAAGATCATTGCAGTGCAGCATAGATTCGCGCACAGTCATGGCCGATGATCAAGGCGGCTCTCCACCATCTCACGCGCTACCGTTATTCCCGGCGGGTGCGCCTCGGTCCCCAAGTCATACGGCTGCGTCCGGCACCGCACAGTCGCACGGCGGTTCCCAACTATTCGCTGAAGATCAGCCCGCCGGAGCATTTCCTGAATTGGCAGCAGGATCCGCACGGCAACTGGCAGGCGCGGGTGGTGTTTCCCGATCCGGTCGATCACTTTTCCATCGAGGTGGACCTGCTGGCGGAACTCGCCGTCATCAACCCGTTCGACTTCTTCGTGGAGCCGGAGGCCGAGACTTATCCCTTCGCCTATTCGGACGCGATGCAATCCGATCTGGCCGCCTATTTCGAACTGGAGGAACAGGGCCCGCTGTTCGAGGCGCTGGTGGCCGAACATGCCGGATACGAAGGCCGTACGGTCGATTTCCTGGTCGATATCAACAGCCGCCTGCAACAGCGCATCGGCTATGTGATCCGCATGGAGACCGGGGTGATGAGCCCGGAAGAGACGCTGGACGTGGGCATCGGGTCGTGCCGCGATTCGGCCTGGCTACTGGTCCAGCTGCTACGCCGGCTGGGCTTCGCGGCGCGGTTCGTTTCGGGGTATTCGATCCAACTGGTGGCGGACGTCACCCCCAAGGAAGGCCCCAAGGGCGTGCTGGAAGATGTGACCGATCTCCACGCCTGGGCAGAGGCTTACGTGCCCGGCGCCGGCTGGATCGCGCTCGACGCCACTTCCGGCATGTTCGCGGGGGAAGGGCATATCCCGCTCTGTGCTGCACCGCACTATCGCTCCGCAACGCCGATCGAGGGTATGGCCGAGCCGGCCGAAGTCGATTTCGAGTTCGAGATGAGCGTTTCCCGCATTGCCGAAGCGGTGCGGATCACCAAGCCCTTTACCGAGGATCGCTGGCAGGCGCTGCTGGAACTGGGCGACCGGGTGGACGCCGATCTCGACGCGGGGGGCGCGAACCTGACGATGGGCGGCGAGCCGACCTTCATTGCCGATGACGATTTCGAGGCGCCCGAATGGAACGGGGCGGCAGTCGGCCCCACCAAGGCGGCCTATGCGGATCGGCTGATTCGCCTGCTGCGGCAGAAATTCGCGCCCGGATCGCTGCTGCATCACGGGCAGGGCAAGTGGTATCCGGGCGAGACGCTGCCGCGCTGGGGCTATTCGATCTATTGGCGCAAGGACGGCGTGCCGATCTGGCGCGACGAGAGCCTGATCGCCGGTGAAAAGCCGCTGGAAAAGGGCGGCGATCCCGATCCGGTGCCCAGCATCGATCCCACCGCCGCCGAACACCTGCTGCGCGAAGCGGCGGTTGCGCTGGGGCTTGGCAGCGATTTCGTGCAGCCCGTATTCGAGGACAAGGACTGGTGGGCGTTTCGCGAGGCAGAGCTTCCGATCAACACCACGCCCGAAGAGTCGCATCTGGACGATGAGGAACTGGCCCGCCGCTTTCGCCGCACTTACCGGCGCGGGCTGGAGCGGCCGACCGGGTTCGTGCTGCCGGTGCAGCGCTGGAACGCTTCCGTGCAGCAGGCGCCGCGCTGGAAGAGCGAGGTATGGCAGGTGCGGCGCGGGCTCCTTACCGCCGTGTCCGGGGATTCGGCGCTGGGATACCGGCTGCCGCTGGGATCGCTGCCTTATGTGCCGCCATCGGATTATCCCTATATCCACCCGCGCGACACCGCCGAGCCGCGCGAGCCGCTGGCCGATTATCGCGAGCAGGCGCCTGCGCCGGGCACGCAGGCGCGGCTTGCCGCCAGCAGCGAGGCGCAGCGGGTGGAACTTGTCGCCCAACCGCAGGTCGGATCGGCGGGTGAGCGCGTGGAGCAGCACTTGATCGAAGGCGCGGTGCGTACGGCGGTGACCGTTGAGCCGCGCGGAGACTATCTGGCGGTGTTCATCCCGCCCACCGAGCGTCTGGAAGATTATCTCGAACTCGTTTCCGCGATCGAGGCGGTGGCGGAAAAGCAGCGCGTGCCGGTACGGATAGAGGGCTATCCGCCGCCGCCGGACCCCCGCCTGCAAGTGCTGAAAGTCACCCCCGATCCCGGCGTGATCGAAGTGAACATCCACCCCTCCGCTTCCTGGCGCGAAACCGTGGAGATCACCGAGACGCTCTACGACGTGGCCCGCGAAGTGGGGCTTACGGCGGACAAGTTCATGGTCGATGGCCGCTCGATCGGCACCGGCGGGGGCAATCATATCGTGCTGGGCGGGCCCAGCCTGCTGGAAAGCCCGTTCATTCGCCGGGCGGACCTGCTGAAAAGCTTCGTCACGTACTGGCAGCGGCATCCCTCGCTCAGCTATTTGTTCTCCGGGCTGTTCATCGGCCCGACCAGTCAGGCCCCGCGCATCGACGAGGCGCGGCATGATGCGCTTTACGAGTTGGAGATTGCGCTCTCGCAAGTTGCGGGTCCGGAGCATGACCAGCCCGCGCCGTGGGTGGTGGACCGCCTGTTCCGTAACTTGCTGGTGGACGTGACGGGCAATACGCACCGCACCGAAATCTGCATCGACAAGCTGTTCAGCCCCGACGGGCCGACGGGCCGACTGGGCCTTGTGGAGTTCCGGGGTTTCGAGATGCCGCCGGATGCGAAGATGAGCCTGGCCCAGCAACTGCTGTTGCGCGCGCTTACGGCGTGGTTCTGGAAGGAACCGCAGGGCGGCGGGCTGGTGCGCTGGGGCACGCAACTGCACGACAAGTTCATGCTTGGCCACTTCGTCTGGGCGGATTTTCTGGACGTGCTCGCCGATCTGGGCCGCGCGGGATACCACTTCGATCCCGCGTGGTTCGAGGCGCAGCGCATGTTCCGCTTCCCCGTCCATGGCGAAGTCGAGGGCGGGGGCGTCGCGCTGGAGATCAGCCATGCGCTGGAGCCATGGAACGTGCTGGGTGAAACCGGCGCGATCGGCGGCACCGTGCGTTATGTCGACAGTTCGACCGAGCGTTTGCAGATCAGGGCCAGCGGGCTGGTCTCAGGCCGCCATGTCATCTCCTGCAACGGCCGGCGTGTGCCGCTGACGATGACCGGCCCTTCCGAAGGCGTCGGTGGTGTGCGCTACAAGGCCTGGGCCCCGGCCGAGTGTCTTCACCCCATGCTGGCCGCCAATGCGCCGTTGACGTTCGATATCATGGACTTGTGGAACGGCCGTTCGCTGGGCGGCTGCGTCTATCACGTCGCCCATCCGGGCGGCCGCCATTACGACGATGTGCCGATCAACGGTTACGAGGCTGAGGCGCGGCGCAAGGCGCGGTTCCAGCCCCACGGTCATTCGCCGGGGCCGATGCAGACCCCGCCCGAAGAAGTTCCGGGTGAATTTCCTTATTCGCTCGACTTGCGGCGCCCAACGGGCACAATCTGATGCCATGGCTGCCGTTCCGCCTCCTGGACTGACCGAAAGCGCGCCCTCCGAAACTTTTGGGCGCTGGCTCGATGCCTATCCGGTTGCGGTGTCTGGCGGCGATCTGTTCGGCGATGCTGCCGATCCCGTCGCCGCACGCTGGCGGGCGGTCGCCGCGGGCCTCGCCGCACTGTCCGAGGGCGATCCGATCGGCTTGCAGGAAGCCGCCACGCGCAATGCCGCCGATCTTGGCCTGACGTTCCGCGTCACGGGCGAGGAGGAGGAACGCGCGTGGCCGCTCAACGCCATGCCGGTGGTAATCGGTGCCGGCGAATGGGCGACGATCGAGCGTGGGTTGATCCAGCGCGCGGAACTGTTCGAACACCTCGCGGCCGATATCTACGGCGACCAGCGGATGGTGCGGGAGGGGCATCTGCCGGCCGCCGTCATCGCCGGAAGCCCGTTCTTTGCCCGCAAGATGCTCGATCCGGCGCGGCGGCTGGGGGCGGAGCAGGCACACCCGCACTTCATCCAGGTCTATTCGGCCGACCTCGCGCGCGGGCCGCGCGGGCAATGGCGTGTCCTGCAGGACCGCGTGCGCATCGCCGCCGGCATCGGCTATGCGCTGGAAAACCGACTGGCGATGACGCGCCTTGCCGGTCATCTGCTGGCCGACCAGCAGGTTCGCCGCATCGTCGATTTCTTCTCGGTCATGCGTGAAGGCATGATCGCCGCCTGCGGGCGCGAGGCGCCGCGCATCGCCCTGCTGACGCCGGGACGCTTCAACCAGACTTACGCCGAACAGGCCCACCTTGCGCGCTACCTTGGCTTTCCACTTGTGGAGGGGCGCGACCTTTCGGTGGTGGACGATCGCCTGTGGGTTGGCACCATCGCCGGACCCAAGCGGGTCGATTCGATCTGGCGCTGGATCAATACCACCTCGCTCGATCCGCTGGCCTTCGATGCCCGCTCGCAACTGGGCGTCGCCAATCTGTTCGAGGCATGGGCGCGTGGCGGTGTCGGCATGATCAACTGGCCGGGCACCGAAGTGCTGGAAAGCCCGGCCTTCGCCGCCTTCATGCCGCGCCTTTGCAAAGTCCTGCTCGGCGAGGATCCGGTCCTGCCCAATGTGGCCACATGGTGGTGCGGGCAGGCCGCCGAAAGCGCGACCGTTGCTGCGCGGCTTTCCGATCTGGCGGTGCTGCCGGCCTTCGGTCAGGCGGTGGAGGCACTGGAACGGCGCGAGCCGGTGGCCGGGGCCGATCTGGACGGGGCGCAGCGGTCTGCCTTGCTCGATGCGCTGGCACGCCGCCCCATGGACTATTGCGGGCAGGAGATCGTTCACCTTTCCACCGCACCTGCCATCGTCGAGGGAGAGGTCGTGCCGCGCCCCTTCACCGTGCGCGCTTTCGTCGCCCGCGATGCCGATGGCAACTGGACCGTCATGCCCGGCGGTTTCGCCCGCCTTGCCGCCAGTCAGGCGCTGCCGACCTCGCTTATGGGCGAGGGCGAGATTTCCGCCGACGTCTGGGTGGTCGATGAAGCGCCCAGCGCCGCGCAGTTCACCGTGCGCACGCTCGCCGAGCCGCCGATCTCGCGCGGGGGCGGCATCCTGGCCAGTCAGGCGGCGGACAACCTCTACTGGTTCGGCCGCTACAACGAGCGTGCGCAACTGGTCACCCGCGTGCTGCGGGCGTTGCTTGACGGATCGGTGGAGATCGACGGTGGGCCGGCGGATCAGGATGGTGTGGTCCAGGCGCTGGTCGGCCTGCTGGGCGAATCCGGCAGCATTGCAACGCTTGAGGAAGCGCCCGACGAGGCGGCGGATGTACATGCTATCTGCGCGGCGGTCCTGGCTGAGGCTACGCTGCCCGGCGGCATCACCGCGCTGATGCGGCGGCGGCAGGCGGTGGGCCTTGGCTTGCGCGAGCGGTTCGCGCGCGATTTCTGGCGCCTGGTTAGTCAGGGCGTGCCGCAAGTGGACGCTCACCGCCCGGCCACCCTGCTGGGCGCGGTGCGTCGGCTGACCGAGCACTTCAGCGCCTTGGCCGGGCTCGTTTCCGAAAACATGGTGCGTTCCGCGGCATGGCGTTTCCTGGAAATTGGCCAGCGGATCGAACGCGCGCAGGGCATCTGCCGCATGGTGCGCCAGTTGGGCGATGCCACGCTGACGAATGCGCCGGACGGGGATGGTATCGGGCATGATGGCGGCGCGCTGGGTGTGCTGCTGGACTTGTGCGACAGCCAGATCATCTACCGCACGCGCTATCTTACCGGGCCGATGGCAGGGCCTGTGCGCGACCTTCTGCTGCTCGATCCCGACAATCCGCGCGCGCTGGTGTTCCAGATCGCGGGTATCGTCGAGCATCTGGCCGCGTTGCCGAGCGGACGTGATGACAATCTGCCCGAACCGCCGCTCAGGCTCGCTCGCGCGCTGCTGGGCCGGCTCCAGGCGGCCGTGGCGCAGGACATGACCAGTCTGGCGCTGGCCGAGATCGAGCAGGAACTCTACAGCCTCTCCGACTCGGTTTCGGCGCGCTACTTCCTCCAGTTCGATCCGGAACAGGCCGAGCGGCGGACTGCGCTGCTGTGATGCGCTATTCGATCAGCCATATCACCACGTTGGAATATGCCGCGCCCGTGCGGTTGGCACAATTCAACGCGCGCCTGCGGCCCATGGCCTGGCCGGGGCAGAAGCTCAGCGATTATGCCCTGACGGTCGACCCCCAGCCCGCCACCGTGGCCGAGCGCGAGGGGGGGTACTACGTCAACGAAGCGCGGTTTTCCCTGCGAGAGCCGATCTCGCAGCTTCAGATAGAGAGCCGATTCACCGTGCAGAAGGAGCCGTTGCCGTTCTTCGTCACCGACTCCAGCGGACCGGGCCTTGCTGATTTGCGTGAACGGGCCATGCAGAAGCCGGACCTTTCGGCGCTTGGTCCGGCGTCGTACAGCTTTGCCTCGCCTATCGCCGCGCCGGAGCGCGACATTGCCATGTGGGCCAGCGGGTTCCTCAGCGAATCGACGCCGGTGGTGGAGGCGGGGCGGCGGCTGATGGCGGCGATCCATGAGCAGTTCGCCTACGAATCGGGCGCGACCGTTGCCGATACGCCGCCGATCGAGGCGTTCCGCGCGCGGCATGGCGTCTGTCAGGATTTCAGCCATATCATGATCATCGCGGCGCGCGCGCATGGCATTCCGGCCGCCTATGTCAGTGGTTATCTGCGCACATTGCCGCCACCGGGGCAGGCACGGCTGGTGGGGGCGGATGCCATGCACGCCTGGGTCAACTTGTGGTGCGGCGACGATCTGGGCTGGATCGGCTTCGATCCCACCAACGACATGCTGGCCGATACCGACCATATCTTCATCGGCATGGGACGGGATTATTCGGACGTCGCCCCGCTGGACGGTACGTTTCGCGGTTCCTCGCAGCAGAAGATGTTGTTTTCGGTGGATGTGGCGCCGCTGGATTGAGCTGTGGTGGATGCTTGAGGCCGTACCTCAAGATGCCGCCAAAGGCGTACCGGTAGCGAAAACCACATTCGTCGCCCCCGCGAAGGCGGGGGCCCCGCTTCCTTTTGTCACGCTCGCGAAGAACAAGCGGGATCCCCGCCTTCGCGGGGATGACGGGAAAGGTTGCATGGGGCCGGGGCCAGCATTGGTTTTGCGGTTCAAACCAGCGCTCTCGCACTCTAGGTGCGGCGCATGAATACGCCGCTCATTGCCGCCGCTGTCCTCGCCGCGATCAATCTCTGGACTTTCGCCGTCTATGGCTATGACAAGGCGCAGTCCCGGCGGGGTGGCGGGCGTGTGCCGGAGCGTCGCCTGCTGACGCTCGCTGCCATAGGCGGGTCGCCCGGTGCGCTGCTGGCGCGCAGCCTGTTCCGGCACAAGACCCGCAAGCAGCCCTTCGTGAATTACCTGCGCGCCATCCTGTGCCTTCAGTGCCTGGCATTGGCCGGCGCTGCGTTCTGGGCGATGGGCGCCCCCTGAAACGCCCATCGCGGTACTGGTAGCGATTCGCAGCTCAGCCGCAGTCGTGCGCCCCGCGTGCGGCCACCGGCTGGCCGGGGAAGATGCCCGCGATCGCCAGCGCCGCGCCCAGCTTGGACAGGGTTTCCAGCACGTCACCCACGGCGTCTTCCTGCACCACCAGCTCCAGCGTTCCCCGCGTTTCCTGCGCGCCGCGGTCGCGCAGCGAGGTAACGAGTTCGAGGATCACTGCCTCGTGCTCTGAAACATGGTCGCAGGCCATCGGGCAGAAAGCGAAGGTTTCCAGTGCGTCGCGGTTGAAGATCAGCATAGCCCGGTGGAAGGGCTGAAGGCCGCCGATCATCCGCCAGCGCGCGAAGGCAGGGGCCAGTGCCTCGGCCGGGCAGCGGCGCTGAGCCAGCGTGGTAACCCAGGCGCGCATCGACCAGACGAGGAAGCGGCAGCCCTCATCAAGGGTGCTCAGGGGGCGGTCGACATACTGGTACATGGCAGGGTCTCCAGGTGGCGAAATCAGGGTTACGTGAAAAGGGGCTTGAACTTGCGAATGATTATCATTAGCCATTGATACGCAGCTTGTCCTGGCCGTCAAGCCTGCACCCGAGGACCCAGGTTCGGCGCTTGTCATGGGGCGCCGAGACTGCCCTTCCTGTCCAACTGGGCCGGACCGTATTTCGCTTTTGCAGAGATCCGTCCGGCCCATTTTTTTCCGGCCTTTCCCGCAGTTATCCGGCAGATTTCGTCAGGATCATCCACAGGGATGTCCCGCTGGAATGCACAGATCGTGCACCGCCGATCCCCATTGTTTCCCGAATTTGTGCAGGACTTGTCCACAGACATGTCAACGCGCGCCGCCCATGGGGCAGCGCGCGTTCGATTTTCAGCGATTCGAGTAAAAAGCGGTGGGCGGGACGGCCCTCAGCGGTAGTCGAAACCGCCCTTCGGCTGGATTTTCAGCGTGTTCTGCTGAAGCGCCGTCATCAGGTAAGAACCGACCAGCATGGGCACTTCCAGCATCTGTTTCTCGTCCCAGGTCTTCGCCAGCGTGTCCCAGGTCGAATCGGCCATGCAGTGATCGGCAACCAGTTCCTCCACCGCGCGCAGCATCGCCGATTCGTGCTCGGTCCATCCGGCGGCGGCGGATCCTTCCAGCACGCGTTCGATTTCCTCGACCGTGATGCCGAAGGCCTTGCCGATATCGACATGCTCGCACCATTCGAACGGCGCGCCGGCAAGGCGGGCCAGGCGCAGGATCATCAGTTCGCGCTCGCGCCCCGGAATCGCCCCGCGCGCGGCCAGTTCGATGCCCAGCACCATCTGCCCCTTGAACATGCCGGGATGGCGCAGCGTGATCAGGCTGACATCGGGGAAGGGGCGGCTTTCGGGAATATGGAAGGCGGCGCGAATCGCATCGACCTGCTCCTGACCCTCCGGGCTGACTTCGTTCAGCCGCAGCGGGGCATAGCGGGGGCCGCTTTCCACCGTCTGTGCCATGCGTGCGGCCTCATCGAATTCCACCCGGCCGCTGTTCGCCTTACTCATCTTCGCTCACCTGTATGTTGGGAAAGGGTCATGCCGCCGCGTCGAACGGGGCCCAGCGCTCCATGCGCTCAAGGTAGGGGGTGAAGCGCTGGCGCACTGCTGCCGGATCGAGGCCGAAATGGGCTGGATCGGGCTTGCTCATGCGTTCGGCGCTGCTGTTGCTTTCCCACCAGTCCGCCATGGCCTGCGCGAAAGGCGGCGAGACGACTTCGCCCAGCCATTCGTAGAGCGCGCGCACTTCGCCCAACGGGTCCTTGTGCATGGCTCGAAAATGGATGTCGAAGAAGCGGTGGTCGTTGCCCTTTTCGCGAAAGGCGATGGCGCGGTTCATCGCTTCCGACCAGCAGCGCAAGTTGAGCGCGCCAAGGTAGGCCATGTCCACATGGTCGCTGAACTTGCCGATGATGTCGGCATAGACGGTCGCCACCGACAGGATCACGTCGGCCGGATCGCGGTGCGTCATCACGAAGCGCGCGCCCGGGAAGGCCGATGTCAGCGCATCGAGATAGAGCATGTGCGTGGGCGCTTTCAGGCGCCATGGCCGTGCCGGGGCACCCCATTGCAGCAGCTTCAGCACCCGCTTTTCATAAGCGTAAGTGGCGGAAAGATCGGCGTTCAGCAGCCAGTCCGAATAGCGCGGGATCTGCGCGAAGGCCTGGAAGATCTGGCTCTTGAAATCGAGCGCCATCAGGTCCTGGCACTCCATCGCGCCGTCGATTCCCGATGGGGTGCGCTTGCCGTTCTTCAGCAATTCGTCGCCGCTGGTGACGGCGACGCCGCGGCGCGGATCGGGGCCTTCCACTGTCGAAGGCGGCGGGCAGGGCTGCGAGCTTTCCCAGACGCGCAAGTACCGGATCGCCGGATCGCTCGCGAGCAGGAAGGAAAGCGCCGAAGACCCGGTGCGCGGCAGGCTGACGCCGAACAGGGGGGCGACGATCTCTTCCTCGTCGATCTCCGGATGGCGGCGGTACCAGTCCTCCACCAGCAGGCGCTGCTTCAGGTGCAGCACGATGCGTTCGGTCAGCGCGCGTTCGCCCACGGCATTGAGCCGGGCCTCGCGTTCCAGCGAGTCGGCCAGAATTTCCAGCCCTTCGCGGAAGCCGTCCGGGCCGAAGTCGGTCAGGCCGGTCTGGCGTTGCGCTTCCTCGATCAGTTCCCTGTGGTCCTGCATCGCTCATCCCCAACATCGGGTGCCCGGCTTTGGCCGGATCGTTCCGCGAGCGACTATGCGGGCCGGGAGGGGAGCGTGCCAACCGCCGGGGCGATGATGGAAAGGGCTATCCCCGCGCGGCGCGCACGGCTGCGCCGCCCGCGAACGGAGCGATGGCCAGCAGGACAAGGCTGGATGCAGCCGCCAGCGCCAACCCGCTCGGCCCGCCGGAGCCAAGGCTTCCCGCGCCGAAGATCAGGACCGGCACGGCCAGCGGGATCACCAGCAGTCCGCCCAAGGCAGCGCCGCCGCGCAGGCCCGCCGTGAGTGCGGCCACCGTCACGCCCAGCGCGGCAAGGCCGGGCGTTCCCGCCAGCAGGCCCAGTTCCACGGTTCTCAGTGTCGCTCCGTCGATCCCCAGCAGTGCGGCGGCGGGCAGGGCGGCGAGCATGAGGGGCGGGCCGAAGCTGAGCCAGTGGGCCAGCACACGCACCGCCAGCACCATCTCCTCCGAAATGCCGCGCAGCGCCCATTGATCGAACAGCCCGCCCTCGATGTCCGGCTCGACAAGCCGGTCGAGCGGCAGGATCGCCGCCAGCAGCGCGGCCACCCAGATCACGCCGCCGCCGGTTCGCGCCAGCAGAGGCGCGTCGGGGCCAACGGCAAAAGGATAGAGCATCGCCACCGAAAGGAAGAACAGCACCGGCATGGCCGCACCGCCCCCGCGTCCGCCCAGCAGCAGGCGGGCGAGATCGCGCTTGAGCAGGATAACGAGACGTCCGCTCATGCCGCGTGCTCGCCAAGGGCCAGCGTGCGCTTGTGCGTGAGTGTGAAGGGCTGGTGGGAGGCGATCAGGGCAATCCCGCCAGCGGCGCAATGATCGGCCACGAGCGCTTCGGCCAATGCAGCCGCATCGCCGTCCAGCCCGTTCAGCGGCTCATCTAGAAGCCAGATCGCCGCGCGCTGGCGGATCAGGCGGGCGAGGGCGGCACGTTTCTTCTGGCCGGTGGACAGATAACGCACCGGCACGTCCAGCAGGGCGGTCAGGCCAAGCCGATCCAGTTCGCCGTCAGCCGCGCGATCCAGCTTGCGCCAGAACTCCAGCGCGCGGCCAAGCGGCAGGGCGTGATCCAGTGCGTGCCGTTCATCGACAAGGCCGATCAGGCCGTTGGTCTCCACGCGTCCGGCGAATGCGGGGGCAAGGCCGGCGACGATGCGCAGAAGGCTGGATTTGCCGATCCCGTTGCTGCCGGTGACGTGCAGCGCCTCTCCGCCGTCGAGACGCAGCGATAGGCCGCGGAACAGCACCCTGTCGCCACGCCGGCACGCGAGATCTTCGATAGCGATGGATGCCCCTTGCATGAGGCCCGGCGATAGTGGAAAGGCGCGGGACTGCCAAGCGAAGTCAAAACAGGGCCGAAGCCGGCTTAAACAGGGCAGAGGAGCACACAATGTCGATCGCCCGCCTCACCGATGCAGAGTGCACCGCGGTACTGGGCACTTTGCCCGGTTGGACCTTGCGCGAGGATGGCCTGGCCATCGTGCGCACATTGAAATTCCATGATTTCAACGAAGCGTTCGGCTTCATGGCGCGCGTCGCCATCGAGGCGGAAAAGCGCGATCACCATCCCGAATGGTTCAACGTCTACAATCGCGTTGAAATCACTCTGACCACCCACGATGCCGGAGGGCTGAGCCAGCGCGACGTCGCACTGGCCCGCTTTATCGACGGCGTCGCCCCGGCCGCCTGATCGTGGGTGAGGACCGGTTCCTCACGCGGCCGCTTTCGGTCGTGCTCGATTTCGCGCGTTTTGGCGCCGCGCTGCTGGTGGCGGTGGGCCATGCGGTGCAACTGGGCATCTATCGCGGGCCGTTCCCGTTCGGCCTGCGGATGCAGCATTACTGCGTGATCGTGTTCTTCGTGCTTTCCGGCCTTGTGATCAGCACCTCAGTGCTGGGCGGACGGTCCAGCCTACCACGCTATTTCGTCGCGCGCGTCTCCCGCATTCTGCCGGTTGCGATCCCGGCGCTGCTGTTCGCGGTGCTGGCGGCCTATGTCTTCGCCGGGCCCATGCGCGTCTATATCGACAACAGCCCCGATGATCCGCTGGAAGTGGCGACGCGTCTGCTGCCGCCGATGGCGTTCGTCAGTGCCTGGCCGGGAATGCCCGCGCCGGTGTGGAATCCGCCGTATTGGTCGCTCTGCTATGAAGTCTGGTTCTATGCGATCTTCGCGCTGGCGGTGTTCCTGCGCGGCTGGGCGCGGGTGGCGACCGTCGCGGTGGCCTGTTTCACTGCTGGTGGGGCGATCCTGCTGCTGATGCCGGTATGGCTGATGGGCGTGGCGCTGACCCATGCGCCGGTGGCCCGCCGCCTGCCGTCCGTGGCCGCGCCGGTGGTTCTGGCGGCCTGCCTGGGGCTGGCGCTTGCGCTGTTCGAGGTGGACCGCGCGGTGCTCAATCCGCTGCTCAAGGCATGGTGGCCGGGGAAGGCGCAGTGGTCGCAATGGGCCTTCGCGGACTTTGCGATGGGGCTGATCATGGTCCTTGCGCTGACGGCGCTGCGACCGTTGGCGGAGCGCTTTGCGCAACCGATGATGCGGCTAAAGGACATGGCCGGCCTGCTCGCCGGGTTCTCCTTCACGCTCTATCTGTTCCACTGGCCGCTGCTGCAACTGGCCCGCTCCCACGGGCTGGTCGCGGGGCGCAGCCCGGCGGCCTTCGTGGCGCTGCTGGGGCTGGTGGTGGCTGCCAGCGCCCTGATCTCGCTGCTGACCGAGCGCCAGTCGCCCCGGCTGCGGCGCTGGATGGAAGCGCGGATGTTCGCACCGGCGGCCGGCAAAACGGAAGAGCGGGGCGCCTGAATCTACGCTCTAGAGCGCCGGATTGTTGTAGCAGTGCCAGGTGAAGATCGCCGCCGCGCCGCGATGCGGGCGCCACTGTTCCGCCAGTTCGCGGGCTTCCTGTTCGCTGGGCCGCGCATCCAGCGCCAGGATCTTGTGAATACCCGCCTGCACGGCCAGATCGCCGGCGGGCCAGATGTCCGGCCGCCCCTCCGCAAAGAGCAGGTAAATTTCCGCGGACCAGCGGCCGATGCCCTTGATCTGCACCAGCTGGGCGATCGCTTCCTCATCGTCCTTGGGCAGGTTTTCAAGGTCCAGCGTCCCGGCCACCACCAGTTCGCATAGCGAGCGGGCATAGCCCTGCTTCTGCCGCGAAAGGCCGCAGGCGCGCAGCGCGTCGAAATCGGCGGCGAGCAAGGTCTCCGGCGCGATGCCGGTGCCCAGCAATGCCTCCATCCGCGCCCATACCGAAGCTGCCGCCGCCACTGAAACCTGTTGGCCGACGATCGTGCGCAGCAGCGTGGCATAGCCGGTCGCGCGGATTCGCGGCTCAGGATAGCCGGCGCGTTCCAGTGCGCGCGCCATGGCCGGTTCGCGCGCGGCGATTTCGTCCAGCCCAAATTTCAGTGCGTCGGCGCTCAAGCCCATCATGCGTCTTTCTTGCCAAAGGGGGTTGCAGCCTTTAGCAGCCGCAGGCAAAGGCCGGAATGGGCATGTTATGATACATGCTGGATCAGAAAAAGGATGGACGGGAATGCCGCAGATTATTGTCGTCAACCAGTCGGGTGAAGAATCGACCGTCGAGGCCACAGTGGGCCGCACGCTGATGGAAACGATTCGTGACAGCGGCTTTGATGAACTTCTGGCACTGTGCGGCGGTTGCTGCTCCTGCGCGACCTGCCACGTCCACATCGATCCCTCCTTCGCGGACAAGCTGCCGGCGATGAGCGAGGACGAGAACGACCTGCTCGACAGTTCCGACCACCGCAACGAATATTCGCGCCTGTCGTGCCAGGTGCCGATCACCGATGCGCTGGAAGGCTGCAAGGTCACGATCGCGCAGGAAGACTGAGCTCCCGTGAATTTTCCGCCTTCGGGCGGACACGAGAACGGCAGGTTTGCGGATCGCGCAAACCTGCCGTTCTCGTGTCCGGACCATGTGTTGGAGGTGAAAATTCACGCCGACTTTAGCGATCCAAAGCGCAAATCATTTGCGCCGGGGCCTTCGCGTTCCTAGTTGTGCGGGCATGACAGCTCCTGCACCCCAGCGCTCCACCCTCGACCTTATCGGCAATACTCCGCTCGTCCTGCTCAAGGGCCCTAGCGAAGCTGCGGGTTGCGAGATCTGGGGCAAGTGCGAATTCGCCAATCCCGGCGCATCGGTGAAGGACCGCGCGGCCCTGTGGATCGTGCGCGATGCAGAAGCACGCGGCGAGCTGAAGCCCGGCGGCACGGTGATCGAAGGAACTGCGGGCAACACCGGCATCGGCATTGCGCTGGTCTGCAACGCGCTCGGCTACAAGTCCGTGATCGTCATGCCGGATAACCAGTCCAAGGAAAAGATGGACACGCTGCGCGCGCTCGGCGCCCAGCTGGTGACGGTGCCGCCCACGAAGTTCTCGGACCCCAACCACTTCGTCCACACTTCGCGCCGCCTGGCGGCCGAGACGGGAGGGGCGATCTGGGCCAACCAGTTCGACAATATCGCCAACCGCAAGTCGCACATCGAAAGCACCGCGCCGGAAATCTGGCAGCAGATGGACGGCCGGATCGACGGCTTCACTTGCGCGGCGGGTACTGGCGGCACGATCGCCGGCACCGGCATGGGGCTGAAGGCGTTCGATGAGGGCATCACGATCGCGCTCACCGATCCCTACGGCGCCGCGCTGTACAACTATTACGCGCATGGCGAGTTGAAGGCCGAAGGCAATTCGGTGGCCGAGGGCATCGGGCAGGGCCGCATCACCGCCAATCTGGACGGGGCGCCGATCGATACCCAGTTCCGCATTTCCGACGAGGAGGGCCTTGAATGGGTCCGCCGCCTGTTGTCGGAAGAGGGGCTGTGCCTTGGCCTGTCATCCGGTATCAATGTGGCCGGCGCGGTGGAACTGGGCCGCAAGCTGGTGGCCGAAGGAAAGCGCGACGTTCGCGTGGCGACCATCCTGTGCGATACGGGTTTCCGCTACCTCTCCTCGCTCTTCAATCGCGAATGGCTGGAAGCGAAAGGTCTGCCCGTCTTCCCTTGGCTGGCAAGCTGAGGTAAACGGTCTGCCGATGGCAGGGAACATTCCGCCCGATCTGATAGAGCCGGCCGCTGCTCCTCAGCATTTCGTGCCGCCTTCCACGCGCGAACTGCGCGCGCAGGCGGTGCATCGGCTGCAGGTCGGCCTGTTCGGCCTCTGCGCGATGCTGCTGATCGTGGGGCTGGCGAACATCATCATGGATCGTGCGCGGCTGGTGGACGCGGCCGATCCGATCCAGCAGGTCGTCGCCGCCGATGCCAAGCCCAAGCGGCAGGTGGCCGATCCCTTGGCGGATATCGGCGTTGTGCCGGCCGCCGATCCCTCACCGACCCCCAGCGCCACTGGCGACGCCACGGACAGCACCGGAACTGCGCCGCCGGAAGCGCAGTAAGCGGGCCATTGGCGTGAGGCGGGCCGCCGCGCGGCTTGCTGGCGTGTGGTTGGCCGGCGTATGGTTGGCCGTATCCTGTGTGCTGCTTGCGCTGCTGGCCGCCTGCCATCGCGGGGACGATCCATCGCTGCGGGCGCAGCGGATCGGGCTCAGCACCAGTCTTCCCATCCTCTGGGGCGAGAGCGACGATCCGCGCGAATTGCTGGCGGACGGCGCGCCGCGTTCGTGGGCGGCCGGGGCTCTGGCGGAGCAGGGCGAAATCCAGCCTCTGGACAGTCTTGCCGATGCGCAAGGGCGCCTGCCGCTGCCGACGGATGCAGTGCTGGTGATGGCGCAGCCACGCCCGCTGACGCCGCAGGAGAACCTGGCGCTCGATACCTGGGTGCGCGCGGGTGGGCGTTTGCTGCTGTTCGTCGATCCGATGCTCACCCAGCCCTCGCGCTATCCGCTGGGCGATCCGCGGCGGCCGCAGGACATGGCCATGCTGTCCCCGATCCTTGCCCATTGGGGGCTGGAACTGTGGTTCGACCCGGCTGAGCAGGCCGGAGAGCGGGATGTCGCGTTCAAGGCCGGGCCAGAGGAATTGGCTCTGCCGTTGAACCTGCCGGGGCATTTCCGCCTATTGGGGATTTCCGGGGATGGAACATCCGATCGGGGAAATCGCGGGATGGGCCGCAATCCGGGATCCTTGGGGAATTCCGGTGGCGGTTCCGCATCCTGTGCGCTGGAATCGGCGGAAATCCTTGCCGGTTGCCGCATCGGGCGCGGCAGGGTGCTGGCTGTGGCCGATGCGGCGCTATTTGAGGATCCGGGCGGCCCCGCCGGCCCTGTTCCGCGCCGCAAGGCGCTGACCGCGCTGCTTTCCCGGCTGAAAAGTGGGGCCCGGCTGAAAAGTGGGGATTGAGCGGGGCGTTTTGGGGACGATCCGGGATACGTAATTTCCCTGAGTATAATCTATTTAATTTCAATCACTTATGGAGTTAATACCAGGTTAATCCCCGGATCCCCGTGGGTGAGCCGTGCCCCAAATCGGAGAGAATTCCGCGAATTCTTCCCATCGATCCCCAAATTTCCCTTTAATCCCCCGTCTTCCCACTATACATAGGAAGGCAATCGGAATGGCTGAGTCTTGCCGTGCTCCCGCAGGAGGGGGCCGGACCCTGCGGCATTTGCTGCGGCGGGGGCGCTATCGGTCATGCCGGGCGGATCCGGACGTTCCGGGGCGAGTGGCCGCAGAGCGGCTGCAACAGGGCAAGAAGGGGCAGGCGGCATCGTCATGGCGGGGCGGCCATACATATACAACGGACAGGGCTTCTCGCTTCTGCGCGACAAGAACCGGTTCGTGCTGCCCAATGCCTTCCGCCCCACCGTGCGCGAATCGAGCGGCAAGGATCTGCTCTGCCTGACCACCCACGATCGCTGGCCCTGCCTCGTGGGCTTCGGCCTTTCGCGCATCGAGGAGTTCGAGGACGAACTCAAGGAACAGCAGGACCTCGCCATCCGCGCCGGCAAGGAATTCGATGCCGACAAGCGCGCCAGCGACATCTACGCCTCCTACGAAGTGCCGTTCGACGGTTCGGGCCGCTTCGTCCTGCCTGAAGACCTGGCCGCGCTCGCCGGCGTGACCGACCAACTTTATTTCCGCGGCAACGGACGGTTCTTCACCGTCTGGTCGCCCGAGAGCCTGAACGAAATGGATGATAGCTGGAAGGCGGCGCAGACCGCCTGCAAGAGCCTTGCCGCCAAGGATCTGGCGAAAGCAGGCCGCAAATGACCGGATCGCGCACCATTCCAGTGGGCGTGCCCCACGTGCCCGTGCTCCTTGAGGAGGTCGTCGCCGCCCTGAACCCCCAGGGCGGCGACGTCATCGTCGACTGCACGCTGGGCGCGGGCGGCTATACACGCCGCCTGCTCGACGCGGGTGCCACCGTCCATGCGTTCGACCGCGATCCCGACGCGATTGCCGCGATCGAGGAAAACCGGGGAAAATGGCCGGAGCTGGACCTCAGCCCGCCGCGTCTCGTGTTGCACGCCCGCCGGTTCTCCGAAATCGTCGCAGGCCTTGAAGAAGCCGGAGTCACCAGCGTGGACGGCGTCGTCATGGATATCGGCGTATCCTCCATGCAGCTCGATCAGGCGGAGCGAGGCTTCTCGTTCGGTGCCGACGGGCCGCTGGACATGCGCATGAGCCAGGACGGCCGTTCGGCCGCGGATTTCGTGAACGAGGGGGACGAAGCCGAAATCGCCGACGTGCTGTTCCAGTATGGCGAAGAGCGCCAGTCGCGCCGCGTCGCCCGCGCCATCGTGGCCGCGCGTCCGCTGGAAACCACCGGCGATCTGGCCCGTGTGGTGCGCAAGGCCATCGGCTACAACCCGGCCTACAAGGGCAGCAATGCGCCGAAGGACCCGGCGATCCGCACCTTCCAGGCGATCCGCATCCATGTGAACGGCGAACTGGACGAGCTGGAAGAATGCATGGCCGGCTCCGAAACCGTGCTGCGCGAAGGCGGCCGGCTTGCCATCGTCACATTCCACAGTCTGGAAGACCGCATGGCCAAGCGTTTCCTGCGCGATGCGGCGGGGCAGGGGGGTACGACCTCGCGCCACCTGCCGCAAATCGGCGGCGTGCAGCCGACATTCGAAAAGCTTTCCAAGGCCATCCGCCCCGGCGAGGCCGAGCTGGAGGCCAACCCCCGTTCGCGCTCTGCCACGCTTCGCAGCGCCGTGCGTACCCAAGCCCCCCCCAGAACGCAGAAGCGGCAAAAAGACAGGAGTCCGGCATGAACCTCACGCGCGATCGCGTCCATTCGATCGGGTGGATTTCCGTGCTGCTGGTTTGCGGCGCGGCCACGCTTGCGCTCACGCTTCGGGTCAACGCGGTGAAAAGCGAGGTCCACTCGACCGAGAACCGCATCGTGCGCGTGCAGCAGTCGATCAACTTCCTTGAGACCGAGTTCCAGACCCGCTCCAACCAGCAGGCGCTGAACCAGCTCAACGAACTGGAGTTCGGCTACAAGGCGCCATCCGCCGGCCAGTATATCGAAGGCGAGCGCCAGCTTGCCGCGCTGGGCAAGCCGATGGGGCCGGGCGCGCCGCAGCCGATCCGCTATGCCAATGCAGAGCAGGGCGGCAGCGACGCGGCTGAGGAGAAGCAGGGCACCGGCTTGCTGGCGATGGTCTCGCCGGTCGATCCCGCGCACGCGGCAACGCCTTCGGCCACTTCGGGCGCGGGCGCGAAGAACCGCGATCCGGAGCGCGAGGAAATGCTGCGTGATGCCGCCGGTCTCGGCAAGCGTCTGGCGCGCGTCGAAGTGGCGGAGGCTGCCCAGCAGTGAACGCTCCCGCCTTCCCCATGGGCGCGATCCCCACCACGGTATCCACCGGGCGGCGCAAGCTGGTGAACGTACGACAGCGCTCGCTGATCGTCGCCAAGCTGCGCACGCTGTGGATTCTTGGGGTTTTCGCGCTGGTGGGGATGCTGGCACTGACGCGTATCTGCTGGCTGGGCGTTACCGGACCGGGCGGCCGCGATGGCGACCTGTCCGGCCTGCTGGTGCCGAACCGCGGCGAAATCGTGGACCGTAACGGCGTGCCGCTGGCGCGTGAGTTCAATACCTATTCGCTGTGGTTCAACCCCAAGGCGATGAGCGAAGGCTCTGCCCTGATCCACACGCCGCAGCAGGTGGCGGACGGGCTGATCCGCATCTTCCCCGATCTCAATCGCGCCGAACTGATCGGCAAGCTGTCCTCCGACAAGCCCGGCTATCTGCGCAAGTCGATCCTGCCGGAAGACGCCAACAAGGTTCATGCGCTGGGTGAGCCGGCGCTGGAATATCCGATGGAGGCCACCCGCTATTACCCGCAAGGGTCGATGGCGGCATCGGTGCTGGGCTATGTCGATACCTTCGGCAAGGGCCAGGTCGGCATGGAAGAGGCGTTCGACAAGCAATTGACGAGCCCCGAAGGCCGCGCACAACCCTCCGTCCTGTCGATCGACTTCCGCGTGCAGAGCGCGCTGGAAGACGAACTGGCGCGCGGCATGGCGCTCAGCAAGGCGAAGGGCGCGGCGGGCGTCATCCTCGATGTCGATTCGGGTGAGATCCTCGCGCTGGCATCGCTGCCCTCGTTCGATCCCAATCATGTCCAGCCTTCGGACCTGATGATCACGCCGGAACAGGCCGCGCAGGGCGATGTGCCGCACGGCTTCAACCGCGTGACCAACCAGGTCTACGAACTGGGTTCGACCTTCAAGCCGATCACCGTCGCCGCCGCGCTCGATGCAGGCACGATCACCGATCTGCGTCGCCGCTGGCCGGCATCGCCGCTGCATGTGGCGGGCTTCACGATCCACGACCTGCACAACTACGGCAGTTCGCTGAACGTGCTGGAAACGCTGATCCACTCATCGAACGTCGTCACCGCGCAGATTGCCGACGAACTGGGCGGCGTGCGGCTGAAGAAGACGATGGAATCGCTCGGCATGAACGAGCGTCCTTATGTCGAGCTGCCGGCGCGCGGTTTCCCGCTCTGGCCGCGTGGCGAATGGCCGCGCCTGCGCACGATGACGGTGTCCTACGGCCACGGCATCGCGGTGACGCCTCTGCACCTTGCCTCGGCCTATGCGGCGCTGGTCAATGGCGGCATCTGGCGCCCGGCGACGCTGAAGAAGCTGGACGCATCGCAGGTTCCGCAAGGGCGCCGCGTGTTCACCGCCGCCACCAGCGCGCGTATCCGCCAGCTTCTGCGCATGATCGTATCCTACGGCACCGGTCGCAAGGCCGACGCGCCCGGTTTTCGCGTGGGCGGCAAGACCGGCTCGGCCGAAAAGCCGGGTGCGGGTGGTTATCGCCACCACTCGCTGATTGCCACCTTTGCCGCCGCCTTCCCGATGGACCGCCCGCGCTACGTCGTCATTTCCATGATGGACGAGCCGCAGGCGACCGAGGCGACCTCGTTCCAGCGCACCGCCGCCTGGAACGCCGCGCCGGTGATTGCGCGCGTGATCCCCCGTATCGGGCCTCTGCTCGGCATCATGCCGGACGAGACCCGCGATATCGACGTTTCCGACCTCAAGCCGCTGATTCCGGCTGGTGGTGCTGAAGAGTGAGCCCTGACGAATGAAGCTGAATGCCCTCTGCGCTGCTGCTGACATTGCTGCCCCGGCAGGCGCGGATGTGAACGTGACCGGATTTGCCATCGATCACCGCAAGGTCGCGCCGGGAACCGTGTTCGGCGCCTTCAAGGGCGCGAAGTTCAATGGCGAGGACTACATCGCTGCTGCGATCGAGGCTGGCGCCGTGGCCATCGTCGCCAGCCCTGATGCCAAAGTAGAAGGCGCTGTCCACTTCGCCGCCGACGAGCCGCGCCACTTGTTCGCGCGCCTTGCCGCGCCGTTCTATCAGCCGGTGCCCGAAACGCTGGTGGCCGTCACCGGCACCAACGGCAAGACCTCTACCGTCGAACTGACCCGCCAGATTTGGCGCATGGCCGGCCAGCGCGCCGCCTCCATCGGCACCTTGGGCGTCACCACCAGCGACGAGACGGTTTCGACCGGCCTGACCACGCCCGATATCGTCACGTTCCTGGCGAACCTGACCGGTTTGGCGCGCGAAGGCGTGACTCATGTGGCCTATGAAGCGTCGAGCCACGGCCTTTCGCAATTCCGCATCGAAGGGCCGCGCGTGGCGGCGGGTGCCTTCACCAACCTGTCGCGCGATCACCTCGATTACCATGCCGACATGGACGACTATTTCGCGGCCAAGATGCGCCTGTTCGACGAAGTGGTCGTTGATGGCGGCACCGCCGTGATCTGGGCCGACGATGAATGGTCGGCCAAGGCGATTGCCCAAGCCGAAAAGCGCGGGCTCAAGACTTTCACCGTGGGTGCCAATGGCACCAGCATCCGCCTCTCGGGTCGCACGCCGGGCGGACTCGGCCAGAAGCTGGAGCTCGAGCATGACGGGAAATCCCGCGTGCTCGAGCTGCCGCTTATCGGGGCCTATCAGGCAGCCAACGCGTTGGTCGCGGCAGGGCTGGTGCTGGCGACGGGCGGCGATGCCCACACGACTTTCGATGCGCTGAAGCGCCTTGTTACCGTGCGCGGACGGCTTGAGCGCGCGGCAATCTCTCCGGTTGGCGCGCCGGTCTATGTCGACTATGCGCACACACCCGATGCGCTGGAGGCGGCGATTGCCGCGCTTCGGCCGCATGTTGAAGGACGCCTGATCGTGGTGTTCGGCGCCGGTGGCGATCGCGATCAGGGCAAGCGCCCCGAAATGGGCAAGGTGGCGGCAGAGGGGGCAGACCTCGCCATCGTCACCGACGACAACCCGCGCGGCGAAGACCCCGCCGCGATCCGTGCCATGGTGCTTGCCGGCATGGACGGAAAGGGACGCGAAATCGGCGACCGGCGCGAGGCTATCCGCGCGGCGGTGGCCGAAGCCAAGCGCGGGGACATCGTCCTCGTCGCCGGCAAGGGGCACGAACAGGGGCAAATCATCGGCAGCGGCGACAGCGTTCGCGTGCTGCCATTCGACGACGTTACCGTTGCCAGGGAAATGGCCGGTACGGTTGGAAGGTAGGAATGCCATGAACGCTCACGCCCGGATTCTCGAATGGCCCGCTGACGCCGCCGAGGACTTGACCCAAGCATTGTGGGATTCGGCCACACTCGCGCGGGTGATGCAGGGCAAGGCAAGTGGTGACTTCACCGTGTCCGGCGTCGAGATCGACAGCCGCGACGTCCAGCCCGGCGACTTGTTCTTTGCCCTGAAGGGTGAGGCGATGGACGGCCATCGCTTCGTGGAAGGCGCATTCGCCAAGGGCGCCGCCGCCGTCGTGGTGGATCGTCCGATCGATGGCCCGCACATCCTGGTCGAGAACACGACCGAGGCGCTGGAGCGGCTGGGCGCGGCATCGCGGGCCCGTGCGCGCGGCCCGATCATCGGCGTTACCGGATCGGTGGGCAAGACCGGCGTAAAGGAAGCGATCTTCGACGCGCTGGACCGTGCGAGCCGCGGCGATGCGCACCGATCGGTGAAGAGCTACAACAACCACGTCGGCGTGCCGCTCAGCCTTGCGCGTATGCCCTCTCGCGCGCGTTTCGGCATTTTCGAGATGGGTATGAACCACGCTGGCGAGATCGCCGCGCTGACCCGTCAGGTGCGGCCGAACGTTGCCGTCATCACCACCATCGCGCCCGCGCATATCGAGATGCTGGGATCGATGGAGGCCATCGCCGACGCCAAGGCCGAGATTTTCGAGGGGCTCGAACCCGGCGGCGTGGCTGTGATTCCGGCGGACAGCCCCTATTTCCATCGCCTGAAGGAAGCGGCCGAGGCGCTGGGCTTCGAAGTCGTCTCGTTCGGCAAGGCGGCCGATGCCGGGGTGCGCCTGCTCGATACCGTGCCGGCCATCGGCGGCGGTTCGCTGGTGACGGTGGACATGCGCGATCGGCGCGTCTGCTACACTGTGGCCGCGCCGGGCGAGCATCACGTGATCAATTCTCTCGCGGTCATGGCCGCGGTGCGCGCGGTCAAGGGGGACCTCGGCGCCGCTGGCGTGGCGCTCGCCGAAATGGGCGGGTTGCCGGGACGCGGCGCGCGGCTCCAGATCGACGTTCCGGGTGGGGAGCCCGACGCCGAGGGCCGCCGCCGCGCCTTGCTCATTGACGAAAGTTATAATGCCAACCCCGCTTCCATGCGGGCAACGCTGGAACAGCTTGGCCGCACCGCCGCCACGCGCCGGATCGCGGTGCTGGGTTCGATGAAGGAACTGGGCGCGCATGGTCCCGCCTTCCACGCCGAACTGGCCGCGCCGCTCGCCGCCGCCAAGGTAGATTACGCGGTTCTGGTGGGTGACGAGATGAGCCCGCTGGTCGATGTGCTTGCGAATGCGTCGGAATCCCCGGGATCGGGGAAAACGGGCAGCGTTCCGCTTGGCAAGCGCGTGCCCTTCGCGCATTGCCTGACTGTGCGGGAAGCCGTCGATGCGCTGCGCGCGTTCGGGCTGGAGCAGGGCGATGTGATCCTGGTCAAGGGCTCGAACTCGGTTGGCTTGGCTTCTCTGGTAACGGAACTCGGTAAACAGGAAGGGTAGGGGGGCTCCCCCGCAAGATGCTGTATCTGATCGCAGAATGGTTCCACTTCGAGGGACTGTCCAACCTCTTCCGCTACCAATCCTTCCGTTCCGGCGCTGCGCTGATGACGGCGCTGGGCATCGGCCTGCTGATCGGGCCGCGCTTCATCAACATGCTGCGCGTGCGCCAGGGCAAAGGACAGCCGATCCGCGAGGACGGCCCGCAGAGCCATCTGGCCAAGCGCGGCACGCCGACCATGGGCGGGTTGATGATCCTGACCGCGCTGGTCGCGTCGATGATCCTGTTCATGGATGTGACCAACCCGTTCGTCTGGGCCTGCATCGCCGTTACCGTGGGCTTCGGAATCATCGGTTTCCTCGACGATTACGACAAGGTTTCCAAGCGCAGCACCGCCGGGCTTTCCAGCAAGCTGCGGCTGGGGCTGGAGTTCGTGGTGGCGGGCATCGCCGCCTACATCATCGTCAGCCAGCTCAACACGAACCTCTACGTGCCTTTCCTTTCGGGCCGCTACATTCCGCTCGGGCCGTTCTACTACGTCTTCGCTGCCTTCGTGATCGTGGGCGCGGGCAACGCAGTGAACCTGACCGACGGTTTGGACGGGCTGGCGACGATGCCGGTCATCATCGCGGCGGGCACATTCGCGATCATCT
Organism: Novosphingobium sp. BL-S-19; assembly: GCF_055521675.1. Lineage (NCBI taxonomy): Bacteria > Pseudomonadati > Pseudomonadota > Alphaproteobacteria > Sphingomonadales > Sphingomonadaceae > Novosphingobium > Novosphingobium sp. BL-S-19. The sequence continues at coordinate 1,112,928 of NZ_CM145498.1, forward strand.
GCTACCTCGCCGGCCGCGTCGACTACGCCAACTATCTGGGCATTCCCCACGTGCCGCGCGCGGGTGAGCTTGCGGTGTTCTGCGCGGGCATCATCGGCGCCTGCCTGGCCTTCCTGTGGTTCAACGCGCCGCCCGCCGCCGTATTCATGGGCGATACCGGCAGCCTCGCGCTCGGCGGCGCACTCGGTTGCATCGCCGTTGCCGCGCATCATGAAATCGTGCTGGCCATCGTTGGCGGCCTCTTCGTGCTGGAAGCGGCATCGGTCATCATTCAGGTTTTTTGGTTCAAACGTACCGGGCGCCGTGTGTTCCGCATGGCGCCGATCCATCACCACTTCGAACAGAAGGGCTGGAAGGAATCGACCGTCGTCATCCGCTTCTGGATTATCTCGATCGTCCTTGCGGTGATCGGGCTGTCCACGCTCAAGCTGCGATAAGCGCGTGATCGTCTCTCCCGCCTTCGCCGGAAAGCGTTACGCGGTCCTCGGCCTTGCGCGCTCGGGCCTTGCTGCCGTGGAAACGCTGCTCGCCAGCGGCGCGCACGTCATGGCCTGGGATTCGCGCGATGAGCCGCGCCAGCAGATGGCCGGCCGCGTGGAACTGGCCGATCCGGTGACCGCCGATCTCACCGGCTATGACGGTGTGATCGTCTCGCCCGGCGTTCCGCTCAACACCCATCCCATCGCCGAAGCCGCGCGCCGCTATGGCGTTCCTGTGATCGGCGATATCGAGCTCTTCGCGCTGGCCCGCGAAAGCCTGCCCGCGCACCGCGTGGTGGGCATCACCGGCACCAACGGCAAGTCGACAACGACCTCGCTGGTCCAGCACCTGCTGAAGTCGGCCGGTGTCGAGGCACGTGTCGGCGGCAACATCGGCGTGCCGGTGCTTTCCGCCAAACCGCTGCCGGAGGGCGGCGTCTATGTGCTCGAACTGTCGAGCTACCAGATCGACCTCACCCGCAGCCTAGACTGCGATGTGGCCGCGCTGCTGAACATCACCCCCGATCACCTCGATCGGTACGAGAACTTTGCCGCCTATGCTGCCTCCAAGGCGCGGCTGTTCGAAATGCAAAGCGCGAACCGCCCCGCCGTGTTCGGCAAGGGCGATGTCGAGACCGCCGATATCGCCGCCGTCGAGACCGCGCGCCGCGAACCCGGTGTCGTGCGCGAGGTGGACGGGCATGAACTTGCGGCGCTGCAGAAGAACTGGCCCTCGCTGCAAGGCCCGCACAATCTGCAGAACGCTGCCGTTGCTGTCGCCATTGTCGAGGCGCTGGGCATTCCGGCCGCCAAGTGGAAGCCCGCGCTGCGCAAGTTCCGGGGCCTGCCGCACCGCATGGAGCGCGTGGCGGAGGCGAACGGTGTCGTCTACATCAACGATTCCAAGGCCACCAACCCCGCCTCGGCCGCGCCGGCCATTGCTGCGTTTCCGCCCGATCCGAACCCGCGCATCCACTGGATCCTCGGCGGTCTGCCCAAGGGCGACGACCTTGACGAGTGTGCTCCGTTCTTCGGCAATATCGCCGCCGCCTACACCATTGGCGATGCCGGCCCGCGCTTTGCCGAAATCCTTGCGCCCTACACGCGCGTCCACCGCAGCGAGATGATGGCAGAGGCCATCCGCGAAGCCATGGCCGAAGCCGTCCCCGGCGATATCGTCATGCTCTCCCCCGCCTGCGCCAGCTTCGACCAGTTCCGCGATTACGAAGCGCGCGGGCTGGCCTTCCGTCAGATCGTCGAGGCTCTGCTGGAAACGCAGGGCGAAGCGGCGGCCGCAGGGGAGAAGCACTAGGATGGCAACCGCCGCGCCGGGGGCATCGCCCGCCAATACGCGCTACAACCGCAACCGTCGCGGTCAGCTGGCGATCTGGTGGCAGGAGATTGACCGTACGTTTCTGGCCCTCGTGCTGATCCTGATGGGGATCGGCGCGATTGCTGTTGCGGCCGGCTCCCCGGCGAGTGCGCGCCGCCTGTCGACCTCGCAGGAACATCTGCCATCGCTCTACTTCTTCTGGCTGCACTTGCGCTGGCAGTTCGTGGGGCTCTGCGCGATGTTCTGGGCCTCCAGCCTGTCGAAAGACAGCGCACGGCGACTGGGCATCCTGATTGCGGGCATGATGATCTTTGGCCTGCTGCTGGTGCCGGTGGTGGGTTCGGAAGTGAACGGCGCCAAGCGCTGGCTGCACTTCGGCATTTCGCTCCAGCCCTCTCAGTTCCTGGGCACCGGCTTCCCGATCCTGCTGGCATGGATCCTCTCGTGGCGTGCACGCGATCCCAACATTCCGGTGGTGGCGCTGTGCTTCTGCCTGATGGGCCTGATCGGCGCTCTGCTGATGGCGCAGCCGGACTTCGGATCGACCATGCTGTTTTCCGGCACCTTCTTCGTGATGATCCTGCTGGCGGGCATTCCGCTGAAGCGCATCGGCATGTTCGCCGGCGCGGGCGTGGCCGGCATCGTCCTGATGTATTTCACCTATGCCAACGGCCGGAATCGCATCGATTCGTTCCTGTCCGGCGGCAATGCCTTCGATCAGGTGGACCTTGCCCAGCGTACGCTGCTGAACGGCGGCTGGTTCGGGCAGGGCTTCTGGATGGGCATTCGCAAGATGGCGCTGCCCGAAGCGCATACCGACTACATCTTCTCCGTCATCGGTGAGGAATTCGGCCTGATCGCCTGCATGGTGATCGTGGGTCTCTACCTTGCGCTGCTGGTGCGGGTGATGCTGCGCCTGACCGAGGAGGAGGACCTGTTCACGGTGCTCGCCGCCTCGGGAATCGCCTCCCAGTTCGGCGGGCAGGCGTTCATCAACATCCTCGTCAACCTGCAGCTCTTCCCCTCGAAGGGCATGACCTTGCCGCTGATCAGCTACGGCGGCTCGTCGACTGTCGCCATGTGCTTGACGGTCGGCCTTCTCCTCGCAATCACGCGGCGCAATCCCTTCATCAAGCGCGAGGGCTTCTCGCTGCGCGCCATCGGAGACGTTTCTTCATGAGTCTGGTCAGCCGTCATTACGTTCTTGCCGCGGGCGGGACGGGCGGACACCTCATCCCCGCCTTCGCGCTTGCTGCCGAACTGGACCGCCGCGGGCATCACGTCGCGCTCATCACCGATGAGCGCGGCGCCGCGATTCCGGGCAAGCCTGACTATCTGCCCGCGCATGTGCTGCCGCAGGGGCGCATCGCGGGCAAGAATCCGCTGAACTGGCTGAAGGGCCTGCGCGGCATTCTGGAAGGCAAGCGCATGGCGCTGCGCCTGTTCGAAAGCTTCCAGCCCACCGCCGTGATCGGCTTCGGCGGCTATCCGGCGCTGCCGACGATGCTCGCCGCGCGTTCGGCCCGTATTCCGACGATCCTGCATGAGCAGAACTCGGTATTAGGCCGCGTGAACCGTTACTTTGCGGGCAAGGTCGATGCCATCGCCACCGCTTTCGAGCAGGTCGACCGGCTCGACCCCAAGCTCTCCGGCAAGGTCACGCTGGTCGGCAATCCGGTGCGGGACGAAGTGCTGGCGCTGCGCGATGCGCCGTTCCCCGAATTCACCGAGGACAGCCTGCTGCGCATCCTCGTCACCGGCGGCAGCCAGGGCGCGCGCGTGCTCTCCGAAGTGGTGCCCGATGGCCTTGCCATGCTGCCCCCCGCGCTGCGTTCCCGCCTTCAGGTGATCCAGCAGTGCCGTCCCGAGGATATCGAGGCGGTTCGCGCCCGCTATGCCAGCCACGGCATCCCGGCCGAACTGGCGACCTATTTCGAGGACATGGCCGAGCGTCTGGCCGGTGCGCACCTCTTCATCGGCCGCTCTGGCGCTTCGACGATTGCCGAACTGACCGATGTGGGCCGCCCGGCGATCCTGATCCCGCTGCCGATCGCCACCGACGACCATCAGGCCGCCAACACGCGGGAGATCGTGGCCGCCGGCGGCGCGCGTGCGATCCGTCAGGAAAGCTTCACCGCATCCACGCTGGCCAAGCAGATTCAGGCCATGGCGCTCCATCCGGAGACGCTGGCCAATGCCGCGCATGCCTCGTGGAACTGCGGCTATCCCAATGCCGCGGCTGACCTTGCCGACCTTGTAGAAAGCTTCGGCGCCAGCCCGATCATGGACGTAATTCGAATGGACAAGACCGTGCCCGCCAAGGGCGGCGAAGCCCTCGCACGCAAGGGTACGGCCGCATGAAGGGCGTCGGCACTGAAATCGGCACGATCCACTTCGTCGGCATCGGCGGCATCGGCATGTCCGGCATTGCCGAGGTGATGCACAACCTTGGCTACGCCGTGCAGGGTTCCGACATTGCCGAGGGCTATGTGGTTGAAGGCCTGCGCAAGCGGGGCATCAAGGTCTCGATCGGTCATGCGGCGGAGAACGTCGAGGGCGCGGCCGTGGTCGTCACCTCCACAGCCGTGAAGCGTGAGAACCCGGAAGTGGTCTACGCGCTCGAACACCGCATCCCCGTTGTGCGCCGCGCCGAGATGCTGGCCGAACTGATGCGCCTGAAGAACACCGTCGCGGTGGCGGGCACGCACGGCAAGACCACCACGACGTCGATGGTCGCGGCGCTGCTCGACGCGGGTGGGGTCGATCCCACCGTGATCAACGGCGGCATCATCAATGCCTACGGCTCCAACGCGCGACTTGGCGAGAGCGACTGGATGGTCGTGGAAGCGGACGAGAGCGATGGTTCGTTCCTGCGTCTGGACGGCACCATCGCCGTCGTCACGAACATCGATCCCGAGCATCTCGATCACTACGGTTCGTTCGACAAGGTGAAGGACGCCTTTGTCGAATTCATCGAAAACGTGCCGTTCTACGGCTGCGCGCTGCTCTGCATCGATCACCCCGAAGTGCAGGCGGTGATCCCCAAGGTGCGCGACCGCCGCGTGGTGACATACGGTTTCTCCGCGCAGGCGGACATTCGCGGCGAGAATGTGACGCCGGTTCCGGGCGGCAACCGTTTCGATGTGGCGCTGCGCCAGCGGGACGGCTCGTTCCGCCGGATCGAGGGTATCGAATTGCCGATGCCGGGCCGTCACAACGTCCAGAATGCGCTCGCCGCCATCGGCGTCGCGGTGGAGATGGGCTGCTCGGACGCCTGCATCCAGACCGGCTTTTCCAAGTTCGGCGGCGTTAAGCGCCGCTTCACCAAGGTGGGCGAGATCGCGGTCGAGGGCGGTAGCGTGACGGTGATCGACGACTACGGCCACCATCCGGTGGAAATTCGCGCGGTGCTGGCCGCCGCGCGTGAAGGCGTGAAGGGCCGCGTCATCGCCGTGGTCCAGCCGCACCGCTTCACGCGCCTGCGCGATCACATGGAAGACTTCGAAGGCGCGTTCAACGATGCCGACGTGGTCTATGCCGCGCCGGTCTATGCGGCGGGCGAGCAGCCGATCGAAGGCGTCGATTCCGATCACATGGTTTCGGGCATGAAGGCGCGCGGGCACCGTTCCGCGCAAGTGATCGCCGGGCCGGACGCGCTGGCCGATGCGCTGGCAACCTCGATCCAGCCGGGCGACATGGTCGTCTGCCTGGGCGCGGGGGACATCACCAAGTGGGCGGCCGGTCTGGCGGATGCCGTGGCCAAGCGGAGGGCTGCGTGACTGGCTATCCCGCGCCTCACCCTAGTGCTTCGACAAGCTCAGCACGAGCGGGATTTTATATCCTCGGTCACTTCAAGACCGCTCATCCTGAGCCTGTCGAAGGATGATGGACGTGGCGCAACCTCTCCTCCCGGAAACGCGCGGCAAGCTGACGGCTGATGCGCCGCTGGCCCCGCTCGTCTGGTTCAAGTCCGGCGGTGCGGCGCAGTGGCTGTTCGAGCCGAAGGACCTGGCCGACTTGCAGGCATTCCTGCGCGATCTCGATCCCGCCGTGCCGGTCATGGCGCTGGGCCTGGGCTCCAACATGATCGTGCGCGACGGCGGCGTTCCCGGCGTGGTGATCCGGCTTGGCAAGCCTTTCGCCAAAGTGACGAAAGTGGACGACGTGACGCTGGAATGCGGCGGCGGCGCCAGCGGCATCCTCGTTTCCTCCACCGCGCGCGACAACGGCATTGCCGGCGTCGAGTTCCTGCGCTCCATCCCCGGCACTGTGGGGGGCTTCGTGCGGATGAACGGCGGCGCTTATGGCGGTGAGGTCAAGGACGTGCTGGTCGATTGCGATGTCGTCCTGCGCTCCGGCGAACTGGTCACGCTGGTCAATGCCGACCTTGGCTACACTTACCGCCATTCGGAACTGCCCGAGGGCGCGGTGGTCGTTTCCGCCCGATTCAAAGGTCAGCCCGGCGATCCAGCGGCGATCCAGGCCGAGATGGACCGCATCTCCGCCAGCCGCGAGGCCAGCCAGCCGCTGCGCAGCAAGACCGGCGGTTCGACCTTCAAGAACCCCGAAGGTCACAAGGCCTGGGCTCTGGTGGACGAAGCCGGCTGCCGGGGCCTGACCATCGGCGGCGCGCAAGTGAGCGAGAAGCACACCAATTTCCTGCTCAACGTGGCCGACGCCACCAGCAGCGATATCGAGGCCTTGGGCGAAGAAGTGCGCCGCCGGGTCAAGGAAAAGTCGGGCGTCACGCTCGAATGGGAAATCCAGCGCGTAGGCATGTTTGCCGGAGCGCCAGATCAAGAACGAGTAGGTATTCAGAAGTGACCCTTCCCAAACTCCACGTCGCAGTCCTGATGGGCGGTTGGTCGAACGAGCGGCCGGTCTCGCTGATGAGCGGTGAGGGCGTGGCCAAGGCGCTCGAGTCCAAGGGGCACAAGGTCACCCGCATCGACATGGACCGCGATGTCGCGCTGCGTCTTGCGGAAGCGAAGCCGGACGTGGTGTTCAACGCACTCCACGGCGCGCCGGGCGAGGATGGCACGGTGCAGGGCATGATGGACCTGATGGGCCTCACGTACACCCATTCGGGCCTTGCCACTTCGGTGATCGCCATCGACAAGGAACTGACCAAGCAGGCGCTGGTCCCGCACGGCATTCCGATGCCCGGCGGCCGCATCGTCGAAAGCGCCGAGATTTTCGAGCGCGATCCGCTGCCGCGCCCCTATGTGCTGAAGCCGGTCAACGAAGGGTCGTCCGTCGGCGTCGCCATCGTCACGGCCGATGGCAATTACGGCAATCCGATCGGCCGCGAGACCGAAGGCCCCTGGCAGCATTTCGACCGCCTTCTGGCCGAACCCTATATTCGCGGACTTGAACTGACCACCGCCGTGATCGGCGACCGCGCTCTGCTGGTTACCGAGCTGAGGCCCAAGTCCGGCTTCTACGACTTCGATTCCAAGTACACCGACGGCATGACGCAGCACATCTGCCCGGCCGAAATCCCCGACGAGATCACGGCGGCGTGCAAGGATCTGGCCCTGCGCGCGCACCAGTTGCTGGGCTGCAAGGGCACCAGCCGTTCGGACTTCCGCTGGGATGATACGCAGGGCGTCGAAGGGCTGTTCCTGTTGGAAGTGAACACCCAGCCGGGCATGACCCCGCTCAGCCTCGTGCCCGAACAGGCCCGCGCCTGCGGCATGGAATACCCCGATCTGGTCGAGGCGATTATTGCCGAAGCGCTCGAAGATGCGCGCGCCCGCAAGGCGGCCAAGGAGGGCGGATGAGCCAGACGATCCGGCGCAAGCCGAAGAGCGCAAGGAAAGTCGCCGCCCGGCAAGGCACCAAGGCCAAGGTTCGCAAGGCGAAGGCGACCACGGGATCGACGCTCGACGCGGCGATGTCGTGGCTGCCGTTCACCGAAGAGCAGCTGCACAAGATCTTCCTCGTCACCATTCTCGGCGGCGCGGTGGGGCTTGCCTGCGTGGTGGCCAATGCCGCTGGCGTGCCGATGTTGGCGAACGCCCAATTCGCCCGGGTTTCGGCCGATGCTGGTTTCGAGGTGAAACGCGTGGAAGTGCGCGGCGTGAAGCACCTGAATGAGTTGAAGGTCTACGAAAAGGCGCTGGCCGAGCGGGACCGGGCGATGACCGAGGTCGACCTCGATGCGCTGCGCGCCGAATTGCTGGGCCTCTCTTGGGTCAAGGATGCGCGCGTATCGCGCCAGCTTCCCGATACGCTGGTGATCGATATCGTCGAGCGCGAGGCCCATGCGGTGCTGCGCAAGGACGATCAGTTCGTGCTGATCGACGAGACCGGGCATGAGCTGGAACAGGTCAGCCGCAAGGATACCGGCGGCAAGCTGATCGTCTCCGGGCCCGGTGCAGGCCAGCAAGTGACGGAGCTGGCCAATCTGCTGCAGGCAGCGCCCGCGTTGCAGCCCGGCGTGCAGGAGGCCGAATGGATCGGCAACCGCCGCTGGAACCTGACTTTCCGCACCGGACAAGTGCTGGCCCTGCCGGAAGGCGACAAGGAAGCCGCCGGCGCGCTGGTCACTTTCGCGCGGCTCGATGGCACCAATCGCCTGCTGGGCGGCAAAGTCATGGCCTTCGACATGCGTGCGCCGGATCGCATCTATATGCGCGTGCCGGAAGGCGAAGGGCAGGAGATCGCCTCCAGCGCCGGCGCCGTGCCGCATGGACAGACCGCCGCCGATGCCGCCGACAAGGCGCCCAAGACTTTAGTACCCGCCGACGCGGAGGAGCAGTGATGGCAGGCCCCCGGATCACCCGCGTATTCGGCGCCGTCAACATCGGTTCCTTCCGCATTTCCGCGATCGTCGCCGGCATGTCCGAAATGGGCGACATGATCGTGCTCGGCTCCGGCCACCGTGCCAGCCAGGGTATCAAGCGCGGCTACGTCACCGACATGGCCGCCGCGACTTATGCCGTGCGCGATGCCATCGACCGGGCCGAGAAGATGGCCGATACCAGCGTCTCCAAGGTCTGGATCGGCTGCTCCGGCGCGGGGCTCGCCAGCCGGATCGACCAGTTCGATGCCGAGATCGGCGGCCGACGGATCGAGCAGGAGGATATCGATCAGCTCCTCGTTTCCGCGCGGGAGGTGATCCAGCCGGACGGGCGCATGGTGCTGCACGCGCAGCCCGCGCAGTATCGGCTCGACGGTGCGCATGGCGTGGGCAATCCCAAGGGTCTTCATGCCGAGCGCCTGGGCGTGGACATCCACATCATGCTGGCCGACGGCGCGCCGATCCGCAATCTGACCGAGGCGGTGCAGAGCGCGCATCTTGAGGTGGAGGCGATCGTCGGATCGCCCATCGCGGCGGGGCAGGCGTGCCTTTCGCCGGAAGAGCGCGATCTGGGCGTGGCGCTGGTCGAATTCGGCGCGGAAGTGACGAATGTGGCCGTCTATTCGCACGGCTTGCTGATCGACATGATCTCGATCCCGATGGGCTCTGCCGATATCACCGACGCGATCGCTTCGGCTTTCGGCATCCGCCGCTTCCAGGCCGAACGCCTGAAATGCGTGAACGGATCGGCAATCGCCAGCCCGCACGATCACCGCGAGATGATCCCGGTCAACGCGCCGGGGGAGGAACATGCCGGCCCTGTCGCCCGCCATGCCGATGACAAGAATCGCATCCCGCGTGCCGAGCTGATCGGCGTCATCACCGGCCAGTTGGGCGTGCTGATGGAAGAAATAAACAAGGCCTTGAAGGCCATGCGTTTCAATGCGCAGCGCGGCAAACAGGTGGTGTTTACTGGCGGCGGCGCGGAATTGGTGGGACTCGCCGATTATGCGCAGGCCGCGCTGGGCAAGCCGGTGCGCGTGGGCAGCGTGCCGCACTTGACCGGATTGGCCGAGGCGCACGTGAAACCCGGATTTTCCACGCTTGCCGGCCTGGTTCTCTACGCTGGCGCGGACCCCGTGGATATTCGCAGCTTCGGAAAGAACCGGCAGCAGACAATAAGTTATTCGGGCCTGGGCGTGATCAATCGCGTCTATAGAGCACTGAGGGAATACTTCTGACCAGTCGTGCCGACAGGGTGCCGGGTCCATTGGGGCCATGGCAAAACCGGCACGATTGGCCGCAAACGGCGGTTTCTGCTGTGGACAAAGAGCCGGCACGCTTTGCCTCGATGAAGCGAAGCGTGCAATCAAACTAGTCAAGGTAAATTTCTTCGCGCACGGGCCTGCCAGGAGAACGAAATGAGCATCAACATCGGACCGCCGGCAATCGAAGAGCTTCGTCCGCGCATCGTCGTCATCGGCGTTGGCGGGGCGGGCGGAAACGCCATCGCCAACATGATCCAGGCGCAGATCGAGGGTGTCGACTTCGTCGTCGCCAATACCGACGCGCAGGCGCTGAACAATTCGATCGCGGAAACCCGCATTCAGCTGGGGCCCGATATCACGCAGGGCCTCGGCGCCGGCGCTCGCCCCGAAGTGGGCCGCGCGGCGGCAGAGGAAACCCTGCCTGACATCGAGCGTCTGCTCGATGGCGTGCACATGGTCTTCATCGCCGCCGGCATGGGCGGCGGCACCGGCACTGGCGCCGCGCCGATCATCGCGCAGGCCGCACGCGCCAAGGGCGTGCTGACGGTGGGCGTGGTTTCCAAGCCGTTCATGTTCGAAGGCACGCGCCGCATGCGCTCTGCCGATGCGGGCATCGAAGAGCTGCAGAAGCACGTCGATACGCTGATCGTCATCCCGAACCAGAACCTGTTCCTGGTCGCCAAGGCGGACACCACTTTCAAGGAAGCGTTCTCGCTGGCCGACGAAGTGCTTCAGCAGGGCGTGCGTTCGATCACCGACCTGATGATCATGCCGGGCCTCATCAACCTCGACTTCGCGGACGTCCGCTCGGTCATGGGCGAGATGGGCAAGGCGATGATGGGCACGGGCGAGGGCGAAGGCCCGAACCGCGCGCTCGAAGCGGCCGAACGCGCCATAGCGAACCCGCTGCTCGACGGCGTCTCGATGCAGGGCGCCAAGGGCGTGATCATCTCGATCATCGGCGGCGACGACATGAAGCTGCTGGAAGTCGACGAAGCGGCTAACCACATTCGCGAACTGGTCGATCCCGATGCGAACATCATCTGGGGTTCGGCGTTCAACCCGGACCTGCAGGGCAAGATTCGTGTCTCGGTAGTCGCCACGGGTATCGAGCAGACCAGCGAAATGGCTGAAATCGCCGCGCGTCCGGTGTCGCTGAGTGCCGGACGGGGCCCTGTTCGCCCGATGGTTTCGCGTCCGGCCCCGGTGGAGCATCATGCGCCTTCGCGTCCGGCGATCCAGACGCCGTCGGCCTTTACTCCCCAACCGGCCGCAGCCCCGGCGCCGCTCGATCTGTCGTCCCCGGCCCCAGAACCCGCGCCGGTTCACGCCGCCGCGCCTGAGGCCGAGCCGTTCGAACTCGAACTGGGTGCGGGTGAAGAGTTGGAAGCGCATGTCGACGAACCGGCCAATGACGCCTACGGCAGCCTGACCGGCCTGCACGGCCAGCGTGCGCCGCTCGACCTGTCGGGCGGTCTCGAAGCACCGGGTGTACCGCAGGACGAATTGCTGCTGGATGGCGGGCAGACCGTGCCGAACTCGCCGCTGCGTCAGCGTCGCCCGGCAGAACCTGCTCCGACGGCGGCTCCGGCCCGTCCGGTTGGCGGCGGCAGCACGCTGTTCGAACGCATGACCAGTCTTTCGCGTCCGAAGGCAGCGGCTCCCGAGCCGTCGGCCGACGACGAGGACTCGGCATCGATCTCGATCCCGCGTTTCCTCGGCCGCCAGAACAACCAGTAATTCGGTATCGGACGGGGCGGGCGGCTTTCGGGCCGCCCGCCCCGTCGCTATTTTCGGAACGGCCCGCGCGCATCATGCTAGCGTGTGTTAGCCCGAGGTTCAGGTGTTGGGCGCCATAGGCCCGCCGGACAAGATCAGTGGCGCGAATGGAACGGTCAGGCCTGCATGGCCCGACCCGCGCGCCGGATAGCAAGGATATCGCAGCAGTGGCGGTGAGGCAGAAGCAATCGGGCATCAAGCCGCGGGCCGTTCATGGCGTTCGGGCTTCGCTTGGTTTTCCCATGCTTGCGTCGGTCACGCTGGTGTTGCCTGCATTGCTGGTGCCGCAGGTGTCTGCCGCGCAGAATGCTCCCGTTGTCGCACGGCCGGTGGTTCAGGCGCTGCCGGGGGCGCAGTCGCAGCGGCTGAGCGCCGCACTGGCGCGTCTCGGGCGCAATCCGCGCGATGCGGCGGCGCTTGTCGACGCGGCCGATGCGGCCAAGTCGCTGGCCGATTATGACGCTGCCATCGGCTTCTACCGCCGCGCCGACGAAATCACGCCGGGCAATGCGCATATCAAGGCGGGCCTCGCTGGCGCCCTGGCGTTGAGCGGCGACCCGGTATCGGCCATTCCGCTGTTCGCAGAGGCCGAGAAGGCCGGGGCCACGCCCAGCCAGATCGCGGCAGATCGCGGGTTGGCTTACGATCTCGTGGGCGCGAACGCGACGGCCCAGCATTACTATGCGGCGGCACTTGGCGGCGCGGCGGATGAGGACGCGCGGATGCGTCTTGCCGTCAGCCAGGCGATCGCCGGTGACGGTGCGGCAGCGCAGGCCACACTGATGCCGCTGCTGCAAAAGCAGGACAAGCCGGGCTGGCGTACCCGGGCCTTCGCATTGGCGATCGGCGGAGACACGCAGCAGGCGGTGGAAGTATCGAACTCGATCCTGCCGCCGCAACTGGCGCAGAATATCGCCCCCTACTTGCGTTACATGCCGCGCCTGACGCGGGCGCAGCAGGCGGCGGCCGCCAATCTGGGCAAGTTCCCGCGTGCGTCCGAAATCGGCCACGACGATCCGCGCATCTCGGCCTACGCAACGCAACTTGCCGCGACCGAGGCGGCCATGGCGTCGCAGGCGCGCATTGCGGCGAACCCGCCGGCCGCCGGCAAGTCAGGCACGCGCGGCGGTCGCAAGACATCGTCCGCCGCGGCGCCATCGCTCCCGGCGCCGGCTACGGTGGCGCAGACCGCACCGCTTTCCAGCGGCACGTCAACGCATCTCGCCTCGGCCGGCAACATGTCGCATACCTCGGTGCCGACCCAGCCGGCGCGCGTCGCTCCGCCCGAGCCCATGCCCACCATCGAACGCGATGCCTCGGGCGAGCTGCCGGCCGTAGGCGGCAAGGCGGCTGCGCCTGCTCCTTCTGCACTGGCGCCGACCGTCACCCGCACTACGCCGCCCGTTACGGCGCCCCCAACTTCGATGGCCGCGACTTCCGTTCCGCCAACTTCGGCTCCCCGGACTTCGATTCCGCCGACGCCGCCCACGCTGCCGTCCTCGGCCGCGACTGCAAGCGGGCAGGGGTTCAACATTTCGCGCGTGCAGACCCCGCCGACAGCAGCGGCGCCGGCAACTGCTCCGATCACTGCGCCGCCAGCGCGCCCTGTCGCGGAAGCGCCGCCCGAGCCTAGCGCACACCAGCCGTCGCTGGCCGAGATATTCGCGGACCTCGGCAAGCCGGGGATGCAGATCGTCCCCACCGCCGGCGCCGTGGATATTCGCCAGATCGAGCCCGCTCGTCCGGCACCGCCGCCGGCGCCCAAGGTCTCCGCGAAGCCCGAGGTCAAGCCCGACGATGTCGTGGAAGGTAAGCCCGACGCCAAGGGCACTACGAAGCCTGATCCCAAGGCGGGCAGAATTGACCCCAAGACAGGTAAGCCTGAGGCCAAGGGCCCAGGGAAGGGCGATCCGAAGGCCGATCCCAAGGCCGAGGGCAAGCCGGGCACCAAGGCCGATGCGCCCGCCAAGGGCAAGAAGCCTGCCGCTCCCGCCCATCCAAGCCGCATCTGGGTGCAGATCGGCGTGGGGCGTGACAAGGATGCCATCGCCTTCGATTGGCGCCGCTACCTCAAGCAGTCTCCCACGTTGCTCAAGGGGCGCCAGCCTTACGTGAGCGACATGGGGCGCACCAATCGCGTGCTTGTGGGGCCGTTCGAAACCCAAAAGGCCGCCAATGCGTTTATTGCCGACGCCAAGAAGCAAGGCTTTGACGATGCTCTGCCCTGGACAAGTCCGGCAGGCCAGGTAGTCGACCCGCTTTCGGCCAAGTAACCGTCCGAAGCCGCGGTGGTGCTGCCGCCCGCCTGATCTTATCCACACGCTGTTAACAGCCCAGTGCAGTTTTGCGCAGGCGATCGTGGCGTCCGGGTTGTGCAGGAGGGGCAAGGCAAAGCATCCATGCGGCCAAGCGTTGCGGAGGTCGAATGTCGGAGATCATGAGAACGGTTCAGGACGATATCGGCCGAGACGAAGAGGACAGCGCTCCCGTGGAGATGCTGGCCGCACTTTTCGAGGCGCGTGACTGGCCCTTTGAACTTGCCAGCGAGGATGAGCTTTCGGGCGAGGTAAAGGGCGCCTGGGCTACCTATCAATTCCAGGCCATCTGGCGTCCCGAAGACCGGGTGCTCCAGTTGCTCTGCCTGCCGGACGTGCGCATCACCGATGCGAAGCGCTCGGCCGTGTACGAAGCGTTGGCGCTTATCAACGAACAGCTTTGGGTCGGCCATTTCGATGTCTGGTCGAACGGCGGCGTGGTGCTTTATCGCCACGGCCTGATGCTGGGCGAGGACGGGCTGCTTGGCCTCGACCAGGCGCAGACCGTGGTGGAAGCCGCGATCGAGGAATGCGATCGTTTCTATCCGGTTTTCCAGTTCATCCTCTGGGGCGACAAGACCCCCACGGAAGCGCTGGCCGCTGCTCTGATCGACGCCGCTGGCGAGGCGTGATCCGGATTTGAATACATGATTGCCGGGCTGGCAGCCGCTGGCCCGGTTCGAGCCCGGTTCGAGATTGCGTGCTGGGGTCTTGGCACGCATTAAGGGGTGCCCTAAGCCGCCCGCGTTTGCTGCATGATGCGGCGCGTTACGGCTTGAGGAAATGACATGGACCGCTTTCAGAACATCCTTCTCGTCGGCTGCGGCAACATGGCCGGGTCCATGCTGGAAGGTTGGCTGAAGGGCGGTGTTCCCGCGTCGCGCTTCACCGTGGTCGATCCCAAGCGCGAATCCGTTCCCGAAGGCGTGACGCTGCTGCAGGACCTGCCGGCAGAGGGCCGCTTCGATGCCGTCATGTTGGGCATCAAGCCGCAGGGGTTGGACGGTGCGGCACCGGCGATCGCGCCGCTGGTGGGGCGGCACACCGTGCTGTTCTCCATCCTTGCCGGCGTGGAATTCGACAGCCTGGCCGCGCGCTTCCCCGAAGCCGGCGCGATGCTGCGCATCATGCCCAATCTGGCGGTGGCGATCGGCAAGTCGCCGGTGGCGCTCGATTCGCGTGGGCTGGACGATGATGGCCGCGCCGACGTGACGGCGCTGATGGATCACCTCGGCACCCCCGAGTGGCTGGACAACGAAGGCCAGTTCGACGCGGTGACCGCGCTGACCGGTTGCGGGCCGGCTTTCGTCTATCGCTTTATCGATGCTCTGGCAGCAGGCGGTGTGGCGCTGGGGATCGAGCCGGCGCAGGCGCAACGCCTTGCAGTGGCGATGGTGGAGGGCGCCTCGCAACTGGCGGCAGCCTCGCCGTTTTCGCCCGGCGAACTGGCCGACAAGGTAGCCAGCCCGGGCGGATCGACGCGTGCGGGCATGAACGTGCTGGATGCCGATGGCGCGCTGGCGTCGCTGATCGCCGCCACCATGAAGGCCTCCAACGATCGCAATGCGGAGATGGCGGCAGAGGCCCGCCGCGGCTGATCGGGCCGGAATGCCGATCCGCCCGATTGGTAATTTCGGTTCCTTTTACACTTTGACACAAAGAGCCGGAGCCGGTTTTCCTTGAAAAGCGGTGCGGCGAAGGCGATATTCGGTTGGTCCGGGTTCCCGCGTTTGGCGGCGAGCCCGTCTAAGGGAGTGTGACATGGCGAATTGGAACGACCCCCAGCCCGGTACGGGCTTCGGAGCGTCTCCGAGCCTCGATAGCAGGACTGGCGGCAAGGTCGCGTACGATACGGGCCTGCGTCGCTACATGCTGTCGATCTACAACTACATGGCCTCGGGCGTTCTGCTCTCGGGCGTCGTGGCGCTGGGCTTTGCGACTTCGGGCCTTGCCGTGCAGGTGCTGAGCAGCCCGCTGCGCTGGCTGGTCATGCTGGCGCCGCTCGGTTTCGTGATGGCGATGAGCTTCGGCTTCCAGCGGATGAAGACCTCCACCCTGCAAATGCTCTACTGGGGCTTCTGCGTGATCATGGGCCTGTCGATGGCCTCGATCTTCCTGGTCTTCACCGGCGCCTCGATCGCGACGACTTTCTTCGCGACCGCCGCCGCCTTCGCGGGCCTCAGCCTGGTGGGCTACACCACCAAGAAGGATCTTTCGGGCTTCGGCACGTTCCTGACGATGGGCCTGTTCGGCATTCTGATCGCCATGCTGATCGGCATGTTCGTCCAGTCCACGGCGCTGCAGCTGGGGATCTCGATCCTGGGCGTGCTGATCTTCGCGGGCCTGACGGCTTACGATACCCAGGCGCTGAAGAACCAGTATTACAGCGTTCGCGGTACCGAGTTCGTGGGCAAGGCCGTGGTCATGGGTGCTCTGCGGCTCTATCTGGACTTCATCAACATGTTCCAGTTCCTGCTGAGCTTCCTGGGCGATCGCAGGTAATCCACCGTTTTCCACATTTGACGGTTGCTATGCCCGGTTCGATTCGTCGCACCGGGCATTTTCTTTGCTGCCCGGTCGCTGTAGTTAGTAAAGATCGAGGAAATTTGGAGTGATCGGGGTGGTAAACCTGAAGAATCGCGGCCTGGCATGGGGCCTTTCGCTGGCAGCAGGTTCGCTCGCCGTGACTTTGGCTGGCTGCGGGCCGGAGAAGGTGGCCGTTGCGCCGCCGCCGCCGCCGGCAGCGGTCGTGATCCCGCCGCGGCCGATGCCGCCGATGGGCGCGCAGACCAACATGGTGATCCCGGCGCTGGCCGTGAACGGTTCGCGTACCACGGTGAATTCGGGCATTTCGCAGGCCCAGACGCTGTGGAACCTGCGTTCGGCCTACAACGTGGCCGCGCTGAACTGCATGGGGCCGGATCACGGGCCGATCCTGGCCGGCTACAAGGACTTCCTTGTACGCCATGCAAAGGAACTGACCGCCACGAACAAGGCGGTCGATAAGGAATTTGCCGCCAAGTACGGCAAGGGCGGGACCAAGGCGCGCGAGACATATCAGACGCAGGTCTACAATTTCTTCGCGCTGCCGCCGGTGGTTCCCGCGCTGTGCAACGCCATGATCGGCCTTGCCGCCGAAATGCAGGCGGTTCCGGCCAGCCAGCTGAATGCCTATGCGGTGAGCGGCCTGGCCAAGGCGGAGGCTCCCTACATGGAGTTCTTCAACAGCTACGACCAGTATCGCGCCGATCTGACCGCCTGGAATGCGCGCTATGGCGCGGGCCAGCCGGCTCCGATGCTGGCGGCACCGCAGGCGGGCAGCCCGGCAGGCGTCACTCCGGTGGCGACGGCACCGGCCACCAAGCCGCAGCAGCAGGCTTACGCGCAGTAAGTCTGCCGATCAGTCTTTGCAGAAGCCGGTGCCCCGCCAGAGCGGGGCGCCGGCTCTGTCGTTTCAGCGGACCGGGTAACCGGCGCGACCGTTCGCTTGGCGCGGGCGAAAATTCCGGCGCCGCCACTTTTGCTCTTTCAACGGGCGTTCCTTCTCGCTAAGGGAGCGCTCCCGATGCGGTAACTCGCCTTGGGAAAGGACTGGAACGGGGCCGTAGCTCAGATGGGAGAGCGCGTCGTTCGCAATGACGAGGTCAGGGGTTCGATCCCCCTCGGCTCCACCAATCCTTACATGTCTGACCTGAGCCGGATGAACCGGTTCTACCCCGGCCCGAGGCGTGGATGCGCGACAAGGTCGGGTTTTTTGTTTATCTGGCCAGAGGTGCCGCGCGTGTCGCAGCATCGCCCGTGGCCGTCTTTGAATCCGCTGGACCGAACCCATGCACTTTCTTGATCAGGCGAAAATCTATATCCGTTCCGGCGCCGGCGGCCCGGGCGCGGTCTCGTTCCGTCGCGAGAAGTACGTGGAGTACGGCGGCCCGGACGGCGGCAACGGCGGCAAGGGCGCGGACATCGTGTTCGAAGCGGTGGCCGGCCTGAACACCCTGATCGATTTCCGCTACACCCAGCACTTCAAGGCCCCGCGCGGCGGCCACGGCATGGGCAAGAACCGCAATGGTGCGGCGGGCAAGGATCTTGTCATCAAGGTTCCGGTCGGCACCCAGATCGTCGATGACGAGGACCGCGAAACGGTTCTGGCCGATCTTACCGAAGCCGGCCAGCGCGTGACGCTGATGGAAGGCGGCATGGGCGGCCGCGGCAATGCCAGCTACAAGACCAGCACCAACCGCGCCCCGCGCCAGCACCAGCCGGGCATTCCCGCGCAGGAAATGTGGGTCTGGCTGCGGCTGAAGCTGCTGGCTGACGTTGGCCTGGTCGGCATGCCGAACGCGGGCAAATCCACTTTCATCAACAAGCTGTCGAACGCGAAGGCGAAGGTGGGCGACTATGCCTTCACCACGCTGCGCCCGCAGCTGGGCGTCGTCACCCACAAGAACCGCGAGTTCGTGCTGGCGGACATTCCCGGCCTGATCGCCGGTGCGGCGGACGGCGCCGGCATCGGCGACCGTTTCCTGGGCCATATCGAGCGC
Organism: Novosphingobium sp. BL-S-19; assembly: GCF_055521675.1. Lineage (NCBI taxonomy): Bacteria > Pseudomonadati > Pseudomonadota > Alphaproteobacteria > Sphingomonadales > Sphingomonadaceae > Novosphingobium > Novosphingobium sp. BL-S-19. Next base: position 1,131,448 of record NZ_CM145498.1, read on the forward strand.
TGCCGCGTGCTGGTGCACCTGATCGATATCTCCAACACCGATCCTGTCGAGGCGATGCACATCGTCGAGGAAGAGCTGGAAGCCTATGGCGGCGGTTTGGAAGGCAAGCCGCGCCTGGTCGCGCTCAACAAGATCGACCTTGTCGATGACGCCCTTGCCGCCGAATATGCCAAGGAACTTCTGAAGGCAGGCGCCCACGAAGTGTTCCCGATTTCCGGCGCAACCGGAAAGGGCATGTCGAAGCTGCTCGATGCGGTGATCGACTACCTGCCCGCCGCCACCGTAACCGAACGTCCGGAAGGCGAGCAGGAAGAGGCGGACGAGAAGCCCTGGTCGCCGATCTGACCGGCGAAAGCGCGGCCATGGCGCTTGACGATCTGGGGTTGCGCATCTGCATTATCGGGGCCGTCCAACAGCGGCAGGTCCACCCTGACAGCGGCGCTTGGTCAGGCGCGCGGGATGTCCGCGATCCAGATGGATCGCGTGAAATGGCAGATTTAAGGCACCGGCCATGACGGATTCGAACGTAAACCAGCGCAGGCCCGTGGACGGGCGCGCGGCCATGATGATGGTCGGGCTCTGTGCGATCTGGGGGATGCAGCAGACGGCGCTGAAGGCGGCCGCGCCGGACATGGCGCCGGTATTGCAGATCTCGCTGCGTTCGGGGCTTGCTGCCGTGGTGATCGCTGCGCTGGTATTCCTGCGCGGCGAGGCCCATGCGCTGCGTGGCGGCACGTGGAAGGCGGGTCTTGCGATCGGCGTGCTGTTTGCGCTCGAATACTTGTTCATGGGTGAAGGGCTGCGTTTCACCAGTGCCTCGCACATGGGCATATTTCTCTACACCGCCCCGATCTTCACCGCGCTGGGGCTGCATTTTCGCTTGCCTGAAGAGCGGCTGAGCTCGTTGCAGTGGCTGGGCATCGCCACGGCCTTTGCCGGGGTGGCAGTGTCCTTTCTGGGCGGTGCGAGTGGCGGGCCGCAGCACGGTTCGGCCTGGATCGGCGATCTCATGGGCGTCGGTGCCGGCGCATCCTGGGGCGCGACGACGTTGACGCTGCGCTTTTCCAAGCTCTCCCACGCGCCGAGCACGGTGACGACGCTCTACCAGCTTCTGGGCGCTTTCGTGCTGCTGGCGGTTCTGGCGCTGGCGACCGGACAGACGCATGTCACGATCACGCCGCTGCTGGGGGTGAGCTTTGCGTTTCAGACTATCGGCGTCTCGCTGGTGAGCCTGCTGGTGTGGTTCGGCATGTTGCGCGTCTATCTGGCGTCGCGTCTGGGCGTGCTTTCGTTCATGACGCCCCTGTTCGGCGTGGCTTTCGGCGTGGTGCTGCTGGGCGAGCGGCTGGAGCCGGCCTTCATCGCCGGTGCGGTCATGGTGATTGCCGGAATCCTGCTGGTCAGCGGCCACGAGATGTTCCGCGCGCGCAAGGCGCGACGTGCCGTAACCGGCTGACGCGCCTGTCTATCGCCCTCGCATTCGGCCCATCGTTCCTATCGCGGGACAGGGCGCGGACTGTTTCGCAAGCGAGCGCTTTTCAGCGCGCGGCATTTCTCCTAGAGGCTAGCCGCAAATGCCCATCGCACGCTTGACAGACCTTGCCGATCCCAGCTTGTGCCCCCGCCTTGTCGTCAAGGTGGGCTCCGCCTTGCTTGTGGGAACCGGCGGCGTTCGCCGCGCCTGGCTGACGGCTCTGGTGGAAGAGATCGCCGCCGCGCGTGGACGCGGGCAGCAGGTCATCGTTGTCTCATCCGGCGCGATCGCGCTGGGGGCGGCGACTTTGGGGCTGGAAAAGGGCGGGCGCGGATCGCTGGCCGATGCGCAGGCCAGCGCCGCCGTGGGGCAGATCGCGCTGTCCGGCCTCTGGGCCGAGCTGCTTGGCACGCATGGCCTTACCGCCGCGCAGATGCTGCTGACGCTGGAGGATCTGGAGGAGCGCCGTCGTTACCTGAACGTAACCGCCACGCTCGGCCGCCTGCTCGATGCGGGCGCGGTGCCGGTGATCAACGAAAACGATTCGGTGGCGACCGAGGAAATCCGCTTCGGCGACAACGATCGCCTTGCTGCGCGCGTCGCCCAGGCGGCGCAGGCGAACGCAGTGGTGCTGCTTTCCGATATCGACGGGCTTTACGATCGCCATCCCAAGCTGTCCGGCGCGGCGATGATCCCGGTAGTGGAAGGCATCACCCCGGCAGTGCGCGCCATGGCCAGCGCGGAATCGAATTCCGGCATGGGTTCGGGCGGGATGATTTCCAAGCTTCAGGCGGCCGAGATTGCCGAACTGGCCGGAATCGCCATGGTGATCGGCAATGGACAGGTGGAGCGGCCGATCGAACGGATCGTTGCCGGCAACGTCGGCACGCTGTTCCTGCCGCTGGGTAAAGCCGGCGCACGTAAGGCCTGGCTGGGCGGGCGCCTGCGGCTTACCGGCACGATCCACGTGGACGACGGCGCGGTGGCGGCGCTGCTGCGCGGCTCCAGCCTGCTGGCCAAGGGCGTTACCGCCGTGGACGGCGCGTTCGATCGCGGCGACGCCATTGCCGTTACCGACGCGCGCGGCCACGTGATCGCGCACGGCCTGTCCGAATATGCCGCGGGGGAATGCGCGGCGATCAAGGGGCTTCATTCGAGCGAACAGGCAGCCGTGCTTGGCTATGCCCCGCGCTCGTCCGTGGTCCACCGCGACCAGATGGTACTGAAGGCCCGACCGGAAAGAGCATGAACCAGAGCGACCGTCCCGTAATCGCGCTTACCGGCGCCACCGGCTTCGTCGGCCAATCCGTGATCGAGGAGGCGGTGCGCGCCGGCTATCACGTGCGCGCGCTTACCCGGCGCGAGCAGGGGCCGAACCCGCTGCTCGATCCGCATGTCACCTGGGTGCGCGGCGAACTGCGCGATACCGCATCGCTCTCGCTACTGACGCGCGGGGCGGAGGCGATCGTCCATGTCGCCGGCGTGGTCAACGCGCCCGATGCCGCCGGGTTCGAGGCGGGCAACGTCGCCGGCACGCTGAACCTGATCGAGACGGCGGTGGTGAAGGGCATTGCCCGGTTCATCTACGTTTCGTCGCTCTCCGCGCGGGAGCCGCAGCTTTCGGCCTATGGCGCCTCCAAGGCGCGGGCGGAAAAGCTGGTTATGGCGAGCCCGCTGGAGTGGACGATCGTGCGTCCGCCGGCGATCTATGGCCCGCGCGACAAGGAAATGTTCGAACTGTTTCGCGCCGCCCGCTGGGGCGTGGTGCCGGTGCCCGGGCATGGCCGTGCGTCGATGATCCATGTCGAGGATCTGGCGCGGCTGCTGGTGGCGCTGGTGCCGGCGGGCGAGCCTGTCACCGGCCGCATCGTGGAGCCCGACGATGGCCGCCCGAACGGCTGGAGCCATGCCGAAACGGCACGCGCCATCGGTATCGCCGTGGGCAAGCGCGTGCGCGTCGTCGGCCTTTCGCGCGGCGTGCTGATGATGGTGGCCAAGGCGGACAACTTCCTGCGCGGCGCCAATGCCAAGATGACGCCCGATCGCGCTTCCTATTTCAGCCACCCTGACTGGGTGGTGGGTGCAGAGGCGCGCGTGCCCGAAACCTTGTGGCAGCCCCGGATCGCCACCGAGGACGGGCTGCGCGCCACCGCCGAATGGTATCGCGGCGAAGGCTGGCTCTAGAGCGGCTTGCGATCCGATTGCATCGGATCAACCGCTGCAAGCTTCTGGTTTGCCGCATTTTCCGAGTCATCGGGTGATTCCGCCTGATTGGACAATGCTCTGATCCGGAGCAACGCTTAGTCCACCTGCATCCCGATCTTCACGTTGCGCCTCTACCGCAGGCGGTGGCAGTGAAAGGGTTCAGGGATGGATTTCGCGTCCGGGCAGGGCAGCGGCTGGCTGCGGCGGCAATCGATCAGGCGCCGGCTGTCGATACAGGCGATGGTCGCGGTTGCCTTGGGGCTGTGCCTGGTGGCGACGGCGGTCGTCGGTTCGGTGGAATCGCTGCGCATCAACGCCTTGGACGACAGGACATCGGATCAGGCGCTCTATGCCGTTCTGCTGGAAAAGGACTTCGCCTCGCTCGAACGCGATGTGTTTCGCCATGCCCTGATCGGCACTACGGCGACCGAGCAGGGCTGGAAGGGCAATGCCCGCGATCTGGCTTCGTCGATGGCGCAGACCCGTAAGCGGTTGGAACCGGACGAGATCGCGCCGTTCGAGCGAATGTCCGGGCTGGCGAAGGGCTATGACGAAACCGTTGCGGCCGCCTTTGCCGGGCCGAAGCCGTCGCCACAGGTGCTCGCCGGGATCATCGCGCATGGCAACGAGGTCGACGATGCCATCGAGAAGATCCGCACCCCGGCCATTGCGCGTAGCGACACGATCGCGGCGGACCAGCGTGCGGTGCTACTGCGGATCATGGCGATCACGGTCGGCCTGGCGGTGGCCTCTGGCGTGATTTCCTATCTGTTCGCCCGTGCAATCCGATCCAGCATCAGCGAGGAACTGGGCAGCCTGTGCCGGACCATCGCCGATATCGAGGCGGGCCAGTTCGATCTGCACATTCCCTATCGCGAGCGGGACGACGAGATCGGCGATCTCGCCCGGGCCGCTGCGCGGTTGCGTGAAGCACTGGCGGCGCGGGCGCAGGCCAATGCCGAGACGGGGGAGATGATCGAACTGGTTGGCGATCGGCTGAAAGGCATGGCGGGCGGCGATCTCACCGTTGAACTGCCACCACTGGCCCCGGCCTATTGCGGGTTGCGGGACGATTTCAACGTCACCGCGTCGCGGCTTCGGCAGGCGATGCAGTCGGTGGCCGCGTCGACCCAGACGATCCGCGCCGGGGCAGGGGAAATCAGCCATGCGTCGGACGACTTGGCGCGCCGTACCGAACTCCATGCCACAGAGATCGGCACGACTGCCCAGGCCGTGCGCGAATTGTCGCAAGCGCTGCAAGTGACGGCAGACGGCGCGGCAGAGGCCCGGCGCGGCGTCGATGCGGCGGTCAGCGAGGCCCGGCGGGGCGGCGCAGTGGTAGGGCAGGCGGTGGGCGCAATGGCGCAGATCGAAGGGTCTACGGCGGAGATCGGCAGCATTATCGCGGTGATCGACGCCATTGCCTTCCAGACCAACCTGCTGGCGCTTAACGCCGGCGTGGAGGCCGCGCGTGCGGGGGAGGCGGGCAAGGGCTTTGCCGTGGTGGCGACGGAGGTTCGCGCTCTGGCGCAGCGATCGGCCGATGCCGCGAAGGACATTCGTCGGTTGATAGAGGCGAGTTCCGCACAAGTTTCCGCCGGAGCCGACATGGTGCGGCGGACGGGGCAGGCGCTGGACGCGATCATTGCCCGGATCGATACCGCGACCGATGTCGTCACCCGAATTGCGCAGGACTCCTCCGTGCAGGCCGAGCGCTTGCGCCAGACGGAAAATACCGTCGGCCAGATGGACGTGGTGACCCAGCAGAACGCCGCTATGGTAGAGCAGGCGACGGCCGCTGCGCGCAGTCTTGCTGCGGAGGCGGACAGGCTGGCCGATCTGGTGGACGGGTTCCGGATCGGCGAGGGCAGCGTGGTGGCGTTCGCCGCGCCGCGCCGGGCGCTTGCGGGTCGTGCCCTTCCGGCGTCCACCCCGCAATCGAAACCGATGCCGCGTGCCGTCCTGCCCCCTCCATCAGCCTCGCCAGCGGCGCTTGCGCCGTCCGACGAGGCTGATTGGTCGGAGTTCTAGAGCAGTACCCACCCGACTGCGTCGGATGGACTGCTCTAAGGTTTTGGTTTGGCGCATTTTCCGAGTCATCAGGTGTTTCCACCTGATTAGAAAATGCTCTAGGGCTTTTCCGCCCTATCCCTGGATCACGCCGATGCAGGGACCGAACCCGATCGACACCGCACCTTCGGCATTGAAGCGGCCGGCGAGGGTCAGTTCGTCGCCATCTTCCAGGAAGGTGCGGGTCTCGCCCGTAGGCAGCGTGATGGGCTGGCGACCGGCGCGGGTGATCTCCATCAGGCTGCCCTGCGTGCCGTCTTCGGGGCCGGAGATCGTGCCGGTGCCCAGCAGGTCCCCCGTATTCATCGCACAGCCGTTCGATGCGTGATGGGTCACCATCTGGGCGACGGTCCAGTACATGTTCGCGGCAGGGCCGTGGCTCAGGCGCACCGGGGGCATGCCGGCTTGGCGCATTTGGGCGGTGGAGAGGAAAACTTCCAGTTCCAGCGAAAACGCGCCCTCTGCCTGATCCGCGTCATCCCAAAGATAGGGCAGCGGCCGGGGATCGCCGGCCGGGCGCGGCGGCTGCGCGGTGCGGAACGGGGCGAGGGCCTCCATCGTCACCAGCCAGGGGGAAACGGTGGTGAGGAAGCTTTTGGACAGGAACGGCCCGAGCGGCTGGTATTCCCAGGCCTGCACATCGCGGGCGGACCAGTCGTTGAGCAGGGTCAGGCCGGCCACATGGTCCAGTGCCTGCGCGATCGGGATCGGCTGGCCCAGTTCGTTGCCCGAGCCCATCCACACGCCCACTTCCAACTCGTAGTCGAGCCGCTTGATCGGTCCGAACGAGGGCCCCTCGGCGTCCGGCGCCTTGGTCTGGCCCTGCGGACGGATCACCGGCGCACCGCTGGGGCGCACGGTGGAAGCACGGCCGTGATAGCCGATGGGCACGTGCTTGTAATTGGGCAGCAGTGGATTGTCGGGCCGGAACAGCGTGCCGATATTGGTCGCGTGGTGGATGCCCACGTAGAAGTCCGTGTAGTCGCCAATGCGGGCGGGCAAGTGCAGTGTGGTTTGGTGCATCGGCACCAGCAGCGGCTCCACGGCCTCACGCTCGACCGCGCCTTCTGCGAGCAATGCCGAAACGCGGTGGCGCAGTGCCATGCGCGGGTCGGAGCCCATCGCCAGCAGCGGGTTCAGGCTATCGCCCGATGCCGCCTGCGCCGCGGCGAGCGCCTCGCCCTCAAGCAGGCCGGTTTGCGCCAGGGCGGCGAGGTCGAGAATCCAGTCGCCAATCGCCATGCCGCCGCGTGGGGTTTCATCGGGACGGGAAAACACGCCCAGCGGCAGGTTCTGGATCGGGAAATCGCGATGGCTGTTGGCGCTTTCCACCCAAGAACGCAGCGCGGGCGCGTGGGTGCGGTCGACGGGGGGCATGGGTTTCCTCTCTTTCGCGATTATTCGTGCAGCGTCTGTAGCCGCTGGATTGGGCAAGGTCACGGCCATTCAATCAGATTGTTGCGCCGTGTTATTCCATCCTTGCGTCTCGGTCATGACGAAGGGGATCGGATGCCCCGATGCATCACGGGCCGGACGGAAGCGAAACCGGCGGGAAATATGGTCGCAAGTGGCGGCGTCGAGATCGGGTCGGCCGCTGGAGGTGATCACCGTGCAACCGCTGACCAGCCCATCGACGCCAATGCGATAACGCACGGTGATCTCGGCGCCCGCCCGGGCCTTGCGCAAGTCCGGGGGCAAGTCCGAATAGAGCATGCGTCCCGAAACCTGCCGAGGCTGGGTGGCGACGCCGGCGTTGACGCCGCCTCCGCCTGCACCGCCGCCATCGCCACCGCCCCCGCCCCCGCCCCCGCCCGATCCATGGCCGCTGCCCCCGGCGCCGCTTCCCGTGCCCGTTGATCCCGTGCCGCCGGTACCGGCCACGGGCGCGGTCGTGATGGGCGGCGAAGGAGCCAGCACAAGGGGCGCTGCGGGGGCGACGACCGGGGCGCCCCTGGCACCCACAGGGGCCGATGGGGCCGAGGCTGCTTTGGATCCGTTATGCCGGGCTGGTGCTGGCACAGGAGGAGGAGGAGGTGGTGGAGGTGGCGGCGGAGAGGCTTCCGGCACGGTAACGATCGCCACCAGCGCGGCATCGGCGCCGACGGGGGGCATTCGCAGGGTAAGCCCATGCAGCAAACCCACGAATCCCGCCGCCACGACCGCCGCCGATGCCAAGGCCGCAAGGGGGTTATGCGATCTGTCGTACGGCTGCCTCATGTCCCATGGAACAAGTTGCCGACCCAATTGGTTTCGCTGGGTTCGCCAATTGCTGAAGTCGGTCTGAATACGACAAAATGTTGCAGGCGTGCAGGAACCGCCGCTTCGCCAGCCCGTTATCCTGATCACTACGACCCATTACGGAGATGCAACAATGACTCTTCTTCTCATTCTGGTGGTCGGCGGCGTAATCGGCTGGCTCGCTTCGATCCTGATGCGCACCGATGCGCAGCAAGGGCTTTTCCTCAACGTCGTCGTCGGCGTCGTGGGCGCGCTGATTGCAGGCGTTCTGATCACCCCGCTGATCGGCGGCGCACCGATTACCAGCGGCGCGTTCGATATCATGTCGCTGTTCGCCTCGTTCCTGGGTGCGGTGATCCTGCTGGCGATCGTCAACCTCTTCCGCCGCGGCTCAATCCGCTGAGTCCAACGGTGACCGGAGAGGGCCCGGCTCTCAGGAGCGAACCCTCTCCGGAGCGATAAACAGGGAAAGGATGCAAAGCCTATGAAACCGATCCGTATGACCGCCGCCGTTGCGGCGATTGCCGCCGCCTCGCTTGGCCTTGCCGCCTGCAACAACAAGGCGGACGACGCTACCGAGAAGCAGGCCGACGCGGTCGAGCAGTCGTCCGACAACGCGGCCGACGCCATGCACGACCAGGCCGACCAGATGACCGGCGCCGCCGCCGATGCCATGGACGCCAAGGCGGATGCCGTCGAAAAGGCGGGTGAGGCCAAGTCCGATGCGCTGGAAAACAAGGCGGACAACGAGACTGCCCAGCACCCGCAATAAAAGCGATTGCGCTGGTGCCGGGCGCTGGGCTTCCATCGGAAGCATCGGGCCAAATGGGCAAAGGAAAGGATGGCGGCCATGCCGCCATCCTTTGTCGTTTTCGCGGTACAACGGGGGCTTTGCACGGTGCCTTCGTTTTGCCCGACAATCCGTGCTTGAATTGTCGGGCAATAAGACAGACATAGCCCGCGACCCGTTTGATGAGTCCACCGCCGTTTGTCGGCGCGCGGGGGACGGCCAGATGATCTGAACCACGTTCTCGATAACCGAAACAGGAAGACAGCCATGACCATTTCCCTGATGCCGCTGCCCTATGCGCAGGACGCTCTCGAACCGCATATCTCGGCCAAGACGCTGGAAATCCACCACGGCGCCCACCACAAGACCTATGTCGACAAGCTGAACGCTGCCATCGAAGGCACGCCCAACGCCGACAAGTCGGTTGAGGAAATCACCAAGTCGGCATCGGGCCCGATGTTCAACAACGCGGCGCAGATCTGGAACCACGGTTTCTACTGGTACTCGATGAGCCCGACCAAGACCGCGCCGAGCGGTGCGCTGGCCGCTGCTATCGAAAAGGACTTCGGTTCGCTCGACGCGCTGCTGGAAGCGCTTTCGAACGAAGCGGTGAACCACTTCGCTTCGGGCTGGGCCTGGCTGGTCGTCGACGGCGGCACGCTCAAGGTCATCTCGACCCATGACGCCGGCTGCCCGATCACCACCGATGTGAACCCGCTGCTCACCATCGACGTGTGGGAGCACGCCTACTACATCGACCAGATGAACAAGCGCCCGGCCTATGTGAAGGCCGTGCTTGAGAACCTGATCAACTGGGACTTCGCGGGCGAAAACTTCGACCGTGGCACGGCCTGGACCTACCCGGCGTAAGCCAAGCCTCGTCGCAGGTTTATGAAAGGGTCGGGTCGCCACGGGCGGTCCGGCCCTTTCGCATTTTCCGGATTAAGCGGTGAGGGCAGGGGCGATCCTGCGCTCATCGCTTGCTTCCCCTCAAAAGGACATTTCTGACATGGATATCGGATTCATCGGGCTGGGCGCGATGGGTAGCGCGATGGCGCGCAATCTGGCGAAGGCAGGGCACCGTGTGCGTGCGTGGAACCGTTCGGGCGGCACGGTGGAGGGTGTGGAGATGGTTTCCACCCCGGCCGAAGCCTTCGCCAGCGATGTGGTGTTGACGATGCTTTCGGAAGACGGCGCGATCCGTGACGTCCTGCTGGACAGCGGCGTGCTGGACGGGGCGCCGCAGGGCGTGGTCCATCTCGTCTGCTCGACCATCTCGGTCGCCTTCGCGCGTGAACTGGTCGAGCGGCACGAAGCGGCGGGCGTGGGGTACCTGTCGGCCCCGGTGCTTGGCCGGCCGGACGTGGCGGCGGCGGGGCAGCTCAACGTGATCCTTGGCGGCCCCTCTGCCCTTCGCGGCGGGCTCGATCCCGTGTTCGCGGCAATCGCCGGCAAAGTGTGGGACATGGGCGAGGAAGCGCCGCGCGCCAATGCTGCCAAGATTGCCTGCAACATGCTGATCACCATGGCCATCGAAGGCATGGCCGAGGCCGTTGTGCTGACCGAGGGGCTGGGCGTGGAGCGTGAAGCGCTGTTCGACCTGCTGACCGGTACGCTGTTCGGCGGTCGCATCTACCAGAACTATTCGGGCATCATTGCAGAGGGCAAGTACGAGCCCGGCTTCAAGGCGACCCTGGGCCTGAAGGACTTGCGTCTTGCCAAGGAACTCGCGGCCGAGACGGCGCCGGGCACGCAAGGCCACCTGCCGATGCTTGATGCCGTGCATGCCCAGATGGGTGCGACGGTGGAGGGCGGCTATGCCGCGCGTGACTGGGCCTCGATGGCGGATTTCACGATCGAACAGGCCAAGGGATGATCGCTCAGATCAGTCCGGTGTAGGCGCCGCCGTCCAGTGCCAGGTGCTGGCCGGAGATGAATCCGGCCTGCGCCGCGCACAGGAAGGCGCAGGCATCTCCGAACTCGCTTGGATCGCCGATGCGCCCTGCCGGGCCGCGTCGGCCGATCCGGGCAAAGGCTTCCTCGATATCGATTCCTTCGGCGGCGGAACGGCGCCGGGCCAGTTCCATCAGCCGATCGGTGCGGAAGGGGCCGGGCAGCAGGTTGTTGATCGTGACGTTGTCCGCCACGCATTCGGCCTGCGCGGACTTGGTCATCGCCATAAGCCCGGCGCGCGCGGCGACCGACAGGCCCATGTCTACCGTCGGCGATTTCACTTGGGCGGAAGTGATGTTGACCACTCGCCCGAAGCGACGCGCGCGCATGCCGGGCAGCACCGCGCGCATCATTTCGATCGGCGCGATCATGTTGGCGGCAACCGCGGCCTCCCAGTCGGCCGGTTCCAGATCCGCGAGCCGGCCCGAGCGGGGGCCGTGGTTGTTGTTGACCAGAATGTCGGGATCGGGACAGGCGGCGAGCAGGGCGGCGCGGCCTTCGGCACGGCTCATGTCCCCGAGCACGCGATGGACCTGCGCGCCGGTGGCGGCGGCGATGTGATCGGCGGCTTCGTCCAGCCGCCCTGCATCGCGGCCGTTGATCCATACTTCCACACCCTCGCGCGCCAGCGAGGTGGCACAGGCAAGCCCCAGCCCACGTGAGGATGCGCAGACGATCGCCTTGCGTCCCGATATGCCGAGATCCATGCTCTTCTCCCCGATGTCAGGCGCTCGGCTTAGGCTGGCGGCCTAGTCGGGCGGGTAGGTGCGGGCAAGCGCGGGAAAGAGCCACTGCAAAAATCGAATGGCGCGCCGCAGCAGTTCGATCGACTGCTGCGGGGCGCGTTATTCCGGCCGGCGCGCTTTCGCGATTTGTTCGGGATCACCGTCCAACAGTCGCGCCAGATCGCCGCGCGCGCGGGCGACGCGGCTTTTCATCGTGCCGATCGGGCAGCCAGCAATATCGGCGGCTTCCTCATAGCTGAAACCCGAAGCACCGACCAGAAGCACGGCTTCGCGCCGCTCCGGCGCCAGCTTTTGCAGGGCCGTTTCCATATCGCCAAGGTGCAGGGGGCTTTCCTGATCGGCCTCCATCACCAGCAGGCGCTCGGCCGTGCCCTCGTCCAGGTCGGTCTGGCGGCGGCTCTTGCGCAGTTCCGACAGGTAATGATTGCGCAGGATGGCGAAAGTCCAGGCCCGCATATTGGTGCCGGGCGTATAGCGATCGCGCGCCGTCCACGCCTTGATCAGCGCTTCCTGCACCAGATCGTCGGCAAAATCGGGCCTGCCCGAAAGCCCGCGGGCAAAGGCGCGCAAGTGCGGCAGCACGCCCAGCAATTCAGTGCGAAAGGCCTGCTCGGCGGGCGAGACGCGCAGCCGGTCAGTCATCGTCGCTTCCATCGAGCTTTCGGAGGAGATCCGTAAAGCTGTCCGGAAGCGGCTCTTCAACCACGGAGTTGTACAGCTTTCTCAGCCCCTTGGCCCAGCCAGGCTCGCCCGGCCCGGCTCCGGCCGGGGCGGTTCCGCCGACGCTGCCGGTCATGCCACCTTCGGCGCCAAGACCGATGGCGCGCGGCGCATCGGGGGCGGTTTCCGGTGGCATTCCGGGCTCGTCCGGCTTGCCTTGTTCTGGAGGCTGATTCAATGCAAACTCCCTTTCGAACTGCGCACTTGCGTGCAGAGCGGTATGCGGTCAAGACCGCTTTCCCGCCTGCCGGCCTGGAAAACTGCTTGCCGGGCATGATCGGTCCGTCCTGCGCGCCGAACCGAGGATGCGGGACGTCTCGCCAGCCGAAGCGCGGTCCGGGCGAGACGATGGCATTTCCGCAAATCTGAACGTCGTGAACGGATCATGAAGGGCAAGCATCGTTTTGGCTGGAACAAACCGCCCCGCTCATGGTTCCCTGACATGCGATGACTTGCCAGATGCGCCCCCGGGTATTCCTTTCACATTGTCGTTTGCGCCGCGCACGCTTATCGGGAACCGGATTTGAAACTGCGGGGATTTCCGGGTGATTGACCAGGCTCTGCTGGACAGGGTCCAGAAGCAAGCGTGGTTTCACAAGTATCCGCGCGGGTGGCCCTTCCTGCTCTTCGTGATCGCGTCGATCACGACGGCGGTATCGGTTATGGCCATCGAGCGGGCGGATCGCCAGACCCGCCGCGTGGAACTGGACCGCAACCTTACCGAGATCGCATCAGCGCTGGAGCGCCGGGTGACCGAGAATATCGCCCTGCTGCGGGCGGGCGGCGCCTTGTTCGCCAGCCAGCAGGATGTCAGCGAGGAGCAGTTCCGCGCCTTTGCTCAGGATCTGCAGGGCAAGGGCAATCTTTACGGTTCGTTGGGTATGGGCTGGGCTCCGCTGGTGCCGGTGGACCATCTTTCCGAACTGGAAGTGGCCATCCAGGAGAGGCGAGACCCCGATTGGCTGGTCCATCCGCGTCCCGGCGTCGGGCAGGAATATGCGACGCCGATCGTCTATCTCGAACCGCAGGACACTGCCAACCGGACGGCGATGGCCTATGACATGTTCTCCGATCCCACGCGCAGGGCGGCGATGGAGCGGGCAATGGCGCTGGGCAAGCCGGTGGCTTCCGGCAAGGTGCAGCTTGTACAGGACATGGGCAAGCCGGCGACGGCGGGGTTCCTGATCTACATGCCGATCATAGTCGGCGGTGCCGGCCACCGGCAGGTGAAGGGTTTCGTCTATAGCCCGTTCCGTGCCGAACAGTTCCTGACATCGGCATCCGAACTCTATCGCAACGATCAGATCGACGTGGCGGTCTACGACGGTTCGGTAGCACCAGAGAACCTGTTGGCGGAGCGGCAGACCGATGGGCTGACCGGGCCGGCGATGGAGCGCAAGATCGACGTGGGAAGCCATGTCTGGGTGGTGGCGATCAGCGATCGCAAAGTGGGGCTGCTGTCCACCGCATCGCGCATCACGCTGTTCTTCGGGGCGCTCACCTCGCTGATGGTCATGGCGATCGGACGCTTCATCACACGCCGCGCGGCGGAGGACCGGCGCGTGCTGGAATGGCTGCAGGGGCAGGCGGCGATCCGCAATTCGTTGACCCGCGAACTCAACCACCGGGTGAAGAACACGCTGGCCAACGTTCTGTCGATCGCCGCGCTCACGCGGCGGCGGGCAACCGATATCGACGATTTCACCGACAGCCTGACCGCGCGTATTCGCGCCCTGTCGGCCACGCACGACCTGCTTTCGCAGTCGGATTGGCGGCACGCGGCGCTGGGCGATGTGGTCCGCTCCGAGCTTGCTCCCTACATGGAAGGCAGCGAGCGGCATGTCGAAATGTCGGGCCCCGACATCAAGCTGGCCCCCAACGATGCGATGTCGCTGGGGCTGGCGATCCATGAACTGGCCACCAACGCCGCCAAGTACGGCGCGCTGACGCGGGCCGAGGGGCGGATCCACGTCAACTGGTCGATCGTGACGCCGGAACTCGCGGTGGTTCACTGGCGCGAAGAAGGTGGACCGGTGGTGAGCGAGCCCGCAAAGCGCGGCTTCGGCCGCGACCTGATCGAAAAGATCGTGGCGCACGAGTTGAAGGCGGAAGTAGACTTGGCATTCCTGCCCGCCGGCGTGGAGTGCCGTCTGAAAGTGCCGGTTCGTTCCAGTCGCGAATTCGCGCTTCGCAATGAGCGCCGATAACGAGGCGCCCGGTGCCCGCAATAGAGCAATGCTACGCGGTTTTGTGGGGCTCGTTCTTTCGTATTATTTCACTCTTATTTAAGTGAACGGCCTGTAATCCGTCCCCGAACGAGTTCTTCGGGGGGTCAAATCATGGATTCGCGTGCCTGGAACCGGCATATCGTGGAAAAGAAGGTAGAGTGCCGCGTCGGGGAGCGGATCGGCAGCGTTTTCCTCTACAACCTCTCGGTCGGCGGTGGGATGCTCGACGTCGCGCAACTGCCGATGACGGTGGGGGACGCGGTCGAAGTTTCCTTCGGCGGCATTCAGCGGAGCAGCGGTTTGGTGGTATGGGCTCACGACGGCTGCGCCGGCGTTCGCTTCGATACGCCGCTTCATGAAGCGGTGGTCCGCCATCTGGGCTTCAATCCGCCCGAACTCGATTTTGAGGCGCAGGCTCCGCGTGACCGGTTCGGCAGGGTGCTGCCCCCGATCGACGCGGGTGAACGCCCGGCGCTGTACTGAAAAGATCGGGAAATCCGCAAGCGACGGATTTCCCGATGGATGTCAGGCCGCCGATGGATGTCAGGCCCCGGGGATGTCAGGCCAAAGTGCGGCCCGGCGCGAAGAACAGCGCCTGGCTGATCGCCGCCCGCACCGTGGCTTCCTGGAACGGCTTGGTGACGAGGTAGGTCGGCTCCGGCCGTTCACCGGTCAGCAGGCGTTCCGGATAGGCGGTGATGAAGATCACCGGCACGTCGCCGAAGCGCAGCAGATCTTCCACCGCATCGATCCCCGAACTGCCGTCGGCCAGCTGGATATCGGCCAGCACCAGCCCGGCAGGGCTCCGCTCGAAGATCTGCAGCGCCTGGGCGTGCGTGGCAGCGGTGCCGACCACATTGTGGCCAAGCTCGGTCACCAGGCCTTCCAGCTGCATCGAAATCAGCGGCTCATCCTCGATGATCAGCACGTCGGTCGTGCTTTCGCTTTCGATTTCGATCACCGCCTGCATGACCAGCGCATCCACCTCTTCCGGCGTGACGCCCAGGATGGCGGCCGTCTCTTCGCGAGAGAATTCTTCCACGGTGGTCAGCAGCAGGGCCTGCCGATGCGTCGGCGCAACGCGGGCGAGCCGCGTCTGGGCCGCCTGTTCGGCGCCTTCCACATCGGCGGAAAGCAGCGGTGAGGGATCCTCGACATGCCCGGTCGCCCAGATGCGGGTGAAGCTGGCGTAGAGTGCGGCGCGGCTCTGGGCGATCTCCTCGCGCAGCGCGCGGTCCGCAAGCGCGGCCTCCAGCGTGGTGCGGACATAGGCGTCGCCCGAATGCTGAGAGCCGGTCAGCGCACGCGCGTAGCGGCGCAGGTAGGGCAGTTGGGATGCGATCTGGTCAGAGACGGACATCGAAATTCCTCGGCTCCTGGAACAATGGTTCCCGTTGTATTCTTACCCGGCGAAACCGGTTTTGCACCCCGACCACGTTGCAATGTCTGGCAACCGCGGGAGGGCAGGGCAACATCAAAATTTTTTTCGCGCGGCGCTTCGTGACGGGAACCAACCAAACGTTTGCACGTTTCACGGACATCACCACTGGCTCCCCCACCCCCCGCAAACCGGTGGTGATCCGATCCCGAAGGCCTCCGTTCACCGAAAGAAGTGAACGGAGGCCTCAATCGTTTTGCGGCATGCTTGTTCCCACGCTCTGCGTATTTTTTCGCATATCTGCCTTTTCGGCTCGGCGCCGCCGGTGCGTCGGTCCGGTGCTCTTGTGCGACAGGGTGGCTTGCATTTGCGTCTTTCCGGGAACTTTCCGCAAGTTGGCTGCGTTACCCCGTCACTGATCCCGGCTTGGTCCGGGGTGGGCGGATAAAATGGAGGGTATCGCGATGGCTGGAACGATCGAAGCAGGGGCCGAAACCGAGACGCATCACGAGGCGTCGGTAAAGGCTGCTCCGGTGGCTCGCCTCAACGACCGCGACTTCAAGCGTGCGCTCGCAGAAGTGGCGCCGCACCTGCGTGCATTTGCGCGCGGTTTGTGCGGCTGCCGCGATCGCGCGGACGATCTTGCGCAGGAAACCATGCTGCGCGCCTGGGCTGCACGCGATCGCTACGCGGCCGGCACCAATTTCAAGGCCTGGACGTTCACGATCCTGCGCAATCATTTCTATAGCGAGGCGCGCCGCGCCCGCTTCCATGGCGATTATGATGAGGTTGCGGCTGAACGCATCCTTTGCGCCGAAGCCAGCCAGGAAAGCAGCGTGGAACTGGCCGATGTGCTGCGCGCGCTGACCACCATTCCCGAGACTTATCGGGAGGCCCTGATCCTGGTGGCCGCCGGCAACCTTTCCTATGAGGAAATCGCACGGATCTGCGGCATTGCGCTTGGTACGGTGAAGAGCCGCATCTGCCGGGCCCGCGCCATGCTGGCCAAAGTTCTCGAATCCGGACAGCTCCCGGATTTCCGTCACAATTTTGTCTTGACCGGAGACGCCGTGGATGCCTTCTTCGAAGAGCTGGTCAGGATCGCCAACGTCGACGAGGATGCCGAACTCGCCGCATGACAAGGAATGCCGTGTCTTGGGCCAGATGATTTCAGGGGGGGCTGCGTTGGAAGTCACGGGGGCAGCCAAAGTTCTCATCGTAGAGGATGAATTTCTGGTGGCGCTGCAACTGGAAGACATCCTTTCCGATGGCGGGCACGATGTGCTGGGCACTTATCCCGATGCAGCTTCGATTGCATCGCTGGGGGTGGCTCCGGACGTCGCACTGATCGATCTCAACTTGCGCGACGGATTGACAGGTCCGGCGATTGCCAGGGAGATCGCAGTGAAGTTCGGGTCTCGGGTGATTTATGTCACTGCGAACCCCGGACAGATCGATAGTCCGGCACCCACAGCGGTGGGTGTGGTGCAGAAGCCGTTCTCACGCGAGGCGATACTCAATGCGGTAGCCTATGCGCTGGCGGGTTGTCCCGAAGCAGGGCGGCCACGCGAACTGGAGCCATTGCAGCAGCGAGTCTGAAAGGCGGGCTCATTGCAGCTGACCCAGTGCGTCTGGCGTCGAGAAATGGTTGCCATTGCCTGTCGATGCCTTGATAGCAAAGATTGTGGGGGGCTTTCCACTTCCGTGACGGGAGTTGCTCATGAAGCCGTTCAAAAATCGTCGCGCTATCGCGCTTATTCCGATTTCCCTTGTGGCCGTCATGGCGATGGCCACAGCCACACAAAGTTCGGGTCAAATTCCTGGCATGTCTTCAGCCTTGCCAGACGTCTCCTCTATCGGGGGCAGTAATGCAGCGGGCGTCCTGTCCTACTGCGTGAAGAACAAGCTCACCGATCAGGTGCAGGGCAATTCGGTCTATTCCGCGCTCAGCAAGAAGCCCGATGTTGCACAGGATAGTCCAAGCTACACCTCGGGCGCCGCTGGCAATATTCTCGGCAGCGACGGCAAGACTTTCTCGCTGGACAAGGCGCCGAAGCAGGTTCGCCAGAAGGCCTGCGACATGGTGTTGAAGCAGTCCAAGTCGCTGCTCTAGAAACCCGTGCCAAATCAGAAACCTTCCGGAAATTTGCAAGGCGCGAATTTCCGGACGGTCTCTTTGTGCAAGTCGATCTGGTTTGGAAATAACGGGATAGGCGCGTTCAGACCACGCCGGTTTCGTGTTCGCCCACTCTGGCTGGATCGATCGTGCCGCCGGTGGCCAGCCTGAACAGGCCCTTCAAGCCGATGTCCATGGTCCAGACTTCCGCATCATCCACCTCGAAACGCAGCATGACCACGTTGGGGTCGTGTCTGCCGCCAGGAAACCAGCTTTCTACCGCGTTGTTCCAATGCTTCTCGCGCGCAGCGGGGTCGGTTTCGGGGACCAGCGTGCCGGCCACACAGGCGAAAACTTCGTGGCCCAGCGTAACGACCTGGGCCATGGCGCGGCCGCCTTTGCCGATGCGGTTGTCTCGCCGGCAAACGAACCAGACCGCGTGATGGGCTTCCTTGTCGAGCAGGGCCGTCATCGGTTCAGCATGTCCGGGGGAATTTTCCAGCCGGATCATGGCTACTGGGCTGATTGCAAAAGCTTTCCAGAACGTCTCGCGCACATTGTGGTCCATGACGGTCTCCTCTCGGTCATAGATCAAACGCCGCGAAGACTAGGGGCGTTCCCGGATTACAGGGGGCCGGGAAGAAAAGGTCATGGTAATTCCCCGCGCGTCAAACGTGGAAAGCCGGCGTAGACTTCTGTTTGTCAGGCGGCAGGCCTTTTTTATTCGCGTGCGTCGCCGGGCAGTTCGGTAACCGCGGCTTCCAGTTCGCGTGGCTTGCGGGTTGCGAACTGCTTGGCCATGTGGCGTTCCTCCTCAGCCGAAAGGGCCTTTGCGGCGGTGGGGAACATGTCTTCCTCCTCCTCGTCGATGTGGTGGAGGTAGCGGTGGCGCATCTCCTTGAACTTCACCAGCCAGCCGGGCGAACTCATTTCGGTTTGAACCAGTTCGCCCAGGAAATCGTCGATTTCCTTGTGTTCGGAAACCGAATGGCGTGCATCGTCGCGAAGATCCGGCTTGGCCAGCATCGTGGCGTAGAGAGTCTCTTCCTCGGCCGCCGCATGGGCCTGAAGTTCGCGGCGTAGCGCCTCGAACTGGGCGCGGCGTTCGGGACTGTCGCCATGGGTTTCACCCAATTGCTCCAGCATCTGGCGCTGGCGGTCGTGATCCTGCTTCAGAACCTTGAAGATGCGGGCATCGGCCATGTGTCTCTATCCTTCGGATGCTGCGTATGGCGGTGAAACGGGCGGGCACGCCGCAAGGTTTCCGGATCGGAGACAACCACGGGGCGACTGGTGCGTTTGCAGGCAAACGACAAGAAAGCACGATCACGCCGATGCCGCGCCTCAGCTTTGCCGATCCCGACACGCCCGGAATTACGCGCAGTCGCACGCGAGCGGGGAAATGGGCCTATTTTGGCCCCGACGGCGCGCGGATCACCGACCGGGACGAAATCGACCGCCTGAACCGCATCGCGCTGCCGCCCGCCTATGTCGATTGCTGGTTCTCGCCTCTGGCCGAAGTGCATCTGCTGGCGACCGGATTCGATGCGCGCGGGCGAAAGCAGTATCGTTACCACCCCGATTGGCGCGCGGACCGCGATGCGCGCAAGTTCGATCGCTGCGCACCGTTCGGGCGCGCCTTGCCGGCGCTGCGGGAACGCGTCGCCCGCGATCTGGCGGGGCATGGCCTGTGCCGCGAACGCGCCGTAGCCTCGATCGTGGCATTGCTGGATGCCGAGGCGATCCGCATCGGCAACGAATGCTATGCCGCGACCAACAAGAGTTTCGGCGCGACCACGCTTCGCACGCGCCATGCCACGCTTCAGGGCCGCAAGCTGCGCCTGCGGTTTCGTGGCAAGCATGGCAAGCTGCGTGAAGTGGTCAGTGCCGATCGTGCGCTGGTGTCCTGCGTGCGGCGTATGCAGGACCTGCCGGGCCAGCACTTGTTCCAGTACCTTGATGACGAAGGCTGCGCGATCCCGGTCGGATCGCAGGATGTGAACGCCTACTTGCACGAAACGATGGGGGAGGAATTCTCCGCCAAGGATTTCCGCACTTTCGCGGCCAGCGCGATCGCTTTTGCCCGCCTGTGGGAGCAGCCGGGATCGAATCTGAAAACGGTGCTGGAAGAAGTGGCCGATCGGCTTGGCAACACCCCCGCGATTGCGCGCAAGTCTTACGTCCACCCGGCCTTGATCGCCTTCGTGCGCAAGGACGATCCTGTGCCCGAACTGCCCGCAAGGCTACCCCGGCGGACCCAATGGCTGACGCGTGAGGAGCGGGGCCTGATCGCTTTCCTGGAGGGCGCTCCACCGGCCGCCAGTTGGGGATAGGCGGGCCTCCCGAAGCTGGATGCGAACCGGCGGACTATCGTTCCGCCAGCTGCGCCAGTGCGGCCTTGATGTCGCGCAGGCCGTAAGGTTTGGTCACGATCGGCACATCGGCAAAGGTTTCCGCCAGCGCCGATCGTTCGCCATAGCCGCTGGCGAAGATGAAGGGTGTTTTCCTGTCGCGCAGCGCATGGGCAACGTCCTCGCTGGTGTGCTTGCCCAGATTGACGTCAAGCATCGCGAAGGAAATCTCTCCTGTCGCCACGAGGGCCAGCGCATCGGCCACGGTGCCAGCAATCCGGCAATCATCGAAGCCCAGTTCGCGCAGCGCGTCTTCCGCTTCCATGGCGATAATTACATTATCCTCCACCACCAGCGCGGCGCCGTTGTGCACGGCGGCATCGAACTTGGCGGCATGTACGGTTTCGACACGCGGGCGGCCGGTGGCCTGCGTCGGTTTTTCGAACGCGGCAATATGTTCGGCAGGTAGCAGGAACCTTGCGCAGAGACCTGATTCCGGGAACTCCACCGTCGCCGATCCTGACAATTCGTGCGGGATCGTGCGTTCGATGATCGTCGATCCGAAACCGCGTCGGGTGGGCGGCGCCACCTCAGGGCCATCCGTTTCGCGCCAGTCTATTTCCAGTGCGCCGTCGTCATCCCGGCGAAGTTTGACCATCACGGTTCCGCGCGGCACGGACAGTGCGCCATATTTTACCGAGTTGGTCGTCAGTTCATGGAACACCAGGGCCAGCGTGGTGAATGCCCCGGGCGCGATCAGTGCGTCAGGGCCTTCGATCACTATTCTATCCATGCTGCTGCCGCTGTCGGGGCCGGCATAGGCGGCGGCCTCGGTCCGGATCAGTTCATAGAGCGAGGATGGCGTCCAGTCCTTCAGCGTAACCTGATCGTGGGCGCGAGCCAGCGCATGGATGCGGCTGCCGACGATATCGGCAAATTCGTCGATGGAGTGCGCCCCTTCGCGGCTTTGCGTCACCAGCCCGCGAATAAGATTGAGGATGTTGCGCACCCGGTGGTTCAGCTCGGCGATCAGCATGTCCTGCTGGCGATTGGCTCTCTCGCGTTCTGCATGGGCGGCATCGGCCAGCCGCAGGACCACCTCCAGCAGGGTGACGCGCAGCGATTCCGCGGCTTGGATCTCGTCCGCGCTCCACGCTCGGCACTGGCCGCGGCGCTCTTCCTTCCAGATCTCGAAACTTTTGCGGGGCGTGAGGCGCGGGCCATTGGGGCCGAGTTCCATCGCCTTTTCCGGATTTCCCGCCCAGTTGACCTCGCGCAGCTGTTCCCGCCGGAACAGCACGATGTAGTCCCTTGGCGTACGGCTGACGGGCAGGGCCAACAGGCCGGCCGCCTTGTCCGCCCATTCGTCGGCTGGTTCGAACAGGCGGGCAATCGTGTCGGTAGACCAGATCGTGCTGGCGCCTGCGGTGTTGAGAAACCTTGCAAGTTCCCGAAACTGCGCTTCATCCGGCGTGGCCCCGCGGGAAACGAAACGCCCGTCCACCCAGCCGATGACGCCGTCGAAGGGGATGACGCGGCCGATCGCCTCTCCGAAATCTTCGAACGCCTCAAGCAGCGATCCGCCGCCGGCGACGCGCGCCATGATCTCGTCATGCAAACGCACCGAAGCGGATCGGCGGGCCAGCGTGAAATCGGTTTCCTTCTGCTCCAGCAGATAGGCGAAGAACTCGCCGAACAGTTCGCTGGCCGTGCGTGCGGAATAGGAGAGGGTAAGCGGCGCATAATGATGGCATGCCATCAGGCCCCACAACTTGCCCCGGCGCATGATCGAAACCGACATGGAGGCCTTCACCCCCATGTTGCGCAAGTATTCGATATGGATCGGCGAAACCGCGCGGAGGCCGGACATCGAAAGATCCAGCGGATCGCCGCTGGGGCCCGTAGCCGGGTAGATCGGCACGGTAGGATCGTCGATATCCGAAATGATGCGCAGCAAGTTGCGCGAATAGAGGCGGCGTGCCTGTGCCGGAATGTCAGAGGCGGGGAAATGCAGGCCCTGGAAACTGTCCACCATGCCGTTCAGGCTTTCGGCGATCACCTCGCCCGCGCCATCGGCATCGAATCGGTAGATCATGACCCGGTCGAACCCGGTCAACGCACGCAAGTGCCGCGCGGCGCTGGCGCAGAGCTTTTCCAGCGATGGCGCTTCGCGCAGGCGCTCTATCATCGGCCGTACATAGCTGACGAAATCGCGCCGGCGGCCTGCCTCGCGCGGTTCGATCTCCAGCACATAGGATCGGCCGGAAACGTGGAGCGCCAGGTCGAACAGCCGTCCATCGCCGACAAGGTCCACCTCGAACACGCGCTCGACGCCGGCACCGCCGCCCAGCACCTGCACGCGGGAGCGGACGTCATGCATGGCGCTGGGCGAAAGGAACTGGACGGCAGGCATCCCGATCATCGCATGCGGGTCCTGCCCGAACAGGTCGGCGCAGTTGAGCGAGACGTGGTTGACGATCCAGTCGCTGGAAAACGAGACGAGCCAGCCAAAGCTCTGGATTCTGCCGATCACGTGGATCGGTTCCAGCGCGCAGGTGTCCAGACTGACCGTGTTGCCGGACATTTCGCCGCCGTCAGCCATCAAGGTGCGTTCTGTCATCCCGCCCGGCATCGGTGAGCCCAGGCATCGTGAAACTGGCGTGTCCGGTCATCTTGTCCTCGGTTCGCATCGGCTACTCGCTCTGGGGCGGAAGGCTCTGATTCACAATAATATATATCGGAGCGCTTCGGCCATTCCAGACACCGCCCCTCCAGCGCCTGTCAACTCTCCCCACGACCCTGTGTTCCCGATTAACACGTGTTCGGCAATCGGCCCACACATTGGCCGCACATCGAAACCGCGCCTGGTTCGGACCACCTGCCGCGGCGAAATACGGTCTTAGCAATCCGAAGTGGAACCGTCTGTTCACATGTGCACGGAACCGGAGCGGTTTTGTGGGGTTGTCTGGCTCGTGAGGGGCCGGCGGCTGGCAAAAGTAGCCAGAAGCGCGGTCCGGTGAACAGATTTCGGGATTTCACGAATGGATGTGCAGATCGTTCAGGAAGACAGCGATCTACTCCGGGCGCTTCGTCCGGGGGACCGGGGGCTGCTGGACCCCCACCTCGTCGACGTCAGGATGGCGG
Organism: Novosphingobium sp. BL-S-19; assembly: GCF_055521675.1. Lineage (NCBI taxonomy): Bacteria > Pseudomonadati > Pseudomonadota > Alphaproteobacteria > Sphingomonadales > Sphingomonadaceae > Novosphingobium > Novosphingobium sp. BL-S-19. Next base: position 1,154,861 of record NZ_CM145498.1, read on the forward strand.
CTGGAGAAGTGATCTACCGGCCGGGTGATCAGGTGGAATATTGCTACCTCCCGCGCGGGGCCGCGGTCTGTTCCTACTTCATCGAACTGGACAACGGGATCGAGGTGGAAACCATTCTCGTCGGCCGCGAAGGGGCGCTTGGCGGGGTGGTGAGCATGGGCCACCTTCCGGCCTATGCCCGTTCCGGTGTGCTCCATGCCGGGCGGTTCTGGCGCATTCCCACGCGCCAGCTGGAAGAGATCAAGGACCGATCGCCCGCCGTGGCCAACCTATTCGCGCGCTATGCCGATTGCGTGATGGCTCAGGTGTTCCAGTCGATCGCCTGCAATGCGGTGCACACCATCGAACAGCGCGCCGCGCGCTGGCTGGGTGCCGCCGTGGACCGCATCGGGTGCGATGATGTGACGATGACGCAGGAGCAGCTTGCATCGATGATGGGCATCGGCCGCAGTTACGCCAGCCGCGTACTGCAGCGTTTCAAGCGCGACGGCCTGTTGCGCACGCGGCGCGGCGGCATCACCGTGCTCGATCGCGGCGGGCTGGCGAGCAAGGCCTGTTCGTGCAATGCGCAAGTGCGCAATCATTTCGACCGCGTGCTGGCGGGGGTATACCCGCGCGAAGCGGGATAGCCCGTAAACTCGCAGCCGGCGGCATCGACCGTGGCTTTACCGGCCGATCGGGTATAAGGGCGCGCGGATGATCCGCCTTTCCGACCTTGCTCTGCCGCTAGACCACGCCCCGGCCGCCCTTGAGGCTGCCGTCTGCGAACGCCTTGGTATCGCGCCCGACCAGATCGAACGCCTGACCGTGGTGCGCCGCGGGAACGACGCGCGCCGCAAGACCGCGATCAAGCTGGTCTACACCCTCGATCTGGACGTGAAGGACGAAGCCGAACTGCTGGCGCGTTTTCATGACGACCAGCACGTGCGCCCCACGCCCGACACCAGCTACAAGTTCGTCACCCATGCGCCGGAGGGCTGGTCCGGCCAGCGCCCGGTGGTGATCGGCACTGGGCCCTGCGGGCTGCTGGCCGCGCTGATTCTGGCGCAGATGGGCTTCAGGCCGATCATCGTCGAGCGCGGCAAGGCCGTGCGCGAACGCACCAAGGATACCTGGGGCCTGTGGCGTCGTTCCGTGCTCGATCCGGAAAGCAATGTGCAATACGGCGAAGGCGGCGCGGGCACGTTTTCCGACGGCAAGCTCTACAGCCGCATCAAGGACTCGCGTCATTTGGGGCGCAAGGTTCTGACCGAATTCGTGAAGGCCGGCGCGCCGGACGATATCCTGACCGAAGCGCACCCGCACATCGGCACGTTCCGCCTTGTTACCATGGTGATGTCCATGCGCGAAACGATCGAGCGGCTTGGCGGCGAATACCGCTTCAGCACCCGCGTCGACGATTTCGAGGTGGAGGAAGATGCCGAGGGCAACCGCCGCCTTATCGGCCTGCACTTGTCCACCGGCGAGTTCCTGCCCGCCAGCCACGTGATCATGGCAGTCGGCCACTCTGCCCGCGATACCTTTCAGGTGCTGCATGATCGCGGCGTCTTCATGGAGGCCAAGCCCTTCGCCATCGGCGTGCGCATCGAACATCCGCAAAGCTGGATCGACACGGCGCGGTACGGTCCCAATGCGGGCAACAAGATTCTGGGCGCGGCGGCCTATTCGATCGCGCACAAGGCTTCGAACGGGCGCACCGTCTACAGCTTCTGCATGTGCCCAGGCGGGCGCGTGGTGGCGGCGGCCAGCGAGGAGGGCCGCGTCGTCACCAACGGCATGAGCCAGTATTCGCGCGCCGAATTCAACGCCAACTCCGGCCTTGTCGTCGATATCAATCCGGAAGAGGACTACCCCGGCGATCCGCTGGCGGGCGTGGCATTCCAGCGCAAGTTCGAGGAACTGGCCTTCAAGGCCGGCGGATCGAACTACAAGGCGCCGGGGCAGAAGCTGGGCGATTTCCTGGCGGACCGTCCCTCGACCGAGTTCGGCGAAGTGATCCCCAGCTATCAGCCGGGCGTGCACCTGACCGAACTGAAGCAGTGCCTGCCGGACTTCGTGGTGGACGCGATTCGAGAGGCTCTGCCGGTATTCGGCCGACAGGTGCCGGGTTACGACCATCCGGATGTGGTGATGACCGGGGTGGAAACGCGCACATCCTCGCCCGTGCGCATCACGCGCGGCAAGGATTTCCAGAGCCTCAATACGCGCGGGCTTTATCCGGCGGGTGAGGGCGCGGGCTATGCCGGCGGCATTCTCTCGGCCGCGGTCGACGGTATTCGCGTGGCAGAGGCGCTGGCCTTGGAACTGGCTCCGGTCCAATCGTGAGCGACGCCTACGATGCCATCGTGCTCGGCGCGGGTGCCGCCGGGCTGTTCTGCGCCGCCACCGCCGGGCAGCGCGGCAAGCGAGTGCTGCTGCTCGACCATGCCGATCAACCGGGCAAGAAGATCCTGATCTCCGGCGGCGGGCGCTGCAACTTCACGAATATCCACACCGCGCCGGACCGCTATCTTTCCAGCAACCCGCACTTCGCGAAGTCGGCGCTGAGCCGCTACACGGCTGCGGATTTTCTGGAAATGGTCGAGGTCTATGGCATCGCCTGGCATGAAAAGACCTTGGGGCAATTGTTCTGCGACGGATCGGCCAAGCAGATTGTCGCCATGCTGCTGGAGGAATGCGCCAAGGGCGGCGTCGAGCTGAACTGCGGCGATGCGCTGGGCGAGATCGACCATGCCGACGGCCAGTACCGTGTCGCTTTCGGCAACCGTGTGGCCACCGCGCCGGCGCTGGTGATCGCCACCGGCGGGCCTTCGATTCCCAAGATGGGCGCCACCGGCTTTGCCTATGACCTTGCACGCAAGTTCGGCCTGAAGGTCGTGCAGCCGCGCCCGGCGCTGGTGCCGCTGACGCTTTCGGGGGACGAGGCGTTGTTCCGCGAGCTTTCCGGCGTCTCCACCGAAGTGATCGTAAGATGCGGCAAGGCGGCGTTCCGCGAGGCGGCGCTGTTCACCCATCGCGGCCTTTCCGGCCCGGCGATCCTGCAGATTTCCAGCTATTGGCAGCGCGGCCAGACGGTGACGACGCAGTTCCTTCCCGATCGGGCCGAGGGCTGGCTAAAGGATGCCAAGCGCGAACGCCCGCGCGCCACTTTGCGCAAGGTGCTGGGCGAAGGCCTGCCGGAACGTCTTGTGGACGTGCTTGGCGAACGCTTGGGGCTCAATGGCGAACTTGGCGCGATGTCGGACAAGGCGCTGGCCGCTGCCGAGGCGAAGCTGGCCCGCTGGCCATTCGTGCCCGATGGCTCCGAAGGCTTTGCCAAGGCGGAAGTGACGGCGGGCGGCATCGATACCGGCGGACTCTCGTCCAAGTCCATGGAGGCGCGCAAGGTGCCGGGGCTCTATGCCATCGGCGAAGCGGTGGACGTTACCGGCTGGCTAGGCGGCTATAACTTCCAGTGGGCCTGGGCCAGCGCCCGCGCGGCGGGGCTGGCGATCTAGCCCCACCTAATTCTACCCGACGTAGAGCTGCGGGAATTCGGCCTTGAAGCGAGCCAGCCGGGGCTTGTCCCAGCGCTGGATATAACCGTTGTTCGGGTTCCTGCGCATGAAGTCCTGATGGTAGGCTTCGGCGGGGAAGAACGCGCCGGTCTCGATCTTCGTCGCGATCGGCTTGGCGAAGGCATGGGCCTTGTTCAGCTGGGCGATATAGGCGCCTGCCAGCTGCTTCTGCGCGGCATTCTGCGGAAAGATCGCCGAGCGGTAGCTGGGCCCGCGATCCGGATACTGGCCGTCCACTTGCGTGGGATCGTGTGCGGCCCCGAAGTAGACCTGCAGGATCTGGCCGTAAGAGACCTTGGCGGGATCGTAGACGATCCGCACCGCTTCGGCGTGGCCGGTGGTCTCGCTGGATACGGCCTCGTAATTGGCATTCGTGCGCGTGCCGCCCGCATAGCCCGAGGTTACCGAGGCAACGCCGCGCACATGCTCGAACACGCCTTCCATGCCCCAGAAACATCCACCCGCGAGAATGGCGACTTGCTGGCCGGACGGCCGCACCGTTTCCGCAGGGGGCGGGGGCAGGGCGGCAGCGTTCGCGGGCTCTCCACGCGGGCCGGTCAGGGCTAGGGTCACTGCGGCAAGGCCGGCGGTTGCCAGCATGGCAAAGGAAACAGGGCGGATGGGCATCGCGGACACTCCCGTATCGCTCGTGAAAGGGAATTCGCGCCGCTCCGCTCTATGGTTACAACGCCGTTCAAAGCGTCATCAGGATCTCGCGGCGGTTGCTGCCCTGCCAGTCTAGCGTCTGCTCCAGCAGGGCGATGGTGACGGCGCAACGATCGGCATCGCTGCCTTTGCCTTGCATAGCGGCCAACACATCCTTTTGGCTCAGCTTTGTGGCCTTGATCACTTTGCCGATGAGTTCGCCGGGGACCATCGCGCTGTGATCGCCCATGCCCTTGGGTTGGCCCAGCGCATTCTGCTGTGCAAGGCGGAGGGCGAAATCCCGCTCCCGCGCGCGATCGTCGGGCGAGAGTGGCAGGGGGCCGTCGAACCAGCCGGAATTGCCCAATTGCTGGCAGGCCCCGACGCTGTGGCTGCGCCCGGCGCGAAGCTGGGCGAGGCGCAGTTGCATGGCGGTTTCGAACAGACCGCCCGAAAGCTCGCGCCCGTTGAGGTAGCTGCGCATGCGGACGATCGCCACGGCCTTGTCGATCAATGCCCCCTGATCCTCGCCCGCGCGTACGCCGCGGGAGACATTGGCGTTGATCGTCCGGGCCAGATCGGGCTGCACCTTCCACAGCCAGTCGGCATCGTGGCCTTCGCCGAAGGCCTCCTTCGCGGCCCCGTTCATCACCTGTGAGACTTCTCCCGAGGGGGCGGCTTCGTAGGAGTTTGCAGAGGACGGCTGCGGCGGTGGCGGGGAGGATGAATTGGCAATCGTGACGATAATGGCGAAAGCGATGATGCCCAGCAGCACCAGCAACCCGGTCAGAACCGGATTGCCGCCTTCCCACGATGCCACGCGCTCGGCGGCGAAGTGCGATTCCAATTCCGGGAAATGCTTGCGGACACCGCGCAGCAGGGCGTCGACGTCGCTCTGCGCCGGCCCACCCACGAATCGTAGCGGACCGGCCTTGCCGGGCTTCGCCAGTTCGTTCCATGCCTTGTGGAACCGGTGATCGGGCTGCAGCGCGTTCTGCTGGAAACGATAGCCGCGCAGGCGCGCGCCCAGGAACTGCACGGCCGGACGGGCATCGTGGGCGCTCCATTCGCGTTCCCAGCCAAAGGCACGGCTAGCGTCTTCCAGCAGCGGGGCGGAGCGGGGCCAGCCGCGGGCAAGGATTTCCGCCAGCCAATCCTCGATCTGCTGCTGGCGGGAGACATGCGATTGCGCCACTTCGTCCAGGATCGTGCGCAAGGCCCGTGTCGCCTGCCGGGTTTCCGCCTCGGTCAGCGGATCGCCGGCATTGTCGCGTTCGGGATCGAGCAGGATCGTCAGGCGCTCGGCCGGGGTTTCTCCGGGCCGCAGGCCCAACGCATCGTCGCCGACAAGGCTGCCCGACAGCAACGGCGCGGTGAAGGGGTCGATGGTGGTGAGCGGAATACCGGCGCCGCTGACGCCGCCCTGGCCTGCCTCACGCGCGGCGGCGGCGGCCCAGGCCATGCGTTCGAGCATGGTGGATGCATCCGGCTCGCCCGGGCGGGTTGCCAGCGGGCGGGCGGCGGGATCCTCGAAATCCTGCCATTCGCCCGGCAGTTCCGGCGCGGCGAAGGTCCAGCGCGGGGGTGCGGCAGGTGTCGCGGCCGGCGTTTCGGGTTCGAAGGTTTCGGGCTCCGCAGCGTCCGGGGCGGCGACGGCCTCTGCCGCGCCATCCGGATCGCTTTCCTCCATCGTTCGCGCCAGTCGCAAGGCAAGGTCTCGCGCCTGACGCAGCCGGGCAAAGCCGGCAACGTCGCGGTCGACATTCATTGCCTTGAGCTGTTCCGCATAGGCCTTGCGGATCGCGGAGGTCTCGGCCGTGGGCTCGATGCCCAGCAGCGACCAGGGATGACGGCTCATAGCGGGCTTACGCTTTCGACATCGTTCAGCCTTGCCGAAAGCATTGCGCGGGCATCGGCGATGCGGCGCGGGTCCTGACTGTCCAGCGCGCCGACGAAGTGCGTGATCCAGTGGCCGATCATCTGGCGCAATTCGCCAATGTGGTCTTCGTAGCACCGCTCCGCCCGGGCCATCAGCGCGACATTGCCCGCATCCTCACGCGGGTGGTGCTTCAGCTGGGCAAGCGCAGCACGGCGCTGCTCGATCTGCTTGCGGTCGGGTCGATCCTCCTCGTCCACGATCACCAGATTGCGGCTTGCACCGCTTTCGGGAACGTGGACGTCGATCTCCAGCAGACCCGAACTGTCGTACGAAAAGCGGACCTCTACCGAGATCTCGCCCGCGGCGCGCGGCGGGACGGGCACGGTCATGTCGCCCAGCTTCACGTTCCCGCGCACTTCGCGGGCCTCGCCCTGATAGATGCCGAATTCCAGCTTCTTCTGGTTGTCCGCCAGAGTGGAATAGGTGTTTACGCGGCTGACCGGCACCGGCGTGTTACGGTCGATGATCGGGGAAAACAGCCCGCGCTGAAGCCCGCCGTAGCCGTCCCGCTCGGCCACTTCGATGCCTAGCGTAAAGGGGCAGACGTCGGTGATGCGGATCTCTTCCAGTGCGGCATCGCGGCCCGCGAGCCCGGCCTGAATCGCCGCGCCCAGCGCCACGGCGTGATCGGGATGGACGGTGGAATTGGGAAAACGGCCGAACAGGCGCGTGATCGCCCGGCGGACGACCGGCATCCGCGTGGCGCCGCCCACCAGCACCACGTCCGAAAGTTCGGCGGCATCGATCGCGCAGTCGCGCAGCGCGCGCACTACCGGTTCGCGCAGGCGGCGCAGCAGGGTGTCGCACGCGGTCTCGAACTCGGCATCGGTCACCGTGGCGGCCAGGCGCGTTTCCTCAACCACCACCGCGAATTCGGCTTCCGAAGCGTTGGACAGCGCGCGGCGGCAGCTTTCGGCGGCGCGCTTCAGCAAGGCGTCGCGCCGTTCGGCGGGCAGGGCGGCCAGTAGGTTCTCGGGATCGATACGCGGCGCCATCAGCGCGGCCAGCACATCGTCGAAATCATCCCCGCCAAGCCGGTTGTCGCCGGCGGAGGCGCGCACTTCCACGATGCCCTCGAACATTTCGACGATCGAAACGTCGAACGTGCCGCCGCCAAGGTCGAAAACAAGAAACGCCTCACGGTCGCCCTGATCCTGCAGCCCGAAAGCCAGCGCGGCGGCGGTCGGCTCGTTGATCAGGCGGCGCACGGTCAGGCCCGCCAGCTCGCCCGCGCGGCGCGTGGCTTTGCGCTGGCGGTCGTTGAAATAGGCGGGGACGGTGATGACGGCCTCGGTCGGCGTCTCGCCGGTCAGGGCCTCCACATCCTTTACCAGTGCCTGCAGCACCAGTGCCGAAAGGTCTTCGGCCTTGTATTCCTTGCCGCCCAGTTTGGTGGTCGCTGCGGTGCCCATGCGGCGCTTGAAGCTGGTGGCGGTGTCCTGCGGATGCGTAGCCAGCCGGTCCAGCGCGGGGCGCCCGATCCACACTTGCCCGTCGCGAGCGATGCTGACGGCCGACGGGGTCAGCAGTTCGCCCAGAGCATTGGGGACGAGTTCGGCCGCGCCATCCCGCCAGATGGCCACTGCACTGTTGGTCGTCCCGAGATCGATGCCGATCAGCATAGCGCCCCGCCGCCAAGGTCCCGAGTCACGCTGGCCCTTCCCTAAAACTCTTCGTCCGACTGCAGCCACCCGATTGCTGCCAGGCAGTCGCATCCGATCGGCTGAATCCGGCGATACCGTCCGCCGGTTCGCCCTCGGCGCCCGTGCTTAGCGGCAAGCACGGGCGATCGAAAGGGCGAAGTGCGTGTTTATGGATGTATGGGCGGCGGCGTTCGCTTGCATCCGCGGACGGGGATCAAGTGCGCGTGCTGCCCCTGCGGATCAGCTGCGGCGCCATGACCAGACTGCTGGTGCCTTCTCCTTCGATCCGCGCGCGTAACCGTTCGACCATGGCCTTGGCCCCTGCGGCGATTTCCTGCCGGATCGTGGTGAGCGGCGGCATGGTCTGCGCGGCCAGCGGCAGATCGTCGAAGCCGACGATCTGCACCTGATCGGGCACGCGGCGGCCGATTTCGTGCAGCGTGCGCAGGGCGGACATGGCGATCAGATCGGTGGCGGCAACGATGCCGTCCACGCCCATGTCCATTTCCGAAAGGACGCTGCGGATGCCGGGGCCCATGTCCTCTCCGGCAAGGCCGGCGGAAAGGTGCGAAAGCGGAACGCGCGCGGCCTGCGCCTCGTCTGCCGCCCCGCGAAAGCGCATGGCGATTTCCAGTCCGGACGTATCGCCCAGGAATACCAGCCGGCGCGCGCCGGCGTCGATCAGGTGGCGGGCCGCCAAGCGGCCGCCAGCCTCGTTATCGGTACCCACAGCGCAATGCGTCTGGCCGGGGCGGCAATGGCCCCACACCACCATCGGGCGATAGGTGGCCGCAACCTGCTCGATCACGTCGAACTGGTTGGACTGGCCGATGACGATCACGCCGTCGACCATGCCCGATCCGGTCATGCGTTCCAGCCAGTCGCCCGTCCCATCGGGAATGGCGCGGCTGAGCATCAGGTCGTAGCCGCTCTCGGTCAGCTCGTCCGCCAGGTGCCCCAGCAGCGTGAGGAAGAACGGATCGGAAATGTGCTGGCGCTTTTCATGCCCCAGGGGGATCACCACGCCAACGACGCCGGTGCGGCGGGACCGCAGGCGGCTGGCCATCTGATTGGGACGAAAGCCGTGCTGCCGGGCAATGGCGCGAATGCGTTCGCGGGTTTCGGCATTAACCAGCGACTTGCCCGCAAGCGCACGTGAAACGGTGCCCGCGGAGACGCCGGCTATACGTGCAATATCGGCAAGCGTGCGCACTTCGCCCGTATCGGCGCCCGTATCGGCGCCGGTGTGCAGCAACGGCTTGTCCTGTTCGCGTTTGATGACCATGGCCCCCCCATTCGTCGTGCCGGCATTAACAGTATGAACAGCCGGGCGGAAGCGCCTTGTGGGCGGGGCAAGTCGGTCAGGAAACGGGGTTTTCAACCAATAGGGGATGCCTTTCGACCAACAGTGTCAACAGGGCGCCAACCAGCAGAAGAAGCCCGGCCAGAGCCAATGCGCCGCGCGGATCGCCTCCCAGCAAGGGGGTGTAGATGAGGGGCATGGTCAGGGTTTCGAGCAGCATGGGTACCACGATTAAAATATTGAAAAGTCCCATGTAGATTCCGGTCCTTTCGGGCGGTATCGCGGCGGCCAGCATGACGTAGGGATTGCCCATCATGCCGGCCCAGCCCAGGCCGATTCCCAGCATCGGCAATGCCAGCAGCCAGGGGGAGGCGATTTGCGGCGTGATCAGCGGCAGCGCGGCCATGCCGATCCCGGCGGCCGCAAGGCAGATCGCATGGGCGCGAGGCGCCCCGATCCGGCGCACCGCCGGTACCAGTGCGAGTGCCGCGAAGAAGGCCACAAGGTTGTAAAGCGCACCCAGTTGCTGCGCCGTCATGACCGCCGCCCGGAAGGCCGGGCCATGCGGATCCGAGGTGCCGTGGAGCGATCGCGCCAGCGCGAAGGCGACGTACTGCCAATAGACGAACATCGCATACCATTGGCACAGCATTGCGGGGGCAAGCCGGCGCATTGGCCGTGGCATCTCGACGATGGCCTGCGCCACCTCGCGGAGCAGCATCCTGCGGGGTGGCGGGGGTTCATCATCGGCGGGCGGAAGCTCCGGCACGCGGAGGATGGACCAGACCACGGTGGAGAGCGAGAGGATCGCGCCGATGACGAATGCCGCGCGTACCACCACGGGAATGCCGTTGGCGTCCAGCAGGTCCCGCGCGATCACCGCCGCCAGCAGGGAGGGCGCGAGGTACGATAATGTCTGCGCCAGCCCGGTAAACGCGCTTTGCGTAAGAAAACCCAGCGCGTGCTGGTCGCGCGGCAATCGGTCTGCGACATAGGCGCGGTACGGCTCCATCGTCACGTTGTTGGCCGCATCCAGCACCCAGAGCAGCCCCGCCGCCATCCACAGGGTGGGGCTGAGCGGCATGGCCAGAAGGCAGGCGGAACAGACCAGCGCGCCCGCCAGGAACCATGGACTGCGCCGACCGAGGCGGGAGCGGGTGCGATCGCTTAGCGCTCCCACCAATGGCTGCACGACCAGCCCGGTAACGGGGCCGGCCAGCCAGAGCAGCGGCATGATTGCCTCGCTGGCGCCCAGGTATGCGTAGATCGGCGCCATGTTGGCCTGCTGCAGCCCGAAGCTGAACTGCAGGCCGAAGAACCCCAGGTTCATCTCTAGAATCCGGAGGAAGGGCAACTTTGGCTTCATGGGCGCGACACCGTTTCCCCATCGTACCGGGCGATCTCCATCAACGGTTTGATCTTGCGCGTGGTTGCGATGAAATCGATTGCGCGTGGGGACGATTGGTTTTGTGGAGAGGCTGGTGCCGGTTCGCGTCTCAAGGTTCCCGAAGCAAGAAAGCGGTCATCTCCCGTTTCTGGCGCAAATTCGTCATCACGCTGCTCCGCCGACCTTAGGGATATCTGCGGTGTATGGTTCGGCGCTTGCGGCCCGCGCGTGCGGGTGGCAGGGACAAGCGCATGGCAGGCATTGCGGGTATTGAACTGGGCGGCACCAAGACCGTCGTCGTGCTGGGACATCCCGGCGCTATCGAGGCGCGGGAGGAGTTTCCCACTACCACGCCCGACGAAACGCTCTCTCGCGCGATCGCCACGGTCCGTGCATGGCAGGGTGGAGCCGGTGCGCCGGTGGCCGTCGGCGTAGCCAGCTTCGGCCCCATTCGCGTGGACCGCGCGGCTGCGGACTTTGGTGTGATGCTCGATACCCCCAAGCCCGGTTGGGCGGGGGCAGACGTTGCCGGCAGGCTGAAAGCGGAATTAGGCTGCCCGCTGGGGCTCGATACCGACGTCAATGCCGCGGCGCTGGCAGAGCACCGTTTCGGCGCGGCGAAAGACTGCCCGACGATGGCCTATATCACGGTCGGCACCGGGGTGGGCGTGGGCGTTCTGGCCAATGGCGCGCCGGTGCATGGCCTGATGCATCCGGAAGTGGGGCACGTGCGCCTGCGCCGGGCGGCCGGGGATGACTTTGCCGGGGCCTGCCCGTTCCATGGCGACTGCGTGGAGGGCCTGCTGAGCGGCCCGGCGCTTGCCACGCGATTTGGCCGGCATCCGTCCACTGTCGCGGCGGATGATCCGGTATGGGAAGCCGTTTCGCAGGATCTGGCGCAATTGCTGGCTGCCCTGCTGCTGACGCTTTCGGCGCAGCGGATCGTCGTGGGCGGGGGCGTCGCCAATCGGCAGCCGCATGTGTTGCCTGCCGCCGTGGCGCGCCTGCCCGACCTTCTGGGCGGCTATTTGCGGGACTGCACGCCGGGGACGCTGGCAAGGATCTGCGTGCCTCCCGCACTGGGAGACGATGCCGGGCCAATGGGTGCGCTCATCGTGGGCTCGGGCGCGCTCTGACCGCCAAATCGGCTGGGCTGCGCGCGCCATTTGTCGGGGTGTAAATTATGCAATTTCGCGAGGCTAATCGAATGTTGCGCGTTCGGGAAACCTCGTTACAAAGCTGCGTCACGCCCACGGGCTCGAGCCGGTCGCTCGGGGGCTAGCGATGCTTCGGTATCGTTGAAAAGGTTGCACTTTCCTCCGCGTGAAATTCCGGAGCAAGGTGGATGCCTGAATTCACGACCGGTCCTATATTGACGAGGCAGGCGCTGCGCGCCTCATCGGGCGCACGCGCCGCAAGCCTTATGGATTGCGGGAGTATGTCATGAGCGCAGACGAAGTGAAGGTCGCAGCACAAGCCCGGTCGGACGAAGGACCGGGGGGAGCGGCGCTTCAAGCAGCGATCGTCTCGCGCATCCGCGACTCGCTGTTGCCGGCAGAGGCCGATGGCGATTTCGGCTGGGTGGAAGGGGCTGCCGGGGTGCTGCTGACCGCTGCCGCGCGGCGCAAGCCCGGTACTGCCGTGATCGAAATGGCATCGACCAGCGATGAGCGTCGCTATTTGCGCATTGCCCTGATCAACGACGACATGCCGTTCCTGGTCGATTCGGTCGCCTCCGCGATTGCCGAGGCGGGCCTGGTGATCGACCGCCTTGCCCACCCGGTCATTTCGGTGGAGCGCGATGACGAGGGCAGCCTGATCGCGCTGCCCGATGTCGGCACCGAAGGCGCGATGCGCGAATCGATGATCTATATCGAGACCGAGCGCGTGGACGCTCGCCAGCGCGGTGAACTGCATCGCCGGCTTGAAGAGACTCTGAAGGACGTTCGCGCCGCCGTTGCCGACTGGCCGCAGATGGTTGCGGCGATGACGGCCGATTCCGCACAAGTCAGCGATGTGGAAGGCGCGGAATTGCTGCGCTGGTTCGCCACCGGCATGTTGACCCAGCTGGGCCACGTCACCCGCCGTCGTGACGGTACGCATTCCGACCTGCTGGGCGTCTGCCGCCGGGGCGAGCGCGATCTGCTGTCCGAAGCCAGCTATCAGCGCGCGTTCGATGCTTTCGACGCGCAGCTTGCCGCCAACGACATTCGCGCGCCGATGGTCATCAAGGCCAACCGGATGGCGACCGTTCACCGCCGCGTGCCGATGGACCTGTTCCTGGTTCCGGTGCTGGAAGACGGCAAGGTTGCCGCGCTTTCGGTCCATGCCGGCATCTGGACCAGCGCCGCGCTGGCCGCCACGCCGGACCGCGTTCCGCGCCTGCGCACGCTGCTGGCGGGCATGGGTGCCAAGCTGGGGCTGGATCCCACCGGCCACACCGGCAAGGCGCTGGCCCATGCGCTGACCAGCCTGCCGCACGACTTGGTGCTCGGTCTGGACGAAGCCGACGTGGAACGTCTGGCGACGACGATGAGCAGTCTGGTCGATCGGCCGCGCCCGCGCCTGATCGTCACCAGTTCGCCGCTGTCGCGCCACTTGTTCGCCTTCGTGTGGATCACCCGCGACACGCTTTCGACGCAGATGCGCAAGCGTATCCAGACGGTGATCGAAGACGCCGCGCAGGCGCCTACGCTGGACTGGGCGCTGACGGTCGAGGCCGGCAATCTGGTGATGATGCGCTACACGCTGGACATTCGCGACGGCGCGCAGGACCTTGACGAAACCGCGCTGGACAACCGCCTGCAAGTCATGCTGCGCGGTTGGGGAGAGGCGGTGGAAGCCGCGCTGGGCCAGACGCTGGAACCCGCACGTGCCGCCGCTATCGCCGCCCGCTATGCCGATGCCTTCCCGATGGCCTATCGCAGCGATTACGGCCCGGCCGAAGCCGCGATCGACATCGCCCACATGCGCAAGATCGTGATCGGCGAAGCGGCCGAGGCGGAGCGCTTTCAGGGCCACCGCGACGTGCGCCTCTATGCGCATGACAGCGACGGTGAGGGCCAGCTGCGCCTGAAGATCTATCAGGCGGAGGGCAGCCTGCAATTGTCCGACGCGGTGCCGGCGCTGGAAAATTTCGGCTTCCGCGTGATCTCCGAAATCCCCACGCCGCTGGAAAAGGGCCGCATCGGCACCATCCACGATTTCACGCTGGAACTGCCCGCCGGGCGTGACGCGGCGGACGTGCTCAAGCTTTCGGCGATGATCGAGGATGCGCTGGGCGGCGTGCTCAATGGGCAGGGTGAGGACGACCCGTTCAACCGCCTCGTCCCCGGCCTTGGCCTCTCCAAGCGGGAGGCGAACTGGCTGCGCGCCTGGTATCGCTATCTGCGTCAGGCCGGCAGCAATTATGGCATCGGCACCGTGGTCGATGCGCTGCAGAGCGCGCCTCGCGTGTCGCTGGGCCTGATCGACCTGTTCCGCGCGATCCACGATCCGGAGTTCAAGGGCGATCGCAACGTCGCCAAGGCGGCCGCGCAGGAAGCGATCCGCGAAGGGCTGGCCGGCGTCAGCGCGATCAACGACGACCGCCTGCTGCGCGCCTATCGCGACCTTGTCGGCGCGATGCTGCGTACCAATGCCTTCGTGCCGGCGGGCCAGCTGGCGCTTGCTTTCAAGCTGGATTCGGCGCTCGTGCCGGGCCTGCCGAAGCCGCTGCCGTGGCGCGAGATCTTCGTCTATTCGCACCGCGTGGAAGGCATCCACTTGCGCGCCGGCCCGGTCGCGCGTGGCGGCCTGCGCTGGTCCGACCGCCGCGACGACTATCGCACCGAAATCCTGGGCCTGATGAAGGCGCAGCGCGTGAAGAACGCGGTGATCGTGCCGACCGGCGCCAAGGGCGGCTTCTATCCCAAGCAGCTTCCCGATGCCGCGCTGGACCGCGCGGGCTGGGCGGCCGAGGGTCAGGCCAGCTACGAGATCTTCATCTCCACGCTGCTGTCGATCACCGACAATATTGACGACACCACCGTCATCCATCCGGAGGGCGTGGTGATCCTTGATGGCGAGGATCCCTACTTCGTCGTCGCGGCGGACAAGGGCACGGCCAAGTTCTCCGACGTGGCCAATGGCATTGCGGAATCGCACGGCTTCTGGCTGGACGATGCGTTCGCCAGCGGCGGCTCGAACGGGTACGATCACAAGGCCATGGGCATCACCGCCAAGGGCGCGTGGCTCTCGGTCCAGCGCCACTTCCTTGAGCAGGGCGTGGACGTGCAGGTCGATCCGGTGCGCGTCGTCGGCTGCGGAGACATGTCGGGCGACGTCTTCGGCAACGGCATGTTGCTGTCGAAAGTGCTGAAGATCGTTGCCGCTTTCGATCACCGCCACATCTTCCTTGACCCCAATCCCGATCCGGCGGCGAGCTGGGCAGAGCGCAAGCGCCTGTTCGACTTGTCGCATTCCAGCTGGGACGACTATGACAAGTCGCTGATCTCGCAGGGCGGCGGCGTGTTCTCGCGCAAGTCGAAGTCGATCCCGCTGACGCCCGAAGTGCGTGAGGCGCTGGGTATTTCCGCCACCGAACTCGATCCGGATTCGCTGATTTCGGCGATCCTCTGGGCCAAGGTGGACCTGCTGTGGTTCGGCGGCATCGGTACCTATGTGAAGGCGTCGAGCGAGAACAACGCGGTCGTCGGCGATCCCGCCAACGACACGCTGCGCGTCAGTGCCAACGAAGTGGGCGCGCGGGTGATCGGCGAAGGCGCGAACCTTGGCGTTACCCAGGCCGGCCGCATTGAGTTCGCCGCGCGCGGCGGGCGCATCAATGCCGACTTCATCGACAATTCGGCGGGCGTCGACTGCTCGGACAATGAGGTGAACATCAAGATCGCCCTTGCCGCCGCCAAGCGGGCCGGGGCGCTGACCGAGCCGCAGCGCGTCGAACTGCTGGCGCAGATGACCGACGAAGTCGCGCATCTGGTGCTGGAGGACAACCGCCTGCAGGCATTGGCGCTCTCCATCGCTGAACGCGGCGGTGCCTCTGCCATGCCGGCGCAAGTGCGCCTGATCGAAACGCTGGAGGAAGGCGGCAATCTGGATCGCCGCACCGAAGGCCTTGCCGACAACGAAGTGCTCGCCCGCCGTGCGCAGGACGGGCGCGGGCTGACACGGCCGGAGCTGGCGGTGCTGCTCTCCAGCGGCAAGCTGGTGCTGCAGGATGCGATCGAAAAGAGCGACCTTGCCGCCGACCAGAGCCTTCAGGCGCTGCTGCTCGCCTCGTTCCCGAAGCCGATGCAGGAGCGTTTCGCTTCCTTCATCGAAGGGCACCGCCTTGCCGGAGAGATCATCGCCACCAAGCTGGCGAACCGCATCGTCAACCGTCTGGGCATCGTCCATCCCTTCGAACTGGCCGAGGAAGAAGGCGCGGAACTGGCGCAAGTGGCGGCAGCCTTCGCGCTGGCGGTGCAACTGTTCGATCTCGATACGCTGTGGTCGCGCCTTGAAACCGCGCCGATGAGTGAGGGCGCTCGCATTGCGCTGTTCGCCAAGGTGGCGGTCGCCGTGCGCAGCCACATGGCGGACCTGCTGCGCGCCGGTGCCGGCCGTATCGCCCCGACCGAGCTGATCGCCCGGATCGGCAAGCAAGTCGCCGCGCTTTCGGTGGATACCGAGGAACTGCTGGGCGAACGCGTGGCCCAGCACTCGCATCGCCTGCGTGACGGCCTGCTGGAACTGGGCGCGCCCGAGGCGGAGGCGGTCATGGTCGCGGGTCTCTACGACCTGGACGGGGCCGTCGGCATTGCCGACCTCGCCGCTGAAACCGGGATCGACGCGCGCCGTCTGGTCGGGGCCTTCTCGCGCATCGGTGCGGGGCTGGGGCTCGACTGGGCGCAGGCCAATGCGGCGACGATGAACCCGTCGGACCCGTGGGAGCGCCTGCTGGTCGCCGGCCTTGCCCGCGATTTCCAGCAGATGCGTCTGGACTTCCTCAAGACCCTGGCGCGCACGGAAACCGGCAAGGCCGATCCCGCCGCCGCTGCCGAGGAATGGGGCCGCACCCACACGGCCGCGATCCGCACCTTCCGTGGCATGGTCCAGCGCGCGGAAAAGACCGTGCCGCTGACCCCGGCGATGCTGGCACAGATCGCCAGCCAGGCGCGGAACCTGCTAGGCCGGTAATTTGGGCCGCTAATGAATGGAGAGGGAGCCTTCGGGCTCCCTCTTTTTTCCGACCATCTCGTCATTGCGAGCGTAGCGAAGCAATCCAGAGCGGTTCAGGACTGCCTTGGATTGCTTCGCTACGCTCGCAATGACGAGGGAAACGGGCCTTACCCGACCGGCGGCGCCACGCGGCGGGCCACGGTGCGGGCGATCGTTGGGCCCAGCAGCAGGATCGCGAACATGCGCATCGTCTGCATCGTCATCACGAAGCCCATGTCTACCGGTGAGTTCGCGGCGATGATCGCGATGGAATCCATGCCGCCCGGGCTGGTTGCCAGATAGGCGGTGGCAAGGCTGACATGGGCGATCCGCGTCAGCAGCAGGGCCAGCAGGAAACAGGCCGTCATCATCGCCGCGATCGAGGCGACCACAGCGGGCAGGGCACGGCGGGCACGCTCCTCCGTCTCGCGCGTGAAGCGCATGCCGATGCCCCAGCCGACGATCATGTAGGCGGCTGCCATCAACAGAGGCGGAAACTCGAAGCCGCTGACAAGGCCGCTGGCTTGCAGGATGCAGCCCACCACCATCGGGCCAAGGATATTGGGCGCGGGCAGGCGCACCAGCCGCCCGCCAACCGCACCGACGACGGCGACCACCAAGGTCGTGGCGAGCCCATGCAAGTCGACCGCCGCGAACCAGCTCATTCCCGGCCGGATCGCATGTCCGCCACTGCCGGAACCGAGCAGCATGGCCAGCGCCGATGCGCCCACCGCCACCATCAGCACGCGCAGATAGGTCATGAAGGCGACGAGGCGATGATCCTCGCCATAGTCACGCGCCATGATGACCATCGCGGTGGCCAGCCCCGGTGCCGATCCCCAGACCGCCACCGCGCCCGGCAGCACTTTCAGCCGCGCCAGCAGGAAGCCAGCGCCATAGGCGACGAACAGCGTGGCTACTGATACGAAAACAAAGATCGGCCATTCCGCCACGAACCGGGGCAGCAGGTCCGGCCCGAACGAAGAGGCGATCAGGCAGCCGATCAGCGATTGCGATGCGTTGAACACGGCGGAAGGCGTGGACAGCGGCACGCCTCTGGTGGCGAAGATGATCGCCGCCAGCATCGGCCCCAGCAATTGCCCGGCGGGTAGCCCCAGCCACTCCAGCCCGCCCGCAAAGACCACGGAGAGTGCGAACAGCAGCAGCCAGCGCAGCGGGGCAGGGCGGGCGGCTGGGTTCAGTCCAGGCAAAGGCATTACTCCAAGGGCAGCGCGTGCGATTCCTTCACAGCCTCCAGCACGATGATCGATTTCACATCGCGCACGCCGGGGATGCGCAGCAGCGTCTTGAGCGTGATCTGCGACAGGTGATCGACGTTCCGGGCGACGACATGGACCAGATAGTCCATGTCCCCCGTCACCGCATTGCACGCAATAACATAAGGATGCTCGCGGATCGCCTGTTCGAAGCGCTGGATGATCTCATCGACATGGGCGTTGAGGTTGATCAGCACATAGGCTTCCAGTTCGAACCCCAGCTTGCGCGGGTCCAGCACCGGCACGTAGCCACGGATCACGCCTTCGTCCTCCAGCCGTTTGATCCGGCGGCTGACGGGCGTGGCGGACAGCGCGGCGCGCTCGGCGACCTGGGCGACGGGCATGCGCGCATCTTCCAGCAAGGCAGCGATGATCCTGCGGTCAAATTCGTCGATCTGCATGAATCGCCTCTCAGGCCTTATGTTTTTAGTGAAAGTCACCAATAGCACTGTAAATCGCGGGCGCAATCGCACGGAACTGACGCGCGCCCCGTGCTATTCTTCCAGCACATGAAGACGCCGTGCACCGAAACATCGACTAGCGGCCTTCGGGGAGAGTACGAAGGCGCGGCTGACGACTACACCGTCGGCCAGCATTGGCATGCCTATACCCCGGAGATGCACGACCGCTGGCGCCGGCTTTATGCGCGCCAGTCGGCATTGGTCGAAACCCACGCTTGCGCGGCCTTCCGCGAAGGGCTGAAGCGGCTGGACTGCGCGGACGGTATCCCCCGGTTCGAGGATGCCAATGCGATCCTTGGGCCGGCGACGGGTTGGACGCTGGTGGGCGTGCCCGGCTTCATTCCCGATGCGGTGTTCTTCGATCACCTCGCCCATCGCCGCTTCCCGGTGACGCGCTGGCTGCGTGAAGAGCACGAGCTGGACTATCTGGTCGAGCCCGACATCTTCCACGATTTCTTCGGCCATGTGCCTATGCTGCTGGACCCGACGATCGCCGATTTCCTGGAGCTTTACGGCAAGGCCGGAGAGCGGGCGATGGCGATGGATGCGCTGCCGATGCTGGCGCGGATCTACTGGTACACGATCGAATTCGGCCTTGTGCGTGAGGATGGTGGTCTGCGCGTATTCGGCGCGGGGATCATCTCTTCTTCGGGCGAAACGCGTTACTCGCTGGAAGATCGCGATGTGCTGCGCCTGCCGTTCGATGCCGAGCGGGTGATGCGCACCGGCTACATGATCGACTCGTTCCAGAAGACTTATTTCGTCCTCGAAAGCCTGCCGCAGCTGATCGAGGACCTTGTCGGGCTCGATTTTGGCCCGGTCTACGAAAACTGGCGCGCTGAGACGCCGATCCCCGCCGGAGCACTGCTCGCCGGCGAAGCCCCCTTCGGAGAAATGATTCCATGACCGATATCTTCGACAATCCCATCGGCCTTGACGGTTTCGAGTTCGTCGAGTTCTCTGCCCCCGAAAAGGGCGTGCTGGAACCCGTGTTCGAAGCGATGGGCTTCACGAAGATCGCCCGCCACCGTTCGAAGGACGTGGAGCTGTGGCGCCAGGGCGGCATCAACTTCATCACCAATTACGAGCCGCACAGCCCGGCGTGGTTCTTCAGCCGCGAGCATGGCCCCTCGGCTTGCGGCATGGGTTTCCGCGTGAAGGACGCCCGCGCGGCTTATGCCGAACTGCTCGCCCGCTCGGCCGAACCGGTGCAGGTGGCGACCGGCCCGATGGAACTGCACCTTCCCGGCATTCGCGGCATCGGCAATTCGATCATCTACCTGATCGACCGCTACGAGCGCGATGGCGACGGTGCGCTCACCATCTACGATATCGACTTCGAATATCTGCCGGGCGTGGACCGTCACCCGGTCGGCGCGGGCTTCGATCTGATCGATCACCTGACCCACAACGTTTACGGCGGCCGCATGGCCTATTGGGCGGATTATTACGAGAAGCTGTTCAACTTCCGCGAAATCCGCTTCTTTGACATCAAGGGCGAATATACCGGCCTGACCTCCAAGGCGCTGACCGCGCCGGACGGCAAGATCCGCATCCCGCTCAACGAAGAGGCCGAAGGCGGCAAGGGCCAGATCGATGAATTCCTGCGCGCCTTCAATGGTGAGGGCATCCAGCATATCGCGCTGATCTGCAACGATCTCGTCGCCGCGTGGGACAAGCTGCAAGCGCTCGGCGTGCCTTTCATGACCGCGCCGCCGGAAACCTATTACGAGATGCTCGATGAGCGTCTGCCCGGCCACGGCGAACCGGCCGACGAGCTGAAGATGCGCGGCATCCTGCTTGACGGTACGACCGATGGTGGCCAGCCGCGCCTGCTGCTGCAGATCTTCGCCGAAGCGCGCGTCGGCCCGGTGTTCTTCGAATTCATCCAGCGCAAGGGCGACGACGGTTTCGGGAACGGAAACTTCAAGGCGCTGTTCGAAAGCATGGAGCGCGACCAGATCCGTCGCGGCGTGCTGAAGCCTGCCCTGAGCCCTGTCGAAGGGGTGGAAGAACCAGCGGAATAATCAGGTTGGGAGAGAGGGGCGGGTCCACGCAGGCCTGCCCCCAAATCCCGGGAGAGTGAAGATGATTGAACAGACTCCACAAGTGGGCCCGAAACTCGGCGGAATCCACCACGTCGCCTATCGCTGCCGCGACGCCAAGGAGACCGTGGAGTTCTATCGCGATGTCATGGGCATGGATTTCATGCTGGCCATTGCCGAGGACAAGGTGCCCTCCACCGGCGCGCCCGATCCCTACATGCACGTGTTCCTCGACTGCGGCGGCGGCAACGTGCTGGCTTTCTTCGAGCTGCCGAACTCACCCGACATGGGCCGTGACGAGGCAACGCCGGCATGGGTGCAGCACATCGCCTTCAAGGTGGAGAGCGAAGAGGGCCTGCTGGCCGCCAAGGAACGCGCCGAAGCGCGCGGGCTGCAAGTGATCGGCCCGATCCACCACGGCGTGTTCAAGTCGATCTACTTCTTCGATCCCAACGGCCACCGCCTCGAACTGGCGTGGCAGTTCGGCACATCCAGCCAGATGGCGCAGTTGAAGGCTGTGGCCGACGATATGCTGGAAGAATGGTCGCGCACCAAGCGGGCACCCCGCCACGCGGCCTGGCTGCACGAGAAGATCGCGGCGGAGTCCTGAGGCGATGCGCCTCCACGGCTACTGGCGCAGTTCCACCAGCTACCGCCTGCGCATCGCGCTGAACCTGAAGGGGCTGGAATACGAGCAGGTTTCCGTGAACCTGCTGGGCGCGGAGCAGCGATCGGACGAATATCGCCGCCTGAACCCCTTCGGCGGTGTTCCCCTGCTGGAGTTCGATGGGCGCACTTACGCCCAGTCAATGGCGATACTGGAATGGCTGGACGAGCGCTTTCCGGATCGCCCGCTGCTGCCGCGCGATACCGAGGATCGCTTCGTTTCGCGCGAACTGGCCACGGCGATCGCCACCGAGCTTCACGCCCCGCTCAATCTGCCGGTGCTGCAATACCTCAAGCACGATCTCGGCCATTCGCAGGATCGGGTGGACGCCTGGTATCGCCACTGGCTGGCCCGCACGTTCGCGGGGCTTGAAGCGCGGCTCGCCCAGCGCGGCGCGGGCGATTTCCTGTTCGATGCGCCGGGTCTGTTCGAATGCGTGCTGGTGCCGCAGTTCTACAATGCGCGGCGGTTCTCGCTCGATCTTTCGGCCTATCCCCGCCTCGTGCGTATCGACAATGCTTGCTCCGATGTGCCGGCCTTCATCGCTGCCCATCCAGACGACCAGCCCGATGCTCCGAAATAGCGGATTGAATTAGCGGCAGAAACTCTTGCCGTCCCCTTCCAGATGGAAGTGGTTGGCGTGGGCGGAATTGTAGTCCGGCCCCAGCGTAGTGCCGAAGCGCTTGCAGGCGCTGTCATGCACCACGCGCAGGAAGCGCCGCTCAGCCGGGGTGCCGCCGTTCCAGTCTTCAAGAACAGTCACGCGGCGGCCATCGGCCAGCACGAAGCCGGACACGTCGATGGCATTGGCGGTGGCATGGCCGGAACGCCGCGCGGTTCCGGCGACGTTGCGGCAGTTGTAGCTGCCGTAAGTCTCGATGCTGATGATCCGGCTGCCGAGAATCTGCTGCGCCGCACGGTCTACCCCGAAACGGGCCCATGCCGCGAAAGGCGTTGCCGTCGTGCAGGTAACCGGGCCGAGGTTGGTGACGGTGACCGTCGAGTTATCGGTATTCAGCGCGGAAAGCTTCACGGTGCCCACCGTCGAACAGCCGTTGCCGTAATAGCGATCCGTCACCGGAGAAAAGACCGCGTGCTGGCTGCCCAGCATCGCCATGCACTGCCGCGCCTCGGGCGAGGGCATCGGCGTTGCCGGCCGCGCCGACGTTTGCGACGGACGCGATCCGCGCCGCTCAGGTTTATCGGACGAGCCGACGCAGCCGGCGATCACTGCGATCAACGGCAGCGCAAGTATCAGTCTGGGAAGGGCTTTCATGGTCCCGCCTAGCATCCGATCCTTTGGTGAACCTCAGATTAGCCCGCCCTTGGGCGCCGCCGGAATCGGGTGAGTCGAGTTTTCCACCGACGATTGTTCCGGCCGGAAAGTCGCGGAACCGGCGGATTCTCGCGCGAAACCGCTACGCTATGGCGATCTGGCGCAACGATCTATCGCAAGCGCCGGGAGAATCGTTTGACAAATTTCCGGGCCTCTTTAGACGCGGCTCCGGGCCACGCGGTCCCAACGCCGCGCGTGCTCTCTGTAAGGAGAGTCAGAAATGACTGATATTATTAGCGTTCCCGCGCGCAAACCTGCGCGTCCGCACTTCTCTTCCGGTCCCTGCGCCAAGCCGCCCGGATATGCCCCCGAAAAACTGAATACCGAAGCCCTCGGCCGCTCGCACCGCGCCAAGATCGGCAAGACGCGCCTTGCGTACTGCATCGATCTGATGCGCGAAGTTCTGCAGCTGCCCGACACGCATCGCATCGGTATCGTCCCCGGTTCGGATACCGGCGCCTTCGAGATGGCCATGTGGACCATGCTTGGTGCCCGCGGCGTGACCGCGCTGGCCTGGGAAAGCTTCGGTGAGGGCTGGGTTACCGACGCCGTCAAGCAGCTGAAGCTGGAACCCACCGTGTTCCGCGCCGACTACGGCCAGCTGCCCGACCTCGACAAGATCGACTGGTCCGACGACGTGCTCTTCACCTGGAACGGCACCACCTCGGGCGTGCGCGTTCCGGATGCCAACTGGATCCCGGCAGACCGTGAAGGCCTGTCCTTCGCAGACGCCACTTCGGCGGTCTTCGCCTACGACATCGACTGGTCCAAGATCGACGTTGCCACCTTCTCCTGGCAGAAGGTTCTGGGCGGCGAGGGCGGCCACGGCGTGCTGATCCTCGGCCCCCGCGCGGTAGAGCGTCTGGAAAACTACACCCCCAGCTGGCCGCTTCCCAAGGTGTTCCGCCTTGTGTCGAAGGGCAAGCTGGCAGAGGGCGTGTTCAAGGGCGAAACCATCAACACCCCCTCGATGCTGGCCGTCGAGGATGCGATTTTCGCTCTGGAATGGGCCAAGGGTCTGGGCGGTCTCGAAGGGCTGAAGGCCCGTTCGAACGCCAATGCCCACGCGCTGGACAAGATCGTTGCCGAGCGTGACTGGCTTTCGCACCTCGCAATCGACAGCGGCACTCGCTCCAAGACCTCGGTCTGCCTCTCCGTCGAGGGTGCCGATGCCGACTTCATCAAGAAGTTCGCAGCCGTCCTCGAAAAGGAAGGCGCGGCTTACGACGTCGCCGGATATCGCGATGCCCCTCCGGGCCTGCGCATCTGGTGCGGCGCGACCGTCGATACGGCCGATATCGAGGCGCTGGGACCGTGGCTCGACTGGGCCTACGCCACCGTCAAGGCTGCTGCCTGATCTGAACCCTGAGTTTAACCGTCATCCCAGCGAAAGCTGGGATCGCTGGCAAGCTGATACTTACCTCGCGTAAACCGCCAGCGATCCTGACTTTCGTCAGGATGACGAATAGGAAGATTCGTCATGACCAAGCCCCGCGTCCTCATTTCGGACAAAATGGACCCCAACGCCGCCCGTATCTTCGAGATCCGCGGCTGCGACGTAGACGTCATCACCGGCGAAACCCCCGAGCAGCTGATCGCCCGCATCGGCGATTATGACGGCCTCGCGATCCGTTCGTCGACCAAGGTCACCAAGGAAATCCTCGCCGCCGCGAAGAACCTGAAGGTGATCGGCCGCGCCGGTATCGGCGTCGACAACGTCGATATCCCGGCCGCTTCGGCCCAGGGCGTCGTCGTGATGAACACGCCGTTCGGCAACTCGATCACCACCGCCGAACACGCCATCGCCATGATTTTCGCGCTGGCTCGCCAGATCCCCGAAGCCAATGCCCAGACCCAGCAGGGCCTGTGGCCGAAGAACGGTTTCATGGGCGTTGAAGTCACCGGCAAGACCCTCGGCCTGATCGGCGCCGGCAACATCGGCTCGATCGTCGCCAGCCGCGCGCTGGGCCTGAAGATGAAGGTCGTTGCGTTCGACCCGTTCCTGACCCCGGAACGCGCTGTGGAAATGGGCGTGGAGAAGGCCGATCTCGACACCCTGCTCGAGAAGGCGGACTTCATCACGCTGCACACGCCGCTGACCGACCAGACCCGCAACATCCTCTCGGCCGAGAACCTGGCCAAGACCAAGAAGGGCGTGCGCATCGTCAACTGCGCGCGTGGCGGGTTGATCGACGAAGCCGCGCTGAAGACCATGCTCGACAACGGCCATGTCGCCGGTGCCGCGCTCGACGTGTTCCAGACCGAGCCCGCCAAGGACTCGCCGCTGTTCGGCACGCCGAACTTCATCTGCACCCCGCACCTCGGCGCATCGACCACCGAAGCGCAGGTCAACGTGGCGCTGCAGGTTGCCGAGCAGCTGGCCGACTTCCTGGTCAACGGCGGCGTCACCAACGCGCTGAACATGCCCTCGCTCTCGGCCGAGGAAGCGCCGAAGCTGAAGCCTTACATGAAGCTCGCCGAAATGCTGGGCTCGATGGTCGGCCAGCTGACCCGCGATTCGGTTCCCCGCATCTCGATCCACGTCGAGGGCGCAGCCGCCGAACTGAACCAGAAGCCGATCACCGCTGCCGTGCTGGCCGGTTTCATGCGCGTCCAGTCGGACACCGTGAACATGGTCAACGCGCCGTTCCTCGCCAAGGAGCGCGGCCTTGAAGTGCGCGAAGTGAAGACCGAGCGTGAAGGCGACTACCACACGCTGGTACGCGTTTCGGTGAAGACCGAAGCGGGTGAGCGTTCGGTGGCCGGCACGCTGTTCAACAACGTCGAGCCGCGTCTGGTCGAACTGTTCGGCATCAAGGTCGAAGCGGAACTCGCCGGTGACATGATGTACATCGTCAACGAGGACGCACCGGGCTTCATCGGCCGCATCGGCACCCTGCTGGGTGAAAACGCGATCAACATCGGCACCTTCAACCTCGGTCGCCGCGATGCCGGCGGCGAGGCGGTGCTGCTGCTCTCGGTCGACAGCGCCGTGCCGGAGGACGTCCTTAAGGCGGCCACCGCGCTCCCGGGCGTGAAGACGGTCAAGGCGCTCAAGTTCGTCTGATCGGACGGATTTACAGCTCCCAACGGAAGGGGCCGGTATCTTCGGGTGCCGGCCCCTTTTCGTATTGGAGATGCGCCTTGCCGACCTGCTGACGGTCAGGCATTCCCGCCGGATGGCAGAATTCGAAAATCTCGATGGCGACGATGACTGGGATGAGCAATTCGCCGACGATCTCGTCGGCTGCACTCTTCTGGTAGGCCTGACTTACGTCGATCACGACGACCAATTGATCCAGCGGCGGCAGATCTTCGGAAAGGTTGAAGCCGTCGACAGGAACAATGGCATTGCTGTGCGTTGCCGATCCAGCAACGAGCCGGTCACGATTGCCCCTATTCTGGACGCCATCCAGCCAGGGGAGCCCGGCGTCTACCAGCTGTCCGATGCGGATGAACTTGTCGAAAATCCCGACTTTACGGTGCTTCTGACTGTCCGAAGCCCCGTCCGCAGTTGATGCTTTCGGTCAATTGCGGGAGTGGCGCCGGCACTGCTCACCGGGCTTACTGCTGGGGCGGCGATCCCATCGGCGGCATCCCGCCACGCGGGGGCATTCCACCCGGTCCGCCACGCGGCCCGCGCGGGCGCAGTTCCTGCATCGACAGGTAGCCGTCCTTGTCGGTATCCGCCGCCTCGAACTTCGCGCCCTCGTAGGCCAGCAGTTCCTCCAGCGAGACACCGGCGTCGTAGTTGGTGTTGGCCTTGGCGATCACCGTCCCCGTTATCGGCTCGATCAAGCTGGCGAGCATCCGGTCGTCGTCGTCCTTGCCGAAGCGCGGCGAGATGGCGTCCGCGATCTGGTCGTTGCCGTCACCGAAAGCGCTGCGCTCGTCCGAGGCGGCAGAGCCCATCTGCTTTTGCCAGGCGGTGAATTCCGCCATGGAGATCGTGCCGTCGCTATTGGCGTCGATCTTGGTGAAGCGTGCCTTGATCGCGGCATCGCGGCGCGCGTCGATATAGGCGTGGAATTCGTCGAGCGTCACGATGCCGTTGCGGTCGGTATCGGCTTCCTTGAACATCGCGGTGACGACTTTGTCGTAATGTTCGCGCGAGATCGGCTTGGGCATGCGTGGCGCGCCGCCACCACCGGGGCCGCCCGGGCCGCCGCCGTGATGTCCGCCACCGCCACCGGGGCCGCCTTCTTCGCCGCCTCCACCCATGCCGCCCATTCCACCCATGCCTCCCATGTCGCCGCCCATCTGGGCGTGGGCAACGGGCGCCTGCAACAGCAACAGCGGAAGGACAATCAGGGAAATCTTGCGCATCAGGCTCTACCGATGTTGGCAAGGGGCAGGGCGCAAGGCGGAGCCGGCTCGCAAAAGAGCCGCAGGCACGCCTGACGGTCCGGCCCCGGCAATGGATGGGGCTGTGAATTAGAATGTTCGTCCCGCCAGACGATGGCGGAGGGAATAACGCGATGGACCGCCAATGTTGACAGGAAATTTCACGTAAATTGTCGCAGCTATTCGTTTCGGTGCGACAATCGCAGCGCGCATTCGACATTCCGTGCCCTTCGGGCTAAGGGCGCCCACGCTATGCAGGATAACGACCGCGATCTCTTGCCCGAAGGACTGGGCGACCGTCTTCAGCAGCAGGCCTGGGCCTCGCAAACCGTGCGCCGTGCCGCGCATGACGTGCTGGCCAGCCACGGCTACGAGCGCGTTGAAACGCCGTTGATCGAATTCGAGAAGGCCCTCGCGCACCGCATGGCGGGCGTGCAGGTGCGCCGCATGTTCCGCTTCGTCGATCCCGTATCGATGCGGATGCTGGCGCTGCGTTCGGACATGACCGCGCAAGTCGCGCGCATTGCGGCCACCGGCCTAGCGGAGACGCCGCGCCCGCTGCGCCTCTCCTATTCCGGGCAGGTTTGCACCATCAAGGGCGATGGCCTCGATCCGCGCCGTGAACGGCTTCAGCTTGGCGCGGAACTGATCGGCACCGATTCGGTCGCTGCCGCGGCCGAGATCGTCGAACTCGCCATCGAGACGCTGACCGCCGCCGGGGCCACCGGCATCTCGGTCGATTTCACCATGCCCGATCTGGTCGATACCCTTTCGGCTGAAGCGCTGCCGCTGCCTGCCGCCAGCATCGAGGCGGTGCGCCAGATGCTCGACGCCAAGGATGCGGGCGGTCTGGTCGACGTGGGCGGCGAAGCCTACCTGCCGCTGCTTTACGCCGTGGGCCCGTTCGAGACCGCGATCGAGCGCCTCGCAGCGTTCGACGCCGGCGGCGCGCTGGCCAGCCGCATTGCCGGCCTGCGCGAGATTGCCGCGCGCGTTGGCGGCAAGGCCCGCCTCACGCTCGATCCTTCGGAGCGTCATGGCTTCGAGTACCAGTCGTGGTTCGGTTTCACGATCTATGCCGAGGGTATTGCCGGCGGTCTTGGCCGTGGCGGCACGTATCGCATTCTCGGCCAGACCGGCCATCATCCGGAATCGGCGACCGGCTTCTCCCTCTATCCCGATCCGTTGATGGACCTGCTGGCCGCTAAGGCCGAGGCGCCGCAGCGCCTGTTCCTGCCGCTGGACCACGATGTCGCGCTCGCTGCGCGCCAGCGTGCGGTAGGCTGGGTGACGGTGGCGGCGCTTTCGGAAAGCGACGATCCGGTGGCACTCGGCTGCTCGCACGTACTGCAGGGCGGCGAGGCCGTGGCGGTCTGAGGGGCTATTTCCCGAAGACCTGTGATAGCCATTGGTCGACGGCGGCGGTCGCCGGATAGGCGGGATCGCCCAGGCTGCGATTGATCTCCATGTGCCCGCGAAGCCCTTCGCCGGGGAAGCCCTTGCGCTCGACCGGCGTGCCCGCCTTGCGCAGCGCCGCTTCCAGCGCTGCGGCCTGACGCACACCGTCCGGGCGCTGGACATGGAGCAGCAGGAAAGCCGGCGCGTTCGGCGCTGCGGCCTGTGCGGTGGGAGACAGCGCGCGCTGCCTGGCCGGATCGGTGCCAAAGGCCTGCGCGTAAGTGCCCTGCATGATGCGCGGCCCGTCCGCCATCTGCGCGGGCACGTCATAGGCGGCCCCGTCGATCGGGATGACGCCGCGCAAGTCCTTGTAGGATAGTCCCGCTTTTTGCAGATATCGGGGATCGGTGCCGACCAGCGCGACCAGTTGCGCGCCGGCGCTATGCCCCATCAGCACGACCTTGCCGCGCGAGATTCCCAGAGCGTCGGCGCGCTTGAGCAAGGCGGCCAGCGCGTCGGCGATGTCCTGCACCTGCTGCTCCACTGTGGCGTCCGGCACGAGGCGGTAGTTGACGCTGGCGAAGGCGTAACCCTGTCCGGTGAAGTGCGCCGCTTTGTACGGGCCGGTGGCATTGTCCTTGTCCCCGCGTTTCCATCCGCCGCCGTGGACGAAGACGACCAGCGGAGCCGGTCCCTTGCGGGCCGCCGGCCAGAAATCGAGATTCTGCAGGGAATCGCCGCCATAGCTGACGGACCTAGGCTGTTGCTGTGCGGGGGCGGTGCTTGCCGTCGCCAGCAACAGCGCACCAATCAGCCAAAGGGCAGGCATCCGTGGTTTCATCATGGTTGCGCACTTCCATTATCTTGCATGCAGACGCTCCATCGCGGCTCGGCGGAGTCGGCGATCCAGTGTAATGATTGGTCATGAACGAATGGCATCCGTGGGAGACGGCTGGACGACGGGGCCTTGACTAGCGCCCCGCCTTCCTCTTAGGGCGCCCACGAAAAGCCGGGGCGCCATTGCCCCTCCAAAAATCCATATCGCCGAGTCCTGTCGAAGGGCGTTATTGGATCCACCGTGGCAGGGTGGAGGAGTATATCCATGGCCAACGTAACCGTGATCGGCGCCCAGTGGGGCGATGAGGGCAAGGGCAAGATCGTCGACTGGCTGGCAAGCCGGGCTGACGCCGTCGTCCGTTTCCAGGGCGGCCACAATGCCGGCCACACGCTCGTCGTCGGCGAGCAGGTCTACAAGCTTTCCCTGCTGCCCTCGGGCATCGTCACCGGCACGCTGTCGATCATCGGCAACGGCGTGGTGCTCGATCCCTGGCACCTGAAGTCCGAAGTCGAGAAGCTTCGCGGCCAGGGCGTGGAGATCAATCCCGAGAACTTCGCGATCGCGGACAATTGCCCGCTGATCCTGCCGCTTCACCGCGACCTTGACGGTCTGCGCGAAACGGCTGCCGGTTCGGGCAAGATCGGCACCACCGGCCGCGGGATCGGCCCGGCTTACGAAGACAAGGTCGGCCGCCGCGCCATCCGCGTCTGCGATCTGGCCCACCTCGACGCGCTGGATTCGCAGCTGGACCGTCTCTGCGCTCACCACGACGCGCTGCGCGCCGGCTTCGGCCAGCCGCCGGTCGACCGTGAGGCGCTGATCAACGAACTGCGCGAGATCGCGCCCTTCGTGCTCCAGTTCGCCCAGCCGGTGTGGAAGCGCCTGAACAAGGTGCGCAAGGCCGGTGCCCGTATCCTGTTCGAAGGCGCGCAGGGCGTGCTGCTCGATGTCGATCACGGCACTTATCCTTTCGTCACCAGCTCGAACACGGTTTCGGGCACGGCGGCTTCGGGTTCGGGCCTCGGCCCCTCGGCTACCGGCTTCGTGCTGGGCATAGTCAAGGCCTACACCACCCGCGTCGGTTCGGGCCCGTTCCCGACCGAGCTGGAGGACGAGACCGGCCAGCGTCTGGGCGAGCGGGGTCATGAATTCGGCACCGTCACCGGCCGCAAGCGCCGCTGCGGCTGGTTCGACGCCGTGCTGACCCGCCAGTCCTGCGCGATCTCCGGCGTGACCGGCATTGCGCTGACCAAGCTGGACGTTCTCGACGGGTTCGAGAAGGTGAAGATCTGCACCGGTTACCGCCTCAACGGCAAGGTGCTGGACTATTTCCCCAGCCACGCCGCCGATCAGGCCAATGTCGAGCCGATCTACGAGGAAATGGACGGCTGGCAGGGCACCACCGCCGGCGCCCGTTCCTGGGCAGATCTGCCCGCGCAGGCGATCAAGTACATCCAGCGCGTGCAGGAACTGATCGAAACCCCGGTGGCGCTGGTTTCGACCAGCCCCGAGCGCGAGGACACAATCCTCGTTCGCGATCCTTTCCTGGACTGATCGAATGCGGCGCGGGATCATTCTCGCGCCGCTTTTGCTTTTGCTTGGCATCGGCGGTGCCCAAGCCGAGCCGCTTCCTGTACTTCCACAAATCGATCTGATCCGCGTCCACAAGGCGGACCGGCGCATGGAGCTTTGGTCCGGCGGGCAGCGGTTTCGCGTGATCGAACATATCCAGTTGGGCGATCAGCCCGCCGGCCCCAAGCGCTTCGAAGGTGACGAGCGCACGCCGGAAGGGCGTTACGTTATCGACTGGGGCAACCCCGCCAGCGCCTATCACCTCTCGCTCCACATCTCCTACCCGAACGAGGCCGACAGCGCCTATGCCGCGCAGCGCGGGCGCTCGCCCGGCGGCATGATCATGATCCACGGTCAACCCAACGGCATTTCCGGCCGCGCGGCGGGCGACTGGACCGATGGCTGCATTGCCGTGTCCAATGCCGAAATCGAGATGTTGTGGGAATCGGTTGGCGACGGCACATCCATTGAAATTCTTCCCTGACGATTGCGGGAAACCATGAAATCGCAAAACCTTATTGCGATGGCGCAAGCCGGGTGTTTTCAGATTTTTAAGGATGGGGTAGGGGAATTTGCGGGGACGACGTTTCCCCTGGGAGTCGGGTCCAGGAGGCGATCGGGACTGCGATGCTGCATGATGCGAAACTGAACGACGAGCCCGGACGGCTGGCGGCGCTGCGGCGTCTTGAGGTGCTGGATACCGCGCCCGAAGAACCGTTCGAGAATGTCGTCTCGCTCGTCCGCACGGTGCTGGGCGTGCCGATGGCCGCGGTGACGCTGATCGACGAGGATCGCCAGTGGTTCAAGGCGCGTAGCGGCCTTGGCGTAAGCGAAACGCCGCGCAACGTCTCGTTCTGCACCCATGCTATCCGCCAGTCGGAACCGTTCCTGATCGACGATGCACGGCTCGATGCGCGCTTTGCCGAAAATCCCTTCGTCACCGGCGATCCCAATGTGCGCAGCTATGCCGGCATCCCGCTGCTGACGCCCGATGGTTACAACGTCGGCGTGCTCTGCGCGATCGACGACAAGGTGCGCACGTTCTCATCGTCCGAAGTGGATATTCTCTCCAACTTCGCGCGGATCGTCATGAATGAGCTGCAACTGCGCCACATTGCCGAGCGGGACCAGCTGACCGGCGCGCTGACGCGGCGCGGTTTCATCGAGAAGGCGGAGCAGGAAATCGCCCGCTTCCGCCGCTATCATCGGCCCTGCTGCCTCGCGCTGGTCGATATCGATCACTTCAAGGCGGTGAACGATACTTATGGTCATCCGGCCGGTGATGCGGTGCTGCGCGAGATGGTGGCGAGTGTCGTCGGCGCGTCGCGGCCGGTCGATCTGCTGGGCCGCCTTGGCGGTGAGGAGTTTGCCGTTCTCCTGCCGGAAACCGAAGCTGCCGAGGCTCTGCTGGCGGTCGAGCGGTTCCGCGAAACGCTGGCTGGTCTGGCGATTCCTCTGCCGGACGGCCGGGTGATCCACATTACCGCCAGCTTCGGCATTGCGCCGCTTTCGGATGAGATCGCCACGGTGGAAGAGTGGATCGCTGCCGCCGATGGCCCGCTCTATGCGGCCAAGCGCGGTGGGCGGAACCGCTGCGAGATGCTGCACTGACAAGAAGAGGGCAGGCCGAAGCCCGCCCTCTCTTCACATCAATCGAACCGGAACGCGGAAATCGCGGTCTTGAGCACGAGGTCCGACCAGACCTTCTCGCCCGCCGCTTCCGATGTGCCTGCGGCGACCATCAGCGGCAGCAGGTGTTCCTCACGCGGGTGAGAGAAGCGGCCGCCCGGAGCTTCGGCCCAATGGGAGAGCGCTTCGGCGCGGGTATCGGCATCGGCGGTTGCGGCAGCGGTCAGCCATTCGTCGAAGGCTTGCGACGGCACGGTGGACTGCGGGTTGCCGTAACCGCGCATGTTGTGGAAGCTCATGCCCGAACCGACGATCAGCACGCCTTCGTCGCGCAGCGGGGCCAGTGCCTTGCCGGCGGCGATATGCATGGCGGGATCGAGCGAGCGGTCCAGCGACATCTCCACCACGGGCACGTCTGCCTCCGGCCATGCCACCTTCAGCGGGATGAACACGCCGTGGTCATAGCCGCGCTGCGTATCGATACCGGCGGTGAAGCCGGCGCCTTGCAGCAGTTCGGTCGCGCGGGCAGCCAGTTCCGGTGCGCCGGGGGCATCGAAGCGCAGTTCGTAGGTGTGCTGCGGGAAGCCGTAATAGTCGAACAGCAGCGCCGGGTTCTGCGCGCCCGTGAAGGCGAAGCCTTCGGTTTCCCAGTGGCCGGATACGACCAGGATCGCCTTGGGCGGTTCGGGCAGGCGGGCGGGCAGCGATTGCAGGAACCCGGCCATCGTCGTCCAGTTG
Source organism: Novosphingobium sp. BL-S-19 (assembly GCF_055521675.1). Taxonomy (NCBI): domain Bacteria; kingdom Pseudomonadati; phylum Pseudomonadota; class Alphaproteobacteria; order Sphingomonadales; family Sphingomonadaceae; genus Novosphingobium; species Novosphingobium sp. BL-S-19. The sequence continues at coordinate 1,187,841 of NZ_CM145498.1, forward strand.
CCCTGCGGATCGGGCATGAAGAAGCAGGGGCCGCCGCCGTGGGGGATGAAGAAACTGGGTTGGCGGGTCATGGGATCAAATCCTTTTGCGGGCGTTGTTTCAAGCCTTGCGGAAGGTCGGCGAGAGCGCGAAGGCGCCGTCACCGATCAGGGCCTGAACGAAGAGAGCGATCGACCAGAATGCGGGATATTCCCAGCCGCCGCCCTTGGAATCGAAGAAGAAGCCGTTGGCTCCGTGAACCGTGAGGATCGTGCCGAGCAGCAGCGGGATCAAGGCCAGCGCCACGATGCGCGCCTTGAAACCGGTGATGAGGGCCAGACCACCAAGGAATTCGGCCGCCATTGTCACGTAGGCAAGGGCAGGCGGAAGGCCGAGACTGCCGAAGAAGGCAGCAGTTCCGGCGGGTGTGAAGACGAAGAGCTTCAGGCCGAAATGCGCCAGAAACAGCGCGCCGAGCGTTACGCGCAGAACCAGAGCGCCGTAGGGTGCCGTGTTCGGGGAAGTGGTTGTCATGGGGGGCTTTCCTTTCGCCCACCGATCTAGACCTTCGCCCTTACGGTGATAATATGGCCTTTCATTGAATGACTTTGAACCGAGAGTGTTGAATGGACCGCCTGAAAGGGATCGAGGTTTTCGTGCGGGCCATCCGGCTGGGCGGGCTTTCCGCCGCCGCGCGCGAACTTTCCATGTCGCCCGCCATGGCTGCAAAGCACCTAAACGCCCTTGAACAGCGCCTTGGCGCGACATTGGCGAACAGAACCACGCGGCGGCTCGCCCTGACCGAGGCAGGCGCGGCCTATCTCGACAAGGCCGAGCGGGTACTCGCCGAACTGGAGGATGCGGACGCCGAGGCCATGGCGCAATCCGCCTCCGTCGAGGGGCTCTTGCGCGTTTCCGGACCGGCCGCGTTCGGCAATGCCTATCTGGTCGATCTCGTGACGGACTTCCACGCGCTCTACCCGCAAGTGACCATCGAACTGGGCCTCAACGACCGCGTCGTCGATCTGCTGGAGGAGCGGTGGGATGTTGCCGTGCGGATCGGCAGGTTGGCGGACAGCAACCTTGTCGCGCGCAAGCTGGCGCCCGTGCGCATGTGCATTTGCGCTTCGCCGGCCTATCTGGCGCGGCGGGGCACGCCGGTTTCGGTGGACGATCTGGCCGCGCACGATTGCCTTGGCTACACGCTGAGCGGGGAGACCGGCACCACACGCTGGGGTTTCGGCGCCGATGGCAGCCGTCCGGTGGCGGTGCGCGGATCGCTTCATGCCAACAACGGGCAAGTCTTGGCGAAAGCGGCGGTGGCGGGGATGGGGCTGGTCTACGGCCCGCGTTTCTTCGTCGATTGCGCGATTGCCGATGGGCGGCTGATCGAACTGGATCTGGGCGCGGAGCTGATCGATCTGGGTGCGGTCCATGCCGTTACCCATCGCACCCGGCGACCGGCCGCGAAAACGCGCGCGTGGATCGATTTTCTAGTGGAGCGCCTGCCGCCGATGGCGCGCAATTGGTGAGCCGGAGCCTCACGCACCGGTAATCACACCCGTAACTTCAGCCCGCTTCAGAAATCGACGGCGATCCCGTTGCGTACCCAGTCACCGTAACGGGTGGGGGAGATTCCGTCGGGATCTTCCTCATCCACGTTGGCTGCCTCTTGCGGGGAGGGCTGGGGCGCGGGGTCGTTCGTCCAGTGGGCGGGCTTCTTGAAGCCTTCGGGACGTTTTGTGGCGCGTTCGGTCATTCGGCCCATGTGGTGTGGGTGGCGCAAAAACGCAATCCGTTATAGGGGCCATCGATGGACATTCCCGGCCTTCCCGCGCGCCGTGCCGCGCTCAACCTTATCGATGCCGTGCTGCGGCGTGGCGAAACGCTCGATCAGGCGGCGGGCTCTGCGCTTGCCCGCGTCAGCGGCGATGCTGACCGGGCACTGGCCCGCGCCATCGCGGGCGAGGTCCTGCGCTGGCGCACCGATCTGGACGAACTGATCGATTCCGCCACCCGACTGCCGCTGGCCGACGATGCCAAGGCGCGCGCGGTGCTGGAAATCATGCTGGTGCAAGTGCTGCGGCTGGAAACGCCCGCCCACGCGGTGATCGCCACCGGCCTGCCGCTGCTGATGGGCGGCCCGCGCCGTCTTGCCCACGGCGTGTTCTCCACCTTGACCAAGCGCGAGATCGCGCTCCCGGAAGCACCGACACTGCCCGAGGCGGTGATGGAGCGCTGGGGCGAGCATGGCGTGGCCGTGGCCGCCGGTCTGGCCGAGCCGCCGCCGCTGGACCTTGCCCTGCGCGATCCGGCCGAGACGCAGGAATGGGCCGAACGATTGGGCGGCAAGTCGCTGATGCCCGGCCACGTCCGCCTGTCGCGCGGCACCGCGGTCGAGCATCTCGAAGGCTTCCGCGACGGTGCCTGGTGGGTGCAGGATCTTGCCGCCAGCTTGCCTGCGCGCCTGCTGGGGGCCGGTGAAGGCCGCAAGGCGCTGGACCTCTGCGCCGCGCCCGGCGGCAAGACGCTGCAACTGGCCGCTGCCGGTTGGGACGTGACTGCGCTGGACTTGTCCAAGCGCCGCCTCGAACGCCTGCGCGATAATCTGAAGCGCACCGACCTCACTGCCGAAGTGGTGCAGGCCGATGCGCTGAAGTGGGAGCCTGAGGAAAAGTTCGACGCGATCCTGATCGACGCGCCGTGCACCGCCACCGGCACCGCGCGCCGTCATCCGGACGTGTTGCACCGCATCGGCCCGCGCCAGATTGCGGACATGACCGAAATCCAGACCGCCATGCTGGAACGCGCGGCGGGCTGGCTGAAGCCCGGCGGCACGCTGGTTTACGCGGTCTGTTCGATGGAACCTGAAGAGGGTGAGGCGCAGGCCGCGAAAGTTGCGCTGACGCCGGTGCCGATCGGCGCGGACGAATTGCCGGCCGGGCTTGCCCCCACGGCGGAGGGCTGGCTGCGCACCGATCCGGCCATGCTGGCGGATGACGGCGGGCTCGACGGCTTTTTCGTGGCGCGCTGGCAGCGGGACTAGAGCAGTTGATCCGATTGCATCGGATCAACTGCTCTAGGATTTTTGTTTTACGCGTTTTCCGAGTCATCAGGTGATTCCACCTGATTAGAAAACGCTCTAAACACGCCCGAAGCGCATAGGCGCGCGGCGGCGAGAGATCGCCGCCGCCGCTTCCCCCCTATTCAATGCGCGCGTTGATTTACGCATCGATCCGTAAATTGGGTCCAGAATGGGGATTGCGCCGACTCGCCGGAGTCTGTCATCAATGCAGCCGGTGTGGGCTTGGGGTGGCTTGCTCCGCGCTGCAGAATTGCCACGCGGTGAAACGTGAACGCTCCAGAGGAGTAATCGCGATGGTGCAGTGGTTACACGCCAATTTCCGTTGTCTGTTCAATCGCCATGAACCCGTCCACGACCATGTGACGTGGGACGGCGCCCATTTCGTCGGCAACTGCCATCGTTGCGGCAGCGGCGTGCGGCGGGAAGGCCAAGGCGCCTGGCGGCGGGACTGGCTACAACTCTAGAGCCGATCGACTCTAGCGCGGTCAGCCCACCTTGCGCAGGCGTGCCAGACGGCTGCCAAGCTGGCGGCGGAACACCAGCGCGCCCAGACCCAGTGCGAAAAGCGACAGCATGCCGGGTTCCGGCACCGAAGTGCTGCCGCCGGAGGTCGAGGGCGTGCCCGGATCGCTGGGAGGGGTATAGCCGCCGGTATAGGTGCCGACGTGCATCTCGCCATTCTGGACAAGGCTGCCGAACACCGCCGAACCCTGGATGTAGTTCGACGTGGTGGCCGCCGCGCCGGGGGCCAGAACCGATCCGCCCCAAGCAGTGGTCAGCGAGAGGTCGTCCGCCTCGTAGAAGTTCCAGATGACGTGCTCGCCAAGGTTCTGGGTGCCGCCCAGGAAGTTGTCGTTCAGCTTGATCGAGGTGCCGGAGACATTGACGATCGCGGTATCCGCGCCGTTGAGGTTGAACTTGATCTCCCCGATCTTGTCGAGGTCGGCGGCGGAGATGTTGAACACGGCCACGCCGCTGGAGTCGGGCTGGGCGGTGAAGGTGCCGGTGTTGCCGCTGATCGACAGCTGGCTGTTGGCGGCCTGCGTGCTCATCGAATGGCTGAGGCTCTCCATCGAGGTGGAGATCAGGCTCTTCTGCTGCGTCAGGTCCTGCACGAACTGCGGATTGCTGGCGGCAAGGCCCGAGGTGACGGTGTTGTTGTTGACGTTGGTGTTGCTGATCGTGCCGCCCACCTGCACCGTCTGCGCCGCGCCGTTGAGGTTGAGGCCGCTGTTGACGTTGCCGCCGACCACGGCGCCCGAACCGTTGTTCAGGTTCTTGTAGCCGCCATTGACGTCGCCCACCACGGTCAGCCCCGGCGTGCCGGTGCTGGAGGCGGGCAGGGCGGTGATCTGGTAGTTGGAGGCATTGCCGTCCAGATTGCCGCCGACGAAGGTGCGGCCTTCCACTTCGGAGGACGAGGTAAGGTCACCCAGCACCACCAGGTTCCAGGTCTTCAGCACGTCGATCCCGGCAATGTCGGACGAGGCGATCGCTGGCGTGGCCGCGAATGCGACCGCGGCGATAGCGACGGAGAGGGAAAGTTTGCCAGTGAGTGCGCGGAAGGAAGACATCTGGGGGATTCGCCAATGGTAAGTTCGTTTAGCGAACTACCTACCGTTTCCTAATACTTTGGAAACCGTGTGTTTGGCCGTGTCTCGCGATGAGACAGGGCGGATGGGGATAGCTAACGCGGGGTTAATTGCGGGGATGGGTGGGGGTGCGCAAGCGGTGGGGAACATAGTTCTAGGAGCGCAAGCACCAAACTCCGTCGCCCCCGCGAAGGCGGGGGCCCCGCTTTCTTCGCGCCCCGCTCGCCAAGGAGAAGAAGCGGGATCCCCGCCTTCGCGGGGATGACGGGGTTTTAGGTTGTTAGTCGGGGGGTGAAGGTGCGGTGACGGGGGCGTTTTGAGGCCTCGTGGGCGATCTCACGCACATTCAATTCTGCATCGTCATTGCGAGGAGGCGAAGCCGACGAAGCAATCCAGAGCGGCTCAAGACGGCCCTGGATTGCTTCGCTACGCTCGCAATGACGAAGTGAGGGGCCGATGGGACACCGTGCGGCGCTCCCCACCAGCCCCCACACCCTCAGCCCTTGACCTTGTTCTGGAAGCTCTTGCGCAGCTTCATCAGCTTGGGCGGGATCACCGCCAGGCAGTAGGGGTTACGCTGGCCTTCGCCGTCCCAGTATTCCTGATGGTAGTCCTCGGCCGGGTACCATGCATCGTTCTGCTTGCCGTCGGCGAAGCCTTCGATGGTGGTGACGACCTTGCCGCCGTTGTCCTCGTTCGAACGGGCGAGGGCTGCCTTGGCCTCGGCGGCCTGCGCATCGTCCAGCGGGAAGATGGCGGAGCGGTACTGCGTGCCCACGTCGTTGCCCTGGCGGTTCAGCTGCGTCGGGTCATGCGTGCCCATGAACACGTCCAGCAGGTCGCCGTAAGACAGCACCGAGGGATCGTAATTCACGCGGATCGCTTCGGCGTGGCCGGTGGTGCCTTCGCAGACCTGCTTGTAGGTGGGATTGGCGACAGTGCCGCCGATATAGCCGCTTTCGACCGAGTCCACGCCGATGACATCGCGGAACACCGCTTCGGTGCACCAGAAGCATCCGCCTGCAACGATTGCCGTTTCCATTGTAACCTTGATCCTCATGAGGGGGAGTTTGGTCGCTAGATAGGTACACTTTGATGGCTTGTCATTGGGCGAAGGCGAACTACCTTCGCGGCAACGATACGCCTGACATTCAGCCTCACATTCCGGAGACTCGCCATGCGCCGCGCCTTGATCGCCCTTTCGACGTTCCTTGGCGTGCTTGCCGCGCCGATTTCCGCCCCCGTTGCCGCCAGCGCTGCGGACGAAAAGACGCAGGCGCAGGCCTGCAAGGGGTGTGAGGCGCTGCTGGAACTGGCTGCCGCCAATCCACTGCGCGAGGCGGACCGCGCGCGTGACAAGTATCGCCATCCGGTGGAAACGCTCAGCTTCTTCCGCGTGGGCCCGACGATGAAGGTGGGCGAATATGCGCCCGGCGGTGAGTGGTATTCGCGCCTGCTGGGGCTTTACCTTGGCAAGCAGGGCCATCTGGTGGGGCTCTACTACAATCCCGACAGCCCGGCCTTCAAGCCGGAGACGCAGGCGAAGATCCGCAAGGACGCGGACGAATACGCGGCGGACGTGGCGAAGTTCACCGGCCTGCCGGCGGATCGCTTCGCAGCCTATACCACCGGATCGATCCCGGCGGGTGAGAAGGGCACGTTCGACGTCATCATCGTACCGCGCATGCTGCACAACCTGCTGCGCTGGAACATCGCCACCAGCGAATTCGCCGCGATGCGCGATCTGCTGAAGCCCGGCGGGCTGATCGGCATCGAACAGCACCGTGCCAAGGCAGATGCGCCCGATGCCTATGCGGATGGATCGAAGGGCTATCTGAAGCAGGCGGACGTGATCAAGTTCATGGAGGCGCAGGGCTTCGATCTGGTCGGCCAGTCGGAAACCAGCGCCAATCCGAAGGACTCGGCCAACTGGCCCGACGGCGTCTGGACGCTGCCGCCCACGCTGGCGCTGAAGGATCAGGACCGCGCCAAGTACGTCTCCATCGGCGAGAGCGACCGGATGACGCTTCTGTTCCGCAAGCGAGGCTGATAGGGGCCCGCAAATGACCCAGATCACCGTTGCCGCGCTCCAGCTCGCGCTCAATTCCGCCGACGAGGGCGAGAACATCGCCGCCGTCTCCTCGCTGGTAGAGGAAGCCGCCGCCAAGGGCGCGCAGATCGTTCTGCCGCCCGAACTGTTCTCCGGCCCCTACTTCTGCAAGACCGAGGAAGAGGAACTCTTCGCGATCGCCCGCCCGACGGCCGAGCATCCCTCTGTCATTGCGATGAAGGCGCTGGCGGCGAAGCTGAAGGTGGTGATCCCCACCAGCTTCTTCGAACGCGACGGCCACCACTACTACAACACGCTGGCGATGATCGGCACCGATGGCGAGATCATCGGGACCTATCGCAAGAGCCACATCCCCGACGGCCCCGGCTACGAAGAGAAGTACTACTTCCGCCCCGGCAACGACGGGTTCAAGGTGTGGGACGTGCTCGGCACCAAGGTCGGCGTGGGCGTGTGCTGGGATCAGTGGTACCCGGAATGCGCGCGCGTGATGGCGCTGATGGGCGCGGAACTGCTGTTCTATCCCACCGCCATCGGCTCGGAGCCCTACGACGCCACGCTGGACACCAGCCGCATGTGGCGCCGCGCGATGGTGGGCCACTCGGTATCGAACTGCATGCCGGTGATCGCCGCCAACCGCATCGGCGTCGAATCGGAATGCGGGACGGAGCAGACCTTCTACGGCCACTCGTTCATCACCGACGAATGGGGGGATTACGTCGCGGAGTTCGGCAAGGACGAAACCGGCGTGCTGGTCTCCACGCTCGACCTTGCCCGTGCGGCCAAGCACCGCGCCGGCATGGGCTTCTTCCGTGATCGCCGGCCGCAGCTCTACACGCGCATCGCGCAAGACATCTGAACAAAACACGGGGGAGCCGGGCACTTTGGCGAAGCACAAGTATCTTGTCGCGCTCGGCTCCAACATGCGCCATCCGCGTCACGGCGGGCCGCGCAAGGTGCTCGCCGCCGCGCTGGATGCGCTGGACAAGGGCAAGTACGAGGTGCTGGCCGCCTCACCGGTGATCGAGAGCGCGCCGCTTGGTCCGTCGCGCCGGCGCTATGCCAACGCCGTGGCGCTGGTGCGCAGCAAGCGAGAGCCGGACGAGATGCTGCGCAAGCTGCACAAGATCGAACACAAGTTCGGCCGCCGCCGCATGGGCGCCGCCTGGGGCTCACGCGTGCTGGACCTCGATATCGTGCTGTGGAACGGCGGTCCGTGGGCAGCGGGAGAGGGCGATGAAAGCCTGGTTATCCCCCATCCTGCATTCCGCTCGCGCGACTTCGTACTCGGCCCTGCGCGCCGGATTGTGGGCACCTGGCGCGATCCATTGACAGGTCTGACGATAAACCACCTTCATGCCCGCTTGACCAAGGCCCGACCTGCCCCTAGGTGACCCCTTCCGCTGCCGTTCACGACAGCGCCCGGCAACGGGGGCCCTTAGCTCAGTCGGTAGAGCAACTGACTTTTAATCAGTAGGTCGCTGGTTCGAACCCAGCAGGGCTCACCACTTTCCAAGATCCAGAACAAATTACGCGCCTCGGACCGACATAGTTAATGGGCTCCACTTGCCGTGGAGGGGCGTGATAGTAGGCTGGATCCGAGCGCGATTCACGCATCGGGATGACAGCGGGAACTCGGGACGTGGCCACCAGCCCTCAGACGAATGTACAGACTTGGACGCGGATAACGCGTCGCAAACTGAGGACGCTCGCCCACGAGATTGGTGCCGAATCTGTCGAGCTCCTCTCGAAGTGGCCAGCGAGCGGCGAAGGGCGAGCGGTGAAGGCGGCGACTGAAAACATCACGCGCAGGCTGGATGGCCCGCAGCCGGTCCGCGCATTGAAGATCGTGTTTGGCGAATTGGACTACGCGATCGGGCAGTTCGTCGCGATTGGCAACAACCCGTTCTTTCAAACACATTTAGGAAGCAGGCGGCTTGGCGGGAAGCGGGGAGGGCGCGACTTTCTCGCTAACGAACTCGTGTCCGTCCTCGATGAATACGCTAGCTTCCGCGATTTTCAAGAAGCTGCAATTGCAGCTGAAACCACCCAGGCTATCCGTAAAGCGCTGCCGGAGCAGAAGATTGCACCTGTCAAGTTTACCATAGAGGATGGCGTGTTGCGGATCCAGCGGGAGCCAGCGGATGCGCTCGTTGACGACAGAAGGGTTGCCGACCAATCTAGGATAGCGGTCTTGGAAATAGGGGAAGAAATCCTCGAACATTTTCACGAGTCCAACATGGATCAGCGGGTCGCCAGCTTGGTGACTGAGCTTCAAGAGGCAGTTGGCAGCGAGGAAGGAATAATCCGCTGTGGCCTGAAGCGCATGGTGCTCGAAACGACGCTTCACGAGTTCAAAGAAGAGTCGCCGGCTGTTCTCTTTGCTAAGCTCCAAACATACTCATCGGCAGTAGGTCTGTACGTTTCGATGTACCCAGATTGGCAAAAGTTCACCGAGCATGCTGCCATAGCGGACATCAATCCAGTCGACGTCAGGCAAGTCTACCACGCAGGCAGGGCGCTTATAACGGCTTTGGAGAAGGCGGGCCCGAACGTTGATCCCGAAGTTCCTAAGACGCTCAATTGGTTATTTGAGGCCATTAGAGATCCAAAGTTGGCATCCAAGCGGGCGCTCTACGGCGCTTGGACGGCACTTGAAAACCTCACTAGCAAAGTCTTTGGCGCAGGTATCGAGCTGTTTGGATCTATGAACAAAGGCGTGCAGACAGCGGTAAAGGTGGGTTCGGGTGTTGTGGCGCTTCAACTGCTTGCGGCGGTGGCATCTTCTACATCGCTAATACCTCCGTCAGCAGCTCAGGCGATGCACGCAGGTTGGGTTCCTGAAATATCCAAAAAGTTCGCGGAACTCATCGCGCCCAAATAGCTGGGCTGCGTCCACTGATAACAAATCCAGCTTGATTGAATTGCGGCGAGATTCGAGCCGCGGGTAAACTGCCCGTTTTGGCGGTCCGCAACGCCGGATTTAGCTGCCTTCTACCGGAAAAACGTGATCGGGATGCGGAGGCTGGTCAGCATGTCGGTCGCGTCGTCCGTCACGCCCATTTCTACCGTCCAGTTGATCGTCGTGCGCTGGTTCACGCGGTAGCTGATGCCGAACAGGAAGCGGCCGATCTGGAGGTCGCGAGTGGAGGTGACGATGGGGTCGCCGTACGTCTCGATTCCATTCTGGGTCTCGATCGGGCGGATCCGGCTCTTGGTGCCGAACAGCCAGTTGTGCGCATAGGCAAAGCTGATCGATGCCCGTTCGTTGAGGGCAAGGCCGACGCCCAGCGTCATGTTGGGGCCGGAGCCCGGCTTTACGTGATCGATCTGCGCGTCGCTGATCCGGGTGTTCACGTCCTTGCCGAAGTTCTGGGTATAGCCCAGGACGCCGAAGATCGTGGCCGGGTCGGACGGCATGATGACCGTAACGCTGGGCTGCACGCCCCAGAAGCCGAAGCCGGTTGCCGCCTTGGTGGCGTTGCCCAGCACATCGCGGGGAACCCCATAGGGATCGGTGCCGGTGGGCATCACGACCTGGACATTGGCCGTCAGGAACGGCCAGCCGCCCGTGCCGTTGTTGATCTGGTATCGTCCCAGCAACTGGATGTCGCCAAGCCCCGTCGAATGGGCTGAGGTGTTTACCGTGCCGGTGCCCGATTGCGGCGGGTTCTGAACCAGCGGCACCAGGACTGCGGTGTCGTCCCGATAGATCCACGGCACCTGGACGCCCAGCTCGATCCGGTTGGTCAGGCCATAGCGCACCGTGGCTGCCGCCGTCAGCACGTCCTGCCGGCTCTCGTTGATATCGAACACGCCCACGAGTACGGATTGCGGGATTTCGATGCCGCGGAACACGAAGCGATTGCGGTCATCGCGGGCGTACTGGAACGTCGGCTCCAGCGTCAGGCGGCCGGCTCTGGTCAGGACGCTGCCTTGCGCGGCCAGCACGGCGACTTCCTGCGGCCGGGGGCGCTCGGTCGGCTTCTCGCCCACGCTGGTCAGGCTATCGGGCGATTGCGCGCCGGGCTGGGCAGGGGGCGCGCTCGATTGCGGCACAGCGGCCAGCGATGCCGTGGCAGGGCTGGGCGACGAGGCGGAAGAGGAGGAGAGCGGAGATCGGCCGTATTGCGGGCCGGGAATGCCGGTTCCGCGCATGGCTTCCAGCAACGAGTCCTGAAGCTGGCGAAGCTGCAGTTCCTGTGTGTCCAGAACGTGGCGCTGTTCCTCGATGGCGCGGCGCTGGGCGTCTATCTGGGCCTGCAGCTTTGCGAGATCGGGCGCCGTGCGCTTGGCGGCATCGGCCGTGGCGCCTTCCGGATCAGCCTGCGCCCAGGCCGGCCGGGGCAGTATTGCGAACAGCACTACTGTGCTTGCCAGGAAGCCTCTCATCCATCCTCCCCACAATCGCATGTCTCTAACGGATGCCGCGACCCGCTGTATCAAGAGCAATCGAATTTGCGCGAAGCACCGCATTGCCGGCGAGCAGTCCCGAATTCTGCACATCGACATTAACGGTTACTACGGTGTCAATGGTTCTGTCGTTCGCTGTATTTGCAACAATACTTCCGGTGAGGCTACCTATCATTTGACGCAATTCAAGTGAATTTCCATTCAGGACTACTTGCGATCCGCTGCCGTCCTGCACCAGTTGCACCGATCCCGATGGGGTCGAGACCGCCGGGCCGTTCGGCGTGAGCGTGACCTGCTGCTGCCCGGCCCCTGCCTGGATCGCCGTCGTTGTGCCTCCGACGTGGACGACGACGCCGCCGGCGGTGGAGCCCGACGAACCGGCAATGCCGCTGCCATCGCCGACGAACACGACCGGGTTGCCGGTGTCGGTATTGAGCACGCTGCGCAGCGCCAGCGTGCCGTTCACAAGGGTCTGGATGTCCACGCCGACGACCACGTCCATGCCGTTGGGCAGTTCGAAACCGCCGCGCAGCGCGTCGAGCTGCTGGTCGGACAGCGTGGCCGATGTGCCGAACAGCGGGCTTACTTCATAAGCCGCGGATGTCAGGCCCGCGCCATCGCGAACGGGAGGTGAGGCGGACAGAGGCATGGAATTCCCCTCGGTCGCCGCCAGGCAGGGGCTGGCAGCGCCGGCCAGCAGCAGACCGCCTGCGATCCACCAACTGCCTGCGCGCCATGATACCATCACGCCCTCCTACATCACGAACGGGTATGGCTGGGCTCGGGTGAGTTCCAGGGCCTGAAGGCTGGCCGGTTCCATCATCAGCGTCACCCGGCTTCGCGGGACCAGGGCCCATTCCTCCTGACGGCCAAAGCTGCTCTTGCCGCGATCCAGCCCGTCCGCCAGCGCGAAGAGGATGCCGTTCCACATCGCGGTGAACTGCTTCGCATCGATCAGACGGATGCCCAGAGAGGGATCGCCGACAAGCACCTTGCCGTCCTCTATGCCCTTGACGACGACGAAGTGCTTGTATCCCTTCAGATTGATCAGGGCGATGCCGGGGACGCCGGTGCGCCGTATATCGTCCAACGTGACGATGTAGCCATTTGCCTTGATCCCGCGCGCGTCGAGGTAGCGCTTCATGTCCAGCAGGGAAAAGCCGAGCCGCTTGATCTGTTCGCGGTCGCCTTCGCCCCACATGCCGACGAAGATGCTCTGTTCGCTCTGCAGGTCGCCGTAGTGGTATCGCAGCAGAGTAGCGAGTGCGGCCGAGCCGCAGCTGAAATCGTATCGCTGGCGGACCACGGTAAGAAAGCGCCGTTCCGCCATGCTCTTGACCGGCAGGGCATAGTCGCCGGCGGAAAGACTGAGCATGGAGCCAGTCGGCGGCACGGGGCTGGCGCAGCCTGTGAGTAGCGCAAAGACGATCATTAGGGGGGGCGCCAGAAGAGGGCCGGCAGCGCGATTGCCGGCCCTCTTGCTGGTCCCGTTATTGGATCGCGACATTAACGTTCATCGCGGAATTGATGGACACGTTGTTGCCTGTGTTCGTGTTGATCAGCGCCAGACCGTTGAAGGCGCCGAACGCGCCGCCGTCGAACGATATCGTCCCGGTCGTCGGGTCGCCGTTGATGATGTTGCCCGAAATGGTGCTGGTATTGGCGGCATTCGCCGCTTGTTCGATGACTTTCACGTCGGCCATGCCGGTAATGTCCGCAAGCCGGGTTTCGTCAACGACGGAGGCATCGGCGAACGGCGCGTCGTTTGCGAACTGCGGCTGCGGCAGCGGTGTGTTGGGAGAGACCGCGTCATGCTGGGAGGCAGGCGACGGGATCGCGGGCCCCGAACGCGCGTCAGCGGGCGCTGTCGGGTTTAATGGGGCCGGGTTTAATAGGGCCGGGCTTAACGGGACGGCCTCGTCCAGGGCAAATGCGGGTGCAGCGTAAAGCAGGCCGGGGGCGATGATGCCGGCGATGAGGGTGTGAGCGCGGACCAAAGGAGGGCCTCCTTCGAATGGAACTGCACCAGAGGGGGACCGGCCGCCCGGGCGGGCGGCCGGTCTTTCATGCACTGCTTATTGACCGAGGCTGAGCGTACCGATGGTGGCGCCCACGTTGATGCTGGCGTTTTGCGATGCGAACACGCCGGTGTTCACGTTCATCGCATTCAGACCTGCAAAGTTGGAGAACGCGCCGTTATCGAACGATGCGTTCCAGGTCATCGTTGGCGATCCACCATTGCCGCTGGTGCCGCCAGCGCCACCGGTGCCGCCGTCGCCGCCGGTACGGTTGCCGGCATTGGCATTGCCGCCGCCGCCGCCGGAGCCGCCTTCGGAGGGCTGCCAGAAGGTGACTTCGCCGCCCGTTACCGTGCCGGCCAGAGCCGAATAGGTGGTTTGGGTGGTATAAGTGCTGGTCGAGGTGCCGCCATTGTTCGCAGAGCCCACGCCGCTGGAGTCGCTGCCCGCGCCGGAGGCATCCACCGCCAGATTGGACGTGCCGCCGTTGTTGGCGGAGCCGAGGCCGCTGGAATCGCTGTTGTTGCTGGCATCATGGGCATCGACGGCCAGGTTCGACGTTCCGCCGTTGTTGGCGGAGTTCGCACCGCTGGAGTCGCTGTTGTTGCTGGCATCGTGGGCGTCGAGCGCCAGGTTCGACGTTCCGCCATTGTTGGCCGAATTCGCGCCACTGGAATCGCTGCCTGCGCCGGCCGCGGCGACCGAGAGGCTGGATGAACTGCCGTTGTTGGCGGAGTTCGCGCCGCTGGAATCGCTGCTGTTGCTGGCGTCATGCGCGTCGGTCGTAATGGCCGACGTGCCGCCGTTATTGGCTGACCCAAGCCCGGACGAATCGCTGGAATTCGAATTGTCCGTGGGGGTGCTCGTCTGCGTGTTGGTATTCGTCGTCGTAGTGGTGGGGGTGCTCGTCGTGGTATTGGTGTTGGTGTTCGTCGAACTGTCGGTTGACGTTGCAGTCGAACCCCGGGTTGCATTCGCAAGACTGCCGCCACTACCGGCTGTCTGGGCAAATGTTGGGCTTGCAGCCAAGGCGAATACGCCGGCCGATGCCGTCAGTAACAGGGCATATCTCATGGCTAATCCTTTCGCGTTGAACGGCTGCTCCCAGCCATCGAGACGACACCTTTTCCGCAAGACGCCGTGCCTTGGCGATATAACCCGAAGCGATTGGGCGGCTTAGCCCCAGACAGGTGCTTGCTCCGCCCTCAAATGAGTAGAATCCTTACCCCCATTTGAGGGCGGCGCGGCAAACGGGCGGATATGCACCACCCCGCGCAGGATCATCCGGACAAGATCGGTCTGCCGGTGGGTATCGGTCTTGGCGAAGATCTGTTTCAGATAGGCGCGGGCGGTCTGCGGCTGGATATGCATGTCGTGCGCGGCGGCATCGATGGTAAGGCCCTTTACCAGACGCATGACCAGTTCGGTTTCCGATACTGTCAGGCCATGGGCCCGGCACAGTGCCGTCGCCAGCGGACGGGCGTCGATATCGGGATCGAGGACGTAGAGCGCCATGGCGGCGCCGCCATGGCCGGGGCCGTGGCCGGGCAGCGCTTCCGGCAACCGTGCAACCACGGCGACGAGCGGCCGGGCATTCATGCGCTTTATGAGGATCAGCGAGGTTTCGTCGATCTCTGCCGGGCGGCTGTGGCGGTCATGGGCAAGGTGATGGATGGCGGTCTGCAGGCGCACCGCGTTGTCGAAATCGGTGGCGGTCACCGATTGGCCCGCCCGGCGCAGGCCATTGCCAAGTTCCAGCAATTGCAGCGCGCGGACATTGGCGAACATGATGTTGCCGTCCACGTCCAGCAGGAAAGTGCCGAAATCGAACAGGTCCAGCCCTTCGGCCAGAGCGCCGGCGCGGCCGCGATGCAGCTTCGCTTCCCAGAACAGGCGGAGATAGGCCTCTACCCAGCCGTGGATTCCTTGCGCGGCAAGGGCGCGCATCGCCCACTCGTCGGTGTCGAAGCGGCAGACGGATAGTGCCAGGAAGGACGCCGGATCGACCGGGCAGGAAAACGTGATGCGCCTTGCGCTGCGGACGCGATCGGGCAGGAGCACATTCTCGATATCGAAGTGCCCGCAGCGCAGTGTGGTGGTTTCGGATCGCCAGTCATCATAGGCCGCCGCCTGCTGGATCGAATGGGCGATTCCGTGGGCCAGGCTGTCCGCCATCTGCGAAAGAGCCATGATTTCGGGGTGTTCGCTTTCGGCCTTGTGCAGCGTTACCACGGCCATGGGGCAATCCAGGTGCCGGGTGACCAGATCGAACAGGCTGTCGATCGCCAGCTGGTCCCACTGCGTTGCCGAGGATCGCACCACGGTGTGTTTCCTTCCGACCAAAGCGGCTCCCGATCCAGTTGCATCGGGTCAACCGACCTAAGTTGCTGTTTCAGGATGTTTTCCGTCATCGGATGATTCCGTCTGATTGGAAAGCACTCCATGCTGGGGAAAGGCGCGCGATGGCAGCCGCCGACTGTCGTGGTTGCGACAATCGAAGTCACGCGATCAGGCTACCTCTTCTCCACTTCAATTATGCCAAAATTTTTCCAAATTTCGGTGCATTCACCATGTGTCTTCTATCGGTATTTACCAAAAAAATACAATAGAGGTTTCGATTGATAAAAGTATTTGTCGGATTTTTATCCTTTCGGACTTTCTGCGTCTCAAATGAGTTATGGTGGAAAATAAGTGGTGAAAATGCGGGGCTCTACGCATTTGTCGCCGCGTCCGTCATCTGATATATGATTCGCAATCCATTCAATGGATTGAGGGGCATTTTTCGGTAAGGATCATCCTTTCGATTTACTCCCAAGAGTTCATTGGGAAGTGCTCGGAAAGTGCGCATTTCTGCACGCCATCTGCGTAAATCGATGTGCGGTTGGCAAAGATGCCCGCATTGCCGTTCGCAGCCGTTGCCGGGCCGTCGGACCGGCGTTCGAATCGGCAGAATTCGCCATTGGCCGGGTCCGTCATCGGAAGTGCCGCCGGGCCTTCCGGCGGCGATCCCGCATCAATCTCCTATATCCCTGTAATCGCTGGAACTTTGGACAGACCCGTGGGATTCCGGTGCGCCGCAGCCCGATGACCGACGATGTCATCCTATAATGGCAAAGTCTGCCAACGTCCCGAGAAGAGGACTTCATGCGTTTTGCCATTCTTTCGGGGCTCGCCCCGATCGTAGTTCTGATGTCTCCCCCCGTTCACGCTCAGGAAGAAACCCCCGCCATCACCGTTTCCGGCGGTGTCACGCTCATCAGTGATTACCGCTTTCGCGGCATCTCGCTCACGGGCAAGGACCCGGCCATCCAGGGTACCATCAACTTCGCGCACAAGAGCGGGCTCTATGTGGGCACCTGGGGTTCCTCGCTGGGGCTGGGCGACCGCTATGGCCCGACCGAGGTGGACCTCTACGGCGGCTGGGCGGGCACGATCGCCAAGCGCACCAGTCTTGACGTGACCGTGGCCTATTACAGCTATCCCGGCGGCAAGCGCGGCGGGCAGGGCGCCGCGAAGATCGAGTATTTCGAAACCACGACGCGCCTGTCTTACGACTTCGGCCCGGTCCGCACGACGGTGGGCAGCGGGTACAGCTGGGATCAGGCCGCGCTGGGCGGCGACCACCTCTACCTGTTCGGCGAAGCGGCCGCGCCGGTTCCCGGAACCCCCATCACGCTAAAGGCCCATGGCGGCCGCAGCAAGGGTGCGATCAGCCCCAAGCCGGGCGGCTATTACGACTGGTCGCTGGGCGCGGACGTTACGTTCGACAAGCTCACCTTGGGCCTTTCCTACATCGATACCAACCTCAGCCACGGCAATCAGGCCGATGGCGCCGCGCTGGTTTCCCTCAGCGCCGGCTTCTGATTCTCCGTTTTGCAGGAGCTAGAACAATGACTGACCTGTTCCGCCGCATGCACATAGCGGGCAAGCTGATGACGGTCGCCGGGCTGGCGATCGCGCTGCTGCTGCTGCTCGGCTTTTCCGCCGTCGTCTTCGAGACGGGCAACGCCGTCGGCAAACTGTCCGACGACGCTGCCGTCGCCCAGGCCACAGCCGAAGGTAATCAGGTGAAGGCCGACTTCGCCACTTTCGAAGCCACGGCCCGCGCCATGAGCTCTGCGCTCGGCAAGATGCACGCCAGCGGCACGCGCGATCGCGGCGTGGCGGTGACGGTGCTGAAGACCGATCTGCTGGAATCGAAGGCCGCGCTGGGCAGCTGGGTGATGATCACCCCCGGCCAGTGGGACGGTCCCGAAGCGGGCAAGGGCAACCTGCCGGGCTCTGCGCCGAACGGCAATTTCTCGCCCTACTGGGTGAAGAGCAACGGCGTCCTCACCATGCAGCCCAACAACGAGGCGGGCGCTTTCGAAAAGCCGTATTTCCGCCAGGCGTTCGACAGCGGCAAGGGCGCGCTGGTCGATCCCTATGCCTACGATCTGGACGGCAAGCAGGTGCTGATGACCTCCATCACCCAGCCGGTCCGTTCGGGCGACAAGGTGATCGGCGTGGTCGGTGTGGACATGGAACTGGGCACGATCTCGCAGCGCCTTGGCGCGCTGAAGCCGTTCGGCACCGGCCGCGTCATGCTGCTGTCCTCCTCCGCGACCTGGGTGGCGAACCCCGACGCCGCCGTGCTGGGCAAGACTTATGCCGAACCCGGCCTTGACGATGTCAAGGCGGCACTCTCCACCGGCCAGACCAAGGTTCTGCCCGATCTGGAAATCGGCGGCGTGGCGACGCGCCGCGTGATCCTGCCGATCGCGCTCGACAACCTCAACGCCACCTGGGCGCTGGTGCTCGACGTTCCCGAAGCGACCGTTTCTGCCCCCGCACGCTCGATCGGCTGGCAGCTGGTGATCGGCGGCCTGGTCATCGTCGGCGCGGTTCTCGCCAGCCTGTTCTTTGCCGCGGGCGGCATCATCGGCCGTCCCATGGCCAAGCTGAGCGACGCCGTGGACCGTCTTGCCAAGGGTGAGAACTGCGCGATCCCCGAACTCGACCGTGAGGACGAAATCGGCACCATGGCCCGCGCCGCCGACGTGTTCCGTCAGGCTGCGGCCGACCGTGCCGAAGCGGATCACCGCGCTGCCGAGGAGCAGAAGATCGTCACCAGCGCCGTGGGCGCAGGGCTCGACGCACTGACGCGCGGCGACCTGACGGCCGAGATCAAGGTGCCATTCCCGGCAGGCTACGCCGCGCTGAAGGACAACTTCAACGCGGCCCTTGGCGAATTGCGCCGGATGATTGGTGCCGTCGCGCTCAGCGCCGGGGGCATCCGTTCGGGCTCGATGGAAATCGCGCAGGCATCGGAAGACCTTGCCCGCCGTACCGAAGCCAATGCCGCCAGCCTTGAGGAAACTTCGGCTGCGCTGGTGCAGATCGATCAGCGGATCCGGGCTTCGGCTTCTGCCGCAGCGCAGACCGTCACCCGCGCCGATGACGCGCTCACCACCGTTTCCAGCGGCCGCGCGGTTGCAGGGGAAGCGGTCGCGGCGATGGACCGCGTCAGCCAGAGCGCTAAGGGCATCGATCAGGTGATCGAGGGCGTCGACAAGATCGCCTTCCAGACCCGCGTTCTTGCCATGAACGCGGCAGTCGAGGCTGGCCGTGCGGGCGATGCCGGTCGCGGGTTTGCCGTGGTTGCCGATCTCGTCTCCGCGCTCGCCATGCGGGCCGAGGAAGAGGCCAAGCGCGCGCGTGACCAGCTGACGGTGACCCAGACCGACATCGTCACCGCCGTCGACGCCGTGCAGCGCGTGGACGGTGCGTTCGAGCATATCTCGGGCGGCGTGGGCGAAGTGCACAAGCTGCTCGGCCAGATGGCGGAGGACAACCAGGCGCAATCCACCGCGATCAGCCAGATCAGCGTGGCGGTTTCGACCATGGACCACTCGACCCAGCAGAACGCTGCGATGGTGGAGGAAACCTCCGCCGCTGCACGCAACCTGACGACCGAGGCGACCTCGCTCAATGATCAGGCGGCGCGTTTCGACACGGGCGATATGCGCGGTTCGGCACGACTAGCCTACGTGGCCTGACGGTTACCGTTCCAGCCTTCGGGTAAAGCAAAGGCCCGCGGATCCTATGATCCGCGGGCCTTTCTATTTGCCGCCCTCCGCCGACTATTCCGTCATCTAACAACAACCCTCGTCATCCCCGCGGAGGCGGGGATCCCGCTTCCTTTCTTGGCGCGCGGAGGCGCGGAGAGGTGGTTTGCTGCGCCGTCTCTCCGTGCCTCCGCGTGAACTCAAGAAAAGCGGGGCCCCCACCTTCGCGGGGGCGACGAGGTGTGGGACGAGGGGGAGCGGTCCGGGCGCGAGGTTACTCCCCCGGCCGGTACGTCCGCGTTACATGCCCGGCCAGATCCTCGGGATAGAAGTACACCGCCCGCAGCGCGCCATCGGCATAGCGCTGCGCCTGATCGCGGAAATGGGGCGAGGACGGATCGCCGCTCTGGCCGCCGGCGCTCACCGCCCAGGCGCGCACTTTCGGTCCGAACTCCACCACGGCGACGAAGCTGTTGCCGCTGGTACCGTAGTACTTGGTGGTATTCGGGTAAGGCTTGGCCCCGAACGAGGCGAGCGAGCCCCAGATCGCCGATGTGAACGGCACGGGAAGCGAGGGCTGGGCATCGTCGAAATGCGGCGTGATGGCCGCATCCAGCCGCTGGAAGCGATTGACCTCTCCCCATGCCACTTGCCAGCTGCCGAAGTCGCGCGTCAGCCGGTCCACCGCTTCGGACAGGGCGGCAAGGCGCTGGGCGGGAGTGGTGCGTTTGGCGATGAAGTCCGGCAGGTTCAGCCGCGCCTTCTTGGCATCGGCATTGAACTGGCCGCCCAGCGTATCGCCCCAGAACACCGCCAGCGTCGTCTCCTTCGACGGATAGCCCCAGCGGCAATCCCATCCCCGCAGCAGGGCAAGCGGCGCGGCAAGCTTCGCTTTCAGCGGATCGGTGGCGGGCAGGGCGTCGTAATCGGCGGCAAGCTGGGGCAGCAGCACGGCGAAGGCGGGCAAGTGGCTGTCATAAGCGGCCGCGATCAGGCGTTCGGGCGTGAAATCATTCTTACCGGTCAGCACTTCGTCGGCATGGACACCGCGATAGTTGGCGCCCACCTGATCCATGTAGCGAGGGAAGTCGGCGGCCTTGGGGCTGTCCGGCCCGGCGGCGTCCCACGGCCAGTCGTTGGTGTTGTGGGCCCAGCCGACTTTGGGATTGAGCACATTGGGCAGGGTATCCACCGCGTGCAGGCCCTTCCAGTCGGTCGCCGGATCGGCGCCGTCCACCGGATCGCGATAGTCGAAGCGATTGTCGCGCAGCGGCACGAATTGCGGGTGGAGGTAGGCGATCTCCCCCTTGGCATCGGCCAGCAGCGTATCGTTGGACGAATTGGCCTGCGCGCTGGCAACCTTCATGTAGGAGGCAAGATCGCTGGTCTTGGTGCGCAGCCAGCTTTGCTGAAGCGCCGGGATCGGCTTCCACATCAACGCCTCGGCAATCCATTTGCCGCCATCTTCGGCGACGATGGGGCCGTGATGGGTGCGATAAGTGGTGAAGCTGCGCGAAGCCATCGTGCCGTCCGGCTGGCGGAAGGAGAGGGCGATCTCACGCGTTTCCACGGGGCGAAGTTCGTTGCCGTAGCGGTAGACGGTGCGGCCGTCCTTGCTCTCGATGCTCTCCGCGAACTGGTCGATATTGTCGACGGTGGAGGAGGTGTGCATCCAGCCGATCTGGGGGTTGAAGCCCTGATAGATGAAGAACTGGCCCCAGGTGGACGCGCCATAGGCGTTGAGGCCGGCATCGCTGGTCATCTGCAGTTCGGCGCGGAAGTAGAAGCTGGTGTGCGGGTTGATCAGCAGCAGTGCATGGCCATTCGCTGTATTGGCGGGCGCAACGGCGATGCCGTTGGAGCCGCTGGGCTCTTTCATCAGCGCGCCGGTTTCCAGCGCGGTGGGCGGAATGCGGCGGTGTTCGTAAAAGCCCTGTAGCTTCGTCAACGAAACCTGCTCGATATCGCCGCCGATGCTGCCTTCGGTAAAGGAAAGCGCCATCCACGGCTCGAACCGGGTGAGCACCTTGGGCTTCGTGGTGGGATGGGTGGCCAGGTAGTAGTTCAGCCCGTCCGCCCAGCTGTCCATCAGCGCGCGCAGCCATTGCGGGCTCTGGCGATACTGCGCCTTCAGCTCTTCCGGATCGACGAAGAGGCGCTGACGCAAGTCCTGCCAGATCGCCTTCTCGCCATCGGCTTCCGCGGTGCGGCCAAGGGCGGTGAGGTAGTTCGCCTCGATACGGGGAAAGTCGTCCTCCGCCTGCGTATAGATCGCGCCAAACACGGCGTCGGCGTCGCTCTTGCCGTGGACGTGGGCGATGCCCCAGTCGTCGCGGGTCACGGTGACGCGCGCGGCCTGCGCCTTCCAGCGCGCCATCTCGTTAGGGGCAGCATGGGCAGCGATAGGCGATGCCAGAGCGGTGAGGAAAAGGGCGGCGCGGAAAGCGGGGGAAGTGATCGGCATGGCTTCCAGCTATCGCCCGAAAGCCGGCCGGGCAAGGCCATTGACCCCGCCCGGCGTCGGTCCGTTTTCGGCGCTTATTCCGCCGCTTCCACTTCGCGTTCCCAGTCGTGCTGGACGGGATAGGAAGGAATGCGATCCTCCGGCATTTCCGGGCTGCGGATGGAGCCGAGGAAGCGTTCCACCTGATTCTTCAGGATCGCGGCCTGAAGCTGCAGTTCGGTGGAGGAAGACAACACTTGCGATGCTGCCGCGCCGGTCGCCAGCGAGGTTTCACGCACGTCTTCCACGCGCCCGGTCACATCGTCGGTGCTGCGCGCGGCAAGGTCAATGCTGCGGGCAAGGTCCTGACCCGCGACCGACTGCTGATCGACGGCGGCGGCGATCGAAACCGAAGTGGCCTCAAGCTGCGCGACGTCCTCGGCAATGGCGCGGAGAGCCGCGACGCTGCCGGTGGTCGATGCCTGAATCTCGCCGATCTGCGCGGCCACTTCGTCGGTGGCCTTGCTGGTCTGCGCGGCCAGTTCCTTGACCTCCGCAGCCACGACCGCAAAGCCGCGACCGGCTTCACCACCGCGCGCGGCCTCGATCGAGGCATTGAGCGCCAGCAGGTTGGTGCGCTGGGCGATCGAATGGATCAGCTTGACGATCTGCCCCACCTGCTCGGCGGAGACGGCCAGCTTGGCGATGGTGGCATCGGCATTGGCCGTCGTCTCGCTGGCCTGCCGCGCCAGTTCGGCGGACGTCGCGGCCTGACGGCTGATCTCGTGGATCGACATGGCGAACTCGTCACTGGCGGCAGCGGCGGCGGTGACGCCGGCCGACGCTTCGCCCATCGCGGTCGATACTTCGCTGGTGGTGGAGGCGGCGTGTTCGGCCGACTTCGCCATTGAGGTCGCGGTGGACTGCAACTGGCTGGAGGCGGAGGCGACGCCGCTGACGATCTCACCCACGCTCTGTTCGAACTTCTCGGCCAGATCGAGCACGATCTTCTTGCGCTGGTCGCGCGCCATCTCACGCTCGCGGCGCAAGTCTTCCTGACGGGCGATCTCGACTTCGGCGGCGGCGGCGGCTTCCTTGCGCATCTTGTCGAGGCGCAAGTAGCCACGGCGGAAGGTTTCCAGCGATCGGGCCATGTCGCCGATCTCGTTCACCTGATCGGTGCCGGGCACGTCGATCTCGCGGTCGCCTTCGGCCAGTTTCACCATGGCGTCGGCCATGTCGGCCAGCGGGCCGGTGATGTTGCGGCGGGTGACGATCAGCGCGAACACGCCGTTCAGCGCGGCGACCACGGCGAAGACGAACATCAGCAGTTCGCTCCAGCCGATAAAGCTGTCCCGGCTGCCTTCAAGCGACTGGGTGCGCTGCGCCAGCACGTCCTTGATCTGCGCCACCTGTCCGGAAATGTCGGCCATCGCCACCGAGGGATCCGAGGTAGCGGCGTCCTGCGCTTGGCTGGCAGCGAGTTGCGCGTCGAAGCCGGAGAGCGCCGGGGTCAGGTGATCGAACAACAGGTCGATGCCGGGATCGGCATTGTCCAGCGCGATGCGCGCCTTGCCCAGCTTGTCTGTAGCGGACTTGATCAGCGCACGGGTGGCGACGATCTGCGCGGCGTCCACGCCGGAATCCTTCGCGCGGGCCCTGTCCAACTGCTGCATGGCTTGTGCAACGTCGGTCCAGGCATCGGCGGCGCTGAGTGCGGATCCGTGCAGTTTCGCGGTCAGCGCGGCATCGTCCTTCACCTTGGTCAGCGCGATCGAGGCGACGGTGGCGATCGTCACCGACATGACGAGGAAAATGCCGATGATAATGCGAATCTTGGTGACGATGGACCGGCGCCAGAACCAGTCGCGCTTGGGCGCGGCAGCCATTTCGGTCATTGCACTCTTCCCCCTAGAGCATTTTCTAATCAGGTGGGATCACCTGATGACTCGGAAAATGCGTCAAACCAAAAACCTAGAGCAGTCGATCCGGCGCAGCCGGGTCGAAAACTGCTTTAGAAGACAGCGGCAAACTATGGAGCAAGTGCCTAGGGAATTACGCTTAAATAAGACTTAAGCCGCGCGGGTGCGGCGCGCGATCTTCGCATGGCGGAAGAAGCCGGGGGCACCGCGTTCGGGGGCAAGGCGGTCGGTGAGCCCGTGCGTCGTCTCGCCCGCGCCCAGCATCAGCCAGCCATCGGGCGCCAGCGCATTGGCCACGCGTGCAAAGGCGCGCTCGCGCGTGGCGGCATCGAAATAGAGCAGCACGTTGCGACACAGCACGATGTCGAATGTGGGTGATTGGCCGCCGGGCAGCGGGGGCAGGGGATCGAGCAGGTTGTGCTCCTCAAACCGCGTCATGCGGCGCAGACGTTCGCGCACGCGCCAGCCTTGCGGCGTTTCCTCGAACCACTTGATCATCTCGCCCATGGCAAGGCCGCGCTGGATCTGGAACGGGGTGTAGACGCCCTTGCGCGCCACTTCGATCACCGATCCGGAAACGTCGGTGCCCAGGATGGAAATCGTCCAGCCGGCCCAGCGCGCTTCCTGACTGGCGAAGATCATTGCCAGCGTCAGTGCCTCCTGCCCGGTGGAGCAGCCCACCGACCAGATCGTCAAAGTGCGGGTCTCCGCCCGCGTTTCGGCCAGCGAGGGCAGGACTTGGCCGGTAAGATAATCGAAGAACGCGCGGTCGCGGTAGAAATAGGTCTCGTTGTTCAGCAGCGCTTCCACCATCTGCCGCGCCAGTGTGGTCTGGCGCGTGGGCGAGAAGGTGGCGATCAACTGATCGATGCTGGTGATGCCGTATTCGCGGCAGAGGCCGGAAAGCGCCGAGCCGATGCGCCAGCGGCGGTTGTCGGGCAGTTCCTGCCCGGTGCGCGCCTTCAGCAGATCGGCCAGCAGGCGTTCGGAAGCGAGGCTCACTTGCATGACAGCGCTCCGATTCCGCCGATCACGCGCTGGGCCAGTTGTTCGGGTGGCAGCACGGCGCTGGCAAGCCCGGCTTCCGCCACCGCGCGCGGCATTCCCCAGACGGCGGAGCTGGCCTCGTCCTGCGCCAGGATCGCGCCGCCGGCTGCGACCACGCGTGCCGCACCCAGTACCCCATCGCGGCCCATGCCGGAAAGCACGACGCCCAGCGTGCAGTCACCCATTTCTTCCGCGAGAGAGGCGAACATGACGTCCAGAGAAGGCAGGCAGCCGCTGGGGGCCGGTGTGCGATCCAGCCGCACGACCAGCGCTTCGCCCTTGCGGCGGAACGCCATGTGCGCATCGCCGGGCGCGATCAGCACGCGGTTCGGTTCCAGCGGCATGTCGTCTTCGGCCAGCACGGTCTCGCAGCCGGAGGCGGTGCGAATCTGGCGCGCGAAATAGGGAATGATCGCCGGCGGCAGGTGCTGGGTGATGACCACGGGTACGCCCAGTTGCCGGGGCAGCGCCGCGAACAGGCTGGCCAGCGCGTGGACGCCGCCGGTGGAGGCACCGATGGCCAGCACTTCAGCAGGTTTGTGCGCCGGACTGCCAAGGGGTTTACGCAGCCTGGCAGGCGGCGGTGTTTCGCGCCGCAGCGTGTGGGGCGCGGGGGTGGCGGCGTGGCCCAGTTCGCGGATCTTGCCGAGCAGCAGATCGCGGTAATCGCCGTGAAAGCCGCGCGCGACGGGCTTGGGAATGGTATCCGCCGCGCCCAGCGCCAATGCGGAAAGCGTGTCCGCCGCACCATCGATGGTGAGCGAGGAGACGACCAGAATGCGGGCCCCGCGCGCGCGTTCGATCAAACGGGGCAGTGCCTCCAGCCCACCCATGCCGGGCATGTCCAGATCGAGCAGGATCACATCGACGCGGCTTTCGCGCAGCACGTCCAGCGCGGCTTCGGCATTGCTGGCGATGGCGGTGACTTCAAGGCCGTCGGCCCCTTCCACCATGCGCTTCAGCGCGGTGCGGGCCACCAGCGAATCGTCGATGATCATCAGCCGCACGGGCGGCAACAGCGTTACGCGGGCGTTGCGCCGGCGCAGCGAAGGCAGGGGCATCGGTTCTCGCCAGCGCTTAGGCGACGCCGACCAGTTGCAGTTTCATGTGCAGCGTATCGTGATCGAAGGGCTTCATCACATATTCGTCGGCACCGGCGGCAATGGCCGCTTCGATATGCGCGGAATCGCTTTCGGTGGTGCAGAACACCACCTTGGGCTGATTGGAATGGCCGGTCTGGCGCAGCAGGCGCAGGAATTCGATGCCGCTCATCACCGGCATGTTCCAGTCCAGCAGGATCACGTCGGGCATGGCCACTTCGCAGCTGAGCATCGCCTGCTGCCCATCGCAGGCCTCGCTGACCGTGAAGCCCAGCGCCTCCATCGATTGCCGCGAGAACTTGCGGATCAACCGCGAGTCGTCGACGATCAGGCAGGTTTTCATAGTACGCTTCCTTATCCCCAGAGCCCGATACTAGTCGTTTTACGTAACCAAGAGTTTAAGCGGGACTTTATTTAAAAATGCGCTGAAGGCGCATTTTGAGCGGCACCAGCCCACTCCACCACCCGACCACCCATCAGGATACACTCGTGGGCGGTCGGGTGGGGGAGTGGGCCGGTGCCGTTCTGAGAATGCCAATTGGCATTCTCACAAAGACTCGAGAATTTCATATTCCGGACCCGCAATCAGTGCGGCGACATTTGCCACCAACAGCGGGCCCAGCGCGGTTTCGACAAGACCGTGCGACATGGCCGCCCAGTTGCCGTCCATCCGCGCGCGGACCGGTTCCGGCTGGCTCCAAGCCTCGGTCACGTCCTCCACTTCGTCCAGCAGCAGGGCATAGGAATGCCCCTCGTGGACGATGACGGCGGCCGGGGCGCCGGCTCCGCGCCGGTCGCTATCGCCCAGATCGAGCGCGCGGCGGCCGTCGATCACGGTCAGCACGCGGCTGCGCAGGCCGGAAAGCCCGGCGATATGCGGCGGTGCGCAAGGCACCGGCGTCATGACTTCCAGCGTGATGACCGACTGCACATCGCGCGAACGCAGCGCAATGCGGCGGCCGGCCAGCGTGACGATGACGAGAAGCTCTTGCATGCTCAGGCTCTCCCGGCGTGGCGTCGCAGGGCGCCCATCAGCGCGGCCTGATCGTAGCGGTAGATGCTGGAATCGCCCGTCTCCCCGGGGTCCGTGCGCAGGCGGATCACTTCGCGCGCAGGTTTGGCGTCGAGCCCGTGATCGTGCGCAAGAATGGCCAGATCGGCTTCGTCCGGCGTGTCTGCCGCGATCACGCGGTAGCCGGCCGCTTCCACCATCGGGCGCACGAAATTCTGGATCCAGGCATCGTCGGCAGGCAGGCGGCACACCGGCCGGACCACCCGCGAAGGCGAGCGCGAATGGCGCGCGAAAAGCTGGTAGGGCGCCACGATCCGCGTTGCCACGCCGTCGATCAGGACGATGGGATCTTCATCCTCCGCACCGCCGGATGCGATCACGGCGGCATCGACATCGCGGATTTCCAGCGCTTCGGTCACGGCATAAGCGATCTCGCGCCGCTCGTCGGCGCCGCGCCCGTCGGTCAGGCGCAGCAGGCGCAGGGTTTCGCCCACTTCGCTCAGCGCGGTAAGGCCATCCAGCGGCAGGATGCTTTCGCGGATCACCACCAGCTTGCGGTCGCCCTCCAGGGTGATCGCATTGGGGGAGACTTCCTCCAGCCGGTCCAGCACGCCCACCGGCATGGCGCGGCGGGTGCCGTCCAGCGCGTCGAACAGCAGAACCTGCATCGTGCGGCGGGGCAGGGCGGGGCCAAGGTCGGGCAGGCGCGCGCGGCGTTCCAGGGCGTCGACGCCAAGGCCGCCGGCGCGCGCCATGCCGCTCACTTCCAGCAGCAGGATCGGATGGCCGTCGTCGGTCAGCGTGGTGCCGGCGTAGAGCCCGGTGGCGATGATCGCGGGCGCGGCGGGTTTGATGACGAGTTCCTCGTGCCCGAAAACCTCGTCCACCATCAGCGCGAAATAGCCGCCGCCGGCGTGACGTAGCACGATGACCGGGCGCGATGCGTCGCAGGCATCGTCCGACAGGCGCAGCACGCGCCCGGCCGAGAGGCAGGGCAGGCGGCGATCGCGAATGCGCGCCAGCATGGCGCCGCCCACTTCGTCGATCTCCAGCGTGCCTTCGGTCAGGTGGACGATCTCCTCCACCGAACTGCGCGGGATGGCGAAGCGCTGGCCGCTGATGCCAAGGGTGACGGCGGGAATGATCGTCAGCGTCAGCGGCACGCGCAGGGTGACGCGGGTGCCCATGCCGGGCGTCGAATCGATCTCGATCGAGCCGCCGATGCGTTCGATATTGGCGCGCACCACATCCATGCCGACGCCGCGACCCGATATCGCGGTGACCGTCTCGGCCGTGGAGAGCCCGGCCTCGAACATCAGTTCGAAGGCTTCGGCGCGGGTGAGGCAGGCGGCCTCTTCCGCGCCGATGATTCCGGCAGTTACGGCCTTTTCGATCAGGCGTGCTTCGTTGATGCCGCGTCCGTCGTCGACGATGTCGATCAGGATCTTGTTGCCGGTCTGGCGGGCAGAGACGGTCAGGCGGCCGACTTCCGGCTTGCCCGCGGCACGGCGCAGCGGCACGACTTCGATGCCGTGGTCGATGGCGTTGCGCACGATGTGGGTCAGCGGGTCGCGGATGATCTCCACCATCTCGCGGTCCAGCTCCACGTCGTTGCCGGCGATTTCCACGTGCACTTGCTTGCCCAGTTCGGCGGCCAGATCGCGCACCATGCGGGGCAGGCCGGAAAACAGGCTTTCGATCCGCTGCATGCGCGTGCGCGTCATCGCGTCGCGCACGTCGGCGATGATCGCGGAGAGGCGGTCGAACGGCTCGTGGACTTGCGGTTCCACCTGGCTCTCGCGCAAGTGGCGGGAGAGTTCGTTGCGGGCGAGCACCATGTCGGACACGCCGCTCATCACCTTGTCCAGCAGTTCGACCGGGATGCGGATCGTGCGCTGCGGCTGGGCGGTGCGCGATCCGGCCAAGGCGGCCGGAGCAGCAGGCGCCGCCAGCGCGGTCACTGGGGAGGCGGCGGGTTGCAGCGCGGCGGTCAATGCCTCGTCACCGCCTTCGGGGAATGTCTCGCCCGCCTCGATGGCGTCCACCATGTCGCCCACGCGGTCGATCACCGCCAGCACGCCGCTGACGAGCGCGGCATCGGCAGTGCGGCGCCCGGCGCGCACATCGGCCAGCGCATCCTCTGCCGCATGGCTGAGCGCTTCCAGGCGCGGCAGGTCCACGAAACCGCAATTGCCCTTCACGGTGTGGAGGAAGCGGAAGATCGAATCGAGGCGCGCGCGATCGCCCGGGTCTTCCTCCCAGGAAATCAGTTCGCCCCCCAGCGCTTCCAGCATTTCGCGGATTTCGGCGACGAAGTCTTCGAGCAATTCGTCCATTAAAGAGCCCCCAAACCCAAGGCTGCGCCCCAGGCAGTCCCGGGGGCTTATGCGGCGCAATAAATTAACCAAGAGTATAGGCGGGCGCATTCGCGGAGACCGGAAACCGGCGCTTTGCCGCTTCGCGATGATCTCTGCGCGCAAGTTTGGTAAAATTTCCTTTTCAGCAAGGATTTCCCCCTAGCCTGTCGGGCAAGCGAGGGAGACCGTGCGGTGATCGAGATCGAAGTCCAGAACGAGACGCGCCAGACGCAGGAGACCGTGCGGTTCGCCGCCGTGCCCCGCATCGGCGAGGGCGTGAGGCTGCAGGATCCCAGCGGATTCTGGGTTTCCTACGATGTCGTGGACTTGTGGTACCAGAAGGCCGAATTCGGCGAGATCTGGATGCCCTACATCCACGTCCGCATGACGCCGTCGGAACTCAACGTCGAATCGCTGCCCCGGCCCGAGCCGGTGGCCGAGGACAAGCAGGAAGTGATCGAGACGGCCAAGAAGGTCGCCAAGATCCTCCAGTCCCACGACAATGTCCTTCAGGCCAACGAGAACGCGTGAGCAAGGGAGTAAGTGTCATTCTTGAAGGTCTGATCAAGCGCTCTCAGGCGCCCGCGCGTCCCACGGCCGAGGCTGCGCCCGTGCAAGTACCTCAACCGGCGCCCACCGCCGCACCGGAAGCGCCGCGCGGCCGGCGCGGTCTGATCGTGGACGATTCGCGCGTGATCCGCAAAGTGTCGCGCCGGATACTGGAGGCGCTGGGCTATACCGTGTCGGAGGCGGAAAACGGCGAGGAAGCACTCAGCAAGTGCGTGGCCGCGATGCCCGATCTGATCCTGCTGGACTGGAACATGCCGCTGATGGGCGGCTTGGAATTCGTGACTGCGCTGCGCGGGATGCAGGGCACGCACCGGCCCAAGGTCGTGTTCTGCACCACCAACTCCGAAAACGGCGATATCCGCAAGGGCATCGAAGCGGGTGCGGACGAATATGTGATCAAGCCCTTCGATCACCACACCCTGCACATGAAGCTGCAAGGCATCGGCGCGGCGTAAGGGCGCCAACGCCTCCGCCATGGCGGGCCCGGCGACGATTCTGGAACAGTGTCCTTTGGGCCTGTGAGCTTTGAACCGCCGTGGGGCATCCTCCCAACGGGGTCTTACGCCGAAGGAGATGGTGGCCGCTCCCCAATGACACGTCGCCATCGCCTTAGGAGGGATTGCCCGTCCGCGCATCGCCCCGCACTTTTCGCATAGTGTCAGGCGCCTGTGCCACAGTCGCGCCGCGTCGCTGCCGAAGGGAGCCAGTCCAGTGAACGCCAGCCTCGACAACGCCGTCTCTGCCCTTGGCTCAGGCGCCGGACACGCGCCGGGACCGGCCCCTGTCCTTGTCACCGGTGCAGCCGGCTTTATCGGCCATGCCGTTGCGCACCGGCTGCTGGCGCGCGGCGAGCGGGTGATCGGCGTCGATATCGTCAACGACTACTACGACCCCGCGCTGAAGGAAGCGCGGCTGGCGACGTTCGATGGGCACCCCGGCTTCACTTTCCACCGTATGGACGTGGCCGACGCCGATGCGTTTGCGGCGCTGATGCGCAAGGCGGGGGTGCGGCGGGTGGTGCATCTGGCCGCGCAGGCAGGCGTGCGCTACAGCCTTTCGCATCCTTTCGCCTATCAGCATTCGAACCTAGCGGGTCATCTTTCGGTGCTGGAAGCCTGCCGCCACGCGCCGGGGTTCGAGCATCTGGTCTATGCCTCTTCCAGCTCGGTCTATGGCGACCGGCCGCTGAACGGGCAGGGATTTTCGGAGGATGACGCCACCGTTTCGCCCGTCTCGCTCTACGCGGCCACCAAGCGTTCGTGCGAGTTGATGAGCCACGCCTATGCCGGGCTCTACCACTTCGCGCAGACCGGGCTGCGGTTCTTCACCGTCTATGGCCCCTGGGGCCGGCCGGACATGGCCTATTTCAGCTTCACCGGAAAGATCATGGCGGGCGAGCCCATCGAGGTCTACGGTGAGGGCAAGATGGCGCGCGACTTCACGTATATCGACGACATCGTCGACGGCGTGATCGGCGCGCTGGACAATCCGCCGGGCGGTGGAGACTACGATCCGCTGCACCGCGTGCTCAACATCGGGGACAGTCGGCCGGTGGGACTGATGGACATGATCGCCGCGCTGGAAGCGGCGCTGGGCCGCGATGCAGTCAAGATCATGCGGCCGATGCAGCCGGGCGACGTTACCGCCACATATGCCGATGTCAGCCGCCTCAACGCGCTGACCGGCTATCACCCGCAAGTCATGCTGGAGGAAGGGCTCCAGCGCTTTGCCGACTGGTATCGCGGGTTTTATGGCAGCGAGGTCGGGGGCGGCGAGGTCGAGGCCGGCGAGGTCGAGCCATCATCGCTCGCAGCCGAATGAGACAGGGCCTGCCGCCTGCGACGACATGGCGCGGCGAACTGGCCACGCTGATCCGTTTCGTGCTGGTGGGGGCGGCCAATACCGCGATCGGCTATGCCCTGATCCTGTGCTGGCTCTACGCCGGGCTGGGCGATTATGCCGCCAATGTCGCGGGCTTTGCGATGGGGCTGCCGATTTCCTGGGCGCTGCACCGCAGGCTGACCTTTCGCGCGCGGCACCGGCCGGATGGCGGCGAACTGGTGCGCTATGTGCTGGCGTTTCTTACTGCCTATGGCGCCAACCTTGCCGTGATCGTGCTGGGCCGAGCGGCCGGATTGGGATCGTCCGGCGCCGCGGCGCAGCCGGCGCTGTTGCAGGGGCTGGCAGTGTGCACGTATGCCGCGGTGCTGTTCGTGCTGACGCGCCTTATCGTGTTTCGCGGGCGACCAGCGTGACCACTTCGGGAAAGTTCAGCCGGCTTTCCACGATGGGATTCGAGGCGCTCTTGGCCTGAAGGAACAGGCGGCCGACATATTCGCCCAAGATGCCCATGAAGATCGAATTTATGGCGATCGACATCAGCAGCAGGATCGTGGTGGTGGCGAAACCGGCGGGCCAGTGCTGGCCCAGAAACACCCGGCCGATCAGATAGACGAAAGTCAGCAACAGCGTCAGCGCGCCGATCAGGATGCCTGAGATGGAGGCGAAGCGCAGCGGCAGCAGCGAATGGTTGAGCACGCCGTCCACCGCCAGCGAGATCATCGATTTCAGCGGGAACTTGCTTTCGCCCGCCGCGCGGTCGGCGCGGTCGTACTCCAGCCCGATTTGCGAAAAGCCCATCGCACTGATCAATCCGCGCAGGTAGGGGGAGGCATCGTCCACCTTGTGCAGTTCCACCAGAATCCGCCGGTCGACCAGCCGGAATTCGCCCGCGTTTACCGGCAGTTCGTCGTCGCTGATCCAGGTGATGAACCGGTAGAAAGCGCGCCGCGCGGTCGCGACGAAGAAATTGTCCTGCAGGCTGCGGCGTATGCCGTAGACGACCTGATGGCCCAGCCGCCAGAGCTGCAGCATTTCCGGGATCAGTTCGGGCGGATCCTGCAGATCGCAGTCAAGCTGGATGGAGCAGGCGCCGGTTGCCGCCTTGTAGGCGCAGAGCAGCGATCGTTGATAACCGTAATTGCGCGAAAAGCGGATGACCTTCAGCCCGCGATCCTTGGCAGCCAGTTCTTCAAGCAGTTCGAAGGTTCGATCGGTCGAATGATTGTCGGTAACGATGATCTCGTAACTGTATTCGGGCAGCTTTTCGAAGACGCGCACGATCGTCTCGTAGCAGCGCACGACGTTCTGTTCCTCGTTCAGCGCGGGCACCAGGATCGATATCAGGGTCTTTGGTTCTCCGCTCACCGTTCCGACCCCGCCATGCTGCGCATTCGCTGTTCGGCCGCGATCGTCTGCCGCAGCCCTTCCTCAAGCCCGATCTGCCGTTCCCAGCCAAAGCGCACGCGTGCCAGTTCGGCCGAGCAGCGCAGTTCCATCGGGCTTTCGCCGGGCAGTGCGCGGTGCATCGCTATCAGTGCGGGATCGCAGTCGGTCAGCTCGACTATGCGCCGGGCCACTTCGCGCATCGTCGGCGCCATGTCGGAACTGACGTTGACGACCGTGCAGTCGTTGGGGGCCAGTTCCGCGATCCGCACCAACGCGGTGACCGCGTCGGACACATGCAGCAAATCGCGCCGGTCGTCGGGCCGCCGGACGGTGATCTGGCGCTGGGCAAGTACCGCGTCGATCAGCGCCGGCACAAGGAAATTGCAGGACTGGCGGGGGCCATAGCACAGCGCCAGCCTTGCGGTGATAACCGGAAAGGGCAGCGCGGGGGCCAGCATTCCCAGGCAGTTGGTCGCCGCCAGCATTCCCATGCCATAGGGCGTCAGCGGACTGGCCCGGCCGGTTTCGCTGTAGGGCAGCGCCACACGGCCATATTCGGCGATGGTGCCGCCGCGGATCACCACTGAAGGCGGATCGGGCAGATCGGCCAGCGCTTCCACCAGATTGAGCGCGGGATCGACATAAAGCCCGATCGCCTCACGCGCGTTGGCGAAGTTCGGCTCGGTCGAAAGGCGGGTTTCGGCGGCAAGGTGGAATACGCGGTCGGGCAGGATCGCGGCCACGCGCTCGGCCACGGCGGCCTTGTCCGAAAGGTCCAGGCGGTGGATCACAAGGTTGTCCGCGATCGCGGAAAGCCGTGTCAGGGAGGAGGCTGGGCGCTGGAAGACGTGGACTTCGTCTCCTTCCGCCAACAGGCGCGCGGAAAGGTGCGAGCCGATGAAGCCGGCTGCACCTGTAACCAGCGAGACTGATTTGCTCACCTCGGTACCCTTTCCGTCCAGCCCATTCGTTCCCGGAAACGTGGCGGGCAGTTCTTTCTTTCCCGTCAGGCAACGATCCTCGGCACCGGCAGCGGCACCAGGAACCGTCCGCCGCGGGCGCGGAAAGCGGCCTGCTGTTCGAAGATCTCGTCGAAGAAATTCCAGGCGAGCACGAAGAGCACGTCGGGCTGTTCCTCCTCGATCGCTTCGACGGGACGGATCGGGATGCGCGTATTCGGCGAATAGAGCCCGTGCTTCAGCGGGTTCTTGTCGACCAGAAAATCCAGATACTTCGTGTCGATCCCGTAGTGGGTGATCAACGTGTTGCCGCGCGCGCTGGCGCCGTAGCCTGCGATCTTCAGGCCCTTTGCCTTCATTTCGTCCAGCATGGCGATCACGTCGGTGCCCATCGCCGCGACGCGCCCGGCCAGTTCGTCGTAGGTTTCGCGCAGCAGCATCCCGCCGGCGACTTCGTCCGCCAGCATCGCCTGCGCCTCGTCGCTGGGGCCAAGGCCCATCGCCTTGCGGTTGATGAAGATGCGCATGGAACCGCCGTGGATATCGGGCAGGGACTGCGCGTGGGTCACTTCAAGGTCGAAGAACCCGGCCAGCTTCGCGATGGAGAGCAGGCTGAATTCGGACACATGCTCGTGATAGATATTATCGAATTCGGTGTGATCGATGTATTCCATCGCGCGTGGCACTTCGATGACGAACGTGCCGTCTTCGGCCAGCAGCACGCCGATCGCCTGCATGAACCGGTGCAAGTCGCCGATGTGATTGAAGGTATTGGTGGTGACGATCACCTTGGCCGGTCCGCGTTCTTCCAGCACTTGCGCGGCGGACTGCGGGTGGAAGTAATCGACGAAGGTCTCCACTCCGCGCTCGGCCGCCATCGCGGCGATGTTCTCGGCCGGGTCGAAGCCCAACGTGCGGCAGCCCAGCGCATTGCAGCCGGAAAGCAGTAGCCCGTCGTTGCTGCCGATGTCGACGATCAGCCCGCCACCGGCGCGCTCTGCCAGCACTTCGGCCAGTCCGGCGAAATGGCTGTGCATCCGCGTGGCGCCCGAAGGGACGTAGAGGTAGTGGCGGAAGAAGTCGGCCGGAACCTGATCGGCAATCTCGATCAGCCCGCATTGCAGGCAGACCTGCGTGTTCAGCGGGAAGGCCGGCTGCGGCTTGTCGAGATCTTCCGGTGCGATCAGCATCTGGCCCGGCGCGTGATCGCCCAGCGGCAGGAACAGGTAGGGATCGGGCGCCAGACAGGCCCGGCAGGTGTGCAGCACGCTGCCATCGACATCGGCGCGGTGGAGTTGTTCAAGCATCGGCTGCCTCCTCGAAACGGGGGGATGACGAAAGGGAGGCGACGAAGCCTTCGAAACATTCGTGCATGTAATCGATGTGTGCCTCCGTCAGGCCGTGGTGGCAGGCCAGCAGGATGCCGCCCATCATCACCGCGTCGGCCACCGGATAACCCTCGGGCGCGGCCTTGACGGTAACGCCCTGCATGGCCGGCTGGCGCAGAATATTGCCGGTGAAGACCGGGCGCGTCTGGATGTCGCGCTGTTCGAGCCAGATTTGCATCTGCGTGCGCGTGAACGGCGCGTTCGCGCGGATGGTCAGCGGGAAGGCGAGCCAGCCGGTGCGCGATTCCGGCAATTGCCGGGGCAGTTCGAACCAGTCCTCATAGGTCTTGAAGAAATCGAACTGGCGGCGGAAATTGTGTTCGCGCGCGGCGATGTTGGTTTCCAGCTTCTTCAGCTGGACCAGACCGAAGGCCGCGCCCATTTCCGAAGGCTCCACATTGAAGCCCAGTTCGTCGAACAGGAACTTGGCGTCGTAGTCGATGCCGTCGAGCGCGACGTTGAAGCGCTTGTCGATGCTTTCGGAATCGACGTGCAGCGAACTCGTCCGCCCCCAAGAGCGCAGCAGCAGCGCGCGGCGGGCCAGATCCTCGTCCGAAACACAGATCATGCCGCCGTTGCCGCCCGCGTTGATCACGTGCGATCCGTAGAAGCTGGTGGTGGAGATATGCGAACGCGTGCCGGTGCTGGTGCCGCGCAAGGTGGCGCCCAGCGTATCGGCGCTGTCCTCCACCACGATCAGGCCATGGGCATCGGCAATCGCACGGATGCGGTCCCAGTCGGGCAGATTGCCGATCAGCGAGGGGATCATCATCGCCTTGGTGTTCGGCCCGATCATCGCCTCTATCCGGTCGACATCGATGTTGTAGGTGCCCACTGCCGAATCCACGAAGGCCGGCACCAGCCGCGAACGGACGATCGGGGCCACCGTGGTCGCGAAGGTGAGGGCGGGGGTGATCACTTCGCTGCCTTCGGGCAGGTTCAGCAGCTCCACCGCAAGGTAGTTTGCCGAGGATCCGGAATTGACCATGATCCCGTGGCCCTTGGCGAAGAGCGCGGCCACCTGTTCCTGCATGGCGCGCACTTTCGGGCCCATCTGGGTCGACGTCCGCAGCACTTCGACGACGGCGGCGATCTCTTCCTCGCCATGGACGGTCTGGCCATAGTTCACGCGCATATCGTTGCTGATCCTCCCTGAGGATGGGTTTCGTGCTGGTCGGTTCGGGCAAAAGTGCCGAAATATCGGGCGATCTGCGCCTCGGTGAAGGCGCGCATGTCGGGTCCGCTGCGGGTGGCGGCGCGGTACCATTCGGCCGTCATCGCCACGGCCTGCTCGGTCGTCAGGCGCGGCCGCCAGCCAAGGCGGGCATGCGCCTTGCTGGAATCGAGCGTCAGCATTCCGGCCTCGTGCGGATCGTCGGGCCGGTGGCCGAAAGCGATCTGCGCAACCCCCGGCCCCCAGGCATGCTGGAAGCGGCGGGCCAGTGCCTCCACGTCGATGAAACCCTCTGCACTGGGGCCGAAGTTGAACGCTTCGGCGTAGCGGAGGGCATCGCCGCCCAGCAGCTTTGCGCCCAGCATCAGGTATCCGGTGAGCGGTTCCAGCACATGCTGCCACGGGCGCACGCTGGCCGGGTTGCGGATCGTCACGGCGGCCCCATCCATGGTGGCGCGCACGATGTCGGGCAGTAGCCGGTCCACCGACATGTCTCCCCCGCCGATCACGTTGCCCGCACGGGCGGTGGCGATCTGGCAGCGGTAGGGATCGGCGAAGTACGAACGGCGGAACGCGGCGGCCACCAGTTCGGTGCAGCCTTTCGACGCGCTGTAGGGATCGGCCCCGCCCAAAGCGTCGCTCTCGCGATAGGGCCATTCCCATTCGCGGTTGTCATAGCACTTGTCGCTGGTGACGACGACGACGCCGCGCACCGTGTCCATCCGCCGCACCGTATCGAGCACGACGGCGGTACCGGTGACGTTGGTGGCGAAAGTCTCCACCGGATCGTCGTAGGACGGGCGCACCAGCGCCTGCGCGGCCAAGTGGAACACAAGGTCCGGCGCCAGCCCGTCGCAGGCCGCGCGGTAGGCGGCGGCGTCGCGAATGTCCGACACTCGGTGGTCGACCAGCCCCTCAAGGTCGACCGCGTGAAAAAAGTCAGGACCTTGCGGGGGGCGTTGCAAGGCGATCCCAGAAACCTCAGCGCCCAGTCGCCTGAGCAGGAGGCACAGCCAGCCACCCTTGAAGCCGGTATGGCCGGTCACCAGAATCCGCTTGCCACGGTATACCGCTGCAAGCGCCTGATCCGGAGAGCCTTCGTCAGGCATGTTGCAGTTTGGGGCCATCGGTGCTCAGCACCGGCTGCCCGTTTTCGAAATCCATCCACGGCGGCAGCGTCTGGGTGGCCAGCTTTTCCAGCGTGTCGCGATCGCGCACGGTGTCCATCGGGTGCCAGAAGCCCTTGTGCTTGAAGGCCATCAACTGGCCGTCGTGGGCAAGGCGGGTGAGCGGGGCCTGTTCCAGCGGTTCCTCGTCGCCGACCAGGTAATCCAGCACGCCCGGTTCGAAGACGAAGAAGCCGCCGTTGATCCAGGTTTCGTACTTCACCACCTTTTCGGTGAATTCGACGACCTGGCCGCCCTTGCCGGCGCATTCGCCCAGCTCAAGATTGCCGAAGCGCGCGGGCGGCTGCACGGCGGTGACGGTGGCCAGCTTGCCGTGCGCGCGGTGGTATTCCAGCAGCGCGGTAATATCCACGTTGCCCACCCCGTCGGAGTAGGTGACCATGAAAGTCTCGTCATCCAGCCAGGATTTCAGCCGGCGGATGCGCCCGCCGGTCATGGTTGCCAGGCCCGTGTCCACCACGGAGACCCGCCAATCGACCTTGGATGTGGGCCGCAGCGCCATCTCGCCATTGCCGATGCCCACCGTGAAGTCGTTCGACATCAGGTGAAGATCCTGGAAGAAACTCTTTATCGCCATGGCCTTGTAGCCACAGGCGACGATGAAGTCGTTATGGCCCCAATGGTCGTAGATATCCATGACGTGGAGCATGATCGGGCGCCCGGCCACTTCGACCATGGGCTTCGGGATCCGAACCGTTTCTTCGGCGAGGCGTGAGCCAAGGCCGCCGGCAAGCAGGACGACTTTCATAACAGTCTCTCCGGACACGGAAATTTCAGAGGAAATTGTCCGCTGGATGAGGCCAAGGTTAAGGGCAGAGCGCGCGTCCGATGAAATGGGCATCGGGGGTAGGCAGCTTTAGCCAGCAGGGGCACCAAAGGGCTAAGAAGCTGTTTGGCAAATGCCCCCAAGGGCATTTTTGCGCGGCGACGGCACGATAACGGCACTCTGGGCGACCCGGAGGTTCGCAGGTCGTCCACATGGGCTGACCACATGGGTTGGCCAGATAGGCGGTGTGTCGGGAATTGTCGGACGGCGCGCGCATCCATAATCGTCGGAAGCGGCATTTGGCGCCGTTGCGATGGGGCCTATCGCACCGCCACGGTATTGGGGGCCGGTCGGCGGAACAGGCGCAGTTCCTTGTGTTTGCCCTGGCTGACGAACTCGGCATAGCCGCGCGCGCGGGCATAGTCGGCAAAGGCCTGCTCCAGCGGCTCGTCCCCGTTCACCAGGATTGCCGGCGGGGGCGCAGAGTCGAGGAATGCCACCAGCCGCGTCGGCGACGTGGTGGTATAGTATTGGCGGTCCGTCGGCGCGATCAGGTCGCCCACGCGGTAGACGAATTGGCCGGCAGCGAATTCGCGAGGAACCGTGAAGCCGCCTTCCAGTGCGATCGCCGGGGACAGCGTGACTGCCGCTTCGCCGCCGGGAAATCCTGCCTCGCGCGCCAGGGCGCGCGCGTCCCGGTGGAGCGAGACCGGCTCCCAGCGTGCCGGCCGGGCCAATGAGACGAGCCCGGGCCCCAATCGAGACAGGGCGCAGAGCAGCGCGACCAGCATCAGCGCCAGCAACACGCCATCGGCGGCCGGCCGGTCGATCGGCGCCGTGCGTGCGCGCAGCAGCAGCAGCAGCAACAGCAGGAACGGGATCGGCGGCACGAAGTATTGCGGAAAGGAGGGTGAGGGGACGAAGGCGATCACGAAGCCCATCGCGCCCAGAGATGCCGTCAGCACAACGGGCCAGGAGAACAAGGTGGCGATCCCGGCCTGCACGCCGCTGCGCAGGAATGGCAGCGCGGCAAGGATCGCGATGCCCGCCAATGTCAGCAACGTGGCGTTGGCGGTCCAGATGTCTTCTCCAAGCAGCACTTTCTGTGCCGTGGTCATCACTTTAGGTTCTGTGGAAATGGCCCAATATTCGGGCTGCACCTGGGTGAAATAGCGCAGCGTGTGGGCAAAGAATGCCTGCGGGTCGCTGGCCATTGCCAGCAATACCGGCATCCCCGCGAAGAGCCCGCCCAGCGCCAGAGGCAGCGTGCCCTGCATCAGCCTCTGGCCGAGCGGGCGCGAACTGGGGGCCAGTACCGTGGCCAGCGCCAGGAAGGGGGCAAGGAAGATGTAGTTCACCTTCAGCGCGATGGCGCCCGTCGCCAAGATCCCCGCGACCAGGCAGGACAGGGCGGAGGGGCGGTCGCGGTCCAATCCCAGGATCAGGAAACCGATGGCGAACAGGGTCAGCGGAACCGGCAGGAAATTGTTGGTTGCCAGCATGCCCGGCGCGCCCAGCAGCAAGACATTGCACAGCAGCAGAACGGCGGCGGCCAGAAAGCCCCAGGCGCCCGCGCGCGTCACCCGGGCCACGAACCAGAGGGCGAAAAGAGCCGCGATCCACCCGACGAAAACCAGCAGGCGCCCCATCAACAGGTACCGCGCGGCGCCGGTGATCCAGTAGAGCGCACCCAGCAGCCAGGGCAGCAGCGGCAGGTGATTGTAGCCGAGGTCCCGGTAGATGTCGGCCCCGCTGGATAGCGCCGATACGGCGATGAACAGGTTCTCGTCCCGTCCCAGCGGCATGGACATCATGCGGCCCAGCACGCAGGCCAGCAGAAATGCCAGCAAGGCGAAGCCCGCCAGCGAGGGAAACGGGGGCTGCGCGTCCCGGCTTCGGCCGGTCAGCCGCTCGTCATCGCCGAGCATTTCGCGCGTTTCGTCCAGCATCATCGGGTTCCCCGCGGACATTCGATCCCACCCAATTCTGTCTCCCCCCCGTGCCCGCGGCGAGCGCGATTAGGGCGTAATCACTCTGGATGACGATCCCCTCCGATGCCGGGAAGGGGCCGAGTTCCCTTCGCCAATAAAGGGTTAGACCGCATGACCTGATTTCGCCCTCTCGCCCTTGGGTTAATTTCGACCGGTCAGAAGCAAAGCGCGCAGGCCCAAACTTGGTGCAAGAGAACGAACCGATGCACGTTGCGATCCTTGCTTCCGGGTTGGGGGCAGGAGGGGCGGAGCAAGTCATCGCCCAGCTCGCGCGGCATTGGTGCGCGGTGGGGCATCGCGTCACGGTAATCGCCTTCGACCAGCCGGGCGTGCCGGTCTATCACCAGCTTCCGCGCGAAGCGGCTGTGCGCCGCCTGGGCGGAGGCAGGGGCGCCATGGGGGTGGCCGGCCGTGTCTTGGCGCTGCGCCGGGAGCTGGAGGAATCGGCCCCGTCGGTCCTCTGTTCCTTCCTGACCAAGAACAACCTGATCGCCGCACTGGCGACGATGGGCACCGCCACGCGCCTGATCTGTGCGGAGCGCAACAATCCCGAACGGCAGGACATGCACCCGCTTTGGACTCGCGGGCTGGATCTGCTCTATCGCCGCGCGGATGCCATCGTTTGCCAGACCGAGTCGGTGCGCCGCTGCTTTCCGGTGGCGGTCCGCCGCAGGCTGGTGACGATTCCCAATCCCGTCGCCCCGCCCGACGTCTTTCCTTCGCCTGGTGATGCGCGGCGGATCTGCGCGGTCGGTCGGCTCGCGCATCAGAAGGGATTCGATGTGCTGCTGCGTGCCTTCGCGGCAATCGCTCCACGCCATCCTGCATGGACACTGACGATCCGGGGAGAGGGGCCCGATCGCGCGGCCCTGGAAGCGGCCATTGCCACATTGTCGCTGGAAGGACGCGTACGGCTGCCGGGGCTGAGCCCGGTTCCGCGCGGTTGGGTGGCCGAATGTGACCTCTTCGTGCTTTCGTCCCGTTATGAAGGATTTCCCAATGTGCTGGCCGAAGCGATGGCGGCCGGGTTGCCGGTGGTTTCGTCCAACTGCGATTTCGGCCCGGCGGACATGATGGAGCACGGACGTACCGGCCTGCTGGTTACGCCGGACGATTCGCAGGCATTGGCCGCTGCCATTTGCGAGATGATCGAGGACCGTGCCGCGCGGGAGCGGATGGGCATGGCCGCGGCGGAGGCGATGGCGCGTTTCGCGCCCGAACGCGTGCTGGGGCGGTGGGATCAGTTGCTGGGCGCGGTGGCGACATCGGGCAAGGCCTGGCGCAGGAACCCGGGACATCTGCAGGTCGCCGGCAGAGCGGCGGAGGCACGCCGATGACCACGTCCGCGCGGCACATCCGCATTCTGTTCACCTCCGCCGGGCGGCGGGTCGAACTCACGCGCTGCTTCCGCCGCGCGGCCGACGCGCTGGGGCTGCGCGCGCACATCCATGCCTGCGATTTCGTGCCCGAGCTGAGCGCCGCCTGCATGGATGCCGATGCGGCCTTCGCGGTGCCGCGCTGCACCGATCCTACTTACGTCGATCACCTGCTGGGCTATTGCGCGCGGGAGGGGATCGACCTTCTGGTGCCCACGATCGATACCGAGCTGGAGGCGCTTGCCGGCGCGAAAGCGCTTTTCGCCGAACTGGGCACGCAGGTGCATGTCAGCAACCCGGAAACGGTGGCGGTGGTGCGCGACAAGCAGCGGACCATCGATGTGCTGGCAGCGGCGGGCGTGCCGGTGCCGCGCACCGCGCCGATGGACGAGGTGCGCGCTGTGCCCCACGAATGGCGCTGGCCGGCCTTTGCCAAGCCGGTGGGCGGCAGTGCCAGCCGGGGCATCGGCGTGCTGGAAGGACCGCAGGATATTGCCGCCGCTTATCCCGAACCGATGCTGGTGCAGGAGCTGCTGCGAGGGCCCGAATATACGGTCAACATGTACATCGATGCGGCCGGGCGCATGCTTTCAGCCATTCCCCATCGCCGGCTTTCGGTGCGCGGCGGGGAAGTGGAGAAAGGCGTGACCACGCGCGATGACCGGTTCGGCGCGATTGCCGAAGGCGTGGCGGCAGCGCTGCCCGGGGCGCGGGGCGTGCTGTGCTTCCAGTTGATCGATGACCCTCAGCGCGGCCCATGCGTGTTCGAGATCAATGCCCGCTTTGGCGGCGGCTATCCCTTGGCCGATCACGCCGGTGGCCGTTATGCCGAAAGCCTGCTGGCCAGCCTGACGGGCGGCCCCGAATGCGCGACGCAGGACTGGCGCGAGGACGTGACCATGGTGCGCTACGACGCGGCCGTGTTCCGTGGCTGACGTCGTCCTTCCGGGCGATTGCGTCGTGGTTTTCGATCTGGACGATACGCTCTACCTGGAACGGGATTTCGCGCTGAGCGGATTTGCGGCGGTGGGCCGCCGGCTGGAATCGCGGCATGGGATCACCGGCTTTGCGGAAGAATGCGCGCGGTTGCTGGACGAAGGCGTGCGCGGTTCCATTTTCGATCACGCGCTGGCCGCGTTGGACGCCGCAGGCGCTGGAATTGCGATTGCCGATCTGGTCGAACTCTATCGCCGCCATCGGCCGAAAATTACGCTTGCCCCCGATGCCGCCCGGCTGCTGGATCGTATCGACGGGCGATCGGGTGGGCTGATTACCGACGGACCGGCGCGGATGCAGGCCGGCAAGGTCGGCGCGCTGGGCATTGCCGCGCGGCTGGGCCGACTGGTGCTGACCGGCATGTTGCCGCCCGGTTGCGGAAAGCCGCACCCGATGCCGTTCGCACTGGTGGAGCGATGGTCCGGCCGGGCACCGCAGGACCATGTCTATATCGCCGACAACGGGGCCAAGGATTTCGTCGGGCCCCGTGCGCGCGGGTGGCGCACGGTGCAGATTCTGCGGGAAGGGCGCATCCATCGCGGCGATCCGCCTACCGCCGCCCATGCCGCCGATGCCGTGGTGGATACGCTGGATGCGATCGAACTGGATGGGATGCAACGGGGAGCCGGGCCGGCCCGATCACTCCGCAGTTGGGGCACCTGAAGCTAGCGCAATCGCCGGCTGCCGCCGCTCTCCGCCGATCATCACCCAAACCGTGCGGGCAAGAATCCGCAAGTCCAGCCATGCCGAAGCACGCTCGACGTACCAGAGATCGAGCGCGATCTTCTCGTCCAGCGAGAGCAGGGTATTGCCATTCACCTGAGCCCAACCGGTCAGTCCGGGGCGGACCCTGCCGCGTGCCACGCCCCTTGATCCCAGCCCGGCGATGGTTTCGGGCAGCAGCGGGCGGGGGCCGACGAAAGTCATGTCTCCGCGCGCGACGTTCCACAGCCCCGGCAGCTCGTC
Organism: Novosphingobium sp. BL-S-19; assembly: GCF_055521675.1. NCBI lineage: Bacteria > Pseudomonadati > Pseudomonadota > Alphaproteobacteria > Sphingomonadales > Sphingomonadaceae > Novosphingobium > Novosphingobium sp. BL-S-19. The sequence goes on from NZ_CM145498.1 coordinate 1,231,525, forward strand.
CAACCGGCTGCGGCGTAGAAACCGTCCGAAGCCGGTTACGCGTGCCTCATCGGGAAGCGGGTGACCGTCCGGCCCGTTCGCGTCCCGCATGGAGCGTAGCTTGAACAGGGTGAACGGCTTTCCATCCAGACCCGCGCGCTGCTGGCGGAACAGCACCGGCTTGCCCATGGAGAGGCGAACGCCCAGTGCCAGGCAGGCCAGAAGTGGCAGGGTAGGGATCAGCAGCGCGGCGCCCAGCGCCCGGATCGCGAGGCGTCGCATAAGAGTCGAGTTCCTTTCCGGGTCGGTACTTTGCCTGGGCGTTCACACTTCGGAGGGACGCCAGGAGTGGCCGCGGAAGAAGCGGCGGACGCGGGCGGCCCAGGCTTCGTGCACGGGAACCGGTGAGGAGTAGTAGGTCGCCGAATCCGCATAGTACTGCACGGAGTCGCCATAACGGCGGCGGGCATGTTCGGCATAGTCGACTTGATCGAAGATCACGCCGCCGACGCTGTCGTCCAGCGATTCCAGCGCGGCCCGCATCTGATCGCCCGTGGTCACGCCCCAGCGGGCCACCATTACCGTCTGGTCGGCGAAGTTGCACATGGCGCGGGCATCGCGCACGGCCAGCGTTGCCGGGGCGTTGATGATCACCAGATCGAACCGTTCGCGAAGCTGCGAAAGCAGCGTCCGCAGGCGGTTGGAAGAGAGCAGTACCGCCGGTTCGGCCACGGGTTCCTTGGCGCTGAGCAGCACGATCTGGTTGGCGACGCTTTCGCCGGACATGCTCGCTTCGGGCGAATCGTAGGGATTGCCCTTCTGCGGGATTGCCAGGCTGTCCAGCTCTGCGCGGCCGCAGACGATATCCACCAGATCGGGCGCGGTGGTTTCGTTCTGCAACTGCTGCAGGGCGCCGCGCTTGCGCAAGTCGAGGTCCAGCACCACCGTCCTTTCGCCAAGGGCGATGCCGGCGGCGGCAAGCGTGAGAGAGACGGTGGACTTGCCATCGCCCGGCAGGGGCGAGGTGACGAGCACCACTTGCACCCCGGCCCTTCGCTGCAGCCCGCGCACTTCGGTATAAGTGGAGCGGGCCACTTCGGCGAAAAGGGACTGCGGCTCGGTGATGACCGGGCTTTCCTTGGGATCGACGGGCAGGTCGCGCGGCAGCAGCGGCAGCATGCCCAGCGTGGGCAGGCCGAACTGGCGGCGGATCTGCGCGTTGGTCCGCAGGCGATCGTCCAGGAAGTCACGCAGGTAGGCGATCATCAGCGCCAGAATGGCGGACCCGACGAAGGCGGTAAGACCCAGCTTGAGCGGGGTGGGTGCAATCGGATCGTAATTGGGCACGGCCGGCGAAACGACGGAGGAGGACACGCCTTCCATCTGCATCTGCGCGCGGACCTGTTCGATGCGGGCGGAGATCGACTTGAAGGCATCGTCGTCCAGCTCGGCCTGACGCAGCAGCTTGTCCAGTTCCACGCGGTTTACGGTGTTCTTGTAGGCCATCGAACTGAGGCCGGCGACGATGCCTTCCAGGCGCGACGCCTGCGCGGAATCGCCATCGGCCTCGCTACGGGCGATCTGCGCCATCTGCGCGCCCTTGGCGCCGGCATCTGCTGCGGCGGCGGCCTGAACGGTGTTGCGTTCCTGTGCGATGCTCTGGTCAACGGCCGCAAGCTGCGAATTGACGCGCTTCACATCGGGATGGTTGGGGCCAAGGCTGGTGCTGAGTTTCGAGGCTTCGCCCACCAGTTCGCCTCGGCGTTGTTCCAGCGCGTTGAGAGCGGCGGAGGTCGCAGTTGCGGTGCTTTGGATCGCGGCGGCGCGGGCAATGCCGGCGCTGCGGGCGGCAGCACCATCGCGCGCGGCGGTGGCAGCGGCGCTCTGCACGGCGATTCGGTTGATCTGGTTCAGATCCTCATCGGTGCCGGCGCCGGCCAGCATGTGGTTGCGCGTGCGGAAATCGGCCACCAGTTGGGCCGATGCCTGCGCCGTGCGGCCACGGGCCTGCTGTTCCTGTTCTAGCGAGGCGAGCAGTTCGCCGCGCCGCTCGTTCGACTTGGCACCGCGCAGCGCGCGGACGGCCGGCGGAATCTCGTTGGCGATGTCGGCCGCCAGTTCGGGAGAGCGGGCGACGACGGCGATTTCGATCAGGTCCGATCCGGCTTCGGAATCGATCGTGATCATCGAGGTGAGCTTGTTGATGCCGGCCTGCAGCAGCGGCTTTCCGGTCAGTTGCGGATTGCCCATTTCCTTCAGGAAATCGGGATTGTGCAGCAGGTTCAGATCCTTGATCACCTGTTCGGCTGCCGATCCGGACCGATGCAGGCGCACGGCGTTGGCCACGCGTTCGGCGTTGCGTGAATTGACGTCCGCCTGGTTGGTGCCCACCTGGTCGATCAGTTCGACCTGTACGTTGGTGCTCGACCGATAGAGCGTGGGGGACAGCATCTGCTGGACCACGACCGCCAGCGTCGTGACTCCAACAATCACCAGGATCATCGTGCGGTAGCGCTGGATGATGCGCAGCAGGTCGCGCAGCGTCACCTGACCATCCGGGGCCGTGCCCTGATCGTTCCTTGATCGGCCGTAGGGTAGAGGACGCCTTATCCGGCCGTATTGCGGCACATCGGGAACGAGTGCGGAAGTCATATTGGCCCTCCGAATAGGCAACGCCCGGGGAACGCCCCCCACGGCAGATTGATTTGAGTATGACCCCCGGCGCTGGTGAAACAAAAAGCGCATCGGACGGGTGCGCGGGGCAATCAGGCTAATACCTTTGGAGCGCCTCAGGCCCGGTTTTGCGGCAGAAGGGCTGCATAAAGACCGACGTGGCGGCTGGTCGCGGCCTCTATCGTGTAGTCGCGGCTGGTAGCCAAAGCGCCTTGGGACAGCCGCTCGTGCAGGCCCGGGATATCCATCAGGCGCAGGATCGCGGCGGCAAGGTGATGGGCCCGCTCGGGCGCGACAAGGCCGTTGCGATGCGCCTCCACCAGATCGCGGTTGCCCGGCACGTCGGTGGCGATGACCGGCAGGGCGGAAGCAAAAGCCTCCAGGATGGCAACGGACATTCCTTCGTACCTGGAAGTGTTTAGGAATACGTCGCTGTCCGCCAGCAACATGCGCACATCGTCGCGCTCGCCCAGGAAATCGACCACGTCCTCCAGCCCTTCACGCAGGACCAGCGCGCGCATTTCCGCCAGTTCGCTGCCACCGCCGGCAATGCGAAAACGCGGCATCGCGTGATTGGCGTCCGGATACCCGCCATGGCGCTGGCGCACCTGTTCGCGCAGGGTACGCGCGGTTTCGACGAGAAGGGGGTAGTTCTTCTGGTCCGAAATCGCACCGACGCTGAGGATGCGCAGCGGGTTGGCTGCTGCCTGGCGCGGGGCGGAAACGGCGAAGGCGGCGGCGGGCGCATTGGCGATCAGCGTGAACGGACGCCGCGAATGCCGGCGGTAGATGTCCGCCACTTCGGGGCTGATCGCCACGTAATGCGTCACCACCCGGTCGAACAGGCGAAACAGGCGCGGCGAAAACGACAGGCGGCTGTTGTGATGGGTCAGCACCACCGCTCCGCGATAGCCGGCCAGCGCAATCATCGGCAGGGCTCTGGCAGTGTGGGCGTGGATTACATCGGGTCGGTCCTGGCGAAGCAGCCGGCGCAACGCCCACGCGCCGGCCGAAAGGCGGCGGTGGTGGTCCAGCCCGAGCGAGACGAAGCGCCCCTTCGCATCGATTTCCTGCGCCAGCCGCGCCTCGGTCTGTGCCGAGTTGCCCAGCGTCGGCGCGTCGCACAGCGCGACGACCGTAGAGGACGCGCCCTGCGCCGGGAAATTGGCATGGAGGCTGGCCACCAGCATCTCCGCCCCGCCGGAGGTCAGGCTGTTGAGGATCGACCAGACTTTCAGGCGCGGCACCGGATTTGGGGTGTCCGAGGATGCAGCGGCCGACACGCTTTCGCCCGTCTCGCCCGGCGTGTCGTCTGGAAGACAGGCCAGCGACGTCATGCGCGGCGCCTCCCTTCGATATCGGCCGGGGCATTTTCTCCCGCATCTTCTCCGGCCTCCAGGCGGCGCTGGCGCGCAAGCCCGCGCCATAACCCCACGTCCAGGGCCACCGCCGTCGCCAGACCGAAGACGACATGGGCGTAGTTGGCGGCGATCGCACCCTGGCTTGGCATCAGCGTCAGGGCGACCGCGAAGAACAGCACGGTGGAGAACATCGCCACCGCCAGCACGTAAGTGGGCCGGTTCATCGCCAGCAGCCCCGAACGCGAAGGCGCCGCGTGCAGCGTCAGCGCGACGGCGAAAAGCTGGGTGAACAGCATCGGATAGACGTCGGTAAAATCGTCGCCGAAGAACAGCACCAGCGCCGGCCGGCCGATTGCCATGCAGATCAGGATGAAAGCCAGCCCCATGCCGGCCAGCGCCGTTTGCAGGATACGCACCAGCCGTTCCAGGGCCTTGCGATCCAGCCGCGCCCAGATCCGGGCGAGGTCCGGATAGATCACCGTCTGGATCATGTCCCCCGCAGTCTGCGCGAACTTCGCGATGCGGCGTGACAGGTAATAGAGGCCGGCGGCGCTGGCACCCGCGAAATAGCCGACCATCAGGGTGTCCACCTCGTGCGTCAGTGTGCGCAGCGTGGAGGAGACGTTGGTGGAAATCGCAAATCGCAGGAAGCCGGGAAACTCACGGCCAAGGCCGCGCCAACTGACCCCGAACGGGCTGGGGATGCCCGATTTGCGCAGTGCCTGGAAGCCCAGCACGTTGAACAGCAGCGAATCGAGCACCTGGGCCAGAGTCCATAGCACCACGAAAGCGGTAAGCCCGGCATGGGCGTGCAGCAGCACGACCGAAAAACCCAGCCGGAACAGACTGGAGGCCAACTGGACATAGGCCAGTGTGCGGAACCGGCCGCCCAGCCGCAGCGCGGCGCTGGCCATGCCGCGCGGGTTGCAGACGATGGCGACGGCATAGATCGCCACCAGCCCGACGTGGCCTTCACCCAGCCCGAAGGCGGCACCCGCCAACTTGGCAAGGGCGATCGCCATCAGGCCGGCGATCAGGGCGCTGGCCAGATCGAGCTTAAGGCCATAGGCGTAGAGCTGCGCCAGCCGCTCCGCCGATCCGTTCTGCTCCTCCGCGGCGACGAAGCGGACCAGCGGTTGCCAGGATTCGAAGCGGACCAGCCGTTCGCAAACGCGGCCGATGGACAGCACGACCACCATGACACCGAAATCCGCCTTGCCCAGCCCATGGGTGGCCAGCGACAGCGCCACAACCATCAGCATTCCGGAACCGAAGTTGCCCGAAAGCAAATGGAACAGGCTGATGATGCGCGGCCGGACCAGCGTGGACGCGGACCAGGATTGCCACAGCCGGGCGGCGAGGGGCAGTTTCAGCGCAACCTCCGCGGCTTCATGCCGATGTTCGCTCATGTCCGTGCCAGCGTTCCAGGGAAGAAGCGCCGCCGCTCACGCGATTCCGATCGGTGGGCGAGGGCGTAGGCCAGAAAGATCAGCATCGGCGTGAACCAGACGCGGGTGTACATGTGGGGCAGCGCGGTGGTGTAGAGCAGCAGGATCGCCACCTGGGCCAGAGCGGCGCCGCCATCCAGCGGGTCTTCGCGCAAGATCATGATCGCCGTCATCACCAGGGCGCCCAGCAGGGTCCACAGCCCCAGCAGGGCGATGATGCCGCCTTCGTTCAGGACAAGGAGGTGCAGCTGGTGCACCGGGGCGGAAAAGGCGCTGGCCTTGCGATAACGGTCCGTTCCCAGACCGATCAGCATGTTGTCATTGGCCAGGCCCCAGGCTTCCTTGATCAGCGCGGCACGGCCGACGAACGTGCCGGCCTTGTCGGCATTGCCGGTGACCAGCGCATCGCCCACCCGCTTCTCGAAAATCGCGGGAACCGGGCCGCCCAAGCTGAAATAGGCAGCGGCGACAAGAATGACGGGCAGGCCGAAGCGGATCAGGTTCGACAGGCGCGACAGCGCCAGAAAGCACATCACGCCCATTGCGGCAGCCGTGAAGGCGGTGAAACTGGCACTGGCCAGCAGGCCCCAGCCGATCGGCGCCAGCATGACGAGAGCCCAGCCCCAGTGCAGCCGCCGGGCGATCACCGCATGGATCATCATCACCAAGGCATAGGCACACTGCGCACCGTTGGGATTGGGTTCGCCGGACATCGCGCCAAGCCGGCCATTGCCGGTGACGTAACCGACGCCCATCACCGAATCGAGCGTGGAGCGCGCGAAATTCGCCATCGTGAAGAAGCCGATCACTTGCGAGATCGCCACGCCCGCAATGAAGGCGATGATGCAACGATGAAGGACCCTGCTGCTGAAGCTGGAAAACGTCATCGGCACGATCATCAGCGCGAAGATGTACTGGAAGCCCACGATCGGCCAGCGGACGAATTCGCTGTGATAGAGCGAGCAGAACAGCAGCGCCGCCAGCATCATGGTCAGCCCCATTATCCACATGGCGGTGTAGGGCCCCAGCATCGTCAGCCGCAGCCGGCCCTTGAAGAGCAGCAAGGCCGTGCAGCCCGCCAGCAGCACATCGGAAAGGGTGACGTTGGCGATCGGCGGCCGCAGCACGCGCCACGGCAGGGTCAGCGCGGCAAGCGTGATCCCCAGCGTGAGGAGACTCGGCAGCCACCGGGTGGCGAACTGCGGGATACGGCGCGTGCCGGTTCCTTCCAGCACTGCACGTGCCGGCAGGGAAGGCAGCTGGTTCGGGACCGGAATAGCCATGCCATGATGATGGTAGGCGTGCGCGGTGGAGGCAAAGACAAGTATGGTCAGGCACCTGCGCAAAGTTGGTACCCCCGCGGGGGCATCCGGCGGGTGCGGCAACCCGAATTGGTAACTTGCCTGGGGGCGCCGCAGATCGATACTCTGGCCATGAGCAGCGCGCGATGCGGCGCGGTATCCTTCGGCGCGGCCGGGAAGAGGTGCGTCTTTTCCGGACCGCATGAATCCGTTGGACCCACCGGTAACGTCGCAATCTTCTGCTTCCACCCGTGTGCATCATTGTCGAGAGGCCGGCTTGTCAGAGCACCCGTCCGACCAGACCAAGCTTAGGGTCATCTATCTCGCCGGTTACGGTCGCAGCGGCTCGACGCTGCTGGACATCGCCCTTGGAATGCGGCCGGACGTATTCGGCGCCGGGGAACTCACCGCGCTTGCCCGCCATGCCTGGAAGAATGGCGAATATTGCGCCTGCGGCGCCACGGTCAGCGCATGTCCGTTCTGGGGCGCGGTGATGAAGCGCGCCGGGGAGCAAGAAGGCGGCGGTCCGGACGTGGATGCCTCGGCCGCGCTGGCCGAATTGGCAGGGTTGCAACAAAGCATGGAATCGTTGCTATCCTGGCGGCGTGTGCTGGCGCGCTTCCTGCCGGGTACGCGCGATCGCTATCACCAGGCCAATCGCCGCCTGTTCCGCGCGGTCGCGGAAGAGAGCGGCGATGCGGGCGGGAGCGGCCCCGTCTATGTGCTCGATTCCAGCAAGCTGCCCGGCCGCGGCCTGGCACTCGCATCGATGCCGGAGATCGACCTGCGCGTCATCCATCTCGTACGCGATCCGCGCGCCGTTGCCTGGTCGATGTCCCGCCCGTATCGCAAACAGATAGAGGCCGGGGTGCAGCGCGAGTTGCGGCCCAAGCCTTTTGCCTATGTCGCGCTGCGCTGGACCTTGGTGAACCTGGCCTGCGAATGGCTGTGCCGAAAGCTCGGCCCGGGGCGGACGATCCGCGTGCGCTATGAAGACTTCGTGGCCGATCCCCCCGCCGTGCTGGAGGCGATCCGAACGCGTTGCGCCCCGGACTTGGCCGCCGACCTGGCCTCTCGTCGCGCCGCCGCGCTTCCGCCCGACGACTTGCGGCCCGGTCATCAGGTTGCGGGCAGCCGCCATCGGATGCAGGACAGTCTGGTGATCCGCGAGGATCACGCGTGGCAACGCCAGATGCCGCAGCAGCCGCGCCGGCTGGTATCGTGGATCACCGGGCCGCTGCTGCGGCGCTATGGATACGCGCCGAACGCGGGCACGGGCATGGAAGACCGCCCGGCACAGTCCTCTCGCCCCAGTCTTGTCGAAAATAAGGGTCTGGTCGAAACCAAGGGCATAGGAGCAGGCAGATGACGGCATTTCGCAAGGGAAAGGCCGGGGCAGGCCCAGGATCAGGCCCATCTCGCAAGCTGGTCTTGCCGATCGTGATACTCGGCATCGTTCTGTTGATCGCCTATGCACTGGTGCCGACCGACGGCGCGCGGCTGGAAGCCGCCCAGCCGCCGACGGTTGCCACTCCGTCCGGCACAAAGTCCTTTCCCGGCGCGGTCGGATGGGGCGCATCCAGCGTGGGTGGGCGCAACGGACGGATCATCTATGTAACCACATTGGCCGATTCCGGGGCCGGATCCTATCGCGCCTGCGTCACCGCCACTGGTCCGCGCGTCTGTGTATTCCGCGTGGCCGGCGTGATCCGCTTCGCGACGACACCGCCGATCATCGAACAGCCCTACCTTACCATTGCCGGGCAGACGGCACCGGGCAGCGGTATCGTCCTGGCCCATGCGGGGCCGCCGGCCGGCCGCACGCCGTTGGTGATCAAGAACACGCACGATGTCGTCGTGCGCAATATCCGGATCCGGGCGGATCGTCCCGGAGGCAGTCGCGGTTCCGAAGATAGCATCACCATCGAACATGCGACCCGCGTGCTGGTCGATCACGTCAGTGCATCGTGGGCGCGGGACGAGTTGATCAACGGTTATGCGGACAACGACTACATCACCGTCAGCAATTCGATCTTCGCCTGGGGCACCCCCCCGCATGACAAGTGCGCGCTGTTGGCCAGCGACCCGGTCGATGCCCAGCACTTCAGCTTCATCAACAACTTGTGCGCGCACAATGGCGATCGCATGCCGGACGTGAACTTCCCGCGCAATTCCTGCCTCGAAGTGGTCGACAACGTGTTCTACAACGCGCAGTCCCGCTTTGCCGAAGTGTGGGAACTGTTCGGCGGCACCCCGGTCTCGTTCGTGGGCAACAGCTTCATCGGCGGGCCGAACACCACCAACCTGACGGTCGGCATCGCGCGCGATACCAGCACGTCGAAGGGCGGGGCGGCCATCATCTATGCATGGGACAACCGGTTCGTGGGTGCGTTTCAGGACATGAACCAGGAGGCGGAACAGGTCCTGGTCAACAAGCCGCCCTGCGCGCTGACGCTCAATCCGCTTTCATCGACCAATGCCTATAACCTCGTGCTCCAGAAGTCCGGTGCGTTTCCGCGCGATTCGATCGACGATCAGGTCGTCTACGATGTGGAGCACGGTACGGGGCGTATCGGTCAGCCTGCGCCGGTAATGCCCGCGCAGACCGCCGGCCAACCCTATCCCGATGCCGACAAGGACGGCATGGACGACAATTGGGAAGTCAGCGTGGGCGCCAATCCGAAGGTGTCTGACGCCTGGGCGGATGCCAACAAGAATGGCGTTCCCAACTTCGAGGAGTTCCTGGCCTATCGCAACAAGGTGCTGGGTCTGTGAAGGCGTTGGATGCGTCATCCGCGCTGCATGAAGGCCCCGCATCTGGTGCCGCCGCGCCGGTTGCCAAACGGTCGGGGCGGCCCACGGTGTGCTATCCGCTTGCCGGTGATGCGCTGGGCGGCAGCCATGTCTCGCTTCGGGGACTGATCGACGGGCTCGACCCGGCGCAGATCGAGGTGATCGTGGTGCCGGAAGTCCCCGACGGACGGCTGGCGGCGTTCTTCGCCGGTATCGAGCAGTGCCCGGATCCGGCGCGCCCCACGCGGCCTTTCGTGCCGGGGCGCAGCATCGGCATCGCCAAGCTGTTGGGCACTTTGGCTGGGCTGCCACGGCGGGTACGCTTCCTGAAGCAGCGCGGGGTAGACATCGTTCACACCAATGACGGGCGCAGCCATGCCAGTTGGGCATTGGCGGCGCGGCTGGCGGGCGCGCGGCTGGTCTGGCACCATCGCGGCGATCCCGGCGCGCGTGGCCTTCGCTATGTGGCGCCGGTGCTGGCGGATCGGATCGTTGCCGTCTCTGCCTTCGCGCTGCCGCGCGGACGCCATGGGGCGGCACGCACGGCGCGGGTGATCCACAGTCCCTTCGACGTTTCGATCACCGCCGATCGCGAGGCGATGCACGCGCGCATATTGGAAGAGACCGCCAGCCCGCCCGATACGGTGGTCTGCGGCTATTTCGGCAGCTTCGTCGATCGCAAGCGGCCGCTGGCATTCGTAGAGGCGGTGGAGGCACTTGGCCGGTTGGTCGATCGGCCGGTGCTGGGCGTGATGTTCGGCGAATCCCGTGACAGTGCGCTGGATCGTCAGCTTGAAGACCGGATCGCAGCGGTGAGGGCGCCCGCGCGCGTCACGCGGATGGGCTATCGCTCGCCGGGTCATGCCTGGCTTGCCGGATGCGATCTGCTGCTGGTGCCTGCGGTGGACGAGCCACTGGGGCGCACGCTGGTTGAGGCGATGCTGGTGGGCACGCTGGTGGTGGCGGCCGATTCCGGCGGCAATCCGGAGGCGCTGCGTCAGGGCTGCGGGGTGCTGTGCCCTCCCGATGATCCGACAGCAATGGCCCGCGCGGCGGCTGGCCTGCTGGCAGACCCCACATGGGCGCGAACGATGCGACAGGATGCCACGGTAGCGGCGCGCGGCCGCTTCTCCCAGGCGCGCCATGTCGACGCGATCCGCACGATATACGAAGAACTGACCTGAACGATATGCGAGCGATAAGCGCCCGTTTCATCGGAAACGGGCGCTTATCGTCGTTGAGTTCCGCGTTGTCCGAACCGAATGTCAGAACCGGACGCGCAGGGCCACGCCGCCGCGGAAACGGTCGAACTGCAGTATCGAGCTGTCGCTGTTGCGCGTGCCGTAGCTGGCTGTGGCGGCGACCGACATGTGGCGATTGAACAGGTATTCCACTTCACCCCCACCGGTCCACGTCTCCTCGCGAATGCCGGACCCGGTATATTTGGTCTTGCGGTATCCGGCCGACACGGTGGCATAGAGGTTGTGGCGGATTTCCTGCTGCACGCTCAGCTTGGTGATCGTGTCGGTACGCTGTGTGGCGCCGACGCGGAAAGTCGCGACGTCGCCATTGAAGGCATCGAGCAGGATCGCCGTGCGGCGCGATGGATGGTAGGTGAGATTGCCCGCCACAGACAGGCCGGTGTGGCCCGGTGTTGACGGATCATCCGGATCGTGGCGGAACACACCGACGGACAGGCCGCCCTCCAGCACGCCGCCGGGCTGGAAATTGATGCCCAGTCGGCCGCCATACGTCGTCGTGTTGCGCTTGTTTCCGCTCACCGTGTATTCCAGCCGGAAGTCGCGGCGGGCGACGAATGCGGTGGCCGTGGCATAGGCGCGGCCGGTCACCCGCAGACCGAATGTGGCCTGGCCGGAATAGGCGGAGAAATCGCGATCCGCATCGATGCTGGACAGCGCATTGAACTTCGTCACGTCCGCCTGCACGTCCAGCAGCGTGCGGGTAGCGACGCGGTGGTACGAAACGACGCCGCCCAGGCTGTTGATCAGGCGCGGGCCGGAATTGGGATTGCGTCGCGCTTCCGGATCGGAGCGATCCTCTATCGCCCGGCGCGAAAAGACGCTGCCGGTAAGGCTGGAATTCTGCCCGGTCTGCCAGCTCACACCGCCATCCACCAGCCAGGCTTCGGCATTTTCCGTCGGATTGTTGACAAAACGGCGGATCGAGCCGCTGGCGTTGAGTTCGAACGTCACCGGCGCCGGGGCGGTCTGGATGCCCAGTCGGGGTGAAATGTCGAAGCGCACATCGTCGCGGGCATTGGTGGGCGCGGCGTAGATGTTGCTGTCGTAGAGGACGCTGGCTTCACCGCCCAGCGTCACATCCAGCGAACCGAGATGAAGCGGCAGAGCGCGATAGTCCTTGTCGTTCGGATAGACCGCCGGCGCGGTAGAGCCGATCTGGTTGGATTGGGCCCAGGCGTGCTGCGGAACCGCGAACAGCAGCGGCACCGGAGCGGCGAGCGCAAGTGTGCGGGGCTTCACGCGCCTAGAACCAGCGTTCGTAGACGCGGATGGTATCGCCCGGCAGTACCGGCGTGGTTTCGCCCGCCTTCGCGGTCATTTCCTTGCCGTCCACCGTGCGGGTGATCGACACTTCGCCGGTCTTGGCGCGATAGGTGTACCCACCGGCGGCCGAAAGCGCCGAAAGCACCGTCATCCCCTGACGATAGGCGAACTGCCCGGGCTTGTTGACTTCGCCGGTGACGTAGAACGGACGCAGTTCCACCGCGCCGACGTTGACCACCGGGCTGCCGCTCATGATGCCCTGCTGCAGCAGGGCGGCAGTGATGCCCTGTTCGATTTCGCGATAGGTCATGCCTGCGACGTTGATCTGCTTGACGTAAGGCAGCGAGATCGCGCCGGTGTCTTCCACCGTGTAGTCGCCATTGGCGGCGTCCAGATCCTGCACGACGATATGCAGCTTGTCGCCCGCACCCACCCGGTAGGGACCTGCCGGAGTGGATGCGAGCGTAGGCATCGAAGACGTGGGCGACGAACAGCCGCCCAGCATCGATGCCGGAACCAGACAGCAGATCAGCGGAATCGCGACGGCGGCCTGCCATGAACGCGGACGACTGCGAAGTGTTGCCATGAAACGCTCCCCGACACCCTTGGAACGATCGGTCCTCCCTCAGGTCCGACCAGAATCATCGCATCCAGATTACGGAAGATACGTCAAATTTCCTTGGTTATTAAGGGCTAGGCAGAGGCCACTAGGATGATCTGCGTAGCTGACCGGATGGCTTGAAACAGCCGTTCAGGCAGCGGGTACGGCGCGCGTGGGGGATTTCCAGCGCGTCAGGTCCAGACCGGACATCGCCTCCAGGCTTTCCATGTCGCGCGCATAGAAGTCGCACATCCTTTCGCGCAAGGCCGGGGAAAGCGGCGGATAGGCCACTTCGCGCGCCAACAGCGATCGCACGCCTTCGAACACCGGATTGCCGCGCAGCGGGCGTACGCTGCTTTTCAGCGGGGCCAGCGCCTTGCGCAGCGGCAGCGGCAGCAGCGCGGATCGGCTGTTGTTCTCCCGGGCGGAGCGGTCGGTGTTTTCCAGCACCGGTTCGGCCCCGATATGGCGAGAGACCGCCTCTATGATGCCATGGGGGTGAGAGATCACATCGTCGTAGAGGTAGATCAGCATCTGTTCGCGCGGGAACAGATCGAACCACCGCGCCAGATGGCGCGCATAGAGCCCATCTTCCAGAAAGCGCGGGAAGGCATTGTCCGTGCTGCCCAGGTATTCCTCCGGAGGGCCCTTCACGGTGCCGCGGCGGTAGAGCATCTTGTAGTCCGAATAGGCGCGCTCGATCGGGTTGCGCAGCTGCAGCACCAGCTTCACATCGGGCAGAGTGGCGGCGATGCGCCGGGCGGCCAGCGGATGGGCAAGGTAATCGGCCGACTTTTCGCCGATCACATGCGCGGCGCCGGGCCGGTCTTCGAAGAAGCCGCGGTACCAGTCTTCACCGCGTTCGAACTCGCTGCTGAAGTAGTGCGGCTCTGGGGGCGGCATGAAGATCGCAGGATTCTCGACAAGGCGGGCCTGGATCCAGGTGGTGGCGGCCTTGACTGCGCCGATGACGATGAACTGCGGGCGCCAGGTGCGGTCGATCATGCTTCCTCCGCCATTGCGGTGCGCAGGCCGGCGGCGATGCGGCGCATCGCGTCCTCACCCAGCGTATGGTCCACCGGGAACATCAGCGTGCGCCGGCCCAGCCGCGCGGCCTGTTCCAGCGTGCCGTCGCGGCGGATCGTCAGGCCATTCAGCGCTCCCTCCCGGCTCATGTCCGGGCAGGATCCGGTAGCCGCGGGCAGCCCCATTGCGATCATGCGCTGCAGCACCCGGTCGCGCTTGTCTGCCGCATCATCGGTCAATTGCACATAGAACTTGTACCAGGCATGGCGCGCGTGGTCGGGCGGTTCCGGCAGCAGCAGGCCCGGCAGGCCGGCCAGCGCATCGCACAGCAACCGGGCATTGCGCGCGCGGGCAGCCAGCCAGAGCGGCAGCTTCCCAAGCTGACGGCGGCCCAATGCGGCCTGCATCTCGGTCATGCGGTAATTGGAGCCGAGGTGATCGTGGATATGGCGGAACGCGCCGGGCGCGCCGCCGCCCTCGGACACCTTGCGATAGTCCTTGCCATGGTCCTTGATCGCCCAGCCGCGTTCCCAGGCGTCACGGCCCCGAAACAGCAGAAGTCCGCCTTCGCCACCGGTGGACATGATCTTGTCCGTGCAGAACGAGAACGAGGCAGCGTCGCCGAACGATCCCAGGCGCCGCCCGCGCCACGCCGCGCCGTGGGCTTGTGCGCAATCCTCGATCAGTTTCAGTCCATGGCGGGTGCAGAGCGATTCCAGCGCGTCCATGTCGCAAGGCCAGCCGGCCAGATGGACGCAGATCACCGCGCGGGTCGCCGGGCCGATCATGCGTTCGACCGAGGCGGGATCGATGTTCTGGGTGACCGGATCGATGTCCGCAAAGACGGGCAGCGCGCCCACCGCCAGCACGCAGCTGGCCGTCGCGAAGAAACTGCGGGCCGGCACGATCACCTCGTCGCCGGGGCCGACCCCCAGCGCGCGCAAGGCCACTTCCAGCGTCAGCGTGCCGTTGGCGATGCAGAGCGCTTCCGGTGGTGCACGTTCATCGACATAGCGGGCGAATTCGGCGGCGAAGGCGCGGTTGTGTTCGCCATGCACCAGCGCATTGACCTTGCCCGAACGCAGCACCGCGACCACCGCCTCGATCTCGTCCGGCTCGTGACGTGGCCAGAGGCTGCGCAGCGGGGCTTCCTGATCGCGTTCGCGAACGTCGATCTGCGTCGCCGCGAAAGCGCCGGTTGCGGCGCCGGTATCGGCCAGACTCATGGTGCCTCCCTCGGAAATGTCAGACTTTTACGGGTTCGCCGGAGCCGCGCGGGCCGGTCATCGCCTCGTTCTGGATCAGTTCGAAACCGGCGCTGCCGCTCGGCACTTTGACCAGCGTATGGGTGATGCGCCGCGCCTCAACGTGGTCGCCCAGCTCCACCGCGCGGGCGAGCCGGTCGATCGAGCGCGAGATGAAGGGCAGGGGGATCGGCTTCGACTGCGCCTCGAAAATGCCCTTGATGCCGGAGGCGAGCTGCTCCTCGCAGATGTCGAACAGTTCCTCGAACAGCTTCTCGCCGGGGCGCAGGCCCACGAATTCGACGGGCACGTCGATCTCGGGCTGGAGGCCGTAGAGGCGGATCATGCGGTAGGCGAGGTCGACGATGCGCACCGGCTTGCCCATGTCGAGCACGAAGATCGTGCCGCGCCGCGTGTTCTGCGCCAGCGCCGCCGAACTGCTCTGCAGGATCAACTGCACCGCCTCACGCACGGTCATGAAGAAGCGTTCGATATCCGGGTGGGTGACGGTGAGCGGGCGGCCTTCGCGCAACTGCCGGTGGAACAGCGGCACGATGGAGCCGCTCGATCCCAGCACATTGCCGAAGCGCACGGTCATGAAACGGGGCGCTTCGCTGTCGTCCACGCCGCACATGTCCAGCGCCTGCGCATAGAGTTCGCCCACGCGCTTGGTCGCGCCCATCATGCCCACCGGGTTCACCGCCTTGTCGGTGGAGACCTGGACCATCGCCTTCACCGAGAATTCGCATACCGCGTCGGCCACGATGCGCGTGCCGATGATATTGGTGTGCACCCCGGCGCAGGGGTTGGTCTCGACGATCGGCACATGCTTCAGCGCGGCGGCGTGATAGACGATCGTCGGCCGGTGCTTTTCGAACACGCGGCGCACGTCGTCCCGCTCGCGAATGTTGCAAAGCTCCGGCTGGACGTCGAGATCGGGGTACTGCTCGCGCAGCTTCATCTCGATCGCGTAAAGGTGAAATTCACTATGTTCGAGCAGGACCAGGCGCGAGGGGCGGAAGCTGGCCAGCTGCCAGCAAAGCTCACCGCCGATGGTGCCGCCGGCGCCCGTCACCAGCACGCACTTGCCGGTGATCTGGCTGGTGATCTGCTCCCCCTCCAGCGTGAACTCGCTGCGGCCCAGCAGGTCCTTTACCGATAGCTCGTCCGGCGCGGCGCCGTGGCCGCGCTGCAGGATGTGGCTCCAGCCGTCGCGGATGCGCGACAGTTCCAGCCCCATCTGGCGGGAGCGGGAGGTAAGGCGCGCCATCTCGCGGTTGGAAAGGTCGGTCCCGTCGTCGCAGGCGATCACCAGCGAGGGGCGGCGGCCCTGCAGTTCCAGTTCGTCCACCGCATGGGCAAGGTCTTCATGCGTGCCCAGTACGGGCACCTTGGCGATCTGCAGCAGAGTGTCGTTGGCGGCGGGCAGCAGAATGCCGACGACGGAAAGCGTGGGCGTCGATTCGCGCTTGAGCACATCGATGATCGACAGTGCCCAGTCGGGCGAGCCCACCAGAACCGCCCGGCGCAAGTCGCGGCCCTGTGCGGAAGCAGGTTGGGACTTCGCGGTTTCGGACAGCTTTTCGCGCAGGGCGCGCCGCGAACCGCGTGCGGCCAGCAGGGCGCTGATCGCGAACAGCCACTGAGCCAGTGCGATGGCGGCCAGTTGCGGTCGCTCCGCCTGCACGCCGGGCACCAGCAGGATCGCCGCCCAGCCCAGCCCGAAGGCCGGAATCGTCAGCAATGCCAGCTGCATCGCATGGGAGAAGCTGAAATAGCGCCAGCTGCGGCGATAGAGCCCGGTGGTGTAGAAGCAGCCGATCGCCAGTGCGGCGAAGGCCAGCACGGCGGCCAGATGCCCGTCGGACTTGGGAAAGCCGGTGCGGCCGATCAAAGTGAAGGACAGCGCCAGCGTCGATGCCAGAATCGTGAAGTCCACCAGCATCAGCAGCGTGTTGCGAAAGGTCCGGCGCAGGCTGAACTGGGCGATGGACGAACGCGAACGCGGATTGCTGGATCCCAGCTTGCGTACGCGCAGGAACGTGTTCGACGATCCACCGGTCAGTTTTGAGACAGTACTTCCTGCGACGGTTTGATTCATGACATCGGCCTTCGCGAGTGTCTGGTGTTTCTCGTGGCGAAACGGCGTCGGCGGGAAAGGCTATGCCGAACCGGTTCGCAGGTCCCGATTGTCTACCGGTGAACCGATGCGCCTGCATGTATTCATGAAGTCATCAGCCGGAATTGCCGAAAATCGCAGGAATAGGGGGTGGGTTCGACTTGCGGGCATTTGGCAGGTTCCAAATGGTTCCGACGGACCGGGTACAACTCCCCCCTAAATCGCCGGAACTCATCTCTAAGGGCTATCAGCCGATTAGATGCTTTGCTGCCGGCCTGGTCGCGCCCATCATTGGGGCGATCGTGGGGATCGATTGGGGCATTCGGAATGGCCGGAAAATTGGCCTTGCGTTTCATACTGATCAGTCACCCTAGGGGGGATTGAAAATCGTCATGAAAGTTCTCGTCCTGTCCAGTCTCGCCTATTCGCTCACCAATTTCCGGGGGGCGTTGCTGCGTGATCTGAAAGCCAACGGGCACCATGTCGTTGCCGTGGCGCCCGATGGCAATGCGGCGGTGGAAGCGGACCTTGCAAGCTGGGGCGTCACCTTCCGTGTCGTGCCGATGGACCGCACCGGCACCAGCATCGTCAAGGATATGGCGCTGCTGGCGGCCTATACGCGGCTGATGGTGGCGGAAAAGCCGGATCTGGTGCTGGCCTACACACAAAAGCCGATCATCTACGGCGGCATCGCCGCGCGCTTGATGTGCGTGCCGCGCTTCTTCGCGATGATGTCCGGCCTGGGCTATGTATTCAGCGAGGCAAGCGCGCATCGCCGCCTGCTGCGCGGTTCGGTGGCCCGGCTCTACCGCGAGGCGGTTCGTCGTTCGCGCGGGGTCTTCGTGTTCAATGCGGACGACCGGAAGGACATGATCGACCTGGGCATCGTCAACGACCGGCACAACGTGGTGCGGGTGCCGGGATCGGGCGTGGACCTCGACCGCTTCACGCTGGCTCCGCTGCCGCGCGGGCGGATGCGGTTTCTGCTGGTCGGACGGCTGATGCGCGACAAGGGCATCCACGAATTTCTGGAGGCCGCCGCCGTGATCCGCCGCGATCACCCGGACGTCGAATTCTGCATCCTGGGCCACTACGAACATGCCAATCCCACCGGCATCGATGAAGTGGAATGCGCGCGCCTTTCGCGCCAATACCCGGTGCAATTCATTCCCGGCACGTCCGACGTGCGGCCCTATCTGGCCAGTTGTTCGGTCTTCGTGCTGCCGTCCTATTATCGCGAGGGACTACCGCGCACGATTCTGGAGGCCATGGCCACTGGCCGCCCGGTGATCACCACCGACATGCCCGGCTGCCGCGATCCGATCGTCGAAGGGGAGAACGGCTTCCTCGTCGCCCCGCGCGATGCCGGCAGCCTGCGCGCGGCGATGCAGCGCTTCATCGACAATCCGGAACTGGTCGCGCGGATGGGCATGCGCTCCCGCGATCTGGCGGAAAAGGTCTATGACGTGCGCAAGGTGAACCAGCAACTTCTGGACGAGATGGATTTGTTGCGAGAGCCATGGATCCGTTCCGACGCCGTGCCCGGCCGCACCGGCGGGGACCTCGCGGCCGAGATCGGCGCAGTGACCACGGCTGCCGCCAAGGCGTCCAGCCCGTCCCAGGTCGCAACGGGTTAAGGCGCGAACATGGCTACAGATGTTTTGCGGGCCGTCGTCGTCGGCGCGGTGGGTAGCACCGCCGTGCTGGTGGAGGAACTTGCCGCCGCCGCGGGCTGGGAAGTGCCGCTGGTGGTGACTTTGCCCGAAGAACTGTTCAAGCGGCACTCTGACCTTGTCGACTTGCGGCCCCATGCGGCGCGCGCGGGCGCGCGGATGGCGGCAGTGGCGCGCACCAACGATCCCGAAACCTTGCTACTGATCCGCGCGGCCCGGCCGGACTACGTCTTCGTGGTCGGTTGGTCCCAGTTGTGCGGACCGGACTTTCTGGGCATCGGCGCGAAGGGTTCGATCGGATACCATCCGGCACCGCTGCCGCGCCTGCGCGGGCGGGCCGCGATTCCCTGGACGATCCTGCTGGACGAGCCGATCTCCGCCTCCAGCCTGTTCTGGATCGGTGCGGGAACCGACGATGGCGACATCCTGGCGCAGCGCTATTTCCATGTTGCGCGGGACGAGACGGCGCAGGGGCTTTACGACAAGCACATGGACGCGCTGCGGGAGATGCTGCGCGACGTGCTGCCGAAGCTTGCCGCCGGGGAGCAGCCGCGCACCGTGCAGGACGAACGCTACGCCACATGGGCCACCCGGCGCACGCCTGCCGATGGCGCGATCGATTGGCGGCGGTCCGCCACTGAGATTGACCGTCTGGTGCGCGCGGTGGGCCGCCCTTATCCGGGCGCCTTCACGCGGCAGGGCGATCGCCGCATCACCGTCTGGTCATCCCGGCCCATGCCGGGGGCGGAGCGTCATCATGCCATGCCGGGCCAGATCGTCGCGCGGCAGGGCCATGTGTTGACCGTGCAGACCGGCGATGGGCTGCTGGATCTCGTCGATTGGGAGATCGAGGGCACGAGCCCCGCCTTGCACGCGATACTGGAGGGATAGCGATGGCCACGCGTGCGGGCGCGGGCCTGCAACACTATGGCAAGGTGCTGGTAATCGCGCCGCATCCGGACGACGAAGTGCTCGGTTGCGGCGGCACCATGGCGCGCATGGCGGAGGAGGGGCTGGACGTGCAGGTGGCCGTGGTCACCAGCGGCCGCCCGCCCCAGTTCATTGAGGAGTCGGTGGCGCAAGTCCAGGCGGAGATGCGGCGGGCGCATGCGCATCTTGGCGTAAGCCAGGTGCACATGCTGGGCCTGCCGGCCGCCGCGCTGGATACGCTTTCAGCGGCGGAGCTTAATGCCACCGTCGGCCAACTGGTGCGCGAAGTGCGCCCTGACACACTGTTCCTGCCGTTCCTGGGCGACATCCATGCCGACCACCAATTGGCCTTTCTGGCCGCGATGGTGGCCGCGCGCCCGCGCGACCGGCGCGTCCCCACCCGCATCCTGTGTTACGAGACGCTGTCCGAAACCAACTGGTATGCGGCGCCGATGACACCGGCCTTCGTGCCCAACGTCCATATCGACATTGCCGGAACGCTGGCGCGCAAGCTTGAAGCGTTCGGGATGTTTGAAAGCCAGGTGAAGGCGTTTCCCGACGAACGCTCCATCATGACGATCGAGGCCTTGGCCCGCTTGCGTGGCTCCACCGTGTTTGCCGAGGCTGCGGAAGCTTTCATGCTGGTGCGCATGATCGAGCGCTGATGACCCGGCGGCCGGGCATCGTCCGGGCGGGGTAGGGCGCATTTATGAAAAACGGACCGTTACTCAATTTTCCATTTAAAAATCGCGTCGAATACTTTCTGGCCCGCCGCGGTCGGGGTGCCAGGGAAGGCGGGTCGCGTCGATCCTGAGGCATTCGGTTGGATGCTGCGATGCACACTCAACATTGTGCAATGCAACGAAAATTTCGGTCCGTTAGCTGATGGCGCGGGTGCCGATCTCCGCCTTTGCAGGGGCGTAATGTCCGCTCGACCGGTGCGCAGGCGCTCGGAATCGCCTCGATCCCAACGATAGTCGCGGGTTGGCCATGGCAGCGCTGCTTAAACCGGCGATTTCGAGATCCGCGTATAAGTCTAAACAATTCATGGGTTTATGGAGAAAAGGCGATCGGCCTCGCGTCCATATGGACTCAGGGGCAGCGTCCGAAGGATCGATTCGCGATCCGGAATTCGCGGGATTGGATGGGAGGAGCGGCGCGAATGGTTGCCCAAAAGCCACAATTGGGCACCAATCTAACCCGGTCGGCTTGTGTGCGCAATTGCACAAACAAGCGTAAACCTATGATGCAGAACGCATTTTCCGTCCATATACCTATTTAGAGGTAGAGGGCTCCCGAAAAATGCGTGATTTCAAGCATTAGTGCCAGTGAACTTGTTGAAATGACTAACTAAGGTGCTGAAAGATAGCATTTTTTATGTTGTGTCCCAATCCGGCATTGTTGTCCTGTGGCGCTTCGTCAGCCCTCGACTTGAACTCCCGGATATGTTTTAAGGAAATGCACCTAATGCTGTGGGGTATGAAGGGGCATTGGAGGGGGGCACCAGTTCCGTCTGGTTATCCGCCGAATGTCTATTTTGTCTTCTTCCGGCTACGTCGGGCGTTCAGTCCGTTCGTACCTTCCCCCTGTATGAGTGTCGGCGGCCAAGATCGCCGAATGTAACAAGCATACATTGGGTCGTCCTATTTCCAGGATTCAGGAGATAAAGACGATGGCGCAATTTGATGAAGTATGTGTCTCCATTGTGGGATTCAATTCGCTGGTTCGTGAGGGGATCTGCAAGATCCTCGATAAATGCGAATTTCGTTGCAGCCGCTTTTACAGGGATTGCGACGAATTGCTGGCCGAAAGTGCCGGTGCGAACCTGGGGCTGACCATTTTCGACATGGGACATTGCGACGATCTGCTGGGCTGCCTGTCCACGCTGAAGGATCGTCATTCCTACATGCGGGCAGTCCTGCTGGCCGACGAGTTCGAATTTGGCCAGATGGTCGATGCCTTCCAGCTGGGCGCTCATGCCTATCTACTGAAGGAAATCGGCGCCGAACCGCTGATCGAGTCGCTGCGACTGGTTAACCAGGGTGAAAAGGTCCTGCCCAGCGCGCTGCTGCAGCATCTTCCGCAAAAGCAGGCGATTTCCGAAGGCCAGGCCGATGTGCAGGTCCAGCTCAGCGAACTGCTGTCTGACCGTGAAATCGATACGCTGCGTTGCCTGGTGATGGGCTATCCGAACAAGGTTATCGCCTATCGGCTGGACATCAGCGAAGCCACTGTGAAGGTTCACGTAAAGGCTATCCTGCGCAAGCTGATGGTTCAGAACCGCACTCAAGCGGCGATCTGGGCAGTCAACCAGGGTCTCGTCACCCAAGGCGGCGATTTCCGCGAAGCGGCAGACTATGTTCCCGCCGTGGAAGAAATCGCGCGGCCGGCCACTCTGGCGTTCGCGCGCTAATATACAACAGGGGTCTCTATCGGGGCTTATCGGCGCGGCAGGTCCGTCCTGTCGCGCCGACGCGTTTTGGGGTTCGTTCGAACTTTCCGTCGCCGGCCTTCAGGCTGGGTGGCGGACTACGCAGCGAAAGCCGATATGGCTGGTGGCCGTATCGATCATCTCGGGATGGCGCGCGGCCGGGCGATAGCGCTGGCAGTAATTCGCCGCGCAAAGATGCGATCCGCCCTTGATCACCTTGCGGCCGATGCGCACTTGCGGCTGGGCGGGGTCGAAGCTGTCTTTCAGCTTGCCGCCTTTCGGATTGCTGATCGCGCAGCACGATCCGCCGCCTTTTTTCACCTCGGGCTTTTCGGACCACCAATCGCGCGTCCATTCCCAGGTGTTGCCGATCATGTCGTGAAGGCCATAGCCGTTGGCCGGGAAGCTGCGCACGGGGGAGGTGCGCTCCCAACCGTCCAGGCACTGGTTGGCGAAGGGGAACAGGCCCTGCCAGTAATTCGCCAGCATCTGTCCACCGGGAGCCAGTTCGTCTCCCCAGGCATATTCCACGCCTTCCAGACCGCCGCGCGCGGCATATTCCCACTCGGCTTCCGTTGGCAGGTCCTTGCCCGCCCACCTGGCATAGGCCTCTGCATCGGCGTGGCTGACCTGCACGACGGGATGATCCCAAAGGTCCAGCGCGTCGATATCGCTGCCGGGACCATAGGGGTGCCGCCATGATGCGCCGAAATCGAAACGCCACCAGTTGCCGGGATTGGACGTGTCCACCGGTGTCGCGCTCTTGTGGAACACCAGCGCGCCGGGCTGCGCCATCTCGGGCGGCATGCCGGGATAGTCCTTCGGATCGGGCGCGATCTCCGCCACGGTGACGTAGCCGGTTTCCTCCACGAAGCGGGCAAACTGGCGGTTGGTCACCGGGGTTTCGTCGATCCAGAAGGCATCGACCGCAACGCGGCGCAGCGGTGCCTCTTCCGGGTAGAAGCGCTCAGACCCCATGGTGAAGGTGCCGCCGGGCACGTGGATCATGCCGAGCAGGGCTTCGCTGCCTTGGGTCAGGGGGTCGGTCATTGCAGTCCTCTTGTCGGATATCGCATCCGGTTTAGGGCTGCATCGAACTCACGCCAAACGCGTATTTTCTTTGCAGCCCTAAACGAAGAACTGAGAAGGCAGGGACTTAGCCGAGCGCGACTTCCTTCTCGGCATACAGCCGCTCAAGTTCGGCGCGGCTCTTCTTCTCGGCGGCGGTCTTGAGCTGGCCGCAGGCCGCATCGATGTCGCGCCCGCGCGGGGTGCGCACCGGGGCCGAGATGCCGCCTTCGAACACGATGTTCGAGAACGACCTGATCCGCTCCGGCGTCGAGCATTCGTACTGCGCGCCCGGCCAGGGGTTGAACGGGATCAGGTTGACCTTGGCAGGCAGGTTGAACTGCTTGAGCAGGCGCACCAGTTCGCGCGCGTCCTCGTCGCTGTCGTTCTTGTCCTTCAGCATCACGTATTCGAAGGTGATGCGGCGGGCGTTCGATGCGCCCGGATAGTCGGCACAGGCCTGCAGCAGATCCTCGATGCCGTACTTCTTGTTGATCGGCACGATCTCGTCACGCACGTCCTTGGTCACCGCGTGGAGCGAGACGGCAAGGTTCACGCCGATTTCCTCGCCGCAGCGGGCCATCTGCGGGATCACGCCCGAGGTGGAGAGGGTGATGCGGCGCTTCGACAGGGCAAGGCCCTCGCCGTCCATCACCAGCTTCAGCGCATCGCGCACATTGTCGAAATTGTAGAGCGGCTCACCCATGCCCATCATCACGATGTTGGTGAGCAGGCGGCCGTCAGCGGAGTAGCCGCCTTCGTCGTCGTCGGTCTCGGCACCATCAACGCCGTCACCGAAGGCAAAGTCCATGCGACCCTTGGGCCATTCGCCCAGTGCGTCGCGGGCGAGCATGACCTGGCCGACGATCTCGCCCACCGTCAGGTTGCGGACGAGGCGCATCGTGCCGGTGTGGCAGAAGCGGCAGTTGAGCGTGCAGCCGACTTGTGAAGACACGCAGAGCGTGCCGCGATCGGCATCGGGGATGAACACCATTTCGAAATCGTGCGCGTCCGCCGTGCGCAGCAGCCACTTGCGGGTGCCGTCGCTGGAGTGCTGGGCCTCGACGATTTCCGGGCGGCCGATCACGAAGCGTTCGGTCAGCCAGGGGCGCATGGTCTTGGCGATGTCGGTCATCGCCTCGAAATCGGTGACGCCGCGGTGGTAGATCCAGTGATAGACCTGCTTGGCGCGCAGCTTCGCCGCCTTCAGGTCCAGCCCGGCGCTTTCGAACAAGTCGGCAATGCGCTTCTTGGGCAGGCCCATCAGGTCCACGCGGCCGTCCTCGCGCGGGGTCACGCCTTCGACGATGCCGGGGCGCGGCACCGGAACGGGATCGATGTGCCCGGGGATCGGCATCGGGCCGGCCCCGGCAGAGCTGGTAATGGTGTCTGTCATGATTGGGGCGCCATATAGGGCAATCCGCCCAAAAACGGAAGATGCAGCGCATCATCATCCGCGCGACGCGGATGCGCACCCGCATGGGCAGGCGTGTACGCGAACACTTCCAAGGCGTTGTCGGTTCCCCCTGGTCGGCGTGCGATACGCTCTGGCCATCGCATTAGTGTTGCTGAAAAACATCAATGATTTCGTTATCTTAGGTTCAGGAAACCGAGCCTTTGCGACAGGCATTTGACCAGTCCCGGCAGGCAAGACCTGCTCAAGAATACGGATTGGAGTGAACACATGAAGAAGGCTCTCTTTGGCCTCGGTACCGGCGTCGCACTTGTTTCGGCCCTTGTCGCGGCCCCCGCCATGGCCCAGGATTCGGCCTCGGCGCAGCCTTTCAACGGCTTCCACGTCGAAGCGCTGGCCGGTTATGACGTGACCAAGGCCGGCAGCAGCGTCGACGACGATTCCAACATCGACAACGACCAGTCGATCGACGGCTTCGCCTTCGGCGTGGGCGCCGGTTACGATGTGCGGATGAACAACTTCGTCATCGGCCCCGAAGCGGAAGTGACGTGGTCCACCGCCAAGACCAAGTTCGATGACGGTGATTTCGAAGGCTTCGGCATCGGCAACGTGAAGACCAACCGTGACCTCTACGTCGGTGCGCGCGTCGGCTATGTCGTCGCGCCGACGACGATGGTCTACCTGAAGGGCGGCTACACCAATGCCAAGTTCGACGTGCGCAACGCGGTGGGCACGGTCGATACCAAGACCGACCTCGATGCCGACGGCTGGCGGATCGGCGCCGGTGTGGAGCAGGCGATCAGCAACAACGCCTTCGTGAAGCTCGAATACCGCTATTCGAACTACGAAAAGGGCGAACTGGACTACCGCGACGACATTCCGGACGGCCAGCGCTTCGACCTCGACCTCGATCGCCATCAGATCATGGCAGGCGTAGGCGTGCGCTTCTGATTTTCGCTTGAGGCGGGGAAGGGCGGGGGCTGCGGCTCCCGCCTTTTTCTTTGCTTACTGCCCCTTCGCGCAGCCGATCAGCGCGGCATCCATGGCAGAGGCGGCGCCCGCCAGCGGCCACGCGTTGACGAAGCGATTGCCCTTCATGTCCGTGGCGGTGACGGTCATGCGCGGGGCGGAGCGCATGGCAGCGACGATGGCTGAATTGTCGCCCTCGTTGCGGGCCCAGGCATCGCCGCCGCCGCCGGTCAGTTGCCAGCGCCGGCCGCCGACGTTCACCGTGATCGTGGACTGCGGGGCGATCCGGCGGGATAGGCGCATGTGGAACTGCCCGCGCGCACCACGGCGCGGCCAGCTACCGATGGCGACAAAGGGCTGGTATTCGCGCGCGGCCAGATTGGGCTCCGCCATGGCAATGGCGTAGCAGCGCGGCACCACGGGATCGCGGAATGCGCCCCAAGTGGCGTAAAGGCCCAGACTCTCACGGGCGAGCGCCGGCACGGCACCGGCAATGCAAGCTGCGAGCAGGGCGATGAGGCGGAACGTGCGACCGGACATGCATTTCATCGAGGCGGGCTCATGGCATGGTTTCCGGCGGATGCGAAGACGTCAGTGGAGTTGGCTGGAGATTGCGGCGACGCCTTTTTCGATCCCCGCGCCAAAATCCCCCGCCTTGAAGCTGGGTAGCATGTCATGATCGATGATCGTCCGGCTCCGATCGTCGGGCAATTGGGCAATCAGGCCATCACCAACAGCAATACGCACTTTGCGCTCGTTCGGGGCAACAAGGACGATCACGCCATCGTTCAAACCCTTGCGGCCAATCCCCCAGCGATTGCCCAAGGCACGAGCATAAATCGCAATGTCCTCGCCGCCCAGCGATGGGGTCGTGGCGACAACCATCTGGTGATGCGTTCGCTGTTCAAATGACTTCAGGCTTGCCGAAAGACGGGCTTTGCTATCGGGCGACAGGATGTGGGCTGTGTCGTTGACGTAACCTTGAAGGCGCAAATCCTTGCCGACAGGCGAGGTCGTTGTCGCAGCTTCTGCAGATGCGGCCGCGGACTGCGGCTTGCACCCGGTGAAGAAGAGCGAAGCGCCGCATAGCGCGACAAGTATCGGACGAACCCCCATGCCGCGGTTCTGGCCGCGCATGTTCCTGCGCGTCAAGCCGATCAGGCTATTTCGCGCAGAACCTCGCCGACCTTCTTGCCGTCCTCGAAATAGCCCAGGCCATAGTCGCCCTTGATCGTGGTGCGCAGAGTGCGGCGTTCATAGCGCGCGTCGCAGCCCTCCACCGCGTGGAGCATGCGGTGATTGTCCCAGATCACCATGTCCGTGGGCTTCCAATCGTGCCAATAGGCGCTGGTTCCCGTTCCGAGCCGGTTGATCGCCTGTGCCGCTTCGTCGAGCAGGGCGTCGCCCTCCGCATCTTCGTGGTGCTCCAGCGCCACGGCCATCCATGGGCCGAAGTGCAGCACTTTCTCCCCGGTCTGGCGCTTCCACACCGCCGGGTGCATCGCGCGCGGAAAGCGCGCGGCTTCCTGCAGCAATTGCGGCGTCGAACTGTGTTCGGTCAGCGGCGTGAAATCGACGCCGTACTTCATCGTCGAAAGCCGGGTGTCCAGCGTGTAGACCACATTGTGCCCTTCCAGTCGGCGGCGCAGGCCTTCGGGGAACTGGCGGTAAAGTTCCACGCCGTCCATGAACCCGGTGCGCCCGCCTTCGGGCGCATTGACCGGCGCGCGCAGCACGCCTGCGTAGTTCAGCTCGTCGTTGTAGCAGTGGTCGAAATGCCAGGGTGAGAAGCGGGCCACGATCTGCCCGTCGATCTCCACCAGCCCTTCGCCGCGCGCGATCTCGTCGCTGGGCTTGTAATGCATGTCAATCATGCCCTCGGCTTGGTCGCCGGTCTCGTCATCGCGCTTGGTGGTCTTGGTGGGATGGTCCTTCAGCGGGCCGAACACGCGGCTCAGCGCCACCTGCATTTTCGAGCTGGGCTCCATGTCTGTGAAGACGATGACGCCGCGCGCCACGAACAGATCGCGCAATTGCTGGCGGACCGACTCGTCCTCCAGCGTTTCGAACGTCACGCCCGAAACCCGCGCGCCGAAGCTCAGGTCTTCCCGAAGGTTTTCAATGCCGATGCCAGCCATGTCATGCTCCTCTTTGGCCGCGCCGATACGTGTCGGCGCGATCCTAAGCTTGCTGAGCATGGTGCCATGGCCTTTGCGCCGGGGCCAAGCGGAATTTGCCGCGCTTGCCGCCTCAGGCAGTCGGGTAGGCGATCTCCATCACTTCCCATTCCTTCTCGCCGGAAGGCAGGCGCACCATGCGCAGATCGCCGATGGCCGCACCACGCAGGGCGCGGGCGATGGGCGCGCTCCAGCCGATCAGGCCCTTGGCAGCGTCCTGCTCGTCATCGCCGACGATGGTGACGGTCTTGTGGTTGTCGTCCTCGTCCGCGATCGTGACGGTGGCGCCGAAGAAGACTTTGGCGCGTTCGGTCTGTTCGCGCGGATCGACCACGCGCAGCGCCTTCATGCGGCGTGCTAGGAAGGCCAGTTCCCGGTCGATTTCCCGCATGCGCTTGCGGCCATAGAGATAGTCGCCGTTTTCCGAACGATCGCCATTGCCCGCCGCCCAGGAGACGATCTCGACGATCTCCGGCCGCTCCTTGCCGAGCAGATGGTCGTAGCGGGCGCGCAATTTCGCCATTCCGGCGGGCGTGATCGGGGGACCTGCGGGTTTCATCGAGTGAGCCTTATCCGGCGCGCTTCGCGTGGCCAAGGGGCAGGGCCGCTTCTCCACGACCTTGCGCTGCATCTATTAGTCCGACAAAAGAGGGCAAATCTATCAGGGATCGAGGAAATCATGGAACTCTCACGCCGCTCCGCGCTCATCGCCGCTGCCGCCGCGCCGCTTGCCGGAATGGCCGCGCGCGCCGTTGCGGCTGAAGCTTCGGGCGCGCTTCCGGCCGCTCCCGGCGCGACGTTGGCGCCGCGTCCGCCGATGGGCTGGAATTCGTGGAACAGCTTCGCCGGCACCATTACCGAGGGGCAGGCGCTCGAAACCGCCGCGATCATGCGGGATAAGCTGCTGCCCTTCGGCTACGACGTCTTCACCGTCGACATCCAGTGGTACGAGCCCGAGGCGAGTAGTTATACCTACAACGCCCACCCGGTGCCCGCGCTGGACGCGAACGGACGGCTGGTGCCCGCGCCCAACCGCTTCCCTTCGTCCAAGGGCGGGAAGGGCTTCGCGCCGCTGGCGGCCAAGGTCCACGCGATGGGCATGAAGTTCGGCATCCACGTCATGCGCGGCATCGCGCGGCTGGCGGTCGAGAAGAACCTGCCGATCCTGGGCACGGCCTATCGCGCGCAGGACATTGCCGACACGAACAGCATCTGCCCGTGGAACCCGGACATGTACGGCGTCGACATGACCAAACCCGGCGCGCAGGAATACTACGACAGCATTTTCCGCCTCTATGCCTCGTGGGGCGTGGACTTCGTGAAGATGGACGACATGAGCCGGCCTTACGACGCCCACGCGCCGGAGATCGAGGCCGCGGCCAGGGCCATCTCGCGCTGCGGTCGGCCGATCGTGCTCAGCCTCTCGCCCGGCGAAACCCCGGTGCCGCGCGGGGCCGAAGTGCGCAAGCATGCGCAGATGTGGCGTATTTCCGACGATTTCTGGGACGAATGGCCGCAGCTTGCCGCGCAGTTCACGCGGCTGGAGAACTGGTCTCCCTTCGTCGGGCCCGGCTCCTGGCCCGATGCCGACATGCTGCCACTCGGCCGCATCGCGCTTGGTGAGCGTAGCAGCCGCTTCACGCCGGACGAGCAGCAGACCCTGATGACGCTATGGTCCATCGCCCGCTCGCCGCTGATCATGGGCGGCGATCTGCGTGGGGTCGACGCGGCGACCATGGCGCTGCTGACCAATCGCGAGGTGCTGGCGGTGAACCAGCACAGCACCGGCAACCGCCCGCATTTCCTGGCCGACAACACCCGCGTCTGGTCGGCCCGCGGGGAGGGGAGCGAGGACCGCTATCTGGCGCTGTTCAACACTGGCGATGCGCCGCTGGAGGTTGCAGTGCCGCTGCGCGAACTGGGCCTCCAGCGCGCGGCGGTGCGCGATCTGTGGAAGGGCGAAGACCTTGGCGTGAGCGAGGGCCGCGTCAGCGCCAAGCTGCGCTCGCATGCTTCGGCGCTGTATCGGGTAAAGCCGGCGTAATTCGTCTCAAGCGGTTAGGTTAGGCTACGCCACGCCACGGAGCACACACGACATTTGGCTAACCAATCCCCGTCATCCCCGCGAAGGCGGGGATCCCGCTTGTTCTTTTTTGAGCACGCAGAGGGGCGGCACAATACCGCACAGCCCCTCTGCGTCTCTGCGGGAATCCAAGAAAAGCGGGGCCCCCGCCTTCGCGGGGGCGACGAGATTTTGTGATGCGGTGGAGGGAGCGAGCGCGGCCCTCAACCCGGCGTGTTCTTCCCCATCAACCGGCTCAATGGCGTATTGCTGCGCACGCCTACCTTTTCAGGATGCATCGCCTGATAGACCACGGCGTTTTCCAGCACGCGCTGGATGTAGTTCTTGGTCTCGTAGATCGGAATCTGCTCGATCCAGGTCACCCAGTCGACCGATCCCATGCGCGGATCGCCATTGGCGGCCAGCCACTTGTTCACATTGCCCGCACCGGCATTGTAGGCGCCGATGGCGAGCGGGTACGACCCGCCGAAATAATTGCGCATCCGCGCGAAATAGGCGTCGCCCAGTTGGATGTTGTAGGTGGGATCGCTTACCAGCCGGCTGTCGTCATAGGAAAGGCCCAGCTTGCCCGCCTGCTCGCGCGCGGTGGTGGGCATCAGCTGCATCAGCCCGCGCGCGCCGGCATGGCTGAGCGCATTCTGGGCGAACTGGCTTTCCTGACGGGTCAGCGCATGGACCATGGTCCAATCCGCGCCCGGGGGCGTAGGGATCATCGGATAGGCGATCTGGCCGAAGTCGCCATAGCCATCGGCATGGGCGCTCTGGCCCAGGATCACGGCCAGATCGCGGCGGCCGATTTCCCGCGCCAGATCGGCGACGAGGACGTGATCCGCCTCGCTCTGCGCCTGATCGGAGATTTCCTTAAAGAACTGCACGCCGGTCTTCCAGTCGGCATCGCGGGCAACATCGCGCACGGCCTTGGTGATCGGCTTGGCCATGAAGGCGCTGCGCTCGGCGGAAGTCGGCATCCCGCGCGGCTTTGTGTCCAGATCGGGCAGAGGGCGGCCCAGCCGTTCCAGCGCCAACTGGCCGTAGAAGTACTGCGGATAGGCGGCGGCCATTTCGAAATAGCGGTTCGCGCCAGCGGAATCGCCCGCCTGCGACAGTGCGCGACCCGCCCAGTAAAAGCCCTTCGACCGCGTGCCCGGCGTCTGCGCGGCGGCGCCATAGCGATAGAACAGCGGTGCCGCGCGGCGCGGATCGCCCAGCGACCACAGCGCTTTGGTCCCGCCCAGCCAGACCAGCGTCGTGTAATCGTCGCGCAGGCGGTAGGACATCTTCGAGATGTCCGTGCCCGGCGGGAAGGCGTCGTCGATCGAACCGGCGATGCGCACCGCCGAATCCGAACCGGCGCTGCGCGCGGCGTTCAGCAGTTCGCGCACCCACTTTTCCGGCTCCGGCACGGGTTTCGACAGAGGCGGGCGGTTCGCAAGCAGCGAAATCTCACCCGGCAGGTTGCCAGACTTCCGCGCCTGCACGGCGCGGGCATAGATATAGCCGGGGTCCGCATTCATCTGCGGCGTCAAGGTCAGCCCCATGGTGCCGGGCGCGGAGCCCTGCAGCATCGACAGCCGTTCCATGAACAGCGGGCGATTGGTCGTGGAGACGAAGGAAATCTGCCGCTCTGCCTGAGAGGTCTGGCCCTGCCAGAGCAGTTCATCCATGCGCGCGTCGTGATCGGCCTGCGAGAAACGCGATCCGTACATAGACAGCAGCCGCGCCTCGTCGTCCGGCGCCAGACTGCCGCCGCGCCACGCGGCCAGCGCCTTCTGCGCCGCGTCGGAGCGTTGCAACGTCGATAGCGCTACGGCGTAGCGTCCGGCGGCCTCGCTCGTCAGTGGCGGAAATTTCGTGAAGAAGGCGACCGTGGTGTTCGCATCCGCCGGATAACGCAGCAGCGCCCCCTCGGCATAACGGCGAACCCGTTCTTCCAGCGGATAACCGGGGTAGGTCATCAGGAAGTTCGCATAAGTCCCGAAATCGAGCTGATCGCTGGCGGTAAGCTGCCGCCAGCGGTCGATGGACTGGTGCACGCTCATGTCGTGCGATTGCATCTGCTGGGCCTTGGCGATGTCCCATTCCCGGCCGTCCTGCGCCAACGCAGGGGCCGTGGAAAGGAACGTCGAAGCAAGCAGGATGAGGGGGGCGGCACGCTGCATGCTGGACATTTGGGGAAAAGGCTCCTTATCAGGCGCTGAACGTCGGGACCGATCACCCGATGAATGAACACCAGCTGAGGTAAAGTCCATGTTCTCCGGCTCTATTCCTGCTCTTGTTACACCGTTTCGCGACGGAGCGTTCGATGAGCAGGCTTTTCGGCGGCTGGTGGACTGGCAGATTGATTCGGGTTCGTCGGCCCTTGTGCCCTGCGGCACCACGGGTGAAAACTCGACTTTGTCGAACGCCGAACACCACCGGGTGATCGAACTTTGCGTGGAACAGGCCGCCGGCCGCGTGCCCGTGATCGCCGGCTGCGGCAGCAACGACACGATGAACGCGCTGCTGCACATGAACTTCTCCAAGAAGTGCGGCGCATCGGCCGCGCTGCTGGTGGCGCCCTACTACAACCGTCCCAGCCAGGAGGGCCTGCTGGCCCACTTCAGCTACCTTGCCGAGCATAACGACCTGCCGATCGTGCTCTACAACGTGCCGGGGCGCACCGTGACCGACCTGCTGCCCGAAACGGTGATCGAACTGGCGCGCCGCTATCCGGACCGTTTCGTCGCCATCAAGGACGCCAGCGGCGACCTTTCCCGCGTAACCGATCACCGCATGGGCATCGGCAAGGATTTCTGCCAGCTTTCGGGTGACGATGAACTGGCTCTGCCGTTCAACGCGGCCGGTGGCGTCGGATGCATTTCGGTGACCGCGAACGTGGCGCCGAAGCTCTGCGCCGAATTCCAGGCGGCCTGCGCGGCCAACGACCTTGAGGAAGCGCGCCGCCTCAACGACCTGCTCTACCCGCTGCACTACGCGATGTTCGAGGACAGCTCGCCGGGCCCGTGCAAGTACGCGCTGGCGCAAGTGCACGACTGGATCGAGAACGAACTGCGCCTGCCGCTGGTCCCCTGCGGCGACAAGGCCCGCAAGGCCGTGGACGACGCGCTGGTTCACGCCGGGCTGGTCTGAGCGGTTCGCCTTTCAGGATAAGGAAAGGGCGCCGGTGCGAACCGGCGCCCTTTTTCACGCGCGATCGTCATCCCAGCGCAAGCTGGGATCGCTTTGCGTGTGCGTGGAGCGGTTCGGAAGGGAAGGGGCAGAAAAGGAGAACTCCCGGGAGATGATCCCCCGGACCCTCGGAGCGCCTACCTCGTGCCAAGCCTAAGCGTTGCGCGCCCATGGCGGGGCAAAGGGGAAGAGCCTTCGGCCGTTGGAAACGCGAACGGCCGTTTGGGGGCTATCTGTTTGGATGACGGAGTGCCTGCAAGGTCGGGGATAGCCGCCGTATTAAAATTGACAACATACCCCAAGGCTAAGGCTAATAGTCTTGATCGAGAAACGCGAAAAATCGCATGTCATCGTTCAGGATAAAGCCCTGAGGTGGCTCAATCGTACTTCAAGTCCATGGAGACTTTTTCGCGGTCCAGATCGACTGTCAACGCGCAACTCGTCCAGCGAGGCTGGCCTTGAAGCACAAAATAGTCGCTATGTTGGTTTAGTAGGTCGTGAATTTCGCCACTAAACTTCCCTCCTCCGGTAAAATACACCTCTTCTCCGGACGAATACTTCGAAATATATTGAAGTTTGCACGCCGCATTGCCATCCAGCATTGCAGCGGAACACGTGATTAATCTGGCTCCATGCGGCGCCTTGTCGATTAACAAACGTGCGATATCCCCCTGTATTTCCAAATCTCTAGTCATTTAACCCCGCCACGATCTCTTGATGCACAATATTATAGGCTGCGACAGCAGGCTGCGTCGTAGGAATGGTATTTGAATAGCATAGTTACAGCCAATTGTCCGCAATGTCGGCGTATCCGGAAAGTCCGCTTACCACTCGGCAATTGCAGGAAGCGGACTCTCTCGCTCGCAATCCTCAATCCGCCGGGTTGTACTTCTGCACGAAGCGCATCGTTTCGGAGAGCATGCGCTTCCTCGTCTCCTCACGCGAAAGCCAGTGGTCCTCGCTGGCCAGAGTCACCATCTCGTAGGGCTTGCCGGCGTCCTTCAACGCATCGGCCATGATCGTGCTCTGGCGATAGGCGACCACGGTATCGTCCTTGCCGTGGATCAGCATGATCGGCGCATCGGCCTTGGCGGCGAAGCGGCGGGGGGAGATCCCGTCGTAACCGGACGGATCGCCCAACTGCTTGCGCAGCACCTTGCGGGTCATCTGCGAATCGCCGTCTTCCCGGATGTCAGTTTCGTACATCAGCTTCACGTCGCCGATGCCCGCCACCGAAACGGCGCACTTGTAGAGGCCCTGTTGCAACGTCACGCCGGCCAGCGCGGCATAGCCGCCATAGCTGGCGCCGACGATGCAGGCGCGCTTGGGATCGGCCACGCCGCGCTTTACCAGTTCGGCCAGCCCGTCCGAGATGTCGGTCTGCATCTTGCGGCCCCACTGGCCATCACCTGCATGCTGGAATGTATCGGTGCGGCCGGTGGAGCCGCGGAAATTGGGTTGGAACACCGCGTAGCCGCGTGAGGCGAAGGCTTGCGCCCACCAGTCGAACTCCGGCTTGTCCTCGGCAGCCGGGCCGCCGTGCGGCAGCACGACGATAGGCAGGTTCTTCGCTTCCCGGCCCGGCGGCAGGGTGAGCACGCCGTCCATCTCCAGCCCGTCCGCCGCCTTGTAGTCGACCATCGAGATCGCACCGACCTGTTCGGGCGCGATGTCGGGCCGTTCCTCGCCGATCGGATCGGCGTGTCGTCCGCGCACGTCGACGAGGTACCAGGTGCCGCTGTCCTTGTTGCCGCTGGTGCTCAGCAGCACTTTCGAAAAGTCCGGCGTCCAGTCGATCAGGTGCGGATCGCGGCCGGCGAAGGCCTTGAAGATCTTGTCCAGCGCGGTCTGCTTGGCCGGATCGAACATCACCGTTTTCGGCTTTTCGGCATCGATCCGGTAGCCGAGCAGATTGCCGGTGGCATGGTCGACGAAAATGCGTTCGATCTTGTCGCCCGGAAGGACTTCCTGGGCTTCGCCGCCGGTCAGCGGCACTTCGAACCAGCGCGTGCCGCCTTCGCTGTCGTTGATGGCGTAAATCACGGTGGTGCCGTCCTTGCCGAAGCAGATCAGGCTGACCTGCCCGGTGGGGGCGATGCCGCGCGCCAGTTCGGCGCCCTTGGGCACGGTGATCTTCCAGAAGCCCTTGTTCTCTTCGATATCGAGCACGACGGTGACTTGCCCGTTGCCGTCGATCAGCCAGTCGCGCCAGTGATCCTCGGCCGGGGCGGCGGCGACGGTGCGTGGGCGATTGGTCTTGATGTCCACGGCGTAGAGCGTGGTGCGGCCATGAGTAAACTCGGGCTCCGGTCCGGAGGTGTCGAGCGCGATGCCGCCGAAGAAGCCGACGGTCTTGCCCTCGATGGTACGGATGCCGTAGCGGCCGCGCGTGGTATCGGCCACGGCCTTGGTCTTGCTGAAGACGAGTTCGGCCGTACCGCCGGCAGCGGGTACGATGAAGGTGCCGCTCATCTCGTACTTCGATGCCGCGAATCCGAACATCGACACGGTGGCGCTGGTGGTGAGCAGCATGGTCTCGTTGTCGGCCCATTCGATGGCGCGGACTTTGCCGTCTCCGGTCGAGGCGTTGCGCAGGAACTTGCCCTGATCGTCCACGACGACGAGGCGGCGATCGCCATCGATGCGGGAGATGCTGGCGATGTTGCGGCCATCGGGCGAGATCGCGGCGTCTTCCACGCGCGGCAACTCGCCATAGGCATCGAGCGGCGGCGGACCCGCCACCACCGCCGGCGGCGCGGCGGCCGGCTGTTCCACCGTGGCGGCGATCGCCGCTTGCCCGGCCAGAATCGGGCACACGACCGAAGTGAGCGCAGTCAGCGCCCAGGCACTCCGTGATTTCATTTTCGAAAATTCCCCCTTCGATTCTGCCGGTATTTCGCTGCTCCGGTGAAACGGCAAGAGGGCGCGGCTAGGGTGCCATGATTAAATACTTGTTATCCTCGGCCTTTTGCCAAGTTGAGGGTGGATGACGGACTTTTTCATCACCGATTTCGCCCGTTTGCCGCCACGCTCCATGCATCATTGCGCCCATACGGTCGCAAATCGCTTAAACGGGCGTTTCCTTTTCGCGCGCGAATCCCTAAATGCCGCTTCGATATGGCACGTCCGCAGCACACGACATTCGACAAGAAGAAGACCGTCGCCGAAAACCGTAGGGCACGCTTCGAATATCACATCGACGAAACCTTCGAGGCCGGCATCGTCCTGACCGGCACGGAGGTGAAATCGCTGCGCTTTGGCGAGGGCTCGATCGCCGAAGCCTATGCCGAGATCAGGAACGGCGAATGTTGGCTGGTCAATTCC
This sequence comes from Novosphingobium sp. BL-S-19, assembly GCF_055521675.1. NCBI lineage: Bacteria > Pseudomonadati > Pseudomonadota > Alphaproteobacteria > Sphingomonadales > Sphingomonadaceae > Novosphingobium > Novosphingobium sp. BL-S-19. The sequence goes on from NZ_CM145498.1 coordinate 1,267,832, forward strand.
AACGTGCCCGAATTCAGCCACGGCAACCGCTTCAACCACACGCCGAAGCGCCCGCGCAAGTTGCTGCTGAAGGAGCGTGAGATTTCGCGCCTGCAAGGCTCTGTAGAGCGCAAGGGCATGACGCTGGTGCCACTGTCCGTCTATTTCAACGGCCGCGGGCGGGCCAAGGTGGAACTGGCGCTGGCCAAGGGCAAGAACGCGGCGGACAAGCGCAATACGATCAAGGAGCGCGACTGGAAGCGGGAGCAGGGCCGCATCCTGCGCGAACACGGGTGAGCGGGCTGCTCCACCGGCTGGGCGCGTGGCTGCACGGCCAGATGCCCACACATGCGCAGCTGGAGGCGAACCGCTTCACCGCGCCGTTCACGCGCCGGCCGGAATTGTTCCGCTTCACCCGCCGCTCGGTGCCGCGCGGCGTTGCCGTTGGCATGTTCATCGGAATCTTCGCACTGATTCCCGGCGTGCAGATCGTCGGCGCGGCGCTGATGTGCGTGCCGGTGCGCGGCAATATTCCGCTCGCCGCCGCGATCACGTTCATCTCCAATCCGGTGACGACGCTGCTGATCATCCTTCCGGTGGCCGTGGCGATCGGCAACAGCTTCGGCTATCACGCCGATATCGCGACGGTGGAGGCGATGGTGCGGGAGGGGGCAAACCTGGCGCAGTGGCGTAACTGGATGCTTTCCGATACGGCGCCGGCCGTGGTGATCGGACTGTTCATCCAGTCGGTGATCGCCGCCGTGGTCAGCTATTTCCTCACTGTCTGGTTTTGGCGCTACTGGATTGGCCGCAAGCACCGCGCGCGCCGCAATCGCACGCCGTTACGCGCAGCGCCGCCTGCGGAAGTTGAAGAAGAGGTTGCCGACAGGGAAGGGATCGCATGAACGCAGGCCAGCAGCACACCGGCAGGTTGTCCGAAGCGGGAGTGATCGGGCTGGCCCTGGCGGTGAGCGTCGCGCTGGTCTGGCTGGTAAGCGGTGACGGTTTGCTGGTGGCCATTCTGGCCGGCACGCTGCTGGTTTTCGCCGGCCTTGCCTGGATGATCTCCAATCGCCGCGTGGATATCGCCGAAGCCGAATTCGCATTGCCGGACTGGTCGGTTACGGTCGCCGCGATCGATCGTGAGGATATGGCCATTGCGCTGACCGATCGCGCCGGCCGCCTCACGTGTGCCAATGCCAGCTACGAAAACTGGTTCGGCGTTGGCAACGATCCCGCACGCCTGCCGATGGGCGATGCCGCGCATGAACATATCGCCGAGCTCGTCCGCTCCGTCTGGCGCGATGGGCAGGGCGTGGCGCAGCTGCGCGCGGCGATCGGGCACGGTGGCGGCAATGACGGGGTGGAAACCGACTGGCGTATCGAAGTACGCCGCGCAGGGCGGGGCGAGGACTTTCTGGTCTGGCGCATCCAGCCGGTCAGCGCGGTCGATCTGGTGGGCGATCTGGTCAAGCAGGTGGACGGCAAGCTGGGCAGGGGGCTGGCGCGATCCGGCATTTCCGCAGCGCTGGTCGATCCGGACGGCACCATCCGCGCCGCCAGCGCCGGCTTCGCCCAGCGCGCCACCGGCGATGCGCTGGCGGACACCACCGGGCTCGATTTCGTGGCGCTGCTCAGCCAGGAAGAGGGGGAGCGGATCGGCTGGGCGCGTGAGGGCGGACGCGGCGGCCCCCTGGTGCTCTATCACGTGCCGGTGGCCGATCCCGATCTGCCGGGCGATCCCGATCCCAATACCACGCCCTCGCTGATGCTGGTGGTGGAGGCCGGGCAGGGCATCGGTTCGGGCAGCAGCAGCGGCACCGCCGCGCCGCATCTGGAGGCGCTGCTCAGCCAGTTGCCGTTGGGGCTTGCCATGGCCGATCGCGATGGGCGCCTGCTTTTCGCCAATCCCGCCTTCATGCGCGCGGCCGGCCGTGAAGGGCACATGCCGCCGACTTACCCGACCGACCTCGTCACGCGGGAGGACAAGCGCGCGCTGTCCGAAGCGATCCGCCGGTTCGCGCAGGGCCCTTCGGCTGCGGGCGACATTGCCGTGCGGCTGGCCGAACTGCCGGACGATCCGGTGTCGCTCAGTCTTGCCGGCGTGCGCGGGCTGGGTGAGGCGGCTGTGCTGCTGGGCCTGACCGACACGTCCGAGGAAACCCGCCTGAAACGGCAGGTCGCGCAGGCCACCAAGATGCAGGCGGTGGGGCAGCTCGCGGGCGGCGTCGCGCATGACTTCAACAATGTGCTGACCGCGATTCTGGGCACCTGCGACCTCATGCTGATGCGGCACACTCCGGGCGATTCGGACTATGACGACATCCAGCAGATCCGCGCGAATTCGAACCGTGCCGCCTCGCTGACGCGCCAGCTTCTGGCGTTCTCGCGCCAGCAGACGTTGCGGCCCGAAGTGCTGCAATTGCCGGACGTGGTGGCGGACGTCTCGCAGATGCTGCGCCGCCTGATCGGTGAGAAGATCCAGCTGGTCGTCACGCATGACCGCGATCTCGGCCCGGTCCGCGCCGACCCGACGCAGCTGGAACAGGTGATCGTCAATCTCGCGGTCAATGCCCGCGATGCGATGCAGATGAAGAAGGGCTCGGACGGTTCCGGCACGCTGACGCTCGCCACCCACCGCGTCACCACCACCGACGTGCGGGCCATGCGCAGCGAGATCATTCCGGCGGGCGACTATACCGCGCTGATCGTGCAGGACACCGGCAGCGGCATCCCGCCCGAGCACCTCGGCAAGATCTTCGAACCGTTCTTCACCACCAAGGAACAGGGCAAGGGCACCGGCCTCGGCCTCTCTACCGTTTACGGTATCGTCAAGCAGTCGGGCGGGTTCATCTTCGCGGAAAGCGAGATGGGGCTGGGCACGCGCTTCGTGGTCTATCTGCCGGTCCACCACATGGCGCCTGGAGAGACCGCGATTCCCGCGGCCAAGGATGAGGCACCGCCCAGTCAGTGGGCCGGTGGCGGATCGATCCTGCTGGTGGAAGATGAGGATCCTGTACGCGTCGTTGCCGAGCGCGCGCTCACCCGGCAGGGCTATCAGGTCACCTCCGCCCGCGATGGAGAGGAAGGGCTGGAACTGGTGCAGGCCGGCGGCCAGTTCGATCTTGTCGTGTCCGATGTGGTGATGCCGACGATGGACGGCCCGGCGATGGCGCGAGAGATCCGCCGCATCGCCCCGGGCCTGCCGGTGCTGTTCATGTCCGGCTATGCCGAGGAGCAGCTGCGCAAGGAAATCGGCATCGCCAATGCGTGGTTCATGCCCAAGCCGTTCTCCGTTCAGCAGCTGTCGGAAAAAGTCGGGGATGTTCTGGCGCGCACAGCGCGGCATTAAAAAACGGAAATTAGCCATCGTTCCCCTCTTGTTCTATGAGAACAAAGGCGATACATCGTTCCCCGTGACGTTGACCTTTCCGGTCAGGCCGGTAGCAAAGGGGAAGTGAAATGGCTGCTCAGCTCAAGCTGATCCAGGAAGGCAAGGAAAAGGAAGCGATGGACCGTCAGAAGGCGCTGGAAGCCGCTCTCGCGCAGATCGACCGCGCGTTCGGCAAGGGCAGCGCGATGAAGCTGGGCTCCAAGGAGACTATGCAGGTCGAAGCGATCTCCACTGGTTCGCTCGGCCTCGACATTGCCCTTGGCGTCGGCGGCCTGCCGCGCGGCCGCGTGATCGAGATCTACGGGCCGGAAAGCTCGGGCAAGACGACGCTGGCGCTGCACTGCATCGCCGAAGCGCAGAAGACCGGCGGCACCGCCGCGTTCATCGACGCCGAACACGCGCTCGATCCGGTCTATGCCAAGAAGCTGGGCGTCAACATCGACGAACTGATCGTCTCGCAGCCGGATACCGGCGAACAGGCGCTGGAAATCACCGATACGCTGGTCCGTTCGAACGCGATCGACGTGCTGGTGGTCGACTCGGTTGCCGCCCTGGTTCCCCGCGCCGAAATCGAAGGCGAGATGGGCGATAGCCACGTGGGTCTTCAGGCACGCCTGATGAGCCAGTCGCTCCGCAAGCTGACCGGTTCGATCAGCCGTTCGCGCTGCATGGTGATCTTCATCAACCAGCTGCGCATGAAGATCGGTGTCATGTACGGTAACCCGGAAACGACCACCGGTGGTAACGCGCTGAAGTTCTATGCGTCGGTTCGCCTCGACATTCGCCGCACCGGCGCGATCAAGGACCGCGACGAAGTCGTCGGCAACGCCACCCGCGTGAAGATCGTGAAGAATAAGGTGGCCCCGCCGTTCAAGCAGGTCGAATTCGACATCATGTATGGCGAAGGCGTCTCGAAGATTGGCGAAATTCTCGACCTCGGTGTGAAGGCCGGCATCGTCGAGAAGTCGGGCGCGTGGTTCTCTTACGACTCGATCCGCATCGGTCAGGGTCGTGAGAACGCGAAGACCTACCTCAAGCAGAACCCCGAAGTCTGCGACCGTCTGGAAAAGGCCATCCGCGCCAAGACCGACGGCCTGGCCGAAGAAATGATGGTCGGCCCTTCGGAGGACGACGACGTCGAATAAGTTCGGCGATATTCTCCGGCATGAAAAAACCCCGGTCCTGTAAGGGCCGGGGTTTTTCTTTGCTTTCAGCGCGTCCGATGAAAACTGAGCTGTGAGCTGCCAGTCCGAACGAAAAAAAACTCGTCGCCCCCGCGAAGGCGGGGGCCCCGCTTCCTTCCGCGACATCGCCGAAGAAAGCAGGGCCAGAACTCAAGCGTAACGCGACCGCACCAGCTTCTCCAACACGGCAAGGGGCAGGGCGCCCTTCAGCAGCACCGAGTGGAACGCCTTGGGATCCCACTTGGCCCCGGCCTTGGTACGGGCCTCGTCGCGCAGCTTCACCCACATGGTGTGGCCGATCTTGTAGCTACAGGCCTGACCCGGCCAGACGGTGTAGCGGTCGATCTCGCCCTGGCTGCGGCCGCGCGCGATGCCGGTGGTGGCAATCAGGTAGTCGGTTGCCTTCTCGCGGCTCCAGCGTTTGGCATGCATCCCCGAATCGACGACGAGGCGAGTCGCCCGGAACAGCAGCGATTGCAGGTAACCGACCTGACCCAGCGGATCGCCCTCGTACATGCCCATTTCGTCGGCCAGCTGCTCCGAATAGAGCGCCCAGCCTTCGCTATAGCCACTGAACCCGCCGCGACGGCGAATCATCGGAATGTCCTGCGATTCGAGCGCGAGCATGACCTGCAGGTGATGCCCCGGCACCGCCTCGTGATGGGTCAGTGTGGCAAGCCCGAACTTCGGGCGGTCGAAAGTATCGCGAAGATTGATGTAGTAGATCGCCGGGCGTGAGCCATCGAGTGAGGCGTTCTGATAATAGCCACCTGGGGCGCCAGCCTGAATGGCGGGCGGCACGCGGCGCACTTCCACCGGGGCCTTGGGGAGCGTGGCGAACTGTTCGGGCAGACGGGGCTGCATCTTGAGGATCTGGGCGTTGAGTTCGGCCAGCAGTGCGGCGCGGCCTTCGTCGGTATTGGGGAAGAGCTGGTCGGGCCGCTGGTTGAGCGCGACAAGCCGCTCGCCCACGGTGCCCTGCGTCATGCCCTGCGCCTTCAGGATACCGTCGATCCGCCCGCCGATCTGCGCCACCTGATCGAGGCCCATCTGGTGGATCTCGTCGCCGCTGAGGCGCACCGTCGTCGCCGCTTCGGCAGCCGATGCGTAATAGGCATCGCCATCGGGCAGGCGCCATACGCCAGCCTCATGCGTGGCCTTGCCGCGCAGCTCGGTGACAAGCGCGCGCTGGCGGTCGAGTGCCGGAAACACCTTTTCTACCACCACTTTCACAGCCTCGTTGGCCCGATCCGCCGGCAGGCCCGCCTTGGTCAGCTTGGCGGCAAACCCGGTAACAAGGCCGGTCTCGGCCGCCGGCTTGTCGCGGAGCGCCGCGAACTGCTTCAGCGTCGTATCCAGAATATAGTCCGGGGCAAACACGCCGCGCGCGGCATCGGTGCGCTGGCACTCGGTCTCCTGATCCAGCACCGTCGCGAAAGCGCCAAGACGCGCCACATAGGCATCGGCATCGGCGGCGTCGCTCACCCGGTGCTGGGTGTCCAGAAAGTCCGGCACGTCCTGATAGGCGCCGGTCAGCTGGCTGATCAGATAAGGCGAGAAACGGCCGCCGCTGGAACCGTAAGTGAACGTTTCCTGCCCGGCGATCGAGCGTTCCAGCTGATAGGTCACGACATCGTAATCGAGCGCCGCATCCTCGCCCAGTCCGGCGCGGCCGATCGCCTTGATAGAGGCCAGTTCCGTGCGCGAGCGGGCAAGGTCCTTCGCGGCATCGGCAGCGCTGCGGCCCGAAAGCTGCGATTTCAGCGCGGCGTTCTTGCCGGTATCGAGGCCAAGGCGTGTTGCCCCCTCGGGATTTTCCGCAAGGCGATCGGTGAAGATCGTATCCAGCAGCGTTCTCAGCTTCTGATCTGCGGGTTTGGCGGCAGTGGCGGCGAAGACGGCGGACGGAAGCCCGGCAGCCACCGCGGCCACGCTGGCCTGACCCAGGAACGAGCGGCGATCCATGAAATTTCCCCTTTAAAGGCGTGTCTTGACTGTGGTGCGACCCTTGTCGCGGCCAGCCTAGGCGTGGTGCCGGGGGAAAGGCAATCCTGCGCCAATACGGTGTCGTTCCCGGCGCCTTCGGGGTGGCGTTCCCGGCGCCTTCGGGGTGGCGTTCCCGGTGTTTTCGGGGTGGCGTTCCCCGGCGTTTTCGGGGTGGCGTTCCCGCCACGGCGGGCGAGATATCGCAATTCCCGAACAGTCTGACCGTTGCAACCCGCTTGCCGCCGCCGCGCGGCTGCATTATCGGCGCGTTCATGCACACGACCAACGAGATCCGCCGGTCCTTCCTCGACTACTTCGCCAAGAACGGCCATGAGGCCGTTCCGTCAGCACCGCTCGTGCCGTACAACGACCCGACGCTGATGTTCGTGAATGCCGGCATGGTGCCGTTCAAGAACGTGTTCACGGGTCTTGAAGCGCCCTTCGCGCCGCGCGCCACGTCCTCGCAGAAGTGCGTCCGCGCCGGCGGCAAGCACAACGATCTCGACAACGTTGGCTACACCGCGCGCCACCACACTTTCTTCGAGATGCTGGGCAACTTCTCGTTCGGCGACTATTTCAAGGAACAGGCGATCACCCACGCCTGGACCCTGCTGACCAAGGAGTGGGGCCTTCCGGTCGAGAAGCTGCTGGTCACCGTGTACCACACGGACGACGAAGCCTTCGACCTGTGGAAGAAGATCGCCGGCCTGCCGGAATCGAAGATCATCCGCATTCCCACGAAGGACAACTTCTGGGCGATGGGCGACGAAGGCCCGTGCGGTCCGTGCTCGGAAATCTTCTTCGACCACGGCGACCACATCTGGGGCGGCCCTCCGGGATCGCCGGAGGAAGACGGCGACCGCTTCATCGAAATCTGGAACCTCGTGTTCATGCAGTTCGAGCAGTCGGCCGGCGAAATCGTCGGTAACCTGCCGAAGCCCTCGATCGACACCGGCATGGGCCTTGAGCGCATCTCGGCGGTCATGCAGGGCGTGCATGACAACTACGATATCGACACCTTCAAGGCGCTGATCGCCGCGTCGGAAAGCCTGACCGGCGTTGCCGCGCAGGGTGAGCAGCGCGCCAGCCACCGCGTGATTGCGGACCACTTGCGTTCGACCAGCTTCCTGCTGGCTGACGGGGTGCTGCCGTCGAACGAGGGCCGTGGCTACGTCCTGCGCCGCATCATGCGTCGCGCCATGCGCCACGCGCACCTGCTGGGCGCCAAGGAGCCCCTGATGCACCGTCTGGTGCCGTCGCTGGTGGCCGAAATGGGCCAGGCCTATCCGGAACTCGGCCGCGCGCAGCCGCTGATCGAAGAAACGCTGCAGCGCGAGGAAGTGCAGTTCCGCCGCACGCTGGCCAACGGCCTGAAGCTGCTGGACGAAGCCACCGCCCAGATGGGCGAGGGCGGCGAGCTTCCGGGCGAAACCGCGTTCAAGCTCTACGACACCTACGGCTTCCCTTACGACCTCACCGTCGATGCCCTGCGTCCGCGCGGCATCACCGTGAACGACGTTGGCTTCCAGGCCGCGATGGCGCAGCAGAAGGCTGCCGCGCGCGCTGCGTGGAAGGGTTCGGGCGCCGCGGCCGATAGTGAAGTCTGGTTCGACATCGCCGAGCGCGAAGGCGCCAGCGAGTTCACCGGCTACACCTCAACCGTGGGCGAAGGCCAGGTGGTGGCGCTGGTGCGCGATGGCAAGGAAGTCGCATCGGCCGCTGCCGGTGAGGAAGTGACCGTGCTGACCAACCAGACGCCGTTCTACGGCGAATCGGGCGGTCAGGTCGGCGATGCCGGCACGATCACGACCAATGCCGGCCTGAAGATCGCCGTGCTCGACACCGCCAAGCCGCTTGGTCGTCTGCATGCGATGATCGGCAAGGTTGAGGCGGGCACGATCAAGGTGGGCGATGCCGTCAACCTGACCGTGGACGTCGCGCGCCGCGATGCCGTGCGCGCCAACCACTCGGCCACGCACCTGCTGCATGCCGCGCTGCGCAACCGTCTGGGCGGCCACGTCACCCAGAAGGGCTCGCTGGTTGCGGCCGAGCGTCTGCGCTTCGACTTCTCGCACCCGACCGCGCTTTCGGCCGAGGACATTGCCGCGATCGAGGCCGAAGTGAACGCCGAGATCCGCGCCAACGACCCGGTTCTCACCCGCCTGATGACGCCGGAAGACGCCATCGAGGCCGGCGCCATGGCGCTGTTCGGCGAGAAGTACGGCGACGAAGTGCGCGTGCTGTCGATGGGCACCTCGTCGAAGGACGCATCGGGCGAGCATACTTACTCGGTCGAACTCTGCGGCGGCACCCACGTGCGCGCCACCGGTGACATCGGCGTGTTCCGCATCGTTTCGGAAAGCGCGGTTTCGTCCGGCGTGCGCCGTGTCGAGGCACTGACCGGCGAAGGCGCGCGCCAGTGGCTTGTCGCCCGCGAGGAAGCGCTGAAGAGCACCGCCAGCGTGCTGCGCACGACGCCGGAAGACGTCGAAGCCCGCGTCACCGCGCTGATGGACGAGCGTAAGAAGCTGGAGCGTGAACTGGCCGAAGCGAAGAAGGCGCTGGCTCTCGGAGGTGGTTCGGGCAAGGCCGAAGCGGCCGACGAGGAAGTGAACGGCGTCAAGTTCTCAGGTCAGGTGCTTGAGGGGCTCGATCCCAAGGAACTGCGCGGGTTGCTCGATCAGGCGAAGCAGCGCATGGGTTCGGGCGTCGCCGCGATCGTCGCGGTGAACGAGGGCAAGGCGAGCATCGCCGCTGCCGTCACCGAAGACCTCACCGGCACGATCAGCGCCGTCGATCTGGTCCGCAAGGGCGTGGAAACGCTGGGCGGCAAGGGCGGCGGTGGCCGCGCCGACATGGCGCAGGGTGGCGGTCCGGACGGCGACAAGGCGGCTGATGCCATCGCGGCCGTGAAGGCCGTGCTGGCGGGCTGATCCGCTTAAGGCAGATAATTCGAAAGGGCGTCAGCACACCGTGCCGGCGCCCTTTTCCGTTTCAGGAAAAGGCTTTCAGCACTCGCAGCGCCCGCTGTTCCAGCATGCGGCGGTGGGGGGCGGCGAAGCGGTCGCCCTGGGTTGTGCTTTGTGAGAGAAACCAGTCGTAGCTCTCTTCCAGCATGTCGAAATTCGAGTAGCGCGGGCGCCAGCCGGTCGCCAGCAGCGGGGCGACATCGAAATAGCAGTCCCGGTGGTAGGTGCGGTAGTGCCATGCCGTCAGGGGCGAGAGGCCGAGGCTGTGCAGGGCGTGGAGCAGGGCCATCGCCGGCCGCACCGGCAGTCCGGTTACGCGCGAGCGCGAACTGGCGTGGGCGATCAGCGCGTCCAGATCCTCCCGCAAGGTGCCGAAACGGTCGGTGCCCACGTTCCATGTACCGGGCTGCCCGCGGTCGAGCGCGTGGAGGTGAAAGTCCAGCAGATCGTCGACATGGATGAACTGCTGCCGCTGGTTGCCGTTTCCGATCACGTAGACCCGGCGGCCGGCGCGGATCCAGTCGAACAGGATGGCGAAGATGCCCAGCCGTCCCGCGCCCAGCGTCACGCGCGGGCGGATGGTGACGACGGGAATGCCCGCTGCGTCGCAGATCGTCTGCATCGCCCGCTCGCCCGCCAGTTTGGATCGGCCATAGTCCTCGATCGGGCGCGGTTCGGTGGCTGCGGTGACCGGGCCTTGGGGCGGCAAGCCATAGACTGCGGTGGTGCTGAGATGCATGACCATCCGCACCTCTGCGCGCGCGGCGGCTTCGGCGACAAGGCGCGATCCGCCCTCGTTCACGCGGTAATAGTCGCGCCCCGCCGCCGACTGGGCAACCAGCGCGGCATTGTGGTGCACCACGTCCACGCCCTGCATCGCCGCCGCCACGGCGGCCGGATCGGTGACGCTGCCGGGCACGAATTCCACTTCTACCGGGCGCGCGGGATCGTCCGCCATGTCCAGCACGCGCACGCGTTCGCCGCGTGCGCGCAGGCGGAATGCAAGGCGCGCGCCGATAAAGCCGGATCCACCGGTGATCAGGTGCAGCATCAGTGAAACCGCCGCGCCATCATCGCCTGCACATTGCGATGCGCCACGGCCATGACGGTGCCTTGCGGATTGACCATCGTGGGCGTGCAGAGCAGCGAGGCGTCGTTGATATAGAGCCCTTCGGCGCCATGCACGCGGCCATGGGAATCAGTGGCGCAGCGGCTCTCGTCCTCCCCCATCGGGCAGGAAGAGAAGACGTGGACCGAGGTCAGCGCCCCATCCGCCGCGGCCAGAGTATCGGGCAGCCGCGCGATGTCGGCAGGCGAATGAAGCGTGGGATAGCCGGCGACGCAGGGGTGCACGCGCAGCGCGCCCGCCGCAAACAGCGCCTGCGCCAGCCGTGCCAGACCCTCCGCCAGAACGCGCAGTTCGTCCTGCGCAAAGCGGATCCGCACGAACGGATCGCGGAATCCGGGAATATTGCGCACCGACGCGGTGCCGACCCCGCTCTGGACATAGTAGATGCCCATGTTGCGCCAGCGCTCCGCGATCAGGTCCCAGGTGTCCTCGCCGCCCGGCAATGTACCAGTAAGCGCCATGCCCAGCATGGCCGGATTGCTGATCGAGCAGCCCATGCCGAAGCGGGGTTCGAACTCCTTGATCTGGTGGACGGGATCGGCATCGTTCGGGCGGTTCACTTCGTGGTCGAATTCGGCGACGACTTTCACCATCGGGTGGAAGCGCAGCGAATTGCCGATATTGCGGGTGAGGCCGGATCGGCGCAGCAGGGCAGGGGTCTGCACGGCCCCGCAGGCGGCGATCACCACCGGCGCGCGGAACGTGACGGCATGGCGGATGCCGGCGGCATCGACGCGGCTTCCCTCCGCGACCCACAACCCGTTTTCGCGCCGCAGCCGGTCGATCCGCGTCGCCGGCGAAAGCTGCCCGCCTGCCGCCAGAAAGCGCGGCACGAACGTGGCGGACATCGACTGGCGCTCACCCCCGCCGCCATCGCCGCGGTAGTGGATCAGGCGCGGCGTTTCGATCGCGTGCCAACCGTTCGCAGTCGCGCCGCGGTGAAGCATCTGCGACATTTCGGACGGCCGCCCGGCCACATATTCGACCAGCGCGACCTGTTCGCACGCCTCGAAATGCGGGGTCATCCCGGCAAGGTCCAGGTCGTCCACGCCGAAGCGGCGGCGCCAGTCGTCAAGGATATAGTCCGGCGTGCGGTGGTAGAGCCCGCGATTGACCTCGCTGCCGCCGCCCACGCAGCGGCCTTCCACCCAGGCCAGCTTGCTGCCGCCCATCGCCACGCTGACGCCGGCATTGCGGTACTTCGCCAGCATTTCCTCGCGCGAGAAATGCGGAACGTCGGAAAGGGAGACGTTGCCGCCTTCCTCCACCATCAGCACGGCGTGGCCGGCGCGGGCCAGTTCGGTTGCGCTGACGGCGCCGCCGGGGCCGGAGCCGATTACCAGAACGTCGATCGTTTCGCCCCCCACCCCGATCATGCGGCGATCCTGCCCCTTTCGCTCTCGCCGCCCGGATAGGCCACCGAATAGAGGCCATAGGCGGAGAAGTTGGCGTAGAACGCGATCATCGATCGCAGCGGGCCGATCGCGGAGCGGCGCCAGCGCAGCACGTGCAGGCTCTGGCGCGGGGCGGCGAGGCGGGAAAAGCGGCGTTCCCCGCGCAGCACCGGCGCATATTCGAACAGCCATGCCAGCATGTGAAAGCCCAGCCGGAAGAAGTCCGGCATCCCCGCGACCGTGGCGAGGACATAGCCCTGTACCTGCACCCGCTCCGCCGGGTGCATGGCGGGGCACTGGTCATCCACCAGCCGGTCCACCAGAGGGGTGATCACACGGGCAAAAGCCGAGGATGAGGGCGGAGCGGAAGCAGGCCGCTTCATGTTATTTGCCCGATCCATGGAGCATGTCTACCGGGGTAAAGCTGCGATCCGTAAGCGCTCCAAGGCTTGGCACGTCCATGAACGTCACCAGCAATAACACGCAGATGTTCACGGCCAGCATCGTCATCAGGCGGCGCGAACGAAACATGCGTTCAGGGCGCTGCGCGATGGAATCTGGCAGCATCGACAGCCAGAGGTAGCAGCCGAACAGTCCGGTGATGAACGGGAAGGCCAGCACGTATTCGATCCGGTACTTGATCAGGAACACGCCCAGGAAGAACGACGACAGCATCGCGTAAGTCAGGCAGCTGACGATCAGGCTTTCCGCGGTGTAGCCGCCGAACGACTTGCGATAGCGCTTCAGCGTCTCGATCCCGACGCTGGCGGTGATGTCGCGATATTCCGACAGGCGCTTGGATCCCATCAGGAATGCGCCGCCGGTCCAGTAGGCCAGCAGCAGGCTGGCCGGCGGCATGCTGCTGGGGTCCAGCATCAGCCAGCCCAGCGTCAGGCGGATGGGATTGTTCACCGATTCCGAGATCACGTCCAGAAACGGGCGGTCCTTCGACCGGATCGGCTGCACGTTGTAGATGAGGCCGGACAGCAGGAACACCAGCGCGCAGATGAAGAATGCGCCGCCGATCCAGTAGGCCAGCAACAGGCCCGCCGCTGCGAAGGCGGCATATTCCAGATAGACCAGCGCGGGCGAAAGCTGCAGCGACACGGCCTTGCGGTGGTGCTTGGACGGGTGGTGCGCGTCGAATTCGCGGTCCAGCCATTCGTTGATCACATAGTTGGCCGATGCGATCGCGATGGCGACGACGAAGCCCACTACCACCCGCTGCGGCGCATCCAGCAGCGAGGGTTCGCGCAGGGCATAGGCCAGGATCAGCCCCGGGATGATGAAAACATGCTTCGAGATGTGATCGAACCGCGCAAGGCTCAGATAGTCGCGCAGGCGGGCGGTGCGACTTTCCAGGGTCACGGAAGCGGGCATCTGCGAGGTCTCCTGAGGAATGGCTTCGGTTGCTGGCTCGGGCGATATTTCGGGCGAAAGGGGCGGCGGAGCGGGATCGGCCCGGTGGTCCCGCGCGGGTTTCACGGGCGGCTTTCGCGCGCAGCTGCGGATGGCGAGACGAGGTAGATGCGCCCGTCCGCCTGCGCGGCGGCGGGGGCGGCAGGCAGCGCTCGCACCACCTTGCCCTCTGACGCGAGGTAGAAGCGCCAATCGACCTTGTCGAAGAACACCAGGTAGACCGGCACGTCCCCTACTGCGGCGCGCGCGGCGATGGCAGCGATCTGGTTACTCACCGGATTGCGCGGATCCGGCAAATCGGTGCGCAGTTCGCGGTCCTGCGGCCAAAGAAGGGCAGGGCGATCGTCCAGAAAGGCGATCAAGTCTGGGCCGTTGGATACGATCACCGCGTTGGCGGGCAGCGTGCGTACCGCCGCGATCGTCGGCGATTCATGCCAGAGGCGGGCGTTGTAGCCGAAACCGCTGGCATAGACCTCGTGCGTGCGCACGGCCGATCGCATGGTGTGCGAACCCAGCACCACAACCGCCAGTGCCGCCAGCGCGGCCAGCACGATGCCTTCGCCCTTGCGGGTGCGGTCAAGCGCGCCGGCCTGCACGCCCAGCAGCATCACGAAGGCGAAATAGGCGGGCAGCGCGTAGCGGCCGTTGAGCGAAAGGTTCGCCTCTAGCGAGGTGGAAAGCCACACGAAGGCGAGGTAGGCGATCACGAAGATCGCCAGCATCAGCGAAAACGCGGCCCGCACGTCGAACGGCGCGGCAACGCCGGCCGGTGTGGCCGGCGCGCGCCAGCGCTGCCATTGGCGCAGGGTCTGCCAGCCGGCAAAGCCCAGCACTGCCAGCAGCACCGCCACGCGCAGCGGCAGCGGCACCTGATCGGGGAACAGCCAGGCGGCAAGCGTCTCCAGATTGTTGCGCCACTGCTGCGGCCCCATGTTGCCGTAGAACACCAGATCGCGGCCGATCGAATGGCCCACGGTTTCGGTGCTCCATGCCACCCAGCCGAAGAACAGCGCAGCACCGGGCACCGCCAGCAGCACGCAATCGGCGATGCGGCGGCCGAACGGGACGCCGGGGCGGGCGAGGATCACCAATGCGATGGCAAGGCCCAGCGGCGGGCCGGTAAAGCGCGTCAGCGTCGCCACGCCGAGCAGGAGCGAGGCCAGCAGCAGGTGCCCCCGGCGGCCCGTTTCGAAGTAGTTCAGGGCGAACCACATGGTCGCCATCATGAACGTCATGAACGGCGCTTCGGACATGGCGCCCGCGTGCAGGGTGACGAACTGCGGGGCCATGATGATCAGCGCGGTGGCGACGGCGGCGATGCGCCAGTCCCCACTGCCGCGCCGCACCAGCGCGAAGATCAGCAGGACGTTGGTGCACAGGAACACCACCGCCAGCGTCATTGCTACGGCCAACAGGGAAGGCCCCAGCGCGTGGCCGCCCACCAGCATCCAGTGATAGACCGGCGCGTCATAGGGCACCGGGCTGATGCCCATGTAGCGCGTGGAGTCCGGATAGACGCCGATACCCTGATGGACGTTCAGGGCGAACGTCACCAGCGCCACCGCCAGTAGCAGGGCGCAGGCGATCGCGGCCTGAAGCGCGGATTGGCCAGCCTCTCCATCACGGCGGAAACGCGCCGCGCCTTCCATCGCGGCGGCGGATGTCGTCATGTCCATCAGTGCAGCAACCTTTCCGCCGAAGCCCCTTCGATGCCCGCCAGCACGGCGTCGAGCGCGGCCAGCAGCCGGTCGATCTGCGCCTCGGTCACGATCAGGGGGGGCATGAAGTGGAGGACGCCGGGGGCATCCGGCAGGTAGTGGGCCAGAATGCCGTGGCGCTCGTAGAGTTCGCGTGCGATAGCCGCGACCCGCGAGGCCTCGGTGGCGCCAAAGGCAAATTCCACCGCCTGGAAACAGCCCTTGCCGCGCAGCGAGGCGATGCAGCGGGGATGCTTCGCGCGCAGCCGTTCCAGCCCGGTGCGCAAGTGCGCGCCCATTGCGGCGGCCCGATCCATCAGGCCTTCCTCGGCCAGCACGTTCAGCGCCTCTATCGCGACGGCGCAGGTCTCTCCCATGCCTGAGAAGCTTGAACTGTGGAGGTTGCAGTCCTGCGTGTTGCCATAGGCCTTGTCGAACAGAGCCTGGGAAGTGACCATGGCCCCCATCTCACGCTTGCCGCCGGCCAGCGTGCGGGCCAGCGTCACAGCGTCGGGCACGGCATCCTCATGCTGAAACGCGCAGAACAGGCCGGTGCGTCCAAGGCCCACCCGGGTCTCGTCGAAGACGGTCAGGATATCCGCGGCGCGGCAGGCCTCTACCAGATCGGAAAGATAGCCCAGCGGCGGCGATTCGCAGGTGCCGCTGCGCAGCGGTTCCACGATCACCGCAATGATCGCGTTTTTCGTGCCGCCCTCTCGCTCGATTGCGGCGTTCAGCGAGGCGATGTCGCCATAGCGCGCGTGGATCACATTGTCCTGGGGGACACCCATCAGGAAACCGGGCTGCGCGCTGCCTTCCGCATCGCCTTCGCCCCGCAGGAAGAGGAACTTGCTCTTGCCCTTGGGCGTCTGCACGCGCTCGCACAGTTTCATCGCTGCCTCGTTCGCCTCGTTGCCGGAGACGGCGAGGAACGAGACACCCAGCGGCTCGGGCAGGAAGCGGGCGATGTTGTAGGCCAGCGCGCCTTGCAGCTTGTGCGGGGCGATCTTGATGCAATCCAGCACCAGATCGTCGTGGCAGCGACGCTCCGCCGCGATCACGCGCGGATGGTTGTGGCCCAGCCCCAGCGCGCCGAAACCGCCCGAGAAGTCGAGCACCCGGCGCCCGTCGCGCAGCACGATCTCGCAGCCTTGCGCGCAGTCTATGTCCATCGTGCGCAGGCCCAGCGCATCGCGCAGCTGCAGGGCATATCTGTCGAGATGGGCGGCGTGGAGATCCACGACGGTCGCCTCGTCCAGCGCCAGGCTCTGGCCAAGCGTCAGCAGGTCGATCCGGGGCCTGCGGTCCCGTCTGGTCTTGGCCGATGCCGTTTCCGGCCGGGTATCACTGGTCGTCGATAGCTGTGTCGCCACGCGGGACGGCTCCCCACATTCCCATTTCAAGGGCCAAGTCTACGGGCATTCGGGGGGCGGCAGTATCTACAGGACCTTATAATCCCGAAGGTCATGGCCGCGTGCCGGGCGGAATCCCGAACGGGATCGGCATGGCAATTTCGGCTGCAATTAGAGGTAGCTCCTTTGCCCCCTGGCGCTTGCCCGCAGCATCCGCATGCGGCAGAGGGATCCGAATGGCCGCCGCCGGCCATCCTTTCGATGCGGGGAAAATCGACCATGGACAGCCTTGACCGCATCCTGGCTGACATTGCCGAAGAGATGCGGGGAATGACGCATCGCGGCAAAGTGGCGGACTACATCCGCCCGCTGGCGCAAGTGCCGGTCGACAAGTTCGGCCTCGCCGTGGTCACTGCGAAAGGCGCCGTCCATCTGGCCGGCGATGCGGAGGAAGCCTTTTCGATCCAGTCGATTTCCAAGGTTTTCGCGCTGACGCTGGCACTGGGCGCGGTGGGGGATCAGCTTTGGAACCGCGTGGGGCGGGAGCCTTCGGGCAGCGCTTTCAACTCGATCGTCCAGCTGGAAAACGAACATGGCATCCCGCGCAATCCGTTCATCAATGCCGGCGCCATCGTGGTGGCCGACATGCTGCTGGGCCACCACCAGCCGCGGGAGGCGATCGGCCAGATGCTGCGCTTCGTGCGCGAACTGACGGGCGATGACACTATCTCCATCGACGAGGAAGTGGCCCGCGCCGAGCAGGAGACGGGCTTCCGCAACAAGGCGCTGGCCAACTACATGCGCGCCTTCGGCAATATCCAGGGCGACGTCGACCTCGTGCTGGGCACTTACTTCCACTATTGCGCACTGGCCATGAGCTGCCACCAGCTGGCGCTGGCCGGGCGCTACCTGATGGACGGCGGCCGATCAGGCGGCCACCGGGTGATCACCGCCAAGCGCGCGCGGCGCATCAATGCGGTGATGATGTCCTGCGGGCATTACGACAATTCGGGCGATTTCGCCTATCGCATCGGCCTGCCGGGCAAGTCCGGCGTGGGCGGCGGCATTCTGGCGGTGGCGCCGGGCATCGCCAGCATCGCCGTATGGTCCCCCGGCCTGAACGCCAGCGGCAATTCGCAGCTTGGCCAGATCGCGCTGGAGCGGCTTGTCCAGCGCACCGGATGGTCGGTGTTCGAGCCGCGCTACGGCGATCTGTGAACGTGGCCGCGCCGCGCGACGCGCCCTTGAAGACCAGTTTCGCGCCCATCGTCGATGCGCGCACGCGCGTTCTGCTGCTGGGCACGCTGCCCGGTGAAAGGTCGCTGGCGGCAGGCGAGTACTACGCCAATCCGGGCAATGCCTTCTGGTGGCTGATCGGCGAAGTCATGGGCGAAAGCGACCTGCGATCAAGGCCTTACGATCAGCGCCTGCACACACTGCTGCGCCAACGCATCGGCCTGTGGGACGTGATCGAGAGCGCCCGCCGGCAGGGCAGTCTGGACACCGCGATTCGCGAAGCCACCCACCGCGACCTCGCCGCTTTCGCGTGCACGCTGCCAGAGCTGCGCGCAATCGCCTTTAACGGCGGCAAGGCAGCGCGGGACGGGCGCCGGCAGCTGGCAGGGCAGGAGGCGCGCTGGACCCTGATCGACCTGCCATCTTCCAGCGGCGCCCATGCCGCCATGTCGCGGGCCGCCAAGCTGGCACAGTGGCGCCAGATCGAGTCCTGCCTGCAATAGGCACTCAATCCGCCTGACTTTCGCCCTTCCGATCGGGGAAAACCTTCATCGCATCATAAGCGGCATCGCGCTCTTCGGCCGGCAGCGACAGCAGATAGCGTGCGGCCTCCTTGTAGGTGAGGAATGGCTTTTCATTGACTACGATGGGCACAGTCCGCCCATTGAACACCCGCCGCAGCAGGCGTCTTTGCGTTCTGCCCAGTGATTGCCCCAGTGATTGATCGTCGTCTTTCATTAAGTCTTTTTCCAATAGGTGAATTTCGCGGAACCGTCGTTGAGGTCTATCTCAAATACGTCGCCATTGTATTTTTCAGTGAAATACAATCCATCTTCGTGTGAGATATGTACGAAATCGAAAACGTCGGTGCTGGAATGGTCGAAAACTCTACTATATCCGACTGTGGATCCCGGTTCCGGATTGATTTGCCATATCGGGCAATCATGTTTGTCAAACAGAAAAATTTCTTTACTCAGAATGGAGTCGTGAACTTCTCCGCTTTCAGGGCAAGATGTAAATAATATTAGTGTTTTGCCATTATCGAGGCGATGTGCTTCGACGATTTCGTAATCGCTGATTTTAACGGCGTCGCCTATGGATACCTCCAAGTATTTGCATGCGCTGGTGCAATAGGCCGCGGCCCCGGCCTCAGGTCTTCTCCGCCTGACGAAGCTGGCCGGATTTAAGCGCCGGCTTCTGCGAAAGGCCGCCCTGTTCCATGATCTGTTCGCGGAATTCGTCGCGCTTTTCGTGGATGGAGGCGATTACCGGGCCCATTGCCACGCCGATCTCGACCAGCGCTGCCTCGGACAGTTGGAGAGAGCTTTCCAGCGTCTCCGGCACCGCATGGGTCGCTCCGGCGCGGTAGAGCACGCCGGCGTGGACGGTATCGCGCGCGCGCGCGATGATCGGCATGTCCGGGAAATCCGCGCGCAGTTTGCGCACGATGCGTTGGGCGGAGACGGGCTCGTCCATCGTCAGGATCACGGCCGCCGCGCTCGATACGCCAAGGCGCAGCAGGGCATCGCCGCGCGCGGCATCGGCGAAAGCCACCGTGTAGCCTAGCCGGCGGCCTTCGGTGACAAGGTCCGAATTGCTGTCCACCGCCAGATAGGGGCGGCCGTGGCGTGTCAGCATGTCCGCCACCAGATGACCCACGCGGCCGAAGCCGACGATCAGCGTGGGCGGCTTGTCGCTCGCCTCGGCAGGCTGGTGGGGGTGCTCCACGCCTTCCACCCGGCGCGCCAGGATCTTGCCGATTCGGGCCAGCGCGGGGGTGATGGTCAGGCCCAGCGCGGTAACGATCTGCCAGAACATCGCGGTGCCGGGCTGGATCAGTTGCGCTGCGCCGGCCGCGCTCAGCACGATCAGCGTCGTTTCCGAAGGGCTGGCCATCAGGATCCCGGTTTCCGCCGCGGTGCCGCGCCGCGCGCCCATCAGGCGCAGCAGCAGGCTGGTGACGACCGCCTTCAGCACGATCACGCCCACCGTTGCGACCAGGATCGGGCCCAGATTCTCCCACACCACGCGCAAGTCGATCCGCATGCCGACGGTGATCAGGAACACCCCGAGCGCCAGTCCCTTGAACGGCTCGGTGATCTCTTCGACTTCGGTGTGGTATTCGGTCTCGGCGATCAGCAGGCCGGCCACCAGCGCGCCGACGATGGGCGAAAGCCCGGTTGCCGCCGTTGCCAGGGAGGCAAGGATCACCACCAGCAGACTGGCGCTGAGGAACAGTTCCGGGCTCTTGGTGCGGGCCGCCTGCGCGAACAGCGGCGGCAGCAGGTAACGCCCGGCCAGCAGCAGCAGGATCACCACTCCGGTGCCCCAGACGAGCGTATGGATCAGCCCGTCCATCCCCGCGCCCTTGGCATGGGGCGCCAGCGCACCCAGCAGGAATACGATGGGGACCAGCGCAATATCCTCGAACAGCAGCATGGACAGCGCCGCCCGTCCCACCGGCCCGCCGGTATCGGTGATTTTCAGCACCAGCGCGGTGGAGGACAGCGCCAGCGCAAGGCCCAGCGCCATCGCGCCGGTTAGGCTTTGGCCCAGCGTGGCGAAGATGAAAGTCATTGATCCGCCGATCAGCAGAAGTTCCAGCGAACCCAGCCCGAACACGAAGCGGCGCATCGCCCAGAGGCGCGCGAAAGAGAGTTCCAGCCCGATCGAGAACAGCAGCAGGATGATGCCGAATTCGGCGAATATCTCTAGCCCGTCCGGATCGGTGATGGTCACCCAGGAAAGCCATGGATGATCGAACACCAGCCGGCCAAGGCCGAACGGGCCGACCAGCAGGCCCACCAGAATGAAACCGATCACCGGGGTGATGCGGTATCGGTTGAACACGGGGATGACGATGCCCGCAGCGCCCAGGATCACAAGGGCATCGGACATGACGGGGGAGGAAAGTGCGTTGGTGCCGGCCATGTCAGGCCACTATGGCAGCGCGGGCGGGGCAGACAATGGCGAACTGCCCGTTGATCCGCCAAGTCTCTGTTTGAAAATGCATGATAGGTGTATTTTAGGACGGGATCGGCCCATTTCCGTGCCAAACCGCGCGATTGCGGCAAACTTCCGGCGGGGGCCGGTCGGGGCGGGGAGGCGCCGTGAAATCCGGCCGGGCGCTCGATTTACGCACCGAACGCAGATCACTGTGTAAGCGTGTGTAACTTCACTTGGCGTTCAGCAAAGCGCTGTCTATAGACCGGCCCCATGTTCGAACGCTCGCGCTTCAAGATCGCTCTCCTTGCCGCCGCTACCGGGGCCCTCGTTCTCACCGCCGGCTGTGCCGGGCGGGGCAACAAGAACAAGGATACCGCCTATGTCGCGCGTGACGTCGATACGCTGTATGCAGCGGCGCAGGATCGCCTGAACAAGGGCCAGACCAAGGCCGCCGCCGCGCTGTTCGATGAAGTGGAGCGCCAGCACCCCTATTCGCCGTGGGCCCGCCGCGCCCAGTTGATGAGCGCGTTCAGCTATTACGCCGCCCGCGATTACAACAAGGCGATCCAGTCGGCGCAGCGCTTCCTCTCGATCCACCCGGGCAACAAGGACGCGCCTTACGCGTACTACCTGATCGCGATCTCGTACTACGAGCAGATCAGCGACGTTACGCGCGACCAGAAGACCACCGAGCAGGCCAAGCAGGCGCTGACCGACGTGATGCGCCGCTATCCCAATTCGCCCTACGCGGCCGACGCCAAGCTGAAGATCGACCTGGTGAACGATCACCTGGCCGGCAAGGAAATGACTATCGGCCGCTCGTACGAACGCAGCGGCAAGTGGCTGGCTGCCACCCTGCGCTTCCGTAACGTGGTGGACAATTTCCAGACCACCAGCCACGCGCCCGAAGCGCTGTTCCGTCTTGTGGAAGGCTACCTTTCGCTCGGTATCCCACTGGAAGCGCAAAAGGCCGCCGCCGTGCTGGAAACCAACTACCCCAATTCCAAGTGGTATCAGCGCGCCTACAAGCTGATGTCGCGCTACGCCCCGAAGAACGTCGCGGCCTAATCCAGCGCGTTCGAACGAAATTCAACGCCGGTCGGCCTTGTGGCCGGCCGGCGTTTTCGTTGGATACGTGTGCGATAGGGCGTGACGGGCGAAAATCTTTTCGCTAGAACGCAACGCGAACATGCTGACACGGCTCGCCATCCGCAATATCGTCCTGATCGAGGCGCTGGATCTCGATTTCGCGCGTGGGCTCGGCGTCCTCACCGGTGAAACCGGCGCGGGCAAGTCGATCCTGCTGGACGCGCTGGGCCTCGTCATCGGCAACCGCGCCGACAGCGGACTCGTCCGCGCGGGCGAAGATCGCGCCAGCGTCACCGCCAGTTTCGAGTTTTCGGCGCTGCCCTCCACCGTGCGCACGGTGCTGGACGAGGCCGATCTTGAGATCGAACCCGGCGAACCGCTGATCCTGAAACGTCAACTGCGCGCCGATGGCGGCAGCCGCGCGTTTCTGAACGATCAGCCGGTCAGCGTCTCTCTACTGCGCGAAATCGCGCCGGTTCTCGTCGAAATCCACGGTCAGCACGATGATCGCGGGCTGGTGAACCCCAAGGGCCACCGCGCGCTGCTGGACCGTTTCGCCGGTGGCGACGTGGCCGGTGTGGAGGCCGCATGGAAGACCTGGCGCACGGCGCAGAGCGCGCTGGACGCCGCCCGCGCGCAAGTGGCCAAGGCGGCCGAGGATCAGGACCTGCTGCTTGCGCATCTGGCCGAACTCAGCGCCCTGTCGCCGGAAGAGGGTGAGGAAGAGCAACTCGCCCATGCCCGCGCGGACATGCAGAAGGGCGAGAAGCTGGCCGATGATCTTTCGGCCCTGCAACACCTCTGGACCGGATCCGATTCGGCGCTGGCGAACCTGCGCGGCGCAGCGCGCCGGCTGGACCGCATCGCCGGCGAGCATCCGCTGCTGGCCGACGCCCTGGGCGCGCTCGACCGCGCGCTGATCGAGGCGGGAGAGGCCGAGGAAAAGCTGGAACGCGCGGCCGAGGCGCTGGCTTTCGATCCCAACGAACTGGACCGCATCGAAACCCGCCTGTTCGATTTGCGCGCCGCCGCCCGCAAGCACATGTGCGCGGTCGACGATCTGCCCGAAAAGATGCGCGAAATGCGCGAGGCGCTGGACGCGATCGAGGGCGGCGAAGGGCATGTCGCCGCGCTGGAGGCCACTGCGCAGAAGGCGGCGCTGGTCTATCGCCAGCAGGCAGAGGCGCTGCATGATTTGCGCCGCTCCGCCGCCAAGCGGCTGGACAAGGCCGTTGCCGCCGAACTCGCGCCGCTGAAGCTGGATGCCGCGCGGTTCCAAACTTCGGTGTTGAAACTGCCGGAGGAACGCTGGGGCGCGCACGGCATGGATTTGGTGGAATTTCTCATCAGCACCAACCCCGGCGCAGACTTCGCGCCGCTCGCCAAGATCGCCTCGGGCGGCGAATTGTCGCGCTTCATCCTCGCGCTCAAGGTGGCGCTGGCGGAAGAGGGCGGCGCGGCGACGGTGATTTTCGACGAAATCGACCGCGGCGTCGGCGGCGCGGTGGCGGATGCCATCGGCGAACGCCTTGCAAGGCTGGCGAATGGCAGCGGGCAGGGCGGCCAATTGCTTGCCGTGACCCACAGCCCGCAAGTCGCCGCGCGCGGGGATCGGCACTTCATGATCGCCAAATCCTCGCAAGGCACGGTGACGCGCACCTCGGTGACGCCGCTCAGCAATGCGGAACGGCAGGAAGAGATCGCCCGCATGCTCTCCGGCGCGGAAGTGACTGAAGAGGCAAGGGCGCAAGCGAACCGGCTACTGGAACGCGCGTAACCGCCGGTTTTGTTTGACTTGAATTCCTGGTCGTCAAAGACGGCGGGAATATCGCGTTATGTAGTTCGCGATACAGGTTAAATTTCCAGATCTTCGGTTCATTGTTTTAAATGAAAGTGTGTAATTTTGCACATAAAGATCGTCTCTGATCGGTATAACTACCAATTGCTCAATTGGCGCCGATAGATATTCCCACTTAGTGCCATGGGTTATTTGTCGGTCTGACGTCTGTGGTTCTTGGAATGGGGGGTGCCGAAAGAGGAGAAGGAAATGTCTCTACTCGACACCATTCGCGGGGCCATTGCGCCCGGCACTGTCGATAATCTGGCGGCGAAACTGGGTGAAAGCCCACAGGCCACCAGCAGCGCCCTGGGCGGGATCGTTCCCGTGATCCTCGCGGCAATGTCAGGTCGCATCGCTGCCGGGAGTGGCGGCGGCGTGCTCAGCATGATCAAGACCGCGCTTGTCGGCGGCAACCCGCTGGACAATCAGGCCTCCGTCACCGATCGATTGAGTGCGGATACCTCGCTGGCCCAACATGCCGGTGGCTTTGTGGATCTGTTCGGTTCCAACTTCGGCGGTGTGGTGAACACGCTGGCGGATCGCTTCGCGATTGCTCCGCAGAGCGTACGCTCGCTGCTGGGCGTCGGCGGACTGTTCGCGGCGGGCGGGATCGGCAAGATGCTGGGCTCCACGCCGTCGCTGCCGGAAGTGACCACGCTGCTGAATGGAGAGAGGGCGTCGATCGCCGCTGCCTTGCCGCCGGGCGTATCGGGTCTGCTGGGTCCGCAAACGGCAACGCCGCATTACGAGGAGCCGGTGCGCGCCGCGTCCGGCGGGATGGCCAAGTGGTGGCCGCTCCTGCTGATCTTGCTGGCCATTCTGGCGCTGATCTGGGCCTTGCGCTCCTGCGCCCACAAGGAAGCGACAACCGTCGTTACCGAACCGACGACGGCGATGGTCGAACCCACGCCGGCAGTGGAAATCCCCACGGGTTCCGGCATGGTCAGCGAAGTGGCGAACGGCCGTCCGGTGCTGCGGGTGTTCTTCGCCGTGGGCAAGTCCGACGTTACCAAGGACCTGTCCACTGCGGCCGGCAGCGTGAAGGATTATATCGATACGCACCCCGGTTCCTACGTGGCCGTATCGGGATATAACGACCCTACCGGCGATCCCGCTGCCAATGCCGCGCTATCGAAGCGGCGCGCCGAGGAAGTCAGCAAGGCGCTGGTGGATACCGGAATCCCGGCTGCGTCGATCAAGATGATCAAGCCGGCCGATACCACCGGCACCGGTGACACCAATGCGCAAGCGCGCCGCGTGGATGTGACTGTGAGCGAATGACGGTTGTGGGCGCGCACCGTCGGGCGGTGCGCGCCCCGATCGCTAGAGCAGTTTCCGATCCGATTGCATCGGATCAGCTGCTCTAAGTTTGTGGTTTTCCGCGTTTTCCGCGTCATCAGGTGATTCCACCTGATTAGAAAACGCTCTAGCCGCTCGTGCGGTTGTTCGTCTGGCCCTTGCCGCGCAGCGAAAGGCAATAGCCCAGCGTTACGATGATCCCGGTCACGACGGCAGCGGCACCGCCCCATGCCGCCACCCGGATCGGCGCGAAGATGAACAGGCCAGAGTAGATCAGCCCGCTCAGCGCCAGCGACCAGCCCGCCACTCGCCGGGCTTGCCGCGCCTGCGCGTGGGGGACGAATGTCTTGGGCATCCGGTTGCCGTTCCAGGCGATCATCAGCCCATTGGCGCCGATCACCAGGCGGGTGACGGTGTCCGCATCCAAATAGCCCAGCTTGCGGGCAAGACTGGCGCCGAGGGCCAGCGCAAGGATCAGGCCGCCCCAGGCGAGGTTGCCGTAGAGATCCACTTTCCCATCGCGTGTCATCGTGCGGCTTCCTTTCGGATTTCCGGCGCTTCGACGTTGCCGCCGAAGGAATGGACGAAGCCCAGCAGCGCTTCTTCCAGTACCGAGAGCTTGAGGTGATAGATCACCGATTTGCCGGACTTTTCGGCATGGACCAGATCGGCTTCCTTCAGCACCGTGAAGTGTGCGGACATGGTGGGCTTGGAAACGTCGAACTGATTGCTGATCTCGCCCGCGCTCATCGGCCCCTTGCGCAGCAATTGCAGCACGCGGCGGCGGGTAGGATCGGAGAGGGCTTTGAACACCTGACTCATGATGCGATGATTAGCTAAACGTCGAAATGAGTCAAGCGAAGGCTTCTTGTGGCGGCTTTTCCGGTGGACCGTGTAAGCTGTCCCGATCGCCCCGCCTTGCCGTCTGGCGGGCGCTTGCGGCATAGGCTGAACCCATGACCGACACTCCCGATCTGTTTCCGAATGAGGCCGAAGCCGCCAATGAACTCATGCGTCTGGCGCGCCAGATCAACCGCGCCAACCGGCTCTACCATGCCGAGGACGCGCCGGAGATCGCGGATGCCGAATACGACGCGCTGGTGCGCCGCAATGCCGAACTGGAAGCGGCGTTCCCGCATCTGATCCGCCCCGATTCGCCCACCAACAAGGTTGGCCACGATGTCGCCGCCTCGCCGCTGGGGAAAGTGCGGCACGAGGTTCGGATGATGAGCCTCGACAACGCGTTCAGCGATGAGGAAGTGGCAGACTTCGTCGGCCGCGTGCGCCGTTTTCTGTCGCTCTCCGCCGAGGAGCCCGTGATGGTGACGGCGGAGGACAAGATCGACGGTCTCTCCTGCTCGCTGCGCTACGAGAACGGCAAGCTGGTGCGCGCCGCCACGCGCGGCGACGGGCAGGTGGGTGAGGACGTGACGCCGAACGTCGCTCACATTGCCGACATCGTGCAGGAGCTGAAGGGCGAGGATATCCCCGAGGTCTTCGAGGTGCGCGGCGAAGTCTACATGGAGAAGGGCGCCTTCCACGCGCTCAACGAGACTTTGATGGCCGAAGCGCGTGCTTTGGCCGAGGAGAAGGGCGAGGCGTTCGACGAGAGCAAAGTTCGCCAGTTCGCCAACCCGCGCAATGCCGCGGCCGGATCGCTGCGCCAGAAGGACGCGGCGGTCACGGCCAAGCGTCCGCTGCGCTTCTGGGCGCATGGCTGGGGCGCGGCCAGTCACGTGCCGGGGGCGAGCCAGCACGAAGTGATCCGCCGCATCGAAAGCTGGGGCCTGCCGGTCTCGCCGCAGTTCCGGCTCTGCCATTCGGTCGAGGAAATGCTCACGGCCTACCGCGCGATCCGCGATGGGCGGCCCGATCTGCCGTTCGAGATCGATGGCGTGGTCTACAAGATCGACCGGCTCGACTGGCAGCAGCGTCTCGGCTTCGTGGCCAAGGCACCGCGCTGGGGCTTGGCGCACAAGTTCCCGGCCGAGCGGGCGGAAACGACGCTGGAATCGATCGACATTCAGGTCGGCCGCACCGGCAAGCTGACGCCGGTGGGGCGCCTGAAGCCGGTTCTGGTGGGCGGCGTCACCGTCACCAACGTCACGCTGCACAACCGCGACGAGATCGGCCGTCTGGGCGTGCGTCCCGGCGATACCGTGGTGCTGCAGCGCGCGGGCGACGTAATCCCGCAGATCGTCGACAACCTGAGCCGTGAAGTGGAGCGCGATGCCTTCGCGTTCCCCGATCACTGCCCGGAATGCGGCTCCGAAGCCGTGGCCGAGGAGGGCGAGGTCGATGTGCGCTGCACCGGCGGGCTGATCTGCCCGGCGCAGCGGACCGAGCGCCTGAAGCACTTCGTAAGCCGCGCCGCCCTCGATATCGAGGGGCTGGGTGAGAAGACCATCGACGAATTCTTCGCCAAGGGCTGGCTGGAAAGCCCGGCCGATATCTTCCGCCTGCGCAAGCGCCGAGAGGAAATCCTCGCGCTGGACGGGTGGAAAGACAAGTCTGTGGATAATCTGTTGGCAGCGGTGGAAAACAAGCGCCAGCCCGATGCCGCGCGCCTGCTGTTCGGGCTTGGCATCCGTCATGTCGGCGCGGTGACCGCGCGCGATCTGCTGAAGCGGTTCGAGGATATGGGCGCGCTGCGAAAGTGTGCTCAGGAGGCGCGTGGAGGCGACGAGTTATCTCTTCAGGAATTGCTGTCGATCGACGGCATCGGCCCGGCCGTGGTGGAGGCGCTGGGCGACTTTTTCCATGAAGACCACAACCGCGCGGTGTGGGACGACATCCTCTCGGAAGTCGCGCCGCCGCCTTACGTGGTGGAAACGGTGGAGAGCGAGGTCGCGGGCAAGACCGTGGTCTTCACCGGCAAGCTGGAAACGATGAGCCGCGACGAGGCCAAGGCGCAGGCCGAGCGGTTGGGCGCCAAGGCTGCGGGCTCGATCTCGGCCAAGACCGACATTCTGGTTGCCGGGCCGGGTGCCGGTTCGAAGCTGAAGAAGGCGGCGGACCTTGGCATCAGGGTCATCGATGAAGCTGAATGGGCCCGGATCGTCGAAGCCGCCGGCTGACGGGTCGCAGTATCGGCCGCCGGTTCTCGGACCGGGCCCATTGGTCAACGCCGGGAGGGGACACACCTGTCCTTCCGGCGAGGGTGCCGCAGCACCAGCCCGCTCAGGAGAAACGGGACTGGCGTTCGTGCACCTGTCGGTAGTGCTGCACGCGGGTGGCGCGCAGCCCTGCCATTCCTTCGCGCTCCACAGCGCGTTGCCACGAGGCAAGTTCCTCGAGCGTGAGATCGTAGCGTTCGCAGGCCTCGGCGATCGTCAACAGGCCCCCATTGACGGCAGCAACGACCTCAGCCTTTCGGCGCGCAACCCAGCGTAGGGTATCGCGCGGCGGCAGGCTCTTGCGGTCGAGAGCTTCACCCAGGGGTCCCACGACAACCGCAGGGCGGTCGAGTTCGGTACGAAGCATGTTTGGCCTCATGAGCTGTTGTTACCAGCCCCCCTTGAGGTCTAATTCTTGTTTGTAATCCCTAATTCCGACTTACTGAACATGGTTAATTTTCAATTCGACGATTCTAGGTAAGTTACTGTAAGAATTGAGTATTTTTACGTCAGAAAAGTTGCACAGATATTAACGAGGCGTTTACCTCTCTTAATTACACTTCCCTATCAAGCGGTTCGAGCCGTTCGGCATGGAGAAGTGAACGTGGCCCTCGGGCTTTCCCCCTATGCGATTGCACTTGCGAAGCACGTCTCGCCAGAGGGGTGCCAGCTCGTCGTCGAGCGCAATCTGCTGGAAAAGGGCGTGCGGCTGGTGCTGTCGCTGGCCGGCAGTCCGCGCGTGACCGGGACGGTGCGCTGGGTGGTGGAGGATCGCGCCGGCTTCGCATTCGACGCGCCGATCGCGGCGGACCTGATGGGGATCATGCGGCTTGGCCCGCAAGGCCCGGGGCTGGAACTGCGCCGCGCCTGAGAGGCTTGCCGGGCCAGCCTGAGCGACCCGGCAAGAGATAACAAAATTCAGAGACGGTTTGGAAGATGCCAATGAGGGCATCTTCGGAGTGGGCCGGTGCCGTGAAATTCGCCCTCCGCGAATTTCCAAACAGACTCTCAGAACCGGCGCGCGCGCATCCAGAGGATCGACCAGTCGCCCTTGACCAGCCGCGCGACCAGCCGCAGCCCTGCCCGGCGGCAGGCGCGGCGCACCGATGCTTCCTGCGTTTCCAGCAGCCCCGCCAGCAACAGATGGCCGCCCGGCGTCAAAGACTTGGCGAAATCCGGCGCCAGACTGACGAGCGGCCCGGCCAGAATGTTCGCCATGATCAGGTCATAAGGCCCGCGCACGTCGAGCAAAGGCGCGTCCATGCCATCGGCGATGGTCATCACCAGTTCGCCGGGGCGGCCGCCCAGCGGCACGCCGTTGGCATCGGCATTGTCGGCCACCACCGTGGCGCAGACCGCGTCGATGTCGCTCGCCGTGGCGCGGGCGCGTGGCCAGAGCGTCATCGCCGCGAAGGCCAGCAACCCGGTGCCGGTGCCGATATCGGCATGGTTGCGGATGATGATCCCGCGCGACTTCATGTAGGTCAGCATTTCCAGGCAGCCCGCCGTGGTGGCGTGCTGGCCGGTGCCGAAGGCCTGGCTGGCGGGGATCACGAAGTCGGTCACGCCCGGTTCGTTCAGCGGCGGGTATTCCGGCGTATGGACGTAGAAGCGCCCGGCGCGGATCGGCTCAAGGCCTTCCTGGCTGGTGACGAGCCAGTCGGTCTCGGGCAGTTCCTCGATCACGAAGGTGGGCACGTCGCCGGTGAACAGCGCGGTGAGGGCGTCCTTCTCCGCCTCGCCCGGCTTTTGCTCCATCCAGGCTTCCAGTTGCCAGTCGTCCGGTTTGTCCTCGGCGATCTCGCTGCCGGAAATGACGATCTCCGGATCCCAGTCGAAAGCGTCCTCATGGGCGACGAGCGCGCCCTCGATCACGGCGCGCGGGGCGAAGGCGGTAATTTTCCAGCTCACGAATGGGTCTCCTTCGCTTCGGGCGCGGCCTCTTCGGCAAGGCGCTGGTCGAAGCGGGTGGTGGCGGCGGCCGTATATGTGCGGCACGCGGTGGGGTCGACCAGCGGGGCCGTGCCCGCAAGGCGCGCGAAAAGATCGCTCGCGCCGGGATGCGGGGAGACCAGCAGGTCGCAGGGAAGATCGGCGATTCGCGCATAGCCCTTGCGGACGGCGGCGATGCGCTCGGGATGGTCGGTGAAGCGGTAGCCCTTGACCGAGATCGCGCTGACGCTGTCGGCATAGGCGATGGTCAGGCACTTGCCTGCATCGTCGCAGGATCGCCATGTCCAGCTTGTCGATCCGGCGGCATGGGCCGGGGTGGAGTGCGCGGTGAGGGTGATCGCGCCCAGCGTCAGCGTCTCGCCATCGGTCAGCCGCTTGTCGACATGGACGGGCGGGAAGGCGTCGAGCTGGCCGAACTGCGGATCGGCGGCATCGGCCTTGCCGCTTTCCAGCACTTGTGCGGCGGCGGGCATGGCGGCGACGCGCGCGCCGGTTTCGCGCTGGATCGCGGCGAGGGCGCCGGCATGGTCGAAATGCTCATGCGTGGAAAGGATCCAGCGCACGTCCTTGGGGTTGAAGCCCGCCGCCTTGATATTGGCCAGAACCAGCGGCGCGGCTGCCGGTACGCCGCCGTCGATCAGCACATGGCCCTGTTTGCCGGTAATCAGGATCGCGGTGATGCCGCAAGTGCCGACATACCAGGTATTGCCGAAAAGCCGCGCGGGCGGTGCGGCGTCCGCCCAGCCGTCGCGCCCCTTGCAGGCAGTGACGAGTCGCGCCGCATCGGGGCCGGGCGCAGGCTGGCCCGCTTCGCTGGCGCTTTCTGGCGACGGGGCCGCGGCACCGGGTGCGGCGGAGCAGGCGGCCAGCAGCAGGGCCGGGGCGAGGATGTTCGGCAGGCGATTCATAAGGCTGCGCTTTAGGCCGGGCGCGCCGCCAAGGCCAGTGGCACGGGGCCCTGACCCGGGCACGCGCAGGACGGTCCGGGCGACCCGACCGATGTATCGACCGAAAAGACGCTTGTGTGCGATGCATTCGCGATGTGCTTCGCGGAACTTGCGCCAAGCCGCGATTTGTCTAAGGGGACTTCTCGACAGGGGCAGCCTCAGGGGCTGCTAAAAGGCAAAAGGGATTCGAAAGAGCCATGGCCAAAGACGGCACCAGGAACCGTCCGCTTTCGCCCCATCTCCAGATCTGGCGTTGGGGCCCACACATGTTCGTCTCGATTCTGCACCGCGTGACGGGCGATGGCATGGCATTCGCCGGCCTGGGCCTGCTGCTGTGGTGGCTCGGGGCGCTGGCCAGCGGACCCGCAGCTTACGCGCAGCTCACCAAGTGCATGACCTCGATTCCGGGTTATGTCGTGCTGGTCGGCATTTCCTGGGCGTTCTTTACGCACATGATGAGCGGCCTGCGCCACTTCGTGCTCGATATCGGTGCCGGTTTCGAACTGAAGGCCAACAAGACCTTCTCGATCCTCGCCCCGGTCATGGGTGTGCTCGTCACTGTCGCCTTTTGGGCGATCCTGCTGCTTCGCTGAGGGACGGAACATGGGTAACGGAACTTCCATCGGCCGCGTGCGCGGCCTCGGCTCTGCCAAGACCGGCGTTCATCACTGGCTGCTGCAGCGCTTCACCGCGATCGGCAACCTGCTGACCGGCATCTTCCTCGCCGTCTCGCTCCTTTTCCTGCCTGACCTGAGCTATGCCTCGGTCGTCGAATGGCTGGTCCGCCCGGTTCCGGCCGTGGCGATGATCCTGCTGGTCGTCACCACGTTCTGGCACGCCCGCATCGGCCTGCAGGTGCTGGTCGAGGACTATGTGCACGAACATGCCAACAAGTTCGCCTGCATCGCGGCGCTGAACCTTGCCGCCTGCGGTGGCATCGCCTTCGGCGTCTTCTGCATCGTTCGCCTCGCGCTGGGAGCACACGCATAATGTCCGCCCCTGCCTACAAGATTATCGATCATACCTATGACACCGTCGTCGTCGGCGCCGGTGGCTCGGGTCTGCGCGCCACCATGGGCTCGGCCGAAGCCGGTCTGAAGACCGCGTGCATCACCAAGGTCTTCCCCACCCGCTCGCACACCGTCGCGGCGCAGGGCGGCATCGCCGCCTCGCTGTGCAACAACACGCCGGACCACTGGACCTGGCACATGTACGACACCGTCAAGGGGTCGGACTGGCTGGGCGATCAGGACGCCATCGAATACATGGTGCGCGAAGCCCCGGCGGCGGTTTACGAGCTGGAGCACGCCGGCGTGCCCTTCAGCCGCAATGCCGACGGTACGATCTATCAGCGCCCGTTCGGCGGCCACATGCAGAACATGGGCGAAGGCCCGCCGGTGCAGCGCACTTGCGCCGCCGCGGACCGTACCGGCCACGCCATGCTGCACGCGCTCTACCAGCAGTCGCTGAAGTACGACGCGGACTTCTTCATCGAATACTTCGCCATCGACCTGATCATGGACGGCGGCAAGTGCGTCGGCGTGATCGCGCTCTGCATGGATGACGGTTCGATCCACCGCTTCCGCTCGCAGGCCGTGGTGCTGGCGACCGGCGGCTATGGCCGCAGCTACTTCACCGCCACTTCGGCCCATACCTGCACCGGCGACGGCGGCGGCATGGTCCTGCGCGCCGGCCTGCCCCTGCAGGACATGGAATTCGTGCAGTTCCACCCCACCGGCATCTACGGCGCGGGCGTGCTGATCACCGAAGGCGCGCGCGGCGAGGGCGGCTACCTCACCAACTCCGAGGGCGAGCGCTTCATGGAGCGTTACGCGCCTTCCGCGAAGGACCTTGCAAGCCGCGACGTCGTCTCGCGCTCGATGGCGCTGGAAATCCGCGAAGGCCGCGGCGTTGGCCCGCACAAGGACCACATCTACCTGCACCTCGATCACATCGATCCCAAGGTGCTGGGCGAGCGTCTGCCGGGCATCACCGAAAGCGGCAAGATCTTCGCCGGCGTGGACCTTACCCGCCAGCCGCTGCCGGTCGTCCCGACCGTGCACTACAACATGGGCGGCATCCCCTGTAACTATCACGGCGAAGTCGTCACCATCGGCCCGGATGGCAATCCGGACACTGTGGTGCCGGGCCTGTTCGCGGTGGGTGAGGCGGCTTGCGTCTCGGTCCACGGCGCCAACCGCCTTGGCTCGAACTCGCTGATCGACCTCGTGGTGTTCGGCCGCGCGACCGGCCACCGCCTCAAGGAAATCGTCAAGCCGGGCGCGGCGCAGCAGGAACTGCCGAAGGATTCGGCCGACCTCGCGCTGACCCGCCTCGACCACTTCCGCAACGCCAACGGCAGCACGCCGACGGCCGAAGTCCGCACCGAGATGCAGCGCACCATGTCGGCCCACGCCGCCGTGTTCCGCACCGATGAACTCATGGTCGAAGGCAAGGAAAAGCTCGCCAAGACCTACGAGCGCTTCCAGGACGTCAAGGTTACCGACCGCGGCCTGATCTGGAACTCGGACCTGGTCGAGACCATGGAGCTGGACAACCTGATCTCGCAGGCCTCGGTCACGCTGCACGGCGCCCAGGCGCGCAAGGAAAGCCGCGGCGCCCATGCGCACGAGGATTTCCCGAACCGCGACGATGCGAACTGGATGAAGCACACCGTGGGCTGGTTCAACGGCTGGGGCGGCAAGGGCGGCGAAATCCGTCTCGATTACCGCCCGGTTCACGAATACACGCTCACCGATGATGCGCAGTATATCAAGCCCAAGGCGCGCGTGTACTGATACGGCTTCGGCATAAATAACGGGAAGGGCGGTGCATCAATGCGATGTGCCGCCCTTCTTCGTTTCAGGGGGATGTCACCGGGAAAATCCCTAGACGGCCTTCCAACCAATTGCATTGCAACCGAAACCGCTCCGTCGCATTACTTGGGCAACATTGCACGGGAACAGGAGTCGATTGCATGACGACCTCACACACCGACCCAAGTGCTTTTGCCGATCCTCTGGCCCCTCCTTATCTCGGCACGCCGCCGCTCGCCTGGGGCTGGGTGCTGGCTTATGGGCTGCTGCTCATCGCGGTTGCGGTCATCGTCATCGCCAACCCGCTGGTCGCCACTTTCGCCACCGGGTTCATGATCGGCTTCATGCTGTGCGTCTATGGCGTGGCCGGGATCGCCGCCGGTTTCCACTCTATGTCGAAGCGCGCGCGCTGGACGGAAATCCTGCTGGGCGCCATCGGGCTGATCGCCGGGCTCTACGTGCTGTTCAACCCGCTCGCCGGGGCGGTCACGCTGGTCTGGGCGATCGGCGCATGGCTGCTGATCTCCGGCGGGTTCGAGATCGCCTTTGCGCTGAAGGCGCGGAACGACAAGGCCTGGCGCCTGTTCATGGGCGTGCTGGACGTGGTGCTGGGCGTGCTTCTGCTGACCTCCAGCGTACCGACCGCCACCGGCTTTCTGGCGATCATCGTGGCGATCAGCTTCTTCATGCGCGGCGTGTTCATGATTGCCGTCGCGCTGGACCTGCGCAAGCTGGGCAAGGCGGGCGGCTGATCCACACGGAGCGGGAGATCGACGATGAGCGAGGATCCCGATCAAAAGGACGGCGGGCAGGACGAGGGCAAGCGCGCGCTTGCCGGCGAAATCGCCAAGGATGCGCGCCGCGTTGCCGAGAATGTCGAGAAACAGGCGGACACGGCGGACCGGCGCACGGTACTGGCGGCCGACCGCACGATCCTGGCCGCAGAACGCACTTACGCGGCCTGGGTGCGCACCGGGTTGGGCGCGCTGGCTTCCGGCATCGGCGCGCGCGCCTTGTTGCAGGGACTGGTCAGCGAGTGGCTGGTGATGGTGACGACGATGATGCTGCTGCTGTTTGCAGAGTTCAGTTTCATCGCTGGTATCTGGCGCCAGTTGCGGCCGGTCGCGCCGCCGCCGGAGACGGATACGCCGCGTCTGCCCGCTGCGCTTCTGGTCACGTTCAATGCCTTTCTGGTGCTGCTAGGCGCCGCCGTGATGATCGGCATCCTGACCGAAGGCACGTGATTGCATTCATCTGGCGTTCATGTTTACAAACGTAGTCGATTACGTGTGTAAACGATGGAGGAAGCCGTGGCCGAAGAGCCCGACACGCCGGAACGGATTTCGGAAGCGGAACATGCCGTGATGGAGGCTTTGTGGGAGCGTAGCCCGCTCACCGCCGCCGAAGTCTGCGAAAAGGTTTGCGAACCGCGCGGCTGGAGCCTCGCCACCGTAAAGACGCTGCTCTCGCGTCTGGTCGCCAAGCAGGCGGTCGCCACCGAGCCCGACGGCAAGCGCTTCCTCTATACCCCGCGCATCGCCCGCGAATCCTATGTCGGCACCGAAAGCCGCCGTCTGGTCGACCGTCTGTTCGGTGGCCGCGCCGCGCCGCTTTTCGCGCATCTTGCCGAGTCCGATGCGCTGACCGAAGATGACATTGCCGAAATCGAGGCCCTCCTGAAGGAGTTGAGGTCATGATCGAGTGGCTTGCCGATACGCTTGTGATGACGGGCGTGCTGATGACGCTGATCCTCTTCGTTCGCCGCCCGGTGGCCCGCATGTTCGGCCCGGCGGCGGCCTATGCGCTTTGGGCGCTGCCGATGATCCGGCTGATCCTTCCCCCGCTGGCCCTGCCGCGCGGGGTGGTTCCCGAGTTTTCCTTCGATGTGGAGCCGATCACCGCCGCCGCGGTGCCGCTGACGATGCCGGCGCAGGCGGTCGGCGAAGTTCCACTCGCCGCGCATGACGCCGCCATACCGGTGGCGGCCGATAGCGTGCCTGCGCTCGCCGATCCGGGCCTCTTCGCGCACGTTCCGTGGATGGCGCTGCTGGTGGCGGTCTGGCTGGGCGGCGCGGTGGTTTTCCTGGCGTGGCGCACCTGGAACTATCAACTGATGCGGCGCGAGATCCTGCGCGATGCGCGGCTTGTCGCCCGCTCCGGAGAGGTGCGCATCTACGAAAGCCCGGCGGCCGCTGCGCCGCTGGCCTTCGGTGTGTTCGAGAAGTGCGTGGCACTGCCCGAAGGCTTCCTGGCCACGGTGGACTCCGAATCGTCCGATTTCGCCATCGCGCACGAGTTGGAGCACCATGCCGGCAACGATCTGCTGGCGATCATGGCGCTGCAGCCGCTGTTCGCGCTGCACTGGTTCAACCCGCTGGGCTGGGCCGCCTGGCGCGCGCTGCGAGCCGATCAGGAGGCCGCTTGCGACGCACGCGTCATGGCGGGCTGCGGGCGCGAGATGCGGGCCCGTTACGGCCGGCTGATCGCCAGCTTTGCGGCCAGCACGCGGCTGACGCTGGCCGCGCCGATGGCGGGCACCCTGGCGGGGGACAAGCCGATCATCCAGCGGTTGAAGGCGCTGGGCCGCGCCGAAGTCTCGCCTGCCCGCCGGGTTGCCGCGCGGAGCCTGTTCGCGCTGGCCGTCGTCTCGGTGCCGTTTACCGCCACCGTTACCTATGCCGCCATGGAGGAGGCACCCGAAGCGCCGAACGTGCCGGCGGTCCCTTCCGGCCCGGCCGTGCCCGCCGCGCCTGCGGTTCCGGCGATCCGTGCGGTGGATCCCGATGCGACTGATCCTGATACGGCCTGGCCCGATGCGGCCCAGGGCGCACCGATGGCGCCCCCGGCTCCGGCAGCGCCGGAGGCTCCGGCTGCGCCGCAGGTCGCCGCAGCGCCCGTGCCGCCGGCCCCGCCGCAACCGCCCGAGCCGCCTGCATCGGTCTCGCTCAATCGCGCGATTGCCCGCAGCGTCCAGGCCAGCGTCGCGCAGGCGATGCGCGGCGTGCCCGAAGTGAAGCAGAGCACCTCAGCCGACGGCAAGGTTCAGACGATCCGCATCGTTACCCGTGACGCGGATGGATCGCGCAGCTACCGCGAAATGCGGATAGACAGCCGTTGTCCGGCGGACCGCGCTCGCAGCGAGGAGCGTTCTGGCAGGAGCGGCACATCCACGGTGATCTGCACCGGGGTGCCGAAGGAGGCGATCGAAGCATCCGTGCGGGCCGTGGCTGACGCCCGCACCGCGGTTGCGGCGAATCGTCACCTCTCGGCCGAACTGCGCAATGAGATCATGGCGGACCTCGATGCGGAGATGGTGAAGGCCCGTGCCGAGGCCGACCGTGCGCGCGCCGAGGCCGATCGGGCCCGCGCCGAAGTGGACAATTCCTGGAACGACTGATTTGGGCGGGGCTGTAAGAGACCGTTTGAAAATTCGCGAAACGCGAATTTTGCGGCACCGGCCCTCGCCCCCACCCTACCACCCATCGGTAGTATCCTGCGGGTGGTAGGGTGGGGGAGAGGGCCGGTGCCGCCTCAAAAATGCCCCTGCGGGCATTTTTCAAACGGACTCTAAGGCCCGCCGGTCAGTGCGGTCAGGGCACTTTCTGGACCACGGGGGTAGACGTGGTGGGGACGGAGGCGGTGCTTCCGTCCTTTTCCTGCGGCTTGTCGTCCCGCTTGCCATCCTTTTCCTGTAAGCTCTGCAGGTGCGCCTTGATGATCGCAGGCGTTGCGGGCGATGCGGGATACTTGCAGCCCTTGGCATGGCCCACGCCCTTGAGGAACGATCGCCGCGCTATGCCCGCGCGCACCGCGGCGAGCACGGCACGGTCTTGCGCGTTGGCGCCCGATATCTCGCGGATCAGGCCGCGGAACGGGACCAGCGAGCCGACGGCCCATTTTGCCACGCGTCCGGCGCTGATCGAACCACCGGGATCCGATGGCAGATCGGCGTCCGGCCCCAGCACATCGTCCAGCGCCAGCACGGCAGAGGATATCTGGGCGCAGGTCTTGATGCCGACCAGCGTATAGGGTTCCTGCGTCGCCGCCTGCAGCAGTGGCGGGATCTTGGTCTTGTCGAGGTTCAGGTCGGTCGCCGGGGTCTTGGCGATGTCCACGGCATTGGGCTCCGAATCGGTGATCGGGCGCTGCTTTGCCGAGACGGGCGCAGTGGCCAGCGGGGCGGCCAGCAGGCCGGTCAAGATAGCGGCAGTCCAAAGTCGGCGCATGATGATCTCCTGAATGCGGGAGAGGTGCGCGAGAGCGTGAAGGCGTGCCTCACCCCGTCATGCGAAGTGCACCGCATGACTGGCGCCCGAACGGTCGCACCCGCCCGAATATCTGATGCTTACAGGTCGGAGAACGTATCGCATGCGTCCTCGTTCCCTGAGTCCAGACCGCGCTTCAGCCATTTCATGCGCTGGGCGCTGGAACCGTGGGTGAAGCTTTCGGGGCTGACGCGCTGACCGGCATTCTTCATCAGCGTATCGTCGCCGATGGCGCTGGCGGCGGTCATGCCTTCTTCCATGTCGCCCGGCTCGATCCTTGCCTTGTTCTTGCCTGCCCAGACGCCGGCATAGCAGTCTGCCTGAAGCTCCATCCGCACTTGCAAGGCATTGGCCTGAGACGGGTTCTGCTGCTGCGCCTGCCGAACCTTGGAATCGAGGCCGAGCAGGTGCTGCACATGGTGCCCGTATTCATGCGCGACCACGTAATAGCGGGCGAAATCACCCTTGGCGCCCAGCTTGCGCTCCAGTTCGTCATAGAAGCTGGTGTCGATGTAAATGCCCTGATCGGCCGGGCAATAGAACGGCCCCATTGCGGCCTGGGCAGCGCCGCAACCGGAACGGTCGGTGCCGTTGTAGAAGTGGAGTTCGGGCTGATCGAAGGTGATGTTGGCCTGCTTGAACAGCGGTTCCCACGTCTGGTTCAGCGAACTGAGCGCGTTGCAGGCTTCCAGGGCATACTCGTTCTGGCCGCAGATCTTGACCGGGTCTTGCTGTTCGCCCTGCTGGACAGGCGTGCCCTGTTGAGGGCTCTGCTGCTGCACGTTTTCGATCGTGCCCAGCATCTGCTGGGGGTCTACGCCGAAGACGAACATGCCGATCAGCACGATCACCAGCGTGCCGCATCCCAGCTTGCCGCCACCACCGCCGGGGAAGCGGCTGCCGCCTTGGGTTACGCGGATGTTGTCGGGGTTGAACCTGTCGAGCCGCATCCGTCCGGTGTCCCTTCGTGTCTGATCCCTCAAGGCGGGAGCGTAATCGCCCGCCCCGGTCCTGTTCAATGGAAAAGGCACCGTGTTGTTCCTGTGGCACGCTGGCCGGAAAAATCGCGTGGCTTCCGATGGCTGGGCGAGATTCGCTAACCGCCCGGGCAATTCCCGCGTATAGGGTGCGGAACGATGAACAGGGGTTTCAAGGCGAGCATGGCCCGTACGGCCGGAGCGGTGGCTTTGGGTGGGGCTTTGGCTGCCGCCCTGCTTGGCGCCGGAATCGCCCATTCGGCATCGGCGTCCCGCGCGGATCAGGAAATCGCCGCCCGTCTGCGCGCCCAGATCGCGGTGCTAGCCAGCGACGATTTCGACGGCCGCGAACCCGGCACCGATGGCGAGGCGAAGACCTTGCGCTATCTGGGCAAGCAGTGGTTCGACATCGGGCTGACGTCCGGCACCAACGATCCCGGCCATGAATGGTTTGCGCCCGTAACCCTGGTCGCGCGCGAACCGGCAACATCTTCCGCGCAGTTCCAGCGCAAGGGAAGAGTGGTGACGCCCAAGGACGTACTGGTGCTCACGTCCGGCAAGCGCAGTCTGGTGCGCAGCGTGCCGCTGTTGTTCGTGGGCAAGGGCAGGGGTCGCGACTATTCGCGCACCGAACTCGCAGGCCGCATCGCCGTGGTGCTGGACGGGAACACGCCGGATAGCGAACGCCAGAACCAGCTTCTGGAAATGGGCGCCTCTGCCGTGCTGACGGTGCTGGACGGTGATCGTAGCCTTGATCAGGTAGCGGCGCGGCGGAAGCGTTCGGGCTATGCGCTGTCCAACGATTCGCTGGGCGGCGATCTGGAAGCCTTCATCACCCGCGATGCGATGACCGTGTTGCTGAAGGGCACCGGGCAGACGCTGGTCGGTTTGGAGAAGCTGGCCGAGAAGCCCGATTTCGCGCCGGTCCCGCTGGACCTGACCGCCTCGATGGAGGCGACCACCCGCGAAACCACGATCCGCACCCACAACCTGATCGGCAAGCTGCCCGGCCGCCGCCCGGAAACCGGCGCGGTGCTGTTCCTGGCGCACTGGGACCATTTCGGAGAGTGCGGCGCGCCGCCGGCTGAGGACGTGATCTGCAACGGCGCGATAGACAATGCCAGCGGCGTCGCCTCGCTCACCGAAGTCGCCCGCCGCCTCTCGCGCGGGCCGCAGTTGGACCGCGACGTCTATTTCCTTGCCACCACCGGGGAGGAACTGGGCCTGCTGGGCGCCCATGCCTTTGCGGAGAACCCGCCGCTGCCGTTGCGGCAGATCGTGGCGGCCTTCAACATTGATTCGAATGCCATCGCCCCGCACGGCACGCCGTTCGCCATCGTCGGGCGCGGGATGACGGGGCTGGACGCCGCGATCGTCAAAGTCGCCAAGGCCGAGAAGTTCAAGGTGGTCAACAGTGACGAGGCGAACGATTACGTGCGCCGGCAGGACGGTTGGGCACTGGCGCAGCACGATATTCCGGCGGTGCTCGTGTCTACCGCTTACGGCGACATGACGCGGATGCGCGCCTTTTTCGATAGTGACTACCACCGGCCCAGCGACGATCTGGTGCACATGGCACATCCGCTGGAACTGGGCGGCGCGGTGGACGATGTTAAGCTTCTTTCGACACTTGGCCGCTGGTTTGCCGATCTGCGCAAGGTGCCGGCCAGCGCCGTCAGCAGTCTGCCGAAGGGCACCGCGCCACCCGTGCCGGCGCCGGCATCCAGCCCGGTTCCACCGACCGGAAAATGAGGCGCGGCGGGCAAATTGGGGGCTAGCACTGGCGCCACCCTTTGATTACATGGGCCGCCACGATTCTCCCCCGACAAGATAATGGTGGCGCACATGGACATTCCCCTCGGACTTACTTTCGACGACGTACTGCTGCGTCCCGCCAAGTCCGATATCGTCCCCACCCAGGCCGATACCCGCACGCGCCTTACGCGCGACATTTCCCTCAACATCCCGGTCATCTCCTCGGCCATGGATACCGTGACCGAAGCGGACATGGCGATCGTCATGGCCCAGCTGGGCGGCATCGGCGTCCTGCACCGCAACCTCACGATCGAGGAACAGTGTGCCGCTGTCCGCGCCGTGAAGCGCTTCGAAAGCGGCATGGTGGTCAACCCGATCACGATCAGCCCGGACGCCACGCTGGGTGAGGCGCAGGCGATCATGCTGGCCAACAAGATCAGCGGCATCCCGGTGGTTGAGAATTCGGGCAAGCTGGTCGGCATCCTCACCAACCGTGACGTGCGCTTCGCTGCCAACCCGGCGCAGCCGGTGCGTGAGCTGATGACGCATGAAAACCTGGCCACCGTGAAGCTGGGCGTCGATCAGGAAGAGGCGCGCCGCCTGCTGCACGCCCGCCGGATCGAGAAGCTGCTGGTGGTCGATAACGATTTCCGCTGCGTCGGCCTGATCACCGTGAAGGACATCGAAAAGGCCGTCACTTATCCGGACGCCACCAAGGACGCCGCCGGCCGCCTGCGCGTCGCCGCCGCGACCACCGTGGGCGACAAGGGCTTCGCCCGTACCGAGGCGCTGCTGGCTGCCGAGTGCGACGTCGTCGTCATCGATACCG
This sequence comes from Novosphingobium sp. BL-S-19, assembly GCF_055521675.1. Lineage (NCBI taxonomy): Bacteria > Pseudomonadati > Pseudomonadota > Alphaproteobacteria > Sphingomonadales > Sphingomonadaceae > Novosphingobium > Novosphingobium sp. BL-S-19. The sequence continues at coordinate 1,309,403 of NZ_CM145498.1, forward strand.
CCCACGGCCACAACAAGGACGTGGCGCTCGCGGTCGAGCGCGTGAAGAAGCTGTCGAACTCGGCACAAGTCATTGCCGGCAACATCGCCACCGCCGAAGCGGCGCGCGCGCTGATCGATGCGGGTGCGGATTGCGTGAAGGTGGGCATCGGGCCGGGCTCGATCTGCACCACGCGCATCGTCGCCGGCGTCGGCGTGCCGCAGCTGACCGCCATCATGGAAGCTGCCGAAGAGGCCGACAAGTCGGGCGTGCCGGTGATCGCCGATGGCGGTCTGCGCACTTCGGGCGACGCTGCCAAGGCGCTGGCCGCCGGTGCATCGACGATCATGGTCGGATCGATGCTGGCCGGTACCGAAGAAGCGCCGGGCGAGACCTTCCTCTACCAGGGCCGCGCCTACAAGTCGTACCGCGGCATGGGCTCGGTGGGTGCGATGGGCCGGGGTTCGGCCGACCGCTACTTCCAGGGCGACATCAAGGACCAGATGAAGCTGGTTCCCGAAGGCATCGAAGGTCAGGTCGCTTACAAGGGCCCGGCCAAGGACGTCATCCACCAGCTTGTCGGCGGTGTGAAGGCGGCCATGGGCTATACCGGTTCGGCCACGATCGAGGATCTGCGCAAGGGCGCGCAGTTCGTGCGCATCACCAATGCCGGCCTGCGCGAGAGCCATGTCCACGACGTGACCATCACGCGTGAGGCACCGAACTACCCCTCGCGCTGATCGCACGCGGGTAGGGCAGGGGCATGACGCCGGGTGCGCGCGTACAGGCGGCGATCGAGGTTCTGGACCTGGTGATCGCGGCGGCGCGCGCCAATGGTGCGCCTGCCGACCGGCTGATCGGGGACTGGTTCCGCACCCGCCGCTTCGCCGGCAGCAAAGACCGGCGCGCGGTTCGTGAACTGACCTATCGCGCGATCCGGGCCTGCGGCGAAGTGCCGGAAACCGGCCGTGCGGCCATGCTGCGCATCGCCGCCGAAGATCCGGAGCTTGCCGCGCTGTTCGACGGCACCGGGCACTCTCCCGCGACGATCGTTCCCGGTGAGCCGGTGGCGGAGGCTGGCCTTGCCCCGCATTGGCTGGTCGAGCGTTTCGCGGCCAGCGCGGTTTCCGAAACCGATGCCATGGCGCTGCTGGACCGCGCCCCGCTGGACATTCGCGTCAACACCCTGCGTACCGGACGGCTCGACCTGCCCGAGGGCGGTGAGCGGTCCGTGGCCGCGCATGGCTGGCGCTATCCGCCCGAAACCAGCATCGAACAGTCTGACGCCTATGTTCACGGCGCGATCGAAGTGCAGGACACCGGATCGCAGCTGACCTGCGAAGCCGTGGCCGCACGGCCGGGCGAGACGGTGATAGACCTTTGCGCCGGGGCAGGGGGCAAGACGCTCGCGCTGGCAGCGGCGATGGAAAACAGCGGCACGCTGATCGCCGCCGATACCGACCGTGCGCGCCTTTCGCGCCTTGCGCCGCGAGCGGAGCGCGCCGGGGCCACGGCAATCGAAACCGTGTTGCTCAATCCCAACAAGGAAGCGCAGGCGCTGCAGCGCTTTGCCGGGGCGGCGGACGCTGTGCTGGTCGATGCGCCCTGTTCGGGCACCGGCACCTGGCGCCGCAATCCGGAGGCGCGCTGGCGGCTGACCGAAGCGCAATTGGCACGCTATGCGGCAATCCAGTCGCGCCTGCTGGACGTGGCGGCGGAACTGGTGCGACCGGGCGGACGGCTGGTTTTCGTCACCTGTTCGTTGCTGGACGAAGAAGGCGCCGATCAGGCGGCGGGGTTCCTGCGCCGCCATTCCGACTGGGGCGCGGAAACGCCGGTGCTGCCCGCTGGAACGCCGCGCGGGGAGGGACTGCGCCTTTCGCCTTGGCACGATGGGACCGACGGCTTTTTCGTCGCACGCTTTCATCGGCTGTGATAGCGTCGGGCGTTATGATGAGGACCAAGCCCTCGGCCAAGGACCTGTTGATGCGTTACACGCCTGTTGCCATTGCCCTTTCTCTCGTTGTTGCCGTCTCTTCCAGCGCGATCCTCTCGCAGCCTGTCGCGCCGATGGATCCGCGCGCGGCCAATCTGCTGGGCGAAGGTCATGCCGCCGTTGCTTCGGGCGACATCAATGCGGCTATCGACTCTTATGAAGCGGCGCTGACGATCGCCCCCGGCAATGTGTCGGTTCTGCTCGCGCTGGCAGACGCCACGCGCCGCCAGGGCCTGCAGGGCAAGGCTTTGCACTATTACCGCGTGGCGCTGGTTTCGGACCCGCGCAATCTGGAAGCGATCGCCGGCGAAGGGATCGCGCTCGCCGAAAAGGGCGCGACCGACAAGGCCGGCCGCAATCTTGCCCGCCTGCTGACGCTTTGCGGCAAGGATTGCGCGGAAACGCAGCAGCTTGCGGCCGAGATTTCCAAGATCGGCACGCCGCGCATGGTCAGCGCCGATGCGGTTGCGCCCAAGCCGGTGGTTTCGGAAAACTGATCCTTCGATCCTTCGACAAGCTCAGGATGAGCGGATGTTGTGTAATCCGCTCATCCTGAGCTGCGAAGTATTGCCAAGCCCCGCTCGCCCTGAGCTTGTCGAAGGGCTTGGCGCAAGCACGCCTCAGATCAGCGCGCGGAACTCTTCCAGCACGGCACGATAGACGCGCTTCTTGAAGGGGATGATCAGGTCGGGCAGCTGTTCGGCCTCAACCCATTTCCAGTCGTTGAATTCGGCCGGTTTGTGGGCGTCCAGATCGACATTGTCGTCGCTGCCCTCGAAGCGCAGCAGGAACCAGGTCTGGCGCTGGCCGCGGTACTTGCCCTTCCACAGCTTGCCGATCAGTTCGTCCGGCAGATCGTACAGCAGTTCCTCGCGCGTGCGGGACAGGACGGTCACATCCCGCTCGGTCACGCCGGTTTCTTCCCAAAGTTCGCGCAGCGCCGCGTCCTTCAGGTCTTCGCCATCATCGACGCCGCCCTGGGGCATTTGCCACCAGTCGCCTTCCTTGGTGTCGATTCGCTTGCCGACGAAGACCTTTCCATCGGAATTGACCAGCATGACACCGACGCAGGGACGGTAGGGAAGGGACGCGAAATCATTCATCGTCGGAGAGAAATCCAGATTGTGAGGGGAAGGCTCGTCGCCGGGATCTGCTTGTGGATCGCTGTGTCGGAGCGCATGCCGGGCACAATGGCCCAAGCCCACGCGCAAAGCCAGCGCGATTTATCGTTCCATCCCCGGTAACCCTTCCGGAAACGTTTCGGGTTGGGGAACGATTCAGGCAGGGTCGGGATTTCGACCTTGAGAGTTTTTCTGTTTTGCACCGGTAGTAAGCAGGCATAGTCTGGGCGCGGGAGACAATTCGGCCGGCATCAGAACGGTACTCCCGGAGGAGGACGATGATGGCGACAGTGTTGTCGGATCAAGGCCCGTCGAATCAAAGCGCGTCGAATCAGGACGCATCCCCACAGAGTGGCCCCGTAGAGGCCGTCGTCGTTCGTTTCGCCGGGGACTCTGGCGATGGCATGCAGTTGACGGGCGGGCAGTTCACCCTGTCCACCGCGCTCGCCGGCAACGATCTGGCGACGTTTCCGGACTTCCCTGCCGAAATCCGCGCGCCGCAGGGCACGCTGTTCGGGGTTTCCGCCTTCCAGATCAATTTCGGCTCCAGCGAGATCACCACGGCGGGCGATGCGCCCGATGTGTTGGTGGCGATGAACCCGGCCGCGCTGAAGACCAATGTGCAGGCGCTGAAGCCCGGCGGGCTGGTGATCGTCGACACTGGCGAGTTCAACAAGCGCAACCTGGAAAAGGCGAAGTACGAAACCAACCCGGTGGAGGACGGCAGCCTCGCCAAGTGGGACGTGCTGGCCTTCGATATTTCAGCGCTGACGATGGAGGCGGTGAAGCCGTTTGGCCTTGGCAACAAGGAAGCGCTGCGCTGCAAGAACATGTGGACGCTGGGGCTGGCGCTCTGGATGTTCGACCGGGACCGGCAACCGCTGGTGGACTGGCTGACCGCCAAGTTCGCCAAGAACCCGGTGCTGGCGGAGGCCAACGTGGCCGCGCTCAACGCCGGCCATGCCTATGGCGAGACGGCGGAACTGGCCGGCCCGCTGCACAAGCAGCATATCGATCCGGTGCCTTCGCAGCCCGGCCTCTACCGCACGATCACCGGGGCCGAGGCGGTCTCGCTGGGGCTGGTGGCCGGCGCGCAACTGGCGGGCCTGCCGATGTTCTTCGGCGGCTATCCGATCACGCCGGCATCGGCGGTGCTGCACAATCTGGTGAAGATGAAGGAGTTCGGCGTCACCACCTTCCAGGCGGAGGATGAGATCGCCGCGATCTGCGCCGCCATCGGCGCGAGTTACGCCGGGCATCTTGGCGTCACTTCGTCCTCCGGCCCCGGCATTGCCCTCAAGGGAGAGGCGATGGGGCTGGCGATCATGACCGAGCTGCCGCTCGTCATCGTCAATTCGCAGCGCGGTGGGCCTTCCACCGGGCTGCCCACCAAGACCGAGCAGTCGGACCTTTATCAGGCCGTCTATGGCCGCAATGGCGATGCGCCGCTGCCGGTGGTCGCCGCGCGGTCCCCCGCCGATGCGTTCGAATGCGCGATAGAAGCCTGCCGCATCGCCACGCAGTACATGACTCCGGTGATCCTGCTGACGGACGGCTATATCGGCAATGCGTCGGAGCCGTGGAAGGTGCCCGATCCGGCCACTTTCGCGCCGTTTCCCGTCACGTTCCTGGGTGAGAGCAACGATCCCGAAGGCAAAGTGCTGCCCTACAAGCGTGACGAACGGGGCGTGCGACCTTGGATCAAGCCCGGCACGCCCGGCCTGATGCACCGCATCGGCGGGATCGAGAAGGCGGTGGACACCGGCAACATCGATTATGCGCCCGATGTCCACCAGCACCAGACCGACGCCCGCAAGGCGAAGATCGACGGGGTGGCGCAGACCATTCCCGCGCAGGAGGTCTGCCTTGGCAACGCGGGCGGGAAGCTGGCCGTTGTCGGCTGGGGGTCGACTTTCGGGCCGATCCATCAGGCGGTGCGCCGGGCGCGGAAGAAGGGGCTGGACGTCAGCCATATCCACGTGCGCCATATCTGGCCGCTGCCGGCGAACCTTGGTGAATTGCTGGCCGGTTACGACAACGTTCTCGTGCCCGAAATGAACACCGGGCAGTTCAAGACGGTGCTGCGCGACCAGTTCCTGATCGACGCAGTGCCGCTTTCCAAGACCAGCGGCCAGCCTTTCGCCATTGCCGAACTGGAAGCGGCGATAGGTCGGTTCTTCGACGGCGTGCCGGAGAATGAGGGTGGAGAGGTCGCGGTGAACGAGACCCAGCTTCCCGCACCGGAAATAGAACAGCCCTGATTCTTGGCACGAAGCCTGGAGACGATCATGAATGACATGACCCCCGTGACCACGCTGAAAGACTGGGAAACCGATCAGGAAGTGCGCTGGTGTCCCGGTTGCGGCGACTATGCGATCCTGAAGGCGGTGCAGCGCACACTGCCGATGGTGGGCGCGGATCCGAAGAATACCGTGTTCGTTTCGGGCATCGGCTGTTCCAGCCGCTTTCCCTACTACGTGGAGAGCTATGGCTTCCACACGATCCACGGCCGCGCGCCGGCGGTCGCCACCGGGATCAAGCTGGCCAATCCGCACCTCGATATCTGGCTGGTGACCGGTGACGGGGATGGCATGTCGATCGGCGGCAACCACACGATGCACGTGCTGCGCCGCAATCTCGATTGCCAGATCCTGCTGTTCAACAACGAGATCTACGGCCTGACCAAAGGCCAGTATTCACCCACGAGCCGCGTTGGTACGCCTTCACCCACGTCGCCGGTCGGGTCGGTGGACCGCCCCGCGCTGCCCTGTGCTTTTGCGCTGGGGGCCGGCGCCCGCTTCGTGGCGCGCGGCTATGACGTCTCCAAGGATCTGCCCGATGTGTTGAAAGCCGCCTACGAGCATCGCGGCGCGGCGTTTATCGAGATCTTCCAGAACTGCATCGTCTACAACAAGGACCGCTTCGACGACTTCACCGCCAAGGCCGTGGCGGCGGACAACCAGATTCAGGTGCGCGATGGCGAGCCCCTGTTGTTCGCCAAGGACACCAAGGGACTGGCGCTCGATCTTGATACGCTGTCGCTCAAAGTCGTCGATGTCGTGGAGGGCGACTGGCAGGCCGCGGGTGTGGCCGTGCACAACGTCCGCAATCGGGGGCTGGCGCATATGCTGGTGGAAATGCCGTTCGGGCCATTCCCCATGGCGCTGGGCGTGATCTACGACGATCCCGCGCCGACGTTCGAAAGCGCCGTGGTCGAGGAACGGGCGAGGCTGATCACGGGCAAGACGGCCGATCTCGGCAAGCTGCTGGGCAAGGGCCAGACCTGGGTAGTCGAGGAAAAGGCGGGATAAAGTCGGAAGTGCGCGCATCCGCGCAGCCTATTACCCACGACCATAACCCCCTCCCACTCCGTCATCCCCGCGAAGGCGGGGATCCCGCTTTCTTCTTCTGCGTGAATCCAAAAAGTGGGGCCCCCGCCTCCGCGGGGGCGACGGTTAAGTTGATGATAGAGTGAGGGTTGCGCATCGCGCCCTTGCCGAAGCGACGATCGCGCCCAATATCCCGCCTTCGATGCAAGACACTGCTCCCCATGGATAATCTCACCCACAGCTTGGTCGGCTGGGCACTCGGCGAAACCGGGCTGAAGCGCCGCACGCGTAAAGGGCTGGCGGCCTTGGTGCTGGCGGCGAACATGCCGGATATCGATGTGTTCTTCGGCTGGTCGCCATGGGCGCCGCTGGCGATGCATCGCGGATTTACGCACGGGCTGGTCGGCGGAGTGCTGGTCATGCCGCCACTGCTGGCGGGGCTGCTCTGGCTGCTCGACCGCTGGCAGGAGCGACGCGGCGTAGTGTTTCGCAGCGGATTGCCGATGCATTTCGGCTGGCTGCTGACGCTCTCCTATCTGGGCGCGCTGACCCATCCCATGCTGGACCTGCAGAATGTCTATGCGATCCAGTTGCTCTCCCCGATGCGGGGGGATTGGTTCCACACCGATGGCCTTTTCATCGTGTCGCCCTGGCTGCTGGCGATGCTGGGCGTCGGGATTTGGGGAAGCCGGCGGCGGGCGAAGCGGGGAAGGGCTAACGCCGGGCGGCCTGCGCTGGCAGCTCTGGCGGGCGTACTGAGCTTCATTATCTTCAACATCGGCCTCTCCGCTCTCGCATGGCGTGCGCCTTCCGTGGGCGAGCCTCATGCCCAGCCCGGCCGGGTTTTCGCTTCGCCGGAGCCGCTGGCGTTCTGGCGCCGTGACGTCATCTGGCGGCAGCAGGGGCAGATTGCTTTCGGCCGCTACGATCCTTTCCGCAATCTCACCACGTTGACGGAAAGCACCGCGCCGATTGCGGACAATATGGGCGATCCGTTGGCGGCAAAGGCGGGCCGGGCCACTCCGGCAGCGGAGAAGTTCCTGGCCTGGTCGCAAATGCCGATGGCGCGGATCGAACGGCATGGCTGCACTGCTACGGTGACCTTCGGCGATGCGCGCTACACCGGGCCGGCCGTGCGACGCAATTTCAACGTCGCCGTCGATGTGCCTACGGGTGCTCCGGGCTGTCCGCCTCGGTGATATCCGCCACGGCTTTTGCCGGGCGATAGAGCGTGGCGCTGGCGGTGAAGGCCCAGGCCGCTCCGCCCAGCCAGCCGGCCATCACGTCGCTGGGCCAATGGACGCCCAGCCAGACCCGGCTCCACGCGATGCACAGGCTGAGCAGCACGGCGGCGGCGATTAGCGTGTGCCGCACGCCCGCCCGCGCGTTGAGCGCCGCGAAGGCGAGGGCCAGCGCGATGTAGGTCGAGGCCGAATTGAAGCTGTGTCCGCTGGGAAAGCTGGCCCCGCCCGCTTCGGTCAGGTGGGGCACGATTTCGGGGCGAGGTCGGCCGAACAGCGCCTTCAGCAGGGTGTTGACCACACTGCCGGTCAGCACCGTCAGCGCCAGCAGCACCGCCTCCCTGCGGCAGCGCAGCCAGAACAGCGCGACCACCGCGATTGTCGTGAACAGCGTGATCAGCAGCGATCCGCCCATCGCGGTAAGATCGCGCACCCATTCCAACAGCTTTACCGGGCCGAGCGGCCGCAAGTCTCCCGCGCGCCAGAACAGCAGGCCTAACTGGTCGAAGTGCTGCGTGCGGCCGGTGGGAACGGCCCATACGAATGCGGCGAACCCTGCCCAGCAGACGGCAGCGGCAATCGCCGCCTTGCGCGGATCGATGCGGTGGCGGGGCAGGATCGGGGCTTTGGGCAAAGGGTTCATGGCGCTAGGAAACCGTGATGACTACGAAGCGTTCCGGCACCATGAAAATTCCCGTGATCGTCTGGCTGCGGCGCGACCTGCGCCTGTCGGACCAGCCTGCCATTGTCGAGGCCGCAAGCAAAGGGCCGGTTATCCCGGTCTACGTGTTGGACGACGAGACGCCCCGCCACCGGCGCATGGGCGCGGCGTCCCGCTGGTGGCTGCACCATTCGCTCGCCAGCCTGGATGAGAGCCTGCGCGAGAAGGGATCACGCCTGATCCTGCGGCGGGGCAAGTGCGAGGATGTGCTGGCCGATCTCATCAAGGAGACCGGCGCACAGGAAGTTCATGCGCTGCACCACTACGAACCCTGGTGGCGCAATGCCGAAAGGGCGGTGGGCAAGGCGGTGGACCTGCACCTCCACCACGGCAATTACCTCGCCCCGCCGGGCTCGGTGCTGAACGGATCGGGCAATCCCTACCGCATCTACACCCCGTTCTGGCGGGCGCTGAACGAGCGGATGCCGCCGCACGAACCGCTACGTCGCCCGCAGAAGATCGATGCGCCGCACATGTGGCCGAACTCCGACCGGCTGGAGGATTGGAACCTGTTGCCCAGCAAGCCCGACTGGGCCGGCGGCATGCGCGATATGTGGCAGCCGGGCGAGGAGGGCGCGAAGAAGCGCCTCCATGACTTCGCCGAAGAAGCAGCGCGCTATGAAGCGCAGCGCAACCTGCCTTCCGTGGAGGGCACCTCGTTCCTTTCGCCTCACCTGCATTTCGGAGAGATTTCGCCCGCGCAGGTCTGGCATGCAGTGGCTGATGCCGGCGGTTCGGTGGACGTGTTTCTGGGGGAGCTGGGCTGGCGCGACTATGCGCAGAACGTGATCCTGGCGCTGCCCGACTATGGCAGCCATTCCGCCAAGGAGGACTTCGCGCACCTTCACTGGCGCAGCGGCAAGGGCGCCGAGGCGGACCTGAAGGCATGGCAACGCGGCATGACCGGTTATCCCATCGTCGATGCCGGGATGCGCCAGCTCTGGCACACGGGCTGGATGCACAACCGCGTGCGGATGATCGCCGCCAGCTTCCTGATCAAGCATCTTCTGATCGACTGGCGCGAAGGAGAGCAGTGGTTCTGGGATACGCTGGTGGATGCCGACTATGGCTCCAACGCGGTGAACTGGCAGTGGAGCGCCGGCTCCGGCGTGGATGCGCAGATGTTCGTGCGGATCATGGCGCCGCTCAGCCAGTCGGAGAAATTCGACGCTGCCGCCTATATCCGCGAATGGGTACCCGAGCTGGCCGATCTGCCCGAACCGGAGATCCATGATCCTTCGCCCATGGTCCGTCCAAAGGGCTATCCCGCCAAGCTGGTTGAGCATCGCGACGGGCGCGAACGGGCTCTTGCGGCGTGGCAGAAGCTTAAGACAAACAACTAGGCAGTATAGGCAATTGCCCTCGGCCGAGAACGGGATCATATCCGGAACCATGAACGCGCATGCACCCGGGAGAGGCGAAGAACTGGTCGATGGCGGACGGGCGATCGGCGTTGGTCCGCAATGGCTGGCAAAGTTGTGGTCGGGCGGCGTGGCGAAGATTCTCGACCGGATCGACGCGGGCCTCATTCGCGGATCGATAGAGGCAACGCTGCCTTCGGGTGAGACGCGGATGCTGGGCGGCCGGCAGCCCGGATTCGACGCGGTGGTGCATCTGAAAAGCTGGCGCGCTTTGCTGCGGCTGGCGACGTCGGGCTCGGTCGGCTGGTATCAGGCGTGGGAAGCGGGCGAGTGGGACAGCCCCGATCCGGTGCCTTTGTTCGCGCTGTTCATGGACAATGCCCGCAGCCTGGGCGACACAGCGCGGGCACGCGGCCCATGGCGGCTGGCGACCCGGCTGATGCACTGGCTGCGCCGCAACAGCCGCGCCGGTTCGCTGCGCAACATTCACGCGCACTACGATCTGGGCAACGATTTCTATGAGGCGTGGCTGGGCGACACCATGCTGTATTCCAGCGCGATCTACACCAAGCCCGGCAGCGGGCCCAATGCGCTGGCGCAGTTCGTCACCCCGCTGGACGCCGCGCAATCGAACAAGATCGTGGCTATCGCGCGCCGTCTGGCGCTGCAGCCCGGTGGGCGGGTGCTGGAAATCGGCTGCGGCTGGGGCACGCTGGCGGCCTTCTTGGCCGATTGCGAGCAAGTCGCGGTAGATGCGATCAGCCTCTCCGACGAACAGCTTGCCTATGCGCGCCAGCGCTGGAAGCCGCAGACCGGGACGGTGGACTTCCGCAAGCAGGACTATCGCGACGTTGCCACTGCGAACGGCGGCGCGCTCTACGACGGCATTGCCTCGGTAGAGATGGTGGAGGCGGTGGGGCGCCAATACTGGCCCGATTTCCTCGATTGCGTGGCGCAGAACCTGAAGCCCGGGGCCCGCGCGGCGATCCAGTACATCTCGATGGATGAACGGATTTTCGAATCCTACGCCCGCAGCGCCGATTTCATCCAGACTTTCGTGTTCCCCGGCGGCATGCTGATCAACGAGCCGGAATTCCGCGCTCTGGCGGAGGAACGCAGCCTCACCTGGGAAGACCGCAAGGGCTTCGGGCAGGACTATGCCCGCACGCTGCACGCCTGGCGTGAGAATTTCGACGCGGCGGTGGAAGGCGGACGGCTACCCCCCGGCTTCGACGAACGCTTCATCCGCCTCTGGCGTTTTTACCTGATGTACTGCGAAGGCGGCTTTCTGGGCGGTGGCATCGACGTGGCGCAAGTGACGCTGGTGAAGGCGTAGCGGCGCGGGCGTTGCGCTTGCCCACCCCGCTCAGGCTGAGCTTGTCGAAGCCCGCCCGCAACACCAGATTTGCTGCCCCAAGGCCTTCCACAGGCCCGCGATGAGACCTTTGCGGTGGAACGCAAACTCAAGGGTTGGAGTCCGGCCGAGAAGGGAACTGGATGTTGGTCAGCCAACTGGCCCGGAGTGCCGCGCCGCAGGGGGCTTCGACAAGCTCAGCCTGAGCGGGTGGAAAGGTTGAATGTGGGAGCAATCAGGCGGAAGAAAAGAAAGGGTTCGCGCGGAGGCGCGAAGGCGCAAAGGGGTTGGATGGCGCAGCACACCATTTTCTTCTTTCAGCGTAGCGGAAATTGCAGCGTTTAAAAGAAGGACGGCTTTACCGCAGGAACGACTTCTTTGCGCTTCCGCGCCTCCACGCGAACCGATTCTTAAACTGATGGCTTCAGCCTCGTTGCCAGTCAGCAGCAGGTCGCGGGCTTGTCGCGGCGGTTGGTGGCGCGCAGCGTGGCGATGACGGCGGCCTGTTCGCGGATCACGGCAGCGGCCTGCAGCATGATCACCTCGGTGGCAGGGTCTGCGGATCCGGAACCCGCCAGCGACGCCCACATTTCCAGGGTCCGGGCCAGTTCCTCGGCCTCGCGCTGATCCACCATGGTCTCCCTGTCGTTGCGGATTGCTCCGGCATCTTGGGGAGGCGTATCTTCTTCAAATGGCTGAAAGATCGACGCTTAATCTGCGAACGTGCCACTGCGTCGGACGAATGACATGCGGACGCAGGCGAGTGGTGGCAGGCGAGTGGGGGTAGGGCGTCAGCCGCCCGCGCCGCTCCAGCGGGCCAGGATCGATTCGAGGATGATCGGGCTCAGCAGCTGTTCGAAGGCGCAGCCGACAAGGCCGTCCTGCCACCAGATCACGCGGGAGGGCAGGGCTTCCATGCCGGGCAGGGTCAGCCAGCAATAAGTGCCGGGATGGATGCGGCTGATCGCGGTGGTGGAAAAGCCGGAGAGCGAAAGGTCGCGCACCGCCGTCTGGAATCCCTTCGCGCCAGACGCGCGAAAGCTGGCCGGAATCGAAATGCGCACGCGCGGCGCGCTGCGGTCTTCCTGCGCAGCCAGTTCGTAGCGGTGCGGCGGTTCAGTCTTGATCATCGGCCCGATACCTGTCCCGTTTTGGACGGCGCGGGGATCACGGCGCCGTCCGGACGAAGGATCGCCGAATGCAGTTACCAGCGCGTTACGAAGGCTGGTTAACGGTTTCGCGGTGCCGCGTCTCGAACTGTTCACCCAGCAGCGCCACGATCCGATCGGCCACCACTTCGGGCGGCTTCACCGATGCGGGCGCTTCGCCCGGATAGGCGCGGGCGCGCATGGCGGTGCGGGTGGCGCCGGGATTGACCACGGCCACACGCACTTTCGATGTGTTGCGGGTCTCTTCGGCGTAGCAATCCAGCAGCACGTCGGCAGCGGCCTTGCTGGCGGCATAGGCGCCCCAGAACGCGCGGGGCTTTTCGGCCACCGTACTGGTCATGCCGATCACGCGGGCATCGTCGCTCTTGCGCAGCAGCGGATCGAAATTGGCGATCAGCGCCTGCGTGGCAAGGACGTTGGTGGTCAGCGCCTTGTTGAAGGCACGCTGGTCGATATCGGCCACGCTGGTCAGTTCGGGCAGGATCGCCGCGTTGACGACCATGATGTCCAGCTTGCCCCACCGCTGCGAGACGGCGGTGGCAAGGCGGGCGATGCCGTCCGGCTCCACCAGATCGACCGGCGCGATCGTGGCCGCGCCGCCCGACTGGTAGATCTGTTCCTCGATCGCTTCCAGCGCCTTGGTGTCGCGCCCGGTCAGCAGCACATGCGCGCCGGCTTGCGCCAGCGCGATGGCCGTTGCCGCGCCGATGCCGCGACTCGAACCGGTGACAAGCGCCACCTGCCCGTCGAAGGGCTTCTCCCCCGCCGTATCGCTCACGCTGCGGTCAGCTCGGTCGAAAAGCGGTCGGTGAAATCGGTCAGCTTGGTCGGATATTCGCCCGAGAAGCAGGCGTCGCAGAACTGCGGGCACTTCTTGATGCGCTTTTCCTCGCCAACCGCGCGGTAGAGACCGTCGATCGAAACGAAGGCCAGGCTGTCGGCCTTGATGAAGTCCGCCATGGCCTGGATGTCCATGTTGGCGGCCAGCAGCTTCGAACGCTCGGGCGTGTCGACGCCGTAGAAGCACGAATGCTCGGTCGGCGGGCTGGCGATGCGCATGTGCACTTCGGCAGCGCCGGCATCGCGCATCATCTCGACGATCTTGAGCGAGGTGGTGCCGCGCACGATCGAATCGTCGATCAGGATGATCCGCTTGCCTTCCACGACGGCGCGGTTGGCGTTGTGCTTGCGCTTTACGTCGGCATTGCGGGCCGCGTCACCCGGCTGGATGAAGGTGCGGCCGACATAGTGCGAGCGGATGATGCCCAGTTCGAAGGGAATGCCCGACTGCTGGGCATAGCCGATGGCGGCGGGCACGCCGCTGTCCGGAACGGGGATCACGACGTCGGCAGCGGCGGGCGCTTCCTTGGCCAGTTCCGTGCCGATCTGCTTGCGCACGCCGTAGACCGAGCGACCGTCCATCACCGAGTCGGGACGGCTGAAGTAGACGTGCTCGAAGATGCAGGGGCGCGGTGCCGGATTGCCGAAGGGGCGATGGCTGGAGATCGTGCCCTTGTGGTCCACCTGAACCATTTCGCCCGGCTCGATCGAGCGGATGAATTCGGCGCCGATCACGTCGAACGCCACGGTTTCCGAAGCGAACACGGTGGCGTCGCCGATGCGGCCCATCACGAGGGGACGGATGCCCAGCGGATCGCGGCAGGCGATCATGCCTTCTGCGGTCATGCAGATCAGCGAGTAGGCGCCTTCCACCATGCGCAGCGCATCGACGAAACGGTCGAGCAGGGTGGGATAGCGGCTGGTGGCGACGAGGTGGATGATCACCTCGGTATCGGAGGTCGACTGGAAGATCGAACCCTTCGACACGAGATCGCGCTTCAGCGTCATCGCATTGGAAATGTTGCCGTTGTGGGCGATCGAGAAGCCGCCGTCGGCCAGATCGGCGAACAGCGGCTGCACGTTGCGCAGGCCCGAACCGCCGGTGGTGGCATAGCGGACGTGGCCGGAAGCCATGGTGCCGGGCAGGGTGTCCAGCTCACGCTGGGAGAACACCTGCGCCACATGGCCAAGGCCGCGGTAGGAGTGGAACTCCGATCCGCTGAAGCTGGTGATGCCCACCGCTTCCTGCCCGCGATGCTGCAGGGAGTGAAGCCCGGCGGCGGCGATATTCGCGGCCTCACGAGCGCCGATTACGCCGAAGATGCCGCACTCTTCGCGCAGCTTGTCCCCGTCGGCGTCAAGGAAGGGGTTAGTCAGGTTCATGGGTGTTTTTTCCGGCCCGTTGGCGCGTCAATATCTGGCGCGCATTTGGATCGGATCGGCCCGAATTGCAAGGGGAGAAGCCCTCGGCATGGCGCGGGTCGCGGCAAGGCGCCGGTATGACGGGGTTCTGCGCCGCCTCTGCGCCTGTCAGATGACCGTCTGATTACAGGTCTGATGAGGGGGCGAAAGCATGATCTCCGCCCGAATCGCGGCGGCGGGGGTGGCGCCGGGAACAGTTCAGTGCTTCACGTATTGTTCAGCCACGCAAATTCACCCGTAGATGCCGCTCGCGGTCGTGCTTGCCAGTCTTGTTGCATAGCCTTAATGCCGCCCCATCCAACGATCTCAGACGGACCCGTCGCTTGATCCTGTCCCCTTTCGAATGGACCATTGCAAAGCGCTACATGCTGCCCGGAAAGGGTGAGCGCTTTATCGCATTGGTCGCCGGCATCAGCCTTGTTGCCGTCATGCTCGGCGTCGCCGCGCTGGTTATCGTCATGAGCGTCATGAACGGTTTCCGCGCCGAACTCTTTGACAAGATCGTGGGGCTGAACGGCCATGCGATCATCCAGGCCTATGGCGGGCGGATCGACGACTGGCAGGGCGTCCTCAAGGACGTTCAGAATACACCGGGTGTCGTTCGGGCGTCGCCGCTGATCGAGCAGCCGTTAATGACCACGTTCAACGGCCGTGTTGAAGGCGTGTCGGTGCGGGGGAATACCTCTCAGGATATTGCCCGGCTGCAAAACAAGCTGAAGAGCGGAAACCTTGCCTCGCTGGTGCCGGGAAGCAGCACGGTTGCGATCGGCTCAGAACTGGCGAAAAACCTTGGCGCTCAGGTCGGAGACTCGATCACGCTGATCAACCCGCTTGGCCGTTCGACGCCGTTCGGCACCGTGCCGCGTCAGGTAGCCTACAAGGTGGGCGCGATCTTCGAGATCGGCGTCTACGACTATGACAATATGTTCGTCATCATGCCGATGCAGGATGCGCAGACGCTGCTGTTGACCGGCGATACCATCGGCATGATCGAGGTTACGACGACCGATCCCGATCGCGTGGGGACGATCCTTGCCCCCGTCCAGCGCAAGCTGGCCGGCCGCGCCGTCGTCACCGACTGGAAGACCATCAACGCCTCCCTGTTCGAGGCGCTGGCGGTGGAGCGCGTGGCGATGTTCGTGGTGCTCTCCATCATCGTGCTGGTGGCGGTGTTCAACATCCTGTCCTCGCTGATCATGCTGGTGCGCGCCAAGACGCGCGACATCGCGATCCTGCGCACGATGGGCGCCACGCGGCGCTCGCTGCTGAAGGTTTTCGTGACCACCGGCTTCTGCATCGGGGCATTGGGTACGGTGGCCGGCGTGGTGATCGGCTTCATCTTCCTCTATTTCCGCCAGCCCATCGTTCATGCGGTGGAGATCGTGACCGGCCAGAACCTTTGGGATCCGTCGATCCGCTTCCTGACCGAGCTGCCCTCCCGCTCCGACCCCGTGGAGATTGCGGTCATCTGCGTGATGTCGCTGATCTTCAGTTTCCTTGCCACGCTCTACCCGGCCTACAAGGCGGCGAGCACCGATCCCGTGCAGGTGCTGCGCTATGAGTGATCCCGTCGTTCGCCTGAAGGCGCTCACACGCAGCTTCGAACAGGGCGGCGTCACTATCGATGTGCTGCGCGGCGTTGATCTGGACGTGCAGCCCGGAGAGATCGTGGCGCTGCTGGGCCCCTCGGGCTCGGGCAAGTCCACCATGCTGCAGGCCATCGGCTTGCTGGAAGGCGGTTTCGGCGGCGTGATCGAGATTGCCGGAATCGATGCCTCGAAGCTGGGCAAGGACCGCCGCGCGGCGGTGCGGCGCGATCACATCGGCTTCGTCTATCAGTTCCATCACCTGCTGCCCGATTTCAACGCGATCGAGAACGTGGTGCTGCCGCAGCTCATTACCGGCAAGCCGCGCGGTGAGTGTGAGGATCGGGCGAAGGAACTTCTCGGCGCGCTGGGCCTTGGCCAGCGCCTCGAACACCGGCCCAGCAAGCTTTCGGGCGGCGAACAGCAGCGCGTGGCGGTCGCCCGCGCGCTGGCGAACCGGCCGCGTCTGGTGCTGGCGGACGAGCCCACCGGCAACCTGGATGAGGCGACGGCGGACAAGGTCTTTGCCCAGTTCCTCGAACTCGTGCGCGGGCAGGGCAGTGCCGCGCTGGTCGCCACGCATAACGAGCGGCTGGCGGCGGCGATGGACCGGGTGGTGCGCCTTCACGAAGGCGTGCTGACCTGAGTCAAATGGGCCTGAGCCAAACGGGCCCGAGCCAAACGAGATCGCCCGGAGGGTATTGCCGCGTCAGGGACATTACCCTTGTGGGTATCCTGCAAGCGAAAGCGGAACTCGCGTTGAATTCGGCTATTTCGCATACCAGATACGATTAGAATACAAGCGCACAGAAGGATCGCAGAATATGAGCGACATTCCGTCCACCATCCGGGCTGAAAGCGCCGGACCGGACCGGTTTCACTGGGAAGACTCGGCAGAGCTTCACAAGTGCGCGGACGGCGGCGGCCTGTTTCACAACCTCAAGGTCATCCGCCGTGGCAGCGTGGGCGATCTGATCCGCTTTGTCATGTCGTTGCCGGAAAACGAGCAGGACGATTACGCGATCCAGAAGGACGGCGATCGCACCTTCCGCATCGGCGAAATCCGCGCCTTGTCCCGTCGCGACGACTTTCCCAGCAAGAGCGCGTGAGCAGCGATCCCCGCACCATCGCCGACTTCACGGCGAGCCTGCCCAATGGCGAGAAGATCAGTCTCGCCGACCGGGCGGGCAAGGTGTTGCTTGTCGTCAATACCGCCAGCAAGTGCGGGTTCACGCCGCAGTACAAGGGGCTGGAGGATCTCTGGCGCCAGCATGGCGCGCAGGGTTTCGAGGTGATCGCCTTCCCCTGCAACCAGTTCGGCGGTCAGGAACCTGGCGAAGCCGACGAGATCGCCAGCTTCTGCGAGGTGAACTTCGGCCTCTCCTTCCCGCTGATGGGCAAGGTGGAGGTCAATGGCGACAATGCGCCGCCGCTCTGGCAGTGGCTGAAGGCGGAAGCGCCGGGTGTGCTGGGCAGCAAGTCGATCAAATGGAACTTCACCAAGTTCCTGATCGGCCGCGATGGCAAGGTGGTGCGCCGCTATGCGCCTACCGACAAGCCCGAAGCGATTGAAAAGGATATCGCCGCGCTGCTCTGAGCGCGCTGCGGAGCCGGACAGGAAAGGGGCGCTGCCACGATGGCAGCGCCCCTTTCGTTTGCTCAATAGAAGGCGCCGTAGATCACATCGACGACCGCGCGGTTGTAGCGATTGACCAGCAGCAGGTCGGGGCCATAGCGCACCCAGTAGTAACCGGCCGGCGGCGGCCCGACGCCGATCATGGCGTAATCCTGGAACAGGTAGGCCGACGACAGGAAAATCGCAGGCAGGATCATGCTCGTCCGCCAACGGCGATAGGAATAGCCGTGCGGATAGCGGAACGGCGGAGCGTGCATCGGCCGGAACGTCGGCGGGCGGCCCATGCCCGGACGGTGCGGCTGGTTGACCACGGGTGGGCGGTTGTTGTTCGGCGGCCGATAGTTGTTGCCGCCGCCGCTTGGCGGGCGTGTTGCGTTGCCGCCTCCACTTGGGGGCCGCGTTGCATTGCCACCACCACTGGGCGGCCGGGTGGCGTTGCCGCCGCCGCTTGGCGGACGTGTCGCGTTACCGCCTCCGCTTGGCGGCCGCGTGGCATTGCCGCCACCGCTGGGCGGCCGGGTGACGTTACCGCCGCCGCTTGGGGGCCGCGTCGCATTGCCGCCACCGCCGCTCGGCGGCCGCGCGCCTTGCGATTGGCCCGGCGGCTTCTGCTGCGCCATGGCGGCGAACTCGTCGGGCAACAGGCCATCGGGCGCAAGCAAGAGGGGGATCAGCGCAAGATAGGCGTACTTCATTCAAAGCTCTCCAGTACGGCCACGAAAATGGACGAAAGGCGAAAGCGCGAAATGCGCGCCGCCGGGAACATGAATGGGACTTGCGGGAACCGTGGCCGATCTTCCGGAAATGGGGGGCGGCAATTCAGGCAAGCCGGACTCGATGAAGCTTGAAAGCGGACGATGCTCTTGTTTTAGGTGGCTTTCAAGGCCTTCTAGGGGGCGTCTATGTCGCTTTACCGCCCACTGGCCGCTCTCGGTCGGAGTGTCCGGTTTATCGCTATCCCCCGGCTTATCCCCAGCCCTCGGCCTGATCGCGCGGGGGTCTTGATCGCGCGGGGGGGCAACGCCTAAATTCCCTCGATGGCCCATGCTCCCTTTGTCCCGCTGCGCATCTTTTCGAGTTTCACGATGCTGGACGGGGCAATCGATCCCAAGGCCGCGGCCAAGCTGGCGAAGGAGCGCAAGTTTCCCGCCGCCGCGATCTGCGACCGCAATGGCCTCTATGGTGCCCCCACTTACGCGCAGGCCTGCAAGGGCGCGGGCGTGCAGCCGATCGTCGGCACGTTCCTGGCCATCGGCCGCCCCGGCGCCGTTGCGCAGGGGCAGGACCGCGCCATCGACTGGCTGGCCCTGTTCGCGCAGAACGAGGCGGGCTGGCTCAACTTGTGCGATCTTGTCAGCCGCGCGCACCTTGACCGGCCGCTGGAACTGGACGCCCATGTCGAACTGGACAGCCTGCGCGGCCATACCGATGGCCTGATCTGCCTGACCGGCGGCGGGGAGGGCGCGCTTGCCCGTCTCTACGCGGCGGGCAAGGTGGAGGCGGCGGAAAGCTATTGCGACACGCTGCAATCGCTGTTCGGCGACCGGCTCTATATCGAGATCACCCGCACCGGTGAGGATGTGGAGGAGGAGAGCGAGGAAGACCTGATCGCGCTCGCCTACGAACGCGATATCCCGCTGGTCGGCACCAACCCCGCGCAATATGCCGAGGCGAAGTTCCACCCCGCGCATGACGCGATGCTCTGCATCGCCAACTCCACGCAAGTCGATGCGCCGGAACGTCCGCGCTCCTCATCCGAACGCTGGGTGAAACCGGTCGAAATGATGCAGGAGCTGTTCGCGGACCTGCCAGAGGCGCTGGCCAACACGCTCGTCGTCGCGCAGCGCTGCGCCTACATGCCGCCGCGCCGCAAGCCGCTGCTGCCCAGCCTTGCGGGTGACCTTGAGGGCGAGGCGCGGATGCTGGCGGACAATTCGCGCGCCGGCCTCGCCCGACGCCTTGCGCCTTATTGGCCTGAAGTCACCGAGGACGAACTCGACGCCGCCATGGCCCTTCAGGGCGAGGAGCGCGAGGCTGCCTACAAGGAACTGGCCGAACGCGGCGTGACCGAGGATTTCCTCGACTATGCCAAGCGCCTCGATTTCGAGGTGCAGATCATCGTCGGTATGGGCTTCCCCGGCTACTTCCTAATCGTTGCCGACTTCATCAAGTGGGCGAAGGACAACGATATTCCGGTGGGGCCGGGCCGTGGTTCGGGCGCAGGATCGCTGGTGGCCTGGGCGCTGACCGTTACCGACCTCGACCCGCTCAAGCTGGGCCTGCTGTTCGAGCGCTTCCTGAATCCCGAACGCGTCTCGATGCCGGACTTCGATATCGACTTCTGCGAAACCCGTCGCGGCGAGGTGATCCGCTACGTCCAGCGCAAGTATGGGCACGATCACGTCGCCCAGATCATCACCTTCGGTAAGATGAAGGCCCGCGCGGTGCTGCGCGACTGCGGACGTATTCTCCAGATGGGCTACGGCCGCGTCGACGGCCTCTGCAAGATGGTGCCCAACCATCCGACCGACCCCTGGACGCTGACCGAGGCACTGCACGGCCGCAAGAAGCACGGCGTCACGTCCGATCCGCCGGTGGCCGAATTCCGCCGCGAATACGATGTAGACCATGAGGTGAAGCGCCTTGTGGACCTGGCCGTGCAGCTGGAAGGCCTGCCGCGCAACTCGTCCACCCACGCCGCCGGCGTGGTGATCGGCGACCGTCCGCTGGCGCAGCTGGTGCCGCTCTACCGCGATCCGCGTTCGGACATGCCGGTGACGCAGTTCGATATGAAGTCGGTGGAAGACACCGGCCTCGTCAAGTTCGACTTCCTTGGCCTGAAGACGCTGTCGGTGCTGAAGAAGGCCTGCGACCTGCTGGAACGGCGCGGCATCACGATCAACCTTTCGACCCTGGCATGGGACGATGCGGCGGTATACGAACTGCTGAAGCGCGGCGATACGGTCGGCGTGTTCCAGCTGGAATCGGAAGGCATGCGCCGCACGCTGGCGGCGGTGAAGCCGACCAATTTCGGCGACATCATCGCGCTCGTCTCGCTCTACCGTCCAGGTCCGATGGACAACATTCCGCTGTTCGGCAGGCGCAAGAACGGGCTGGAGTCGATCGAATATCCGCACGACAAGCTCTCGGGCATCCTGAGCGAGACGTACGGCATCTTCGTCTATCAGGAACAGGTCATGCAGGCCGCGCAGATCCTGGCGGGCTACTCGCTGGGTGACGCTGACCTTCTGCGCCGCGCGATGGGCAAGAAAGTCCAGGCGGAAATGGACAAGCAGCGCCAGCGCTTCGTCGATGGCTGCAAGGAAGTGTCGAACATCGATGCGGCCAAGGCCAACGAGCTGTTCGACTTGATCGACAAGTTCGCCGGCTACGGCTTCAACAAGTCGCACGCCGCCGCTTACGCACTGCTCGCCTACCATACCGCGTGGTTCAAGGCGCATTACCCGCACGAATTCTACGCCGCATCGATGTGCTTCGATATGCACCAGTCGGAAAAGCTGGCAATCTTCGTGGACGATGCGCGACGCAACGGCATCGAACTGGCTCCGCCGGACATCAACATGTCCGAAGCCGAGTTCTGTGTGGAGGAAACGCCGGACAGCCACGCCGTGCGCTATGCCCTGGCGGGCATCCGCAACGTCGGTGAAAAGGCGATGGAAGCGCTGGTTGCCGAGCGTGAGGCGAACGGCAAGTTCGAAAGCCTGGATGACGTGTTCCGCCGCGCCCCGGCCGGATCGATGAACCGCCGCCAGCTGGAAAGCCTTGCCGCGGCGGGCGGATTCGATGGGCTGGAGCCTAACCGCGCCAAAGTCCTCGCCAACGCGGACACGTTGCTGGCCGAGGCCGATCGTTCCTCGCGTGAGCGCAATTCGGATCAGAACAGCCTGTTCGGCGGCGACGATCACGTGGAGCAGGGCCTGCGCCTGTTCGATGCCGAGCCGTGGAGCCGCGCCGACCAGATGGCCAAGGAGCGCGAGAATTTCGGCTTCTACTTCGCAGCGCATCCGGTGGAGCAGTACCGCGCGGTGGCATCAGCCAACGGTGCGCGTACGTTCTCCAGCCTGATGGCGGGCGGCAGCGGCGGCGGGCGCGCGGGCGCGGTCATGGCGGCGATGGTGGAGAACGTGCAGAAGCGAAAGACCAAGCGCGGCAAGGACTTCGTGATGGTCGACTACTCCGATTCGTCGGGCAACTTCTCGGCATGCTGCTTCGAGGAGAGCATGGTCGAAAGCTTCGTGAAGTGGGGCAAGGAAGGCGCCTGCGTGCTGCTCAATGTCGAACTCGACAGCCCCAACGCCGATGAGCCGCCGCGCGTCACCGTGCGCGGTGCGCGCCCTCTGGCCGAAGTGAAGGCGGACGCGCGCATGTTCCTGACGCTCGACATCCACCGGGTGGAGGCGGTGCAGGAACTGGCGCTGCTGATGCGCCCCGGTCCGGCCGGTTCGGGCGAGGTGATGGCCACGCTTCATCTTGGCGGCGGGCAGACGCAGAAAGTGCGACTTGGCCGCGACTTCGCGCTGGACGGTGAATTTGCCGAGCAACTGCAGAGTGTGGAAGGGTTGTCCAACGTTTCGCTGATCGCGCGGCGGGGGCCGGAAGGACTGCGCCGGGCGGCTTGAGTTTGAAAAATGCCCATGCGGGCATTTTTCGAGCGGCACCGGCCCGCTCCCCCACCCGACCTCCCACGAGAGTGTCCTGATGGGAGGCCGGGTGGGGGAGCAGGCCGGTGCCGCGAAATTCCAAACAGGTCCCAAAAATCCCAAATTGAAACAACAGTGTCGGGACTTTGCGACGGGCCGTGGAACGAGTGTCTTGCCTCACCGGCATGAGACCTCATAAAATCGGCGGCATAGCGGGAGAAGGCTATGCCGGGGGACATGCAGGACTGGGACCTGCGCGTATCGGGTCTGATCGATCATGCCGCGCGGGAGCACGGCAATCGCGAAATCGTCACGCGGTGGGCGGATGGCTCCGTCACGCGCACGAATTGGGCCGGGATCCGCCATGATGCGTTGAAGCTGGTGCAGGCGCTGCGCCGGATCGACATCTACCCCGGCGAACGGGTCGCCACTCTGGCCATGAACCACGGCCGCCATCTCGCCGCGTGGTTCGGGATCACCGGCGCGGGCTGCGTGCTCCACACCGTCAATCCGCGCCTGTTCGACGATCAACTGGCCTGGATCGTCAACCATGCCGAAGACCGCGTGCTGTTCTACGATGCCGCCTTCCGGCCGATGGTCGAGAAGCTGCTGCCGCTCTGCCCGAAGCTGGAACATGCGATCTGCTTCGATTCGGCCGAATGGGGCATGGATTTCGCAGGCTGGATCGCCTGCGAGGATGGCGAGGCGCACTGGACGACCGGCTGCGAACGGTCGCCCTGCATGTTGTGCTACACCAGCGGCACCACCGGGCAGCCGAAGGGCGTGGTCTATACGCACCGTTCGCAAGTGCTGCACACGCTGGCGATGATCGCACCCTCCGCGCTCGATCTGTCTCCGCGATCCGTGGTGCTGCCGATCGTGCCGATGTTTCATGCCAACAACTGGGGCCTGCCCTGGGCCTCTGCCGCAACCGGGGCGAAAATGGTCTGGAGCCAGAACAACGATGCCGAGGCGCTGTGCGCGCTGATGCGAGAGGAGGGTGTCACGCACGTGGCCGGCGTGCCCACCGTGTGGTTCTCCATGTTCGAACATCTTGAGCGGACGGGGGGGGAGATGCCGCCGATCCGGCAGGCGCTGTCCGGCGGTGCATCCGTGCCGGCCAGCGTGGTCGAGCGGTTGATGCGCGCCGGCGTGCGGGTGGTGCAGGCCTGGGGGATGACCGAGACTTCGCCCATCGCCACGGTCACCTATGAGCCGGCAGATTGGGATGGAATGACCTTCGAGCAGCAGGTGGCGGTGAAGTCCAGCCAGGGCCGGCCGCTCTACGGTGCCGAGGTCCGCGTGACGGCGCTGGACGATCCTACGCGGGAGCTTTCCCATGATGGCACGTCATCGGGCGCCTTGCAGGTGCGAGGGCCCTGGACCGTGCAGCGCTATTTCCGCGCGGAAGACGACGTGGTCGACAACGATCAGTGGTTCGGCACCGGCGATGTCGCGACGATCGCGCCGGACGGCACGCTGCATCTGACTGACCGGACCAAGGACCTGATCAAGTCCGGCGGGGAATGGATCAGCTCGGTGGAATTGGAAAACGCCGCCGTGGGCCATCCCGATGTGCTGGAGGCGGCTGCGATCGGCATTCCGCATCCGAAGTGGGACGAGCGGCCGTTGCTGGCAGTGATACGGAGACCTGGCGTTACGCTCGCCGCGTCAGAATTGCAGGCTTATCTCGCCAGCAAAGTGGCACGATGGTGGCTGCCCGATGCCATCGAATTTGTCGAGGAACTGCCACATACCGGCAGCGGTAAGTTGGACAAGAAGGCGCTCCGGCGCCTCTATGCAGATTACACGCTGCCGGCTTAGGGTTTTGTCCTTAATCCTTGTGGTTAAGGTTGTTCGCGGCATCCTGCGCCGCGTCGCCCACCTTGTTCGCGGCGTCGCCGACATCCTGCGCGGCATTGGCCACGGCGTTGTCGCGGGCGTTCTGGCTCTCCGTCTGGCGGCTGAAGAGATAGATGCCGCCCACCACCGCAACCAGCAGCACGAGCGCCATGACGATCCCCGTGCCGCCCGATGAGCGTTCGCGGATGATGGTGGTGTTATGGACCGGCGCTTCGGATGCGCGCTCGGTCTCTACGATCCGTTCCTCCATTTGGGGCTCCTGTCCTGTCCCTTTCGATGGAGGAGAGAACACCTGAGCCTGCGTCCGGTTTCAGCGATCCCGGTATTCGGGCGCGCGGCGGGCGCGGAAGGCGGAGACACCCTCGGCGAAGTCCTCGCTCATCAGCATCATCACTTGCTGCCGGTCTTCCAGCGCCATCGCGTCGGAAAGCGATCGCGCGTCGAGGTTGCGGTTGATCGCATCCTTGGTGAGCCGAAGGCCCATCGGCGCATTGGCCAGCATCTCGTCCGCGACGGCCATCGCCCGGTCCAGCAAGTCTTCACGCGGGGCGATCAGGCCCAGCAGCCCGTGGCGCAGCGCGGTCTCCGCCTCCATGAAGCGCCCGGTCAGCATGTATTCGGCCGCCACAGAGGCGCCGACCATACGCGGCAGGAAATAGCTGCACCCCAGATCGCAGCCGCCAAGACCCACCTTGATATAGGCCGCATTCATCCGCAGGTCCGGCGTGCCATAGCGAATGTCGCAGGCCAGCAGCAGGGAGAAGCCGGCCCCGCAGGCCGCGCCGTGGCCAAGTCCGATGATCGGTTGCGGGCAGGCGCGCATCAGTTCCAGCAACCCGGCGATCGAGCGCTGGAGATGCCAGCAATGCTGTAAGGCGCCGCGGGAACGGTCGTTGTCCCAACTGGCCAGATCGAGCCCGGCGCTGAAATGGCGGCCATCGGCGCGCAATACGACCACGCGCACGTCTTGCCGGTCGGGCAGGGCAGCGAAGTATTCGCGCAGCGCGAACGTCATGCCTTCGTCGAACGTGTTGAGCACGTCGGCGCGGTTCAGAGTGACAATTTCCACGCTCCCGCGCGTTTCGATGGCGATGGGCTCCGTGGTGATGGCGGTATCGGACATCGGCGCTTCTCCCTTGCTTCAGGGCAAGACCTAGGCGGGCGGGCCGGGCGCCGACACGACCGCAGGGGAAAGTGCTTTTGTCTAGAACAGAGCGAGTTGCCCGTCGCGGCTGGGCGGCCGGAATTGCGAGCAGTCGAGCGAGAGCTGCGGCTTGCCGAAGCCGAGGCGGCGCATCGCAATGGCAAAGCGCTGCCGGAACACTTGCGCCCACACGCCGTCCGGCCGCATGCGGGAGAAGAACTGCGGATCGTTGTCGCGCCCTTCGCGCATCGACTGGATCGTGGCCATGACTTTGCCCGCGCGATCCGGAAAATGCGTGTTCAACCACTCGCGGAACAGCGGGGCGACTTCGTGGGGCAGGCGCACGATGATCCACGAGGCGCTGCGAATCCCACGCTCGGCCGCCGCTTCCAGGATGCCTTCGATATAGGTGTCGGTGATTGCCGGGATTACCGGCGCCACCGATACATGCGTGGGCACGCCGGCCTCTGCCAGCTTGCCCAGTGCAGCAAGGCGCTTCGCCGGCGCGGCGGCGCGCGGTTCCAACAGGCGCGAGAGGGCCGGGTCCATGCTCGTTACCGATACCGCGACATGGGTCAGGTTGTGCCGCGCCAGTTCAGACAGGATATCCAGATCGCGCACCACCCGGTCCGACTTGGTGGTGATCGTCACCGGATGGCGCACCTCCAGGCAGAGTTCCAGCACTTGCCGCGTAATCCGGTAGCGCGCCTCGATCGGCTGGTAGGGATCGGTATTGGTGCCCATGGCGATGGGGGCAGGGCGATAGCCGGGTTTGGCCAGCGTTTCGCGCAAGAGTTGGACAGCCTGCGGCTTCACGAACAGCTTCGTTTCGAAATCGAGGCCGGGGGAAAGGTCGTGATAGGCATGGGTGGGCCGGGCGAAGCAATAGATGCAGCCGTGTTCGCAGCCGTTGTAAGCATTGATCGAGCGGTCGAACGGCACGTCGGGGGACTTGTTGAAGGACAGGATCGTGCGCGGCGTCAGTTCGGTGACCGTGGTGCGTAGCGGCGGTGGCTCCCCATCAATGTCGACCGACGCGTCCAGCCAATCTCCATCCGCCTCCCGCTGGGGAAGGTTGAAGCGCGTGCTGGCCTGTCCGGAGACGGCGCCTCTGCCCTTGTGGACTCGCATTCCAACATTGTGAACATAACAAGAACAAAAAGCAAGTGGGTCGGGCTTGGTTGATCTTGCGTGTCAGCCGCCCTAGGCCATGGCGATCTTCAGAGGAGTTCAGATGGCAGGGGGGCAGCAGAAGTCGGAGGTGCCGCAGAAATCGGTGGCGCGCAGGATCGGGGCCGAAACCTCGGCTACGCGGGCGCGGATCGTGGAAGCGGCGGTCGACCTGATCCGGGACGAAGGCTACGCCGCTGCCAGCACCCGCCGCGTGGCCGCACGCGCTGGGCTGAAGCCGTCGCTGGTGCACTATTACTTCCCCACCACCGATGACCTGCTGCTCGAAGTCTGCCGCCAGGGTGCTGCGGACAGCGACGGCATGATCGAGGATGCATTGGCCAGCCCGGACCCGGTGCGTGCGCTCTGGGGCTTTTTCGTCGATACCAGTCGCACCGCGATGTCGCTGGAATTCATGGCGCTGGCCAACCACCGCCCCGCCGTGCGCGAGAAGATGGCGGAGCACAGCGTAGCCATGCGGGCGCGCCAGGTGGAAATCATCGAACATCTGTTCGGCGACCGGTTGAAAGCGGTGGAGGGCTTCGATCCGGCAGGCCTTGCGGTGATGCTGGCAGGGATCGGCCGCTGTATCGTGATGGAGGAAGGGCTGGGCGTCACTGCCGGCCACGCGCAGGCGCGGGCGACCGTGGAATCGTGGTTGAGCCGGCTTGAGGCCAAGCCCTGACACTGGGCCCTGACACCAAATCCTGAGCTTCTGGAAACGAAATAGCACAAACGCGCGTCGGCGATTGATTGCAGCGGCAATCCACGTCTGTTTGAACAGGCGTTCAGGGCATGATATTACTCTCCTGAACCGCCGCCCCGCGCGGCGCGTGAAGCAATTGGAGAGTTTGCACGATGTCGGTCGCCACCAAGACCCAGCTGAAGGCAGAGGCGCTCAAGCCGAAGATCGGCAGCCGCGTCCTCAATACCAGGGAAGAACTGCTTTCGGGCGAGATCGCGGCGGAAATCCGCGACCTGCTGGAAGCGCGCGGCGTGCTGGTGTTCCCGCAAGTGAACTTCAGCGACGAAGAGCAGATCGCCTTCACCAAGACGCTGGGCACGTTCGCGCCGGAGCGCAAGGGCGGTGAGGAAGTGATCTCGAAGATCACGCTCGACGCCAAGGAAAACCCGATGAGCGCCGAGTACTTGAAGGGCTCGCTCTATTGGCACATCGACGGCACCCGCAACGACGTGCCGATTCTCGCCTCGCTGCTTTCGTGCCGCGTGCCCAGCCCGCGCGGCACCGGCAACACCGGTTTCGCCAATACTTACGCTGCGTTCGAGGATCTGCCCGCCGACAAGCAGGCCGAATACGAACAGTACCGCGTGGTGCATGGCCCCTGGGCCAGCCTGTTCTATTACGAGCCGGAACCCAGCCTGGCCAAGCTGCAGGGCTATGCCCAGATCGGCGAGCAGGAGCTGCCGCTGGTGTGGAAGCACAAGTCCGGCCGCAAGAGCCTGGTGATCGGTTGCACGTCCGCGCAGGTGGTCGGCAAGTCGGCGCTGGAAAGCGCGATGATCATTCACGGTCTGCGCGAATGGGCGACGGGTGAAGAGTTCACCTACAGCCACGAATGGGAAGTCGGCGATCTGGTCATGTGGGACAACACCGGCACCATGCACCGTGCCGAGGCCTATGACCCGACTTGCGGCCGCATGATGCACCGTACCAAGCTCGAAGGCGAAGAGCCTTTCGAATAAGGCTGGGATCAAGGCGCTGGGGGGCGCCTCCAGTCATCCTTTGCGGCCCGCCGGACTCAGGTCCGGCGGGCTTCTTATTGCGTTCGGGAGGGGATGCCGTCGTTCTTGACGCTACTTGCGCGCGTGCTGTACGAATGTTCAGCAATGAGCGCCACAGAGCGTCTGGGAGAGTATTCGATGGCAACGACTTCGATTCCATCCACCCACTGGAGCGTTTCCGATGCCGCGCCCGCGATCGGCGCGGTGATCCGGGCGGACAAGGAGACGCTTCTGTCCGGCGCCCGCGCGGCGGAAATCCGCGATCTGCTGGAAGCGCGCGGCGTGCTGGTCTTTCAGGATGCGCACTTCACCGATGAAGAGCAGATCGCCTTCACCAAGACGCTGGGTACTTTCGCGCATGAAGTGCATGAGCAGGCGGGCAAAGACGGTGACAACGTCTATCCGATCACGCTGGACACGCGGATCAATCCCAATGCCGATTACCTGAAGGGCGCGTTCTTCTGGCATATCGACGGCACCATGTCGCAAGTGCCGATCCGCGCCTCGATCCTGTCAAGCCGCAAGCTTTCCGAAGAGGGCGGGGACACCGAGTTCTGCAATACTTACGCCGCTTACGATGCGCTTTCCGATGAGGACAAGGCCGCGATCGAGGGGCTGCAAGTGGTCCACTCGCTCTGGCGCTCGCAACTCTATCACCAGCCAGAGCCCAGCTACGAGCTGCTGATGGGCTGGAAGTCGCGCGGGGAGAACACGCTGCCGCTGGTCTGGACCCACGAATCGGGCCGCAAGTCGCTGGTGCTGGGCAATACCGCGCAGCAGGTGGTCGGCATGGACTGGGCCAAGAGCGAGGAACTGCTGGTGCGCCTGCGCGACTGGGCGACGCAGCCGCGCTTCGTCTATCGCCACAAGTGGTCGCTGGGCGAGACGGTGATCTGGGACAACACCGGCACCATGCACCGCGCCACTTGGTATCCGGCCAACAGCGGTCGCCTGATGCACCGCACCAAGCTGGAGGGCGAGGAAGCCTTCGCCTGATGGCGTGTTGATGGGGTGGAGCGGCGTAAGGCCATCCAATAGCGCCCTAGCTCCAACAACTCCGTCATCCCCGCGAAGGCGGGGATCCCGCTTTTTCTTTAGAGCACGCGGAGACGCGGAGACGCAGAGGGCTCAGTTCCCGCGCGCGCCCTCTGCGTAAAACATAAAAAAAGCGGGGCCCCCGCCTTCGCGGGGGCGACGAGTTCGGGTTGCTGAAGCCGCGCGCGCCTCGATCTACCGGGACCGACCTCGGGCCAAAGAAAAACCCCCCGCCTTGCGGCGGAGGGTCTTCCTTGAACTAAAGTCCAGTCAGGCGAAAAGGCTCAGCCCCAAGCCGCCATCTTGGCTTCGAGGTTCTGCACGATCGCCTCGAAGAACTGCTCGGTGGTCATCCAGTTCTGGTCCGGACCGATCAGCAGTGCGAGGTCCTTGGTCATCTTGCCGCTTTCGACGGTTTCGATGCAGACCTGCTCCAGCGTCTCGGCGAACTTCACCACTTCCGGCGTCTCGTCGAACTTGCCGCGATAGGCGATGCCGCGCGTCCAGGCGAAGATTGAGGCGATCGGGTTGGTCGAGGTCGCCTTGCCCTGCTGGTGCTGGCGGTAGTGACGGGTCACGGTGCCGTGGGCGGCTTCTGCTTCGACGGTCTTGCCGTCGGGCGAGAGCAGGACCGAGGTCATCAGGCCCAGCGAGCCGAAGCCCTGTGCAACGGTGTCCGATTGCACGTCGCCATCGTAGTTCTTGCAGGCCCAGACGAACTTGCCCGACCACTTGAGCGCCGAGGCGACCATGTCGTCGATCAGGCGGTGTTCGTAGTGGATGCCGGCAGCCTTGAACTTCTCGGCGAAGCCTTCGTTGTCGAACACTTCCTGGAACAGATCCTTGAAGCGGCCGTCATAGGCCTTGAGGATGGTGTTCTTGGTCGACAGGTAAACCGGCCAGCGGAGGTTGAGGCCGTAGTTGAACGAGGCGCGCGCGAAGTCGCGGATCGATTCGTCCAGGTTGTACATCGCCATGGCGACGCCCGGAGCCGGGAAGTCGAACACGTCGAGGTCGATCTTCTCGCCGTTCTCACCGTCCCACACCAGGCGCAGCTTGCCGGCGCCCGGGATCAGGGTGTCGGTGGCCTTGTACTGGTCGCCGAAAGCGTGACGGCCGACGACGATCGGGTCGGTCCAGCCCGGAACCAGGCGGGGAACGTTCGAGATCACGATCGGCTCACGGAACACGACGCCGCCCAGGATGTTGCGGATCGTGCCGTTGGGCGACTTCCACATCTTCTTGAGGTTGAATTCGGTGACGCGTGCTTCGTCAGGAGTGATCGTCGCGCACTTCACGGCAACGCCATATTCCTTGGTGGCGTTGGCGGCGTCGACGGTGATCTGGTCGCTCGTCTCGTCACGCTTCTCGACCGAGAGGTCGTAGTACTTGAGGTCGACGTCGAGGTAGGGGAGGATCAGTCGTTCACGGATCCATTCCCAGATGATCCGCGTCATTTCATCGCCGTCCATCTCGACGATGGGGTTCTTGACCTTGATTTTCGCCATTCCAGAAAACTCCCCTGGGGATGAGATTTGCCGGTCTCTTAGGCAGCGGCGCGGCGCTTAGCAAGGCAGGTATCGGCCCGGCGACGCGCAATGCGCGGCAGTGCGCTTGCGTGGCACGGCATCGACGGTGGTATCGATTGTGCCGAGGAACCCTTGGCGGGATTTAGTGATCGCTGTGGGCCTTGCGCAGCCGGTGCGTGGTCCAGGCGACGAAGGCGACCACGAAGGGCACGCTGATCCCGGTGGCCAGTTCGTAATCCGGCCAATGCCATGCCGCGTGCGATGCCTTTGCCAGATAGCCGACGAGGCTGACCGAGTAGTAGGAGATCGCCGCGACGGAGAGGCCCTCCACCGTCTGCTGAAGACGTAATTGCATGGCATTTCGCCGGTCGAGCGAGGCGAGCAGGTCGCGATTCTGCGCGGCGATCTCGGTATCGATGCGTGTGCGCAGCAGTTCGGCGGTCCAGGTGACGCGCCCGGCCAGATCGTCGAGCCGCTGCACGAAGCTGGCGCAAGTCTGCACGGCCGGGTGCAGGCGGCGCTGTGTGAAGCCCACCAGCGTCTGCCCGCCGCCCACAGCGCTGACCGCCAGCGATTGCACGCGATCGTCGCAGATCGCGGCATAGGCGGCCGTGGCGCTCATGCGATAGCGGGTGGCGGCGGTGATCTGGGCAAGCCGCGAGCCAAGCCCCCCGATCGCATGGAGCAGTTCCTCGCGAGGGCGCGCCTCCCGGTCGATATCGCCGCTTAGCTGGGCAAGGTCTTCCTCGATCCGGCGCAGTTCCGGGCCATGCTCCTGCGCGGCGGGCAGGCCGAGCAGGGCGAGCTTGCGATAGTTGCCAAGCTCCAGCAGCGATTGGGCGAGCGCGGGAATGCGGCGGGGATCGTCGTCGCGCACGGCCACGAACATGCGTCCGAAGCCGCCGTGAAGGCGAAAGTCGGACCAGATGCGCGCATGGCCGTCATGCACGTCGCAGACGACCAGATCGTCGGCGTGGAACCATTGCTCCCACTGCTGGGGCAGGCGGCCGGGATCGCCGGTGCGGCAGATCGCCAGAAAGCTGGCGCGGATGATCGCGCCCGGCATCCGTCCCAGCCATGGCGCGACGAAGCGGGCGAAGGCTTCCTCATCGAACGGAGCATCGAATGCGCCGGGGATGATGAAGTTGTATGTGGCGAACTCGCTGTGGCGTTCCCAGACGAGCGTCGCGCCGCCCAGATCGATCACGGCATGGCGGGCGCCGCTGGCATTGAGGCGGCCGGCGTCGAAATGAACTGCGGCGGCTTCCAGTTCGGCATCGCAGGCCAGCAGCACCAACTGCATCAGGCGGGCAGGGGCGGAGAACGGCGGCAGCTTGCGGCTGTGCATCTCTGCGGTCAGGCTGGCGCGTTCGGGCCGGCTGCGCCGAGCCATCTCGCTCCGAATCTCGTCGAACATGGCTGCCGCTGCCCCGTGCGATTGGCGTTCCCGTCGATGTTCCGTCTGGGGAGCCGGCGGGCAAGCGCGAAAAGCGGCGGTGCAGTTGCGGCTTACGCCGGGTGGCTGTGCGATGGGCAAAGAAAAACCCCGCGAAATCCGAGGATTTCCGGGGTTTCTCGAATGGTGGGCGTAGCAAGGATTGAACTTGCGACCCCTACGATGTCAACATAGTGCTCTACCACTGAGCTATACGCCCACACCATTCGGTTGGTCCGTTGCGACGCCGTAGTGCCGCTCGGTGGAGTGGCCCTCTAACGGTGACCTCAGGGGTTGGCAACCTGATTCTGCAAAAAAGTTTGCCGCCCGATTTTTCAGGCTGTGGATGACCTGTGGATGAAAGGAATTAAAGCTGCGCGTGCTCGGAAAGGCCGAAGACGCGCTGCACTTCCATCACGATGTCGCGCAAGTGGAAGGGCTTCGACAGCACCTTGGCATGCGGCGCTTCGCGGCTGGCGCGCAGGGTGACGGCGGCGAAGCCGGTGATGAACATGACTTTCGTGGTCGGCGAAACGTCGGCGCAGCGCTGCGCCAGTTCGATGCCGTCCATTTCGGGCATGACGATGTCGGAGAGGAGTAGGTCGAAATGTTCGCTCTCCAACAGGGGTAAGGCGGCGGTGCCGCGATCGACGGCGGTAATGTCGTATCCGGCGTTCTGCAGTGCCCTGGCAAGGTAGGTGCGCATGGCCTGGTCGTCTTCGGCAAGCAGGATGCGGATCATCGGCTTTCTGTCCTGAATCGTTCGCGCGCAGCGCGTCGCGCTGGTTAAGGCCATAGGCATAGCGCTTAACCGGTTAAAATTCTCGTCCGGAAAAAGCGGGTGACCGGTTACGGGACGCTTTGACTTGCGCGGGCCAAAGCGCCAGCCTTCGGGCATGGTATCGGCTTCGGGCGAGAGTGATTCGCAGAAACTGGCGGGCGGCTGGATTCCCGGCGCTCCAGGCATTCCAGCCTTCACGTTCGAGGGGGCAGATCCTTCCGTCTTGCCCGTTCTGATCGCGGTTCCCCATGCGGGCCGCGCCTATCCACGCGCTTTGCTGGACGATTTGCGGCATCCCGATTCGGTCGCGCTGCGGCTGGAGGATCGCTATGTCGACAGGATCGCCCAAGCGGTCGCGCGGGAGACTGGGGCAGGGCTGCTGCTGGCCCATGCGCCGCGCGCGATGATCGATCTCAACCGCGCACCCGATGACATCGATTGGGAAATGTTCGGCCGCTCCGCCCGCCCCGAATCGCCCGGCATGCCAAGCCGGCGCGCGCGAAGCGGGCTGGGGCTGATTCCCCGGCGTCTGCCCGGCGTGGGCGAATTGTGGCGCCGGCGGCATGAGCGCGCCGACCTTGCTGCGCGCATCGACGGTATCCACCAGCCCTATCATGAGGCGCTGGGGAAGCGCCTGATCGATCTGCGTCAGCGGTGGGGGGCAGCGCTGCTGCTCGACCTGCATTCGATGCCTCCGTTACCGGCCCGGCTGGGCGGCGAAGCGCCGCGATTCGTGGTGGGGGACCGTTTCGGCGCCACCTGCCACGGCAGCCTGATTGCTAGCGCCTTTTCCTGGTTTGCCGCCAATGGGCAGGTTGCTGCGCACAATCGACCTTATGCGGGCGGCTATGTGCTGGAACGTCACGCCGGGCCTGCTGGGGGCATTCACGCCATGCAGCTTGAGGTGGACCGCAGCTGTTATCTCGATTCGCACTTGTCGGAGCCGGGCTCCGGCCTGCCGGGGACGATCGAGCTTCTGGTCGGGCTGGTGCGCCGACTGGCCGCGGGTGTCAGCGAACTGGGTGGCAAGGAATGGGCGCAGGCCGCCGAGTGATCGGCTGGTAGCGCAAACGATTCGCGCCGAGCCATGCCTTGGAGCGGGCAGAAGCCGTGCAGAGCTTCCGCCAAAATCCGCTAATTTGCTGAAGACATTAAAAAACCACCTCGCGCGATGCGCGAGGTGGCCAAGGTTCAGGGAGGAGGTGCACGATGTGCACCAACCTGACCGGGCCATGAGGGTAGCGCCGATCAGGCATTGCCAACATAGCAAGCCTTCGGCGACATTCAACCCTTAGAATGAAGCAAGCCGCATCCCGATTGCAAGCTTGCGTCGAAAACCTGATGCAGAATGGGGTGCGACTGTGACAAAAATGTCAAAAATCCCACCCCATCATTGAGTTCGGTGGCCGCGCGCGGCCGAAAGATCAGGCGTTGACCGGGATCTGCGGGCCCTTGCCCTGCGAAACCTGGCGGCCGAAGATTTCGCGAACCAGGTCGAGCGAGAAGAGGTGCGCGTAGATCAGCGGCAGCATGCCGTTCTGGTTCCACTGGCGCAGCACGTCACCGCGCATTTCGCGCAGCTTGGTTTCGTCCACCATCTGGAAGCCGCGATAGGTGAAGGGCTGGCCGGTGCCGATGTCGATGTTCAGCTCGCCTTCCATCAGCAGGTTGTGCTTGGCCAGTTCGGCCATGAAGTTGGCGGTCTTGGTGCCGGCGATCTCGAAGTTCTCGCAGAACTTGAGCATGTTCTTCGTGGCGTCGGTCGGTTCGCCTTCGTTGAACAGCGCTTCGCCTTCTTCCATCTCGCCGACGAGGTCGCTCGACGGGTCGATGCACAGCGACAGCTCTTCGCTGTCCGGGCGCAGGCGGGCCAGCATGAAGGGGTAGCGGCGCGCATAAGCAGGCACATAGACCTGTTCGGTGACCAGGCCTTCGTCGTTCACGAAAACGTTCACGCCTTCGTTCATGCCCATCAGGATCAGCGGCACCGGGTTCTCGCCCGAGGTGAAGATGATCGGGAAGTGGCGCTGGGCCTGCGGAAATTCCTCAACGGTCAGCGGCACCGAATTGACGCCGACCAGCCAGGTGGCCTTGTCGGTCGAACGGGTCTTCCAGCTGGCGTGCTGCTGGGAATTCAGCGGCACGAGGTCCTTGTAGAACAGGGGCAGGGCAGGATTCTGCGGCGCGGTGGCCATTGCGATACTCTCCGCAAGTCTGGGAAATTTCCAAGAGCGTGGCTTTAGAAGGCCAAGGGGGCGCACGCAAGCACGCTCCCGGGCCGAAACGGGGATATCCGGCGAGTCGGTGTACCTGTCGCCTAGATCAGCTTGCCTGGGTTCAGCAGGCCCTGCGGGTCGAGCGCCTGCTTGACCGAATGCAGGATCGAAAGCGCCACGGGATCGCCAAGGCGCGCCAGTTCGTCGCGCTTCAGCTGGCCGATGCCATGCTCGGCCGAGATCGAACCGCCCCATTCGGTGACGAGGTCGTGCACGTAACGGCTGATTTCCTTGCCTTCCTTGATCTGCCAGGCGGCTCCGTCGGTCACGCTGGGGGCGATCACGTGGTAATGCACGTTGCCGTCGCCCAGGTGCCCGAAGGCCACCGCTTCGGTGCCGGGCCACTTCGCCTCGATCATCGGGGCAGTGGTTTCCACGAAGTCCGGCATCTTCTCCACGGGCACGGAAATGTCGTGCTGCACGGCCGGGCCGCGCGCGCGCTCTGCCGGGGCGACCGATTCGCGCAGCAGCCACATCGCTTCCGCCTGTGCCTCGCTGGCGGACATCGCGGCGTCTTCCAGCAGTTCGGCCTCGAAAGCGTCGGCCATCATCGTCTCGCACCGGTCGCGCAGGGTGTCGGCGCTCGTGCGGTCGGCCACGACTTCGATCAGCACGTGCCAGCCATGGCGGCCTTCCAACGGTGCGCGGGCATCGGGCAGGTGTTCCAGCACGGCGTCGAGGCAGGCCTGCGGCATTACCTCGAATCCCTCCAGCGCGTCTCCTGCCGCATCTTCGCAATGGAGCAGCAGCTTGCGCGCGGCGCCCAGCGTGGGCACGCCGGCCCAGATCACCACCCGCTCCGCCACGGCAGGCGACAGCTTCAGCGTGGCGGCGGTGACCATGCCCATCGTGCCTTCGGAGCCGATGAAAAGCTGCTTGAGGTCGAAGCCGCGATTGTCCTTCTTCAGCGGCGTCAGCATCGAATAGACCTGCCCATCGGCCAGTACCGCCTCCAGCCCCAAGACCAGCGCGCGCATCGATCCGTGGCGCAGCACCTGGGTGCCGCCGGCATTGGTGGAGATCAGGCCGCCGACCGTGGCCGAGCCCTTGCCGCCCAGCGAGAGTGGGAAGCGCAGGCCGTGCGCTTCGGCCAGTTCATGCAGGTTCTGGAGGACGACGCCAGCCTCGCAGGTGATCTGGCGGGCTTCGACGTCGAAATGGCGGACCGCGCTCATGCGGCGCAGCGAAAGCAGAAGGGCGTGGCCGCTTTCGTCGGGCGTCGCGCCGCCGGACATGCCGCTGTTGCCGCCTTGCGGGACGATGGCGATGCCGTGGCGGGTGCAAAGGCGGGCCAGCGCCGAAAGCTCTTCGGTGGTGGCGGGGGAGGCCATGGCGAGCGCCTTGCCGGTGAATCGGCCGCGCCAGTCGGTCAGCCAGGGGGCCAGCAGGTCGGCATCGGTGGTGAGGCCGCGCGGACCTAGCAGCGCTTCGGCCTCGGTCAGGAAAGCGTCGGCGGAGCGGACATCGGCTGAACGGACATCGGCGGCGGGGCTGTCGGTCGTAGTCATCCGTGCGATATGGCACAGCCGCTTATCGGTTTCACGTGGTTTGCTGCCGGGATGACTTGCCGTTTGGGTTAAGCGGTGGTTCAAGCTCCTGGGCTAAGGGGGTGTGGCACGGTCTTGTCGCGCTCCGGGCCGTTCGGGGATCAGCTCTTTTCATGAATCTTGCGTCAGTCCTGCTCTACCCGCTCATGCTGCTGTTCCCGGCGGCAGGCGGAAGCGATCGGGGCAAAAGCGATTCGGCGCACCCTGCGGAAACGGTGCGGCCCGATTCGCCGCGCTATGTCATGCCCGAAGGAGAGGGACCGGGCGGTTGGCCGGCGGACTGGTCCGATTCGGCCGGCGCTCACCCGATCGCGGTCTTCGCCTTTCCGCGTCCCGATTCGGATGAGGCATGGCAGATCCGAATCGAACAGCGCATGACCATTCGCATTTCTCCCCGCGCGCCGTTGCCGGATCCCGACGGCCCGGAATCGCTCGCCGACAGCCCTGGTCCGCCGCGCTATGCGGAACGCAAGATCGGCAAGTGCCTGCCGATAGCGGGAATCGCCGGGGTTCAGCCCGAAGGGCAGCGCAACCTGCTGCTTTTCATGCGCGACCGCCGGATCATCAGCGCCGAACTGGAAAAGGCCTGCCGCGCCGGTGCGTTCTATTCGGGATTTTTGCTTTCCCGCTCTGCAGACGGGCAGCTTTGCGTGGATCGGGACACGCTGCTTTCGCGCAGCGGATCGAACTGCAAGCTTACACGGCTGCGCCAATTGGTGGCCACAGGGCACTGACGCGGCGGGAGAGAATCGCCCTCATCGCGGATTTCCTTGACTTTCGGGGCAGTTCGCGCAAAGGGGCCGCGCAGGTGTACGTTCGGTACGCACGAAAGGCCCCGGCCTGAACGCGTTGCGATGCCTTTGATGGCTACATCGGCGAATACCCTTGCTTCCCTGAACTTCGGATAAACCAGTCTGCCTATGAGCTTTGCCGATCTCGGCCTGTCTGACGAATTGCTGCACGCGGTGGAAACCGCGGGTTACAGCGAACCGACTCCGATCCAGGCACAAGCCATTCCTCCGGTCCTGATGATGAAGGACCTTATCGGCATTGCGCAGACGGGTACCGGGAAGACGGCCAGCTTCGTGCTGCCGATGATCGATATTCTGGCCCACGGCCGCCGCCGCGCGCTGATGCCGCGCTCGCTGATTCTCGAACCGACGCGCGAACTGGCCGCGCAGGTTGCCGAGAATTTCGAGAAGTACGGCAAGAACCACGACCTGAAGATGGCGCTGCTGATCGGCGGCGTGCAGATGGGCGATCAGGTCAAGGCGCTGCAGGAAGGCGTGGACGTGCTGATCGCCACGCCGGGCCGCCTGATGGACTTGTTCGAACGCGGCAAGATCCTGCTGACCGGCTGCGAACTGCTGGTGATCGACGAAGCCGACCGCATGCTCGACATGGGCTTCATTCCGGACATCGAAAGCATCTGTTCGAAGCTGCCGACCAACCGGCAGACCCTGTTGTTTTCGGCAACGATGCCGCCGCCGATCAAGAAGCTGGCGGACCGCTTCCTGTCGAACCCCAAGTACATTGAGGTCGCGCGGCCCGCGTCCGCCAACATCAATATCGTCCAGCACAAGGTCGCGGTGCAGTCCAGGAAGAAGCGGGAGGTGCTGCGCCACCTGCTGCGGACGGACAATGTGACCACGGCGATCATCTTCGCCAATCGCAAGACCACGGTGCGCGAACTGGCGAAGAGCCTGAAGAGCCACGGTTTTGCCGCCGGCGAAATTCATGGCGACATGGATCAGCCCGCGCGTCTGGCCGAATTGCAGAGCTTCAAGGACGGTGCGATCAACATCCTGGTCGCCTCCGACGTCGCCGCACGCGGGCTTGACGTGAAGGGCGTGAGCCACGTTTTCAACTTCGACACGCCCTGGCATCCGGACGACTATGTCCACCGTATCGGCCGCACCGGCCGTGGCGGCGCCACGGGCCGTGCCTTCACGCTGGTAGCCCCGGAAGATGCCGAGGCGATCGAGGGCGTGGAGAAGCTGACCGGCGGCAAGATCCCGGTGTTCGAGGTTGCGCTTGAGGACGCCGCGCCCGCACGCTCCGCGACGCGTTCTGCCGAGCGTGAGGAAAAGCCGCGCCGCGAAAAGCGTGAGCGTACCGAACGTCGCGAAGAACGGCCCGAGCCCCGCGCTCGTGAAGATCGTGAAGACCGGTCGGCACGTCGCCCAGCCCGCGAACGCGCACCGGCCATTCGCGAAAGTGTTCCGGCCCCGCGCGAAAGCGCTCTGGAACGCGAGGCGAAGGCGCCTGCAAAGGCACCGCGCAACGACAACCGCCGCAATCGCCATCGTGACCAAGAACCGGCGGATATGGGCTGGAACGGCCCGATCCCGGAATTCCTCGGCGTTTCGGCCCTGGCCTGAAGCTCGCATCGCGAGCCATCCTGATCAAGTCTGCGGGGAGCCCAACGGCTCCCCGTTTGCTTTTCTGGTGCGCTTTTCCCGGCATCTTGCTTGCTGGGCGTCGTCGGCCTGTGTCAGAGCTAGGTCTTTCAAGACAAGGAGTTGGCTTATGCGATGGGCGGCAGGCAGAGGGGCAAGACTGGCTCTGGCGCTATCGCTCTGCCTCGGCGCGGCCTGTGCGGCGCACGCCGACCCGGAAACCGTCGTGCAGGTTGAGAATGGCAGCCTGGAGGGCAGCGAGACGGATGGCGTCCTGAGCTGGAAGGGCATTCCCTTCGCCGCCCCGCCGGTTGGAGACTTGCGCTGGCGTGCGCCGCAATCGGCGGCGGATTGGGACGGCGTCCGCAAGGCGACCGAATATGGCCATGATTGTATGCAGAAGCCGTTCGACGGCGATGCCGCGCCGCTTGGCACCCCGCCGGCCGAGGATTGCCTCTATGCCAATGTCTGGCGGCCCGAGAAGGCGGCCGGCAAGCTGCCGGTGGTCGTGTGGATCTACGGCGGCGGCTTCGTCAATGGCGGCGCCTCGCCCCCGACCTATTCCGGTGCCGAGCTGGCGAAGCAGGGCGTGCTGTTCTTCAGCTTCAACTATCGCATCGGCCGTTTCGGCACTTTCGCGCATCCCGCGCTGACCGCCGCAGATGCCGACGCCGGCCTGCTGGGCAATTACGGCTATCTGGACCAGATCGCGGCGCTGACCTGGGTTCAGCGCAATATCGCGGCGTTTGGTGGTGATCCCGATAATGTGACGATCATCGGCGAAAGCGCCGGCGGCATGTCGGTGCACAACCTTGTCACTTCGCCGATGGCCAACGGATTGTTCGACAAGGCGGTCGTCATGTCCGGCGGCGACGGCCAGATGCTGCTCGGTCAGGATCTTGCCTCGGCAGAGGCCACCGGCCTGCGGTTTGCCGAGGGCAAGGGCATCGCGCAGGACGATCCCGAGGCACTGGCCAAGCTGCGTGCGCTCTCCGCCGACGATGTGGTGGATGGGCTGAACCTTACTGCGCTTTTCGCGCCTTCGGATGCACCGCGTACCTTTGCTAGTCCGTTCCCCGATGGGCGTATCGCGGTGGACCAGCGCAAGGCCTATACTTCGGCAGAGTTCCGTCAGGTGCCGATGATCATCGGCGCCACCAGTGACGATATCGGCGGCGTGACGGGCAGCATGATTGCCGGCGCGCGGCAGATCGCCGGGCTGGTTGCCGATCAGGGTGTTCCGGTCTGGGAATATCGCTTCGGCTACGTCGCCAGTTCGATTGCCGCTGATGGAAAGGGGGCCGGTCATGCCACCGACATCCCGTTCTTCCTGGCCACCCAGGCGATCAAGTACGGCGAGGGGACGAGTGAGCGGGACAACCAGATGGGCAGGATCGCCAGCGGTTATATCGTGAACTTCGCCAAGACCGGTGATCCCAACGGGCCGGGTCTGCCGGTATGGAAGGCACGGTCAAGGCAGGGTGAGGCGATCCTGGAATTAACGCCCGATGGGGCTGCGGCCTTTGTGCCGGATCCCTTGCTGTCGCAGATCGAGGCGGCTTCGCAGGGTAAGTAGGTGCGAGTGAGGGGCCGCTAGGCGGACGGAGAGCTTTCCAGGGCCTGCCTGCTCGAGGGCGAGCTGTCGGGCTGTTTGCGGAACGGAGCGATCAGATGATCGGCAAAGTCTTCGGACGGCGCCGAATCTACGCCGAAGCGGGCAGGGCGCTCCGCTTCGGGGCGATAGGCGGTGCCGAACAGCTTGTCCCAGATCACCAGTTGCGAACCGAAGTTTGTGTCGTAGGCTTCCACCTCGTCGGCATGGTGCCAGTGATGGATGCGAGGGGGGGTGAAAATCGCTTCCAGCGGGCCGAACGACAGGCGCGTGTCGGCGTGCAGCAGGTTGGCGTGGATCGTGTAGAAGGCGAGATAGATCGCCACCGCCAGCGGAGAGAACGCCACCAGACACATCGGTAGCGCCGTGGCCGTTGCAAAGATCACTTGCTCCACCGGATGGACGCGGGCCGTGGCCAGCCAGTCGAGATGTGGGCTGGAATGGTGGATGCGGTGAAAGCGCCAGAGGAACGGTACGGCGTGAAAGCTGCGATGTACGCACCAGATGATCAGGTCGCTCACCAGCAGCAGCACGATGGCCTGCAGCCATACCGGCACGGTGCCGATCAGGCTGACTGGTGGCGCGGCCGGGGCAATCCATGTCAACAGGACGACGGCGCCGAAGCGGATGACCAGCGCGCCGATCGTGGCGTGGAGCAGGTCGGCAACCAGCCCCGCGCGGGTGCGGCGGGTGCTGCCCCGCGCGGGCAGCAGGCGCTCCAGTGGGATCAGGAAGAGCGCAACCAGCAGCAGCGGGCGCAGGATCACGGTGATTTCATGCATCTGGGCAGGCCTGCGACAAAAAATCCTATCGACGCTGCCTTAGGCCCATGATGGTTTCCCGAACCTAAACACTCGTTCCTTCGGATGATCGCCAAAGTCGCTTAAACGGCTGTTTACCAGTTCCTGATTAAAAGGATTGCATGCCCCGGCCGCTTTGGCGGGGCGGGGGACATCGATGACGCTGGCTCGCCTGATCCATTTTGCCGAATGCGCGTTTCTGCTGCTGCTTGCCTATCTGGTGATCAACCGGCTGCTGCCTGCGGTGCCGCAGCATCCGCAACTTGTGGTTTTCCTGATCGCCGAGTTGCTGGGCGTTGTGCTGATCATTCTTCAGCGGCCGGGAGACGTGGCCACGGGCATCAAGCCGGTGCTGGTGGGCTTCGGCGGCACCGGCGTGGCGCTGCTGATCGTGCCGAACGGCGTGCAACTGGCGCCGGACTTCGTTTCGACCACTTTCATCCTCGGCGGCGTGGCCTTGTCGATCATCGCCAAGCTTTCGCTGCGCCGCAGTTTCGGGCTGGTTGCGGCCAATCGCGGGGTGAAGAGCGGCGGGCTTTACCGGATCGTTCGCCATCCTATGTACATGGCCTATATCGTCAACCACATCGGATACCTGCTGCTCTATCTCTCGATCTGGAACGTCGCGATCTATGCGCTGACCTGGATTCTGCTGTGGATGCGCATGGACGAGGAAGAGAAGATGCTCAACGTCGATCCCGGCTACCGTGAATACGCAGCGAAAGTGCGTTCGCGACTGATTCCCGGCCTGCTCTAAGGGGCGCCGGAAACCCGCTCAGACGTCGCTGGCGGGTTTCACGAAGCTGTCCAGCACGCGCTTGGCGCCGGCCTGTTCGAAATCGATCTCCAGCTTGTTGCCTTCCTGGCCGGTGACTTTGCCGTAGCCGAACTTCTCATGGAACACGCGCGCACCGATTGCGATATCGGTGCGCGGCTTCGAGGCGAAGCTGGCGGCACTACGCGTCGATTCGGCAATGCGGCGCGGCTTGGGATCGTATTCCTGCGCCGCCGCGCGCTGCCAACCGGGGCCGCGCGTCAAGGTGCGAGCCGGCTGCGCGCGGGCCACTTCGGCGAAAGGATCGGCCATTTCCGTCCACTGCGCCCGCCAGAGCGAGGCGCCGCCGGATAGCGTGGTTTCCGCATCCACATGATCGTCCGGCAGCTCCGCAATGAAGCGTGACGGGATGGAGCTGGTCCACTGGCCATAGATGCGGCGGTTCGCGGCATGAAGGATCGTGCACTTGCGCCGCGCGCGGGTGATGGCGACGTAGGCGAGGCGGCGTTCCTCCTCCAGGCTGGCAAGCCCGCCTTCGTCCATCGCCCGCTGCGAGGGGAACACGCCTTCCTCCCAGCCGGGCAGGAACACATTGTCGAACTCCAGCCCTTTGGCCGCGTGCATGGTCATGATCGTGACCTTTTCCTCGTCCGCGGCGGCATCGTTGTCCATCACGAGGCTGACGTGTTCGAGGAAATCGCCGAGGCTTTCATATTCCTCCATGGCGCGCGCGAGTTCGACGAGGTTTTCGAGGCGGCCCGCCGCTTCTGGCGTCTTTTCGGCCTGCAGCGCGTCGGTATAGCCGCTTTCGTCCAGCACGGTGCGCATGAGATCGGCCGGGTTCTCGGTGCCCGACAGGTCGCGCCAGCGGGCGAAATCGCGCATCAGCGACAGGAACGTATTGCGCGCGCGGGCGGGCAGTTCGTCGGTATCGGCAATCTCTATCGCGGCCATCGCGAGCGGAATGCCCCGGCGGCGGGCGAGGGTGTGCAGTGCCTCCAGCGCCTTGGCGCCAAGGCCCCGCTTCGGGGCGTTGTAGATACGCTCGAACGCAAGGTCGTCCGACGGCTGCGCGATGACGCGCAGATAGGCGAGGGCGTCGCGGATTTCGGCGCGCTCATAGAAACGGAAGCCGCCGACGATGCGGTACTTCATGCCGATCGAGATAAACCGGTCTTCGAACTCGCGCGTCTGGTACTGCGCGCGCACAAGGATGGCGATCTGGTCGAGCGGGGCGCCTTCGCGTTCCAACCGCTCGATCTCGTCCCCCACGCGGCGCGCTTCCTCCGGCGCGTCCCACACGCCGATCACGCGCACCTTTTCGCCGGGATGGCGCTCGGTCCACAGCGTCTTGCCCAGGCGCTGCGTGTTCTCGCCGATCAGGCCAGAGGCGGCGGCGAGGATCTGCGGGGTGGAGCGATAGTTCTGCTCCAGCCGGATCACTTTCGCGCCGGGAAAGTCCTTCTCGAACTTCAGGATATTGGCCACTTCCGCGCCGCGCCAGGAGTAGATCGACTGGTCATCATCCCCCACCACGCAGATGTTCTTGCGTTCCTGCGCGATCAGGCGGAGCCACAGGTACTGGACCTGATTGGTGTCCTGATATTCGTCCACCATCACGTATTTGAAGCGCTGCTGGTACTGCTGCAGCACATCGCGATTGGTGCGCAGGATGTTGAGCATGTGGAGCAGCAGATCGCCGAAATCGCAGGCGTTCAGCGTCTTCAGGCGATCCTGATAGAGCTGGTAGAACTTCTGTCCGCGGCCATTGGCATAGGCTTCGCTTTCGCCGGCATCGAGATCGGCGGGGTTGAGCCCGCGGTTCTTCCAGCGATCGATGCAACCGGCCAGTTGCCGGGCGGGCCAGCGCTTTTCATCCAGCCCTTCGGCCTGAATCAACTGCTTCAGGACGCGAAGCTGATCGTCGGTATCGATGATCGTGAAGTTGGGTTGCAGCCCCACCAGTTCGGCATGGCGGCGCAGCATCTTGGCGGCGATCGCGTGGAAGGTGCCGAGCCAGGGCATCCCTTCGACGGCGGGGCCGATCAGGTGGCCCACACGCTCGCGCATTTCGCGTGCGGCCTTGTTGGTGAACGTGACGCAGAGGATCTCGCTGGGCCAGGCCAGGCGGCTGCGGACGAGGTGCGCCAGCCTGCGGGTGAGCGCCGCCGTCTTCCCCGTGCCGGCCCCTGCCAGCATCAGCACCGGGCCTTCGGTAGTCAGCACCGCCTCGCGCTGGGGAGGATTCAGCCCCTCGATCAACGGGTCGGAAGAGGCATCAGGCTGAGAGGATTGCAGATCGTTCACCCGTGAACATCTAGGGAACGGG
Organism: Novosphingobium sp. BL-S-19; assembly: GCF_055521675.1. NCBI lineage: Bacteria > Pseudomonadati > Pseudomonadota > Alphaproteobacteria > Sphingomonadales > Sphingomonadaceae > Novosphingobium > Novosphingobium sp. BL-S-19. The sequence continues at coordinate 1,354,257 of NZ_CM145498.1, forward strand.
GCATCGCGGTGCAAGGCCGCTTCGTCGCATCTTCGGAACAATCCCCGGCACCGGGCGTCGCCTTTGCATAGCGATAGACATGGAGAGAGATGCCATGCGTGTGAAACTTCTGGCCGGCGCTGCCGCACTTTCGCTGGCCGCCCTGTCCGGCCCCATCCTTGCCCAAAGCACCGTGGGCGACCCTGCACCAACTCCCGAAGCTCCGCCGGCTCCAGCCGCGCCCTCGGATTCCGGCGCGATGACGGCCGAGCAGAAGGCGACGTACGATTCGTGGCCCGCCGATATGAAGGCCGACTACGATACGTGGACGCCGGAATACAAAGCCTATTTCTGGAACCTCACGGGTGAGCAGCAGCGCGGCTATTGGGCGCTGACGCCCGACCAGCGCGGCCAGATCTACAAGATGAGTCCGGAACAGCAGCAGATCGCCTGGAACGCGGTTGCCCAGCAACTCAACGGCCAGAAGCCGTCGACCCCGGCCGGGCAGGCCAATCCGCCGGGGGAGGGGATGCCGACCACGGGCGTACCCGATCCCAAGATGGCGGCACAATCGGTGCCCCCCGCGATGCCAGCGGACCAGAGCTATCAGGGCGGCCCCTACAAGGGCGCGCTGACGCCGCCGCCGGCAACGGCGATGGACAAGACCTATCCGAAGTGCAGCAAGACGGTGACGGACAATTGCCGCAATCGCGGCGGAGTCTGATTGTCGTTGTAAAAGTATAGTTGGAACCGAACCCCGCGCAGTGTATTTCACCGTGCGGGGTTCGTTTCATCATATGGAGAAATCCGGATGTCCCGCTACTTGCTTATACTTGCTGCTGCCGCCGTCGCGGCCCCGCTTGGAGCCGCTGCCATCGCACAGGACGCCGCGCCGCAGAAGGCCGACGTAACCGCGCGTGACAGCCGTGGCCGGCCGACCGAGGTTTCCATCGATGGTCAGACCTACAAGGTCTGTTCGGCAACGATCAAGGACAGCTGCATCAATCCCAGCCAGATCGGCGTGCAGCGCAGTGCGCCGAAGAAGTCCAGCCACAAGAAGAAGTAATCGACTCCGATCAGTAGCGGGCGATCAGTCCGGGACGCGGCGCAGGATGTGCAGCCGTGCCTTGCCGACGTCCCGCGTGGACTCGACCTCGAAACCGCGGATCGACACGCTTTCGTCGCGCCCGGTTTCGAGGCTGACCCACGTCTGCTCGCCGATCCAGCCCAGCCGGTTCAGCTTGTCGACCGCCACGGCACCAGCGCCGGTATCGTAGGGCGGATCCAGCAGGACGAGGTCCAAGGTCTCCTTCGCCTGTCCGAGCGACATCACCGAACTTGCCCGCACGTCGGCCTGCCCCTGGGCGCGCAAATTGGCGATATTGGTGCGGATCGCCCGGATTGCACCGGGGTCCTGATCGACGAACAGGCAGTGCGCGGCGCCGCGTGACAGCGCCTCAAGCCCAAGTGCTCCCGATCCCGCAAAGAGATCGGCGACTTTCAGACCCTCAAGCGTGCCAAGGCGGCTCGCCAGCATAGAGAACAGCGTCTCGCGCGTGCGGTCTGCCGTCGGGCGCGTGGTGTCGCCCTCCGGCGTCGCCAGCTTGCGTCCGCGCCATTCGCCCGCAACGATGCGCAGGCCGGTCCGCGCATTGGCCGGCTTCATGCCTCGTCTCCGTCCCTGGCGTCTCCGTCCTTGGGACTGTCCTTCGGGGCGTTTTTCGCGTTGTTCTGGGCCAGCGTGCGGCGGAAGTTCTCCAGTTCGCGCTCGCTGACTTCGACGACCAGACCCTTGGGCAGGTCCAGCAGGCGGAAGGGCCCATAGGAAATGCGGATCAAGCGGCTGACTTGCAGACCCAGATGTTCGAGCACGCGGCGCACTTCGCGGTTCTTGCCTTCGGTCAGGGTCATTTCGATCCACTGGTTGCGCCCGGTGCGACGCTCCATGTTGGCGTCGATCTTGCCGTAGATCACGCCCTCGATCTCGATGCCTTCGATCAGGTCTTCAAGCTGGCTCTGCGTGATGTCTCCGAAAGTGCGCGCGCGATAGGTGCGCGGCACGCCGGTGGCGGGCAGTTCCAGCTGGCGCTTGAACTCACCGTCGTTGGTCAGCAGCAGCAGACCCTCGGTATTGAGGTCGAGACGGCCGATCGGCATCACACGGCCGGCGCCTTCGGGCAGGGCATTGTCCAGCGCGGTGTAGATGGTCGGGCGGCCCATCGGGTCCCGCTCCGCCGTGATCAGGCCTGAAGGCTTGTGGAAGATGAAGAGGCGGGTTTCCTCCGCCTCTCGCACCGGATTACCGTCGACAGTCACGCCGCGCAGATTGGGGAGCACGGTGGAGGGCGTTTCGATCACATCCTCACCCAGGCGCACACGGCCTTCGATGATCAGGCGTTCCGCCTCGCGGCGACTGGCGACACCGGCGCGGGCCAGCAGCTTGGCGATTCGTTCGCCTTCGCGCACCGGCATTCCGGGCGTCTTGGCCGTGGGGGCGGCGGCGCGCGGCGCGGTGCGGACCGGGCGGGGGCGCCGCTCTTCATGGCGACGGTCTTCATAGCGGCTGGCGCCAGAGGGGCGCTCGTCGCGAAAACGCTCGCCACGGGGGCGTTCGCCGCCGTCACGCTCTGACCGGCCGGCGTAGGGGCGGCTGCCGAAGGATCTACCATCCTCGGCGCGGCGCGGACCACGGCTGTAAGTAGGCCCGTCGCGCCGGTCGTCGCGCTGGCCGCCGCCGCGCTCATCTCGATTGCGGTCTGGGCGATTGCGGTCGCTGCGGGGGCGGTCGTCGCCGCGGTATTCGCCGGATTTGCGCTCGCCATAGGGGCGGTCGCCGAAGGGCTTGCCGGCATCGGCCTTGCGCGGACCCCGGCCGTATGCGGGCCGGTCATTGCGCTGCCCGTCGCGTGAACCGCCGCTGCGCTCATCGCGATTGTGGCTTGGGTGATTGGAGTCTGGTCGATTGCGGTCGCCGCGGGGGCGATCGTCGCTGCGGTAATCGCCGGATTTGCGCTCGCCACAAGGACGGCCGCCGAAGGATTTGCCTTCATCGGCCTTGCGCGGGCCGCGCGAGTAAGTGGGCCTGTCGTCGCGGCGCGAATTGCCGGGATCGTCGCCGCGCCGGGCATCGCCGTGGCCGCGTGGAGCATCGCCGCGCTGGTTGCCGCGCTGGTTGTTGTCACGGGGGCCACCGCCGCGCGGGCCGTCCCGGAAGGAGCCATCGCGCGAACCGCCGCCGCCACGCTTCGGGCCGCCGGATTTAAAAGGAGGTTTGGACATTTGCCCGCCCATACCTGTTGATCGTCGCTTCATCCAGCCTTCCCTTGCGCCAAGGCCGCGTTAGGGTGCGGCAAATCAGCATATTCGCGTGTCGAAACCGGAGATCACTGCGTGGACGCCCAAAGTATCGAACAACGTCGCGGCGTCTGGGATGCGGTAAAACCCTATTTCGAGAAAGAATCGCTGGCCGCCTTCGCATTGGGGCTGTCCTCCGGCTTTCCCTATGCGATGATCGGCGCGACGCTCACCACGCGTCTGGCGCAGGACGGGATCGACAAGAAGACCGTCACCGCGTTCACGCTGGCCTTCCTGGTCTACAACCTCAAAGTTTTCTGGGCCTGGATCATCGATGGCGTGCGCCTGCCGATTATCGGCAGCATGGGCCAGCGGGTATCGTGGATGATGGTCTGCGGCCTGTTCGTGATCGCGGCGGTGCTGAACCTGGCTTTCGTGAACCCCGCTGCCGACATCAGCGCCACTGTCATCGCTGCCGTATTGGTGGGCGTTGCCGGCGCCAGCTTCGACATCGTGATCGACGCCTATCGCATCGAAACGCTGAAGCCTTACCAGTTGGGCACGGGTTCGGGCATGAGCCAATATGGCTGGCGCATCGGTTCCGCCGGCGCCGGCGCGTTGGCACTGGTGCTTTCGGCCCGCTATGGCTGGGCGGCGGGCTATGCGGCATGCGCTTTCTTCGCACTGCCAGCGATGGTGACGGCGGCCCTGCTGGGGGAGCCGGAACGTCGCAAGGTCGTGGTTGAAAAGCGCGGCGTGGTGGAAGTGTGGAACTCCATCGCCGGACCTTTCGCCGAGTTCTTCCGCCGCAATGGCGCCTGGCTCGTGCTGACTTTCATCCTGGTCCACAAGATCGGCGATACGCTGGCGAACCTGACGTTCCGCCTGTTGTTCGACGATTTGAAATTCTCCAATGACGAAATCGCACTCTACGACGTCGGCCTCGGCTTCTGGGCTTACCTGATCGGCGTGTTCATCGGCGGCGTGGCTTTCGCCAAGATGGGCCTCAAGCGCTCGGTCATGGTTTCGCTGATCCTGATGGGCGCCTCCAACCTCAGCTTCGCCGCGCTGGCGGCGGCTGGGCACAGTAACTGGGGCATGGCCGGCGCGATCGGGTTCGAGAACATCGCTTCGGGCTTCGGCGGCGTGGTGGTGATCGCCTACTTCTCCGCGCTTTGCGACTTGCGCTACACCGCCGCACAATATGCGCTGATTTCTGCCGGTGCCAGCGTGGTCGGGCGCTTCCTCACCGGCACCACGGCCGGCGCACTGATCGAGACATTGGGCTATGTGAACTTCTACCTCCTCACCACCGTCGCCTCGCTGCCGGGTATCGTGCTGTTCTGGTGGATGTGCCGCACCGGGCTGGTCGATCAGGCGATGGGCACCGCGGGCGAAGATGTTGCGGAGCTTGAGGCGGAGGCGGTGAACTGATCGCAGCCTTTCGCGGCAGGAACCTGCCGGGAATTCGGCCGTTGGCTGTGGGCGCAGGACTTTGCTTTGGGGAGATACCGGAACGATGCTGCTGAAGACCGTCTTCCTTGCAATGGCGAATATCCGCGGCCCCATCACCGTTGCGGCCTGCGGGCTGGCGCTGACGGCGCCGCTCCCTGCCATGGCGCAGAGTTCACGGGATCTGCTGACGACGGCGGCGTTCAAGACGGACGACAAGGCCAGGGCGCTGCAACTGATCGCGCAAGCCATCGCCAATGCCGACCGTGCGCTCGCCGCGCGCCCCGGCGACCGGGAGGCCGCCCTCCAGCGCGGCGTGGCCATCGGCTATCGCGGGAAGCTGCAGCACAGCCGCAGCGACGTGAAGGCGTCGCTCGATGTCTTCCAGCGCCTGCTGGCGCAAAACCCGCGCGATCCCGAAGTGCAGATGGCGATTGCGGCGTGGCACCTTGGCGCCGTGGACGAACTGGGGGGCTTCCTCGCCCGCACCGCGCTGGGCGCGCGCAAGGACCAGGGACTGGCGGCGATGACCCGTGCGGTCGATCTTGGTGGCAATCAGGCGTTCTATCCGGGGCTTGCAGCGTTACTGCAGATTCGCAGCGACCACGGTTCGGTGGCGCAGGCCCGCAAGTTTGCCGAGGCCGCTGCGACGGCGCAGGCGTCGACACCTCTGGACGCCACGCTAAAGCGTGCGGCTCTGGCCATTCTACCCGCGCTGCGTGCCAACGACGGGAAGGCCGCGGCGGCGCTGGCGCTGAAGCTGCTGCCCTTTGGTAAGCTCACCTAAAACCAAAAGCTTAGAGCGGCCGAGTCGATGCAATCGGATCGGAAACCGCTCTAGTCGGGAATTTCCGCGTTGGCCTTGAGCACGACGCCGGAAAGATAGAGCGATCCCGCGATCAGTACCGGCAGGCCATCGTCCGGCAGCGCCGAAAGCGCGTCCGCTACGCTTTCGGCGGAGAGGGCAGCAGGTCCAAAGCTCTCCGGGCCGTGGCAGTCATGACCCGGAACCGGCACGGCACGAATGCTGGCGATGCTCTGCGCCAGCGGCGCGGTCAGTGCGCGGGGATCCTTGTTCGCCAGCATGCCGATGACGAGGTGCAGGCGTTGACCAGCAAAATGGCGTGCGATGGCAAGGCCGGCGTCGGGGTTGTGGCCGCCGTCCAGCCAGACCTCGCGCATGCCGGCGTGCCGAGTCAGCGGGCCTTTGGAAAGATGCTGGAGGCGTGCGGGCCAGCGTGCGGCGGTAAGGCCTTCGGCCATGGCTTCCGGCGAAACCGCAACCCGGTCCTGATGGCGCAGGATAGCCACGGCCAGCGCGGCATTCTCCGCCTGATGGGTGCCGGGCAGGGTGGGCAGCGGCAGTGCAAGTTCGCCGTGACGGTCGGAATATTCGATCACGTCGCCCACGGCCGCGTCCCAGTCACGCCCGCGCATGTGCAGCGGGGCACCGGCAGTCATGGCGGCGCGCTCGATTTCGAGCGTGGCGCTTTCCGGATAGGCCAGCGTGACCACCGGCGCGGGGCCGCGGACGATACCGGCTTTCTCGAAAGCGATGCGGGCCAGTGGCTCTTCCGGCGCACCTTCCTCGGGGCGCAGCAGGAAGGCTTCGTGATCGATGCCGAGCGTGACAATGCCGCAGGCGGCCGGATGATCGATGACATTGGTGGCGTCGAGGCGGCCGCCAAGGCCCACCTCGATCACGCAGGCGTCGGCCGGTTCGCGCGCAAAGGCGAGGAAGATCGCCGCCGTGGTCACTTCGAAGAAGCTGGGGCCAAGGTCCTCGCCCGCGTCGAGCACTTCGGCGAGCAGGTCGGCCAGCATTTCGTCCGAGATCAGCTTGCCGCCCAGCCGGATGCGCTCGTTGTAGCGCACCAGATGCGGCTTGGTGGCGGAATGGACCTTCAGGCCCTGTGCCTCCAGCATGAAGCGCAGATAAGTGCAGGTCGATCCCTTGCCGTTGGTGCCGGCGACATGGAACGTCGGCGGCAGGCGCTTGTGCGGATCGCCCAGCCGTTGGAGCAGCAGGTGGATCGTTTCCAGCCCAAGGCGGCCCTGCGGGATCGAGAGCGCGGCAAGGCGGTCAAGCTGGGCCTGAACGCGCGGGTCTTCGGAAACGGCGAAGTCTTTCATGGCACCCGTCCGGAAAGGCACATCGCGGCAAGCCTTGGCGGCCGCCGCGATGCATGGGATTGCGTCGTCATCGCGCGTTTCGCAATAACGAAATTGGGGACGAAATTTGGCTTGATCAGCGCGCGGCGTGAACTGCCTGGGCCAGCGCGGCGGTCAGTTCGCGCAGATGCGCGGGGGCATCGGCGCCGTGCTGCTTGACCAGATCGACCAGCGCCGAGCCGACGACCACGCCGTCCGCCACTTTGGCGATCGCGCTGGCCTGCTGCGGCGTGCGCACGCCGAAGCCGACGGCTACGGGGATCGAACTGGCCGCCTTGAGCTTGGCTACGGCATCCTCGATCGAGCCCTGCGCCGCCTGCTGCATGCCGGTCACACCGGCGACAGAGACATAGTAGAGAAACCCCGAGGAGCCACTGAGAACGGCCGGAAGGCGCGTGGCGTCGGTTGTGGGTGTGGCAAGGCGGATCAGCGAGACGTTCTTGTCGCGCAGTGCCGGACCGAGTTCGGCATCTTCCTCAGGCGGGATGTCCACGCAGATCACGCCGTCGACTCCGGCGTTGGCACATTCGTCCGCGAACCAGTCGGCACCTCGGGCGATCATCGGATTGGCATAGCCCATCAGCACCAGCGGCACCTGGCTGTGGCGGGCGCGGAATTCGCTTGCCATGCGGAAGATGTCGGAGGTCTTGGTGCCGGCGTCGAGGCTGCGGATGTTCGCTTCCTGGATCGCCGGGCCGTCGGCCATCGGATCGGTGAAGGGCATGCCGAGTTCGATCACGTCGGCACCGCCTTCGACCAGCGCGTCGAGATTGGCGGCCGTGTCGCCGTCACCCCCGGTGATGAAGCAGACGAGCGCGGGACCCTTGGCGAATGCGGTTTCGAAGCGGGTCATTGATTAAAGCTCCACGCCCAGCGCTTCGGCGACGGTGAAGATGTCCTTGTCGCCGCGGCCCGAGACGTTGACGACGAGCAGCTTGTCCTCGTCTATCTCCGCCGTCAGCTGCGGCAGCGCGGCCAGCGCGTGCGAGCTTTCGAGCGCCGGGATGATGCCTTCCAGTTCGCAGCAGAGCTGGAACGCGTCGAGGGCCTGCGTATCGGTGATCGGCACGTAGTTCACGCGCCCGCTCTCATGCAGCCAGGAGTGTTCCGGCCCAAGCCCCGGATAGTCGAGACCGGCCGAGATCGAGTGCGCCTCGGTAATCTGGCCGTCCTCGTCCTGCAGCAGATAGGTCTTGTTGCCGTGGAGAATGCCGGGCTTGCCGCCGGTCAGCGATGCGGCGTGCTTGTCCGTATCGATGCCGTGGCCCGCAGCCTCGATACCGGTCATCTGCACTTCGGGATCGTCAAGGAAGGGGTGGAACAGGCCGATCGCGTTCGATCCGCCGCCCACGGCCGCCACCAGCATATCGGGCAGGCGGCCTTCCTTCTCCAGCATCTGTTCGCGCGTTTCCTTGCCGATGATCGACTGGAAATCGCGCACCAGTTCCGGATAGGGGTGCGGGCCGGCGGCGGTGCCGATGATGTAGAACGTGTCGTGGACGTTCGCGACCCAGTAGCGCAGCGCGTCGTTCATCGAGTCCTTGAGGGACTGCGATCCGCTCTCGCAAGAGATCACTTCGGCGCCCAGCAGCTTCATGCGGAACACGTTGGGCTTCTGGCGCTCGATATCCTTGGCGCCCATGAAGATCTTGCAGGGCAGGCCGAAGCGCGCGGCGACGGTGGCCGTGGCGACTCCGTGCTGGCCGGCGCCGGTTTCGGCGATGATCTTGGTCTTGCCCATGCGGATGGCCAGCAGGATCTGGCCGATGCAGTTGTTGATCTTGTGCGCGCCGGTGTGGTTCAGCTCTTCGCGCTTGAAGTAGATTTTCGGGCCTTTGCCTTCGGGGGCGAGGGCGCGGAAATAGTCCGTCATACGCGGGGCGTAGTAGAGCGGGCTGGGGCGGCCGACGAAGTCCTTCATCAGCGCATCGAATTCCGCCCAGAACGCGGGGTCCTGCTGTGCCTTGCGGTATTCCTTCTCAAGATCGAGGATCAGCGGCATCAGCGTTTCGGCGACGTAGCGACCGCCGAACTGGCCGAAGTGGCCGGTCTCGTCGGGCAGGGCGCGGAAGCTGTTCACAGGCGCGTGCGTGGTCATGATCGGGGCGATTGGCAGAGCGGGGCGGCCAAGTCCAGCGCCTTCGCCGATAAACGTTTGCATGGGGACGACCCGGCCGAATTCAATTGCAAAGTATGCAAATGCGCAAACGTTAATGGCAATATAGTGTCTGTAAATGGTAGTTTCATGACGTTTTTAGGTAATAATGAATTATTTCGTTCATCTGAGCGAAAGGAAAGGAGGCGCAGCGGGCGGCTCCCCGGTGAGGGCCGGGGAAAATACTGGAGAAAATACAATGCGTATCGCACTCGTTTCGCTCGCCGCCGTTGCTGCAGCCGTTGCCACCCCCGCTCTGGCCAATGAAGCGCGCATCGAAGCCCGCACCGGCATCATCTGGGACGGCAGCGACAGCGAAGCAGTTGCAGGCGTCGCAGTCGGCTACGACTACGACCTGGGCAGCAAGTTCTTCGCAGGCGTCGAAGGTTCGGCAGACAAGATCCTGACCGACGACACCCGCGTTTCGTGGGGCGCCGGTGGCCGCGTTGGCTACAAGGTCACCCCGACCACCAAGCTCTATGCCAACTCGACCTGGCAGTCGAAGTTCAGCAAGTACGGGAACAGCGCCGTTGCTGTTGGCGGTGGTGTTGAGCAGGGCCTCAACGACCGTTTCTACGCCAAGGCTGAGTACAAGCACCTGCTCGTCGGCGACAACACCCCCGACGCAGACGTCGGCCTGGTTGGCGTTGGCGTGAAGTTCTGATTTGGCTGCTTCCGGTCCGCGATTGCCACCGAGGCTGCGGACCGGGAGCATCTGAGCGGAATCGCTCGCTTGCGAGCGTAAGCCAGGAAAGGGCGGCCCATGAGGGGACCGCCCTTTCTTGTTTGTATCGCCTTGAGGCCGATGGGACTGGCGGGGTGACTATAACCGCCTTCGTCATTGCGAGCGCAGCGAAGCAATCCAGAGTCGCGTAAACCGCCCTGGATTGCTTCGCTGCGCTCGCAATGACGAATTGTGGTTCAGGTTGATGATTACACCAGCTTGGGCCGGGTTCTCTAACTCAGCCGCTGCGCACGGCACGCGCGAAGGCGTCGATCCGGTCGAGGTCCTTGATGCCCGGAGCGCTTTCCACGCCCGAAGAAGTGTCCACCAGCGGCGTGCCGGTCAGCCGCACGGCTTCGGCCACGTTGTCAGGCGTCAATCCGCCCGCAAGGCCCCATGCCACCGGGCCTTTCCAGCCCGCGACCAGCTTCCAGTCGAAACTGAGGCCCATGCCGCCCGGCAGCGTGCCCTTGGGCGTCTTGGCATCGAACAGCACCAGATCGACCGCGCCGGCATAGGCGGCAGCTTTGGCGGCGTCTTCCGCCGTGGCGACGGAGAGGGCCTTCCACACGGCCACACCATAACGCGCGCGCAGCTGCGCCGCCCGTTCCGGGCTCTCGCTGCCGTGAAGCTGGAACGCGTCGAGACGGGCGCTTGCCACGGCCTCTGCAATCGTCGCGTCATCGGCATCGACGAACAGACCCACGCGGCCGATGCGGCCTTGCGCGCGCTCGGCAAGCTGAGCAGCCTCAGCCGGGGTGACGTTGCGCGGGCTCTTGGGGAAGAACACGAAGCCGGCATGATCGGCGCGCGCGCGGATCGCGGCTTCCAGCGCGTCGGCCGTGCTTATCCCGCAGATCTTGATCGCCGCTGTTGGCATTGGGTTTTTCTGGCCTAGATTGCGGTCCCGAAGCTTAGGGGACCGATGATGAACCGATTTGGGCGCTATCTAATGCCATTTGCCGCCGCTGCAATGCTGGCCGGCTGCGGCATGAAGGAGTCGTTCGAGGATGCGGGGGTGGAAGTGGCCAAGTTCCATCGCGCGCTCGACGCGGGGCGGGCGCAGGAAATCTGGAACAGCGCCGATCCTCAGTTCCGCGGCGCGACCCAGCAGGCGCAGTTCACAAAGCTGATCGATGCGGTTCATGGCAAGCTGGGCAAAGTGCGCGCGAGCAAACAGACCGGGTGGAACGCCAATGCCACTACGGGCGGCACATTCGTGACGCTGACGATGGAGACGACCTTCGAACGCGGATCGGGCGTCGAGCAGTTCGTCTATCGCAAGGGCGACGGCGGGCACATGGCGCTGGTGGGGTACAACATCCAGTCTCAGGACATGATGCTGAACTGATCTGTTGCGCCACTTTTGCAGGGGCTTCGGGATTTTTGATTCGCGCAAAGACGCAGAGGCGCAAAGGGCTTGCTCTGTCGGCGAAGCCTTCTGCCGTTCCACGACAACGAATGCCGCAAAGCCTGCGAAGGAGAAGGGCACCTGCGGTGCCGAACGACTCCTTCGCGCCTTCGTGCCTTTGCGCGAACCCGTTATTCTATCTTACTGCGCCAGTTCGAACTGGACCGTCACGTTCACCGACATCTGCAGTTCACCGGCAGCGACCGGCGGCGCGGCGGCCGCCATGTCCATCGAGGCCTTGCGGGCATACATCACCGGCATCGGCGAAAAGCCGCCGCTCTCGCTGATCGAGACGATGCGCACCACGCGCAGGCCGGCGGCGCGGGCGTAGAGATCAGCGCGGGCGCGGGCGGTCTTGATCGCGTCCATGCGGGCTTCGTCCTGCGCGGCGTCGGGCTGCGACAGGGTGAAGTCCGGACCGTTTACCTGATTGGCGCCCGCCGTCACCAGCGCGTCGATCACCTTGCCGGTATCGGCCAGCTTGCGCTGGCGCACGTTCACGGTGTTTGTCGCCTGATAGCCGACGATCTCACGCGGTTCGCCGGAGAAGCTGCCGTCCGGCTGGCGCTTGGGTTCGGCATAGACCGGGTTGAGGCTGAGATTGGTGGTCTGGATGTCCTTGTCCGCCACGCCGGCCTTCTTCAGCGCGGCGATCACGCGGGCCATCGCCTGCGAGTTGGCGCCCATCGCTTCGCTGGCGGTCTTGCCTTGCGTGGTGACGCCGGCCGAATAGCTGGCCATGTCCGGCGTGCGGGTGGTGGAGCCTTCGGCGCTGACGGTCAGCAGGGTGTGCCCGGCCTCGATGGCGGGGACGGTCTGCTGCGCCATCGCGGCTGGGGCGGAAGCCAGCGCCAAAGCGGTGAACGCGGCAGCGGTAAGCAGTCGGGGGGATTTCATATAGTCGCACTCTCCATCCATCAGGACCGGAACAACGGTCTGTATCCCCGGAGGTTGCCCGGCGCTGAACCGTGCATTTCCGGGGGATGAACGGAGAGACGGAGCCGTGGCGCGTCAGCCTTGGCTCCAGCGCCACATTTGCGTCAGAGCGTGGCCTCGATGGCGCGGGCGGCGGCGAGGGGGTCTTCGGCGCGGCTGATCGGGCGGCCGATCACCAGCACGCTGGCGCCATCATCGCGCGCCTGACGCGGGGTGACGATGCGCTTCTGGTCGCCGTTCGTTCCGTTATCCGGGCGCAGGCCAGGGACGACGAAGTAGCCGTCCTTCCACTGCTTGTGCACCGCACCGACTTCGTGGCCCGAGCAGACGATGCCGTCCAGCCCGGCGGAGTGCGCCAGTTCGGCAAGGCGCAGGGCCTGTGCATGGGGTTCGTCGTTCACGCCGATGGCGGCAAGGTCGTCCCCGTCAAGGCTGGTGAGCACGGTGACGGCCACCACCTTGGTATTCTCACCCGCGGCGGCCTTGGCATCTTCCATCATCGCGCGGCCACCGGCGGCATGGATGGTGACGATCGAGGGCTGCAGCACGTGGATGGCCTGCATCGCGCCGGCCACGGTGTTCGGAATGTCGTGCAGCTTCAGGTCGAGGAAGATCGGCAGGCCCAGCTTGTGCAGTTCGTGCACGCCGTGGTGGCCGTGGGCGCAGAAGAACTCCAGCCCCAGCTTGATCCCGCCGATATGCCCGGCGACCTTGCGGGCCAGCGCCTCGGCAGCGTCGAGGCGGGGCAGGTCGAGGGCGAGATAGACGGGATTGTTGTTCATGGGATCAGACTTCCGGGGAGGGTTCTAGGGTGGGGGAGGCGGCTTCGGGCGCGGGCGCGGTCATCGACGGCATCGAACTGGCGCGCAGCGAGTTCTCCAGCGTGGCGATGCGGCGATTGAGCCGCCAGCGCACCGCGCGCAGGTAGAGCCACACCGGCAACATGCCGAGGCCGAAGAACAGCAGGGCGACGACGCCGACCGGCCATTCGAAGTGGATGTAGTTGCCGTCGTCCAGCGGCCAGAAGTTCACCGGCACCTTGGACCAGTTCATGGCGATGAAAGCGACGAGGATCGCGGTGATCGCAATCCACAGCACGGTGCGGATGATATTCATGCTTCCTCCGGCAATTCCTGCAGTTGGCTCTGCAAGTAGGTCCGCCAATCGCGCGCGATGCTAAGCGCGATTGGCGGCCATGGGAAGTGTCGGCGGGGTGCTTAGTTCCCGAAAACGCGCGCGAAGATCGTATCGACCTGCTTGAAGTGGTAGTCGAGGTTGAACTTGTCCTCGATCACTTCGACGGGCAGCGCGGCGGTGACTTCGGGATCGGCCTTGAGAAGTTCGAGCAGCGAGAGCTGACCGTCCGATTCCCACACCTTCATCGCATTGCGCTGGACCAGACGGTACGACTGGTCGCGCGTCAGGCCTGCCTGCGTCAGCGCCAGCAGCACGCGCTGCGAGTGGACGAGGCCGCCCATGCGATCGAGGTTCTTCTGCATGCGCTCGGGATAGACGAGCAGCTTGTCGACCACGCCGGTAAGGCGGGCCAGCGCGAAGTCGAGCGTGATCGTCGCGTCCGGGCCGATGAAGCGTTCGACCGAGGAATGCGAGATATCACGCTCATGCCATAGCGCCACGTTTTCCATCGCCGGGGTCACCGACGAGCGGACGACGCGGGCAAGGCCGGTCAGGTTTTCGGTCAGCACCGGGTTGCGCTTGTGCGGCATCGCCGACGAACCCTTCTGGCCGGGCGAGAAGTATTCCTCCGCCTCAAGCACTTCGGTGCGCTGCAGGTGGCGCACTTCGATGGCGAGGCGTTCGATCGAGCTGGCGATCACGCCCAGCACCGCGAAGAACATGGCGTGACGGTCGCGCGGGATCACCTGCGTGGAGACCGGCTCCACTTCCAGGCCCATCTTGTCGGCGACGTACTGTTCCACTGCCGGATCGACGTTGGCGAACGTGCCCACAGCGCCGGAGATCGCGCACGTGGCGACTTCTTCGCGAGCGGCGATCAGGCGCTTCTTGCAGCGCGAGAATTCGGCATAGGCTTCGGCCATCTTCAGGCCGAAGGTCACCGGTTCGGCATGGATGCCGTGGCTGCGGCCGATGGTGGGGGTGTACTTGTGCTCTTCGGCGCGGCGCTTGATCGCGGCGAGCAGGGCATCAAGGTCTTCCAGCAGGATGTCGGCAGCCTTGACGAGCTGGACGTTCAGCGTGGTGTCCAGCACGTCGGAGCTGGTCATGCCCTGGTGCATGAAGCGCGCTTCGGGGCCGACCTGCTGGGCAACCCAGTCGAGGAAGGCGATGACGTCGTGCTTGGTCACGGCTTCGATCGCGTCGATCGCGGCAACGTCGATCGTCGGGCTGGTCGCCCACCAGTCCCAGAGGGCCTGGCCGGCGCTGGCGGGCACGGTGCCCATCTCGCCCATCTTCACAGCGGCGTGGGCCTCGATCTCGAACCAGATGCGGTAACGGGCTTCGGGCTCCCAGATCGCGGTCATCGCGGGGCGGGCGTAGCGGGGGACCATGTTCGACTCCTATGGCTGACGCGGGTGCCGCTAGGCGGGCAGGGGCCCAATGGCAAGGGGGAAGGCGCGGCGCGAGAGGCGTGGACCTTGCCGAACTGCGGACCGATGGCGTTTTCCGGGCCGGGCAAGCGACGCGAAAACCGGCCTCATTTCGAGCTTATGACGGGGGTGTGCGTGGCAGGAAAGCGTGGGCGGCGGTCCCGGCCCGCCATCTTCCCGCAGGCCGGCGTGCGCGTAAGGCCGGCCTTCCAGCGCAATTCGTACGTCACCATGAAGCCATCGTGATCGGACAGCATCGGGCTGCCCGGGCTGCCGTCGAACATCGCCTCCACCCGCACCGGGCGGACGCGCACGTCCTCGCCGGTCCACAGGAACTGCAGGTCCTGCGTGTCCATCCACGGCTCGTCCCCGTCCCACGACATCTTCACGTCGCAGCCCGACGTCGGCGTCATGCAGATCCGGTGCACCAGATCGAGCGCCTGATAGCGGGTGAAATTCTCCCAGCGCGGCTCTGACCGGCGCATATTGAAATCCCCGCCGAAGATCAGCGGGTTCTCGTCATCATGCGTATCGTCGATGAAGCGCGAAGCTTCGCCCGCCTGGCGTGCGTGCGCGGAAAGATTTCGCGACGCCGGGGCGCCCGAAGCCCCGCGCGAATTCATGTGCGTGTCATAGACGTCGATCAGCGAGGGGACGCCCGGAATTTCGATGCGGGCCAGCGCGATGCCCTTGTTGGAAAGGCAATCGAAGCCCGCACAGGACCGCCGGCCATAGGCGGTGCGGGCATAGTCGATGATCGAATAGCGCGATGCGATGGCAAGCCCGCTGCCGAAGAGATGGATGCCGATCTCTCCGCGCGTCAGGCTGGAATGGCCGGGCAGGTGGTCGCGGGTGGCGCCCTTGGCGCGGGTGGTGCGACGCGGGCCCGAATAGATCGCCGGATAGCCGGTGCTTTTCACCGCCTGCTTGGCGGCATCGCTGAACATTTCCTGGAACAGCACGATGTCCGGCCCTGTTCCGGCCGCGCGCATCGTGGAAAGCCGCTCGCCGATCTGCTCCAGATACTTTGCGCGCCCGCTGCGCGCCGGCCAGCCGAGCCCTTCGATATTGTATGTCAGCACTTTCAGCCGCGTGGAGGCAATGGTGCCGTCGGCCGAATATTCGATGGCTGGCGGCGCCGTTTCCGCACAACTCACATAGGCGCGCGGCGGAGGAAGCGTGGAGCAACCGGTGGCAAGCAGCACGGCAAGGCCGGCGAAAAGGCGGGACGGGGGAAGACCGATCATGCCGGCGTGGCGTATTCCTGCTGGTGGGGGCGAGGTGTCACTTATGCGTGAGGCGCTCTCTCGTGCCAAGCCGTTACAAATTCGGCGCGGTAATGGAAAGCGGTCGGGCCTTAGCGGACGCGCGTCCCGGCGGCGTCCGGTTCGTTGTAGCGGGCATTGGTAAGGTAGATATTCCCTCGACCGAGCGCGCAGGCGACGGCGAATTCATGATCGACCTCAGCCTGGGTTTTCAGAGCTTTGCGGCCGGTTGCGAACACCGTGTCCTTGCCGTTCATGTTCACGGTAAGCAGCATGACATCGAGACCGGCGGAACGGCTTGCCTTCAGGAAAGCCGCCATGTCGCTGTCGGATGCGTCCTGTGTGACAAATTGATAGGCGCCCGGTACGCCTGCCTTGCCGTAATCGGCCACAGCAGGCGCGCGTTTCAGCGGACAGGCGGGCGTCAGCCTGACCTGCCCGACGCCCGCCTCCTGTTGAAATCGCGCGCATCCGGAAATTCCGGCAATCAGCACCATCGAAGCAAGTAATCTTGCAAGGCCAGGGACGTTTTTCATCGTTCCTGGTTATTCGCCAAATACTAACGATCGCTTTCCCGCGAAACCTGCAGCTTTCGCGGCAGTCTAGAGCATTTTCCAATCAGATGGAATCATCTGATGACTCGGAAAATGCGTCAAACCAGAAGCTTAGAGCAGTTGATCCGATGCAATCGGATCGGAAACTGCTTTAGGCGTGAAAGAATTCGCTGAGGTCGCAGGGCTGTACGATGGGGTCGCGAAGGCGCGGGTCGCGGCAGGCTTGAAGGAAATCGTCGTATTCAGGATGGGCGGCTGCGAAAACGGCCTTGGCCTCATATTCCTCTGCGCTGAATGTGCCCCAGTTCGTCATGCGCGCGAAGAAGACGTGATCCGCCCCGATCTCGCGCGCAAGGTCCACCGCGTCGCCCATCTCGCGATAGTTTTCGGTCTGTACGGTGAAGGGGATGGTGAAATGGGAGACCAGGCCGGCCGCTCTCAATTCGCCCGCGAACTTCAGGTTTTCCTGCATGACCGACCATTTCGCGCCGCGGCGCAGGAGTTCGTGCGTCGGCCCGGTGGCGGCGTCCAGACTGATCCGCAACGATGCCACGCGCCCGTGCAGGCTGGGGAAGGCCGCCCACTGCTGGGGCGTGAACAGCATCCCGTTGGTCATCACGATGAATTTCAGGTCCGGATAGTCGTCCGCATTCAGCTGTTCGATGAGCCGGCGAAAGTTCTTGCTGGCAAAGGGATCGCCCGACCCGGTGATATGCACATAGCGGGCGTTTTCCAGCAGCGGCAGGATCCGGTTGTCCTGCATGTCCTGATAGCGCGCGCGGGTTGCATCGTCCGCTGCGTAGCGGGAGGTGCGGCAGGACGGACAGGAAAGATTGCAGGTGCGGTCGTAGGCGAGGTTTACCGTTTCCGGCCCGCGCGGCATTGCCGTTTGGCGCGACGTGACGATGTCATGCCATTTGGGTTGCGCCGTCAGGTCCTCCGCTTTCTTCAGGTCGTTGCTCTGTATGACGGGGCAGGAGCGCTTGTTGCAGTGACGGTAGGACCCGTCGAGCACGCTTTCGCGGATGGCCTGGGCCTTCTGCCCGTTCCACACCGCTTCGCTGGGTGCATAAGTGAGATTGCCCGCCGAAGTCGGCAACCAGCTTGCACAGCACAAGTGGGTGGACGTTTCCAAAACGTCGAGCTGGGTGAACGGCACCAGGCAGACCTTGCCATTCAGGGCGAACTTCGGGTTTTCCGGATCGATCAGCGCTTCGACATGGAACGCGGCGCCCTGCACCTGCACGTTCTGGCTGTGGCGGATCGTCAAGGGCAGCAGCGCGGCCAGCACGGTTCCGGCATCCTCGATGCCAAGCCGGCAGATCGCGAGCAACAGCTGAATCCGGATGCGGATCGTCTGATTGGTTTCGCGGGCTTCCCGGTCGCGCAGTTCGGCAGCGATAAGCGGGTTTTCGGAAAACAGCGACGGGACCAGCGGCCAAAGCTCGGGATGGTCCAGCGCGTCGTTCAGCATATCCAGCATCAGGTCGCAGGCCTGATGGGCCGCGACGGTGCCGTCGACGAGAGAGGCGTCGTCGGCCGTGATGGTTTCATCCTGAACGGTCAAAGGTCATCCCCATTGGAAGGCATTTGCCTTCATTATAGGAGGGCGGAAGCAGGTTCCGGCGGTGGTGGCAGGCTGGGCCGGTGGCTGCCTATTTCACCCATCTGAAGCTGCGGTCGATAAGGGCGCTCAGCAATGGCACGAAGAACCAGTTGGAGAGCATGGCGAATCCCATTGCCCAGGCGATTGCGTCGTGCCGGATCGTCCAGCCGCCAGCCAGCCACTGGTCCGCGCTTCAGGGCAAGGTGGCCCGGGGCCATGCGAAATCGATCGAGATTTCTCCGCTCACGCTGCCGTCCGATGCGAAGCTGCGCTCGACTATCCGGCCCCGGCCGGAGCGATGCAGGGCAAGCACGGTGCTGCACCGGGTGCCATAGACGAAGTCGCGGATGAACACCGGGGCGAAGCGCGGTTCGGGGCCGTCTTCCGGGCGCGCTGTTCGCCGGTCGGGCTTCTCCACGCGCAGGGCGTCCAGCATTGGGGAGAGGTTTTCGCTGCCGGCCTCCAGCCAGTTCGCCACCGCCTGTTCGACCGCGCGCGTCTTGGGCCAGGGCAAGTCGAAGCCGCCGTTGGACAGGCCATGGATGCCGGGGTTGAGGGTGCGGGCCTCGGTATGCGGGCAATTGGTGAGGAAACGCGCGGCACCGCCCGCCACTTCCACCAGATTGAACGGGTTCATCGTCTCCACCGGCTCCGGTGTGCGGCCTTCCAGCAGGTCGGTGACGAGTATGCCGCGTGAGGGGCGGCCCGGCTGGGCGCCTTCGGGCACGCGGTAATTGGTGACCAGGACGAAGCGGCCGCCCTCGGTCAGGCCCATCCACGTGCCGTGGCCGACAAGATCGCGCCCGGCAATCACGCCCGAACCGTCGTCCCAATGCGACAGCGGGGCGGAGGCGCGCGCGTGGAACTCGTCGCGATTGCCGGCGACGACCAGCGGCCAGTCGAGATGCGCCTGCCAGGCGACGGCGGCGACGCACATCAGAGCATGCCTTTCGCGCGCATGCTGACATGGCCCTCGCGGCCGATCACCACATGGTCGTGAACCTCCACGCCAAGGATACGGCCGGCGGCGGCGATGCGGTGCGTCATCTCGATATCCGCGCGGCTGGGTTCCGGCGAGCCGGAGGGGTGGTTATGGACCAGGATCAACCCGGTGGCGCCAAGGTCCAGCGCGCGGCGGATCACTTCGCGCGGATGGATCGCGGCCTCGTCTATCGATCCTTCGCCCACCATCTCGTCCAGCAGCAGCATGTTTCTGGCATTGAGATAGAGTACGCGCACGCGTTCGCGCGTCAGGTGCGCCATATCGATGGTCAGATAGTCGATCAGCATCTGCCACGATCCGATCACCGGCTTTTCGCGCACGTGCTGGCGGGCGAGGCGGGTGGCGGCGACGGTGACGATCCTGAGCGCGGCCGCCGTCGCCTCGCCCATGTCGGGATGGGCGGCCAGAGTGCGCGGATCGGTTTGCAGAACCGCCGCGAGGGAGCCGAATCGCTGGATCAGGCTGCGGGCCAGCGGTTTCATGTCGCGCCGGGGAACGGCCTGCATCAGCAGGAGTTCGATCACTTCATGATCTGCCAGCGCTTCCGTTCCGCCATCGATCAGCCGCTTGCGCAGTCGCGCGCGGTGGCCGCTGGGGTCGTTGCCCGTTTCCGACCGCGTGGCGCCATCGTCCGGCGCGGAAATTCCGGCGCTGGGCGCGGGCGGTTCATCGAAGAGACTGTCCTGATCGGGCATAAGCTGCACGGACAATTGCCTTTCCCGGCGCGGGCGCGCAAGTGAACGATCTGAATGTCTGAGGTGCAAGACCAGTCCGAAGCCCCGGCGGAGCAAGACCGCCCTTCCAGCGCCCGTCGCCGCGTGGCGGCCGGGAGCGCGTTGGGCGTGCTGGGCCTCTTCGCGCTCTCTCTGGGCGCGGCCTGGACGATGCGCGAGCATATTGCCGACAACCTGATTGCCGATCAGCTGAACAAGCTGGGCCTACCCGCACGCTACAAGATCGTGAAGATCTCGCCCTCGGAAGAAGTGATCCGCAACGTGGTGGTGGGCGATCCCCGGCGGCCGGACCTGACGATAGAGGAAGTGCGCGTGGCGACGCGGCTGGCCTGGGGCATCCCCGGCATCGGCCGGATCACGCTGGTGCGTCCGCGCCTCTACGGCAGCCTGCACAATGGCAAGCTGAGCCTTGGCGCGCTGGACAAAGTGCTCGAATCGGGTGGGGGCGACAAGGATCACCCGCTGCCCGATTACGACGTGGCGCTGGTTGACGGCCGTGCGCTGATCGAGAGCGACTACGGCCGCATCGCCGCGAAGATCGACGGGGTCGGGGGCTTGCGCGGCGGGTTCGATGGCGTGCTGGCGGCAGTGTCGCCGGCAGTGGCCTATCAGGGCTGCAAGGCGGCGCACACCACGCTTTACGGCAGACTGCGCGTGGAGGGCGAAAAGCCCAGGTTCACCGGGCCGCTGCGGATGGATGCGCTCGATTGCCCGTCGCAGGCCCAAGGGCAGGGTTTGCGCGTCGGCAAGTCGGCTGCGCAGCTGGATCTGACGGTCGACCGCAGGCTGGACGGGGTGGAAGGCCGGCTGGGCTTTGCAGGCGGCGCGGCGCGGCTGGCCGGGAACCGCGTGGAAGGGCTTACCGCTTCCAGCCGCTTCACCTTCCGCAAGCAGGCGCTGACCGCCACCTACAAGCTGGCCGCGCGCGGCGTCGCCACGCCGCAGGCGGCGGCAGCGGTGCTGGGCTTCGACGGGCAGGTGCGCACCGATCCCGGCTTCGCGAACATCGATATAGAGGGTGACGCCACTGGCGGCGGCCTGATCCCCGGCGCCATGGCCGACCGCGCGCTGGCCGATCTGGCCAGGAGCGGGGAGGGGACGCTGGCTGCTCCGCTGGCGAACGGCATCCGCTCGGCACTGGCGCGCGAGGCGCGGGGGTCGAAGCTCGATGCCAATGTGATCCTGCGCCGCGATGCGGGCCGCTGGAGTCTGGTGGTGCCGCGCGGAAACTGGCGGGGGACGAGCGGGGCCTCGCTGCTGACTCTCTCACGCGTGCAGGCGGTATTTGGAAAAGGGCGGCCGGTCATCACCGGCAACTTCGCCAGCGGCGGGGAAGGGCTGCCACGCGTTTCCGGCCGGATGGAAACGGGCGCGAACGGTCGCCTCGCGCTCAGCGTCTCGATGCCCGAGTACCGGGCTGGCGATGCGCGGCTTGCGCTGCCGCAACTCTCGCTGCTCCAGTCCGCCGATGGCGCGATCACTTTCGCGGGAGAGGCACGCCTTTCGGGTGCCTTGCCGGGCGGCCGGGCCGACGGGCTGGCGCTTCCCGTCGAGGGGCGCTGGGCGGCGGACGGGGCAGTGCTGCTCTGGCCGCGATGCACCACTGTCGCGTTCGATCGGCTGGCGCTTGCCAATGTGACCATCGACAGGCGTAAGCTGTCAGTCTGCCCGGCCAAGGGCAGGCCGATCATCGCGAGCGACGCGCGCGGGCTTTCGGTCACCGCCGGTTTTCCCGCGCTGGACATCGCGGGGCGCATGGGCGGCACGCGCATCCGCGTGGCGAGCGGCCCGCTGGGCTATGCGCAGTTCCCCGGAAAGCCGGGCGCGCTGACGGCCAAGGGCGTCGCGGTGGAACTGGGTGCGGCGGATGCACCGTCGCGCTTCCGCATCGCCCACCTCGACGCAACCATCGGCAAGGAGATCGGCGGAGCCTTCGACGAGGGCGATGTGATGCTGGCCGCCGTGCCGCTTGATCTGCATCAGACCGCCGGGCGCTGGCGCTATGCCGGCGGCGTCCTGACCGTCGACGATGCGCA
This sequence comes from Novosphingobium sp. BL-S-19, assembly GCF_055521675.1. Lineage (NCBI taxonomy): Bacteria > Pseudomonadati > Pseudomonadota > Alphaproteobacteria > Sphingomonadales > Sphingomonadaceae > Novosphingobium > Novosphingobium sp. BL-S-19. The sequence goes on from NZ_CM145498.1 coordinate 1,376,148, forward strand.
CTTCACGCTGGTCGACCGCCAGCAGGCCCCGCGTTTCCAGCCGATGATCGCGCGGGACGCCACTTTGCGGCTCCAGAACGGCACGATCACCGCGCAGGCCCTGCTGCGGGAGCCGACCAGCGACCGCGGGATCGTGCGCGCCGATATCGTTCACGACCTCAATGCCGCAAAGGGGCATGCCGACCTCGCGGTGGATGGCATCGTGTTCGACAACAAGGTGCAGGCCGAAACGCTTTCGCCGATGCTGCTGGGCATCGTCTCCAACCTCGACGGCACGGTGCGCGGCACTGGCCGGATCGACTGGAATGGGGACAGGGTCACCAGCCACGGCCGTTTCTCCACCGATGCACTGGCCTTCGCCGCGCCGTTCGGGCCGGTGAAGGGGCTGTCCGGCGATGTGGTCTTCACCGATCTGCTGGGCATGGTCACCGCGGCGGACCAGAAGCTGAAGATCGCCTCCCTGAATCCGGGTATCGAGGTGACGGACGGCGTGCTCTCGTTCCAGATGGAGCCGAAATACCTGCTCCGCATCAATGGCGCGCAATGGCCGTTCATGGACGGGCAGTTGACGCTGGAACCCGCGACGATGACCATCGGCGCGTCGGAAACGCGGCGTTACAAGCTGACCGTCAAGGGCCTGAACGCCGCGACGTTCGTGCAGCATCTGGAAGTGGGCAATGTCAACGCCACCGGCGTGTTCGATGGCGAACTGCCGCTGGTGTTCGATGAGAACGGCGGCCGGATCGACAATGGCTACCTGCGCTCACGCGCGCCGGGCGGCAATGTCAGCTATATCGGTGCGCTGACCTACAAGGACCTGTCGGCGATGGGCAACTTCGCCTTCGGCGCGCTGAAGTCGGTCGATTACAAGCAGATGGAGATCGGTCTCGACGGTTCGCTCTCCGGCGACATTCTCACGCGGATCAGTTTCGACGGGCTCAGCCAGGGGGCGGAGGCGTCGAAGAACTTCATCACCAAGCAAGTGGCGAAGCTGCCGATCCACTTCATCGTCAATATCAAGGCGCCGTTCATGAGCCTGTTCGGCAACATGCGCTCTCTCTACGACGCCACTTACATCAAGGACCCGCGCCTGCTCAGCGTCGAGGCGGCGATGCAGGTGAAAGCGAAGGCCGCTGCAGCCGCGGCAGCGGCCAAAACCACGGTTGATCCCACGCAACACACCATTCAGCCTTCAGACAGCGAGAAAAAACCATGATCGGCCCGCAATTGACCGGAAGCGTTCCGGCTGCGACAAGCCCGGCGATGAAGTCTATCGCCCAATCGTTTTCGCAGCATTCCGCCCCCCGGTCCGGCAGGCGCGCCGTTCGCGCCGCGGGGATGGTGGCGATTTTCGTCCCGATGCTGGCGGGCTGCATTCAGGTTACGGCGCCCGACAAGCCGATCGTGATCGAACTCAATGTCAACATCCGTCAGGAAGTGATCTATCAGCTTTCCGCAGACGCGGAAAAGACGATCAAGGACAACGAAGGCGTATTCTGATGACCAAGATCCGTTTCAGCAATTCCGTCGCCCTGATGGGTGCAGTCGCGCTGGTTCTCGGCGCAGCAGGTGTCGCCGTGGCCCAGGAAGCCCGCGACCCGGCCTATGCCGCCGCGCGCGCCGCCGGGCAGGTGGGTGAACAGCGCGATGGTTACCTTGGCGTCGTCGGCGGCCAGTCAGCCGCCGTGCAGGCGATGGTGCGTGACCTGAACAACAAGCGCCGCGCGATCTATACCGATAAGGCAGCCGGCAAGGGCACGATCGAGGAATATGCCTTCGCCACGGCCTGCCGTCTGATCTCGCAGACCAGCCCGGGGGAGAAGTATCAGGCCCCCGATGGTTCGTGGCAGACCCGCACGGCCGCGCCGCCCCAGCGCGATCCGCGCTGCCCGTAACGTCGCTCCTGCAGTCTCGACCCGTTTTCGGGCCGGTATCACAAGAGGTGGTGCCGGCCCGAGTTATTTGTCGGGTGCGCGCGTTACATCCATGACGAGTGGGCCGGTGCCGCGCAGAGGGCAGCGCTGTGATCTGCGCCTCCCGTCTCGCCGGCGGGACATTCCTTCACTCTTTCGACAGGGTTGTGACAGGGCTCTGACAGCATGATTCGCAAATCGTCGTTGACGAACGGCACCACGCATCGCCCTTGCGCTTTTCCTTTTCCTGGCGAATGCTGTGTCGGCACGGGCACTTGGGCCAAAGGCTTATTGCGCGGGAATGCGTGTGAACAAGAGGCGCCGGCAGCGCCCGGCCAAGGTTGACTCGGGATAAGCCCCACCCTAAGGGGGCGGCGCCCTCGGCAGGGAGCCGTTGAACGCGTCAATCGTCCTTTGATGGAGGAGGACCTGACATGAACGACGAGCCTTCTGCACGGGATCCCGTTGGCGAGGATGCGCGCCTGGAACGGCTCGACGAAAGGCTGAAAGCCCTTCGTGGCCGCGAAGAGCAGCGCAACAAGCCCAACGCAGGCACGGAAACGGACGATTCCTATCGCGCCGGTAACCGTGTTCTGGCCGATCTTCTCGGCGGGGTCATCGGCGGCCTGTTCATCGGCTGGGTGATAGATCACTTCGCCGGAACATCGCCCTGGGGTCTGATGGTGATGTTGTTCCTTGGAATATTCGTCGCCTTCAGGAATATCATACGGAATTCGAACCAGCGCCCGGATTGACCCAAAGGGGGGTGGATTAGGGCGCTGTCGTTCATTGGCGACAGGGATATTCGCGTGGCTGCCGAAGCTAAGCTCGATCCGATGCACCAGTTCCAGCTGGAAACGCTGGCCGGTGCGAATTGGAACATTGCCGGATACAACATCGCCTTCACCAACAGTGCGCTGTGGATGGCGATCGCAACCGTGGTGCTGATGGTGTTCGTTGCCGGCGGCATGAAGCGCCAGCTGGTGCCCGGCCGCTGGCAGATGGCGGTGGAAACCTTCACCGGCTTCATCGACGGCATGCTGGCCGCCAACGTCGGCCCCGGCGGCAAGAAGTACGTTCCGTACATCTTCTCGCTGTTCATGTTCATTCTCTTCGCGAACTTCCTGGGCCTGCTGCCGCTCGGCGTCCTGGGCATGCACGCTTTCACGTTCACCAGCCACTTCTCGGCCACCGGTGTTCTGGCGGTGCTTTCGTTCGCGATCGTCCTCATCGTGGGCTTTGCCAAGCACAAGCTGCACTTCTTCTCGCTGTTCGTGCCGCACGGTACGCCGGTGGTGATGATCCCGCTGATCTTCGTGGTCGAGCTGATCTCCTTCCTCGTGCGTCCGTTCAGCCTTGGCCTTCGTCTCTTCGTTGCGATGATGGCCGGCCACGTGCTTCTTGAAGTGCTTTCGAGCTTCGTGATCAGCTCTGGCAACGCCGGTATCGGCCTGTTCGCCATCGCCGGTCTGCCCAGCTTCATCCTGATGATCGGCATCTGCGCGCTTGAGCTGCTGGTTGCCGGTATCCAGGCCTACGTTTTCGCTCTTCTCACCTGCGTCTATCTGAACGACGCCGAGAACCTTCACTGATTTTCAGTCTCTTATTAGACTTTTCCAAAGGGAGTTTTTGTAATGGAAGCAGATGCTGCAAAGCTGCTTGGTGCCGGTCTTGCTGCGATCGGTTGCGGCCTCGCCTCGATCGGCGTGGGTAACGTTTTCGCGAAGTTCCTCGAAGGCGCGCTGCGCAACCCCGGCGCTGCCGACGCCCAGCAGGGCCGTCTCTTCATCGGCTTCGCGGGCGCCGAACTTCTCGGCCTGCTCTCGTTCGTCGTTGCCGCGCTGCTGATCTTCGCCTGATCCAGCGCACTGATCCGATCCGGCCGCGCGAACCCTTTGGTGCCGCGGCCGGGCCACCGGATGCAAGATTTTTACCGGCTACCTCGGGACAGGGCTGACACATGCCTCAGATCGCACAGCTAGGCGAATATTACGCCAGCCAGATCTTCTGGATGCTGATCTTCTTCGCCATCACCTTCTTCGTCGTTGGACGCGGCATGGTGCCCAAGGTGATGGATACCGTCGCATCGCGCGACAAGCAGATTGCCGAGGACCTCGCCACCGCCGAAAAGCTGCGCGAAAGCGCCGACGCGGAAGAGGAAGCCTGGCGCACGCGTGAAAACGCGAACCGCGCCGAGGCCCAGGGCCTCATCGCCGCGGCCCGTGCCAAGGCCGGCGCCGCCACCGCGGACCGTCTGAACGCCGCGCAAGTCGGCATCGACGCCGATCTGGCCGCCGCCGAAAAGCGCATCGACGAGGCGCGCCGTTCGGCCGCTGCCGAGATCGAGAGCGTTGCCGCCGACGCCGCGCGTGATATCGTCAGCCGCGTTGCCGGCCTCTCGCTGGACGAGACCGCCGTGCGCAGCGCCGTGAAGGAGAGCCTCGCTCATGGCTGAGAACACTGCAGCTGAAACGGGCGCTGAAGCGGGCGCCGCACCGGTCGCTCACGAAGCCGCCGGCAATCAGGCGCACACCGCCGTCGAGCACGCGGAACCCGCGCTGCTGGGCGTTGCCCCGCCGGTTGCCGTCGTCAGCACTTCGATGCTGGTGCTCATCCTGATCATGATCTGGAAGGGCGTGCCCAAGCTGATTTCGGGTGGTCTGGATTCGCGGATCGCTCAGATCAAGGCGCACCTCGAAGAGGCCAAGACCCTGCGTGCCGAGGCGGAAGCCCTGCGCAAGGAATATGCCGACAAGATCGCGAACGCCGAAAAGGACGCCGCGGCCATGCTTGAGCACGCTCAGCATGAAGCCGAAGCGATCGTCGCCAAGGCGGAAGCCGACACCACCGAACTGATCGCCCGCCGCCACAAGATGGTGGAAGAGAAGATCTCGGCGCTGGAATTGGCCACGATCACCGATCTGCGCCGCAAGGCCGCTGCTGCTGCTGCACTGGCCGCCGGCGATCTGATCAAGGCCAACCACTCGGCCGATGCCGACAAGGCACTGGTTGACAAGGCGATCGCCGGGATCTGATCCCGCCGCTTGCCGGTAACCGGAAAAGCAAAAGCCCTCGTGTTCGCACGGGGGCTTTTTTCATGTCGGTCTGACGCCATCCGGGGCGATGAAATTGATGTAATCGCGGCAAGTGCAGGATCCCGTTAAGTTGACAATTACCCCGCCTCCTTATTGAGCGAAGGCAGGCCCATCGGGCTTGCAACAAGGGGGAACCATGAAAATTGCTGCGACTATCGCGGCCGGCTTGATGTTGGTCGCAACACCGGTGCTTGCCGCCACGCATCCGCTGACCAAGCAGGACGCGCTGCAACTGACCCAGCTCGGGCTGGGAGACGACGCCATCGTCGCCAAGATCAATGCCGACAAGGTGGACTTCGATCTTTCGACCGACGACATGATCGCGCTTCGCAAGCAGGGCGTTTCGTCTGCCGTGATCGCGTCCATGATCGCCAACCGTTATGAGGCTAAGGCGGAGCTTTCGCTCGATTCGCCCGATCCCCGCGTGCCGCATCCGGCCGGGCTCTATGCGCTTCAGGACATCGGCGGCCCGCACATGAAGCGGATGGAGCCGACCGTCACCAATCAGGCCAAGACAGGGGGCATCCTGGGCTACGCGCTCACCGGCGGCATCGCCTCGATGAGCGTGAAGGCGGCGATCCAGAAAGAGACTTCGATCGTGCCGGTGTCGCGCCAGCCGCGCTTCTACTTCTTCTCGGCTGAATCGAACGGCAGCGATGCCAGCGCATGGGCCAGCGGCACCAACACTGTGGTCGCATCGCCGGCCGAACTGACGCTGGTTCGCCTTACCCGCAAGGACGGGCGCCGCGAAGCCCGCGTGGGCAGCATGAACATCGCGGGTGCCAAGTCCGGCGTGATGGACAAGGATCGCATCGAGTTCCGCCACGAACTGGTGCGTCCCGGCGTCTACAAGGTCGAACTCGCGCAGCCGCTTGAGCCCGGCGAATATGGCTTCATCTACTCGCTGGCCGGCGGCGGTTCCTCGGGTGCGATGACCGCGCGTATCTTCGATTTCACCGTGCAGTGACGAAGGATCGACCCGGTTGATCCGGGTCGGATCGAGAGGGCCTCCGCGCAGCTGCGCGGAGGCCTTTTTCGTGCCGTAACGGGAACGTGTCGCAGTCATGTGCAATCGAGGTTGACCTTGGCGCACTTTGGGATCAGAGGGGCGCCCGCACGGCCACTCGTGCCGCGCAAGTTTCAGGAAGCGAGGACATGTCAAGCGACAGTTCCAGTAGGACCGCACGCCCCTAGGGCGCTGGCTAGTTCTCGCTGGCCATCGTCCGCCCGGGTCGTGCGGACGAAAGGTTTGAATGATGGTGAACGACCTGCTCGCCGGCGTGATGGCCGGCCCCCGGCCCGTGAAGCGCGGGCTCTACATTGCCGATATCGTCGAGATGCTGGAGGCGCTGTCTCCCGCAGAGGCTGCTGCCAAGCTGGGCCGCATGGCGGACGTGCGCGCCGTGGCGGCGCTCGACCGGCCGGAATTCTCCTGCGCGCCAGAGGTGCTGGAACTGCTGCCGTTCCCGCGCGCGGTGCGGCTTGTCTCGCAGATGGCGGAAGACCGCGCGGCCGACGTGCTGGCGGAAATGGATGAGGACGTCGCTGCGCGCTTCCTTGCCGCGCTGGCGCCCGATGTGCGGACTTCGCTCTCCAAGCTGCTGGCATGGCCGGAGGATAGCGCCGGCGGCATGATGACGACCGAGTTCGTCGCTGCACCCGCTGATGCCACCGTGGGCGATGTGCTGCGCCTGATCCGCACGGTCGAGCGGAGCCGCGAGACGGTCTATTCGGTGTTTCTCGTCGACAAGGCGGGGCGGCTCGAATCGACGATCTCGCTGCGCCGCCTGATTGCCGCAGAGCCTGACGATCCCGCGCTCGATCTCGGACGCGACCGCGAACCCGTGGTCGTCGCGCCCGATACCGATCGCGAGGAAGTGGCGCACCTGATCCGCCGTCACGACCTTCTGGCGCTGCCCGTGGTGGACGAGGAGGGGCGTCCGCTTGGCATCGTCACCGTGGACGACGTGCTCGACGCGCTGGTCGAGGAGCATACCGAGGATGTGCAGAAGTTCGGCGGCGTGGAGGCGCTGGACAAGCCCTACCTCGAAACCGGCTTCTTCGCGATGATCCGCAAGCGGGCCGGGTGGCTCAGCGTGCTGTTCCTGTCCGAGATGCTCACCGCCAGTGCCATGCAGCATTTCGAGGACGAGCTGGCGCGCGCCGTGGTGCTGACGCTGTTCATCCCGCTGATCATGAGTTCGGGCGGCAACAGCGGCAGCCAGGCGACCTCGCTGATCATCCGTGCGCTCGCCGTCGGGCAGGTGCGCCTGCGCGACTGGTGGCGCGTGGCGCTGCGCGAATTGCCCGCCGGCATGGTGCTGGGCGGAATTCTGGGCGTGGTCGGCTTCGCGCGGATTGCGCTGTGGCAACAGCTTGGTTTCTACGACTATGGCGAGCACTGGGTACTGATCGCCACGACCGTTTCGGCGGGGCTGGTGGGCATCGTCACCTTCGGGTCGCTGGCGGGTTCGATGCTGCCGTTTGCGCTACAACGGCTCGGATTCGACCCGGCCAGCGCCTCTGCACCGTTCGTGGCGACGCTGGTCGATGTTACGGGGCTGGTGATCTATTTCAGCATTGCGCTTGCCATTCTCTCCGGGACGCTGCTCTAGCGTTCCGGAATACCCCCAACCGAAAGGAACGGCCGCCATGGCATATACCGCGAAGATCCTGCTGCTCGGCTCGGGCGAGCTGGGGCGCGAATTCGTCATTTCGGCCAAGCGCTTGGGCTGCGAAGTCATCGCCTGTGACGCCTATGAAGGCGCGCCGGCGATGCAGATGGCGGACGGCTTCGAGGTCTTCTCGATGCTAGACGGCGACCGCCTGCGCGCCGCGATCGAGAAGCACAAGCCGGACTTCATCGTGCCCGAGGTCGAGGCGATCCGCACCGAAGTGCTGGCCGAAGTGGAGGCGGAAGGCTTCTGCGTCGTGCCGTCCGCGCGCGCCACGCAGATGACCATGAACCGCGATGCCATCCGCGAAGTGGCCGCCGTCGAACTGGGCCTGCGCACCTCGCGCTATCGCTATGCCGAAAGCCTGGACGAAGTGCTGGCGGGTGCCGAGCACACCGGGCTGCCCTGCGTGATCAAGCCGGTGATGTCCTCATCGGGCAAGGGCCAGAGCACGGTGCGCGATGCCGCCGATCTGGAGAAGGCGTGGGACTACGCCGTCGCCAACATGCGCGGCGACCGCAAGCGGGTGATCGTCGAGGAATTCGTCGCTTTCGATTACGAGATCACGCTGCTGACCGTGCGCAGCCGTGAGGGCGTGTCGTTCTGCCCGGCCATCGGCCACCGGCAGGAGCGGGGCGACTATCAGGAATCGTGGCAGCCGACGCCGATGGCGCCCGCTGCCATTGCTGCCGCGCAGGACATGGCGCGCAAGGTGGTGGACGATCTGGGCGGCTACGGCCTGTTCGGCGTCGAGTTCTTCGTGAAGGGTGAGGAGGTGATCTTCTCCGAACTTTCGCCGCGTCCGCACGATACGGGCATGGTCACGCTGATCTCGCAGAACCTGTCCGAATTCGACCTCCATGCGCGGGCTATCCTTGGGCTGCCGATTCCGGAAGTCACGCTCCATGGCCCCAGCGCCTCGGCGGTGATCCTCGCCGATCGGGATAGCGATTCCTTCGCCTACGAGGGGCTTTCCGATGCCTTGGCGACGCCGGGTGCTCAAGTAGGCCTGCGCGTCTTCGCCAAGCCTGTAACGCGCCCCTATCGCCGTATGGGCGTTGCACTGGCGCTGGCCGGGGACACCGATACGGCGCGCCGGGTTGCGGCTGAGGCAGCGGGCAAGGTGCGGATCGTTTACAAGTGAGGTGAGAGGGCAAACCTCCCGCCAACGACCAAACCCTGCCCTTGACGATAAACTGTATCGTCGCCCCCGCGAAGGCGGGGGCCCCGCTTCCTTTTCGCCACGCCCGCAAGAACAAGCGGGGTCCCCGCCTTCGCGGGGGCGACGGGGTTTTAGGACGAGGGTGAGAGTTTACTTTTTCCAGCCGTGAACCCGCTGGCGCACCGTTGCCAGCAGTTCCTCCATCGTCGCCACTTGCGTGACGCCATAGCGCGCGGCGGTGATGTCGACGTTGCCCTTGCGCCAGAAGCCATCGGGGCAGAGCACCACCAGCTTGCCGTCGCGGGCATGAAGGCCGAGTTCGAGCAGGCTCACCGGGCTCTGCGTGCCGGGCGCGAGGTACATGACGATCACGTCGGCGCTGTCCAGCGCGGCCAATTCCCATTCGACCTGACGGCGGAATTCCGGCTCGCTCGCCTCGGGTTTCCACGCCGCGTTCCAGTCCGGTCGGCGCGGGTTGAGGATCACCACGTTCTCGTTCGACAGGGCCTTGATCAGATCGGCCTGCCAGTCGGTGGCGCTGCCCATGTCGATGCTGCCGCCCAGGAACACGCGCGGCACGTCGTGCGTGGCGGGCAGGGCCTGCGGAGAGGTGACGATCGTGCTCGATGCCATGGCTGGAGCAGCGTTCGTCAGCAGGGTGGCGAGCGCGAGGAGGGGGGCGAACTTGCGAAAGGTCATCGGGGGCTAATCGGTCTCAGAACGTGTTCTTGGCTTCGCGCAGCGCGGCGAAGGTTTCCACCGCGTCATGGCCGCCCCAGCGCGCCTGCAGGGCTGGATCGTCGGCGCGCAGGAACGGGTTGGTCAGCAGTTCGCGGCCGAGTTTGGCGGGCACGGTGGGAATGCCGGCGGCGCGGGCGCGGGTGATGTCCTCGGCATAGGCGGCGAGTTCGGCATTGTCCGGATCGGCGTGCAGCGCAAACTTTGCGTTCGACGCGGTGTACTCGTGCGCGCAGTAAAGCATGGTATCAGCCGGCAGCGCCTTGATCCGCTGGAGGCTTTCCCAGAACTGCGGCGCAGTGCCTTCGAACATGCGGCCGCAGCCGAGCGCGAAGACCGAGTCGCCCACGAAAGCGATTTGCGCTTCGGGCAGCCAGTAGGCGCAGTGGCCCAGCGTGTGGCCGCCGACGTCGAGGACTTGTGCGGTCCAGTCGCCGATCTTCACCGAATCGCCCTGATCGACACGGCGGTCGACGCCTGCGATCTTGCCGGCATCGCCTTCGGGCGCGGTCACCGTGCAGCCGGTCGCCGCCTTGATGGCGCCATTGCCGCCGGCGTGGTCCGGGTGCCAGTGGGTGTTCCAGATCTGGGTGATCTGCCAGCCCTTGGCGGCAGCCTGCTTCAGATATTCATCGGCATCCGGAGTATCGATGCACACGGTCTCGCCGCTGGCGGAATCGTGCAGCAGATAGCCGTAGTTGTCGCTGAGGCAGGGGAACTGGTGGACTTCGAGCATGGGGTCTCTCCTTGACGCGGGATGTAGACCCTCGGGGCTGTTGGGGAAAGGGCAGGAGGGGACGGGTTCGCGCGGAGGCGCGGAGTTCGCGGAGAAGAGATCAAGAATTCGCGCAAAGGCGCGAAGGCGCAAAGGGAGCACGTTTTCGGCGAAGCCGCTTTCGTCTTGTTGCCGGGCCTATGCCGCACCTTTCGACGGGACGAATGCCTTCGGCAAAGCAGAACCTCTTTGCGCCTTCGCGCCTTTGCGCGAATCTTCCTTTTTCACTTTCTCCGCGCACTCCGCGCGAACCCCTAAAAGCAAAAGCCCGCCCGGATCGCTCCGGACGGGCCTTTACTGTTTCACCTCGCGGTGAAGCCCAGAACGTTCTTACGAACGGTTCTTGAGAGCCTCGCCGAGGATGTCGCCGAGCGAAGCGCCCGAGTCCGACGAACCGTACTGTTCGACAGCTTCCTTTTCTTCGTGAAGCTGGCGAGCCTTGACCGAGAAGGTCGGCTTCTTCGAACGGTCGAAACCGGTGACCATGGCGTCCAGCTTCTGGCCGACCTGGAAGCGGTCGGGGCGCTGTTCGTCGCGGTCGCGGCCGAGGTCCGAACGCTTGATGAAGCCGGTGGCGCCATCGTCGCCAGCCTGGACTTCCAGGCCGCCGTCGCGAACTTCGAGAACGGTGACGGTGACGACTTCGTTGCGGCGCAGCGAGCTACCACCGGTCGAAGAGGCAACGCCGCCAGCGGCCGGAGCGCCACGCTCAAGCTGCTTCATGCCGAGGCTGATGCGTTCCTTCTCGACGTCGACGTCGAGAACCACGGCCGAAACCTGCTCGCCCTTGCGGTGCAGAGCCAGCGCGTCTTCGCCCGAGATGCCCCAGGCGATGTCCGACATGTGAACCATGCCGTCCACGTCGCCGTCGAGGCCGATGAACAGACCGAATTCGGTCGCGTTCTTGACTTCGCCTTCGACGGTCGAACCAACGGGGTGCTTCTCAGCGAAGGCTTCCCAGGGGTTCTGCTGAGCCTGCTTGAGGCCGAGCGAGATGCGGCGCTTGTCCGAATCGACTTCGAGAACGACCACTTCGACTTCCTGCGAGGTCGAGACGATCTTGCCGGGGTGGACGTTCTTCTTGGTCCAGGACATTTCCGAAACGTGGACAAGGCCCTCGATGCCGGCTTCCAGTTCCACGAACGCACCGTATTCGGTGATGTTGGTGACGGTGCCGGTGAGCTTGGCGCCCACGGGGTACTTGACGGCTGCGCCTTCCCACGGATCGCTTTCCAGCTGCTTCATGCCGAGGCTGATGCGCTGGGTGTCCTGGTTGATGCGGATGATCTGCACCTTCACGGTGTCGCCGATGGCGATCACTTCGCTCGGGTGGTTGACGCGCTTGTAGCTCATGTCGGTGACATGGAGCAGGCCGTCGATGCCGCCGAGATCAACGAACGCACCGTAGTCGGTGATGTTCTTGACGACGCCTTCGATAACCTGGCCTTCGCTCAGCTTGTCGATCAGCTCGCTGCGCTGTTCGGCGCGCGTTTCTTCGAGGACGGCGCGACGCGACACGACGATGTTGCCGCGGCGACGGTCCATCTTCAGGATCTGGAAGGGCTGCGGCACATCCATCAGCGGGGTGACGTCGCGCACGGGGCGGATGTCGACCTGCGAGCCGGGGAGGAACGCAACGGCGCCGTCGAGGTCGACGGTGAAGCCGCCCTTGACGCGGCCGAAGATCACGCCTTCGACGCGCTTGCCTTCACCGAATTCGTTTTCGAGCTTGTCCCAGGCGGCTTCGCGGCGTGCGCGGTCGCGCGACAGCATCGCTTCACCGTCGGCGTTCTCGACGCGGTCGACGTAAACTTCGACTTCGTCACCGACCTTGAGACCATGCTCACCTTCGCCACGGGCGAATTCGCGCAGGGCAACGCGGCCCTCGCTCTTCAGACCCACGTCGATGACGGCCTTGTCGTTTTCGATGGCGGTGACGGTACCCTTGACGACGCGGCCTTCGAAACCGTCGTCGGCAACGCCGCCGAGCTGGTCGTCAAGCATCTTCGCGAAATCGTCGCGGGTGGGATTGGCAGAAGTAGCCATTAAAGGTTGATTCCTGTTTAGTTTTTTCCGGCCTGGCGGTTTGATCCGCCGGTCTTTCCTCCGCGCTTCGCACCATTGCGAAACCCGGGCCAAAAGGGCCGACCGCCGTGGGGGCCGAATGCCGTCCACGGCGTCCTTCAAGCCTTGCGGTTCTCCAGACCGGCGGCCCCTACGCGCATGAGGGGCGAAATGCAAGGAAATAGGCCGATGCGACGCGGTTTCGTCGCATTCTTCGGCCGGTCAATCCTGCTTCAGCGCATCCACCGCGGCGATGGCGGCGGCGATCGCTTCCTCGCGCTTCAGTTCCGAGGTGTCGATCTCGATGGCATCAGGGGCAGCCATCAACGGAGCGTCCTTGCGATTGCGGTCGCGCTCGTCCCGCGCGGCAAGGTCGGCGGTGATCTCTTCCAGGGTGACCTCGCGGCCATGGGCCTGCATTTCGAGGAAGCGGCGCTGGGCGCGTGCTTCGACCGAGGCGACGACGAACAGCTTGGCCTCTGCCTCCGGCGCGATCACCGTGCCGATGTCGCGGCCGTCCAGCACCGCGCCGCCGGGCTGGGTGACGAAGGCGTGCTGGCGTTCGTAGAGCGCCTGTCGCACCGTGGGGTGGATCGAGACGCGGCTTGCCAGCCCGCCGCTGGCTTCGGAGCGCAGTTCAGGGTCTTCCAGAAGGCCTTCGGGGAAGGCGCAGGCGGCAAGGGCGTCCACGGGATCGTCGGGATTGCCGCCATCGAGGAAGCACTGACGGCCGACAGCGCGATAGAGAAGGCCGGTGTCGAGGTGAGGCAGTCCGAAATGGTGGGCGAGGGCCTTGGCAATCGTGCCTTTGCCCGAAGCGGTAGGTCCGTCTACGGCGATAATCATCCGGGGCTCATGGCCCCTCAGGCCGGGCTAGGCAAGTGGCGGTCAGGCTTCCGGGGTGGTGAGTTCGGGGCTGTCCGCACCATAGATCTCGATCAGTTCCTGCTCGAAACGCCCGGAATCGCGGGCCAGCCAAGCCACCATCACCACCGCGACGCCAAGGCTGGCGCCGATCAGCGGCAGGATCAGGGTAAGCGTGGCCAGCAGGGGCAGGGGCAGCGCGCCCAGATATCGGCGCAAGCTGGGCGCCCGATTCGATTCCATGACAGCCTCCTTTCACGCCGGAGGCTATGCCCATGATCCTTGTCGAAAGGTAACCGGATGAATCGGGATGCGCCGTTTCACGTGCTTTCGCGGCGCGAAAGGAAGGCCTTCATCAGCCCCCAGCCGGCCACGATGGCCCATAGCCCTTCCATCGCGATCGAGGGCAGGTTCACGTTCACCATCAGCGAAATCAGCAGCAGCACTGCGCCTACGAAGTTCAGCCCGTGCTGGAGGTAGCGGTTCGGGTTGTCCTCATAGGTGATGTAGGCATAGGCGATGATGCAGAACGCCGTGCCGGTGAAGCCAAGGGTGTTGCTGAGCCATTCCGGCAGGTCGAGGATCATGCGGGCTCCCGTCAGCGGGCGGCGTCCGGGACGGAGCTGCCCGCTGCGAGAATGCCCTTATCCGGCGAGGCTGGCCAGCAAGTCCTCGAAATTGGGGAAGCTGGTGGCGATCGGGCGGGTGTCGTCCACTTCCACGCCGCCGCTGCTGACCAGACCGGCAACCGCCATCGACATGGCGATGCGGTGGTCGAGGTGGGTGGTGACTTGCGCGTCGCCGGCCGTCCCCGGCAGCGGCGTGCCGCCGGTGCCGGTGATGACCAGGCCATCCTCGCGCTCCTCGATCTGCGCGCCGGCCAGCGTCAGTGCGGCGGCCATGGCGGAGAGGCGGTCCGATTCCTTCACGCGCAGTTCGTCCAGACCGCTGGTGACGGTGACGCCCTCGGCCAGCGAGGCGGCTACGAAGAGCACGGGGAATTCGTCGATCATGGCCGGCGCGATGGCGGGATCGACTTCGATGCCCTTGAGCGCCGAGTGCTTGACCAGCAGGTCCGCCACCGGCTCGCCGCCGACCTCGCGTTCGTTCAGGAACTCGATCTGGCCGCCCATCTGGCGCAGCACTTCGACAAGGCCGGCGCGGGTGGGGTTGAGGCCGACATTCTCGATCACGACTTCGCTGCCCGGCGTCACCAGTGCGGCCACGATGAAGAAGGCGGCCGAGGAGGGGTCGCCCGGCACGTCGATAACTTGCGGCTTGAGTTCGGCTTCACCCTTGATGGTGATGACGCGGGTGCCATCGGCTTCCACGGTGACGGAAAGGTCGGCGCCGAAGCCCTTGAGCATGCGTTCGGAGTGATCGCGGGTCGGCACCGGCTCGATCACGGTGGTCTCGCCCGGCGTGTTGAGGCCGGCGAGCAGGATGGCGCTTTTTACCTGAGCGGAGGCGACCGGCAGGCGGTAAGTGATCGGCACGGCCGGAGAGGCGCCGCGCACGATCAGCGGCAGGCGGCCTCCCTCGCTGGCTTCGAAGCTGGCGCCCATTTCCGAAAGCGGATCGATCACGCGGCCCATCGGGCGCTTGGAGAGCGAGGCGTCGCCAGTGAAGCTGACATTGATCGGATGGCTGGCGACAAGGCCCATCAGCAGGCGGGTAGACGTGCCGGAATTGCCCATGTCCACCGGGCCTTCGGGCTGGAGCAGGGCGCCGACACCCACGCCGTTCACCCGCCATTCGCCGTCTCCGACGCGTTCGACGCTGGCGCCCATGGCGCGCATGGCGGCGGCGGTGGCCAGCACGTCCTCACCTTCCAGCAGGCCGGTCACGCGGGTTTCGCCCACGGCCAGCGCGCCCAGCATGATCGAGCGGTGGCTGATCGACTTGTCGCCCGGCACGCGAATCCTGCCCTTCAGCGGACCTGCGGGCAGAAAACGGCGGGGGCGCATGGGGGTGGTGGTGTCGTGGCTCACGGGCGTGCTTCTCTCGATACTGGAGGGGCGCAAAATCGCGGGGCTTTTGACAGCGGGTGCGGCCTATGGCAAGGCGCGCGCCCTGATGGTGCCGGGGCGCTTGATTTTGCGCGCCGGCCCTCCCATCAAGACACGGAATTCTCGCCCGTACTCTTCGGGCGCGCAGTATGAGGACATTTCATGGCAAAGCCTGAGTGGGGCGCCAAGCACGGCTGCCCGAAATGCGGCACCCGCTTCTACGACCTGGGCAAGGACGACCCGGTCACCTGCATCGAGTGCGGCCATTCGTGGCACCCGGAGCCGGTGCTGAAGTCCAAGCAGCCGATTCCCTATGAGGAAATCCAGAAGAAGGAAGTCGTCGAGACCGAGGATTCGGATCTCGCCGAAGAGGATCTGGACATCGATGAGGACGGCGATTCGCCGGACAACGACGTCGACCTCGGCGGTGACGACGATCTCGGCATCGGCGGCGGCGACGACGACGGCGATCGCGACGAGTAAGTCTCGGTACGCATCCATCAAGGGAAAGGGCGCGGCGCTTCGGTGGCCGCGCCCTTTCTTTTTGCGGCAGGCGCACCCTCGTGGGCCAATCGCTCTCAATCCCGCTCAGGCTGAGCTTGTCGAAGCCCCCTGCGTCGTGGCGCCAGACCTCCATCCTTCGACAAGCTCAGGATGAGCGGGGGTGGATGGGGAGGGGCAGTGGAGCACTTTTCCACCCCTCATCCGAAAAATGACAGGTCCGTGAAAATTTCCTCTTGCCAGTCTGGATAACCCCATCTAGAGGGCGGCCTCCCAAGCGGAGGCAAGTCATAGCGACTGGCCGAAAGACGGGAAACGGATCGAACCTCCCAGGTCGATCCGATGAAATGATTGGGGCCTTAGCTCAGCTGGGAGAGCGCCTGCATGGCATGCAGGAGGTCAGCGGTTCGATCCCGCTAGGCTCCACCATTTCACCGAAATAGCCTTCCAAGATTGTTCGAAGACGGTTATTTCGACATATCAGTTTCGCGGAAACGCGATACGCTGGCCGACGAGGTTTCGTCCGCCGGCGTTTTTCGCATAAGGTTTCCGTCACGCCGGTCAGCGAGGTTTCGCCCACCGGCGTTTTTGGCGTTCTGGCTGGCCCAATGGTCGGCCAAAAGTGGAGTTAGGCATGTTCGACAGCCTTTCGGATCGTCTTGGTGGCGTTTTCGACAAGCTGCGTGGCCGCGGCGCGCTCAAGGAGCAGGACGTTCGCGATGCCATGCGCGAAGTGCGCATCGCGCTGCTCGAAGCCGATGTCGCGCTCCCCGTCGTGCGCCGCTTCGTCGATCAGGTCACCGAAAAGGCTGTTGGCCAGTCGGTCCTGAAGTCGGTCACGCCCGGCCAGCAGGTCGTCAAGATCGTCAATGACGCACTGATCGACATGCTCGGTGGTGACCAGACCGCCGAACTCGATCTGGAGGCGGTTCCGCCGGTCGTCATCATGATGGTCGGTCTGCAGGGTTCGGGTAAGACCACCAGCACGGCCAAAATTGCCCGCCTCCTGAGGGAGAAGCAGGGCAAGAAGGTTCTGATGGCCTCGCTGGACGTCAACCGTCCGGCCGCGCAGGAACAGCTTCGCGTTCTGGGTGAGCAGGTGGGCGTTGCCACCTTGCCGATCATCGCCGGCCAGCAGCCGACCGAGATCGCCACCCGTGCGATGCAGTCCGCCCGCCTTCAGGCCGTGGACGTGCTGCTGCTCGACACCGCCGGCCGTCTCCACGTCGATACGCAGCTGATGGACGAGATGAAGGCGGTTGCCGCCATCTCGAACCCCCGTGAAACGCTGCTCGTGGTCGACTCGCTGACGGGTCAGGACGCGGTCAACGTCGCGCAGTCGTTCGCCGGCGAAGTCGATCTTACCGGCGTCGTGCTCACCCGTATGGACGGTGATGCGCGCGGCGGCGCGGCACTGTCGATGCGGGCCGTTACCGGCAAGCCGATCAAGTTCGCGGGCACCGGCGAAAAGATGGAGGCCCTTGAGGTCTTCCACCCCAGCCGTGTCGCCAACCGCATCCTTGGCATGGGCGATATCGTCTCGATCGTCGAAAAGGCGGCCGAAGCGGTCAAGGTCGAGGAAGCCGAAGCGCTGGCCAAGCGCATGGAGCAGGGCAAGTTCGACATGAACGACCTGCGCACCCAGCTCAGCCAGATGCAGAAGATGGGCGGCCTTGGCGCTCTGGCCGGCATGATGCCGGGCATGAAGAAGGCCAAGGCGGCAATGCAGGCGTCCGGTATGGACGACCGCGTGCTGCTGCGCATGGATGCGATCATCGGCTCGATGACGCCGAAGGAGCGCGCCAATCCCGCGTTGCTGAATGCCAAGCGCAAGATCCGCGTCGCCAACGGTTCGGGTACCCAGGTTCAGGACGTCAACAAGCTGCTGAAAATGCACATGGAGATGTCCAAGGCCATGAAGCAGATCAAGAAGATGGGCGGCCTCAAGGGGCTGGCCGCGATGTTCGGCAAGGGCGGCCTCGATGCTGCCATGCCCGGACTGGGCGGCGGTCTTGGTGGCGGCGGTATGCCGGGCCTCGGTGGTCCCGATCTCAGCAAGTTTCTTAAGAAGTAATTTTTGAAGATTTGAAGGAAAGGTAGAACAATGTCCGTTTCGATCCGTCTGTCGCGTGGTGGCGCGAAGAAGCGTCCTTACTACAAGATCGTCGTCTCCAACTCGCGCGCTCCGCGTGACGGCAAGTATCTTGAGCAGGTCGGCACCTACAACCCGATCCTCGCCAAGGACGACGAAAACCGCGTCCGTCTGGTCGAAGACCGCGTGCGCTACTGGCTCGGCGTTGGCGCCCAGCCGACCGACCGCGTTGCCCGCCTGCTCGACAAGGCCGGTATCAAGGAGCGCGCCGCTACCGTGAACGCCAAGAAGGGCGAGCCGGGCCAGAAGGCCAAGGACCGCGCCGAGGAAAAGGCCGAGAAGCTGCGCGAAGCTGAAGAAGCTGCCGCCGCTGCTGCTGCCGCTCCGGCCGCTGAAGAAGCTCCGGCTGAAGCAGCTGCCGAGGAATCGACCGAAGCCTAAGCTTCAGGTTCGATCCAGATGGCTGGTCAAGACCGCCCCGTCACGCTTGCTGCCGTTACCGGCGCGCACGGCGTGACGGGCGAGGTTCGCCTCAAGCTGTTCGGTGAAGGCGTGGCGGCGCTCAAGCGCTACCGCGCCTTCAACGAGTCAATGGGCAACGATTCCACTCTGACGCTCGCCAAGCTGCGCGATGATGGCAAGGGCGGCGCGATTGCGCGTTTCGAGGAAGTGCCGGATCGCACGGCTGCCGAGAAGCTGCGCGGCACCGCGCTCACCGTTCCGCGCGCGTCGATGCCGGAACTGGAGGAAGGCGAGTACTATCACGCCGACCTGCTGGGCCTGCGCGCCGTCTCCGACGCGGGTGACGAACTCGGCATCTGCATCGGGGTCGAAAACTTCGGTGCCGGTGACGTGATCGAGATCGAGCGTCCGGTGGGCGAGGATGGGAAACGGCGCCGCTTCATGGTGCCGATGACCTCCGCCGCCGTCCCCGAGTGGGATCACGAACGCTTGGTCATCAACGCCGCCTTCGCGGAAGAATAAAGGAAAGGCCGCCCTTCGGGGCGGCCTTTCTGCTTTCAGGTTCTTGTGAAGTTTCAGGCGAGCGCCGCCCTGATGCAGATCTGGTTGGCCTGCTGCGGGCAATCCAGCGCGGTTACGAGCGGCGCCACCATAGCCAGCGTTGACCCCGCCAGAACGCCGGCGAGGATGCCGATCCCTGTCAGCCGCGCCCTGCGTGCCAAAGGGCATTCCTGCGGGGCAGGGTGCCGGTTCTTGTCGTCTGGGTCCTTGCGCTGCCCGCCGCGCAGGCCACTGCCAATGGCGGCGAAAAGCTTGCGGGCCAGGCTATCGAAATCTTCGGAAAACCGGCCATGGCCGGCATTCCACTGCTGCATGAAGTGTTGATCCTGCATTGTCCGGTTCCTCCATCGGATGAGAAGGAATCTGCTTGATCGGGCGTCATTTCGCCAACAAAGCCTCTGGCAAGGGTTATAAGGCTGGCTTATCATCTCGGCATGGATCGCCTGCCGCCCCTGACCGCCATCCGCGCTTTCGAGGCTGCCGGCCGCCACGAGAATTTCTCGCGCGCGGCGGAGGAACTGGGGATGACGCAGGCGGCGGTCTCCTACCAGATCCGCCAGTTGGAGGACCGCGTCGGCAAGCCGCTGTTCGTACGCGAAAAGGGCAGGGTGCATCTCTCCGATGTCGGGCGCCGCCTGCTGCCCTCCCTGACCGGCGCCTTCGCGTCGATGACCGACGCCTTCGCAGCGGTGTGGAGCGAAGATGAGGACGTGCTTTCGCTCAATGCCTCGGTCTCCATCGGCGCGACGTGGATCAGCGAGCGGATCGGCCGGTTCCAACTGCGCCATCCCGATCTGGCGGTGCGCATGTCGCTCAGCAACGAAGTCGTCGATCTGGCGACCTCACCCTACGATGCGGCGATCCGCGTCGGCTACGGCAAGTGGGATGGGCTCCGCGCAGAATTTCTCTTCCGCCAGCACTTCTCTCCGATCTGTGCGCCCGTCTTCCTCGAAAAGAATCGCATCGAAAAGCCGGAAGACCTCCTGGCAGTGGAGCGCTTCGCGCCGAACGACCGTTGGTGGGCAGGCTGGTTTGCCGCCGCCGGGATTGGCACACCGCCACCGCCGCGCACCGGCATCGTGTTCGACAACCAGCTTCAGGAAGCGACGGCGATGCGCGAAGGGTTCGGCATCGCGTTGATGTCTCCTCTATTCTGGCGCGCCGATCTGGAAGCGGGGCGGCTCGTCCAGCCTTTCGACACGCTCTACTATCCCGGCCCGGCGCAATGGCTGATCCATTCGGAAAGCCGCGTGGGCGTGCGCAAGATCGAGCGCCTGCGCGAATGGCTGCGAGAGGAGGTCGCCGCCGACCGTGGTTTCCTGCCGGCCGAGGTATGGGAACCGCTCTGAAGGGCGTAAATCCGGCGCTTTCCTCTTGCCGCAACCGCCGAATTGGGCTTTGCGCGGGGGCATGACTTTCAACGCCACCGTCCTCACCCTCTATCCGGAGATGTTTCCCGGCTCGCTCGGTATCAGCCTGGCGGGCAGGGCGCTGGCCGAGGGTAAGTGGGCCATGAACCCCGTCCACATCCGCGATTTCACCACTGACAAGCACCGCACCGTGGACGACACGCCCGCCGGCGGCGGCGCCGGCATGGTGCTGAAGGTGGACGTTCTGGCCGCGGCGATCGACCACGCCCGCTCGATCAACCCCGACGCCCCGATCATCGCCATGACCCCGCGCGGCAAGCCGATTTCGCAGCAGCGCGTGCGCGAACTGGCGGACGGCCCCGGCGTCACCATTCTCTGCGGCCGGTTCGAAGGTTTTGACGAGCGCATCTTCGAAGGCCGCCAAGTGGAAGAGATGTCGGTCGGCGATGCGGTGCTTTCGGGCGGCGAACCCGCGGCAATCCTGCTGTTAGACGCTTGCATTCGGCTGCTTCCCGGCGTAATGGGCGCGGCTTCCAGCGGGACCGAGGAATCGTTCGAGGACGGTCTTCTCGAATACCCGCAGTTTACCCGGCCCACCGAGTGGGAAGGGCGCACGATCCCTGAAGTGCTGCGATCGGGGGATCATGCGAAGATCGCCGCCTGGCGGAAACGACAGGCGGAGGAAGATACACGGTCACGCAGGCCGGACCTTTGGGAACGTCGCAGTGACGTTCGGGGCCAGTCTGCCTCTGGTGCGCGGCGCAAAAACGAGGACTTAGGTTCATGAACCTGATTCAGCAGATCGAGGCCGAGGAAATTGCCAAGGCCGCCAAGGATATCCCTACCTTCCGTCCGGGCGACACCGTCCGCGTCGGCGTGAAGGTGGTTGAAGGCACCCGTACCCGCGTCCAGGCTTACGAGGGCGTGTGCATCGCGCGTTCGAACCGTGGCATGGGTTCGAACTTCACCGTTCGCAAGATGAGCTTCGGTGAAGGCGTGGAGCGCGTATTCCCGCTTTACTCGCCGAACATCGATTCGATCACCGTTGTCCGCCGCGGCGTCGTGCGTCGTGCGAAGCTGTACTACCTGCGTGGTCGTACCGGCAAGCGCGCCCGCATCGCCGAGCGCCGCGTCAACGAAGTCAAGGCGTAAGCTTTGGCCGATCGCTCCGCCTGAAAGGGCGGGGCAGCCAGAAAGGCGGTTCGATTTATCGAACCGCCTTTTTTGCGTCTGCAGGCAATGCGACTATCACCATTCGGAAAATTCACCCCTCTCATTTCATGAGGCGAATCAGCGCAAATAGTGCGTGGAGCACTCTGGAATCACAGGGGAAAGCCTGCCCTGACCGGGCGCTTGAGCCTGTGGGCCGGTTCTCCGCCGGGTATCTAGGCATCGCAATTGTCGAAAACGTCATCTGAGTGGCGGAAAAACACGATAAACTGCGCGTTTCGGCCTTGTTTAGGCTTTGACAGCGTCGGCAAAAACCGCTCAATTCCGTGCCGCTCAGAGGCGAATCCTAAATTATCCCATCACATCCTGTTTCCACTGAAAGGTTAGGGGGTACCCAATAATGAACAAGAACGATCTCATCGGCGCGGTCGCAGACTCGAGTGGCCTTACCCGCAGCGACGCCACCAAGGCAGTGGAAAGCGTTTTCGAAGCCATTTCGGGCGCGCTGAAGAAGGGCGATGAAGTTCGCCTGGTCGGTTTCGGCACCTTCTCGGTTGCCAAGCGCAAGGCTTCGACCGGTCGCAACCCGCGCACCGGCGAACCGATGGAAATCAAGGCTTCGGCTCAGCCGAAGTTCAAGGCCGGCAAGGGCCTGAAGGACGCTGTCAACTAAGCAGCTGTTCCGGCGGCCTGTCACGCCTCGCAGGCTGAAGTAATTACGCCGCGCCAATCAACAAGGGTTGGCGCGGCGTTTTTGCGTCTGGAAATGGGAAGGGGCGCCCGATCGACGCCCCGTTGGATCGGATCAGGGCTTCAGCTTGATCAGCGCCGTGGGCGCGGCAGGCGTGCGGGCATTGACTGCCCAGGTGAGCACGTGGCCTTTGGGGCCGCTCTGCGGGCCTTCATCGGTATTGTTGGCCAGGATCTGGCCATCGGTGGTGATCGCGAATGTGCCGTCCGCTTCGGCCGTAGTGTCGGCATCCGCTGCATCGCTGGCGCTCGCCAAGCCGGACAGCATCGATCCCATCATGTTGCCCGATCCCTTGGACGGGCCGAATGCGGGGGCATCCACCCGCACGCTGCCATCCTGCCGCAGCGAGAGCTGGACGAAGGCATTGGCCATCGGGAGGCCCTCTATGGTCGGGAAGGCGAAATCGTGGTCCAGCTTGCCCTGCAGCGCGAAATCGACATCGAAGCGGCCGTCGCCCTTGTAGACCGCCTTGGTCCAGCCGACCTGACGCCGCAGCTTGGCGGCCAGTTCCTCGCCCGCGCGGGGATCGTTGGGGTCGATTCCGCCGAGCAGCGCCTTGGCGGCCTCTGCATCGCTCTTTGCCTTTTGCGCGCGCGATTCCTCCCATGACTTCTTCTGGTCGGCGAGTTCGTCCTTGGTGCAGGCGCGCTCGTCATAGTTGTCGTCATGGCAGGCTTCGGGCTCGAACGCGGTCTCCTTGGACTTTTGCAGGGGGATCATCACGATCTCCCCCGTATAGGCGAAGCGGAAGCTGCGATCGCTCCTGAGGTCCAACTGGGAGGAAAACTTGCCGGGCACGAAAATGCAGGCGGCGGCCAGCATCGCCAGTGCCGTTACGGCAAGGCCGGCCAGCAAGCGTCGTTGCGGATTGCGCCGTTCGGTCGATGTCATGTCGTTGCCCCCCTGTACTTGCCCTGTGCACTTGCCCTGTGTGCTTGCGATGATCGCAGGCGATTGTCCTTGGCGATGCCGGGGAGGGAGCATCGCGCGATGCTCCCTCCTGCCGATAGTTGCGGCCCCTCGAATCAGTCGCCGGGTCTGGTGGCCACGGCGTAGAGCGAGATGGCGGCGGCGTTGGAGACGTTCAGGCTCTCCATCGCCTCGTTGATGGGCAGCTTGGCGATGGCGTCGCAGTGCTGGGCGATATTGTGACGCATGCCATCGCCTTCGGCACCGAGGACGAGCGCGACCGGGCCGGCGGGCAGGGCGTCGCCCAGCGTCGTTTCCGTGTTCCCGTCCAGGCCGATGCGCCAGTAGCCGGCCTCGGCAATCTCTTCGAGCGCGCGCGCAAGGTTCACCACGCGTACCCAAGGCAGGATTTCCAGCGCACCCGATGCGCTTTTCGCCAGCGTGCCCGATTCGGGCGGGGCGTGACGGTCCTGCGTGACGATGGCGCAGGCATTGAAGGCAACGGCGGAGCGCATGATGGCGCCGACATTGTGCGGGTCCGTGACCTGATCGAGTACGACCACCGGGCGCGAGGGATCGCCATCGAGAACGTCGTCGATAAAGATGTCGTCCAGCGGTTCGCATTCGAGGACGAGGCCCTGATGCGGCGCATCGCGCGCGACGAGTCGGGCCAGGTCGGCGGGCTGTGCCCACTCTACGGGGAAGTCCGAGGGCAGTTCGCCATCAAGAGATTCGACTCCCTCGCGAGTTGCCCACAGCTTTCTATGGGTACGATCGGGGTTCTTCAGCGCCGCTTCCACGGCGTGACGGCCCCAAAGGCGCACCATTCCCGTGCTGGCACGACCGCTGCCGCGCCCGTTCTTCATACGGCCGGCGCGCCCGCGCAGCGCCTTTCCGGGCTTTCCGCCGTCCCGGTCGCTACGATTGCTCATGAAAAATATCCTTTTCGAAAAATCTGTGCCGCTCCTGCCAGTACCCCCATTGACAGGCAAGGCCAGGTTCTACATAGGCGCCCTCCTCGGCAGCGAGGCACTGGCAACAGCGCTTCGAAACACTGCGGGTTCCGCTCCTTCGGGGTCGGTTTTCCGCCGCCAGCAACTGGTGTGGACAGGTGGCCGAGTGGTTAAAGGCAGCAGACTGTAAATCTGCCCGTGCAAGCGTACGCTGGTTCGAATCCAGCCCTGTCCACCACCAGCTGCTCTCTCGGTAAGAGCCTTCCCTTCGGGGCCACCCTCCATCGTCGGTCAAGTTACACGAACTCCTTGAGAGTGCGCTGACATTCTTGCCCGTATCTTTCCCCGGCCGGGAACGGATCGCGGTCCCCCGGCATTGCGGGAGCGGTGCACTGTCATTAGAGGAAGGCGATGCCCGGAGACATTCTTGATAATCAGGGACGCGGTGAAGCGTCCTGGAACTGGCCCTCTATTCATCCCGAGGGTCGCAAGTTCGGCGCCATCGCCGGCGTAGTCGCGCTCGTCGCGTGGTTGCTGGTCGGCCCGTGGGTCGGTTGGCCGCTCGCGGTACTGACGCTCTGCGTGCTGGCCTTCTTCCGCGATCCCGTGCGCGTGACGCCGCAGGACGACCGATTCGTCGTCGCACCGGCGGACGGTCTGGTCACGCTGATCGGCAAAGTGCCGCCGCCGCGCGAACTGACCGTGGAGGACGGCAGCGGATCGCAGCCGATGTCGACCGAGCCGGTAACGCGCATCTCGATCTTCATGAGCGTGTTCGATGTGCACATCAATCGTGCGCCAATCGGCGGCACGGTGCGCCGGGTGATCTACATCCCTGGCCGCTTCATGAATGCCGATCTCGACAAGGCGAGCGAAGAGAACGAGCGCCAGCACATCCTGATCGAACGTGGCGACGGCCAGCGCATCTGCTTCACGCAGATCGCAGGGCTGGTGGCGCGCCGCATCGTGCCATTCGTGAAGCCGGGCGACATCATCGCCGCCGGCCAGCGCATCGGCCTGATCCGCTTTGGCAGCCGCGTCGACGTTTATCTGCCTGCTGGTACCGAGCCCAAGGTGCTGATGGGCCAGCGCATCGTCGCCGGCGAAACCGTGCTTGCCGAAATCGGCGCGGCACCGGTGATCGAGGGTATTTCGCAGTGATCGACGAGTCCGGCGACCTCAGGATGGCCCGGTTGCAACGCCGCGGCCGCCTTGGCGCCGGGCTTTCGGTGCGGGCTTTCGTGCCCAACGCGATTACGGCTGCGGCGCTGTGCTCGGGCCTGACCGGCATTCGTTTCGCGATCGGCAACGATTATGAGCGGGCGGTCTACGCGGTTATCCTGGCAGGTGTGCTGGACGGGATCGATGGCCGCGCGGCGCGCATGCTGAAGGCGCAGACGCGCTTCGGTGCCGAACTGGACAGTCTGGCCGATTCCATTTCGTTCGGCGTCGCACCGGCGCTGATCGTCTATCTCTGGTCGCTGCATCAGCTTCCCAGCCTTGGCTGGATCGCCGCGCTCGCGTTCGCGATCTGCTGCGTTCTGCGGCTTGCCCGCTTCAATTCGCGGATGGATATGCTGGACCAGCCGCACAAGCAGGCTGGCTTCCTGACCGGCGTTCCCGCACCGCTTGGCGCGGGGCTCGGTTTCCTGCCGCTCTATCTGTGGATCGCCAGCGGCGAACCCATCTTCGCCAATCCGGTTCTGGTTGGCGTGTGGATGGTGCTGATGGCTTTCCTGATGATTTCCAACCTGCCGACGCTCAGCTGGTCGCGGATGCGGCCGCCGGCAAGCTTGCGCCTGGTCGTCATAGCCCTGATCGGCATGACCGTGGCGGCGCTCTGGCTTGAGCCGTGGTGGACGCTGGGCGTGATCACCATCGTCTATCTCGCGCTGATTCCGATCGGGATCTCGACTTACCTGAAGGTCAGGCGGCGAGTTCCCCGCACGGCCAGTCCAGCCCCGGACGCTGCACCGTCTGCGCACGGCGACGCGTAACGCGATCGCGGCGCAGAGTGCCGAGCGTCGGCACCGTTACGCGTTCCACCATGGCCCAATGAATCGTCAGCGTTTCCGGGCAGGCGGCAAGCCGGGCCGGAAGCGCGAGCGCGCTGTGCCCGTAGCGGCGAAGCGTCGCCATGATCGCCAGTGCCGAGGCCAGCGCGGTGATGGCGAAGAGGCAGGCAGCAAATGCAGTCATGATCAATCCTTTCGAGCCGTCGACGCCGATGCGGCGGGAGTCCCGGCTTGTGGAAAACCGACTCTTGTTCTATCAATGTTCCGTCTAGGTATTTGTTCTCTTTTTGTTCGATCGCTGTCAAGACGAAAATGCCGAACCGCTAAGCGGCTGTAAGCACGGTGCTTTTTAGGGCGTTGCCGGGGCTTTCCGGCCAGGGCGGCAAAAATTGACCAATAGTGTGTCATAATGGGTCAGTTTTGCGCTGCGACGCCGTTTGTGAGTTCTCAGGGAAGGGGTCGGCCTTCCTTCCCGGATTGCTGATGGCGGGATCCATTTCGTTCCCTTCATGAGCCCACGCGCCGATGGTCCCGAAGGTGCACGGGGGCAGGGCTTCAATCTCTGGCGTTCAGGGCCTTGTCGGAATGTGCGTCGGAATTTGCGGGTTGCCTTGGTGCGCCGGCGATGTGCCGGTCGCATGTGGGCTTCTCTGTGGAAAAGCTGTGAGAAGCATGTGGTTTCACCGGGATCACCGGGGTGCGACGGCCCGGTCGCGGGCTGCGTTCGGCGGAACGATGCGATTGGGGCTGGATTTCGCGGGCGAACGGGACTAAGGGCGGCCCCGCTTGAAGCAGGGATCGAATTCGCGGTCTCTCGCGATTCGGGCAATCCACATGGGAAGCACACATACCGGTGCCTTTGGCGGCCAGAGTCTACGGACTTCCGCTTGGTTCCAGCTTCCCAGAGGTCAAACCGGAAGGAATTACCTTATGGCGGCACCTGTCGTCACCATGCAGCAGCTCATCGAAGCCGGCGCTCACTTCGGCCACCAGACCCACCGCTGGAACCCGCGCATGAAGCCGTACATCTTCGGCGCGCGCAACGGCATCCACATCATCGACCTTTCGCAGACCGTGCCGCTCTTCGCGCGCGCTCTCGAGTTCGTGCAGGCCACTGTTCAGGCCGGTGGCAAGGTGCTGTTCGTCGGCACCAAGCGCCAGGCTCAGGAGCCGATCGCTCAGGCCGCCCGCGCTTGCGGTCAGCACTACGTCAACCACCGCTGGCTGGGCGGCATGCTCACCAACTGGAAGACCATCTCGGGTTCGATCAAGCGCTTCAAGGCTCTTGAAGAACAGCTTTCGGGTGACACCGCCGGTCTCACCAAGAAGGAAGTCCTTCAGCTGACCCGCGAGCGTGACAAGCTTGAGCTGTCGCTCGGCGGTATCCGCGACATGGGCGGCATCCCGGACGTGATGTTCGTGATCGATGCCAACAAGGAAGCGCTGGCGATCAAGGAAGCCAACGTCCTCGGCATCCCTGTCATCGCCGTGCTCGACACCAACGTCGACCCGAACGGCATCGCGTTCCCGATCCCGGGCAACGACGACGCCAGCCGCGCCGTGCGTCTGTACTGCGACGCGATCGCTCAGGCTGCCACCAAGGGCGGTCGTGACGCGCTCGTCCAGAGCGGTGCCGACATCGGCGCCATGGACGTGCCGGTCGAGGAAGCTGTCGAGGCCTGATAGGTCCGGCGACGACTTTTTCGTCATGGAATTGTCGCGCGCCGGGTCCAATGGGCCTGGCGCGCATCCATTTTTAGGCCACAGCAATGTGGTTCGACCCAAGCAAGAGGATTTGAGCGATGGCTTACACCGCCGCTGACGTGAAGAACCTGCGCGAGCGCACTGGCGCCGGCATGATGGACTGCAAGAAGGCCCTGGACGAAACCGGTGGCGATCTCGAAGCCGCTGTCGACGCGCTGCGCGCTCGCGGTCTGGCCGCTGCCGCCAAGAAGTCCAGCCGTACGGCTGCTGAAGGTCTGGTCGGCGTTGCCGTCACCGGCACCAAGGGCGTTGCCGTCGAAGTGAACTCGGAAACGGACTTCGTTGCGAAGAACGACCAGTTCCAGGACTTCGTCCGCAAGACCACCGAAGTCGCTCTCGGCGTTGCCGGTGACGACGTGGAAGCCCTCAAGGCTGCTGCCTATCCGGGCGGCGGCACCGTTGGCGACGCGCTGACCAACAACGTTGCGACCATCGGTGAGAACCAGCAGGTTCGCCGCATGAAGACCGTCGAAGTCGCTCAGGGCCTCGTCGTTCCCTACATGCACAACGCTGCTGCTCCTGGCCTCGGCAAGATCGGCGTTCTCGTCGCTCTCGAATCGGAAGCCTCGGCTGACGTTCTGGAAGCCCTCGGCAAGCAGATCGCGATGCACATCGCCGCTGCCTTCCCGCTGGCCCTCAACGCCGACGATCTCGACGCCGAGCTGATCGCTCGCGAGCGCAAGATCGCCGAAGAAAAGGCCGCCGAATCGGGCAAGCCCGAAGCCGTGCAGGCCAAGATGGTCGATGGCGCGATCGCCAAGTACGCCAAGGAAAACGCTCTGCTTTCGCAGGTCTTCGTCATGGACAACAAGACGCCGATCCAGCAGGTCGTCGATCAGGCCGGCAAGGACGCCGGTGCCAAGATCGTGCTGAAGGACTACGTCCGCTTCCAGCTCGGCGAAGGCATCGAGAAGGAAGTCACCGACTTCGCAGCCGAAGTGGCTGCTGCTGTCGCAGGCTGATCTTTCGGGACACCGAACATGAAAAGGGCCGGGGAGCTTTGGCTTCCCGGCCCTTTTTCTTTGCCCGTTCGGTAGATCAGTAGGCCGCCGTAAACCGTGCGCGGCTGTGCTTGTGGGCTTCCAGTTCGTCGACCATGGCGATGGCGTAATCGGCGAAGCTGATCTTGCTCTCGCCCGCCTCGTCGGTGACGAGCTGGTCGGTGCCCGGGCGGTAGGTGCCGGTGCGCGGCCCTTCGAAGATAAGCGCCGCGGGGGAGAAGAACGTCCAGTCCACGTCGTCGACCTGCTTCAGCGCGTCCAGGAACGTGATCCCGCCCATTGCGGCGCCTTTCCAAGCTTCAGGGAAGTCCGGCGTGTCGATCACGCGCACGCCCGGCGCGACTTCAAGACTGGCGGCACCGCCGGTGACGAGCAGGCGAGGTACGCCGGCTTTGCGGAGGGCAGCAAGCAGCGTTTCGGCGGGCACGTCGAAGTGCAGGGCGCTGATAACGGCGTCGCTACCGGCAATCAGTGCGGCGAGTGCTTCGGGATCGGAGGCGTCGCCAGCCTTGGCGGCAACACCGTCGGTCACGGCGATCTTTTCCGGATTGCGCGCGATGGCCAGCACTTCGTGGCCGCGCGCCGCTGCTTCCTTGGCGATTTCCGATCCGGCGCGGCCGCTGGCGCCGAGGACTGCAATCTTCATATCGATTCTCCACTAGGTATCCAATGGTGACCAAGTGTGTTATCGAATGTGGCCATGCAAGAAGGCACCTTGATCGCACCGGGTTACGCCGAGGAAACCACCGACACTTCCGAGCCGCGCGCGCCGGACGTCTACGCCGCCAATTGCCCAACGCGGCAATTGCTCGACCGCGTGGCCGACAAGTGGAGCGTGCTGATCCTCTTGACGCTCGGCAAGGGCGAAACGCGCTTCAATGCGCTGAAGCGACGGATCGACGGGATTTCGCAAAAGATGCTTAGCCAGACTCTGCGTTCGCTGGAGCGCGATGGGCTGGTCTTGCGGCATGTGGTGCCGACCGTGCCGGTGACGGTCAGCTATGCGATCAGCCCGCTGGGCAGCGAATTGCTGGGGGCCTTGCAGGCGATGATCGACTGGGCCGAAGCGCGCATGGGCGCGGTGGCGCAGGCGCAGCGGATTTACGATGCGCGAGAGCGGGAATTGGCTGGCATCTGGAATTGACCGCGTTTTCGGCGGGCGTTCGATGGAGCCTTCGTTGCGCCGATCCACGCTCATCCACAAGCCAACCCCTTGGCAATTTCGGCGCGCGCTCCTAAAGCCGGGGCCATCCAGCCCCCGAGGAGAAGTGCGGCCATGAGTTCATCCCCCTACAAGCGCGTCCTCCTCAAACTGTCGGGCGAAGTCTTGATGGGGAACCAGCAATTCGGGATCGATTCCGATTTCGTTGCGGAACTGGCCAAGGAAGTGAAGGCCGCGAAGGAAACCGGCCTTGAGATCTGCCTCGTCATCGGTGGCGGCAATATCTTCCGCGGCATGGCCGGCGCTGCGCGCGGCATGGACCGTGCGCAGGCCGATTACATGGGCATGCTGGCCACCGTCATGAACGCGCTGGCCATGCAGAACGCGCTCGAACAGCTTGGCGTTCATACCCGCGTGCAGTCCGCCGTGCAGATGGATCAGGTCTGCGAGCCGGTGATCCGCCGCCGCGCAGAGCGCCATCTGGAAAAGGGCCGCGTGGTGATCTTCGCTGCCGGCGTGGGCGCGCCTTACTTCACCACCGATTCGGGCGCCGCGCTGCGTGCCGCCGAAATGCAGTGCGATGCGCTGCTGAAGGGCACCAGCGTCGACGGCGTCTACGACAGTGACCCGAAGAAGAACCCGGACGCCAAGCGTTACGATACCGTCGATTACGACACCGTTCTTGCAGATAACCTGCAGGTAATGGACGCATCCGCCGTTGCGCTCTGTCGCGACAACAATATTCCGATCGTCGTGTTCTCGATCCGCGAGAAGGGCAATCTTGCCACGGTTCTCGCCGGGGGCGGAACCAAGACGATCGTGCAGAAAGGAGCCTGAACCATGGCGAAGTATGACAAGGCGGATCTCGAACGCCGCATGAAGGGCGCGATCGATGCGCTGAAGCACGATCTTTCGGGCCTGCGCACCGGCCGCGCCAACACCGCGCTGCTGGAGCCGATCATGGTCACCGTCTATGGTGCCAACACGCCGATCACACAGGTCGCCACGATTTCGGCACCCGAACCGCGCATGCTTTCGGTGCAGGTATGGGACAAGTCGAACATCGGCCCCGTCGAAAAGGCGATCCGTTCGGCCGGGCTCGGCCTGAACCCGATCAATGACGGCAACACGCTGCGTCTGCCGATCCCCGACCTGACCGAGGAACGTCGCAAGGAACTGGCCAAGCTGGCCAGCTCCTATGCCGAAAAGGCCCGCGTCGCCGTGCGCAACGTACGCCGCGACGGGATCGAGAACCTGAAGGCGGACGAGAAGAAGAAGGAAATCTCGGAAGACGAGCGCAAGCGCGGCGAAACCGAAGTCCAGAAGCTGACCGACGATCTGATCAAGCAGCTTGACGAGGAATTCGGCCGCAAGGAGAAGGAAATCCTCGGCAAGTGAGGCTGTTCGGCCGCGCTTGGGGGAATGTCTGATGGCCAAGAGTGAACCGGCACGCGTGCGCCACGTTGCCATCATCATGGATGGCAACGGCCGCTGGGCGAAGAAGCGTCACCTTCCACGCGCGCTGGGTCACCAGCGCGGCGTGGAGGCGGTGCGCCGCGTCGTGCGCGGGGCCCGCGAACTGGGTCTGGAAGCGCTGACGCTCTACGCCTTCTCCACGGAAAACTGGCGCCGCCCGGAGGAAGAGGTTTCCGACCTCATGAGCCTGATGAAGCGCTTCATTCTTTCCGACCTGGATGAGTTCGCTTCTGCCGGCGTGCGGCTGAAGATCATCGGCGATTACAAGGCCTTCAAGCCGGATGTCGTCGAACTGGTGGAAGGCGCGGTGGCGCGCACGGCGGGCAATACCGGTACGACGCTGGCAGTAGCGCTGAACTACGGTTCGCAGGACGAGATCGCCCGCGCCGCCACCAAGGCGGCAGCGAAGGGCCAGATCACGCCGGAAACCATCGCAGCCGAGCTGGACACGGCGGACTTGCCGCCGCTCGATCTGCTGATCCGCACCTCGGGCGAAGTGCGCCTTTCCAACTTCCTGCTGTGGCAGGCGGCCTATGCCGAGATGCTGTTCACTGACGTGCTGTGGCCGGACTTCAATGTCGACCATTTGCGCGATGCGCTGGAAGAATTCGCGCAGCGGGAGCGTCGCTATGGCGGACGGTGATCCGACCACGGGGCAGTCCGGCAAGAAGTCCGACCTGGGCGTGCGCACGGTTTCGGCCGTGGTCATGCTGGCGGTTGCCGGCGGCGCGCTCTGGCTGGGCGGCGCGGTGTGGACGGCCTTCGTCTGCGCGGTATCGTTGGGCGTGCTGTGGGAATGGGTTCGCCTGTCGCGCAGCGCGATGCGCGATCCGATGCATCGCGGCCTGATGAACTTTGCCGGCATGTTCTATGTCGGCGTCGGCGCGGCGATGCTGCTGTTCCTGCGCAATCCGGCTTTCAGCCTGGGGCCGGTCCTGACCGTGGTAGCCACGGTGATCGGCGTCGACGTCGGTGCCTATTTCACCGGTCGCACCTTGGGTGGCCCGAAGATCGCGCCCGCCATCAGTCCGTCCAAGACCTGGTCGGGCCTGCTGGGCGGCGTGCTGGGTGCGACGCTGGTGCTGTTCGGCGCGGCGCGCTTCTGGCAGGAAGGCCTGACCTCCATTCTGGTGCAGGGCAATGCGGCCGACGCCCCGAACTGCATGGGATCCCAGCCGTGCTGGTATCTGACTGCCGACCCGCTTCCGCTGTTTGCCTCCTGCCTGCTGACCGGGCTGTTCGTGGCCGTCTGCGCGCAGGCGGGCGACTTTTTCGAAAGCTGGCTGAAGCGCCGCGCGGGCGTGAAGGATTCGGGCAATTTCATTCCCGGCCACGGCGGCTTCTTCGATCGCGTGGACGGGCTGCTGGCAGTGCTGTTCCTGTTGGCGCTCATGATCCTGCTGCAGCCGAGGTAAGCGTGCGATGACGACCCAGCGCACCATCTGCATTCTTGGCGCCACCGGCTCCGTCGGCGCGTCCACGCTGGACCTTGTGCGGCGGAACCCGGCTGCGTGGCACGTCAGTGTGCTGACCGCCCATTCCAACGTGGACGAGCTGGCGAAGCTGGCGCGCGAATTTGCCATCGACCTTGCGGTCGTGGCCGATGAGGCGCGGCTGCCCGCGCTGCGCGAGGCGCTGTCCGGAACCGGGATCGCCACGGCGGGCGGACCGCAGGCGCTGGTGGAAGCAGCCGCCCGCGGAGCGGACATGACCGTGGCCGCCATCGTCGGCTGCGCGGGCCTTGCGCCGACCATGGCCGCGATCGAGCAGGGCAAGGCGATCGCGCTTGCCAACAAGGAAGCGCTGGTCTCTGCCGGCGAAGTTATGATGGCCGCCGTCGCCCGCCATGGCGCGACGCTGCTGCCCATCGATTCGGAACACAACGCGATCTTCCAGTGCCTGCAGGGCAACGACATCGCACAAGTCCGCTCCATCACCCTGACGGCCAGCGGTGGCCCGTTCCGCGAATGGAGCTGGGAACGGCTTCAGGCCGCGACCCCGGCCGAGGCGGTGAAGCACCCCAACTGGGACATGGGCGCGAAGATCAGCGTCGATTCGGCGACCATGTTCAACAAGGGCCTCGAACTGATCGAGGCGTACCATCTTTTCCCCGTCGGGCTCGATCGTCTGCGCATTATCGTCCATCCGCAGTCGGTCGTGCATTCGATGGTCGAATATCGCGATGGGTCGACTCTGGCGCAGTTGGGCCCGTCCGACATGCGCGTGCCTATTGCCTCGGCACTGGCCTGGCCCGCGCGCATGGATACCCCTTGCGCACCGCTGGACCTTGCCGCGATCGGCGAACTCACTTTCCGCCAGCCCGACGAAAATCGTTTCCCGGCAACGCGTATTGCCCGGGCGGCGGCAGAGGCGGGCGGAGCGATCCCGGCCGTGCTCAATGCCGCCAACGAAGTTGCCGTGGCCGCATTCCTTGCCGGTCAGATCCCGTTCACGCGGATCGCCGCACAAGTGGAGGATGTGCTCGGCGCCTATGCACCGCCCGCGCCTACCTGCCTTGACGACGTACTGGCGGTTGACGCGGAGGCCCGCGCGAGGGCAAGCATGGTAGCGGGACCCGCTTGAGCCGGTAATCGGTAGCCAGTTGGCTCGGGTCCGATGGAGTTTGCCTGACTTGACCGGATCGCCCAATCTGCTGACGACGATCTTCGCATTCCTGTTGCTGCTCGGCCCGCTGGTACTGGTGCACGAACTGGGCCACTACCTTGTAGGCCGCCTGTTCGGCGTGAAGGCCAATGCCTTCTCGATCGGGTTCGGCAAGGAGTTGTTCGGGTGGACCGACCGGCGCGGTACGCGCTGGAAGCTCTCCGCCGTGCCCTTGGGCGGCTATGTCCAGTTCGCTGGCGACATGAACCCTGCCTCGGCGCCGAGCGCGGCGGATGACGGGCTGACGCCGGCGGAGCGGGCGCAGACTTTCCATGTGAAGCCGCTGTGGCAGCGCGCGCTGATCGTCTTCGCCGGGCCGCTGACCAATTTCCTGGTCTGCGTGCTGATCCTGGCAGCTTTCGCATGGGCGAATGGCAAGCTTGTCGCCGATCCCGAAGTCGCGGGCTTCTCGTCGCATTCGGCCGCGCAGGCGGCAGGCGTCGAGGTGGGGGACCGCATCGTGACCATCAACGGGGCGGCGATCGAAAGCGCGTCGGATATCGGCCAGCATACCGATTTCTATCCCGGCAAGACGGTGAAGGTGGCCGTGCTGCGCGATGGCGCGACGCTGACCTTCCCGGTCAAGCTGGCATCACAGGAAGTCAGTGATGAATTCGGAAACAAGGCAACGCTGGGCGATCTCGGCATCGATTTCGCCGCTCCGGTAGTCAGCGGCTTTTTCGGCGGCGATTCGCCCGCCCGATCGGCCGGCGTGCAAGTGGGCGATCGCATCGTCGCGGTCGGAGAGACCGGCGTTACCAGTTTCCGACAAGTCCAGGACCTTATCGTCGGCATCCCCGGCAAGGCGATCACGGTCACCGTGATGCGCGGGGACGAAGCGCATGTTTTGCCATTGACCGTCGCCAGCCAGACGGTGGTGGGCGAGAAAGGCGTGAATCAGACCGTTGGGCGCATCGGCGTCCAGTCGGGCATCGGTCGGCTTGAAAAGGTCGGCCCGGTGGAAGCCCTTGGCCTGGGCGTGGATCGCAGCTTCATGATCATGGGCAACATGATCACCGGAATTCGGCAGATTTTCACGGGTGATCGGTCTGTTCGTGAACTGGGCGGCCCGATCAAGATCGCCCGCTATTCGGGCGAGCAGTTCAGCCTGGGATGGGGCGCTTTCACCTTCTTTGCGGCCATGATCTCGATTAACTTGGCATTCATCAATCTCCTGCCAATCCCGGGCCTGGACGGCGGGCACCTGGCTTTCTACGCAGCCGAATTGGTGCGTCGCAAGCCGCTGGACGTGCGCAGTCAGGAATGGGCGATCCGCACCGGGGTGGCATTCGTGCTGGCCTTGATGCTGTTCGTCACGGTCAACGATCTGGCTTCGCTTCCGATTTTCGGGGGATAGCCTGGAGAAATCTTCCAAGATCACATTTCTGCCGGGATTGACTGCTTGATCGGACGCCGTCCATCGGGCAGACGGGCGCGATTGCCTGCCGGGGAGGCAGGTGCCTGGCGGATCACTCTGTAGAGCCTCGCGTAAGCGCATACGGGAACTTGCTTGAATGATGGGATGGGAAATGGGTCGCAGCTTTGACGCTCGCCGCGCGCCGCAGCTTGCTGCCATGCTGCTGGGAACCACGATCCTTGCAGGCGTGCCCACGGTCGCTTTCGCGCAGAAGGCGGCCAGCGCGCCGAAGGCTGTCAGCGCGCCCAAGGCGGCCGCTGCTCCGGCAACGCCGGTGGCCGCTCCGGCAGTGGCCGAAGTGGGTGAGACGATCCAGACGATCCAGGTGGTCGGCGCGGAACGTCTGGAGCCGCAGACGGTGCTTTCGTACATCCAGCTGCGCGTCGGCCAGTCCTACACCAAGGCTGCCGCGGACGCCGCGCTGAAGGATCTTTACGCGACTGAGCTTTTTGCCGACGCGCAGATCGCCAACGACAACGGCGTCGTCACCATCACGGTGAAGGAAAACCCGGTCGTCAACCGCATCATCCTTGAAGGCAACAAGCGCATCAAGGACGACAAGATTCTGCCGGAGATCAAGGTCGCCCCGCGCCAGATCTTCACGCGTTCGAAAATCCGCGCCGACGTGGCCCGCATCATCGAGCTTTACAAGCGTCAGGGCCGCTACGCCGCGACGGTCGAGCCGAAGATGGTCATGCTGGACCAGAACCGCGTCGACATCGTCTTCGAGATTACCGAGGGCGACAAGTCCAAGGTCCGCCAGATCAACATTCTGGGCAACGAGCAGTTTTCCGACGGCGAACTGCGCGCGCAGATGGTGACCAAGCAGGCGCGTTTCAGCCGCCTGTTCAGCTCTAACACCACCTACGATCCCGATCGCATGGCGTTCGACCAGCAGAAGATGCGCCAGTTCTACCTGACGCAGGGCTATGCCGACTTCCGCGTGGTTTCGGCCGTGGCCGAGCTGACGCCGGACAAGAAGGACTTCATCATCACCTATGTGGTGGAGGAAGGTAAGCGCTACAAGTTCGGCGACGTGAAGGTCGAGAGCCAGCTGCGCGACTTCGACGGCGACAAGCTGGCGAAGAACCTGACGATCCACAAGGGCGACTGGTACAACGCCAAGGCGGTCGAAGACACCATCGACGGCTTGAACGACACTGCCGGCGCCTTCGGCTACGCCTTTGCCGACGTGCGTCCACAGTACGATCGCGACAAGGACAACCTCACCATGGGGCTGACCTTCGTGATCCAGGAAGCGCCGCGCGTCTATGTCGAGCGGATCGACATCAACGGCAACACGCTGACGCAGGACAAGGTCATCCGCCGCGAATTCCGTATTGCCGAAGGCGATGCGTTCAACTCGCTGCAGGTCAAGCGCTCCACCAACCGCATCAAGTCGCTCGGCTACTTCCAGGAGAAGTTCGAGGTCGAGCAGAAGCCGGGCAGTGCGGATGACCGCATCATCCTGGAAGCGAACGTGGAAGAAAAGCCCACCGGACAGCTTCAGCTTTCGGCCGGTTTCTCCAGCCTTGAACGCTTCATCTTCCAGGCCTCGATCCAGCAGCGCAACTTCCGCGGTCGCGGCCAGACGGTGGGCATCTCGGGCAGTTATTCGTCCTATTCGAAGTCGGTAGAAGCCAACTTCGTCGAGCCGTACCTGTTCGACAAGAACGTGTCGCTGGGCGTGGACATCTATCGCCGCGACTACAACAACTTCAATTACGTCAATTCCGATCGCAATACGAACTACGAGCAGACGACGACCGGTTTCCAGGTTCGCGCCGGCGTACCGCTGACCGAATACCTGACCGCGATCGGCCGCTACACGCTCAACTATGATGACGTGTCGCTCGATAAGTCGCAGTTCTACACCTACAACTCCGATGGCACGTACACCTGCGATCCGATCAAGGCGAGCCGCTACTTGTGCGATGCCATCGGCAAGCGCCTGAGTTCGATCCTCGGCGGATCGCTGATTTTCGACACTCTCGACAATCGCGTTCGCCCAACACGCGGTCAGACCGCCGCTATCAACTTCGACATCGCCGGTCTGGGCGGCGATGTGAAGTATGCGCGCCTGCGCGCCAACGCCGCGAAGTACTGGCCGCTGGGCAAGGGCTTCATCTTCTCGCTTTCGGGCGAAGGCGGGATCATCAAGGGTTGGGGTGGCGACGATGTCCGCCTGACCGATCGCTTCTTCCTGGGTGAGCCGCAGATTCGCGGCTTCGGTATCCGCGGCGTCGGCCCGCGCGTTATCCGTCGTTATCTGGCGGACAACGACGGTGACGGCGTGTACACCGATCAGACCAGCAAGACCGATGACGCGCTGGGCGGCAACTATTACTACATGAGCCGCGCCGAACTGGAGATTCCGCTGGGCTCGGGTGCCCGTGAAATGGGCCTGCGCCCCTCCATCTTCGTCGACGCAGGTGCCGTGTGGGGGGTCAAGAAGCCCGATCTCTACGACTGTAAGGCGGGCTGTATCCCGACTTATACGCAGACCGCGGCCGATGGTACGACCACGATCGTTACGGATCCGACCAATACGCTTACCGGTCAGGCGAACGTTGCAACAGGCGATTACCTGTACCACTTCTCCGAAACCTTCGTGGGCGACTCCTGGCATCCGCGCGTCGCTGTCGGTTTCGGCGTAAACTGGAACTCGCCCTTCGGGCCGTTCCGCATCGATATTTCGAAGGTCCTCCTCAAGGAGGACGGCGATGATACCAAGACCTTCACTTTCAACGTGGGAACGCAATTCTGATGACCAAGATTCTCAAGTCCGCCGCACTGGCCTCGGGCCTGGCTCTTGCCGCTCTTGCCACGCCGGCTTTCGCGCAGGCCGTTCCGGCATCGAAGGTCGCTGTCGTCGACCTCGATCGCATCGCCAAGGAATGCAACGCCTGCAAGACTGCCAACCAGCAGCTGCAGGGCCAGATCCAGGCTTTCGAAGCCCGCCGCAACCAGCTTTCGACCCAGCTTCAGCCTGAAGCGCAGGGCCTGGAAACCGCTGTGAAGGCACTGAACGGCAAGCAGCCCGACGCCGCGCTGCAGGGCCGCATCCAGGCATACCAGCAGAAGGAACAGCAGGCCGGTCAGGAACTGCAGGGCCAGCAGGTTCAGATCCAGCGCAACCAGGCCTATGTCGGCCAGCAGATCCAGCAGCAGCTGCAGGGCCTGTACAAGCCGGCGATGACCAAGCGCGGCGCCAACGTGCTTGTCGAAGTCGGCCAGACGCTGGCCTATGACCCGGCCCTCGACATCACCACCGACGTGCTGACCGCGCTCAACGGCGCGCTGACCACGATCAACACCACTGCTCCGGCCGCCCAGCAGGCGCCGCAGCAGCCGGCCCCTTCGGGCCGTTAAGGGCAGGACGGGCAGGCGATGAGCGAACCGGCTGAATTCGTGTACGACACCGCGAAGATCCTGGCGGCGCTGCCGCATCGCTACCCGATGCTGCTGGTCGACCGTGTGGTCTCGTTCGATGAGAACGAGATCCACGCGGTCAAGGCCGTGAGCTTCAACGAGGACTTCTTCCAGGGCCACTTTCCCGGCCGTCCGATCATGCCCGGCGTGCTTCAGATCGAAGCGCTGGCGCAGGCGGCGGGGATCCTGGCGATCGAATCGCTCGGGCTCGCCGGTAGCGGCAAGCTCGTCTATTTCATGGCGATCGAGGAAGCGAAGTTCCGCAATCCGGTAACCCCGGGCAACTTGCTCGACCTGCGTGCCGGCTTCGTTCAGAAGCGCTCGCGCGTCTGCAAGTTCTGGGGCAAGGCTGCGATCGGCGACAAGGTGACCTGTGAGGTCAACTTCACCGCCATGATCGCCGACGCCTGACGGGACGGGGAAGAAGCGCGCTTCTTCCCTCCATTGCCGTTTTCCGGAACCCTTGCGTTTTTGGGGGTATCCGTGTAAGGGCGCCGCTTTCCCAAGCAGGCCGGTCGGAACCGGCCATATGCGAAGAGAGATACGACATGAAGGCCGATACGCATCCCGACTACCACATGATCACCGTTCAGATGACCGACGGCACCACTTTCCAGACCCGCTCGACCTGGGGTTCGGAAGGCGACACGCTGGTTCTGGACATCGATCCGACCTCGCACCCGGCCTGGACCGGCGGCAAGGCCCAGCTTCAGGACGGCGGCCGCGTGGCCCAGTTCAACAAGCGTTTCGGCGGCCTCTCGCTCAAGAAGAACTGAGCGCGAAGCAAGCTTCACGAACACGAAGAAGGCGGCCCCAACGGGCCGCCTTTTTTGTTTGTCCGAATGGGAAGGGCGATGTCGGCCGGAGCAGTGCCGGCCTTTCATCAGCGCTGAGGGCTTAGCCGGCGATGTCCATCAGGGCGTGCCATTCGCGGGCATCGGCCGGAACGGCGTGCAGAAACTCCATCCCCGCCAGATCGCCGCGCACCCAGCGAACCACAGCCTTCAGTGCGGGGCCACCCGCCATGCCGATGCTGACGAATGCGCCTTGTCGCAGCCAATCGGCACTGCTCGAAACGCAGCAGCCATGCAGAGAAACGTCGGCCAGGGCGGCTTCGGCGCTCTCGCCGCGCGACGATTCGATCCTGGCCCTATTGCGTACGGCGTGACGGTGTTCACGGCGTCTTTCGTCCGCGGCGATTTCCTGACGCATCTGGGCGCTCGAGTAGAGTCTGGCGAGCGGGGCATTCATGCAGTTTCGTCCTTGATGACCGTTCTTCTGGGGCGACCGGCTTTCCGATACGGCATTGTGGCACGCGATCGTTAACTTCGGATCACTGCGGAGTTCCGCTCGATATCGGTGTGCGCTGTCGCGCCCGATTTTGTCTGTTGCGAACGGCTCGCAGGCAATTGCCTTTCACGTCCCGGGGGTTAGTCTGCGTGGCAACGGCAGAGGGGCGCGGGCCGTGGTTGGCGTCCGGCCGGGAGAAGGGCCCTTGTGGGCCGCAACGGAGAATTGCCATGCACCGATCCCCCAATCGATCATTCCGCCTTCCTGTCGCGCTGGGTCTTGCCGCGCTCGCCGCCGGCCCGGCAATGGCTGCCGACGCGCCGGCTGCCAACTCGCCGATTCAGGCGCAGGTCGTCGGCCTCGACGGGAAAGCGCTGGGCACTGTGACGGTTCAGCAGACCCCTGCCGGCGTTCTGGTGACCACCGATCTGAAGGGCCTGCCCGAAGGCGATCACGGGTTCCATTTCCATGAAAAGGGACTGTGCGATTCGGCTGCCAAGTTCACGACGGCCGGCGGCCACTTCACCGCGGGCGATCCGGTGCACGGGCTGATGTCGATGGGCGGCCCGCACGGCGGTGACATGCCCAACCAGCATGTCGGCCCCGATGGCGTGCTCAAGACTCAGGTGCTGAATACCGGCGTGACCATTACGCCGGGTGCCAAGTCGATCGTCGATGCCGATGGCACGGCGCTGGTGATCCACGCCGATCCCGACGACTACACCAGCCAGCCAGCCGGTAATGCCGGTGGCCGAATCGCCTGCGCGGTGCTCAGCGCGCCGAAGTGATCCTGATTCGGGGGAGGGCGTAGCGCTCCCCCAAATTCCTAACCCCAGGGCCGTTCGCGGTACCACTGCGTGATCACGTACTTGCGGCCCTTGCGCACTTTCATCGCATGGTGGAGCGTCGCCGCGTTGAGGCTGCCGTCCGCCCGGCGATTGTTCCAGGCGACCAGCTTGCCGCGTTCCGGCTGGATCAGTTTGTCGATCACCTTGAAGCGCGTGGCGCCGCCCGCCTCCACATCGTTGAGGTAGACCATGAAGGTCCAGGTGCGCTGGCCGGCCACCGCGCAGTACTTCTGGAAATCGGAATTGTTCGGCTCGAAATAGTCGGTATGCGCCTTGAACTCCTGCCCGACTTCGTAGCGCTGCCCCTGCAGCGGCTCGGCATGGGGAGGGGCGATGCCGGACAGTTCGGCCATCTTCCCGGCCAGCGCGGCCACCGCTGGTGCTTGCGAATCGAGGTCGCAGGTTGAGCTGGTGCGAAACACATCGTCCCCGTTGTAGTTCGCGATCGTAGAGGGGCGATGCTGCGTCTCGATCATGGCGACCAGTTCGTCGCATTCGGTGGCGGAAAGGAATTCGCGCTTCACGAACAGGTCGAGCCGCGATGACGGGAACCGCTGGATGCCGGGAACGGCCAGCAGGATGTCGGGAGATGATTCGCCGGGAGCCTTCATGGGCGGGACCCTAGCGGCGGCAATCGCTCCGGAAAATTGCAGGACTTGCGCGGTGCTCGGATTTTTTCCCGCCCTTCATGCATTTTTGCTTTGCAAGGAGGCGCAGCTTGTGCAAATGGCGCGCCTCCGCACCGGTTGCCGCACAGCGCTCCGGTCGGTATCTTCGAAGTGCAGCCGAAAAGCTGGCTTCCCAGTGTGGCGATTGTAGCTCAGTTGGTTAGAGCGCCGGTTTGTGGTACCGGAGGTCGTGGGTTCGAACCCCATCAATCGCCCCATTTCTTCCAGATCGAAATTCCTCTCAGCGATGGACCGCCAAGCGATGTCCGGTGGAGTGAATGATCCGGTGGGTGATAAGCCCCGGTCCACGATCAAGTCCCCTTGTTCCTTTTGACGCGCTCTATAGAAGCGCCACTGTCATGCATGGCTTTGCAAATCCTGCCCGCTTCCTGCGCATCGCCCGCTGGCTGATGCCGCTCTGCATGGGTGCCGGCGCGGTGATCGCGGCGGTCGCGCTGGGCTGGGGGCTGTTCTTCGGGCCTGCCGAGCGGCTGCAGGGCGAAACCGTGCGCATCGTCTATCTTCACGTTCCCGCCGCCTGGCTGGGCATGGCGGGCTGGATGGCGATCGCCGGGGCAAGCTTCACCGAACTGGTCTGGCGTCATCCGCTTGCCGGCATCGCCGCGCGCGCGGCCGCGGTGCCCGGCGCGGTGTTCACGGCCGTATGCCTGATCACCGGTTCGCTTTGGGGCCGTCCGGCCTGGGGCACCTGGTGGGTGTGGGACGGCCGGCTGACCTCCATGCTGGTGCTGCTGTTCCTCTATTTCGGCTGGATGGCGCTTTCGCAGGCGAGCGAGGCGGCGGACGGCGGGCAGAACAAGGCGCCTGCGATCTTCGGCCTGGTGGGGGCGGTGAACATTCCGATCATCCACTATTCGGTGATCTGGTGGCAGAGCCAGCATCAGGCGCCCTCGATCACGATGGGCAAGTCGGCCATGGCGGGGGCGTTCCTCTATCCGCTACTGTTTTCGATGCTGGGCTTCACGCTGCTGTTTGCCGGCGTGGTGCTGGCCCGCATGCGTGCGATCCTGGCCAACCAGCAGGCCGAGGCGCGGCTGCGGCGCAAGGCGCTCTCGGAAGGATACTGATTTCATGCGCGAGGCGATGGACCCCTGGACCTTCGTGGTCGCCGCCTATGTCGTGGGTGTGGGGGCGGCGCTGGCGATGGTCGGCTGGTCGCTGTTGACGATGAGGCGCGCCGAAAAGCGCCGGGACGAGGCGAGGAAGCGCTGATCGTGGCGGAGGGAACGCGAATCAAGGCCAAGCATCAGCGGCTCGTGCTGCTGGTCATCGCGCTGGTGGTGCTGCTGGCGGCGGCGCTGCTGGCCGCATGGGCGCTGCGTAATCAGGCCAGCTATTTCTACGTGCCGAGCGAGATCATGGCGAACCCGCCCGAGGCCGACCGGGGCGTGCGCCTTGGCGGCATGGTGGAACGCGGATCGCTGCGGACCGAGGCGGACGGCGTGACCATCGCCTTCGTCGTGGGCGACGGCAAAGCGCGCGTGCCGGTCATCTTCAAGGGCATCGTTCCGTCGCTCTTTGTCGAGGGGTCGGGCGTGGTTGCCGAAGGGCACATGGGCGTAGACGGCACGTTCGTGGCCGACAATCTGCTGGCCAAGCATGATGAGAATTACGTCCCGCGCGAGATGCAGGACATGAGCAAGGAACAGGCCCAGCAAGTGATGCGCGAAACGAAATGATCGCGGAACTGGGACTTGCCGCGCTGTGGCTCGCCGCCGCGCTGGCCGGATTGCAACTGGTGGCGGGCGCGCTGGCGCTGACATCGCGCGGCGCCTCGCTGGCCGGGATCGTGCGGCCGGTGGCGGCGTTGCAGGGGCTGCTGGCGCTCATGGCGTTTCTGGCGCTGATCTACCTTTTCGCCGTCACCGATCTCTCGGTGAAGCTGGTGGCGATGAATTCGCATTCGCTGAAGCCGCTGATTTTCCGCGTTGCCGGGACTTGGGGCAATCACGAAGGCTCCATGCTGCTGTGGGTCACGGTGATGGGGCTGGCCGGCGGGCTCGTCGCGCTGGTGGAGCGCCGCCTGCCGGAGCCGACCATGCTGGCGACGCTGGCCGGACAGGCTTTCGTCAGCCTTGGCTTCTATGCCTTCCTGCTGATCGCCTCCAACCCGTTCGAGCGGCTTTCGCCCGTTCCGCAGGAGGGCAATGGCCTTAACCCGCTGTTGCAGGACCTTGGCCTCGCCTTCCATCCACCTACACTCTACCTAGGCTACGTTGGCCTGTCGGTAGCCTTCAGCTTCGCGATTGGCGCGCTGGTGACGCGCGAGGTCGGCCCCGCTTTCGCCAAGGCCATGCGCCCTTGGGTGCTGGGCGCGTGGATCTTTCTGACCGTGGGCATCACCGCCGGTTCCTACTGGGCCTATTACGAATTGGGCTGGGGCGGTTGGTGGTTCTGGGATCCGGTTGAGAATGCCTCGCTGATGCCATGGCTGGCGGCGACGGCGCTGCTCCATTCGGTCAGCGTGCTGGCATCGC
Source organism: Novosphingobium sp. BL-S-19 (assembly GCF_055521675.1). Classification (NCBI taxonomy): domain Bacteria; kingdom Pseudomonadati; phylum Pseudomonadota; class Alphaproteobacteria; order Sphingomonadales; family Sphingomonadaceae; genus Novosphingobium; species Novosphingobium sp. BL-S-19. The sequence continues at coordinate 1,420,447 of NZ_CM145498.1, forward strand.
GCGATGCCTTGCGGACATGGACGGTGATGCTGGGCGTGGTGGCTTTCTCCATGTCGATGATCGGCACGTTCCTCGTCCGCTCGGGCATTCTTACCAGCGTCCATGCCTTCGCGGTGGATCCGGAGCGCGGGACGTTCATTCTGGCGCTGCTGGCGATCAACATCGGCGGCGCGCTCACCCTGTTCGGCCTGCGCGCGGCGACCGTGAGCGAGGGCGAGCGCTTTGCCGTCACCAGCCGTGAAGGCGCGCTGGTGTTCAACAACGTCATGCTCTCGGCCATTCTGGGCATCGTGCTGTTCGGCACGCTCTATCCGCTCTTGGCGGAGGCGATGGGGGCCAAAGTCTCGGTAGGCCCGCCCTACTTCAATCCGATGAGCGCGCTGTTCGCAGTGCCGATGCTGATGGTGCTGGCAGTCGGCCCGCTGCTGCGCTGGCGGCGTGACAGCTTTGGCCGCGTGGGCAAGGCGCTGGTGATTCCGGCGATGCTGGCGGTGGTGGGCGTGGCCGCGATGGTGATGCTGGGCGGCGCATCGCTGTTGTCGACGATTGGTTTCGCGCTGGGTCTGGGTCTGATCTGGGCGAGTGTGCTCCCGCTGAAGGGCCGCAATCTCCGTCGCACGCCGCTGCCGATCTGGGGCATGGTGATCGCGCACTGCGGCATTGCCGTATCGCTGCTGGGCATGAGCAGCGAGAGCGCCTTTTCGGTCGAGAAGCTGGTGGCGATCCGCCCGGGCGAGGCGACTGAAGTAGGCCCATGGCAGATCAAGCTGGACGCCGTGGTTCCCGTCGCCGGCCCGAACTGGACTGCATTGGAAGCCCGCCTGCTGGTGCGTTATGGCGATGACGGCCGCGTCATCCAGCTTTCCCCGCAATCGCGCAGCTTCTGGGCACCGCCGCAGCAGACCAGCGAATCGGCGCTGCTCACGCGCTGGAACGGCCAGCTCTACACGGTGCTGGGCGGCGAGGCGGACGCCAATAACGGGGGCGGCCGCTGGCAGCTGCGTCTGTGGTGGAAGCCTTTCGTCACGCTGATCTGGCTGGGCGGGCTGATGATCGCGCTGGGCGGGCTGCTTGCCCTGATCGGCCGCGTCGCCGCAGACCTGCGCCGCATCATTGCCAAGGACAAGATCGAATACCGCCGCGAACGGCAGGGCAGATCAGGAAGGTACTCGTGAGCACCGATTCGTCTCCTGAGGCACGCGCCAAAGCGCCGCGTTGGGCCATCTGGCTACCGCTGGTGCTGTTCGCCGCCTTCGTGGTGCTGGTGACGGTGCAGCTTCGCAATCCCGCCGATACCAATGTGGCGAGTACGTTGATCGGCAAGCCAATGCCGGCGTTCAACCTGCCGCCCGCTCTGCCGGGGCGCCCCGGTCTGGACAGCAAGGCCTTTGCCGACGGCAAGCCGCATCTGGTGAACATCTTCGCCTCGTGGTGCGTGCCTTGCGGCGTGGAAGCGCCCCAGCTTGGTGCGCTGGCCAAGGCGGGTGTCCCCATCGAAGGCATTTCGGTGCGCGACAAGACGGAAGATCTTCAGACCTTCCTGAAGATCAACGGCGATCCCTACCGCCGCATCGGTGCCGATGACGATGGCAAGGTGCAGCTGGCGCTCGGATCCTCGGGTGTGCCGGAAACCTACGTGATCGATGGCAAGGGCGTGATTCGCTACCAGCACATTGGCGAGATCCGGGCGGATCAGGTGCCGATGATCCTCGAAAAGCTGGCGGAGGCGGCCCAGTGAGGGGCGTTTTTGCCGCGCTTGTGGCCTTGCTGGGTCTGTGGGCGATAGCGCCTGTGTTCGCGCAGGAGGAACAGTCCACCGCGCCCTACGCCTATCGCCAGTTGGACGATCCGGCCAAGGAACAGAAGGCGGAGGCGTTGATGGAGACGCTGCGCTGCCTGCAATGTCAGGGGCAGTCGATCGCCGATTCGGACGCACCGATTGCCGGTTCGATGCGTAGCCTCGTGCGCGAACGGATCGCCGCGGGTGAAGAGCCCGAGGCGATTCGCGGTTGGCTGGTCGAACGCTATGGCGATTACGTCAGCTATGCACCGCGCGTAACGACGCTGACCTGGCCGTTGTTCGCGGTGCCGCTGGCGCTGCTGACGCTGGCCTTCCTGCTGCTGCGCAAGCGTTTCCGGCGGGGAGGGCAGGCATGACCTGGATTTTCGTGATCCTGCTGGCGCTGATCGTCTTCGCGCTGGTGGTCTTCGTGTTCAAGGTGCCGAAGGGCGGGCGCGAGGCGGTTGCGGCGGCGCTGGCGCTGGGCATCGCCGGCTATGCCGCGCAAGGCACGCCCGCACAGCCCGGCGCGCCCAAGGATGCCGAACAGGGCCGTTCGGGCGAAATGGGTGAATTCTTCGCGCAGGCGCGCGCCACGTTCAGCGAAAGCGGCATTCCGCCGAGCGACCGCTGGGTTGTGATCGCCGACGGCCTGGCCCGCCACGGCGAGTATGCCGATGCCGCCGAAGTCCTGCGCGGAACGGTGGAGAACGAGCCGGCCGAACCCTCGAACGATCCGGATATCCGCGCCTATCGATCGGACGCGTGGCTTTCGCTGGGCAATGCGTTGGTGGCCCATGCCGAAGGGCAGCTGACCCCGGCGGCGGCCTATGCCTATCGCCGCGCCGAACGTTCCGATCCGACGGCGGCCGGCCCGCCGTTCTTCATGGGGCTGGCGCTGGCACAGTCCGGGCGCCTTTCCGAAGGCCGGGAAATCTGGGCCAAGCTGCTGGCGCGTGCACCCAAGGATGCCCGCTGGCGGCCGGTGCTGGAACAGCAGATCGGTCGGCTCGACGCCTTTATCGCGACCCAGGGCGGATCGCCCGCCGAGTCCGCTCGATGAAGCGAAATGCGTCGGGGCGGTGACGCGATCAGATTTGGGGACAGCGCTGTCAACGCGATGATCCACCCACTAAGTATCGTTGCCTGCCCCAAGCCATGCTGCTAACGGCGGGCGCTTGTCGCGGCATGAAAACATGGTCCGACAAGGCCATTACGGGGCGCTGGAATGAGTGATGCAAGTTCGGATACCGCTGAGGTCCCGACAGTGATCGATCCGGCCACAGGCCGGAAAACGCCTGTCGGGGGGCATGGGTCCGGTAATATCACGAAGCTGGCGCTGGGCGCCGTCGGTGTCGTTTTCGGCGATATCGGCACCAGCCCGCTTTACGCTTTCCGCGAAACCTTCGTCGGCCCGCATCCGCTGGCGATCGACGAACTGCACGTCCTGGGCGTGGTCAGCCTGATCTTCTGGTCGATGACGCTGGTCGTCTCGGTCCAGTACGTCGGCATCCTGATGCGTGCGGACAACAAGGGGCAAGGCGGCAGCCTTGCGCTGGTGGCGCTGATTTCGGGCGCGATCCGCAAGTCGCGCTATGGCCCGCTGGTCGTGCTGCTGGGCGTGTTCGCCACGTCGCTGTTCTATGGCGATTCGATGATCACGCCGGCCGTTTCGGTGCTTTCGGCGGTTGAGGGTCTGACGGTCGTCGAATCGCGCCTGTCGCCGCTGGTCCTGCCGATCGCGCTGGTGCTGCTCGTGGCGCTGTTCATGATCCAGAAGAGCGGCACGGCCAAAGTGGGCGCGGTGTTCGCGCCGGTGATGGTGACCTATTTCACCGTGCTGGCGGTGTTGGGCATCTATCACCTCGTGCAGATGCCGCACGTGCTGGTGGCGCTGAATCCGTGGTACGCGGTCCAGTTCTTCATGACTGACAAGATGCTGGGCTTCCTGGCGCTGGGCTCGGTCGTGCTGGCCGTGACCGGGGCCGAGGCGCTCTATTCGGACATGGGCCATTTCGGTCGTGGCCCGCTGCGCCTTTCGTGGTTCGGCTTCGTGATGCCGTGCCTGCTGATCAACTATTTCGGCCAGGCGGCGATGATCCTCGGCCTGGACGATGCCGCGGCGGCAGAGGCGATGGAGAACCCGTTCTTCCACCTCGCCCCCGAAAGCCTGCGCCTGCCGCTGGTGATCCTGGCGACCTGCGCCACGTTCATCGCCAGCCAGGCGGTGATCTCCGGCGCGTTCTCGATCACTCATCAGGCGATGCAGCTGGGCTTCATCCCCCGTCTTTCGACCCGCCACACCAGCGAGCACGAAGTCGGGCAGATCTACATCCCCTTCGTCAACTGGGCGCTGATGACCGGCGTGATCGTGCTGGTTCTGGTGTTCCAGAACTCGTCCAACCTCGCCTCGGCCTACGGCATTGCGGTTACGGGGGCGATGCTGATCGACACCTGTTTGATGACGGTGCTGCTGTTCGTGCTGTGGAAGTGGAAGCCGTGGCAGGCGATCCCGGTGATCGTCACGTTCTTCGTGGTGGACGGCGCCTACTTCGCGGCCAACGCTACGAAGATCAAGGACGGTGGCTGGTTCCCGCTGATGATCGGCGGCATCGCCTTCACTCTGCTGACGACGTGGAACAAGGGGCGCCGCCTCATGCGCGAACGCATGACCGAAGCTGCGCTGCCGCTCAACGTCTTCGCCAAGAGCGCGCACGGTTCGGCCGCGCGCGTGCCCGGCACGGCAATCTTCATGGCCTCCACCAATGCCGGCGTGCCTTCCGCGCTGCTGCACAACATCAAGCACAACAAGGTGCTGCATGAGCGTGTGGTGGTGCTGACGGTCGAAGTGCAGGACGTGCCCTATGTGGAGCCGGCAGAGCGCTATTCGATGACCGATCTGGGGCAGGGCTTTTACCGCATGACGCTGCGCTATGGCTTTATGGAAGAGACCGACGTTCCCGCCGCTTTGGCCCATTACGAAGTCTGCGGTGGCCCGTTCGAGATGATGAAGACCAGCTTCTTCCTCTCTCGCCAGACGCTGGTTCCCTCGGCCAAGCCGGGCATGGCGATCTGGCGCGAAAAGCTGTTCGCGTGGATGATGCGCAATGCGGCCAGCGCCATGGAATTCTTCCGCCTGCCGACCAACCGCGTGGTGGAACTGGGCAGCCAGCTGGAAATTTGAGGCGGCGGGCAAAGCCGTTCCTTATTCGACTTTGTCCTGCCTTTCCGACCTGTTAGCTTCGCGCCAAGGCAGCAGGAGTGGCTTGCATGGCGGTTCGAGGTTGGTTGTCGTCGGTATTGATGCTGGGCCTTTCGGCGGCGGCGTCGATGGCTCAAGCGATACCGCCGGCGCCCGTCGTCGATTCGGCACCCGGGACCCGGCGCCTTTTGACGACGTGGATGCCGGGCCCGGTCAGGTGCGATGGGGGCGTGACCGTCGCGGGCGATCCTGTTCGCAGGCCGCTAAACACCCTGACCTGGGGCGCGCGGGTCGATCCTCCTGCCGCTTCCGGTTCGGTGACGCTGCAATTCGATATAGATCCGACCGGCCGTGCGATTTCGATCCGCGACAAGGGCGCGTTCGGGGATTTCGGTCCAGCCCTTGCGGCCAGTAAATTCCCGGCGGCGGCGCAGCGAGGATGTTCGATTACCTACACCGGGACGGCCCACGCGGTGGATGAAGCGGCCGTTGCCGACCTTGTCTCCTATTCGATCTCGCCGATTTCCGGCCCTTTGCCGGCCGAAGGCTGGGCGCGCATTCGGTTGGACGGGAATTGCGCAGAAGCGCCCCGGCCGCAGCCGCTGCTGCGGGCCTATCCCGACTTTCGGAATATGGCGGGAACCCCTGGAGTGAGGGATTGGGTCAGCATCGCTTACGATAACGATGCGAACGGCAAGCCGATTCATGTCCGTCCGTATCAGAGCAACGGCAATGCCGCGCTGGAGCGTGCCGCGATGAGGGCGGTAAGCGATTCGCGCTTCTCGGGCGGGCAACGGACGGGGTGCTCGTTTCCCTACTGGCGGGCGCCGCTGAACCTTCCGGCGCCGATGATGCCGGCCAAGACCGGTCTGGATGCCGATGGCGCTGCCTGCCCGGAGGATCGCAAATGGGCGACGCCGCCCCTCAGGCGGTATCCCGATGCCTATAGCCGCCGAAGGATCGAAGGCTGGGCGGTCGTTCGTTACGATGTCGCACCCTGGGGTGAGATCGGCAACGTTGCCGTGCTTGCCGCGCAGCCTTCGGAGCAGTTCGGCATTCAGGCTGTGCAAAACCTGCGAACGGCAAAATTCGCGCCTTCTGCGCAAGGGGCCAGCGGCTGTGTCGAACGGATGAAGTTCGTCATGCCGGCCGATGGCGGAGCGGACGATGCATTGGCCCCTTCCGCGGGTGATCTGGCCGAATAGCCCGGCTGACTACAGGAAAATTCCTGAGATATCGCTGATGGGCCTGATGCCGGTAATGTGCCGGTATGGCTAATGTCCCGGTCAGGACCACCTGAAGGGAGTAGCGCATGACAGATCCGCTGCCGAGTTGGCGCGAAGGCGCGGCCAAACGGGCCATCGTTTCCTTCGTGGAAGCGATAACCCAGGAGGGCGGCGGTGATTTCCTGCCGCCTGCGGAGCGTATCGCGACCTTCGACAATGACGGGACGCTGTGGTGCGAACAACCGCTTCAAGTTCAGTTCTTTTTCGCCAACACGCTGCTGCAGCGGCTTGAAGAAAAGGATCCCGGCCTTCGCACGCGGCAGCCGTTCAAGGCTTTCTTCGATCATGACCGGCAGGAAATTATGGCGCTGGGCAAGCGCGGCATTCTTGAGGCTGGCGCTAGCGCCCATGCGGGCATGACGGAGGACGAATTCGCGGCGTTCGCCAGGGAATGGTTGGCAACGGCCCGCCATCCCAAGCTGGGGCGCCTGTTCACCGAATTGGTCTATCAGCCGCAACTCGAATTGCTCAACTATCTGCGAACAAACGAGTTCCGGATTTTCATCGTTTCGGGCGGAGGCCTCGATTTGATGCGGGGATTTTCAGAGGAGGTGTATGGAATTCCGCGCTCACAAGTGATCGGGTCGTCCGTGAAGACAAGGTTGGAGCAGCGTGACGGGGTATCGGAACTCGTCAAGATCGCGGAATTGCAGAGTTTCGACGACAGGGAAGTGAAGCCGCAGAATATCGCGCTGCATATCGGTCGCCGGCCGGTGCTGGCCTTCGGCAATTCGGACGGGGATCTGGCCATGCTCAGCTATGCGCGCAGCGGCCCGGGCAGACGACTGGCTCTGCTGCTTCATCATGACGATGCCGAACGCGAATTTGCGTACGACCGGGAATTTCACCTCAGCCCGCTGTCCGAAGCGCTGGACAGGGCTGACGAACTGGGATTTCAGCTCGTCAGTATGAAGCGGGATTGGGCCCGGGTCTTTTCCGATCCCGCTTGAAAAACCCCGCCGCTCAATCGTGCGGCGGGTTCTCGATCACTTCTTCCTTCCAGGCCTCGCCCATGCCGTGCTTCAGCACCATGGGCAGCTGCGAGAAAGTGAAGACGAAGGACAGCACGGTGAAGCCCCAGAGCTTGGCCTGAAGCCATGCATCGAAGCTGACGGTGAAGACCAGCAGCGTGTTCAGCACGGCCAGAAACAGGAAGAACCACGCCCAATTGCGGGAAAGCTTCAGCCAGCCTTCGTCGCTAAGTCCTTCGAACGCGGACTGCAGCAGGTATTTCAGCATGGGCTTGCCGCGCCAGAGGCCGACGAACAGCACGCCCGCGAACATCAGATAGACGGCGGTGGGCTTGATCTGGATCCAGAAGGCATCGTGGAAGATCACGGTGAGCGCGCCGAAGCCCACAATCAGCACCGTGGTCAGCCAGAGCATCGGCGAGATATGGCCCAGCCGCCACTTGGACAGGCCCAGCGCGATGACGGTCGCCACCATGAAGGCAATGGTGCCCTGGATGACGGCAGCGACGGTCGCCATCGGATTGCTTTCGCCCGCCGGTGAGAAGTGCTTGTAAGCCAGGAAGAAGACCAGCAGCGGGCCGAAATCGACGACGAGGTTGATCCAGCTCGATTTCGGCTTCTGGGGGGCGGTCGCTTCGGTGTTCATCAGGCGATCCCTGCAATCACGCGGGCCAGCAGGTCCGGGTTGAAGGGGCGCAAGTCGTCGATCTTCTCGCCCACGCCGATGGCATGGATGGGCAGGCCGTACTGCTCTGCCGCCGCGACAAGGACGCCGCCGCGCGCGGTGCCGTCCAGCTTGGTCATGATCAGGCCCGAAACGCCCGCCACTTCCTTGAATATCTCGATCTGCGAGAGCGCGTTCTGGCCATTGGTGGCGTCCAGAACCAGGACGACATCATGTGGCGCCTCCGGATTGAGGCGGCCGAGCACGCGGCGGATCTTGGATAGTTCGTCCATCAGCTCACGCTTGTTCTGCAGGCGGCCGGCGGTGTCGACGATCAGTGCATCGATGCCCTGTTCGGTGGCGGCCTTGACCGCGTCGAACACGATCGAAGCCGGATCGCCGCCTTCGGGGCCTTTGACCAATGGAATGCCCAGACGGTCGGCCCAGACGCCGAGCTGACCGATGGCTGCCGCGCGGAAGGTGTCGCCGGCGGCGAGCATGACCGAATAGTCCTGCTCCTGGAACAGATGCGCCAGCTTGGCGATGGTCGTCGTCTTGCCCGATCCGTTGACCCCGATCACGAGGATCACTTGCGGGCGCGGGAAGGCCACGACATCCAGCGGCTTGGCCACCGGGCGCAGGATTTCGGCGATCTCGCGGGCGACCACTTCCATGATCGCGCGCTCGTCCGCGTCGCGTTCGAAGCGTTCACTGGCAAGGCGCGCACGGATGCGGGCGGCGGCGCGGGGGCCGAGGTCCGACATGATCAGCGCATCCTCGATATCGTCGAGCTGCGCTTCTTCAAGCGTGGTCTTGCCGACGATGCCGGAAAGGTTCTCGCTCAGGCGTTCGGTGGTCTTGCGAAAGCCGCCGAACAGGCGGTCTGACCAGTCGCGCTCAGCCTGCTGGCTGTCGGTACTCATGCTTCCAGTATTCCTTCGACTACCCTTGCGGGCGTGACGCGGACCAGCGTGCCGGCCGGAACAGACTCGGGCACGCGGACTTTCGCGTAGTTCTGCGCATGGCCGGTGCCGCCTCTTTCGGCAAGCACCGATAGCGGCTGGCCGATCAGGCCGGTCAGCCAGCGCGCGCGGGTTTCGGCAATCGCATCGCGCAATTCGGCGGCGCGGCGGCGGATCGTCGTGCCGTCCACCGCCGGCATCCGCGCGGCGGGGGTGCCGGGGCGCGGCGAATAGGGGAACACGTGGCCGTGCACCACGTCCAGTTCACGCACGATGGAGAGATTGGCGACGTGGGCTTCCTCGCTCTCGGTCGGGAAGCCGGCGATAAGGTCTGCACCCACGGCGATTTCAGAACGACGGGCCTTGAGGTCGCTGACCAGCCGCACTGCATCTGCGCGGCTGTGGCGGCGCTTCATGCGTTTGAGGATCAGATCGTCGCCATGCTGGAGCGAAAGGTGGATGTGCGGCATCAGGCGCGCTTCATCGGCCAGCAGTTCGAACAGCCTGTCGTCCACTTCCGCACCGTCTATCGAGGACAGCCGCACGCGGGGCAGGGCGGGGAAGCGGGCGAGGATCGCTTCGCACAACGCACCGAGGCGCGGAGAGCCATCGAGGTCGCCGCCCCATGAGGTGAGGTCGACGCCGGTGAGCACGATTTCCTGCACGCCCTTGTCCGCATGAACGGCAACGTCGGTCAGTACCTCTGCAATGGAGCAGGAGCGGCTGGGCCCGCGACCTTGCGGGATCACGCAGAAAGTGCAGGCGTGGTCGCAACCGTTTTGCACTTGCACGAAGCCGCGCGTATAGGCGCGGTTTTCGCGGACAACCGGTGCGGCAGGCACGTTCCAGGCGCGCTTGTCCAGCTTGACGGTGTTGGGGACCAGGCCGTCCACTTCGGGCATGGCCGCCAGCATCTCGCGCTCGACTTCCGCCGCGCAGCCGGTGACGATCAGGCGGGCGTCCGGGCGCTCCTTGCGGGCGCGGCGGATCGCCTGCCGGGTCTGGCGAACGGCCTCTGCCGTAACCGCGCAGGAATTGACGACAACGAGATCTTCTGCGCCGCCAAGCAGGCCGCGCAGGGTTACGCTTTCGGAGATATTGAGGCGGCAGCCGAGCGAGTGGACTTCGACGGTCAAGCGGGGACCTTGTCTCGAATTCCGTAGTCGGCAGTCTCGAACGAACCGCGGAAGGATTCGGTGGCCGGCCCGGTCATCACGATCACGTCGTCCGCGCGCCATTCGATGGACAGCGGGCCGCCGGGCAGGGTGACGGTGACCTTGCGGTCGACAAGGCCGCGCTTCATCGCGCCGATGGCCGTGGCGCAGGCGCCGGTGCCGCAGGCGCGGGTAAGGCCGGCGCCGCGCTCCCACACGCGCAGGGTGATTGCGTCGCGCGCGGTGACGGCAGCGACGTTCACGTTCACCCGCTCGGGGAAGATCGGATCGTTCTCGATCAGCGGGCCGAGGCGGGCCATGTCGATGCGGTAGGGATCGTCGACGAAGAAGATCGCGTGCGGATTGCCAACATTGACGGCGATGGGGTTGACCAGCTCTTCCCACGCGACCGGCATGGCGTGCGTGTCCATCGCGTAGCCCAGCGGGATTTCCTGCCAGCCGAAACGCGGCTTGCCCATTTCCACGGAAATGCCGGCATCGGTGGGCGTGGTGGAGACGATACCGCCCAGCGTCTCGATCGTGGCGGGGCGGCCATAGAGCAGCCCCACGGCGCGCGTGGCATTGCCGCAGGCTTCCACCTGACTGCCATCGGCGTTGAAGATCAGCATCTGGAAATCGCCCAGATCGGACGGGGTCAGCACGATCAACTGATCGCAGCCGATGCCGGTGTGGCGGTCCGCCAGCGCGGCGGCGAAGGTCGCGTCAATCGGCGGCAGCGCGCCGGTGCGCCCATCGAGCACGACGAAATCGTTGCCGAGCCCATGCATCTTGGTGAAGTCGATCCGCATGGGCGCGATGTATGCGTTCGGCGCCCTCAGGTCCAGTCTGCGTTATCCGTGGCTGGCCTTGGCCGCGCCATTGGCGTGCTGGGTGATCGCGAGCACTTCCTCGGCCACTTCGCCGCTGGCGACGATGCCGATCTTGCCCAGCCATTCGGTCAGTTCGCTGGCCGGGCGCGGGCGGCCGTAGAGATAGCCCTGGCCCTTGATCTTGTCGTACTTCAGCAGCTGTTCCAGCACGTCGCCGGTCTCGATGCCTTCGGCCGTGATCGGCAGGTCCATGCCCTTGCCCAACATGGCGATGGCGTGGACGATGGCCGCGCTGTCCTTGTTCTCGGCAATGCTGGAGACGAATGAACGGTCGATCTTGATCCGGTCGAACGGCAGGCTGCGCAGCTGCGCCAGCGAGCTGTAGCCGGTGCCGAAATCGTCCAGGCTGATCGTGATGCCCTGATTCTTCAGGCTGGTGATCAGCGAACGGACTTGCGCCATGTTCTGGTGCAGGCAGGATTCGGTGATCTCGATTTCCAGCCGGTGCGGCGGGAAATTGGCTTCCAGCAGGATCTTCAGCAGCTTTTGCGCAAACCACGGATCGCGCAGCTGCACCGGAGAGATGTTGACGGCCAGCGTCAGCTTCGGATCCCACGCCTTGGCGTCTTCAAGGGCCTGCGCGATCACGCTTTCCGAAAGTTCGGCGATCACGCCGATTTCTTCGGCAATCGGGATGAAGATATCGGGAGAAACGATGCCGAACTGGGGCGAATCCCAGCGGGCCAACATTTCGAAGCCCGTCAGTTCGGCGGTCTGAAGGTCGATCTGTTGCTCGTAGAAAGGTACGAACTCACCTCGCGCGATGCCCTTGCGGATGCCGTATTCCAGCTCGTTGCGGAAGCGCATCTCGTCCGCCATCGGGGCTTCGAACCAGAAGTAGCTGTTCCGTCCCTGACGCTTGGAATGGTACATGGCGATATCCGCCATCTCCAGCAGTGCGCGGGCATCCGGCGGAGTGCCGTTCTTGGCGTGGCTGTCGCTGCGGGCAAGCCCGATCGAGGCGGTGACTTCGATGCTGATGGTGTTGATCGTCGCGCTCTGGGCGATGGCTTCAACCAGCGATGCGGCGATGCCGTCGATCCGGTCCGGCCGGTTGCGGTCGAACTCCACGGCCACGGCGAACTCATCACCGCCGATACGGCTGACCAGGGCCTGGGCCGGCAGACAGGCGGTGATGCGCTTGGCACATTCCTGCAGCAGCCGGTCCCCCGTGTTGTGGCCGTTGAAGTCGTTGACCTGCTTGAAATTGTCGAGGTCGATCATGATCAGCGTCACCGCGCGGTCGCCGGAGGCGGCAGCGTCATGCACCATCATGTTCACCGCATCGTTGAAGCTGCGGCGGTTGAGGAATCCGGTCAGCGGATCGGTTTCCGCCAGGCGGCGGGCCTGACGTTCGGCCTGCTTGCGAAGCTGGATTTCCTCGCAAAGCTGGCGATAGCGGCTCCACCCGAAGATGATGATGGCGACGTTCAGCAGGAAGGCGTTGAGAATGAAGTTGTCCGGCCCGGGCCCGTGGCCCAGCAGCGACTTCACGACATCCGGGCCGACTTCGCTGCCGGTGGCGATGAAGAGCAGGATCGCGGCCGTGACGATGCCCAGCGCGATGATGTCGATCTGGCGGTCGCCATCGAAATCATCGCCGGCGTTTTCCGGCTGTGCGACCAATGCAATCTTCACGGGATATGTCCCCCCAGAACGGCTACCCATCTGGGGCAGATAGCGGGAGGGGCTGAAATTTTGGTTAAGTTTTTCAACCCGGCGCGATCAGACTAAAGTCGTAGGGACTTTCGCGCCGGGCTGAATATTTCAAGAAAGATAAGTAAAATCAGGCCTTAAGGCCGATTTCTCGCAGGCGTTCCTGAAGATAGTCGTCCGCCGTGATGCTGACGGGATAGCGGTCCGGATTTTCATCCGTGATGCACTGTTCCAGCGTCTTGAACGGGAAATCGCTACGCAAGTGCAGGAAGAACGGCATCGAATAGCGGCTGTGCGCGGCGCGATCGCCTTCCGGATTGCGGACGCGGTGGGTGGTGGACGGCAGCACGTGGTTGGTCAGGCGCTGCAGCATGTCGCCGATATTGATCACCACGGCACCTTCGGGCGGGGCGACCGTAAGCCATTCACCGTTCTTGCCCAGCAGTTCAAGGCCGGCCTCCTGCGCGCCCAGCAGCAGGGTGATGAGGTTGATGTCCTCATGCGCGCCCGCACGGATCGCACCGCCGGCACCTTCGCCAACCGGCGGGTAATGCAGCAGGCGCATGACCGAATTACCGTCATCGATCGCAGGATCGAACCAGCGCGGGTCCATCCCAAGGTGCACGGCGATGGCCGAAAGAATTTCGGCGCCGGCCTTGTCGAACTGGGCGTAGAGTTCGGTGAAGGTTTCCTGGAAGCCCTCGATCTCGGTGGGCCAGACGTTGGGCGGCATCGAGCCGGCCAGCGGCGAGCCGGCGGGCAGGTCGCGGCCGACGTGCCAGAATTCCTTCAGGTCCTTTTCCTTCGCACCCTTGGCGACTTCGGTGCGGAATGGCGTGTAGCCACGCGCGCCGCCCTGGCCGGCAATGAAGTACTGGCGCTTCACATCGTCCGGCAGCGCAAAGAACTGTTCGGTCAGCGCCCAGGCGCGGTCGATCAGGTCCTGATCGATGCCGTGGTCGCGCACCATGGCGAAACCGAAAGTGCGAAAGCTATCGCCGATCCGCTGCGCAAATTCGGCGCGATCGGATTCAAGGCTGAGGACGGGAATCTGGGCAAGGTTCATCGTGATCTTCCAAACAGGGATCGGCAAACATGGGGCCAAGGCCCAAGGGAAACTGACGGCGATCGGCAGGTGCCGAATCACCGATATTGTCTCCGCCGATTGAATCGCTATGCGCCCCCATAGAAGTTTCCGTCCCAAATCGAAATTCGAAAGGCTCGACATGGCTAAGCGCTATTGGCTGATGAAATCCGAACCGGATGCCTACAGTTGGGATGACCTCGTGGCGGAGGGGGAGGGCACCTGGGACGGCGTGCGCAACCACCGCGCGGCCAACAACCTGCGTGCGATGCAGGTGGGGGACGAGGTGTTCTTCTACCATTCGAACATCGGCAAGGAGATCGTCGGCATCGCCGCGGTCAGCCAGTCGGGCCTCACCGACCCCAGCGATCCCGAAGGCAAGTGGGCGGCGGTGAAAGTGAAGCCGGTGCGCAAGCTGAAGCGTCCGGTCACGCTGGCGCAGGTCAAGGCCGATCCGAAGCTGGCCGACATGGAACTGGTCAAGTTCTCGCGCCTGTCGGTTGCGGTGATCACGCCCGAGGAGTGGGATTACATCCTCTCGCTGGCCGGGGGCTGATCTCCTCGTATCGCCGCAGCGGCACGCTTCGGCGCAGCCGCGGCAACTGAAAGCAGGCCTCTCCGGTTCTTCGGATGTGAATGCAGCGGCAGTTCAGCCGCGCACGACCAAGGAGAATGGACATGGGTCAGCTCAAGGACACCGCAAAGGGCCTCGGCAACGAAATTGCCGGCAATGCCAAGCAGGCTGCGGGCAAGATTCGCAATGATCCGGTGCAGCAGGCCGAAGGCAAGGCGCAGGAAAAGAAGGGCGAACTTCAGCAGGGAATCGGCAAGGTCAAGGGCGCCCTAGGCGACCGGATCTGATCGTTACTCCAAAGCGATCCCTCTAAAGAGAGGTGAGGCATTCGCTCAGCGCTGGCGATGTCTCGTGAAGGGCCGTCCATTGGGCGGCCCTTTTCGCTGGGTTTTCCAGCGTTGTTAAAGGTTTGAAAGGTTGCGGCTCTGCCTGTCCGTCCCGTTTTGGGATGTGCCAATTCGGGCGCTGGAATGAAAGTAAACAAAATCTTAATCTCGCATCCATGATGCACAAACGTCGAGCGCTCGTCCTCACCAGCGAGGCCGCCGGACATCCGTTCCGGCGCTCGCTTCCACCCCATGCTTTCGCCGCGCCGTTCCCGGCCGACGTCGAAGCCGCCGACAATGCCGAGGCGCGCCGAACCTGGCGCATGACCGGCAGCGACTGGCGCGGTTTCCTTTCGGCCTACTGCGCGTCGCTGGCGGCAATCGCGGTGTTCATCACCTGATTTAGAGGGGCTCCACCTCGCCAAGAGGGGGAGAGCAGGCCCTTATGCCGAGCGCGCGGCCCGTTCCGCGCGGAACAGCAGATAGCCGAGCCATGCCGAGGCGCCGCAAGCCAGCGCCACCACCACCATCTGCCGCACCACAGGCAGGCCCAGATATGTCATCGCGCCGGTGAATGCCGCGCCAACCACCATCGCCCCCGAATTGACGATGTTGTTCGCCGCGATCGTGCGCGCCGTCTGCGACTTGTCGACGAAAGTGGTGAGGAAGGCGTAGAGCGGCACCACGAACATGCCCCCGCAAACCGCGATGCCCAGCAGGGTGCCCAGCAGCGGGATCGCCAGCGGCTGGACCACGAAAGTGGCAACGTTCATCAGCTTTTCGGGGCCGTGGTGACGCGGCCAGATCGAACAGACTTCCTGGAAGGCGATCAGGAAGCCGCCCATGCCGATCACCGACAGGGGCGACCATCGCGCCGAAACCGTGCCCTTCAGCAGGGCATTGATCGCCATGGAGCCGATCGCCACGCCCACCGAGAAGATCACCAGGAACAGGCTGGCCACTTCCTTGCTGGCCATCAGGATGTTCTTGGTCAGCGGCGGGAACTGGATGAACAGCACGGTGCCGATCGCCCAGAAGAAGCTGATCGAGCAGACGGCGAGGAACACGCGCCGATCGCTCATCGTCGTGCGGACGAGGTGGATAGAGGCGCGCAGCACGTGGAAATCGAGCGGTTCCGGCGTGCACATCGGCGGCGCGGGCGGAACCTTGCGACCGGCTAGGTAGCCGATGCAGGCCACGATCACGACCAGGATCGCGGCATGGTCCACGCTGATCCAGCCCGCCACGATCGTGCCGGCCAGAACCGCGATATAGGTGCCGGCCTCGACAAGGCCGGTGCCGGACAGCACTTCGCCTTCGCGCAAGTGCTGCGGCAGGATCGCGTACTTGATCGGGCCGAAGAACGTCGAATGGATGCCCATTGCGAACAGCGCCACCAGCATCAGCGGAATTGCCAGCGTGTGCAGTGCGATATGCTGCCAGGCCAGCGCAAGCCCCGCGCCGCCCACCAGCATGATCAGGATTTCGCAGAACTTGATGACGCGGATGATCTTTGCCTTGTCGCGCATGTCGGCAAGTTGCCCGGCCAGCGCGGAAAGCAGGAAGAAGGGGATCACGAAGATGCCGGATGCCAGCGCACTGAAACGGGCTTCCGCGGCTTCGGAGTTGTAGACCCCGTAGACGACGAAAAGCACCATCGCGTTCTTGAACAGGTTGTCGTTGAACGCGCCTAACAGCTGAGTCACGAACAGCGGCAGGAAGCGCTTCGCGCGGATGAGTTGGGACGTCGTTGTCATGTCGTAGGAAAAATCGGCGGCCTCGGCTCTCTCGTGCGGGGACACTTAATGTTGTGAGGCGCGGGCACAACCCCTGATCGGAACCTGAACGGCGTTTTGTTGGGTCTTATCGGGGAATAGGACCAGAAGTTTCACTCCTGCATTCTCAAACGCGTCTATCGCGGCTATGGCCTGTAGCGCGATGCTGACTCTGCCGAATATTCTCACGCTTTCCCGCATCTTCGCCATGCCGCTGCTGGCCTTTCTGCTGTGGTGGCCGAAGTGGGAATTTGGCTATGCCTTGGCCTTCGGGCTCTACTGCCTGATGGGCATTACCGATTATTTCGACGGCTACCTCGCCCGGTCGAGCGGAACGGTTTCAAAGCTGGGGGTTTTCCTCGATCCGATCGCCGACAAGATCATGGTCGCGGCGGTGATTCTGGTGCTGACGGCGCAGGGAATCCTGACCGGGCCCTATGTGGGCGACATGCATGTCATCGCCGGGCTGATCATTCTGGTGCGCGAGATTGCCGTGTCCGGCCTGCGCGAATTCCTGGGCGGATTGCAGGTTTCCGTGCCGGTCAGCCGACTGGCCAAGTGGAAGACGACGTTCCAGCTGATCTCGCTCGGCGCGCTGATTCTCGGCGCGGCGATGCCGTGGTGGAATGTCGATCTGGGCGCACTGGAGGTCAACGTGCCGCACACCGTGGGCCTCACTACGCTGTGGGGCGCGGCGGTGCTGACGCTGATTACCGGCTGGGACTATCTGCGCGTCGGCCTCAAGCACATGGATTGATGAGCTGCCGGAATTGAGGCCGGCAGGTTCAAACTTGGCAGGATCATGCTTGGCGGGGTCGAGAATCCCGGCTTGAGCGCCGGCCAAGCGCCTGGAATCGAGCTGTCTTGCAAAATACGCCATCGATCATGAGCTTGTTGCGTTTGGCTCAAGCGGGCTCGCGCGTCAGGGGCTGTTGTGAATCCGGGGGGATGCAATCGTAAGGATGAATCCCATTACCGCCTCTCTCTGCCTGCTTGCCGCCCAGTTCCGCAATCCCAAGCCGCGTGCCGCAAAGCCGCGCGGGTTCGGTCGGGCGCTGGTTTTCGCGCTGGCCGCGTCGGCAGGGCTGACCGTCGCCAACATCTATTATGGCCAGCCGATGCTGGGCCTGATGGAGCGCGAGGTTCCGGGCGCGGCAATCACGTATGTGCCCACCGCGACGCAGCTGGGCTATGCCGCCGGCCTGCTGCTGTTGGTGCCGCTGGGGGACCTTCTCGAACGCAAGCGGCTGATCGTGTTGCAGTGTCTGGCACTGGCGGTGGGTCTGGCGCTGGTGGCTCTGGCACCGACCGGGGGCACCGTGCTCGCCGCCTCGCTGGTGGTGGGCCTGCTTGCCTCCGTCGCACAGCAGATCGTGCCGCTGGCTGCCAATCTTGCGCCGGAGGACAAGCGCGGCGCGGTGGTCGGCACGGTGATGGCGGGGCTGCTCTGCGGTATCCTCCTCAGCCGCACGCTGGCGGGATTCGTCGGCGCGCAGTTCGGCTGGCGGGCGATGTTCTGGCTGGCGGTGCCGCTGGCTTTGGGCACGGCCGGCCTGATGGCATGGCAATTGCCGCGCAGCCAGCCCAAGCCGGCGGGCATGGGCTATGGCGGGCTGCTGGCCTCGCTCTGGGGCCTGTGGCGCGAGTTTCCCGCGCTGCGCCTTGCCACTTTCACCCAGTGCACCCAGTTCGGCGTGTTCAGCGTGTTCTGGACCATTCTGGCGCTGCACCTGCAGGAGCCGCGCTTCGGCCTCGGTTCGGAAGTGGCGGGGCTGTTCGGCGTGCTGGGCGCGGCGGGCGTGCTGGCGGCGCCGGTAGCCGGCCGCATCGCAGACCGTCGCGGCCCTCATATGGTGATCGTGGCGGCGAGCGCGCTGACGCTGGTGTCCTGGCTGGTCTTTGCCTTCTGGACGTCGATCGTCGGGCTGGTGGTGGGCGTGCTGCTGCTCGATTTCGCGATCCAGGCCAGCCAGATTTCGAACCAGAGCATCATCTACGCCCTGCGGCCCGAGGCGCGTTCGCGCATCAACACCGTCTACATGTCATCGATGTTCCTGGCCGGTGCCGCCAGTTCGGGGGCGGCGACGGTGGTGTGGCACCACTGGGGCTGGACCGGCGTGACCATGCTGGGCATCGCCATCGCCTCGATCGGCATGGCGCTTCAGGGGCTGCGCCGCCGGGCCTGATCAGCCAGTCCCGGTCAGCCCGCGCGCAGCTCGTCCGCCAGCAGCCGGAATTCTTCCGAACGGGGTGAGTTTTTGCGCCATACCAGCGCGATTTCGCGATTGGCATGGGGAGAGATCAGCGGCCGCGCCACGACATTGGTGCCGTTGAGAATACCCGCGTCGATCGCCATTTCCGGCAGCATCGTCAGCCCCAGTCCGTTATCGACCATCTGCACCAGCGTATGCAGGCTGGTGCCGATCATCGTCGCAGAGGCGCGCAGTTCCGGCCGGTTGCAGGCCGCCAGCGCGTGGTCTTTCAGGCAATGTCCGTCTTCCAGCAGCAGCAGGCGATGCTCGTCGATGATGTCGGGGCCGACTTCCTCGGGCGGATTGCGCGGATCGTCGTTGGGGAAGGCGACGAAGAAAGCGTCCAGCTCGATGGTTTCCTTCTCCACCTCCCCGGTCGCATAGGGCAGGGCGAGCAACACGCAGTCCGCGCGGCCGTGGTGAAGCGATTCGATCGCCGCCTGGCTGGGCTCCTCGCGCAGGAACAGCCGCAGGTTCGGGCGTTCGCGGCGCAGGCGCGGCAGCATCCGGGGCAGCAGGAACGGCGCGATCGTCGGGATCACGCTCATCCGCACTTCGCCGGAAAGCGGCTTGCCGCTGGACTGTACGAGGTCGGACAGTTCCTCCGTCTCGCGCAGGATGCGGTGGGCCTTTTCGACCACGGCATTGCCCAGCGGGGTGAAGCGCACGGCGCGCTTGGTGCGTTCGACCAGTGTAACGCCCAACAGCGCCTCCAGATCGCGCAGGCCCGCCGAAAGCGTGGACTGCGAGACGAAGCAGGCATCCGCGGCACGGCCGAAGTGGCCATGCTCGTGAAGCGCGACGAGATACTGGAGCTGCTTGAGCGTGGGCTGATAGACGGTCACGCGCGGGCTATCGCACGAAGAGGCCTGCTTCGCCAACCGTTTGCTTCGCCTGGCCCTTCGCGATGGGTCGCAAGAACCGCCGCAGGGTTGCCGCTATGCGAAAGGGCGGACCGGCCATTGCCGATCCGCCCTTTCGCAAACGCAGGTTCCTGCGGATATTCCTGAAGAAGCGGGAATTATTCGCCGGCGGGCGCTTCCTCCACGTCCTCGGCATCCTCGACACGGGTCATCTTCAGCTTGCCGTCGACCACCGCGAAGGCCAGCTTGCCTTCCACAAGGTCAAGCGCGTCGTGGCCGAACACTTCGTAGCGCCAGCCTTCCAGAATCGGCAGGTTCTTGCGGACCCCGGCGGCGAGCAGTTCCAGATCCTCGCTGCGCGCTAGCAGGCGGGCGGCAACGTCGATCTCACGCGCGCGGATCTTCAGCAGCAGCTTGAGCAGGTCCGCCACCAGCGAGCCTTCCTTGCCGAGCGGGGCGCCGCGCGGTGCGCGCGGCGGCATTTCGTCCTCGGTCAGCGGCTGGGACTTGGCGATGGTGGCCATCAGGCGCTTGCCGATGTCATTGTCCTTCCAGCCCTGCGAAAGGCCGCGCACTTTGGCGAGGTCCGACTGCTGCTTGGGCGGGTGGCTGGCGATATCGGCCAGCGTTTCGTCACGGGCGATGCGGCCGCGCGGGATGTTCTTGCCCTGCGCCTCGATCTCGCGCCATTCGGCGATGCCCTTCAGGCGGCCGAGCATGGCGGCATTGCGGCCGGCGGCCTTGATGCGCTTCCACGCTTCGGTGGGATCGTTGCGGTAGTTGGCCGGATCGGCCAGCTTTTCCATTTCCTGATCGAGCCACGCGCCGCGCCCGGTCTTCATCAGGCGCTTGAGGATCTTCGGGAAGATTTTGGCCAGATGGGTCACGTCGCCGATCGCATATTCGATCTGGCGTTCGGTTAGTGGGCGGCGCGACCAATCGGTAAAGCGGGCGCCCTTGTCGATCGTCAGGCCCTGCCACGATTCGACGAGGTTGGAATAGCCGATCTGTTCGGACTGGCTGATCGCCATCATCGCGATCTGCGTATCGAAGATCGGATGCGGCGTGCGGCCGGTGAAGTTGTAGATGATCTCCACATCCTGCCCACCTGCGTGGAAGACTTTGAGGACGTCCTCATTGTCTGTCAGCAGATCGAGAAGCGGAGACAAATCAAGGCCTTCAGCCTTGGGGTCGACGGCGGCAGCTTCCTCCGTATTGGCGATCTGGACGAGGCACAGCTCAGGCCAATAGGTGTTCTCGCGCATGAACTCGGTATCGACCGTCACGAAATCCGATTTCGCGAGGCGTTCGCACAGAGCGGCGAGCTCTTCCGTCTTTGTAATAAGCGGGTGAATGATCATTGCGACAGCGGCGTTACGCCGAACGGGGCAGGGGATCAATCTCCCCAGCCCGCCCGGGCCCCAAGTTTTGTCGGAGAATTACGACAGGTGTGGTTATTTTCGGCGGAACAGGCGTTCGATCAGCCCCGGACGGCGTTCGTCCTCGATGGCGATCGTTTCGCGGTCCACGAAGCGGCGGCGCAATTGCGTGCCGGTAACGTGAATGCCGGGTGGCGGCAGGTGAAGCGCTTCCTCGTCATCCGCAGACCCGTTGCCGGCAGCAGGCGCTTGCGGAGGCAAGTGAAGCGTATTGAGCGCGGCGTAATCCTGCTGAACCGGAGCGTCGTCCTCGCTTTCCTCGGGTTCGGCTTCGTGGAAGCCGGCGTTGCGAAAAGCATCATCCTCGGCCGTCCAGTCGCCGGAATCCGCGTAAGGGGCGTCGGGAAACTGGATATAGGTCGGCGCCGGGTCCGCTTCCTCGGCGTCGTCCGAATCGTTGTAGCCCGCGAGGGCGGACGGCGCGAAAGGCGACTGCGCGATAAAGGGCGCCGGATCATGCGCAGCGGAATCGAAAGATGCGGGATCGACCGGCGCCGGATCGAGGGTGGCGGGCGGCGCGAAAGGCGGTCGCTCGCTTTCGAACAGCGGCTTGGGCAGGTCGGGTGTGTGGGTGCTGAGGTCAAGCGGCCGGCGGTGCGGGTTCGGTTGCTGGCCGAACGCAATTGGTGGTGCTGGCGCCGCGGCGGTGCGGTTCATGGCCTGTTCGATCGTGCTGGGTTGAATGGCGCGTTCACGGCGAGGTGCCTGTGCGAGAGTGTCGCTGCGCGCAGTGACTGCGGGCGCCTCGAACCAGGGATAGGCCTCGTTGCTGCCCACCAGTATGGCCATGGGCCTGGGCAGGCCTTCCTTGATGGCCTTGTCGCGCACGGCCTGATGGATCAGCACCGCAAGATAGCAGGCGCCCACAACGAAAGCGCGGCATTCGTCGATGTTGGCCTCTCCGCCGCGGCAGAGGTGTTCCAGCGCGGCGATGACGGCGTTCAGGTCGTCCAGACCGGCCACGCGCAAGGCGTCGTCGACATCCTCGCCAGCGCCTTGCCAGGCATTGGTGGTGCCGTGATAGCCGGAACAGATGCCGTCGGGATCGGCATGGGAAAAGCCCCAGGCCTGATCGGTGTAATAGGTCGTCTCGAAGGCGAGAACGGGCGTGGCGCCAAGGCCGGCCTGCATCCCGCACACATCGATGCCGATCGCGGTGATCGGATCGCCTGGACTGTCCAGTTCAGCGATCCGGGCGATCAGGCTGTCCCATCCGGTGACTTCTAGCTCTTCGGCGGAAATGGTCCGGAACGCGCCGGGCAGGGGGTGGTCTTCGCCGGCCAGCCACGCCAGTTCGCTTTTCAGAAGCCGCGCAGCCTCGTCAGCGCCGCCGTCGCGCAACATGGCCTCGATCGCGAGACGGAACTGGCTCTCCGTCCTGCCGTCGATCGTGACGTCCGCCAGCATTGTCGTTCTCCGTATGACCCTTTGGGCCCGGCATAGGCTGCAATGGTTGATGCCGCGTTACCGTGCAGTCCTTCACGTTCGTTAATGTGCTCTTTGATACAGAAGGCAGGCGCGAGGCGGCGGCGCAAAAGCGCGGCGAATGTGCGGGCGTGACCTGTTCCGGCAATTCCATGTCTGGAAATAATCCGGCCACTCGACTAGGGGGCTCGGCTTGCAACCTGTTTCAGACGAAGAGAAGCGCGAGCCCGCCATGACTCATCCCTATCGCTCCCACACCTGCGGCGCCCTGACCGCTGCCGAGGTCGGCCAGACCGTCCGCCTCTCGGGCTGGGTGCATCGCAAGCGCGATCACGGCGGCGTGCTCTTCGTCGATCTGCGCGATCACTACGGCATCACCCAGATCGTGACCGACAGCGACAGCCCGGCACTGGCCCTGCTCGATTCGCTGCGCGTCGAATCGGTGGTGACCATCGAGGGCGAAGTGAAGGCCCGCAGTGCCTCCACCGTGAACCCGAACCTGCCGACCGGCGAGATCGAGGTCTATGCCCGCGCCGTCACCGTCCAGTCGAAGGCGGAAGAACTACCGATGCCGGTCGCCGGCGAGCAGGAATATCCCGAGGATATCCGCCTGCGCTATCGCTTCCTCGACCTGCGCCGCGAGACGTTGCACGCCAACATCGTGAAGCGCACCAAGATCATTTCGGACATGCGCCGCAAGATGGAAGGCATCGGCTTCACCGAATACGCGACGCCGATCCTGACCGCTTCGTCGCCCGAAGGCGCGCGCGACTTCCTGGTGCCCAGCCGCATCCACGCGGGCAAGTTCTACGCGCTGCCGCAGGCGCCGCAGCAGTACAAGCAGCTGCTGATGGTCGCCGGTTTCGACCGCTACTTCCAGATCGCCCCCTGCTTCCGCGACGAAGACCCGCGCGCAGACCGTCTGCCGGGCGAGTTCTACCAGCTCGACCTCGAAATGAGCTTCGTGACGCAGGAAGAGATCTGGGAAACCATGGAGCCGGTGCTCCAGAGCGTGTTCGCCGATTTCGCCGAAGGCAAGCCGGTCACGCCGGCCGGTGAGTTTCGCCGCATTCCGCATGCCCAGTCCATGCTGGATTACGGTTCGGACAAGCCTGACCTGCGCAACCCGCTGATCATCAAGGACGTGACTGAGCACTTCGTCGAATCGGGCTTCGGCATCTTCGCCGGCATCGTTGCTGGTGGCGGCGTGATCCGCGCGATTCCGGCTCCGGGTGCCGGTGCAGGCAGCCGCAAGTTCTTCGACGACATGAACGTCTGGGCACGCGGCGAAGGCTACTCCGGCCTTGGCTACATCAACATCAAGGACGGCGTCCCCGGCGGCCCGATCGCCAAGAACCACGGTGAGGAAAAGACCGCCGCGCTGATCGAAGCGCTGGGTCTTGGCCCGAACGACGGCGTGTTCTTCGCCGCCGGCAAGGAAGAGCAGGCTGCCAAGCTGGCCGGTCTCGCCCGCATCCGCACCGGCGAGCAGCTGGACCTGATCGACAAGGACCGCTTCGAGCTGTGCTGGATCGTCGACTTCCCGTTCTACGAATGGGATGAAGACAACAAGAAGGTCGATTTCGCGCACAACCCGTTCTCGATGCCGCAGGGCGGCATGGAAGCGCTGGAGGGCCAGGATCCGCTGACGATCAAGGCCTATCAGTACGACCTCGTCTGTAACGGCTTCGAAATCGCCTCGGGCTCGATCCGTAACCAGTCGCCCGAACTGATGGTCAAGGCGTTCGAGATGGTCGGTCTGAGCAAGGCCGACGTCGAAGAGCGTTTCGGCGGCCTCTACCGCGCGTTCCAGTACGGCGCCCCGCCGCACGGCGGCATGGCGGCCGGTGTGGACCGCATCGTGATGCTGCTCTGCGGTGCGCAGAACTTGCGCGAAGTGGCGCTGTTCCCGATGAACCAGCGCGCCGAAGATCTGCTGATGGGGGCGCCGACCCCGGCCGAGCCCAAGCAGCTTCGCGAACTGCACATGCGTGTGGTGGAGCCCCAGAAGCCCACGACGCAGCCTGCGGCGCAGGCGGCAGCCGCAACCCCGGCTCAGAACTGAGGTTCTGCTCCGGACGGATAAGGAAAAGGCTCCGGTTCGCCGGAGCCTTTTTCCGTTTCGGGTCTTTGCGGTTATATGGCGTTTCGATGATCGTGGAGAATTCGGTCCTGACGGCACAGTCCCGTCGATAGGGACTGGAATTGCGCCCGATGGGTCGATAAGGACGCCTGCGATGCCTTGCGCGACGGCACCAACTTGCGCGCGAGGCTTGCCAGCGCCCCGCCCAATCATTAGGGCGGCTGGCGAGATACAATACTGACCGATTTTTGAAGGGGTCTATTCACATGAGCGATACCGCCGATCGGGTTAAGAAGATCGTCGTCGAGCACCTCGGCGTGGAAGCCGACAAGGTCACCGAAGAAGCAAGCTTCATCGACGATCTGGGTGCTGACTCGCTCGACATCGTCGAGCTGGTCATGGCCTTCGAAGAAGAATTCGGCGTCGAGATCCCGGACGATGCGGCTGAAAAGATCAGCACCGTTTCCGATGCGATCAAGTACATCGAAGAGAACAAGGGCTGATCCGCCCTTCGGTCGTCATGGCGTTTCCGACTTCGGTCGGAACGCTGCACGATCACTCACGGATTGAAATCGACAGGCTCGACCTCTAAGGGGGCGGGCCTGTTGCCGTTTCTGCCGATGGTATTACCTGATGGCACGAAGTTCGGCATGTTTGAGTTTTGGAGAGCGTGAATGCGTCGCGTCGTCGTAACCGGTCTTGGTCTGGTCACCCCGCTTGGGGCTGATGTCGAGACCACCTGGGCCAACATCCTTGCTAGCAAGAGCGGTGCGGGTCCGATCACCAAGTTCGATGCTTCGGACCAGAAGTGCCAGATCGCCTGCGAGGTTAAGCCCGCCGATCACGAATATGGCTTCGATGCGAACAAGCGCGTCGATCACAAGATCCAGCGTCAGGTCGATCCGTTCATCGTTTTCGGCATCGATGCCGCAGGGCAGGCGCTTGAAGACGCCGGCCTCACCGACATGAGCGAGGAAGACAAGCTGATGGCCGGCTGCTCGATCGGTTCGGGCATCGGCGGCCTGCCGGGCATCGAAAGCGAATCGCTGGTGCTGGCCGAAAAGGGCCCGGGCCGCGTCTCGCCGCACTTCGTCCACGGCCGCCTGATCAACCTGATCTCGGGTCAGGTCTCGATCAAGTACGGCCTCAAGGGTCCGAACCACGCGGTCGTCACTGCCTGTTCGACCGGCGCGCACTCGATCGGCGACGCTGCGCGTATGATCAAGGACGGCGATGCCGACATCATGCTGGCCGGCGGCGCCGAATCGACCGTCTGCCCAATCGGCATTGCCGGCTTCGCACAGGCCCGCGCCCTGAACAGCAGCTTCAACGATCGTCCGGAACAGGCGAGCCGCCCTTACGACAAGGATCGTGACGGCTTCGTCATGGGCGAGGGCGCCGGCGTTCTCGTCCTCGAGGAGTACGAACATGCCAAGGCCCGCGGTGCGAAGATCTACTGCGAAGTGATCGGCTATGGCCTGTCGGGCGATGCCTTCCACGTGACGGCTCCGGAGCCCACTGGTGACGGTGCCTACCGCTCGATGCAGATGGCGCTGAAGAAGGCGGGTATGACCCCGGCCGACATCGACTACATCAACGCCCACGGCACTTCGACCATGGCCGACACCATCGAACTCGGCGCCGTGCGCCGCCTGTTCGGCGATGCCATCGGCACTGTCTCGATGAGCTCTACCAAGTCGGCCATCGGCCACCTTCTGGGCGGCGCCGGTGCGGTCGAATCGATCTTCTGCATCCTGGCGATGCGTGACCAGATCGTTCCGCCGACGCTGAACCTCGATAACCCCGACGAGGGCTGCGAGGGTGTGGACCTGGTGCCGCACGTTGCGAAGAAGCGTGAGGTGCGCGCCGTGCTGAACAACTCGTTCGGCTTTGGCGGTACCAACGCCAGCCTGGTGATGCGCAAGATCGACTGATCGCGAAAGGCTGAAGGGCGATGGTGTCGCGGCGCAACTGGTTTCTCGTCGCGGCCATCGGCCTTACGGCGGTGATCGTCCTATGGTCCTTCGTGGGCGGCTGGTACGGTTCCGGCCCGCTCGCGAAGGACTCTCACTTCATCGTTCCCAACGGGGCGAGCCTTTCCACCGTGGCACAGCGGCTGGAAAAGCAGGGCGTGATCCGCTCCGCCACCGGCTTCACGATGCGCGCCCGCGTCTTCGGCGTCGGCAGCGACATCAAGGCGGGCGAGTTCGCGATCCCCGCCCACGCCAGCGCCTCACGCGTGATGGCGATCATCTCCAGCGACGATGTGATCCGCCGCTTCGTCACCGTGCCGGAGGGCATGCCCTCGATCATGGTGCAGGAACGGCTGATGGCCCAAACGCAGCTGACCGGCGAAATCGCCGTGCCCGATGAAGGCTCGGTGCTGCCGGACAGTTATTCGTTCGGCAATGGCGAGAGCCGCGAAGACGTGCTGCGCCGCATGCAGGCGGCTATGACCCGCACTCTGGCCGAACTGTGGGATAAGCGGGACGACGGGCTGGTGGTGAAGACGCCCGAACAGGCGCTCGTCCTCGCCTCGATCGTCGAGAAGGAAACCGGCAAGCCTTCGGAACGCCGCATGGTAGCAGGACTCTATTCGAACCGTCTGCGCATCGGCATGCCGCTTCAGGCCGATCCAACGATCATCTACCCGATCACCAGGGGCAAGCCGCTCGGCCGCCGCATCCTCCAGTCGGAGATCCACGCGGTCAACGACTACAACACCTATTCGATGGCCGGGCTGCCGAAGTATCCGATCACCAATCCGGGCAAGGCCTCGATCGAGGCGGTGCTGCATCCGGCCAAGACCGGCGCGCTCTACATGGTGGCGGACGGGACCGGCGGCCATGCCTTCGCCTCGACGCTGGCCGAGCATAACGAGAACGTGAAGAAGTGGTTCGCGATCCGCCGCGCCCGCGGCGAAATCTGAGCTTGAGGGTGCGGGCAGGGGGCTAAGCCTCCGCCCGCCTCAGTGCAGCGTGCCGTCGGCCTTCTTGCGCCTCGCATAGATCAGCGAGGCGATGGCGATCCCGACGATCACCAGCGGGAAGATCGCGGAAGACGGGCCCTTGGCGCCCAGCAACCCGAAATCCAGGAAGGTCCAGCCGAACTGGACCACCACGGCAGTCAGCGAAAGCGCGAAGAACGCCCAGGCCCAGCCGCGCCGCATCAGCAGCAGGATGGCGCCGAACGTGCCGCTCCACACCGCCACGGCATAAGCGCCCCAGGCCCAGGCCGGCATCTGCATGAAGGCGCGCGCGCTGACAGGATCGCTTTTTGCCAGTGCGTCGAGGTCGGCGCTGGCCTGCATCAGATAGGCGGCATCGCCCAGCAGGTTCCACAAGAGGATGAGCGTGGCAATAATCCAGAACGTGCGCATGATCTTCTCCCTCGGCGCACCACCGATAATGCGGCTATGGTGTCGCAGGCCCGCGAGCGGCGCAATTGGGCGTCCGGGTGAATGGGCGGCATGTCCCGCAACGAGGCAGGAGAGTGCGTGAATCGTGAAGGAGAAGCGCTGACGGGGCCGCGCAAACCCGGCGCGCCGCTGTTGGTGACGGCAGAACTGCCGCCTGACGTGCTCGGCTGGGCCGACGCCCTGCGACGCGCAAACTATCCTCCTGAGCGCAACCGCTTGCGGGCGCATGTCACTTTGTTCCATGCGCTACCTCCATCGGTGGAGGCGGAATTGATCGATGTTCTGGCCGACCTTGCCCGCGCGGTACCGCCACCCGCACGAATCGCAGGCCTGATGAAGCTGGGCAACGGCACCGCGCTGGCGGTGGAGAGCCCGGCGATGGCCGAACTGCGCGGACGAATCGCCGATAGGATGCACGGCCTGCTCACCGATCAGGACAATCGCCCGCTGCGCCTCCACGTAACGATCCAGAACAAGGTCCCCGCCGCAGAGGCGCGTGCCTTGCAAGTGGAATTGAGCCAGCGTCTAACACCCGTGAACTTCCGATTTAGGGGCTTCGGGCTCTATGCCTGGGAAGACGGATTGTGGCGCGATATCCGGCTGGTAAAATTTCGTGGTTGAAGTGCTTTTTGGGTGTTGACCGGGGCGAGCCTTCACCCTAGAGGACGCCACCTGCCCGGGGCGCTCCCCCAGGCACCATGCAGAGCCACCCACGCGGTGGCCTTGGTATGGCGGAGTAGCTCAGCTGGTTAGAGCAGCGGAATCATAATCCGCGTGTCGGGGGTTCGAGTCCCTCCTCCGCTACCATACCCTTCCTACACTTTCGCCGGTTGATGATGGAAGCGCGCCAATATGGCTGGGCGCTCCATCGGGAGACATTGCTCTTCCGTCGACGATGGTCGAGCATCAGAGTGTTGCGCCCGGCAATTGCGAAAGAGCGGCAGGCGAGTGGCGGTTGCGACTGCCGGATTGGCCGCGGCCGGGCTGATCCCCGCGCTCGTCGGTCGTCACAAGAGGCAGGGTGATCAGTGGCTCCGGCGTCGATCACAACAGCGAATATCAAACTGATGGCAACGATGCCATGTGCGGGTCTGACGACGATAGAACGACTGCGAAGCCCAGCGTTCAGGGTTGCACAACATGGGGGCGTCGGAATAAATGCTTCACCTGGACGTCGAGGAATTGGACGACCCGCGCTTCATAGTCGATGCGCCATGGGAATAGACACTTTTGCAAATCCGGGGTGGCTTGCGGCCACCCCGGATGCCGTCTCGTTTAGAAGCTGACGCGCGCGGTGACGCGGATGTCGCGGCCGGAGAGGGGGGCGTAGTCCTTGAGGAACGACGATGCCCGGCGTGCAACGACGTCGAAGATATTGTTCGCCGACAGTGCGAAGCTGAGCGGACGGTCGTTGCCCCAGGGGCGGATATTCACCTCGGCGTTGACCAGCGTGTAGCTGGACGTCGTGGTCTCGAACTCGGCAACGCGGTCCTGCTTGGTGGCGTGTTCCACTTCGCCGCGAATGTCGAACTTGGTGGCCTGGTAGCTGAGGCCGCCCAGCACGCGCAGCGGCGGGATACGCGGCGCCGGACCAACGCTCTTGACTTGCGCGTGGACATAATCGCCCAGCACGTCCGCCACCACCTTGCCGTCGCCGAAGCGGGCGAGTGTGAGCGATCCCTGCGCTTCGAAGCCGTAGTACCGGGCATCGGCCTGGCGGAAAGCGTAGACGGGCAGGCCGTCCTCTTCCGCGCCGGTCAGGTCTTCGTAGATGAAGTTGGAGAACCAGGTGTGATAGGCCGAGGCTTCGAAAGTGTAGTTCTCGCCGCTGCCGCGCAGGATGGCTTCGATGCTGTTCGCCTTTTCCAGCTTGAAGTTCTCATCACCCACTTCGAACGCCTGCGTGCCGGCGTGCGGTCCGTTGGCGAAGAGTTCCTCGGCCGCCGGAGCGCGCTCGGTGTGCGAGAAGTTGAGCCCGATGCGCCAGTTTTCGCCCAGACCATAAGAGGCACCGAGCGACCCCGAGAAAGCATTGAAGTTACGCGAACCGTCGAAGAACTGGTCCTGATCGCTGCCGGGGCTGGACGACAGATACGTGTGCTCGTAACGGCCGCCGGCTTCGAACTTCAGCGCGCCGTAATCGAGCTGCTGAAGGGTGAACAGGCCGACTTGGGTGGTCGTGTTCTTGGGCAGGAAGGCTTCCTCCCCAATCACGTTGAAGTCGCGGTTATAGAACTGCACGCCGGTCACGCCGCGCCATGCGCCGTGCTTGGCCTGGGCGAATTCCAGGCGGCCTTCCATGCCCTTGTTGTAGAACGCGGTGCCGACCGAGCCGTCTTCCTCAAGCTCTGCATGCGTGTAGTCGGCATAGCCGAGGCGCAGCGAGACTTTGTCCAGCACATTGCCGTCGCCGTTCAGTTCGGCGCGCATGTCGATGCGGTCCTGCTTCAGGCTGAGGCGCGGGGCTTCCTGTTCCTGGCCCGGCTGCGTCGCGAAGCGGATCGGCACGCCGTAGAGGCTGTCGTAATGGCTGTACGAAAAGCCCATGTTGCCGCCGCTGCCGATGTAGGCAAGGCCGGCGCCGGCGGTCCAGGTCTTGGACGCCGAGTTGGGCAGCTTGCCCTTGACCGCGGCGTTGGCGGCGAAATCGATGGGTTCCTCGCCGTCATCGACCGGCTCGGCGGGAAGCAGGCTGCTGGCCAGCGCCTCGTCGCGCAGCGTGCGGGTGAGGGCGTGGCCGCCGATCCGCATGTTGTCGCTCTTGAGGTAGCTTCCGTCGGCATGGGCGACCCAGCCGCCGGAGAGCGGCACGTCGATCGATCCCGCGCCGGAGCGTTCATTGGCCGCCGAACCGTAAGTGCCCATGGCATCGATATGGACCGGCTCGTCGGGGACCGACGTCGGGATGCGCTTGTCGATCACGTTGACGACGCCGCCGATGGCGGAGGAACCG
The DNA here is from genome assembly GCF_055521675.1 of Novosphingobium sp. BL-S-19. Classification (NCBI taxonomy): domain Bacteria; kingdom Pseudomonadati; phylum Pseudomonadota; class Alphaproteobacteria; order Sphingomonadales; family Sphingomonadaceae; genus Novosphingobium; species Novosphingobium sp. BL-S-19. Next base: position 1,451,204 of record NZ_CM145498.1, read on the forward strand.
TAAAGCAGCGACTGTGGGCCGCGCAGCACTTCGATGCGTTCCGCCAGCAACGGGTTCACCACCGCAGCATGGTCGACCGAGGTATTCGATACGTCGATCGAGCCAAGGCCGTTGGTCAGCATGCGCACGCGCTCACCCTGAAGGCCGCGCAGGACGGGGCGCGAAGCGCTGGGACCAAAAGAGGTGGCCGAGACGCCCGGCTGATGTGCCAGCGTTTCGCCGATCGAGGGGCGGACTGCCTGTGCCAGATCCTTGCCTTCCACCACCGCGACGCTGGATAGCATGTCTTCACGCTTCGTGGGGAGCAGGCCGGTGATGACGATCTGTGAACTTGCCGGCTGGTGATAGGTGTCGGATGCCGTCTCCTCGGTCGATTGCGCCTTTGCGATCATCGGACATGCGACAACGGCCAGCGCACAGCCTGACAGAAGATGGAATTTCATGGGTACGAAACCTTGTACTGAATGTTGTAACATCTCAATTCGCTACCGCGCAGAGCAGGTCACGGCGAATGGTGCGACCACACCTACGGCCCTTTTGTGATGGTACAACATTTCATCGTCGCCGCGCCGCATATCCGCACGGATTGTCTAAAATGTGCGACAAAAGTGCCACAGTTATGCGATGGTGCGGTCGACCAGCCGGAAGCTTTGCTGCGGCGCGATCACGCGGCCAACCCGAATCCGGGGGCCGAATCCGCGCCCCGAATCAGGTACTTGTGACGGCCTCGCTGGCGAAACATTACGAAAATGAAATGTTGTATCATCACTGTTACGGGGTATAGCGGCCGCCGTCTTCACTAGCGAATGTCATTACCGAATGTCGAACCGGGGTCCTGGCGAGATCGAACTGATTATCGAACGTGGCGCCGGGGCACAGTCGCGTATCGAGGCGCTGTACGCCTATCGCAAAGCTGACGGCGAAGCGCGCGCATTCCGGGGCGCCGCGCCGGATTCCGTGATGGGGCACCTTGTGATCGACGCTCTGGATCATTGGCTGAAATGCCGCCGGGTCGATAGCCGGTGACGCGCAGTTCCGCCCGTCCATGGCGGAACGCAAGGCTGCTTTCGCGGCTGCGTGTCCTTGCCTCTTCCACTGTTCTGCTGCTCATGGCCTTGCTGCTGGGGCAGGGTGAGGCCGTACGCATCCACGCGATCGAGCATGGCCGTGCGGCCTGGGCATTTCGCAGCGATGCACGGCACCTTACCACACCGCACCGTGGCGCCGGCCATGATGATGCCACGTGCCCGCTCTGCCAGGAGGACACGTTCTTCGGGCACTATGTCACGCCCAATGCGCCGGAATTGGCAACGGTTTCGCAATACCCGGACATAGTGGTTCGCAGGATGCCGGCCGCCTTGTCCCGGCCGGTGCCGATCACCCGCTTCCGCATACGTGGCCCGCCCGCTTTCTCCGCCTGAACCCCTACCAATCATAGCCAATTTCGAACGTCGATGGCGGGCACGGTCGCGCCCGGTCGACACAAGGTTCACGGAGCCAATATCATGCGTACCCTCCTTCTCGCGGGGGCGGCCGTTGCCGCTATCGCACCCTCGCTCGCCACCGCGCAGACCGCCGATGCGGATGCTCCACCGGCGAATGCCAAGGCCAGTGCCTCCACCAAGGCGCCCACGCAGATTGTCGTGACGGCATCGCCGTTCGATTCCCGTATCGACGATACGCCGGCGATCGCCGCCAAGGTCGGGCGGCAGGAAGTGCTGCTGACGGGCGGCGCCAGCATCGCGGATTCGCTGAAGGACGTCCCCGGCATTTCTGCCACCGGCTTTGCCGCCGGCGCCAGCAGACCGATCATTCGCGGCATGGATTCAACGCGCGTGCGCATCCTTGAGGACGGCATCAGCAGCGCCGACGTTTCCGACATCGGCCCCGATCACGGTGTCCCCATCGACCCGCTGGCCGCTCGCGACATCGAAGTGGTGCGCGGCGCGGGCACGCTGCGCTACGGCAGCCAGGCGATCGGCGGCGTGGTCAACGTCCTTAACAATCGCGTGCCGATGACGTTGCCCGATGCGCCGGTTACCGGCGAACTGACTGGCGGCTACAGCACCGCAGCGAATGTGGCCGAGACTTCGGGCCTGGTAGACGCGCGGGTGGGCAATTTCGCCATTCACGCCGATGCCTTCTATCGCCATGCCGACGACTACGACACCCCGCTGGGTACGCAGGACAACTCGTGGTTCCATGGCCACGGTGCATCCGGCGGCCTGTCCTACTTCTTCGGCGACAGCCATGTCGGCGGCGCCATCGACCAGTACAACGCCAGCTACGGCATCCCCAGCGACGATACCCATATCGTCATGAAGCAGACCAAGTATTTGACGCGCAACGTCTTCGACCTTGGCGATGGCCTGCTCCGCTCGCTCACCGTCGATGCGGGCTATGTCGATTACCAGCACAGCGAAGTGGAGCAGGACGGCACCGTCGACACCACGTTCAAGAACAAGGAATTCGACGGCCGCGCCGAACTGAAGCTGGGGCCGATCGGGCCGCTGTCAAACACGGCGCTCGGTTTCGAGTATGGCCATCGCAAGTTCTCCGCGATCGGCGATGATGCTGCCTACCTCTTCCCGACCAGAACCGAGAACGAGGCGGGATACCTGTTCACCGAACTGCCGGTGACGGACGCCATCAAGCTTCAGGCCAGCGGCCGTATCGAGCATGTCGACGTGACCGGAACGCCTGCCGACGATATCCATACCAGCACTTCGTTCACGCCGGTCAGCGGGGCAATCGGCGCGCTGTGGACGGCATCGGACGCGATCAAGCTGGGCCTCACTTTCTCCAGCACCGGCCGCGCACCCGCGCAGACCGAACTCTTCGCGCGTGGCGGGCACGACGGTCCGAACACTTACGAAACGGGCGATCCGAACCTGAAGATCGAACGCGCCAATTCGCTGGAAGCCAGCCTTCGCGTTCACAGCGGCCGTTTCCGGTTCGAAGGCAGCGTCTACAGCACCTGGTTCAACAACTTCATCTACGGCGACCTGACCGGAAGAACTTGCGACGATGACGGCGTCTGCGCGGATGGCGACGGCGGCGAACTGAAGGAGCTGTTCTATCGCCAGCAGGATGCGCACTTCCGCGGCGTGGAAGGGCAGGCCAGTTACGATATCGTCGATGACGCTTCGGGCACCTTCACGTTCAAGACCATGGCGGACTATGTGCGCGCCACGCTGGATGACAGCAGCAACGTGCCGCGCATCCCGCCTTACCGGATCGGCGCCGGATTCGACTGGACGAGCAAGCGTCTCGATGCCGGAATGATGCTCAAGTACGTGGGGCGTCAGGACAAGTTCGGCGAATTCGATACGGCGACGCCCAGCTACTACGACCTTGGCGCGCAGATCGCATGGCGTCCGTTCACGGACCATCAGGGCATCGAATTCGCCGTAGTCGGCCAGAACCTGACGAACGATGTGCAGCGCGACGCGGCCGCTCTCAACAGGGACGACGTGGTCATGCCGGGCCGCAACGTCCGCTTCGTCGTCAAGCTGGCCATGCCCTGACGACAGGTTGCAGGTTGGCCGCTGTTCCTTGCTGGAGGGGCGGCCAACCTGCCTGTTTCCGCGTTATTCCGCCGCTTCGGCTGCCAATCCCTCTGTGGGTGTAGGCATTGCGCCGCGCCCTGGGGCAGCCGCACGATCCTTCACCGCTACGAAATCGCTTTCGTATTTCTTGCGCACTGTGCCGCACAGATAGTCCCAGATCGTGGTGTACCCGCCGTAGTTGCCGTTGAAGTAACGATGATGCTGGTCATGGAAGGTGGCGGTGATGAACCACTTCGTTGCCCAGCTGCGGTTCCACCAGCGGGGCAGGAACTCGTAACCCGAATGGACGTAGAGGCCCATGATGATGTTGGTGGGCAGGATCAGCGCCATCGTCGCTTCGTGAACCGTGAAGACCGAAAGAAAGAGCGGAACGAAACCGCCATTGATCATCGATTCCAGCGGGTTGACCGAAAGCGTCGTCAGCAGGTTGGGCGAGGTGGACTTGTGATGCAGCTTGTGGACCCAGCTGTAGAACGGTTCCTTGTGCATGGCCCGGTGGAGCCAATAGAAATAGGTATCGAACAGCAGGAAATAGGCCCCGAATTCCAGTGCGATGGTCCACCAGGCGGCGGGTTCGCGATGAAACGCGATCCACCCATGGGCAGAAAGCCACGCGCTTGCCGATCCGATGATCTTGCCGGAAATGGCCAGAGTGATGACGGCGACGATCGCCTCGTTGCGGAAGGTCTTGAGCTTGAATCCGCGTGGCTGAATCTTTCTGGCCTTGAAGAAGCCGGACAGTACGCCCGCGGCAATTCCTGCCGCCACGAATGCCCAGAGCCAGAGCGTAAGGGCATGTTCACCGCTGATGAAAGGCTTGAACATCACGCGTCGATCACGAAAGCGCGATCGCGAAGGCGACGATGTGTGCGCTGACGGCCAGTAGGCCTGCAAGGGCGATGGGGCGGAACTGGGTGGCGGTCATCTCTTGTCTCCTTGGTCGGCCGCTGTGACGGCTGCGTGGAGAGCGAGGTGGCAGGAGGCGAATGGCCGGCAAGTGGAATTACGTTACGGTGCCTCGGCGTCTTTAAAAATACCTTTATCTTAATCACTTGACGTTTCACGCATCGTGGATCGTCACTCGGCTAGCGCGAATTGGTTGGTCCTTTGATGCGGGCACTACCAAGCCCGCGAACCGCTCAGCAGAAGGTCGATGATATATTCCGCTTGGGAATGCGCCTCTGTCCGGCTGAGCGGCGCCGCAGGGCCGCGGATATCCCGCCATCCCGAAATCGTCGACATGACCACCTGCGCGATCGCTTCCGGATCCTTTGCATGTATTCCTGCGGCGGGGCCGTAAGTGAGGATATCCCCCGCGATCAGGTCCACCATTTCCCGATAGCCGAAGAACTCGGCACTCATTTCGGATGGGCCGCGACCCGCAGCGCTGAGTATCAGGCGCCTGTAGACCCGGATTTCGGGTTTCGTGGTCCATTCGAACAGAGTTGCCGTATGGTGGATCAACCGCTTGCGCAGATCCGGTTCCAGCTTCTCCGTCTCCGGCGTGGTTATCCGCGACCACCGGGCGACGCGATCCTGCAGCACTGCATGGAGCAGCGCCATCTTGTCGGGATAGCGCTTGTACAGTGTCGTCTTGGGGATATGGACGGCTGCCGCGATGGACTCCATCGCGGTTCCGTCAAACCCGTCTGCCAGAAACATTTCCGCCGCGGCATCGATGATCGCTTCGGTAATCGCCGCAGATTGTTCGCGGGAAGGGCGTCCCCGTCCGGTCGGCCGCTGATCCTTGCGGGGGGCGGTGTCGCGCGCTTCTGCTGGTGTCACACATTTTTTCCTGTGGCCGGTGCTTTCCCATAGCGAACCGGCTTCAAGCGGCAAGTTTAAGTCCCTGCCTCGCGAAGCAGATCGTTCACCCGTTCGCGCAGTTCGCCCACCGAGGTGTCGATCGGGCGGCCGGCGAGCGGGATTTCGGTGTACATTACGCGCCGCTCGGACGAGACCGGCGCCGTCGCTTCGTGGAGCGTGCAGGACAGGTGCACTGTCAGATCGCCAGGTTCGGTGGAAAGCGCAACGCGCGGCAGGTAGGGCTCCGTCTTCGCGATCTCCACCGGCATGGCGAGGCGGTGAGAACCGGCGATCACCCGCAATTGCCCATTGCTTTCGTTCGAAGGGGTTACGGCAATGCCGACGGTCATTCGCGCGCAAGCGTAACTGTGCCGTCCCAGGTGGCAATCGCGGTGGAACGGCAGGTCCGATGGTCCCGACACAATGCCGACGGGTTTGAACAGCGCCTCGATAATCCGGCCTTCCACCGGCTTTCGGGCCAGTTCCTCGTTGCCTTCCAGAATGCTGATCAGCCGTTCCCAGGTCTCGCCGCCCAGCAGGGTCGCGGTGGAAGGCGATCTTTCGACGAATTCCTGAAGGCGCACGCACACCCGCGCGCCGTCCGCCGTTTCCGCCCACCATGATTTGCCGTCGCCTTCGACATAGTCTTCGCGTGCGGCATCCATCTCTTGCGAGATCGCCGTGACAAGATCGGGATCGATCCAGCCCCGCAAGTGAACGAACCCGGCCTCTCGCAGGAAGTGGGCGATCTCTTTCGCGTCGTCATCCGGGGTGAAGGCGCGGTGCAGGTCCATGGGCTGGCCTGTGGCATCGCGGAACGTCAGCGTGGGATCGACGACCGGCCAGCCTTCCAGAATGGCGATCCACAGCGAATCCCAGATCGAAACGTCGCGCAGCGTTCCGCCCCGAAAGGTGAAGTCACGGGCGACCATCATGCCGTTGAACGTCAACTGGTTCTGGACCCAGTCGGTGAACTGGCCATCGGAAAGGGTCACCGTCAGCGCGTCCTCGATCGGCCCCGGCACGATCGCGATTTCATGTCCATCGGGGGCGAGCGACCAGACTCCGTCCGGCGTTTTGATGGTCAGCGGCTTTACCGCAAAGTGCGCGGCGGCTGTGCCAGCGATCGCGCCATGAAGGGCGAGCCGGGCGGGCAGCTCGTCCGCGAAGAAATTCTGCGGGGATACGCTTTCGCGTCGGTCTTCGTCCCGCCTTGTGCGCCGATCCAGTTTGAACGTCATGGCATCAGTCCCGCTTTTTAGGTGGAGATCGCCTCTTCTCTTGGAGGCGGTAGTTAAAATGTACGATACGTAGCATAATGAGTCGCGATGCTTCCCGCAAGAGCGACGGGATATGCGGGCAGTGGGTGTGCGAGGGACGGCCGAAGCACTGCCTGCATTCGGTCGTGGGCGCCTTGAAAGGGGGAGTCGCCAAGGTATGCAAGAGCCGCGGCAAGCCTGTTTCGTCAGTCCGGCAACGGCGGATCGCAAGATGTGGCCTCGCGTCATTTTTCGCCGGATCGATGCCTCGATCGAAAGAACAACGGCATGGCGTGTGGACCGAAAATCAACAAAATTAGTTGATCTGGAAGTCGAGATGCAATGGTTATATGTTGAATTTTGCACATTCTATGAATCGACAGAATGATGCTCTGCGTCGTGTTAAGTATTGACATTACGCGGAAACCTCTATGTCTTCTCTCTGGGATCTGCGAGTCCGGCGGCGGGCAGCGAGGTCTTAATTATGCGATCTGCACGTATTCGCCCTGCGATGCTGAGCACGACGACGCTTGGGGCGGTTCCGCCCCGCCACCGTGGCGGCCTGCGTTTGCCGTCCGCAGGATGCCGCTGGCCTGTCGCAATGATGGCGGCACCATTGCTGTTCTCCTTGGCAACACCCTGCCTGGCGCAAACGGCGACCCTTCCGAGCGGCGGGGTATTTGCCGGCGGATCGGGCACGATCACCACGTCCGGCACCACCATGACGATCGCGCAGGGATCGACGCGCGCGGTGATCGACTGGACGGACTTCTCGATCGGGGCGGATCGCACCGTACAGATCAACAATGCGGCCGGTGCGACGCTGAATCGCGTCATGGGCGGGCAGCTTTCGCGGATCGACGGCGCGCTTTCGGCAACTGGCTCGGTCTATCTGATGAATCCCAACGGGATGATCGTGGGCCCGGGCGGCAAAGTGCTGACCGGCGGCAACTTCGTCGCATCGACCCGCCAGATCGATTCCGCAGCGTTCATGGCCGGCGGGGCTATGCGAGCCACCGGCCACTCGGCGGGCAACATCGAGAACCAGGGCACCATCAGCGCCGAGAACGGCAGCGTGGTGCTGATCGCGCGCTCGGTCGCCAACAGCGGCCTGATCAGCGCCGCGCAAGGCCGGGTGACACTGGCGGCGGCCGATGACGTGCTGCTGGCGACCACCGATGGCAAGGCCGATGGCATCTACGTATCCTACGGCGCCGGCGGAGGCGACATCACCCAGACCGGCCGGATCGAAGCCGCTGCAGCCGCGCTGAAGGCGGCAAACGGCAATATCTTCGCGCTGGCGGGCAATCGCGACGGGCTGGTGAAAGCCACCGGTACGGCGACTGTCGACGGACAGCTCTGGCTGACGGCGCCCTCCGGAACGGTGGAGGTCGGCGGAACGCTTGCGGCTACTCGCGCGGATGGCACCGGCGGCACGGTCGGCGTCAATGGTGCGCAAGTCCACCTTGCCGGAAGCGCCGATATTCGGGCGACCGGAACCAGCGGGGGCGAAGTGCTGGTCGGCACTTCGGGCTATGCCAGCGGGGCCGACCTCGCCCAGTCCACAGTGATTGCCGATGGCGCCCGGATTTCGGCGGGCGGCGCCCAGGGTGGCGGCCTGATCGAAACGTCCGGCCATAGCTTCGACGTTGGCGCGGCCAGCATTTCGGCAGGAACCGGCGGCACCTGGCTGATCGACCCGGATGACCTGCTTATCGATGCCACTGCGGCATCGACGATCGTTGCCGCGCTGAACGCCAATTCCAACGTCACCCAGCAGACCACGGCCGGCGGCACCGGCGGCGTAGGGGACATCACCGTTGCCGCACCGATCGTCTGGACCGGCAGCGGCAACCTGACGCTGAATGCCTATCGCGACGTCATCGTCGGCCAGATGATCTCCGGCGCGGGCGAACTGGAGATCGACGCGGGGCGGGACGTTACCGTCAGTGCGCCGATTTCGGTGGCGCAGAGCCTGTTTCTGGTGTCGGGAACGCTTACTTTGGCGGCCGGAAGCTCGATCAGCGCGACGGGCAATATTGGCCTGGAAACGGGCACGTTCATCAACAATGCGGGGGCGAGTGCGCTTACCTCCAGCGGCGGGAATTGGTTCGTCGCTTCGAACGATCCCGCCGCGGATAACGATGGCGGCCTGACGCCGGACTATTACGCCTATGATTACAACAACGTAACGGCTTTCCCCGCCCCCGGAAATGGCCGGTTCTACCGCGTGGCGCCCAGTGTGAGCTTTACTTTGGGGCCGGTGATCAAGGATTACGATGGCACCACCACGGCCACGCTGAACGACAGCAACGTCACCATGACGGGCATCATCAACAGCGATCCGTGGACGCTGGACGGCACCTATGCCGACAAGAACGCCGGCACCGGCATTGCCGTAACCGCAACCAATTTCCAGGCGACGCACAACGGCATCCCGGTCTTTGGCTATACCGTAACGACACCCAGCGTGACCGACACGGTCGGTACGATAAACCCGATGGCGCTGACCGCGGCGATCATCGGCAATCCCACCAAGACCTACAACGCCACCACGGCCGTCTCGCTGACATCGGGGAATTTCCAACTGACGGGCGTAGCCGCCGGTGAAACCATCACCGTGGGCAATGCGGCGACGGCGGCCTACGATTCGCCCAATGCCGGCGCGCGGACCGTCAATGCAACCTTCACGACACCCAACTTCAGCGCGGGGGCGGGGACCAGCCTTTCCAACTATATCCTGCCGACAGCCGCAACCGGCGCGGGCACGATCGATCCGGCCTCCATCCTGATCAGCGGCATCGTCGCGCAGGACAAGGTTTACGACAGCACCACCGTCGCCCAGATCGATACCTCGTCGGCCTCGATCTTCGGTGTGGTGGGCAGCGACGACGTCACGCTGAACTTTTCGGGTGCGACCGGTGTCTTCGCGACCAAGAACGTGGGGACGAACATCCCGGTTACCGCCGCCGGTATCACGCTAAGCGGCGCGGCTGCAGGCAACTACGTGGTTGCGCAGCCCAGTGGGCTTTCCGCCAACATCACCGTGGCACCACTGGTCGTGACCGGGATCACCGCGAACGACAAGGTCTATGACGGCACCTTTTTCGCGGCCGTGAACACGGCGGGTCTGCAGGTTTCCGGGCTTTATTCAGGTGATTTCGTGGAGCCTGTATCCACGCCCGGCGCGCAGATTGCCTTCGCGCAGAAGGACGTGGGGCAAAACATTCCCGTGACCATCAGCGGGATTGTGCTGAGCGGCACCGACGCGGGCAACTACAACCTCAGCTTCTCGTCCTCGCTCACCGCGGCGATCACGCCCCGGCCGTTGACGCTCACCGGCAGCGGAATGCCGACCAAGCTCTATGACGGCACCACCAATGCGATCGTCTCCAGCGATCAGGTTGCGTTCGGCAACGTCGTGGCTGGCGAATCCATCGGCGTTACGCAGGCGTCCGGGCTCAATTACGCGTCCAAGAACGTCGGCATCTGGGACATCAACGTGGCCCTCAACCCGTCGGACTATGTGGCCGGGCCGAACACGCTGCTGTCGAACTACATCCTGCCCACCGTCGGCACGATCCAGGGCGAGATCACGCCCGCGCCGCTGACCATCGTCATCGTCGGCAATCCGACCAAGGTTTACGACGGCAATGCCAATGCCTCGCTCGGCCCATCCAACTTCTTCGTGGACGGCTTCGTCACGGGCGAAGGAGCCACGATCAACCAGACGCAGGGGACTTACGCGTCTTCCAACGCCGGCATCTGGACGGTTTCGGCCGATCTGACCGTCAGCAATTTCGATCCCAATTCGAACACGTTGATGTCGAACTATATCATCCCTTCGCCCGTCACCGGGCTGGGCACGATCATCCGGCGCAACCTTGGGCCGGGCGTCATCAATGTCGACATCACCGGCAATCCCACCAAGGTCTATGACGGCAACACCGTCGCTACGCTGACACCGTCGGATTACACGCTGAGCGGCTTCATCACCGGCGAAGGCGCGACAATCACGCAGACGGTGGGCGTCTACGGCAACAAGGATGCCGGACTGCGGACGGTGACCGCCCAACTGGCACCCACCGATTTCGATCCCTACCCCAACACCAATCTGGACAACTACACGCTGCCCACCGAAGCGACGGGCATCGGCACGATCCTGCGCGCGCCGCTTACGGCCACGATCATCGGCAACCCCACCCGCGTCTACAACGGGGCCACGCGTGTCGGCCTGACATCGGCCAACTTCGAGATTTCCGGCCTTGTCGCGGGCGAATCCATGACCGTAACCGGCGTGGGCACCGGTGATTTCGATAGCCGCAACGCCGGCAGCCGCGTGGTCACCGCCGCGCTGCCGGGTACGTCGGTCTTCACGGCGGGTGCCAATACGCTGCTGACCAACTATGTCCTGCCCGTGGATGCAGCCGGGCCGGGCACGATAACGCCCGCGCCGCTGGTGATTCTGGGCATGACCGCGCAGAACAAGGTCTACGATCAGACCACGCTGGCACAGCTTGCCGGAACGCCGTCCCTGTTCGGCCTTGTCAGCGGGGACGACGTTACGCTGGATCCCAGCGCCTCCACCGGCAATTTCGTGACGCCGAATGTCGGCAACGGCATATCGGTCATCGTTTCGGGCTATACGGTGACCGGCACGGACATTGCCAATTACCAGCTGTCCCAGCCGACCGGGCTTACCGCCAACATCACGCCGCGCGGCCTCACCATCGCCAACCTGACGGCGCTGGACAAGTTCTACGACGGGACCGCCGCCGCCACGCTGTCTGGCACCGCCACGCTGACCGGCGTGCTTTCGGGCGACGATGTGGTGCTGAGCGGCTCTGGATCGTCAGCCGCTTTCCGTCAGGTGAACGTGGGCACCGACTTGCGCGTCGATGTCGGCGGCTATGCCATTTCCGGCGCGCAGGCAGGCAATTACTCGCTGTCGCAGCCTTCGGGCCTGACGGCGGACATCAACCCGCTGCCACTGACCGGCAGCATTATCGGCAATCCCACCAAGACTTATGACGGCACCACGCAGGTTTCGCTGACGGCGGCGAACTACCAGATTTCCGGCTTCGTTGCGGGAGAGGGCGGCGCGCTCACCCAGTCGGCCGGTGCCGCCTATGACAGCCCGAATGCCGGCGCGCGGACGGTAACCGCCACGGTGGTCGTATCCGACTTTACGGCCAACGCCGGGACATTGCTGTCCAACTACGTACTGCCCACCAGCATTTCCGGCCCCGGTACGATCACGCAGGCCATGCTGAGCGCGGCGATCGTGGGCAATCCCACCAAGGTCTACGACGCCACCACCGCCGCCACGCTGACGCCTGCCAATTTCCAGCTGAGCGGCTTCGTATCCGGCGAAAGCGCCGACGTCACGCAGACGGTGGGCACGTACGACAGCAAGAACGTGGGTTCCCGCACGGTAACGGCCACGCTCGGCGCGGGCGATTTCACGGCAGGGGCGGGTACGACCCTGGCCAATTACGTGCTGCCTACCAGCGCAAGCGGTCTTGGCACGATCACGCAGGCGACGCTGCAGGTGATCGGCATCACCGCCAACGACAAAGTCTATGACGGAACGACGCTGGCGACGCTCAACAGCTCGGGCGGCTCGCTTTCCGGCGTGTTCGCCGGTGATACCGTCACCCTCGTCTCCACTGGCGCGACCGGTCAGTTCGCCACCAAGAATGTGGGCGTGAACATTCCGGTTACGGCGACCGGCTACACGACATCGGGAACGGACGCGCCCAACTACATCGTGCTGCAGCCGACCGGCCTTGCGGCGGACATTACCGAGGCGACGCTGCGGCTTGCCTCCGTCACCAAGGTTTACGATTCCACCGTCAATCTGCCCACCGTGGGCAGCGCCTACACTCTGTCCGGCGTCGTCGCGGGCGATACCGTGAATGTAGAGGCCGGCGGCATAACCGGCGCCTATGACAACAAGAACGTCGGCACCGGCAAGCTGGTGACGCTGACCGGGCTTGCCATCAGCGGCGCGGATGCGGCCAACTATACGATCGCTTCCAGCGTCACGAATGAAGCGATCGGCACGATCACCCCGGCGACGCTGAACGTGATCGGCGCGCTGGCGCAGAACAAGACGTACGACCAGAACTCGATCGCCCAGATCAACAACAGCGGCACGACGCTGAGCGGTTTGTATTCCGGCGACAACGTGGTTCTGGCCAACGCCACCACGGGGACTTTCGTGGACGGTTCGGGCAATCCCACGCCCAACGCGGGCACCTGGAACGTGCTGACGACCGCCTATTCCATTTCCGGCACCGATGCGGCGAACTACACATTGGTTCAGCCGCAGGGCTTGCAGGCGACGATCACCCCGCTGGGCATATCATTGCTCTCGGTCACCAAGGTCTATGACGGCACCGTCGTGCTGCCCACCGCCTCCACCGGCTATACCTTTGGCGGCATTCTTGCGGGCGACGATGTCACGGCCAATGCCGGCGCTGCCGTGGGTCAATATGACGGCGGCAATCCGAACGTGGGCACAGGCAAGCCGGTGACGGTCAGCAGCCTTGGCCTCTCCGGCGCGCAGGCGGGCAATTACTTCGTTCAGCCGGTAACCGGCGCCACTATCGGCACGATCACGCAGGCCATTCTGAGCGCTGCGATAATCGGCAATCCCACCAAGGTCTATGACGGCACCACCGATGCCACGCTGACCAGCGGCAACTTCCAGCTGACCGGCTTCGTGACGGGTGAGGGTGCCACCGTCACCAAGACGACGGGCACGTACAACAGCCCGAACGTCGATGCGCTGACCGTAACGACCGGGCTGCTCGATACCGACTTCACGGCCAATTCGGGCACGCTGCTGTCGAACTATGTGCTGCCGACCAGTGCGACCGGTCAGGGCACCATCACGGCGCGCCTGCTGACGGTCTCCGGGGTAACGGCGAACAACAAGGTTTATGACGGCACCACCGCGGCCACGCTGAACAGCACGGCCGCCGCACTGAACAATGTCGTCAGCGGCGATACCGTGGCGCTCAATTCCTCCGGTGCGTTCGGCACTTTCGCGACCAGGAACGTTGGCACCAATATTCCGGTGACGGCGGCCGGCTACACGCTGGATAACAACACTTTGGGCAATTACGTGCTGGAGCAGCCCACCGGCCTGTTCGCGGATATCACCCAGTTGTTGATCCAACTGGCCAGAGTGACCAAGGTCTACGACGCCACGACCAACCTGCCGACGCTGTCCTCCGCCTATACGCTGGGCGGGGTGGTTGCGGGCGATGATGTCAGCGTCGATACCACCGGCATCTCGGGGTCCTATGCCGACAAGAACGTGGGCAACACCATCAACGTGTCACTGAACGGGCTGGCGATCAGCGGCGCGGATGCCGGAAACTACAGCATTTCGAGCATCGTCACCGCTCAGCCCATCGGCGTGATCACGCCGGCTACGCTGAACGCGGTGATCATCGGCAATCCCACCAAGGTTTACGACGGCAACACGGCTGCCACCCTTGCCAGCACCAATTACCAGCTGACCGGCTTCATGGGCGGGGAAGGGGCGACGATCAACCAGACGGTCGGTGCCTATGACAGCGCCAACGCCGGGGCGCGTACCGTCACGGCCGTGCTGGCGGCGAGCAACTATGCTGCGAACGTGGGGACGGACCTCAACAACTATGTTCTGGCGACCGGTGCTTCGGGCAGTGGCACGATCACGCAGGCTACCCTGCTGGCGGCGATCGTCGGCGATCCCACCAAGACCTATGACGGCAATACCGCTGCCGTGCTGACAAGCGGCAACTTCCAGCTGACCGGCTTCATCGGCAGCGAAAGCGCCACCGTTACGCAAACGGCCGGGCTCTACGACAATGCCAACGCCGGACCGCGCACGGTCACTGCCAGCCTTGTCGACACCGATTTCCTGGCCGGTTCGGGCACGCTGCTGTCGAACTATATCCTGCCGACCACGGCCAGCGGCGCGGGCACGATCGATCAGGCAGTGCTGACGGCGGCGATCGTGGGCAATCCCACCAAGACCTATGACGGCAACGCCAATGCCACGCTGGCTAGCGGCAACTACCAGCTCACCGGTTTCGTCACGGGTGAGGGGGCGACGGTGACGCAGACCGCGGGCCTTTACGATAGCGCCAATGCCGGACCGCGCACTGTAACCGCCAGCCTTGGCAGCGGGGACTTTACGGCCAATTCGGGCACGCTGCTGTCGAACTATGTCCTGCCGATCAGCGCCAGCGGCGCCGGCACGATCGGCCAGGCGGCGCTTACCGCCGTCATCATCAACAACCCGACCAAGGTTTACGACGGCAACACTGCGGCCGCGCTTGTCAGCGGCAATTACCAGCTGATCGGCTTCATAGGCAGTGATAGCGCGACGGTGACGCAGACGGCCGGCTTGTACGACAGCGCCAATGCCGGACCGCGCACCGTAACGGCCGCTTTGGCCGGCGGTAATTTCACGGCCGGTTCGGGCACGCTGCTGTCGAACTATATCCTGCCGACGACGGCGAGCGGCGCGGGCACGATCACGCAGGCCGTGCTGACGGCCGCGATCGTCAATAACCCCACCAAGGTCTATGACGGCACCGCCATCGCTTTCCTGACGGGCACGAATTTCCAGCTGACCGGCTTCATCGGCAGTGAAGGCGCCGCGGTGACGCAGACGCGCGGACTTTACGACGGCCCCAATGCCGGGGCGCACTCGGTCTCGGCGCTGCTGGGCAGCGGGGATTTCACGGCCAATTCGGGCACCCTGCTATCCAACTACGTCCTGCCGACCACGGCCAGCGGCACCGGCACGATCACCCAGGCCGCGCTTTTGGCCTCGATCGTCGGCGTTCCCACCAAGACCTATGACGGCACCCTGCTGATGCCGCTGACATCGGCGAACTTTGCGATCGACGGGTTCGCCGCCGGCGAAGGCGCCACCATCACCAAGACGGAAGGCTTCACCACTTCCCCCAACGCCGGCATCCGGACGGTTGTCTCCACGCTGGGCAGCGGGGACTTCGTGGCGAACAGCGGCACGCTGCTTTCCAACTACATCCTGCCCACCGAGGCGCGCGGCTTTGGGCTGATCCTGCGCGCGGTGCTGAACGCCACCATCATCGACAACCCGACCAAGGTCTATGACGGCAACACCAGCGCCGTGCTGACCAGCGCCAGCTACAGCCTGACCGGCTTCGTCGGCAGCGATGGGGCTACGATTACCGAGACCGCCGGCACTTACGACAGTGCCAATGCCGGTGCGCGCACGGTTACCGCGATGTTGGGAAGCGCCGATTTCGTGGCCAATTCCGGCACGCTGCTGACCAATTACGTGCTGCCCGCCAGCGCCACCGGCGCGGGCACGATCACGCAGGCGACGTTGCTGGCGGCGATCGTCGGCAATCCGACCAAGGTCTATGACGGCAACACCAATGCCACTCTGACCAGTGCCAACTACACGCTCACCGGCTTCATCGCGGGTGAGGGGGCCAGCGTTACCCAGACGTTTGGCACTTACGCAGATCGCAATGTCGGGCTGCACGGCGTCACCGCAAGCCTCGCCAGCGGCGATTTCGTGGCCAACAGCGGCACTCTGCTGTCGAACTACGTGCTGCCGACCAGCGCCATCGGGGTCGGCACGATCACGCAGGCGCAATTGATCGCGGCAATCATCAATAATCCCACCAAGACGTACGACGGCACCACCACGGCCACGCTCACGAGCGCCAACTTCGGCCTTCTCGGCTTCGCGCCGGGAGAGGGGGCTACGATCACGCAGACCGCCGGCCTCTATGGCGATCCCAATGCCGGTATCCGCACGGTGACGGCGAACCTTGCCAGTGGGGATTTCGTCGCCAACAGCGGCACGCTGCTCAGCAACTATATCCTGCCGACCAGCGCCAGCGGGCTGGGCACGATCATGCAGGCGATCCTGACCGCCGCGATCGTCGGCAATCCCACCAAGACCTATGACGGCACCACCGTCGCCACGCTGACCAGCGCCAATTACACGCTGACCGGCTTCATCGGCGGGCAAGGCGCCACTGTCACCCAGACCGTGGGGGCCTATGACAGCCCCAATGCAGGCGCACGCACCGTCACCGCCGGCCTGGGCAGCGGCGATTTTACGGCCGATAGCGGCACCTTGCTCTCCAACTACGTCCTGCCGACCAGCGCATCCGGAGCAGGCACGATCAACCAGCGTCCGCTGGACGGTCGCGCGATCGACGGGGCGATCATCGGCAATCCCACCAAGGTCTATGACGGTAACACCGTCGCCACGCTAACGCCCGCCAATTACGAACTGACGGGCTGGGTCGGCAACGATGGCGCCATCATCACGCAGACCGTGGGCACCTATTCCGGCAAGGATGTAGGCCTTCACCTGATCACGGCGCTGCTCGATCCGTCCGACTACACGCCCACCGGCACCACGCTCCTGTCCAACTACATTCTGCCCACCCGCGTCTTCGGGCCGGGAACGATCACCCGCGCGGTGTTGACCGCCTCGATCATCGGCAACCCGACGAAGACCTACGACAGCACCACCTCGGCAACGCTGACGGGCGGCAACTACCAGTTGACCGGCTTCGCGCCGGGCGAAGGGGCCGCGGTCTCGCAGACATCGGGCCTCTACGACAGCCCCAATGCCGGATCGCGGACGGTGACGGCGGCCCTTGGCGCCGCCGATTTCACGGCCAATTCGGGAACGCTGCTGTCGAACTACATCCTGCCGACCACGGCCAGCGGCGCGGGCACGATCGATCGCGCGGTGCTGCAGGCCAGCATCATCGGCAATCCCACCAAGACCTATGACGGCAACAGCCGCGCCACGCTGACCAGCGCGAACTATGTGCTGACGGGCTTCGTCGCCGGACAGGGGGCAAGCGTAACCGAGACTTCGGCGATCTATGACGGCCCCAATGCCGGCGCGCACACCGAAACCGCCGCGCTGGACGGTTCGGACTTCGTCGCCAATTCCGGCACGCTGCTGAGCAATTACATTTTGCCCACCAGCGCGATGGGAGACGGCACCATCACCAAGGCCGATCTCACCGTTTCCATCACCGGCAATCCCACCAAGCAGAAGGATGGCAATACCGACGCCACGCTGAAGCCGGGCGATTACACGATCACCGGCTTCGTCCCCGGTGAAGGCGCCACCATCACCCAGACGCACGGCACGTACGCCTCGGCCGATCCCGGCCAGCATGAAGTGACCGTGGGGCTTTCGCCGTCCGACTATCAGGCCAACCAGGGCACGCTGCTGGACAACTACAACCTGTCCAGCGTCGCCACCGGGCCGGGCACGATCCTCTATGCCTATCCTTGCGCCTCCATCGTGGAGTGCCTGCCCGATCTGCCGGACCTGCAAGGCAAGGTGGCTGGAGGAATTTTCGGGCGGTTCTACATAGTCTACCCCAGCGTCTTCCCCCGCTATCAGGGCTATACGCAGGGCATGGCGGCGATGCCGAGCATCCTTGAGGCGGGCGGCGTGGACCGGACGGCAAACGGCTGGACCATCCGCAAGCGCAGCGCGGTGCTCAATTCGGCCGAACAGATCCTGAACCGGGGTGGAGGCAGCATGCAGATCCAGATCCAGTATGACCCGCCGCTTCCGCCAATCGGGCCGTTGACCGCGACGGAAAGCAACGCGGCAGGCGGGCCGGTCGGGGGAGAATGATGAAGGCAGAACAACTGAAGGCCGCGCTGGTCGCGGCCGGGATGGGAATGCTTGCGATGGGCCCGGGGCTTGCTCCGGAGCAGGCCCATGCGCAGGATTTCGAACGACGCCTGCCCAAGCAGCCACCGAACCAGCCGCCACCCGAAGTTCCCACCCCGCCGCCGGAAACCGCATCGCCCGACGATGCCGCGCAGATCTTGCCGGAACTGCGTGGGCTGGTCTTCGTGAACGGCGGCTTGCAGCCAGCAGGCATCGCAGCGGATGCCGTGGGCAATGGCGTGGAGGTGCGCGGCCTGCCGATGCTGGCCAATCCTGCCTTCGATGCGGCAGTGCGCCCCTACCTCGGCCGCCCGCTGACGCGCGGGGACCTCAACGCCATCATCCGCATCGTCCAGAACAGCTATCGGGCCGGCGAGCATCCGTTCGTGGACGTGGGCGCGCCGCCGCAGAACGTGCAGAGCGGCGTGGTGCAGATCGTCGTCACCGAATTCCGCGTGGGCGCCATCGAAGTTACCGGGAACCGGCATTTCTCCACCCCGCTGATCAAGGGCATGAGCGATCTGAAGTCGGGGGACGTCCTGACCCTGCCGCGCCTGCGCGGCGCGCTGGACGATTACAACCAGAACCCGTTCCTGACCGTGGACGGCGTCGTGCGGCCGGGGCAGGAGACCGGAACCACCGACCTTGTGCTGCAGGCGAAGGACAGGTTCCCGGTGCGCATCTATGGCGGCTATGACAATCAGGGCGTGCCCACGCTGGGGCGCGACGAATGGTTCGTGGGTTTCAACTGGGGCAATGTGCTGGGGACCGGGCAGATCCTGTCCTACCAGTACACCCGCAGTTTCGAGGGGGCCTATACCTCGCATTCGGCCAGCGATGTCATTCCGCTGTCGCCGCATGACCGGCTGATCTTCTTCGGGGCCTATTCCACCCAGAAGCCGGACTTTTCCGACCTGTTCGACAGTACCGGCCATTCCGGCCAGGTCAGCGGGCGCTTCGTGCACAACATGCGGGGCCCCGGCACGGTGCGGACCAGCATTCAGTTCGGCATGGATTACAAGCGGGCCGACAGCAATCTTGAATTCCTGGGCTTCCGCCTGCTCGATACCGCCGTGGAAGTGTTCCAGTTCCCGGTGATCTTTACCGGCACCATCGACGATCGCCATGGGCAGACCGTGCTGGAGAACCAGACCGTGATCTCCCCCGGCGGGCTGACCAACCACAATACCGATGCCGATCTCCAGCAATTGGTGCCTTATGCCAAGGCGACTTATGCCTATGACCGGATCTCGATCACCCGCACCACCTACTTCCCGCACGGGATCAACTGGGTGGTGCGCGGCATGGCGCAGTTCGCCACCAGCAACCTGCCGTATAGCGAGCAGCTTTCGGCCGGCGGCCTTGGCAGCGTGCGCGGCTATGATCCCAACGCCGCTTTGGGCAGCGAGGGCGTGCTGCTGAAGACCGAACTCAATTCGCCGGCCTTCCATCTGATCGCGTCCAGCGGGGACTTTGCCGACCAGATCCAGTTCGGTGTCTTCGTCGATTACGGCAAGGTCTGGCAGCGTCGGCGTTTCCCGGATTCGCCCAAGAATGCCGAACTCGCCAGTGTTGGCGGCAAGGTGCACTATACGCTGGGCCGCTACCTCGATCTGGAGGTCGATCTGGGCCGCCAACTGCAAAAGGCGCCGTTCGCCAAGGACAAGGATACCCGGCTGGCAGTGATGGCCACGGTCGGCTTCTGATTTACCCGGTTCAGGCCGCGCCCAATCGCGGCCGGACGAAAGCTTGCGATGGAATTGCCTCTGTTCGCGGTGGACAGTGGATAGAGGACGGGTCTGCTTCGTTTCCTAGATGGAGCGAGGTTCGCGGCCTTGGGCAGATGCCCCGGCCGCGAACCTCGCGCCGAAAACGACATCTAGGAGAGCAGCGATGAACCGACGCGATTCGAACCCCCGCAGCCAGCAGCCGGGTGGCTATCAGGACGATGACCGCTGGGATATGCCGCGACAGGCCGGCCAGTGGCAGGATGGCCCGGCGCGGCAGGCCGGCGGCTATCGCGACCCGAATGAAGAGTCCCTGATCCGTGCACGGCGTTCGGAACGCGAAGGACGGTATGCGTCCGATTCTCGCAGTGAGGGCGGTTCGCTTTCGGACCGTCTTGGCCGGGGATCCGACTATCGCAGCGACCCGCGCCTGCGGGCCGGCTGGGCCCGGCGCGAGCGTGCGGAAAGGGAAGGCGAATATCCCATTCACAATTACGACGCCGCCTATGGCGATACCTTCTCCAGCTTTACCAGCGAGGATTATGGTGGCCGCGACCGCTCACCGCCAAGCGGCGGCGTGAGTGGAGGTATGCATCCCAGCGACACCTATCGCCCGACATTCGGCTTTTCGCGCAGCGACTATTACAGCCGGGAAGATTACGGCGACTGGCGCGCCTATGGCGAACGCCGGGGCTTCCTGAAGCGGGCGGGTGACGAAATCGCCAGCTGGTTCGGGGATGAGGATGCCGCGCACCGCCGCGAACTGGACCATCGCGGCCGAGGCCCCAGCGACTATACGCGGTCCGACGAGCGCATCCGTGAGGATGTGAACGATAGCCTGACCAACGACTGGCACGTCGATGCCAGCCGCATCCGGGTCACGGTGTCGGACGGCGAAGTCACGCTGGACGGCACGGTGGACAGCCGGGCGCAGAAGCGCCGGGCAGAGGATCTGGCCGACGATGTATCCGGCGCGCGCCATGTGCAGAACAACTTGCGCGTGGGGCCGGCGGTGATTGGCTCGCAGAGTTCGGCGCTTTCCGAACCGGGCGATGGATTGACCTGACCCGTCATTCGATGCGGCGATCGAGGGAGGGCCTGCGGGCTCTCCCTTTTTTGCGCCGCTGGCCGTCGATCATCAGGACGGCCGATCATTCGAACGAAGTATCGATAGGCCGCGATCCAAGCTCTTTGGGGTGATAGCGCCCGTGCAAGCGCATGATTATCATGCGGTTGCACGGGCCGGCCTCCGCCGCCACGGACGCAGATTCGGAGTGTGGCCATCTTGAACGCCTTGTCACCGCCGCTGCCCGCAGGGGACCGGCGAGACGCTTTTCCGGGCATGTATCGCCCCGATCCATTGCGGGCCTAGCCGGCCGATGGCGCAAGAAAAGGGCATCGGCCGGCACGCGACCAGGGGGCTGGCGTCCACCGCTCTGGCGCAATTCGTCAAGGTTTTCGGAACGATGGCAACCACCATCGTCGTCGCGCGGATCCTGTCGCCGTCCGACTATGGCGTCGCCGCCATGGTCGCGCCGCTGACCGGGCTGGTGCTGACCTTCCAGAACCTGGGTTTCACCCAGGCCGTGGTGCAGACACGGGAACTGGATTTCGAACATTCCAATGCGCTGTTCTGGCTGAACGTCGTGGTCTCCATCGTCGCGGCGCTGGCCATGGTAGCGGTGGCGCCGCTGGCCGGTGCGTTCTACGGCGATGCGCGGGCCGGATACGTGACGGCGGCGACCGGCCTGACCATCCTCGTCACCGGATTGAAGCTGCAGCATCAGGCGCTGCTCAATCGCGAGATGCGGTTTCATGCGCTGAGCATCAACGACATCGTCGTCTCGATCATGACCTTGGTCCTGACGACCGCGGCGGCGCTGATCCTGCGGAATTACTGGGCGATCTGGCTGGGCATCTTCCTCAATGCCGTGGTCAGCACCGCCATGATGTGGCAGGCCTGCCGGTGGCGCCCGCGTCTGGGTGCCTCGTTCGCCGGCGTGCGCAAGCTGGTGGTGTTCGGCGCCAATCTGACCGGGTTCAACCTGGTCAACTTCTTCGCGCGCAATCTGGACAATGTGATCATCGCCAAAGTGGAGGGGGCCGATGCGGTGGGCCTCTACGATCGCAGCTACAAGCTGATGCTGTTCCCGCTCCAGAACATCAACCAGCCGCTGGCGCGGATCATGCTGCCGGTGCTCAGCCGCGTGCGGGACGAGCCGGAGCGCTATCGTCGCGTCTACGAACTGGCTTTGCGGGCGCTGGCGCTGGGATCTATGCCGGGCATTCTCGCCGCCGCGATCTGCAGCGACCGGCTGATCCCGTTCCTGCTGGGCGAGCGCTGGGCGGCGGCCAGCCCGATCTTCTTCTGGCTCAGCCTGACCGCGATCGTCCAATGCGTGCCCAACACGGCGGCGTGGCTCTACATCAGCACCGGCAACACGCGGCGCATGATGTACTGGGGCATCTTTTCCAGCGCCGTCAGCATCGTCAGCTTCACCATCGGCGTCCATTGGGGCGCCGTGGGCGTGGCCTGCGCCTATTTCATCGGGCAAGTCGCCACATCGCCCTTCCTCTACTGGTACGCCACGCTGGGCACGCCGGTGCCGCAGCGTTTCATGTACGCGGTCCAGTTGCCATCGCTGGCGGGCGGACTGTTCGCCTGGGGCGTGGTGTCGCTTGCGGGCGGAAACCTGCCCACCATCGCAGTGCTCGCGATAGCTGTGGCGGCCAGTTACATCGGCGCGGCGGCGGCACAGGCCTGCACACCGGGCGGCCGCGCGGCGATGGCGGAAATGCTGCGACAGGCCGCCAACCTGCTGCCCGAACGGTTTCGCCAGAGGCCGCTGGGCAGCGGCTAGGCGGGATCCTCAGCCGGTTTGCGGCTGGGCTCCGCTGCCTGCGTCGGCGGACGCAGGCCGGCGTAGAGGAAGTTGAGCAGCGGAACGCGCCGCACAACCAGCCAGATCGAGAATGCCGCAAGGAACGTGGCGGCGCTGATCAGCGACCACTCCACCCAGACGCCCCACTGCACCCGGTATCCCGCAATGGTAAGGGCAATCGCGATCGGCAAGTGGAACAAGTAAACCACTAACGAAGAATCGACGAGAGTACGGATCGCCTGACTCTGGCGGTGAAAGAAAGTCCGGCCCAGCGCGATCAATGTCTGCGACCAGCCCAGCGCCGCGAAGCCCGCGAAGGACCGCTCCATTACCCAGATGCGGTGATGGTCCGCATGGATGGCGACGGCGGTGGCGATCAGCGTCAGCACCACAACGGTCCAACGCGGCCGGTCGAACGCCGTGCGAACCGCGGGCGCGCGGTGAAGCGCCATGCCGATGACGTAGAACGGCAATGCGGCTACGAAGTCCGCCAACCGAAGCAGTCCCTGAACGATGTCCGCCTCGCCCGTCGTCGAGCGCATCACTCCAAGCACCAGCGCACCATAGCCCGCAACGGCGATGCCGGTCGCGATGAAGACGGGCATGAACCGCCGCGCGGCCATGTCATCCCATCGGCCGGCCAACGACATGGTGCGCAAGCCCGGCCAGATCATGCAGCCCAAAGCCGTAAGCGACTGCAGGTACAGCAAAACTGCCAGAAACCACAGGTGCCGCAGGACCGTGCCGGTCGACGGATAGAGTGCGTGAATGCTCCAGGGATCGGTCACGCGCACGGACGCGGCGATCAGGTTCAACACCGGAACGATGGTGACCAGCGAAACCGTGAGAGGCACGCCGATGCGCACCAGCCGCCCGCTCAGCCATTCGCGCGCATCACGCCGCGCCAGCAACAGCGCGCTGAAGTATCCCGCGATCAGGAAGAACGCCGGCATCCGGAAGATGTGGATCACATGGGCAAGGTCCGTCATCAGCGGATCACCCTCCATCACCGGCACCATCCAGGCCCGTCCCGGGCGATAGGCAAGGGCGACATGATAGGGAATACCAAGCAGCATCAGCCCGCCCCTGACGGCGTCCCAATGATGTTCGCGAGAGGAAGACGTCGACATCGCAAACCTTTGCATGGCGGAGGGGCGAACCGAACATTCTTTCCGGTCCGGCGCAATCACCCGAAAGGAGGCACCCGAAAGGGGAGGGAGGCCGTCTCTTCAGTCGTTTGCGCCGCGCACCCATGACGTGACGCCGCGATAGGTCTCCAGGCCCAGTACCGCCGCGCCAAGCCGGGGGATCCGGGCATCCAGGCGGAGTTCGCCGCCCAGGTCGGCTCCGCGTTTCAGTGCTTCACGCCCCTGTTCGCGGTCGCCCCGGCGAAAGGCGCTGTCCGCCAGCCAGTAGAAATAGTCGCCCATGATCTTGCGGCGCGCGTCCTCCGTCACCGCCTCGGTCGGCTGGCGCAGCAGCGAATCCGCCACAGCCATCAGATCGCCGAACGTGGAACGGTTGCCGGAAATCCGAAACGGTGAATCGTGCTGCACATAGACCCCGCAGCCGAGTGAGGAATGGGCGATGCGCGCACCGGCCAGCACGCCGCGGCAGACCACCTCGCCATCCTGATTGCGGCGTACATCTTCGTTCCACCCGCCGATGCCGCGCAGGAACTCCGTCCGCCAGAGCAGGGCGCAGGGCGGCGTCCACTGCCGGCGAACCAGCCAGCGGTCCAGCAAGTCTTCGGCGTCGGCATAGCCTGGCTTGCGGCGACTGGCCTGATTCCGCCCCTCGTCATAGAAAAGCCAGGGGCCGAAGGCGATGTCCGCGCCGCCTTGCTCCGCCAGCGCCACGGCAAGGCCGTGGAGCAGATCCCCCATCACGAAATCGTCGCTGTCCAGAAACATGACGTATTCGCTCTCGACTTGCGCCAGCCCGCGATTGCGAGACTTCTGCGCGCCGATGTTGCCGGGATTGGTCAGAACGTCGAGCGGGCGGGACGCAAGATCTGACAGCGCGGCCTCGGTCGTGCCTTCGTCATCGTCGACAACGACGATCACGCGGACCTGCACTTTCGGCTGCCCGAACACCGAACGCACGGCACGCTCGATGGTCTGCGACGCGCGAAACGCGGGCACGACGACCGTGACCTGTTCCTGAGTCATGCCGGGGCTCCCTGTTCACGCCCATTGTATCCGCGCAGATTGTCCGCACCGAATCGCGCCGATCCGGCGCGCAGGGGAAGGTACCCCAGCGTGAAGGTCGAACGAATGGGAGTGGTCCGGATGGCCGCGTATCTTCGACCAAATGGCTATTAGCCGCGATCAGCTTACTCTTCTTTGCCTCGCGCACGGCCAAAGACTCTGCTTGGGGCTTAATTGACGTTCAGCTGGAAGATTTCACCAAGGCGATTGAGCGATGCTCGGCGTCGGGCCTAAATCGCGGCGAGCTGGCATTTGATGGCGGCCACGAATTGGCCGGCAAGGTCGAAACT
This sequence comes from Novosphingobium sp. BL-S-19, assembly GCF_055521675.1. Taxonomy (NCBI): domain Bacteria; kingdom Pseudomonadati; phylum Pseudomonadota; class Alphaproteobacteria; order Sphingomonadales; family Sphingomonadaceae; genus Novosphingobium; species Novosphingobium sp. BL-S-19. Next base: position 1,476,669 of record NZ_CM145498.1, read on the forward strand.
TCGCTCTTCACGCAGCCACCGTGCTTCCAATCCGTCCATCAGGGCCAAGACGATGCGCGCGGTGGCTTCCGGCGTTCGGCAGAAGGGCTCCAGTGCGAAGGCCAGTTTCTCCTGCCGCATGGCTTCCCGCGTGGCGAAATAGGCATGGGCAGGGTGGCCGGCGTTAAGCGCCTCTGCCTGCAGCATGGTGTGCAGTTTCATGATTTCGATATCGGCGATGTCGCGCTCCACCACCATCCGGAGCGATTCCACGAAGGCATCGCGGCTGTGCCGACCAGGTGCGGCCTGTGTGCGGCGGGCGATCCATTGCTTCACGTCGAGTTGGTGCCGGTCGTCGCGGTCCTGCAGCAAGTCGATGAGTATCTGTTCCTTGCTGCTGAAATGGTGCAACAGGCCCGCCTTGGTGAGTTCGCAGCGATCGGCAAGATCCTGCAAGGTAAAGCCATTGTAGCCGCGTTCGCCGATCAGGCGCTGGGCCTCGTCCATGATCTGCGCCCGGCGCCTCTCACCGTCCACGCGCACTGGCTTGCGATCCGATTTCGTCTTCATCGTACCCCGGCGAATTGGAAGGGTCTGCCCCCGCGCATGCGCCGGACAGACCCTTCGTGGCCCTGTTATTGCAGGAGCTTAGAGACCGTTTGAAAATTCGCGAAATGCGAATTTTGCGGCACCGGCCCTCTCCCCCACCCTACCACCCGCAGGATACTACCGATGGGTGGTAGGCCCCCTCAGCGAAAAGGTCCCCCGGACCTTTTCGTGTTCTTCGGAACGGGAGAGGGCCGGTGCCGCCTCAAAAATGCCCCTGCGGGCATTTTTTAAGCGAACTCTTAGAACTTCTTCGTCAAGCCCAGTTGGACCATGCGACCGAGCGTGAAGGTATTGCCCGGATTGTAACCGGGCTGGCCGGCGTCGAGATAGGCTGGCGGATCCTCATCGAAGACGTTGTCGAGGTTCAGGGACAGCGTCAGGTCGCGGGTGACGCCTTCTCCCTTGAAGTCATACCCGAAGTAGAGGTTGACGATGTTGAAGTCCCCAACCCGCTTCTGGCCGGCAACATTCTCGGTGCGGGAATATCCGGGCGTGCGGTTCCAGGTGACCTGCGCCCGGAACTTGTCGATCGTCGTGCCGACCATGGTGGAAAGCTGGTACCTGGATGTATTGTCCTTCAGCGCATCGAACCATGCCATTCCCGCGCGGGACTGGGTCTTCTGCTCAAGGCGATAGTTGCCCGAAACGCGCCCGTCGATCGAACCCCAGCTGGTATCGAACGTGAAGTTCGCCGAGAAGTCGATGCCGGAAAGCTTCGTGCGGCCTAGGTTCTGGACACGTGTATCGAGCAGCACCTGAACCGGCGTCATCGTCCCGCCGGCGCCCAGAAGCATTGCCTGACCGGTCGACGTCGGGTTCGCAAGGGCAACGCCGACGCCGCTGCTGGGCACCGTCGCCAGGATCGCCGCGACCTGCTGGCCGGAGGGCTGGAACAGCCAGAGGTCGGGATAGCCGACATAGAAGTCCGTCAACAACGAACCGGAAACCGGGCGGCCGATCGTGCCCTTCAGGTCGATGTTGTAGTAGCTGGCGCTGAGTTTGATCTGATCGACCGGCGTGAAGTCGAACCCGGCCGACCAGTTGGTCGCCTTCTGTGGTTTCAGATCAGGAACGGCGCCATTCAGGTAAATCCCGGCGACCCCGGAGGCGGAACAGGCCGGAAGACCGGTAACGCCGCATACACCCGGCGTTGACGGCGGGAACTGCAGGAAGGCACCCGGGATCTGCTGTGCGACGGAGGAGTAGACGCCCAACTGGTCGGCCGGCGTGGCCGCGTTGAACGACTTGCCCCAGTTCGCACGCAGGGTGAGGCTGCTGAACGGCTGGAACGTAACGCCGATCTTCGGATTGAAGGTATCGCCGAAGTCATTGTACTTGTCGTACCGGCCCGACGCCGCGAGGACCAGCGACATGCCATCGTCACCGCCGCCAAGCACCGGGACCTGCAGTTCGCCGAAAAGCGATTTGACCGTCTGCGTGTAGGACTTGGGCGAGAGCAGCGCATACGTGGATGCGCTTGTCGTGCGCTGGGTCATCGTATCGGTCGAATATTCCGCACCGAATGCCGCGCGCACTTCACCGGCCGGCAGGGACACGATCGGGCCGTCGAAGATGGCGCGGAAATCGGCATATTCGTTGCGACCGATGCCGACATCGTCGGCAAGAAGGCCGTCGAGTACCGACTGGCTGGTCGCGCCGGCATTATAGGGATTGAGCGAGCCATTGTTCACGGCGTTCTGTAACCACGGAAGCGCACGGGTGTTCACCAGTTGAACGTTGCGATAGTCCACCGTGCCCCGGCCGTAGTTGGCCAGAGCGCGCATCTGCCAGTCGCTGCCCATTTTCCAGGTCAGCTGCGGCGTGACGTTCCAGGTCTCGAGGTTGGTCTCCTGCTTCGCGGATCGCGCGCCAAGTGCGTCGGCCAGGCTGAAGTTGACGGTCTGGGCCAGACCGAAATTGGGATCGCCGGCGGGCAGCGGCCGGTAGTTCGGGTTGGTGGGGGAAAGCGTGACGACCGATTCCGAACCGGTGCCGAGCTGGCCATTGCCAAGCGTGCCGTTGTTCCCCTGCACCTCTCGCCGGGCATAATAGACCTTCAGGTCAACACGAAGCCTGTCGTTCAGGTCCTGCATCAGGCTGGCGAAGACGTTGTGCATCTTGATGCTGGGATAGATCGCCACGTCCTGCGCGTAATCGCAGGTGACAGGCCCACCAGCCACAAGGCTGGAGCCGTTCAGCACATAGGAACGCGCGTTCGCGCCAGAGCCGGCCGAAACGTTGACACCTTCGGCGCAATTGCGACCGGTGGGAATTCCGGTCACCGGATCGATGCGATGCACGTAGTCCCGGTCGGAGCCAAAAAGCGCGTCGTTTCTGGAGTATCGGTAGGCGATATAGATCGAGCCCGTGCCCCAGTCCTTGCCGGCGATGCCGCCGGCCTGGTACGATGTGTAGTTGTCGGCAATGCCGACCTTGGCATCGACCTGAACACCGTCATACCGGTCGCGCGTCATGAAATTGATCACACCGCCCAGCGCGTCCGAGCCGTAGACGGCCGAACCGCCATCGGTCATGGCTTCCACGCGGTCTATCACAAGCGGGGCGATGAAATCCGGGTCAACGGCAAGCTGTCCTATGCCAAGTGGCGTAACGCGATGGCCATCGAGAAGAACGAGTGTCTGTGCGCCGCCACTGGTATTGGCGCCGGGCAGGTTGCGCAGGTTCGGGCGGGCGATCGGTGCGCTGCCGTTGGATCCCGGCGTCGGCGAAACGCCCGATGGTGCGGCGTTGAAGAAGTTGCCTACGGTCGGGAGGCTGGCAAGCAACTGGTTGGTTGATACGGCGCCTGTCGTCTTGGCATCGTCTCCGCTGATGCCGATCACGTTCGAACCCGCAGGTGCTATGCCGCGGATAAGCGTGCCGGTAACGACGATTTCGGTTTCACGCGACGGGGCGGCACTCTCATCCTTTTGTGCATCGTCTGTCGACTGGGCTGAGGCGAGAGTTGGCAGCAGAGCCATGACGGCCACGCTCGCCAGCGCGCAGGACTTCAGTCGCAAAAGCTGAATGTTCATATCCTCTCCTGTTTTCTATCTTTTGTTTTGTGTCGGAACGACCGTCCCGCCCCCGCTATGTCGGTCGCATTCGAGAGTGCTTTTGGAACAGTTGTACGGACCAACCGATTGGTTGGTATCTGTCACACATCTGTCAAGTTGACTGGTGAAGTTTGCCGCGTCAGGCAGGCGAAGTTCCGTTTGGGTCAAAAGCTGGAGTGGAGAACGGGCTTCAAAACCACGGCCCATCGAACGGTGTTCGCCCTCCATGCTCAGGGAGCATCATGACGGCTATGTCAGCTGGTCAGAGTTTTTCGCCGCAATCGCCCCTGGCTGGGAGGAGCGAAGGACTATGAAGGCATCGAGGTTTTCAGAAGTTAAGTGACAGTTCCAACTTAGAGCAGTTTCCGATCCGATTGCATCGGATCAACTGCTCTAAGCTTCTGGTTTCACGCATTTTCCGAGTCGTCAGATGATTCCATCTGATTGGAAAATGCTCTAGTTGATTGCAATCGCGGTCTCATGCGACATTTCGCGAATGGTATCCGCGATGCTTTCCGTGCCGATGCCACTTTGCTTCACACCGCCAAAAGGGAGGTTCCCCGGGCGGAATGAGCCCGGCCCATTGACAACCACTCCCCCAACTTCAAGCCGATGCGCAAGATCAAGGGCATTGTGAATGCTTTGAGAGAAAACGCTGGCCTGCAAGCCGAACGGAGAACCGTTTACAGCCGAAATCGCTTGCTCCAAGTCGTCAAAGGGTAGGAGCGGAACCACCGGGCCGAAAATCTCTCCGACAATGCACGGCATATCCGCGGCGACGCCGGTGAGAATCGTGGGTTCGAAGAATTGGCGTCCCACCCGATTGCCACCCGCTATGACGCGAGCCCCCATGGAGATGCATTGCTCAACCTCGCGGGCTACTTGCGCCGCTGCCGCTTCCGAAATCAACGGGCCAAGGTCGGTATGTTCGTCAAGGGGCGAGCCCATCCTGATTTTGCCGACTTGCTGGAGTAATTCCTCGACGAAATCGTCGTAAACGGCGCCTGCCACCCAAACCTGCTTTACGGCGCAGGAAATCTGTCCCGCTCCATTGGTGAGGCGGCCGTTCACCACTGCGGTAGCCGCCTTGCCGATGTCGGCATCGTCCAGCACGATCATGGCGTCGACCCCGCCGAGTTCGAAGGCTGTTCGCTTGAGGGAGGCGGCAGCCTGTCCGGCGATGATCTTCGCTGCGACGCTACCGCCGGTGAAGCTGACCATCGCAATCTCGGGATGCGTCACAAGGCGATCGCCGAGTTCATGAGGATAGCCTGTGATCATCTGCAAGGCATCTGCCGGCAGTCCAGCCTCCAGCAGGATGCGGCCCAGTTCCAGCACCGTGAGCGGGCATTGTTCCGGTAGTTTGACGATGACTGCGTTGCCGGCAGCGAGCGCTCCGGGAATCTTGTGCGCGAAAAGCTCCGCAGGGTAGTTGAACGGGACAATCCCGGTGACGATCCCGAGCGGTTGCCGGAAAGTGTAAGCGATCATGTGTTCGAGGCCGGGGATCGCATCCATCGGGATCGAGCGGCCACCGATACGCTTGGCTTCCTCGGAAAAATCCCGGAACAGGCGGGCGGTCGCGGTCATTTCGGCGCGGCATTGGCGGATGGTCTTGCCATTTTCCCGCACCAGCAGCTGGCTCAATTCTTCGTGCCGGCCCTCGATGATGTCGGCAGCGGTGCGGAGAATTTCGCTGCGACGATGAAGGGGGAGGGCACGCATAACGGCACGCCCGCGAATGGCGCTTTCGATAGCCAGTTCGACGTCGTCCGCGTTCGCTTGCGGAACCCGGTCGATCGTCTCGCCTGTCTCCGGGTTACGTATTTCGATCCAGGCGCCGCTGCGGGATGCGGCCGGCCGCCCTGCGATGATCATGTCCATCAGTCTTGGTCCTGTGCTTGAATTGGAAGCGAAAGGCGCTTGCAGTTTCCGAGCACCAGCAGAGCGATTGCGGCAGAAAGCGAGGGGATCAGCCAGAGTGCTTGGCCGATGCCCTGCGCGCTGTCCCCTGCGATCATGCCGATGATCGGAGAACTGACCACCAGGCCGCTGAAGCCGCAGGTGATCGCAAACCCGATCGCGGTTCCGGCACCGCGCGGAAACAGCGTGCCGATGATCGCGATGCTGGTGGGAAACACCGGCGCCATGGCGAGGCCGGTGGCGAAGACCAATGCGCCGGTTCCGGAGCCGCCGCCCAGGAGCAGCGTCGCGCCGGAGGTGAGGGCGGCCGCAATCTCGCACACCAGCACGACCATGACCGGCGGCAGGCGGCTCAATACGGTCGCTGCGACGAGGCGGCCGATCAGCATGCCGGCCGCGAACCCGAGCGACAGCAGGTTTAGGGCGTCAGTGGGGTCCAGCCCGGCCCCGATGAGAAATTTGGGCAGCCAGTTCCACATTGCGAACTCGCTGGCGGTGTACAGGAACGTGACGCCGGCAAGCACATAGAGCGCGGGCGAGGTGAACACGGATTCCTCTAATGTCTTGCCTTGAATCGGCGGAGCATGCGCAATCGGGGTCGACAGCGTCACCAGCAGGGCGAACGCGGCCATGCCGGCGGCGGCCCATGCCACGGAGACCGGATCGGAATGCAGCAGGTTTGCAGCGACCCACGGGGTTGCCATGCCTCCCAATCCGACGAAGAGGTTGAGAATGTTGAGGGCCGAGGCCTTGTTGCGCGCGCTGGCGTCGTTCACGAGGGCATTGGCACCGACGATGACCAAGCTGCCGCCGATCCCAAGCAGACCCATGGCTATCATGGCGGATACCAGCCCACTCGGATGGGCGAGCAAGCCGAGGCCGGCAAGGCTCGACACCAGGCCTGCTGCGATGCCGGGTTTCTTGCCCCGCCTGTCCATCAGGGCGCCGGCCCAGACCGAGGTCACTGCCAGGCCCAGTCCTTGCGCCAGGGCCAGCCATGTCAGTTCCTGTGTGCCAAGGCCAAGCCTCAGGCCCAGTGAAGGAACGATCGTTCCCAGCATCGAGGCCATCATGCCGTAGATGAAAATGACGAGCGAGGCGGTTGCGACAGTGCGTATCACCATTTCACCTCTTGGCTGTTGTCCTGGCGCTTCGGGATTTCATGTTTTCTCTCCCCGGGTTGAGCAGTCCTGCGCGGGCCGTGAGTGCTTCGCGGCCGTTTTCCTATTTCCAGAACAGTTCTTTTCGCCCCGACCTCGCGCGCTTCCTCCAGAGATCGACGTACATCCAGAGCCCCGAGGCGGAGAGGAAAACGAGCGACAGTCCCGCCAGCAGGTTGAGCATCCGCGCGGGCAGCCCAAACAGCTCGCCCGAATGGAAGTGCTTCATCCATTCGTGGACATCGGTACCGAGAGGGAAGGGCGACTTGGGATAGAGCGGCGAGCTAAGGCTTTGTTCCTGACCGCTTACGGCATTGAAGACGCGCTGGCGTGTCGGCTTGGTGGCTGTGACGATGGCGCCCTCGAGTTGCCCGAACCAGACCCTCGCCCGGATCGCGCGGATCGGCGTATCCGGCTCCTCGGCGCGAAAGGCGACCATTGCGCCGTGGGCGACGGCGGCGGCCTGTCTATCGGTGATCGCCAGAGTCTCGCGGGGGGGCTTGTGGCGATTGAAAGTGGCGTAGGAACTTTCAAAGCCGATCCAGGTGCCGCTTAAAGCGACCAGGACAAGAAGCACCGAGGCGGCGACTGATACCCCGCGATGCAACGATCGCCACGTGTCGGAGGTCATCCAGAACATGTTGGGGCGCTTGATCTTGCGCCGCTGCTTGAGCAGGCGGAAGTACATGATGAGGCCGCTCACGATCAGCGCTGTCATTGCCAATCCGGACAGGAGCTCGACGTAAACGCCGGGCACATCGCGCAGACCAAAGAAATTTGGCCCCCAGAAGCGGTGCCATTGCTTCAGTGTCTGACGTAGGGACGGGGCAGGGTAGGCACCGCGCACATCGATGGCCGGGACTTGCCGGCTTGAGCCAACGTCGAACGCAAGCGCCGAGACCGGCGTGCCCATCCGGCGCGGGTCGGGCGGAGCGCTGGGATCGGCGAAGGCCACCTGGCCGACGACCCGGCCGTTGACCATGCGCAGTTCGACGAAGGCCGGCGTCAGATCGGGCCGGATCTCACGAAACCGGGCAAGCGTGACGGAGAAAGCTTTGGCGACATCGACATTGGCCGGCAGCGCGGCCGCGCTCCAGTCGGCGTGGGTGACGGCGGAGTAAAATCCGTTGCCGAACTTGCCCTCGTTGATCGACTGCATGGTTGGATCGCTCTCCGGCTTGCCGCTGAAGATCGCGGTGAGGTCGAGCGTCTGGATCAGTGTGCCGGTGATCCCGATATAAAGCAGGAACAGGCAGGCAATGAGCGAAAGCACCCGGTGCACGGTGCGCATTTCAATGGGGCGTCCCTTTCGCTTTGCGGCGGAAGGGGTGGGGTTCCTGGGGGGCGGCACCGGGGCTGCTTGATGGAGGTCAGGCACAGGGTTCACTTTCCTTGCCCCTGCGCAGCGCGCCAAAGGGATGCGCTGCGCAGGGTTCGCGTCTCGAATCACGGATGGGTGGTCGTGCAATCGATGGAACTGGCCGTTGCCGTGCACCACCGCATGTAGCCGGGCTTGTAGAACCTGGCGCCGGGCCAGTTGCCAAGGTCGGCCGGCGCCGGGTGGGCAGCGCCTTTCAAGAAGCTGGCCGCGTCCCTCACGTCACCTTGGCCAGTGTAGCGAGCGATATAGGGATAGGGATAGATCGGGCGGGTCAGGTCGGCGGCGAGGGCGGCGCCTTGTGGACCGGCACCTTGCTCCATGCCCGCTCCGCGCGGACGATGCACACCTGCCAGCGCTCCCGGCGCGATGCCCCGTTCGACCCAGAGCATCAACGGCTCCAGCAGGTCGCTGATCACCGGACCGTCGCCGCCTCCGCAGTGATAGACACCGGGCAGGACGTAAAACCGCGCAAAGCCATCGACCGTTTTCATGCCCATCTGGGCTTGCAGCGCCTCGTAATACAGTACCGACTGGTGCGCCATGACATTGGTGTCGGCCAGCGCCATCCAGAGGATCAGCTTGTGGCCTGCCTTTGCATAAGCGGAAAGGTCGGGATTGGTGCCGTCGTGGAGGTAACTGTACTTGGTGGTAGCCTCGAAGGTCGCGTGATCGAAGGTCAGATCCTTCAGTTTCCAGGATGCGGGTAGCGCGGGCAGGCTGTAGTGTGAGCGGATGGCCTTTTCCGTGCCCTTGCGGGCCTCCTCCTGGCCGTTGAACGGGCCATTGCCGGGAACGATCGTCGCGGTCCAGGCCAGTTCAGAGCCGGGCAGAACGCCGCCGGGCGTCAGCCTGTTCCCTTCCTTGTCGTGCGCGCCGCGGTAGATCTCCTGCGCGACGTGGATCTGGGCCGGTGTCAGGCAAGTCGCCGGATCCTGCCCGGGCTTGCATTCGATCAGGGTAATGTCGGGGTGGCAGGCGTAAGGCAGCGAGACGATACCGTCCTTCGCGCCGTCAGCTGCGTCGCACTGATCCAGCACTGCCTTGTGCAAGATCGGTAGTTTGTCAGCCGTCAGGATCGGTTCGCCGTTGGGGCCGGTGTTGGTCATGACGTTCCAGGCGGTGAACAGCCCGTTGTTGACGGTGGTGTTGATCGGCGGACAGCCGGCGCCGATACCGTCGAAGTCCAGCGGGAAGCGTTGCGCCTCGATCATCCCTTCGCGCGCCGGGTTCGAACAGGCGTTGTAATAGGAAAACCGGGGTGCCTGTCCGTAGAACTTTGCGATCAAAGCCTTGGTCGCCAGGACTTGGAGGTGCATGCCGCGATAGCCGGCGTTGACCTCGCCGCGATAATCATTTGCCAGGACGTCTTCGTTTTCGCGGCGGCCCAGATCTTGCCAGGAGACCGTCGCGAAACCGTCCAGCTTCATGCCGGATGCGGTCTGCGCCCCCGGACCTCCGCCGAACAGCAGGCGCTGGGTCCATCCGGTGGTCGGCAGATGGAGTTCGAAGTGGGCGTAATTGTCGACCGAGACCTTGATCGAGCAATAGGGGCTGGTCTGGTGATCGTCGACAAGGCTGGCGGAATCGACGTGCGTCTCGGCGCCAACCGCGTGGGAAACGTCGGTGGAGAGCAAGGCAGAGCAATCCACCAAAGGCTTCACGATTGCCAGGTCCAAAGGCTTGGCAATCGGGGGCCTCGCCGCCGCGGGCGAGGATTGATCCGAATGAGCGGCCTGGGCGAGCAGCAGCAACATGGGTGCCGCGCCTAGAATCGCCCCGAGACCGAATTTCGGCCGAAACTTCATTGTCATCTCTCCCATCGATTGCTTATCGCGCGGCGTTTGCCGGCGTGAATGTGTAGCGCCAGGACCAGCGTTGCTGCCCGCCGGGGGGCACGTGGATCGCGGTGAAAGGCTCCACCGCGACGGCATGGCGGATCGACCACAGAACGGTGCGGACCAAGGGGGTATCGGTCTGCATGGTAATGCTTGCGCCGTTGGCGCCGGTGACGCGGAACGGCCCGGGCGGTGTTTTTGCGTCGCCGGGCTGGGCGGGCAGTTGCACGCGGTCTCCCGGCTTCAGCACACCGGTATATTGGAGCGTGTCCGTATCGATGCGGGCGAGCGTGGGGGCCGAGATCGGTCCGGCGATGGAGAACGGAAAATGCACGCGCACGCCCGGCCCGGTTTCGGCATCGTCGAACCGCGCGATATTGTGGTTGTAGACCTGTGTATCTATCGGCTTGGATCCGATGTTGCGCAGTCTATGCGCAATGGTCATGATCCCGCCGGGTGAGACGCTGATCGTCTTTTCGTATTCGTAGCCGAACCCTTCAGCGTCGGGTTGAAGGCGCTGGACGAACGTGACCCGGTTCTTCGCGGGCCGCACTTTCCACTGGCCACCGTCGACGATCGCGTAGGGGCGGAAATGATCGTAGCGCTCAAGATCGGGCTTGCGCAGGCGCCCCACACCGATCTTGATGAAAGTGCCTCCGGCGGGCGCTGCATTGTAGCCGGGCACAGTCTCCCCGTCGCGGTTGGCGAACTCTTCGACAGGACCGGTAGCCGCGTTGAGCGGATTGACCACGATGCCGCCCGGCAGGTCGAGGAAATCGTGTATTTCGGGCGATACGGCGTCGAACCATGGTCCGTAGAAGCGGGAACCCTCCATGGTGACTTGCGTAACCATACCCGACCAGTCGAACCGGGTGCCTCGATAGAAGCCGTTGCGGCTATCGGGCAGGGCAATGCGAACCTCCATACCCTCGCTCGCAAGCGTCAGGCTGGGAGCGGTGTTCGGATCGGGCGCCGGTCTGGCGTTGACCGGGGGATTGTCAGGTTCCGCATGAGCTGCCGCAGTGAGCAGCAGCGTAAGTGCCAATGGGGCTAGTAATCGTGCGCCCGGCGAAATTGTTCGAGGGCGTCTATGCGGCTGGCGCGCGGCAGTCATCTCCCTTTGCCCTCCATTATCGTTCGGGGATGTATTGACGCGTTCCCGATTGTGAGCGGGCCGCGCATCGATTGCCCGACCTGTTAGGTGGTCTGCCCAAACCGAAAATGAACGAGGAGCGGGTGCGGGGGGCTGTCCGATCTCACCCCCCTTGGCTCGGCGCAGGCGCCCGGATTCGGGGAAGTATTTCACCTCGTCGGAAAAGATGGAGGTGAGGGCCAGGCGAATATCGCAGCAAGGCCGGCGCGTAACGGTATCCCGAATCGCGATGATTGCAGGACTCTCTAGGGCCCTGACTTTTATCGGTCTGTGCGCGGTTCTTATGCCCCCAGCCAAGCCCGAGCGCGAATGGTTCAGGTTCGGTTTGGGTATGTCCCCTAGCCACGAAAACAAGGGCCGGACCAAAGGGACACCTACCGATCCAGGCCAAAACGGGAGAGGCTGGAATGATGACGGAAAGCACGGTGTGCGCCCGCTAGCGCAGAGATTGCCGTCGTAACATCGAAGACGGCACAGGACACGCGCTGGCGTTCGGCCCCGCCGGACTGCCCGCAGACCTGCGCGCGGCGGAGATCATCGAAAGAATTTGCGCGAACCCGGCACTGCCGGGGCCAGCGGCGCCCGCAATCGGGAGGCGCCGTCGCCATGGCGCGCGCCCGATGGACGCGCCCGGCCATGCCGGGCAAAACGATACAGGAGGGGACATGAAGAACAGGCTATTTCATTCGGCTGCAGGCTGCGCTCTCGCCATGGCGCTCGCGCTGCCCTCGGCTGCTCGCGCGCAGGAGGCGGCCAGCGGCCAGCCCGATGCCGACCAGACGATCCAGGAAATCATCGTCACCGCCACGAAGTCCGCAACATCGGCCAACGACACACCGATCGCGCTCAGCGTCATCGGCAGCACGCAACTGGCCGAACAGGGCGTCCACGGCGCGGCCGACCTTCAGAACATCGCGCCTTCACTCAATGTCGGCAGCGCCGCGCACGGCGCCAACATCACCATTCGCGGCGTCGGTTCGACCGACACCACCAGCAAGGGCACGCAGGGCGTCAGCTTCAATATCGACGGCGTGCCGATCGGCCGCCCGCAGCTTATGAGCCTCGCGTTTCTCGATCTGGAACGCGTGGAAGTGCTGCGCGGGCCGCAGGGCACGCTTTACGGCAAGAGCAGCACGGGCGGCGCGATCAATCTCGTCACTGCCAAGCCGAAGGACGAACTGGAAGCATCCGCCAGCTTCGAACTGGGCAATTACAACACCCGCCGCGGCGAGGCGATGATCAATGTGCCGGTCACCGACTTCTTCGCGGTTCGCGCCGCTGCCGCCTTCAACAGCCGCGATGGCTTTATCAAGCCCGTACTGGGCAATCCGGGCACGCTGAAACCCGCGCGTGATCTCGACGATGAGGACAACTGGACCGCGCGCATCACCGGCAGGCTGGACTTTGGCGGTGGGTCCGACTTCATCCTGGCCGGCACCTTCGGCCACATCGGCGGCAACAACGCCACCAGCAGCGCCCTTTGGTACCGGGTGAAGGACATGAGCACCAAGGATGCGCTCAAGGTCTTCTATAATCCTTATATCGGTAGTTCGGACGACGATTTCTACAACATCACCGGCATCCTGCATGTCGACGTCGGGCCTGTACTGATGACGTACGAAGGGTCGCGCATCAAGTTCGACGCGCAGGACGTCTACAACCCTTCGGTTACCGATCCTTACGGATCGAACGGCAATCCGTCCTACTTGTGGACCGACTACCGCGCGAAAATCCGCAGCGATTCCCATGAGATCCGCTTTTCCAACTCAACCCCGGGCCGGCTCACCTGGGTTGCGGGCATGAACTATTATGCGGAGGACATTCCCGAAAAGGACATGAACTGGCAGGTGCTGATCAAGGACGGTTGCCCGCAGCCGACGCTCGATCCGGCCTGCTACGTGCCCAATCCCGGCATCGTCGGTACCACCAAGCATGAAAGCATGGGCGTGTTCGGGCAGGCGAGCTACGATGTGACCGACCTGATCCGGCTTACCGCCGGCGGCCGCTATTCGGACGATTCCGTCGCCCGGACCTACACGATCGCGGCGGGCGATGCTCCTCCGGGCGGGTGGCTGGACCAGAACGGCAACCTCTGCGGCCCGCCCAACTACTGCGTCAATGGCTCGGACAGCCGCGGCAAGCAATCGAGCAGCAAGTTCACCTGGCGCCTCGGCATCGATTTCCGCCCGGCGCCGGACCAGCTGATCTACGCCTCGATCGCCACCGGCTACAAGCAGGGCGGCTTCAACGACGTCGATCCGGTGAACGGCGGCGTCGGCAAGTATGGGCCAGAATCGCTGACCGCCTATGAGATCGGCTACAAGGGCCGCATCGCCTCCAATCTGCAATACAACACGGCGGTCTATTACTACGATTACGCCAAGTACCAGCTTACCGGATCGACCTTCCTGACGCCCAGCGTCACCGGCGGCGCCCCGGTAGTGCTGATCTATACCACCAACCCGCCTGCCAAGTTCTACGGCTGGGAGAACGAGATCGAGTGGCGGCCGACCCGCAACGATGACCTCAACCTGACTTTCGCCCTGGCGGACGGCGAGTTCGGCAAGGGCGCCAATGTCGGCTTCATCTATTCCAACCGCATCGACTGGTCGGGCAAGCGGCCGGACAGTCTGGCGACATTTTCCGGCACCGCCTCATGGGAACACCGCTTCCCGCTGGCGAGCGGCGGTTACATCAAGGCCCGCGCGGGGACCAAGTTCTCCAACGGCTATTACCTCTCCGACCTTGGCGGTCAGGGCAATCCGTTCACCGGCGAATACACCACTCTGCCGCAGCAGTACCGCCAGGGCGGCTTCACCCGTACCGACCTGACGCTGGGCTATACGTCCGAGAACGGCAAGCTCGATGTCACCGCCTTCGTGCGCAACGTGGAGAACAAGCTCCAGCTTGTCGGCGCGCCCAACGGCATGGGCACCGGCAATGACGATCAGGTCTTCGCCCGCATCGCCGATCCCCGCACTTACGGCGTCCGCCTCGGCGTGCGCTTCTGAACGCTCCCGACCTCCCAGTTGGAGCGAACTCCCCGCCGGCCCGCATCTCCCGGACCGGCGGGGCTTCTTTTTCCGACATTGAACATCCGTCTTTTCGCAGCAGCGTCGAGTGGCGGTATCTGATCCCGTTCACACTCGATTGCACGTCCGATCATACTCCGTCGTGGCACAAGCGTGTTGGGCGGGGTTTCTGGAGAGTTCCATGCCTTCTTTATTCAACGCTCGCACCCTCTGTCCGTTGGCTGGTGTGCTATCGGGCGTCGCCCTTCTGCTGGCCTCGAACGGAGCGGAAGGGCAGGATGTTCATGTTCAGCGCAACACCACGCCGCCAAGCCCCCAATCGATGGCTGGCGATTATTTTGACATTCCACAAAGCGCGCAGCTCAAGGTGCCGCTGGGCCCGCCTCCCGGGCCAAACAAGCAAGCGGATCATCGGCCAACAGAACCCGAACACGGTATCGGCCTGAAGCTCGCTGCAATCGCTGCGCAAGTTGCCGAACAATCGTGCGCACGTGATGGTTATGCGGTGACAGTCGCTGTCGCCGACGCCGCAGGAAATCTCAAGGTGGCTCTTGCGGCCGACGGGACGCGCGACAACGGAATTTACATGGCCATGCACAAGACCGCGACCGTCGTCGGGTTCAAAATGTCGACTCTCGAACTTCGGGGCAGGATCGAGAAGGATCCATCCCTGATCGCGCGTGTAACGCCCGACATGTCACTCCTCCCGGGAGGAGTGCCAATTTTTAAGGAAGGCCGGTTCCTCGGCGCAATCGCAACCAGCGGTGCTAGCGCCTACGAAGAAGAAAAATGCGCCCGCGACGGTATCGCCGCGATCCTGTCCAAAATGTGAGACCATCGTGCTTCCATTGCCCTCCGCTCGGGGGGCACCATCGGATCGGTCATCTTGTTTCCGTCCGACGGGTTCGAGCGTCGCAACCCAAACCTATGCGAAAATCACGGTGACCACCTCAACGCTCAGCACACGACCTCCCAAGGATTGGCGCTTTTTGGCGGTTCAAAAATGGCGGATTTCTGCGGTTTTTTGCGAAGTTGGTCGGGGAGACAGATCTGGCCGTGTCTGCCCATCATATTGAATCTACTATACATTTTCTGGTGCCATGCGAAGTGGCCAACAAATTCGGCCAACATTGATTGGGCTGCAGTGGGACCTATTGGGACGAGTTTTCCCAAAAGCCGACAAACTGGTCCATGCGAGCGACGGGTTGAGTCGTCTGTGGATAACTGGCGAGATCTTCGGCGAGCGCAAGCTGTTTGGCGTTTGCCGATTTCGTTCGTCGGAATGGCTGAGTCTGGCCGTAAACGGTCTGGCAGCTTTTGGATGCCGACATGGGAATAGCTGCCGTTCTGCTGCCCCTCTCTTGTGATATTTTCTCTGGGATATTCCCAATGGCAGGATCCCAGCTCAATCGGCATTTTGAGGTGGCGGTTGGTCGGAAATTGGCTGACTCCTGCCTGGTACGGATAACTATAGAGAATAGTTACCATTGCTACGGTTAGGGGGAAGGCTTGGATTTTTGACTGGGCGTATGAGTCCTTCTGAGCGCGTTGGCGAGTAACCGCTTTCAGGTCTTGTACCTGACGTCACTAGGGACATCCCTGATACCTGCGAAGGTCAAATGCGCCATGATGCGTCTTCTTTCCCAAGGATGTGAGTAGCCCCATGCCCGACATCGATCGGATCGTGTCCCCAGAGGTGGTGTAGCTTTTCTGGACCACCTTGCTTTTCGGCTTCAGCCTGAGCCGATCATGAGCCAGGTACTGCCGACAGCATGACAATAGGATTGTCGCTGAGCGGGGCCATCGTTTCAAGCGTCATGTAACGTGCGCGCTGGACGGCCCATTCGTCGGACTGTTCCATGAGGATGGCTCCGACGAGACGGGTGATGGCGGCTTCGTTTGGGAAGATCCCAACGACCTCGGTCCGCCGTTTGATTTCGCCATTGAGGCGCTCGATGGGGTTTGTGCTGTGTAGTTTGGCGCGATGCTCGCGCGGGAATGTCATGTAGGCCAACACATCGGGCTCAGCGTCGTCCATCAGCGTGGCTAGCTTGGGCAGTTTGGGCCGCACTTGGTCGGCGATCGAGCGCCACTGCTGGCTCGCAGCTTCTGGGGTTTCCTGGGCGAAGGCGGTGGCGATGAACGCGGAGACCACGCGCCTGCCGCTCTTGCCGGCATGGGCGAGTGCATTGCGCATGAAGTGGACGCGGCAGCGCTGCCAGGTCGCGCACAGCAGCTTGGAGACCGCCGCCTTAATGCCTTCGTGCGCATCGGAGATGACCAGCTTGACGCCACGCAGTCCTCGGCGCGTCAGTTTGCGCAGGAAAGCGGTCCAGAACGGCTCGGCCTCGGAAGGACCGATATCCATACCTAGCACCTCGCGGCGGCCATCGCTGTTGACGCCCACCGCGACGATCACCGCCACCGAGACGATACGCCCGTTCTGCCGCACTTTCACGTAGGTGGCGTCAATCCATAGGTACGGCCAGTCGCCTTCGATTGGGCGTTCGAGGAAGGCACCGACTTTCTCGTCGAGTTCCTCGCAAAGCCGGCTGACCTGGCTTTTCGAGATCCCATCCATACCCAGCGCCTTCACCAGGTCATCTACCGAGCGGGTGGAGATGCCCTGGATATACGCTTCCTGGATCACCGCGGTCAGCGCCCGCTCGGCCATGCGACGGGGTTCGAGGAAGCCGGGGAAGTAGCTTCCCTTCCTGAGCTTGGGGATGCGCAGTTCGACCGTCCCTGCTCGCGTCTGCCAGTCGCGCTCGCGGTAGCCGTTGCGCTGGACCAGCCTCGCCGCAGATTTCTCGCCATGGCCGGCACCGGTCAGGTTGCCGACTTCCATCTCCATCAGCCGCTCGGCGGCAAACGAGATCATCTCGCGCAGAATATCTGCATCCGGGGTCTTCTCTACCAGCGAACGCAAGTGCATCATCGGATCGGTCATCGTGATTCCTTCCGTCAAGTTTGAGCTTCGCAACCCAAACCTACCCGAAAATCACGGTGACCACCTCAGCCTTCAGCTACACCACGTCCTGGGACACGATCATCGATCGCAGCCGCCTTCCGCTTCCACGGCCGCCGTTCACTGGCAAGATCGGCAAGACCTACCAGGATTCCGAAAGCCAGTGGCCGGAACTGCCCAAGCCTCCAAAGGGTGCGCCCAACGTCCTGCTCATATTGCTCGACGATGTGGGCTTCGGACAGACGAGTTCGTTTGGCGGGCCGGTGCCAACGCCTGCTCTGGACAAGCTGGCGGGCGGCGGCTTGCGCTATACCCGGTTTCACACGACGGCGATCTGCGGACCCTCGCGCGCGGCACTGATTACAGGGCGTAACCACCACAATTGCGGCACCGGGTTCCTTTCGGAATGGGCAACGGGCTTCCCCAGCTACAACAACATGATTCCGCAATCGACCTCTACGGTCGGGCGCATCCTGAAGGAAAACGGCTACGCCACCAGCTGGTTCGGCAAGAACCACAATACGCCTGATTGGGAGAGCAGCGTCGCCGGCCCGTTCGACCGTTGGCCCACCGGCATGGGTTTCGACTATTTCTACGGCTTCATCGCTGGGGAAACCCACCAGTACTACCCGGTCCTCTTCGAGAACACCGTCGCCGTGGAGCCCGACAAGTCGCCCGAGGAAGGCTACCATTTTCAGACCGACATGACCGACCGCGCGATCAACTGGATCCGCTATTCGAAGTCGGTCGCGCCCGATAAGCCCTATTTCTGCTACTTCGCGCCGGGCGCGGCCCACGCGCCGCATCACGCGCCTGCCGAGTGGCGGGACAAGTTCAAGGGCCAGTTCGATCAGGGCTGGCAAAAGGTCCGCGAGGAAACCTACCAGCGGCAGCTCGCCGCCGGCATCATCCCGCCGGACACCGAACTGACGGCGAAGCCGGACTGGGTGCAGGACTGGGACAGCCTCTCGGCCGATGAGAAGAAGCTGTTCGCGCGGTTCATGGAGAACTTTGCAGGCTATCTCTCCTTTGCCGATCACGAATGCGGCCGTCTGATCGACGCCGTGCACGGACTGCCGGACGCGGACAACACGATCATCATCTATATCGTCGGCGATAACGGCGCGAGTTCCGAAGGCGGCATGACCGGGACCGTGAACGAGGTGATGAACCTCAACGGCATCCCCTCGTCGATCGAGGACAATCTGGCCGCTTATGACGAGATCGGCGGCCCGGATACCGAGCCGCACTATCCGCTGGGCTGGGCGTGGTGCGGCAACGCGCCGTTCCAGTGGGTGAAGCAGGTGGCCTCCCACTTCGGCGGATCGCGCAATCCGATGGTGATTTCGTGGCCGGACAAGATCAAGGACAAGGGCGGGATGCGGCCGCAGTTCTGCCACCTGATCGATATCGTGCCGACCCTGCTGGACGCTGCGGGCATTCCCGCGCCGGATTACGTCAACGGCGTCGAGCAGAAGCCGATGGACGGCGTTTCCATTCAGTCGACGTTTGCCAGCGCCGATGCCCATGCGGTTCGTGAGCGGCAGTATTTCGAGGTCTTCTCCAACCGGGCGATCTACGACAAGGGCTGGATCGCCTGCGCCCAGCACACGTTCCCGTGGCGGCAGGACTTCGCGCCGGGCCACTGGGAAAACGACACCTGGGAACTCTACAACATCGACGAGGACTTCAGCGAGGCCAAGAATCTGGCTGCCGAGCACCCGGACAAGGTGGAGGAACTGAAGCGGATCTTCGACGAGGAAGCGGAGAAATACAACGTCTACCCGCTCGACGATCGCGGGTCCGGCCGTCTGGCCGAACCCAAGCCGTCACCGGGCGGCGCGGATCCGAACCGCACCGACTTCACCTATTACGAGGGGGCTGCGCGCCTGCCGGAAACGGCATCGCCCAATACCAAGAACCGCTCGCACTCGATCAAGGTGGCCGTGGATAACGACTCCGGCAAAGCCGAAGGCGTGCTGCTGGCGGCAGGTGGAGGTTCGGCCGGGTATGCGATCTACATTCTCGATGGCAAGCCGGTGTATCATTACAACTTCTTCGAAAAGGACCGGCTGAACGTCGTGTCGAGCAAACCGCTTCCCAAGGGCAAGTCGACCATCGAAGTGGCCTTCGCCTATGACGGCGGGGGGCTGGGCAAGGGCGGCGAGGCCGTGCTGTTGCTCAATGGCGAGGAAGTAGGTCGGGGCCGCATCGAACAGACCGTCGCCGGCAGATTCGGGATCGATACTTTCGGAGTCGGCGCGGACAGCGGATCGCCGGTGTCGGACGCTTACAAGCCGCCGTTCGCCTTCAAGGGCGGCAAGATCGAGCGGGTGGATATCAAGCTCGCGGCCCGGAACCTCAGCCAGAGCGAGGAAGACGAACTGCACGAACGCTATCTGTCCTTCGCCCAGCATATCGAGTGAGCTTTCGGAACGCGCAAAGGCAATCATTCCGGCGCACCCGATTTCGGGCCGGATCGGAGATCGACATGACTCTCGTGCAGGCCATGAAATTGCTCGTGCTGCTGAGCGTGATGCTCACCGTCCTTTCCCTCGCGTTGCGGGCGAGGGCGGGGGATTTCCTGTATCTGTTCCGCGAATGGCGCCTTGGTTTGCGTGCAGTGGTCGCGATGTTCATCGTCGTGCCAGCTATTGCGATTCTCATGGCGAATGTCTTCGACTTGAAGGGCCCGGTGAAAGTTGCGCTGGTGGCGTTGGCCTTCTCGCCGGTTCCGCCTCTCTTGCCCAGGAAGCAGGCCAAGGCGGGCGGAGACGCATCGTATATCACCGGTCTTCTGGTCGCTGCGGCGTTGGCATCGCTGGTGCTGGCGCCGATCGGGCTCTCGGTGACAGGAGCGATCTACGGCGTGGAAACGCAGGTCTCCCGCAGCGGCATGGCGACCACGCTGGGGCTGACCATCGCCTTGCCGCTGCTGCTGGGCGTGCTTGGCCAGCGCGTGCTGGGTGACGCGAGGGCCGCGGCGGTCTCGGGGCCGCTCAGCAAAGTCGCAAACGTCCTGTTTGCGGTCAGCGTGCTGGCTCTGCTGGTCGCGCTGGCGCCGGCGGTGGGCAAATTGCTGGGTGATGGAACGATTGTGGCGCTGGTTGCAATGAGCCTGGTCGGTCTGGCCGCTGGCTGGTTTCTGGCTGGAGACGATCGGGACAATCAGATCGTGCTGGCGCTGGCTTCCGCTGCCCGTCACCCTGGCGTCGCGATCGGCATCGCGACGACAAGCTTCCCGGAGGCAAAGCTGGCCCCTGCCGCGATTATCCTGGCGGCGGTGGTCAATACGCTGATCGCGATCCCGTTTCTCAAGCGGTTGCACAAGAGCGAGGTTTAGCGCTGGCTCAAGTTTGCCAGTGCACTACGCGACGACAAAAGCAAAGCGTGGTCCGGTTCAGGATGAACGGACCACGCTTTGCTTTTTAGATTTCGACCTGACCTGACGGCGGGGCTTGGCCTTGGCCAGAGCCCCGCTCTTGCGCGTCTTCAGTCGGTTGGCGCTTGTTCCTTCATCCCCGCAAGAACCGCGGCCATGCCGATGCCGGTTCCCTTCTGCGATGGCGGGAAGTCATGCAAGCTCTGTACGAACCGGGCGATGGGTTCGGTCAGTTCGGGCATGATCCAGCTCTTCTCTTTCATCCAGAGGAACTGCCCGCCGGTATCAGGGCTGCGTTCGAACGGATCGGCCTTGATGTCGATCACCAGGCCGCCCGGAATCTTGGTTGCTGCGTCGAGCCACTTGTCCTTGATCGCGATGTGGATCTTCCAATCGTCGATGCGCACTGCGGTCGGTTCGGTTTCCGCGAAGAAGAAGAATTCGCGGCGTTGCGATTTGCCATCGGGCTTGGTCAGCATGTCGATCTGGTTGTAGCCATCCAGATGAACCTTGTAGTCGGTCCCGCCGATGCTCTTGCCCGCGACGAGTTGCTCCTTCACATCCGGCTCGCCCACGGCGGCCAGCAAAGTCGGCACCCAATCCTCGCTGGTCATGAACTCGCCGGTCCAGCTGTTCGCCGCGATCTTGCCCGGCCAGCGGATCAGCATGGGAACGCGGAAGCCGCCATCCCACGTCGTTCCTTTCTCGCCGCGGAACGATGCGGTGCCGGCCATTGGCCAGTGCGCCAGATTGATCCCATTATCGGAAGTCAGCAGCACGATAGTGTTATCCGCCAGCCCTTCCGCGTCGAGGGTATCGAGCAGCTTGCCCACCAGACTGTCGAGCTGCAGCACCGCATCGAAATAGGGGGTATGCCCGCTCTTGCCGAGCCATTCGGGTGACACGTGGATTTGCTGGTGCATTCGGGATGGGCAGTACCAGAGGAAGAACGGATTTCCGGCCCCCTTCTGCGCCTTGATATATTCGATTGAAGCATCGGTGAATTCGTCATCGATCGTGCCCATCCGATCGGTGGTGAGGGGGCCAAGATCCTCGATCGTCTGCTTGCCGACACGGCCCCAGCGCGGATCTTCCGTCGGATCGTCGTTATCGCTCGCGCGGGCGTGGATCATGTTGCGCGGGCGGCCGGCAAAATTCGGGTCTTTGGGAAAATCAGGCTGCTCGGGCATCTCCATCATGTTGAGGCGATAGAGAAAGCCGCGAAACTCATCGAAGCCGTGGACCGTGGGCAGGAATTCGTTGCGATCGCCCACGTGGCTCTTGCCGAACAGGGCCGTGGCATAGCCCAGATCCTTGAGCAGCGCGGCCAGCGTCACGTCTCCGTCCTGAAGGCCGACTTTGGCACCGGGCTGACCGACCGAGGTGAGACCGGTACGGATCGGATACTGACCCGTCAGGAAAGCCGCGCGCCCGGCGGTACAACTGGGCTGCGCGTAGTAGTCGGAAACCATCATGCCATCTCGGGCCAGACGGTCCATGTTGGGCGTGCTCACGGCGCCGAGGCCGCGGTGGTAGGCGGATAGGTCCATGGGAGCCATGTCATCGATCATGATCGCGACGATGTTCGGACGGGTGGAATCAGCGGCCATCACATTCTCCTGCGTTCGGCCTTGTTTCCCTCGCTGCCGACCCGAAAAACATCGGGTAAAACCTCCGGCCGGATGGAGGCGTCTCCCCATGGTGAGGCTTTGGATTGTCATTGCCGGGAAGGCTGCGGTTCGAGAAGCGTGCTCACGGCCCAGGCGTTGCCGTGACGAGAAACGCAAACATCGCTGGATATCGGGAAGCGCAGTCCTTGGCTTTCCTCACCCGGAGTTTGTCACCTTGCCGTCTGGCTATCAGCACGGGGCAGGCTTGTGCATTTGCCTGTCTCCTACACGACATTTTGCCCCGTTTTGCGGGTTGATCCCAATGATTGGTTCGAATGAAGGCGGGTAGGTTCCGGCGAGCGACTGCCAGGAGATTTCCGTCATGGTCGACACCTCGCCCCGTTCAAAGACGCCATACCTCGTCCGCCAGTTCACGCCGGCCAATCCTGGGCTGGCCAACGGTGCCGGCGTGCCCGCCAGCCTGACCAGCGAGCACTATATCGAAGCGCTGGCCCGCGTGGTCTATGTCTGGGGTCATCCACTGGTGAACACGGTGGGGCGGACCAGCACTTGGGCGCTTATGGAAGGGCACGGGCCCGGAATGGCGATGGGGCTGTTTCCCGGCTGTCCCAAGAACTGGATGGGCTATGTCGACGACTACCTGCCCGCTGCCCAGCGCAAAGTGGTAACGCCCAATAACGATACGATCTACGGTGCCTGCTTCGCCGATCTGGGCGATGAGCCGGTGGTCATCCAGACGCCGGACGATGTTCCCCAAGGCCATTACTGGACGATCCAGATCGTCGATGCCTTCACCACGGTGACGCACCAACTGGGCTCCGCATCGGCGACGCCGGCGGGCAAGTACCTGTGGGTGGGGCCCGATTGGCAGGGCAGTACACCCGAAGGGTTCGTGGATGTACTGCGCTCCCCTACGAACATCGGCGTGGCCATGGCGCGCAGCTTTGCCGCGCACACGCCGGAGGGTAAGGCCAGGGCGCGGGCGGTGCTCAACCAGATGGGGGCTTATCCGCTAAGTGCGGATGCGCCGGGCCGGCGCAAGTTCGATTGTGAGGCAAGCGCGCGTAACAAGGTCTACCCCGCTGGGCTGACCGCTGAGATGCTGGCGGCTGACCCGGATCTGCTGCGTATCCGCCCGGTCCACGGTGCGAGCTTCTGGGACGATCTGGAAAAGGCTCTGGACGCTAATCCCAAGGTTGGCCTGAACGATACAGCCATGGCGGATCAGGCGCGGACCCTCTTAGGATTGCGCCAGAGCGATCCACGCTGGAAAGCGCTGTTGGACCGCGCTGCGCTGACCGCCGATGCCGAACTCTACGAGGGGGCGCGGTACGATCAGGTGGGCACCGATGCCGGTAATGGCTGGCAGCGGCAGGAAAATGGCGGCGACTGGGGTACAGACTGGTACGGGCGGGCACTGGCGGCGGTGATCTACATCTATGTCAACCACTACCGCGAAGCGGTCTACCTGATCCGCGGAACGGATGCCGAAGGGGCGCTGCTGCAAGGCCGCTACCGCTACACGATGCGCTTCGAGAAAGGGCAACTGCCGCCGATCGATACGGCCAAAGGCGGCTTCTGGTCCCTGACCATGTACGATCGCGACTATTTCATGATGCCCGCCAGCCCCAACGGGCGGCACAACATCGGCACCGTGAACCTGGACGCAAACGAATTGGCGTTCGGCGCCGATGGGTCGCTGACGCTGGTGTTGTCGCATGAGGAGCCCGCCGATGCGGAGGGCAGGGCGAATTGGCTCCCCGCTCCCGATGACCAGTTCGCCTTGCTATTGCGCACTTACGTACCAAACGAGGCGATACTTAGCGGAAGCTATGTTCTGCCAAACGTCGAACGTATTCGCTGAGAGGTAAAAGATGTCAGAAATCAGAGGAAGCTGCCTCTGTGGCGGCGTCAAATACGCCATCAACGGGCCGATCTTGGGGTCAGCCAACTGGCAGGACGACGATCCCGGTTTGCCCCAGTTCGCGCAGATGCCTGGCCAAGCAGGCTGCCGTTAGAGATTTCGAAGGCCCAAAGCCGTTCCTGCTCAATTCATCCCAGCCAATTCGCTAAGGCGAAGTTGCTCTTGCGCGGCCTTCACCTTGCGGGCTTCTTCAAGTCTCTGAGCACGGTCAGCCAGTTCTGTCCATGCGGAAGCCGCGCTCAGGCAGCGACCTCGTACTTGCGGCAAGCTTGCTGCATCGGCCGCAATCATCTGGAATTCGGCTTGTTCACGATAGAATGTTAGCGATGACATCTCGAATACTCCCGGCATTGATGGCTAAAATCGGCGGGCCTTGGAAAGGGCCCGCCGGTCATGCTGGATCAGGCCGACTGGAGGTTCACTGCCGAGGTCTTGCCGCGAGGATCCGTTTCGAGTTCGTAAGAAACACGCTGGTCCTTGGTGAGGGTGCTCATCCCTGCACGTTCAACGGCGCTGATGTGAACAAAAGCGTCGCCGCTGCCATCTTCTGGAGCGATGAAGCCATAGCCCTTGTCGGCGTTGAAGAACTTGACGGTGCCGGTAATCATCTGGGAATCCTTTGCCCAATACAGGTATGACGGGCATGCGCCAACGTTGGCGCATCCCGGCTTCGTGAGGCTAGTAAGGGACAAAGGGGAGCCTTGGCGGCCCGATATCCGTCGCAGGCGACGTGTCAGCCCATCCCTTCTACGCGCATGAGAGAAAATTAGATAGGTATATTCGAGATATCTTTACGACTTTGATCCAAAATATCGCATCGATATGATGCGCAAAACCATAAATCCCGTTCAAACATACGTCTAATCACAGGCGATCAATTTCAATGAGATCAACTGCGATGAGGGTTCCAAAAACTCGGCATCCCGCATTTTGACGCAGATAAACGCGACCCAACACTCGATGGTCGATCAGCTTGCTCGCTTAAAGCTTGAAAGAGCGCGCCCCACTCGGTCCAGGCCATCGGCTGACCCAATCGCAAGATCGAGCGGACGGCCGCCCAACGTGCTGCACGGGGTGTTGAGATAGGCAATAGCCGCGTCTCGCCCACCGAGAGTTTCGAACGCGAGCTTCGTCACCTGACCTTGCCGCCTCGCCGCATCAGGTGCCAGCTTTGTACTATCCGACCAACGCGCTTTCGGCCTCGCCGGTGGGGCAGGCTTGTCTTGGTTGTCCACTTTCGGTGTCCTTATTGATAGGGCCGCATCCGGTGCGCGGCGAACTTCCAGAGCAGAGAGGTGATCTGGATTTGACCGATTTCAGAAGCGATGGCTGTTTCAAGCATTGTTTGCCCAAGATCGGGGCCGGGGCTGAAAAGAAAATTCCGCGCAGCTAAGCGACCGCCAAGCAATGCGAAGGCAAGGCCGACTATCTCACTGCGTCGCTGCAAAGATCGATCGGCTCTAGACCTATGACTCCAAAGCCGCCCGCATGGAGCCACCCCAGTCGGCCGGGAACGAAGGCACGCAGAGGAATTTGGCGGTGGCCAATTCATGACCAGCGCGGATATGTCGGGACACCCATGTCATGACGCAGCCGCGCGATCCGCGTCTCGTAATGTCTTACCAGATCAAAACGCGACCCACGGTGCTCATCACTTTTGTCGCGCATAGCGTAGTCGATGAGTGCAACCTGATGATGAAAAAGTAGCTGATTAAGATCCATGCGGCCTCTCCTTTTGCGGGAGCGCGCTCGGTCTCTCAGTCGTCGACGTGCTAAAATTGTCGACAATAAAATTCTTATACGCGATTTTCAGTGATTCAGCGAGCGTATTCCGGAAATCGGGGAAAATATTAAAATTTCGCTCAGCCGTTGAAAAATCGATTTTTACGTGTATATGAACATCGCTGCGTCGTATTTGGCGAGCGCTCACCTGCATATTATGCGGGCTTTTCCTCAAGCATTAGCTTGCCTTTCATGATCGCCGTTTTGCGCATGCATGACGGCCGGCGCGCTCGTATTCGGGACATCATGGATTGGCCAAGGAAGAATTGCTGACGATGGAAGGTTACATCGAGGAAATCCTCCCCGATGGACGTTTCGCAGTCATGCTCGACAATGAGCACAAGATTATCGCCTACACGGCAGGCAAGATGCGAAAATACCGCATCCGGTCAGTGGTCGGCGACCGTGTGCATGTCGAGATGACGCCTTACGATCTGACCAAAGGTCGGATCGTATTTCGCGAGAGAACGCCCGGACAGGCCGGAGGGCCGCCCAAGCGGCGCGGCGGTTTCAGAAGATAAAAGGCGGAACAAATTCCGCACCGTAGGATACCATGCAAATCATCACCTCGGGCGCGCAGAAGCGTCCTGAAAATGCCACATACCATCAGCTCATAGGGCGCGACATTTTGGCCCAAAAATCGTCCGGCCTTCTTAGCCGAGACAACCTTCGGCGCTTAGTTGCCACCATGGTCGACTGATCTCGTCCTCTTGACCCTGGTCCGGTTTTAACGCGGGCCAGAACAAGGGATCAGGCACTTCATCGGTCGGTCTTAACCCCGGCCGATGCAGCAAATTCGGTCGAGGTCATCGCCCTGGAATGTGTGTGGTCAACTCGGATCAGGAGGCGGGCTGGTTGTGGCGGCTTACGGGGAGGGGAAGCCGACTATTGAGTGCCTGAAACGAGGCGCTCGCGACCGGGGGTTTTGTAAATGGGCAGTTGGGCCCCCTCAGAAACGGCGATGCTCCCGACCGTCGATCAGGTCACAAGTGCCACGGAATGCGTAAGGCGCCATCCCCTGGACGCTGATCTGGCCGCTGCGGCGGTCAATCGTCACCGACGGTTTGTTTAGGCCATTCAGCCGGTATTTTGCGCGGATGATGTCAGGCCCCATTTCTACATCATAGAGATCCCACCAGCCGTCATTGCCTCGACTGTTGATTGGCGGAACCAGCTTCTTGGGTAGCCGGATGCGACCGCCGCCTTCCCAGAACTGAAGCATCAAAGAGGCATCGAACTGCTGTCCCGTCATCTCGGTGCGATTACCATAATCGTACCGGTCGGTCTGCGCGTTCCAAGACCAGCCATACGTGGTGGATACTCCGGCCCTCTGGCCGTCACCGAAACATACCAAGCCAAGGTCGACGTAGCGGTTGTTCACCTGATAGCGGTCACGATCCTCAACGAAACTTGGCGACTGGCGCTGTCCGCCCGATGATGCGCCATAACCGATGTCAGGATGATAGCCATGATCAAGATCATCATGGCGTGCGTCGGAACCGGCGCGCCGAGCGCTTTGTCCGCAATCGCCAGGCAACGTCTCGGCGATCGAATCATAGCGACCGTTCATCGTCGCCACCGTGACGCACTGACGCGTTTCGGGATTCCACCATGTCGTATAGCTTCGATCGTCGCCTTTCTCACCCTTCACGAATTGGTAGCCGTGTGCCTTCATTTGCGTTTCACCGCCTGCGGCCCGCGCCCCAATAAGATCGGCCAGCCCGGACGGCGGCTGCGCGAGGGCGATTTGCGCTGCCAGCGCCGACGCAAATCCGGCGATTGCGGTCATGCACACTTTGATCGCGTGGCTCTCCATATCCAATCAATCAGATCGGTTTGATCTCAAAAGAATGTTTATCCGACCTGTACCGTAACTCAACTTTGCGGGGGGCGACCGCAGCTACAAAGCCGACCGTCAGCTTGAAATCGCCGAAAAGGATGCTGCACGTTTTGACTTAGGCGATCGCTGTTGATCTGGCTCCTCGTCAGGACGAGGAGCCAGTCGCTCAGATTTCCGTACCTTCTGCCAGGGCAAGGGCGTCCTCCACATCAACGCCGAGATAGCGCACAGTGTTTTCGATCTTCGTGTGTCCAAGAAGGATCTGAACCGCCCGCAGGTTACCCGTCGCCTTGTAGATGATCGACGCCTTCGTACGTCGCAGCGAGTGCGTACCATATTCTTCGCGGCGAAGGCCGATGCGGGTCACCCACTCGTCGACAAGGCGAGCATATTGCCGTGTGCTCAGATGGGCGGCGTGATCTATGCGGCTTGGAAACGCGAAATCGTCAAGAGTGCCGCCTCGACGATCCAGCCAAAACTCAAGGCTGCCGCGAGCATCGGCGGTCAGTTCGAACTGGACCGGTCGTCCCGTTTTCTGTTGGATTACGATAGCCCGTGTTCGGATTTGTCCGCCCACGACGAGCTCGCCGATCTTGATTTTAACCACATCGCAGCCTCGCAATTTACTGTCGATCGCGAGATCGAACAACGCGCGGTCCGAACGCGTCCGTGCTGATCCAAGAAGAAGCGGATCGCCCAAACCTGTTTGGGCTTCAGCGGCCGTTTTGCGCCAAGCTTACGTCCAGCATTCCACGCCTTGCGCGCTTCCGCGCGGGGATCATATTCAGACATTCCCATCGATTTTCTCCTGTGGCCGGTGGTGGCCGAAGGGAAAACTATCGAGGAGTACCTTTCGTTGGCCGCTTCCAGTTTGTGTGGTTCTGACAGGCACCAACAAGATAGCTGCCATCTGAGTTGAGCCTGCTTCCCGAGGATGACCGGACGCTCGAGGCCATCGCCGCCGATCTCGGCGAAGTCCACGGCCTGCTCCGCACCAGGGCGGCGGATAACGGCGCAATCGACGGCGACTATTGAAATCAGCGCAGCCATTGGTGCCATGGACCAGTCCACGCAGCAGAATACGGCCATGGTCGAAGAAACCTCGGCCGCTGCGCGCAATCTTTCCAGCGAGATTTCCATGCTCTCCGAGCATGCAACTGACTTCAAGATCGGCGCCGGCTCTGC
Organism: Novosphingobium sp. BL-S-19; assembly: GCF_055521675.1. Lineage (NCBI taxonomy): Bacteria > Pseudomonadati > Pseudomonadota > Alphaproteobacteria > Sphingomonadales > Sphingomonadaceae > Novosphingobium > Novosphingobium sp. BL-S-19. The sequence continues at coordinate 1,505,509 of NZ_CM145498.1, forward strand.
TGGCTTCCGTCCGCAGGTTGTCGGCGCTTGCAGCGTCGTCTCGTCGGTCAGGGCCGCCTCTACGGGCTGTCGCGTCGCGGGTTTCGGCTCAGGACGATGGTTACTGGACCGACTTCTGACGAATTGCATCCGTCCGGGGGGCTGATTACGGCCTTCCGGGCGGAACGATCTTCCTAGCGTTAGCTCAGGACCTGCAGCAATAGCGGCGAAATGCCCTCGAGGTGCCATTTTACGGCGATGATCGCTACAGCCGCCGCAGTGGAGTTCACCATGATCCGCCAGACCGCGGGGGCAGGATCTCTCGACGAAACCGACAATTCCAGGAGTGCTGCCAGCAGGCAGAATGTCAGGATCTGGTAGCGTGTCTCCACCATCTGTAAGGTGAAGCGGCCGATCGCGCCGCACGCCGCAAAGAGGAGGGGGCAGCCCAGCGTCAGTGCTGACCGTGTCGAATTGTGCATCGCAGCATTCTTGCAAAAGACGGCTGAAACACAAGGCGATGTCGCCGATCCGGCGTGGTCATGCGACTGTCGGAGGCGATATGACCGGGAAAGTCAGGGCCGGCGGCGGGCCCAGGGGTAAGATTAAGCCGGCCGCCGTTGCTGGGTCGGGTCGCACGCCCCAGCCCCTTTCTCTTCGCTGAAGTTGGCCCTCCACCTTCACCGAAGAATGTCACCATGGACCCCCTGGCAGTTTGGGCAATGAGCCAAAGGGATTAGCCGAGGTTATTGCGGGCCGAGATCGCGCTGGCGTGTGGAGCAGGATACGGGCATGGTTGTGTCATGAACCTGTGCAGTCCCATTGATGAGAGGCTGCCGGTCTGGACAGCGCTCAGTCAGCTTTTCCTCGATACCGAGCTTTCGCTAGGCGACATCGTTCGGGTTGCCGACCTTCTGGCCCGTGCGCCCTACGAAATCCCAGAGCTTGAGCGCATCCTTGTCGAAGAGGTCTTGCCGGCCTTTGCGCCCAATCTGATTGCTCCTGCCGGCGAATGGACGAGCTGGAGCGAAAGCGAAGTGCGTTCGATCATGGAGAAGGCGGAGCGCCGGGGCTATCTCGGGAGGCGGCTGGCGGACTTGACTGCGCTGCCCGTGAAGAGAGCTGTCCTCATGGAATGGAGCCGTGTCCTGCCATTACTGGAGCGTAGCCGCGCTCAGGCCGCCCAGGCCGGCAGTGTCGGCAAGAGGAAAGTGCCCGGGAGGCTGGAAATGCCGGAGGAAGTGGAAGCGTTCGCGGCGACGAGGCGTAAGGACGATCCGATCTGATCGAGGATTGATTTGGCGCCTCCCGCATGGGAGGGACCGCGCTCTATGCCCCGCGTCGGATGGGCTGACCGCCCTTAATCCCACGCGGAGGGCACCGAGGCCCCATGAGACTTTGCCATGGGATCTCGCCTATCTCGAACAGGGCTGGGCCGATGCCGTTATCCTCCCTCCCGGCGTACGCATTTCCATGCGTGGGAGCATGATCGCCAAGTGCAAGGGCGGGCGTGCCCGGCGCGAGGGCTTGGTGCCGCGTTGGATGGCCTTCCCGCCATCCAACTACACGGCGCGCTGCGGGGTCGGCACGGTCGCGGCCCATGCAATGGCTTTCGCCGCTCTTGAACGCGAAGGCCCGGCAGAGAACGAGAGCGAGGCGGAAGACGAGACCGGAGCCGAAGGCGAAGCGGTAGGCGGGCCCGAAATCGAGGGCGGCACCGAAACTGGGCCCGAAACCGAGGCTGCGGAGTCAGGCAAACAAGCCAGCGATGTTGCCGGGTTCGGGGCGCCTGAGGCGGATTCAGGTGAGGTGGAGGCGACGGACGGCAAATCGCCGGAACCTTCCGCCTCTGGTCTATTCCTTACTGAGGGTGCTGAAATTTCTGCGGCGGGGCCGCGCCCTGAAAGGCGCTACCCCGCCGCTAACACTAAGAGTTCGTTGCCTGCCGCTGGCCGACCCGGCCCGCTTCGCGAACATGATAACGATACTATGAGGGGCAGGGCCATCACCGAACTACATTCCATCGAAAAGCTCGTCACCCGGTTCTCGCCGGAGCCGGTCTGCGACGACCGCATCACCCAGACGCTTGGCCTTTCGCCGCTTGAAAACGCCGACCATGCGGCGCGCGAGCTGGCAGGTTCGAACGGCTTCGAACGCAGGAAAGCCACATGCAGTCTGTGCGGAGAAATTCGCCTCGTCACAAAGCGTCATTGAAGCGCCGTCACAGGACCGCTCTTCACGATGGATAGCGTTTTGGGGCGTGTCTCAGGCTAAATCTCAAGCCCAAACTCACGCGAGGCCGGGGCCATTCCCCAGAGCGTCCCGGTGCCAGCGCGTCTTGCTCGCCCGGCGGATTGCCGCACGGCAATTCCTGCACCTTCCGACGTAGCAAAGGCCGTCCCAGAAGACCTTTCCGGCCTCGGGGCGATGCCGGTCGAACCGGCAGCGCAGGCTTCTCAGAAAAATCGATATCATATTAGGATGCTCCTTCGATATGCGCCGTGTCCCGCGCGGCTTATCGAGAGCATTCCCCCTGAACGGTTCCTGTCGAAATCGGCAGAATTCTGCGGCCGATACACTGTCGTCTCCTGCGACATCTATTGCAGGCGGCGTCACATGGCGCAGGGTCGCTCCACGCCTGCCGGATTTGGCGTCAGTGCCGCTTGGGTCCACTTGCTTCGTCTGCAGCTGCCTTCACCGAAACGGCCCAAGCTCTGAGGTAACGTCCGCCCGCATGGTATTCTTCGCCGGCCTTAAGTTGAACCGTCGCCGCATGGCCGAGCGACTGGGACACTTTGGTCGCGGTGCTGACGCCTTTTTCCTCGAGCGGCCCGGCGATGGCGGCAGCGGCTGCCTCGCGGCTTGGCTCCCCCCTTTTTGTCCGGGTCGCAACCAAACGGAAGGACCATCTCGCCCCGAGGCGGTCCTTTTAGACGGCAAGCACCGTGAGTGGCTGATCGCCCGCGTTGCTAGGGCATTACGCCGTCTGGTAGCGTGGCGAATGCCCGCCGTTGGAAGAAGGCCCGCTGTGCCGAATAGTGCAGAGCTTGCGGGCTCCCTGCCAAAGTTCTGCGGCTCGTCCGCTTCTGACATCCGATGCCTTGCGGTGGGCCATCACCAATGCTTCGGCGGCGTCCTCCGCATCGAAGTCGAGGCGCAACGCGCCCGCATTCCCGTCCCCCGGAAACTTCAGCGTGTAGATGTTCATTCAGGCTCCTCCATCGCGCCGGTCGTTTGAACGCCCTTGCTGCGATGGGGGTCCCTAGCGTTGTGCTGGGTCAATTTCGAGACAATCGCCCATGTGATCGCGGTCGATTACGCCCGTGGCGTTCGGTTGGTTAACCATTTCCCATGCCCGGACAGAGAACTCTGACTACGCCGAGAAACGGCAGTAATTCGGCATTTCGGCGTGTTGGACAGTCCCGGAAAGGAACGAAGCGAAAGCGCAGATTGACCCTTTGGGATAGTCTGTGAGACCCTTTGGATGATGGGATATCGGGGAGAGTTAACCATGCCGACAGGCAGGGTCGCATTCATCAATGAATTAAAGGGTTACGGTTTCATAAGTCCCGATGACGGCGGGGCAGACTGCTTCGTCCGCGTCGAGTCGGTGGCGGCAGCCGGTCTGGAGAGTCTGAGGCTCAACCAGCGCATCGGTTATGCCGTGCTGGTTGCACGAAACGGGAAGATTTCTGCGGTCGATCTCCACCAGCCCTAGCTAAAGTTGGGGCTGCCAAACGCTTGTTCCCAAGGTTCGCCGATCGTAAGCTGCGATTGCCGCAACGATGAGGCAGAGCGCGCTGAAAAGGTAGAGTTGCCGCGTGTGGGCTATGGGGCCCAGGTATCCGCGAAGACCCGAGCGAAGTTTTCGCCAAGTACTTTTTCGATTGTCCGGGATTTGTAGCCTTTCGCGGCCATGGCATTGGCAATCACTGCGTAGCGATCCGGCCGATTTAGTCCCGTGACGAAAGGAGGCGGCCCTTCGCCGGGAGCCGAGACACCCGCCTTCTTGCGCCGTTCGATGTCGGCGTTCCATTGCGTCATACTCTCCGGCGATGTGTCGAACGGCGTCAGCAGTCCATCCGTTCCGATCCCGACATGATCCTCGCCGCAGACCCGCAACGCATGGTCGAGGTGCGCCAGATAGGCGTCGAGATCGGGTTGGTTCGGGTAGGGAACCAGGAAGCTCAACTCGTAGATCCCGACGATACCACCCTTTCTGGCGAGCGCGCGCAGCAGCTTGTCGGACTTGTTTCTGGGATGCTCGTAGACGGCGGCACAGCCCGCATGTGTGACCAGAACCGGCCGTGTGGATGCGGCGATAGCGGCGAGGCTGGTTGGCTCGTCGCAGTGGCTGATGTCGACCGAAACCCCAAGCCTGTTCATGCGGCGGACCGCTTCGCTTCCAAGCGGCGTGAGGCCGATAGACTTCTTTGCCAGAACGCCGGAGCCGAAAGGTGTTTCGCGGTTGTAGGTGAGGCCCATGACGAGCACTCCGGCCTTTCGGAAATGGTCGATATTGTCGAGCTTGCCCTCTAGCATCTCGCCCGCCTCGAAGGAAAAGACGATCCCGATTTTGCCGCTTCGCTTGGCTGCGATGAGATCGGCAGGCGTGAAAACGCGTTCGAAGACGGCCGGGTTCATGGCGATGGCCTTGGCAATGTCGGCGATTTCCACGTCGGTTTCTGCCTTGCTGCGATTCCCGCTGCCTCCGAGCGTCATCTTGAAAGCGGTGAGGCCGGATGACCGAACGATCGCGGCCGTCTCGCTGTCGAGGGGCGCCGAAGAATCGATGGGAGGCACCAGGTTGCCGTCGATCACGAGCCCAGCGGAAGGCGTTTGCGCAGTGGTGGTGATCGCTGCCATTGCCGCCCGGTGCCCCAGGGCCATCGCCGAAACGGCTGCACCAGTCAGCCCCAGAACTTGACGTCGATCCATTCCACTCTCCCCATTTACGGGGCGGAGGTGAAGTGGATTGACCGGCCCGGCAATTGCGGTTCGACGGGCGACATTACAGATCGACGGAAAGGACTTTGAGCGGCAGTCGCTTATTCGCCTCGGGCCTGCTCACGGCAACTGTCGGCGTCCAGGTGGGCGCCTCAGCCCGGCAAAAGCTGCTCCCTCCGGCACCATTGCCGGAATAACTTCGCGGCCCGTCCGGATCAGAGGGAGTGAAGAAAGACTGTCATCTTTAGGTGTGCCCTATATAAAATCGTTAAAAGCCTGTCTGGATTCGGTTCGCTTGCCTGCGAACTTGCTCTTTGGCCTGCGTCAGGTCGGTGTATCTGAACTTGCCAACCAGAAAATATTCGACAGAAATGCGCTTAATTTGGGGGAAGCCGGGGACGATGATTTCGTTCACAAGGTGACCTCCTTCGTTTTCCCAATTTTCATGTTCTTCCCGGTCCAAGCGTCCCGTTTCGGCCGTATGGACCGAACCGGATAAGGGGACCAGAGTAGATAAGGCTTCGGTAATCAGCGCCAGCTTGTCCGCGATCATCTCAAGCGCAAGGATGTGTCTTTCGCTGGTCGTACCGAAATGGCGATTTAAATTGGCCTGTTCCAAAATCATCTCCCTTCAAAGATGTCAATTCATCAATTTTGGCATTGCCTCAATTGATAATCGATCAATGTATTTTAATCGGCTTGTCATCTATCCCATGTCTCTTCCTGTAGGTTCGAATCTTGCTTGCGTAATATTCCGCCAATTTTGCGTAAGCGGCCTGCCGCCTTGGCGGAGACGGTCGCCTGCTGTTGATGAGTGCGATCCGGTAGAGATAATTTATATGATCAATGTTCATATCGGTCACCAATCATCAAATAAAGAAATTTCCCAAAGAATTGGCAGTTGTGTTTCATTCGGCAAATATTCTTGCGCCTTGGCTGAGATTTTTTACGACGTTTACTGCTGTAAGGCACTCCATTTCGGTGCGAAATCCATAACCTCCGGCTATCAATGCGCCAGTGCTTGCGTGAAGTTGCCACTGCCAATCACCACCCGCGAGCCGCGTCGAGGTTAACATGACGTTTTGGGCCCGAAATATCTGGAAATGCGCAGATTCTGGCGGCGCAAGAGGAATTACGAAGGAACCACCTTCGTTTTCCCACGCTTGGCAGGGGGCCCAGTCTACCTCGGTTTGTTTTGCTGCAGGCGCGCCCAATGGCGCGCCGTTTTGACCTCCGCGGGCAAGTGCTGATTTGGAATTTATCGCGCGCCGCGCTGCAATTTGTTGTTTAATATTCCCGAGGAAAAGGTCGCAATAATTGCCTGTCGTTGCATGGTCCTGTTCGTGGGCCCCAAGTTCATGTCCCGACCCAAAGCAGGCATTTAGCTGCTCAAATATTATGGGATCATCATCGGCGAGATGGCTGATCAGCGCCTGGAGGATGCGTTCATGAGCGAGCACTCGTCGCTCAAGTATGGTAACCTCTCGAGGCGTGGTATTCGCACCGTGCCAACCTAAGTCGGATGGCGCGTTTTCTGCCGAACTGGGGGCGCCCGGAAGCCATCGAGCCTCTTCCGCTGCCGAGGGGAACGCGGAGAAGCAGCGTCTTCGTTTGAAAGATTTATGTGACATTGGCTTCACCGCTTGAGCGGGAGCATTCAACTCTCAGTCGTCCTGTGCTCAAAATTGGGGAGGCGATGAATTTCACATGGTGATGTTCTCATGATTTTCAAGACAAGAAGCAGGCCGTTGCATCGACTGTTGAAAAATAAAATGAAAATAATCTGTAAGAATGTGATTCATGATAATGTTTTTTAACAAAATACAGCAAAATCAACGAAATTTAAATTTAATTTGACAAACTTAGTTGTGACGTTATTGTTGATTTTACCGACCTAAATATATTTAGCGTTTGTCGGCTGAGAGACCATCGTGCTCCCGCTCATGGGAGAAAATTCATGGACCTCAACCAGCTCCTGTTTCGACACCAGATCGCTCTTATGCGCTTGGCCGAAGCAACAGGTCAGTCGCGCAGAGATCGGTTGATTGACGATGTCCGCGATTGCCGACAACAAATCGAAGCCAAGCGGCGGTTTCTGGGCGTTTCCCAGTATCCTGCATGGATTCGTCTCCTTGTGGGGATTGAGCCATGACACGCGCGATGAATCTCCATCTCCCCGAGGCTTATGTGCAACGGCAGTGCATGAAGTCAGGGATCTCCATAAGCGCAATTGAGCCTTTGCCTTCAGGCGGAACTCACTTGGTTTGCACGACCATGGAGGGCGCTATCGCGTTTCGATCAAAGTTTGCTGAATATGTCATTCAGGGGGCAGTTGGTCGATTCCGCTTCTATCGCCGACCTAGTCCGGGCTGAGACAGCGTACCTCCTCAGGCAAGTGAGAGAACAATAATGACCCTCCGAAATGTCATCTTGGAAGACCGCAGCGATTTGGGTTATCGATATGGCGCGCATGGTGGCGATAGCGACCGCGCGGCATTGGCCTGCGAGCAACATGCGCCTTGCGAAAACGCGTATTTCGACGTCTACTGTGCTGAATGGGTGAGCTTCACTTCAGTGCATTCCGGCGGCGGAGATTGGCATTGGCGCCTGATTTCTGCAGGACGGGTCCTTCTGGATTGCGGCGGTTACAAGAGCCGCGCCGCGTGTACTCAGGCGGTGGAGACATTGCGAAGAGAGGTATTGACTGCGGAGTTTCCGCAATGACGAGCGCCTTGGTGCTGCCAAACCAGATGGATCGCGATGCGGCAATCCGCCTTTCTGAATGCGCCGGATTGTTGTGGTCTGTTGAATTAGTCCGCGGAGGACACCGGGATGCTAACGCATATGTCCAGGCATTTGCGCATCACCGAATAATGGTTCTCGAAAGCATGGCTCAGCTCATGGAGGCAAGGCAGAGCCAAGCTCGGGCACTCTTTGCCAACGACGTGAAGTATCTTGAAGAGCGGCGAGCTGTTGATGTCGCACTTACATATGCAGCCCGCTGGTGTCGAGTCCATCAGAAGCAATGATTTTATTCCAAATCTCGTCATATCGTCATCATCACCGGCATGGATTCATGGCTCAAACTGGTAACTAATATCAAGAGGTCATAGGGGCTGGTCGTTGAAGGCCGGTTTATTTCCAGTCGATGCTGCGCTTTTAGCCTGAGAAAGCCCTACAGGGCCAAACACCGCCAATTTGAACACCATGGCTCTGAAGGCCACCTTGTTATCCTCAATCGGCCAGATTGCGGACACTTCTGCCCATCGGCGCCTTACACTGAGCCAACCTTTCACGAATGCGTGAAATTGCGCCTGGCTCTCGCTGATTGCGAACTGGCAGACTTCGGACTGCTAGCTGCCTCTTATCAACAATAATGGATTGAGATCAGCCTGGTCGCTTCCACGACGTCTTGAGGAGGCGGAACGCCGATTCAACCGACGATCATATTCAGGACATGCCTGCTCTGGTGTGTCACCAAAGTTTTTTTGGCATCACTCCTGGCCCCTTATAATATCTGGGCTGCGTGCCTATCTAACATTCATCGCGGATGGATTCTCTGTAGGCACCCGCGACTGAGAGACCAATTGCGCTCCCGCTTACGACGTGGAGCGATTATTTGGACCTCAATCGGCCGACTTTCAGCACCAGCTTGCATCGACGTGATCAGACACTTGGATCGGTGCTGCAGTGCGGCCGAGATACCTGCAATCCGCTCAAAACCGGGGAAACCTGATCGAAAACTACCAGCTCAGGCTAGGTGCAGCCGCCGCGTGCAGTTGGACTGCACTGCGAGCCGCATCGCTTCTCCCCCCGCGCCCACTACAGGCGTCTCATCCGATCTCAAAGGATCAATAAATGGCAAAGAGCCAAAAAAAGAGCGGCAGGGAAATCCGCAAGCCCAAGAAGCCTGCTCCCCCTAAGCCGAACGCATCGAACCCGTCCGCAAAGGGCCCAATTTCGCTTCTGCCTGAAAAGCGATCTTAGACTCTATGGCCACTCTCACCGGGAGATCGGCGCCCGAGGATTTGTGCGCGTCTTCGGCTGAGAGTTTCAACAAGCTGCTGTTTGCCGTGAGGAGCACCTCAATGCTTTGCCTATTACTGTATCCTATCACAATTTGGAGACTGCCACGATGAGCCGAGCTATGAATCTGACCCTCGGCGAAGCCGAAGTAGTGGCTCTTTGCGAGAAATTTGCCGTTACCATCAGCGTCACTGAACCCCTTCCAGCCGGAGGGACGCACTTGGTGTGCGTTCGGGAGGAAGGCGCCGAACTGATGCGTGTAAAGTTGAAGAGCCACCTCGTGAAGGGGCCTGTGAGGCGATTTCCCTTCCATCGGGCCAGAGGGCCCTGGTAATTCAATACGGAGTTCTATGCGATCTGAGTGCTCCACGGCGACATTGGGCGGATATCGACCGTTCGCTGACGCCGAAGGCTCACTCCCGTTCGACGGGGCGGCCCAGAACTTTCGTGGAAACAGGTCAGGGAATTCGAAAGGGAAGTGGCGAAATGTCGAGCGCTAGGTTCTGATAAATTCGCCTTCGTGGCGTCTATCAACACAACATTCAGAATTTTAAGGAAATTCTTCGTGTGCGACGTGATGCATACAGCCTCCGGTCACCATGGAGACGTGGTACGCATTCGAGTTTGGTCTCTAAGTCTTTCAATCTCTTTGGAAAGCCATCCGAAGCCAGCCTTGGTTCAGCTTTATTGGCCAACACTTCGGCCAACAATAGCGCTAAATTGGCGCTTTTTAGCGGTTCAAAAAGGGCGGATTTCTGCGGTTCTTTGCGAAGTTGGTCGGGGAGACAGATCCGGCCGACTCAGATCATGCTATTGAATCTGCATTACATTTTTCCAGCCCATGCAAATTGGCCAACAAATCCGGCCAACATCCATTGGGCTGCAATGGGACCTTTTGGGACGAGAGTTCCAAAAAGTCGACAAACTGGCTCGTGTGAGCGGTGGGTCGAGGTGCCTGTGGATAAGTTATCGTGTCGTTGGCACGAGTACGCAGTCCGCCATTTGTCGATTCGCTCATTGGAATGGCTGGGTCTGGCCGTAAGGAGACCGGCAGGTGTCGGGCGATGCAGAGAGGATAGCCGCCTTTACCGCCCGCAAAATGGCGGACGGCGCTGCTGGCCAACTCAGGCCATTTAATTAGCTCAGCTTATCGCGACATGCATATTTAGCTGTCTAATCGCAAAGACCGCGCCGCGCTAATCTCCGCCTGGAAGCAGGAGGACGGCCATGGTGCGTTTCAGATCATTACTACCGACCCTCGCGGTAACCGCGGCGATGCTGGCATCGCCCGTGTTTGGTGCCGAGAGGGAGCAGAAACCCCTCGTCATCGTAGAGCAAGGAAGTTTTGCAGCCGGCGGGACGGTCCAGAAGACGCCCGGCACTTATACCAATAATGCTCCAACCTCCCAAGGCCAGAGCCTGCATGGCGATCATCTCTACGCCTTTTACCAAGTACCGGAGAAGCCGCGCCGCTTACCAATAGTGATGCTTCACGGTGCCTATCAGTCTGGGCGTAGCTGGGAAACGACACCGGATGGGCGCGAGGGCTTCCAGACCCTGTTCTTGCGCCGGCAATTCACGACCTACATCGTCGACCAGCCCCGACGTGGCCGCGCGGGCAACAGCACCGTTGCCGCGACGATTGATCCCGCACCCAACGACCAGCTGTTCTTCGACCAGTTCCGACTTGGCGCGTGGCCGGACTTTTTCGATGGCGTACAGTTCGATCGCGATCCCGAGGCGCTGGATCAGTTCTTCCGGTCGGTAACGCCGAACACCGGTCCTTATGATGCCAGCGTCATCTCCTCGGCGATGACCGCCTTGCTCGAACGGACCGGCCCCGCAATCCTGTTCACGCACTCGCAGGGCGGCGAACCCGGTTGGCTGACAGCCATCCGCAGCCCCAACGTCAAGGCCGTAGTCGCGTTCGAGCCGGGTAGTGGCTTCGTGTTCCCCAAAGGTGAGGCACCGGCAGACATGCCGAGTGCCGCTGGCACACTCAAGGCTGTCGAAATCGCACCGAGTGACTTCGCTAGGCTCACTCGGCTTCCGATCGCCATTTACTACGGTGACAATATCCCGACTGAACCGACGCCAGAACGCGGCAAGGACAACTGGCGCGTTCGGCTGGCCATGGCCAAGCTCTGGGTTGCTGCGGTCAACCGCCATGGGGGCGATGCCAGGCTGGTTCATCTCCCCGAGATCGGCATTCGCGGGAACACCCATTTCATGATGTCCGACCTCAACAACGTCGCCATCGCCGATCAGGTCTCTCGTTTCCTCGCCGAGAAGCACCTCGACTGAGCAGGAATGCCCGAAATGCCCGAAATGCCCGACCATCTTTCACATCGCAGCCGGCGCGAGTTCCTTGGAACTTCCGCGCTGTTCCTCGCAACCGCACTGACAGGAGTGCCCACCATGAGCGAAGCCGCCACGCCGCCCACGGCAAAGCCGCTGGACTACCGCGATAATCCCTTCACGCTGGTCTATGACGGTGCGCTCACGAAGAACGAGCCTGGCAAGGTCCATATCCATCCCTCCAGCTACAAGCTGCACGGGCTCGACATTGTTGCCAACGTCTACACGCCTGCGGGATACGATCCGGCGCGGTCTTATGCGGCGATCGTGGTCGCTCACCCCAACGGAGGGGTGAAGGAACAGACCGCCGGCTTATATGCCCAGCATCTGGCCGAGCGCGGGTTCATCGCCATCGCTATGGATGCGGCCTATCAGGGCGGCAGCGGCGGTGCCCCGCGTAGCGTCGACAAGCCTACGCACCGCATCGAGGACATCCACGGTGCTGCGGACTTCATCTCCGGCTTCCCGGGCGTCGATGCCGAACGCCTCGGGCTCTACGGCATCTGCGGTGGGGGCGGGTATTCGCTGGCGGCGGCCAAGACGGACAAGCGTTTCAAGGCGGTCGCCACCCTGAGCATGTTCAACTCGGGCCGCGTGCGCCGCAATGGCTTCCATGACACCCAGATCGCCACGATTCAGGAGCGTCTCACGCAGGCTTCGGCTGCACGCGCGCAGGAGGCGAGAGGGGGCGCCGTGCTCTATTCGGGCGATGCGGACTTGACCGATGCTCAGATCGCGGCGCTGCCCTTCGATCTTTATCGCCAGGGCTACCACTATTACTGGCGCACCAATGCCCATCCGGGTTCGACCTTCAAATACACCACGAGCAGCCTGATGGACCTGATGCGCTGGGATGCGACCGACGAGATCGGGTTGATCGACGTGCCGCTGCTGATGATGGCGGGCCGCGAGGCAGATACCCTTTACATGACCGAGGACGCCTTCCCGAAGGCAACCGGCACCAGCGACAAGGAATTCTTCAAGATCCCCGGCGCGCGGCACATCGAGACCTATTGGGTGCCCGAATACGTCGAGATCGCGCTCGGCAAGCTGGTGCCGTTCTTTTCACGCACGTTGGGCGCCTGAAGGGTCGCGGTCGGCAGCCCGCATTCCTGCCTAGGGCACCGTCATTTTCGAGAAGGATAGGATTACCGCTATGAAGACGATCACGCGCAGCCTCATCCTCGTTTCAGGTACAATGCTGGGCTCAGGAATGCCGGGTCTGGTCCAGGCTCAGACACCCGCAGCGAACACCGCCAGCGCGCCGTCGCGCGCGCAGCAGCTGATGGGAGACATCGACCCCAAGCTGGCGGAGCTGACGGACGAGGTCCTGCTCGGTGACGTGTGGGAACGGCCGGGCTTGGCCAAGCGAGACCGCAGCCTGATCACTGTCGCCGCGCTGATCGCGCTCAACCGCCCCGAACAGCTACGATCGCACATGCAGCTTGCGCGAACAAACGGGGTCACCGAGACCGAAATCGTGGAGGCAATCACCCAGCTTGCCTTCTATTCGGGCTGGCCCAACGCGATCACCGCCGTCGGCGTCGCCCGCGAGGTGTTCCATCCCAAGAGCGAGGCTGAGTGATGCGCGGACTGAGCAAGGCGGCGATGACGATCGGCGCGGCATGTTTGCCGATCCCTGCCGTGGCAGGTGACGACCACAGCACGGCACCGGGCGTCTCGGTGATCCGGGAAGGCTCCACCGAGAAATCCACCGGCGCGGCCGCCAACTTCACCGGGACCGCGCAAGTCGAGGGCCGCTTCCAGCGCGAGGCGCCGGCGCGTGTCGGTGGCGGGACTGTAACTTTCGCTCCCGGCGCGCATACCGCATGGCACACGCATCCGCTTGGCCAGACCCTCGTGGTCACGCGCGGTCACGGATTCGTACAGCAATGGGGGCAGCCGGCTGAGCGCTTCGGACCGGGCGACGTCGTCTGGATCGGCCCTGGCATCAAGCATTGGCACGGCGCAGGGCCCGACGAAGCAATGACCCACGTGGCGCTGGCGGAGAGCAGCAATGGCCAGTCCGTGGCGTGGGAGGAACTTGTCAGCGATGCGCAATACGCGGACGCGGTCGGCCATCAACCGCGATAACGCAAGGTCTCCACGAACATCGCGAAGGCCGGAGATGCATGCCGACGGCTGGGATAGTAGAGGTGGTAGCCCGGGAAAGGGCCGCACCAGTCGTCCATTACCCGGATCAGCTGGCCAGTTTCGATATATGGTAGCACTTGATCTTCCGGGAGATAGGTGAGGCCCAGCCCATCCAGGGCCGAGTTCAATCGCAGGCTGAAATTGTTGAAGACCAGCTGCCCTTCGATCCGGACGTTGACCTCATGGCCGTCCTTGTCGAGATCCCATGGGAAGATGCCGCCATAGGTAGGCAGCCGAATGCCGATGCAGTTGTGACCGGTCAGATCTTGCGGCGAACGTGGCACGGGATAGCGGGTAAAATAGTCGGGCGAGCCGACGACAGCCATGCGCAAGTCTGGCCCGATGCGCACCGCGATCATGTCCTTGGCCACCTGATCGCCCAGGCGCACACCTGCATCATAGCCTTGGGCGACAATATCGATCAGGCCATGATCGACGACGATCTCAACGCTAACGTCTGGATTGTCGGGCAGGAGCTTACGCAGAGCTGGTTGCAGGACGGAAATAGCCGCATGCTCTCCGGCGTTGATGCGGATCTTGCCCGAAGGCTTGTCGCGCAGCAGACTGAGCGAGGCCAGTTCCTGTGCGATCTCCTCAAAACGTGGCGCCACCGTGTCGAACAGGCGATGCCCTGCCTCGGTTGGTGAGACGCTGCGGGTCGTCCGGGTCAGCAGACGCAGGCCCAGTCGTTCCTCGAGACCCCTAATCGTCTGGCTGAGCGCCGACTGCGAAACACCCAGCTGAGCCGCCGCGCGAGTGAAGCTCCGCTCACGAGCCACCATCACGAAGGCCGCTAGCTCGTTGTAGTTCTCGCCCGCCATTGATTAGATCACCTTATAGCGACATGCTGATTATGGCGTCTAATCGCATTCAGGTGCGCGGGCTATATCCAATCCGACAATTCCCTCCGCTGTCTGTGACCACGATCGTTGCACCGGACAAAGTTTCGCACACGAGACCCTTGGGCGCCGCGCGCGCCGCTTGAACAAAGGACACCGCCATGAACACTCGCGAACTCGGCCGTACTGGCCTCGAAGTTTCGGAAATCGGCTTTGGCTGCATGGGGCTCAGCTTCGGCTACGGGCCGCCGATGGAGCGCAGCGCGGCGGTAGCGTTGATCCGCAATGCCCATGAGCTAGGTGTGACCTTCTTCGACACGGCGGAAGCCTATGGCCCCGGTTTGAATGAAGAAGTGGTAGGCGAAGCTCTCGAGCCAATCCGCGACGAGGTGGTAATCGCCACCAAGTTTGGATTCGTGAACGGCGTACCGGCGCAGGGCCTCGACAGCCGCCCTGAGCGTATCCGCCAGGTTGCCGACGAAGCGCTGACGCGCCTGCGCACCGATCGCATCGACCTGTTTTATCAGCACCGCGTCGATCCCAACGTGCCGATCGAGGACGTGGCAGGCACCGTCAAAGATCTGATCGCAGAGGGCAAGGTCAAGCATTTCGGGATGTCCGAAGCCGGCATCGATGCGATCCGCCGTGCTCATGCCGTGCAGCCGGTCGCCGCGCTGCAGAGCGAATATTCGATGTTCTGGCGTGAGCCGGAGAACGCACTCCTTCCGGTTCTCGATGAACTCGGTATCGGCTTCGTCCCCTTCGCGCCGCTGGGCAAAGGCTTCCTGACGGGCAAGATGAGCGCCGATACGGTGTTCGCCAAGGATGATTTCCGCAGCACGGTTCCTCGCTTCCAGATCGATGCGCTCAATGCCAACCAGGCTCTCGTCGATCTGGTGATGACCCTCGCGGCCGAGAAGAACGCAACCCCTGCACAGGTCGCGCTGGCCTGGCTGCTGGCACAGAGCCCCTCGATCGTGCCGATCCCCGGCACAACCAAGCTGCACCGGCTTGAAGAAAACCTCGGCGCTGTGGCGGTCGAACTGACCGAGCCGGACCTGGCCCGTATTCGCATGGCACTGACTGCCATCGAACTGGTGGGCGAGCGCTATTCCGCTGCCAACCAGAGCCTCGTCAATCGCTGATCTGAACCGAAGGATCTCCCATGTCCCAGTCCGTTCCCACCGTCACCCTGAACAACGGCGTCGCAATGCCAAGCCTCGGCTTCGGCGTCTTCCAGGTTCCCGACCCGGCAGAATGCGAACGCAGCGTGCAAGACGCCATCGATGTTGGCTACCGCCTGCTCGATACCGCCACCTCCTACGGAAACGAGGAAGCCGTCGGCCATGCGATCCGCAAACACGGCATTGACCGCAGCGAGTTGTTCGTCACGACCAAGCTGTGGATCGAGGACCCCAGCTATGACGGCGCGAAGGCGGCCTTCGAGCGATCGCTCAACAAGCTGCAGCTCGACTATCTCGACCTCTGGCTGATCCATCAGCCTTACGGTGACGTGTATGGCGCATGGCGGGCGATGCAGGAGCTCCATCGCGATGGCCGCATCCGGGCCATCGGCGTGAGCAACTTCTATCCCGACCGCCTTCTGGATTTCGTGCTGCACAACGAGATCGCGCCTGCCGTCAACCAGATCGAGATCCATCCCTTCCACCAGCAGGACGATGCTCAAGCCCTGCTCGAGGAATACAAGGTTCAGGCGGAAGCTTGGGGGCCTTTTGCCGAAGGCAAGAACGGGCTCTTCAGCAACGAATTGCTCGCCTCAATTGGCGCCAAGCACGGCAAGAGCGTCGCCCAGGTCGTCCTGCGCTGGCTGAACCAGCGCGGTATCGTCGCGATCCCCAAGTCGGTTCGCAAGGAGCGCATGGCCGAGAATTTCGCGATCTTCGACTTTGCCCTGGACGACGAGGACATCGCCGCGATCGCCACGCTCGACCAGAAGGCCAGCAGCTTCTTCGACCATCGCGATCCGGCGATGGTGAAATGGCTCGGCACCCGCAAGCTCTGATCGAGAGGCAAAACCATGTCAGATGAAGCAGCATCAGGGCATGTCAGTCGGCGCGGCCTGCTGGGCCTGGCCAGTACGGGCGTCGCTGTCGCAGCACTCGGAACGGGCATAGGCGGTGCGAGCAGCGCCACCGCAGCGACGCCAACAGGCAAGGCGGTCCAGGTTGGCGATCGTCGCAAACTGGGTTCACTTGAGGTCTCAGCCGTCGGTCTCGGTGTCCAGAATATGCACCGGACCTATCAGACGACCATTCCAAACCGGGCGGAGATGAGCCGCATCATACGCGCGGCTTATGAGCGCGGCATCACCCTGTTCGACACAGCGGAGGCTTACGGCCCGTTCGAGGACGAACGCATCCTCGGCGAGGCCGTGCAGCCCTTCCGCAAGGATGTGGTGATCACCTCCAAGTTCGGGTGGAATATCGATCCCGACGGCAAGCGCGTTACGGGTGACCCGCTCAACAGCCGACCCGATCACATCAAACGGGCGGTGGAAGGGTCGCTCAAGCGGCTTCGCACCGACTATCTCGATCTCGTGTATCAGCACCGCGTCGACCCTGCGGTGCCGATCGAGGACGTCGCCGGTGCGGTCGGCGACCTCATGCGTCAGGGTAAGGTCCGCCACTGGGGCCTGAGTGAAATGGGGCTCGGCACGCTGCGTCGCGCCCACGCCGCGCTGCCGGTGAGCGCTGTTCAGAACGAATATTCGATGCTGTGGCGCGGCCCCGAGGCCGAGGTGCTGCCCCTGTGCGAACAGCTCGGCATCGGTTTCGTATGCTGGAGCCCGCTAGGGGTCGGTTTCCTGAATGGCGCGATCGATGCGCAGACCCGGTTCGCCCCGGGCGACATCAGGGGCGGTGAAGGGCGGTTCACCCCTGAGAATGTGCCCCAGAACCTCGCTCTGGTCGAACTCGTGAAGCGGTGGGCGGCCCGAAAAAACGCGGCGCCCGGTCAGATCGCGCTTGCCTGGCTCCTCGCGCAGCGCCCGTGGATCGTGCCGATCCCGGGCACGACCCAGATGGCGCACATGACCGAGAACAGCGCCGCAGCACAGGTGCGCTTCTCGCCGGAGGAGATCGTGGAGCTGAACGCGGCAGTGCGCGCCATCGAGGTGCAGGGCGCTCGGCTTCCCCCGCAAGTCCTGTCCTTCTCTGGCGTCGAGGCGCCAAGCCGAGGGTCATAGGCACCGAGGAGGCTCGGACCGATCGGTCCGTTTGAACGTCGAGAATTCAAAAGGAGAGTTACATGCGAAAGCTGGCTATCGGTCTCACATTATCGATGCTGCCTATGCAGCCCTTGCTGGCGCAACAAACGCCGGCGCCCCCGACGGAGACGATCAAGACCGCCGCCTCCCACACGCCGACCGAGCAGCAGATCATCGACCTGTCGAACAGCAAGTGGGACTGGATGGCGGACAAGAACGTCGACACCCTGGCGACGCTCTTTGATGATCGGGCCATGTTCACGCACATGGGGGGAACCTGGGGCAAGGCCCAGGAACTCGCCACGATCAAAAGCGGCGGTATCTGGTACAAGAAGGCGTCGATCCATGCGGTCGACGTGCGCATGTTCGGCGACACCGCGATCGTTCTGGAGGACATGGACCTTGAGGCTGTCGTCGGTCCTCGCACCGTCACCAATGCCTTCATGGTGACGGAGGTCTATTCGAAGCAGTCTGGCAAATGGCGCTTGGCCCAGCTTACATTTTCGCATCTGCTCCGGCCGGTGAAAGCAGGTACCGGCAGCAATGAGCGTTGATGAACGCGGCCGTATGCGGGCCACCAGAACCGTCATGAGTGTGTCTGACGATTTCTCGCGTCGCACACTGCTAGCCGCGCCGATGGTGCTTGCGTTTGCCGGCACTGGCGCCTGCGCACAGGAAGCAGGATCAACGAAGATGACGGGAAGCAGGACGCTCGTCGCCTATCTGACACGGTCGGGCAACACGCGGGTGATCGCCGAGACGCTTCAGCGCAAGCTGGGGGCGACGCTGTTCGAGATCAGGCCGGCGCACCCCTATCCTGCCGACTACGAACAGCATGTTGCCCAGGCGGAACGCGAACGACAAGCTGGTGTCGAACCTCCGCTCGCGGCAAGGGTCGAGGATATCGCGACATATGACGAGATTTTCCTCGGGCTGCCGATCTGGGGAACCACCGCACCGGCGCCGATCCGTTCGTTTCTCAAAGCACATGACCTGGCCGGCAAAAGGCTCCGCCCCTTCATCACCCATGGCGGCTATGGTGTTGGAAGTGCGCCGGACGTCATCGCCAGTCACGCACCCCGATCCCACATAGAGCCTGCCTTCGTCATGGAGGCCGATCAGGAGCGGCGAACGCTCAACGAGATTATCGGATGGCTGGGGCGGATACAGAGCTGACAGGCAGTGCCTCGGCAGTTCCTTACTGTTAGCGGGCCATCCGCAATGATCCTAGACTCAGTCAAAATCTGAGTGTCCGCCTCCAAGCGCGGCAAAATCGCTGTCGAACGGTTTTAATCGGGCGGGAGCTGCTATGAATTGCTCCGCGGCGATTGGCCATTGATTATGCCTGCGGTGACGGATCTCGACCGAGAAACAGATCGGCGATAAGACCGCGGAACCATCGCACGCCCGGATCGTCATGGACCCGGCGGTGCCAGAATTGCTGCAAGCTGATTACGGGAAGCGGCAGCGGCGGCGCGATCAGACGCAAAGGTGCCATCGTTGCGAAGATGGCGCCGACGGCAGCGGGTACCGTACTGATAAGGTCGGATCCCGCCACCAGCAGCGGCACGCTCATGAAATGGGGCGATTGCAATTGAACGCGCCGGGAAAGGCCCATCTCAGCGAGA
Organism: Novosphingobium sp. BL-S-19; assembly: GCF_055521675.1. Lineage (NCBI taxonomy): Bacteria > Pseudomonadati > Pseudomonadota > Alphaproteobacteria > Sphingomonadales > Sphingomonadaceae > Novosphingobium > Novosphingobium sp. BL-S-19. The sequence goes on from NZ_CM145498.1 coordinate 1,524,666, forward strand.
CGCGCCTCGAACAGCTCCTGGCTGCGTCCGCGCTGCGCCACGACAATGTGCCCGAGCCCCAGGAAAGTGTCCAGTGACCACCCGCTGCAAGCCTGCGGATGGCCGTCCCGCGAGATGCAGGTGAAGGGATGATCGAACAGTTTCTGGGTCAGGAAATTGCTTCCGACTAGATCGGGGAAATATCCCAGTGCCAGGTCGACAGCGCCATCGGTCATAGCCGCTGCCAATTCGTCAGGACTCATCGAGCGCGATTCAAGCGTTACGCCCGGTGCGCGGCTCGCCAATTCGGCCATCAGCCTAGGAAGAAAAACCAGTTCGCCGATATCCGATGTGCTGATGACGAACCGGCGCTTGGCCGTCGATGGATCGAAACTGCGGGTCGCGAAAATCTCTCCTTCGATGCTCGAAAGCATCTGCCGGATCGGGTTTCGCAAGGCCGCGCCGAGAGCGGTAGGCTGCATGATGTTGCCGCTGCGAACCAGCAGTTCGTCGTCGAATTGCGCTCGCAATTTGCTGAGCGCAAAGCTGACATTGGGTTGGCTCATCCCCAAACGGCGCGCGGTTGCATTGACGCCGCGCTCGTCAAGCAGCGCATCCAGGACGACCAGAAGGTTCAGGTCGAAACGACGGTAGTCCACGCCAGCATATTCCTATTTCTGATAAGCCATATCACAATAAACACTCCTGCCGATCAAGCTGGTCCGCGATACTTTGTGTCGACAACGAAGATAAGGAGAGGCCGGATGGGCGAGAGGCTTTACATTGAAAATGCCTGGTATGTGGCGGGCTGGAGCAGTGAGCTTCCGCCGGGCGGTCGCATTGGCCGCACCTTTCTCGAACGGCCGGTGGTGCTTTGGCGGGCTGCAGACGGTGTTGCCTCGGCGCTGGAAGATCGCTGCATACATCGCGCCATGCCGCTGTCGGCGGGCGTAGTGGATGGGACCATCCTGCGATGCCCCTATCACGGGCTCGAATTCGCCGGAGACGGTCGCTGCTCGCGCATCCCGGCGCAGGACAGGATTCCCGATACGGCCCGGGTCAGGGCCTATCCGCTGGTGGAGCAACAGGGCCTACTGTGGATATGGATGGGCGACGCCGAGCAGGCCCTATCCGTGCCCGTTCCCAACTATCCGATCCATGAAGACCCGGATTACGCGTGGCGCAGCGCCCATTTCCCGGTGAATGGCAACTGGCAACTGCTGGTCGACAACCTGATGGATCTTTCCCACTTGCCCTACATCCACGCCAACACGATTGGCGGAAATCCGGAGCTTCACTTCAAGACCAGAACCCATTCCGAAAAGCTCGCCAACGGCGTCCGGGTGACGCGTCACATGCCGGATTCGGATCCTCCGCCCACGTATGTCGATGCCGCAGGCTTTGCGGGGCGCATCGATCGCTGGCAGGAAATCGAGTTCGAGCCGGTGCTGATCCGCATCCATACTGGTGCCTGCGATGCCGGTACCGGCGCGTTCGAGGGCAGGCGCGAACACGGGTTCTCCATGCGCGGGTTTCACGGGATCACCCCAGAGACCGCCACGACCACGCACTATTTTTGGTCGATGGCCACCAACATCCTGCGCGACGGGATCCCTGACGAGGTGTTCGAACAAACTGCGCGCACGTTCCGTGAAGACCAGGACGTGCTGGAATTGCAGCAACTGCGAATTTCCGCCGATCCGGGGCATGCGATGATCGATATCGCCAGCGATACCGGCGGCCGGCACACGCGGCAGTTCATCGCCCGCCTACTGCGAGAGGAAGAAGACGCATGATGAGAACCGGCACCCGCCCCATCGCGCGCGGGTGCCGTCTCGTATGCGAACGCCTCAGAGCCGGTTGTCCGTCGCGTACCTTCCCAGATGCAAGGCGCTGGGCTTGACGGTTCGGGCAAAGCTCTTGCGATCGACGGCGACGAGGCCAAAGTGCGCGGTATAAGCGCGGTTCCATTCGAAATTGTCGAGCAGCGACCAATGGATGTATCCGCGCACATCGGCGCCGGCCGCCATTGCCCGGCCGAGACCGGCCAGGGCGCGATCGATGTAGACGACGCGGCGGCTGTCGTCGTCGGTGGCGACGCCGTTTTCGGTGACGATGACGGGGCGCCCCGTTGCCTTGGCAACCCATTTCACCGTGGCTTCCAGTGCTTCGGGGTAGAACGCCATCCCGGTCTGGGTGCGTTCGACATCGGCCGGCGGCGGAACATCGGCGTCGCGCCCAACGATATTGCGGCCATAAGTCTGCACGCCGACGAAGTCGTCGTTCACGACGGCGGCGAACCAGGGCGCGTAGACTTCGGCGATCTTGCGCTGCAACGCGCTGTTACCAGACGCCGCCTGCTCGTCCGCCATGGCGAGGCTCAACCCCAATTGCAGGTCAGGCCGGATCGACTTGATCGCCTCCGCAGCGCGTTGATGTGCGGCAATCTGATTGGGAACGACGCGCGCCGGGGCGGCAGTCAGCGTCGAAGAAAAACGATCGGATCCCACCTGTTTTGCAGCAGCCGCATTGCCCATCGCGAATAGCGACATGGCCTGGCGGAAATCGGGTTGCCAGGAAAGCTGCGCGGCAAGGTTGGGTTCGTTGAACGTCAGGGCGTGGCTATACCCTGGGCCCAGCGCTCGCGCCGCTTTCTCGCAGAACCGGACGAAAAGATCGACGTTCGCGGGCTCTTCCCAGCCGCCGGCCGCGGCAAACCAGCGGGGGACAGTGAAATGCGAATAGGTGACTATCGCGCGCAGGCCGAGCTGCGCGCAATAATCCAGCATCCGGCGATAGTGCGCGAGCGCGGCGAGTGACCATTCTCCGCGTTCGGGCTCTATCCGCGACCATTCGATACCGAAGCGATAGGTGTTGAGGCCGATGCGCTTGACGATATCGATATCCTCTCGCCAGCGGTTCCAACTATCGCAGGCATCGCCCGATGGTTCGGCGAAAGCGCTGGGCGTGAGGTGCTCCGAAACCCAACTGTCCGAATTGACGTTGCCGCCCTCGACCTGGTGCCCCGCCGTGGCCGCCCCCCAGAGAAAATCGGGAGGCAAGCGCCCGCGGCTTATTGAGGCGCCAAGTAGGGGCGAGGCAGTGGCGGCAACCACCCCTGCGCCGGCGGATTGCAACACGCTTCGGCGCGACATGCGATCGATCACGCGGCCCTCCCCTCAGAACCGGAACTGGATGGAGGCGCCGATTGTGCGCACGGAATCAAAACCGAACTGCTGCTGATAAGTCGCTATGCCTGCGACGGAATCTCCGGAATCGAGCCCGATGAAGTTCGGGTTGTATCGGCTTGTGCAGTTCTTGCAGAACACCGAGATCCGCATGCCATTATCAAGGCGGACGCCAGCGCTGGCACCGATCAGGTCAAGTGTGGGCACGCTGGCGCCGGGCGCGCGATTGATCAGGTAGTTGATCGATGAACGGTGGTACCAGTTCGCCTCGATAAAGGGGTGCCAGCTGCCCGAAGTCTGGAACTCGTACATACCTTGAAGCGAGGAGGTGAATTTCGGCGCGGTGGGCGTGCGGTAGCCCTTGGCGTTGAACGATCCCGTTGCCGCGCAGCTGGCATCGCTCTGGCCCGGATAGCATTCGGCGCCGGCAAAATCGCCGAATTTGGAATCGAGCAGCGTTGCCGAGGCATTGACTGTCAGGCCAGGCAGCGGGGCCGCATTGATGGTCGCCTCAATGCCCTTACTGGTGACCGAGGCCGCGTTTTGAACCACGAAAGCCTGCAGCGCCGTATCGAGCGACTGCACCTGGTAGTTCTTGAACTTGGTGTGGAATGCCGAGACGTTGAACACCAGCTTGCGCTGGAACCAGCTGGTCTTGAAGCCGATTTCGGCCGTGTCGGACGTTTCGCCGCGAACCAGCAGATCCGCATCGGATGAGGCCGCCGTATCGTTGAAGCCCGGCCCCTTGTAGCCGCGACCGTAGGACGCATAGACCATTGCGTCTCGGGTCACCTCGAATTGGCCCCCGGCGCGCCAGCTGAAGTTCGTATGACCATAGTCCTGGGCGAAACTGCCCGGAACGCCCAGAGGCACGAAGTAGGCATCCTGGATCTGGACGAGATCGATCGATATCTCGTCACGTGTGACGCGGCCGCCGGCGAAGACCTTGAGCGCGTCCGTAACGGCATAAGTCAGTTGCCCGAACGCCGCGTAGCTGTCCGTCGTCATGCGATAGCTGTTGTCGCGGCCGAGAAAATAGCTGTTGCTCGTCGCGCAGCCCGTCGCCGCACTTCCTCCCACACAGAATGGGAAACTGGGCAGAAGGAAGTCGGGCAGATAGTTGTTGCCCGCGATCTGGCCCTGCTGATCGATGGTCGAATGGAAGTAATAGAGGCCGGCCTGCCCGGAGAGTGGGTTGTTGGCCGGCAGGGCAACGCGCAGTTCGTTGGAGAACTGGTCGTAATCGGCGTGAGACCAGTTGCGGCTGGCGCCGTTGCTGCTGGTGAAGTCCGTGTCCAGCTGGGCATCGTAGTTGTAGAATTTCCACGCCGCGATGTCGCTGATGACGACCCCGCTAGGGCTGGTCCATGCCAGCGAAGCCTGTGCGCCGCCGAGCTTGAGATCGCGCCAGAACCCTCCATCGCCCGCAAATGTGAAGTTGTCGTCGCCCGGCACGATGCCTGAAGCAGCCAATGGAGCAGCGTTTGCGCTGCCGGTTCCGAGCGAACGGTAAGTCCGGTCGTAGATTCCGGCGATTCCATGGGATTCCGCATAGTCGCCGATCACGTAGAGTTCGAGCGAGGGGGTGATTTCTTGCAGGTACTTGGCCCGTACGCCGTACTGTTCGCGATCAAGATCGTTGCGAACCCCGCGCAGGCCAACGAAAGTGGTGCCGGGCTCTTCGTGCGAATAAGTACCGTTAATGCGCAGGGCGCCGCTCTCGCCGACGGGCACATTGATCGTCTGGCGCGCAATCGCCGACCAGGAAGCTGCATCGCTTCCGGGGGTTTCACGGTTGTCCAGCTCCAGGCTGGTCTCGCTCTCCAGCAGTCCCAGCTTTGGTCGGACGGACACGACATTGAGCAGGCCGGCGGAGGCATTCTTGCCGAACAGCAGCCCCTGCGGGCCGTTGAGCACTTCTACGCGCTCGACATCGTTGAACAGGCCTTGCGCGAGGAAAGGCCGGCCGAGATTGACCTCGTCGAGAGAGGTGGCGACGCTGGAATCGATAGTGGTCGCGAAAGCCTGGGTGCCGACCCCGCGAACGGCAAAGGTGTTGTCGCTGCCCACCTGAAGGCTGGGTGCCGCCAATGCGACTTGCGTCAGATCGTTGACGTTGCGGGAGCGCAGCGTGTCGGCGCTCAGTGCGGTGACGCTGACCGGAACATCCTGAAGCCGTTCCGTGCGGCGCTGTGCGCTGACGACGATTTCGGGAACACCGCCATCCTGCACCGCAGCCGCGTTGTCACGCGCGGATTGGGCCCATGCCGGGGTTGCTGCCGCGATCAGGCTGACGCCCACGAACAGTGCTGCCTTACTCATCCAAAATCCCTCCCAACGGATGCGCCGATTGGACGGCGCTTGACGCTCGGGATAAGGATCGATCATACAAACAGTCAAGCATGAATGTTTTTAATCACTGGCTATCGGTTTCGCGGTTGGATACCCCCTCGAAGCTGGAGAGGCAGGAATGCAAGGCGAACACGAAAGCTGATGACACGCATCGCCAAATCACGGCGCACTCAGGAAGAGCGCACGGCGCAGACGCGCCTCGCGCTAATTGAGGCTGCGATCGCAACCATTCACGATCTGGGTTACACCGGTGCGGTCACCGCCATCATCTCCGAGCGTGCAGGGGTTTCGCGCGGCGCGATGCTGCATCATTTCGGCACGCGTGCGGCGCTTATGGCGGACGTGGTGCGGCACGTCTTCGAACGCGAAATGGCGGAGTACGAGGAAACCCGGATCGCGACCGGACTCGGGGATCGCCTCGATGATTGGCCCAAGGTGCTTTGGGCAGTTTTGAATCGGCCTTCGGGACTGGCCGTGCTGGAAATTCTTCAAGCTACGCGCAGCGATGCCGAATTGGCTGCCCTGGTTGTGCCGATGCAGGAAGAGGTAGAGAAATCCGCTCTTGTCGTGATGCGGGGAGCATTCGGCGGTGACGAGATGTTGGCGCGCTCGGTCATGAGGCTGATGGTGTGGTCCGTGCGCGGTTTATCGATTGCCGAGCGCTATCTCCCGCATCGGCAGGAAAATGAAGATGCGATCGAGCTGCTGTCTCGCCTCATCAAGCTCGCGGCCCCGGATGGCACAATGGCTCAACTAGGTTCCTTGAGGGAAGCATAACGGGAATACACTTTCTGGCGCCGGATTTAGCGGCCGCTTCTCGGTCGGCGGCTTTCAGGTTCTCCCCTCCCTGTGCTGAACTACCGAGATGAGGGCGATTGCCGTCTCACGGATGCCGAAGCGACCGGTTCCTCCCGGTCCGGGCCGATCACCGTCAGGCCGCTTCCGGGCCCTGAAGTGCAAATAAGAGCTCCTGGTGAGAGCCGCTTGGCAGAGGTCTAATACGGTGCGGAAGTGTTATTTTTCGTCGCGTGCGCCAAGGCGTTGAAGGCGTCGCTGCAGTTCACGTTCGATGGTTTTGCGGCCATGCGGCTGCATCTTGCGCCATTTGCGCACTTCGTCGAGCGTGCGGGCGCATCCCCGGCACCACCCCGTTCGGCCGTCGAATTTGCAGACCGATATGCAGGGGTTTTTGATACTCACCGAAATGTCTCCGCGGATGCGCTGCCGTCAGGCGATTGCGCCGTCCATCGACAAAGCGGCCCCATATCCGACCTGCGGGCAGGCGTCGATCCCAAAGCCTCAGCCGACCACGGCAGCGGCTTCGTACATGCCGTCCAGCAGCGCTGATGCTGCGGCAAGTCGGTGATCGTCCTCGGCATGGAGCGCGCAAATACGGCCGATGGCCTCTGAGAAGTCCGGGGTGCCCGGGCAGTCGTACTTGCCATCATCAATATCGAGTTGGTGGATAATCTTTCCGATTTCGATCAGGCCGTGATCGGCCGCGATTCCGCTGTGATTTAGCAGCGTTTCGAAGGAGCAGTTTTCGCCTTCATGCGTGAACTCGCCCTCGGCCATGTCGAAGCGCAATTCGCGCTGCTGATGCGCATAACGGTCAGCGTCGACGAACCGGAAGTGGGGCCGGGGATCGATAAAACGGCGGATCAGCCACGCCGATGCGATCCTGTCGACGCCCAGGCCTCGCCGCGTCACCCAGGTGCGTCCATGGAGTTCTTTTACGCGGTAGGCGTGGCCGGGGTCGGCACGGCTGACGTCGGGGTGGCGTAGCGAGGCATCGAGCAGGGATTGCATGATCTGCTCCGCTCGGTCCTGCCACCCGGTGCCGACGAATTCGATGGCGAGAATGGCGTCGAGGCGCCGGCGCATGCGCGTCACGGAGGCCGCCTTTACTTCGCCTGTCAGCAACTGGGCGGCTTCATCGGCCCAGCTTTCGAAATCGGCGGTTCTGGCTGACCGGAACAGCGCCTCCGGATCCTCGCTACCATCGACGATGGCGCCCGATACGATCGTCGCCTGACCGCCGCCGGCAACGACTTCGCGAAGTGCTGCTGCGAAGGTTTCGCGGTGTCTCGGCTCGTCAGGCAGCAAGTGCGCGCCGCTTGCAAGCGAGACGGCGCCTGCCTCGCGCAGCCGCCGCCAGATTTTGACCCGCGTATAGGCGGGTTGAGAGGGAAGCTGCATGGCCAGAACGAGCCAATGTGCAGAGTCGGTCATGTCATGGGCGGTCATGATACGATCGTATCTTGGCCTGCCTCGGCCGGGAAGGTTGAACGGACAATGCCCCGGATTTAGCCATCTGCGATGTCCTGACAGATGGAGAGTATCGGTGTCTGCGTCCCGCTTTCGCATTGGATTGGCCAGCCTGGCCCTGGCAGCCGCTACACAGTCGTTTACAGCACCGGCACTTGCTGCGCCGGACTGGAACGCCGTGGGCGCGGCGATCGGCAAGCCGGGATCTGTCCAGGCCGGCGGCGTCTACCGGGTGGCGTTTCCTCGGTCCGACCTGAAAGTCACGCTCGACGGCGTCGCGATCAAGCCGGCTCTGGCGCTGGGATCGTGGGTCGACTTTCACGAGATGGGCGATCAGGCCATGGTCATGGGCGATCTCGTCCTCACGCATGACGAAGTGAACCCGGTGATGCGTGCGCTGGAAGATAGCGGTCTGGAGATCACCGCGCTTCACAATCACCTGCTGCGCTCAAGTCCGGCGACGATGTACATGCATATCGAAGGGCACGGCGACCCAGTGAAGCTGGCAGCAGCGATTCAGGTCGCGCTCCGTCTCAGCAAAACGCCATTCACGCCTCCGGCCTCTTCGACTCCGATGCCTGCGCTCGACCTGGATACTGCTGGGATCGACGCGATCATGTGCGCCAAGGGCAATCCGACTGGCGGTGTTTATCAATTCGGTATCGCGCGTAAGGAAGTTCCGACCTCGGCCGGCATGGCCCTTCCAAACCCGATGGGATCGGCAATCGCCATCAACTTCCAGCCCACCGGCGGCGGCAAGGCCGCGATCACCGGCGATTTCGTGCTGACCGCCGATGAGGTCAATCCCGTTATCCGCCCGCTTCAGTCGGGAGGGATCGAGATCACCGCTCTTCACAACCACATGCTCAATGACGAGCCCCGCCTCTTCTTCATGCACTTCTGGGCCAATGACGATGCCCTGAAGCTGGCAAAGGCGCTGCGCGGCGCGCTCGACAAGGTCAGGACCTCTGCACCATGACGATTGCTCTCACCACACAGAACACTCGTACTTCCGAGATGCCGCACGGCATTTCGTTTGGCGAGGCCGTGCGCGTATGGGCGCGGATTGCTTTGCTCAGCTTCGGCGGCCCCGCCGGACAAATTGCAGTGATGCATCGGATCCTGATCGACGAGAAGAAGTGGATCGGTGAGGAGCGCTTTCTGCACGCTCTCAACTTCTGCATGCTGCTGCCTGGACCCGAAGCGCAGCAGCTGGCGATCTATATCGGGTGGCTGTTGCACCGGGTCAAAGGCGGTCTCGTTGCCGGCGTGCTCTTCGTGCTGCCTGGCGCGCTGTCGATCATGGCCCTTTCTTGGATCTACGTGCTGCTCGGCAAGGTTGCGCCGGTTGCGGCGCTGTTTTTTGGGCTGAAGGCTGCAGTCGTCGCGATCGTTTTCCAGGCGGTGCTGAGGATCGGCTCGCGGGCGCTGGCCAATCGAACGCGCTGGGCCATCGCGGTGGCATCTTTCGGATTGCTGTTCTTCCTCAAGGTGCCGTTTCCGATCGTCATCCTTGCCGCCGGTATAGTCGGATGGAGCGCCAGTCGGCTCGGTGTTCAGGCATTTCAGGGCGGCGGGCACGGTCATGCAAAGGCCGGATCGCTGCGTGACGAAGACAGCGCGCTCGGAGCGGAAATCCCCGATCATGCAAGGTCCGGTTTTGGATCGATCCTCGGGGTTTCCGCCGCGCTGCTCGCTGCCTGGTTCCTGCCACTATTGGCGGTGATCGCCTTCGCGCCTGCAGACAGTGCCTTCGCAGAGGTCGGCACGTTCTTTTCCAAGATGGCGATGCTCACCTTCGGTGGTGCATATGCGGTGCTGGCCTGGGTCGGGCAGGCCGCCGTCGATCACTATCACTGGCTTACGCCGCCGGAGATGCTCGATGGGCTGGGCCTTGCGGAGAGCACACCTGGCCCACTGATCATGGTCACCCAGTACGTTGGTTTTCTGGCAACCTATCGCCAGCCGGGGATGCTGTCGCCGCTGCTTGCTGGAACCCTTGGCGGATTGCTGACCACGTGGGTCACCTTCGTTCCCTGCTTCCTCTGGATATTCGCAGGAGCGCCATTCATCGAGCGTTTGCGGACGAACCGTGCCCTTGCTGCAGCGCTTTCGGCAATCACGGCGGCTGTCGTCGGCGTCATTCTCAACCTCGCGCTTTGGTTCGCCCTCCATTACTGGTTCGGGAATGTCGCGGAGCATCGCATTGGCATCCTGACGCTTCCGGTGCCGGACCTTGCCTCCGTCGACTGGTTTGCCTTGCTGTTATCCCTCGCTGCGTTGGTCGCCATTACCCGGTTTCGCTTCGGCACATTTGCCATCCTTGGGCTTTGCTCTGTCGTCGGACTGGCGCGGCTCTTCATTGTTTAAGCCGAGGCGAGCGTGATGAATTCTCTGCTATGCGTTGACTGCTGATAAGCGACCGCTTTCAGGGAGATGCAGTGTATCCGGCAATGACTGAAAAGGGGCGGTTGCCGACCGGCGGCATACGTCAAAAGTGGCCGAACGGTTCCTTGCCGTTCGTCGCAAACCGCTCGAGTTGGAAATCAATATGGCGAATGCTAAGCTGCCGCAGGTCCGATGATAATCCGGCTCCGCTATCGATGTTGTGTCAGTTGAGGCAGGTAGATGATCGCATCCATCGCGATTTTCGGAACCAGGATACTTTGCGTGGAAAAACTGGCTCGCAGCGATTGATCGCGCATCAGCCATTGGTTGGCCATTTCCTTGTCGGGGGAGCGCAGATCGATAGCAAATGGCGCTTTGCCGGCTCGATCTGAGATTTCGGCCAGAGCCTGATCGATCGAGCCGGAGGGCTGTCCGTCTGTCGGGAGGCGCGGATCGATAAACGTGGCGCTCGTTGCAATGATGCGCAGCCTTCGCCCGAGCCCCGCGCGCAGATGCTGGCCCATGGATCGAGGCGGCTTGCGATAGATCGCCCAGATACCGCCTCGCCCCGGCGCATTCACGACATGACCATTATGGGCAAACAGCAGGATGCGGCCCAGAGAGCCTTCGCGCCCGATAACCCAGCGCAGGTTGTCCGCCATGGCTGCATCGCGCACTTCTTCGGCGCGATAATCGTCGGGGGTGAGGTCCTGCCCGGAAACAGCAGGACGGGAGACGCGAAACGTTGCTTCGAGTTGGGCGGCGAGGACGGCATTCCGCTGTGCCCATGCGAAATCGTCTTGGTTCGATGCCGATATGAGTGACGTACGATGATGATCGAAAAAGGCGATCAGTTGGTGGATCGCCGATTCCAGCCTTCCACGGTCGGCGCTGGGTAGAGTCAAATAGGCGGACGCGGTGAAGCTGTCCTGATATCGAGCAAGAGCGGCGCGCACCGAACGCGATGCCTCTGGCGCAAATCGCTCCAGAAACGACAGGCTGGTATCCAGGGTGATCCGGGCGTTGCGCCATTCGCCGGAACTCTCTCCGCCGCTCATGTCGATGCCGTAGAAATGGATTTTACGCGGGTGAGCCGGGTTGGCGTTGTAGGCATGTAGCCATTCGACCAGTTCGACATTTTCCGCGAAGCGCCAGAAGCCCCATGTCAGGCTGCTTTGCACCAATTGCCGGGCATCGCCGGAGCCACCAGCCACATAGTCCTGCAATCCGCGCGATTCATGGAGGCCGGATTCGATGGCGATCGCGGTAAACCTCTGGTGTTCCACGAGATAACGCAGCAGGCAGTTGCGCAGCGCGAGCGGCTCGTGCGCGCCGTGGGCTGGTTCACCCAGAGCTACGACGCGGGCATCGTCGACGATGGGAACTATGACTTGCATAGCCGCTGTGTCGGATTGAGCCGAGCAGGACGGAAGCGGGAGGGTATGCCGACTGCCCCAGTCCACGAAGGCGTCCGACGATTGCCCGTGAGCGGGTGCTGGCAGGAGAAAGGCCGACGCGGGGAGGAGCCAGCGCCAGCCGGTCACGGCAGGTCGATCCGATAGAGCGGTACTCCGCTCAGGGTCAGGCGCTGTGTTTTGCCGTCAAGTGGACTGTCGAAAACGAGATGCTCGGGCGCCCAGTCCGGCTCCGCGAAGCGGAAGCGGTTGGGACGTTCCTCCGCCAGAGGGATCGGCGGGGCATTGGAATCGGCATAGGCCATCATCAATCGGCCGTTGCGGGCGAAGATGCGCAGACCTGGTCCTTCCTCGCCATGCGCCAGATAGCGGCCCGTGAGTGCACGCCATGAAGCGGGCGACGCGGTCGTGGCAGTGCCCATCGCGTAGTTCGATGCGCCTTCCGACACATCGGTGACAGTGCCCGATGCATCGCGGAAGAACACGAAGGTGCGCGGGCCATGCGGCGTGAGGTAGGCGGCCCACACATCCCGGCCCAGTCGGGTCAGCGGCTGCCGTCCGTCCTTCTCGGTCAGGGCCAGTCCGTCGGGACCGACCGCCTCGAAAGTCAGGGCGGCGCCGCTTGCGTCGAGAAAGTGGCCGGTGAAGCTGGCCGCTTTGGCGAAGGGGCGCAGCGGCGCGGCGATTGAGCGCGCTTGCCCGCCTGCAGCTTCGGTCAGGCGGGCAATGATCCGATCTCGCATCACGCGGTCCAGAGGGCCATTGGCGAGGAAGATCACGGCAAAGCCGTGCGCGAGATCGGCGTTCAGATAGGCCTGAAACCCGGCGATGGTCCCGCTATGCGCCAGCACCCCGCCATGGTCGAACACTTCCAGCCCATAGCCGTAATCGTCGAGTGCCGGCGTCGAGAACTGTGCGAATGAGCGGGGCGAGACCAGTCGGCCCGAAGGCGTTGCACCGCGTGCCAGCAACATGCGTGCATAGCGGCTCATGTCGCTGGCAGTGGAGACGATGCCGCCATCGGCGGAGAGATAGGGGAACCATGGCGCTTCGTGCCGGCTGCCATCGGCAGCGCGGGTATAGCTTCGGGCCATGACACCGCGCTGCCGCTCATCGATCTGCGGCGAGCTGGCGGCCATGCCCAGTCGGTCCAACATGCGGCGTTGCAGGATAAGCGGGTAGGGTGCACCGTCGATCCGCTCGGCCACATAGCCCAACAATTGATACCCGGTGTTCGAATACCAGAAGTGCGTGCCGGGGGCGTAGGCCGGCTCGATCTCGTTCAGCGCGGCAATGGCGTATCGCATCGATGCGGCGTTATAGAGGTAGTTGGGCAGGCCAGAGGTGTGCGTCAGCAGGCTGGCTCCGGTGATCGGCGAAAATCTGGAGTTCGGGTGGAAATCCGGAAGGTATCGGGCGATCGGTGCGGCGGAATCGAAACGGCCCTCGTCCGCCATCTGCATCAGCACCAGCGCCGCGAAGGACTTGGAGATCGATCCGATGGCGAAGCGGGTGTCTTCGGTAATCGGGACATGCCTGTTGATATCGGCATAGCCATGCGTTGCCGTCATCAACGTATGATCGCGATCGGTGACGGTAACGGAAAGGCCCCAGTCTTCGGGCGCGGAGGCGACCATCGTGCGGACTTCTGCCATCGCCGCTTCGAAACGCGTGTCGGGCTCTGCCTGCGCCTCGGTGGTGAAGGACAGTGCCAGCAAGATCGCGGGTAGGACGTGCGTCAGGCGATGCATGCTGCGACCAGCCTTTCGAACTGCGCGCCGGGTCGCATCGGATCCGCGACCGGAATGCCCCACTCTTCCGTCCGGCGCGCTATCAGCGCGACCGCCTGGGCATCGGACAACCCGGACGTGTTTAACGAGACGCCCGCACAGCGCGCATCGGCATTGGTAAGCCGGGCAAGGCGGACGGTCAGGTCGATCGCTTCGGTTATGGATGGCAGGGGATAGCCTTCCAGTCCGACGATCTGCTCCCGGCCGTGCTGATGGCAGAGCACCAGTACGTCGGGCTGCGAACCATGCATCAGGCCCAGAGACACGCCGGCGTAGGAGGGATGGAAAATCGATCCCTGCCCCTCGATCACGTCCCAATGGCCGGGGGCAGCGTCCGGGCTCAGCACTTCCGCCGCACCCGCCACGAAATCGCTGACGACCGAATCGATGGGAATGCCCGATCCCGCGATCATGATCCCAGTCTGCCCGGTGGCCCGGAAATCGGCGGCGAGTCCGCAGGCGCGCAAGGCCTGGGTGAGGGCGAGGGCGGTGTATTTCTTGCCCAGCGCGCAGTCGGTGCCCACGGTCAGCAGGCGCTTGCCGGTGCGTCGGCGGCCGGTGGCGACGGGCAAGCCGACCGGCGGCGTTCGCACGTCGATCAGCTTGCGACCCAGCCGCTGCGCGGCGCTGCCGAGACGCGGATCGGCGGCCAGCCGGTCATGCGCGCCGCTGACGATGTCCAGCCCGGCTTCCAGCGCTTCCAGCAGATAGTCGATCCAGGCCGGGCGGATCGATCCGCCGATGGAGGCGGCGGCCAGCACCAGCGCCCGCGCGCCGGCGGCATGGGCCTCTTGCGGGGACATGCGCGGCAGGCCGAGCGTGGCGCGCGCGCCGTCGCAGCCATATTCACCGATGCACAGGTTCGCCGCCCAGTCGCGCAGGCCAAGCCCGGTCTTGAGGAAGGCGGTATCGTCGGCATCGCCAAGGAACAGCAGATAGGGGCGCGGCAGATCGATAGGTGCGATCGCGAGGGGCTTGTCGATCACCGCTGTCATTTCCTGAACTCCGAATAGACCGGCTTGCCGGGATGGACCCCGGACACCAGCGCGCCGCCGTCCACTACCAGCACGCCATTCACCATCACGTAGCGAAACCCGTCCGAATAGCGGGCGGCATCGCCGTATGTCGCCCGCGTGCCCACCGTGGCGGGATCGAACACCACGATATCGGCGTCGGCACCCGGCTGGATCCGTCCCTTGTGGCGCATCGCGGGAACGAATGCTTCCAGCCGCTGGGCGGGCATCAGTGCCATCTTGCGGATTGCCTCGCTCCAGTCGATCGCGTGAACTTCGCGCACATAGTGGCCCAGCACGCGCGCGAAATTGCCGGCCGACCGGGGATGGCTGTTTGGCCCTGCAATATCGCCGCCGTCGCTGGCGACGATCACCAGCGGATCGCGCAGCAGGGCGGTGATCGTGGCTTCCGTGTTCATGTGCATGATCACGCCGTCGTCGCCAGTGCCGCTGCGCAGGGCATCGAATTCCGCCTGTGTCAGCCGCTTTCCGGTGCTGCGCGATTGCAGGTCGCCCACCGTCACGCCCCAGCGCTTCTCCCAGCCAGGATCGAAGATCACGCTGCGGATGGCATCCACCGATCCGTCCCACGGATAGATCTCGGTAGACACATCGATGCCGCGTGCGCGGGCACTTCGCATCAGGTCCACCATCAGCGGCGAGTCCGACATCGCCATGCTGTTGATGTGGACGACATGGACGCAGGCACCGGTCATCGCGGCATTGGCGATGCTTTCCTGCACCGATTCCAGAGTGCTGTCCGGCTCCACTAGACTGCCGTAGCGGACGTGGGTGAAGACGCAGGTCTTCATCCGGCCGGCGACGCGGGTTACGTCCAGCATCTCCTTGTGGGTGATGCCGGGGGCATATTGCGTGCCGCTGCCGATGCCGATTGCCCCTTCGCGCAGGCCTTGCTCCAGCAGCGGGGCGAGTTGCGGGTAGGCCGCGTCCGGAATGGGACTGTCGATCTCGTCGCCGGAAAAGTAGGCTTCGGGCTTTGCGGTCAACGCCGCCAGACCTGCCGCGCCGCCGCCCTTCTGCAGGTAATAACGGATCGGCGTATGGCCGACGCTGGTGCCGTAGTTCAGCAGTTCCTTGCCTTCGCGGCGCGCATACCAATCACGCACCGGAAAGGCGCCAATCTCCAGTTCCAGCCGGGTGGTGACTCCGTCCTTCGCCTGATAGCCAGCCGTTTCCGCATTGGTGGCGTGCGAATGCAGGTCGATGAAGCCGGGGGCGGCAATCAGGCCATCAGCATCGATCTCCCGATGGCCTTTCAGCGGCTTCGCGGTCACTTCGGCGATCCGGCTTCCGTCCACGGCGATGTTGCGCACCGCGTCCAGCCCGGTTTCCGGATCGATGACCCGCGCGCCGATATAGACGACGTCGTGGGTGAGAGGCTGGGCAGAGACGGGTCCGCTGACAGCCAGAGTCGCGGCCGTCAGCACGGCAATCTGCTTCATTCGCATCTTCGTGCCGACCCTCAGAAATCCCGCCGCAGCGACAGGGTTACGCTGCGCGGTTCGCCCACCACATTGCCGTAGAACAGCGTCTGATAGTTGTTCACGAAATAGTGTTTGTCGAACAGGTTCTTGAGGTTCAGCTGGAGCCGCCACTTGTCGATGGTGTAACCTGCCGATGCATCTACGAGCGTGTAGGAGGCGATGTCGCGCGTCGACGCATCGTAGGATGTCTTGACCGATCCCACGTATCGCACGCCGCCGCCCAGCAGCAGGCCGTTGTCGAAGCTGTAGCTGGTATAGAGGCTAGCGGTGGTCTTCGGCAGGAAGGTAACGGTCTTGCCGACGAGCGCAGGATCCTCATCCTCTCGGATCTTGGGTTCTAGCAGGGCGAAGCCGGCGTTCACCTGCCAGCCCTTCACGATCTCGCCCATGGCCTGCAGTTCAAGGCCGCGATGGCGGACTTTGCCCACTGCACGGTATCGGTCGATCATGTCGATGGTGTCGGCGTACGTGGCCTGATTGGACTGGCGCACATCGAACAGCGCGCCGGTCAGCAGGATGCGCCGATCGGGCGAGACGTACTTGACGCCTACCTCGTACTGTTCGCCGGTAAGCGGAGGCAGCACGTTGCCATCGGTATCGATGTAGAGTTGCGGCTGGAAGCTCTCGCTATAGGAGATATAGGCATTGAGGCCCTTGATCGGCTCCAGCGTGGCGGCAAGGCGCAGGCTGGTCTGGCTGTCTCCGCTGAAGTCCTGCCAGGCGCCGGCGGCGGATTGCTTGCTCACATCGGGCTTCGCCCAGGAAATACCGCCCAGCAGCGTCAGCGGTTCGGCCACCTTGATATTAGCCTGCCCGGAAATCGTCAGGTAACGCAGCCGCCGGTTGAGGCTGTAGTCGTAGACGCCGGGATAGGTCCGCGTGTTGAACATGTCCTCGATCGCCGAAACGCCGTCGAAGATGTTGGCAACGTCGCCTTCGGGCATGTCCGGGATGGTGCCGGCCTGCTTCGTGTCATAGCGCTGATAGTTCGCGGCCACGGTGACGAAGCTTTCGGCAAGCCCGAGCTCATCCAGCTTGTAGAGCGTCGAGAGGCCGGCGCTGAACGCGTCCTGCGTGCTTTTCGTCACGTCATTGATCGCAAGGAAGAAATCGCCATTCGCCTGAAGATCGTAGCCGTAGCCGCTCTCTCCCGTGGTGTTCGAATGGAGATAGTTGAGCTTCAGGCTGATCGAGAGGGCGGAGGTTGCCTGCCAGTCCAGCCCGCCATCGACGCGGGCAACCGGGGTGGTCATGTCGAAATCGCCTGATCCGATGAAGAACGAGCGGCCCACGGGTGCGGGCGAACCGTCCGGCAGCGTTGGAATCCCGTCGAACGACGTGCGGCGATAGCGCTCATAGCCGCCGTGGACATAGCCGCTAAGGCCGCCCGCAAGATCCGCGTCCAACCCGGCGTAGAGCACCGTCTTGCTGGAATCGACGCGCTTCATGAAGCTGTCCGCCTCCTCGTGCGCGGCAACGCCGATGGCGCGGATCGTGCCGGCGGCGTTGAGTGCACCGGCAACCTGCCCCTCGACGCGCCAGCGGCCCCATGATCCGCCAAGGACCTGCAGGTAGGACGGGGTATCCGCCCGTGCGCTTTTGGTCACCTGGTTGATGATGCCGCCTGGATTGGCCGCGCCATAGACCACCGATGTCGGGCCTTTGACGATTTCCAGCCGGTCCAGCGTGGCGAAGTCCGGCTCGTAGTCCAGCGCGCCGACATTCAGGCCGTCGATGGCATTGCCCGCCGAAAACCCGCGCAGCTTGACTACCGATGCGGTTCCGCCCGGGTTACCGTCAAAAATCGCGCCCGGGGTGTACTGCGCCACGTCGCCCAGCGTCTTCACATCGGTGGCTTTCAGGAAGTCCTGGTTTACCAGCGTGATCGATTGAGGGACTTCCTCGATGGGCAGGGGCAGGCCGGTGGTGCCGCTGGTATCTTCACTGAGATAGCGATAGCCGGTGACGATGATATCGCCGGCGGAAGGCTCGGCAGGCGGCTGCGTGGCGGTTTGTGCATGAACCGTGACCGCCCAGATTGGCAGGCTGCCGGCCAGTAGCGCGGCCAGTCGTGCTGCATGTCTTGTCCCGCTCTTCATCTGTGGCGACCCCCGTTGAACATTGAATGCCTTCATGACTGCCGCTCCGGCTGTCGCTGATCGTGCAGCGCGCTTCCGGGCGCCGCCGATGGCATTCATAAGCTGGGTTTGACATATTTCTGTCAATAGATAGTTTAGCTTGAAAAACTGTCATTACGTGGTGGAATTGCGAGCCGAAAGGACGACATGAGATGACGAATATTCCGGCCGTGCCCGATAGTGGCGCTGCACCTTCGACGATCCCCAATGTGCCCCTGCTGCGGCGCTTGCAGGCGGAACTGGATGGGTACACGGCGGCCGAGCGGGCAGTGGCGGCGCACATCCTGACCCATTATGCCAGTCTGGTGTTCGAGACTGCGGACACGCTGGCGGGCAAAGTCGGCGTCAGCGAAATCACCATCGGCCGTTTCGCGCGCAAGCTGGGTTTCCGCAACTTCAAGGCGCTGAAGAACGAACTAAAGGACAACAGCGTTCAGGCCATGCCCTGGCTGATCGGGGCGGAACTGGCGGAATTCGTGGATGCGCCGGACCAGCCCAGTGGGCGCGACGGTAACCGGCAGCGCGAAATGAATGCGCTGATGGCGGTCTACCGATTGGCGGAAAGTCCCGGCTGGGCGGCGGCTGTCGACCTGCTTGCCCGGTCGCGTGTGGTGCATGTCGCCGGTTTCCAAACCGAGCGCGGCATTGCGATGCTGCTGGCGAACCATCTGCAATTCATGCGCGATGGGGTGCGGTTGGTCGATCTGAGCGCGGGCAACTATGCTGATGTCTTCGCCAGCGAGGAGAAGGATGCTTGCCTCGTGGTGATCGACATTCGCCGCTATTCGCGTCAGTCCTACCTGATCGCCGAACAGGCGCGCGAGCAGGGCATTCCGCTCATCGTGCTGACCGACCTGTTCTGCGACTGGGCGGCCCGCTTCACGCCGCACGTCCTTGCCGTGCCGACGCAGACCGGGATGTTCTGGAGTTCGCCGGTGGCGCTGGTCTGCGCGGTGAACTTGATGGTGAATGATGTCATCAAGACGATCGGACCCAAAGTGGAGAAACGACTGGAACGCCTTACCGGGCTGCATCAGTCTTTCACCGGTTATGTTGGCCATCAACCGCCCAAACCCCGCTTCGATTGACGGTCGTGAAATGCTAGTTTTGAGAGTTATTCTGACATAGACAGAAAAACTGTCCCTACTTACGCCTTGGGCATGACGCCGATCGACATCGATGCCGCCATCAAGGCGCTGCCACCCTCCCGTCCCGTAATAGAGGCGCGGCTGGTTCGCTTGCCCTTGCGCGAACCGTTCCGGATCAGCGATCACCTCTTCGAGCATATCGAATGCGTGGTCATCCAACTCAAGGCGGACGGGCATGTCGGCCGGGGGGAGGCGGCGGGGGTCTTCTATCTCGGCGATGAGCCGGAGGCGATGCTGCTCCAGCTGGCGGAGGCGCAGGCTTGGATCGGGCAGGGCCTCGATCACTCGCTTCTTGCCGAAAGAATGCCGCCCGGTGGCGCGCGAAATGCGCTCGATTGCGCGCTTTGGGACCTGCAGGCGAAGCGCGTGGGGACGCCGGTGTGGCGCCTGCTGGGCATGGCGCCGCCGCAGCCGCTGCTGACGACCTACACGATCGGCAAGGACGCGCCTTCCGCCATGGCCGAAAAAGCGCTGGCTTATGCCGGGGCAAAGGCGATCAAGATCAAGCTGGGCAATGACGGTGAGGACAGCGGACGCGTCCGCGCCGTCCGCGGCGCGCGGCCCGATGCGTGGCTGGGCGTCGATGCCAATCGCAGCCTTTCGTCCTCGTCGCTGGCGCGGTTGCTGCCCGTCCTGGTTGAGGCGGACGTTCGGCTTCTCGAACAGCCGTTTCCAGTCGGCAGCGATGCGCAACTGGCTGGGCTGGAGCTACCCATTCCTGTCGCTGCGGATGAGAGCATCCAGACCCTCGCGGATCTCGACCGGCTCGTGCCGTACTATCAGGCGGTGAACATCAAGCTCGACAAGTGCGGCGGGCTGACGGAGGGGCTGCGCATGGCGCAGCGCGCAGGGGCGCTGGGGCTGGAAGTGATGGTGGGCAACATGATCGGCACGTCGCTAGCGATGGCGCCGGCTTTCCTGCTTGGCCAATATTGCGGGATCGTCGATCTGGACGGGCCCATTTTCCTGCAATCCGATTCCGTTCCCGGCGTCATCTACGAGGCCGGCTTGATCCACTGCCCGGAAGCCGTCTGGGGCGGCGGGCGAGCGTGAAAGGCACGACCATGAAATCCATCCGCCCGGCGCGCGCAGGAGTGGCCGCGATGTTG
Organism: Novosphingobium sp. BL-S-19; assembly: GCF_055521675.1. Taxonomy (NCBI): domain Bacteria; kingdom Pseudomonadati; phylum Pseudomonadota; class Alphaproteobacteria; order Sphingomonadales; family Sphingomonadaceae; genus Novosphingobium; species Novosphingobium sp. BL-S-19. Next base: position 1,544,959 of record NZ_CM145498.1, read on the forward strand.
CTGTTGTCGTCGTCTGTTACGATGACGACCGCGATCGCTCAGGAGAATTCCCGCGCGGAAAAGTGGTGGGGAGACATCAAGGAAATCGCCAGCGACGCCAATCAGGGACGGCGAACCGGATCGGCCGGCCACTTGCGCGCTGCCGACTATGTGGAACGGCGGTTTCTCGAGATCGGTCTGGTCCCGGCGGGTGAGGGCGGCACTTTCCGCCAGCAAGTGCCGCTTGAGGAGCAGACGGTCGACCAGTCGGCGTCCAGGGCATCGCTGATCGAGGCGGACGGCAGTGCGTCGCCGATTGCGCTTGGCAGCGAAATGCTTGTCGCCGCGTGGGGAGGTCCGCGCCCGCAGGCGCTGGACGCTCCCTTGGTGTTCCTTGGCTATGGTCTGCATTTGCCGGCGCAGGGGCATGACGACTTCGCGGGGCTGGATTTGCGCGGCAAGATTGCCGTGGTCATAGGCGGTGGCCCCTCCGGAATTTCCGGGCCGATCAAGGCCAATGCGCGCAAGCTGCGGGCGGCGCAACTGGCGCAGGCCGGTGCAGTCGGCCTCATCACGCTGACGGCGCCCAATCAGATCGAAATTCCGTGGGAGCGCCAGAAGCTGCTCGCGCGGCAGAGCGAGATGTATCTGGCCGATCGCGCGCTACGCGACATGCCCGATGGCTTCTTCGTCGCCACCATCGATCCGGCGGCGAGCGAACGGCTGTTCGCCGGCAGTGGCCACAGCTTTGCGGCTTTGGCGGCGGCCTCCGATGCATCGGCGCCGATGCCGACCTTCGCCCTGCCGTTCCGCCTGAAAGCGACGCTGGTAACGCAGCGTCGGCCGCTGACGTCGCCCAATCTGGTCGCGCGGCTGGAAGGCAGCGATCCTGTGCTGCGCAACGAATATCTGGTGGTATCCGCGCATCTGGACCATGTCGGGATCGGTCCGAAGATCGCGGGCGACGCGATTTACAATGGGGCGATCGACGACGGTTCCGGCGTGGCGACAGTGCTCGATATGGCCAGCCAGCTTGGCAAGGGGGCCAGGCCGAAGCGATCGATCCTGTTTCTGATCGTTACGGCGGAAGAACCCGGCCTGCTCGGCTCGACCTGGTTTGCGCACAGGCCCACAGTGCCGGAGCAGAGCCTTGTGGCAGATCTCAATTTCGATACGCTATTGCCGCTCTGGCGCCTGACCAGCGTGCTGGCGCAAGGGGATGGCGAAAGCAGCCTTGGCGACATGGCCCGTGCCGTCGCTGCGCGGCAGGGGCTGGAACTGGTTCCCGATCCACTGCCGAACCGCAACAGCTTCGTGCGCACCGACCAGTACAGCTTCGTGCGCGTGGGTATTCCCGCGCTGGCGCTTAAATTCGGCTTCTCGCCGGGCACCGAAGCTTTCCGGCTGGAGCATGACTGGCGTGCCAGTCGCTATCACGCACCTGGCGATGATATCGACCAGCCGGGTATCATGCCGGCAGAGGCGGTCAGGCTGGATGACTATGCAGTCGCCCTTTCGCTGGACATTGCTAACGCGCCATCGCGGCCGGTCTGGTACGCGGGAAGCGTCTTCCGCAAGTAGGAAGGCTCGTGAGCAGGATGTCTTGACCTAAACTGCCTCATAGTAGGCGGGCTGCAATGTAAGAGGCGATGTTGCCCCGGACCATGCTCCACTCCTTGTCGGTCAGCGGCAGGCGTGGGCGGGTTTGGTCGTAAGCGAAGCCGAAGGTCAGCTTTCGGGATCGTTTTAGGAGCCATTGAGCGTCTCGAATCGGGCGCATATCGACCGTTCGCTAACGCCGAAATGGCTCATTCCCGTTCGACGGGGCGGCCGAGAACTTTTGTGGAAACAGGTCAGGAATTCGAAAGGGAAGGGGCGAATGTCGAGCGCTAGGTTCTTATAAATTCGCATTTGTGGCGTCTATCAACACAACGTTCAGAATTTTAAGGAAATTCTTCGTGTGCGACCTGATGCATACAGCCTCCGGTCACCATGGAGACGTGCTACGCATTCGAGTTTGGTCTCTAAGTCTTTCAATCTCTTTGGAAAGCCATCCGAAGCCAGCCTTGGTTCAGCTTTATTGGCCAACACTTCGGCCAACAATAGCGCTAAATTGGCGCTTTTTGGCGGTTCAAAAATGGCGGATTTCTGCGGTTCTTTGCGAAGTTGGTCGGGGAGACAGATCTGGCCTGGTTAGTTCATATTGTTGAATCTATTATACATTTTCTGATGCCATGCGAAGCGGCCAACAAATCCGGCCAACATCGATTGGGCTGCAGTGGGACCTATTGGGACGAGATTTTCCAAAAGTCGACAAACTGGTTTATGCGAGCGGCGGGTTGAGCTGCCTGTGGATAACTGGTGAGCTCTTCGGTGAGCGCAAGCTGTTTGGCGGTTGTCGATTTTATTTGTTGGAATAGCTGAGTCTGGCCGTTTGTAGCCTGACCGGTTTGGAGAACCGGCCAACTAAAGCCGACATTGCCGCCATGCCCTATTCGAGTTAGAACGTCCCGCCTGCGTGACGGAATTGGTAATCGTATCCCCACGGTGGTCCCGGAACGGGTGCTAGTTCGCCCCTTGGCGCTGGTAACCTGTGGCCGCTTTTCTGCCGAACTACTTTCCCTGTCAGGACGTGATCACACCCCATTTTCAGAAATCATGGGGTCCCGAAGGGCTGCGTCGATCATAGCTTGCCACGCATCCTGCATGCTTTCGGAATCCCTTACTGCCCCCTCTTGTTCAAATAATTCGTGGCCTGCCATGCACATGCGCAGCGTAGGAACGCGCATTGCTTTAATTACGGCACGCACATTTTCTTTCAGTTCTTCTCTCAGTTCGAGGTCGAGGTTGCGCCAAGCGTCTTTACCGCATTCTGATTCAGCAAGCGCACGTGCAGCGCGTTCAATCAGTGGCATGGACTTACTCTCCCTCGTTGTTCGAGTGCCGCAATTTCTGAACTGCGATTACATCGCGAGCAATTTATGCCAAAGTAATCCTATTAAAGGATTGTCATTGGTTAAATTTTTGCAAACGTTAAATTCCCGGTCTAGTAGAATATAGGATGGGGATGGTCCAATGCATATGCCGCTATAAACAATGGATTATCGTCCATCAAAGAGTCTTCTGTTTATTTCGCAGGCAGTGCTATCGCCAATTTACGCGAACTCCGATCTTCGCAGTCCAGGCGTGACTGTCGGCATTAAATGCCTCCTCGTAACTGCCCTGACCGAACAAAGTGAGTTGCGGGTGAAGCAGGAAACTGATGCCTGCGCCCACTTGCCACCACGTTACGGGCGGTTTTGTTTCAAACGGGACATAACCGTCTGCTGACGAGAATTCGGTACTGAAGCCGCCTAAAAACTCGTGCCAGATATTGCCGCGCAGCCATCCTTCGAGATCACCCACATGTGCCAGCCGGAAACCGGCGCGTCCGGTTAGCGAATCGAGATCGCGGAAGCGGACATGGGCGGCGGGGTCGTCGAAGCTGTCGATGTCAAAAGATTGGTAGATCAGCTGGACTTGCGGCTCCAGTTTCCAATCTTCGTCGAGCGGCACCGGATAGCCTCCTTCGGCTGAAAGGGCTAAGCCAAACCCATTCGTCTTGACCCTCTCAAACCGGAGCGAACGCATTCGGATGTCGTGCCAAGTGACTTGGCCAACCAGATCCAGATAGGCGCCGTTCGGTTCGAAATGCGTCCAGAACGCGCCAAGCGACCAACTCTGCATATCGACTTTGCCGGCCCGGAATTTGAAATCGATCAGATTGTGATCAATTTCGGCGTCCATTGTCCCCCAACTGCCGATGATACCGGCATGGTCGCGGTCTCCCTCGGTACCATCGTCGCGCTTTTCCGTACGGCGATAGACGTCCAGCCCAGCCTGGAAAGCAATCAAGTCCGATTTGTAGGAAGGGCCATCATTGCCATAAATCCCAAGCGTGTCGCCGCTCGTGTGCCCATGCCGGAGAATCGTGCGGCCCCAGATGCCGTTAGCCCATTTGTTTGAATCGGCGAGTGCCGGATTCCCGCGGATCTGCTCCTCGTTGCCGACACGTTCATGCAACGTATCGAGAATTTGCCTGCCGTAGATTGCGAGCATCGCTGGCACCGCCGAGTAGACTGAGGTTTCCTGCCGATAATATGGCCGGGGTGCAGGAGGCGGCGTTGGGGTCGGCGTTGGGGTCGGCGTTGGGGTCGGCGTAGGAGTTGGCGTTGGGGTCGGCGTAGGAGTTGGCGTTGGGGTCGGCGTAGGAGTTGGCGTTGGGGTCGGCGTTGGAGTTGGCGTTGGCGTGGGCGTAGGAGTTGGCGTTGGGGTCGGCGTAGGAGTTGGCGTTGGGGTCGGCGTTGGAGTTGGCGTGGGCGTGGGCGTGGGCGTGGGCGTGGGCGTGGGCGTGGGCGTCGGCGTCGGCAGCGTATTCCGCAAGAACCAGCTCTCCGGCGCCGAGGCGTCCACACTCCCGCGATACAGATTGTATTCGTACGGTCCGGCGATCACGGGGCTGGCTAGCGCGAAGGCCCCGCCTGTGGTGGTCGCCGCATTGATCGCATCGACGACGAGGATCCCGTTCCCCTCCGTCAGGGCGCCAGCCCCCCCGGAGTTCGATATTTGCAGCCTGCTCGAACCCGAGCCTGCACCTCCATCGATCACCAGCAGGTCCGAGGGCGAACCGTCGCCGGCAAGGTAGGTGTGAAGGCCGATCAGTCCGTTGCCACCTGAATAATTCACGGTATTCAGCGTCTTGTAGCTAGCGCTGCTGGTTGGATCGCCGATTGGCGCGGTGTAGAAAATGCCGCTCTGGATGTTTGACAGATTGGTGACGTTCGAACTGCCGGTCATGTCCCAGTGACTGTGTTCGTTCAACGTGACGTTCGATGTGCTGCCCGGCAGAGTAGTCGCCGCGCCGGTTAGCGTAGAGGCATAGATCTCGATGTCAGCGGTTCCCGGCAATGCGAGCGCAGCCGGCAACGAACTGCTCGCGAGAGTAAAGGCGGTTATAGCTGGATCGTCGTCTGAATCTCCCCGAATGGGCGGTTCGGCGAGCAAAGCGGGAAAGTCTGCCGTTGCACCCACCAGCAGCCATTGGGCATTGCCGCCGTCTGCCAGTGGCCGTCCGACGACTGACCTGACCAACGATATCCGGCTGACACCTGCTACCCCAATTGTTGGCCCCTCGGCATTGATCAGGCGGCTGTCAGCAAAATCGATCGACGTGCCGGCAAGTTCGCCAATCGAGTAGAGCGCCATCGCCGATGCACCGCTGGCGGAGATGTCGACGTTTGTGCCGGCAAGCAAGGCGCCGTTCTGGACAAGGGCGCCGTGCGCAGAAGCTCCGCTCGTGCGAATCACCATATCGGCAAGGGATACCGAGGTGGGTTCGTTTCGAGAATCCGCGACTATCGCATCAACGAAGTAGCGCGCCTGCACCCCATAGGCGCGCGCTCCGCTGGTGGTAACGCTGCCCTGCCGGGCGGAGAGCACGCCTCCGCCTATCGCTCTGAGGCCGGTTGCATTGTCTCCTCCGGTCGTAATCGAACCGCCGGTGAGATCCATGGTAGCCGTTCCGCTCAGAAAATCCCGAGAAACATAGGCGCCATAAGCGCGCTCGCCCTGGGTTTCGACAACCTGATCGGTACCGGTGACGCTTACCAGGAATTGTGCGCCGTCCTGATCGATACCGGCGTAGAGACCGATCGCCGCCAGCCCTGATGTCGCAATGTGATTGTCTGTCAACGTGATGATGCCGCCGTCATCGGCCACTATACCGAACCCCTCGACACCACTGGTCGTGACAGAGACGCCCGACGCGCTCAACAGGCCACCGGGATTGGTGGCGACCAAGGCTTCCGGCCTGCGCGCGTTTGCGGTGAAAGGGTTTTCGGGCTCGCCTGTGGTCGCGATCGAACCGCCGACAACGGTCACGTTGCTGTTGCCCGCGGAAAGGACGCCGTAGGAGCGACCATTCCCAGTGGTCCTGATCGCAACATCCGTTGCGAATATGGTAGCGCCTCCTGCTTGCAACGCGGGCGAGTTGATGCCGTTGGAGGTGACTGAGCCTCCCGTGAGCCGGGCCGTCCCTCCTCCAGTGGCGTTGAGGCCCGGCGCTGTCGGCCCGGTTGCCACGATGATCGTATCAGTTGCGGTGAAAGTTGCGGGCGTCACATCGGCCGCCAGACCGACGTTGACGGCCGTGACGACCGAAGTCAGTTGGCTGCGTTCCAGAATGACGGTCCCGCCATTCTGCACATCGACGGCATTGGCGGCGGCATTGCCTTGGGTCCAGCTTGTCGAGACGATAAGATCGCTGCCGTGGATTTGCGATCCCGCGCCTTCTGCATGTAGCCCATCAGCCCTGGCGCCCGTTGTCGTGATCGTAATCCCGGAGAGATCCAGCATGCCGCCCGACCGCACGTCGGCGGCGGCCGTGTTGAGTGCTTCGGAGGGCCCCGCGCCGGTAGTGCGAAGCGATCCTCCGGTCAGCGACACGCTGGCTCCGTCCTCGGCGCGCACTGCGTTGCTTGACGTGCCGGCGGCGACGATTGTCGTTCCCGTACCCTCGATCCGGCTGCCCGATCCTGTAGCGATAAGGCCGTGACTTGCCCCCGCTGCTGTGTTGAGACCGCTGCCGTCGATTAGAGTGATGGTGGCACCGCCTTCTGCTCGCGCCGCGCTTGCTGCAGCGCCCGTGGTCGTGATGGTAACCGCCGAACCCGTGATGGCGCTTCCGCTGCCAAGCGCAAGCAGACCTTGCGCCGTGCTCCCGCTACTGCCTAGAATCACCCGCGTCAGCGAGATCGAGCCCGCATTTTCCGCGCGCGCGGCATCGGCAAATGCGCCAGCGGTCGTTACCGAGGAGTCTTGCACTTCAATGAGGCTGCCAGCTCCGCTTGATGACAGGGCATAGCTCCCCGTGTTGGGCGCCAGCGGTGCCACCGATGATGTGGTCCCGGTCGTGGCGATGGTGGCACCGCCGCTGATGGAGACCAGTGCGCCATTCTCGGCCCGGGCACCGAAGGATGCGCGGGAGGTGGTTGTAACCGATCCGCCGGCCATGGTGATGGAACTGCCGCCTCCCGCCGCAACGAGGGCGTGGTCGGAAAAGCTGGTTGTCCCGCTATTGCCGCCCTGGACTAGGACCGTTGTGCCGGAGAGCGTTATGTCTCCCCCGTCGCCGGCATAAGCCGCCACCATGTCGCTGGCGGCCGTTGTGCCCAAGCCCAGCGTCAGCGATCCGCCGGTCATGGTGATCTTGCTGGCGACGGCGGCGGCGTCACTTCCGGTGGCCCACAGCCCGCGCTGACCGTTGGCGCTGGCAGCGGTGGAAACTGCCGCATTGTTCAGCCGGATTTCTCCGCCAACTTCGGCACGGGCCACGGTCGAACTGCGCGACAGCGTGCTGGCCGACCCGCCCGACATGTCGATCACGCTGTCTTGCCCTGTCGCAACAAGGGCATCGTTGCCGGTGCCGGTCGCCCCGCCGCGCGTGGATATGGCACTGCTTGTCAGTGTCACCAGTCCGCCGTCGACGGCGTGCACCGCCAGTAGATTGTTGATGATTGTGGCCCCGGTCTGCGTCCCCATGGCGACGGTACCGGTTAGAAAGCTCAGCTGGCTTCCCGCGCCGGTTGAAACGAGGCCGGTCTGCCCCAAGCTGGCTGCTGCGGTCGTCGACGATGTCTTTACCGTGCTACCGGTCAGAATGATCGTTCCATGGGCTGTGGCGGCCTCACCGGTGGTTCCTGCTGCTCCAAGATTGATCGTTACGGTATCTCCGTCGATCCGGCCGGTTGCGCCGCCTACAGCGATTCCGGTCGAATTGGCTGTCGACACTGTAACGGTCGTCCCAGCAGGCAAGGTGCAGGACGTACCGGTAACCGAAATCGGGGTAGGACATGTTTGCGCTGCAATAGGCGAAAGCGGAATTCCAAGCCCCGCGCTCGCCGCCAACGTCGAGGTGCTTAGCAGCAGGCAGGCGTGACGGATCCTCGCTTGCTTGCGCGTCGAGATCGCATCTGTTCGATTTGAGAATTCGCACCATTCGAGCATCAACGGCTCCCAGTCGCGTCTCAATCAAGCCTGCCAGTTTGATGCGTTAGCCCACAACCGGGGGGTAATACCTAGTGAAATACCCTCGATAATCCGCTTGGTTGCAATTGGAATAATATTCGGATTATCGCAGATCGAAAGCCATCATGGTGAAAGTGAGCTCAAGATATTTTCGAAGGCCGATGTTCACAGCTCGCAGTTCGCTAAAGCTTAAGCGGCCAGATCTGGCGTTGAAGAGACGGGCAGGCTTGAGCCGATGGGCGAGCAATACCAGCAGTTGTAGAAGCTGCAGTCGCGGGCATCATGCTTCATCTTTGGGGTAATCCCCAATGGCTGCACCTCGCCTGCCGAGCAATGATTGCGGGATCATTTCAGGGAGAACCGAGGATGGAAGCAGATCGTCGAAGTGCTCTCGGAATGTTGGGGGCATTCGCGGCCGTATCGCTTTCTAAAAAGGGTTTCGCGCAACCGCCTCGAAGCAGGCCGAACATCCTGTTCGTGCTCATGGATAACCTTGGTTATGGCGAGCTCGGGGTTTATGGCGGAGGCGAGCTGCGGGGGGCCCCGACACCGCGTATTGACGGGTTGGCCGCCGAAGGCATGCGTCTCACCAACTTCAATGTGGAGGCGCAATGCACGCCTAGCCGGTCCGCCATCTTGACGGGGCGTTTCGCTATCCGCTCTGGCACGCATTCGGTGCCTCTGCCGGGATTGCTGGACGGGCTGACGCAATGGGAAGTGACGCTGGCCGAGACCCTGTCGAACGCAGGGTACATGACCGGCGCGTTCGGCAAGTGGCATCTGGGCAGTTCACAGGGAAGGCTGCCCAATGCGCAGGGCTTCGATGAATGGTACGGTATTCCGCGTACCACCGATGAGTCGATGTTTCCGTCACAGCCCGGCGCGCGCGCTGCAGGCATTCCATTCATGCATGTCATGGAGGGCCGCAAGGGCGAGCCAAGCCGAGAGCTGGGCATCTACGACCTCGATCAACGACGCGGGATCGATCAGGAGATCGTCAAGCGGACCACTGATTTCATGCAGCGCGCCGCGCAGTCAGGGAAGCCTTTCTACGCCTACGTTCCCTTCACGCTGGTTCATGTTCCCGCCTTGCCAAGCCAGGAATTTGCCGGCCGCACGGGCAATGGAGATTTCGCCGACTGCCTCGCCGAGATGGACGCGAATTTTGGAAAGCTGCTTGATACAATCGACCAACTTGGCATTCGGGAGAACACGATCGTCGTCTTTACCAGCGACAATGGTCCAGATCCCACGTTTCCATCACAGGGCACGTCCGGCCCCTGGAGCGGGTATTATTTCACGCATATGGAAGGTTCGCTCCGTACTCCCTTCATTATCCGATGGCCGGGCAATGTGCCGGCAGGGCGCGTCAGCAACGAGATCGTCCATTCGGTCGACACCTTCACAACTTTTGCGAGCATAACCGGCGCAAAGGTTCCTGGGGACCGGGCGATTGACGGTGTCGATCAAAGCGCATTTCTGTTCGGTCGAACGGATCATTCCGCAAGGGACGGCTTCCCCGTCTTCGTCGCCGACCGGTTGGAAGCCGTCAAATGGCACAACTGGAAGATGGCCTTCTACGAGCAGGAGCGAGATTGGTGGTCTTCGCCGATCAAGCTCGGGGTCCCCAAGATTTATGACCTGCTCAACGACCCTAAGGAGGAATATGGGGCGACCCTGACACCAAATGCCTGGGTCGGCGGCCCGATGATGAAGATCGTCGCGGACTTCGAAGCGAGCCTGAAGCGCTACCCCCCGATCGCGCCAGGAACGCCTGATCCGTACGTACCTCCAAAGGCACGGTGATACGGCGCCTCATCGGCAAGCTGCTGCCTCTGTTGAAGCCTTTCCTCATTTCCCTTCGCTGGCAGGCATTACCATGTGCAGGGGTAGGCTTAGACTGAGGAAATATGCTTCGCCCTTCAATCGATTGGTTACGTCGAATTCCTTGAACGCACGAACGCGAAAAGTCGCTGGTAACCCCGCCATGTTGACGTTCAGCGCCATGGTAGCGCCGATCGCGGCGACCTCCCCCTTGAAAGGGCCAAGGATCGCACCTGCACCGCTGTCACCACTCACCTGCTGGAAGTAATAGCTCTGAACTCCGGCGGAAAAAGCCGGCGACAAAGTCTTTTCCAGCGAGCCTTCAACGTGAAACTCAGTGCCGGTCTTATAGTCGGTCGCAGAATTTTTACCGTTGAAGGTGAAGCCCGCCTTAGCAGAAATGTCCCATCCCGTCTTCGGGTCGTTCCATGTGGTTGCGAGCGATGTATCGACGACCCAGCGATTGAAGGAGACGTTGGCAAGTTGCCCTTCGCGGTAATTGCCGACCGGCACATTTACGGTGGCGGACACTTGGGCATGAAGCTTGTTTGCTTTCCATCCCAACAGAATGGCGCCAACAGGATCGCCTACCAATAGCGCGGAATCGCGTCGGCTAACGGATGCGCTTCCACCTGCCGGACCAGTAACCACGGCGCTCACGTTGACCATTGGGGCGCCAACTGGAAGCGAGCCGCTGATTGCCAATGTTCCACCCAGGAAATTGGTGGTGGGTACCCACATGACTGTTCCAAAATCCGCGACGAGCGTTGCATGCGCACCGGCCACGACGTTGCCGCCGATCACAAACTGCCGATCGGCTTTCGCTTTGCCATCGTAAACGTAGATCGTGTCGTCGAAGAACACGCCTTCAACCGGTGGCATGATTGCCGCTTCGGGACCGCTTCCTCCGAGTAAATAGAACGAGGCGCCCCCTTCGGAGGCATGGCTTGGTTCAACGAGGCAAGTACCACCAACTGCTACGACCACGCACTTCCCAAAAAATGCGCTCGTTTTCCACCAGCTTGTCGTCATCGATATCCTCCGAACCGCGGAGAACACTAGGGCGGACCGGATCTACTGCCATTGGTGATAGTACCGAGATCAGGAAGGTTTGCTACCCGGCGGCAACGGCAGCTCCCGCCAGGTCCAGCGCGTTTAGGTGAGTTCCACGATTGCCCTTTTCGGCACCGAGGCGCTTTGCCGTCTGCGAATTAGTATGGGACAAGCTTGCGCCTTTGCCTGTTTCCTACACGACATTACGCCCTGTTTTGCGGGTTCATCCCAATGATTGGTGTGAACGAAGGCGGGTAGGCTCCGGCGAGCGATTGCCAGGAGATTTCCGTCATGGTCGATACCTCGCCCCGTTCAAAGGCACCATACCTCGTCCGCCAGTTCACGCCGGCCAATCCGGGGCTGGCCAACGGTGCCGGCGTGCCCGCCAGCCTGACCAGCGAGCACTATGTCGAAGCGCTGGCCCGCGTCGTTTATGTCTGGGGGCATCCACTGGTGAACACCGTGGGGCGGACCAGCACTTGGGCGCTTATGGAAGGGCATGGGCCCGGTATGGCGATGGGGCTGTTTCCCGGCTGCCCCAAGAACTGGATGGGCTATGTCGACGACTATCTGCCCGCTGCCCAGCGCAAAGTGGTGACGCCCAATAATGACACGATCTACGGCGCCTGCTTCGCCGATCTGGGCGATGAGCCGGTGGTTATCCAGACGCCGGACGACGTGCCCCAGGGGCATTACTGGACGATCCAGATCGTCGATGCCTTCACCACGGTGACGCACCAATTGGGCTCGGCATCGGCGACGCCGGCGGGTAAGTACCTATGGGTAGGGCCCGATTGGCAGGGCAGTACACCCGAAGGGTTCGTGGATGTGCTGCGCTCGCCGACGAACATCGGTGTGGCCATGGCGCGTAGCTTTGCCGCGCGCACGCCGGAGGGGAAGGCCAGGGCGCGGGCGGTGCTCAACCAGATGGGGGCTTATCCGCTAAGCGCGGATGCGCCGGGCCGGCGCAAGTTCGATTGCGAGGCAAGCGCGCGCAACAAGGTCTACCCCGCTGGGCTGACCGCTGAGATGCTGGCCGCCGATCCGGATCTGCTGCGTATCCGGCCGGTCCACGGTGCGAGCTTCTGGGACGATCTGGAAAAGGCTCTGGACGCTAATCCCAAGGTGGGCGTGAACGATGCGGCCATGGCGGCTCAGGCGCGGACTCTGCTGGGATTGCGCCAGAGCGATCCGCGCTGGAAAGCGCTGTTGGACCGCGCTGCGCTGACCGCCGATGCCGAACTCTACGAGGGCGCGCGGTACGATCAGGTGGGCACCGATGCCGGTAATGGCTGGCAGCGGCAGGAAAATGGCGGCGACTGGGGTACGGATTGGTACGGGCGGGCACTTGCGGCGGTGATCTACATCTACGTCAACCACTACCGCGAAGCGACCTACCTGATCCGCGGAACGGATGCCGAAGGGGCGCTCCTGCAAGGCCGCTACCGCTACACGATGCGCTTCGAGAAAGGGCAACTGCCCCCGATCGATCCGGCCAAAGGCGGCTTCTGGTCCCTGACCATGTACGATCGCGACTATTTCATGATGCCCACCAGCCCCAATGGCCGGCACAACATCGGCACCGTGAACCTGGACGCAAACGAATTGGCGTTCGGCGCTGACGGCTCGTTGACGCTGGTGCTCTCTCATGAGGAGCCTGCCGATGCCGAAGGCAAGGCGAACTGGCTGCCCGCTCCCGATGACCAGTTCGCCTTGCTATTGCGCGCTTATGTGCCGACCGAACCGATTTTGAATGGAAGCTATGTGCTGCCGGAGGTCAACCGGGTTCGTTAGCGTGGCGGTGAAAACCTACCCCCTGTCTGGAGCCTTGCGCAAAGGGCCCGGGTCTTCGTTCATGCCCCCAATGTCCCGTTCGAGGAAGAAACTCAGACCTGTCCGTATCGCCGCGATCGCGGCCAGCTTGCCGATATCGTCCCAGCTCGGTGCGACCGCCGTTCGGACGATATCCGCACCCAAAGCGAACTCCAGCGCTAGGAGAATCCAGGAGGCAAAGCCAAGCCAAATGGTACGGCGGGACCAGGCGCAATCCGGTCCTCGGATCAGTCGGTTCGCCACATGCCAGAGCGCTTCGACACCTCCAATCAGGACGATGACGATGGCCATCAGTTCCAACGAGAGCGCTGCTGCTGTAGCGACGATATCGACTGTGGTGTCCATAGCCTGATTATGACGATGCGCGTCGCTGTTAACACCCAGACTCCTACCGATGTGATGGGTGGTAATGTCTGTAGGTACGGCAAAGGCACGGGCCGATGCCACAGGCAAGTCGCTTATGGCTGCTTACGGGATTTGCGACCAGGTATAACCCAACTGGTGCTCCTGCTCCGCCGCATCATGCCAATCGAACCAGCGGCGGGGGATAGTAAGTTCCGTCAGCAACGCCGCCTTGCGGACCATAGAAACGAAATGTCAGGCTCCAGGGCTTCCCGGCTCCCGTAGGCAGCCAGTTGGCATCGGGAGCACCCTCCGGCTTGGCCGGGCCGAAATATAAGGTGAGCGAACCATCGCCGCTTTTAACGACGCCGGACTCCTTGTTGAGCAGATAGCGTTCGAGTGGGTTGGGAAGCACGTGGCGGAACTGCCGATCGACCGCGATAATCGACCAGAAATACCGCGCGAATTTTTCGGGCAGTGCATCCGCCGGAAACGTGAGCGAGTAGGTACCGTCGGCTTCCACCCAGCTCAGGGTCTTGTCCAAGGCCCCGCGGTAGTAGACCACTTCGTCCATCACGTTGGCCCAGATTCCGCCGTAGTTAACGGTCGTACGGGTCAACCAATCCGTGCCCCAATGCCCGCAACAGCTTTCCCGGGCCCATCCGTTGCGGATCCAGCCCCGCCCGATGTAAGGCGCGGCGGCCGCAAAGTCGGCCTGCGCTTTCGACCGAATTACCTCGTCGACTTCGGCACGGCGCGTAGGATCGGCAATCTCGCTGACTACGGCGCGAACCTTCCCCTGCATGTCGTCCAAGGGGCTGAGGTCCTTTTCCTGCATCGCAAGCTCAGCGGAATCAAACGCTTCGACGCCCGGTAAATGAGCCATGTCGAACATGACGGTACGGGGGATTTCAGGCGCCGGCGGGTTTCCCTGGATCTCGAATTTGAACTGGTGCTGGAGGGCGATGGCCTCATCCCAATTCGCCCCGAGTTCGACGCGAAGCAGCACGCGCATGGTTTTCGCCGGCACATCCACCCGCAAGGCGCCGCTAGGAACCTCCACTTTGCTGCCCTGGAAGCAAATGGCGAACAGCCCGCTCGGATGATCGGGGTGGCAACGTTCGTTGAGGTTGGCCAGCGTTTCGCCCCATCCATTGATGAACTCCACCGTATAGTAACGGCCGGTGATCTCGGGCACGGTCACGAGCAGCGTGCTCGCTTCGTCAATCGTTACCCATGCCTCGGAATAGGCGACGTCGAGATTGGGGTTGGGCCAGTCGACCTGGCCCGGCTTGCGATGGAGCAATTGGTTCCAGACAAACCCTTCCTCGTCAAAGTCGGCCTGCTGCTGCCTGGTGATCAACAGCCTGCCGAGCAAATAGATGTAGGCATCACTGACTGCCGAATCCGGGAGAAATTCGGATGCTGCGTTGGATTGCGCAGAAGCCATAAGAGTACCATCCTCTTGAGAGACCACCCTCGATGATCGGATGCATGACCTTGTGCGGGATCGAGGTCTGCATGGTGGAGGCTATGACGACAATTTAGCCGTGGCGATTGGGGGAAACCCGAGGTCGGTGCAGCTTCATTCCTAGGGCTGGCGCCGTAGCTTCGCTGACACGGTGCTGGCTCGCGGCACACCATTAGCGCGGTCGCATTCGCGATTGGCCATGGGGTGATCGAACGGTGGCAAAGCTAGCGGTTGCAGATCTGCTGGCCGTACTGCGATTTATCCATCAGTTCCGGCCTCTTCCTGCCTGAATGAGTTTGGACTGGAATGTGAACGCAGCTGTCGTGGCGTTGCTGGCATCTCTCCGGAGAGGAACCAGCGACGGCCAGCGACCTGTTGTCCCATAATCTGAATTCTTTGAGCAGTCGATTGCCAACTCCTCATCGTGGGATAATGGCCATAATGCAGGTGACGGGCAGGTCGCAACGGAGGCAAAGGCTTGGATTTGCTCCCGTCGCGCCTGTCCCTTACCGGCCTTTAAAACGCAAACCCAGCTCCCACCTGCCAGGTTACGCGGTCCTGATAGCCTTCATAGCTCAGACCGGCTTTCGCCACGATGTGCTCGTCAAACGCCTTGGATGCGCCCACGGCGACTGCAACTCTGCTACCTGTTCCTCCTACGCCGACCCCGACAAGCCCTTGTCCGGGTTCAAAGGCCTGCGGAATTCCTCCAAGTGCCGCATTTCGCGCATCGCCCGAATCGATGCGCTTGCGCACGTCGTCCAGGTCAAAGCGTATGCTCGCGAGTTGCGTATCGGTGTAGGAATTTGCCTGCGCCAACGTCTTGTTCAGACCGGAATTGAGCTGAGCCACGTTGACTGCATCTGTAGCGCTCGTCCCCGCGGCGACGTTTGTGATGCGACGCTCGCCGCCCACAGAACCTACAGACACGACATTCGCGACACCGCCATCGGTTGATCCCGCCCCAAGAGCTACCGAATTGGCACCAGTGGATTGGGCTGCATAGCCAAGCGCCGTGGACGTCGAGCCCGACGCAGTCGAGTAGTTGCCTGCGGCAAGCGAGTGAGAGCCCGATGCACGCGAACCATTACCGCCGGCGGAGGCGTCGGCTCCCGTGGCTTCCGGCGCAACTCCCGCAGATGTATTGTCCGAAGCGAACGCGCCGGCCTTCACGCCCGTGACTAGATTAGTGACCGCCAGCACTGCTTCGTTGGTAGCGTTGAGTTGGCTACCGTTAACCGCATCAGAGGAAGTGGTGCTCAGCGTGCCATCCGCCACGCTGGTCAGTTTCCGGTCGCCTGCGGTTCCGGCAAAGTTGACCTGGTTGCCGTCCGTGGCCGCGCCGACCGTGATGTCGCCGCCGGGCGCAGCTTGTTGAACCAGTCCCAGCTTCCCGTCGATGAGACTGGTGATGTTGGTCGTGTTGGCTGCAACTTGGCCGTTAAGGTTGACGATGTCGGTGGTGTTGGTCGCCACTCGCCGGTCAAGGTTTGTGATATTGTTCGTATTTGTTGCCACCTGAGTGTCGATAGCTCCAAGGGCACCGCCGACGTCGTTATAGGTGGATCCCTGCACGGTGTAGCTGGGCGCGGAAATTGACCCGTCAGGATTTACGACAGTACCGCCTCCCAATGCGGTGGCCGTGCTCTGTGACGCTCCAAAAAGCTGACCGCCATTCACGCCTTCGTTGGAACTGGCAGCCACCGCGCCATCAGCTACGTTGATTAGCTTTCGTCCGCCTGCCGTACCTGCAAGGTCAACCGCCGCGCCATCGGTGTCCTTACCCACCGTCAGATTGGCACCGGCAGTGGCCTGCTGCACGAGGCCAACTGTGCCGTTGGTGATGCCGGTGATGTTGGTCTCGAGGGTTGTCGTGCGATTGTCGAGGTTGGTAAGAGAATCGCCCACGTTATTGTAAACATTCCCGCCAACATTATAGGTCGGCGCGCCGATCGATCCGTCCGCGTTGACCGTCGAGCCACCCCCGAGTGCACTGGCGGTGGAATTGGCGGTACCATAGAGCTGCGAGCCGTTGACCGCGTCGACCGAGGTTGCATTGACCGCGCCCGCAGCGACATTGGTCAAGATTTGGGCCGCGCCGGGAGCCGTTGCGTCCCCACCTGAGGCAATCAGCGAGAGCTGATCGGTGCCGGTTCGCTGCACAGGGCCGATCGAGCCGTTGTTGATCGCGATATCAACCGCGCCCAGAGCGCTGCCGACGTCGTTATATGTTGAGCCCTGCACGGTATAGCTGGGCGCTGTGATCGTGCCGTCCGCATTGACGGTAGTGCCACCGCCCAGCGCACTGGCGATCGGACTGGCGGTAGCGTAAAGCTGGGAGCCGTTGATGGCATCGACGGAGCTTACATTGACCGCGCCGCTTGCGACGTTGGTCAACACTTGTGCCGCACCGGGAGCCGATGCATCGCCGCCCGCAGCAATCAGCGACAGTTGATCCGTGCCGGTGCGCTGCACCGGACCGACCGTGCCATTGCTGAATGCGTTGATATTGGTCGTGTTAGTTGCGACCTGTGCGTCGATTGCGCCAAGCGCGCTACCCACGTCACTATATGTGAAGCCTTGAACGAAATAGTTGGGCGCCGTGATTGTGCCGTCCGCATTGACGGTAGTGCCGCCGCCTGCCATGTTCGCCACAGATGCGGACAGCCCATAAAGCTGGGAACCGTTGACTGCGTCGGTTGACGAGAAATTAATGGAGCCCGCCGCAACATTGGTGACAAGTGTGCCTCCGGATCCACCAAGAACAACGCGATTCTTGCTGGCATCCTCGTACAGCACTGCATTGTCGCTCAGGTCCTCCAATGCGCTATTCGTCGCAAACAGTTGAGAGCCATTGATCCCATCGGTACTCGACGGATCGATCTGTCCCGCTGCCACGTTGGTAATGGTCCGCTCCGCATTCGGGGCACCGACACTGACAGTGCTCAGCGGATTGGTGCCTGCGAAATTATAGGCAGTGCCATTAATGATGGTGGCAGGAGTGGCAACGGGCGCGGCCACGGCCGATCCATCGCCAAGAGCGATCGCTCCATCGAGCCCGGCAGCAATGGTAACATTATTGCCGAGCACGAAAGCATTGTTGGCATCGATCAGGTTGTCGTTACCGACTGCATAGCTGTTATTGCCGTTAACAATATTGGGGTCACCCATCGCTCCGCTTCCCGAGCCTGTGACGATATTACCCGCGCCAACTGCTATCGAATTAGCACCTGTAGCCTGCGCACCTGCGCCAATTGCAGTCGATGAAGCGCCACTCGCGACGCTATTCGCGCCAGCGGCGGTTGCGCCTTCGTTGGTTGCCTGGCTGTTCAATCCCAAAGCGGTGCTGTCGGTGCCAGTTGCTTGGCTCGTCGTTCCGCAAGCTACACCATTCGACGCAGCTGTGGCGCCGTCGCCCGTTGCATTGTCAAAGGGCGTCCCGGTCGCGTTCCCCATGCAAATGAATTGTGCCGCCGCAGGCTGCGATAGAAAAATCAAACTGACTGCGGCAACAGCGGCGGAGCTCGTCAGCAGGCAAAGGCGATAGCTTTTGGCGTAGGTTTGCATCGAACGTCTCCCAAGTTCCCATCCCGCGGGCGGACGACGCAGTGCAATGTTGCCAATGGCGCCTCGCGTAGCAGAGGCGAAAAATACTGACGGATAAAATATTTTAATTCATCGGGAGGGCGCTGATTTATTTTGGAATTTATACCTACACTTAATTGGGTATTTAATAGCCTTGTTAGCCAACAAACAATGCCTTAATTCATATCAAATTGCATGATGACTCAAGAAGAAATCATAAATATATAGTCCAAGATATACATTTACATGTTTTGCGTTTAGAGCGGTTTTCGATCATTCTGGTTCGTAGCCACATGATCTGAAGTAGTTGGCGCATTCTTGAGGCTGGAAGATATCGACGAGATTGCCGATCAAGTTCCACAGGCCGCTAACCGTTCGCTCGCCCGCTTTACGGAGCATGGCCTTCAGGCGGGAGAACGCTTTCTCGATCGGGTTGAAGTCTGGACTGTAGGGCGGGAGAAAACGCAGGGTTGCGCCTGCAGCCTCGATGAGCACCTGCACCGATGCGCGCTTATGGCTCGACAGGTTGTCCATGATGACGACGTCGCCGGGCCGCAGTTCGGGGAGGAGGACCTGAGCGACATAGGCTTCGAACCAGGCGCCGTTGATCGGCCCATCGAGCACCATGAGTGCAACCATGCCAGTCATGCGCAGGCCGGCGACCAGGGTGGTGGTTTTGCGGTGGCCGTGCGGGAAGCCCATCCGCAACCGCTCGCCTTTCGGGCAACGTCCGTGGCTGCGGGTCATATTGGTCGCGGTCCAGGTTTCGTCGATGAAGACCAGGCGCTCCGGTTCGAGATCGAGTTGCCCCTCGAACCAGTCCTGACGCTGTTTCAGGACGTCTGGTCGATCTTGCTCTATCGCATGGCCTGTCTTTTTTTGCGCGTCAGGCCACGGCGAACAAAAAAGCGATGTAGTCCGGCAACGGAAACGTCCATGCCCTTGTCCGCAAGCGCCAGACGCAGTTCTTCGAGGGTGATGTCCCTGCGCTCCTCCCAAATGGCCAGAATGTCCGCTGCCCGCTCTTCCATCCGCCGCGAGCGCATATCCCCGCCGCGCGGTTTTGGGGCTATGTCACCCGTCTCGCGCTGCCGGGCTCGCCAGCGGACCGCCGTTGATGGTGCTACACCGAACCGGTCCGCTGCAGCACGGCAACTCGATCCACTATCTACCGCTGCCAAAAGCCGAGTGCGCAAATCCATCGAAAGAGCCATCCATGCCGGCCTCCTTCACCAGCACGGTTTCTGAATCAGAAATCTCGCCCGAAGGGAATCCCACGCCGATTCAGAACGGTCGAAAACCGCTCCAAATATCGTTGATGGTTGAAATCGCTAGATAAACTTCGATCAAGCATCGTTAGATCGCTGCGGGTTGGCCGCCGCTTCAGGTTACTAAGCGTCGCGCCCATGGCTGCTCGTTGGCTCCTGGCTCCGACCAGCCATTCCGCCAGACACTTGATCGTCTCCTTTCAGGTTCGCCAGAATAGCCCCCGTATGTCTTTATTGGGGGCGGGTAATCCACTGGCTGGTCTTCGAAATGTCTTAGTTTCCGTGTGGTGGTACCGAGCGTCGTAAGTTCAGTGCGGACTAAGCTCCATTTTTGGGATCGATAAGGCGCAACGCTTGGAATTTAAAGGGAAATTTCCTTGATTGGCTAATCGTTACAGCTTCCGGTTGTACGACAGAGGTAGCTGCTCATTCGAGTTTCACCTCTAAGTCTATCAATCTCTTTGGAAAGCCATCCGGAACCAGCCTTGTTCCAGCTTCATTGGCCAACACTTCGGCCAACAATACCGCAAAATTGACGCTTTTTAGCGGTTCAAGAATGGCGGATTTCTGCGGTTTCTGCGAAAATGGTCGGCGGAGACAGATCTGGCCTGGTTAGTTCATATTGTTGAATCTATTATACATTTTCTGATGCCATGCGAAGCGGCCAACAAATCCGGCCAACATCGATTGGGCTGCAGTGGGACCTATTGGGACGAGATTTTCCAAAAGTCGACAAACTGGTTTATGCGAGCGGCGGGTTGAGCTGCCTGTGGATAACTGGTGAGCTCTTCGGTGAGCGCAAGCTGTTTGGCGGTTGTCGATTTTATTTGTTGGAATAGCTGAGTCTGGCCGTCAGGAGACTGGCAGCTTCGGGGAGGCTGCCATAGGAAAGCTGCCTTTCCTGGTCGGCAAATTGTGCATCCTGCGATCCAGTCTTCCTGTTAATCCATTAGCCGGTTATGCCGCGCTTCGGAGGGCGATCAGGCGTGACGACGATCAAGGATGTAGCCGCATCGGCAGGCGTTTCGCTGAAGACGGTCTCGCGGGTACTTAACCGTGATCCGGGGGTGCGCAAATCCTCGCGTGAGAAGGTGGAGCAAGCCGTCGAGCAGCTCGGCTATCGGCCCAACCTTGCAGCGAGGCAGCTAAGAGCGGGGCGATCCTATATTATCGGACTCATCGTGCCGCGCGGTGCGGTCGGATTCATACCTCGTCTGGTTGTTGCATTGTCCTGGGCTTGCCGGAACCATGGATACCAGTTGGTCACAGAAGCAGTTGACCATGCGGGGCCCTCGGATGCTTTCCGCCAATCGCCACTGCCCCCCGACGTCGTGGTTACGGCACCACGCTTCAGCAATGACCCGGCGATTTTGGCGTATTTCGAGGACTTGCGAATTCCGCTGGTTCGTATAGCCGGGCATCCGCAAGGGTATGGAAGGGCCATAGTTGCCTCGGACGAGGCAATCGCGCAGCAGATGGTTCAGCACCTGCTTGATCTTGGTCATTCGCGCGTCGGTTACATCGGCATGCCTTTGCAGAACCCGATGGCCCACCAACGGTTGGCCGGTTATCGAAAGGCAATGGTCCGGGCAGAGATCGTCGAGGCAACCGAATTCGTAGCCACTCCAGGCTATACGTCTCGGGAAGGCGGAGACGCCCTCGCGGCCATGATGGCCGGACGAATGCGACCTACCGCGATCTTTGCCGGCAGCGACACGATTGCTGTCGGCGTGCAGGCCATGGCTCAGAAGCTGGGCTACCGGATCCCAGAAGACCTTGCCATCGCGGGTTTCGAGGATTCGCCCGTGGCGCGCGCGGTTTACCCTCCGTTGACATCGGTGAACTACCCGATCGAGGACATTGCGCGGGCAATTGTGCAGGTTGCAATTCTGGGCGAAGAGCCAGACATGGCTTTCCGGCATAACCTCATCATTCGGGGGTCGACTTCGGGCGACCGCGAACTGGGACCCAATCTCTATGACGAGTGACGCTGCAGCACCTCATGGACGAGGCGGTGGCCTTGGCGAAAATTGAAGACGTCGCGCGTTTGGCGGGCGTATCGACCAAAACAGTCTCGCGCGTGGCCAACGGCGTGGCCAGCGTCGCGCCCGATTTGCGCGAGCGTGTCCAGGTCGCGATAGCGCAGCTCAATTACCGCCCCAGCCTTGCTGCCCGCCAACTGGCGGGGCAGCGGAATTTCCTGATAGGGCTCGTTGTCCCTCGGCAGGCTCTCGGTTTCGTAACGAGCTTGATGGTCGAGATCGCGGCGAATTGCCGCGCCGCAGGATATCACCTTGCCACCGAAGTGCTGGAACCGCAGGATTGGCAAGCGCCGGAAGGGCTACGCCTCCAATTCCTGGTAAAGCCGGACAGTGTAATACTTGTGCCACCGTTCCCGGACGATCCGCGCATCCTTGGTTTTCTGGAAGGCGAGGAAATACCTGCGGTTCGGATAGGCTCTGCGATGGAAGGCTACGGAAGTCGCTTAGTCATGCAGGACCGGGCATCGGCGCGCGAGATGGTCGAGCATCTGATTGAATCCCGCCACCGCCGCATAGGGATGATCGGTCCACCTAATCCAAGCAAGCCAGCGGAGGCCCGCGTGGATGGTTGGCGTGACGCACTGGTAGCGGCGGGGATTGATTGCGAGCCGAACTTGCTGGTTCGCGGTGGCTTCGATTTCAACTCGGGCATCCAGGCAGCGACCCAGCTTTTCGCGTTACCTCAACGCCCGACGGCCATCTTCGCGGCCAGTGATCGAATGGCTTTGGCGGCCATGGCCGTGGCTGCGCGCCTCGGTTACGCAGTTCCCGGCGATATCGCGATCGCCGGCTTCGACGATTCTCCCGAAAGTCGCATGGTATTTCCCCCGCTCAGCACAGTGCGTCAGCCAATTCGCGAGATCGCGCGCGCGGCTGTCGATGCGGCCATCGCCGGCGAAGATCGCATCGTAGAATTCCGGCAAGAATTGCGGCTGCGCGGCTCGACTACCGGCAGCCGCGATTTCTGCGCGGACACGGACTGATCGGGCTTAGAACCGGTCGAGGTCTGACGCCATAACCACCTTGCCCTTATAGCGCGCGGAAATGGCACGGGTGTAAGCGGCCCGATCCGCCGCCTCTTCGGGCGAAGGGACGAAATGGGTCAAAACCACTTCGCCGACTTGCGCGTTTTCGGCCAGTTTGCCCACCTCTGCAGGTGTCAGATGGTTGCGGGACATTCCGGCAATGATCGCCTCGCGTACCGGGGCCGGTGTGTCAGGTGCGGTCGCACGGATGCGCTCGGCAATGGCCTGCGGTTCCACGATTTCGCTGATGAGGACATCGGCACCCTTCGCCAGGACTTCCATCCGCGCCGAAGGGCCAGTGTCTCCGGTGAAAACGAAAGTGCGACCGGATGCCTCCACGCGATAGGCGACGCTGTCTGGCATGTGTTCCAGCATGATCGAAGGTTTGGATTGGTAATGGTCCACGCCGATCGCCCAGACTTTCACATTGGCATCCTCGAAAACGAGAGTGGGCTGGTTCAGATGATCCGGCAGATCTCGCGCCATGAACATGCCGGCAAGTGAGGGCTTGGCAGGTCCGGCTGTGGGATAGCTCGCCAGAACGCTCGGCGCGTTCGCATCAGCGAGGCCGACCACCAAGTGTTTGGTGCCCGCGGGCCCGATCACCGGGAGGTCACCCGGATGGAAGGTCCAATGCGTCATCATCAACGAGCCAAGGCTGGCGTTATGATCGGGATGATGGTGACTGATGAAGATGGCGCGGATATTCCGTTCGGAAATGCCGGCTCTGGCCATCTGGCGCTGAGTACCATCGCCGACATCGAAAAGGTAGACGTCGCCATTGACGATGAGGGCGTTGGCTATCTGTGAGCGGATTGCCTGTATCTGCGGGCCGCCGCTGGTGCCCAGGGTTACCCATTGAGCAGACCGAGATGGTGGTGATGACGCGGCTGCAGGGGAGGTCCACACCTGAAACATGGCGCAGGCGAGCACCAACGAGATTCCGCTCAGGCGGGCGTGCAGCCGCCGATTTGGCTTAACGGGCATTGAGAGTGTTCCTCAGGTAGCTTGAACATAGCGCCGCGAAATGCGGCAAATCGTCTTCGCTGGGGCGGTTCGCCAGCGTTTCCACCAGCATCCGCGCCAGCGGGCGGATGTGGGTTAAATTGGCATCTGGCTGCTCGTTGAGACAGCGCTGGACTAGGAGCCGTTCGAGCATTGCCGTGGCCTGGGCAAGCAACGTATCGCGGAAGTCGGCCGCAGTCTCGTCGTGCAGGGGGTGGCGATGTCGCTGGAACACGGAAAACAGTTCCGCGACGATAGCGGAGACCGCAGTATCGGTTGATTGAATTGTGGCGGCAGCACTGCATTTGCGCGCAATTATGCGAGATGTGCTGGCGGCGATGGAAGACAGGGCCTGCGAGATCAAAGCCTCGCGAGTGCCGAATCGGAAGGTGATGGCGCCCACCGACACACCGCTCCGGGCGCTGATATCGGCGAAGGTGATGTCTCGCGCGGGCTTGGTTTGCAGCAAACGGACTACGGTGAGCAGTGCGCGCTTTTGTGTCTGCGAACTGCGGAGCTGGCGCGCCTCGCGCAACATAGATTGCACCATACTTCCCCAAATTCCGCCTTCCAAACGGTTGTTTTCCGCGGTTATCGACTGTCTGACTTACCGAACGCCTTGTCATTTTCGATTGATCTAAAGTGCGTCAGAATGACAACGATAGTCGTTTGATGCATGGCTCTGCCGCTTGATGCAAGAAAATGCTAGAACTAGAATTGTGGTTCTGATATATGCTGATCGCGTCGATGCACGTTGAAGTGCACGAAAATGGCATTGGGGAGGACGATTCGTGAAGTTTCATTGCGCACTGCTGCTGTCTGTCAGCGCTGTCTCAATTTCCAGCGCCAGTTATGCGCAGGACGTCGGCTCCGGCGAGCAGTCGGGATCGGAAGTTGCTCCGGCCGAAATTATGGTTACCGCCCAGCGCCGCGCGGAAAGCGTTCAGGACGTGCCGATCCCGGTCACTGTCGTTGGCGCAGCCCAGCTCCAGGCGCAGGGCATTCAGGAAATTGGCGATCTGGGTAAGACGGCCTCGTCCCTGAAACTGGCCGAACAGCCCGGTGGCTCGGGTGGCGGTGGATATATCCGCGGCATTGGGACCTTTTCGCGTTCCCGCGCAGCAGAGCCCTCTGTCGGTATCGTTGTCGACGGCGTGGTGCAGGGCCTGACGAACGTCCGCAACCTATCGGACATTGCCCGTGTGGAAGTGCTGCGTGGTCCTCAGGGAACCCTGTTCGGGCAGTCGGTTTCGGCGGGCGTGATTAACATGACCACCGTGGCACCAGATCCATCGCACTTTTCCGGAAGGGTATCAGCCGACCTTAGCGCCGATGACTTTGCTGGCTCCAATTTCGGCAAGCAAGTCCTGCGCGCAGCGGTGAACCTGCCGGTCACGGAGAATTCGGCACTACGGGTGACCGGCTATGGATCCTGGACCCAGGGCGTCACCGAGAACATCTTCAAGGGTAATGACGACTACCGCAAGGAATGGGGCGTCCGCGGGCGTTACAAGCTCACCGCAGGCGACTTCACGCTCAACCTGTCGGCAGAGTACAATGACGAAAAGCGTGGCAACGGCTATTTCCTGACGGTCCGGGACACCGGCTACATCCCGCTCACCTACGATGCCAGCACCGGCTATTATGTGCCCGGAGCCTTCGTGAAGCAGGGGGCAGGGCAAGGATCGTATGATCGTGTCACGGCATGCGGCCTCAAGCCAAGTATCAACAATTTCCAAAGCTGCAGCGATGCGTTGGATCTTCAGACCTACAAGACGCAAGGGTATTCCGGGCAGTTTGATGTCGCATTGAACGACCTTATGACCTTCACTTCGATTACCGCGTGGCGCAAACTGACCAGCACCATTAACAACGACATCGACAACATTCCCGAAGCGCTTGCGCTGACCAGTGTCCAGTCCGGCCAGTCAGCAGATTACAACCAGCTGACCCAGGAAATCCGCCTCGCCTCCGATGCCAAGCGGCCCTTCTCTTTCACAGTCGGGGGGTTCTGGTACCGCAATAACGTATCCAGCATTGCCGGCCCCGCTGCGGGTGCATCGACCAAGGTCTATACACGCAAGGGATCCCTGCCGATTGCGAGCTGCTTCCCTGTCTCCACCAGCGCACTCTGTGACGTCTACATCACGCCGGGTGCGTTCAACAATTTCCAGGATTGGCGGACCGAGAACCTCTCTGGCTTCGGCGAGGCTCGCTACAATACCGGCGCTTTCACTGTGTTCGCGGGCGGCCGCCTGAATTACTCGGATGTGCGTCATCACGGACAAACGGTGAATCTTTCGGCAGGCGGGACAGAGCGCACCGCGTCTCTTGGTTACACCGATACCGATTTCTCATGGCGTGCTGGCGCCGAATATAAGCCCAACCGAGACCTTCTGCTCTACGCGACGGTCTCGCGCGGATACAAGAATGCGCAGATCGCTCCGCTCCAGAACAACGACAATCCTGCCATCGTCTTGCCCGAAATCCCGACGTCCTACGAAGCGGGCGTCAAGTCGACATGGCTGGGAGGCAGGCTGCTGGCCAACCTCAGCGGGTTCTATACGCGTGTAAAGGATTATCAGGGCTCGAAGTGCGCGATCGATGTAAGCCAGGCCACGACCTGCACACCCTTCAACATTCCCAAGGTGATCTCGAAGGGGATTGAGGGGGATATCTTCGGCCGGATCGGCACAAATCTCAGGGTCAATGCAAACTTCATCTACAACATCGTCAAGTATCCGGGCGGTTTCCTCGCGCAGGACGGCTCGAACCTTGGAGGCATGCAACTTGCCAATGCGCCCAAGTTTTCGGCCTCGATCTATTCCGACTACGATTTCACTCTGACTGACAAGATCGACGGCTTCGTCGGCTTCGATGTGTCCTACAAGACCAAGGAGCGACTGTCCGATCTCAGCGCTTCGAACTACTTCGTCTACGGCGGCTATGCCACCGTCGGCGCGCGGATCGGTGCCAAGGTCGACGATCGCTGGCGCGTGGCTGTCTATGTCCAGAATTTGTTTGATCACACGGCTCCGCAGCAGTTTTCTGCGCTCGTGAATGAAGACGGCTCGCGGGTTCCAGCCAACGTGTACGGTGTGTTCAACACTTCTGCCGGTCTGCGGCAGGTTGGCCTTCAGGCTTCGATGGACTTCTGACGATGAAACGGGCCGGAGGGAGTTACCCTCCGGTCCGTTCGGACGCGAGGGATGAGGATGACAGGCAAATTAGTGGCTGGGCTGCTGGCACTGGCACTACCCGTGGCAGGACATGCACAAGTACCCGCTCAGGCCCAATCCGAGCCGGTGTGGATCACACTTGGCACCGGCGGCGGGCCGCTGATCCGCACGCAGCGTTCGGAGCCGGCCAATGTGCTGGTCATAGACGGAAAGGCCTATCTCTTCGACCTGGGCGAAGGTACCACGCGCCAACTGGCCGCAGCCGGTATCGGTCTAGACAGCGTGCGTGCGGCGTTCGTGTCGCATCACCATGTCGATCATGACGCAGGTTTGGCGCCCCTCCTCATGCACCGCTGGATCAACGGGCGCGGCGCGGGCATGGACCTGATCGGACCGCCTGGAACTATTGTCATGCTGTCTGGAATCGTTGCCGCCAATCGCGCGGTCGAACTGAGCCCAGTCGTGCAGGAAGCCCGCGAAAAACCACCTCTTTCGGCAATGATGCAAGCCAAGGGTCTGCCGCTTGCCACACCCGATCCAGTGGAAGTCTACCGTGACGGCAACCTGCGAGTGCTGGCGGTCGTGAATTGCCATTACAACTTTCCTGCCGGCTCTCTGCCCGCCCTGCAATCGCGCTCCTATGCCTACCGGGTAGAAACCGCGCATCGCTCCTATGTCTACACCGGCGATACCGGCCCATGTCCTGCGGTCGAGCGACTGGGCAAAGGGGTAGACGTGCTTGTTTCGGAGGTCATGGATCCGATCGCCATGCGCAAGGTCGCGGCGCGCAAGGGCGACGGCAAGGGGCTGTTGGGCGATCCGGAAGCCTTCATGCGGCACATGGAAGAGGATCACCTGACACCGGCGCAAGTCGGCGAACTGGCCGCCCGCGCCGGTGTCGGCAGGGTGATCCTGACCCACTTGTTCCCAGGTTTCGACGGCGAAACATCGGTCGCGCCTTACGAAGCCGGCGTTCGCACCCGCTTCACCGGCCCCGTCACCGCCGCCCGCGATCTCGATCGTTTCTAAAGGGACCTAGCATGATCACAACGACACCCAGGATGCGCTTGGCCGCAATCCTTCTCGGTGCAGCGGTAGCCTACCTTCCAGCTGCACCGGTCGCCGCCCGCGGTCCCGGTCCCGACACCGCATCGCTACTGCCCACGGCGGCTCCGCAGGCGCATACCCGGCGCAATGTCCTGTTGCTGATCATGGACGATCAGAACATCGACTTGGGAAGCTATGGCGCTCCTGTCAGCACGCCCAATATCGATCGGCTGGCCCGCGAGGGCGTGCGTTTCGAACATGCCTATACGCAGTTCCCGATATGCGGCCCCACGCGCGCCTCGTTCCTGACCGGACTGCGGCCCAACACCATCGGCCTCGGCGCCGTCTTCGAGCGCTTCCGCTGCACGCTGCCCGATGTAGTGACGCTGCCGCAATACTTCCGCCAAAACGGTTACTTCGCGGGCCGCGTCGGAAAAATCTTCCATCAGGGTGTGCCGAAGGACATCGGCACCTCGGGCGATGACGATACACAGTCGTGGGATCAGGTGGTCAATCCGCGCGGAGTCGACAAGGATCTCGAAGGGCAGGTGCACAACCTGACGCCGGGTATTCCCGGCCTAGGCCGCGCCAATGCGTGGCTGGCCCATGATGCGCCGGATGGCGAATTTACCGACGGCAAGGTCGCAGACGGCGCCATCGCGATGCTTCAGGCCAACGCCGCAAAGTCATTTTTCCTCGCAGTCGGCTTCTATCGCCCACACGTACCCGAAATCGCGCCGGCCAAGTATTTCAACCGCTATCCGTTAGAGAAAATGAAGCTGGCCAAGGAGACGCCCGAAACGCTCTCCCGCGTTCTGCCCGTCGCCACCAACAGCGATATAATGAACCTGGGCATGACCGCGGATCAGCAGCGCCAGATGATCGCTGCCTACCACGCGAGTACCAGCTTTGTGGATGCCCAAGTGGGCCGCGTGCTTGATGAGCTGAAGCGCCTCAGACTCGATCGCAACACCGTGGTCGTGCTGATCGGTGACCATGGCTATATGCTGGGGGAGCACGGACAGTGGCAGAAGTCACTGCTTTGGGAAGAGTCGACGCGCGTGCCGATGATCGTGCGTGCGCCGGGCGAGCGGGCAGGCGGCGTTGCGCGTCAGCCAGTCGAGATGCTGGACCTCTATCCGACCATTGCTCATCTTGCCGGCCTTCCCGCCAACCCGCGCAACGAAGGGCGCAGCCTCGCACCGTTGCTGCACGATCCGGCTCGGCGGGACTGGAACGGCGCGGCCTATTCCCAGATCCTCGGCGGTCGCTCGATCCGTACCGAGCGCTGGCGTTATACCGAGTGGGAAGGCGGGCGCAGCGGCCGCGAGCTCTACGACCACCTCCGTGATCCGCGCGAGCAGCATAACCTGGCAGATGATCCTCGCTATGCATCTACCGCTGCTCTGCTCAGCGCCCGGCTGCCGCAAGGCCCGGTCGAAAAGCGCGGGAAGAAAACTTTGTCTGATCCGCAGACGCCCAAGCCGCCGCTCGGCCGTTACCCGATGCCCGAGGGCTGCGAGCATCTCGAACGGCTGACCGAGTGAGTGGCGGTGCTTTCCCGCTTCCTATCGTTCTGCCTGTATAAGAGGCCATGACATGACATTTGACCGACGCTCCCTCCTACGCACCGGCGCCCTCGGCGCAGCGGCGGCCGCTGCTGGCCCGCTTTCCGCAGCCGCAAAAAAGCCCGCGCAGGGCGAGATGCCCAATTTCCTGTGGTTCACCAGCGAGGACAATTTCCCGATCATCGGCGCCTACGGCGATACGCTGGCCCGCACACCGACGATAGACATGCTGGCGAGCAGGGGAGTGCTGTTCGACCGGGCGTACTGCGTTTCGCCGGTGTGCGGGCCGTCGCGCTTTTCGATCCTGACGGGAATGAATCCCGCCGCTTGCGGCTCCGCCGAGGATTTCGGCTCGACCGACGAGGTGCTCCCCCGCTACGTGCGCGGCTATCCGGAGTACTTCAAGGATCTCGGCTATTACACCGCGAATAACCAGAAGAAGAACTACAACTCCCAGTTCGACTACGTGATGGATATGTGGGACGAATCCAGTGAAAAAGCCCACTGGAACAAGCGGCGGCCTGGTCAACCGTTCTTTTCAGTCTTCAACACTTTCACCACGCACGAAAGCTGCCTGTTCCGTCCGCTCGACGGCAAGATCACACCCGAGATGGTCGGCCAGAAAATCCCGCCATACTTGCCCGACAGCCCCGGCGTCCGCCGCGATTTCACGACGTTCTACAATGCGATGGAGAAGATGGACGGTGAATTCGCTGCCCGTCTCAAGGAAATCGAGGACGCCGGCCTAGCCGACGATACCATCGTCTTCTACTATTCCGACAACGGCGGCATCACGCCGCGCGGCAAACGCTTCTGCTATGACCTTGGCCTGCGCTGCGCCCTGGTGGTCTACGTGCCGCCCAAATGGCAGCATCTGTCGCCATGGAAACCGGGCACCAAGGTCACCGATCCGGTCACCTTCAACGATCTCATGCCCACGGTGCTGTCGATGGTCGGCATCCAGCCGCCCGCGCATGTCCATGGCCGCGCGCTGTTCGGGCCGCATCGGGGTGAGCGACAGCAATACGCTTTCGGCGGGCGCGATCGCATGGATGAGCGCTACGACCTCACCCGCACCGTCACCGACACGCGCTTCCGCTATATCCGCAACTACAATCCGCATCGGCCCTGGGGGCAGCATGTAGAATTCATGATGCAGGCGGCCGGATATCAGGACTGGGAGGCCATGCATCTCGAAGGCAAGCTGAACCCGGTACAGGATCGCTTCTGGGGCGAAAAACCCTATGAAGAACTCTACGACGTGGCGACCGATCCGCACATGGTTGCGAACTTGGTCGGAGAGGCAGTGCATCTGGCCAAGCTCGACGAACTGCGCGGCGCGCTCGACGCCCAGATGCTGGCGATCAACGACAATGGCCTGATCCCCGAAGCCTGTGCGGCCGAGGGCTATGTCAACAGCCGGGCGCCGGGCGTCTACCCGATCCGCGAGGCAATGAAGATGGCGGCGCTTGCCGCATCCCGCAGTCCGGCGCTGGAGCTGTTCCTCGAAGGCCTCGGGCACGAGAACGAAGTCATGCGCTATTGGGCAGCAATGGGCCTGCTGATCGCTGGGGAACGCGCCGCGCCGCACATGGTCGCGATCAAGGCGGCGATGCTCGGCGATCCCTCGGTGGCGACGCGCATCGTCCTCTGCGAAGCACTGGTCCGTCAGGCGAACGACCATGATGCGCTGGTTACGCTCGGGACCATCATTGATGTCGAGGACGACGGACCGCTGCGGCTTCAGGCTCTGGCCGCCATCGAATATTGCGGCGAGAAGGCCCGCCCGATCCTGCCCGCGATCCGCCGTTCCGCCAAGGAGGATCATCGCGGCGTGCGCAAGATCGCCCGCCATGTGATCGACAAGCTCGAAGGCACCTACGATCCGCGCAAGGTGGTGAAATCGCCGGGCGGCTACATCTTCGCCGATCCCGAGCATGATACCCCCGATGGGGCTGGCCGCCTTTACGACTGACGGGAGAGGATCGGGCAGCCTTAGGGTTTGCCCGATCCTGCGTAACAACCGCGCAGCTTCGAGAGAAGTTCGACCTCAACGGACGGCTTTCGTCGCCGCGCGCACTCAGGGGCCTTCGCGCACAGGATGCTAACCGCTCCACCGTGTCTCACAGCGGAACTCGCTGACGACGGATCAATCATGTTGTCGGTAGATATTTTGCAGGTTGTTGGGCTCTTTCGCCATCGAGGTGGCCGATTTCCATCTCTAGCGTACGGCAGGTTCCAAGATTGCTGGGCGAGCCGTCAAACGTCCGGATTGGGGCGGTAGCCGACTAGGACATCTCCATCGGCCGTGAGCTATGCCCTATTAGTTTGTCCACCAGTTTTCCCGGTTAAGTTCACCCTAACCGGGCCTTCATGGGGGCTGACGAAGGTGCGAAGCATACGCGTATCTACTTTCTGCGGGGAATGCCCCCCAGCCGCCTTTTCGTACCCCCTCGCTTCAATGTCGTGTTTGATTGGGCCGGCTTGCGAGCAGGGCATCAACCATGGCTGACCAGACTTTTTGCAGGTCGTCCTGACTGATGCTGCAGCCGAGCTGTCTGCGAAGACAGTTCTGACCCGCGAGGAGCATTTTCGGCGTAGCTTCCCGCACGGCGGCAAACGTAGCGCAAACATTTTCGCAAAGCTCGTCCTTTAGGTCAGCGCCAAGGCAATCCCAGTCATCGTGCCCGCTTTCTGAATGCACAAGTGCCCTAGCTGCACGTTCTATCGGCATCGGTGATTTCTCCTGATCCAGGGCTCCAACCGGTACGAAGGGTATCCGTGGACAGTCGCCGACGAGACTGTCAGTCCGGATCACGACACGCAACTCGTTTCCGGGTACCTTGCCGTTCGCGCGGGGCGATTTGGCGATTGCTCGTGAACCTCGCTGGCTTTCATGAAGAGCTTGGATAGCGATTGCCGTCCATGAAACCGCGAAATACTCAGTTGGCGCAGAGGGCTTGCGTAAATATCAATAGGGCTTTTTGTAAACGGATGCAGCAAGCGTTGGGAGTTTAGACTGGTGGCGCCAATGCTGTGGGACACGCGTTACCAACTCTTAAAGCGAAAAATGCAGCACGAGTAGGTATGACTGTAGCGGCCGGGTCACGAGAAATGTCAGCCCATCCTGATCTAGAACCCAACCGCCTCACCCCCCTTGAGTTTCCCCCCTGGCTTGGAACCGAAACGCCGTTCCAAACTTAGCTTCCTGTCTGCCGGCTTTCAAAAAGCGGCCCTAACTGGACTGACAGGAGCTTTGATGACCGACCGCCTCACAGTTCAAGATCCTCGCACCCAGTACCCGAAGCCGCCGTTCCCAGAGCAACCGCAACCGGTGCCCGGTATTGCCGCGAAGTTGGATCCAAAGCCCGACCACGGGGAAGAAAGCTATGTGGGCGCGGGCAAACTCAAGGGCCGCAAGGCTCTCGTCACCGGCGGTGATTCCGGGATCGGGCGTGCAGCGGCGATTGCTTATGCCCGTGAAGGTGCCGATGTCGCGATCGCCTATCTACCGAGCGAAGAACAGGACGCTCAGGAAGTCATTGGCCTCATCGAGGCGGACGGCCGAACTGCCGTAGCTCTTCCCGGCGACATCACCAACGAAGCCTGGAGCAGGCAGCTGGTCGAAGACGCAGTGAACGGTCTTGGCGGGCTCGACATTCTGGTCATCAACGCCGGGCGCCAGCAGTTTCGAGAGGACATCGGGGCGGTCAGCTCTGAAGATTTCGACAAGACCCTCAAAACCAACCTTTACGCGCTTCATTGGATCGCGCAGGCCGCCGTTCCGCACCTGCCGGCGGGTGCATCCGTCATCACCACCGCTTCGGTGCAGGCCTACGAGCCTTCGGATATCCTCCTGGACTACGCCACAACCAAGGCCGGCATCGTTGCCTACACCAAGGCACTAGCAAAACAGCTGATCGAGAAGGGCATCCGTGCCAATGTGGTTGCGCCAGGGCCGTTCTGGACCGTGCTTCAGGCGAGTGGCGGCCAGCCTAAGGAAAGGGTCGCCAAATTCGGCGAGCAAAGCCAATTCGGCCGTCCTGGGCAGCCTGTTGAAATCGCGCCGGTCTATGTGCTCCTCGCCTCGCAGGAAGGCAGCTACATTACTGGAGAAGTCTATGGCGTCACGGGCGGCGCCGGCATCGCCTGAGTAATGACGTAGCGGCCCGGTACGGCGGCGGTCCGCTACGCCGTCAGGCCTTGCTGGGCTGGAATTGTCATCACCAGGAAGAGCCCATCTGCGTGCCATGATTTCGAAACTGTTGCATTGAGGCTCGCGAGGCTCGCTGCCTCGAGTTTGCTGCCGAAACCAGATCGTATCGGCGCCTCCAAGACGGCCGGACCGCCTTGCTCGCGCCATGTCACACGGACCGCCTGATCGGAACTTTCAACGTCAATCTTGAGAACGCCCGACGGCGTAGACAGTGCGCCGTATTTTGCAGCGTTCGTGGCATATTCGTGGAGGAGGAGGGCCAGAGTGTTCAACATCTGGCCTTCAACCAAGACTTCTTCACCCGCTTCCACCACTTCAATAGATTGCGAGGAGCGATACGGGGCCAAAATAGCACGCAGCAGTTCGGCGAGGCTGGCCATCGACGGTGCAGGTGCATCCGCCTCAAAATGCATGGTCAAGCTGTGCGCTTGTGCCAATGCAGACACGCGCTCGCGGAGTGTTCGAGCCAATTCGTCGGCAGACTCCGCACTGCGTGCGCTCATGGCAACGAGGCTGCCAACCAGCGCGAACAGGTTTTTGATGCGATGGTCCATCTCCCCCATCAGCAGCCGCTGTCGCGATTGTGATTCGACGCGCTCTCCGATGTCACGGGCTATCTTTGACGCCCCGATGACGTTGCCTTCGTCGTCCCGGATGGGGGAAATAGTAAGGGAAACGTGGATCGGCGATCCGTCCTTTCGCCTGCGCACAGTCTCGAAATGTTCGGTTCTTTCGCCAACGCGAATGCGGGCAAGAATCTCGTTCTCTTCGTGAAGTCGATCCTCAGGTATGAGCAACGTAATCGGCTGCCCAATCACCTCGTCAGCCGTGTATCCGAAGAGGCGCTGGGCACTTTGATTCCAGCTCATGATCGTGCCGTCGAGCGATTTGCTGACGATCGCGTCTTCCGAACTGTCGACGATCGCGGCGAGTTTTGCGCTGGCGTGCTGGGCGACCCGGCGAAACTCAGCTTCTTTTCTTGCTTCGGCAATAAGTGCGGCGTTGTCGATGGCGATTGCGGCATGGGCGGCAATCGCCTTCACGACTTCCTCTGCTTCTTCATCGAACACAGCCGGCTTGTCATGTGCAATGAAGAGGCCGCCGTGGACGACGCCCTTTCTGGAAATCACCGGGACAGCGAGATAGCTAACTACAGGCAGATGCCCCTTCGGCATTCCGAAGTACGGGCTATTAAACCCAAACCGCGGGTCCGCGCGAATATCTTGTGACCGCACCACGCCGGTTCCATCAAAAGTCGGGGCGAAGACCGCCGTATTGCGCGGCATTGGAAAGCCGGCAAAGTGAGACCGAGAAACGCCCGAAAGTGTGTAAAGGCTGTATATCTCGCCCTGGTCGTCAATCTGGTTGTAGAAGAACGCACCGAACTTGCCGCCGGACGCCTGAGTGGCTGCATCGGTGACCTTTTGGACCAAGTCCTCCAGATCAAAATCTCCTGCGACCGTTTGCGCGATGCTGCTGAACAGCCTCAGGCGCTGGACCTCGGCGGACACGGTGTGTCGTTCGTCATCACCTGGCGATTCTTGTATCATCGACTTTCGCTGACCAAAAATAACTCCACGAGCGCGCCCGATTGCTCCGATTTTAACGTCGTTCCAATGGCAGGCAAGTGCCCATGCCGGGAGACTTTGGCGATCTCCAGCGCCCATTTTTGCCGGTTGTCGCCTTCGCCCGCGACCGCATCGGCCGGAATCCACAGGGTGTAATCTCTCATATGGGCGTCAGCAGCGGTGATCAAAATGCAGATATCTGTCGCGATCCCGGTCAGCACCAAGCGCGTGACGCCGAGCTTGGGCAGCGACACGAGCAGGTTCGTCGCGTAAAACCCGGAGAACTGCGGTTTGAGGATGAAATAATCCTTGTCCCGTGGGCGGAGATTTTTTGGCGATCGGATTGTGTCGTTCCAATGCGCGATCAATCAACGCGGAACGGTCCGAATGCCATTCACCGAAATTGTCGTTCACATAGATGACCAGATAATCGAGCGCATTGCATTGCCCGATGAGGCCTCCGATGGCCGGTACGATTGTCCTTGCCCGAGCACGAGTGTTTCCGCACCCCGAAAGTCGAAGCAGTTGATCATGTCCATGATCAACAGGGCGGTACCTGTCGCAGGGTGTTCCATATGCACTCCGGTTCGCTGTTCGGGCAAGGGATCGGGCACTGCTTGGCTCATCCGCGAAGTGAGTCAGGTTTTTGTTCCGCTGTTTTCTGCCGCGACCGGCGGATGTGACGCAGGCCCTCAGTCTACTCCTTTTCTCCCTCAACGACGAGATCGGGGCGGGGAACAATTTCTCCGGCAAGCCGTTCGCATAGCCCTTGACGATTGCGCCGATGCCTGCCGCGACATCCTTGTCCTTGCTATCCGTCATATGGAAAGTCCTTTCGCGCCCAAGCCTTGCGGACTTCAAAGCTTCCATTCGCTATCCGGGGTAGGGGGCAGCCTTTAAAAGTCCTGCAAGGTGGGCTGCATTCCCGGCCACCATTTTCGCTGTCTTCGCGACCATTTCAGGTGTGTCTTCCAGGTCCTTGAAGTCGGTGGAGCCCATCGCTTCGCCCACCCAATAGCATGCGGCTACCGCAGGGATTGTCCAACCGACATCGTTGAGTGCCTGGAAAAGCTGGGCGGAGGAAAAATGCGCGCCGTCCTCGTTTCCGACGATTGCCGCGACTGCGACTTTGCCATAGCTCGGCATACGTCCGGCCTCGTCAGTTTCATCGAGAAACGCATCCATGCGTTCGAGCACGCGTTTGGCAATGCTGCCGATCTGTCCCATCCAGATCGGTCCGCCGAAAATCAGAATATCATGCGCGAGGATCTTCTCGCGAAGCGCGGGCCAGTCGTCACCTTCTCCCTCGTCGGAGGTGACGCCGGGCAGGATGTTGAGTGCGGTGACACGGACGGTTTCGGTGATGGTCACCTGTTGTTCGGCGAAGGCCCTCTTGAGAACCGAGATCATCGCGTCGCTTGATGATGCTTCATCCGGATTGGATTTCAGCGTGCAATTGATAGCCAGAGCCTTGAGCGCCATCGACGTTCTCCTTGGAGGCGACATCCCGCAAAAAGTCGCTGTTGATAGTCCAACGTCTGGCTGGCTGATGGGTTCGCGGCAAATTGGGCGGCAGAACTCGCACCATCCCGGTTTGTGAAGGCCGTCAGCCTTTGGAACCGCAAGGCCTTGCCGCCGGTTGAAATCGCATGTGGCTGAAGAGGAAAGCCGATGCCGACCAAGCCATGGCCTTCAGCGAAAAGCAGCGCACGGATCGCGTTTGCCGAATTTATTCGGGATCCTGCGAAGGTCGGATCGGCGTTCCCTGCAACGGTACGTCTGGTCGACCGGGTATTCGAGCCGCTAAACTGGCCGAGGATAGGGGTTCTGGTGGAGTTCGGCCCCGGAACCGGACGTTTTACCTCAGCGGCCCTGGTGCGGATGCGCCGCGGGTCTCGCCTGATCGCGATCGAGCCAGGCGGCGAATTCGTGGAACACTTGCAAAGTTCCATACGTGACCCGCGCCTTTCCGTAGTGCGCGGCCTCGCCCAGGACGTTGCAAAAATATTGAGCGATCACGGCCTTTCGCAAGTGGATTGCGTTGTCTCAGGACTTCCATTCTCGACGCTGGATCATGCCGTTGGCGCACAAATCGCCGAGGCTAGCGCGTCGATTCTGAGCCCGCAGGGCATTTTTGCCGCATATCAGATGAGAACCAGCGTGAAGCCGCTGCTGAGACGGTACTTCTATTCGGTTCGCAGCCGGTACGAATGGCGTAATATTCCTCCATGCCATCTGTATTGGGCCAGCAATCCAAGGTTTCGTCCCCACTTACAATCATTGGTGGGAGTGAGATCGCGTAATGCCTGCCTTTCTGAAGAATATCGGCCTTACGTTCGTTTTGCTGGTGCTCTTTGCATTCAGCATTCTGGGTCGGTGGCTTACCGGCTGGAGGGTGGCGATCGAAGAAGCGATGCGCCACGGGCAGCATGCGGACAATATTTGGGGCTATGCTCGCAGCCCGCAGTTTCTCTCGTCGGTATTCGAGAACTGGGAGAGCGGATACCTGCAAATACAGGCCTGCGTTATTCTCACTGCATTTCTTGTTCAGAAGTGATCAGCGGAATCGAAAGATTCGGATGAGTCGCCGCACGGTGCCGAGCTGGCCCTACTGGGCAACACGTCCGGTGCGCCCGAGATCCTCACATGGGGCCACGTCTGGCGTGCGCTTTACGCCCGTTCTCGGGGGATGGCTCTGGAGCGTTGTTCGTGATCCCTTTCGTGATCCACTCGACCCAAAGCGCGCACGTGGCCGCAGAGGAGGCGCTATCCCATGGCCAAGCGCCGTCCACACTCCTCGAATATCTTTTCGATCCGCAGCTGTGGTTCGAATTGTTCCAGAACTGACAAAGCGAGTTTTTCTCGACTGCGGTGCTGGTGGTGCTGTCTATCTATCTGCACCAGCGGGAGTCCCAGGAATCGAAACCTGTCGCCGCTCCCCACGCCAAGACCGGGAATTGATCTGGAAGCGGAGGGAGCGGCGATACCCTCAGTTGAGGCCATTCTGTTCCTTGACGCCAGTTTCCTGATCCTGGCCGAGCTTTTCTGCGTGCCAGATGTTGCGACCGGCAAAAACCAGGACGATGACCGCGAGGATAACCGCGACCACGAAAATGCCCGCACGGCCCAGCCGCCGCTCGCTCGGTTGATCGGGCTTCTTCATGGCTTGTCAGCGACTTTGGCGCGCTGGTCTTCCGGGTAGTCCTCAGGCTTGACTGCTCCCACGTTTGGTCGGTCTTCCACCTTTTCGGGCTTGAGCGGACCTTCTTCCTGGCGACGGGGATCGACTGCGTCGGGACGGGCATCGCCCAAGGGGCCCCGCTTGCTGGCGTTATCGTCCATCAGGTCACTCCTTCATGCGGTGACAAGATTGACGGCAGTGGGCTTGGCTGCCGGCAATCCGCCCGATTTCGCCATCGCCAAGAGTTCGGTTTTGCGTGCCAACATACGGTCCCGCAGTTCAACGAGATCGACGTCTGTTTTGCGACACTGCGCGAACATGCCTTCGGAGGGCATTTCCTCCTCGTGGACATGGTGCTTGATCTCTTCCGACAGCACCTTGACCTTGGCTGCAAAGAAGCTGTCGTCCGGCGCGGCGGCCTCGATGTCATTGATCAGAATTTTCGCACCATCGTGTTCGACATAGGCCTCGTCGAGAGTGTCGTCCTCGATCTTGCCTCGAAAGCTCGGATAGAAAATTTCTTCTTCAATGGCCGTATGGATCTTGAGTTCTACGCAGATCTGGTGCGCAATGGATTTCTTCTGGGAAGCCGAGCGGGCTCCTTCGAATTTTTCGAACAGTTCTTCGACAGTCCGATGGTCGGCTTTCAACAAGGCAATTGCATCGGTGAACTGAGTCATGGGATTCTCCGTTGCCTGAATGCCTAGGTAAGTCCGTCGCGGGCAGACTCGTTCCCAGCAGGAAAATTAAGTGCGCCTTTGCGTCAGCTTTCCAGTGCCGTCATTACCGATCTCGATGTAACTAAGCTGTGCAGGTTTCTCATCGCTTTGGAGAGAACATCTTGGCGACGCTTTGGATTTTATTTCAGCGGCGCGATAATTAACTCAGGTTCGGTGGCCGATCGGGCGGGAACGTCGTTTGATGCGTTGCGGGGACCCACGAGCGTGGAAGAGTGGGACAAAGCCATTTTGCGCAAGCTCCGCCACACGCTGCCACGGCACATGGCCGAAGCTTTGCCACAAGATAGGGCTCAATGTGGAACTACCCTGAAAGGCCTCCGTTTATCGATGATGGACAGCCCGGCACGACAATCCCAGCGTTGGCCCAGCGCGCTCTGGCTTATTCGCCATGGCCAGAGTGCCGGCAATGTCGCGCGCGATATGGCACATGCGAACGGAATGCCGCGCATCGCGCTCGATCATCGGGATGTCGATGTGCCCCTCTCCCCTCTTGGCATGGATCAGGCGCGAGCGTTGGGGCATTGGTTTGCGCAAGGCGAGGAGGGCCTGCGTCCAGAAGTGATCCTCTCGAGCCCTTACTTGCGCGCGCTTCAGACCGGCGAAATCTTCCGCGAGGCGGGGGGCTGCGGATCCGAGCTCAGGATCTGTCTTGACGAGCGGCTGCGGGAAAAGGAATTCGGGATACTCGACGGGCTCACCACTGTCGGCATTCGCGAATTGCAGCCGGAGCAGGCGAATTTCCGCAAGGTGCTGGGCAAGTTCTACCACCGTCCGCCCGGCGGCGAGAGTTGGGTAGACGTGATTTTCCGCCTTCGTGCACTTCTGGATACGGTTTCGCTGCACTATGCCGGGCAGCGGGTCATGATCATTGCCCACCAAGTGGTGGTGCTGTGCTTGCGCTATGTTTTGGAGAACCTGAGCGAAAAGGAAATCCTCGCGATCGATGCGGAAGGGGACGTGGCCAATTGCAGCGTCACCCAATACCGTTTCGATCCGCAGGCCGGGCGGCTCGTGCTGGAACGCTATAATGTCGTCGCCCCGCTGGAGCGCGAAGGCACCCAGGCCACGCATGAGCCTGATCCCATGATTGCAGCCCGTGGCTGAGCCGGTCGAAGAAGAGGCGAAGTGCGCCCCGCTCGACGCCCCCTGGCTGCGGGCGCATCCCGTGCCGATGCCCTCAGACGGCGTCGACAAGAACGCGCGTGGGCGAGTGCTAGTTATAGGCGGCTGCCTGCAGGTTCCGGGCGGCATTCGGTTGACGGCGGAGGCGGCCTTGCGGGCGGGCGCGGGCAAGGTGCGAATTGCCACCATAGCGTCTGCCGTCATTCCCATCGGCACGATGTTTCCCGAAGCTGCCATGTTGTCGCTACCCGAGGGATTGACCGGCGAGATTGACGTCAAAGCCGATGTGCTCGCACCTCATCTGACGCGCTGCGACGCGGTCGTCGTCGGGCCGGCGATGACATGCGAGCGCCATGCCTCGCGTCTGCTGGAGGCAGTGCTCGATGCGATGGCGGATTGCCGGGCCGGCTCGGGTTCGATTGCCGGGGAAGGGGGGCTGGTGATCGATGCCTCAGCCCTCATGACGCTGGGCGATCACGAAGTGAGCTTGCGGGAACGCGCGACACCGAGCGTGATCACGCCGCACATCGGCGAGATGGCGGCCCTACTGGAGCGCGAAGCTGCCAATGTCGAGCGTGACAGGGTCGCCGCCACACGCGAGGCAGCGGCTCGCTTCAATGCCGTCGTCGTACTGAAGGGCGCCACCACGCTGATCGTGGACCCGGCAGGCCCATGTTTCGTGTACAGCGGCGGGAATGTCGGGCTTGCGACCGGCGGATCCGGCGATGTGCTGGCAGGAATTGCAGGCGCGTTGCTTTCTCGGGGCCTGCCCCCGCTGGAAGCCGCGCTCTGGGCAGTCTGGGTTCATGGAGAGGCCGGCCGACACTGTGCGGAGGCGACCGGGCCGGTGGGCTACCTCGCCCGCGAACTGTTGACTGTAATACCTCGGCTAATGGCATCAGCGCCGAGCGCAAGAGGCGTTCCGAACGATGCAAATCGCCCCAATGACGATGCAACCAAGTCGAAAGCAACGTCCAGAGCCAGATGACTTCTGTCCGGACCATCTATTTTCCGCGGTTTACGCGCCTGAAATGCGACCAACGAAAATGAATGGTCGCCGGCTCAGCACCCGATAACCCTCTCGGGTGGAAGATAAGCTTCTATTTCTCCAGGCAATGCCGAGGCGAGGAAGCAGATGCGGTATTCCACTCTCGAAACCTCCGGAACGACGCGGCGGCCCGCGAATTAAAGGAGTCTGCCCGAAGGAGAGGACAGATGGCTGCACGTCCATACTGGAAAGGCCAGATCCGCCTGGCGCTCGTTTCGATCCCTGTTGAGATTTACTCCGCAACAAAGAGCGGCGCTACAATTGCCTTCAATCAAATCCACGAGCCGTCGGGACAGCGTATCAAATATGAAAAGGTCGTGCCCGGCATCGGTCCTGTGGACGTCGAGGACATCGTCAAAGGGTTTGAGTATGCCAAGGGAGAGTATGTCCTGCTTGACGAGAAGGAGATCGAGGGCGTCAAGCTCGAGAGCAAGAAGACGCTTGAGCTGACTCAGTTCGTCGATGCGCATGACGTCGATATGATCTATTTCGAAAAGCCCTATTACGTCGTGCCGGCCGACGATCTGGCGGAGGAGGCGTTCATCGTCCTTCGCGAAGCGCTGCGGCGCACCCGTAAGATAGGGCTGGGCCAACTCGCCATGCGCGGCCGGGAGTACGTCGTCAGCATCAAGGCCTGCGGACGCGGCATGGTGATGGAGACGCTGCGCTACGCCGACGAGGTCAACAAGGCGACGAGCTATTTTCGCGACATCGGCGATACGGATCCCGACGAGGAGTTACTCGACCTGGCCACGACGCTGATCGACAAGAAAACCGGCAAATTCGACGCAGCCGAATTTCACGATCGCTATGCCGATGCCCTGAAAGAGCTCATCGAGCGAAAAAAGAAGGGCAAGACGCTCAACATCGATTCCGACGACAGCGGCAAGGATCCGCGCGGCTCGAACGTCGTCGATCTGATGGCGGCGCTCAAAAACTCGCTCGGCAGCACGGGCAGGGCGGCGACCAAAACGACTGCCAAGAAGCCAGCCGCTAAGAAAACTGCGAAGGCCGCCTCCAAGAAACCGGCCACCAAATCGGCTGCGAAGCCATCGACGCGCAAGCGGGCCTGAGCCGTGACGGAAAGCCTCGACCATCCCGCCCCTGCGCTTGGGGACGATGATGCCGCTTTTGCCGAAGGGGCGATAACGCTTTGGGCCAACCTCCTGACACTGATCGGCACGCATCTTCGCGAGACAGGCATGCCGAGACAGGAGGTGCTCGACATGCTTGCCATGCTGCACGAGGCAAATGAGGAGACCATCCGCTCGCCGCGCGCCCGCGCGGTGGCATCGCGGCATCTGATGTCGGTTTATCGTGCACTCGGTGAAGCCTGATCGCTCAGCCATTTGGCCCGAAGCGCTTGCGCCCGGGATTTCGCAGGTGCCGGAAATGGTCCTTGATACGCGCGTTGAAGAATGTCCCCGCAGAGGGCGCTCCGCAGAACGCCTCAAAGAGCGATGCAGGCACGTCGTAATAAAGATAATCGCCGGTCTGGTAGAACGAGATCCTGAGGGTCCCTGCCTCGTCGTCGTAGGCGATTTGATCGATGATCGAGGACTGAGAAAAACAATGCGTGCGCATATCATACCGAGCGCACGGGGCAGCGGCTCGTTCCCGGCTCAGCCACGATCCGACTGCATTGCCGGGAAGACGGCCAATGCTGAGTTCGAAAGTCGGCAAAAATCCTACTTCGGGCTAGTCGCCGCGGATTTCCAGTAAATGGCGTCGGCAAGCGACGATCAGCTGCGCGCGATGGCGCAGCATCGCGGGCTGAAGCTGCTGCGCTCCCGGCGGCGCAAACCCGGCGTCGGTGACTACGGGAAGTATGGGCTGGCTGATGAAAGTGGAAATGCCCTTCTTGGTTTCGGCGAAAACGGGCTAACCGCGAGCGCGCAGGATATCGAGGACTTCCTGCGCGAAAGCGAGTTTGGCACATGGAAGCAATCCGCTGAGACGACGCAGCAGCGCCCACGACCGCCGAAAAAGCCTCCGAAACCCGAGCCCGACGATGAAGATGCACCTGTTCGGCGGCGCTCCGGGCAGCGCCTGCGCCGGCGGGCGGCGTCTGGTGCGGATAATCCGCCGCCTGGCAAAAAGGACCTAGCAGGTGGAACCCGCCCAAAACCGGCTTTGAGGCTAGTTCCCCAATCCGGACCGGCGCAAGAGAAACTATCCCGTCCCACCGAAAAGCCCAGATCAAGGAACGAGTCCTCACCTGTACCCGTACCCGACCCAGTGCTGGTTGTGCGTTTAGCTGCCACCGCCGATAGCGAGGAACTGGCGGCGCTGCTCAATCAGCTTTCCGGGGTGGCGATTGAGCCAAGCGAGGTGGAA
This sequence comes from Novosphingobium sp. BL-S-19, assembly GCF_055521675.1. NCBI lineage: Bacteria > Pseudomonadati > Pseudomonadota > Alphaproteobacteria > Sphingomonadales > Sphingomonadaceae > Novosphingobium > Novosphingobium sp. BL-S-19. Next base: position 1,588,456 of record NZ_CM145498.1, read on the forward strand.
GCAAATCTGGCCATGGTCCGAAAGGCGAAGGCCGGGTTGATCGTCGCCGAGCTCGGCAAGGTGATCGGCTTCTGCCAGTGGTCAATCATTCCCTCTGTCCATCGCGGTGCGCTGGGCCGCCTGACCGTCCTTGTCGTCGATAAAGCGCATCGGCGGCGGGGCATTGCAACGGCCATGCTGGCCGCGGCGCAGAAAGCGCTGGCGAAGGCTGGATGCAAGCAGGTCGAGGCGCTTAGCGATATCGCGATCAATAACAGTCACAATTTCTTTCGCTCGCTCGGCTTTGAACAAACAAGCTATCGTTTTGTCCGCGACCTCGACGAATAGGGAAGGGCAGCGAGGGAACGAGTTCGGCTCCGCATCGATTAACTGGCATATCGATCGGAACCGACATGGCACGAGCCCTCAAGACAAAGCATACGCAGGCGGAGGAGCGTCTCGGAAAATATCGCGAGAAACGTGATTTTTCGCGTACCGCAGAGCCTTCCGGGGCGACTGGCCCCACAAGCGGCAACGGTTTTGTCGTTCAAAAACACGCGGCATCGCGCCTTCACTTTGACTTCCGGCTCGAACTGGACGGCGTGCTGGTAAGTTGGGCGGTTACGCGGGGGCCGAGCACCAATCCCGACGACAAGCGTCTCGCAGTCCGCACCGAGGACCATCCGCTCGATTACGCGCGCTTCGAAGGAACGATCCCCAAAGGCGAGTATGGCGGCGGCACCGTGATGCTGTGGGACAATGGCACTTGGGAAACGATTCCAGGCAAGGATCCCCGCGAGACCCTGCCCGAAGGCCACCTCCATTTCGTCCTGCATGGCCGCCGCATGCAGGGCGAATGGATCCTTTTCCGCCTCAAGCCGCGCGGCAAGGAGAAGGGAGAAAACTGGATATTGCGCAAGGTGCAGGATGAATTTGCAGGCGGGTCGGATGACCTGACCGGCACCCACCTCACCAGCATGGATACCGGCCGCACCATGGAGGAGATAGCTGCGGGCAAAGCCGGCCCGAAGCGTAACGCGAAAAACCGGAAATCCGTTGCGGCTCCCAATCGGGATCGTGCCGGGCCGGGCCGAGGCAGGAAAGCGAGCTCGCCCCCACCCTTCCAACCCGTGCAACTCGCCGCCCTGGTCGACCGTGTCCCACCCGGCGGCCGCTGGCTTCATGAACTTAAATACGACGGCTACCGCACGCTTCTCGCCCTCGGCGGGGGTGAAGGACGAGCGTATACTCGATCGGGTCTCGATTGGTCGGACCGTTTCGCAGCGCTCATTGCCGAGGCGCAGAAGCTTGGAGCCCGCAGCGCGCTCATAGACGGCGAGGCGGTCGTCACCCTTCCCGACGGGCGCACCAGCTTTCAGGCCCTGCAAGCGGCACTCAAGGCAAACCCCGAGGCCATCGATTATTTCGCGTTCGATCTTCTCGAACTCGATGGCGAGGATCTGACCGGTCTCCCGCTCATTGAACGCAAGGAGAAGCTCGCTGCGCTGATCGGCAAGGGCGGAGGCCGACTTCGCTATTCGGATCATATCGTCGGTAATGGCGAGAAGCTTCTTGCCAGCTTCTGCAGCGCAGGGCTCGAAGGCGTAATCTCGAAGCGCATCGACACGCGCTACAGCGGCTCGCGCAGCGGCAGCTGGGTCAAGACCAAGTGCATTCGCCGTCAGGAGTTCGTGATCGTGGGTTGGACGCCGTCCGACAAACAGCGCGGATTTCGCTCGCTTCTGCTGGGCGTCAATGAAAACGGCAAGTTGCGATACGCCGGCAAGGTCGGCACCGGCTTCACCGGCGATGAGATCGACCGATTGATGGAGATCATGGCACCCCTCGAGCGCAAGGAGGCAACGGTCAAAGCGCCGCGCGCCGCCGTTCGTTCCGCTCACTGGATCGAGCCGAAGCTGGTGGCCGAAATCGCCTATATCGAGTTTACCGATGAAGGCGTCCTTCGCCATCCAAGCTATCTCGGCCTGCGCGAAGACAAGAAGCCCGAAGCGATCGTTCTCGAGACCGAGGCGCCGGTGGCCGCCGCGATCGCTCCGGCGACAGACGCCGTGCGCATCAGCAACCGGGAGCGTGTGATTTTCCCGGAGGGAAAGCTCACCAAAGGCCAGCTTGCGGATTATTATGAGATCGTCGCGCCAATCATGCTGCCATGGGCGGGAAGCAGGCCAATAAGCCTGGTCCGCTGTCCGCAGGGCCGAGCCAAGAAGTGCTTTTTCCAGAAACATGATGCCGGAAGCTTTGGTAGCGAGGTCAAGCAGATCGGTATTCGCGAGAAAGACGGGCACGAAGAGGCGTACCTGTTTGTCGATACGCCGGCGGGGCTTCTCACCTGTGTTCAGATGGGTACGATCGAGTTTCATGGCTGGGGCGCGCGGATCGAGGATATCGAAAAAGCCGATAGGCTCGTATTCGATCTCGATCCCGACGAGGGGCTGGATTTCAAGGACGTCGTTTCAGCCGCATTTCACGTCCGGGACTTGCTTGCCCAGATGGGGCTGACCACCTTTCCGATTGTCACGGGCGGGAAGGGCGTCCATGTCATCGCTCCGCTCACTCCCTCGGCCGAATGGCCCGAGGTGAAAGACTTCGCCCACCGCTTTGCCCTGGCGCTTTCCCAGGCAGACCCCGAACGCTTCACCGCCGCCCTTGCAAAAGCCAAGCGTACGGGAAGGATATTTATCGACTACTTGCGCAATCAGCGCGGCGCGACAGCGGTCATGCCCTATAGCGCCCGAAGCCGCGAATTTGCGCCGATCGCCGTGCCGGTGACCTGGGAGGAACTGCGCGACATCGACAGTCCTTCGCGCTGGCATATCGGCGACGGCGCCGAGATGGTGAAGCGCGCGGCGTCGAAGAATCTCGCTCATTGGGGCCGCGCCGACCAGATTCTACCCGACCTGTAAAAATCGGGACCTGCAGAACTGAAGCCGGACGATTGCTGTTAGTGCCGCTTCGCTATCAACCGCCAATAACGGGATCGTGTTTTGCTGCGAGCATCGTCTGGATGCGCTCGAGCGCATCCTTCGATGGCGGGCCCTGGCAAATGGTCCAATCCTGTCCCTCAGGGTAGGCCCCCACGACCAGGAAATCTTCGCTGGCCTCGATCAGGCAATGGCCGGTGCCGACCGGCAATACGAGTGCGTCGCCCGCTACTACGTTCACGATCAGCGCGCCTGGCCCGCCCAATATCGGGGAGGCGCGGCCGCTCGCGACGCCCAATGCCTCGTGGGCGGTCGAGTGATAGTGATGATAGTCGAATATGGTGTCCCGCCATTTCGGCGGCCAACCATGCTCTGCGAAGCGCTTTTCGAAGGCGTCGGCGATTTGTTGCGGCGCACCGCTTTCCACGCTTCGGTAGATCAGTACCGGCAATCCTTGATTGTTGGGCAACCAGTCATTGGGGGCGAGCAGGAATTTCTCCGGGTTGATGGGATGCTCCTAAGCTTTGCGCCGAGTCCTGCGAACGGGCTTATCGGTGAGCTGGATCCATACCGGCGCATGATCACTGGTCTTTTCCCAGCCGCGTGCTCGTCGGTCCACCTCGGCCGCCACCAGCAGCTTGGCTGCAGCCGGGTTGAGGAGGACATGATCGATCCTGAGACCCGCGTCGCGCTCGAAGGCGCCGCGCCAGTATTTCCAGAACGTGTATATGGCCTCGTCCGGATGAAGATGCCGTAGCGCGTCGGTCCATCCCTGCTGGAGCAACCCGGCGTAAGCCGCTCTCACTTCCGGTGCAAAAAGGGCATCGTCACGCCAGCGCTCGGGCGCGTAAACATCGAGATCCGTCGGCATAACGTTGAAGTCTCCCGCAACAATCACCGGAGCGTCCAGCGCGACAAGCTCGGCAAGACGATCGCTCAAACGCTCAAACCATCTCAATTTGAATTCGAATTTGGCGCTCGGCCTCGGATTGCCATTGGGAAGGTAGAGGCAGGCGATGAGCGCTCCATTGATCGCCGCTTCTATGTAGCGGCTCTGCTCATCATTTGGGTCGCCAGGAAGCCCGCGACGGGTTTCGTGAATATTACCGATCCTGCTGAGGATCGCGACGCCGTTCCAGCGGCTCTGTCCATGCCAGATGGCCTTGTAGCCCGCAGCCGTAATCGCAGCATCTGGGAACCTGTCCTGCGGTGCCTTCAGTTCCTGCAGACAGACGATGTCCGGTTCCGAAAGCTCAAGCCAGCGCAAGAGCACGGGTAGCCGCCCGTTGACGCCGTTGACGTTGTAGGTTGCGATTTTCACAAGTCTCGTCGCTCCTGGCTGCGGCCGCCCATCTGGAAAGTGCCTGGAATTCTTCGCCTTCCAAAACCCCGTCAGCGCTGGCGATCGAGAAGGCGGGGCCGATTGATCGTCTTAAGTTCCACCTGGCTGCCAGGCGCAGCGATCGGAGTGCTCGCCGTCCTTCCTGGTGAACGCTCTCCCAGTCGCCCACTGATTTGTTGAAAACGTTCCTTATTGGCTGGGCTTGCCGCGAGAGCTCCCCGCCTGAACACCGGTTCTGGTGTCGAGCGGAATATCCTTCGCTGCCCGGCCGCCATGGTTTTCGCTCGGCCGGGCTCCAACGCCGCCGGTACCTCCGGTGTCCTGACCGGGAGCGGCACGCTCATGATCATGATCAGACTTGTCCCGGATCGGATAAGTGTTTTTCGTATTTGCCATGACGCTCGCCTTTTTTGCCCTCGCATGGTCAACGGATGCGAGGCTTCTCCCGTTCCGCACGATACGGTGTTTGTTCGGGGGACGGCGGGCTTTACCCATATGTTCATATTATGTTCGGCGTGTGCTAGCATCCCGACCATGATCGCTTTTCCATCGTCAGCCCGCTTTCCAAGCCAGCCCGTGACCAGCCATCTGCCGACGGGAAAGAACTCTTGAGCCGGCGCGGCGGCAGCGCCGACCTTCCCCTGCACGGCGGCAAGGTTCCCGCATGGCTGGGCGAACGCATGTCCCGATTGGGCGCCGTTATCGCCCAGGCCATCGTGATCGAGTATGGCCGCGATGAATTCCTTCGCCGTTTGTCCCATCCCTTCTGGTTTCAGTCGTTCGGTGCGGTGATGGGAATGGACTGGCATTCCTCAGGCATCACAACCAGCGTTATTGGCGCATTGAAGCGCGGACTGGCGCCATTGTCGGGTGAGCTTGGCATTCATGTCTGCGGCGGCAGGGGCAAGCACAGCCGCAAAACGCCTGATGAGTTGGTGCTAGTGGGGGAACGCACCGGTATCGACGGTGCTGCCCTCGCTGCCACCAGTCGTCTGGTCGCCAAAGTGGACAGCGCGGCGCTTCAGGATGGCTTCGACTTGTACCTGCACGGCTTCATCGTCGCTGACGACGGGCGGTGGGTGATTGTGCAGCAAGGCATGAATGCTGATCGGCGGCAGGCTCGACGTTATCACTGGCTGAGCGAAGGCATCCAGGATTTTGTCGACGCTCCTCATGCGGCGATAGAGGGGCGAGGCGGTGGCCAAATCGTCAACCTTGCCGATCGCCGCGCGGCAGCCTCGCGCAGCGGGCAACTGGAGCTCCTGGGATCGAACGGGCCGGACGGGATCTTGCGCGAATTGCGGCGCATGACGCCCAGGGCCGCACCGGAACAAGGCCTTCTTCCTCATCTGATCATGCCGGACCATCACGATGTTCGTCCCGAAAATGTGATTGAGCGGCGATTGCATGGTGCCCTTGCAGCTGCGGCGGATCTCGGTCCCAAGGATTTTTCCGAATTACTGCTGGTTCCAGGAGTGGGAGCACGAACGGTTCGTTCGCTGGCTATGGTGGCGGAAGTCGTTCACGGCGCGCCGTGCCGCTTCAGCGATCCGGCTCGATTCTCCCTCGCGCACGGCGGCAAGGATAGACATCCTTATCCGGTGCCCACGAACGTGTACGACCATACGATTGCGGTAATGAAGTCTGCGGTGCGCAGGGCCAGGCTCGGGCACGGCGAAGAATTGGCAGCAATCCGGCGGCTAGATGCGCAGGCGCGGAGACTTGAGGCAACCGCTTCGGGCCCATCTGTTGACGATTACCTCGCCGAGGAACGCACACGATCGCATGAATACGGTGGCCGAAGTGTGTTCGGATGGGAACTCCCAAGTGAAGAGGCCGCGGCTATCAGCGGGTGTTGATTGCCGCCGAGAAGGAATCCGAGAGGCGTAAACGTCCACCGAGAATGACCCATGTTGGCCGACTTCTATCTGTGATGAGCGAGAGGTCATAGAGTGTTGGACATGGCGTCATCGAGCCTGAACAGGCCGGGCATTTCCAGGTGTCAACAATCAAGGGTGGACGCCGCCGAGTAGCCAAAGAAAAGGATCGGAAGCTTCGCTTCCGATCCCTTCCGGTCACGCCGCTGTCCGCAAGGTGTCGAGATCATCGCCGTAAAGATCAAGCATCCAACTCTGGATTTGATCATTCACGGCACGGTGCAGGGCTTTTAGCCGGCGCACGTCCGGCTTACCAGACTCACCCCGTGCTTCAGCGCGCTGGATAGCGAGCTCAAGGCGTTCTCGTTCTTTGCGCAGCAGGCTGAACAGTTTGTCTGCCATGATCATGCCTCGCGATTATCAAGTGTGCGCATGGCGGACATAATGTCGTCGAACCGAACTGGTTCCGAAGCGCCTGGCGGTCGCCTCAGATCTGGTTGACCTTCCACGGCAGAGGCGTCCGATGCCCACGATGCAAGGATCGCGCGCTTTACCTCGGGCTCAAGCTGGGGATGTTCCATGAATTCGAAGGGATGAAAAAATTTGGAGAGGGACATTGCGTTGCCTCCTTTCTTCCAACTCTCCTCGTCGCGACAGGGGTGACCTGTCGGTTGAAATATCTTCAGAATGGCGATTCGAATCAAGACTCAAGTGAGGGGGTATTAGGGTAGCGACCGTTGCTCGGGAAAACGCCCCCGACGGTATCTTTGCCGCGAAATGCGTGGCCAATCACCTGGCCATGCGTCGGCTATCCTGATTGGTTCGACATTCGCCGGGAGCCTTGGTCAGCAGCGGCCATCGCCTAGTTGCTGGTCCAGGCGCGAGGTCATTTTCTCGTTCCGCGGTCGGTAGTGATGTGTGCCTGCATCCCTGCAGGGGCAGCATCCAAGTAAAGTCTGTTAACTGGGAAAAACGAGATGCATCGAGGATTGGAGATGCACCATCATGGAGCGGCCCGCATGCTGCCGGAGAATTGCTGGGACATAGACCGCATGGGAAAGCGGCCAGCCCAAGAGCTCCAAGGTCATGAGCGGTATTCTCGATGCGATAAAAACTCAGTCTGCTTAACGTCAACCTGCGTATAGATTTCTTTTGTGCGCTTGAATCACCGCACATCGGCGCAGTCATAGGCCAGGCTGCCTTAAGTCCATCCGCGCCCGGGCACGCCGGCACGTGGATAAATTCTCCGGCGCCAGGGATATTATGAAGGACCGTGACGAGCAGATGCATGTTCCGAGGTCGGGGAACGCGATCCGGCTTCGTGCGATTCAGGCGGTATGAAAACGCGAGAGGACGCGCCGGCCCATGCCGGCGAGGCAGGAATTATCGTCGATGCGCAGGAGGCGGCGGAATACGCGGGCCTTGTCTATGTCACTGATGACACCCCCGGGATGAGCCGCCAAACGTATCGCGGCAGGTTTCGCTACCGCGATCCGCGCGGTAACGTCGTCAAGGACGACAAGACCCTGAAACGCATTGCATCGCTGGCAATCCCCCCGGCATACACGGATGTGTGGATTTGCGCCAAACCCAATGGCCATATCCAGGCGACCGGCCGCGACGCCAAGGGCCGCAAGCAGTATCGCTACCACGCCAAGTTTCGCGAGGTGCGCGACAGCACGAAGTACGAGCACATGCTCGATTTTGCCAAAGCCCTGCCAGCCGTGCGCGAGAGGATTGACGCCGATCTCCAGAAGCGCGGTCTGCCACGCGAGAAGGTTCTGGCTGCGGTCGTCCACCTGCTAGAAACCACGATGATCCGCGTTGGCAACGCGGACTATGTCAAGCAGAACAGGAGCTACGGGCTTACGACGCTCCAGGACCGCCATGTCGCGGTCGAAGGGGCGGAGCTTCGTTTCAACTTCAAGGGCAAGAGCGGCAAGCAGTGGAAGCTAAGGCTCAGGGACCGGCGCATCGCGAAGATTGTGAAGGCTAGCCAGGACCTGCCGGGCCAGCATCTCTTCCAGTACATCGGCGAGGACGGCGAGCAGTACGAAGTCACCTCGAACGATATCAACAGCTATCTGAAAGAAATCTCAGGGGCAGACATCACAGCGAAGGACTTCCGTACCTGGAATGGCACGGTGCTCGCTGCGCTGGCTCTTGCCGAATACGAAAAGGTGGATAACGAGGCCGCCGCCAAGCGAAACGTGCGCGCGGCTATCGAAGCGGTGGCCTCGCGCCTAGGCAACACGCCGACGGTCTGCCGAAAATGCTACATTCACCCAGAGGTGTTTGACAGCTACTTGAGCGACGAACTCGTGCTTGAGGCACGGGACGCGGTCGAAAAAGAGCTGCGGGACGAATTGTCCCGGCTTCGCCCCGAGGAGGCAGTGGTCCTCGCTTTTCTGCAACGTCGCCTCGCGGACAAGCCCAAGATCCCCGCACTTTGAAACGCGGCAGGGCTGTGGAACGCGCGGCTGCCCCGTCCGTTTATTGTTCGAACCCTCCATCACGGTGACGGCATGATCAATTCACAGAACGCTTTCTCTCAGCTGGTCCCATTCACATCGTTGGGCCAGAAATCTTTCTTGCCGAAACCCGACAACACAAGCTTCAATGTTGCCGTGATTGGCACATACGCACCGCGTAAATGCGGCATTGCGACATTTACCGAGGACCTCAAGACGAAAGTCGAGACTTTTTATCCTCGCACGAGTTTCGACGTCTATGCACTCGACCTGCACGAGGCGGCACCGCTCTACGGCGATCGCGTCAACCTCATCAACGTTGACGAACCGGAGAGCTACCGGAAAGCGGCCCGGCAGATCAACCGTTCCGGCGTCGATGCCGTCTGGCTTCAACACGAGTACGGCATCTTCGGCGGGCCCGACGGAATTCTCGTGACCGAACTGGTCGACCGGATCGAGGTACCGCTCATCGTCACCTTCCATACGATACTCTCTCAGCCATCCGCTGGTCAGCGTGAAGTCCTCGGACATATTCTGGCGCGTACCGACCAAGCCATGGTCATGTCAGAGCATGGTCGCAGCCTTCTCACCGAGCTGTATGGTTTTTCGCCGGATCGTATCACGATGATTCCCCACGGAGCTCCCGACCGACCCTTTGGCCGAGAGGCGGGGTTCAAAGCGCGCCTCGGCGTAGCAGGTCGCCCCGTTCTCATGACATTTGGTCTATTGGGGCCGGGCAAGGGCCTCGAGCATGCGATCGAAGCGTTGCCGGCGATTACCGCCGCGCATCCCGATGTGCTCTACCGGATTGTCGGTGCCACGCATCCCAATCTCCTCCGCGAGCAGGGCGAGGCATACCGAAAACTCCTCGAAACGCGGGTCTCGGAGCTCGGGGTCGAAGACAATGTGCAATGGGACAATCGCTTTGTCGACACTGAGGAACTGCTCGATCAGATCGAGGCCTGCGACATTTATCTCACCCCCTATCCTAACCTCCAGCAGTCGACGTCCGGCACGCTGAGCTACGCTGTAGCTCTCGGCAAGGCTGTCGTTTCCACACCCTATATCCACGCCCGCGAGCTACTCGCCAACGGGGTTGGCTGCATCGTCCCGCCAGAAAAACCATCTGCCATATCGGCGGCAGTCAACGATCTTCTCGATCGCCCATATTCTCTGGCCGAGTTGAAGGAACGCGCCTATGCGCGAGGCCGGTCGACAATATGGTCGCGCTTCGCGCAGGCGAGCGCAGACCTCATCAACAAAGCGGCCGGGGAGCAGGCTTCGGCAGTCGCCGCCCGCGATGCGCAGGTTTATGAAAGGATTGCGGCAGAATCCGGCTCGGCGGCTCTGCGCTGCCGCTGACCAGTTCAGTGCATGATCAATCCGACACCGCAGCATTCCCCCAAGGTCGGATAGAAGCGCCATAGACGGAACCACGTTGCAGCGCAGAGTGTTGTCGTGTTTCAGCACGAGCCCTGCGACGATGACTGGTCCCTTGAGCGGCTTGAACCATGGATTGTCCCCGCAACGCTGGTTCGCGACATGTCTCCGAAGAATTCATGGGTGCGAGCAAGATGGCCGTGCCCGGCTGCCGATCCTGCGTGATGCTGTCCGGAACTCTTTTTCGGGCGTTCGGCGCTGATGACGCCAAGGTGGTTGGGATCGCTTTTAGCCTGTCCAATGCGCGCGGCAGACACCGCAATGCGTACGTTGCAGGATGCGGCGGCCGTCATGCGCGCGATCTCGGGCGCCCGACACCTAGCTCATCGAGTTGCTCGAAGATCAGGCGAGGGGCCCCGCCCTGCTGTGCCTATGGCCTGATTTCTGCTGGTTCGCGCCCGACGTAACTGTCCGGTTAGGCATTTAGCCGCAGATGCCAGCGGTTATGTCGTAATAGAAGTGGGGCTGGCAAATTGGCGCAATGCCCACAACGAATGGGATGCCGGCGAGGGCGAACTCACTGCCGAGCACGCTCAGCGCAGCAGCGGTTGCTTGGCGGCGAGATCGTTTCGAATGGTCGTCGCCGCGACGCCGGCTTCCCCCATCGCATGACTGATCTGATCGAGGCCCTTGGCGACATCGCCGGCCGCATAGAGGCCCGGCAGGCTGGTCCGCTGGTGGGCGTCGACAACGAGACAACCGTCTTCGGTCGCTTCCGCGCCCAGCATTACGGCAAGTTCTGAGCGGATAACAGATCCCAGCGCGGGATAGACCGTGTCGAAAGCGAGGGTTTCGCCGGGCACCGGAACCAGGATCGTCTCGCCTTCGATGCGTAGCGGCGCGCATGGACCGTCCCGCAAGACGATGCCAGCTTTCTTTAGCTGGACCAATTCTTCCTTGCTAAGCGTGTGGCCGCCCTCGGGTGCGATGAGCGTCACGTCCCTCGAATACATCCGGAGAAACAACGCCTCGTTATGACCGCGCGCGCGCGAGCCGATCACGCCGATCTTCTTGTCGGTCACCTCATAGCCATCGCAAATTGGGCAATAGCGCAAGAGTCCGCGAGCCAGCGCGGCGTCATGGATCTCTGGAGCCATCCTGGGCGGATTGTTCACGACACCCGTCGCCAGGAGGACGGTGCGTGCATGCAGGGTTTCATCGCCGATGCGGGCGATAAAAAGCTCGCCTTTTCGCTCGATCCTTTCGACCAGTCCCGCACGGGCGCTCGCACCGAACTCCGAGGCCTGCTTGCGCATGAGTGAAAGCAACTCGCGGCCAGGAATGCCGCCAGGATAGCCGGCATGATTGTGTGTGCGCGGGATCAAGGCAGCTCGGCTCTTGCCAGCATCGACGATTTCCACGCGTAAACGGAAGCGCGCCAGATAGATCGCTGCGGTAAGGCCGGCCGGGCCCGCGCCGACAATCAGGCAATCGGAAGGGGCGCTCCGGGCGTCCGACATGCATCAACCTCCTTAAGGCACCAGAGTCTCGAGAAGGTCAGCTACCCGCGCCAGTCGGGTGGCTTCGTTTGTCTGTTCTTTCAGCAACCAGCGTCCATCCTTCTCGGTGAGATCAGTGCCATTCGGCAGGTGCAGTTCGCCGCCGCGCGGGGTGAGAGCGATGGCTGCGGGTCCGGCATCTACGCGCTCTATTCCTGCCGTGCGGGCGAGGATGCCGATCCGCGCTGCTGCGAGCAGCCGCTCGGCATGCGCCGGAAGCCGGCCGAACCGGTCGGCAAGTTCTGCTTCGAATGCGTTGAGTTCGCCCTCATCCGTAAGGCGCGCGAGACGCACGTAAAGACCGAGCCGGATATCGGGGTCGGGTATCCATTGGGCCGGCAGGCCTCCGGGATCTCCCAGATTGAGGTCGGGCGCCCAAAAACCCGGATCCTGCCCGAGGGCCTGCCGTAGCGCGGCTTCGAACAGGTGTTGATAGAGGTCGACGCCGACGAGTTTCATGTGACCCGCCTGGGTATCGGCGAGCGGGTCGCCGGCGCCGCGCTGGTCGAGGTCTGCCGCGCTAATCTCGAAGCCTGCACCAAGCCGGTCGTGAGCGGTCAGCGTACGCAGCCGCTTCATCGTCCGCTCGGCGATCTCGCCGCCTTCGGTCAGCATGATGACCTGCCCCCTGCGATTGCCGCGCCCCACCCGTCCGCGCAGTTGGTGAAGCTGGGCGAGGCCGAAGCGGTCGGCGCGCCAGATGAGCATGGTATTGGCGCGCGGGACGTCGAGGCCCGCTTCTATGATATTGGTCGCCAACAGAACATCGCCTTCGCCATCGCCAAAGCGGACCATTGCCTCGTCGATGGCGCCGGCCGCCATCTTGCCGTGCGCTTCGATGACGGTGAGGTCGGGCACGATGCGGGCCAAGCGTGCGGCGAGGGACCCGAGGTCCTCAATCCGAGGCGTGACAACGAAGCTTTGTCCGCCCCGTGAGCGTTCGCGCAGGAGCGCTGTTCGGATCATGGTATCCTCGGGAGCGGCAAGGATCGTGCGGATCGGCTGGCGCCGCGCCGGCGGGGTGGCGATAACCGAAATCTGCTGCAGACCGATCATCGCGCGGTGGAGCGTGCGCGGTATCGGCGTCGCGCTCATTGCCAGAAGGTGTACTTCCGCGCGGCCTCGCAACCGGGCCTTATCGGCCGCTCCAAAGCGCTGTTCCTCGTCGATGATGACGAGTCCGAGCCGCGCATAGCGGACGTCCTTCGCCATGACCGCGGCCGTGCCAACGACGATTCCAATAGAGCCATCGGCGAGGCCGGCTTTGGTCGCTTTTCTCTCCGCCGCGCTCGACAGCCGGGACAGACCGGCAATTTTCACACCCGTGCCTTCGAAGCGGCGCGCGAATGCCTGCAGGTGCTGGCGTACCAGTACGGTTGTCGGCGCTGCCAGAATGACCTGGTAGCCCGCCAGGGCGGCGAGTGCCGCAGCGCGCAGTGCGACCTCGGTCTTGCCATAGCCGACATCGCCGATGACGAGGCGGTCCATTGGCCGGCCCGAAGCCAGATCGTCGCGGGCGGCCTGGATTGCCCGTGCCTGATCCGCGGTCTCGTTGAATGGAAAGGTCGCGACGAATTGTTCGTAGCTGGCGGAGTCGGGTTCGATCACCGGCGCTTCGAGCCGGCGCCGCTGCTCTGCAAGGAGGAGCAGTTCGCGCGCGCTTTCGGCGACGGCTTCGTCGATCGAACCGCGCCGTTTCTCCCAGCTCGAGCCGTCGAGCCTGTCGAGCTTCACCGCCTCTCCGTCGCCGCCGTAGCGCCATAGGCGGCCGGCCTCGTGCACCGGGACCAAACGGCGGTGGCCCCCGGCATATTCGAGCACGATGAGATCGACCCCGGCTTCGCCGGGCGCATGTTCAAGGCCCACCACCCGGCCGACTCCATGATCCTGATGGACCACGAGATCACCCGAGCGGATGTCGCCGCTTGCAAGCTGCAATCCAGCTTGCCTCTGTTCGACATTCTCCAACAGGGCGCGGCTGCCGAGAAGATCGGCCGCGGCGATCATCACCACATCATTCGAGGCAGCGCCACGGTCGATCGGCGCGACAAGCGCTGCGACGCCGCCGGCGGGAAGCCCCGCCAAGTCTTCGAGCGCTTCGAGCGTTTGCACCTCGACGTTGAGGATCTTGGCGAGCTTCGCTCTCAGGAACCGAATATCACGTTCGCTTCCAACCAACAGCATGCGCTGGCCGGCGGCGAGCAACGGCGACGCGAAGCGCCGCAGCGCGGTGAGGGGGGATTTCTGCTCGGCAAAGCGCGGTGTTGGCGAAACTTCCGCTTCCAGTTCGCTCTGCACCCACGCGGCAAGGTCGTTAGTCCAAACGTCCTCGGAAACGGCGTCGATCGCTGTGCCGCCCGCGCTGGCCGCTTGATCGGCAAGGCGGACGAAGCGCTGCCGGCGCTTGTCCGCCTTGGGCGACAAATAAACATTGCCGGGCACCAAATGGGCGAGGATCGAGACCTTTTCCTTCGAGACCGGTTCGGCGGCCCGGCCGATTTCCAGGTACTCGCATGGCTCTTCGCTAAGCTGCGTTGCAGGGTCATAGCGACGGATCCCGGCGATCCGCCCGTCTGCGACATCGATCCGCGCGGGAAGGCCAGCGTCGGCAGGGAATATGTCGATAACATCGCCGCGCACCGCGACTTCTCCGGGCTCGTCCACCCGGTCGTCGGTGAAATATCCGAGCCCCTCCATCTGGGCAGCGAAACCCTCGATGTGGATCGGGTCACCGGTCCGCACCGTCGGTGGGGCGGCGTCGAATGCGGAGGGCTTCGCATAAAGCCTGGCCGCGGCCTCGCCGCTCATAATCGCTGCGAGGCGCGGGCGCTCTTTGTCAAGCACGAGCCGGCGCAGATCTCGCAGGGCCGCGATCCGCCGACCGATATTTGCCGGGGAGGCAGGCGCGCGGTCGCCGGGCAGAGTGTCACTCGATGGAACGAAGACGACGCGGGCGTTGGGAACCAATGATGCTAGAGCGGCAGCGACCATCTCGGCCTCACGGTCGTCGTCTGCCAGGTAAAGGAGATCGCTGACGCGCAGGGCCCCGGAAAGCGCCAGGGCGGTCTCTCCCAGCCCGCGAGAAGCGGTCATCGGGCAAGACTCGCAGCCATCTCCGCACGTGCGGCGGGCCAGTCTCCATCGGCAAGCAGCGGAAGGCCTTCGAACCAGGCGCGCGGGCGACGAAGCTTCATCCGATCGCAGGTGAAATCGATCTGCGCCCGATCCACCGCGCGCAGTTCTTCGCCGATCCCACCGACACCGCTCGAGGCGATCACGACATAGCTCACGTTGCCGCTCTCGCATGTGACGAGCGCTTCGACCGCTTTGCCGATCGTCTCGCCGTCAGCCGACGCTACAGGCATGCCGGCGATACCCGTAGCGGTGAAAAGCGACGGGTAAGCAGAGCGCCGGCTGGCCTCGGAGGCCGACTTGCCGCCATCTTCATAGGATCGCTGCTTGCCCAGCCAGCGCCACACGCCCATCAGATTGACGAAGGTCAGGAAAACGTTGGTGGCGAGGAGATTGTTCTGCCCGGACGCCAGCCCCACCGCCGACCAGGCGATCGAGCCGATCGTGAAGACGACGAAGCCCCAACCCGTGACCCGAGCGCCGAGATTGGCTGCGGTCATCATGGCGGCGATCATCGTGGCGGCAGGCGCGATCCAACCGGCGACGTCTTCCATGCAGGCAATTCCTTAGCTGGGGTGAGAATTGTGGAACGCGAAGCACTGCTCATAGTGCCGGAGCCGCGATAGATTTCGGTAGCGCGCCTGTCCTGCGCCCTCAGGTGTCAGCGCGGCCGGCTCCGGACGACTTGGCGTATCGCTTAAGCCTCAGATAAAGAGCGCTTCGTCTTGCATTAGAGAGCTGCCGGCGTGATTATGGCGAGAAAGCTGCCTTTGGTATATGGGTGATGCGGCATGCGAGATCCGCTTCTCCAGAGGCAACTACATAGTAGCTTCCGGCGTCTACAATCCCGGTGGTGAAAACCACATCTCGCAAATACATTTGATGCTCGATCGGCTTGGTGAGTTCCGGGTTAGGTTCTATGAGCGGTTTGTGGCTCGAACGGACAGTAATGCTGGGGTCGTCGCGTGCCAGTATTGACCAATAGGTCCGATAAATTCCGACCAGTTCTTTTGGTTCAACACCGTGCCAGAGAGACAGCCATCCACCTTCCTCGATGCCGGTTGTCAGCAGGGGAGGGCTGCCCCCACCCATTCGCGCGGTTGCCAGGGTAGCGGCGTGTGGCCGAATTCCCGGCTTCGAGTATGGCTTCCAAAACCGGCCGTCCGGCGAATGAGCGAGATTTATCGATGGTCCGGCCCGCCATTCACTACCAGGGGGGTACGCAAAGTAAGCATCGCCAAGGGGCCGGGTCTGTGCCCAGTACTCATTATTTATGAGGCCTTCGAACAGCAGCATATCTTTGTTTTGATGGTCCAGGAGGATGTCAGCGTATGTCCAATCCAGTCCGTTGCTTGAGGTGTAGAGCGTCGTGCACTGCCGCTCTGGACCGATCGAGCAGGTTGTCATGAACCATTGACCTTCCACGTAGCTGATGCGCGGATCCTCCACGCCGTAGCATTGCAAGCCATTGATCGGTGCAATCGCCTTTTCGTAGTGAAACGCTACTGGGTTCGTCCCGTCCGGGGTCAGCTCGACCGGCAATAGCCACGAGAGCGAAGTCAGGACCATGATATTCCAGCCGCCACCACGAAGGCGGACTGCGCGGGGATCCGACGTGTCAACGAGCTCCAAGGGCCAAGCGTCGGTGACAAAACGGCCACCGCTCGCAGCCTCCCAGCGAATTGTATGCAGGTGGCCATCAGCGATCGGATCGCGCAGTGCCTCTGCAACGCGCACCATCAGCAGCAAATTGCCATTGGGCAACCTGGTCAGCCCAGGATTAAAAGCACCCAGCACGAACGTTTCAGCTTCGATGTGATTTGCGAGCGGGGAACGACCCAAATCAATGTCGTCGGGGAGAACCACCAAGGCGTCGACATCATATTTCATTGCTCATACCCCCGACAAATTGGCGCGGCGCATTGGTGTATGACACTGGCAGCATGGAACCGGACTCTTTCTCGCGGCAATCGGCCATGCGATTGGTTTAGGTTCGCCCACTGAAAGCGCGGCATCCGTCATGCTTTAGCATGCCGAGACCGCGCCCAGTCCCCCGGTCAAATGACGCGGCGTACTGGGGCAGTGCGATACGGCCAAGCCCGTTCGGGTTCGCGCTCCGAGTGAGCTCGCTCGCCACGATGTTCGGGAGCATAAACTGGGAGATCCGCGGGGCCCTCAGTAGCTGCCCGGAGGATCACTGGCAGGGAAACTCCCGTCGATCTGTTCGTCTACCGTGTCCCAATCGTCGTTACGGATGCCCGATTGCTCCTCCGGGCCTGCGTTGCGAACAATGCCCGACGAGCCCACGGGGCCGCGGTCATCATCGTCAAGCGACCGCGATGCTGCGAACTTGGAGTAGGCGAAGTAGCCAAGTCCGGCGAGGATTCCTAATCTCAGCAGTGCACGCATTGCGATTCTCCAGATGGGAAGCAGTTGGCTTCGGCTTGAGATCAATCGGGCCGACGTCCTGCAAGTTCAGGGGGCGTCACGGCGCCAGTCGGGTAAATGACGGACAAGGCATGGCCGGCGCTTCGGCCATGCCGCACTGATCTTGAAATACTTCGAGACCCGGCACAGACCCAGCGTTAACGGTATAACGATCCAGACATCCTCTAGGCCCCGGCCGAGATGAAATGTTACCGCTTGTCAGCAACGCTCTGTCCCGATCTGTGGCAGCGCACACGGCTGGATGGCCTTTTTCCTTTTTGGGAAGTGTGCCCTGTTCGACTAACCTCGATGCCGTGGGACGGCGAAGCGAGCGCCCTCCCTGATCAGGTTTGCGAAAAGCGACCAGGGCGGCGCGATGCGAGCGTCAGATCAGTCATCAGGCGGCCGGCGCGCGCTAAAGCTATCTCCGCGGCCCTCTATCTGCCTCTCGGCATCGCGGGCTGCGGCCACCAGACTATGTCCCGTTCGCGCCGCGGCTTCCGGCGTCATCGTCACGGCCACGCCATTTGGTCCATCGAGAATGACGAGGCCGTCTTCCGCACTCGCGATGCCGGGATCGGAATAGGGTGGAATTGCGCCTGTTGGTGTGTTCATCGATTTAACCCTGCGCTGGAGGACGGAGCCGCCTCGGTGTAGAGATAGCCCGGATCGAATTGACCCCGGGCGGCCAACCGTGTCGGATCTAGGATTTCCACGAGCGACGAGCGAAAGACGCACAGGCGCTCCTCCCGCAGCTGGCGCAGGATCCTGTTCACATGAATAGGTGTCAGGCCGCAAATTTCTGCTAGGTCGACCTGGGTGAGGGAAAGCGCGAACCGGCGACCATCGCTCAGCCCCACTGCCTCCAGTCGTGTATTTGTCTCGCACAGGAAGTGGGCAACGCGCCCCATCGCATCGAGCCGTCCAAGACGGAACAGCCACGCGCGGTGGATCGCCGCATCGATCAGCGTTGCGTACCAGAGCTTACGACCCAGTTCCGGGTTCTCACCGATCAAGTTGCCAAGATTCGCATGGGGAACGATTGCCACTGTAGCTGCCGTCATGGTCGCAACATCGTGGTCGAGGAACTTCAGCGGATAGGCATGAAGATCAACGAAATCGCCGGGTAGATGGATCGCGACGAGTTGCCTCAACCCATTCCGGTCATCGATGTAGCGCGACATGATGCCCTCGATCAGAAGCGTGCTGTGATCGAGCATAGTTCCCGCACGTACCAGCACACTGCGCGGCTCTATCGCGCGCACTTCGACGATCGCAGCTTCCAATCTCGCCCGCTCGGCGGCGGAGATGTGAACGTTGATCTTGTTCCTGAGAAATCGTTCGCTGAACATGGAATGGTTGGGGTGTCCATAAAGGTCAAACGAATGTGACAGAGCTGAAACTATAGGCGCAGCGTCTTGTTTCCGCCCGTGCCGCGCATTCGTGTTGATGCAGGTTAGTTTAGTGGAGCGATCCGAAACCGGGCAGGTCGCTCAGAGATTAGAGCGAAACTATCACCGCGGTGCAGTACTGGCCGATCAAGTGTCGTCCGAGCTCGCGGCGCAGCTTTTTTCCATGACGAGGATTGCCCCATGGCCAAGACGCCCTCGAACGCTCCTACTCGCGCTGCCAAGCCGGCGCCGACGATTTCGCCGCTCGATCTCGCGCCCGCCGACATTGCCGGCGAATCCCCGCAGAAGGCTTCTCGGTTCCCCAGCGACATCTCGGTCTCACCCTCGTTTGCCGAACCTCAGGCAGAGGGGGGAGATACCCATCAGGTTGCCGGTGGGGACGTCGAGACCCTCACCACCGAGCAGGGAATTCCGGTCGCTGACGACCAGAATAGCCTGAAGCAGGGGGTGCGGGGGCCAACTCTGTTGGAGGATGCCCACTTCCGCGGAAAGATATTCCATTTCGATCACGAGCGGATACCCGAACGAGTGGTTCACGCTCGCGGTTACGGTGCGCACGGATTCTTCGAACTCACCGAAAGCCTTTCGGACGTCAGCCGTGCGGACGTCTTCCAGCGGGTCGGTGAGCGGACGCCTGCCTTTGTGCGCTTCTCGACTGTCGCCGGCTCGAAGGGCTCGTTCGATCTTGCCCGCGACGTCCGAGGCTTTGCGGTCAAGCTCTACACCCAGGAAGGAAACTGGGATCTCGTCGGTAACAACATCCCTGTCTTCTTCATTCAGGATGCGATCAAGTTCCCCGACCTGATCCATGCTGCCAAGCCTGAGCCCGACCGAAACTTTCCCCAAGCCCAGACAGCCCATGATAATTTCTGGGACTTCGTAAGTCTTACGCCCGAGAGCTTCCACATGATCATGTGGACCATGTCGGACCGCGCGATCCCGCGCTCGTTCCGGACGATGGAGGGTTTCGGGGTTCACACCTTCCGCTTGGTCAATTCCGACGGCAAATCGACATTCGTGAAGTTCCATTGGAAACCGAAACAGGGCCTGCAGTCGGTCATGTGGAACGAGGCGGTGAAAATCAACGGCGCCGATCCCGACTTCCATCGCCGTGACCTGTGGGATGCCATCAATTCCGGCGATCTTCCCGAATGGGAGCTTGGAGTTCAGCTTTTCGACGATGCTTTTGCCGACAGCTTCGACTTCGACGTTCTCGACGCAACCAAGTTGATCCCCGAGGAATTGGTGCCGGTCCGCATCATCGGGCGCTTGGTACTCGACCGCGTCGTCGACAACTTCTTCGCCGAGACCGAGCAAGTCGCCTTCTGCACCCAAAACGTCCCACCGGGCATCGACTTTTCCAACGACCCGCTGCTCCAGGGTCGCAATTTCTCGTATCTCGATACGCAGATCAAGCGACTCGGCGGCCCCAACTTCACCCATATACCGATCAACGCGCCGAAGTGTCCGATGGCACATTTCCAGCAGGACGGTCACATGGCAATGCGCAACCCGAAGGGGCGCGCGAACTACGAGCCGAATAGCTGGGGCGCTACAGAGGGCGGTCCGCGAGAAGACCCTGCCAAGGGTTTCACAAGCTTTGCCGAAGTGGCCGAAGGACCCAAACAACGAGTTCGGTCGGAAAGCTTTGCTGATCACTATAGTCAGGCACGGCAGTTCTACGTCAGCCAGACTCCTATCGAGCAGAAGCATATCGGGGACGCCCTGGTCTTCGAGCTTTCAAAGGTGGAGCGGCCGGACATCCGTTCGCGGACCGTGTCGCACCTTTTGAATATCGATGCCGGACTGGCGGCCAAGGTCGCAGATGGGCTCGGCCTTGTGATGCCTCGCCCGGCGGTCGCTGCACGGGAGCCAATTGCCGACCTTGCGCCGTCCGATAGGCTCAGTATCGTGAAAAATGGGCCCGACAGCTTCAAGGGCCGCAAACTCGGCATTTTGTTGACCGACGGGGCCGACGCCAAGATCCTTGCAGCGCTGCTGAAGGCGGTGGATGGCGAAGGCGCGGTATACGAGGTGGTAGCGCCCAAGATCGCTGGGGTCACCTTGTCGGACGGGACCACGGTTGCCGCCAGACACAAGATCGACGGCGGTCCTTCGGTCCTGTTCGACGCCGTCGCGATCGTGGTACCGCAGGAGGGGGCGGCGATGCTCTCGCTCGATGCGCCAGCCAAGAATTTCGTCGCCGATGCATTCGCACACTGCAAGTTCATCGGGTTCACTGCCGAGGCCGCAGTGCTCCTCGCGAAGGCCGGCATCGGTGTAAATGACCTCGATGAAGGATGCCTGCCGCTTGATGAGGCCGCCGACGCGCAAGCCTTCATCGAAAGCTGCCGCGCTCTACGCCACTGGCCTCGCGAACTGGAGGTCGATCTGGATGCACCGCCCGCCGCCCGATAGTCCGCTAGTCGCCGCGACGAAACCCGAGCATGGCGGCCCATGCTCGGGAGCCGAGATTGCAATTCGCGCAGACGAGCACGCGTTTGACGCGTTCTCTCATTGGGCCGATGTTGAATGGTGGCAGGTCGTTCCCGCCGATCATGTGACCGCCGACAGCGCCGGTCTTGATGCTTGCGTTTCGCGTTCGACATTGACGCACAGATTGCCTGCGGAACCGAAACGTCCCTTTCACCGCCCAGGAGCGGGGTGGTGCGAACTGGATGGGGCTCAAAAGGCCGAACCCCTGTTTCGTGACGGTTGGACACATCAGGGGTGAAATCCCTCTCCTACGTCCCCACCTTCGGTAAGGAGGAGTACGATATGGCGAATGGCTGGGCGCCCGATAGCGCCGTACAGGATCAGATCGAGGACAGTCTCAACGATGCGGTGGCTGCTGCTCGCGCATCCATGCCGCGCGGCGAGGGTTTGCCTGACTGCGAGGTCTGCGGCGAGATGA
This sequence comes from Novosphingobium sp. BL-S-19, assembly GCF_055521675.1. Taxonomy (NCBI): domain Bacteria; kingdom Pseudomonadati; phylum Pseudomonadota; class Alphaproteobacteria; order Sphingomonadales; family Sphingomonadaceae; genus Novosphingobium; species Novosphingobium sp. BL-S-19. Next base: position 1,609,891 of record NZ_CM145498.1, read on the forward strand.
TCCCGGAAGGCAGACGGCGCGCGGTTCCCGGCGTGCGTACATGCGTTACGTGCCAATCGAAACGGGAACACCGCCCGGTTGTCTCGGCGATCAATCGGCGGGGGAGTAAGGATAGCCAACTCAGGTGAGCGATCGAACAGACGGTGCGAACGTAGCTCAGTGGGACGTTTTTGGCCCCGCTCCCGCCGCTGCGCGCGCTGCACCTGAGGGTTTCCATAGTTGGCGAGACGTCATTTCACCCGCTGAGGAAAACGATCTTATTGCGCGGATCGATGCTTCACAGCTCCAACCCTTTCGCTTTCAAGGATGGTTGGGCAAACGGCTTACCCGCTCGTTTGGATGGACTTACGATTTCGATCGCGGTTTTGCAGAACGGGGCCCGCCCCTCCCGGCCTGGCTCCTTCCCATGAGGACCCGCGTTGCCGATCATGCGGGCTTGCCGCCGGAACGTTTCGAACAAGCGCTTATCATCCGTTATGATCCAGGCGCGGTCATCGGCTGGCATAAGGATAGGTCTATGTTCGAGCATGTCGCCGGCATTTCTCTGGGCAGGAATGCTCCGCTGCGGTTCCGACGCAAAATCGGAGACGAGAAGTTCGAACGTTTTACTCATGAAGCGCCGCGGCGCGGTCTCTATCTGCTGACCGATGAGGTTAGGCATCAGTGGGAGCATAGTATTGCTGAGCTGGACAGCGCCCGCTGGTCGATCACTTTCCGTACCTTGGTCGGTCCGCCCCCGATCGGCGCGGCCTAATTTTTCAATCACTTGGCGAGACGACTAAGGCAATCGTCTGCAAGCCTGTCGACGAGCCGAATCGAGGGTTGGAACGCGCGCGACACCGGCTTTTGCCATGAAAGCTCGCGTCTGCTCTGCACGTCCAACCCAATCGCGGTGCTGCACGGGCGGCAACTCAAGCGCGTGTATGCCGCGCCCAACATCTGCAAGAACCTGCGGGCGGAATCGCGCTCGTCGGGCGGCGTCTGGTCTCGAAATATTAGAACCACATCGGAAATTGTCACCGTCACGCCAGCCGATAACGGCTTGGTTGGGGGTGTCCCGCTCTGCGGCGGCGTCGGCGGAAGATAACCAAGCTCTAGCCATTCCCCGCCCACCGCGCCATCGGGCTTCGTTTCCGTCGTGCGGTAGTAGGCATTCATCGCAGTGAGGTTCTGAAAATAGAGCACGCTGCCCAGCGTCGGGGTGTCGACGTGAAAGTAAAGAAGACCGGCCTTCAGGCCGCGCTGGGCGGCCTCGACCCTGCCTGCCGTGCCCGCCGGGTCATCCTGCGCATCAAGCGGATAGAGATCCCGCGGCATAAATGGCAGGAGAAGAGGAGCTGCGGGCGTCAGCTCAATGGTGACGCGCAATCGCTGCAGATCGAGCCCATCAGTCTTGAGCGCAATTACGTGCCGTCCCATGGCGCTGTGGACCGAAAAGCGCAGTTTTTCGCCGGGGCGCCGACGCAGCTGCTTGACCCGGTCGATCCCGCCGGGCGCATACGCGAGCCTGATTGCAAGTCCGCCGTGTTCCGGACGGCGCAAGATAGCCCAGAGCGTATCTCCCTTGGTCCACATCGCAGTTCAGTTTTCCAAATCCGAAGCTGCTTCGGGAGATCAAGGAGCCGTTCGCCAGTTCAGCCCGCAGGGCAAGCACCCAAGGGCTCACAGCTTCCAGTTGTTCTACATCCCCTTGCGTGTTTGTCATGGCGCTGGCTCCGACTCGTTTGAGGCTATCTCGGCGATCCCGGGAGGGAGCCGCCCCGCAGGGCCTATCAGCAACCATCACCGGCGACTGGTCGATCTCCGAATGCTGCGAATTCAGGAGGCCTTTTTGAAGGTTTGATCCCTCCAGAGTTCGGCGCGGTAGCGCTCGAAGCAGCTTGCTCCACATTTCAGCCGCATCAAAGCGCCTTCGGCAATGGCAGTAGCGCGGCGAGGATCTTCTTCGACCAAGGGCCTGAGGGCTTCGCGGTTCCAATCCTCGCTGTGCTTTACGTCAAGGACAGCATGGAGATCGAAGTAGCGGCGTTCTTTCCCGCTCAGGCCAATCCGCCGCAGGCCTTTTGCCACGAGCGCTGAGCGGCCGGGCGCAGTAAGTTCAATCACGCCCAGCGCCCCGACTGAATGCCACGCATACCGACGGGAGGTCGCCATGCCGGTCATGGCGTTTGCGAGGGCAAGGCTTTCGGCCACGGTGGTCTCGATCCTGGGTTCTACCGCGAGCGCGTCGGCGACGATATGCAACATCGGACCGTGCATGCCCTTGGGATTTCCTCGACCCATTTCGTCCCAGTAATTTCGGGCAAGTTCGAGTTTGGCCTGATCTGGAAGCTTGATCTGCGTAAGGGCTACCAGATCATCGAATCCCGCTTCCCCAGCGGCTTCCTGCTCGAAAAACCAGCGGATTTGCTCGCGGGAGGCTTCATCGGCCAGCCAGGGAAAGAGCGGGTCGTTCTGACCTGGGCCGACATCGATCAAGCTTTCGAACCATTCGACGAAGGCGGCCGGTTCCCCAGGTGCCTTTGCGGCATCTTCCCGCACGTCAGTGCGTAGTTGCTCAAGGAATTCTCCCTCGAGTTTCTGCATCCGGGCATTTCGGGCTAGTTCAGAGGTCCAGTCCTCCACCGGAAACTGAGGCATGAGACGTTCTCTGTTCCAGCGGGCGAGCCTTTGTTGAAAATCTTCCGTCAGATAGAAGCCGCCTCGGACCCGATCCTGGGCCTCGGAGGCGCAATCTGCAAATTTCATCTCAAGCATCTCGATCTCCAAATCAAGGCGTCCCGGCAACTCGGCAAGAGGGGGACGCCTGCCGGTCAAAATCAGCGCTGGAAGCGCCGTGGGGCGCTAGACATCTGGCCATTCACGGATGCTGAGGCCGTGCGCAGGTCCGAAACGGCACTTGCTCGCGCCAAGCGTTCAACCGGCACGCCATACCGATCGAGATCGGCAAGCAAGAGTTCCAATTGGGAACTCCAAGGGAGTGCCCCTATGTACGCGACTTGCGGCATCTCCTCCCCGAAAACAGCAAGGGCGTCCCATGCGGCATCAAAAAACCGCACCGTGAAGCCGCCGTGCTCAAGACGGCGGATCCAATCCATCGCCACGCGGCGTGAGCCAGCAAGTACCAGCGCCACCGGCTTCTCTTTCGTGCTTTGTGCCATGCCCAGACAATGCGGTGGAATCCGATTTGGCTCCCGAGCTTGAGATAGAATCGGCCTGATTTGGGTTAAGTGAGCGCGCAGCCAGCAGCTCAGTTGCAAGCGATTGTCCGTCACCCTCAGGCGCCTCGAACACGCCTAAAGCTAGAAACTGCAAACGGCCCATTCGCAAGGCGGTAAAGAGCGCTCTTGAGGCGGAGGCGGGGCGGCGGCAGCACTTTAGCAGCCAGTTCCAACATGCTCCGTGCTCCAACCCGGCGCGTTGGGACGAAGTCAACGGGTGTGCGTCGCTGAAGCAGCGGGGCTGTGGTAGGGGAACTTTGTCACAGGGCAGGCCTTCTCTCTAAAAAGGAGAACGATCATGAACGGTCAAACATCCATCGGCCCAGCTATCACGTCGGGCGATGGTGCCAATGTCGACTCTCAAAACGAGGAAATCGTTGAAGGCGTGGACGCGCAGAAGACGAGTGAACTCGAAGCCCGTGGTCTGAAAGGCGGTCAGACCGAGAGAACGTCCAGCAAGGACCCTGCAGTGCAGCCCTTGGCCGAAAAGCAGGGCGACCGTGAAGACTCCGCGACTTCGGAAGGGGGCGCTCCTCCAAGCAAAGAACCCAACGAGCGGAGCGACATGATTTCCGAGCGCCGCCATCCAGGCATGCATGGCGGTGGCGGTGACGTCGGTCGCAAACCGGGCTAGTGGGCCAGGAAAGGGCTGTCCTCGGCAGAAATGCCTAGCGGACCCGGACTATTTTAGCTGAGATAGCAATGGCGGGAACGCCGAGGAGCGCCGGGCATCATTGCCCGGCATCTTCGTTCGCCCAAACTCGATCTTGGGCAGAGTCTCTAGCCTAGGCTGCAAGGCTTGGAAAAACGCGATTGGTCCCCTTAAGACCGGGGATACGACGTGGGTGCTCTCCACCGACCGTGATCCGGACAATGCCTCCCGAATGAGATCACGCCAAATCAAAGGTGATTTGATCTGGATCGTTTGAATGAAGAAGCCGAAGTTACCGGCTCATCCGGTCGCTTGGGTATTCTGATCCGGATTAAGTCGCTCATCCTCTTTGTCGGGATGAGGCGGGCTGTCGGGGCCAAGCTGCGAAACGCCCATGGGCGACTTGCGCTCGGGTCTGGTCCAGCGCCCGTCGGGCGAGGTGTTGCTCCCGATTGCTTTCGCGAAGCCTCAGGTTCGTATTGGGTCATGGCATTTCTCGTCTCTCGTCATCAGGCGGGCTAGGGTAAAGTCGTTCCCGGCGAACCGCGCAGGAGGGCGCATCCGTGATGTAGCGCGGTGAACCGCGAAGGCTTTGCCGCGATCGTGTCCCAGGACGTGGTGTAGCTGAAGGCTGAGGTGGTCACCGTGATTTTCGGGTAGGTTTGGGTTGCGAAGCTCAAACTTGACGGAAGGAATCACGATGACCGATCCGATGATGCACTTGCGTTCGCTGGTAGAGAAGACCCCGGATGCAGATATTCTGCGCGAGATGATCTCGTTTGCCGCCGAGCGGCTGATGGAGATGGAAGTCGGCAACCTGACCGGTGCCGGCCATGGCGAGAAATCTGCGGCGAGGCTGGTCCAGCGCAACGGCTACCGCGAGCGCGACTGGCAGACGCGAGCAGGGACGGTCGAACTGCGCATCCCCAAGCTCAGGAAGGGAAGCTACTTCCCCGGCTTCCTCGAACCCCGTCGCATGGCCGAGCGGGCGCTGACCGCGGTGATCCAGGAAGCGTATATCCAGGGCATCTCCACCCGCTCGGTAGATGACCTGGTGAAGGCGCTGGGTATGGATGGGATCTCGAAAAGCCAGGTCAGCCGGCTTTGCGAGGAACTCGACGAGAAAGTCGGTGCCTTCCTCGAACGCCCAATCGAAGGCGACTGGCCGTACCTATGGATTGACGCCACCTACGTGAAAGTGCGGCAGAACGGGCGTATCGTCTCGGTGGCGGTGATCGTCGCGGTGGGCGTCAACAGCGATGGCCGCCGCGAGGTGCTAGGTATGGATATCGGTCCTTCCGAGGCCGAGCCGTTCTGGACCGCTTTCCTGCGCAAACTGACGCGCCGAGGACTGCGTGGCGTCAAGCTGGTCATCTCCGATGCGCACGAAGGCATTAAGGCGGCGGTCTCCAAGCTGCTGTGCGCGACCTGGCAGCGCTGCCGCGTCCACTTCATGCGCAATGCACTCGCCCATGCCGGCAAGAGCGGCAGGCGCGTGGTCTCCGCGTTCATCGCCACCGCCTTCGCCCAGGAAACCCCAGAAGCTGCGAGCCAGCAGTGGCGCTCGATCGCCGACCAAGTGCGGCCCAAACTGCCCAAGCTAGCCACGCTGATGGACGACGCTGAGCCCGATGTGTTGGCCTACATGACATTCCCGCGCGAGCATCGCGCCAAACTACACAGCACAAACCCCATCGAGCGCCTCAATGGCGAAATCAAACGGCGGACCGAGGTCGTTGGGATCTTCCCAAACGAAGCCGCCATCACCCGTCTCGTCGGAGCCATCCTCATGGAACAGTCCGACGAATGGGCCGTCCAGCGCGCACGTTACATGACGCTTGAAACGATGGCCCCGCTCAGCGACAATCCTATTGTCATGCTGTCGGCAGTACCTGGCTCATGATCGGCTCAGGCTGAAGCCGAAAAGCAAGGTGGTCCAGAAAAGCTACACCACCTCTGGGGACACGATCTTTGCCGCTGCGCTCGGAAAAATCGTCATGATACACGTTAAGAGGTCGGAACCGCCGGCCCGGTTGGTGAATTGTGCCGCAGAACCCGAGATCCGACCGAGGGGATACATGGCACCTGCGAAAGTTGTTCCGTCGCCCAGTGGAGTTCTGTCCATCGTACTGGCCGGCGGCAAAGGAAGCCGCCTTCACGATCTGACGAACGATGAAGCGAAACCTGCCATTCCGATCGGTGCCGATTTCCGGCTGATCGACTTCACATTGGCAAATGTCGTCAATTCCGGATTGCACAAAGCGATGGTGCTAACGCAGCATGCGCCGGCAACGTTGCACGACCATCTGGAACAGGTCTGGCATTCCGGCCATTCGGATTGCGCGTTCAAGGTCCTGGATGGTGCCGAACGCGGACCCTTCGCGGGCACTGCCCACGCCGTCTTCAGCGTAATGGACGAGATCGACAGCGAAGCGCCCGATCATGTCGTCGTGCTGGCGGGCGACCATCTCTACCAGATGGACTATCGTCCGTTGATCGCCTGTCACCTGGATCGGGGCGCCTCGGTCACGGTAGGTGTCGTTCATGTACCGGTAGCGCAAGCCAGCGAATTCGGCATACTGGCCGCCGATCCGAGTGGCAGGATAACCGCTTTCGTTGAAAAGCCGCGTATCGCGCCCAGCACGCTGGATCGGCCAGGCCATGCGCTTGCCTCCATGGGCATCTATGTTTTTGAATGGAAGGCCCTCCGCGCGCTGCTGGTGGAAATGGCGCAAACCGTCGCCGATCTCGATTTCGGCAGTCACATCGTTCCGCGCCTTGTCGCCGCGGACGAAGCTTACGCCTATGCCTTGCCGGGACGCGCGGGTTCGGAGCCGCTTTGGCAGGACCTGGGCACCTTGGACGCCTATCACGCGGTGCAGATGCAGCTTGCCGCCGGCTCCCTCGCTCTCGATCCCGAATGGCCCGCGCCGGCTTCCAGCGGCCACCGAAACGGCGCTTCGCCCACGGTCGGGGCAGGCACGATACTGCGCAACGTGGTTGTCCTGCCGGGCGCGCGCATCGGCCAATGGGTGACCATCTCGGACGCGATCGTCACAGCCGATGCCATCGTGCCCGACGGTTTCGATCTCGGCGCGTTGCTGGCGCAATACGAAGGGTGGTGCACCATCTCGTCCGGCGGCATTCGGGTGGTTTCGGCGCGCGCGCTGGCTGATCTTGCGCTGTTACAGGGCCGCAGCACGCCTGTGCGGAAACGACCACCCGTTCGGACCGTCTTGGAAGCGCCGAGCCCTGCAATCTCGCCAGTTCCGGTGAACTGAGCCGATGGACTACGCCTTTGCGAAGCCCGAGAGGCAATATCACGAACTGGGCGCGGAATTCACAGGCGAAGGTACGCACTTCGCAATCTTTTCCGAGAATGCCGAAGCTCTGGAGCTTTGCCTGTATTCGCACGACGGGAAGGATGAACTGGCCCGGCTGGAAATGCCCAGCCGGGAAGGTTCGATCTTTTCCGGATACGTTCCGGGCGTCGTTCCCGGCCAGCTCTATGGCTACCGCGCGCATGGTCCTTACGATCCGGAGCGCGGACACAGGTTCAATGCCAACAAGCTGTTGCTCGACCCTTATGCGCGCGAGATCGCCGGTACACTGCGATGGGATGATGCGCTTTGGGGCTATGACCTTTCGAGCGGGGACGACCTGACGTTTGACACGCGCGATTCCGCGCCTTTCATGATCAAGGGCGTCGTCCAGGACCCGGCCTTCGACTGGGAGGGGGACAATTCGATCCGCCGCCCCTGGGGTGAGACACTGGTCTACGAAGCCCATGTTCGCGGACTGACGATGCTGCATCCGGGCGTCCCGGAGGACCTGCGCGGGACATACGCGGGAATGGTCAGCGATCCGATTCTCGAACACTTGCAGAAGCTGGGCGTTTCGGCAGTGGAATTGCTGCCCTGCCAATTCTTTCTCGACGACCGCATGCTGCTGGACAACGGCCTGTCGAACTACTGGGGCTATCAGACGCTGGGCTACTTCGCGCCGGAACCGCGCTATCTCGGGCCGGGACGGGAAGGGGCGACGGGCTCTGGAGCGATCCGCCAGTTCAAGGACATGGTGAAGTGCTTTCACCAGGCCGGCATCGAAGTGATCATGGACGTTGTCTACAACCATACCGCAGAAGGATCCGAGCGCGGGCCGACGCTCAGCTTCCGGGGGCTCGACAATGCCAGCTACTACGCCCTCTCTCCCGAAAATCCCCGGTACAGCTTCGACCAGACGGGGACCGGCAATACGCTTAGCGTTGCCCATCCGATGGTCATTCGCATGGTGCTCGATTCCCTGCGCTACTGGGTGCAGGCCATGCATGTGGACGGCTTCCGCTTCGACCTTGCCTCCACGCTGGGGCGCGAAGCTATGGGGTTCGATCGTGAGGGCGGGTTTTTCGATGCCATCCGGCAGGATCCGATCCTTGCGGGGATCAAGCTGATCGCGGAACCGTGGGACGTGGGTAGCGGTGGCTATCAGGTCGGCGGCTTTCCCTATCCCTTCCGCGAGTGGAACGACAAGTTCCGCGACACTACGCGCGGATTCTGGCGGGGCGACCAGGCGCTGGTGGGCGACCTTGCCAATCATCTGGTGGGATCGCCTGAGCAGTTCAACCATTCGGACCGTGGCGCGACCTCATCGGTCAATTTCCTGGCTGCGCATGACGGCTTCACATTGCTTGACACCGTTTCCTACAACGATCGCCACAACGAGGCGAACGGGGAAGGCGGAGCAGACGGCCACGACAACAACCTTTCCGACGACATGGGGGCGGAAGGCCCCACGGACGATGCGGGCATCAACGCCGCGCGCGCCGCACGCCGCCGCGCCATGCTGGCGACCTTGCTGCTCAGCCAGGGCGTACCGATGATCTTGGCGGGTGACGAGTTCGGCAACAGCCAGAGCGGCAACAACAACGTCTATTGCCAGGACAATGAGACGGCCTGGGTGGACTGGGCCGGCAAGGACGATGCGCTGCTCGAATTCTGTACGCGCATGGTGGCATTTCGGCGCGAGCATCCGGTGCTTTCGCAGGACAATTTTCTCAATGGAACGCCGGCGGAGGACGGCTGGGTGGAGATCGCCTGGCATCAGCCCGACGGGCGCGAGATGGATGCCGAGCTTTGGGGGCAGGCGCAACTGCGCGTGCTGGGGCTGTTCCTGACTTATTCCGCTCAGGAAGCCTTCGTTGAGGGTGAACGGCCGCTGTTCCTCGTGTTCAATGCCGGGGACGAGGTCACCTTCACGCTGCCCTCCCACAATGGCATTGAGGCATGGCACCGCGTGGTCGACACTTCGCGCCCTGAAGCTTTCGCCGTAGAACCGGTCGAGGACGGTACCGCGATCGTGGCGGCTGCAAGCGTCAGTGTCTTCGCGCCGGAGTGATGCCGATGCCGGTCACGACTTCGTACCGCATCACGAAGTCCTGGGGCGCTACATTGCGGGACGACGGACATTGGCGCTTTCGGCTCTGGGCGCCGGACGCGAGCAAGGTTGCGGTCGAACTGCCGACCGGCAGCACCGATCTGAACCGGCAGGGCAAAGGCTGGTGGAGCGTGGCAACCGGCGCAAAGGCGGGTGATAGCTACCGATTCCTCGTTGATGGCGCTGCCTACCCCGATCCAGCAGCCCGGGCCCAGCAGGACGACGTCCACGGCCCGTCGGTTCTCGTCGATCCTGAGGGTTTCGCATGGCAGAATCCCTGGGCAGGCCTGCCGTGGAACGAGGCGATAGTCTATGAACTGCACCTCGGAACATTTACCGCCGAAGGGACTTTCGCCGCCGCAGAAGTGGAACTTGCGCGTCTGCGCGAGTTGGGCGTCACGCTTGTGGAACTGATGCCGGTCGCCCAGTTCGACGGCCGGCATGGCTGGGGATACGACGGGGTGCTGCCTTATGCGCCGCACAACGCCTATGGCTCGCCCGACGACTTTCGCCGGTTCGTAGACACCGCCCACGGTCTGGGGATGGGCGTCCTGCTCGATGTGGTTCACAATCACCTTGGCCCTTCCGGCAACTATTTGGCGACATGGTGCTCCTCGTTCTTTCATTCTGACCGCCGCTCGCCGTGGGGGCAGGGGATCGCTTACGAAACGCGGGCCGTACGCGACTTCTTCATCGAGAGTGCGCTCAGCTGGCTGGCCGAATATCGGCTCGATGGGCTGCGGCTGGATGCGGTGCACGCAATCGAGGACCGTTCACCGGTTCATTTCCTGGACGAACTGGGCCAGCGTGTGCGCGCCGTCGATTGGGGCCGCCCGATCCACCTCGTTACCGAGGACGAGCGTAATCTGACGCGTTATTTCGGCAGGGGGGACTCCTTCGACGCCACCTGGAACGACGACTGGCATCATGCCGTGCATTGCCTGCTGACGGGCGAGGACGAGGGTTATTACGCCCCGTTCGCGGTCGACCCGCTGGCCGATATCGAGATCGCCCTGCGCGACGGCTACGTCGAGCAGGGGCAGGCGCGCGCGGCCACGCAAACATTGCGCGGAGAACCTTCCGCAGGCCTGCCGCGCACCGCTTTCGTGAATTTCCTTGGCAATCATGACCAGGTAGGCAATCGGGCGCAGGGCGAACGTCTGCACCAGCTCGTCACCGACCGTAGGGCCCTCGAAGTGGTGACGGCGCTGACGCTGCTATCGCCCTACGTGCCGATGATTTTCATGGGCGACGAATTCCTGACCGACGCGCCGTTCCTGTTCTTCGCCGATTTTTCGGGCGATCTTGCCGAAGCGGTGCGAAAGGGCCGCGCAGAGGAGTTCGCGAAATTCAAGGCTTTCGGTGGGGAGGTCCCCGATCCCATCTCGGCCGGAACGTTCGCTATGTGCAAGATCGGCAGTGCCGGGCGCGAGGACCAACGGCGGCACGAGCAGTTTGTGCGCCATTTGCTGGCCTTGCGGCAAGCCCATCTCGTCCCCCTGCTCGAGATTACAACGCATCCGCAGGTTCATGTCCGGCGTGATGGTGCGCTGGTCGAGGCCTCATGGGAGTTCGGGAGCGGGCGCCTTTCGCTGCGCGCATTTCTGTCGTCACAGACGCCGGGCAGCGCCCGGTTCCGGCCGCATGACGCTCCGATCCTGGCTGTCACCGGCCCGGAAAGTCCTTTCGCCTTTTCCGCCGCCATCGAGCGAGATTGACCCATGACTAACCCCGCGCCCGACCTCATTGCCACCTACCGCCTGCAATTACGTAGCGGCGTGGACCTGGTCGAGGCGCGCGGCCTGCTTCCCCGGTTGGTCGAACTGGGTGTGAGTCATCTTTACCTTTCGCCTCTGTTCCGGGCGGGGGAGGCATCGACGCATGGCTATGATGTGATCGATCCGAACGAAGTCGATCCGGTGCTCGGCGGCGAGGCGGCTTTCGTGGCGCTGGCCGATGCTGCGCGGGAGGCTGGGATCGGCATCGTGCTCGACATTGTCCCCAACCACATGGCTTTCACGCCAGATAATCCCTACATCGCCGACGTCATGCGGCACGGACAGGACAGCAGGTTCGCGGATGTCTTCGATCTGGATTGGGATCTAGGCCCGCTCCACTTTCCCTTCATTGATGGCAGCCTAGAGGACAGGCTTGCGGCAGGGGAGGTGGCGCTCTCCACATCCGGTGACGCGCTTTGCATCCAGGACGTATGCTATCCGTTACGCCCGACGCCGCTAGCGCGCGATTTTGCCGGGCAAAAGCCCGATGGTCCCTCATTATCCGCGCTGATGGAGCAGCAGGTCTGGTCGGTGGGGGACTGGCGCACGACGGCTGGCGCGATCATCCATCGCCGGTTCTTCAACATCTCCGGTCTCGTCGGGGTGCGCCAGGAAGATCCCAAGGTCTTCGCGCTGACACACCGATGGATCAGCGAGCAGACGCGTGCGGGACGGATCCAGGGCGTGAGGATCGATCATATAGACGGGCTTGCGCGACCGGCATGCTATCTCCATCGCTTGCGCGAAGCCTTGGGCGACATACCGATCTGGGTCGAGAAGATCGTCAAGGACGGCGAAACCATTCCGGCTGCATGGCCCGTTGAGGGGATGAGCGGATATGAGTTTCTCGCCCCGGTCACCCGACTGCTGACCGATCCCGGCGGGCTCGATGCGCTCCGTACGGCATCCAGCGGCGCGGTTCCTGCCGACACGGGCGCGGAGGTTCAGCGTGTGCGGCGTGAATTGCTCGCAACTTCGCTCGATCCTGAACTTCGGCGTGTTCGTATGGCCGCGCTCGCGGCGCTGGGATGCGGCGGCGGGGCGGAAACTTCCGTTTCGCGCGCTTTGATTGAACTGGCCGCGCATTGGCCAGTCTACCGCTCGTATACGGCAGATGGCTATTTTCCGAACGCGGACATGGAAGCGCTGCGCTTGGTCGATCCCAAGGCGGGCTGGCTGCTTGACCTGCTCCACGCCGCCGCCGACGAGCCGGGCGCCGCAAGCTTCGCGGCGCGATTTGAACAATTGACCGGCGCGCTTACAGCAAAGTCAGAAGAGGATACGGTGTTCTTCCGCGCCGTAGCTTACCTGCCGTTCTGCGAAGTTGGCATCGGGCCAGAATGCGATGCGATCGATACGGGCCGGTTCGCGCAAACGATGCAGGAACGCGCGCGGACGCACCCGTTGGCGCTCAGCACTTTGTCCACGCACGACACCAAGCGCTCCGCCGATGCGCGCGCAGCCATTGCTGCGCTCAGCCATGTCCCCGAAATGATCGGCCCGTTCACGCATCGCGCGATGCGGCGCGCGCAGGAAATAGACCTTCCCGAGCGCTGGGGCATCTACGCGGTGCAATCCGCGCTGGCCCTGCGCGGAGAGCCGGAAGCCGAAGCACGACTGTGCTCCCACATGGCGAAGGCCATGCGCGAGGCCAAAGATATCTCCTCGCACGAGGCGCCGGATGAGGAGGCAGAACGGCGCGGCGGCGAACTGGCGGGCGAAATGCTGCGGATGGTCCAAGGGCGCGAGGCTTGGCCAGGCGGCACCCTGGCGAGGTATGAACGCATGTTCGAACAGGTCGTGCTCGCGCAAGTGATCCTGCAGATCACCGCGCCGGGCATTCCGGATATCTATCAGGGCACCGAAAGACTGGCCATGAGCCTGACCGATCCGGACAATCGCCGCCCGGTCGACTGCAGTTCGGAAGATGCAGCGGAGGGATCGCTTTCCGCGCGAAAGATGAAGCTCACCCATGACTTGCTGGCGCTGCGGAGCAGGCACGGCGCGCTTTTCACGCACGGTGATTATTCGATCCGGCAAGGCGAAGGCACTTGGACCATCACTAGGAAATGGCAGGGAAGTTCCGTGGAGTTGGACCTCAGGAGGCCACGTCCCGACTTCGACGGCCCGATCCTTCTCGAGATCCGCGAAATTGCGGGCCTCGACAACGGTCAGACGTCGTTGAAGTTATTTGACAGGATGGTCTCCGCGTCGGTCAGGTAGGGGGCAGCTCGCTCCGGGCCCGGGTTTGGGCGGCGCGGCGCAAGACGATCTCGTGTCGCTGTTTTGCGGAATAGAGGGCCACTTACATGCTGATCGGGGGTCGAATGTCAGCCCGAAGTGAAACGTCCGGAACGTCCCTGACCCAATAATTGCCGGCATGCCGATTTGTTTCGTTAAACACATGCTTTCATTAAAAAATTGCCCCGCGACCATCTGCAATGGCGCGGGGCTCAGGCTAATATCGCATGCCGGCTCCTCCATGAGGGCAGAAGAGCCACGACATGCATTAAAGCTCTAACCCGCTGGCAAGTTCCGTTGGTGAACGTCAAAATTGTGAGCGGGAAACGAGAACCCGCGACGCTTTCGCGTCGCGGGGCGTAGTGATGGATTTAGCGATCACGTCTTGTCATCGGCGTAATGCGGGATCTGGAACGCCGACACCTGACTTTTAATTGCGCCACGGCGCCGATGGTTCCTGTGCAAAAGGCATTAAGCCAAAAAGCCGGTTGCACCGCCGCATGCCTGGCCATCGCGCTCCTGGATTGCGTCGGTCTTCGCAGCATGAAACTCGAGAGCCTTGATGTGAATACTGTGACTGGCGGTTCTACCGTTCCCAGCGGCACCCCCGCCTTGCTGAGAGCCATCATGCCGGCCGGGAAGTCCTGGTAGGAAGGCGCGGGGGCCTAGGCGATTTCATTTCTGTTATTCCGGCAGGCTGCGCAGCTGAATAGGTAGCTGCTGAGCTACGAGTTCATGAACTTCCGCATTATTGGTCCCGAGGTCCTTAAATGGGATGGGAGGGCTATTCTACTGTTGATCAGTGTCAGCTTGTCCCGAAGGAGCAAAACGTTCTACTGCTCAAAGGACTGTGTGAGATCCTGTCCAGAAGCGCGCGGTCCACTCCTTAGCCTCAGTCACGACGTCATCGATCTGCTGCGCGCGCTTGCCGATCAGGGTTGCGGGATTTGCGCGCAATCCAAGTGCAGGATGCCGCAGGGGCGATGACTTCAGACTTACTGCCTGCAAGGACGTTGAATTAGGGGGCGTGCTCGATCAGCCGTCCAATCGGATTGCTTTGGCGCGCATGCCTCGACGACCAGCTATTTCAGGGCGTGCACAGCCTCTTCGTAGCCATTGCGGGACAAGCGGTTGGCTATGATGTCGTTTGGGACGACCGCCTTGCTGCGGATCATGAGTGCCAGCGCGCAGCATTCTTTCGCCGAGGTTCACCCCCCGACGCGACATATCTCTATTGGTTCGCCGCGCTCCTTCGGCATCGCCCTAGCGGCGATGCGGAAATGACACACATATGACAGAACCGACTTCGTCGCTGCAACCGAGCTGAACGTGTGAGGTTCAAGGAGGTGCACACCGCAAATCGGTGTTTCCCTCGGAGTTTAATATGAAGAAGTATCTTCTCGCCCTCGCTATCACCGCTGCGCTGCCAAGCACTGCCTTCGCGCAAGAGGCGCAGGAAACCGCGCCAGACGGCACTGAGGCCTTTGGAATCGAGCCTTATATCGGCGTCCTTGGCGGCTATCACGAATTCTCCCGCAACAGTGAATTTGGTTCGCCTCGCGGCGGCCAAATGAACGGTGGGCTTGTCAGCGGCGTGGCCGGCGTCAACGTGCCTCTCGGCCCTGTGTTCGTTGGCGTTGAGGGCAACGCGACCAAGGGCTTCGGCGACATTGACTGGGAATACGGTGTCAAAGGCCGCATAGGCGGCCGAGCAGGTGAAAGCGGACTTATCTACGCTTCTGCGGGTTATCAGTGGGTGAACGGTCGACGTGCTTACGGCGACCAGAAGGACTGGATTTACGGTGTCGGTGTCGAAGTAGGGCCCAAGGACATTGGACTCGGCGGCGTGACCGGCAACAGCGGCGTACGCCTTCGCCTTTCCGCGGAAACCTATGACTTCGACAGCATCCGCCCGATGGCGGGCGTTATCTTCCACTTCTAATTCTAGTGTGGACGGGGATTTTCCCTGTCACTCTGGGATGGTAAAGCCTGGTATGTCGTCGCCCCCACCGAGAGGACGCCGTGCCAGGCTTTTCTTGCGCCCCTCTTGCGCCCTCTTGCTTCAGTCTAGCGCTTGCACCACGAAGTGGGGCCGCTTTCGCACCGCCACGAATTCGCGATATTGAAGGGTGTTCTCCATCCCCCGCTCTCCATGTGATTGAACCGTAATGTTCACCGTGATCACGGTGGCGGCAGGTGCTCTTCAAGCCGGCAATCGGTCGCAAAACCATAATATTGAAGGCGCTTGGCCCGCATGTGGTTGCCAGAGAGCAATAACGTTCGGGTTTAGCCGACACCGATCTCGCCAGGAATGCGAAAGCTGGCGGCCTATAACTGTCGACTTTGATTAACGCCGCTTGTCGGAGGCTCCACCGCCGGGAACTGCGTTCAGATATCCTGAGTTAAGTAGACGATTTAACCCGGAATTCTGAGGGCGCGGGACTGATGGAAGATAGCGAGGCAATCGGGTCGGGAAATGACGACGCGAAGCGAATTGAAGCAGAAGTTCTAGGCCTGGATAGCGGAACCGACCCGTTTGTGGCAGCCGTACGGGCCACGCGAATGCCGATGATCATCACCAACCCTCGCCGTGACGACAATCCCGTTGTTTTCGCCAACGATTCCTTTTGCCGGCTGACCGGATACAGCCGCGAGGAAATATTGGGTCGCAACTGCCGGTTCCTCCAGGGCCCGGATACCGATCCTGCCCACGTTAGTGCCATTCACGATGCCGTGGAGGCGGCCCGAGCGATCGAGATCGATATTCGCAATCATCGCAAATCGGGCGAACCATTCTGGAATCGGCTTCTGCTTGCGCCTGTATTCGATCAAGACGGCGCGTTGGCGTATTTTTTTGCCAGTCAGGTCGATGTCACGCTGGAGCGAGAGCGGCTGGAAGGACTGGAAAGCTCCAACGCGGAATTAATGGCTGAAGCAGCCCGCCGTTTGCAGCGGCAAACCGAGCAGGAACGTGAGCTCGATTTTGCCTTACGCGCCGCCAAATTCGGTACTTGGAGCATTAATTTCGAAACGGAAGAATTGACTTCTTCTCCGGCGTGCCGCGCCCTGTTTGGTGTCGGGGAATATCGTACATTCACGTTTCAGGACCGCATCCTCGCCATCCATCCCGAAGATCGCAGGGCAAACATCGATGCGATTGAGGACACGCGTCGACGCGGCGTCGATTTCGACCAGACTTACAGGATCATCACACCTTCAGGCGAGGTGCGGTGGCTGACTTCGCGAGGCCAGCCTTTCCTGAGCCCGGACGGAAGACCATTGCGGCTTGCAGGTGTATCGTCCGACGTTACCGACCAACGCCGTGCGGAGAGGATGCGCACGGCGTTGGTCGAACTGAGCGACGTCGTCCGCGATGTTCAGACACCGGCCGACATTTCGTTCGAAGCGGCCAGAATACTAGGCGAGGCGCTCGACGTCAGCCGCGTCGGTTACGGGCTGATCGATCCTGACGCAGAAACGATCACCATCGAGCGCGACTGGAATGCCGAGGGCGTGAAATCGCTGGCGGGGGTTTTGCGGTTTCGTGATTATGGATCGTACATAGAGGACCTGAACCGCGGCGACGATGTAATCATTGCCGACGCGTGGCGTGATCCAAGGACGAGGCACGGCGCCGATGCGCTCGCCGCGATCAGCGCTCAGGCGGTCGTCAACATGCCACTTACCGAACAGGGGGGGCTCGTGGCGCTTCTCTACCTCAATCATGCCACGCCGCGAGAATGGCCCGAAGACGAGTTGGCTTTTATCCGAGAGGTTGCCGAGAGGACGCGTGCCGCAACTGAACGTCGGCGAGCCGAAATCGAGATCAGTGAGTTGGCTGCTTCGCTCGAGCAGCAGGTTGAGGAGCGGACCCAGGCGTTGTTGGCCACCGAGGAAGCCCTCCGGCAATCGCAAAAAATGGAGGCAGTCGGTCAACTCACTGGAGGGCTAGCGCACGACTTCAATAATCTGCTTACAGGCATCACCGGCAGTCTTGAATTGATCCAAATCCGGCTCGCCCAGGGTCGGTCGGCGGATGTCGATCGGTATGTCCAGGCCGCTCAGGGCGCCGCCCGCCGCGCCGCCTCGCTGACCCATCGCCTCCTCGCCTTTTCCCGAAGGCAGACTTTGGCTCCTCAGTCGACCAATCTGAAGGAATTAGTCAATGGAATGATCGATCTCATAGAGCGAACGGTAGGCCCGTCCATTCAAGTGGAGGTTGTGAACGCCATGGGTCTTTGGCCCGTGCTCGTCGACCCCAGTCAGCTTGAAAATGCTCTCCTCAACCTGTGCATCAACGCGCGGGACGCCATGCCGGAGGGCGGTAAGATAACGATAGAGACCGGCAACCGTTGGCTAGACAGGCGCACGGCCGCCGAGCGGGACATGGACGCTGGCCAATACGTTTCACTTTGTGTTTCCGATTCCGGCTGCGGAATGACCAAGGAGACAATTTCCAAGGCGTTCGACCCGTTCTTCACTACCAAGCCCATCGGGATGGGAACTGGGCTCGGCCTCTCGATGATTTATGGCTTCGCACGCCAATCGGGAGGCCAGACTCGCATATATTCCGAGGTCGGGCAGGGAACGATGGTCTGTCTCTATCTTCCTCGTCATTTCGGCGAGACCGAAGAGGCAGCGGTCCCGGTAGGAGATCCCACGCTCACTTCGCAGGCACGCGAAGGCGAATCAGTGCTTGTCGTCGATGACGAACCGACCGTGCGCATGCTCGTGGTGGAAGTTCTTGAGGGTCTCGGGTATGGAGCGCTTGAAGCGGAAGACGGGGCTGCAGGGCTAAAAATCCTACAATCCGATGCGCGCGTAGATTTGCTGATTACCGATGTCGGCCTGCCGGGAGGGCTAAATGGCAGACAGGTGGCTGACGCGGCTCGAGATCATCGGCCCGATCTCAAGGTTCTTTTCATCACCGGATATGCTGAAAACGCCGTTCTCAGTCATGGGCACCTGGCGCCTGGTATGCACGTACTGACCAAGCCTTTTGCAATGGAGACATTGAGCCGGCGGGTCGTTGAATTGCTGGATGATCCAACATCAGGGCCTGAAATAAAACGATGAATACCGCGGACTACCGAAACCCTCTCTAGCGGGAAGGGAAAGGTCTTGGCCAATCAGTCGTCAAAAGGCACCGGTTCCGATGTACCGGGTGGTCGCCTAAGATCTGGTCGTCCTTCGACCGAAGCTGCGTCGGAAGCCCACGATGCGAGGATCGCGCGCTTCACTTCCGGCTTAGCTGGGGGTGGTCCATGCATTCGAAGGGGTGAAAAAATTTGGAGAGGCGCATTGCGTTGCCTCCTTTCTTCGAACTCTCCCCGTTGAGACAGGCGTGACCTGTGAGATGGAATACCTTCACAATCGCGATTCGATTCAAGACCTCAAGTGAGGGGCTCGGTTGCCCCCGGTTCTGAGACCATCGAAGTTTCAGCCGGCTTCACGACCGCCCTCGATCGGTCCTCGCAGCAGGGCCATTCAACCAGTACAACTCGGGTGCCGTCGCGTCGGCCAAAGAGTTTTCGTGTTGGACGCACCGGTTCGCCGTAAGGCCTGGTTACCGTCCTCGAATTATTGTCGAACTGAGAGGCCTGGCGTATTTACAAAACGCTCCGTCCAAGAGACATTCCTTTATCTTTTCGGTTCCGCAACCTGTGCGCTTTCTCAGTCGGAGTCGGTCATGGGTGAGTCAGTCGACAGTTTGCTGCACAAGGCGACCAGAGAATTTCGCAAAGCGCAGATCGCCGCAACGCAAGGCCGGCCATTGGCCGCAGTCTATTCCCATAGAGAGAGCAGTCGTTTTCCATGCTAAAGCCATGCTAATGGCGCATTATCGGAAATTGGCCACCTAATTCAATTCACCACGGCCTGCCGCAGGCAGACGACCGCGATATTCGAAGCGGCAGTTGCACCGTTTCGACGCGTGCTCGGGACGAACTCGCGCAGCGCGTTCAACTGATGTCACGCTTGCCGTTCCCGGCGTTCCAGCTCCCGTCGCACGGCCTCTCGGACGAAGTCGGTGCGGTTCTCGCCTGGCGAAAGAACATCCCGTATTCGTTCGAAGGTACCGGCCGGAAAGCGAGCTTGCATGTTCTGTGTCCAGAGTGGCGGTCTTCCCATGCCCAAAAGGCTACCGCATATCACTTTTTCCGCCAAGCTTGGTTTGACGTCCGAAGGCTGTTGCCCATGTTCTGCAACGCCATCACACCGGGGTGTCCCCGGGCGCCGTTTACTGCCGCGTCCTGCGGATCAGCGACCAGTCATATCCCAATGCCTTTACTCGCGCCTCCAGGCTCGAAAGTAATTCGACGCTGGGTCGGGCATCACGGGTGAGGACCCACAGGTACCGGCCCGATGGCTCTCCGACGATTGACCATTCGTAGTCGTCGCCGTGATCGAGTACCCAGTAGTTGCCATAGAAGGGCCCAAAGAATGAAACCTCGAGCTTGGCGTTCGTCTCAGCGTCAACGATCTTGGCCTTGCCGGTCGAATGCTTCCACTTTCCTTTACGCTGACCGCGATTGACGACCTTCACAGTATTGTCGTCGTTGAGCGAGTAATCCGCCGTCACGCCGTCCATATCCTTCTGGAATGAGGCTTCGTAGCGGAATTGCTCATACCACCGGCCCAAGTAGCGCTTCATATCAACCCCTTTGGCGGGTTGCGGAACTGCGCGGTTTCCTACTGGACCAGCCCGGGGAATCGCTGCGCAGGCTCCGAGCAAAAGCGTGGTCCCAGCCAAAGCAACGGCGATCGTAGTTTTGCGCATGAATGCTCCTGTGTTCTCACGCCTGATAAGCGACACGAGGCGATAAGGTTTCAGGGATCGCGCGATATGGAGGCTGCGCTTTCACGGCTTCGGTCTGGAGGGCGATCTTCAAGAACGCCGGCAGCACGTGAACCCTCCGTTGATGGAAAACAGCGGCCTAACCACCATCACCATGGAGAGCGCGCCTCCATCACGGCCGCCTGCGGACGGAGATGACCCAGCCGCTAAAGCCTTCTTCGATGGCTTCCAGCATGACGGCTCAAGGCACCAGGCTGCCGCCCGCGACAGCGATGGAAGCCAGAAGGGCCGAGAACCCGAGTTGGTTCACGAGAGCCGGTTTCGCAGGCCTTCGAGGAACTGCGCCTGATCGATGTGGAGTGGTGGGCATTGCGCATATCGAGAACGCGCGCGGCGTCCGGGTTTGCGATATCTTTGCGCGAGGGTAGCGGTCGGCTGGCGATCTGCTGTGTTCTGCGGTTAGCTCGGTGTTTTGCGCGAAGCAGTGGGGTGAGCCGGCCTCATGAAGGCGACTTCTCATTTCGCGAACTGTCGGGGGGCGTCCGCTCCCCGACGATTCGCGGAGGTTTGCCCTATTGGTCACCGGTGTTTTTCGCTGCGTCCTGCGCAGCGTCTCCGGCCTTGTCGGCTGCATTGCCAACGCTGTTGGCCGCGTTTTCGACGGCGTTGTCCTTACGGGCCTCGCTCGTGGTCGTCTGGCTGAAAAAATAGATGCCAGCAATTACGGCAATAAGGACGGCTATGGCAATGATCATGCCAGCGCCGCCGCCGCGTCGGCCTTCGACAACGGTGGTCGTGTGAGTGGGAATTTCCGCCATTTTCGACTCCTCGTTTTGTTTTGCTCCCAGGGCATGAACGCCGCTGGCTGCCAACAGTTGCGGGCGGGCGATGGTAGTTGCTAGAGCCGCGAGAACATCACAGTCTTCGGCGCTGTGCGGGAGGCTATGGTGTGATGTCCTTTGGCGCTCGAGTTACGCTGCGCGGTCGCGAGACCTGCTGCTGCTCGCACTCTCGGCACCGTCTTTAAGCGCGTTCTTGGTGAGATACCTCAGCTGGCGAACGGTGGCACCAATCCGCTTGCCAAATTTGAAATAAAACTCGACCACGCGGATCCTGCCTGCGTAGAAATACATGAACTACCTCTATGGTGGTGTTTCAAGTTTTCGTCCGCATCACCCGGGGCACCTCTCAGCGGCGATCAACAACAAGGGCATCGTCTGCCGCGAACTGCGCGCCTTGCGCCGCCCCAAGGCTTCGTGCCGCATCAATTCGCGCGCTCTCACTTGATCATGGTGATTTTCGGAACGGTCGACCCGGACAAACTGCGCGAGCGAGGGATGCGGTGTCGCACGGTCCAAACCGATGAGGCGACTTTTGCGTTCTCAAAACATGGCTGAGCCCCATTGCCTATCCATGGCAGCCTGGCTGACCGCGCATCGGAGGGTTTCCTACCTACGCGTAAGACTGGTCCACTGCCTTAGGACGATTTCGAAGGGATAGGGACTGCGCCGGCCAGGGGGTCGAAAAGGCCAGTCGTCGTTGCCGGGATCGGGTAGCATCCTTGCGGCCCCTTGTCCCTTCTTACGAACGCCTCGACGATGAAGCATGTCGGCGCCGGTACAAGTAGAAAAGGGCTTAACCCTCGAATTCCTCTGGCAAAGCTGTCCGCGCGATTGGGCGCGAGTTGAAACTTTCAGCGACGCGCAGGCCAGAAAGGTCAAAAAGCGGCTCTAGGCTCTCGACCGAAACTCTTGGTGCTTCCGGCCGACAGGACCATCAGCAGGCCGAACGCTGCTCACCTGGCGTTTCGGCGAGCTTGTGCTGGGTAATGAGGGGATTTTCCTGCCGGCCCATGGTCCAGTTTTTGCCCAGTCGCACGGTCGCATTGGGCGCGCACCATATCTCACCCGAACTGTCGAGCGCGGTGACCCAGATCAGGTTGTGTTCCTGCCCGTAGTCGATGATCCCGATCGCGTAGCCGTCGCCTTTGCCGACAACGTGAAGGGGAACAGTAGGATTGAGCTGCGTAAACATGCGGGCGTCTCTCGGGTAGGGACCGGGCCGGCGCGGCTGGCACGCCGGCCCGTCCTGGCTTATTCGCTCTTCTCGGTGCCCGGCTTCGAGGTCTTGGGCGCCTTGCCGTCCTCGACGCGGCCCTCGTTGCGCAGATCACGCCCTTCTTGGGCCTTCTTCTGCGCCTCGGGCGACTTGCCGTGTTCGTTCAGTTCTTCCTTGACGTAGCCGGCTGCTTCCTTGGCCTTGCCTTCGATACTCATGGCTCTCTCCAAAATTGGACTTCCGCGCTTGTGCGTGGTGAATACTAATTGCACGAGAAGCGATTTGGCTCCTGTGAACAAAAGTGACCATTAGGCTGCGATGTATTCACAGTACGGGAAGTATTATTGAGTATCTCGGGAACTTTTTTGAATTGTGCGTAAGGTGAGCCGACAGCAAGGCAAAAGGGAGAGGGCAGCGGTACCGGGCAGTGCAAATGGGCAGAGGGTAGAGGGGAGAGTCCGACGGGAACGGGGGCCGGGGGGCAATTGGGGCGCGGTGTGCTGACGTGCAATGCCTCCAGCGGAAAGGCTGCGATCTAAAGTCGGGTCTGCAGCCGAGCCGATGTGCGGCAGTCGTCGGAGGGGATAGTTTTCAGTCGCTTGGGTAGGCCCAGAATAGCAGGCAGAAATGGTTGGGCGCCCCGCCTGTGGAGCGAACGCGCTCTTTGCTGCGCGCGAGCGGGCTGAGCGCCCGGCTTTTGCGCATTTATGGCACCGAGCCCGTTGGGGTCGCGTCCTTGCGGGAGCAATTTGGCAGGCTCGAGTTCGATAACCGCAGCGCCAAATTGGTAAAGCTTCTGACCTTTCGTCATTCGCCTGCCGTATCGTGAAATTTGCGCTTAATCTCCGCAATGTCCGCTTGGACCGGGGGAATGCGAAGCCGCATCCGTCGCAGCGATCGGAGTATGATCCGTGAGACGGCGTAATTACGAAACCATTTATGATCGGAGGGGATCACGTACCAGGGTGCGATCTTCGTACTCGTGCGCCGCAGCATCTCTTCGGCCGCCGCCTGATATTCCCGCCAGAGCTTTCGGTCGTCGTAATCAGCCTCGTCGATCTTCCATTGGCGTGACTTGTCTTCCAGCCGGCGGCGGAAACGCTTGAGCTGTTCCTCGGCCGAGATATGCAAATAGAATTTGCAGATTTCAGTGCCATTTTCGGCGAGAAGCGATTCGAACGAATTGATCAGCGCATAGCGTTCGGCCCAGATTTCCCGCGGAACCAACTTGCGCACCCGCTCCGCGAGTACGGCCTCATAATGCGAGCGGTTGAATATCGAGATCTCGCCTTTTGCGGGTGTCCTCCGGTGCACCCGCCACAGGAAATCGTGCCGTGCCTCCGCCTCGCTTGGTTCGCCGAAAGGGGTGACTTTTACGCCCTGCGGGTTCACGCCAGAAAATACATGCCGGATCAGACCGTCTTTTCCCGATGCGTCCGGACCTTGCAGCACAATCAGTAGTGACCGATCGGCGCCAGCATAGAGAAGGTATTGGGAATCGCCGATACTCTCGACCAGCCGCTTGGTTTTTGCCTTTGTTGGAATTCGCTCCGTGCTGCGGCAAGCTCGGGTCTCAAGCGCGTCAAGGTACACTGCGTCGTGCGGATGTACACGGAATTTGCCGGCGAACCCCATGAGGCTGCCCTAAACCGCAATCAGACGAGTTGAAAAGCCATCGACTTTTCCCGCCCGGCCGAGGGTATCACCTCGTTGACGCGATCTGTCCGAAGTCGAGCATTTTTCTCGATAACGCATGATCTCAGAACCTTCGCCTGCGAGTTCGAAAGCCGCGTCTAGCTCCTCTGCGGCTGCGCATTTCATGATTTTCTTCGCCGGAGGTTTCATTAGCGGCGCCGCAGCTCCTAACCTCGCATGGCATACTAAACGCGAGGGATCAGACGTGGTTGCTAGCCGAGATCGAGAATGACCGCTTCGGCAGATCCCGGCAGCGGATGCATCTCTCGTGCACTTGACGCTTCTTGCTCCGATTGGATCATAGCCTGATCCGCACCCGCGCTATCGTTCGTCGCGCGCCGATGGCCTGTGCTCCTGATCGCCAGACTGGGCTGAATGCGAAGAGGAGCCGCGGCGGTTCGGCATCTGTATTTCTTCCGAGCAATTGGAGTCGCTGTTGCGATGCGGGAAAAACCGTTCCACTACGGTCACGGCCGCGAGTAACGTCAGCGCCAATACGGTGCCGGCCAGAACCAGAACATATTGGCCGGCACCGGCGGTTATTCCAATGGCAGCTGCCATCCAGAGACTGGCTGCAGTCGTCATATTGCGCACGTCTCCCCCGCGCACGAAAATAAGGCCGCCGGCAATAAATCCGATGGCTTGGGCGAGCCCCTGAATCACTCTGACGGGATCGCCCTCGCCATGCGTTTCAACCAGTTCCAGCGCGGAAAGGGTAAGCATGCCCGAACTGAGCGCCACCAAACCGTGTGTTCGCAGGCCTGCATCATGACCTCGTCGCTCCCGCTCAAAGCCAAGCGCGAGGCCCAACACGGTCGCGAGGCCGAGCCGCATGAGTGTGGTCACCAGGTCATCTTCAAGCATTTTGGCGCCCATCCGTGTCTTGACCATCGCTTGTGTATTTGCGCAGCGAATACCATCGACTCCGCGGTATGCCGCGATGGGTGTACCTGCAGTGGAAACGCCGGGCTGGCCTGTTCGTTCAACTTTAAGCGTCGCCTGGCCATTTGTTCGGGTCAAACGCTAAGCGGACAAGTTTCGCGCATGGAGCGATGAGGCACGGGACCGAGCGACGTCACTGCCCGTGCGTCGAACAAAGCAAAAGCGTTATGCTGGCCAGAGAGCATTGCCGGGCCGTAACAGCGCTGCAACTCGGACTCGGGTCGGTACAAGGCAGGAAAATCGCGACTCAGCCGCTGGCATCGTCAGATTTCCAATATCGCATAGGGCCTGCCGAACCGTTCGGAGACCACGAACTGCGCGCAGTTGTAGACCGGAACGCCGCGCATCGTATGCCCTTCGTAAGTGCCGCGATGGGCATGGCCATGGACGACGGCTTTGACATTCTCGAACCGGTCCACCGCATCGGCCAAGCGTGATGAGCCCAGAAACGGAAATATCTCGGGCGGTTCTCCTGCGACGGTTTCCACCACCGGTGCATAGTGCAGGACGGCAACAGCGCGATCGGTGCGCAGAGATCGTAGGCCGTTCTCCAGCTTTCGCGCTTCGCCGATGGCCTCATCCACGAAAGTCTTGATTGCCGACTCTCCGAATGCGCCAAGTTCGCCGCGCCCGAAGCCGCCAACGAAACCCTTGACCCCGGCAAATCCCACGCCCTCGATCTCAACCGCCTGATCGTCTAGGATCCTGACCCCTGCCTGGCGCAGGATTTGCGCTACCGTTTCGGGGCTGCCGCATTCGTAATCGTGGTTTCCCAACACGCCAACCATCGGGATCGAGCATCCTCGCAGGTCCTCTGCCAACCGCTCCGCCTCGCTCGCCTTGCCGAAGTTGGTCAGGTCGCCGCAAAGCGCCAGGACATCGGCATTGCGGGAAATTTCCTGGAACAGGTCGCGGTACCGTCGGGTGTCGTCGTCGGTGACATGAAGGTCGCCGATGGCGGCCAGACGCAGCGGGGGCGCAGGTTCAGTGGTGGCGTTCATGCTTCTCGTCCAATCCTTTCCCGACAAGATCGGCAAATCCCCATTCGCTGATGTCGGTGAGATAGTCTCGCGGAGAGAACAGCCTGCCACGGCAGATGCGCACTTCCGCGGGGGGCAGTTCCGCCTGCGCGCGAATGCGCTCGATCAGCGTATCGAACAGCCAGCGCGGGATCTGATCGCGTTCGGTCGGATAGATGAAGCGGAAATTGAGCACATGAAGCAGCAGCACTTCCCAGTGGAGCTCCATCAGTGACAGCAGGCGGTGCCAGTCGATATCTTCATGCCGGCGAAGAATTGTATGGGCGACATCGGCGCCGTCGTACCGGTAGCGGTCCTGGATGAAGGCCTTGGAAACGATGAATTCGGTGGGCGGGGTTATGCGTATCTGCGTTCCGTAGACTTGCGCGGTGAAAATCTCGCCAAACCATGAATCCGTGATCGGGATCGACGCAGAAGACATGTTGAAGATCACGTCGAAGAACGCCTCGCCAGACCAGACTTTGGCAATCCACCGTTCGTCCTCCACGGTAACGCGGTAGCCCTCTGCCTTGAAGCGCGCGAGCAGACGCGGCGCGTCGCCGGGCTTGCAGAAGATGTCGATATCCTTGGTGGGGCGAACCAGGCCGGTGTGGCAAGTCAGCGCATAAGTACCTGAAAGTAGGTATGGAATATCCCAGCCAGCAAGCAATTGGAGGCTGTGCGCATAGAACTCGACCGCGTTCGACGGTGGATCGAAGCTGTGCTCTTCACGGTGCGGGTCGTCTGGGACTGAGACTGTAGCCACGGCGCATCCTCTCGCGTGATCAACCGAGACCGGGGCCGCGGGTTCCCTCGCGATGATCGGTGGGAACCTGCGAGCTCGATCGAGATTGAATCCTGACGGGCAGGACATGCGTTCGCCTTGCAAACCCAGTGGGAGAGACCTCATGCCGAGAGGCGACAAGTCGAGTTACACCGACAAGCAAAAGCGCAAAGCCGAACATATCGAGGAAGGCTACGAGGATCGCGGCGTCAGCGAAAAGGAAGCGGAACGCCGCGCCTGGGCGACCGTGAACAAGGAATCCGGTGGCGGAAAAAAGTCCGGCTCAGGCCGCGGCAAGAAGGAGAGTCACGCGTCTTCGCGCAAGGGCGGCCGCATTGGAGGTTCTTCGCAAAGCCACGCTGACCGGTCCGCCGCGGCGAAGAAGGGTTGGGAAACACGCCGAAAGCATGCCGGCGGCTAACGCTTTGGCCCGACCCACCGAATTGCAGGGAGATGTAACGCGCTTCGGCACTCTTCCCGAGGAGATGGAATATGAGCGACAATGAGGCCCGGCCCGGTGATGCAGCCAAGACACGGCCGAAGAACCGGGAAGTGGAAAACGAGATGATCCGCCCCCCGGCGGCAAAGGGTAAGCCACCGAGGTCCGCGACCGACCCGCATGGTAACAGCGAGGGGATGGGGGACAGCAAGGAGGGTGCGGCACCGCCGGGCAACATTCATGAAGTGCGGGTGGACAAGGGAAAATCCTGATGACTTCCCGGCAAAAACCGGCGGAAGCGGACGAGGCGGCGCTGCTTCGCCCGAAAGAACAACCGCAGGGGAGTCATTTCGATGATCTCCAAAGCCACTATGGCGCTTTGGCGCGCGAGGACGTTGCCCCTTCCGCCGGGTTTTCCGATCATGTCGTGCCCGGCGAAGGACCGCCCTATGCCCGCGTGATGCTAGTCGGCGAGCAACCCGGAGATCAGGAGGATCGCACCGGCCATCCCTTCGTAGGCCCCGCCGGCCGTTTGCTGGACGAATGCCTGCAGGAAGCCGGGATGCCCAGGGACGAGGTCTTCGTCACAAATGCCGTCAGCGCTTCAAGTTCGTGCAGCGGGGCAAGCGCCGATTGCATCAGCGCCCCAAGACCGACGAGATTGCTCACTACCGATGGTGGCTGGCGGAAGAAATTCGGCTGGTCGACGCTCCCACGATTGTCACACTCGGCGCCGTAGCGCTACAGGCCGTCACCGGTCGGCGGCAGACGCTCGCTTCTGTTCGGGGCGAGGTAGGGGAGTGGGAAGGGCGCCGTCTGGTCGCTACCGTTCATCCCAGTTTCCTGCTGCGCATTCGCGGCGCGAATGACAGGGCGGCCGAACACGCGAGGCTGGTTCACGATCTGCACCGGGCGGTGCGTCTTGGATCGAGCGGATGAGAATGGAGAACGGCCCCGTCAGGATGGACGCCGGCTTTCGCGCACCCGTTCCTCCACCCAGTTAATCAGCAGCGTGTTGTAGGTTTTGCGCTGCTTCTCGTCTTGAAGGGCGTGATCGGCCCCTTTCAGTATGCGATAATTCAGCGAACGGCTGCGGCGGAACGAAGCCATGTACGAACTGATTGCGGCGTGCGGGACGTATTCGTCGTATTCGGACTCCACGATCAGCACATCACCGGCAAACGCTTCGCACGCGGCCAGCGCGCGGTCCTGATGGCCGCTGCGAAAGTGGCTGCGATACCGATTGATTTCGGTGCGATCGAGAAGGGCCTTGGGTACATCCCATTCTGAATCCGGGTAGAGTGCCGGGACGCGCAAGGCGAGCCACGCCACGGGGCGTTCGGCGGTCAGCAAGGCTGCCAGATATCCCCCGTAACTGGTGCCGACCACGGCAATGGCGGACAGATCGACACCCGGTTGCGAGACAAGGAAATCGTAGGCTGCCGTCACGTCTGCCAGACCATCCGAACGGGTGACGTGATTGCGGTCCTCATCATGGCGGGCGTGACCGCGCAAATCGAAGGTGAAGCACACGCATCCCAACTGCGCGATTTCTTCCGCCCGAGCCAAATCCTGCTCCTGGCATCCTCCCCAGCCGTGAATGAACAGCACGCCGGGGGTCAGCTTCGCCGGGGTCAGGACAGTTCCGTCCAGTGTCTGGCCGCTGATTTCGAGCCTGACTGGATGCTTCGTCTTCATTCGATCACCATCACATATTTCGTCATCGGGCCGGCGACCGGGTCGACCCCCGCATAGTAGACGATGGCGCCCGGCGGCGCAGCGTCACAGTCTCCATGGACTTCGACGGTGGCGCAAATCACGTCATCGCACTGCGGGTCTGCGGCGAAGCGCTCAAACGCTGTGATCTCTGCCGGTGTCGCTCCGCCGACCCGCCAGCTCTGTTCCAGCACGCCAATGCGGCTGCGACCCAGATGGTCCCGTCCGCTGGCCACATCGTAGTTCCGGCGCGATGCGAACATCCTGGGGAAGCTTCCGAAGATCGTCCGGTCGTAATAACGGGCCTTCTCGATGGCTTCGGCGAGATCGGGGGAAAAATCGCGGGCGGCAAGTTCTGCCAATCCGCCGCGGACAGCGTGAAGGCGCGTGCCGCCGTAAACGGTCTGTCCGCGGCGATCGACAGTGATCGCCTGGGTTCCCCAATACGCGATGCTGCGGTCGAAAATCCTGCTCGATCCGATGCTGAAGGTCTTCACATCGACAAGGTTCTGTTCCACCACGAGCCCCTCGCGGCGAACCTGGTCGGGGTCCAGGCGGCTCAGCGCGGCTTCCAGTTCCTCCGGACTACGCACCACAACTTGTCCGCGCCCTGCGGTGGCTTCCACCGGCTTGATGCGGACGGGGCCGTACTCCAGCAGTGCGGTTCCTGCGGTCAGTGCGTCAGCGAGATCGAACGCGGAAAAGCCCGGAAGCACCGTTTCACCCAGAGTCTTTCCCAGGCCTGCGTTCCAACCTTCGGGCACTGTTCGCGGATTTGGAACCAGCGGATGCCCGATGGCCTTCGTGGCCACGAAACGGAAAGGAACGACGCCGCCATAGAGATCCTTTTCACCGGCAATGCCCAGTTCACCGGCTTGAGATGTCAGGAGCGTGTCGCCGGGGATGAAATAGGGTCTGGGTTGACCCTCACTGTCAAAGCAGGTGATCCGGTCGTGCTCTTGGCAGGAAACGCCGCGGCACAAGCCTGCGAGCCGCCGCGCAACCTCATGCCGGGAGGCGCGGTCATGTTCGTTGTTGTGCTGGTCCGGTGCCGGGTCAGCATCGGTGAAGTCCGCACCCATCGATATCTGCCACCTGCTGCTTTGTTCGCCGTCAAGGGTAACGCGCGAGACGAGGCGGGGATGCCTGGCGGTCGATCTTCCGTCGTGGGCAAGAGGCGGTGCGGCGACAACTAAGCCCGAGCAGCCCTAATGCTTCCGTGGGTGATTGCTTGAAGGTCGGTAAGGGAAACCTCCCCTCCTGACCAGGTGTCGATCGCCACGAGGAGGTGAGCCATAAGTACGAAAATCTCGACCGCCATGGAGGGAATTCAAGTACTCTTCGGAGACGGGATTCGGGCGGTCGAATTGTTCCTGAAGCTTGGCGAGTGGACTATGCCTCCAATTGCCAACCTTTAAAATGAGATACAGAATTTTAACTTCCTGGTCATCGTGGCAGCTTGGTAGCGTTAATTTGATTGTGGCGGCAGTCCAATAAGGCGGAAAAATGAGGATCGCTGGCCTGCCATGTCAGTTTCACGATTGCTGGACTGATTGGCATCCCTCAGTTTCGAATGGCGATACTCTGACATGCCGGGTGGCCGAGGCGAATGTCCAGGTCTCGATGTGGCTAAAGGTTTCGGCCCAGCAACCATGATGCTGGATCTTCAGGCCCGGCACTTTGCCTGCTTGTTTTACTTGCAAGTCGCTAGCTTATCCCTAGCTTGTTGTGCGGCACAGTAACTGTGCCGAGGCAAGTCAGCCACACCGATGGGTCACAACAGCTCGGACTTGAGCCGGGCGATTGCCGCGAATGTCCAGGCGCAAGCTAAAGGCGGCAGTAAGCGAACCGGGGTGAAATGGCACCGCCTGTCTTCGACGGGCGGCCTCCTTGATTGGAGAATGCCCATGGTTCTGGGCACCGTTATTGCGCGTATTGAACACGGCAAACTTGCAAGCCGGCGGTTTGGAGACCTCCGGCCATGCTTCTGAAACGAGACGAAGACCGGGACGATAATTTTGGCAGGGTAGCTGAAGGTGATCCGCTTCCGCCGGAGGACCGGGCGCCGATCCACCGAATGGATTGGCTGGAGCGGCTATACCGAACTCATCGCGATAAACTGTTGCGGTTCGCGCTGCGGCACACCCAGGCTGACCGTGCGCCCGATGTGGTGCAACAGCTCTTCGTACGATTGGCAGCGAGAGGTAGCGACAATCCGCTCAGCGTCGAGCACCCGAATGCCTATCTGCGTCAGGCGACTATCAACCTCATTCGCAACGACGCGCGCTACACTAAGCGTCGGGCGGGAAATCTCCATGTCTCGTGCGACGACATCGAGCTTGCCGGCCCCGATCCCGCAGCGGCTTACGAAGCGCGGGACATGCTTGGCCGATTGGAAGATGTCGTGGCATTGCTGGAGCCCCGCACGCGCGAGATATTTCTGGCGCATCGGATCGACGGCTTGAGCTACTCGGAAATCGCTGCCAGGACGGGCCTCAGCGTGAAGACGGTCGAGAAACACATGAGCCGGGCCATCGGACATGTGGTGCGGCAATTCGAAGCATGATGCGGACATTCAACGCCATGGAAAATGCATGAGTCTGGACCGGGATGCCGATGACTGGTTCGCGCGCATGCGGGGCCCCGAAGCCGAGGAGGCGCGCCTGGCATTCGATGCCTGGTATGCGGTTCGTGAACATGCCGCTGCATATGATCGAAGATCGAGGGCCTGGGACGCGACGAAATTTCTGACCAACACAGCGACCGGAAAGGCACGCAACCTCGGCTCCGCCAGCATCAGGCCCGGGCGTGGTTCCATTCTGGCTCTCGCAGCTGCGCTGCTTGGCGCGCTCATTGTCGGCTCGCTCGTGTTGGGCGCGATGTGGAGGAACGGTATCGGGCAGGCCGAACTTGTGCGGACGGAAGTGGCTTCGCTTGAAGAGGAGCCCAGGCATGTGTCGCTTCCCGACGGTTCGGCGTTGATCCTGGACCGCGGCGCGCGCGTGCAGATTGCATTTGGCGGGGGCATTCGGCTGCTGCGATTACTAGCAGGCAGGGCGCGGTTCTCGGTGGCGCATGACAAATCCCGGCCATTCATCGTGGAGACCGGCGCTGGACGTGTCACGGCTCATGGAACGCTTTTCGACGTCGATCTGACGCAAGGCGCGATGAAGGTGAACTTGCTCGAAGGTGCTGTCGAGGTACGCAGCAGTTCCGGCGGCCCGGGACGCAAGAGCATCGAACTTGCCGCCGGGCAGGCCGTGGCAGTGGCGGGCGGCTCGGTTGGCGAGGCCGTGCAACTCGCCGCTTCAAACGGCGATTGGACCGACGACATGCTCGTACTCGCAGGCGCCGAAATCGCCGATGCCGTGACGGCTTTCAACCGCACCGCGTCGGTTCCGATTGTTTTCGATGCCCGACCGGCCCGGCCGATGAAAGTGACAGGCGCTTTCAAGCGGTCCGACCCGCAGCTCTTTGCAAACCAGCTTGCCCAGACCTTCGGCCTGACAGTTGAAAGGCGCAACGACGGCAGTTTTGCCCTGGTCGACGGCCCCTCGAAAAAAAATGTATCGCTGCCGTAGGGGGGCATGATCGCACGGTGTTCCGGCCCTGAAGGATCTCGCTGAGAGCGGATCCCAGGGACGGAGGTTCATAAGTGCGTTATCAACTCCTGGCGTGCTGCAGCATTGCTGCGGCCGCAACGATGCTTTGCGCGCCGGTTTCGGCCGGAGCTCAGAGTGTAGCCGGCGAACGGCTCGAAGTTCATTTTCCTGCGCAATCGCTAGCCATTTCGCTGCGCGACCTCGGGCGCCTGTTCGGCCGAAATGTCGTCGTCGACGATTCCGACGTCTCAGGCCGGGAGGCCAGTGCACTCGATGGTGACATGACATTCGAGGACGCGCTCGACGCGCTTCTTGCCGGCAGTGGTCTGCAGGCCAGTCGTTCGGGTAGCGGCGCTGTCGTCGGGAAGGCCAGCCGGGGCGACAATGAGGGCAGTATCGTGGTCACGGGATCGCGCATTCGAGGGGCGCCGGTTGCCTCGACCACACTGACTTACAAGCGCGAGGATATGCGCAACGCGGGTCAATCGTCGGTGGCCGATGTCATTCGGAGCATTCCGCAAAACTTTGGGGGCGGCCAGAATGCTGGGCTCGGCTACAACGTCCCATCTGCGAGCGGCGCAGATCTTGATGGTGGCAGCTCGATCAACCTGCGGGGGCTGGGGAGCGACGCGACCCTGACGCTGCTTGATGGCCGCCGGATGAGCTACGCCGGCGCAGCGCAAGCGGTCGATATCTCGGCCATACCGTTCGGTGCGATCGAGCGGATCGACATTGTGCCCGACGGCGCCTCTGCGCTTTTCGGCTCGGATGCCGTGGCCGGCGTCGCCAACATCGTACTCCGACATGGCTTCGAGGGCCTTGAAACCAGTGCCCGCGTCGGCGGTTCGACGGACGGCGGCAACTTCCAGCAGCAATACGGTGTAACGGCAGGCAAAGTCTGGCAGTCGGGCAGCGCGGTACTTTCCTACGAGTATGCCCGCACCACGGCAATTGAGGCGGACCAGCGCTCCTACGCCGAAGACCGCGTGCCTGGACTGACATTGTCTCCCTATCTCAGGCATCACAATGCCTCTCTGGTGCTGCGGCAGAGCCTCTTCGACAATCTGACTTTCGATTTCGATGCGCTCTACAACCGGCGCTGGTGGGAACAGACGATCCCGCTCAACGCTTCCGGCGATCTTTCGGTCAGCAGGGCCGACTTCTCGAGACCTTCGGAATCGTGGAGCGCCGCGCCGTCGCTTACGCTTGCTTTGCCGGCCGACTGGCTGGTGACGTTGGGCGGCAGCTATGGCTGGAATCGCTCGCAATTTGGTGGTGAGTACGTCTACGGCGCAACAAAAGTCGATGCCAACTCCGGGGTATATCGCAACACGACCGGGAACATTGAGCTCTCGGCCAACGGCAAGGTGATTGCGGTTCCGGGCGGAGACATCAAGGCTGCAGTCGGTGCCGGATATCGCAAGGCCACATTCCGGCGGACGGGCTCCACGGCCAATGCCTTCATCGATGCCTCGCAGGACAGCTATTATGCATTCGGCGAGCTGAGCGTGCCGGTCTTCGGTGCCGGGCAAGTTCCGGCGCTCGGCCATAGCCTCGATCTCAGTCTCGCCGCGCGCTACGAGCGCTATCCAGACGTCGATTCCGTGGTGACTCCGAAACTGGGTGTGATCTATGCGCTCAGCGAAGATGTTTCGATAAAGGGCAGTTGGGGGCGTTCGTTCCGCACGCCTACGCTCTATGAGCAGTACCGACCTGCAACGACTTTGCTCTATACGGCGGCTACGCTGGGTGGAACTGCCGGCGGCAATGCAATTTATGTGGCAGGGGGCAACCCAGATCTGAAGCCCGAGCGTTCGACCAACTGGTCAGCGACGCTTGACCTGCACCCACGCGCGATCGACGGCGCCAACCTTCAGATCACCTATTTCGACATTCGCTACCGCGACCGGATTGTCGCGCCGATCACCTACGCATCGACCTCGCTTTCGAACCCGGACTATGCCGATTACGTGACGCTGGATCCGACTGCGGACGAGCAGGCGGCGGCCATCGCCAGGGGCTCGACTTTCACGAACTATACTGGAGCCGCCTACGATCCGAGCTCCGTCGTTGCCATAGTCGACAACACGAACGTCAATGCCGGGCGGCAAACCGTTCGCGGCGTCGATATCCTCGCCAGCTACGAGTTCGCGCTTGGCGGCGGAAAGCTGCGTACCGCCCTCAATGGCAGCTACATCGACAGCAAGCAGCAACTGAGCGCGGAGCAACCGGTAACGCTATTGGCCGGAACGTTGTTCAATCCGCCCCATTTCCGGGGGCGAGGAGAGATGTCATGGGGAAGGGATGGGCTCTCGCTGATGGGCGCGGTCAATTACATCGGCCCAGTCCGCGATATCCGTTCCACGCCTTCGGTCCGGGTGTCCGGCATGTTGCCCGTCGACTTTACGGTCCGCTATTCGCTCGATCGCTCCAAGGGCCTGCTTTCCGGTATCGATCTCATCGCCTCGATCCAGAATGCCTTCAACGACAAGCCCAGTTCGATCGCAATCACGTCGTACTACGACACTCCGTACGACAGCACCAACTACTCGCCTTTCGGTCGCGTCCTAAGCCTTACGGTGTCCAAGAAATGGTAAGAGTTTTTTCCAGTGCACTCGCGCTTGCGAGTGCCATTTCGCTATCGCATCCGGCGCTTGCTGCCTGTGACGATTTGCTCCCGGTACCTGCGGAGGGCCTCGCCAAGCCTCGGTCCATCACGACAATGGATCTGGCCCGCTTCCGCGACGTCGGCGATCCGGACGACACGGGCAACGCAGCCAGCCCCTATGCGCTTTCGCCGGACGGGAGTTCACTGGCCTTTGTGATTTCGCGGGGTGATCCGAGATCAAACCAGTACTGCTCGGCTTTGGTCGTCATGTCGGTCGCAGGCAAGGAGGCCCCGCGAATCGTCGATCGCGGCGGCGCAATTCCTCGATTGGCAGCGCCTTTTCGGGATCTCTACATCACGACCGGGTTCCCGGAACTGATCGTTCCGATCTGGTCGCCCGACGGCAAGTCCATCGCCTATCGCAAACTGATCGATGGGGTGGTTCAACTCATACGCGTCAATGCCGATGGCAGCGGCGCTCAGGTGGTTACCCACGAAACCAGCAACGTCGAGGACTTCGCCTGGTCGGGCGATAGTTCGCGGCTGATGTACTTCACCCGGCCGAGTCGTCAGCTTGCAAAGGAGAGGGTCGCGCAGGAAGCGCCTTCCGGTTGGCTTTACGACAAGAGCATCCTCCCTATGCAATCCTGGGAGCCGCAGCCGTGGGCGTCGGATCTCGTGCGCAAGAGCTTCGTGGCAGACTTGTCTACGGGAGCGATCAGGCCTGCAAGCACCGACGAAGAGAAGGCGATCAATCCGCCACCGCCGCCTGGTTCTCCATACGAATTGAGTGTCAGTAACGGGAACGGCGGCATCGCCTGGACGGCGCGGACCGGCGAGCATCCTGCTTCCAAGCGCAAGGTATGGGCACAATTTGCCGGCGGGCCGAAAATTCCGTGCGATGGAGCCGGATGCGAGGGCAGAATTTCCCGGCTTTACTGGGAAAAAGGCGGAAAGTCGGTCGTTTTCCTCGGCCACGAAGGATGGAACAAGGAGGAATACGTCCTCCACCGTTGGTCCCCCAGGACCGGGCGGTTGACCACCATCCTCAGAACAACCGATGCCCTCACAGCCTGCATCTTTGGAGGCGAAGAACTCATTTGTGGCCGCGAGAACGCCACCACGCCCCGGCGCATCGTAGGGGTAAACCTTGCGTCGGGGCGGAGCCGCCTCATCTTCGATCCCAATCCGGAGTTCGCCGCATTCCGGCTGGGCAAGGTCACCCGCCTCAAGTTTACTACCAGTGCGGGGCTACCGGCCTGGGGCGATCTCGCGCTGCCGCCCGACTACAATGGAAAGAACAAGCTGCCGCTCGTTATCGTACAGTATCATAGTGACGGATTTCTACGCGGCGGGGTCGGGGACGATTATCCCATTTATCCCATGGCGGCGAAGGGCCTGGCCGTGCTCAGTTTCGAGCGTCCGCCAGACGTCGCCAACAGCGATCCTACGGTGAAGACTTGGGAGCAGAACCGCGCAGTAAGCCGGCGAAACTGGGCGGACCGTAGGAGCATTCTTTCCGCGCTGGAGAACGGCATCGATGCGGCTATCGCGACCGGCACCATCGATCCCGAACGCATCGGGATCAGTGGGCTGAGCGACGGTGCCTCAACCGTGGAATTCGCGCTGGTAAATTCGCGGCGCTTCAAGGCGGCCGCCATGAGTTCGTGCTGCGACGATCTTCTGACGCAAACGGTTCTGGGAGGTTTTGCCTGGGGTGAGGAAAACCGGCGCGGCGGCATCCCGCCGTCAGTCGACAACAACCGCGACTACTGGAAACCGATTTCGCTTTCGATCAACGCGAGACAGATCGACACGCCGATCCTCATGCAACTGGCCGATCGAGAAGCTTCGCTCGGATTGCCGGCGATGGGGGCTTTGGTCGAAGCCGGCAAGCCGCTCGAGGTGTTCGTGTTCAATGACGAGTACCACAACAAGTGGCAGCCGGCGCACAGGCTCGCGATTTACGATCGTGACATTGACTGGTTCAGATACTGGCTGAGCGATTATCGGGATCCAGCCCCCGAAAAACGGGATCAGTACGCACGCTGGGATGTCCTGCGGAAGAAGGTCGTGCCCACTGCTTCCACTACGACTCCCTGATCTCCTTCGCCCATTTCTCGGCATCCATCAATCTGACGATCCGGCTGAATTCGCGTCCCTTGAATGGCGTCGGATCGTCTATCACCTTCAGAACCGCCGCTGCATCGATCACGCCTTCCCGGGCAAGCAGGCCGCCGGCGAGATTGTCGCGGATGTACGAGCGGTTGGCCTCGAAAAGCCGCACTATGAAGCTGTCGGGAATGCCCTTGCTGCGCCGCCACGCGACCTGCTGCGGCAGTTGGCGTTCGAAAGCGCGGCGGGCGATTGCACGATTGCATCCATGTTCGAACCAGCGCCAACTCGGGATAGACAGGCAATGCTCGATCAGCGGCTGCGAGACCAGCGGGGAAATTACTCTCTCCTTGGTTCCGGCAGGGCCATCCTCGATGAAGCTCTGCGCGGCGACCAGCAGCGCTATCTGGCCGGCACGTCCGGGCATTCCCGATGAATGCCGGGCCAACCAGGGGTGCAGGGCTCTCGCGTCTGCCGCCTCGACAATTGCGGGAGAGAGATAGCTGTCGTTGGTTTCCCATCGATATGGCCGGAAACGGCGTCCCGCTCGCAGCAGGGCTTTCCTTGCAACGTGCCAGACGGAGGCCTGGGCCAGGTCCCCGATTTCGTGGCAGGTGCGCCAGAATGCAGCGGGGCCGGCTCCGGCCAGCAGGCAATCGGCCGCGGGCGACGCGGATTGAAGCGAGCAGAACACATTGTCGCCGCCGCCGCCGTCGATGATAGCGTCACATCCCAATTCGGCGGCTATTGCGGCGGCTTCCCGATAGAGGCGCTGCTCGAAACCCCGGGCCACCGGTCTGGGCAATCGACTTGCCGGAAGCTCGCGCAGATCGAGCGCGGCGTGCGGCATGTCCCTTTCGTGGAGCTCCCTCGCGGCATATACGGTAACCGCCCGCGCGTAAGCGCGCTCGTCTCCGGCCGCTGCGGGAGCCACCAGATTGAGGCAGTCAAACGGCCGGGCGTGCGCCGCGAGACATGCTGCAACGATCGAGGAATCGAGCCCACCGGACAGCATAAGCAGGGGGGATCCGACAGAGCCGGTCTTCGCGGCAACACACGCGATTGCAGTTTCGCGTAGCTGCTCTGCATCGGCCTCCGGCGGTGTCGGGGCTTCCAACCGTTGATCGATGGACCAGGGGGACCATAGCGTGTCGCTCACGGTCGATACGCCCGTGAAACAGACTACGTCGCCGCCGCGAACTTCCCGAATACCGCTCAGGCAGGTCCTGGCGCTGCGCATGTCACCCACGAACAGCTGGTGGCCGACCTCCAGGTAATCGATGGAGTTTCCTGTGCCCGAGACGACCTTCAGGGAATCGATGTCGGAGGCAATGCATGTCGTGCCCTGTCCGGCACGGTAGAGGCAGGGCAGCGTTCCGAAGGGACTGCGCAGCAGATGGACGGCCTCATGCCCCCGTATGAGCGCAATGAAATCGCCCCAGTATCGCTCAAGCAGATGGCGGCCGCGACTGCGCAATATCTCCTCGCAAATATGCGGATCGAGCCTTGCGATCGTTGCGCCGAAATCGCGGCTATAGAGAGCGCCGATCACGATACCGCCCTCATTGAGGTGGATCTGGGGGGTGTCCCGACCAGCGCAAACGAAGAGGCCGGGGTTATCGATGGAGATGACCCCGCCGGTCTCTTCGGCGAGGCGGCGCTGATGTTCTTGGGCGTCCTGGCCCAGATTGATGCCGGCGATGAAACGCGCTGCCATTACAGCACCGCGATCGGGGTATAGCGAGCGGCGATCTCGAGATGCTCATTCACCAGGACGTCGCGCCATTGCACCCACGCATGAGCGCGAAATGGGGGCATGCCGACGCCGATGACGACGTCTGCCGCTGCACCGATAGCGAACAGGCCCCGGGCAACCGCGATCGCATAGGGAAGACATTGATCGTGCGTGCCGATGATCCTGCTGCATTTGCGATAGGCATCCGCAATGGCAGCGACTTCGGCGAAGCCGGCGCCGTCTCGCTCCGGCTTGAGGCGGGCCAGTGAGGCTATCGTCGCGGCGAGGCCTCGATGCCGCAGGCTGCGACGTGCATGGAGGAAGCGGCCGCAAAGCCCCGCAGTTGTCAGCCGATTGCCCGCAATCGCACGTTGCTCGAGGGCGCTTTGCCGCGGCGCCAGCAGGGCGCATTCACGCAAGTCGAGGCGCCCGGAGGACCGTCTCACGACACCCGCCTTGTAGAGGAGGGCGCGCTCGAATTCTGCAAGCCGTTCGCCCTCGCATGCCCGCAAGAACACGGCTTCCGCCTGATGGCAGAGGCAGAAGTAGCGATCGGCCGGAATATCCAGGAACACAACGCGGTTTCCGAGCCGGCAGAATGTGAGTCCTTCACGCAATGAGGTCGTCATCCGGGCTATCCCGATACACACAATGGAGCAGGAATAAGGATGCGCGGCGATTGCCGCGCATCCTCATCGTCAGTCGTCCGAAAGGCCCGGGTTCTTCTGGGCGAGGACAGCATCGTCGCCCGAGCCGATCGGGCCCCTGGTCTCGGCGCTGGCAGTGCCCAGGTCGATGGTTTCGCATTCCTGTACCATGTCACATTCCTCGTTTGCTGCCGCAACGTTACGGCGAAGGAATGGTGGCTCGATTCGAGAATTATAAAAAATTTATAATAAAAATATAAAATACCACGACAACATTTGGATGATGGAAGCTGAATTTAAGGGAATAGATGCTTGCGATATCGGCGATATGCAGTTGTTTTGTGGTTTTAGATCCGGTTTTGGAGCTGGGTAAAATTGAAGGATGCGCGACATGCGCCGCGCATCCTTTATTTCGGGTAAGCTGTTTCAGTCTTCCGAAAGGGCCTGCGCGCCTTGGCCAAGGACCATGTCGAATCCTGTGCCGACCGGTCCCCTGGTTTCGGCGCTGGCAGTGCCCAGATCGATGGTGTCGTCTTGACGGTCCATGTCATTCTCCTCGTTCGATGTCGCAAAATTGCGACACGAGAAGATGACGCCGTTCGATGATTATAAAAAGTTTATAATTTGATTATAAAATTGCGGTCTACTCGGATTGCGTCTCCGATATCTTGTATATTTCTGAAACCAGCGCGCGTGCATTGCCAAGCCGGCGGGAATGATACTTTCTGAGTTCTGCTGTAAGGAGCGGAGCTGCCGCTCCAATTGAGCCGGCGATGGTCGCGATTTCGGATCCTGTTTCTCCCAGAACGAGGACTTCTACCGTGCGCGCAGCCGTGAGCCGGTCATTTGCCGAAGCTATCTGCGCCGCGATTTCGGGCCGGCCCGACCGCTGCCCGATCGCTGCAAAAAGCGAGGCCGGACTGTCCGCAGCACCGGCCGCTAGCCGCCGCGCGGCATCCTCACCGGACTTCCAGCCAGGGGAGGCCAGTGCCAGTTTCAGGACCTCGAAGTTCCAGCGATAGAGGTCCACCAGCATGGCTTCGGTCAGCACCGGCATATGAAAGCCGGTGTTCTTGCGCATTTCGACCACGCGCTCGCCGGCGAGCCGCAACAGAGCTTCGCGCACAGGTGTGACGCCTGCGGAAACGGCATCGGCGATTCGGCTCGGATCGAGACGCAGGCCCGGAATGATCGACCCCGACATCAACAGGCGTTTGACCTCTTCGTAAGCCTGTTCGGCCCGCGTTCCGGCATTCATTCCGGCCCCCTTCGGGTCGCTGCCCAGGTCGCAAGAGCTTCTGCCTGATCCGGTCGCAATGCATCGGTTGCGCCGGGCAGGTCGGCTGGATGGGGCTCGAGCAATACCGAGGGGCAAAGGCCTTCGTAATTGCCGAGATTGGGACGGTGCTGCCGATACCCGACAAGCGCTGCAAGCTCGGGCGAGAATCGCCGCGCGATGGCGGGCGGATAGGCGAGCCATTGGTTCTCGTACGGCTTGAGCCAGCCGAGGCAGTAGCTTGCGATCATGCCGCGCCGGACCATGTCGCTGCGATTGGCACCGGCGCCGTGCAGCGTGGAACCCAGAAACACCAGGGCATCGCCGGGCTGCATATCGATTGCGATCGGATCGCCGTTCGGTTCTTCGCGAAGGGCGGCGGCTCCGTGGCTCTTTGGCCAGAGCAGCGTTGCCCCGTTCTCTTCGCGGTATGTCGTGAAGGGCCACATGACGTTGACGAGGTATTCGACTTCTCCGGTAATCCCGCGCCACATGTCCTGATCGCGGTGCGGGAACTGGGCGGGCGCGCCTGGATGCAGGGCAAGGCCCTGAGTAAGGTTCAGCTGGATGGTGTCGCACCAGGGCGCGAGGATCTCTTCGGCCGCGCTGAGGACCGCTTCGTGGCGAACCAAGGCCTCGGCAAGTGGGGAGCGTAGCAAGACCCGTCCGAACCGTCTGGTGCGAGGACCGTAGAAATCACCGTTGCAGAATGGAGTGGTCTCGAAGGCGGGGGCTAGGTCCTTGTCGAGTTCGTCGATCAGTTCGGGCTCGACGATACCTCTGAGGACCGCGTAGCCATGGGCGCGCAGGTCTGCCGCGATCATGGCCGAAAGGGCGGGCGGCTTTGTGCATCGAGGTTCAATGGACATGGAGAGCCTCCCTGGCACCGCGCATTGGGAACACGCCGCCGCGCTCGAGCAGGGCATGCGTGTTCGCGTCGATATCGATGATCATTGCGCCGAGCCGCTTGCTGCCGTTCAGGCAGACCGGCCCAAGCGGCCGGCAGCGCCACCCGAAGGCCAGTATTTGCCTCAGCCATGCCTCCTCGGCGATACCGGTGTGCTGGGTAATGCCATTCTCCAGCGCATGCTCGACAAGCGCGTGGATGAGTTCATCCCGGACTGCGCGGCGCTCTGCACTGGAGAGGCGTGGATCGAGGCAGAAGCGGGAGATCTCGAGGCAATGCGGTCCGCGCGGTATTCCGGCGTCGCACAGCCAGGGGAAAAGCGTGTCGAGCAGGTGCGGCACCTGGGTCGGCAGAAGCCGTGCAGATGCCTGGTGGCGCGCGTTACTGTCGGCGAGCACGATGTACTTTGCAGCCTGCGTATCGAACTGATCGAGTTCGAACCGTCCTGCAAGCGAGGGGACATCCCACTTCAGAAGATCGATGAAGACGCGCTTGCGTGCCTCGAACATGCTTTTCAAGATCGATTGCTCGCTTACCTGCGGTAGTTCTGAAATCTGATGGATCATCTGGGCCTCCGTATTCAGGAGGCCCAAACCTGAACTTCGCAGACATTGCGGCGTATCCTACACTTGTAGGATACGCTCAAAGCGGAACTTCGGCGTAGCTGATCTCTCCACTGCGCAAGGCGCGATAGGTGAGAGCTGCCCGGTCATGGACACCCAGCTTCCCGAAACTTTCGCTGACATGCTGGCGTGCCGTATACTGGCTGATGCCAAGGATATGTCCTGCTTCCCAGTTGGTCTTGCCGGCGGCTACGAGACGGGTGATCTCGGCCTCTCGATTGGTGAGAAGGGCGGGGCGCCTCGGCATCAGGAAGAGTTGCGGGTCGAGAAAGCGTCTTGCCGCAGTGAAGGCATAGAGGCCGATCAACTGGGCGAGCACGAGGTTTGGCGCGGCCAGCGAGCGCCCCGGCCGGACGGCAAAAGAGCACGAACCCATATGCTCGCCGGGAAGGTTGAAGGGCACCGTGAACCCGTCGCCGATCCCATGCTCTTCGGCCCGGGCGAAGATCTCGATATCCTGCGCGCTCAGGGGAATGAAGTTGCCGACGCGGCGCCAGCTGAATCCGAAACCGGCCTTCTCGCTGGCGCGCTGAACCGGATCGGCACCGCCCAGACCACTGGAATCGAAGAACTGGACCCAGCGGTCGGGATAATTGTGGAGTCGCACTGCCCCTGGAATTCTTCGTCTCCAGTCGACATGGTGGGTAAGCGCAAAGTAATCGTAGCCCAGATCGCGTGCCGTGCGGGCCAGGACCGAGTTCAGATCAAGGAGATTTGCGCTTTCATCCGCAGATCAAAAGTGTTGAACGTGTCGAAAATATGCATGGGCTGCATCGCCCCGTCACGGCGTACCATGCCGCAGACTCGTGCCGGGCCGTCCTTCGTCACTTCTTGCTATCGCGGCGCCGACCTTCATTTCGGCGAAGCGATGCTGTTATGTCGCTTGGTGAACATAACCAATCTGCTGCGCCGCACAAATACCTAATTGTCTTAGAACTGACATCTTTCTCCTACGGCCGCGAGGCCAGCGCGTGAAACGCGGCGCGCCGCTCGAAATGAAAGAGTGGCGCAGCGCAGCATTCTACGATGCCTTGCAGGGCATCGATCGTGCCGGGCTGATGTGGGAGTGGCTGAGGCGCGATGCCGCTTATATCGAGTGGTACGACGCTGCGAGCGCCGCAACGCGCGGGCACGATCCGGAGGCCGCGATGCGGTGGGGGCTCCACTTTCGCAGAAGACCCGGCGACGCCGGCACCGGCGGCCCGACTCATCTGGCATGCCGATATCGATCCCGGCACTCTCACCGTGACAGCAGTGCCTGCACTACGCGGTGATCCCGAAGCATTCGATCCCGCGGCGTTCGGTTCCTGGCTGACGGTTGTGTCTGGAGAGGGC
This sequence comes from Novosphingobium sp. BL-S-19, assembly GCF_055521675.1. Classification (NCBI taxonomy): domain Bacteria; kingdom Pseudomonadati; phylum Pseudomonadota; class Alphaproteobacteria; order Sphingomonadales; family Sphingomonadaceae; genus Novosphingobium; species Novosphingobium sp. BL-S-19. The sequence continues at coordinate 1,653,513 of NZ_CM145498.1, forward strand.
GGATGCGAGCATGCGGTGTTGAGCGATGGCCTTCGCCGCGTTCGTCTCGACGTCACTTCGGGAACACTTCAAGACGGTCCAGTCGTCCTGCGCTTCGAAGTCGAGGGCATGGCCTCGCTGGCAGCAAAGCTGCTGCCGCTGCAGCGACTCGAGGCCTTGTGCCGAGGCGGCCGGTTCGTCGCCGGTCTGTTCCCCTGCGATCCGAGGATGAAGCACTGGCTGGAGATCCTGCGCGTGCACGACGCACTGCAGGGCTGCGCCAGCCAGCGCGAGATCGCCCAGGCCGTTTTCGGCTTTGCTGCCCAGAACGAGGACGGGGAGGGAATTGCCGATGCCGTGCGATCGCGCGTGCGGCGCCGCGTCCGTCTGGCGCGCCAGTTTGCGCGGGGCGCCTATCGCGAACTGCTGAAAGGCAGGAGCCCCTGAACTCCTGCCTTTCGCGTTCTCGCACCGATCCCGAAAGCACCGATCAGTTGGGTGCGGTGTCACCTTTTATGGATGCTCTGCGCCCTGCGTTAGGAGCAGGCGCGGCGTTGGCGGCTTTGGCGGCCTTGCCGCGCTTCGGCTGTGCGACTTCCGGCTGCGCTGCCGTGGGCTGTGGCGCCTTGGCTTGCTCCGACTTGCTCGCGGCAGCCTTGCCCGAGGTCGGCGAATCTACCTTTTTGCGTCCCCCTTTGCTGCCAAGGCCGATCTGGACGGCGAGCTCCGCCCGTTTTGCCGCGTAATCGGCCGAGACCAGCGGATAGTCCGGAGGCAGCTTCCAGCGTGCGCGGTATTCGTCCGGCGAGAGGTTGTGCTGGACGCCGAGATGGCGCTTTAGCGTCTTCTGCCTTGCCCCGCATTCAAGGCAGGTGATGACGTCGGGCTTGACCGATGCGCGTATCGAAACGGCAGGCCTGCGCTCCTCTTCGACGGGTTCGGATTCCTTGCCGAGCAACGACAGCGAATCGTAGATCGCCGTAATCAGCTGAGGAAGTTTTTCGGTCGTAACGGTGTTATTGCTGACGTGGGCAGACACGATTTCCGAGGTCAGTTCGATAAGAGCGTTTTGCATCATTTTAATTGGCCACCCCTGTTTTTACGCACCGGGATTTATGCGTGCGCGGTGGGGACCCTGTAAAGTCATCAAGACCAGGCGTTTCGGGTTGAAGACAGCGTCCTGCGGCCCACTCGTGTCGCGAATACCTACCCGTTGCCTCCTTGACCGCCCTCCGCCGGGTGATGCGGCGTGCTCCCAGGTGTGATCGGGCTCACGAAACCCGTCCGGAGAATCGCCTATGCCGTGGCCTCGCGGGCGCAATCACCGGAATTTCTGAGGACTTTATGACCCTGGACATGCTGCTAGCCGCCGCCGTTGATATGGCCGGAACTTCGATGCGCCTCATCGCGACCTGTGCCAACGTCGAGGCCGATACGCGCCGGCTGCCCAATGATGATGCGATTGCCTGCGCCCGCGAGCTGCGGCGCCTGGCCGACGTGATCGAGGCACTTTCGGAGCGCTCGCGGCTGTCGACCGGCGTCACCGAGGACATGCGTCTGTTCGCCGACCGCTTGGTCCAGTCATCGCTGCATTGATGCGCCGCCGGCCGCTCGCCTAGTTCGGCCTCTGCACTGCCAGCTCTCCCGCAGGCATGGAAGGCGGCAGCCATGGATTGGTGGTGTGCCAGGAAATTACCCAGTCACTTGGCAGATTGCCCCACATGTTGAGCTGGCCGAGCGCATCGAAGATCCCGAGGTACTGGGCGTATTTGCCCGTGCCGGAAGCCTTGCGGATCGGGCATCCGAGCGTGACGACCTCGAGGTCCTTCGTTTTTTCAGGATCGAGCGAGGCTATCGCATTGCCGATCTGCAGCGCGCCCTTGCTGTGCCCGACGAGCAGCCTGAAAGGGCTTGCCCGGTCGCGGACGAGGGCATGAAGCACATCGGAAGAGCCCGAGCCATGCCGGAACACCGGCGCGCCGTTCAGCGTCTTCGCCTCGGGCACGGAAGCTGCCAGCTTGCGGCCGATCTTGGCATTTTCCGGCGCAACATTGGCGATCGCCGTCTGGACGCTTGCCTTGGTGCCGAGCCAGTCGTGCATGCCAAAGCCGAACCAACCGCCCAGGCCCTGGAGCACCATGTCGGCAAGGCCGTAGCCCGGCACGATGGCAAGGACCGGCGCCTGGAGGGCCTTCGAGATGTTCCAGGCCATGGCGGCACTGCCGAGGGCGGAACTTCCAACGCCTGTGATCGTCGCGACATCGACCTTCTTGGTCGCGGGGTGTGCGGAATCCAGAAAGGCCTCGACGCTGTCAAAACGGTGAACGTATGGCCGCTTGGCCGTGTCCACCAGCAGCAGGCATCCTTCCGGGTTGGCGAGGGCGCCGAGATCGAGGATGCGCGAAGGGCGCTTTTCGTTGCTCTTCGGGGAAGTCTCGACGACCACGTCTTCGGCATGGAGATCGGAGAGCAGGCCCGGGACGTCGTAGAACACGGCATCGAGCATCGTATTGAAGTATCGGCACATGCCGACAGCCGGTTCGACGAATTCCGGCGGCAACTCGAATGAGCGCAGCGGCGGTCCATCGGTCTCGATCTGCGAATTGGCGGCCATGAGAATCCCCCTTTTCAGCAATACGATCTCGCAAAGTTCGCAGTTGCACAATGTAATATTCTATTCGTTCAGGTTGGTTCGATGTAAGTATCTCCAGTTCCTGGTGTAATTGGTGTACTGGTTCTCGAATATCTAGGGGGGCGGTTTTTGTGTAAGGATATTCATGGACCGGCCGTTCACCCATGCGCCGGTCCCCCGGGTCCCGGTCAGCCCTGTCGAGGCAGGAGCTTGATGCCGGGTTTCTTCCTGTTGGCCGGCTTTGGCCGCATTGCCGATTTCGGGACCCGATCGCCGCCGCTTGCAAAATAGAGATCCCAGTATCCGAAGCAGGCAGCGAACTCGCCTTCGAGCTGATCGGCGAGGTCGCGCTTCGCCTTGCTCGAGCGCAGCAGCGAGCGGGCGGCAATATCGCCGGCCGCAATCCTCGCAGCAGCCCTGATGAGATCCAGCGTTTCGATGTTGTGCCTGCGGAGTTCGTGCAGGGTGTCGTGTGAGGTTTTGTGGGTCGGAGCTGGAACTGTGACCATGTCGCGAGGTCCTTTCTCCTCGTTGCGTCATGCCCCGATGATCTCATTCCAGGTCGCCCGATAATAGCTGACAAATGTGGCCACCGGGCGGACTACCATGTCCTATATCGGCGCCCTCTATCGGCCTTTCCTGCGGTGTTGTGGGCACCCGGATCGGGCGGGCTGAGGGCAGGGGAAACCCTGTCGGCAAACTGGGGACAGGGTGTGGATAACCGATTCGAGCGGTCTGGTCCCCGATTCGCGACTCGCCTAGAGCGCCCGGCCGCCGGCAGCATGGGTCGCTGAAACGACCCTTTCTGCCGCTTCACGCCTTACCCACGGAGGAACAGATGACCGGCGCCGAACTCGCTCTTGCCCGCAAAAACCGCGGACTGTCGGAGACCGAGCTTGGCAAGGCTATTGGCTACCGCGATCCTGCCCGCGCCGTTCGGCGGCTCGAGGCATCGGGCAGAGTAAATTCGCGGGCGCTGACCATGATCAAGGTCGTGTTCGGAACCGTCGATCAGGACAATGGGCGCGAGCGCGGTACGCGGCGGCGCAAGGTGCATCCCGACCAGCTTTCCTTCGCATTCTAGGAACTCACGGCCGCGGCCGCGTCTTACATTGTCCGGCATTGCCGGGATGGGCGGGATTTAGCGCCTGCCGCAGATTCCCGCATCACGGTTCGGGTGCGAGCGGCGGTTCGCGGTAGAATTCGACCTGCATCTGCATCGGGCCGCTCACTTCGACATGGTGAGTGTCCTCGGGATTGATCTGCGCGGGGTTGTCCGGCGTGACTACTCGCACTGCGTAGGGCTCATGAAAGATCAGGTCCACGCTGCCATGAAGGACGCGCAGGAGACCCCATACCCCCGCCTTGGTGCTGTGGGCGCCGCGGATCGCCGCTGGCAGGGTCTCCTCGTCGAATACCGGCGTGATCTTGTAGGGTACGGGTCCTCCCATGATGCTCGTGCCTTTCGAATTGCTGCCGATCGCTGCATTGCGGGCTCCTCGAGGTAAGCTGGAGTTGCGGGTCAGGTCGACCACCAAATGCCGCAACGAAACGGGATCGCTGCCAATATCTGTGGGGCACCCCTATTGAATTTGCCTGGAAGGCGATAAGGTCACGCTTTGTAACGGAGCAAATTGTGTAATAACTGCAAACCATTGCGGCCGAGCCTTGGCCTTTGTCTCTATATTTCCCTTGGGGGCGTTTGACGCCTGTCAGGCTGATCCAGGGGGCAAGTTTTATGATCGAGGTCTTCAACAGCTGGCGATTGTCCAGAAAAATGCTGGTTACGTTCCTTGTGATCGGAGTGCTGATGGCCGGGATTGCCGGCACCGGAATTTACGCGATGGCCGAGCTGGGCCGTATCGCGAACCGGCACGTCGAGCGCGGTATTGCCGGGACCGAAGCTCTGGGGCGCATGATGGTGGGCCTGCGCGAGCACCGGGTCATCGTCTTCTCGCAGATGTATGTCACCTCGGCTGAGCAGGAAGCCAAATACGCCGACCGGTTTGCCAAGAACAAAGCTGTGATCGAGGATGCGCTCAGCGATTATCAGCCGCTCGCGGGCGAGTTCGCCCCGCAGTTCGATGCGCTGAAAACCAAGGTCGCGGCGCTCGACGAAATCAATGCCCGCATCTTCGAGACGCGGCGCACGCAGGGCGCTGCCGCCGCCCTGCCTTTGGTGCAAGGCGAGGGCAAGGAAGCCTCCGACGCCGCGTCCGATGAGGCAAAGAACCTCATCGCTCTCCAGCAGAAGCGCGCCAAGGCTTCGAACGATGCGGGCCAGGCCTTCGCCTCGCGCGCGTTCTGGTCGGTCGTGGCCATGGCCGTCCTTGGTTTCGTCTGTCTCTTCGCTATCTGGCGCTTGGTTGCTCGCACGGTCTCGAACCCCATGGCCGACCTTGCCGAGGCGACCACAGTTCTGGCCGAAGGCGGCGATGCGCAAGTTCCGCACCGGGGCCGCGGCGACGAGCTTGGCGATGTCGCCAATGCCGTCGAGCAGTTCCGTATTGCAGCAGTCGAGCGGGCCGAAGCCGACGCTCGGGCTGCGGCCGCCCAGCAGATCGTTACCTCGACCTTGCGCGACGGCCTGGCAGCGCTCAGCCAGGGCGATCTCACGGCCGAGATCCGGGCGGAATTTCCAGCTGACTATGCGGCGCTCAAGACGAATTTCAACGATGCGCTGGCGAGCCTCAGCAAGCTCATCGCAGCCGTCAGCGAGAGTACGGATGCCATCCGTACCGGTTCGGGCGAAATCGCGCAGGCCTCGGAAGACCTGGCACGTCGGACCGAGGCCAATGCCGCGAGCCTTGAGCAGACGGCTGCAGCGATTACCCAGATGGACGGCCGGCTGCGCGCAACCGCCGGTTCGGCGGGGCGCACGGTGGAGCGCGCCGATGGCGCGATCGAGACCGTTACCAGTGGACGAGCGACTGCCGGTGAAGCGGTGGAGGCGATGACCCGCGTTTCCAGCAGTGCCAAGGGCATCGACGACGTGATCGAAGGCCTCGACAAGATCGCCTTCCAGACGCGCGTTCTCGCCATGAATGCGGCGGTCGAGGCTGGCCGGGCAGGAGAAGCAGGACGCGGCTTCGCGGTCGTCGCGGACCTTGTGTCGGCGCTTGCCATGCGCGCCGAGGAAGAAGCGGGCCGGGCCCGGGACCAGCTCACTGCAACCCAGACCGACATCGGATCCGCGGTGCAGATGGTGCAGAAGGTTGACCGGGCGCTCGAGGCCATCGCTGCCGATGTCGGCGAAGTCCATGGCCTGCTCGGGACCATGGCGGCGGATAACCAGGCGCAGTCGACTGCGATTACCCAGATCAGCGCGGCGATTGGTGCCATGGACCAGTCCACCCAGCAGAATGCGGCCATGGTCGAGGAAACCTCGGCCGCTGCGCGCAATCTTTCAAGCGAGGTTTCCATGCTCTCCGAGCAGGCGGCTGCCTTCAAGGTCGGCGGCGCCTCCGCCGGCGGCTTCCGACCGCAGGTTGTCGGTGGTAGCAGCTTCGTCTCGCCGGTCAGGGTATCCCCGCTACGGGCTGTCGCGCCGCGGGCTTCGGCTCGAAGCGATGGTGACTGGACCGATTTCTGACGAATTGCATCCGTCCGGAGGGCTGATCACGGCCTTCCGGGCGGAACGATCTTCCTGGCGTTAGCTCAGGACCTGCAGCAATAGCGGCGAAACGCCCTCGAGGTGCCATTTTACGGCGATGATCGCTACCGCCGCGGCGGTGGAGTTCGCCATGATCCGCCAGACCGCGGGGGCAGGATCTTCCGGCGATACCGACAATTCCAGGAGTGCTGCCAGCAAGCAGAATTTCAGGATCTGGTAGCGTGTCTCCACCATCTGGAAAGTGAAGCGGCCGATCGCGCCGCTTGCCGCAAAGAGGAGGGGAGAGCCCAGCGTCAGTGCCGACCGTGCTGAATTGTGCATCGCAGCATTCTTGCAAAAGACGGCTGGAACGCAAGGCGATGCCGCCGATCCGGCCTGGTCATGCGACTGTCGGAGGCGATATGATCGGGAAAGGCAGGGCCGGCGGCAGCTCAGGGGTTCGAAGAGCCGGCCGCCGTTGCTGGGTCGGGTCGCACCTCCCAGCCCCTTTCCCTTCATCTGAAGACGATCACTATGGACTTGTCGCGAGAATGAGCAAGGATTCAAAAGGATTAGCGGGCGGCAGGCATGGCCGATGTAGTACTGGCGCACGCCGCCCTGGTCGGGCATGCTCGAATTTATGAGCGAGCGCAGTCCCATTGATGAGAGACTGCCGGTCTGGACAGCGCTCAGCGAGCTTTTCCTCGACACCGAGTTGTCCATGAATGACGTCGCACGGATTGCCGATGTCCTTGCCGCCTCGCCTTACGATGACGCGATGCTCGAGCGGATCCTGACGGGCGAGGTATTGCCCGTGTTTGGGGGCAACCTAGTCTCGGTCGCGGGCGGATGGACCGCGTGGGACGAGGACGAGGTTCGCAGGATCATGGTGGAAGCTTCTGAGCGTGGCTATCTGCAAAGGCGGATCGCAGTGCTGTTTACCATGCCGGTGAAGAAGGCGGTCCTGGCCGAATGGGACCGGATACGTGCCTTGCTCGAACGGCGCGAGGGACCTGGCAGAGGGGGGGGCGGCTGGCGAACCGTGAGGGCCATCTGACCTCGAGGCGGGCCGGTTCTCCAGGCCGAAGCAACTCCCGGATGGACGGGACCACGCTCTATGCCGTGCGGCGGAAGGGCCGATGGCTCCTCGATCCGCGGGCGGGACACCGAGCCCCAAGAGACTTCGCCTTGGGGTCTGGGCCTTGCGGTGAGGATCGCGGCGGTGCCTGGGCCTGGCCAAAGGAGCGAAGTGGCTCCGCTTCGCTTGCATTAAGGGTAACGCATCCGCGATTACTTTCCCCAACCGGTAATGATTGCGGCTCATAACCTATGAAAATCTGCGCCTGTCGAATGCTTCGCCCTCATCCTTCAGACCATTCCTTCCGTTGCGGATTGAGCAGCTCTTGCTGGCTTCGCTTGACGTCCATAGACGGCGCTTGGGGAAATATAGGGGGGACTTATGAAAACGAATGCAATACTGGCTTCCGCCGCTCTGCTGTTGTCGGGTTGCCAGACCGTTCATGAAGACTTGGGCTATCATGGCGGTGCAGTGGGCGGAGTAGTGGATCGCAATACAGACTATAGTGCCGTGCTCGAAAAGTCGCCCGGCGGCAGATTTCAGGACAGCAAATATATCAAAAATCCCAAGCACATGGAGCTCTACCGGACGATTGTCGGCGCTGCGCTCATCTCCAAGGTAGCTGCCGTGACCATTCGCGACCCGGATGACGCGAATGCTTTCGTGGAATATCTTGTCGCGGTCTCCACCGACATCAAGAATCTGGCGGGGCATATTCAGGATCTCCAGGGCAAGTCGTGCAACAGCTTGAATGCCGACTGCACGGATTACGAATTCCTGTTCGAAAGCGATCTGCCGGCCATGGAAGGCCATATGGTCCGGCTGGGTGTCGCAGCTCTTCCGCAGCGCGAAGCCGCAAACCTTTTGGAGAATGCGACGAGCGGTAACCCGCTAGGGATTGCGACTTCGGTCTGGGATCTTGGCAAGAAATCGGTCGTCGCGGCCCATAATGCAGCAGCCCTGAGGCGATCGGAGCGTGAGCTGTTCGCAGCGATCGTGACGATGGACGGCAAGGCCTATCCGGATGCCAACGTCGTCAAGGCGGTCAATGACATCAAGAAAACGACTGCGGAGGACTTCTCGATAGACAAGTTCAAGGTCGCGCCACTTTATCTCATACTCAGGGATGTCTGCGCCACACTCCCTGTCGATCCCAAGAAGATTTCGAACCGCACGGCCCGCTGTAATGAAGTGGTATGGGCGCCGACCGTCAATCGTTACCCGGCGGTTTCGGCTGCGCAGTAAGGCCAGTTCTTCCTGATGGCGTTCGAAAGCACATTCGGAACGAGGGTCAGGCGATGACAGGGCAATGACCAAGGGCGGCTCGCGCCATGCCGGCGCGAGCGCGCTCTATGCCGCGCGTCGGACGGGCTTATCGCCCCTCGATCCGCGCGCAGGGCACCGAGCCCCCATGAGGCTTTGCCATGGGGGCTCGGCCGGTCGGTAACGATCGCTGCCGCGAGCGAGGCCGAGCAGGCTCGGCCTCGAAGTTGACGCGCCCGGGCTGCGCCCGTGCGCGGCGCTTCTTGTGAGCCTCTCCCGAACAAAGTCGGGGTGTGGGCTCGACGTCCGTCTGGGCCAGCCATCGGCCCCTGCAAGCCGCTCCTTCGTCGCGGCTCCTCCACTCGCGTTCCGGTCCTTGCCACCCCGATCCTGTGAGGATCGGGGACTAGGCTGCGGATGCAGGCGCCGCTTGATGCTGGCCCTGTCGGTCGTCCGTGCCGCCCACCCCCCGCCTTTGCGGGGGAGGCCCATGGTGGGTTTTGGGGCAGGCATGGAGGTGAGACATGCGCAGCAATCGCAAGCCCTCGTCATGCGCGGGGTCGCAATCGGGAATTTGCATCGAGGCTGGCGGGCGGCAGGCCGAAGCCACTGGTACGGTGCAGCACCAACAGGAAGGCCCCGAGGCCGGGGGAGTGCCGGAAAGTCAAGCAGCCGGGAGCCGGGCGTCGGGACGCGGGCAATGGGCCGGGCATGGGCGGGGGCATGGCGCAAGCGAGCGGGCCTCGCTTTACGACGAAGTGACGGCGCGGATCATTGCCCAGCTTGAGCAGGGGGGCGTTCCTTGGGTGCAGCCTTGGAGCAATGCGGCCGCAGTCGGAGGCGCTGGCGGAACCGGCCCGGTCGCGGGACTTCCGCTCAATGCCCTGACCCGGCGCAAGTACAGCGGGATCAATGTGCTGATCCTGTGGGGCGCGGTCATTGCAAACGGCTGGCCCTCGCAGGGCTGGCTCACATTCCGGCAGGCGCTCGCGGCGGGCGGCAATGTGCGGAAAGGCGAGCATGGCACGCAAGTGGTCTATGCCGACCGCTTCACGCCCGAGGCGGAGAAGGAGAGGGCGCTTACAAGCGGCGGCGAGGCGCGCACCGTGGCCTTCTTGAAGCGGTTCACGGTTTTCAATGTTGCTCAGTGTGAGGGACTTCGAGACGGGTTGCTGCCCGAACCGGTGGCCTTGCCCGAGCGGGAAATCGTGCCGGTGGCAGAAGCCGTCATTGCCGCGAGCGGGGTCGATTTCCGCATCGGCGGGGACAAGGCGTTCTATTCGCCGGGCGCGGACTTCGTGCAGGTGCCGCCGCAGCAAGCCTTTCACGATCAGGTGAACTTTTACAGGACGTGCCTTCACGAACTTTCGCACGCGACGGGCCATGCGTCGCGACTCGGCAGAAATCTCGCAAATTCGTTTGGTTCCAAGGACTACGCACGCGAGGAACTGGTGGCCGAAATGGGTTCGGCCTTTCTGTGCGCCTCGCTCGGGATCGTGCCGACCGTGTGCCATGCGGACTATCTGGGGGCGTGGCTCGAATGCCTGCGCGAGGACAATCGCGCGATCTTTCGGGCGGCAAGCATGGCGAGCAAAGCGGCCGACTGGCTGCTCGCTCGCTATGAGGGCTCCCCGAAGTCGGAGACAAAGGCGGGCCCCTTCATTGCCCCGGAGATGGACCTAACGGACGAAATTCGTTCGGGAAAGAGCGGGGACCCTTCTGCGGGATCTGTTCCTGCCCTGCGCTCGGCACGCGGTGCTGCGCTCACACCCGATCACGCGGGGAGGGCCGTGCAATGACCCTGCTCACCCGATCCATCCGCTCGATGCTCAGTGCCAATTTCGGGCATTGCATGGAAAATCCCCGGTTCGATCCGCTGCCGCTGGTTCGCCTGTTCAATCCGATGGGCCGCGCGGTCTGGCTGGTGAGCGAGCTCTATGCAGACGATGACACCCTCTTCGGGCTGGCGGACCTCGGCTTTGGGAGCCCGGAACTTGGCATTTCCTCGCTTCGCGAGATCGAGGCGATCCGCCTGCCGATGGGGCTGACCATCGAGCGCGATATCGCCTTTTCCACCCGGCACCGGCTTTCGGTCTGGACCGAGGCGGCGCGTCTCGCCGGATCGATCCCGGATGCGGCTTTGCTGCTGGACCGGCTTACCCGTGAGGACCCGTCCGCCATCCGGCTCTCGCCGCGCTGAGCGAGTGGGGATCATGCAATGATGCCTTGGAAACAGGCGCTTTGGCCAACGCTGACCCACCGCTCCGCCAAGCGCGGTGGATCAGCCCCCTTCGATGCGACCCAAAGGTACGCCCCAATGAAGCGCAACTTTGCATCGCTGGGCAAGTGTTTTGTTAGCAGGTGCAGCATGAAATGCCTCGCCTGCACGGCAAGGTGACAATGAGGCTTTCGCCCCGCCGAGGGGGAAGACGCAGGCGGTCGTTCACCGCCGAACCCTAAGCCGGTCCACCTTATCCCATTACAAACTCGATGGACCGGCACTCTCAAATGAGGAGTACGCTCGTGAAACTCGAATTTATCGCACTTGGCAACCTTGCCGTGAGCAAATCGAACATGCGCTATGCCAGGAAGGCTCCCGACGTTTCCGACATTCTGCCGACCGTGCGTGCGCGCGGCGTGATCCAGCCGATCCTTGTGCGGCCCAGCCGCGAAAGTGATGGAGAGGCGGTCCAACTTGGCTCCGGACGCTACGAGATCGTTGCGGGATGCCGCCGCTTCCATGCAGCGCAGATCGTCGCCGCCGAGCGGCAGGCGGCGTGCAGCGAGGCGGGCGAGCCGGACCCGGAAATCGCCATGTTGCCTTGCGCCATCCTTGACGACGCGGACGATGCCAGCGCCGTCGAGGCTTCGCTTATCGAAAACATCGCACGGCTCGATCCCGACGAGGTTTCGCGCTGGTCTTGCTTCACGAGGCTGGTGAAGGAAGGTCGTAGCATCGGAGATATTGCCCTGACGTTCGGCCTGCCCGACCTCGCGGTAAAGCGCATCCTAGCGCTCGGCAATCTGCTGCCCCGCATTCGCGAAATGTATCGCGCCGAGGAAATCGACGTCGCCACCATCCGGCACCTGACGCTCGCATCCAAGGCCCAGCAGAAGGCATGGCTCGCGCTGGTCGACGATCCCGCCGCCTACGTGCCCCGCGGACATCAGCTTCGCTCGTGGCTATTCGGCGGGCAATCGGTTTCGGCAGGGCATGCCTTATTCGATGTCGAGGCGAGCGGGCTTGTAACGATTGCCGATCTCTTCGGCGAGCATCCGCTGTTTGCCGATACCGATGCCTTCTGGGCCGCACAGAACGCGGCGATAGAGGCGAAGCGCGCCGCCTGTCTCGAACAGGGCTGGGCCGATGCCGTTATCCTCCCTCCCGGAACCCATTTCCATTCGTGGGAGCATGAGAAGACCGCCAAGCGCAAGGGCGGGCGGGTCTATCTCGAGGTGCGCGGTAATGGCGAGGTCGTGATCCATGAAGGCTATCTCAGCCGCAAGGAAGCCGCGCGCCTCGCCAAGATGGAAGCGTCAGCGGGCGGCGGGGCAGGGGATGAATTTGCCGCTGCGAAGCCCGTTCGCGCGGAACTGACTTCGGTGACGCAGACCTATATCGATCTGCACCGCCATGCCGCCGTTCGCGCGGCCATGATCGAGCGGCCGGGGATCGCACTGCGCCTGATGGTGGCTCATGCGATTGCGGGCTCCTCCCTCTGGAGGATCGTGGTGGAACCTCAGACCGCCAAGAGTGACGCGGTCAAGGCCAGTGTCCACGATAGCTGGGCCGAAGCCGTCTTCGACGAGCGGCGGCGCGCCGTTCTGGCGCTCTTGGGTCTGCCCGATGACGAACCCACGATCATCGGCGGATCGGGCTACGGCATGCGCGGCACGCAGCGCCATCTGTGCAGGCTGCTCGCACGCCTGCTCGCACTCCCCGACGCACAAGTGATGGAAGTCCTGACCATCGTCATGGGCGAGGCGCTGGACGCAGGAAGCGCGGCAATCGAGGCAGTCGGCACCGAGATCGAGATCGATATGGCCAAGTGGTGGGAAGCGGACGATGCCTTCCTCGATACGCTGCGCGACCGCGAGGTGCTGCTGGGCATGGTGGCGGAAGTCGCCGGAAAACTGGTGGCGGACGCCAACGCGAACGAAAAGGCCAAGACCTTGCGCACGATCATTCGCGGGCATCTGACAGGCGAGGGCGGGCGCACCAGGCGAGAGGGCTGGGTGCCGCGATGGATGGCCTTCCCGCCCTCCAGCTACACGGCGCGCGGAGGTGTGGGCACGGTCGCGGCCCATGCAAAGGCTTTCGCGGCGCTGGATAGCGAAGGCCCGGCAGAGGACGAGAGCGAGGCGGAAGACGAGACCGGAGCCGAAGGGGAAACCGTAGCCGAAGCCGAGGACGGGGCCGAGAATGGTGCCGAAACCGGCCCCGAAACGGAGGCTGCGGAACCGCGCGAACAAGCGAGCGAGGCTGCCGGGTTCGACTCGCCTGAGGCGGAGTCCCCTGAGGTGGGGGCGACGGACGGCCAGCCGGAACCCGGTGTTTCGGGCGAATCAGCGGACGGACCAGCAGACGATTCGCTCGCCTGCCGTGGCGCCGATTCGGGGGACGATCCGGCCCCCGATCCTGCAGGCGAACCTCACCCTGGCGATGATCGGCTTGCTGCCTGATGAAATGGACCGGAGGCGGAAAATTCCGTCTCCGGTCGATCTTCCTGAGGGGGCTGGAAAATTCTGCGGCGGGGCCGCGCCCTGATAGGCGCGGCCCCGCCGCTAACACTAAAAGTTCGTTGCCCTTGCCTGCCCGGCACGCCACCGCATCAGGAAAGCGATAGAACCAGGGCAGGGCCATGACCGAACTTCACTCCATCGAAAAGCTCGTCACACGGCTCTCACCCGAGCCGGTCTGCGATGACTGCATTACCCAGACGCTTGGCCTTTCTCCCCTCGAAAACGCCGACCATGCGGCGCGCGAGCTGGCAGGTTCGAATGGCTTCGAACGCAGGAAAGACACATGCAGTCTGTGCGGAGAAATTCGCCTCGTCACAAAGCGTCATTGAACTGCCGTCACAGAACCGTTTTTCACGATGGATTGCCCTTTCGGGGATAGTGCCGGGAGCTAAGGCTCAGGCGAGCCCGGGGCCATTCCCCAGAGCTTCGCGGTGCCAGCGCGTCTTGCTCGCCCGGCGGATTGCCGCCCGGCAATTCCTGCACCTTCCGACGTAGCAAAGGCCGTCCCAGAAGACCTTTCCGGTCTCGGGGCGATGCCGGTCGAACCGGCAGCGCAGGCTTCTCAGAATAATCGATATCATATGAGGATGCTCCTTCGATATGCGCCGCGTCCCGCGCGGCTTATCGAGAGCATTTCCCCTGAACGGTTCCTGTCGGAATCGGCAGAATTCCGCCGCCGATACACTGTCGTCTCCCGCGACATCTATTGCAGGCGATGTCACATGGCGCGAGGGCGCACCATGCCCGACGGATCGGGCGTCAGTGCCGCTTGGGGCCACTCGCGCCGTCAGCAGCCGCCTTTACCGAAACGGCCCAGGCCCTGAGGTAATGTCCGCGCGCATGGTATTCCTCGCCGGCCTTGAGGTGGACCATCGCGGCATGGCCGAGCGACTGGGACACTTCGGTCGCAGTGCAGACGCCTTTTTCCTCGAGCAGTCCGGCGATGGCGGCAAGCGCGCTGCCGAATGCAAACACGGCATCTTCATCCATCGGTAGCTCTCCCGGGCTTGTTCGTTGTTCCGGAAATTCTGCCGTTTTAGAGGCGTAAGCGCCAGTGCTCATCCGGAGTGGCGGGTGCGCTGTTAGGCATTGATATCCCTGTTTTTTTGTAGGACGGTTGCGACGGTGCGAGTGGGAGAACACGTTAGTGGGCAGGATCGTTTTTTGGTCATGGCAGAGTGATCTTGAGAAACGGGTGACGCGCGACGTCGTCCGCGTCGCTCTCGAAGACGCTGTTGCCAGCATTGCGGCCGAACTGAACGAGGCGGACCGCCCAACCGTGACATCCGACACTCAGGGGGTGCCCGGATCTCCTCAAATCGTGCCCACTATTCTCAAGAAAATCGCGACGTCGGGGGCCTTCGTTGCAGATGTAACGCCGATTGCGATGTCCGGCACTGGGAAGGCCATCGCCAATCCGAATGTCCTCTTTGAGATGGGTTATGCCGTTAAGTCTTTGGGGTTCGAACGCGTTATCCAAGTCTGGAACACGGCATTCGCAGGTGCGAACCTAGATGGGTTGCCGTTCGATCTGAGAGGGTGCCGTGCACCCATTGGATTCAATCTTCCGGTTGATGCCGATAGAGGTACTCTCAGGGCGGTTCGAACCGAACTTTCCAAAGTACTGAAGGTTGCTCTTTTGGCAGTCTTCGGCGAAGCGCAAGTGGCCGCTCCTGAAGCTATCGAATGGCAATCGACGACTGGAAATTTGTCTGATTTTTGGTTTCAGACCGGGCAGAAGATGCCGGTAAATGATCCAGATCATGGAACCGGACTAGTTCGCTACAAACAGCGCCACCATGGCTACGCCCGCATGATTCCGTCCCGTTGGGACCGCTCAGTAACCTCCAGAGAATTCATTTGTTCAACAGGTGGCCGGCCCGGCGTCCTTGGCAGATCGGGGAACGCTATCGGTTTCGGGCTTTGTCAGGGTGGTGCGATGACCTACCGGTGCGAGGAGCAGGTTCAGGATTGGCGAGAAACCGGCGCACTGACGCAGTGGTTCGAGGAAACTGGAGAAGTCTGGGGAATAGACAACGGTTTCTGGAGTACCTCCGGTGATGGCCGGCGAATGGTTTCGCCCACTTATGCAGCCGAGCATTGGTATGAATTCGTTGCCAGGCAGGCCAAACTTGCCGCGGCATCAGGGGGAGGCTTGCCGCTTCATGTGCGCCTAGGGATTACTGGTCTTTCAGACAGTTGGTGGCCCCCTAAAAGCGCGTTCAGCAACACGGGGTTCACTGCACTTGCGAGCTCGTTTGGGTTCGAAGGCACGCTCACCTCGATTGATCAGGCGAGCATTGTCGACCTTGTCGCTGCTGCCATCAACGGGCTCGCCAAATGCTATGGCCTGCCTCCTCGGGGAGTAGAGGAAATCGATGGTCTCAGGCAATTTGCCTGAGTTGATGGCATGATTGGTGTCACGCGGTTGTCGAGGCTGCATAGCGCGCCTTTCGTGGATGGCCACCTCGTGAAGTGAACCGTTCGGCAGTCTCTCGACTCTGCGAGGTTTGCTCACCAAATCCAGCCTTCGGCCATCGACCTGGGACGGTCGCACCGCTTCGAAACCATCGCCGATCGGCATATTTCCCCGCCTGCTGAGGCAGGCTCCTCGCGGCCGCTGCGCTTTCAAATATGACCGTCGTCTCCGGTCCTTCGCCAAGGCTTCGGCCTGTCGGTTCGAAGCGGCGCTGCAACCGTCCCTGACGTTCGGGCCATCGCCCGGAAGTGGTTCGGGCGAACCGCTCAAGGAGACGAGAAATGCCCGCAATCGGATACGTCACCCGCGAAGGCCGCAGCTTCAAGGGCCAGCTTCGCACCCTCTCGATCCGTGCCGACATCGAGATCGCGCCTAACAACCGCAAGACCACTGATACCCAGCCGGATTTCCGGGTCACTTCCAGCGGCATCGAGGTCGGTGCCGGCTGGCTTCGACGCAGCGAAGCGTCGGGCAACGATTACGTGTCGCTGACACTCGCGGCGCCGGAATTCGGACCCCGGCGGCTCTACGCCAACCTCGGCCGTGCTGCCGGCAAGGATGACGAGGACAGCTTCGCCATCATCTGGAATCCGGCCGACTGACGCTCCGTCCCCGCGCCGCAAAAGGCGCGGGGATTTCTTCCGCAAGGGCGCAACAGGGCTGTTGTTCTCTCCCCGAACTCGTCTAGAATCAGGTGATTATGAAGACCGATCTTGAACATCTGCCTGACAGGAAGCGCCGCGACCTCGCGCATGCGTTGAAGATCATCTTCACCGAATTCGAGGACGTTCGCGCGCTTGCGACGCAAGGCTGGAAGAAGCAGGGCCGGATCCTGAAGGTGATCCTATACGGCTCATACGCGCGCGGCGACTGGGTCGACGACAACGTGAACGGCTACAAGTCGGACTTCGATTTGCTCGTCGTCGTAAGCGACGAGAGGCTTGCCGACGAGATCGAGTACTGGGGCAAGGCGAAAGATACGCTGACGCGCGAATACGCCATTTTCGAGCGCCTTTCTGCACCGGCAAACATCGTCATTCATTCGCTCGATGATGTGAACTACCAGCTCTCGCGGGGGCGTCCGTTTTTCGTCGACATGCTGCGCGACGGGATCGTGCTTTACGAGATGGACGCAACGCCGTTCCAGACGCCGAAGCTCCTCAATCCCGATGAAATTCGCGCAGAAACGCAGCACCATTTCGACCAGTGGTTCAAGAGCGCCTCTGGGTTCCTAATCGGTGCAAAGCTCATGATCGAACAAGGCCTGGGAAACCACGCCGCGTTCATGCTTCACCAAGCGACCGAGCATTTCTATCACACGGTGCTGCTGGTGCAGACGCTCTACAGCCCGCGCTCGCACAACATCAATTTCCTGCGCGGCCGGGCCGAGGACATTGCCCGCGATCTGATCCCGATCTGGCCCCGCGATGCCAAGTTTACGCGGCGCTGTTTCGAGCTGCTGCACCAAGCCTACATCAAGGCCCGCTACTCGCCCCATTACGAGATCCGCGACATCGAACTCGAGTGGATCGTCGAGCGCGTCGAACTGCTCCAGGCCGAAGTGAAGGCGCTGGCCGAGACGCGCATTTCCGAAATCTGAGGCGAAAGCCTGGCTGATCACAGCTCGATCGAGGGCCATTCCGGGGCGTTGATCGCCGCCCGACCTGCACCTTTGAAATCAGGGAAGGGGGTCGAATACGGCACCCCCCGTTTTCGACCCTGCCGCGAGGTCTTTTTTCGGTACAGATGAGGTGTCCATGCGGCCGGCATAGGGCCGTCCGCGGTCAGGGAGGCACCCCGACATGGACAAGTCTCACGACATTGAAAGGGCCCATCGGGCCAAGCATGGTTCGCCTTATCTGAACCCGTTTCAGGCAGCCGATTATCTCAAGCTCACGCCCCGCGTTCTGCGCAGGATGCGGCAGACCGGCAAGGGGCCGAACTATCGGCGTCACGGCAAGTATCTCCAGTATCACATTGATGACCTGGACATTTGGAGCGAGGAAAATCTCGGTCGGGGAGTAGGGCGATGAGCGCCCTCAGAACCTCGCGCGGCGATGCGCCGTTGCACGCCTGGGGCTCGATTTTGCGTGCTGCCCGCAGACGCAAACGCCGCGTTCGCCGGACCGCGATTGGCCTGGGCGTCTTGGTTAGCTCGGTTGGCCTGACGATTGGTTTTCCGCCTGCGCCGCGCGTCGTCTGGAATGCCAGCGCCAGCGCAACTATCGGCCTTTATTCCGTCGATCCCGGCGCACCTATCGCGACCGGGAACATGGTCATCGCGTGGCTGCCGGATTCCTGGCGAGAGTTTGCGGCGGCCCGGCGTTACCTCCCTTCGAACGTGCCGCTTGTGAAGCGCGTCGCAGCAGGGCCAGGCGACGAAGTCTGTGGGATCGGTCCCCGTGTTTTCGTGGAGGGCGCGCCCGTGGCGGTTCGCCGGACGCGGGACGGGCAGGGCCGGATCATGCCGTGGTGGGAGGGCTGTCTTCGTCTGCAGCAGGGGCAGTTCTTCCTGCTTATGAGGGGCAGCCCGGACTCGTTCGATGGTCGCTACTTCGGCATTTCCACCGCATCCGACATTACCGGTCCCGCGAGGCTGCTTTGGGCGCGCTGAGAGGGCTTGTCGCTGCCATTGCGATGGTCGCAGCATCCAGTGTTTCCGCGGACGAAATTACGCGTTGGGATCCGTTGATCGCCGAAGCGTCCCAGCGTTTCGGGGTGCCCGCCAGCTGGATTTTGCGCGTCATGCATGCCGAAAGTAGAGGGCGCGTCGAACTTGATGGCCGCCCGATCCGTAGCCCCAAAGGCGCGATGGGGCTCATGCAGCTCATGCCGGGCACATGGGCCGAATTGCGATTTCGGCTGGGGCTCGGCAACAACCCCGACGATCCCCGCGACAACATCCTGGCGGGGACGTTCTACCTTCGCCAGCTCTATGATCATTACGGCTACCCCGGGCTTTTCGCCGCCTACAATGCGGGGCCGGGGCGCTACGAAAAGTACCTCGCGGGTGTGCCGCTGCCTGCCGAAACGATCGGGTATCTCTCTGCGGTCGGTTCAGGAGGCGGCGGGATTACTCTGGGGGTGGCGCCGTCTTTGTTCGCTAATCGAGCGGAAGGTTCGGAGCAGGTAGCGCCTGCCACCGAAATCACCGCGCCCGCCATCGATCCGTTGTTTGCGGTTCGTCACGATGCGCATTGAGAGGTTGTGCCCACACGAGAGGTTTTATGCTCGTCTGAGAATTCCAAGTGTGACGGCCGCCGGTCGGTCTATCAAGGCCCGCGGGTACCCCCCAATTTGCTGCGCAAATCGGTTCCCCCCACGTCCGCTTCGCGGCGCAGGGCTGAAGCCCTGCGGCCCTGACAGACCGCCCACCGCCCGTCTTCGAGGGGCCGTTCTCATCGTCGGGAACGGTCACTTGAGGAGCTTCACATGCAGATCGATCGCACCATCGCCGGCAAGCATAGCGGCGTCTTTGCAAGTCTCGTCCACGGACTCGAAGTCGAGTTCGGAGAGGGCGCGGGCCATGCGCTTGCGGAGCGTTTCATCGATGCCGAGGAAAGCGATTTTCTCTGGGATGCGCGCGTCTCGGAGCGTTGGCTCGGCGCTTACGAATGCCTTGATACCGAAGAGGAGATCGAGCTTGATCGGGTCGCGGTCGTCGGGCGGTTGGGGCGACGGTGGTTCGCGGCGACAGTCATCGTCAATGGTGACGGCGAGGTCCTCGGGCTCATCGCGCGGCGCGACTTTGCCAGGCGCAAGGCCGCTGAACAGGCCTATGCCCGGGCGCACTGACGCCAGGGCATTCTGGGGCGGCGCCGGTTCGGTGCTGCCCCTTCGGATTGTGCAGCTGGAGGGGTTTCTGGTCGGGAAGGGTATGCGTCCGGTAGAAGCACATCAGGCGGCAGCGGGATGATTGGCCGCCCAGTTCCACGGCAGAAGTTCGTCGAGTCGGCTGGCCGGATGGCCTTCGACCATGCGGGTGAGCACGTCGCTCAGCCATGCATATGGCTCGACGCCGTTGAGCTTGGCCGTCTCGATCATCGAGCAGATCACCGCCCAGCGATGGCCACCGCCATCACTGCCGGCGAACAGATGGTTCTTCCGTCCGATGGCCACGGGTCGGATTGCCCGCTCGACCGGATTGGTGTCGAGTTCGATGCGGCCATCATCCAGGAACCGGCTAAGTCCCTGCCAACGGGCGAGTGCGTAGCGGATGGCTTCAGCGAGCGTGCTGCGCGCTGGAATGAGGGCAAGCTGAGCTTCCAGCCAGAGCTTCAGGGACTGGAGATGTGGGCGCGAGAACGACTCGCGCCACGCCATTCGCTGTGCCGGCGATTGTCCTCGAGCCTTCTTTTCGACCTCATAAAGCGTCGCGATGCGCTGCAACGCTTCGGCCGCGATCGGGGAACCGGTTTGTTGTTCGACGTCGTAGAACTTGCGCCGGGTATGCGCCCAGCAAGCGGCCAGCCTCACGCCATCGCGTGCTGCCACACGCTCGAACCCGGCATAGCCATCGACGTGCAGCACGCCTTTGAAGTGCTGGAGATGCGCCACCGGGCGCTCGGCTTTTCGGTCCGGCGCAAACAGGTAGACGGCAGCTGGAGGTGCCGGCCCGTTCCAGCCCCTTTGTTCGCGGGCATAGACCCACAATCGGCCTGTTTTTGTCTTTCCCCGGCCCGGATCAAGTACTGGAACGGGGGTGTCGTCGGCGAAGAGATGGTTGCTGGCGAACACGTCGGCGCACAGCCTTTCGTGCAGGGCCTCGAGCCACCAGCACGCTCCGCCGACCCAACCCGCGAGCGTGGAACGGGCCAGATCTACGCCATGCCGCGCGAAGATCTGCGATTGCCGATAGAGGGGAGTGTGGTCGCAATACTTGCTGACGAGCACTTGCGCGAGCAGCGCCGGCGTCGCCAGACCACCTGCGATCGGACGCTCCGGTGCGGGCGCCTGAGCTACTGTGCCGCATGTCCGGCAGGCGTATTTGGGACGAGTGATCCGTACCACGCGAAGCTGTGCAGGAACCCAGTCCAGCATCTCGCTGACGCTCTCGCCGATACCGTGCAGTGCGCCGCCGCAGCCCGCACAGGCATCGTGCGCAGTGTCGATCAGCACATCCTCACGCGGCAGGTGATCGGGCAGCGGTTTGCGGTGCGGTCGTGGTTCGGCAGTCGCGCCGATGATGACCGGACGGCTTGCCTCGATACGCCCAATGTCGGCGTCGAGGTCTTCCAGACCAAGTGCGAGTTGGTCGGGATCAAGCCGTTCGGATCTACGACCGAACTGCATCCGCTGGAGCTTCTTGATGATGGCCTGAAGCCGCTCGATCTCGCCTTCGCGGTGTTCGACGACGGCCGCCATATCGCGCACCAGCTGGTGCAGCAGGGCCGTGTCGGACGGCAGATTATCGAGATCGAGCCGCATGCCCGATACTACCAGAATCTACGTGCCGGACCAACTATTATTGGCGGATTTCTGCCGATTCTAGCCCGCCTTTTTAGGCTGCCAGACCCGTTCGGGATGTCGCCAATCGATGCCTTCGAGCAACATCGCAAGCTGGGCCGGAGACAAAGGGATCGTCTCGCCCGGTACGGTCATTCTCGGCCAGACGAAGCGCCCTTGGTCTATCCTTTTGGTGAACAGGCACAGGCCCGTGCCGTCCCAGAACAGCAGCTTCACCATGTTCGATCGTCCGCCTCGGAAGGCGAAGATGTGCCCGCAGAACGGATCCTTCTTCAGGGTCTCCTGTACCAGTGTCGACAGACCATCGAGGCCTTTGCGCATGTCGGTCACGCCAAGCGCCATGTGCACTTTCACGTTCGAAGGTACGATCATCATGAGCGTTTCTCCTGCTCCAGAACTATGCGGCGCACATCATCGGGATCGGCCTCGATGGGCGCGAACACACGTCGTCCATCGGCCAGTTCGACCTCTTTCATGTCTTCGGGGCAGGGAAGGAGCCCGGCCAACAGCGAAGCTTCACGTCGCCCGGGTTTGGTTCTGTCCTCGACCACCTGCACCGTTGCCAGCGTCATGGGCTTCTCGCGTCCCAGCCCGAACTGGTCGCGCCACCGGAACAGCACGCTGGTCGATATTCCATGGCGTCGACTGACAGAGGAGATCGTCTCGTTATGACGTTCGGCCTCCAGCAACAGCGCGATCTTTTCTTCGGTCGAGAAGTGTCTGCGCCGCGCTTTTTTGAGCGGCTCAGCGGCGGCTTCAATCTCGGCTGTCAAGGCCTGAACGCGCTCGGTTTCCTTAGTCCTAGTGCTTCGTTTGGTGCTTATGAGGGGCCTCGACGACGGATGCAAAAGTGCTCGCCAGTCGATCGTGACCTGCTCGGCCTCGATCAGATTGCGCCATCGTCTAAGGCTGTGGGACGACAGCCGCAGCGTCGAGCAATAGTCGCGCAATGGCAGACCCGACCATTGCCAGGCTTCCACATGCATCGCCCAAAACGCCTGCGTCGCTCGTTGTCTGCTGTCCTGCGATACTCGTGCATATCGCAGCTTAAAGCGCCGTCTAGCCTCGGCTTTCTGCGCTTCCCACTCTTCTATCTCGACGTGCCAAGCCTTGAATTCGCTGCGGGTCAGATCCTGCTGACGACAATAGGCGGCAACCGAAAGTCCGCTCTCGCGCCATGCCTTGATGTGCACAGACCACCAGGCCCGCTTCCCCCTGTTCCTGAATATTCGGCGCGACATCGAGCCACCTCCCCTTCGGAAAGCAAATCAAATGGGACATCGATATGGCTCGGAACAATGTGCGAACTTCGGACGGTTACCGGGAAGGGGCGCGGACAACAAGATAGAAGCAGAGCCTCGCGGCCCTGCAATTTTCGGGTCTGCACAACATGTTACCGCGAGCCTCGTCGGCGCGACGCGAGGCTCTTGCGAGGCCCTTTTTGACGGGCCATCGAGATGCCTGACGGCGACGATTTCGAGCCCAAACTGGGGCGGCAAGGCGGGGCCGGGCGGAGCAAGCCGCAGCGCTACGCCGCGCGTGTTGCCGTTGCAGCCGGACTGAATGCCAGGCGGCCGGGCG
Organism: Novosphingobium sp. BL-S-19; assembly: GCF_055521675.1. Lineage (NCBI taxonomy): Bacteria > Pseudomonadati > Pseudomonadota > Alphaproteobacteria > Sphingomonadales > Sphingomonadaceae > Novosphingobium > Novosphingobium sp. BL-S-19. Next base: position 1,676,326 of record NZ_CM145498.1, read on the forward strand.
GGGGCTCGCGCCGCTTCGACGGCAGCAGGATCGGGCGCGGAGCTGCGGTCGGGCGCTTGCTCTCCATGCGCGAGGTCGCGACTGGGCTGAGTGTGCGCCGGGTGATCGTGAAGACGCGGCTGGCAAGGCTTGGGGCGAAGGGACTGGGCGCAGCGCGGGCGCACCTTCATTACATCCAGCGCGACGGGGTCACTCGGGAGGGCAAGCCGGGCGTCCTTTACGGCCCCGAGGCGGACAGGATCTCGGGTGAGGATTTTCTCGCCGGCAGCAAGGACGACCGACACCAGTTCCGCTTCATTGTTTCGGCCGAAGACGGCGACCGGTATGGGGATCTCAAACCCTATGTCCGAACGCTGATGAAACAGGTCGAACATGACCTCGGAACGAAACTCGACTGGGTTGCGGTTGACCACTTCAATACCGGAAATCCCCATACCCACATCGTGCTGCGGGGCGTGAATGAAAAGGGGAAGGATCTGATCATCGCCCGCGAGTATATCTCGCGCGGTCTTCGTCAGCGCGCTGCCGAGATAATCACGCGCGATCTGGGACCGCGGACCGACCTCGAAATCGAGGAACGCTTGCGACACGATGTGACCCAGGAGCGCCTGACAGTTATCGACCGGCGCATGCTCGCGCGGGTCGGGCCGGATCGGCTTGTAGTTCCCCAGCAGGGCGACGGCTATTTTCAGTCGCTTGAAACCGGCCGGCTTAACGTGCTCGGCAAGATGGGATTGGCGGAAGATCTTGGCAGCGGATCCTGGCGGCTTGGTGAAGGCCTAGACGAGAAACTCCGGGCGTTGGGTGAGCGAGGCGATATCATCCGCCTGATGCAGCGCGAATTGACCCGCGCGAAGATCGACCGGCGCGATCATCAAATTCATACATCTGAATCCGCGACCTTGATCGGCCGGGTGGTCCAGCGAGGCCTGTCCGACGAGCATAGGGATCGGCATTACCTGCTCGTCGACGGCACCGATGGACGCTCCCATTACGTCGAGATCGGCAATGTAGGATCGGTCGAAGTCTTGCCGGCCGGAGCGACGATCCGGGTGACCGCCCGGCCACCGCAGATTCGCGAGATGGACCGCACCATCCTGGCCGTGGCTGAGGCTAATGGCGGGCGGTATTCGTCGGCGTTGCACCGGGCGCACGACCCATCGGTTTCGGCAGAATTTGCCGAAGGTCACCTGCGCCGCCTGGAGGCGATACGCCGAGGCGGCAGCGATCTGAAACGTGACGTCGATGGGACATGGTCGATCGGTGCCGATCATCTGGCGCATGTCGAAGGCTATGAGGCCAGGCAGCATCGAGCGCGGCCGGTGAGCGTTGAGGTGCTGGCATCCTTGGCGCCAGACCGTCTCGCATCTGTGGAGGGCGCGTCATGGCTGGACCGGGAACTGGCCGGCTCTGCGGGTCGGGAGATGCGTGATACCGGGTTCGGGCGCGAGGTGCGCGTTGCGCTCGATGCCCGGCGTCAATGGTTGGTCCATGAAGGGCTGCTCCAGGAAGGCAGCACTCGGGTCGGGCGCAGCATTTTGGCCGTGCTGCAGCGGAGAGAGCTTTTGCGGATTTCGGAAGGCCTTTCCGATGAACTCGGCAAGACCTTCACAGAAGCGAAGATCGGAGAGCGGATCGAGGGTAAGCTGACCAGACGGATCGATGCTGTTTCCGGCCGCTTCGCACTGATCGAAAAGAGCCGCGAGTTCACGCTCGTTCCATGGCGGCCGGTAATGGAAAAACAGGTCGGGAAGCAGGCGGGCGGGATCATGCGCGAGGCCGGGATCAACTGGCAGTTCGGTCGCGGAAGATCCGGACCGGGAATTTCGTAACCCGGTAAGGCGAACGCTGGCCGCCTTTGGAAAGGGACCGCGTTCGCATGAGCATGCTAGAGGAGCGGCCCCGTTGGTTCAGATTTCGATCCCGGTTTTGGCTTCGCCTTGAACCAGAGCTCAGGCGTGCGGTCGACGATCAGCTCGCCTTCCCAGGTCCGGCAAAGCTCAAACGCGTCCTGCGAGGTTCCCGAGGTCCATTGCTCCCAATCCTCGCGCCGCAGGATCGTTGGCATGCGGTCGTGAACGTCGGACATTTGCTCCGAGCCCGGCACCATGACCATCGAATAGGCGTCTCCCCACTCGATAGTCGGGCGCCAGATGCCTGCAACGGCGAAGTCCGTGCCACCGGGAAGTGAATACCAGGTTCGCGTCATCCTGCCGCCGGGCCCCTCGGCTTCCGCCCGGGCTGTGACCGGGATCAGGCAACGGCGCTCGTGAAAGCTCTCGGCCCACATCGGATTGCCTCGAATCTGATCGTCGCGCGCGTTGTTCACTTTGGTCGGCTTCAGAAGGGCGCCCGTCTTCTTGCTGACATTCTTGCGCGGAAAGCCCCATGCCATTGCCTGAACCCGGCCATCCGCGACAACGAGCCCCGGATAGCCGGGGTAGATTTCCGCTGCATAGTTCGCACCCGGAGATGGCACCGCATCGAACAGCTTAGCCACAGCGTCCGCAGGCGTTGTCAGGCGGTAGAGATTGCAGATGGCGCCGCTCCTTTCGCGAATGCTGGAAGGGGAAAGTAAGGCAACCTCGCCTGCTGGCCAAGGGGCTGGGCACAGTATCGATTCGGGCCGTCGCGGCCGCGTCTATGCTCCAACGCCTGGTGTTCCGTGCCGCGCTGTTCTCCGAAAGGAAGTGAATTTCCTCCGGTATTCCTTGGCTTGGTGGCTCCGGGGAGCTCGGTCACTGGCGAGGCCATTGACACGCAGGCGGATTGGAACAAAATGCGAACATAATTCCCATCACAGAGCCACAAGGAGGCCCTTCATGACAGATCGAGGGTCGCCCTCACGTATCGATGCGCTGCGCGCCCGGATTGCCGAGATCGAGGGCACCGACAGGCGTGTGTGCCATGTTTTGCCTTTCGAGCTTGATGCTATCGATTCCCGGTTGCCGGGAGGCGGTCTCGCGCTCGGCAGTCTTCATGAAGTGGCGGGCGGTGCTGAAGGGGTTACCGACGGCGCGGCTGCTGCCCTATTTGCGGCTGGGATCATGGCGCGCGTGGAAGGCAAGATCCTCTGGTGCATGACCAAGGCCGATCTCTTCGCGCCGGCCATTGCCCAGGCCGGGCTCGATCCTGACCGTGTCATCTATCTTGAAGCGCAGGATGAGACTTCAGTGCTCGCCTGCTTCGAGGAGGGGCTGCGCCATGGCGGGCTCGGCGGTGTGGTTGCCGAAGTGTCGCGGCTCTCGATGCCCGTCTCTCGCCGCCTGCTGCTGGCTGCGGAAAACAGCGGCGCGATCGGGATCGCGCTGCGCCGTTGGCGGAGGCGCGAAGATGCGGCCGATTTCGGGCAGCCGACGGCCGCCGCGACGCGCTGGCGAGTGACGGCGGTCCCGTCCGAAGTCTTGCCGGTCCCCGGCGTCGGGCGGCCGCGCTGGTTCGTCGAGCTCATCCGGTGCCGGGCTGGCGAGAGCGCCGATTTTCTTCTGGAATCCTGTGATGGGACAGGTCGTCTCGCTCTTCCTGCCGACCTGGCCGATCGACCGGCTGCGGCGCAGGCTTGGGCGGCAAGCACCGCCGCCTGACGCGCCGCTGGTCCTGGCGGACGTGGAAGGCCGTCGCCGCGTGCTGACTGCGGTGAGCGCGCGTGCGCGCGCTCTCGGCCTACACGTGGGCATGGCGCTAACCCAGGCGCAGGCGCTGGTGCCCGATCTGCTGATCATGGATGCCGACCGCGACGCAGACGATGAGGCGCTGGAGCGCCTTGCGGTCTGGTCGCTGCGCAAATACTCGCCGCTCATTGCGCTCGATCCGCCCGACGGCTTGATGCTCGACGTGACGGGGGCAACCCATAGCCACGGCGGGGCCAGGGGCCTGCTTGCCGACATGCTGCGCCGGCTCGCCGAAGTGGAGACCGACGCGCGCGCCGTCTGCGCGCCGACCTACGGAGCGGCCCATGCACTGGCGCGGTTCGGCGGCGAGATGTTGCGGAGCGAAGGACTTGCCGTAATCGATCCGGCAGACCTTGTCGAAGCGGTCGCGCGCCTGCCGCTCGCGGCCCTTCGTCTGGAGGCCAAGGCGATCGAAAGCCTCGCCGCGCTCGGCATCGAGGTGCTTGCGGAGCTGGAGGCCATGCCGCGGGCTTCACTCGCCTTGCGGTTCGGTTCCGATCCCGGCCGGCGGCTCGACCAGATTTATGGGAGGCTGTCTGAACCCTTTGAACCGGTCGAGGCGCCGCGGCAGATCGAAGTCGAGCGCCGCTTCGCCGAGCCGATCGGCGCCCCGGAGACGATCGCGCGCTACATCCGAAAACTGGTCGACGCGCTCTGCCAAGTGCTGGAAGAGGCGGGGCTCGGCGCGCGCCGGCTCGATCTTCGCTTCCACCGCGTCGATAACGCCGTCCAAGCCATCCGCGCCGGGCTTGCCAAGGCGAGCCGCGAGAAAAAGCAGATTGCCCGGCTGCTGTGCGACAGGATCGAGACTGTCGATCCCGGCTACGGCATCGAACGAATGGTGCTGTCGGCGCCGCTGATCGAGCCACTGGGCCTTCGGACCATGTCGAGCCTCGGGGACAAGCCCATTCCCGATGTTTCGGCGCTCGTTGATATCCTCGGCAATCGGGTCGGCGAGGAGCGGCTGTTTCGCGTTGCGGCGCGCGAGAGCCATATTCCCGAGCGTTCGTTGATGCGGATCGCACCGATGGCCGATCCGACATTGCTGCGCTGGCCGGAGCGCTGGCCGCGTCCGGCGCGCCTCTTCGCAAGGCCCGAGGCGATTGAGACGATGGCGCTTCTGCCAGACCATCCGCCGGTTCATTTTGTGTGGCGCGGCGTTCGCCGGCGCGTGAAGCGCGCCGATGGCCCCGAGCGCATCTACGGCGAATGGCATCTGAGCGAGGCGGAGTGGCTCAGCGTGCGCGACTATTTCCTCGTCGAGGACGAGACCGGCGCACGCTACTGGGTTTTCCGGCAGGGCGATGGCATGGATGCAGTAACCGGCGGGCAGGGCTGGTTCCTGCATGGCCTGTTTGGTTGAGATCTGCAGACCTTAAGCGACTTGGGAATATATGATCTGTGCGTAACTGATGTGTGGCGGATTGCGACGGCACTGTTTTGGCGAAACTTTCTCATCGAAACTTGGCGAGGGATGCCATCAACCTTCGCGATCCGATAGTGCCGTTTAGCGAGACAACTCCAGATGTCAGAACTTGTGCCACTCGACCGTCAATTCCTGCGTTGGGACAAGGATGAGGCAATCGATGTCGACTGGCTCCGCTACCTGGAGAGTCATTCGGGCAATCACGACTGGAAAGCCCTTCTCGAGCGGCGGCGTGTGGTCATTCTTGCAGAAGCGGGCAGCGGCAAGTCGACGGAGTTAACGGCGCAAGCCGAGCGCATACGGGCCGAAGGTCGAGAGGCATTTATTACCACGCTCCAAAAGATCGGACAGCGAGGCGGTCTACAGTCGGCGCTCGGCACAAGCGAATGGCGCCGCTTCGAACAATGGCAGTCTACCGCCGAACCGTGCTGGCTATTTCTGGATTCCGTCGACGAAGCAAAGCGAGCAGAATATTCGCTTTTGGACATATTGACTGACGTCGCCGATGCGATCCTCGGCTTCTCAGCGCGAATACATATCGTGCTGAGTGGTCGGGTAAGCGACTGGGAATTCAAACGCGATTTAAAAACGCTGCTTGAGCGGATTCCGCTACCGCCACCTGATGAGAAGTTGGAGCCCATAAGCGCTGACCAGGAACTTATCCGGGCAGTCCGCAATGAATGGCGAGGAAAGGAACAAGCGGCGGTTGAAGGACCTTTGGTCGTAGTGATGGCGGCGCTCGACCGCGGCCGCGTCGAAACGTTTGCTCGGTCCAAGGGGATCTGTGACGTCGATCATATGTTCGCTGAGCTTGATCAGCAAAATCTCTGGTCATTTGCCCGGCGACCGACAGATCTCGATTGGTTAGCTGGCTACTGGCGGACCCATGGCCGTTTCGGCTCACTGCAAGAGATGCTGGATGTCTCGATTGGCGAGCGATTAAAAGAGACAAACTTGTCGCGAGCGCGCAGCGAGGTGCTGGACGCTATGAAGGCAAGGAAAGTCGTCGAGCGGATCGGCGCCGCTCTTGTGCTGCAAAAGCTGGACACGATCGTCGTTCCCGACACTGACAGCGAAGCCCGACACGAAGTCCCATTTCTTGATCTCGCTGATATCGCATCTGATCTGACGCCTGGCGAGCAAGTTTCCCTCAGTAGCCGGCCCATATTCGACCCCGCTACTCCTGGTTTCGTCCGGTTGCATAACGACAACCAAGGCGTGGTACGTGGATTTCTCGCTGCCAAATGGCTCGTGCGTCTGCGCAGGGAGGGTAACCTTGCGGTGTCTCGCATCTTCGAACTCCTGTTCGCCGAAACTTACGGCGTGAAGCTGGTAATCCCCTCAATGCGCGCCACCGCTGCATGGCTTGCGTTGTGGGATGCTGAAACCGCCCAAGAGATCGTCAAGCGCGATCCCCGCCTGCTGATGGATGCAGGCGACCCGTCGAGCCTCAAGCTCGAAATCAGGGTCGCGGCACTCGACGGTATTCTGAAAGACGCCGTCAATGATGAGCATTTCGCCATACCGGATCATGATGCCTTACGTCGGTTCGCGCAGGCAGACCTCACGGCCTACCTTCGCAACCGTTGGTCTGAACTGAAAGATTCACCCGGGGCCCGAACATTGCTGATGTTGCTCATCAGCCTCGGCAAGCTTGATGGATGCGCTGACATCGCCGTTGAGGCTGTGCAAGGCAGATATGGAGATCGCTACACGCCGATTTTTGCCGGACGCGCGCTGTTGTCGACCGGCTCGACCGAACAGCTGAACGAGTATGTGCGGTTTCTGGTCGAGCATGCTGTGGAGCTTCATCCCAGCGTGATCTGGGATGCGCTCGATGAGCTTTATCCAACGTTTGTTACCGCCGAGAATCTGCTCGCTCTGATCGATTCAGTACGGGATAAGGATAGTGATGGCGGCGCTGACCTGAGTTATCAGGGCCCCCGCTTGGCCTCCCGAATTGAGGACACGGCGTCCGCTCAAGCCATTGTAGAGGGGTTGCTTGAACGGTTGGTCGTTAAAGTGGACCTTTTTCGGGAGAGTTCAGATTCAAGAGATGAGCAGATTCTCGAAACGCTCGAGATCGCTGCGGCCCGTTATGCAACCCTGATCGCGGCGACCCAGTTGCCTCACAGCATCATCGATGCCGGCATCCGGATCGGAGAAAGTCGACGGATGGGGCGACGCCGCCGAACTTCCCGTGAGCAACATGATCTGGATCTCGAGGCTCAAATCAACCGCACACCGGAGCGGCGAAGGATCGCACTGTGGCGGTGCGCAGATCAGTTTCGGTTGGCGAGGGAGGCGCCGCTCAACCATCCTTGGCAATTGCGGTTCATCGGTTTTGCGCCGCGCATTCAAGCGGAAGACCTTGATTGGCTTGTCGCTGACATCGGGTCGCGGTCGGATGAGCATGATCTGCGATTGGCCACGAACGGAGCTATGAGCATCTGGCATGAATGCGGCGAAGATCCGGAAGCTCTGTCACAAATCCGCGCTGCTAGTCCTGCAGCCGTTGTCCAGCAAACAATCGAAAGCTGGCTCGTAACTCCTTCGCGTGATCCCAAACATGAGCGTTTTGAAGAAGAGCAAAGGGAACGGGAAGCGCACGACGCCATTGAACAGGCGCGAGCAGATCAGAGCTGGATCGATTTTCGCAACGAACTGCAATCTGATCCGGGTCAGTTGCTCAGTTATGCCAAGCCTGAGAATGGAAATGTCGATCGAAGACTCTACCACCTATGGCGGCTTCTAAGCCGTATCGGCGGAAACAGTTCGCATCGTGCGATTGCCGATGTTTCACCACTTCGACCGCTTTTCGGTGACGCGGTAGTGGAGAATTTCCAAAAGGCGATGCAGCAATATTGGCGGTTGCTGCATACATCACTTCCGTCTGAAGTTCCCCCCGATCAGCGCCGCTTCAGTGGGGCTCAAGATCTACTCGGCATAGTCGGCGTTACCCTGGAGGCGGGCAGCAACAAGGGATGGGCAGGGGCGCTCGACAAAGGTGAGGCCGAGCTTGCCACGCGTTTCGCGATGCGTGAGCTCAATGGCTTCCCGAAATGGATCGACGACCTCGCAGTGACACACCCGGCGATCGTGAAGGACATTCTTTGGCGCTACCTAGCAGTCGACCTGGGGCCCAGCGACGCGACTGATGACCTCATCCGCCTGCAAAACGTAGCTGGTGCCGGTGAAATGGTGGTAGCACTGATTGCTCCGCTGATGCTGAGCTGGCTCAACGCGCAACCCGACGTTGCTGACGGTGCGCTCGACATGGCTTTGCGACTGATTGCACGAGACCCAGTTACCCTTGCGGATGCCATTCCGCTGGCCTCTCGCCGCAGCCTCGAGCCGCTCAGTCGGCGGGTGCGTGCGGCATATATAGGTCTTGTATTCGCCCACGACCCGGCGGTCGCTACAGATCTGTTGATCCGGGCGTTTCAAACTATGAACCGCAGGGATCAGGTGCTTCTCGCGCAGGCAGCGCTCCCGCGCGCGTTCGGGTCACGCTATCGTCTCGACCAGTTCAAATTTTCGCCAGTTCCTTTTGCTAGTCTCGAACAATTGGTCCTTCTTGCCTTTGAGCAAATCCGGCTCGAAGAGGACAACAAGCGCTCGGCCGGTGAGGCTTATTCTCCAGATGAGCGTGATGATGCAGAGGACGTTCGGAGCGGACTGTTCAATACGCTGGTCAGCACGCCTGGTTATGCCACCTACGCTGCGATTCAGCGCTTTCGAGAGATTCCCGACTTTCCTGTTTGGGATCGCCGCCTGCGTGAGCTCGCGTACGATCGCGCGGCGGCAGATTCCGAACCGGCAGCGTCGCGTGCGATGGATGTCTTCACGTTCGAGACGCGGCATGAACTCGTTCCGGCAACATCCGCAGATTTGCAACGGGTCGCGGCGGCACGCCTTGGCGACATCTCACACCAGCTCCGGGAAGGCGACTTCAATCAAGGCCTGACTGTCGCGAGACTTCCTCATGAGGTCGACGTCCAGAACTGGTTCGCTGACAGATTGGTTTCCTTGGCGAGCCACAGCTACTCGCTCGAACGCGAACCCCATGTTGCGGACGAAAAGGAGCCCGACATTCGTTTAGGTTCTCTCCGAGATCCGTCAGCGAAGTCACCAATTGAGATTAAGGTGGCCGGCAGCTGGTCGCTTCAGCAGCTAGGCGGCGTGGACAAATTTGAGCCAGTATCTGGCGGTAGCGATATGAACCATGCCGAGGAAGCTGTTGGCAAGCTGGTCGTAGCGGGTGGCGATGGCGCGATTGATCTTGAGGTGGCCGAACATGCGCTCAATGCGGTTGCGCTGCACGTAGAGCGCCCGGTCATGTTCGATTTTCACGCGGCGGTTTGACCGGCCAGGAATGACGGCCTCGATTTTCCGCTTGGCGAGATCGGCACGGATGGAATCGGCGTCGTAGCCCTTGTCGGCGAGCAGGGCGTCGGGCGTGCGCTCGGGCAAAGCTATGAGCGCATCATACGCCTTGCAGTCTGCCGCTTCCCCGACCGTCAGGTGGAAGGCAAGCGGTCGCCCGAGGGCATCAGCCAGGCAGTGAAGCTTACTGGTGAACCCGCCCCGCGAGCGGCCAAGAGCGCGTCGATGAGTCCCCCTTTTCCGCCCGCTGCCGAGACGTGGGCGCGGACTGTTGTGCTGTCGATGCTGTAGTGGCCGCTGTCCGCCATAATCTCGGCCAGCGTCACCGCCACGATTTCCCAAACCCCGGCTTCGCTCCAGCGCCGGAACCGGCGATAGATCGTGTTCCAACTGCCGTATTTGGGCGGCACGTCGCGCCACGGAGCACCGCAGCGAAGCCGCCAAAGAATACCGTTGATGATCGATCGGTTCTGCTCGGGCGGCCTGCCTCTGCCACGGTTCTCGGACTCGATCGGCAGCAAGTCCTTTAGGATGCGCCATTCCGCCTCGGTAAGATCGCCCCTGCTCAAGCCTGCCTCCAAAAAGCAGCCTTGAATCAACTTCATCGCCTTACGTCAATCGCTGCGCGCCTTTCCAGCGGTTCGATTGCGAAAGCCGCTGCTTTCCGAGATAAGGTGCCTATGATAGCCACGCCAATAGACGAAGCTGTGCCCAAGGCATCGACATTGAAGCTGGCGGTCATGGGCTTTCTGACGCTCTGGTGCCCCTATATCTTTGTCTGGTTCATCCAAAAACCGGAATACCCATCGACGTTCCGCAGGGCCTTCACGGCATGGGCGATCTTTTGGTGCGGGTGCGCAGTGCTGTTCTTCGTCGTGCAATTTGCGACGGGCGATCAACCCAGATAAACGCCGAGCCTCGCACCCTTAATTTGTCAACGCCGCCTAGAGCATGCGCTGACTTTGCAACTGCGCGGACGATATCTGCGCGACAAGAATAATCGTTTCGGCATTCTTCTTGTCGTTCACAACACCGTGCGTGCCAAAGGTTGGAAGAAGGGCGACGCATACTTGACGTTCGCCGAAGTCATCACACACTTAGAGGTTATGGCACGGGAGATGGCTTCTGTTGATGCTTTGGCACCGCAGATGATGGTAATCGGAATCGACGTTTCATCGTTTGCCGAGCGTATCAAGGCCGAAGACGCCGAAGCCGCCAATGGCCAGCCGACGGTCGCTTCGAGCCTCGTGATCGAAGAGTGAGCCTGGCGGTGGCTGAGTGATTTCTGAGTCCCCGATCTACGCATGCCAGCTTTCGGGAGGCTCGGCATTGATCGGGCGCTGGTTTTTGTTCCTGAAATGTTCCATTTGGTGTAGGCTCGCCAAATGGCCGAGTCTCCGCTCAGAAAGATCATTCATATCGACATGGACGCCTTCTTCGCGTCGGTCGAACAGCGCGACGATCCTTCGCTGAGAGGAAGGCCGGTTGCTGTGGGGTATCCGGCGGCGCGCGGTGTGGTCGCAGCGGCAAGCTACGAGGCCCGCACCTTCGGCGCTGCCTTCCGTTACCGCGAAACGGCGTTGCCCTGACCTCATCTTCGTGCCGCCGCGCTTCGACGTGTACAAGGAGGTCTCGCGGCAAATTCATGCGATCTTCGCCGACTACACCGATCTCATTCAGCCGCTCTCCCTCGACGAGGCCTATCTCGATGTGACCGCCAATCGGCGGTCGATTGCCACCGCTTGGTTGACCGCCAAGGAAATCCGTGCGCGAATTCTCGAGGAGACCGACCTCACGGCTTCCGCCGGCATTTCCTACAACAAGTTCCTCGCCAAGCTTGCCTCCGACCAGAAGAAGCCCAACGGACAGTTTGCCGTGACGCCCGACATGGGCGCGGCCTGGGTTGAGACCCTGCCGGTGAAGCGCTTTTATGGTGTTGGCCCGGTCACCGCACGCAAGATGGAGGCGCTTGGCATTGAGACCGGCGCCGACCTGCGCGCCAAGACGCTCGGCTTCCTGCAGGAGCATTTCGGCAGCTCCGCCGAATGGTACTACCAGATTGCGCGAGGCATTGATCAGCGGCCGGTGAACCCGGATAGGGAACGCAAGTCGTCGGGGAGCGAGACGACCTTCGACCGTGATCTGGTCGCGGATACGGAGATCGAGGCAGGCGTGCTGGGCCAAGCCGACGATGTCTGGACCTGGTGCGAACGGGCGCAGTCCTTTGGACGGACGGTGACCGTGAAGGTCAAATACGCCGACTTCCAGCAGATCACGCGCAGCAAGACCTTTCCGATGGCCGTGCGCAGTCCTGAGCAGCTGCGCGAAGCAAGCCTCGCACTCGTTCGCCAGGTGCTGCCGACCGAAAAGGGCGTGCGCCTTGTCGGCGTGACGGTATCGGGCTTCGAGCAGCGGGAAGCGGGCGCCGCGCTGCCCCTGTTCGCGGACGGGCACGCCTGAGAAAGCCTTGTTGAAGGGCTGAATAGCCATGCGGTACGCCGAACTTCAATGCGCTTCGCATTTCTCGTTCCTGCGCGGGGCGTCGAGCTGCGAGGAATTGTTCGCCACGGCGGCGGCGCACGGGCTTGAGGCGCTTGCCATCACCGACCGCAATAGCCTCGCCGGGATCGTGCGCGCCTATGACGCGTCTCGCTCGACGGGCATCCGCCTGATTGTCGGTTGCCGGCTCGATCTCAGCGAAGGGCACTCGCTCCTCGTCTATCCCATGGACCGGGCAGGCTATGCCCGCCTTTGCCGACTCCTCAGCCGGGGCAAGCAGCGGGGCGGGAAGGGCAAGTGCCTGATCGGCTGGGACGATGTGGCAGATCATGCCGAAGGGCTGCTGGCGATTTTGCTTCCGGGCGAAGTTGAGGACGCTGAACGCGTCATTGCCCGCTTCGAGCGGATCTTCTCAGGCAGGTGCTATCTCGCCCTGACGCTGCATCGCCGGCCCGGCGACCAGATGCGGCTCCATACGCTTTCCACTCTGGCTGCACGGCACGGGGTGGCGACTGTCGTCACCGGAGACGTGCTCTACCATCATCCCCATCGCCGCGTGTTGCAGGAGATCATGACCTGTATCCGCCATCGCTGCACGATCGATGAACTCGGCGCGCGGCGCGAAACCAATGCCGACCGCTTCCTCATGCCGCCTGCCGAGATGTACCGTCTCCACGGCCGCTATGAGGCGGCACTGGCACGCACCATCGAGATCGCCGAGCGCTGCCGCTTCTCGCTCGATGAACTGTGCTACCAATACCCCGAAGAAACCGCGATCCCCGGCCTGACCTCACAGCAAGTCCTCGAAAAACTGACCTGGGAAGCAGCCGAGCAGCGCTATCCCGAGGGCCTCCCGGATGAGGTGGTGCGGCTGCTGAGGCACGAGCTCTCGCTCATCGGCGAGCTTGGCTATGCGCCGTATTTCCTGACGGTCAATTCGATCGTCCGCTTCGCGCGCAGCCGCGAAATCCTCTGCCAGGGCAGGGGCTCGGCGGCCAATAGCGCGGTCTGCTATGTGCTCGGCATCACCTCGATCGATCCTGCCCGCTCCGATCTGCTGTTCGAACGCTTCATCAGCCAGGAGCGCAAGGAGCCACCCGACATCGACGTCGACTTCGAGCACGAGCGGCGCGAAATCGTCATGCAGTGGGTTTTCGAGACTTATGGGCGTAATCACGCCGCGCTCTGCTCGACGGTCATCCGCTACCGCGCCAAGGGCGCCATCCGCGATGTCGGCAAGGCGCTCGGCCTCTCCGAAGACCTCATCAAGTCGCTGTCCGGCCAGATGTGGGGCTGGAGCGAAGACGGCGTCGAGGACCGCCACGTCAAGGAATTGAACCTCAATCTCGGTGATCGGCGGCTGCGGCTTGCCATTGACCTTGCGCGCGAGCTGATCGGCACACCCCGGCATCTGTCGCAGCATCCGGGCGGCTTCGTGCTCACCCATGACCGGCTCGACGAGCTCGTTCCGATCGAACCGGCGGCCATGCCGGACCGTCAGGTCATCGAATGGGACAAGGACGATATCGACATCCTCAAGTTCATGAAGGTCGATTGTCTCGCGCTCGGGATGCTGACCGCCATGAAGCGCGGCTTCAACTTCCTCAGCCAGCACAAGGGCATCGAGATGGATTTCAGCTCCATCCCGCCCGAGGACCCGCGCACGTATGCCATGATCCGCGCCGCCGATAGGCTCGGCGCCTTCCAGATCGAAAGCCGCGCGCAGATGGCGATGCTGCCGCACATCAAGCCGCGCACGTTCTACGATCTGGTCATCGAGGTCGCGATCGTCCGGCCCGGACCGATCCAGGGCGACATGGTCCATCCCTATCTACGAAGGCGCGCGGGCAAGGAGCCGGTCCATTACCCCAAGCCCGAACTCGAAAAGGTCCTCGGCAAGACTCTCGGCGTCCCGCTGTTCCAGGAGCAGGCCATGCGCGTCGCGATCGAGTGCGCGGGCTTCACGCCGACCGAGGCCGACCAGCTGCGCCGCGCCATGGCGACATTCAAGTTCACCGGCGGCGTCTCGAAGTTCAAGGAGAAGCTCGTCACAGGCATGACCGAGCGCGGCTACACCGCCGAGTTCGCCGAGAAGACCTTCGGCCAGCTCGAGGGCTTCGGCAGTTATGGCTTTCCCGAGAGCCATGCCGCAAGCTTCGCGCTGATTGCCTATGCGTCTTGTTGGCTGAAGTGCTGGCATCCCGATGTCTTTTGCGCGAGCCTGCTCAATGCGCAGCCGATGGGCTTCTATGCTCCGGCGCAAATCGTGGCGGATGCCAAGGCGCACGGCGTCGAGGTGCGGCCAGTCTGCGTCAATGCCTCGCGCTGGGACTGCACGCTCGAACCCACGGCAAACAGCAGCGAGGATGATCGCTTTGCGGTGCGTCTCGGTATGCGCATGGTGCGTGGGTTGGCGGAAGCAGACGTGGCAAGGATCGTCGCCGCGCGAGCGGATCAGCCTTACATCAGCGTTGAAGAGCTGTGGCGCCGGGCCGATGTCCCGGCGGCAGCTCTAGGCAAGCTTGCCGAGGCCGACGCCTTTCGACCCTCCCTGCAGCTGGCGAGGCGCGAAGCATTATGGGCGATCAAGGCGCTGCGCGATGAGCAATTGCCTCTCTTTGCCGCTGCGGAGGCGCGGGCTGACGGCTTCATTCACGAGATCGTCGAACAGCCCGTTCTGCTGCGCGCCATGACCGAGGGCAGGGAGGTGGTCGAGGACTACGGCCATGTCGGCCTGACGCTCAGGCGCCATCCAGTGGCGTTTCTCCGAGAGGACCTCGACGCCAGGAAGATCGCGCCCTGCCGCTCGCTCGAGAGCATTCGCGATGGGCGCCGTATCTCGCTTGCAGGTCTCGTACTGGTGCGCCAGCGGCCAGGCTCTGCCAAGGGCGTGCTCTTCATCACTATCGAGGACGAGACGGGCATCGCCAACCTCATCGTCTGGCCGCGCATGTTCGAGGAGAACCGCCGGATCGTCATGGGCGCGAGCATGCTAGGCGTCGAGGGCGTGGTTCAGCGAGAGGGAGACGTGATCCACGTCATCGCTAAGACGCTGGTCGATCTGACACCGCTGCTATCTGCCGTGGGGCGCGAGCGCGGCGGCACTCACGACGCGTTCCCGCTGCCTTTCGGGCGCGGCGACGGAGCGAAGAATGGCGGCGGGCCCGATCCGCGTGATCCGGTCGAGAAGCATCCTGCCGCCCGCAACATTCTGATCCCCGATTTGCATATCGACACGTTCGGAAAGGGGCGAAATTTCAAGTGAGCGAGAATGACGGCTTGTGGCCGTGAAGAGACCGACGGCTTTCGGCGACGAAGATGAGAAAGCTGCCATTGAGTATTGGCTACGCGCTTAGAAAGGATGACAGCCGGCCAAATCCATTGGGCAGTTTCGAGCGCGAGGAAGCGTCTATTGTGCGGAGCAGCAAGCGATGCTGCGTCAACGCGCGGTCGAAGCGTCGAAAATGACCTGATCGTAGGACCATAAGGCGTCAAAGAACGCGCGCGCCAGCGGCAATGCGTCCTTGCCTGCCCGATCCGTGATTTCGGCAATCGTCCGCTTTCCGTCGATGGCGCCGAGCATAGCCTTCTCTTGCGGGCCAATGGGCAGGATGAGGTCGTGAAACTTGTGGGTCCGATTGAACAGCAAGCCTACGGCCCCCGGCGGAAGCCGTTCCTCGACACAGGAGGTCGCAGGAAGACGGATCGGCACGTAGCCCCTCCATGCCTCCTTCCGAAAATCGATCGCAGCACCAGGAGCATCTTCGTCGCGACCGACGACGATGCTGTGAGTCGCCATTGCCCCGCGCCATAGTTCCATCGCCGCATACTGCTCCGGCATGTCCAGTTCAGCGATCTTCGCGCCATGCGCAGTCTTGGCGATCGCCCCGCATGCCGGAAGATAGGGCGCCTGCCGATACCACCTGTGGAACGTCAGCCCGTTGGCGGCCAAGGCGTCGAACAGTTGGGGCACGCTGTAGGCCCTGTCACGCGGATTGAGCAGCGCGTCCGAGAGTGCATCGGGGGCGAGGAAATCGCGCGATTGCTGGAGCGCCGGCCGCAGGGGATGCTGCCAGGGAAGCGCTTCCACTGCCTCGACCAATTCGGCGATTGCCTCGGGCGAAGTGCCGATGCCAAGTCGGCGGCAATAATCCTGCAGGAGGTAGATACCGGTGCGGCCATACGGCGCATAGAGCATGAGGTAGAGGACACCGCCGGGCTTGAGCACCAAACGAAGGGCCTTGAGGCCCACTTCAGGATCGGCGAGGTGGTGTAGGACACCTGTACAAACAACCAGATCAAAGCGGCGCTCAAGCTTGTCCAGATCCTCGATCGCACGTTGTTCGGTTTCGAGATTGGCAAGCGCGTATCGCTGCTTGAGTTTCTCGGTTTCCTGCAGGCTTGTCGAGCTGACGTCGATCCCCATGACCGATGCTTCCGGCCAAGAAATCGCATGGCGAGCGGCCTGCGATGTGCCGCAACCGGCGACAAGGATGTCGATATCCGTGCGGTAGGGGCGATCCGGCCAGAAGAGGTGAAACTCGCCGCGCGCACGGTTGGGATCGCTCCACGCCTTGCGAACGCCCTCGAGATCGGGAAGAGGCGGCGGATAAGGGTGGGCCGTGTAAAACGCGCGGATCGGATCGGCTGCTCTCCGGTTCAAGGAAACGTTCTCCGCCAAGGCAGACATAGCTGCGCCTCATTTCTAGGGGGCAAACTTGCGCCCATCAAGCTGCTGCTGCGAAAAGAGAATGGGCCGGCGTGAAGGCGCCGGCCCATTCCTTGTTCATCGGCCAAATGGCAACAAAACTAGTTGCTACTTGCGCTAGCGTTCTGAAGTTTCGCCATCGCCTTTTCGAGCGTGGCGTGTACGCTCAGTGAGTCCGCTCCCTGGCGCGGCGGATAATCCATGATGCTCTTCATCTGGGCCGCGATATAGGGGGACGCCGCGTTCGGAGCCCACAACTTCGATCCCACGAACTTGCGACCGATATAGCCCCATTCGGCATCTTCAGGGTCCATCTTTTCCAGCGGATCCATCCGCAGGTTGAAGATGTAAGGGACCGAAGGCCAGTACTTTTCATTCCACCAGCTGTTTTCCTTCTTCACGCCGATGTGCATTTTCCAATTGCCGACGCGTACGGCCATCAGGTCGGTTTCGTCGTAGTAGAAATAAGCGTTTCGGGCCGACTTGGTCGTTTTGCCGGTCCACAGGTCGAGCTGATTGAAGCCATCGAGATGAACCTTGTAGGTGATCTCGCTCTTGCCCAGCTTAGTGCCTTTGAGCAGCCTTTCCTTGATGTCGGTAAGCCCGGCTGCGGCGGCCAGCGTGACATAGGCGTCTTCATGGCTCTGCAAAGCATTTGACTTGCTGCCGGCTTCGATCTGGCCCGGCCAGCGCACCATCATGGGCACGCGTACACCGCCTTCCCAAGTCGTGCCCTTTTCAGCGCGGAACGGGGCGTAGCCGCCATCGGGCCAGAACATCAGTTCGTTACCGTTGTCGGTCGAGTAGATGACGATCGTGTCTTCGGCGAGGCCGTTGTCATCGAGCCACTTCAGCAGCACGCCGACATGTTCGTCGTGCTCGATCATGCGGGCGCGGACGACGTCTTCTTCAGCCCGCCCTTCGTCGACCGCCATCTGTACGTACTTCGGTGCCGGATGCGAGAAGATGTGGATCGCGGTAGTGTTGAACCAGCAGAAGAATGGACCTTCCTTGTTGCGGTCCAGCCAGTCGATCGTCTTGTCGAGGACTTCCTTGTCGAAGGTCTCCATCCGCTTACGGGTGAGCATGCCGGTGTTTTCAACCTTCTGCTTGCCGCGCCGACCGAAGACACCGTCTTCCGTGTCATCATCCTCTTCTGTCGCCCAGGCGTGCAGCACGCCGCGCGGCCCAAACTTCTTGAGGTATTCGGGATCCTTCTGGCCGGGATAGTCGAGTTGCTCCGGCTCTTCCTCGGCATTGAGGTGATAGAGGTTGCCAAACCATTCGTCGAAGCCGTGGACGGTCGGCAGGAAGTCGTTGCGGTCGCCAAGGTGGTTCTTGCCGAACTGGCCGGTCTTGTAACCGGCTTCCTTGAGCACTTCTGCCAGCGTCGGGTCTTCCTTCTGCAGGCCAAGCGCCGATCCGGGAATGCCGATTGTGGTCATCCCGCTGCGAAGGGGAATCTGGCCAGTGATAAAGGCGGCGCGACCCGCGGTGCAGCTGGGCTGTCCGTAGTGATCGGTGAAGATCATGCCTTCTTTGGCAATGCGGTCGATGTTGGGCGTGTCGCCCATCATGCCGTGGGTATAGGCACCCACGTTCCACATTCCGATGTCGTCGCCCCAAATGACGAGAATATTGGGCTTTCCATTGGGCATCTCGCAACTCCGGATAGGCTTTCTGGAGCGCCTTGGTTAGCAAGCGGCCGTCGCGGCCGGGATCGGGTGAAACCCCGATACTCGGGTAGGGTGGCACTGAGTGTGCGGATCATCGGTCACCGATTTCTGCTGATTGGCAACGCAACGCTCCGCTTTCGGAGCGTTAGGAAACCCCGCTAAGATTTGTCCTTTTGCTGCGGGAAGCGAACCGCCTGCGGGCGGTTTTATCGGGCGCATGACGCTCGCGCACCGGATTGAGGTCTCACCTTCAGTACTCGGTAAAGGTATGGACGGAATCGCACAGGCGTTTACGCGTCCTAACGGAGGTCGAAAAGGACGTATGGCTTATCAATGAGCGCTGAAGATGGTCCTGCTTCGGCTGCTCCGATGAGCTTCAGAATCCGTCTTGCCTTGTCCACCTCAAAGGCCTTTAGGAGTGAGCGACTGGCTTTGTTTGTCCAGATGAAACGGTCGAGAGGATCAGGAAGCCAGGTTCGAATTGCGAACGTCGGATAAAGCTGATTTTGAACGCCACGCGCATATTCGACGGACCCGACGAACCGGCCATTTTTGAATGGAACGGCAAAGCCCAGATTGGCTTCGTCAAAATTGGAATCAGAAAAGACCTGCAAGAACGCGGGATCAAGCAGGGCTTCTGCGACGATCTCTGGCGGTTGAATGGCTCTTTCGAATAAACGCGCCAAAGCGTGCTTCTGAATAAAAATCCCTTGCATGTCGCAGTGGTAACCAAATCCGCTTGAGTTATAGTAAGGGGTAAAGCCTGTAAGAACGATTGTTCTATCGGCGATCTCACTTTCATCTTCGGCAAGCAGAGCGCCCCGCCATCCAATCAGCATTCCGCGCCCTTTGGCGACGATCCTGCGGTCTTTGATTGCCAGAGCTGCACGCTTGAAGTTCCGAGCAGCAGTGCCACCCTGAAATTCGTGCGCTACGCGCTTTATTGCACCTTCTGCATCGAAGGTAATTAAGGAGAAAACGCGACTGGCGTTCCGCTGAGCCCAAAATGGAGGTGATGGCACCCGTTGTTCTCCTAGCATTACATTGCTTCAATCTGAGCCCTCGGCATTCGACCGGAAACTTGAGATGCAAATCATGTCCAGTCGCCTGACTACTGTGAACCTTTCGTCGCTCCCATATGCACATTCAAAGCTTTGGCACGTGGGCATCGGGCATTTGGGCTGCAGCGACACGTTCTGCTTCCTTCTCCCTGGCTTCCCTCTCCCGCAAACCATCAAGATCACGGTCCAGGAAGAAATTCAGAAATGTCCGGAGCACGGCTATGGCGGCCAACTTGCCGATATCATCCCAGGTCGGTGCAATAGTCGTTTCCACGATATCGGCGGGGAGTTGAAAGGTGAGGCCTGCAACAAGCCATCTCGCGAGAGACAGCCACACGGGCCTCAGCTGATCGTCGCTGGCTTGGAAAATCAGCAATCTCGAAAGCCCTATCGCCCCTTGCAGAGCGCCGATAGCGATCGCCAGCATCGCAAAAAGACTGACTGCTGCTGCAATGTATTCGGCTATCGCGTGCAAAGGTTCTTCCATCGCCCGATTTCCTGTCACTTAGCGGCGGAATTCTGCTTGATGACGGGCGCGTTGCACATCGGGGAAATCCCGCGCATTCGGTTGATCGCTTCCGATCGTAGTTTGTCCCACCGACGGCTTTCCCGTTAATCCCGATCATCAACGACGGAAGGATCGTTCACCACCTCCAGCCGTTTGTGGGCCTAGGTGGTAAAGCGGACGTGCTGCAGCCAGGGCCGTCAAAATGACTGCCGGGGGTCTGGGGTGGGCGCAGTGCCGCCCGGCAGTTCCCGCAAATCTGGCCGATAGGCGAATGTCCGGTTCAGGGCTGGCATATGGCGATAGCTGCCGTTCGCGAACGTCGATCTCTACCAACCCAAGTCGTCCACAAAGCGTGCTCCGGATGGCTGCTCCGGACGAAAGCGGTCAGTTGCCAATCTTGGCCAGGCGACCACCATCTCTCCAATCAAAATCGATCCGTCGTGCGTCATTTCCTGACGATACCGGTTGCTTGAGCACGCCATTCGCGCAGTCCCATTTCTCTATTCTCGAGGGGCAGTTTCGAGACAAAGCAATCAGGATCAGATTTCGGGAAAACTGCAGCCCCTGGGCTAATATGGCGCGTGCTGCGCTCAAGCTGTCCCATTGGATGTTCCCAATCGGGAAGCGGACTGTGATCTATTTTCCAGCAGCGCCCTGCTGCTCGGCGGGCGTCGCGGCGCGATGGCCGTAGCTGAGGACGCTGGTGATCCGCCAGATGCCGTCCTGTTTCGCCCAGACCATCACGAACTTGGCGATACCCTCGCATCGCCCTGTAGCGAGTTCACAGAAGCGGTGTTCGCCTTCCTCAATCGCGCCATAATCCTTGATCGGATAGACGCGAAACGTGGCCGGGATCAGCTCGCGCTTCACCTTTCCGCAAATGTATTTGCGCACACCATCTACCATCGCGTCACGTTCGAACGTCGCACCGCCGGTGTCGTGATAGAAGGCGACCTTGGGGTCGAAATAGCCGGAGAAGGTCGGCAGGTCGCAGCGGTTGTAGGCGTCGAATACCCTGGCATCGAGGGCGCCAATCTCCGTCGTCAACTGATCGGCCGGAGGCGGCATGGGCGCCGCTAGCAACGCTGCGGCAACGGCGATGGCGGTCTTGATGCTCATGCTCCTGTCAGTTCATCTGGCCGCGGAGAAAGGCGATCAGTCTCGGATCGCTGCCGGTGCGTTCGAGTATGGGCAGGATGACCCGCCATCCGTTGTCGCTGTTGGTCAGGATGACGATCCCGTCACCGCTCGCGCGATTGATTGCAGCGAAGGTGAAAGCCCCGGCATCCTTGCCAGTGTGGAGCATGGTCGTCTCGCCAGGAAAGCCGAGAAGCTGCCAGCCAAGCCCGAAACCGGTCCAAGGCGGACAGGTGGTTGCCTTCGCTCCGACGCATATGTCGGGCGTCAGGTCGGCCTGCGATCGATTGCGCTCTGCCGCGATGGAAGCGGCAATGCCCCGATCATTGCGGGCCTCGATTAGGAAGCGCGCATAATCGCGCGCCGTTGCATGGGCCAGATCGGCAGCATTGAAGCGCGTTACCGGCTCGACGTGCAGCAGCTTGCCCGTTTCGTCATAGGGCACTGCGAGTGGCTGGGTCGCTCCTTGAGCGGATACATAACCGGATGCGGGCATATGGGCCGGGGCGAACAGCCACCGCTCTGCAAGCGCCTCGAACGACTGCCCGGTGCGACGCTCAGCGTAGCGCGCCGCATATTGATACCCTTCGCCTGAATAGCCCGTGGTTGTGCCAGGATCATGATCGAACGCGAGCCCCTTCGCATCGCGCCAGTTCGGCAACCCGGTGCGATGGCTCAACGCCATGCGGACCGTCAGCTTCGTCCGCCGGGGATCGGACGACAGATCGGGGTCGCTCCAGTAGCGATCCATCGGCTCATCGAGCGACAGCTTGTCGGCCGATACCAAACGCAAGATGACTTCTGCCGTCAGCGGCTTTGTCAGCGATGCAAGGTTGTATGGTGTGTCGATGGTCGCCGCTCGGCTTGGGCCAGCCATGCCCCAAGCGCCCGTCGAGACGATCCGCCCGTGCCCCCAGCGCAACGCGGTCGCGCACAAGACAGCAGCCGTGACGACCTCATCATCAATGCGGCGCTCGATCTTCTCAGCTCCAATGGGTATCACGGTCTGACAATGTCGGACGTCGCGGCGCGGGCGGGCGTGTCGAAGGCGACGCTGTACAGGCGTTGGACCGCGAAGGCAGACCTCGTGGCAGATGCCGTTGCCACCCTGAGCCCTATGAAGACACCGCGCTACCCCGGCACATCGATGCGCGACGATCTGCTTGCGCTCCTAGAGCAAGCCGGCAGTTGCGATGGCAACTCGGAATTAGTGAGCGCGATATATGAGATGGCACGGTCGCACCCGGACTTATATCGGACCGTTTCCGGCCGCTTTGGTACCTTCGTGCGTGAGGAACTGGAAGGCTTCGCGGCTCGTGCCCTCCGGGAGGGATACAAGCCTCTCTCGAGTGTCGAACTCGATCTTGTGCGGGATACCGTCGTTGCAATGCTCGCACATTACGGCGGACCGGCCGGGGAGCCTGTTACACGCGAGCGGCTGATCGACCTGGTTGATCATGTCCTGCTGGTTTTGCTGACGGGAACGCGTGCCGTTGAGTAGGTGATCTTACCGGAAGGCGCGGTGTACCGCTTCGAGCGACCAAGTCCTGAATGGCGCTATCGCCATCCACATTACCGAAAACAGCCATTCCGCTCTCCCCCTCTCCGCTGCTGACGAACCTGCTCGGCAAAAGAAAACCGGTCGGTCCGCTCCCTGCTGCGTCAAATCAAACACGCTGCGACCGACTTGGGCGCTTGGCCGACCGGCCGCTCAGCTAAACCACCTCGCGGAATATGGCCGTCAAATGTGTGCACGACCTCTGAGGTTTCTCGCTCCAATTTTGCGGGTTAATCACGATACCCATCGGTTACGCAACGAATAGGCTCGCTCCACCAGGACCTCCAGTGAAACTCTCGCGCGAGCATGAGGAGCGAAGCATGCCGAACGGCAAACCCAATATCCTTTTCATCATGGGCGATGATATCGGTTGGTTTAACCCCAGCTGTTACAACAGCGGAATGATGGGCTACAAGACGCCCAACATCGACAGGATCGCGAGTGAAGGCGCCCGGTTTACGGACTGGTATGCGCAGCAGAGCTGCACCGCTGGGCGCGCCGCTTTCCTGACCGGACAATCGCCGATCCGCACCGGACTGACGAAAGTGGGCTTACCGGGCGCAGATCTTGGACTGGGTCCGAGCGATCCCTGCATCGCCGAGGTTTTTAAAGCGCAAGGCTATGCCACAGGGCAGTTCGGCAAGAACCACTTGGGAGACCGCGACGAACATCTACCAACGATGCATGGATTCGATGAGTTCTTCGGCAATCTCTACCACCTCAACGCCGAGGAAGAGCCGGAAAACGAAGACTATCCCAAGGATCCGAAATTCCGCGAGAAGTTCGGCCCGCGCGGCGTGCTGAAGTGCAAGACCGACGGCAAAGGAAGTCAAACCATAGAAAACACCGGTCCGCTATCCTCCAAGCGTATGGAGACCATCGACGAGGAGTTCCTCAGCGATGCCAAGGATTTCATCAAGCGCAAGCACGAAGAAGGCGGGCCTTGGTTCTGCTATTTCAACTCAACCAGGATGCACGTGTTCACCCATCTCAAGGAAGAGTCGAAGGGTAAGACCGGGTTCGGCCTCTATCCGGACGGCATGGTCGAACATGACGGCCATGTCGGCGAGTTGCTCGCATTGGTCGACGAACTTGGGGTGAAGGACGATACGATCGTCGTCTACACCACGGACAACGGCGCGGAATGCTTCACTTGGCCCGATGGCGGCACCACGCCGTTCAAGGGTGAAAAGGCGACCAACTGGGAAGGCGGATTTCGCGTCCCCTGCGTGATCCGCTGGCCAGGCACGATCGAACCGGGCACGGTGGTCAACGAGATCTGCGCGCACGAGGATTTCCTGCCGACGCTTGGCGCCGCAGCTGGGGATGTCGACGTTGTCGACCGCGTACGGAAAGGCGGCAAGATTGGCGACAAGACCTTCAAAGTGCACCTTGACGGCCATAATCTGATTCCCGGCTTCAAGGGTGAAGCGAAGGAATGGCCGCGCCCAGGCTTTGCCTACTGGAGCGATGACGGCGACCTGATGGCGCTTCGCCTGCACCAGTGGAAGGTCGCGTTCCTGGAGCAGAACGCCGAAACCAATCACAAGACCCCGCTTGGTGTCTGGCAAGGCGCTTTCACTCCGCTACGCGCACCGATGCTGTACAATTTGCGCTCGGACCCGTTCGAGCGCGGACCGGAGAGCATCTATTACGGAGACTATTCGGCGCACCGGATGTTCCTGTTCGTGCCCGCACAGGCCATCGTAGCGAAGCTCCTTGAGAGCTTTGAGGAGTTCCCGCCTCGGGCCAAGGCGGCCAGTTTTACAGTTGGCGACGCAATGGAAAAGATCACTACCGCCAGCCCGAATCAAAATTAAGAGCCGAAATTCGTACCGGTCCCTTTCCCGGCATCATTCCTTCCGTGTCGTTGCTGGCTGGCGGCATGGAAGGAATGTGGACTTGTATGATTTGGGTCGTACGCTCGTCCGATTGCAAACGAACTCGGTCCGTTTCGGCCTCGGCTAACGGCCGCTTTAGGAAGCTACACACGACAGCTTGAGCGACCGGAATGGGGGCGCTAGCCGACCGGCGGTTCACCCCATCAAGATAGACCCCGTGAGGTTGGGAATCCCACGCAAGCTCGCTCAATGGCTTGCCAGCAGCAGACCTCCTATCGCGGCTATGATCAACACCGTGATCACGTTCCTTTTGAAGCGAAATATGAGAACACCTGACAGCGCAGCCAGTACGGCCGCCCGCCAGTCAAAGCTTCCCCGATCGGGAATGAAAAGCCGCACGGCCCCAAAACGTTGCTCGTTCACGCTGGCGAACATGACGTGGATCAGGAACCAGAGCGAAAGGTTGGCGATCACGCCGACGATTGCAGCAGTGATGGCTGCCAGGCCGCCCTTCAGCCGTTTCGCGTGTTCTAGGCGCTCAATCCATGGCGCAAATGCGAAGATCCACAAAAAGCATGGAGCAAAGGTCACCCATGTCGTCAGCGCGGCGCCCAGCAGGCCGGCAAGCAGGGGGTTGAAGGGTTCCGGAGTGCGAAAAGCAGCAAGGAAGCCGACATACTGGGTCACCATGATCAGTGGCCCCGGCGTCGTTTCGGCAAGGCCCAGGCCGTCCGCCATCTCGCCAGCCGATAGCCAGCCATGCCCCTGCACAGCTTCCTGGGCCATATAGGCCAGAACTGCATAGGCGCCGCCGAAGGTCACCACTGCAAGTTGGGAAAAGAAACAGCCTATCCGCCAAAGCACGTGGTCCGGGCCCACCGTAACAAAGACGAAAGCCATGGGTGCGGCCCAGATCGCTCCCCACAGGCAGACCGCTCGGAAGGACTGGCCCCATGGTCGCGGTGCGGTGGAAGGGCTGTCGCCGCTTACCTTCAGGGCGAGTAGCTCGGGTCGCCAAGCGGCGACCGCCATACCGATTGCGCCAGAGCCAAGCACCACGAGCGGGAAGGGAAGGCTGAAGAGGAAGAGCGCCATGAACGCCGCCAGTGCCAGTATCCGCTTAACCGGCGTGTTGAGTGCGCGCCCCGCGATGCGGATAAGCGCCTGCACGACAATCGCCAACACCGCCGCCTTGATGCCGAGGAAGAGGGCGGCAAACCAGCCGAGGTGTGCGGCGTAGGCATAAAGGATCGATAAGCAGAGAATGACGAAAGCGCCCGGCAGTACGAACAGCAGGCCTGCCGTTAATCCTCCGCGCAGGCCATGGAGCTTCCACCCGATCCAGGTCGCCAGTTGCTGGGCCTCGGGACCGGGGAGCAAATGGCAGAAGTTCAAGGCATAAAGGTATTGTTCTTCGCTTACCCATTTCCGCTCATCCACGAGTTCGCGGTGCATGAGCGCGATCTGTCCAGCCGGACCACCGAAGCTAAGGAACCCAATTCGGGCGAAGACTCGTAGGAGTTCGGAAAACTCGGGTTTAGGCGTCGTGACTGTCACTCTGACCAATGCCTTTCCATCCGCGATAGCACGGATAATCAAGGCAACGCTTGGGCGGTGACGCCTGACCGGGAGGTTGCTTTATCCCGATGTGGTTTGTCTAACAGCGCCGGTGCCATTCTGCCAAGGGCCAATAACCAAGTGGGAGCGGCAATTTGAACGACCGGTTTGGGTCATGCGTGCCTGTGCGCTGAATGACGGAATTGGGGGCGCTTGCCGCCCTGGGAACCACTCAGTCTACTTCCTGAGCGGTTCTTCCATGCGTGCAGCGGCGAAGGCCTTCAGCGCTCGCTGAAGCGTTTCATCCTGAAGAACCGTGCGGGCTTCGGACAGCGAGAACCAGGCCCGCTTGCGTGACGCCATTTCCGGCCAACGCTCCAACTCCTCCTCCACTTGCAAGGCGTAGACTTTGGCCCGGCTCGGATCGAACATCGCCGATGTCTTAAGCGGGCTTTTAGATATCGTTCCCAGTACGCCGGCCTCCTCAAAGGCTTCGGCCGCCGCACGCTGCGAAGCGGTCTCGCCCGGCTCGATCTTGCCTTTGGGGAGGATCCACTTCCGTTTGCGCCGCGAGGTCACCAGAAGGACTTCGCAGATATCGCCATTCAGGCGGTAGGGTAGGGCGTTCGACTGAGCGGGCATCCTTCGACTCGTTACCAATGGTGAAGCGCGATCGGACAGCGGGAAGCATATGTGTCCGGATGGAATTAGGAAGTCACATTGCAAATATCGGTAGGATCACGCAGCCGTTTGCCTGGGCGCTTTCCGCTGTCCTGATCAGAGGCGAGGCATTACCCTCTCGCGCACCAAGGCTGTCTCGGCCTCGCATCCAGTGGGGCGCTCGCCGCTAGCACGCAGCGCGTCGAGTTCGGCTTTGGCTCCAGCGCGATCAGCCAAATAGTCAGCCTTGGTCTGCACGAGTGCCATGGTGGCTGTCGCCGAGAGCATGCCGGCCTCAACGGCGCTTTCGTTGTGCGCCCCGCAGACAAACCGGCTGTCGCCATAGGCCCGGCCGCGCTCAAGGATCTGCTGTGCGCGGTCTGGTGCAATGCTCGACAAGACAAGTGCCCATGTCCAGCCCCAAGTCGTGTGGCCGGAGGGATAGTCATAGCTCATTCGATGGGCCTTCTCATCGTAGAGCTCGGAAGCGGGCTGGCAGATCTGTCCCTTGTCGATCGTGAAGGGCCGGTGCCGCTCATATACGGCTTTCGCCTTGCCCGATTGTGCGCTGGTATCGGAGCCTGCCCGCTCGATGAGCATCATCAACTTAGGGGCGTTTTCCGGCGTGAGCTTAACCCCAACGGCGCAGCTGAAATCGCTCGCAAGAGCGGGCACGCTGTAGTCAGCATCCTGCGTTGCAAGCTTCCAACGGGGCGATCCGGCAAGCTTGCGCGTTGCCCGGAAGATTTTGCGATCTGTCTCGTAACGCGGATCACCTGGACGCGGCGCCGGCTCGATCACATGAGTGACGTCGAACTCACCGGCCTCCAAGTAGCCGCGGCGGCGCTCGGCAGAATCGGCGTTTGCCGTAAACAGAACGGTAGCCGCAGTGGCCAAGGCAATCGAGATTTTGAGCTTCACGAACTATCTCCAATGGCCGGGAGGTAGGACGATCAGTCGCAAGTGGTCAATATGACAGAAATATGACACTTCGATTTGGGTGGCCGGTTTTGGGTGAGCTAGGGGGTGTCACGAATGGCTGAAATCGTGCGAAGCAGATGTCGGGCGAAGTGCCTTAAAGCACCTCGCCCTGCCGGTATGCGACCTTCGCATCACCTTGAACTTTGGCCCCGCGTTCGGTGACCGACACACTCGGTATGTGATCGATGCGCGTTAAAAGAGCGCCGAGGAAGTCGGCAACGACTCCGTTTCCATTGCTGGTTTCGACATGGATACGAAGAGCGCCGGGATCGGTGCCGAAATTGCGGACGACAACATTGTCTCCGAAAAAGCGTCGCGCGGTTTCTCGGATGAATGAGGCCTGCTCTGGCGTGAGTTCGCAGGGCTTTTGTGGCGGCATCGGCGGTTTCGCGGGCGGCATACCGAACTCTTAGTCCGCCGCAGCAATATCCGCCACGGGGATGGCGGTCGACTGGGAGCTTTTCCTTTGCTGGGCAGGCCGGTCAAACGTGAACGAACGACCGCTTTCAGGAATTGGAAATTAGGCGCTGGGCGTCCGATATGTCGAAGGATTTCGGGCGCTTGCGTACGAAATTCTAACATGGAGGAACCCGCGGGCCGCATAGGCTGGTCTATGGGGATTTGTGCTTTGGGGTGGTCTGGTTGGGGCCACCGCGCACGGTGCGACGCGGGCTAGCGCCGACGGTGCCCGGATGTTTCGGAAGGGTGGAGAGGGGCTTCCAGAGCGTTCGTTGGGTGCCGAGCCAGGTGCTCATAAGATGAGATGCGTGCGGGGTGGTTGCCCGGCGTACGGATCTGCCGGACTTGGAGAGGCGCGAGCCATGCCGGGTCATGGCGCAGGCATCCGGGCGAACGTGGTCGGTGGCGGTGGTGCTCTTGGCTGGCGCCAACGGGCGAAGGCCTCGATGATGAGCATGTGGCCGCCGCAGCACGGGCACGGTGGGCGATAGTCTTCAGCCTCCTCGGGCTGCGGCTCGCTCGGGGCGGCAACATCGAGGAGGTGGCGGGCCAAGGCAAGCGAGGCCTTGCGCGCGGAGCCAGCGAGCAGGCCATAATGGCGAATGCGATGGAAGCCCCGGGGCAGGACGTGGGTCAGGAACCGGCGGATAAACTCGTGGGTCTCGAGCGTCATGACGCGCTGACGGTCGGCGCCGTCACGGCGGTAATCCTTGATGCGGAAGGTCACCCCATTCTCGTCGAAGGCGATGAGGCGGCGGTTCGAGATAGCGACGCGGTGGGTATAGCGCGCGAGATAGGCGAGCACCGCTTCGGGACCGGCGAACGGCGGCTTGGCGTAGACGACCCATGGCTTCTTGCGGACAGGGGCGAGGTGGCGCTGGAAGGCATGGGGATCGGCGAGACCCGCCAGCGACCCGAAGAAGCCGAGCCGCCCGGCGCGATGGAACTCGGCAAGGCGGGCGAGGAACAGGCGGCGGAACAGTTTGCCCAGAACACGCACGGGCAGAAGGAAGGTGGGCCGGGAAGCGATCCAACGTTTGCGATCGTGCGCGATGCCGCCGCCCGGCACGATCATGTGGACGTGCGGGTGGTGGGTCATCGCCGACCCCCACGTATGCAGGACGGCGGTGATGCCGATGCGGGCGCCGAGATGTTTGGGATCGGCAGCAATGGTTAGCATCGTCTCCGACGCCGTCTTGAACAGCAGGTCGTAGACCAGGGCCTTGTTCTGCAGCGCGATGGTGGCGATCTCGGCGGGCAGGGTGAAAACCACGTGGAAGTAGCCCACTAACAAGAGATCAGCTTCGCGCTCGGCCAACCAGGTGCGCGCGGCCGCGCCCTGACACTTGGGGCAATGCCGGTTGCGGCACGAGTTGTAGGCGAGACGCCAATGCCCACAGTCCTGGCACGCTTCGATGTGGCCGCCGAGGGCTGCGGTGCGGCAGTTCTCGATTGCCGTCATGACCTTGAGTTGAGCGAGGCTCAGGTGTCCGGCATGGGCCGCCCTGTAACCGGGCCCGGCGCTGCGGAAGATATCGGCGACCTCGAGTGAGGTGCGGACGGTCTCAACCGGGAGGGGCCTTGCCCTCCATCAGAGCGACGATCCGGTCTAGCGGGCTGGCGACGGCCTGGATCGTGCGGGTCGAGACCTTGGTATAGACCGCAGTGGTATCGATCTTGGCGTGTCCGAGCAGAACCTGGATGACGCGGATATCGACGTCCTGTTCGAGCAGGTGCGTGGCGAAACTGTGGCGCAGCGTGTGCGGACTGATGCGCTTGCGGATGCCCGCGACCTCAGCAGCTTCCTGGACGGCGCGGTGGAGTTGCCGCGATGAGATGGGATCGGTGTAGCTGCGCCCGGGGAACAGCCAGCCATGGGGAAACATCACGCCGCGTCGCTTGCCCTCGCGCCACCACAGACGGAGCAGTTGAAGTAGATGCGGCGACAGCATGGCGTTACGATCGCGCCCGCCCTTGCCCTGTTCAACCCGGATCAGCATGCGCTCGCTGTCGATATCGTCGACCTTGAGGTGGGCGACCTCAGAAACGCGCAGGCCTGCACCATAGGCAACGCCAAGCGCGGCTTTGTACTTGATGCCAGGTGCTGCCTCGAGCAACCGGGTAGCCTCCTCGACACTGAGGACTTCGCGCATCTTGTCCGGACGGCGTGTCGCGATCAGTCCGCGCGCCAGGTCCCGACGCCGGAGCGTGACGGTATAGAGGAAGCGTAGCGCCGACACCGCGCCATTGATGGTGCCTGCGCTGGCTCCGCTCTCGTGCTGGTGGATCTGGAAATTGCGCAGGTCCTCTGCGGTTGCCGTATCGGGTGGTCGTCCCAGGTAGGCGGCGAAGCGCCGGACGTGCCGAATGTACTGGTCTTGCGTGCGCGGCAGCAGGCCTCGCATCATCATGTCGTGCTGCATGCGCTGGCGCAGCGGGCTGATCGGGGCGGGAGTAGAGATCGTAGCCATCGTGAGTTCCTCTCGTTCAAGGGAACTTCACGCTCGGACGGCAACCTCACCCCGACCAAAACCTCACGATATACCCCTACCTCTCACCACGCACCTCTCCCGCGAAAGCGGGTTCGTCCATGGGCGCGGAAGCTGCCGGCCGTCTTCCACGGGCTTAACCGGAATTCGGCGTAGCGGCGGGCGGCTGTGTTCTTGAACGCGTTACAAACCCAGCCTCCCACGCTTGGGCCGACATCGGCAATTGGGCGGATGCAAAAATAGTGCATCAGCCAATGGAAATTGCCATCTCGTCGCCGTCTCTGCTAGGCGGCGACGGGTTCCGGCGAGAGCTTTTCCCGTTTGGCGACGATCGCCGGGACCACAAGTTGCCCTGCCACGTTCACCGCGGTGCGACCCATGTCGAGAATGGGGTCGATCGCCAGCAACAGTCCGGCGCCTTCCAGCGGCAGGCCAAGCGTGGACAGCGTCAGGGTCAGCATCACCACGGCGCCGGTCATGCCCGCTGTCGCCGCCGAACCCAGCACCGAAACAAGCACGATCAGCAGATAGTCCAGCCCCTGAAGGTGAACGCCGTAAAAGTCCGCCACAAAGATCGCCGCCAGCGCGGGATAGATCGATGCGCAGCCGTCCATCTTCGTGGTCGCGGCAAGCGGCACGGCGAAGGCCGCATAGGCACCGTCGATCCCCATGCGTTCCGCAGCAAGCTCGGTAACGGGCAGCGTGCCTACCGACGATCGCGATACGAACGCCAGCTGGATCGCCGGCCAGGCATTGCGGAAGAAAGTGGAGGGCTCGATGCCGTTGACCATCAGTAGCACCGGGTAGACCACGAAAAGGACCAGCCCGAGCCCGGCATAGATGGCAACCGCGAAATTGCCGAGCTGGTGCAGCGTGCTCCAGCCGTAAGTGGCGATCGCGGTGCCGATCAGCGCGGCCGAACCGATCGGCGTAAGCGCGATGATCCAGCCGAGCACGGTGCGCACCACTGCCAGCAGCGACCGCACGAACGTCAGGAACGGCTCACCGCGATCCCCGGCCTTGAGCGCGGCGAAGCCGATGGTCAGCGAAATCACCAGGATTTGCAGCGTGTTGAACGACAGTCCGGTCGTGACCGTGCCGTCTGCCGCCACTTTGGTCGACGCCGTCAGGCCCAGGAAATTGCCGGGAACCAGCCCTTTCAGGAAGTCCAGCCAGGTGCCCACGGTCGCGGGCGAATGGACCGCGATATCCGCCGCGTGAACCCCGGAGCCCGGCCGGACGAGCAGCCCCACGCCGATGCCGATCACGACCGCAATCAGTGCCGTGATGGCGAACCAGATCAATGTCTGCCCAGCCAGACGCGCCGCATTTTCCAGCTGGCGCAAGTTCGCGATGGAACTGACGATGGCCGCGAAGATCAACGGCGGCACCGTCGCGCTCAGCAGGCTGACGAAGATCGATCCGGTCGTCTTCAGGGCGACGGTCAATCCGTTGGGATCGCCTTGCCCCACCGGCCCCAGCCACTGCGCCGC
This sequence comes from Novosphingobium sp. BL-S-19, assembly GCF_055521675.1. NCBI lineage: Bacteria > Pseudomonadati > Pseudomonadota > Alphaproteobacteria > Sphingomonadales > Sphingomonadaceae > Novosphingobium > Novosphingobium sp. BL-S-19. The sequence goes on from NZ_CM145498.1 coordinate 1,708,436, forward strand.
AAAGCCGAGGACGATACCCACGGCCATGCCGACGAAGACGCGGAACCCGAAACTGCCGTAGTTCAGCTTAATCGGCGTTGACATTGCAGGGCAGACTCCGTTCTGGCTGCGCTTTGCGCAGGCCACCTTGTATTGTCTACTAAATTAATTGAGTTTGCCCGCAAGGGGGGAAAGCGTTCATCGCGGACGTGGGCGAAGAACGAACGCTTGCCCATGGCGAAGCAAATCTTGCGATTGACTCATATTCTCTAGTAAATAAGTTGAGAATGTCGTTGTTGCCTCCGATGCGTGAGATACTCTCACTGCCGGACGAACAGCAAACGCCGAGATGACAGCGTCAGGCACTCCTCATTCCCATCCGATTCTCGCGGGCCCGCAGGTCACGCGGGGCGGTTCGCCGTACGGCACTCAGACACAAGGAGTGATCCCATGTCCCTCAAACTCTCCGATACGGTTCCCGATTTCTCGCAGGATTCGACCGAAGGCCGCATCGATTTCCATGACTGGGCGCGTGCGAACTGGGTGGTGCTGTTCTCGCATCCCAAGGATTTCACCCCGGTCTGCACTACCGAACTGGGCGCCGTCGCCCGTCTCAAGCCCGAGTTCGATCGGCGCGGTGTTAAGGTTCTGGGGCTTTCGGTCGATCCGGTGGCAAGCCATCACGACTGGGCTCAGGACATCGCGCAGACGCAGGGCACCGCGCTCAACTTTCCGCTGATCGCCGATCATGATCGTAAGGTTTCCACCCTGCTCGACCTGATCCATCCGGGCGCCTCCGACACGACCACGGTGCGCACCGTGCTGGTGATCGACCCGGCGAAGAAGCTGCGCCTGACGCTGACCTATCCCGCGTCCACCGGCCGCAATTTCGAGGAAATCCTGCGCACGATCGACAGCCTGCAACTGACCGACCGCCACAAGGTGGCGACGCCCGCCGACTGGCGGCCGGGCGAGGACGTGATCATCGTCCCCTCTCTGGACGATGCCGCGGCGACGGCGCTTTTCCCGCAGGGTTGGACGACCGTGAAGCCGTACTTGCGCCTTGTCCCCCAGCCGGAAACCGAAACGGTGCCCGAGGCCTGATCTCTCTGCTGCGAAAGGATCGGGACCATGATCGATCTCTATTACTGGACCACGCCGAACGGCCACAAGATCACGATCTTTCTGGAAGAGACCGGGCTGCCCTATCGCATTACCCCGGTGAATATCGGCAAGGGTGAGCAGTTCCTGCCCTATTTCCTGGCGATCGCGCCGAACAACCGCATCCCGGCGATCGTCGATGAAGATCCCGTCGATGGCGGCCCGCCGCTGGCCGTTTTCGAATCCGGCGCGATTCTGCAATACCTTGCCGAAAAGACCGGAAAATTCCTTTCCGCCGACCCGCGGGAGCGCAGCGAGGCGGTGCAGTGGACTTTCTGGCAGATGGGCGGTCTTGGCCCGATGGCGGGGCAGAACAACCATTTCCGTTATGCCGCGCCGGAGCAGATTCCCTACGCGATCGAACGCTACACGCGCGAAACGAACCGCCTGTTCGGCGTGCTCGACAAGGGGCTGGCGGATCGCCCGTTCCTGGCCGGCGACGACTATTCGATCGCGGACATGGCCAGTTATCCGTGGATCGTACCGTGGCAGCGCCTTGGCCAATCGCTGGACGATTTTCCGAACCTGCAGCGCTGGTTCGAAGCAATCACACTCCGCCCCGCAACGCAGCGCGCCTACGATCTGGTGGCCGAGGTAAATCCCGATTCCGGAACCCCGCTCAGAGAAGAGGCCCGGCGGCTTCTGTTCGGCCAGACGGCAGACAGCGTGACGCCCGCTGACCCCGCATCCCCCTAGGAATCCCCCACACAGGGAAACACCCAAAGTCGCCATGCTGAGGGCAGCGCGACGATAACAATCTCTCACAGGGAGCATGAACTTGAGACGTACCGCCAGCATTCTGGCGGCGAGCACTGCGCTCGTCGCCATCCAGGCCCCGGCTTGGGCCCAGGCCCACGATGAAGCACCAACCGTCGGACCAGCCGCCGGATCCACCAATGAAAGCGCGCAAGCGCCGCAATCCGAAATCGTCGTCACCGGCACGCGCGCGGAAGGCCGCTCGCGCCTCGACACCGCCTCACCCGTCGATGTCCTGAGCAGCAACAGCCTGCGCCGGCAGGGCACCACCGAACTGGGCGCGGCGCTGGCCGCAATCGCCCCGTCCATCGATTTTCCACGCCCCTCGGCCGTGGACGGCACGGATGCCATCCGCCCGGCCACCTTGCGCGGCCTTTCGCCCGATGCCACGCTGGTGCTGATCAATGGCGTGCGCGGCCATACGGCGGCCCTGCTCAACACCAATGGATCGGTTGGGCGCGGTTCGGCTGCGGTAGACCTCAACACCATCCCGACCGCCGCGCTGGAAACGATCGAAGTCCTGCGTGACGGCGCCTCCGCCCAGTACGGTTCGGACGCCATTGCCGGGGTCATCAACTTGCGCCTGAGGCAAGCCCGGTCGGGCGGCGGCGCCAGCGTGACCTACGGCATCTACGATACCGATATCGACACCGCGCGCGGCAGCCGCAGCGTCACCGGCGAACGGTCGATCACCGCATCCGTCTGGCAGGGCATCGGCTTTGGCGAGGACGGCTATCTCACGCTTTCGGGCGAATACCTGAACCGCAACCCCACCAACCGCGCCGACTACGACCCGCGCGTCACCCCCACGCGCGTGACGGGACGGTTCGGCGATCCCGAGGTCGAACAGTACAGCCTCTGGGCCAATGCCGGCACCTCGGTCGGCGACAACTGGCAGCTTTACGGCTGGCTGGGCTATCAGCACCGCGAAAGCGAAAGCGCGGCCTTCCCCCGCCTTGCCAGTGCGGCCACGGCCGTTTCGGTAATCTATCCGAACGGCTTCCTGCCGCTCATCAACACCCGCTCGAAAGACCTCAATTCGGCGCTGGGGCTGAAGGGCGATCTGGGCGGCTGGAACGTCGACGTCAACGTCAGCTACGGGCGCAACCGGATCGACTTCCGCACGCTGGACTCCGCCAACTACAGCTACGGCAATTCGTCCCAGACCGATTTCTACGACGGCGCGCTGATCTACGATCAACTCGTCGGCGGCGTGGATGTCTCGCGCAAGTTCGACGTGTTCCAGTCGGTCAACGTGGCGTTCGGTGCGGAAGCGCGGCGCGAAGGGTTCGAGATCAAGGCGGGCGAGCCGGCCTCCTACAACTATGCCGCCAACCCGGTCGCGGGCGCGGCGCCCGGCGCGCAAGGGTTCCTTGGCTTCTCTCCGCTCAACGAAGTGGACCGTCATCGCGGCAACCAGAGCATCTACCTCGATCTGGAAGCGCAAGTGACCGACAAGCTGCTGGTCGGCCTTGCCGGGCGCGGTGAGCACTATTCGGACTTCGGATCGACCGGCACCGGCAAGCTGTCGCTCCGCTACGATTTCAGCCCGGCCTTCGCGATCCGCGGGACGGCCTCTACCGGGTTCCGCGCGCCCTCGCTTCAGCAGCAATACTTCACCTCGGTCTCCTCGGTGGTCCAGAACGGCGTGCCGATCCTGACGGGCACCTATCCGTCCACCAGCGACGTGGCCGTGGCGCTGGGCGGGCAGAAGCTGCAACCCGAAAAGTCCACCAACCTTTCGGCCGGCTTCGTCGTACGCAGCGGCGGCTTCGACCTTACGGTCGACGGCTACCGCATCCACATCCGCGATCAGCTGGGCCTGTCGGAAAACATCCAGGCCAGCTTCAGTCCGCAAGTCGCCGCGTTGCTGGCGCCCTTCAACGTTTCTGCCGCGCGCTTCTTCATCAACGGCCTCGCCTCGACCGCGAAGGGCATCGATGCCGTGGCGCATTACCGCCTGCACGCGGGCGAGCACACCTTCGACCTGACACTGGCCGGCAACGTCAACGACGTGAAGGTGACCAAGGTGCCGACCTCCACATCGGTGCTGGACCCCGCGCCCACGCTCTTCGCCCGCAGCCGCATCCTCACCATCGAGGAAGGCACGCCGGGCGAGAAGGTCACGGGCACTGTCGACTGGTCGCACGGCGCTCTCGGCGCAACGCTGCGCGCGACCTATTACGGCGACGTCCTGCAGCCGGGCACTACCGCTTCGGCCGATTACCGGACCGGATCGCACACGATCACCGACCTCGAACTGCGCTATCAGCCCGCCAAGGGCGCGCAATTGGCGATCGGCGCAAGCAACCTGTTCGACGTCTATCCGCGCGAAGTCCCCGCCGCGCTCAACACTACCGGTGTTGTCGGCTTCCCGTACTATTCGCCCTTCGGGTTCAACGGCCGCTATCTCTACGTGCGCGCCGGGCTGAACTGGTAATCGTCCCGGCCTGCGAGCGGCGGAGGCCTCTGCCGCTCGCCACAGGAAGACAGTCTCCGGCCGCCAAGACACTGCCAAGTCGCCGGCTTTCGGGCGGAGATATTGCCGCTCCTGAGTGCAATCCGGAGGTGTCGGCGGTCGAACCTTTTCCTGTAAACCGCCAGTCTCTTCGCGGCCGATGCAGGTCGTTCACGTTCGCTCACACTTCGGTTGACGGAGGGCAGCTTTCAGGATGGCTGGATGTGGCGTCGAGTGTCAGCTTTGGGGGCGGGAACCGACAGTCCAATCGAATGGTGGAGTTGTTCAGCTGCGGCGCACTTCGGTCTGTCCGGACTTTGCCGAGATCGACTCGGATGACAGGTTGGTGGCTTCTCGCCGACCAGTAATGTGCATTGCGGGAGTAGGGGGCAGTATGTGTACCCTATGTGTACGCTAAGGGGCACTATCGGTACCTGTTGCGGGCCTGTTAAATTCGCGACTCTCTCAGGGCTTCGAGGGGTTTTCCTTCGGCGCGCCGGAGAGTTCGATGACCCCGACCCGTCTCCTTATCGACCAGATCCTGCTTGTGCTTGCGATAGTAGTCGCGGGCGTTTGGATTTCGACGCAGTGGGCGGCGGCACAGCTGGCCTATCAGTCGGAACTGGGCGCAGCCTGGTTCTGGATTGGGAACATTCCCGTCTACCGCCCCTGGTCCATCTTCGTCTGGTGGTATCACTTCGACGCCTACGCACCGATCGTCTTCGATAAAGCGGGCGCCATTGCCGCTACCAGCGGTCTTGCCGGCTGCGGCGTTGCCATTGTCGGTTCGGTATGGCGAGCGCGGCAAAGCCAGCACGTCACGACGTATGGCTCGGCGCGCTGGGCGACCGCACGGGATATCCGCAAGGCAGGGTTGCTCGCGCCGCGCGGCGTGTTCCTCGGAAGTGTCGATGGGCAATATCTCCGGCATGACGGACCAGAACATGTCATGGCGTTCGCGCCGACGCGGTCGGGCAAGGGCGTGGGACTCGTGGTCCCGACCCTTTTTGCATGGCCCGGCTCTGCCATCATTCATGACATCAAGGGGGAGAACTGGCAGCTGACGGCCGGGTGGCGATCGCGCTTCTCACATTGCCTCCTGTTCAATCCGACCGATCCACGTTCGACCCGGTACAACCCGCTGCTCGAAGTGCGACGCGGCATTCACGAAGTGCGCGATGTCCAGAACATCGCCGACATCCTCGTCGACCCTGAAGGAGCTCTCGAACGCCGCAGCCACTGGGAAAAGACCAGCCATTCGCTGCTGGTCGGCGCAATCCTTCATGTTCTCTACGCTGAAAAGGAGAAGACGCTCGCGCGCGTAGCGACCTTCCTGTCCGATCCGGCGCGCAGCTTTGCGAACACGCTCCATGCGATGATGTCGACGAACCATCTCGGCACGCAGGAATCCCCGCAAGTTCATCCGGTCGTGGCATCCGCAGCTCGCGAAGTGCTCAACAAGTCAGTGAACGAGCGGTCCGGCGTACTTTCGACCGCCATGTCGTTCCTGGGGCTCTACCGTGACCCGACCGTTTCGGCTGTCACTTCGGTATCCGACTGGCGCATTGCCGACCTTGTTTCCGGCAAGCATCCGCTGTCGCTTTACTTGGTGGTGCCGCCCTCGGACATCAGCCGCACCAAGCCGCTCATCCGTCTCATCCTTAACCAGATCGGTCGCCGGCTGACGGAGGAACTGCCGAGCCGCACGACTACGGCAGGGAAGCGGAGCAAGCCTTCGCGTCACCAAATCCTGATGATGCTCGACGAGTTTCCAGCCCTTGGACGACTCGACTTCTTCGAAACCAGCCTCGCGTTCCTTGCCGGGTACGGTGTTCGCGCTTTCCTGATTGCCCAGAGTCTCAACCAGATCGAAAAGGCTTACGGCGAATTCAATTCGATCCTCGATAACTGTCATGTTCGTGTGGCATTCGCGACCAATGACGAGCGCACGGCAAAGCGGATTTCCGATGCTCTCGGGACTGCCACCGAGCAGCGGGCCATGCGCAACTATGCCGGTCACCGGCTCGCGCCTTGGCTCGCCCATGTCATGGTGAGCCGGCAGGAGACGGCCCGCGCGCTGCTCACGCCTGGCGAAGTCATGCAGCTTGAACCCAGCGAAGAACTCGTGCTGGTGTCCGGCACGCGCCCCATCCGCGCTTCAAAACTGCGCTACTACAGCGATCCGACCTTTTCCGGATGTGTTCTTCCGCCGCCGCAGCCAGCCAAGGACGGATATCGGGACGTCCCGGCGTCGTCAGCCAACGACTGGTCAGATCAGATCCGGGCCACAGACGACCGTCTGGCGGCGATGGTCGCGACAGGAGACGAGGACGAGGACGGCCTCGACCAAGCACGCCAGCCCGAGGCGGAAGGACCATCCATCCCAGCTGAAGAACCAGTTCCGGCAGATGCCTTGGGACTTCCCGATGATGTCGACGATCTCGTGGCTGAAAAGCGCACGATGGATCGCCTCGCCCAGCAGCGCCTAGTGCGTGCGACCTATGCCCTTAATGCCGGCGAACGCGCCGACCAACTCCAGCTGGGGCTTTGATCATGACGCGAAAGATCCGTCACCAGGTGTTCCTGACGAAGCCGGTTAGTGAGCGCCTTGCCAACCTCGCCGCAGGCGAAGGCGTTAGCAAGTCCGACCTCCTGGCAACGGCTTTTACCACGTGGCTCGATCGGGGCGCCTACTCCGAACTCGACGGCCTGTTCGGTCGCCGGCTTGATGCCATGACGCAAAAGCTCGACCGCTTGGTGCGGGAGAGCAACATCGAGCTCGAGACCCTCGCGCTTTTCATCCGCTATGTTCTGATGGTGAGCCCGCCGCTTGCGGAGAACGATGAGGTCGGGCGCTCGGCGGGCAACCTCCGCTTTGAAGCGTTTCTTTCGCAAGTGGCGCGGCAGGTCGCAACGGCCGCGCGGACGCTGGCGCCCGGAGACAAGCTGTGAATGGCGCCGAGACTGCCGCGCGCCGGCGCGCCATGCTGCGCACGGCCATGGGTCCGGCGATTGAGGCGGCGCTCGGCGATCCGCGCGTCATCGAGATCATGGTCAATCCAGACGGCGCGCTCCGGGTTGATGTCCTTGGCGAGGGCAGGGTGGACACCGATGTGCGCATCGCGCCCGAACAGGTCGAACGTATCATCCGCCTTGTCGCCAGCCATGCCCGCGCCGAAGTCCACGCCGACAGTCCGATCGTTTCCGCCGAGTTGCCGCCGCACGGTGAAGGCGCCGGCGAGCGCTTTGAAGGCGTGCTGCCGCCAGTGTCGCTGGCGCCGTGCTTTTCCATCCGCAAGCCGGCGGCACGCATCCACACGCTCGCAGATTATATCGCGGACGGCATCATGCCGATGGAAGCCGCGGAAATGCTGCGCGCCGCCGTCCTCGATCACCGCAGCATTCTCGTCGTCGGCGGCACCAGCTCCGGCAAGACCACGCTCGCCAATGCGCTGCTCGCCGAGATGGCCGCGCTCGACGAGCGCGTGGTACTGATCGAGGACACCCGCGAACTGCAAAGCCCAGCGCCCGATACGGTTGCCCTGCGCACCCGGCAGGGCGTCGCCACCATCGCTGACCTCGTCCGTTCGACCCTGCGGCTGCGGCCCGATCGTATCATCGTCGGTGAAGTGCGCGGGCCCGAAGCGCTCGACATGCTCAAGGCCTGGAACACAGGTCACCCCGGCGGGATCGCGACAATCCATGCCAACGGCGCATCGGCGGCACTGCATCGGCTTGAGGGGTTGGTGCAGGAAGCCGTTGTCACGGTGCCGCGCCATCTCATCGCCGAGGCCATCGACCTCATTGTCGTCATTTCCGGGCGCGGCCTGGCTCGCCGGATTTCGGCCATCGCCAGCCTGGAAGGCTTCGATCCCGTCCGCGGCGAATACCGCCTGCACGAGCTCTGCTTCCCGTCCGTCCGCTTCCCTTCCACCAAGCAAGGAGAATGACCCCATGAAGACGTCACGACTTCAGCGCTTCGGCATGCGCCCCGATCCACGGGCCGCCGTGCTCGCTGCCGCTGCGATGGCAGCGTCGCTCACCGTTACTGCGCAGACCTGGGCTGCTGGTTCCGGCATGCCCTGGGAGGAACCGCTCGAACAGATCCTCGAATCCGTACAGGGCCCGGTCGCCAAGATCGTCGCGGTCATCATCATCATCGTGACCGGCCTGACCCTGGCCTTCGGTGAGACGTCGGGCGGCTTTCGCCGGCTGATCCAGATCGTCTTCGGCCTCTCGATCGCCTTTGCCGCATCGAGCTTCTTCCTCTCGTTCTTCAGCTTCGGCGGCGGAGCGCTGATCGCATGAATGCGGCCGGCCAGCACATCGAGGGCTTCGAGGTCCCGATCCATGTGAGCCTTGGCGCTCCGATCCTCGTTGGCGGCGCGCCGCGCGGGATCGCGATCCTCAACGGCACGCTCGCCATGGCCGTTGGCCTCGGGCTCCAGCAGTGGTTGGCCGGCCTCTTCATCTGGGCAGCGGGGCACAGCCTCGCCGTGCTCGCCGCGCGGCGCGATCCCGACTTTGCGCCCGTGTTGCTGCGCCACTTGCGCCAGAAAGGATATCTCGCGTGCTGAACCTCGCCGAATATCGCAGCAAGGCTGGACGCCTTGCCGACCATCTGCCCTGGGCCGCACTGGTCGCGCCCGGCGTCGTCCTCAACAAGGACGGCAGCTTCCTGCGCGTCCTCGAATTCCGCGGGCCCGATCTGGAATCGGCGACCGAGGCCGAACTGGTTTCGATCGCGGCGCGCGCCAACAATGTCCTGCGCCGGTTCGGCTCGGGCTGGGCGCTGTTCTTCGAGGCCGAGCGGCGCGAAGCCTCCAGCTATCCCGACGATGCCTTCCCGGATGCAGCAAGCTGGCTCGTCGACCGCGAGCGCCGCGCCGCATTTCTTGCGGAGCGCAAGCATTACGAGAGTGCGTACTACCTCACGCTGACCTGGCTGCCGCCCGCTGACAGCGAGGATGCCGCCGGCCGCAAACTGGTCGAGCGCGCTGACGGCGAGAAGGGGCGCGACTGGCGCGCTTCGCTTGACGGCTTCATCGCCGAGACCGACCGCGCCCTTGATCTCTTCGACGGTTTCATGCCCGAGATCCGGGTTCTCGATAGCAGGGAACTGCTTACCTATCTGCACACGACGATCTCGGATCGTCGCCATCCCGTCCGTGTCCCCGAGACGCCGATGTATCTCGATGGCCTGCTCGTCGACACGCCGCTCGTGGGCGGTCTCGAGCCGATGCTGGGCGACCGCCACATTCGCACGATCTCGGTGCTCGGATTTCCTAACCTGAGCCGCCCCGGCATTCTCGATGCGCTCAACCACCAGGATTTCGCCTACCGCTGGGTCACGCGCTTCATCGCGCTCGACAAGTCCGAGGCGACCAAGGTCCTGACCAGCCTGCGCCGGCAGTGGTTCAACAAACGCAAATCGCTGACCGCCATGCTGCGCGAGGTGATGTACAACACGCCGGCGCAGCTTCTCGACAGCGATGCCGACAACAAGGTGGCCGATGCCGATCTAGCGCTTCAGGCCTTGGGCGGCGATCATGTTGCCTTCGGCTACCTGACGACGACGATCACCGTCAGCGACACGACACGCAGCGCGGTCGACGCCAAGATGCGGCAGGTCGAACGCGTGCTGGGCGGGCTCGGCTTCACCACGATCCGCGAGCGGGTCAACGCGGTCGAAGCCTGGCTCTCGTCAATACCGGGACACGTCTACGCCAATGTGCGTCAGCCGCTGGTCCATACCCTGAACCTGGCTCACCTGATGCCGCTCTCGGCCGTCTGGGCCGGACCGGCACGCAACGATCATCTGGGTGGCTCGGTCCTGCTTCATGCCAAAACCTCAGGCTCGACACCGTTCCGGCTGTCGACGCATGTCGGCGATGTCGGGCACATGTTCGTTGCCGGGCCGACCGGCGCCGGCAAGTCGGTACTGCTGGCATTGATGATCATGCAGTTCCGTCGTTATCCCGGTGCGCAAGTCTACATCTTCGACAAGGGGTTGTCCGCGCGCGCGGCGGTGCTGGCTAGCGGCGGCGTGCACCACGCGCTTGGCCTTGGCGGCGAGGCCGGCTCGCTGGCCTTCCAGCCACTGCGTGACATTGATGATCCTGCGCAGCGCGCCTGGGCGGCCGAATGGATCGGCGCGATCCTTGCTCAGGAGAACGTGACCGTCACGCCGGAGGTGAAGGATCAGGTCTGGCTGGCGCTTGGTAGCCTTGCGAGCGCACCGCCAGCGGAGCGCACGATCACGGGTCTCACACTACTGTTGCAATCGAAGGCGCTACGCACGGCGCTTGGGCCCTACACCATCGATGGGCCATACGGCGGCCTGCTCGATGCTTCGGAGAGTTCGCTGCACCTCGCCGACCTCCAATGCTTCGAGACCGAGGCGCTGATGGGGCACGGCTCCGTTGTCGGTCCCGTGCTGACTTATCTGTTCCACCGGCTCGAGGAGCGCTTCGACGGGCGCCCGACCTTGCTGGTGCTCGACGAGGCCTGGATTTTCCTCGACCATCCGCTGTTCGCTGCGCGCATTCGCGAGTGGCTGAAGGTCCTGCGCAAACGCAATGTCTCGGTGCTGTTCGCCACGCAAAGCCTCGCCGATATCGCCGGTTCGCCGATCGCGCCGGCGCTGATCGAAAGCTGCCCGCAGCGCATTCTGCTACCGAATGACCGGGCGGTCGAACCGCAGAGCCGCGAGATCTACGAGCGCTTTGGGCTCAGTGAGCGGCAGATCGAGCTCATCGCCCGCTCGACGCCCAAGCGCCACTACTACCTGCAATCGGCCCGCGGGAACCGGTTGTTCGAGCTCGGGCTGGGCGATGTGGCGCTGGCGCTGTGCGGCAGCTCTGATCCCATGACACAGGCGCGGATCGATGCCGTGCTCGCCGAACATGGCCAGGACGAGTTCTTCGCCCACTTTCTTGCCGGAACGCATGCCGCATGGGCGGCCGATCTGATCGGCACCTACCCCGGTCCGGAGAACTGACCTGACAGGGCGAAATGAACTCTCGTGACACGAACGTGAAGGAGAATGGTGATGAAAATCTCGTCTCGCCCACATGCTCCAAAGCAGCCCCGGAAGCTGGGTGCTGGCATCGGAATGCTCGCTTTGGTGGCCGCCGGCGGCATCGTCTTTGATGCCATGATCGCCAGTCCGCCAGCCCATGCGCTGGTCGTGTATGATCCGACCAACTACGCGCAGAACGTGCTAACCGCGGCGCGCGCACTGCAGCAGGTCAACAACCAGATCAAGTCGCTGCAGAACGAGGCGCAAAGTCTAGTCAATCAGGCGAAGAACCTCTCGACCGTGAGCTTTCCCGAGCTTCAGACCCTAACCCAGACGCTCCAGAAGATCGATACGCTGATGGGCCAAGCCCAGAACATCCAGTTCAAGGTCGCCAGTGTCGATCAGCAGTTTAGCAAGCTCTACCCCGACGCCTTCAGCCAGTCGCTGAAACTTGACGATTCTGTGACGGCTGCGCGCTCGCGGCTCGATACGCAGGTCGCAGCCTATCGCCAGACGGTGACGATGCAGGCGCAGATCGCCGAGAACGTCGAGGCCGATGCAACGACGATGAATGCGCTGGTGCAGCGCAGCCAGGCCGCCGAGGGCACCTTGCAGGCATTGCAGGTCACCAACCAGCTTCTCGCGCTGACCGCCAAGCAGCAATTCCAGATCCAGCAAATGCTGGCCGCCCAGTTTCGTGCGCAGGCCGTGAGCGACGCCAACAACGCCCAGTCCGAGAGCGAAGCCGACGCAGCGACCAGGAAATTCCTGGGCACCGGCACGGCCTACACACCGAACTAGGCCGCCGCTTTCCTTTCTCGACAGCGGCGGCGGATCGCCTCTCCTGCCGCCGCGCCCGCGGGGCACGTGCTCCATCCCCGGCCGTGGCCCGCGGGCACCCACCACTCAGCGCTGCGCTGAGCGCGATATCGCGCGCCTGGCCCGCTCACCCAGACAGGACGATCGCACGTGGACGACCTCAACATCATCGATCAGTTCATGACTGCCTTCATCCGCTATATCGATAGCGGCTTTGGCCTGCTGGGCGGTGATGTGCGGTTCCTCACCGCCACGCTGATCGCGATCGATGTGACGCTGGCCGGCTTGTTCTGGTCGCTTGGGGGCGAGGACAATGTGCTCGCCAAGTTCATCCGCAAGGTGCTCTACGTCGGCGCCTTCGCCTTCATCATCAACAGTTTCTCGACGCTCGCCGACATCATCTTCCATTCCTTTGCGCAGGCCGGGATCACTGCCGGTGGTGGATCGCTCACCGCAGACGATCTGCTTCGTCCCGGGCGTCTGGCTGGCACCGGATTCACGGCAGCATGGCCGCTCCTTGAGCAGGCCTCGAAGCTCCTCGGCTTCACCAGTTTCTTCAAGAATTTCCTGACGATCGCCGTGCTATTGATCGCCTGGCTGCTGGTCATCCTCGCCTTCTTCGTCCTCGCCGTGCAGATGTTCGTCTGCATCATCGAGTTCAAGCTGGTGGGGCTCGCCGGCTTCATTCTCGTTCCCTTTGCGCTATGGAACCGGACCAGTTTCCTGGCCGAGCGCGTGCTGGGGCATGTCGTGAGTTCGGGCATCAAAGTCATGGTACTGGCCGTGATCGTTGGGATCGGCTCGAACTTCTTCGATCAGTTCACCCAGGCGCTGCAGGGGCAGGAACCAGACATCGGCCAGGCCATGAGCCTGGTGCTGGCAAGCCTGGCGCTGTTCGGCCTCGGCATCTTCGCGCCATCGGTCGCCAGTGGTCTTGCTTCGGGCGCACCGCAACTGGGGGCAGGGGCGGCTGCAGGCACGGCGCTTGGTGCGGGCGGCATCGCCATGTTGGCAGGAGGAGGGGCGATGGCCGGCGCGCGTCTTGCGGGCACGGCGCTGGGCGGTATTCGTGCCGGAACTTCAATGGGCAGCAGTGCGGCCGCCGCAAGTTCGGCCAGCCATGGCGGCGGGGCTCATGCAGGCTCGACGGTACGCCATTCGGCGACATCGGCCTCGGCCGGCGATCATGCCGGTCCTTCAGCGTCTGGGCGCTCCGCCTCGCCAGCTACTTCCGGCGGAGCCGCACCCTCCTCACAATCCGATACCTCGCCGCCTTCATCTTCCGCGCCGGACGCGTCCGCCGAAGGGGGAGAAGGGGTGCCTGCCTGGGCCAAGGCCATGCGCGCCGAGCAGACGGCTCGTCATCGCCGCGACGTCGCCATCCACGCTGTCCAGCAGGGCGATCGCGGCGGCGGCGCCACCACTCCCGACATCAGCGAAAGGAATGACTGACCCATGCGCTTCAAACGCAGCGTCCAGCTCTATGGGCGAACCCCGCTTCCCGAAACGCCCTTCCAGCGGGCCGCGCAGCTTTGGGACGATCGGATCGGCTCCGCCCGCGTCCAAGCGCGCAATTGGCGGATCTTGGCCTTCGGTTGCCTCGGCCTGTGCTGTGGGATGGCGGGCGGCCTCATCTGGCAGTCGCTTCAGAGCCGGGTGGTGCCTTACGTCGTTGCAGTCGACCGGCTCGGTGAACCCCGTGCGGTCAGCGAGGCGGAAGCCAGCTATCAGCCGACCGATCCGCAGATCGCCTGGGCTCTCTCCAAGTTCATCGGTCATGTCCGGGGGATTTCGCTCGATCCGGTAATCATGCGCGATGGCTGGCTCGAGGCCTACGACTTCTCGACGCAGCGCGGCAGCCGCTTTCTCAGCGAATACGCGCGGGCGTCCGGCGCGCTGACAGGGCTCGGCGAGCGCACGGTCTCGGTCCAGGTGACCAGCGTTGTCCGGGCTTCGGACAAAAGCTTTCAGGTCAAATGGATCGAGAGTCTTTTCGAGCGCGGCAGCGCGGCCGGCACCAGCCACTGGACCGCGATCCTGACCGTCGTCCAGCAGGCGCCGCGCGATAGTGAGACGCTGCGGAAGAACCCGCTGGGCATCTATGTCGATGCCATCGACTGGAGCCGGGAACTCGAAACGTCCGCACCGACCACTGCAGTTCTACCAGCAAGTCCAGCGGCGAACGAGGCCGCGTCAGAGGCGCCCGCACTTCCCGATCCCGACCAAACCAAGGAGGTACTGCCATGAAGACTTCGCTACTGGCTGCGGCTGCCTTTGCCGTGGGCGTTCATCCGGCGGATTTGCCGGCGCGGGCGAAGCTGCCGACCAGCGGCATGAGCCGCTCCAGCGTCGAGCCATCGCCGAATGCCTGGGTCAATGCCCGGCAGGTCTATCTCTGGTCCGATGGCACTGTGTACCACGCCTATACCCAGCCCGGCATGATCACTGACATCGCGCTGCAGCCGGGTGAGGGGCTTGTCGCGGTTGCGGCCGGTGACACCGCGCGCTGGGTGATCGGCGATACCTCCAGCGGAAGCGGCGAGGACAAGCGCACGCATGTCATGGTGAAGCCGTTCAGCACCGGGCTCGTTGCCAACCTCGTCATCACTACCGATCGGCGCACCTACCATCTGCTGCTGACCAGTCGGCCGAGCGCGGGAATGTCTGCACTGTCGTGGAATTATCCGCTCGATGAACTCGTCGCGATCAAGGCCGCGCAGGCTGCTGCGGAGGCGGCAAAGCCGATTGCCGCCGGCCTGGGTGTCGACCAGCTCTACTTTGGCTACGTGATTACCGGCGATACGCCGACCTGGAGGCCGGTGCGGGCTTTCGATGATGGCCGGCAGACCTTTATCGAGTTTCCAGAATCGATCGGCGTCGATGAAGCGCCGCCGCTTTTTCTGATCGGTGCTGATGGCGCGGCCGAGCTGGTCAACTACCGCATGAAGGGGCGCTTCTATGTGATCGACCGCATCTTCAGCGTCGCCGAGCTTCGGCTTGGGGCAAAGAAGCAACAGATAGTGCGCATCACTCGAGGCGGCGAGGGGAGGGCGCGGTGATGAGCGAGGATCTGGAAGCAGGCGATGCCGCACAGGTTTTGCGCCCCATAGTGATCTCGCAGGAGATGCAGGCCGAGCCGGCAGAGGTTCGGACGTCAGGGCCGAAGCTCGATCCCGAGACGCTGGCAATCCGCGCCCGCACGCCGCGTGTTACCCGCTTCCGCAAGGAAGTGATTATCGGCGGGAGTGTTCTGGCTGCGATCGCAATTGTCGGTGTGGCGTGGATTGCGCTGAAGCCGAGGATCATGGGGCACGTCGTGGCAGACAGCATGATGTCCCAGCCGGATCGGAAGCCTTCAGACGATGCGCTGGCCGGGCTCCCCAAGAGCTATGGGGATGTGAGGAAGCTAGGCCCGCCGCTGCCCGGAGATCTTGGACGACCGATCCTGAAGGCGCAGCAGCGCCAGTTGGCGGACGCAGGTATTGCTCCGATCGCCGCTTCGCGCGTCGACGAAGCTCAGCAACGACAGGCTGCGGAGCTCAAGGCAGCGAGGCAATCCTCGCTGCTCATTCAGGGCGCGGGCGTAGCAGCTGGCACACCATCCGTTGCCGCCACGACTGCGCCGGAGGCTTCAATCGGCCTTGGACAGACAGCGAATGGCGAAACATCGAGTTCGGCGGCGGACCGCAAAACCCAATTCGCGGAGAAGCTCGACGAGCGCGGTGATGTGAACCCGCACAATCTCGCGGGTCCAGCTTCCCCGTACATGCTGATGGCGGGCAGCGTCATTGCGGCGAGTCTCGTCACGGGCGTGAATTCCGATGTGCCAGGGATGGTCATTGCGCAGGTCACGCAGAACGTCTTCGACAGCGCGAGCGGTCAGACCCTGCTCATTCCGCAAGGGTCAAGGCTGATTGGCAAGTATGACAGCGTCGTGGCCTATGGGCAGAGCCGGGCACTGGTCATCTGGCAGCGCCTTGTGATGCCCGATGGCAAGTCGGTTCGGCTCGATAACATGCCGGCGGCTGATCCGTCAGGCTACTCTGGGCTCTCGGACCGGGTGAATTACCATACCGGGCGGCTGCTCAAGGGCGTGGCGTTTGCAACACTTCTGGGCGTCGGCACCGAGCTCTCGATTACCGGCGAGAGCGATCTGGTGCAGGCGATCCGGGAGTCCGCACAGACCAGCGTGTCTCGAGCGGGGGATCAGATCACCCAGCGCAATCTCGATGTTCAGCCAACCATCGATATTCGACCGGGTGCGCCTGTGCGACTCTTGGTGCGGCAGGACTTGGTGCTGGCGCCCTGGAAAGGGGAGGGTGGCCGATGAGCACAATCAAGCTGGCGAAGTTGCCGGACAAGACGCCGGTCAAACTGGCGATCATGGTCGCGCCCGAACTTCACCACAGCTTGCAGCAGTATGCGAAAGTCTATGCGGCCGCCTACGGGGACGAGGTTCAGATACCGGAATTGATACCTGCAATATTAATGGCTTTCCTCAATGCGGACCGCGGTTTTCAGCGGCTGAGAGGTCGGAGTTGAACGGGTTAGAGTTTGCGAGGCTGGCCCAGGTCAGCAACGGGGAGGGGGGCAACACAAACCATCCCGAAAGAATTCTACGGCTTTCTGCTGTGCTTGAACGCACGGGTCTGACTCGCTCGACGCTCTACAGGAAAATTCAGGCCGGCACGTTTCCACGTCAGGTTCGCATCGCCGACCGTTGCACGGGTTGGCGCGAAAGCGCCATCACAGGGTGGCTCAATGATCCGCTGTCGTACTGGGATGGCGAGCCCTGAAGGCGTCGAACGTTGCGTATGAGGGGTTAAGGGAAATTCGGTGGTCGATGAATGATCTCCCTGTCGCCGCTGGTTTCCAGAGCATCTGAGCGACTGCGATTGGGACATTGTGCTCGGTCCGGTTTGGGGAGCCAAGCTTAAGAAAGCTGACGCCTACAGTGCACATCTCGCCAGGATCGCTTCGCCCGCAATCGCCCGCAGTCCCGTCGTTCAACGCTGTCGACCATCATCCTTACAGCGGCCATTCGAATCGAATGTCAAAGTGGGAGAGAAATCGTCGAAAGGAGGAAAGCCGATCAACCGGTATAATCAATGGCATGGCTCATTTTTAGCGATATTGTCTTTAAATCTACGCCATAATAATATTACATCCCCCCAGAAAATTGCAGAATAATAAAATATTTTATTGAAATTCGAAAAATCAACACCACTTTATTGATATCGCTGCCTCCCCATTTCGAGCAAAGCGCGACTGAGAGTTTGTTGCTCCCGCTCAAGCGGTGAAGCTCATGTCACACAGACCGTTTAGAAAATCACGTTCTTTTTCCGCGTTTGCCTCGGCGGCGAAGGAAGCTGAGAAACGTCAAAATCCTCCCACACAGGAAGAACCAATGCCGTCGGATTTCGGGGAAGGCGGAGCCAATGCGAAACCACGCGAGGTCACGACGCTGGAACGGCGAGTACTCGCTCACGAACGCATCCTCCAGGCTCTGATCGGTCACCTCGCCGACGATGATCCGATTATTTTCGAACAGCTCAACGCAACGTTCGGGTCTGGGCACGATCTTGGAGTGTACGAGCAGGATTACGTCTCAACCGCCCATTTCTGCGAACACTTCCTCGGAGCAATCGAGGAACAGATTTCGGCTCGAAGGGCGCAAAAGGCCCGACATATTTCTGCCTCCATTGCCAAGAAGAGCCAAACCATAGGGAATTCTGGCCTAAATGAGGACATGATGGACAGGGCCCAACGCCAAGAGTGGGAGAACGAAGGTGGTGCATTGACCATTCCGCTCACCCCCTTGAGGCCGGCTTACTTTCAGATTTTCCGCGCAGAAATGGTCATGCTGACGTCGACCCAGTTTGCGGGTGGCGATTGGCAGTGGCAGCTTCATGCCAGCACTGGCGCACTAATAGCAGGAGGCTACGGATTTCTTACGAAGGCAGACTGCCTGAAGGCGGTTCGGTTTGTGCAAGATCGAAGCCAAAGCGCCAAAATCCTCATCGATTAGAGTTCTAGCACCTCAAACCTGATCGTTTTGCAAGGGCACGCCGCCGCAGCCAGCACCTGTAAGGCACGGTTCGACGCGCGAACCCTAACGCGATCAGGCGATGTTCCGTAGCCGGCGCAAGACGGCCATGTATGACAAATGACTATCGTACATTTTCTGACGTCGCTTGATAAATCCAAGCCCTGCTTCGGATCATGTTCCACTCCATGCGCAAGGTGCAGTCGTTTCGATGTTCCTCAGCTGCGCTAAAACTTTGATCGCTGCATCCCTGGGGATGCTCGGCGCCCCCTAGATGGCGAACGCTTTTCTCGATCTCGTTGCTATCACTGCAAAATCCTCAAACCGGCAACACGAGTTGTGATTCAAGTACAGCTCCGTCCTGCGGCCAAACCATAGAGCCAAATCGCCGGCTCGATTCATGCGTTACAAAGTGACAGAATCGGAAAGCCTATCACGTTTCAATGGCAATCAATGAATGATGATCCCCATTTCATTGCGCCCGTGAGGACATCCTCCTTGCTGATGACGAAGTCATAATCTCCTTCGCGCGTATCACGATTTCGGACTTCTCGCAGAGCAGCATCAAGATTGTCGAAGATCGAGAATGTGAACGATTGCCTGCCTTTCCGCCCAGTGGTCGGGCGCAAGGTGCAAGCAATGGTCAGCGCCTCAGAATCGACCAACACCAAGCCTGAACCATTGCTACTTGTGAGACCGAACCCCCACCCCCGACTTCCCACTTGCCACGGTGCGCGGCGCGTGAATTTAAATTGCATTGCCCCTCCATGCCGAAATTGATTGTGCACAAATGTTAATTCAGCGATCCAACCTAGGAAAATGCCGAATTTTCTTTGGATCATGAGTTTCATAAATGACGTATTCGTGGGACTGTTCGCAGCCCTTCGATTTCAGGCTGCAGCGCTATTTTGCCGAGGTCGCAATTCTGCACATTGGATGCCCGCCATCAGGCTGTTCAACGTACCTAGCCAAGGAAAGCCGCCATCTGACTGTGAAGCCACAATAGACCAGCGGGCAGAGGGTTGGGTAACCCGCTGGCCTATTTCGAAGCCACCAACCGGCTTCGCCCCACCCATTCACGCCGCTCGACACTTACTGTACTGAATTTCGGTGTATTCAGTCGATTATACATACTTCAACCTGCACGATATTAATTTATCTAGAGGCAAGAGCGTATACTGGCTTGGAGGCAAGTCTGAATCAGTATTATATGGATAAAATATCGCAACTGTCCGAGGTCGACGATTTGGATACCGCGAACGCTTCCCGCTAGAAACGCTTAACAAAAACGGTTCGCGCATCATATGATTTACGATCATGACGATCGAAGTGGTTGCAATTCACATCTTTGATGATGGTTGTGCGGCGTGCCACGGGTTATGTCCAACGATATTTGGTAGACTAATATCAACAAGAAACATCAATGATGTCAGATCACAATAAAAACCCTATTTCACCCATGCCGCAGATCATCCGGTCTGCAGTAGATGCTTGAACATTCTGATTTCGTATCTGCCGGAATCTGGCGGTCATGGTGATTTTATCGATTGAACGCCTGCACATAGGCCGCTCTCCCCCTACTATCCGCGCGCTCCGCGATAAGCGGGAAGAGCGTTCCTGTTGTTTTATCTATAACTTTAATCAATAATATTGAACAATATGAATTTCGAATGCCATGTGGGATTGTGCCGGATGAACAATCGCTTCATCGACAAACTACGCGGATTTGCGTCACTCAATGACGAGGATATCGATCTCCTCCAGGAAGCGACTTCGCACCCTCAGAGTATCGCAGCGAAAAAAGATCTGATCCGTGAAGGGGACCGGCCCGGACCCGTGTTCATCGTGCTCGAGGGGTGGGCGTTTCGTTACAAGATTCTACCGAATGGCGCACGGCAGGTCTTGGCATTTCTGATGCCTGGCGACTCCTGCGACCTTCACGTTGGGCTTCTTGCACACATGGACCACAGTATCCAAACGATCGAACGCGCCTCGGTGGCCACCATTGACCGCGAGCACATGGACAGACTTATGGATGAGCGGCCAAACATTGCCAGAGCGATGTACTTGTCGCAGCTTGTTGATGAGGGCACGATGCGGGCTTGGATAACAAGCATGGGCCGGCGGACGAGTATCGAGCGCGTCGCACATTTGATGTGTGAGCTATATCTACGCGCTCGTAATATTGGACTTGCCCCAAACCCTAAGCTCACGCTTCCGCTGTCACAAGTTTTGTTGGCCGATTCGCTGGGAATGACGCCAGTTCACCTCAATCGGGTGCTCAAGGAATTGCGTCTCGCCGGCGCAATGTCACTTGAGAGAGGCAGTCTATGCATCGAGGATCCTGGCAAATTGGTAGAGATTGCGGGCTTTGACGAAAATTACCTCCATAGACGATTGCGCCAAAAGGCGTAGCGCTAGGCCGGTAAATCGTGCCGAAGGCTGTCCGAAATTTTCCTGAGAAGCAAGATCGCCTCAGAATCTTCGTAAGCTGATTGCCCGTGCTGTAGCGAAATCTCAATGCCTGCGTCGATCGCTACTTCCACAATTTCGACTGCCTGCTCAACGTCAATGACTGATCGGGCAATCAAGCCATGGATTAGGCTTTCCACAAGCAAGACTGCTGCGTGGGCAACACCATTCTGGCTAACACCATTACAGTGAGCGGCCACATCCGACTTTGCTGCTGGAATTTCGCTCACAACTCCACTCCGCCAGGCGAAAGCACTAAGTCCTTCAGCCGCCGGAGCCTGAATGGAAGTGGCCGACGATCCTTCACCCTACCAATTTTTTCAAAAATTCCCACAACCTATATTAACAATTGTGCATAAAATTTGATCATCTCCAAAGGCGGCACGGCCGTAGCCCTGAAAATACGCTACTTTTGGCGGGCGGACGTTAGCAAAATGCCGGCCAGTTCAAGCGGCGGCGAGGCCTCACCCAGTGGGGGCCATGATTGACCTATGCGATCTCCAATATTGTAATTGAACGAGTATCTCGCGCAGACGAGTTGGATACTCGCCAGAACGCACGTCTTCGCGTTTCCGTTAAAGGACAGTGTTGGCTAAATGTGCACACCCCGGCCATTCAAGGAATGGCCGGGGTGTGCGCTCCCTTGTGTCTTAAAGGCTCCGTGGGGGGGGAGCTTCAGCCGTGCGAAGCGGAGGCCCTCATGGCGACAGGAGCGAAATGTTTATAACATACATTAACATAAAGCAAACATGTCATTTATCAATTCAACGGTATATATCCAAATTGTGAATCACTAAATATCAGTACTTTGCTTTGATTGACCTAAAGATATATGGGATACGAATCCACTGTGCAGACCGGCACCGTCAATAATCTGACGCTGCGGTAAAATTCTGAATGATGGATTTGAACCGGTATACGCAGTGATTTCTGGAAATTCTTGACATTTTGCGGCCGCAGCGGCGCGCAAGCCGATTTGAGGCCACCTCGTACGGCAGCATTCAATTGCCATTTTGGGAGGCATCGAGCGGTGCGTCACGCTGTCGGCTGACCACGGAGACAGTCACGTTGTATAATGTGGCGACCCATGGTTGAGAAAAATCAGGTTTCTCCGTAATTCCGGAGATATTGTTCCATTGCACTTCGGCCCTTTGTTGAGAGCTGAAGGTAAACTTTCCTGCGATCCGCAGGGTCGTCTCTACGCTCGACAAGATCAGCATTCAGCAAGATGGTTATCCACCTCAACGCCGTCGTAGATGGAACAGCAGACGCGATGCAAGCCGACGTAACTGAAATTTGGCGCCCCTTGCACTCCGAGATGAAGAGATCGAGTAGGATATCCCAAGATGGTTCGCCAAATATTCCGGCGTAAATAATATGATCGCGTTTCCGTCTGCTCGTGTAAATTCTCTCTGCGATACCGCCAAGATCACTGGCTGGCTTACCGTGATTGCACTGCTTGCCGACAAATCCTTGCCAATCCTTAACTAACTCCGCGAGTCTGTCGCCGAGCTGGGAAAGCCCTGCCGAAATGCAGTTCTCGTCGCCGACCGTAAAAGCTTCTGATCTTTCCGGCGATTCTGGATTTTCTAACGGACTCAACGCCATCCGCCCCCCCTATTGCTGCACACGCGAGGTGCACGAAGTCAGTCGCGGGTTACGAGAATGATTCATAGAGGGAATGATAAACTGCTACAGAAAATTAATATGAATCAACAACAATTATCTAATATCGGTCTCCCAGCTTCTTGAATTTGCGTCACGGTCGACTGTTTTATCAGTCATATAAACGCGTAATTTCAAAGGCATAAAGTGAGTTGGGGGCAAATTTGCTCACGCATCCGCTCAGACGGTTGTGCTCCCCGACCTCAGCAATGGCAGCTATCTTACGTTTTAATCCGCAACCGGTCGGGCAGGGCCGGCCAATCTTGAGCATGGAAGATGAGAAAGCGGACGGGCGGCAACTGGGAACGGAAAATCGGCGGCTGCGTGTCCGTGAAGGGTCGGTCACGAAACCGCACGCCGACCCGATCGAATGCCAGCTATCTCGTTCCGCGTCTTCGAAACTGTCGTTCTGGACAGTCCAACATCCCAGCCACTCGGAGGCGCTTTGAATCTGGAGAACATCGCCTACTTTGGCGGTGCCAAGACCAGGGTCGAAGATCAGCTGTTTTGGCCCAGGCAGTGCGCAGAATCGAAATCCCAACGGCGGTGCTCCTAGACTGACCCTCACAAGGTCCCAACACGCCTGCAAGTCGGCCTTAGAACGGTGGCTCCCGCATAAACCCTTATCACGCTCAACGCCTTGACGAGAGCCCAGGGGCTTTCCATCTGACCGGGGCAAATCTGAACCATGCGAGCCAAGGATACGATGACGACAGATTCCGCTATCGCCTCTGAAACCCGCGCCTTCGAGGCGGATGTCTCCAAGCTGCTGCACATGATGGTCCATTCGGTCTATTCGGACCGGGACGTATTCCTGCGCGAGCTGATCTCGAATGCCGCCGATGCGTGCGAGAAGCTGCGCTATGAAGCGATTGGCGATCCGTCGCTTTTAGGCGACGATCCGCAGCCGAAAATCACCATCACACTGGACAAGGATGCCGGCACGCTGACCGTGGCGGACAACGGCATCGGCATGACCGCTGCCGATATGGGCGAAACGCTCGGCACCATCGCCCGTTCCGGGACCAAGGCTTTCATGGACAGGCTCTCCGCGGACAAGAACGGAGAAGGCCAGCAGCTAATCGGTCAGTTCGGCGTCGGTTTCTATTCGGCGTTCATGGTGGCGGGCAAAGTCGACGTCGTGTCGCGGCGAGCGGGTGAAAGTGATGCATCCAGCTGGTCGTCCGATGGACTTGGCACGTACACAATTGCGCCCGTAGATCCAGCGCAAGCACCTGCCCGCGGGACCAAAGTCACTCTCCATCTTCTTGATGACGCGAAAAGCTATGCGGAGCGCTACAACCTCGAGCGGATCGTCAAGGCCCAATCGGGCCATGTACCCGTCCCCATTTTCATCGAGGAAGCCGGAAGCGACGAGGAAGCTCGGCAACTCGCGGACGGCTTGGCGCTGTGGACCAAGCCGAAGTCGGACATCAGCGAGGAAGATTACACCGACTTCTATCGCAGCGTGGCGGGCCAGTTCGATAAGCCCGCCCTGACGCTCCATTACCGGGCAGAGGGGCGGCATGAGTATTCGGTGCTGACTTTCATTCCGGAGAGCAAGCCATTCGATCTGTTCGATCCCGATCGCAGCGGGCGCATTAAGCTTTACGTCCGGCGCGTGTTCATCACCGATGAGGCGGAGATCCTGCCGCGCTATCTGCGCTTCGTGCGCGGCCTCGTCGATTCCGCGGACCTGCCGCTCAATATGTCGCGCGAGATGATCCAGGACAGCCCCGTCCTTTCGGCAATCCAGAAGGGCGTGAGTAACCGCGTTCTTTCCGAGCTGGAGAAGCTCGCCGACGCCGAGCCCGAACGCTTTGCGGCGATCTGGGAAAACTTCGGGGCCGTGCTGAAGGAAGGTCTCTACGAAGACTTTGCACGGCGCGAGACCCTGCTCGGCCTTACCCGCTTCAAGACCACGATCTCGAACAGTGAGTGGCGCTCGCTCAAGGATTACGTTTCCGCACTGAAGGAAAACCAGACGGCAATCTACTATGCGACCGGTACCGACCTCGAACGGATCGCCGATTCCCCGCAGCTTGAGGGTTTCAAGGCACGCGGCATCGAAGTACTGCTGCTACCCGACCAGATCGACAACTTCTGGACGTCGATGGGCGCGGAATACGAAGGCAAGCCGTTCAAGTCGGTTACACAGGGTGCGGCCGATCTCAGCCTCATTCCCCTGGCGGAAGGTCGCGAGCCAGCCAAGGCCGCCGAGGATGTGACCGGGTTCATTGATTTCGCAAAGGAAGCCCTGGCAGATCATGTCTCCGACGTTCGGATTTCAGACCGCCTGACCACGAGCGCGGTTTGCATTGTCGCCCCCGACAACGCGATGGACCTCCAGCTCGAGAAGATGCTGGCGTCCGCCGGCCGTGCACCGGAGCGGGCGAAGCCTGTTCTGGAAGTCAATGCCGGGCACACGTTGATCGGGAAGCTGGCGCAGAGCAGTGCCACGAACGATGAACGGCGCGACCTTTCGTTTCTTCTCCTCGACGAAGCCCGGATCGCCGAGGGCGAAGCACCGGCCGACCCGCGGGGATTCGTGGAGCGGCTTGAGCGCTTGATGGCCAAATCTCTATAAGGCCAGCGAGGGGAGCCGCTTGGCTCCCCTCCGTCTTGCCACGCTCATCAACCAAGAAGCTTGGTGACTGAGGGTACTGTGGCTGCGCGAGGTTACTTCCGCGTCTTCGTCAGCCGCGTAAAACTTCGTCGTATATAGAACGACAGATCGATTGGCCATTGACGCCCTGGCACCAGGGAACGCGTCTCGCACGCATGCCGATAATAACGATTCTGCATGTCCCGATAATCCAACGGCCGGCGGATTGCGATCCACAAGCCCGACTTCCGGCCTATAAGGGTGGCCAACCACCTCAAATATCGGCTGATCAAGGTGCGCGGCCCGCCGACTGATCATTCGCACCGCTTTGCGCTACCAGTGCCGAGCAATCCGAGTGCTAGGAAATGTACTTTCTCGTTCGTTCCGCTTCGCGATGGGAGCGAAATCTGACGCTAATTTCGGTGTCGGATCGACGGATCACGGAACATGGCGGTTCGAGCAGCCCAAGGGCGACGCCGCGTGAGAACCGCGTGAGTTCGGTGCTCGTCAGCGCATAGAGAGTCAGGTCCGAGGGATCAATCTGTCTCATCCTCTTGATCGTGTCCCAGGACGTGGTGTAGCTGAAGGCTGAGGTGGTCACCGTGATTTTCGGGTAGGTTTGGGTTGCGAAGCTCAAACTTGACGGAAGGAATCACGATGACCGATCCGATGATGCACTTGCGTTCGCTGGTAGAGAAGACCCCGGATGCAGATATTCTGCGCGAGATGATCTCGTTTGCCGCCGAGCGGCTGATGGAGATGGAAGTCGGCAACCTGACCGGTGCCGGCCATGGCGAGAAATCTGCGGCGAGGCTGGTCCAGCGCAACGGCTACCGCGAGCGCGACTGGCAGACGCGAGCAGGGACGGTCGAACTGCGCATCCCCAAGCTCAGGAAGGGAAGCTACTTCCCCGGCTTCCTCGAACCCCGTCGCATGGCCGAGCGGGCGCTGACCGCGGTGATCCAGGAAGCGTATATCCAGGGCATCTCCACCCGCTCGGTAGATGACCTGGTGAAGGCGCTGGGTATGGATGGGATCTCGAAAAGCCAGGTCAGCCGGCTTTGCGAGGAACTCGACGAGAAAGTCGGTGCCTTCCTCGAACGCCCAATCGAAGGCGACTGGCCGTACCTATGGATTGACGCCACCTACGTGAAAGTGCGGCAGAACGGGCGTATCGTCTCGGTGGCGGTGATCGTCGCGGTGGGCGTCAACAGCGATGGCCGCCGCGAGGTGCTAGGTATGGATATCGGTCCTTCCGAGGCCGAGCCGTTCTGGACCGCTTTCCTGCGCAAACTGACGCGCCGAGGACTGCGTGGCGTCAAGCTGGTCATCTCCGATGCGCACGAAGGCATTAAGGCGGCGGTCTCCAAGCTGCTGTGCGCGACCTGGCAGCGCTGCCGCGTCCACTTCATGCGCAATGCACTCGCCCATGCCGGCAAGAGCGGCAGGCGCGTGGTCTCCGCGTTCATCGCCACCGCCTTCGCCCAGGAAACCCCAGAAGCTGCGAGCCAGCAGTGGCGCTCGATCGCCGACCAAGTGCGGCCCAAACTGCCCAAGCTAGCCACGCTGATGGACGACGCTGAGCCCGATGTGTTGGCCTACATGACATTCCCGCGCGAGCATCGCGCCAAACTACACAGCACAAACCCCATCGAGCGCCTCAATGGCGAAATCAAACGGCGGACCGAGGTCGTTGGGATCTTCCCAAACGAAGCCGCCATCACCCGTCTCGTCGGAGCCATCCTCATGGAACAGTCCGACGAATGGGCCGTCCAGCGCGCACGTTACATGACGCTTGAAACGATGGCCCCGCTCAGCGACAATCCTATTGTCATGCTGTCGGCAGTACCTGGCTCATGATCGGCTCAGGCTGAAGCCGAAAAGCAAGGTGGTCCAGAAAAGCTACACCACCTCTGGGGACACGATCATCCTCTTTGTCTCCACTCTGTCGCGCAAAGCCTCGGAAAAGCATACGGAGCCGTCCCGGTCGGCTCTTCCCCTCGCATCACAAATCCTTTGCACCGTTGTCCAGGCTGCTTCTCCTTTGCCGTATCAGAGATCACCGTTTCGGTGGATTAGAGCTGCAAGTCCTTCGCTGCCCCCGATGGAAGCCGTTGCGCCCTGGCGTGGCGGGATCGGTCGCGAGTGGCACTCTGGCCTGTCGCCGCCGCTAAGGAAATTGGGAAAGACGCGACACCGACAGGCCAGCAACCAGGGTCAGGCAGCTTCGCTAACCTGATCCTTCGTCTCGCCAAGTCGAGCAGTGACCGGCTCGCCGCCGCGGATCTCGATGCGCCGCGGCTTCATCGCCTCGGGCACGACACGCTTTAGATCGACGGAAAGCAGGCCATTTTCGTATGTGGCATTTCCGGCTTCGACGAAATCAGCAAGCTGGAACCGCCGCTCAAAAGAGCGCGCCGCAATGCCGCGATGCAGATACTCGCATTTGCTGTCGTCTTCAGCGCGCTTGCCGGTGACAATGAGCAAGTTCTGCTGAGCGACCAGTTCGATATCTTCGGGTCTAAACCCAGCGACCGCGAGCGTAATGCGGTAGCTATCCTCGCCGAGCTTCAAAATATCGAAGGGCGGATAGCCGTCCTCCTCACGCGCGCCTGCTTCGAGCAGATTGAACAACCGGTCAAAACCGACCGTCGAGCGCTGATAAGGCGTAAAGTCAAAGTTGGTTCTCATTTTTCCAAATCCTCTGTTGAGCGATCTGGGCATGAGCTACGCCGGTAGCAAAAGAGCCGGCGTTCTCCATGACCCACCGGGCCCGAACGCGGCGCCCGGCAATCGCTAGCTAATGTAGTCGAATTCCGCTTCAAGATGGGGCTCGAAGATTTTTTGCAGAACGGGATGCATCGGCGGCAACGGCGTCTCATCCCTGGCGCGACAGAATATCATTCCAGCCGCAGGACATGGTTCACCGGCCGCCATTCGGTCGGTCGGATCAGACGGTCATGGGCGATTCTGACTGAATGGAGAGCGCCCTCGATCTCGCGCCGCCAGTGGTCGAGAAAGTCGAACAGCACCGGAAAATCAGGCGCAAGATCGTATTCCTGCCAGATGAACAGTTGCAAGATCGAGGGCGCATCCGGAAGGTAGAAATGAATTTCCGCAGTCGTCAGCCCGTAACCTTCCAACTGCGCCAGAAAGCTGCGGTCCATCATTGGCGCGAGCGGATCGGATTCTCGCCTCGTTCAAGATCGCGCATTGCGGCAAGGATGTCGTCGATCGGTACGGCGCGTTTCGCACCGGGCGGTTTGCGCAAGGCGGGCTCATTTCGGACCGCGGACCGATCGGAAGCCCACGATGCGAGTATGGCACGCTTCACTTCCGGCTCCAGGCTCGGGTGATGTGCAACATCGAAGGGGTGAAGAAAACGCGAGAATGGCTGCGACATGGCCGTCTCTCCTTTCCTTGAGTCGCGGTGATCAAGTGCGCGGTGATGCCGCACACGAGATATTTTGGTGGTTCATTGAGTCGCGTCAAGATGCCAATGCAGTGGCTGCATGCCGCTCGAACGCGCGCTTTTGGCACTCGTTGGGCGGGACTGCCAAAATTTTTTTGGCACCCTCTTGAAGCGCAAAAGGGGTTTTCATAATTTGCCCGCACCTGTCGCGCAGAAGAGCGATAGGCCCATCACATCTTGTTTTGCATCTGGAGGTTTTGCCATGCATTTCCGCCCCTTGCACGACCGTGTGGTCGTCCGCCGCATTGAAGCTGAAGAGAAGACTTCAGGCGGCATCATTATCCCCGACACCGCCAAGGAAAAGCCGCAAGAAGGCGAAGTCCTCGCCGTCGGTCCTGGTACGCGCGACGATCGCGGGCAACTCGCCGAACTATCTGTCAAGGTCGGTGACCGGATCCTGTTCGGCAAATGGTCGGGGACCGAGGTCAAGATCGATGACGAGGATCTGCTCATCATGAAGGAGAGCGATATCCTTGGCGTAGTCGAAACCCAGGCTGAGCTGAAGCAGGCGGCCTGAGCACGCCTGCCGTCCCTCTAACGTTCAGGAAGGAAAAATCGGAAAGGAGTTTGGCAATGGCTGCCAAGGAAGTAAAGTTTGCGTCCGATGCGCGTGATCGCATGCTGCGCGGCGTGGATACGCTGGCCAACGCGGTGAAGGTGACGCTTGGGCCCAAGGGCCGCAACGTCGTGATCGAGAAGTCGTTCGGTGCGCCGCGCATCACCAAGGACGGCGTCACCGTCGCCAAGGAAATCGAACTCAAGGACAAGTTCGAGAACATGGGCGCGCAGCTGCTGCGCGAAGTCGCCAACAAGCAGAACGACAAGGCCGGTGACGGCACCACCACCGCCACCGTTCTGGCCCAGGCGATTGTTCGTGAGGGGGCAAAAGCGGTCGCCGCGGGGATGAACCCGATGGACGTCAAGCGGGGTATCGATCTCGCCGTGAACGCCGTCGTCAACGATCTCGAAAGCCACGCCAGGAAGGTAAGCGCCAACAGCGAAATCGCGCAGGTCGCGACCATCTCGGCTAATGGCGACGAGGAAGTCGGCCGTATTCTCGCCGAGGCGATGGATAAGGTCGGCAACGAAGGCGTCATCACCGTCGAGGAGGCCAAGAGCCTCGCGACCGAACTCGAAACGGTCGAGGGCATGCAGTTCGACCGCGGCTATCTCTCGCCCTACTTCGTCACCGATGCCGAGAAGCTCAAGGTTGAGTTCGACGATCCCTATATCCTCATCCACGAGAAGAAGCTCTCGAATCTGCAGGCGCTCGTCCCGCTGCTCGAGAAGGTGGTGCAGTCGGGGCGCCCGCTACTCATCATCGCCGAGGACGTCGAAGGCGAGGCCTTGGCAACGCTGGTCGTCAACAGGCTGCGCGGCGGGCTCAAGGTCGCGGCGGTCAAGGCGCCGGGCTTCGGCGATCGGCGCAAGGCGATGCTCGAGGACATCGCCGTCCTCACCGGCGGCAATGTCGTTAGCGACGATCTCGGGATCAAGCTCGAGACCGTCACCGTCTCGATGTTGGGTAGCGCCAAGAAGATCATCATCGACAAGGATAACACGACCGTCGTCGATGGCGCGGGCTCGCGTTCCGACATCGATGCCCGCCTCGCCCAGATCCGCTCACAGATCGAAAACACAACCAGCGATTACGACCGTGAGAAACTGCAGGAGCGTGTGGCCAAGCTCGCGGGCGGTGTGGCGGTGATCCGCGTCGGTGGTGCCACCGAGGTGGAGGTCAAAGAGCGCAAGGACCGCGTCGACGATGCACTTCATGCGACCCGTGCTGCCGTAGAGGAAGGCATCCTGCCGGGCGGCGGGATCGCACTACTGCGAGCATTGAAAGCACTTGATGGTCTCAAGGTGGCGAATGACGATCAGCAGTCAGGCATCGACATCGTTCGCCGAGCTCTTCGGGCACCCGTTAGGCAGATCGTTGACAATGCCGGCGAGGACGGCGCGTTCATCGTCGGCAAGCTGCTCGAGAGCGAGGACTACAACTGGGGTTTCAACGCTGCCACCGGCACGTACGAGGATCTGGTAAAGGCTGGCGTCATCGATCCGGCAAAGGTCGTGCGTACTGCGCTCCAGGATGCAGCGTCGGTCGCTTCGCTGCTCATCACCACCGAGGCGCTCGTGGCCGAACTGCCGAAAGAGGAGAAATCCGCCCCGATGCCGGCGATGGATTATTGACGTTAGACGGGGCCGGCGCACCAGCCGGCCCCGGAGTCTCTGATTCCATCGACAAGCAAGGGCTTCGTCGACCTCCTCTTCTGGCAGGCAGCTTGGGAACCCTGAGAGGGAAAGCTGCCCGTCCGCACCTGGGAAACAAAAATTGCCTCTGAACGCCCGGTAAGGGTCGGCTGCCGACACCGCTGAGCTCTAGTCAAGAACGGAAGTTGTCCGGAGTCTGCTGCACGCCGCCAGCGAATTGCTTCAACGATGTAACGGGTCTTGCGTCGTTCCTCGTTCCTCGGGGGCAGGGTGGTTAGCCCCCGAGGATGGGAATCTCTCAAGCTTCACTTCCCGGTTTTTCGGCTTTTTCAAGATAATCCGCCCACCACTCCATCATCTTGCGTCGGTGGGAGAGGTATCTGGCCGAATTGTACGCTGCTCTCACCCCGCGCGACACGTGAGCCAATTGATGCTCGATCCAATCGGGTTCGAAAAGCCCGCTCTCGTTGAGAACCGTGCTGGCAAGACCTCGAAAGCCATGCACGGTCGCTTTTCCGCGCAGGCCGATCCGGTACATGATGTCGAGCATCCTGTTTTCGCTAATCGTGAGGGTTTTCGAGTTGGCGACAGGAAACAGATACCTGCCGAGCTTCATGTTGCCGGCAGCGAGATAGACGTTCAGGTCTCGAATCTCTTTCAGAAGTGAAATCGCCTGAGGCGGTAGCGGTACGATATGTTCCGATCGCATCTTCATGCGCTCGCTCGGAATCCTCCAGATCGGCTCGCTGCCGTCGAGGTCCTCGAATTCCGACCACTCGGCGAATCGTGTTTCTTGCGTTCGAACCATCGTCAGCATCGTCCAGCGGAGCGCGAGATGGCTCATGCGATCGCCTTGATCGAGATTGAGCTTTGCAAAGAATGCCGGAAGGTCTTTCGCTGCCACCTTGCTCATGTGCTTTACCGGCTTGGGACGGCCCATGCCGGGCGCCAGGTCCCTGCAGGGATCGCTTGCGCACCGGCCGTCGGGAATCGCGTAGCGAAAGACCTCGCTGCAGTGATTCTTGACCCGATGGGCCATCTCAACCGCACCCCGAGCTTCGATCGCTCTGAATGCCTCCAGCATTTGCCTGGGACTGAGCGAGGCAATGGCTTCGTTGCCTACATACGGAAAGATATCGGCTTCGAGGCGCCGCATGATCACGCCGGCATAGCGTGGCGTCCAACCTGGAAGCCGTTTGGCGTACCACTCACGTGCGACTGATTCGAACGTTTCCGTTGGCGGCACGACGACCGTCGCCTTGATGCCGTAGCCATCTGGATCGGGCGTCGCAGTGGGTGCCATGCCTAGGGTGAGTTGAGCCTTGATTGCATCGCGCCAATCTCGCGCCTGCTTCAGGCTCACTTCGGGATAGGTCCCGCCGGAAGCGAACTTCTGTTTGGAATTGACCCTGTAGGCCAAACGCCATGATTTGCGGCCGGTGGGATGGATGACCAGGAAGAGCCCTCCGCTGTCCGACTTCTTGTAGGCTTCGTCCCGGGGCTGGAGGGCCCTGAGGGCAACATCCGTCAACATTTCCTGTCTCCATCGCGCCTCTCTGGGTTGTTGGCCAAGTGTTGGCTGTGTGTTGGCTGGCGCGAAAGCCAGCCAACACACAGCCAACATCGGCGGTGGGCTGCAAGTCCACCCCCTGGGTCTCTCTGGGACGAAAAATCGACGAATTACATGGGCTTAAGAAATCCGCTTGGGCCCTCTTGGGACGCTCTGGGATGTCTTGGAAAAGCGAAATGGTCGGGGAGACAGGATTCGAACCTGCGACATCTTGCTCCCAAAGCAAGCGCGCTACCGGGCTGCGCCACTCCCCGACCCTTCGGTCGTCGATGTTCCGGCGGAGCCGGTGTTCGGCCCAACCTCGGTAATGGTGGGCCCGGCAGGATTCGAACCCGCGACCTAGCCGTTATGAGCGGCCAGCTCTAACCGCTGAGCTACAGGCCCCCCGTACCGTTCCCGGCGCCATCGACGTCGCCGGGTGAAACGCCCGTTAGCTTGACGCGGCGCACTAGGCAAGCGCTACGGCCTCCATGATTTCACCAACACTGGTCGGACGCACGCCGCGATGGGCCAGATGCGTGAAAAGCTGGCGCCACCAATCGTATAAAGCCTCAAGATCCCCGATGTTCTGGACATAAGGCGTGTGCCCGGGCGCCAGCGAAGGGCTGTGGAAAGAAAATACCAGAACGGGCAATCCATCGTCGATTGCGATGTCCACGCCGCGCAGGGCTTCCTCGACGCTGATTCCTTCCGGCGTAAGCGCGATACGTTCCAGCAGGCCGGTGCGGGCAAGCACGCCGCGCACTTGCGGGGTGCGCCAAAGGTGCGGGTAGATCACGTTGCCCATCTGCCGCAGCGGGCCCCAGTAAACCGTTGTCAGCGGCAGTTCGAGCAGGTGGCGATCGGCATCGACCCAGTAGGGGTGCAGCGGATGATCGCGGTAGTTCGCACCGCCGGTGCTGCTGTAGTCGAACCGGGCGCGGACGGAGCTGTCGATGGCGATGCCGTGCTCGGCCAAAATCTCGTGCGTGCGCGGGCCCAGTCCATACCGCCCGGCGCGATAGATTAGCGGCGCGGTGCCGAATGCCTCGACGATACGGGCATGAAGGCGGCCGAATTTCTCTCGCTCAAGCTCGAACGGCAGGTTGCCGGCGTAGGAATTGAATTCGTTCACATCCTCGTCGAACGGTGGGCTGACCCAGGGGTGCAATTGCACGCCGATATCGGCGCGGCCAGCGTTGATCGCTTCGCCGATCGCATCCGGCGCGCGGGGCGAATCGGCCACGGGATAATCGACGAGGTAGGTGGGCTTTACGCCGAACCCCTCGCAGAACTCCTGGAACTGGCGCAGCGCGGAAACCGTGACTGTGCTGTAGCGGTCACGATCGAGCGGCGCGTCCCAGTCGAACTCCTCCTCGGTATCGACGGTGACGATGAAGCGCTGGCCGAAATCGTCCCGGAAACGGGCGAAAGCCTGCGGTTCGGGCGGCTGAAGGAGATTAGGCCCCGACAAGACTGAATTATTCCCCCGATCGGGTCGCATCCGGCAGGGCGACAAGGCTCAGAGCGCGCGGCTCTGCGATGAATGGCTATGGTCTGCGTCCGGTGCGGTCAACCCGGGCAGGCACAGTTCCAGGAAGGAGCCTGCGCGCCGAAGGCTACCGCCGGCGGCGGCGGCCTCTGCAGCGGCCAGGCGCAGGGTGAAGCCGATTCCGAACATGCCGGTGGAAAGCGCGCTGCCACGCTCGGCCGACGGCATTTCGTGAAGGTTGTCATCCACCCGCGCGGCCAGCGAAGCGGGCAGCGCGATGGCGAGGACAATGCCCTGGCGATCGGTTCGATATTCCACGGACAGCACTTCCTCGAACGCGGTCGAGCCCGCCAGAGCGGCGAACAGACGCCAGACCAACCGCTCCGTCTCCGTGCGGTCCAGCGGGATGGGCGGGACGTGTGCGGCGGCGGGGGGCAGGGCGAAGCCGCTGTGGCGCGGCTCGGTCCAGGCCTTCAGTCGATTGACCGTTTCGGCCAGCACCGCGGCCAGATCGCATTCGCCTGATTCCAGGCCAAGCACGCCGGTCTCCAGGCGGACAAGGCGGTCCAGTTCCTCGAACCCGGCAAGGATATGCGCGCAATCGCCTGCAATCGCGGCGGCGAGCGCGCGATATTCATGCGGTGCGGGGCCGTAGAGCTGTTGTTGGATGATCTCCGCCGCGACCTGTATCGCATTGGCGGGAGTGCGCAGTTCATGCAGGATCTGGCGCAGCCGATCGGCCTCGCCATCACCTTGCACGGCGGCACCGACGGCGGCCAGCACGGCGGGGCGGCGCAGGCGACCGACATAGCCGACAAAGCTGCCGCTGGCGGGGTCGAAGCGGGGCACGGCGTCCACCTGCCACGAGCCGCGAACGGCAGAGGCGCCGCTGATTTCGATCTGCGCGGCCCGCAGCGGCAGGCGATGGCGCATGGCGGAGGCGATGCCGGCCGGAGCCTCCGCCACCGGCGAAGCGGCGGCATGTTCGCTTTGGCCCGAAAGGTCCAGTCCGATCAGTGACGGTGCATGTACGCCGTCCACCCAGGAGACGCGGCCCAGCGCATCGGTGCTGAAGTCGATCGCCGCAGGCGCACGCGGCAGGGCTGGCGCGGCATCGCCGAGCGGCAGGCGCGGGGTTTCGAACGCGCCATCATGGCCGGAGTGGCCATTGCCCAGCGCTTCGCGGGCCTTGCGGAATTCCTCGATGCGGCGAACGATCGCGCCGATGCCGGCTTCGGTATTGGTCGGCGGCGGCGCAACGCCCAGCGAGGCGGCGGCCTGTTCGAACTCGGCGAAGGGCGTCGTATCGGCGGCCCGAATCGGTGTGACCGTTTCCGGTATGCGCGGCATTGCTGGTGCGAGCTGCGCCGCCGGGATCGCTTCGGGCGTGGGAGCGGGTTCGGCGGGCAGTGCCTCTTCTACAGCCGCAGTTTCTACACCCGCAGGCGCCTCTGCTTCCAGCAGGTCGTCGAGTTCGAGTGCGTCTGCCGGCGGCAGCGCGCGGTCCTGCACGCCCAGCCGGTCCAGCAGGGAATCGACCTTGGGGCCAAGGTCGCGCCGATGGCGCAGGATGCCGCGTGCGCGGACGGGCAGCGCCGGTATCAGCGTCAACCAGGTGTCTTCGGGCAGCTTGGCGGTGCGCACTGCGGCCGTGGCCACTTGCGGTTCGGCTTCGGCAAGGCGGGCAAGCAGGCGGGGATTGCTGAGCGGCTGCAGCGGCTGAGCAATCAGTCGCGCACGGTCCGCAGCAGGGATCACCTTGTCCAGTTCTCGCAGTTGCGCAAAGCCGGCAGCCACCGCCCAGGACCGGGCATTGGCTGGAAGCCGGCCGAGAATATCCACCAGTTGTCGGTACTGGATACGTGCCAAGGCCTCGCCCGTAGTCGGCAGTCGCAACACCGTGGCAAGACGATCGTCGAAATGCATTCAAGCTCCAAACCGGTCCTAACCGCCCATCCGCCAATGGGCCGCCGGACCTCAAGACTCACACTGCTTTGCCCCTCCGGCCACATCCTTAAGGTAAATGGCTTAAGGAGAGGTCACCGGACAGCCACCCGCAAAATTGCCGCCAAACCGCGATCTTCCGCACCATTTGGGACGATGTCTGGCAGCCAGCATAACATCTAGCAAACTGTGCAGACAGGGGAAGTGGACGGATTCTAGGCGTTGCAATGCCGGACGATTACGTTAAGGGATAATAATATTACAGGGGCGCAAGCGTTTTCGAGTGGAAGTTACAGGCCGGACGACGCCGGTGCGCCCGCAAGGAAAGATTCGCATGATCAATCTCGATGAAATCGACCGCCGCCTTCTGGCGGAGCTGCAAAGCGAAGGCCGAATTACCAACGTCGAACTGGCGCAGCGCGTTGGCCTGACGGCGCCGCCGTGCCTGCGCCGTGTGCGCAGCCTTGAGGAATCGGGGATCATCCAGGGTTATCATGCTGACCTTGATGCCTCGAAGCTTGGTTTCACGATCACGGTTTTCGCGCTGGTCAGCCTGAAGAGCCAGGCCGAGGAATCGCTGCGCGCGTTCGAGGACCACATGAAGGGCCTGCCCGAAGTGCGTGAGTGCCACATGCTCAATGGCGAGATCGACTTCATCCTGAAGATCGTCAGCCGCGACCTGCAGAGCTTCCAGGAATTCCTCACCAGCAAGCTGACGCCCGCGCCGAACGTGGATAGCGTGAAAACCTCGCTGACGATCCGCACGGCCAAGAACGTGCCCGGCGTCCCGCTGGAGGCCTGAGGGTAGCCAGCGGGCAATTGCAGGTGGCG
The DNA here is from genome assembly GCF_055521675.1 of Novosphingobium sp. BL-S-19. NCBI lineage: Bacteria > Pseudomonadati > Pseudomonadota > Alphaproteobacteria > Sphingomonadales > Sphingomonadaceae > Novosphingobium > Novosphingobium sp. BL-S-19. Next base: position 1,744,920 of record NZ_CM145498.1, read on the forward strand.
ATGACAAGAAAAGAGCGCCGCGTCCTTTTGCTGGGCGCGGCGTTGTCGTTGGCGTCTGGAAACCTCTGGTTGTTCACGCAGGGTAGGCATGCGCGCGAACCGGATTTCGTGCTGGGGGCCACCCTCGACAGCGTTTATGTGCCGATCTCGGAACGGCGCTCGCTTCCCGAATATGACGGCACATTCGGTGTCTGGAAAGAAGGCGGGAAGGTTATCCCGAATCTGGTGGATCGCCTGCGCCACGGTACTGCCGACGACGTCGGCACGGGTTGGCAACCGACCTCCCATATCGTGATCGGATTGTCTGGCTCGGCAGGGCCCAATGAATTGCGCCCTGCTTTGGTTTCTCTTGCCCGCGCTGGCATCTGCGACGTCGCGATCGTTCAGGATGGCATGGAGCCCGATGCAGAGGGGCGCCTGAAGGAATTCATTCAGCACATCATTTCGGTTCGCGCCGATAGGGGCGAGAATCTGGAGTGCGTGGCCCGCTCTTAAAGCGTGGCCGCGGCTTCCAGTGCAATCAGGTAGCTCTGCGCGCCGAAGCCCGCGACCGTGCCCTTGGCGGCCATGCCGACCCAGGACTTGTGGCGGAATTCCTCGCGCAAGTGCGGGTTGGAGAGGTGAACCTCGATCACCGGAACCTTGATCGCGCGGATCGCATCGTGCAGCGCGATCGAAGTGTGCGTGTAGGCGCCGGCGTTCAGCAGCACGGCATGTACGCCGTTGTCCTCCGCCTCGTGCAGCCAGTCGACAAGATGGCCTTCATGATTCGACTGGCGCAAATCGATCTGGAAATCGAGCGCTTCTCCGCGTTCGACCAGCATGGCGGCGATATCGTCCAGCGTTTGCGAGCCGTAGATGCCGGGCTCGCGAAGGCCCAGCCGATTGAGGTTGGGGCCGTTCAGAACATAGACCAGCCTGGCTGCCATTTCGCGAAATTCCCTATGATGTCATCGGCGCGCTGGAGGCGCGCTCGGCGGCGTCCGTCTAGCGCAGATGCGCCCGAACTGCCAAGCGGCCGGCCGGCGTTCAGCCGACGGGGGCGGGCTTTTCGCCGACGCGGAATGGGCCTTCTTCGATGGGTGTCAGAGGAACGACCGGTCCCGATGCAGGTGCGGCGACAGCGGCGCCCGGCGCAGGCGCTGGTGCGGTGTCCACGGGAGTATCGCCCGGCTTTTCCTTGTCCTGCTGATCCTGCGAATCGTCCGTCGTCGTTTCGTCGCCGCCATAGAATTTGGCAAGATCGGCGGAGGCGCGCGCCTTTTTCTCGGCCGAAGTCGCGCGGGCGGCGGATTCGTTGGCCGCCTGCGCCTCGGCCTTGGCTTCGGCAAGCTGCTGTTCGAGTTCCGCCTCGCGGCTTTGGCCGCACCCGGTCAGCACCAGCACCGATGCCGGCGCAAGCAGTATCGATCGCACGACATTCCGAAACACGCAGACGCTCCTCGCAAGGCGGCATTCCAGCCGCTCGCGAGGAGGTTTATCAGGCAAGCGTTAGCGGAATGTTAGCGATCCGAGCCCTTGGTCTTGCCCCATTGGCGCATGGCCGAATAGCCAAGGTAGCCGGTGCCGAAGAGCGCATAGAGCGGTTCGGGGATGCCATTGAGATAGGTCGTCATGGCGCCGGCGATGGCTTTTGCAATCGCAGGGCTGAAGGCGCCGATCAGGCCCATCGGCAGCGACCACAACAGCAGGATATAGATCACGTAGAGAAAACTAGGCCGTGCCCGGCTGGTCCAGGGATCGGCGGCATTGGCTTCGGCGACGATCGCGGAAAGGCTGGTCTGCAGCAGTTCCAGTTCCTGCATGTTCTGCAGTTTCAGCAGTTCCAGCTTGGCGCGATCGCGCGCTTCGGGGTCGGGGATCACTTTGTCGATGATCTTGGCGACCGGGGCGATCAGGGAATCGAGCAGGGGCATGGCAGGCACTCCATTTCGGATTGTAGCCTGCAACCAGATAGCCAAATCGGTTCGTGTAGGAAAATGGCGGAGTTCGCCGTCGTCGATGCGCGCGAGGAGCCGCTCCCCGAAGGGAAGGATTGCTATTCGACGATTTTGGAAAATTGGTCGGGACGAGAGGATTCGAACCTCCGACCCCCACACCCCCAGTGTGATGCGCTACCAGGCTGCGCTACGTCCCGACCGGAGCGCGGCCTATAGGCACGTCGATCGGATAGCGCAAGCGTCCTTTCGCCACTTTCTTTGCTCTGGTTGCGCCAAGGCTGTGGATGAATTGGCAAGGGCCGAATGCTCTTGAAGTGTTGGCGATCAGGCCCATCTGCCCGTGATCCGGGGGGAGGGCGTTCGTGCGCGCGTTGCCAGCCTTCCGCTTTATTGCTAACCGCGCCCATCCGATGAATCCGGCGGGGGGTTTCGGGGCGGGGCGTGCGGCAGATCCGATGCCCGGATTCGATGTAACGCACTGTTCGCGCCGGAACGAAACGACAAGAAGGCCTTCCATCTCAATGCAAAGCTCGATCATCAACCTGCTTGCCGCCGCCGCGCCCGCGGGCACCCCGCCTGCCTGGATCCAGTATCTGCCCTTCGTGGCGATGGCCGGTATCTTCTGGTTCCTCATCATGCGCCCGCAGATGAAGCAGCAGAAGGAACACCGGAACAAGCTGTCAGAGCTGAAGAAGGGCGATGAAGTGCTGACCGGCGGCGGTTTCGTCGGCAAGGTGCTGCGCGTGGACGACAACTATGTCGACATCGAACTGGCGCAGGGCGTGAAGGTGAAGGCCGTGAAGTCGACCATCGTCGACGTGATCCCGCCTGCCGGTTCCAAGCCCGCCAACGACTGAGGCTTCGGCCCTACATCTTATTGAGAGAAGCCTGAGGCTATGCTCGAATTTCCTACCTGGAAGAAGGCCTGGTATTGGGCGCTGACGCTGTTTTTCAGCGCCTGCGCCCTGCCTTCGCTGGTTTCGCTTTCGCCGAACCTGAACTGGCCAAGCGCACTGCCGAGCCCCAAGATCAATCTGGGCCTCGATCTGGCAGGCGGTAGCCGTCTGCTGCTGGAAGCCAATCGCGATCAGGTCACCCAGCAACGTCTGGAAGGCATGGAAGAATCCGTGCGCACCCGCCTTGGCCAGGCCGAGCCGCGCATTTCCATCGGTGACGTTTCCAGCTCCGGCGGCAAGCTGAGCTTCACCGTGCGCGATCCCGCGCAGGTGGACGCTGCACGCGAGGCAATTCTGCCGCTGACGTCCGGTGCCGGCCTTTCGGGCCAGCGCGATTGGGACATCACCGTGCAAGACGGCAACCGGTTCATCCTGGTGCCAACGCAGGCCGGCATCGACCTTGCGATCAGCAACGCGATGGAGACTGCCGTTGAAGTCGTGCGCAAGCGTATCGACGCGCTCGGCACCAAGGAGCCCGACATTCGCCGCCTGGGCGGCACCCGCATCGACGTGCAGGTGCCCGGTCTTCAGGACCCGCAGGCGCTGAAGAACCTGCTGGGCCAGACCGCCAAGCTTGAATTCAAGATGGTGGACGAAACTGCCGTACCCAGCGATCTGGCCAAGGGCATCGTGCCGCCGGGTTCGCAGGTCGTTCCCTGGGCCGATCCCAAGGATCCTGCCGCGCAAGGCGTTCCCGTGATTGCGGTGAAGCGTCTGGGTGGCATCAAGGGCGACGAACTGACCGATGCCAAGCAAGGCTTCGAACAGAAGACCAACGCGCCCGTCGTCTCGATCACCTTCAACCAGCAGGGCGGCGAAAAGTTCGCCAAGCTGACCACCGAAAACGTCGGCAAGCGCTTCGCCATCATCCTTGACGGCAAGGTGCTTTCGGCCCCCAGCATTCGCGAACCGATCCTTGGCGGCGGTGCGCAGATTTCGGGCAGCTTCACTGTCCAGTCGGCCACTCAGCTTGCCATCGCGCTGCGTTCGGGCGCGCTGCCGGTCGACCTCACCGTTGTCGAGGAACGTACCGTTGGCCCCGACCTTGGCGCGGATTCGATCCAGAAGGGCGTCATCGCCATGGGCGTCGGCACCGTTCTGCTGATGCTGTTCATCTTCCTGACCTATGGCCGCTTCGGCGCCTATGCCAACCTGGCGCTGATCTTCAACGTGCTGATGATCCTTGGCATCATGGCCATGCTGGGAACGACGCTGACGCTGCCGGGCATCGCCGGTTTTGTTCTGACCATCGGTGCCGCAGTCGACGCCAACGTGCTGATCAACGAGCGTATCCGCGAGGAACGCCACCGTGGCCGCCGCGTCGTGCAGTCGGTCGAACTGGGCTACAAGGAAGCAAGCCGCGCCATTTTCGATGCCAACATCACCAATGCCATTTCGGCCGTGCTGATGTTTGCGTTCGGTTCGGGCCCGGTTCGTGGTTTCGCCGTCGTCCTCATGATCGGCATCGTCACTTCGGTGTTCACCGCCGTCACGATGAGCCGGATGTGGGTTGCGGGCTGGTTGCGTCGCACCCGCCCCAGCGACCTGAACGTATAAAGGTACCGGCGCATGAAGCTCCTAAAGCTTATCCCCGATCACACGAATATCCACTTCCTGCGCTGGCAGTGGCCGTTCTTCATTACCAACCTGCTGGCGATGGCTGCGTCCATCGTGCTGCTGTTCACCCACGGGCTCAACCTGGGCGTCGACTTCGTCGGCGGCCAGATGATCCGCGTGACCTTCGAACATAGCGCGACGGCACCGGTCGGCGCGCTGCGCAAGAGCGTCGATTCGCTGGGCTTTGGCGAACCGGTGATCCAGACTTTCGGCAAGCCGAACGAAGTCTCGGTCCGCATGAAGCTGCCGGCAGGCGCGGATGACAATCCGAAGCTGGCCGACGGCATGGCACGCCAGATCACCGAGAAGGTGCGCCATGACTTCGCCGATGCCCGTGTCGACGGTGTCGATTCGGTCTCTGGCAAGGTTTCGGGTGAACTGTTCCACACCGGCATGGTCGCGCTCGGCCTCGCGATGATCTGTATCTCGATCTACATCTGGATCCGCTTCGAATGGCAATTCGCGGCCGGTGCCTTGTTCGCACTGGTGCAGGACATCCTGCTGACGGTGGGCATGTTCTCGCTGACGCAGATGGAGTTCGACCTCAACATCGTTGCGGCCCTGCTGACGCTGCTGGGCTACTCGCTGAACGACAAGATCGTCGTCTATGACCGTATTCGCGAGAATATGAAGAAGTACCGGCGCATGCCGATGAACGAACTGCTCGACCTCTCGGTGAACGAGACGCTGTCGCGCACGGTCGCGACCTCGCTGTCGGTGCTGATCATGCTCGTGTCGCTGCTGCTGCTGGGTCCGGACGTGATCTTCGGCTTCACCGCTGCGATCACGCTGGGCATCTTCATCGGTACCTACAGCTCGATCTTCATGTCCGCCCCGATCCTGATCTGGCTGGGCGTGACCAGCGACAGCTTCGTCAAGACCGAGAGCGAGATCGACCGCCAGGAACGCCTTGCGCGGGAGCGTAGCGCGCGTCCCTGACGCCGGTTCGGCTTGAAATGGATTAGGGGCCATTCCCGGAAAGGGAGTGGCCCCTTTTTCGTGCCAGCCGACTTATTCCGGGATTCGGTGGTAATCCGCCACCCGGTCGAGGGCGAGGCCCAACACCAGCTTGCCGCTGCGCACCGGCCAGCCCAGCGCCTTTTCGGCGAGGGGCAGCGATTCCCCGGCACAGACCACGCGCCACAGAACGTCTTCCAGCCCGGGACCGGCGGCCGCGATCGCCCCGTCGAAGCGCGCCTTGGCGGCGATCTGGCGCTCGCCCGGTGTAAGGTCCGCAGTGCCCGAGCTGCCGCCGATCCGCACCGGCTCCCAACGCATCGTCACGCGGGGTGACAACTGGGCACGTTCCCAGTCGGCGCGCAGCAATTCGCCGGCGGCGAAGCGCCGGTCGCTGAGGTGGCCCCGCGCGTGGAGCCAGGAAAGCGACGATTCGGCGAGATTGACCGTCACGGTACGGCGATTCCGCCGTGTCCTTGCGTCATTGGCTGGACCGTCGCTCGCGGCGGGTCCTTCGCTGGTAAGTTCGCGTTCCACCAGATGCTGCTTCATCGATGCCTCCCGATTTGGATCGGAGGGAACTTGCCAAAATGGATCACGTGTAGGAAAATGAAAACCTAATTGGTTATTCCGGAGCCCGCCTTGATCAACCGCATCCGCGACATCCGCCAGCAGAAGGGGCTGACGCTGGCCGATGTCGCCGCCGCCTGCCAACCGCCGACGACCGCGCAGACCATCGGACGGCTGGAAACCGGAATGCGCACGCTTTCGCTGGGCTGGATGAACCGGATCGCCGCCGCACTGCAGGTTGAGCCGGAACTCTTGCTGCGCAGCGAAGCGCGTGATCCGGCGATGATCGTCGCAGTCTTGACCGAGGCCGGGCCTGAAGCGCCGCTGGCCCCGCGTGAGGCGGTTCTGCCCAGCGAACTGGCGGCCGACGCGCCGTGGCTGGTGCTGGATGTGGAGAGTTCGGCCGGCGAATACCGCGCCGGAGATCAGGTGTGGATGCGGCAATATCCGCCGGCGCAGGCCATGCGTTTGCTCAACCGCGACGTGCTGGTGCCACGCCCGGCCGGCCGCTTTGCATTCGGCCGCCTGATCGATTGCGCGGGAGAAGGCGTCGTGCTCTCGCCTCCGGCTGTCGGGCGGGCGCAAGTCCCTGTGGAACATCCGCAATGGCTGGCGGTTGCGGAGATGCTGGTCAGAAAGCTCTAACTTCTCCCGCATAGAGGCACCTCATGCGCATCCTCTCGATTGCCACGCTGTTTCCCAATCCCGCGAAGCCATCCTTCGGCATTTTCGTGGGCAACCAGATGCGCGCGGTGGTCGCTAACTGCGCGGTGGACCTTGTGATGGTGAGCCCGGTCGGCGTGCCGCCATGGCCGCTTTCGCGCCGCAAGCCCTACGATGCGCTGGCTGCGCTTCCCGAGGCGAGCGATGCTTCCGGGATCGAAGTGCTCTATCCCAAATTCACGCTGATCCCGAAGATCGGTGGAGACAGCAACCCGGCGCGAATCGCCAAGGCGGTGCTGCCGCTGGCCCGGCAGCTTCATGCGGAGCAGCCGTTCGATCTGGTGGACGCGCAGTTCTTCTTCCCCGATGGCCCCGCCGCGGCCATCGTTGCGCGTGAACTGGGCCTGCCGCTGACCATCAAGTCGCGCGGGGCGGACATCCACTATTGGGGCCAGCGACCCGCCGCGCTGAAGCAGATGCAGCAGGCCGCGCATCAGGCGGCCGGACTGCTGGCGGTGAGCGAGGCGCTCAAGGCCGATATGATCGCGCTGGGCATGCCGGCGGACCGCATCGTCGTTCACTACACCGGCCTCGATCGCGAGCGGTTCCACCCCATAGAGCGCGGCGCGGCGCGGGCGCTGGTATCGGCCTTGCCTGATCTCGGCATCTGGTCCGAAGGGCCGCTGATCGTGACGCCGGGCTCCCTGATTCCGCGCAAGGGCCAGCGGCTGGTTATCGAGGCTCTGGCGCAGCTTCCCGATGTGCGTCTGGCGCTGGCGGGCGTTGGCGAGGACGAACGCCCGCTACGGGCGCTGGCCAAGTCGCTGGGCGTGGACGATCGGGTGCAGTTCCTGGGGCAGGTGGGGCATGATCTACTGCCGCACCTGCTTTGTGCCGCCGATGTGCTCGTCTTGCCCTCCGCCAGCGAGGGGCTGGCGAACGTCTGGATCGAAGGACTTGCCTGCGGCACGCCTATCGTCATTCCGGATATCGGCGGTGCCCGCGAGGTGGTGCAGGACCTCAGCGCGGGCCGCCTTGCAGAGCGCACGCCGGTCGCCATTGCCGAAGCCGTGCGCGATATCCTTGCCGATCCGCCCAGTCAGGACCAGGTCTCCGCCAATGTCGCCCGCTTCTCTTGGGGCGTGAACGCGCAGAACCTCGTGCGCTTCTGGCGCGCGGTGCTGGACGGCAGCCCGGTTGGGGATGCGCCGGAAGGGGAACTTCAGGACGCCGTAACGGCGTCCTGACGCCTTAGAGTCTGTTTGGAAATTCGCGGAGAGCGAATTTCGCGGCACCAGCCCACTCCCCCACCCTACCACCCGCAGGATACTACCAATGGGTGGTAGGGTGGGGGAGTGGGCTGGTGCCGCTCTGAAAATGCCCCCACGGGCATTTTCCAAACGGTCTCTTATCTCCTAAGGGAGCTTATCCCTCGACCTGTTCGGCCAGTTCCAGCCAGCGTTCCTCGGCCGCTTCCTTGTCGCCGCGCGCCTTGTCGATAGCGGCGGAAAGGCTGGCGAACTTGCCGGGGTCGCGGGTGTAGAGCGCCGGATCGGCCATGGCCGCTTCGTCGCGGGCAATGGCCGCTTCCAGTTCCTCGATCTTCTTGGGCAGCAGTTCGTAGTCGCGCTGGTCCTTGTAGGACAGTTTGCCCTTCTTCGGCGGCGGGGGAGGGGGCGGAGCGGCGCCCTCTGCCTTCGTCTTGGCCTTGCCGGCGCTGGTGCGCTGGCGGCGCTTGGCCTCCCAGTCGGCATAACCGCCCGCGATCACGTCGATATGGCCCGATCCATCGAGGCCGAGCGTGACGTTCACCGTGCGATCCAGGAAGTCACGATCGTGGCTGACTATCAGCACGGTGCCATCGTAATCCGCGATCACTTCCTGCAGCAGGTCCAGCGTTTCAAGGTCGAGGTCGTTGGTCGGTTCGTCCAGCACCAGCAGGTTCGACGTGCGGGCGAACTCGCGGGCGAACAGCAGGCGCGAACGCTCGCCGCCCGATAGGGTACCGACTTTCGCCTCGACAAGGCCGGGATCGAACAGAAAGTCCTTGAGGTAGCCCTGGATGTGCTTGCGGACGCCGACCACGTCGATCCAGTCACCGCCTTCGGCCAGTACGTCGCGGATGCGCATTTCGGGATTCATGCGGCTGCGCTGCTGGTCGATGAAGGTGGCGTCCAGCGTGGCCGCGCGCGTCACCTTGCCCTCATCGGGCTGCATTTCGCCCATCAGGATCTTGAGCAGCGTGGTCTTGCCCGAACCATTGGCGCCGACCACGCCGATGCGGTCGCCGCGCTGGATGCGCAAGTTGAAGTCCTTGATGATCGTGCGGTCTCCAAACCGCTTGGTCACGTGTTCGGCGACGATGACCGACTTGGTCTTGCTGTCGTCCGCCACCACGGCCAGCTTCGCCGCGCCTTGCGGGCCCATCATGGAGGCGCGCTGGGCACGCATTTCCCAAAGCTTGGCAAGGCGGCCCTGGTTGCGCTTGCGCCGCGCGGTCACGCCGCGTTCCAGCCAATGCGCCTCAATCTTCAGCTTGGCATCAAGCTTGGCGGCGGCGCGGGCCTCTTCGGCATAGACTTCCTCTTCCCACGCCTCGTAACCGCCGAAACCGATGTCGCGGCGGCGCAGGCCGCCCCGGTCCAGCCAGAGCGTGGCGTTGGTCAGGCGGGTCAGGAAGGTACGGTCGTGGCTGATCACCACGAACGCGCCGTTGTAGCGCTGCAGCCAGCTTTCCAGCCAGTCGATCGCGGCAAGGTCCAGGTGGTTGGTCGGCTCGTCCAGCAGCAGCAGGTCCGGCTCGGAGGCGAGGGCGCGGCAAAGCGCGGCGCGGCGGCGTTCACCACCCGATGCACTCTTGGCTTCGCGCGAGAGGTCCACACCGAGCTGGTCGGCGATCGCTTCGACCTCGTGCCGTTGCGGCGCATCGTCGCCGTGGATCGCGAAATCGAGCAGGGTGTCGAACCCGGTGAAGAACGGATCCTGCTCCAGTGTCACCACGCGCGTGCCGGGCTGGACGGAGCGCGTGCCCTTGTCCGCATCCACGGTGCCGGCGATCAGCTTCAGCAGCGTGGTCTTGCCCGCGCCGTTGCGGCCGATCAGCGCCAGCCGGTCGCGCGGGGCGATGTTGATGTCGAGGTCCTGGAAGAGCCAGCCGGAGCCCTGGATCAGGCCAAGGCCTTCCCAGCTGAGAATTGGTGCAAGTGCCATGGCTGCGCGCCCTACAGGCCAGAGCGGGGGGCTGGCAAGCGACCTCTCACGGTGGGCTGCGCTGCGGAGGCTGCAAGACAGGCGTGGGATTCGTGCAACACATTTCAGCCTGTGCCTCCTTCCTGCCACATTCAGGACTTGTTCAAGCCCCGGTGCTTAGGCACGCAAGGCATTATGAAACGCTTCGTCTCCTCCCTTGCAACAGGTAGCGCATCTTTGAGCGCATCGTTGGGTGCGATCGCGGTTGCCGCGTTTGCACTGGTCGTGCCCACGCTTGGCGCACACGCCGATCCGGGCGGGGATCAGGGCGAGGCACGCCGTGAGCGCAAGGCCGGCAATATCCTGTCGATCCGCCAGATCGAGCAATTGGTGCTGCCGCGCATGGGCGGGATGCAGTATCTCGGCCCCGATTACGATCCGGCCGCCATGGCGTACCGGCTCAAGTTCATCCAGAATGGAAAGGTCTATTTCGTCGATGTGGATGCCCGCACCGGCCGCGTGATCGGCCAATCGCGCTGATTGGCCGGTTGTACGTTTCCTGCCCTTGCGTTGCAGCGACCGGCCGGATCGCTTGACGCTTTCGGCCTTTCATCCCATTTGCTTCATTCATTTATGCCGCCCAGTCTGGGCACCTCATCGAGGGAGAGACCGATTTGCGCATCCTGATCGTCGAGGATGAACCCACACTCGGCAACCAGCTGAAGACCACGCTGGAACAGACCGGCTATGCCGTCGACCTTTCGACGGATGGCGAGGATGGACATTTCCTTGGCTCCACCGAAGATTACGACGCCGTGATCCTCGACCTTGGCCTGCCCGAGATCGATGGCCTTACCGTGCTGGGCATGTGGCGCCGCGAAGGGCGTGACTTCCCCGTGCTGGTACTGACCGCGCGCGATTCCTGGTCCGACAAGGTGGCCGGTCTTGACGCCGGCGCCGACGACTATCTGGCCAAGCCGTTCCAGACCGAGGAACTGATCGCCCGCCTGCGTGCGCTGATCCGCCGTGCTTCGGGCAATACCTCCAGCGAACTGACTGCGGGCGATGTCCGTCTCGACACCCGTTCGGGCCGCGTCACGCTGGCCGGTGAGCCGGTGAAGATGACCGCGCAGGAATACAAGCTGCTGTCCTACCTGATGCATCACAAGGGCAAGGTGGTCAGCCGCACCGAACTGATCGAGCATATCTACGATCAGGATTTCGACCGCGATTCGAACACGATCGAGGTCTTCGTCACCCGCATTCGCAAGAAGCTGGGTGCCGATGTCATCACGACGATCCGTGGTCTTGGCTACAGTCTCGACGATCCCGCAGAACCCGGCCGCGGCTGAGGATCGCGTGGCTGAAGGGGCGGCGGAGGCCGCCGCCGAGCCCGTGACCGCCGATCCCGCGCAGCAAGGTTCGCGCGCGCGTTTCCCGCATGAGGCGTCCACGGGTTCGCTCGCGCGGCGCATGATGCTGATCGCGGCGGGATGGATCTCGATCCTCCTGCTGGTCGGCGGGCTGGCGCTGGATCACACGCTGGCCGGCCTCGTCACCCGCAATTACGACGAGCAGCTGGGCTACATGCTCACCGGCATGATCGGATCGGCAGAGATCGGGCCGGACGGCGAGGTGTTCTTCAACCGCCCGCTGGGCGACCAGCGCTTCCTTGAGCCGAATTCGGGCCTCTACTGGCAGATTCGCGGCAAGGGGCATGAGGATTTCCCGTCGCGCTCGCTATGGGATCGCAGTCTGGACGTGCCGGCCGATCATTTCGACGCGCAGCCGCATGTGTACGATTCGGGCCAGTTCGCTGGCGAGCCGCTGCGCGTGATGGAACGGTCCATCATTTTGCCGGGCAGCAACACCAAATGGATGTTCACGGTCGCCGCCAGCCGTGCCGACCTGGACGAGCAGATCAAGATGATCCGCGCGATCCTGTTCTACAGCTTCGTGGCGTTGGGCTTTGGCCTGCTGCTGATGGCTGGGATGCAGACGTGGTACGGCCTGTTCCCGCTTCGCCACGTGCGCCGCGCCATCCAGAAACTGCGCACCACCGGTTCGGCGCGGGTCCACGACGCGCTCCCGCGTGAGGTGGAGCCGCTGGTGGAGGAATTGAACGCGCTTCTGGCGCATAATGAGCGGCAGGCAGAGGAAGCGCGCACCCATGCCGGCAACTTGGCCCACGCACTGAAGACCCCGCTGACCGTGGTGATGAACGCGGCGACCGCCAAGGCGCCCGATCTGGCCGATACCGTGATCCGGGAAGCGGCGGTGATGCGCCGTCAGGTGGACCATCACCTTGCGCGGGCGAGGGCGGTTGGCCGCCGCGCCGTGGGGCAATCCCGCGCGGATGTCTGGCCCAGCCTGGAAGCCGTGCTGCGTGCGGTGGAGCGGCTTTACGATCAGGCGCGATTCGATCTCGACGGCAATCACGATGCGGTTGCGGCGCTGGAAAAGCAGGACCTTGAGGAGATTCTCGGCAACCTGATCGAGAACGCGGCGAAGTATGGCGGTGGCAGCGTCTTTGTCACGGTGGACGCGGTGCGCGATTCGCGCCTGTGCGAAATCTGGATCGAGGACGACGGCATGGGTATTCCCAAGGCCGAACGCATTCGCATATTCGATCGCGGTGCGCGATTGGATACCGGCAAGCCCGGCACCGGGCTGGGGCTGGCCATCGTGCGCGATGTCGTGGAAATTTACGGTGGAACCGTGGAACTGGACGAGAGCGAGGATCTTGGCGGCTTGCTGGTAAGGCTATGCCTGCCGCGCGCGATCGCGTGATATCTTTCGCTTGAATCCCGCGCCTGATATCTCTGGCCTGACATAATTCAGGCGCAAAATCCGGTGGAACCGGTGTCGGCGGCAGTTGCGGAAGTGGCCGTTCGCTTCCATGGCGCGGGCTCAGTAATCGAGGATACCCCCCTAATGACCGATTCCGTTACGATCACGCTGTCGCCCGATGAGATCGAAATGATCGTCGATGCTCTGGAAGCCGATCTGGAAGGCTATGTTGAAGCCGCCAAGGAAGCGCGCGAAGACGGCAACAAGGAAGACCTTGAGACTTTCGCCGAAGCCGCCACGCGCATCCAGGCGCTGATGACGCGCCTTCAGGACCTCGTTGAGAATTGAGCCTGCCGGAGCGGGATGGCGCTGAGGCGGCATCCCGCTCGGAATTTCGATGTTAAGGCGGCTCTGGCAGCCGCTCCGTTCAGCCCGCTTTTGCGCGCTCGTGATGGCGGATCACTTCATCGATGATGAAGCGAATGAACTTCTCACCGAAATCGGGATCCAGCTGCGCGTCTTCCGCCAGCTTGCGCAGGCGCTGGATCTGGCGCTCTTCACGGCCCGGATCCGATGCGGGCAGGTCCTTTTCGGCCTTGTACGCGCCCACGGCCTGCGTGATCCGAAATCGTTCGGCAAGCATGTGGATCAGCGCGGCATCGATATTGTCGATGCTGGCGCGGAAGGAGGCCAGGACGGGATCGGCTGCGGGCGTGGTTTCGGTCATCGGGTCGGTCCGCTAGCACGGCTTGGCGGGCGGTTCCAGTCCACGCGGGGATATGGGTCCAATCGGATCGTTTGCCCGTATCGTGGCATTCGCTCTTGCCTAAATGCCTGCAAACGCGCAATGCGCCGAACCGATGAGTGCCGATGTCATTCCCCTGCGCACGCGCGGATCGCAGCCTTCCCTGGCCCCCATGCTGGCGCTGACCGCGCCGGGCATGAACAGCGTCAACGCGGTCATCCTCGACCGCATGCAAAGCGAGATCCCGCTGATTCCGGCCCTGGCCGGCCACCTGATTTCGGGCGGGGGCAAGCGTATGCGCCCCATGCTGATGGTCGCCGCGGCAGAGCTGTGCGGCTATCAGGGCAACCGCCACCACAAGCTGGCGGCAGCGGTGGAGTTCCTCCACACCGCCACGCTGCTGCATGACGATGTGGTCGACGGGTCCGACATGCGCCGTGGCAAGGCCGCTGCGAACATCGTATTCGGCAATCCGGCGACGGTGCTGGTGGGCGATTTCCTGTTCACGCGCGCCTTCGAACTGATGGTCGAGGACGGCAGCCTCAAGGTTCTCAAGGTCTTCTCCAAGGCCAGCTCGATTATTGCCGAGGGTGAGGTCGACCAACTGACCGCGCAGCGCCGGATCGAGACGAGCGAGGAACACTACCTCCAGATCATCGGTTCCAAGACTGCCGCCCTGTTCGCCGCTGCCACGCGCATTCCGGCCATCGTTGCCGAAAAGAGCGAGGCGGAGGAGCTGGCGCTTGATTCCTACGGTCGAAATCTGGGCATCGCATTCCAGTTGGTGGACGATGCCATCGACTACGATTCGGAAGCCTCCGAATCGGGCAAGGACAAGGGCGACGACTTCCGTGAAGGCAAGATGACGTTGCCCGTCATCCTGGCCTATGCCCGCGGCAACGCCGAGGAACGCAAGTTCTGGGAAGAGGCCATCGCCGGTTTCCGTACCGAGGACGAAGATCTTGCCCATGCGGTCGAACTGATCAACCGCCACGGCTGCGTGGAAGCGACGCGCGAACGCGCGCGGCTCTACGCCCAGCGCGCCTGCGATGCGCTGTCGATCTTCCCGGCCGGTGCCGCGCGCGATGCGATGTGCGAGGCGGTGGAGTTCGCGGTGGCCCGCCGCTACTGATTGGGCACGCGGGCAGGAGCCTCGGCAACTTGGCCGAGGCTCATCGATGCCTGCGAGGTACTGTCGCTCACAAGTATCCTGCAGCACTTGTGGTGAACGCGCTCAAGAAGATCGCCCGCCTATTTGGTTGATACTTGAGGAAAAGATAGTTAGCCTTCGCGCCATTACGTATTCCTGTGAAGGAGACGTTGATGGGCTGGCTACGTTACGTCTTGCTACCCGTTGCCGCCGCAGGCGCGGCTGCCTCGCTTCCGTCGGCGGTGCAGGCACGTGACGATCTGACATCTTCCGACGCCGCCCTGCCAGCAATGGACTTCGGCGTTTCTGCAGACGGATTGGGGCAGGACGACGGTTCGGCTGTCGCGAATCCCGTCTCTGCCGCGCCTTTGCCCGGCCGCAAGGGCACGCACTGGACGATCATCGTCAGCCCCTATGTCTGGGGCGCATCGCTTGGCGGTGACCTTGGCCTGGCCGGCCTGCAGGGCAATGCCCATCTGCCCTTCGGGGATATTTTCAAGCATCTCGACATTGCGGCGATGGGCAATGTGGAATTCATCAGCGGCCGCTGGGGCGGCTATATCGATGCCCAGCATGTGAAGACGTCGCAGACGGAACAGGTGCTTTCGCTGCCGGTCGATCTTTCCATCCGCACCACGCGCGTGGCGGGCGGCTTCTATTACAAGGCATGGAGCATCCCGCTTTCGGGCGAAACGGCCTTCGGCGTGCCGCGCAATATCTCGTTCGAACCCACGGCCGGGCTGCGGTGGACCGATCTGAAGGCGGATGCCGCCGTCGATCCGCTGGCGGTGCAGATCTCCAAAGGTGCGGACTGGGTCGATCCCTTCGTGGGACTCCGCATCAATGCGGATTTGTCCAGCCACTGGAATCTCTTTGTTCAAGGCGATGCGGGCGGGTTCGGGGCGGGATCGGACATCAGCGTGAATGCCGTGGCCTTGGCCGGCTATCGCACCCATGTGTTCGGCCAGCGGACGATCCTGCGGGCCGGCTATCGCTTCATCTACGAGAAGTACGACCAGGAAGACTTCACCGGTCGCGGTCGCTTTATCTGGGACATGCAGCAGCGTGGACCCCTGATGGGATTGTCGATGTTCTTCTGATTTTCACCGTGAACAGGAGCCCCCGCATGTTCCCCAATTCCGCATCGCGCGCCACGTCCAGGTTCTTCCGTCCGATCGGCGCGCTGGCGCTTTCGGCCATGCTGATGGCGGGCGTTGCCGCCGATGCCTGCACGCGGGCCGTGTACCTGGGACCCAATGGCAACATCATCACCGCGCGCTCGATGGACTGGAAAAGCGACATCCTTAGCAATCTCTGGATCCTGCCGCGCGGTATCGCCCGCAGCGGGGAGGCCGGGCCCAATTCGATCAAGTGGACGTCGAAATACGGCAGCGTGATCGTCAGCGGCTACGACGTTTCGACCACGGACGGGGTCAACGAGAAGGGGCTGGAAGCGAATGTGCTCTGGCTGGCGGAATCGGAATATCCGCACTTCGACGGCAAGGGTAAGCCGGGCCTGACGATCGCCGCCTGGGCGCAGTACATGCTAGACAACTTCGCGACGGTGGATGAGGCGGTGACGGCGCTTCAGAAGGAGCCGTTCACGATCGTCACCGACAATGTGCCGGGCGAGGATCGCCTGACTACGCTGCATCTTTCGATGTCCGATGCCACGGGAGACAGCGCGATCGTCGAATACATTGGCGGCAAGCAGGTGATCCACCATGGCCGGCAATATCAGGTCATGACCAATTCGCCGCATTTCGACCATCAGCTCGCGCTGGCCAGCTATTGGCAGCAGATCGGCGGCACGGTCATGCTGCCGGGCACCAATCGCGCGTCCGACCGGTTTGCCCGCGCGATATTCTACATCAATGCGATCCCGAAGGATGAGGATCCGAACAAGGCGCTGGCCAGCGTGTTTTCGGTGATCCGCAACGCCTCGGTCCCTTACGGGATCAACACGCCGGAGGAACCCAACATCTCTTCCACCCGCTGGCGGACGGTGTTCGACCACAAGCGCCAGCTCTATTTCTTCGAATCGGCGCTGACCCCGAACACCTTCTGGGTGGACCTGAAGAAGATCGATTTCTCCAAGGAAACCGGGAAGGTGAAGACACTGGATCTGGGACCGAACCAGGACCACACATTTTCTGGCGAGGCATCCGGGGAATTCGTCGACCACGCGCCGTTCAAGTTCCTTGGCCTCAGCGGCTAACGCGCCACTCCCTGCGCCATTCGGGCAACACATCCGGCCCGCAATAAAACGGCAACAAGCCTGCAATTGCGGCGCACCTTCCTCGCGTCTATCCAGACCGCGTGATGCCCACCGAATCCGAGCTGGCGCCCACCGGCTATCAGCCCGGGTCGCCGCGCCAGCGCTTAATCTCGTCGCTGCTTTCAGCAGCCATTCTGGTGATCGCGCTGCTGCTGGCGATCACCCAGACGGGTCTTGTCCCGGCGCTGGTGAAGAAGACATCGGCGCTTACGACATTCGATGTGGTTGATCACGAAAAGGAACAGGGCGGCGATACCCCGCAGCAGCCCAAGCAGCAGCAGGCCAAGCATACCGAGCACAAGGCGGTCACACCCGTTATCGCGCCGGACAAGCCGGTGGAAAAGCCGGCGGCTGCGCAGAAGCAGGCATTCACGTTCCTGCATATGTCCAGCAACGATTTCGCCGCCGCCGACATCGGCAAGATGAAGGGCGATTCGTCCTCTTCGGGCGATCAGGCCGCTGGCGGTTCGGGTGGAGTCTACGGCCCCGGCGAAGGGCCCGGCGGTGTCGTTCTCTATAACGCTGCCTGGTACAAGGAGCCGACCGACGCCCAACTGGCCGGCTATCTGCCGAATCGTGGTCCGCAGTCCGGCTGGGGCGAGATCGCCTGCCAGACCCAGCCGCACTACAAAGTGGACAATTGCCAGATCCTGGGAGAATCGCCGCGCGGATCGGGCTTTGGCCGCGCGGTCTTCAATGCGGCCTGGCAGTTCGAGGTGCAGCCCCCGCGTATCAACGGGAAGCCGCAGATCGGCACTTGGGTGCGTATCCGCATTACCTACGGCGTGCGCGGTATCTCGCTCTGAAGCAATTCAGGCGGCGCTGAACGCGCTGCGCTGATCGGCGCCATAGCGTTCCAGCAGATCGGCCAGCGGCATCGGCATGCCCAGGTGATAACCCTGCGCCAGCGTGAAGCCTGCGATGCGCGCGCTGAGCATCTGTTCCTCGGTTTCGATCCCTTCGATCACGCAATCGAGCGAGAGCGAACGGGCAAGGTTGCGGATCGCGGCAATCAGCCGGCGGCCGCGCGACTCGTCGAGACGGGGTGCGAAGCTGCGATCGATCTTGACCATGTCGAGCGGAAGCTGGTGCAGTGAGGAAAGGCTGGAATAGCCGGTGCCGAAATCGTCCAAAGCGACGCGTGCCCCGATCTCGCGCAGGCCTTCCAGTGCGTCCCGCGCGCTGTCGAACTTGGCGATGAGCGAGGTTTCGGTGATCTCGAAGATCAACCGCGTGGGCGTGCCGCCGGACCGTTCGGTCAGTGCGATCAGCGCAGCCACGGTTTCGGCATCGGCGATGTCCTGCCCGGAAAGGTTGAAGCACACATGCATCGAATCCGGCAGCCTGACGAGCGCGGCAAGGGCCTGCTGAAACAGCGCGAGCGTCACTTCGCGGGCGCGGCCGATGCGTTCGGCCGATGCGATCAGCATTTCCGGGGCGACCGCGCCCAACGTCGGCGAAGTCCAGCGGGCAAGGCATTCGACGCCCATGGGAGCGCGATTTTCGGTCGCGACGATCGGCTGGTAGACCATGGAAAGTTCACGCGACAGGTCGGCCGTTTGCAGCGCGGCATCCAGCGCCTGCTCGGTGCGGATCATGCGCTCCAACTCGCTGGAGAAGCGAACGCATTGGCCGCGCTTCTCGTTCTTGGCGTGATAAAGCGCAAAGTCGGCGCGGTCGAACAGTTCGTGCGCACTGCGGCCGCTGGCGGGGAAATCGGCAAGGCCGGCTGAGCAGCCGACAGCCACGACGATGTCGCCGATCCGTGCGGGCCGACGCACTTCCGCGCAGAGTGCTTGCGCCACCGCTTCGGCTTCGGTCCAGCCGCCTTTGACGATCAGGCCGAATTCGTCGCCGCCAAGCCGCGCGATCACGGCATTGTCGGGGCACTGCGCCAGCATGCGTTCGCCGAGCACCTGCAGCAGGCGATCGCCCTGCGCATGGCCGTAAGTGTCGTTCACCGGCTTGAAGCGGTCCAGATCGATCAGGCCCACGTAGAACACTTCGTCAGCGGCGGCGTTGACCAGCATCGATTCGAGGCAGCCGAAGAAATGGCGGCGGTTGGGCAGGCCCGTTAACGCATCGGTTTCCGCCAGCCGGGCATTTTCTGCCCCCAGCGCCTGCGCCTGCCGGCGTTCGCTGGCCAGCGCGCGCTGTGTGGTTTCCAGCGCGATGAACGAATCGTAGGTGTCGCGAAGGATCTTGAGGATCACCAGGGTGACCAATGCGATGTTCACCGCGATGGCCACGCGCACCAGAGGCCCCATCAAAACGCTGTAGACCAGGAAGATGCTCAGCACCGTCACGCAGATCAGCAGCGCGGCGGTGGGCAGGAACGTCAGGCAGAACACGCAGCCCAGCACGGTTACCGCGACGAAGGTGGCGACATGCCCGTGTTCGTAGGCGCCGCCGTACTGGTCCAGCGTCAACGCCCATCCCACGAATGCGAGCGAGATCATCACCGCCAGCCAGGTCGTGCGCCGCATCCGGTGCTGCGCGATCTCGCAATCGAAGTCGGCTGCGGTGGTAGGGCGCATCCAAGCAATCATGCGCACGATGCAAAGCGCGATCAGAATCGCGGGAATCGTGAGCGTGAGATAGCCCGGGGCAAGAGCGCGATGCGTGTAGGCCAGGATGCCGGCATTTACCGACAACAGGCCGTAAAGCGGTGGAATCCGCTCTCGCAGGCGCAGGTATTGCGCGACCGGCAAAGGAAATTGGCCGGCACGGTAGGACTTGGCGGGGCTGTTTTCTGCTTCTTGCAACGTCATGAACTCCGACAGCCACGGTTAGTTATCAATCGTTGAGGAAGAGTGGATGGCGGCAAAAATTTCCTCCGACTTGGCGATATCTACATAAGGCCGGGTGAGGGTGGCGAAGCCGGCGGATGACTCCTAAGGAAGCATGGGTGAGCGAGCTTCCGATCCATTCCGTGCTTCCCGAAATGCTGGCTGCCCTGCGCGCAGGGCCACGCGCCGTGCTGATCGCGCCGCCCGGCGCCGGCAAAACAACCGCGTTGGCCCCGGCGCTTTTGGCGGAGCCCTGGTGCACCGGCACCGTCATCCTGCTTTCGCCCCGCCGCGTGGCCGCGCGCGCCGCTGCCGAACGCATGGCCGCGCAACTGGGCGAGCAGGCGGGCGAGACGATCGGCTATGTCACCCGCCTTGATGTCAAACGCACTGCGCGCACGCGTGTGGTGGTGATGACGGAGGCGATCTTCGTCGCGACAATCCTCGCCGATCCGGAGCTTTCGGGCATTTCCGCGGTGCTGTTCGACGAGGCACACGAACGCCATCTGGACAGCGACCTTGGGCTTGCCCTTGCGGTGGAGGCCGCGGAAGTCCTGCGCGAGGACCTGCGGATCGTCGTCATGTCGGCAACGATCGACGGTGCCCGTTTCGCGCGCCTGCTAGGCGCCGCAACGCCGGTGATCGAGAGCGAGGGCAAGGCCTGGCCACTTGGCTTGCGCTGGCTGGGCGCTGCGCCGGACTTGCGGACAGAGGATGCGACGGCATCGGCGATTCTCACCGCATGGCGGGAGCAGGAGGGCGACATCCTCGCCTTCCTTCCCGGCGTTCGCGAGATCGATCGGGTGGCGGAAAGATTGGCGGAGCGGCTTCCGCAAGCCTTGGTGCTCCCGCTGCACGGCCAGTGTGAGCCGGCCGCCCAGCGCGCCGCGATTCGCCGCGATGCGGAAGGGCGGCGGCGAATCGTGCTGGCCACGGCGATTGCCGAAACCTCGCTGACGCTGGACGGCGTTTCGGTGGTCGTCGACGCCGGGCTGTCGCGGCGGGCGGAGTTCGACAAAGCGGCGGGCGTCACTCGGCTGGTTACACATCGCGCCAGTCGCGCCTCCGCCGCGCAGCGGGCCGGGCGCGCCGCCCGCCAAGGCCCCGGAGTGGCCTATCGCCTGTGGGAAGAGGCTGCGCATCCGGGGCGGCCGGAATTCGATCCGCCCGAGATGCTGACCAGCGATCTGGCACCGTTGACGCTGTCGTTGGCGCAGTGGGGCGCGGGCGATCCGGCGGCCATGGCATGGCTCGATTCGCCGCCGGTGCCTGCGCTGGATGCCGCCCGGCGCCAGCTGGAAGCATTGGGCGCGCTGGACGGCGAAGGGCGGATCACCGATTTCGGCCGGAAGGTTGCCAGTCTGCCGATGGATCCGGCGCAGGCGGCGATGATCCTGCATGCCGCCGAACTGGGAGCGGCCGGGCCCGCGGCGAAACTGGCGTTGCTCTTGCAGGAACGCGGGCTGGGCGGCCGAAGCGAGGATCTGTCGCAGCGCCTGTCACGCTGGGATGGAGACCGTTCGCCGCGTGCCGAAGCCTCGCGCAAGCTGGCGGCTGGCTGGGCAAAGCGTGCGCGTGCTCTGGTCAGGGCTCCTGAACATGGCGAGGACGTTCCGGCCGGCGTGCTGCTGGCGCTCGGCCGGCCGGACATGCTGGCGCGGCGACGCGATGCGAATGGCGAGAACTGGCTCTCGGCCGGGGGCAGGGGCTATGTGCTCGATCCGGCGTCGCCGCTCGCCACGCGCGAATGGATGGTGATCGGCGATGCGCAAGGGCAGGCGCGCGGCGCGCGGATCCTGTCGGGCGCGACAATCGAATCGATCGAGGTGGAGCAATGGCTGTCCGATCGGATCGAGCGTCGCTCCGTGCTGCGCTGGAACGAATCGGAAGGCCGCGTGGAAGCACGGCTGGAGCGGCGTATCGGTGCGATTACGCTGGCATCCGGCCCCGATCCGTCGCCCGATCCAGCGGCGATTGCGGCATTCCTGCTCGAACGTGTGCGGGAGAAGGGGCTGGATCTGGTGCCGTTCGGCAAGGGCGCCCATGCCCTGCTGCGCCGCGCGCGTTATGCCGGGATCGAGGCGCTGTCCGAAGAATCGCTGCTGGCCGACCTCGATGACTGGCTGGGGCCGCTGCTGGGCCGCCGGCTCGACGCGATCGACAAGGCGGCGCTGGGCGATGCGCTGCGAAATCGCATGACCTGGGACGATCAGCAGACGCTGGAAAAGCTCGCACCGCCGGAGTTTCGGAGCCCCGCCGGTACCAGCCATGCCATCGATTACGAGGATGAGGGCGGGCCCAGCGTGGAAGTACGCGTGCAGGCGCTGTTCGGGCTGGACCGCCATCCCAGTTTCGGCCAGCCGCCGCAGCCGCTTTTGCTGAAGCTGACGTCGCCCGCCGGCCGCCCGATCCAGACCACGCGCGACCTGCCCGGTTTCTGGCGTGGATCGTGGCGCGATGTGCAGCGCGACATGAAGGGGCGCTATCCTCGCCACCGTTGGCCGGACGAGCCGTGGACCGAAGATCCCAGCCTGAAGACCAGAAATGCATTCGAAGCATCCCGCGGCAAATGATTTGCGCTTGATTCTCTCCCCGATTCGACGGCAAAGCGCATTCCCATGAGTGCACGCATCTATCAGCGCCCGAAGAACGCCATGCAGTCCGGCAAGGCACTGCTGGATCAGTGGATCCTCGAATTCGTCCCTGCGGAGGCCAAGAAGCCCGACCCGCTGATGGGCTGGGCCGGTTCCGGCGATACGCAGCAGCAGGTTACGCTGAAGTTCCCCACCGTGGATGAGGCGAAGGCCTATGCCGCGCGCTACGGCATCGAAGCCGAAGTGCACGCCACGCCGCCGCGCCGTCTGAAGATCCAGGCATACGCCGACAACTTCCGTTGATCGCACGCGCCTTAGGGCGCTCGTTTTTGCAGCAATCGGCCCGCGTTTCCGCCAATGGAAACGCGGGCCGATGCCGTTACAGGCCATGCGATTTTCCTGCGATCCGGGGCTGGACAAACCGACAATGCGCCGCCATATGCCCGCCCGGGAGTCGGGTGGACGTTTGCGTTCGCCAACTTGGTCAGGTCCGGAAGGAAGCAGCCACAACGGATTGCGGCGGGTCGCCCGGCTCCTTCTTCACACATCGCGAAACACCCCCCTCTTGCGGGGTTCCATGCCGCCGAAACGCGGCATTTTTTGTGCGCGGCTGTGGAGCAAATCGCTTTCCTCCTGACAATTCCGGCCCCAGCCCCTAGTTTGTCACGCGATGGACGATTCACGCGACATGTTCGGCGACAGCCCGCCCTGGAACGACGGGGACGAGGAAGAGGCCGCACCGACTTCGGCGGAAATGGAAGCTGCCGGGCAGGTGTCGATGTTCGGTGATCCCGAACCCGCGCCTGAGTCAGTGGCCGAGCCGGAACCAGCGCCGGCCGCAGTCGAGCCTGAACCTGAGCCCAAAGCCGCCGAGCCTGCGGCGCCTGCACCTGCGGCCGCGCCCGTTGCTCCGGCCACGCCCAAGGCGCCGACAGGCACTACCGCGCAGCCCTATCGCGTGCTGGCGCGCAAGTACCGTCCGCAGAGCTTCGGCGAACTGATCGGCCAGGAGGCGATGGTCCAGACCTTGGCCAACGCCATTAAGCGCGACCGGCTGGCCCATGCCTTCCTGATGACCGGCGTGCGCGGTGTCGGCAAGACCTCGACCGCGCGCCTGATCGCCAAGGCCCTGAACTGCATCGGTCCGGACGGGCAGGGCGGCCCGACCATTGATCCCTGCGGCCAGTGCGAGCCTTGCCGCGCGATTGCCGAAGGTCGCCATATCGATGTGATCGAGATGGACGCCGCATCGCACACCGGCGTGGACGACGTGCGCGAGATTATCGAGGCGGTGCGCTACGCGGCCGTTTCGGCGCGCTACAAGATCTACATCATCGACGAAGTTCACATGCTTTCTCGCAATGCATTCAATGCCTTGCTGAAGACTCTTGAGGAACCGCCTGCGCATGTGAAATTCCTCTTCGCGACGACCGAAGTGGACAAGCTGCCGGTCACGGTGCTGTCGCGCTGCCAGCGTTTCGACTTGCGCCGTATTCCTGCGCCGATGCTGGCCGAGCACTTCGCCAAAGTCTGCGGGCTTGAAGGCGTGCAGGCCGAGGGCGAGGCACTGGCGATGGTTGCCGCTGCCGCCGATGGCTCCGTGCGTGACGGTCTTTCGATCCTGGATCAGGCCATCGCCCATGCCGATCTCGACGGCGAAGGGCAGGTCCGTGCCGACAAGGTGCGTGACATGCTGGGCCTTTCGGACAAGAGCGTACAGCGCAAGCTGATCGCGGCGATTCTCGACGGCAAGGGCCCGGATCTGCTGGAGCTTGTGTCGCACCAGTTCGCACTGGGCGTGGAGCCGATCGCCATCCTGCGCGGGTTGATGGACCTGATCCACCGCGTTGCCGTGGCGCAAGTCGCCGGCTCCGCGCACGATGCGCACTCCGCGGAGGAGCGGGAGGCGATCGAGAACTGGGCCAAGGCGCTGAAGGCCGGGCAGGTCCACCGTATCTGGCAGCTGCTGCTCAAGGGCCATGATGAGGTGAAGTCCGCGCCCGATCCGCTGGTCGCTACGCAAATGGCGCTGCTGCGGATCCTGCACGCGGCGGATATGCCCGATCCGGGCTCTCTGGTGAAGAAGCTGGAAGACCTTGCCGCGCGCGCGCCGGTTGCGCCGCCGGTCGTCGATGCCGCTTCTTCTCCGGCGGGCGCCGCGCCTGCTGCTGCAGCTGCGCCGGCAGTTTCGGCCCGGCGCTGGGAAGAACTGGTCGAAGACGTCGAGCATGCCGGCGAACTATCGACCGCGAACACCATGCGCATGCAGGTTCGCGTCGTCGAACTGGGCTCCAGCCTGTTGCGCTACACGCAGCCGCCGGGTTTCAGCGAGGATATCGCATCGGTGCTGCGCGCCAGCCTTTCCAAGGCGACTGGCGAGCGCTGGGAAGTGTTCAAGGTCAGCGAAGACGGCGCGCCGACGCTTGTCGAACTGGCGGAAGCGAAGAAAACGGCCGAAAGCGATGCGGTTAGCCAGCATCCGCTGGTGGTGGCTACCAAGGCCGCGTTCCCGCAGGCCGAAGTGATTGAGGATGAACGCCCGCTTGCCGTTGGCGGCGGTGCGCGCAATTGGAGACGTTGAGATGAAGTCCATGGAAGAGATGATCCAGGCGGCGCAGCAGGCCGCCGAGACCATCCAGAAGCAGATGAACGAGACCCAGAACAAGCTGGACTCGCTGGAAGTCGAAGGGCTTTCGGGCGGCGGTCTCGTGAAGATCCGCTGCTCGGCCAAGGGCCGCGTCATCGGCGTTGCGATCGACGACAGCCTGATGGTTCCCGGCGAAAAGCAGATGTTGGAAGACCTCGTCGCCGCTGCCTACAACGACGCGCGCGTCAAGGCGGACTCGGTCGCGAACGAGGAACTGGCCAAGGCCCAGCAGGGCATGGGCCTGCCGCCGGGCTTCAAGCTGCCGTTCTGATCCGGAGCCGGTCGATCCGCAGGAATTCTGCGCTGCGGATCGGATGGCCCGAACGATATTGACGCCGCCTCGGGAAGGTGCCGCGATTGCTTCGTGGCCGTTCCCGGGGCGGTGTTTTTTCTGCTCGTGATGTTTTTGCCGCGATGACGGTTCAATGCCCGAGCGATGTGGTGCGCCCCCGGCGTCTCATTTTCGGAACAGCTTCCATCCCGGAAACATTCGCTTGGTTGCGGATTTTCTAACCGGACAATAGGGATTACCGTGGAGGCGAAAGGCAAGCGCTTCCACAGTCTTTCGCGGCTATTCCATTGCGTGTTTCGCGATTGACCCCATATCTATCGCAAATGGCTGGGAGTCCGAATGGGCTTCGGCTCGTATAGAATTGGATATGCTCTTGAACCTGCTTCCGTTGCTGCCCCTGCGCGATATCGTCGTGTTTCCCGGCATGGTCGTCCCGCTTTTCGTTGGTCGCGAGAAATCGGTGGCCGCGCTGGAAGCGGCGATGGCGGGGGAAAAGGATATCTTCCTGCTCGCCCAGCTCGACCCTGGCTGCGACGATCCCGAACGGGATGACCTCTACGACACCGGCGTGATCGCCAGCGTCCTGCAACTGCTCAAGTTGCCCGATGGCACCGTCCGCGTGCTGGTGGAAGGGCAGGAGCGCGCCCGCCTGAACGGCCTTCAGGCCGAGCAGAGCGCCGAGGGCGAGATGCTGGTCGCCGAAGTCGAACGGATCGAAGCCGATACCGCCGAAGGCACCGAAGTCGCCGCGATGATGCGCTCTGTCGTCGAACAGTTCGGCGAATATGCGAAGCTCAACAAGAAGCTGTCGCAGGATGCTGGTGAACAGCTGGGCGATATCGACGATGCCGCGCGCCTGGCCGATACGGTGGCCGCGCAGCTTTCGGCCAAGGTGGCCGACAAGCAGGCTGTCCTGTCCGAACCCGATCCGCTCAAGCGGCTCGAAATGGTCTATTCCTTCATGGAAGGCGAACTCGGAGTCCTGCAGGTAGAGCGCAAGATCCGTGGCCGCGTGAAGCGCCAGATGGAAAAGACCCAGCGCGAATATTACCTGAACGAACAGCTCAAGGCGATCCAGTCGGAGCTGGGCGGCGGCGATGGCGAAGAAGCCAACGAGCTGGCCGAACTTCAGGAAAAGATCGAAAAGACCAAGCTCTCCAAGGAGGCGCGCGAAAAGGCGACTGCCGAACTGAAGAAGCTGAAGTCGATGCAGCCGATGAGCGCCGAGGCGACCGTCGTGCGCAACTATCTCGACGTGCTGCTGGGCCTGCCCTGGGGCAAGAAGAGCAAGCTGAAGCGCGACATTTCCGAGGCGCAGACGATCCTCGACGCCGATCACTATGCGCTCGACAAGGTCAAGGACCGCATCGTCGAGTATCTGGCCGTGCAGGCGCGCACCAACAAGCTGAAGGGGCCGATCCTGTGCCTCGTCGGCCCTCCGGGCGTCGGCAAGACCTCGCTCGGCAAGTCGATCGCCAAGGCGACCGGGCGCGAGTTCATCCGCCAGTCGCTGGGCGGCGTGCGTGACGAGGCCGAAATTCGCGGCCACCGTCGGACCTACATCGGCTCGCTGCCGGGCAAGATCGTCACGAACTTGCGCAAGTCGGGCAAGTCCAACCCGCTGTTCCTGCTCGACGAGATCGACAAGCTGGGCCAGGATTTCCGCGGCGATCCGGCTTCGGCGTTGCTCGAAGTGCTCGATCCCGAACAGAACGCCAAGTTCCAGGACCACTATCTGGAACTCGACATCGATCTGTCGGACGTGATGTTCGTCTGCACCGCGAACAGCCTGAACCTGCCGCAGCCGTTGCTCGATCGCATGGAGATCATCCGCCTCGAAGGATATACCGAGGATGAGAAGGTCGAGATTGCGGAGCGTCATCTGGTCCGCAAGCAGGTGGAAGCGCACGGGCTGAAGAAGGGCGAATTCACGCTGACGCAGGACGGCCTGCGCGACCTGATCCGCTACTACACCCGCGAAGCCGGCGTTCGCACGCTGGAGCGCGAGATTGCCAAGCTGGCGCGCAAGTCGCTGCGCCAGATCCTTGAGGGCAAGACCAAGGAAGTGGTGATCACGCCCGAAAACCTGGCCGATTTCGCCGGCGTGCGGAAGTTCCGCCATGGCGTGGGCGAGGAAGAGCATCAGGTGGGCGCCGTCACCGGCCTTGCCTGGACGGAAGTTGGCGGCGAACTGCTGACGATCGAAAGCGTGACCGTGCCCGGCAAGGGCGCGATCAAGGCGACCGGCAAGCTGGGCGAAGTGATGAACGAGTCGATCCAGACCGCGTTCAGCTTCGTGCGCGCCCGTTCGCCCGCCTATGGCATCAAGCCTTCGGTCTTCAACAAGAAGGACATCCACATTCACCTGCCCGAAGGCGCGGTGCCCAAGGATGGGCCCTCGGCCGGTATCGGCATGGTCACATCGATCGTTTCGACCCTGACCGGCGTGCCGGTGCGCAAGGATATCGCCATGACCGGCGAAGTCACCCTGCGTGGCCGCGTGCTGCCGATCGGCGGCCTGAAGGAGAAGCTGCTGGCGGCGCTGCGTGGCGGCATCACCACCGTGCTGATCCCGGAAGAGAACCGCAAGGATCTGGCTGAGATCCCGGAGAACGTGAAGCAGGGGCTGGATATCATTCCGGTCAGCCACGTGGACGAAGTGCTGGCCAAGGCACTGGTCGATCCGCTCACCGCGATCGAGTGGACCGAGGCGGACGAACTGGCTGCCGCTCCTCCGCAGACTCCGGCCCCCTCCGCCACGGCGCATTAACGTCCGCCACGGCGAACTGGGCCAATCTGAATAAGGGATAAGAAAAGGGCGCCGTCGATCCGGCGCCCTTTTTTCGTGGCCGCTCAAACTTCTGAAACGTGGCGGTTTTGCTGCCATGGCTGGTCCGGCCCTATTCGAAGCGGGGAGTTTGCGGACAATAATTGATGGGAAATTTGCAGATTGCAGGTAAAGGGCCGCGTAACTTCGGGCCTGCAATGCGGATTGATCTCCCCACTCTCTACTTCCTTGCCATCGGCACATTGGCTCTCAGCGCGGCCATGACGCTGTGGGAGCGCCATGCGCGGCCTATGCGCAGGAAGGACCTCGGCGTCCTCGCAGCCGGTTATGCGATGCTGGCTGCCGGGTGCCTATTGGCAATGGCCCGAACGATGTTGCCCGGTGCCCTTGGCGCGGGTTTGGCCAATATGGTCATGCTGGGCGGCTATCTCCTGATATTCCGAGGTGTAGCGGGGCTGGCAGGCCGGAAGCGCGGCGCGATCTCGCTGGCCATTCTGATTTTTCAGGCGCTGGTCTGGGTGTTGATAGGCATGCGTTGGCAGGGCGTCGTCTGGAACTACGTCAGCGCATTTCCCATTGCCCTGGTCAACGTGCTGATGGCGCGAGACCTATGGACAAACGGGCGCCTTCGCCTCTTGCGATCGCATGGTATCGCGCTTGCCTTTATGGTCATGCATGCCCTTTTCTATATGGGCAGGGCGTTCGTTCTGCCTTTCATGGTGCCGGTGTTTGGGCCGCAGATGCTTGCGATTTCAAGCGTGTTCACGATGTACGAGGGCGTACTTTATTCGGTTGGTCTGCCGATGGCGCTGATGGCTCTGCTGCGAGAGGAAGCTCACGATCAATTGCTGAAAGCGTCGCGCACGGACTATCTGACCGGTCTGGGCAATCGGCGCTGGTTCTTTGAAGAAGCAGAACAACATATCCGCGATACGCCAGCGGATGCGCGCACCTTTTTGCTCGCTTTCGATCTCGATCATTTCAAGACCATCAACGATCGGTTCGGCCATGCGGCCGGCGATGAAGTGCTCAAGCTGTTCGCGAGCTTCGCCAGACGCGTCGTAGGAGGGGATGCGATTCTTGCGCGAATCGGCGGAGAGGAATTTGCCGCATTGCTGGCCAGCGAGTCCGGCGAAGAGGCGGCATCCCTGGCGCAACGCGTGGTCAGCGGCTTTGCGGAGATCGATGTCGAAGGGGTGGACATCAAATCGACGGTCAGCATCGGCATCGCCGAACTGGGATGCGACGGGGATGATCTTGCGGATCTTCTGTCGGCCGCCGATGCCGCACTTTATCGGGCGAAAGTCAGCGGACGCAATCGCGTAGAGCCAGCCTAGTATCCCGACCCCGGCGGTCTACGCAATTCTGATGAATTGACGTTCCGCAACCCAAAGGCGCATCTTCGGCCGAAAGCGGCGTGAGGGCCCCATGGCGACGACGGCGGACGCACATGTTCCGGTAGAGCTAGCACCCGTGCGCGGGCGGCAGCGGATCGAGAGCCTCGATGTGCTGCGCGGCATCGCGATCCTGGGCATCTTCTACATGAACATTCCTTTCATGGGCACGAACCTGTCTTCGTGGATGCCGGATCCCCGGCGCCTGTCATGGGAACCGGCCGATCAGGCGACATGGGCGGCGATCCGCATCTTCTGGGACGGCACCCAGCGCGGCCTGTTCGAATTCCTGTTCGGCGCGGGGGTGCTGGTCTTCACCGCAAAGGCGATGAAGCCGGACGATCCGGTGGCCGTTGCGGACTTGTTCTATCGCCGCAATCTCTGGCTGATCCTGTTCGGCCTGATCGATATCTTCGTGGTCCTGTGGATCGGCGATATCCTGCTGGTCTACGGGCTTTCCGCATTGTTCCTGTTCCCGTTCCGCAAGCTGCCGCCGCGCACGCTATTGGCGATGGGGCTGCTGTTTGCGCTGGTGAGTGCCATCGGCTGGCCCGGAGGCGGCGGTCTGGTCGGCTATGGCGAACGGGTGGACCTGCTGCGGGAAGCCTCGCGCATCGAGGCGAAGGAGCAGACGGGCGCGAAGGTGACCGAGAAGGAGAGCGAGGCGATCAAGGAGTTTCGCAAGAAGCAGGCCGCGATCGACCTTTCCAAGCCGATTCCGAACGAGCGGCAGGAGAAGATCGAAGCCGAGCGCAAGGCGTTCAACGGCACGCCCCTCGATATGGCGCAGTTCAACTGGAGCACCTGGAACAAGGTGTTCGGCGCCGGGGGCGGCACGTTTTTCGGGGTGTTGGAAGCGGTCTGCGCTATGTTCATCGGCATGGCTCTGTTCAAATGGGGCGTGCTGCAGGGAGCGCGATCGGCACCGTTCTATCTGGTTCTGGCGATCTGCGGCTATGCGGTGGGATGCGGGCTGCGGGTCTGGGGCGTGCACGAAATCTTCCGCTTTACGCTGGAGCCCAAGATCGGCTGGATTACCGAGGAGTTTGCCCGGCTTTGTGTGACGCTGGGGCACGTCGGCCTGTTCAACCTGCTGTTGCTCACGCGGCCGGGCCGATTCCTTCTGGCACCGTTCAAGGCGGTGGGCCGTATGGCCTTCACCGTTTACATGACTACCAGCGTCGTGATGATCTGGTTCGTCTTCGCACCATGGGGGCTGGGATGGTGGGAGCGGTTCGGCTGGTTCCACCTGATGGTGCTGGCAACCGCGTTCAACCTGCTGATGCTGGCACTGGCCAACGTCTGGCTGCGCGTCTTCGTCAGCGGCCCGCTGGAGTGGGTATGGCGTTCGCTATCCTACTGGAAGCGTCAGCCGTTTCTGCGGCGCAAGGGGCAGGCGTTGGCCCCGCCCGCACCCGGTGGAGAGACAGATGCCGTCTTGCCGGCGTGACGGTTATTCCGTTTCTCGCGTCATGCTGAAACGGTAATTTTCGGTCGTTATACAATCTCTTTGCGCAAGCGGTTTGCGCAGTCTCTTGCCATGCCCGCGCTGTACCTGTAACGGGCCGCTTCCCGCGGCGCGTCCTTGCATCGCGGGTTTTGCATGAAGGATCTTGAAATGGGTTACCGGGTTGCCGTCGTCGGCGCGACCGGAAATGTCGGCCGCGAAATGCTCAACATCCTCGCCGAGCGTGAGTTCCCCTGCGACGAGATCGCAGCGGTGGCTTCATCGCGTTCGACCGGGACCGAGATTGAATTCGGCGAAACCGGCAAAATGCTCAAAGTAAAGAACATCGAGCACTTCGATTTCACCGGTTGGGATATTGCGCTCTTCGCCGCAGGCTCCGAACCGACGAAGATTTACGCGCCCAAGGCCGCTGCTGCCGGCTGCGTGGTGATCGACAACTCATCGCTCTACCGCATGGACCCGGACGTGCCGCTGATCGTGCCGGAAGTGAATCCGGACGCCATCGACGGCTACAAGGCGCGCAACATCATCGCCAATCCCAACTGCTCCACCGCGCAGATGGTCGTGGCGCTGAAGCCGCTGCACGACAAGGCGAAGATCAAGCGCGTCGTCGTTTCGACCTACCAGTCGGTTTCGGGCGCGGGCAAGGCCGGCCTGGACGAACTGTTCGAACAGAGCCGCGCGATCTTCGTCGGCGATCAGGTGGAAGCGCGCAAGTTCACCAAGCAGATCGCTTTCAACGTGATCCCGCACATCGACGTCTTCCTCGACGACGGTTCCACCAAGGAAGAGTGGAAGATGGTGGTCGAGACCAAGAAGATCCTCGATCCCAAGATCAAGATCCAGGCGACTTGCGTTCGCGTGCCGGTCTTCGTCGGCCACTCGGAATCGCTGAACATCGAGTTCGAGAACGAGATTTCGGCCGAGGAAGCGCAGGACATCCTGCGTGAATCGCCGGGCATCATGCTCGTCGACAAGCGTGAAGACGGTGGCTACGTCACCCCGGTCGAAGCCGTGGGCGACAGCGCGACTTACGTCAGCCGCGTGCGCGAAGACCCGACCGTAGAGAATGGTCTGGCGCTGTGGTGCGTTTCGGACAACCTGCGCAAGGGCGCTGCCCTGAACGCGGTGCAGATCGCCGAACTGCTGGGCCGTCGTCACCTCAAGAAGGGCTGATGCGGCGGGCTTCGGCCTGAACTCAAGCAAAAAGGTCCGCGAGGCGCAGGCTTCGCGGACCTTTTTTGTTTGGCTGCACTTTTCAGGTACGATCCATCGCAACCTAGAGCAGTTTTCGACCCGACTGCGTCGGATCGACTGCTCTAAGTTTTTCGTTTGGCGCATTTTCCGAGTCATCAGGTGATTCCACCTGATTAGAAAATGCTCTAAGCGTTTGGTCCCGCTATTTCGCGGGCTCGGACACATTCTCAGGCAAGGCCAGCACTTCCAGACCCTGCGCCGGATCGAGATAGCGGCGGGCTTCGGCCTGAACATCGGCAGCCGTCAGGGCCGACAGCCTTTCACGCGCGCGATTGAAGCGGTCGATACGGTCCGCCTCGGTCTGGGCGCGGTCGACGAGCGAGAGCCAGCCGCCATTGCTCTTGAGCGCGTTCTGATAGCTTTCCAGCAGGGGTTGGCGCGCACGCTGCAGTACGTCTTCGCTGATTGGCGCCTTGCGTAGCGAAGACATGACCTCGTCGATCGCCTTGCGCGTGGCGGGCACATCGGCCACGTCGACGGAGGCGACGACGGCGAAAGTGCCGTATCCCTTCCAGTGACGCGACAGCGAGACCCCGGCCGAGGGCGAATAGGCTTTGCCCAGCGCTTCGCGCAGGCTGTCGGTCAGTTCGATCCGCACCACGCGTTCCAGCAGTTGCAGCTTCAGCGTCTCGACGGGATCGGAGTCGTCGCGGGTCGGCCATGTCACGCGCAGCAGTGCCTGATCGGCAGGACCGGTGTGGCGCACCACGCGCGGCTTGCGGTCGGCGGTGAACGTTCTGGGCGGCTGATCGTCGTAGGGACGGAAAGCGGGCTCACGCGCGGGCAGGGCACCCAGAGTGCCGGCCACCATGGCAATGGCCTTGTCCTCATCCACATCGCCGACCACGCCGATCTCGATCGCGCCGTGCTCCAGCCGATCGCCGATATCCCGGTGCAGTTTGGCATAAGTCAGGGCGCGGTAGTCTTCCACTTTGCTAAGGCTGAAACGCGGATCGTCGTCGGAAACGATCGCGCCCAGATCGGCCTGCATGGCCGACACCGGCGTGGCGCGCAGGCGTGCGAAGTAGTTGTTGATCTGCTGGCGGTACTGCACTTCGCCCTCCGGCCGGAAGCCGGGATCGGTGATCATCGCCGTCAGCAACTGAAGCTGCAGCTCAAGATCGCGCGGCGTGGTGCCGGCCTGCGCGATAAAGCTTGCCTCGCCCGTGGAAAGCCCAAAGCCCAGCGTGTGGCCGGCCATGATCGTGTCCAGTTCATCGCGGCTGTGCTTTCCAAGACCGCCTTCGTCCATATAGGGCACCATGTCGGTGGCGCGCGGGTTCTCACGCGTGTCCAGCATGTCACCGCCGTCGATGGCGATGCTCACATCCACGCGGTCCTTCACGATGTCCGTATGCTTGAGGTTCAGCATCACCCCGTTGGCAAAGCGTACTTCGCGGATGCCCAGCACCGCATCGCGCGTATCCGAGACGACCGTGCCGGGCTTGCCGAAATCGGTATAGGCGAATGCGGCGACGGCGCCGGCCTGGTCGGCCGGAATCGGCGCGCGCATCGCTTGCTGCCAGGCGTCCCGGATCGCCTTTTCGCCACCTTGCGGCGGGGTGCGCCCTTCGAAGCGGATCAGCGGCTTGTCCAGCGCCAGTGCCTCGCGCTTCATCGCGCCCAGCAAGGCGTCGGGGGTGATCTGCGGGGCGAAGGCGGTGAAACGGTCCAGCACGGACTGCGGGGTGCCGGGCACTTGCCGGTCGTCCACCAGCGCCAGCGCGGCGGCGGCCAGCGCGGCATTGCTGCGGGTGTTGGCCGATCCTGCCGCATCGGTAAGCGCGGTGCGGAGCTGCGCGACCTGTTCGGCAATTTCCGCCTCGCTGAAGCCATTGGCCAGGGCGCGGCGATATTCGCGCGCGGTTGCGGATAGGCCGGCAGCCCATTGACCGTCCACACTGTCGATGATCAGGCGCGTGGAGCGGGCGGCCTTGAACACATCGCCGGTGCCGAAGCCGGCGCCCCGGAACGGCGGCTCCGCCGAACGCGACAGGCGCTGGAGCCGCCGGTTCACAATATCGTAGCCGATCGAGCGGAGCAGATTTTCCTGCCGCTGGGCCACGCTGTCCGGCTCATCCAGCCACTTGCCGTTGCGCTGGATCACCAGGCGTTCGGAAAGCGCGGGATCGATCCAGATCGCGCTGCGGCCCTTGTCCTTCGCGTCAACGGGGCCGGCGCCGGGCTGCGGCTCTGCGGTGCGCGGCTGCCAGTTGTCGAATCGGGTGCGGATGGCGGCTTCCACGGCATCGGCATCGAAATCGCCGATCACCACCAGCGTCGTATGGGCCGGGACGTATTCGCGCTCGTAGAAGGCGCGAATCGTTTCCGCGCTGGCAGCGTTCAACGTCTCGGTGGTGCCGATCGGGAAACGGCGGACATAGCGCGAGGCGGGATAGAAGAAGCCGGAGGAGGCGACGCTGTTGCGGTAAGCGAACGTGTTGCGATCGCGCATTTCGGAAAAGATCACGCCGCGCTCCCGGTCTACCGCCGCTTGCGAAAGTGTGAGTTCGCTGGCGGTTTCGCGCATGAGCATCAGCGCGGTATCCAGCAGGTGTGTGTCCGCGCGGGGCAGGTCCAGCTTGTAGACGGTGCGCTCGAACGTGGTGGAGGCGTTGGTGTCGGCGCCGAAGGCCAGCCCCTCACGTTCCAGCAGCGGCACCATCTGCCCCTCGGGCACATGGGTGGATCCGTTGAAGGCCATGTGCTCCAGGAAATGAGCGAAGCCCTGCTCCGCATCGGTTTCGTCCAGCGATCCGGCAGAGACTTCCATGCGCACCACCACAGTTCCGGCCGGCGTCGCATTGTGGCGGATCACATAACGCATGCCATTGGCCAGCCGACCGAAGCGAAAGTCCGGATCGACCGGGACGTCGCTCTTTTCGAAGGCCCAGCTGGTATCGTCGGCAGGCGGGGCAGGTGCCTCCTTCGCGATGGCCGGGGCCGATACCGTCAGGAGAAGCGCGGTGATGAGGATCGTTCGCATGGAGCACCAATGTCCGAGCAAGCTTCTGATAACAAGGGCGCGGTGTGTTGAGGACCGCCGCTTTTGTGAAGTTAGAGCAGTTTTCGACCCGACTGCGTCGGATCGACTGCTCTAAGTTTTTGGTTTGTCGCATTTTCCGAGTCATCAGGTGATTCCACCTGATTAGAAAATGCTCTAAAACGCAAGAAAGCCCGGCGCACCTTGCGGTGGCCGGGCTTTCCCGTGCATCGATTATCCGGCCTTACTTGCCGCGCAGCTTGCGGTGCTTGGACAGGTCCAGAACCTCGCTGGGTTCGTTGTCGTCCTGCAGCAGGCCAAGGCGGCGGGCCACTTCCTGATAGGCCTCTTCCTCACCGCCCAGATCGCGGCGGAAGCGGTCCTTGTCCAGCTTTTCGCCGGTGTGCATGTCCCACAGGCGGCAGCCGTCGGGGCTGATTTCGTCCGCCAGGATCACGCGGCTGTAATCGCCGTCCCAGATGCGGCCGAATTCCAGCTTGAAGTCGACGAGGCGGATGTTGATCGCCGCGAACATGCCGCACATGAAGTCGTTCACGCGGATCGCCATCGCCGAGATGTCCTGCATCTCTTCGTTGGTGGCCCAGCCGAAGCAGGCGATGTGCTCTTCGGCGATCATCGGATCGCCCAGAGCGTCGTCCTTGAAGTAGTATTCGATCAGCGTGTGCGGCAGCGGCTCACCCTCAGGGATGCCAAGGCGCTTGGAGATCGAACCGGCGGCCACGTTGCGCACCACGACCTCGATCGGGATGATTTCCACCTGGCGGACCAGCTGTTCGCGCATGTTCAGGCGGCGAATGAAGTGGTTCGGCACGCCGATGTGGTTCAGGCGCGTGAACACGTATTCGCTGATGCGGTTGTTGATCACGCCCTTGCCCTGGATCGTGCCCTTCTTCTGCGCGTTGAACGCAGTGGCATCATCCTTGAAGTACTGGATCAGGGTGCCGGGTTCGGGGCCTTCATAGAGGATCTTGGCCTTGCCCTCGTAGATCTGGCGGCGACGGGACATGCGTGTTCGTCCTTAGATGGGTAAAAGAGCAAGCCCCGGCGCGGGGGCATCGCTATGCGATTGCGCGGCCGGGGCGTTCGAGCGCGCATATAGTTCAATGGGGGGCAAAAGCAAACCGGCTTGGCCGGAATGGCGGTTGGAATGCCGCAGGAGGCAATGCGGCAGCGGTGCAAGGAAGCGATCGCCAAGGGATTGCTGCGGGCGAAGCGGCGGATTACCGATCGCTTGATCCCCGGTTTTCAGGGACTTGAAAGGCCATGGCGACAATGCCCGTCACGATCCACGCACTTACCGGCGATGAAATTCTGGCCGCGCTGGACGATCTGGCACGGTTGCGGATCGCGGTCTTTGCCGAGTGGCCCTATCTCTATGACGGCGATGCGGGATATGAGCGGGACTATCTTGCCGCCTTCGCCGCCGCACCGCAGGCGATTCTCGTGGCGGCACGGGATGGCGGCAGGATCGTCGGCATGGCCACGGCGTCGCCGCTGGCCGCGCAGGAGGCCCCTCTGCGCGCGCCGCTGGAACGTGCGGGGTACGACGTTCCCGGGGTGTTCTACTTTGGCGAATCGGTACTGCTGCCGGCATGGCGCGGGCAGGGCATCGGCCATGCCTTCTTCGATCACCGCGAAGCGCAGGCGCGAAGCTGCGGCGCCAAGGATGCCGCTTTTGCCGCCGTCATCCGCCCGGCGGACCATCAGGACCGACCGCAGGATTATCGCCCGCTGGATGCCTTCTGGCGCAAGCGTGGTTACGCGCCGATATCGGGGCTGACTTGCGCGCTGGCGTGGAAGGACCATCGCGATACGGAGGAGACGACGAAGGCTTTGCAGTACTGGATGCGGCGTTTTTAATCCGTGATGGCGGCTACCAGATTGCGCGCAGCCGCATCGACCTGATCCCAGGTGGTGACGAAACCTTCGGGCCCGCCGAAGTAGGGATCGTCCACGTCCCGTCCTTCAAGACCCGGCACATGATCGAGCATCAGCGAGAGCCGGGCGCGGTGCGACGGGGGCGCCAGCCGTTCGAGATTGGCGAAATTGCTGCCGTCCATCGCGATGACGTGGTCGAACCGCTCGAAGTCGGCCCGCGTCACTTGGCGTGCCCGATAGGCGGAAATGTCGATGCCGTGGCGTAAGGCTTCGGCCTGGGCGCGCGGGTCCGGTCCGTTGCCGATGTGCCATGATCCGGTGCCTGCCGAATCGATGATCAGTTCCATCCCCGCCGCCGTCGCCTGCCGGCGCATGGCCGCTTCAGCCAGCGGAGAGCGACAGATGTTGCCAAGGCAGACGAACAGGAAGGACGGATAAGCGCTCATCGCTCTCGCCTACCTCCGGGACGCGGGCGGCTCAACGGTGAATGCCCGCTCACACCGTGCTCGCTATCTCCGCCACCAGTAGCTGGACCGTTGAGCGCACATCGTTGGACAGGAACGGCTTGCCCAGCATCGGCCGCCGTGCATGCGCAGTGGGCAAGTGGCTGCGGTCGTACCCGCTCACGAAGGCGAAGGGGATCGACCGGGCAGCCAGTTCGTCGGCAACGCAGTCGATCTTTTCGCCATTGAGGTTGCCGTCCAGCAGCGCCAGATCGGGCGCACCTTCGCGGATCAGGGCCACCGCCTGGTCGCAAGTGTTGGCCGGCCCAAGGGGGACTGCGCCCGAATCCTCGATCTCCATCATCAGTTCCATCGCCACCAAGGGTTCGTCCTCGACGACGAGAATACGCAGCGTGCCGGGATTGGGGGGGGCTGCGGGATCCGGATTGCTGGCAGGAGCCGAAGGGCTGTGGTCTTCGGGCGGCAGCGCCAAGGGCAGCACGAGCTGCCAATGCACGCCGTCCGGGGCGAAACTGGCGGAGATCTGCGCGCCGTCGGCCGTCATGCTGCTTTGGATCAGGGTCGATCCGAAACCGCGCCGTTCGGGCGCGATCACGGGCGGGCCGCCGCTTTCGCGCCAGGTGAAGTCCAGCACGCCGCCGACATAGTCCCAGGCAAGGGCAACGATGCCGCTTTCGTTCGAAAGCGCGCCGTACTTGTGCGCATTCGTCGTCAGTTCGTGAAGGATCAGCGAGAAGCGCAGCGCCAGTTCCGGCGGCAGGTCGAGATCGGGGCCGGAAAGCCGCAGGCGATCCTCGCTGACCGTGCCGATCGCCACCTGATCGGCGATCAGGCGTCGCAGCCCGGCTGCTTCCCACGTGGTGGCGCTGAGCAAGGAGTGCGCGCGGGCCAGGGCCTGAAGACGGCCGGTGAACGCCTCCTGGAAAACTTGCGGCGAAGGGGCGTGGCGCAACCCCTGAGAGGCAATGGCCTGCACTGTGGCCAGCGTGTTCTTCACGCGGTGGTTCAACTCGCCGATCAGCAGGCGCTGCGTTTCCTCCGCGCGGTGGCGGGCGGTAACGTCGAGCAGTTCGATCATCACCGTGGCGGGGCGCAGTCCGGTTCCGGCGAGTGAGGAGCAGTACCATTCGCCCTCGCGCAGTGCGCCGTCGGCGCGCAGATAACGATGCTGCTGCATCTCGCGCCGGTCACCCCCGCCCAGCAGGGCGCGCATGTTCTCCAGGAAATGTCCGCGCTCGCCCTCCACAAGGAAGGGTGCGTCCTCGACCCGGATGCCCAGCATGTCTTCGGCGGCAAAGCCGATCTCGCGTTCCGCGCTGCGATACCAGCTGACCACCCGCAGGTTGGCGTCGATCTCCAGCACGGCGAGCGGCGAATTGTCGCCATGGGCGCGCAACCGGCCGAGCGCGAGGCCGAGTTCGTCGCGCTGACGGGCGATCTCGCGCCGCTGTCGGGCGAGTTCGACGAAAACCGCGACTTTCGAATTCAGCTCGGTGATGTCCAGCGGCTTCAGCAGGTAATCGACCGCGCCGGTCTCGTAACCGCGGAACTTGCGCCGCTCGTCCGTGGCGACGGCGGTAAGGAAGATGATCGGAACCCCGCGCGTGCGTTCCGTCCCGCGCATCAGTTCGGCCAGTTCGAAACCGTCCATGCCCGGCATCTGCACGTCGAGCAGGGCCAGCGCGAACTCCTCGCGCAGCAGCACTTCCAGCGCATCGAAACCCGAAGGCACCGTAACCAGTTCGATGCCCGGCTGGTCCAGCGCGGCTTCCAGCGCGACGAGGTTCTCCGGCACGTCATCGACGGCGAGGATCTTGAGGGGCTCATTCAGCAAAAGCCATCTCCTCTGCCTGAAGGCTGGTACGCCGCCAGATCTTTTCCAGCGGCGCGAAATCCGCAAAGCTTTCGCCTTCGGCCGAAAACTGCACCGTCTCCTTGGATCCCAACCCCAGGAACCCGCCGGGGGGCAGCGAACTGGCGAAAAGCCCCAGCGCGCGGTCCTGCAGGGCCCGGTCGAAATAGATCAGCACGTTGCGGCTGGAAACAAACTGCACTTCGGAGAACACCGCATCGCTGGCAAGGTTGTGATCGGCAAAGACCGCCCGTTTGCGCAAGGTCGGGTCGAAACGGGCGACGCCGTAGCTGGCGGTGTAGTAGTCCGACAGAGATCCTTGTCCACCCGCTTCGCGATAGTTGCGCGAGAAGCCGGCGAGCCGGTCGATCTCGTAGACCCCGGCCTCCGCGCGGGCGAGGGCGGCGGGATTGATGTCGGTACAATAGAACAGCGTGCGTTCGCCAAGGCCTTCCTCGCGGAACAGGATGGCCAGCGAATAGAACTCCTCGCCATTGGCGCAGCCCGCGACCCAGACCTTGATGGAGGGCCAGGTGCGCAAATGCGGGATCACCTGTTCGCGGACGGCCCGGAAATATTCCGGATCGCGGAACATCTCGCTCACCTGAATTGTCAGGAAGCCGATCAATACGTTCAGACTGTCGGGATCGTGGAGAATCCGGTCAAGCAGGCTGGATAAGTGGGGATAGCCGAAATGCGACTGCGCCCGCTGCAGGCGGCGCAGCAGGGAGGCGCGCGAATAGTCGCGGAAATCGTATTGATAGCGCCGCCAGATCGCCTCCACCAGAAGGTCTACCTCAAGCTCTTCCAGCGCTTCCCCTACCGGCCCTGCCACCGGCCTGCCGCTCGCTTTCATCGCGGCATCCAGACGCGTACGAGGCTGAGCAGCTTGTCGATGTCCAGCGGTTTCGAAAGGTAGTCGTTGGCGCCGGCCTCAAGGCATTCCAGGTGGTCGCGCTCCATGGCCTTGGCGGTCAGCGCGATCACCGGCAGGCCCTTCCACTGCGCGTGCTTGCGGATTTCGCGCATGCAGGCGAGGCCGTCCATCTCCGGCATCATCACATCCATCAGCACCAGATCGACCGGCGGACCGTCACTGTCCGCCGCGCGGGCCAGTTCGTTCAGCGCCTCGATCCCGTTGCGGGCGATGCGGACCGATACGCCGTGCGGTTCCAGCACCGAGGTGAGCGCGTAGATGTTGCGGATGTCATCTTCCACCACCAGGATCTGGCGGCCTTCCAGCGCCG
Organism: Novosphingobium sp. BL-S-19; assembly: GCF_055521675.1. Classification (NCBI taxonomy): domain Bacteria; kingdom Pseudomonadati; phylum Pseudomonadota; class Alphaproteobacteria; order Sphingomonadales; family Sphingomonadaceae; genus Novosphingobium; species Novosphingobium sp. BL-S-19. The sequence goes on from NZ_CM145498.1 coordinate 1,785,449, forward strand.
CGTCGCGGCCCAGCGCGCGGGCCAGCAACTGCTGCTTTTCCTGGGGCAGTTCGGACACGACCTGGTGGAGGAACAGTGTCACTTCGTCCAGCAGGCGCTCGGGGCTCTTGGCGCCCTTGACGATGATCGACTTGGAGTAGCGACGCAGCCGCATCTCCTCTTCCTCGGAAAGCTCGCGGCCGGTGTAGACGATCACCGGCGGGAAGCCGACGCTCTCATCGTGGGAGAGGCGCTCCAGCAGGTCCAGCCCGGACATGTCCGGCAGGTTCAGGTCCAGCACCATGCAGTCGAAGGTGTCGGCGGCCAGCCTTTCCAGGCAATCGGCGGCGCTCTGCACGTCCACCGTTTCCACGTCGCGCGATGCGAGAAGATGATGGATCGCTTCGGCCTGGCGGGCATCGTCCTCCACCACCAGCACGCGCCGCAGGCGCTGTGCCATCCGTGCCTCCAGCCCTTCCAGCATGTCCACCAGCGTATCGCGGCTGACCGGCTTGAACAGATAGCCCACGGCACCGCTTGCCAGCGCGGCATGATCGTCGTGATCGGCGGAGACGATGTGCACCGGGATATGGCGCGTGCGCGTGTCGCGCTTGATCCGGTCCAGCACCGAAAGGCCGGTGTGGTCGGGCAGGTGCATGTCCAGGATCACGGCCTGCGGCAGATACTGCCGCGCCAGCAGGGCACCTTCGTCCGCCGTGCCGGCAATTAGGCACTGGAAGCCCACCTCATGCGCAAGGTCGGCGAGGATTCGTGCGAAGGCCGGATCATCCTCCACGATCAGGATCACGCGAGACGTGCCGGACAGCGTCTCGCGATCGTCCTGCGGCACCGGTCCGCGACGCGCGGCGGCCGGGGCGGCCATCGGCGCCGGGGCAGGGGCGGCTGGGCGGGCGGGGAAGGATTTTTCGTCCTGCGAAAGCGTTTCCGGCAGTTCCAGCGTGAAAGTGCTGCCCTCGCCGGGTGTGCTTTCCAGTGAGATGGTGCCGCCCAGCAGATGCGCCAGCTCGCGCGAGATCGAGAGGCCGAGGCCGGTGCCGCCATACTTGCGGGCGATGCCGCCATCGGCCTGGCGGAAGGCTTCGAAGATCACGTCCTGCTGTTCCGGCGCAATGCCGGGCCCGGTATCGCGAACGGCAAAGGCAATGCGCCCGGCCGGCGTGCGCGTGACGGCCAGCGCCACTTCGCCGCTGTCGGTGAACTTGATCGCGTTGGACAGGAAGTTCTTCAGCACCTGTTCCAGCCGCAGCGGATCGGTGTGAACGGCTTCGGGAACATCTGCCGAGACGGATAGGGCGAGAGACAGGTTCTTTTCGGAAGCGGAAGGCGCAAAGGCACCCTCCAGCTTGGCGAGAAGCGTGTTCACGCCGACCTGCTGCGGTTCCAGTTCGAGGTGTCCGGCCTCGATCTTCGAAATGTCCAGCACATCGTTGATCAGCGTCAGCAGATCGTTTCCGGAGGATTCGATGGTTTCGGAAAACCGCACTTGCTCCTCGGTCAGGTTGCCGCCGCGATTGTCGGCCAGCAGCCGGGCCATGATAAGCAGCGAATTGAGCGGGGTGCGCAGCTCGTGGCTCATGTTGGCCAGGAATTCGCTCTTGTAGCGGCTGGCCTGCTCCAGTTCCTCCGCCTGGCTGCGCAGCTGCGTTTGCGAGCGGGCAAGCTCGTCGCGCTGCGCTTCCAGCGACTGGCTGTGTTCTTCCAGCTGCGAATTGAACCTTTCGAGTTCGGCCTGCTGCTCCTCAAGCTGCGATTGCGAGTGCATCAGCAGCTTGCTCTGCGCCTCAAGCTCGTCGTTGGTGGCGCGCAGTTCCTCGCTCTGGTTCTGCAGTTCTTCCGCCTGCTGCTGCGTTTCGACCAGGAGTTGTTCCAGCCGGGCACGGTACTTCGCGGCGCGCAGCGTAATACCCAGCGATCCGGAAACGAGGTCCAGGAATGCCGCCAGATCCTGCGGGCGGGATGTCGGTGCGTCCAGAAAACCCAGTTCGATCACGCCATTGACCTGCCCGTCGGCCTGCGTCGCCCCCATCACCAGCCGTGCAGGCGTGGCGCGGCCCAGCGAGGAGCCGAAGGCAAGGTAGCCGTGGGGCACATGGTCAATGGCGGCGGTGCGCCCGGTGCGGGCCACTTCTCCCAACAGGCCTTCGCCCGGAACGACCCGTTCGGGCAAGTCCGCGCCCGACGGTACGCCCCAGGTTCCGGCCTTGTGAAAGCCGCCCTCATCATGGACGTAGATCGCGCCGGCGATGGCGCCAAAGCGTTCGCCCAGAAAGGCGAGGGCCCGGCCGCTCAGTTCGTCCAGTGGAATGCTGCCGGCCGTCGCCCGGGCCAGATCGTTCTCACTCTCCCGCATCCATTGCTGGTGCTGGTTGGCGTTGCGGTAGCGGATCAGCATGAAGCCAATGCCCGCGATCAGTAGGTTGGTCAGCCCCGACAGCGATCGATTGGTCATGGCCACTTCGGGGCCGAGGCCCTGAGGAGCGATGAAATAGGCCAGAAAGGCGCAGCCCACACCCGCGATGGCGGCCAGCAGCGGCGTCACCGGCCGGCGCGCGACATAGGCGATCACCGTCGGCAGCAGATAGAGGACGCTTACGCCCGTTCCCAGAGGAATGGTGATGTCGAGAACGAGGCAGAGCCCCAGAACGGCCAGAATGATGAGTGCGAGCTGAGCCTGCAGGTTGAAAATCTTGGGCGACGCCATCTTCGATCTCAGGGGCGAATGGATAGAGCGGGCCGTGCTTTCCCCCATCACGTACGGCCCCCGGATCAGGTCCTAAACCGCCGATGGCGTAATAGGTTCCCGCCGGAATCGCCAGGCCCGTGGTTAATTTGGCGTTTCCCGCGATTGGGAAGACTTCGTGGAGGAAGGACGCCGTAGACCCACGCAGGGTTTCCTTAAGTAATGTCATCTAAGGAAGTCGCTGAATCCTGCCGAGTTTCCTCCAGTACGACTGGCCAAGCGATGCGTCATCTCAGAAACCAGATTCAACGCCTGATCCGCGACACCGCCGGCAACATCCTGCCGCTTGCTGCGGTAGGCATGGTGGTTGCAGCTATGGTCGTCGGCTCCGGAATCGACATCAGTCGTAACTACAAGGCGCGCAACCAGCTTCAGGCGGCCTGCGACGCCGGTGTGCTGGCCGGGCGCCGAACGGTGACGACCAACGGGTTGGACGCCACCTCAATAAAGGCGGCGCAGGACTACTTTGCCACCAACTTCGACGACAACGGGCAGGAAACTACCGGCACGGTATTCACGCCCAGTTCGACCGACAACGGGCAGACCGTGCGTGGCGTGGCGTCCACCACGTTGAACACGTTGGTGATGCGGCTGTTTGGCTTCAACACGTTCAACATCAGCGTTAGCTGTGCCTCGTCGATGAGCGTGGGCAACGCCGACGTGATGATGGTGCTGGATACGACCGGATCGATGAACGACACTCTTTCCGGCAGCCAGACCCGCATCCAGGCCCTGCGTGCGGCTATGAAGAACTTCTATACGACGCTCTATTCCGCGACGTCGGCCAGCACCGCCCGCGTGCGTTATGGCTTCGTACCGTACAGCTCCACGGTGAACGTCGGGAGACTGCTTTATGACTTGAATCCCAGTTATCTGGCGGATAGCCATACCTATCAGTCCAGGCAGTGGTCTTCGACCGCGTCAACCTTTTATTATCAACCCGTTTCCTACGACACCAGCGTTTTCAAGACCTTCGCCTCCGTTAACACGCCTACCGGCAGGAACGGCGCCATGCGGTCGTCCACCTGGGACGGATGCATCGAGGAACGGGCGACCACCAGGGATTCGAGCTTCAGCTATTCGTCGACCACCGGCTATTCGCCTGCGGGCGCGCGGGACATCGATATCGATTCTGCGCCGACCACGGATATCGATACGAAATGGTCGCCCCAGTGGTACCAGATCAGCTATATTCGCGGCAGCAACGCAAGCAGCGATTCATCGAACTGGACCACCGGCACCACCACCCAAGGCTCATCGGTAACCGAATATTGCCCGGTGAAGGCGCAGCTTCTGACGGAAATGACCCAGACTGCCTTCAATTCCTATGCGGATTCACTGGTGGCGGTGGGCGGCACATATCTGGACATCGGAATGATCTGGGGGGGGCGCCTGATTTCGCAGGACGGCATCTTCAGCAGCAACGTCAACATCGCGCCATCGAACAGGGGTGAAGTGGCGCGCCACATCATCTTCATGACCGACGGCAAGATGGAAACGGCTAACTCTTCTACTTCGGCATGGGGGATCGACTGGTGGGATCGACGCGTGACCCAAAATGGTTCGGAGACCACGGCTAACGCGGTGCATACGCAGCGCTTCCGGGCTGTCTGCGATGCCATCAAGGCCAAGGGCGTGCGCATTTGGGCGATCGCCTTTACCTCCAGCCTTTCCAGCGACCTTACCTATTGCGCGTCGGAAAACAGTTCCTACACCGCGAGTGACTCCGACGAACTCAACGACGCCTTTCTGGAAATCGCCAAGCAAATCGGCGAACTGAGGATCACGCAGTGAGCGCGGCGCCTTTCATCGCTTCGCGCCGCCGTGCGGCCCTTCGCAATCTGGCTCTTCGACTGTCGAAGGATCGTCAAGGATTGGCGGCGGTGGAGTTCGCAATGGCTGCGCCCGTGCTGATCCTGCTGCTGGTGGGCATCTTCGACATCGGCCACATGGCCTACGTCAACGCCGTGCTGCATGGCGCGGTGGAGGATGCGGCTCGTAACGGTACGCTGGAGACGGCAAACACCACGACGCTGGACCAGAACATACTGGCGGTCGTGGGCCGCGTGGCGCCCGGCGCCACCATAGCTACGACGCGTTCCAGCTATTACGACTTTACCGACATTGCCCGCCCAGAGGCCTGGAACGACAAGAACAACAACGGCACGTGCGACAATAACGAAGCTTATGTTGACGAGAACAAGAACGGCCGGTGGGATGCCGATATCGGCCAATCCGGTAACGGCGGTCCAAACGACGTCGTGCTCTACACGGTGAAGGCCACCTACAAGCCGCTGTTCCCGATTCCCGGTCTGACCAACCCGAACCAGACGCGCACGCTGACGGCGACTACCGTCCGCAAGAACCAGCCTTACGGGCAGCAAACGGACTACGGTTCGGCCGCGGGGGTCTGCAAGTGAGCGCGCGGGTTTCGTATCTGCGCGCGGTGCGCCTTCGCATCCGGTGGTTCGCGCGGCGACTTTGCCGCGACAACAGCGGCGTCTCGCTAATGGAATTCGCGCTGGTCCTGCCGATCCTGATCACTTTGGGACTCTACGGTACCGAGCTTGCCTACATGGCTATGGTTCGGATGGGAGTTTCCCAACTTGCAACTTCCGTGGCGGATAATGCCTCCCGTCTCGGTCAGACCGACAACTCTGCGGTTGCGCCTTCCGTCAAGGAATCTGACGTGAACTCCATCATGTCCGGCGCCCTTACGCAGGGCAGCTCGTTCAACTTCGGGGCGAATGGACGGATTATCCTTTCCAGCTTGGAGAGGAAATCGTCAACCAGCCAATATATCCACTGGCAGCGCTGCCGCGGCAGCCTGGCACGAAGCTCGGCCTACGGCCCGGCGAACACGACGCTGACCGGCATGGGTAAAACCGGCCATACCATTAAGGCCGTTGCCAATTCAGCGGTGATGTACGTCGAAATCTATTATGCCTATCAGCCGCTGTTCGGAAACATGTTTGTCAAGAACGCGGTCTTCTATCAGGAAGCCGCATTCCTGATCCGTGACGACCGCGACATTACAAGCGGCATAACCGGGACCGGCAGCCAATCCCTCTGCACCTGAACTTGCTACTGGTGGATGAAGAGCGGAGTCTGGCATCGTTTCAAAGTGTTGCGACCCAGTCAATTTGCTACACCAGCCGGCACGCGGGTTTGCAATCGTTGCTTCATGCCCCCATGGTCCTTCCGCGATAGCGAAGGAGTTTGGGTTTGGAGTCAGTTTCGGTTGTTTTGTTTCTGCTGCTGGCGGTGGTCGTCAGCGGTGCGATTTCACGGATGCTGCCATGGTCGGTGCCGACACCGCTGGTGCAGATCCTGCTGGGCGGCGTGATCGGGCTTTCGACGTCCTATCGCGTGTCTCTCAATCCCGAACTGTTCCTGCTGCTGTTCCTGCCGCCGCTGCTGTTTCTGGACGGCTGGCGCATTCCCAAGGACGAACTGTTCAAGGACGTTTCCACCGTCGTGGAACTGGCGCTGGGGCTGGTATTGACGACGGTGATCGGCATGGGCCTGTTCATTAACTGGATGATCCCGGCGATGCCGCTTGCAGTGGCCTTCGCACTTGCCGCGGTAGTTTCGCCTACCGATCCGATCGCCGTTTCGGCCATTGCCGCGCGCGTTCCTATCCCCAAGCGCATGATGCACATCCTGGAAGGGGAATCGCTGCTGAACGATGCCTCCGGCCTCGTCTGCCTGCGGTTCGCCGTGGCGGCGGCGTTGACCGGCACGTTCTCTGCCGGCGATGCCGCGCTCAACTTCCTGTGGGTGGCGGGCATGGGCCTTGTCATCGGCGTTGCGGTCACAGTGGTTGTTTCGCGGGCGAAGGCATGGGTAACCCGGCGCTGGGGAGAGGACACCGGTTCCCAGATCTTGGTCAGCCTGCTGATCCCTTTCGGCTCCTACATGCTGGCGGAGGAATTCCACGCGTCCGGGATTCTCGCCGCTGTAGGCGCGGGGGTGACGATGACTTTCGCCGAAATCTCGCGCCAGGCGATGGCGGTTACCCGCATGCGCCGCAACTCGGTGTGGGACACGATCCAGTTCACGCTGAACGGCATCATCTTCGTGCTTCTGGGCGAACAGCTTCCCGGCATTCTGGCGGGGGCAAAGCGTACCGTTGCCGTTACCGGGCATACCGAACCGGGCTGGCTGGCGCTTTATGTCGTGGCGATCGTGCTGGGCCTTGCCGCCCTGCGCTTCATCTGGGTGTGGGTATCGTTCAAGCTGACCATCCTGCGCAAGCGGCAGGCGCAGACGGATTTGCGCAGCCCGAACTGGCGGCTGGTCGCTGCGATGTCCTTCGCAGGCGTGCGCGGCGCGATCACTCTGGCTGGTGTGCTGACGCTGCCGCTGGTCATGAGTGATGGAGCGCCTTTCCCGGCGCGCGACCTGGCGATTTTCCTTGCGGCCGGGGTAATCATCGTTTCGCTGGTGCTGGCGAGTATTGCGCTTCCGGTCCTGCTCAAGGACCTGACGATGCCGTCCGAACCGTCGAAACAGGCGGAGGAGGATGCCGCGCGCGTGTCCACGGCGGAAGCGGCCATCAGGGCGATCGAGCGCCACCAGCACCATCTGGCGGAGGTCCACGGTGAGGCGGATCGCTATGCTGCGGCCGGCGGACGGGTCATGGACCTCTATCGCGAACGGATCGAAGGGCTGAGCGAGGACGAGCGGGATGCCGTTCGCGCGCAGGAACGCCTGTTCCGTGATTTCCGCCTCGTCGGCCTGAAAGCGGAACGTTCGGAACTGGCGGAACTGATCCGCAATCGCCGCGTCGGAAGCGAAACCATCCGCAAGCTTACGCGCGAACTCGATCTGTCGGAAACGCGCCTGCGAGGGTAAGTGGCAATAGCGCTCTGAAACAAGAAGGGAGCGGACCGGCGTCCGCTCCTTTTCCTAATCTTTAACGGCCGGAATTTACTCGGCCTTTTCCGCCTTGGCGCGGGGGGCGCGGCGCTTCGGTTCAGCAGCAGGCGCGGCCTTGCCGGCAGCCTTTTTGCGTCCACCCTTGTTGCCCAGCCCGATTTCAAGCGCGATCGCCTTGCGCTTTTCGGCGTAGTCTGGCGCGATCATCGGATAGTCGGCGGGAAGGTTCCAGCGTGCGCGATATTCCGCAGCGGTAAGACCATGCTCCGAACCGAGGTGGCGCTTCAGCGTCTTCAGTCGCGCGCCGCATTCGAGGCAGGCAATGCTGTCCGCCTTGACCGAAGAACGAACGGAAACGGCAGGTGTCCGTTTCTCTTCCACTTCTTCATCCGGCTGGCCCAGCTTCGCCAGCGAGCCGTAGACCGACTGGATCAGCCGCGGCAATTCGTCCGGAGTGACGGGGTTGTTGGCGACATGCGCGGTGACGATGTCGGCGGCGAGTTCAAGAAGAGCGACGTCTGCCATGATTTAACCTGTTGCCCGAATTTTTTGTTGATGCGATTTCATAGAACAATCATTCCGGGCAGGATTAAGCAAGTCGCACAACCTGCTTTCCGGCATCTTTTCTGCATCGCGTACGTTTTTGAAACACCCTGCATCGTTTTTGTAGGCGTTACGCGCGTTAACATTTGCTGCCTGTGCAAATTTACGACAGCATTGGCCAAGAAATTCAGACGCGTGCGGTCAAAGCGCAGCACGCTGCCTGTTGCGGACTTTGAACATTTACGCATTTGTTAATGCGTTTGGAGACGGTTTGAAAACGCCTGAGGCCCGCTTGGCGGCCGCCTAACCGGGCTCCGCTATCTCGAAATAGACGGTCCGATCCCTCCAAAGGCGATTTAATGTCTTCGAATGAAGGCCGAACATTTCGTTGCACCGTGTTATCCTGATTTCGATACGTGCAAGGCTCGGGGGGCGGGCTGTGCTGGCGGAGGCCGGAGGCATGAGTAGTCATGCGGAAAACAGGCGGATAGGGACCGGGAGGATGCGTGAGGCATCGCACTGGAATTTTCCAGGGCTGACGCTGGCCCGCAACACATTGCTGGTTACCGATCCCAATCGGCTGATCGCCCTTGGCCGACTGATAACCGCGTGTTTCGCCATCCTGGCGATTTACCTGGATCCGACGCGCCCCGGCCGGTCACTGCCCGAAGCGCGGCATGTGTTGGCCTTCTATCTCGCCTTCTCGATGATATTGCTGGTGACGCCGGTTCGCCGACCGGTGGACAGCCCGATCCACTTTCTGTTCCACGTTGCCGACACTGCGATCCTGGGCTGGCTGGCTTTCCTTACGGACGAACTGACCAGCCCGTTCTTTTCGTTCCTGCCCTTCACATTGATGGCGATGACGGTGCGCTGGGGCTTCGTCGGCGCGGTCATGGGCGCATTGATGTTGGAGATCGCGCTGTTCGCGGTGGGTATTCCCGATACGCTGGACGGCGAATCCGAAATCAACGTTTTGATCGCGCGATCGACCTACTTCCTGCTTTCGGCCGTCATGCTCGGCTATTTCGGCGCTTATCGCGAGAGCAGCCGTGAACGGCTGACGCGGCTCGCCAAATGGCCGATGGAACGTGCCCTTGGCAGCCGCCGCGCCTGGCTGGGCGAGTTGTGCAGCCACGCAGGGGGCGTAACCGGAAGCCACCACATGATGGTCGTCTGGCGCGAACATGACCGGCCCGATGGCGTCGTCGCCGCATGGAATGGCGACGGTGTGGCGCTGGCCGATCTGGAGAATTCGGTGCTCTGGGACCGGGTTGAGGTGGATCGGACCGGGGTTTTCGATCGGGGTGAGGGGCGTGTGCTCACGCGGGGGGAGGCGGATATCTTTGCTGCGCTGCTCGATCATCTTGAGCTGCCGTCGGTGCCGGTACGCGACTTTGCGGTGATGGCCGGCTTTTCCGGTCTGCGCTTTCGCGGATCGATCCTGATTGCCGATCCCGATTGCCGCCCGGAAGATGCCGCGCTGCTGTGCGACATCATCGCCACGCGGGCGGGGTCCGAACTGGAGCGGATCGACCTTGTCGCCCGCCATGCCGACAATGTCCGGGCGGAAGAGCGCAACCGCCTGGGGCAAGACCTGCATGACAGCGTATTGCAGGACCTGACGGCAACAAGCCTGAAACTGCGCGCCCTGGCAGCGCGGGCCGGGACTTTGCTGCCGGACGATGCCGAACGGCAGGTGCGGGAGATCGAGGATCTGGTGACCGAACAGCAGCGCCGCATCCGCCGCTTCGTGGAAGACCACCGCGAAGCGCGTGCCGAACGCGCGGTAGACGTGGCGGACGAACTGCGCCGGCAGGCGGAATTGCTCCAGCGCAAGTGGGGCGTGGCGGTTCCGTTCGACTGGCACGGCGCGCCGCTTCACCTGCGCCGCCGTACCGTGGAGGATATCGTTCAGCTCGTTTCGGAGGCGACCTCGAACGCGGTGCGGCACGGATCGGCATCCAGCGTGCGGTTGCGGGCCGGGCATGAAGGCGGGGCGATGCACCTTACGCTGGTGGACAACGGTACCGGGCTTTGCGCATCGGGCGGGCAGGGTTCCGTCTCGCTGCGCGCGCGGGTGCTGCAATTGGGAGGATCGATGTTCCTGAATAACGGTACGCCGGGGCTGGAGGTGACGATGGTGATCCCGGTCAGGGAGATGGCGGCATGAACAGGCGCGTTGTCGTGGCGGACGATCACCCGCTGCTGCTGCGCGGCCTTGCCGACTTGCTGCGCGCCACGGAGGGTATCGAACTGGTCGAAGCTGCCGGCAGCGGAATCCGCGCGCTCAGTGTGATCCGTGACCAGCGGCCGGATATCGCCATTCTCGATGTGACGATGCCCGATGTCGGCGGCATGGCGATCCTGAAAGTGATTCACGAGCAGGACTGGCCGGTGCGGGTCATCTTCCTGTCGGCAACGATGAGCGGCAGCCAGATCGCGGAAGCTCTGTCGCTGGGGGTTTGGGGTTTGTTGCTGAAGGACTATGCTGCCCATTCGCTGGTCGATTGCCTTGGCGAGGTGGGGGCCGGGCGCAAGTGGTTGCCCGAAGATCTGGTCGCCCGGGCCCGCGAAGACAGCGGCATCGACATTCCGAAAGCCATCGCCAGCCTGACACCGCGTGAACGGGAAATCAGCGAACTGGTCTGCCGGGGTTTTTCGAACAAGGCGATTGCGGCTTCAGTGGGCTCCACAGAGGGTACGGTCAGCATCCACTTGCACAACATCTACCGCAAGCTGGGCATTTCCAGCCGCACCACACTGGCCACGCTGTTCGTCCGCCATGTGGAGGAGCGTTCGTGAGCGTGACGACCGCGGAGCCGGCCGGGTGGCGGCGGCAGTGGCTGCGCATCTTGCCGGGCGTGGTGCTGGGCGGGGTGTTTCTGGCGCTGCTGTGGAACACGGTCGACATGGGCCGCGTGGCCGCGCTGATGGCCCACGCGGCATGGCCGCCGCTGGTGCTTGCCTTGCTGGCCTATGCCCTCGATTTCGTGCTGCGCGCGGCACGGTTTCGCTTTCTGCTCGACCCTGAGCGGGACCATGGCCTGACCCTGAAGGCCACCGTCGCGCCCTTTGTCGCCAGCTTCGGCATCAGCGACGTCTTGCCGCTGCGTCTGGGTGACGTGTTTCGCGTCTGGTGGTTCCATCGCCGCTTCGGATTGCCGGCCGGGCTGGTAGTGGCGGCGATGATCGTGGAGCGGGTGCTGGACCTTGTCGCCATTCTGGCGATCGGCGGCGTGGCGCTATGGCTGGTCGACGCGCCGCTCCCGCATGAGGCGATGATGCGGCTGCGTTTCGCGGCAGGCATCGTCGTGCTGCTGAGCGTGGGCGTGCTTGCCGTGCCCGCCCTTGCCGCCCGGCTCGCCGGCAGTGTGGCGCGGCGCTATCCGCATCGGTTGGTGTCGCGCCTTGCCGAGGCGGCGCGCTCGGTGGCGGACGCGGTGCGGGCGATCGGCGAAGCGCGGCGCATGGCGCGGATGTTGCTGCTTTCCATTGGGCTTTGGCTGTTGGAAAGCCTGGTGATGATCGGCGCCTGGCTCAGCCTTGGCGGATCACCGGACGCCTGGCTGAAGCCGCTGACGGCATTCGCAGTGGCGACGCTGGGTACGCTGGTTCCCGCTCTGCCCGGGCACTTCGGATCATTCGAGGTGTTCGGCGTGCTGGTCTTCGTGGCGCTGGGCATCCCGGCCGAACCGGCGACGGCCACGATCCTTGTCGCCCATCTGGTGCTATGGCTGCCGACAGCGCTGTTCGGGATCGGCTGGCTGCTGCTGATGCGCGGGCGCCTGCTGCCGCAGCAGGCAGCCGCTTCGTCAGCCCACGCTGCGTAGGATCGGGGCGAAGACCGGGTCTTCGTAATGGCGAAAGCTGGCTGCCCGCGCATGGGGCCGGCGAGAGCGGAGCAAGGCGCGCGTGCCGGCCGCCGTGGCTGCGCGCACATCGCGGTCCATCCGGTCGCCGATCACCAGAGTTTCACGCGGGGTCGCTCCCGCGCGGCCCATCAGCGCGCGCAGACCGGAAGGATCGGGCTTGAGCCGGCCAATGCCGTCGTCGCCCGCCCAGATTGCATGATCGGCAGCCAGGTTGAGCGCCGCCAGCTTGGCCGTGACAGGAAAGTCGGACCACACGGCAATCGTGCGCCCGCTGGCGCGGATTGCGGCGAACAGCCGGTCTATCCCGCGTGCCTTGTAACGGGGCAGGTGGGGTAGCGGGCGCCGTTCCATCCATTCTTCCACCAGCGCGCGCACTTCGCGTTCGGGCCGGTCGCAGAGTTCTGCGGTAAGGCGGTATTGTTCGGTCGCGAAGTCCGCGCTGCCGCTGCCTTCGCCCAGCTTTTCGCGCACCTGCCTGAAGTGGCGCAACGTTCGCAGGGTCCGCGTGCTGCGGCCGCGCAGGCAGTGCAGCCCCAGTTCGCGCGCCATGGCCAGCCGCAGCGGTGGCTGGTCGTAGAGTGTGCCGTCAAGGTCGAACACGACCAGTCGCACGCCCTCCCAGGCGATGGCCACTGTCACCGGCGCAGCACGCGCCTGACGTTCTTGTAGACGAACCGCACTGTGGCATCGGCGATGCCGCGTCCCAGCACATCGTCAAGCGCGACGATCAAGCGGTCGATCTGCTCCTCGGTCACGACGTAGGGGGGCATGAAGTGAATAAGGTCGCGCGCGCCGGGCTGGAAATGGGCAAGGATCCCGTGGCGTTCGAACAACTCACGCGTCAGTGCGCCGACAAGCACGGTTTCCCAGGTGACGAACAGGCTGTTCTTGCGAATGTCCACCAGCTTGGCGGCCATCATTTGTCCGAAATTCAGTTCCACGGCCTGGAAGCAGCCCTTGCCGCGCAGCGAGACGATGCAGCGCGGATATTTGTCGCGCAGCCTTTCTAGCCCGGCACGCAAGTGCGCGCCCATTGCCTCCGCGCGCTCGATCAGGCGCTCTTCCGCCAGCACGTTCAGCGCCTCGATCGCGACCGCGCAACTTTCGCCCAGCGCGGCGAAGCTGGCGCTGTGCAGACCCGGGTTTCGAGTGTCGCCATAAGCCTTGTCGAACAGCGCCTGCGACGTGACCATCGCGCCCATCTCGCGTTTGCCGCCGCCCAGGGTCTTGGCCAGCGTGACGACGTCCGGCACCGCGTCCTCGTGCTGGAACGCGCAAAACCGGCCGGTGCGCCCCATGCCGACTTTCACTTCGTCGAAGATCGTCAGGATATCGGCGGCGCGGCAGGTGGCGACCAGCTGGTTGAAAAAGTCCGGCGGCGGAGACTCGCATGATGTACCGCGCAAAGTCTCGATCATCACGGCAACGATCGAATTATCCCGGCCGCCTTCGCGCTCGATCGCTTCCCGCACGGAAGCGATGTCGCCATAGCGGCAATAGATGACGTTTTCTTGCGGCACACCGGTCAGGAAGCCGCCCTGCACATCTGTGGCCGAGGTCACCGACAGCGGGCCATGCGTCTTGCCGTGGAAGGCGCCCTGCATGCAGAGGAACTTGGTCTTCCCTTTCGGGCCCTGCACGCGCTGGCACAGCTTCATCGCCGCCTCATTGGCCTCCGCGCCGGACACGGCGAGAAACGAGACGTCGAGCGGTTCGGGCAGGAAGCGCGCGATGTTGTAACCCAGCGCGCCTTGCAGTTTGTGCGGGGCGATCCTGAGGCTGTCGGGAACCAGTTCGTCATGGCAGCGGCGTTCGGCGGCGATGATGCGCGGGTGGTTGTGACCCAGGCCGAGCACGCCGAAGCCGCCCGAAAAGTCGAGTATTCGGCGGCCATCGCACAGCACGATCTCGCAGCCCTGGGCGCTGGCGATGTCCATGTCGCGCAGACCGAGTATCGCGTAAACCTGCAACATGTAGCGATTGAGATGGGCGGAATAGAGTTCCATTGCCCGTTCGTTGTCGAGCGCCAGAGCGTCGTCGAGCGTCAGCAGGCGGCGATTCAATTCCCGGTCCCGCCGGGGCGTCTCGATCTTCGAATAAGCCGTCACCCGCCGCAACTCCCTTTGCCGGTAAGAGACGGAAATCTTATACGGATCATGGCGAGGACAGTATCTAAAAGACCTTATAATCCCGAATAGCCGGGCGCCGGAACCGCGATCTCCATTGGTATCATTCGAAGGGATGCGCGGGTGTTTAGTCGGCCAGCATGGACTCCATTGCCGGGCTGAGCAGTTCGCCGGGCACGCCGTCTTGCAGAGTGACGAAGCGTGCGGCGATGCCGCGGCGGGCGGCAAGGCGTGGCCCTGCCACGGGACCGAGCACGGTCAAGGCTGAGGCCAGGGCATCGGCCATCATGGCGCTGGGGGCGATCACGCTGACGGCAGCGATGCCGTTGGCAGTGGGCCGCCCGGTGCGCGGATCGATCGTGTGTTCGCCGCGGCGGTAGTTGCCGGAAGTCGCCACGGCAAGGCCATGCAGCGCGATGCGCAGCGGCATTTGGGGCAGGCCCGGCGGCGTTTCGAGATCGACCCACCAGGGCTCCCCATCGGGACGGACACCGCGCCCGACCAGCTCGCCGCCGATTTCCACCAGGGCATGGCCAATGCCCATTCCGGCCAGCAGGTCAGCCACGGCATCGACGGCATATCCCTTGGCGATGCCGGAGAAGTCCAGCGCCAGCCCCCCCGGCTGACGGAGGCGCCGTGTTTCCGGTTCCCAGGCCAGTCGTGCGAAGCCGGAGTCGGCCCGCGCGGCGTCGATGGCCCGATCGTCAGGCAAAGGCTGCGGGCCGGGCGGGCCAAAGCCCCAGAGGTTCACAAGGTGGCCGATGGCCGGGTCGAAGGCGCCCTCGCTCGCCTCGGCAACGGCAAGACCGGCGTGGATCACGCGGGCGAAATCGTCGGGCAAGGTTGCCCAGCTTCCCGCCGCCGCCCGATTGAACCGGCAGAGCAGGGATTGCAGTTCCCAGTGGCTCATCTGGCCGATGATGCCATCCAGCCGGGCCTGAACGGCTGCGCGTACATCCGCCACGGGGCGGCTGCGGGGCAGGGCAAGGCGCAGGCTCCATGTCGTGCCCATCGTCTCGCCATGCATTTCGCCGACCGCGATCGAGGGATCGCAGTCGGCGAAGGCAGTTTCGTCGATATGCGCGGGAAGCGCGATACGCATGATCAGGGCGCCGGAACTTCCAGCGTCGTGGTGTAGCTCATCCGGCGCTGCGTCGCCCGCGGATCCGAAGCGTGATCGTCGGTCGCGGTGACGTTCAGCCAGTAGACGCCGGCGAAGGGCCACTTGACTTCGACAGTGCCGTCGGCAGCGGTGGTGAGGGTGAGTGCATGCTCGCCATCGCGGAAGCGCTTGCCGCCGGCCACCACGGTGACGGTCAGGCCGCTGGCAGGCTTACCGTCGACCAGAAAGCGGAAGCGGGCCGGTTCGTTGGCCACCAGATCGTCGGGATGGGTTACCGGATCGAATTCCAGGCCCTTGCCGGTGGGCTTGAGCACGGTGGTGGTGGGTTCGCCGGCCGTCACGAAGAATTCGTTGCGGCTGCTCGTTTCGGTCAGCTTGATGTCGGTGGCTCCGGCCGGGATTTCAGCCGCACTGGCCACCGATTTGCCCGGTGCGAAGCCGCCGGGGGCACCCGCAGGACGTTGGCCGCCTTCGGGGCCGCCAGGGCGCGGGCCTTCGGCCGGCGCACCCGGACCACGCGGCGCCATGCCCGGGGCACCTGCCGGCGGTCCGCGACGGCCGCCGACGCGCCAGGTCTCTCCATTCAGGGTGAACGTGCCGCCCAGATTGCTGGAAGCGGTGCCGATCTTCCACGTGCCGGCCTTGTCGATCTGCACGTCGAACATCGCGCGATAGCGCCCGGTTGCGGGGTTCTGGATCTGCCCCTTGCTGCCGTCCGGCTGGGTAACCTGGATCTGGTCGGTCTGCATCGGGAAGTGGTCGGGATCGAACAGGTCGTTGGAAACCGCCGCGTCGACCGTGACCCAGCCGTCGGTGCCGGCCAGCGTCGTTACCGATGGCAGCAGCCACTGGCGGTGCGCGGACGCAGTGGTGGGAATGGCGAGAAGCGCGGCCGCAGCGAGCAGCCCGGTTGCATAAGCCTTCATGTGTGTAAAACCCCCGTTTATCGAGAAAGCGTGACGGCGCCGAGTTCGGTCTTGCCGGTGGCGCGGGCATTGGCGGCAGGAACCGAGATCGGCAGGGTGACGAGTTCGCGCCCCCCCGTCTCACGCGCGGCTTCCACGTTCAGCACGTAGGCGCCGGGCTTCAGGTCGCGCGGAAGCGGAATCGTTTGCGCGCCCGGGCCGCGCGTGGCGCCGCTGACGCCGTCGGCGGGCAGCGCCATGCTGCGGCCGCCCTTGCGCCACCAGGCGCGCAAGTCCGCCAGCCACTTGGTGCCGGGCTCGTTGCCCTTCTTTTTGAGGTCGTACCACACCGCAATCGTGCGCGGCGCTCCGCCGCCGACCGGCTCCAGCCAGACCGCGACGTAAGGCTTGTGGTATTCGGCAACCTTCAACTGCGGAATGGTCACGGTGACGGTCGCTGCAGAGGCGGGAACGGCAACTGCACCGCCAAGCAGGATCATGGAAGTCAGACGCATCGGTGGATCCTTCAATGGATGAATACGAGCGCGAGCACGACCGGAAGGGCCACACCCGCAAGAACGATCGGCCAGGTGGACGGGCGGTGGCGCGCGTGAACCTGGAGGAGGAAGAGGCCGGTCACCGTGAACAGGATGCAGGCGACCGCGAAAACGTCGATGAACCAGAACCAGGCAGAGCCGGAATTGCGGCCCTTGTGCAGGTCGTTGAGATAGGAAATCCAGCCGCGATCAGTCACTTCGGACGTGATCTTGCCGCTGGCCCGATCGATGCTGACCCAGGCGTCGCCGCCCGGCCGCGGCAAGGCGACGTAGACTTCGCTGTCCGACCATTCGCCCGGCTTGCCGCTGGCATCCAGGCCGACGGCATCGCGCACCGCAGCCGCAACGGGCGCGGGCAGGGGGGCATCGTCGGTCTTGGCTGTCAGCGCGGCAAGCAGTGCGGGCGAAAGCTGCCCATTGGTGTCGTGCACCTGGGGATTGGCGGGAATCGACGCGGCATGGTTCAGCGTAATCCCGGTCACCGCGAAAAACAGCATGGCGGCAAGCGAGATCGCGGCACTGATCCAATGCCATGTGTGCAATTGCTTGACCCACCAGTTCCGCCACTTGCGCGACTTCTTGCGGGGAAGGGTCTTCGTTTCGTCAGGGTTCACAGGAAGAATGCCCGGTCAGGAATGGGTGCGAGTTCTCGTTGTTGAGAGGCATTAGCAAGAAGGCCCTTATCACATTGCCGCGAATGCGCCAGAGCCTTCTTGCGTCGCGAGCGATAACCTCTGAGCCATCCCCCACCGTGCATCACGAGCAGCAGCAAAATGGAGAAATTTCATCGCTGCGGCGCGCGAGTCAGACACGATGCGGAAATGATCTCGACGGCCGACCTTGTTGCAGCTATGAGAATGCCTCGCAATAGCTGAGGTGGGTCGACCATCTCGCAGGGGAAATCAGATTTTGACTGGACTGGCTTCGATTCCGCAATCGGCCCCGTTCCCGCACGCGGAGACCGCCATTTTTCGCGGTGTCGGGGAAGTGGTTGCCATGCCGCACGCCGTTGCCGCAACCTGGCAGGCGGCGGGGCGCTATGGTGAAGGGCGCCGTGCGAATCTGCCGGCCGTTGT
Source organism: Novosphingobium sp. BL-S-19 (assembly GCF_055521675.1). Lineage (NCBI taxonomy): Bacteria > Pseudomonadati > Pseudomonadota > Alphaproteobacteria > Sphingomonadales > Sphingomonadaceae > Novosphingobium > Novosphingobium sp. BL-S-19. The sequence continues at coordinate 1,803,275 of NZ_CM145498.1, forward strand.
CGCTTCGATGGCAGTCGTGGCGGGAGTGCTGGCGACGATCCTGGCGATGAACGTGGTGGACTTCAAAAAGCCCCTGCGCCAGCGGATCGTCGTTGCGGACCTTAGCACGCCTGTGCCGCCTCCGCCTCCGAAGGCTCAGCCCAAACCGGTGCTGCCGCCGCCGCCTTCGCCGGTGGTCGCCCCGCCGCCGCCGATCGTGATCGCAACCAATCCGCCGCCGATTTTTACGTCGCCCGTGCCTGTGCCCGCACCGGTCATGGCGACAGTGGCATCTGCACCGATCAGCGCGCCTGTTTCCGCGCCGGCACCTGCAGCACCTGCGCCGCGCGTGGAGAATGCGGGGGACCTGTCATCCAAGATGATCGCCGCTGAACCGCCGCGCTATCCGCTCGATTCGCGCCGCAAGCATGAGCAGGGCACGGTTGTGCTGGCCCTGCTGCTGGGCCTCGACGGCCGCGTGGCCGACATTTCCATTTCGAAAAGCAGTGGATCGGACCGGCTCGACCGGGCGGCGCTTTCGGCGGTTCGCCGCTGGCGCTGGTCTCCCACAACGCGCGATGGGGCGCCGGTCATGGTGCGCGGGCTGGTCGAAATACCCTTCGTGCTCCAGACCTGACAGTGCCGCCACTCGGTCTGGCGAAGCGGAAATCACAGGGTCGGCGACGACGATAGGATCGCCGCCGACCGGAACGGTCAGGCTTGCGCGGCCTGTTTGCGCATCCATCCGCTGATTGCGTAGATCGCAAAGCCGATCACGTTCCACACCGCGAAGAATTCGATCGTGCGCAATTGCAGGCTGGTGAACAGGTAGGCACAGCCAAGCACGGTAGCCGGGGCGATGACCCACACCAGCGGCGTGACGAACGGGCGCTCCAGTTCCGGCGAGCGGCGGCGTAGCACCATCACCGCAATGGCGGTGGCGATGAAGGCCGCCAGCGTGCCGGCATTCGCGAGCGAGGCGATCTCATCCAGCGGCATCAGGCCGGAGATCACGGCGGCAACCAGCCCGGTCAGCACCGTAACCGCCACCGGCACGCCGCGCCGGTTGACGGTGGAGAGACGCTTCGGAAGCAGCCCGTCGCGTGCCATGGCGAAGAACACGCGGCTTTGCCCGAACATGAACACCATGATGACGGTGGGCATGGCGATGACGGCGGCCATGCCGATCAGCGCGGCGGCGGCGGGGTGGTTCAGGCTTTCCAGCACATAGGCCAGCGGTTCGGGGCTCGGCGCGAAGAGCGTGAAATGGACGGCGCCCAGCGCGGCGGCGGCTACACCGACGTAGACCAGCGTGCAGATCACCATGGAGCCGATGATGCCGATGGTCAGGTCCCGCTTCGGGTTCTTCGCTTCCTCAGCCGCGGTGGAGATCGCGTCGAACCCATAGAAGGCGAAGAAGATGATCGCGGCAGCGCCCATCACGCCGAACTTCTTGCCGTCGATATCGGTGGCACCGAAGCCGAAGGGCGCGAAAGGCTGGAAGTGCGCAAGGTCGAAGGAGGGCAGGGCCAGCGCCACGAACGCGGCCAGTGCGATCATCTTGATGATGACCAGAATGAAGTTCAGCGTCGCACTCTCGCGCGTGCCGGCCAGCAGTACGCCGGTGACGGCCAGCGCAATGAAGATCGCGGGAACGTCGATCACGCCGCCTGCCAGCAGCGAATCCGGCACGCCCCAGCCGGCCTGCCGGATCAAGCCAGAGGCATAGCCGGACCAGCCGACCGAAACGGCCGAGCAGACCAGCGTGTATTCGAGGATCAGGCTCCAGCCGATCACCCAGGCGAGGGCTTCGCCAACCGCGACGTAGGAATAGGTATAGGCGCTACCGGCCTGCGGCGTCAGGCTGGCCATTTCGGCATAGCACAGCGCTGCGCAGGCGCAGACCGCGCCGGCAATCGCGAAGGAGAGTACCACGGCGGGGCCGGCCAGGCCGGCGGCCACGCCGGTAAGCGTGTAGATGCCGGTGCCTATGATCGCGCCGACGCCCAGCGCCATCAGATGCGGCCAGCCGAGCGATTTCTTCAGGCCGCTGCCGGTCTGTCCCGCCGGGACGAGCGGCTTTCGCCGGGTCATGAAGTTCATCGCTGCCTCTCTACCATGATTTTTTGATCGCGGGCAGGCAGCAGGATTTGGCGAGGAACGCAAGGTATGATTGCGCCCCTCGCGCAATTTGTTACGCGGTAGTTGTTCTTTATTGCGCGGTTTTCGCGACTTAGGGGCGGAGCACCCAGCCGCCGTCTACATGGATCGTCTGCCCGGTGATCCATGCGCCCGCTTCCGAACAGAGCAGCAGTGCGGTGCCGACCAGTTCGTCCGGTCCGCCGCGCGCCCTGAGGGCGCAGGTCATGTTGAGGAACTGGATGAACGGCGAATCGTCGGGCACCAGCATCTTGCCCGCGTCCGAGGTGACGTTACCGGGGGCAATGGCGTTGCAGGTGATGCCTTCCTTGCCGAACTGCTTGGCCAGCGTCGTCGTCAGGCCCACCAGTGCCAGCTTGGTGATGCCATAGAGCCCCGTTGCCGGGAACGCGCCGCCCGAGGTCTGGTTGACGATCCGCCCACCGCCGCGCTCACGCATCGAGGGGATGACCGCACGGGCGCAGAGCAGGGCGCCGCCCAGGTTCACCGCGAAGGCCTTGTTCCAGGCATCGAGGCTGACCGTTTCGCAATTGTCGTAGCTGACATCGACCATCAGCGCGGCATTGTTGATGAGGATGTCGACACCGCCGAACGCTTCCTTTGCGGCGGCGGCCATGGCGAGCGTGGAGGCTTCGTCGGAAACGTCCACCAGCACGCCCACGGCCTTGCCGCCCGCCGCAACGATCTCGTCCGCGACGGCCTTGGCGCCATCACCATTGAGATCTGCCACGACGATGGAAGCGCCCGCATTGGCAAGGCCCAGCGCGTAGGCGCGGCCAATGGAGTTGCCGCGTCCGCCCGCGCCGGTGACGACGGCCACTTTGCCGTCCAGACGGAACTGATCGAGAGAAAATGCCATTGATATGTCTCCTGTCAGCCTGCCGTGATGCCCGCGTCGAGCGAGAGGCAGGCGCCGTGAAAGCCGCGACCGGCGGGCGAGGCGAGGAGCACGACAAGGTCGGCCACGTCCTCCACCTCGACCTGTCCGCGCAGGCCGGAAAAGCGCTTGAGCAGTTCGAAGTCGCAGTTTTCGGGTGGGGTGAAGTTGGTCGCGATATTGGTGATCATGCCGCCGGGCGCGACGGCGTTGATGCGGATGGGTTTCTTCTGGAATTCCATCGCCATGGCCTTGGTCATCCCGACAAGGCCCCACTTGCTGGCGCAATAGGCCGCAGCATAGGCCTCGCCGATGTAGGACGCGCAGGAGGCGACATTGACCACCGCGCCGTTCACTTCCAGCAGATGCGGGATCGCTGCTTGCGACAGGAAGAACGGGGCGTTGAGATTGACGTCGATGGTGCGTTCGTACTGCGCCTGCGGCATCTGCGGGGTGTTGGCGAGGTAGATCAGCCCGGCGACATTGCAGAGCGCGTCAAGGCGGCCGAATTTCTCCACTGCATGGGCCACGACGGCATGGCAGGCGGCAGGATCGGACAGATCCGCCACTTCGCTGCCCACCTTGCAGCCATGCGGGGCAAGCAGCTGCGTGGTTTCGGCAAGGCCGGCCTCGTTCACGTCCACCAGCCAGAGGTCGCAGCCTGCTTCGGCCAGCTTGAGCGCGGTCATGCGGCCAAGGCCAGAGGCTGCGCCGGTGACGACGGCGGCCTTGCCCGTCATGTCGAGGGTTTTGAAGATCACGCTCATTTCGTCGGTTCCGTTTGGTTCAATGCGGCGTCGAGGAAGGGATCGGCGGCTTGCGCCAGCGCGTTGTCGGGGCTGGTGATCGTACCCAGCAGGTCGACATCCTTGCGCAGCAGCTTGCCGCCATGAGCAAAGGCCGAAGGGCTTGGCAGGCGGGCATAGACTTCGAAGCCGAAGCTGCGCCCGCTGGAATGGCGGACGAGATCGGCCAGCGCCGCGCGATCGATGTCCAGCGCATCGCCCAGCGAAAGCGCGGCATGGGCAAGGCCCATATGTGCCGCCATCAGCGCATTGTTGACGATCTTGGCACGCTGTCCGGAACCGACTGGCCCCAGCAGCACGGCCTTGCCCGCAAAGCTTTCCATCACCGGGAGCGCCTGCGCAAAGGCCGCCTCGCTGCCGCCGCACATGACGGTGAGCGTGCCCGCCGCCGCGCCTGCGCCACCGCCACTGACGGGGGCGTCGAGCAAGGCGATACCGCGCGTTTCCGCCTGCGCCGCCAGTCGCTCGCAAGTTTCAGGCAGGATCGTGGAATGGACGATGAGAACGCTGCCGGGCTTCATCGCCGGGATCAGCTGCGCGCAAATCTCCGTAACGCCGGCGTCGTCGACCACGCAGACGCCCACGTGATCGCAGCGTTCGCCCAGTTCGGCGACTGATGCCGCGCGAAGTGCCCCCTTGGCGACGAGATCGTTCGCCGCTTCCGGTCGCCGGGCCCAGACGGTCAGTTCGTTGCCCGCCGCCAGCATCCGCTCCGCCATCGGTGCGCCCTGCGAGCCAAGGCCGATAAAGCCTGTCCTAACCATGCCAGGGGAGCCCTTTCGCGACTTTGTCGATCATTTCCAGCACCACGCCCTGAATGCGTGAGGCTTTCGGCCAACCGGCGTGGGTGCCGTATTGCAGGCAGAATTCCAGCATCTCTGCGGGCTGGCAGTTGCCGCTCGCCATGGCGGCGTGGATGTGGCTGCGGATCGGGATTTCGGCGCCGGATTCGCAGACGCCCACTAGCGTGATCCAGCGGCGCGAAGGCTCGTCGAGGCCCCGGCGGCACCACATCTCTCCAAAGACGAAGTTGTTGATGCCTTCCAAATAGGGTGTGGCCGGCGGGCCGGGCGCGAAAGTCATGACTTTCGCAAATTCGTCATGCCCGCGCTGGCTGCGTGCATCCGGATCCCACGGTTCCGGGCAGATCGGCGGTACATCGGCCGGCGGCAGGCCGAGTTCATCGGCCACGCGCGTTACCGCGCGGTCCAGCTTTCCGCCATTGCCCCAGCCGGCGTAGACGGCCAGATGCAATGCCGCCTCGCGCAGTTCGGCAAGGCTGATCGCCTCGGTCTTCAGCGCACCGCGCACGAAATCGTCGATTTGACTGTCCTGCAATCCGCAGGTCACCGCGCTGGCGATGGCCACCAGAAAGCGCGGGCGTCGTGGCAGGCCGGGGCGGGTCCAGACTTCGGCGAAGACGAAATCGCGCCACGATTGTTCGAACAGCGTCGCCGGCTCGCTGGAGGCGCGCGCGGTGACTTCGGCTTCGGTCGCAAGGCCGCGCATGGCGCGGTCGGCGGGGTCGTGCAGTGCCATTGCGGCCTCCTCAGTCCTGAAGATTGACCCAGACGTTGCGGACCTGCTGGAATTCGCGCAGGCCCTCGATCCCGCCAAGGCGGCCGTGTCCGGAATGCTTCATGCCGCCGAAAGGCACGCAGGGCGTCATCGCCTCGCCCGATCCGTTGACCTGCACCTGCCCGGCCATCATCCGCCCGGCGACGCGGTGCGCGCGGGTGAGATTGGTGGTGTGGACATAGGCGCCAAGGCCGTAGTCGCTGTCATTGGCGAGGGCGATCGCCTCTTCCTCGCTATCGAACGGGGTGACGACGAGGACGGGGCCGAACACTTCGTTGCGGGCGATCTCGCTGGTCGGATCAACCCCGGCGAGCACGGTGATCGGATAGAAGTAACCTTCGCCATGATCGCCCTCCATCCGGGCGCCGCCGCAGAGCACTTCGCCGCCTTGCTCGGCACCGCGACGGACCATGCCGTCGATCCGGTCCAGCGCGGTCTGCGAGATGACCGGGCCCATGAAAGTGTCCATCGCGAAAGGATCGCCCACCTTCACATGAGCAGCCATGGCCTTCAACATCTGGAGGTAGGGTTCGTAGACCGCGCGCTCGACCAGCAGGCGCGTACCGTTGACGCAGCCCTGACCATTGGCGCTGACGGCCCCGGAAAGCCCACGCTTGGCGGCGGCCTGAAGGTCCGCATCGGCGAAAACCACGACTGCCGACTTACCCCCGAGTTCGAGGCCCACGGGCTTGAGCGTCTCGGACGCGCTGGCGAGAATCTTCTTAGCGGTGGCGCCGCTGCCGATGAATTCGATCTTGTCGATGCCGGGATGGCTGACCATCGCCGCGCCCACGTCCGGTCCGCCGGTGACGAGGTTGACTACGCCTGCAGGGAAGCCCGCCTCGTGGATCGCCTCCATCAGCCTCATCAGCGACCACGGCGCCAGTTCGGGCGCTTTCAGCACCACGCAATTGCCGGCGGCGAGGGCAGGAGCCATGACCATCGTGGCGGCGAACAGGGGGCCATTCCACGGCACGATGATGCCGACAGTGCCGTAGGGCTCGTACATCACGTAATCGTGCGCCGGGCCGCCCCAGGTGGAGACGGTGCGGCCGTCGATCTTGTCCGCCCAGCCGCCGAAATAGCGGAACTTCTGAGCGGCATCGAGGCTCATGTGCCCGCCCGCGATCAGGATCGACCCGTTTTCGGCGGTGAGCAGCGGGCTCATTTCCGCTGCCTTGGCCTCGATCACGGCGGCAAGGCGGAACATCAGATCGCGCCGCTTGTCGCCCGGCAAGGCGCGCCATGCGGGCTGCGCGGCTCTGGCGGCGGCAACAGCGCGGTCTACGTCCGCCGGGCTGGCCAGGCGGATCTCGCGGGTTACGCGGCCGGTGCCGGGGTAGACATGGCCCCAGTCGGTGCCACTGCCGGATCGTGCGCGTTCCTCGCCAATGACCAGCGAAATCTCGGGAAACGCCGAGATGTCGGGATGTTGGAAGCCCATCCTCGTTCCATTCCTCTCCAGTGGCGACGCTTGGGGTCGCTCGGTTGTGGGTGAACGGTATGAGGGCAAATATGCGTGGTCAATTGACTTGAATTTGCCGAAAATGCGCCGAAAATGTCGCTGAAATCGAAATACTATGCATAGTATTGGAGGGGTGGATGGAACGGTCGCGCGGACGGCGCAAGGGAACCAATCTGGTGGCGCGCACGACGGAGACCTTGCGGGACCGTATCTTCGCCTGCCCGCCCGGCACGTTGCTGGGGGCGCTGCACCAGCTGGCGCGCGAACTGGAGGTGGGCATTGTCACGCTGCAGCAGGCGGCGCGCGTGCTGGAACACGAAGGCCTGCTGGAAGTGCGGCGCGGCCCCGGCGGCGGCTACTACGGGGCACGGCCGGACGATGCCGCGCTGGAGCGGTCGCTATCCTCTTACATGCGCATGCATCCGGCAGGGTATCAGGAGGCGCTGGACATGACCTCGCTGTTGTTCACCGAACTGGCTACGGCGGCCGCGCGATGCACCGATCCGTCCTTGCTGGCGCGATTGAAGGCATTGGGCGAGGAGACGGCCCATTGCCGCAGCATGGCGGAGTTCGGTCAGTTCGAGGAAGCGTTTCAGGAACTGTTGTTCCAGATGGTCCGTCGTCCGCTGTTCGAGATGTTGACCCGCGTGACGCTTCATCACGCATCCGGTGAAGGGGCCACTGTGGTGGAACTGGCGGGGATCGGCGTCGAGAGCTGGCGGCAGGGGCGGCAACGGATCATCGCCGCCATTCTTGCCGGCGATCCGGACCTCGCGCGGTTCGAGGCCAATCGCCAGAACCGGGCCGTGGTCATGGCGCATCGGGGATGAAAAATCCCGATTCGGGGCAAAACCCGCTCCGAGTCGCGGTCAGACGGCGCGCAAAAAGTCAAAGTCTCCAACCGCGCCAGCCGCTTGCTGGCCGGGGAAAAAATCTTTGATTGAACGCAAAATATAGCGTTCTTCCCTAAGGGAATTCAGTTAAGATCGTTTGTGCAGATCAACAGGGGCCGTTTGGCATATGTCAAAAGATGCACGTATTTATTCGATAGATGGTGGCGTACTTCCTGCACAATCCGACGCAAAAAGCTTGACGGATCAACTCGATGAAATTCTGAAGCTGCTGCATGCCGAGTTTCCGGAAGCAGCCGCGATCAGCCTCGATTTCAACGGCAAGCTTCATGTGCACATCGATGTTCGCAAGGGTGAAGACGTTCCACTTCTGGAAGCCCGTCTTTCATTGCTGGAACAGGGCCGATTTACTCAAATCACGCGTGGCGCAACGCCGGGTCATCCTTTCTCGCACCGCATCAGCGCGTTGATCGCAGAGTAAGCCTGCAGAGCATCGGGGCGTCGCACCGAACGACGGCGCCTGAAAGGAATACAGGGAGTTCTGCGAGCGATACGCACCTTCCCGCGAAGGGAAGGCAGGATGCCTGCAAGGCCACGCTCGCTTTCTTGAGGGACCACTGCCAGATCCCGGGCGCCGGGTTCACAGCGCGGGCAGGGATTGTTCCGCAAAGCCCCAACCGCGAAGCGACGCCGCGCGATCCAGCAGTTTGGCCGCATCGTCGATCGAGAACGGATGGGCGTTCTTCATACCATCCAGCTCGTCCCAATCGATCGGCACCGCCACCGGTGCGCCGGCCCGCGCGCGGGCGGAATAGGGCAGGACGGCAGTACTGCCGCGCTGATTGCGCAGCCAGTCGATGAAGATCCGGCCCTTCCGCTTGGCCTTGCTCATCGTCGCGACATAGCGGTGGGGCTGTGCCTGGCTCATGGCTTCGGCAAAGCGATGCGCGAAGTCCTTGTGCGCGTCCCAGTCATGGTCCGGTTTTAGCGGCACGACCACATGGACGCCTTTTCCGCCGGACAGCATGGCAAAGCTGACAAGGCCCAGATCGGCAAGCTGGCCGCGGATTTCCTGCGCGGCCTTGCGGCAATCGGCGAAGTCCAGCCCCTCGTCCGGGTCCAGATCGAAGATCATGCGATCGGGCTTTTCCACCGCATCGGCGCGTGATGCCCAGCCGTGGAATTCGATCGTGCCCATCTGCACGCAAGTGAGCAGACCCTCCACATCGGAGAGATAAAGGTAGTCTTCCGTTTCGCCGCCCTTTTCGCGGATGGCAACGTGGTGGACGTGGGAGCCGAAAGCACCGCTGTCATGCTTCTGGAAGAAGCACTTCTTGGCGCGTCCCTGCGGGCAGCGGACGAGGCTGACCGGGCGGTCCGCCGCAAAAGGCAGCATCAGCGCGGATACGTCGGCGTAGTAGTCGGCCAATTGCCCCTTGGTCTGGCCGCTTTCGGGAAAGAGCACGCGCTCGGGGTGCGAGATGGCGATGGTCGGTTTCGCATCGGGCATGGGCTGGGCCTTCTCCTGCGTGACGTGACCGGCCGCCTTGTCTCCGCGCAGGCCCAGAAAGCTGGCGTGGCGCACGCGGCCTTCGCCGGTAAACTCCGCAAAGGCGATCTCCGCCACCAGCTTGGGCGTGAGCCAGGTGACGCCGCGCGCCTCTGCCTTGTCCACTTCCAGCGCCGGAGTTTTGCGCCCTAGCTTCGCCATGCGGGCGGCAAGATCTTCGAACAGCGCACCGTCGAATCCTGTGCCCACCTTGCCGCGATAAATCAGCGTCTTGCCTTCGTACTGCCCCAGCAGCAGCGAGGAAAACGGCCGTCCTTTCGCGCTCGATCCGGACCAGCCTACCACCACGAATTCCTGACGGCGCGAGCACTTCACTTTCACCCAATTACGGGTGCGGCGGCCGAGATAGGCGGCGTCTACGCGCTTGGCGATCACGCCTTCCTGACCGGCCGCGCACATCGCGCGGTACAGCCTTTCGCCGGCACCGATCACATGGTCCGCCACGAAGATCGGCGGTGACGCTTCGGCAAGCAGGGCTTCCAACCTTTCCTTGCGTTCTATCTGCGAGCGGGTGGCCAGATCCTCACCATCGATTTCGAACAGGTCGAAGGCATGGAATTCCAGCGCGTCGTTCGGCCCCTGCGCCCCGTGCCCGCGCTTGAGCACGGATTGCAGCGATGAGAAATCGGGATTGCCGTCCTTCCCGCGCGCGATGATTTCGCCGTCGATCAGCGCCGGCGGCAAGTCCAGCGCGGCAAGGGCCCTTGCAATCGGGGCGAACTTGTCGGTCCAGTCCAATCCGCTGCGCGTATAGACGGCCACGCTGTCGCCCGCCGCGGCGATAAGGGCGCGATAGCCGTCGAACTTGATTTCGTGCATCCACTGGTTGCCCGTGGGCACATCGTCCACCAGCGTGGCCAGTTGCGGCTTGCGGAATTTCGGCGGCCTTGCTGCCGGTGCGGGCCGGCGCTTTGGCGATTTGACCTTGGCTTCGGCATGTTCGGCCGCCTTGGCCATGGTCTCGGCGAAGGCCTTGCCCTTCTTGCCGGCAAGCGACTGGGTTCCCGCCTTGTCGGCCTCTATCTCGGCCATGGAGCGGCCCGTCAGCACGCTGGTCAGCCCTTCGTCCACCAGCCTGTCGCCAGTGACCTCTTGACCGTCGGCAACCTTGCGCAGCAGCCAGTTCTCTCGCTTTTCGCCGGGGCGGCCCTTCATGCGGACCAGCAGCCATTCGCCTTTCATCCGCTGGCCATGAAGGCGGAAATGGAGGTGTCCGTCTTCAATATCGGCTGCGGACTTGCCCGCTATCGGCTCCCACGTGCCCTTGTCCCACAGCATCACGGTGCCGCCGCCGTACTCGCCTTGCGGGATGCGCCCTTCGAAACCGGCGTAGGAGAGCGGGTGGTCTTCGGTGCGCACGGCCAGTCGTTTGTCTTCGGGATCGGCACTGGGGCCGCGCGTTACCGCCCAGGACTTGAGTACGCCGTCCACTTCCAGGCGGAAATCCCAGTGTAACCGCCGCGCCGCATGCTTCTGCACGATGAAGAGATTGCCGGCGGCGCTGCGTTCGGCCTTGCCGGCGGGCTCCGCCGTCTTCGCGAAATCGCGCTTGGCGTTGTAGGTGGCCAGCGGATCGGTGGCAGACTTGCGCGTCGCCACGGATCAGGCCCGCTTGCGCCTTGCCGGCGCGGGCGACTTGGGCGTGCTCGGCATCTTCGCGGGCGTCTTTTTTGAAGGCGCTTTCTTGGCAGCCGCCTTTCCGGCCGAACCGCCTTCGCCGACCGATTTGCGCAGCGCGGCCATCAGGTCGATCACATTGCCCTTGCCGGCGGCGGCCGGCTCCTCGACATCCTCCAGCACGCGCCGGTTGGACTTCGCCTTGGCCTTCCTGTCGATCAGCCGGTGGAGCGCGTCGATATATCGGTCGTGAAACTCGGCCGGGTCGAACCGCGCGGTCTTTTTCTCGATCAGCGTGGTGGCCAGATCCAGCAAGTCCTTGTCGGGCTTCGCATCGCCGATGTCGCGGAAATAGCCCTGCGCCTTCTTCACCTCATCGGCATAGCGCAGCACTTCCAGCACCATGCCATGGCCGCAAGGTTTCAACGAGACCAGCTGCTCGCGCCCCCGCACCGCCAACTGTCCGACACCGACCTTGCGACTGGCGCGCAGAGCCTCACGCAGGACCACATAGGCTTCCTCGGCCAGATCGTCGGCGGGGACGACGAAATAGGGCTTTTCGTAATAGAGCACGTCGATCTCGTCGGCTTCGACGAACTGCACCAGCTCCAGCGTGCGGCGGCTTTCGATCCGCACCGCCTCGATCTCCTCCTCATCCAACAGGACGTAGTTGCCCTTGGAAATCTCGTAGCCTTTGAGGATCTCTTCCCGGTCGACCGGGCCGACGCCGGGGGCGACCTTTTCATAGCGGATGCGTTTGGCGCTGGGCTCGTGAATCTGGTGAAACTGGATCGCCGCGCCCGACCGGGTGGCCGGATAGATTTCCACCGGGATCGAGACCAGCGCCAGTCTGATCTGTCCTTGCCAATACGCGCGTTCGGCCATCGCCCGGTCCTTTCGAGGGGATAAGCCGTCAGGGTGGTCGGGGGTTCCCGGTGCGATTGCGGGCAAGGATTGCCCCACTGTCGCGGAACTATCACCAAACGGTAATCTTCCATGCGCAAAGGAACCTTTCCAACGACCGCTATGGCCATGTGGCCCATGCCGGCTATGCAGGCTGCTGATGAGTGCATTGCTTGTTCTTGCCGCCGCGCTCCAGCCGGTACCGGCCGCCGCTTCCGCGCCGCCGCTTGCTGCCGAGGAACTGCGCCGCATAACCGCTGAAGAGGCGCGGCAGGGCGCGACTGCCGGACACGGATCGGTCTATGCCATCGGCAATCACGAAATCGGTCGTTACGATGTCAGGACCGGGCAGCGTGTCGCCCGCTGGGATGGCGATCCGGCGCGCTTTCCCCATCTCAATTCCTGCGAGATGGACGGCCGCGACTTGATCTGTGCGGCTTCCAACTATCCGCAAGTGCCGATGTCCAGTGAGGTGCTGCGGTTCGATGCGGCCACGCTGAAGCTGCGCCGCATTCATTCGCTGGGTCATGGACACGGATCGCTGACCTGGCTGAGCCGCCGCAATGGGGCCTGGTATGCCTGCTACGCCAATTACGACGGCAAGGGCGGGGAGCCGGGCCGCGACCATCGCCAGACGACACTGGTACGGCTGGATGACCGGATGCGCGAGACCGGACTATGGACGTTCCCCGATAGCGTGCTGGATCGCTTCGCCCCGCGCAGCGCTTCGGGCGGAAGCTGGGGCGACGACGGTCTGCTTTACGTGACCGGGCATGACCTGCCCGAAATGTACGTGCTCCGCATCCCGGCCAAGGGAACTGTGCTGGACCATGTCACCACGATCGCATTGCCCACCGACGGGCAGGCGATCGGTTGGGAAAAGGGGCAGGCCCGCGTGCTCTGGTCGATCGAACGCAAGAACGCCGAATTGGTCGCCAGCCGGGTTCCCGCAGTAAAATAGCCTTCATCGCGCCGAGCGATCTGCGCGGCGCGATGACGGAAGGATCTGAAATCAGCGTGCGGGGGTGAACATCACGCCTGAACGCCGCAACACGCGCGCCAGATCGCCAGCTTCCTCGGGCCGATTCCAGATGTGGAACGAGGCGCGCAGGATATTGCCGCGAAAATCGTGTGCGAAACCGGCGGCGGACAGGGCCACCGTGGCCGCTTGCGGGTCGTCGCAAATCAGGCAGAGCGTGCCGCTGCGCGCCGACCAGCCGAGCGATTGGCCGGCCTCGACCTCGAAAGCGGCGATGCAGGCGCGGTTGTTGGCGAGAACCTGCGCTTGCCCGATTGCCAGCACCGTGCGGATACCCTCGGCCGCGAGCGCGAAGGGCGCGATGGACGGCGTGCCGCCCTGAAAGCGGCGCGCGTCGCCTGCATAGCGGAAGTCGCGAATGTCGAAGGCGAAGGGTTCTTCATGCGCGAACCAGCCGACATCCAGCGGCTCCAGCGTGGGGATCAGGCCGCTGCGCACCTGTAAGTAGGCCGCGCCGGGGCCGCCGCAGAGCCACTTTACGCAGGAGCCGATCAGCGCGTCGGCATCCCATTCTTGCGACGGGACGGGCAGAATTCCGGCAGACTGGGCAAGATCGATGATCGAAATCGCGCCATGCTGCCGGGCTAGCGCGGTGATCGATAGCACCGGAGAGACAAGGCCGGAGTTGGAATGGACGTGCATGGCGATCACCGCTGCCACCGACCCATCGACGTGCCGTTCCCAAGTAGCCGGATCGGAAGGATCTTCGCTTGCAGGGATGAAGCGCGCGATCAGGCCCAGGCGGGCGAGGGGCGCCAGTACGAAGCCGATGGTCGGGAACGCCTGTTCGCTGAGCAGCACCACATTCTTGTCAGCCAGCGGTTTCAGGCCGGAAAGCAGGGTGAACAGCGCGGCGGAAACGCTGGTCTGCGGGGCAACGGTTACCGCATCGACGCCGAGCAGCGTCGCGACGGCAGAGCGGAATTCCTCGATAGTATCCAGCCAGTTCGACCACGCGTGGCCGCCCTTCGTCCGCCAGGGTTCGAGCACGCCCGCCTCCAGCGCGCCCATGGCAGAGCGCGGCAGGCAGCCGACCGAGTGGGCAAGGAGGTAGGGGCCGCCTTCCGGCAGATGGAACAGGTCGTGCGCTTCGTTCATGCAGCGTCAGCCTTAACCTCAGGATTCTTTGGCGCAATGCTGTCGCGCACGCGGCCGTAATCGTGGCCCCAGTCGTCGGTCATTTCCACGCGCACGTCCCACAGCGCCGGGAAGAAGCGGTGCTTTGCGCCGGCCTGCAAGAGATCGACAGAACGACCCTTGAGCGAGGCTGAACCCATGCCGATCGAGCGGTGGATCAGGAAGATGTGGTGCCAGCGGAACTTGCCGAACAGTTCGTCCAGTTCGATCAGCGCTTCGGCCAGAATATAGGCCTCATCATGGGCAAAGCCCTGGTCGTAGATCTCGCGCACGGTGCGGCCGGCGCCGGAGACATAGGCCTTGTCGAACGTATGCCAAAGCTCCGGAATGAAGCGGAGCAGCACACGGAAACCCGGCGATTCCTGCCCGCTGCCGTTGCCGAGTTGCAGGCGGATTTCCTGATATTCGCGCGGTGACATCGTTTCCAGCAGGTCCAGCTGGGCCGTCATCAGTCGCATCAGCCGGTGGCAGCGGCCCAGCAACGTATTGGCGCGCAGGGCCTGCTTGGCGGCGATGCACTCATCGATGTCGAGCACGGTGGAGGCGATCAGCTTCATCCACAGTTCCTCCACCTGATGGACGATCTGGAACTGCAATTCGTCGGCGTTGCACAGCGCGTCCCACGGTTTCTGGCAGGCCAGCAGGCTGTCGGTCTTCAGATAGACCTCATAGTCCAGCGCGGCGGGCGCCCCCAGCTGTTCGTAGACTTTCGCGCGGTCCATGGCCTCTCCCTTTCCTGTGCTTATGGAGCGAGCACGATAGCAGCGCCGGGCTGAAACATTGGACTTGATTGGACGGCGATTGCAGGAATCTGGAGAACGGAATAAACGATTTCGACAAATCTGGAGACCATTTGTTCCATGTCCGATCTCGATCCCGTCGACATGCGTCTTTTGCGCGCGCTGGAGCATGACGCGCGGCTGTCTTTCGCCAGCCTTGGCGAACTGGCGGGTGTTTCCAAGACGCCTAGCTGGAAGCGGGTGCAGGCGATGGAAAAGGCAGGCGTGATCGCCGGCTATCGCGCGGTGATCGACCCTGCCGGCATCGGCCTTTCCACCAGCGCCTTCGTGCAGGTCTCCATCGAGTTCGACCGGCACGAGGCCTTCGAAAGTGCCGTGCAGGATGAGCCCGCCGTGCTGGCCTGCCACGCGACGGTGGGGGATTTCGACTACCTGCTGCAAGTCGCCACCGCCGGGGTTCCCGAACTGGACGACCTGCTGCGCAACCGCCTGCGCCGGCTGCCGGGCGTGCGCCATTTCACCACCACGCTGGCCATGCGCGACATCAAGCCGCGTGCTTACCTGACCGACGCGGCGGGTTAGGGGAAGGATGTCTCGGGCCGCTAAGCACCTCTCGTCATTGCGAGCGTAGCGAAGCAATCCAGGGCGGTTTGCGCGACTCTGGATTGCTTCGCTACGCTCGCAACGACGAGGTGAGGTTTGCGGTCAATCCGCTCGCCTGTCGTCACCCCCGCCCGTGCGGGGCATCGAGGTCCAGCAGCGGCCCCACCGGCACGATCCCGGTGGGATTGATGGTGCGGTGGCTCTGGTAATAGTGCCCCTTGATGTGCTGGAAATTCACCGTGCCGGCGACGCCCGGCGTCTGGTAGACATCGCGCAGGAAGCCCTGCAGCGCGGGATAGTCCGCGATCCGGCGCAAGTTGCACTTGAAGTGGCCGACGTAGACCGGATCGAACCGGATCAGCGTGGTGAACAGGCGGATATCCGCCTCCGTCATGCTGTCCCCCACCAGCCAGCGCTGCGTCGATAGCCGCTCCTCCAGCCAGTCGAGGCTGGCAAAAAGCTGCTCGAAAGCGTCTTCGTACGCCTCCTGCGACGTGGCGAAGCCGGCCTTGTAGACGCCGTTGTTGACGGTGTCGTAGACGCGCGCGTTCACCTCGTCGATTTCCGCGCGCAGGGCTGCCGGGTAATAGTCGCCGGGGCAGGCGCCAATGCCGTCGAACGCGGAATTGAACATGCGGATGATTTCGGAGGATTCGTTGTTGACGATGGATCCGGTCTGCTTGTCCCACAGGATCGGCACGGTCACCCGGCCGGTATAGTGCGGGTCCGCCTTGGCATAGACTTCGTAGAGGTAATGCGCGTGGTTGACCGTATCGGGCACAACGCCCGGTGCCGGATCGAAAGTCCAGCCGCGTTCCAGCATCAGCCAGTTCACCACCGAAACATCGATCATCGTATCCAGCGCCTTCAGCGCGCGCACGATCAGCGTGCGGTGCGCCCAGGGGCAGGCGAGGCTGACGTAGAGGTGATAGCGCCCCACCTCGGCAGGAAAGCTTCGCCCGCCTTCGGTGACGGGCGTGCCGTCGGCCGTGATCCAGTCACGGAACGAGGAGTCCTTGCGGACGAACCGGCCGCCGGTCGATTTCGTATCGTACCAGACGTCCTGCCAGACGCCATCGACCAGCTTGCCCATCGTACTGCCTCATTTCCTTGAAGGGGGGAGGGGCAGCATCGGCCTTTTGCGGGGGCCTGTAAACCGTTCCGAATAAAGCAAACCGCCCCGGCCGGCCGGATTCCGGCGGCAGGAGCGGTTTGCAGGGTGCGGCGCGCCGGCTAGGGGGCGGGGGTGTGCGTCGGCGCGCCGCGGACGGCCTGATGGAGACGGGCTTTAGAAGCCGATCGCCACCGAGCCGCGCAGGGAAAGGTTGGTGTGGCCGTGGCGATCCTCTGCCGCCAATTCGCCCATCATCGTCAGGCCCACCGAACCGCCGATGGCGCGCAGGCGCGCGAACCAGCCGCTGGTGCCGTCATCGCCCTCAAGGCGGAAATCCTGGCCGCCTTCGAAGTGCGCGGTGGTGGCGCCGATGCCGCCGCTGACCACTTCGCGCCAGCCGCCTTCGGTTTCCATGCGGAACCAGTTGTCGTCACGGCCGGCCGCGGTCATGAAATCGACGCCCACGGTCATGCCGCCGTTCACGCCCAGTTCGTCGCTGGTGCGCGATGCCACGGTGAGGTCCAGCGCCTTGCCGCCGCCGGTTTCGGTGTAGCCGTCTTCCTTCAGGCGCACGTAGTCGACCGAAACGGCCGGGCGGAAGAACAGGTACTTGCCGCCGCCTTCGTAGGAGACGCCGGCGGCGCCGGTGACGAAGTTGCCGTTCCAGCTGCCATCGATCGTGCGCTTGACCGTGTCGGTTCCAGCCGTGCCGGCGAACGTGCGTTCGCTGTCATAGTTGCCGAAACCGACCGAGGCACGGGCATAGCCGGCCAGCGGCCCGCTTTCACCGCGCCAGTGGCCGGCGAATTCCCACGAATTCGACTTGATCTCGCTGGCCGCGCCGCGCGTATAGCGGTTCCACAGGTACGAGAACGTGCCGCCGAAATAGCCGACGCCGGTGGCATATTCGCCGCCCAGCGACATGGCATAGCCCTGCAGGTTGTAGGCCGCGCTGGCACCGGCGTTCTTGTCGCTGCCCCAGAACGAGAGGTTCAGGTGGGTGAGGAAGCGCGAATCCCCGAAGACCGGGCCTTGCGGATCCTGAAGCTGACGGATCAGCGTGCGTGCGCCCAGGCTGATGCCCTCGAACGCGCCGCCGGCGTGATCGGGCAGCATCTGGCTGACGTGTTCGCGGAAGGTGTCCCCGTCGGTATCGGCCAGGAACACCTTTTCGATGTCAGCATCCTTGCCCAGCGCGGCGAAGATCGCGTTGTAGCCGGCCGCCTGAGAGCGGTTGAGGCCCAGTTCCTGCACGGTGCGGCGGGCCACATCGACGACGATGACGTTGGCGGGCGCATCCTCGTCCAGCGTGGCCTTGAACATGTAGGGCACAAGATCGGCGGAGGCCTTCAGCTTGTCCCGCCCGGTCAGCGATCCGGCGGTGAGGACCTGGTAGCTGCCCTCTGCCGTGGAGATGTCGGCCAGCCTGATGGAGAGCTTGGCGCCGTCCGCGAAGTTGGCGTTGCCGGCCACGGTATAGGCCGAACCGAGGCCGGCGGCCTTGTTCAACGTAACGGCCAGCACGCCGTTGGCGCCGACATCCAGCGATCCGATCGAGGCGGGCTTGTTGAGGTCCAGCGTGCCGCCGCTGACCTTCAAGGCAAGGTTGCCGGCATTGGCCAGCGCGCCGGAGAACACGGCGCTGTCGGACAGTGTCAGCGTGTCCGCCGCGCCACCGAAATCGACCGTGCCGACATAGCGCGAGGTCCCCGCAAGGCTCATCGCGTCGGTGCCCGAACCGAAGGTGACGTTGCCCGTCTGCACTGCATCGCCGGAGAGCGTAAGCGTGTCATTGCCGCCACCGAACGTGACATTGCCGGTCACCGTGCCGTCGGCGATGGAGAACGTGTCGTTGCCGCTTCCCAGCTTCACGTCGCCGGTTATGGCGGGGGCGGCAAAGCCCGACGCCACCTGCGTCTGGCGGATGGTGACGCCGCCGGTGGTCGCTGACAGGTCGATGGCGATGTTGCGGCCGCTATCGGCCTTGGCGCCGGTGGCGGAGATCGTTCCGCTGTTCTCGATCAGGTTCAGCGTGCCGCTGGAATCGCGGATGGCGACGGCGGTGCCGTTCTCGCCCGTTACCGCCTTGATCGTGCCGGAATTCCGCAGCGTCGGCAGGCTGGCGCCGGTGTCGATCTTCACGGCAGTGGCGATCGATGCGGCGGTGTTGCCGCTGGTGGCGGAGATCGTGCCGCCGTTCTGCACCAGCGGCGTGCTGGCGCCCGCGCCGAAGCGCATTGCCGTGGCTGCGGCGTCCTTCGAGGTGGCGGCGACCGAGCCGGTCACGCCCACGCCATTGGCAATGGTCACCTTGCCGCCCAGTCCGCCGATGACGAGGCCGTTGCCGTCTACCCCGGTGTAGACGCCGTTGCCTTCCACGCCGCCGTCGATCTGCAGGCCGAAGCCGCTGGCGGTGCCGGCCACTGCGCCGATGGCGACATCGCGGTTTGTCGCGCCGATCACCATCGCCGGTGCCTTGCCGTACGAAGCGACCTTGGCGTTGCCTTCCTTGGCATCGTCGATCCCGTCACCGTCTTCATCGGCCTTGTTGGGATCGGTATCCTTGGGCGCCACGGCCAGCACGATGCCGCCGCTGACATTGCCGCCGATCACCAGTGCGGAACCGCCCTGCAGCAGATCGTCGGCATCCAGCTTCGACGGGTCCGCGGGCGAGGTGTTGTAGCGATAGCCGGTGGAGGCGATGTTGCCCTGCACCACCATGGCGCCGTTGATATCGCCGCCGAACTGCGCGGCCACGGCATTCAGGCCCTGTGCGCCGACCGATCCGGCCAGGCGCACGTTGCCGTTGATCGCGCCCGCCTTGATGCCCACGACATTGTCGCCGCCCACGGTGGTGGTGCCGTCATGCGTGAAGGCGCCGTTCAGCGTGCCGCCGATCGAGATGCCGGTCGAATTGTTGCCCTCTACCGCCAGCGTGCCGCTCTGGGTCAGCTTGCCGGTGTGATCGCCTTCGATCTTGATGCCGGTGCGGTTGGAACCGATCGCGAAGGGGCCGTCGAGGTCGCCGTCCTTGTCGGTATCGGTGGCGGTGTAGGTCTCGTCGATGGTGATCGTGCCGGTGTTGACGATATCGCCACTGGTTCCCGCCAGCACGCGGATGCCGGTGGCGCCGTCGGCATTGGTGATCGTGATCGCGCCGGCATTGGACACTGCGTTGTTGCTGTCCATCGTGATCGCCGTGCCGGACGTCAGCACCACGGAGCCGTCCTTGGTCACGTTGATGGCGTCGGCCGCACCGTTCTTGATGGTGGAGGTGAGGAGCGGGGTGGTCTTCTTGGTGGTTACATCCTCGGCCTGTGCCGCAGTCGCCATGGCGAGCAGCGCGGTGGAGGCAAGCAGGTAACCGGGCAGGTAGCGAGGCATCGTCGTCCCTTCAGATCGATTTCGAAGGGGAAGACGGAGGCTTTAGGGAGTGGCCTTGAAAATAATTTGGGTGGCGTTGATTTGGCTGCCTCATCAACCAAACACCTCGTCATCCCCGCGTAGGCGGGGATCCCGCTTTTCCTGGCGGGCGTGGCGCGAAGGAAGCGGGGCCCCCGCCTTCGCGGGGGCGACGGGTTTGGGTAGTGGCGGGCTGAGGGCTGCCCTACCGGCTACGTCCCATGCGTCATGCCTCTAACTCAGCCTCAGCCTCGGCCTCGGCCTCATACATCATGCCCGCCCCTTGCTCGTCATTGCGAGCGTAGCGAAGCAATCCAGGGCAGTTCAGCGCCGCCCTGGATTGCTTCGCTACGCTCGCAATGACGAAGGCGGGTGGGGAGGGCGAGGGGACAACTGAAGGCGCACGCGGGGGCTGCTGCGCGCGGGACCTGCCCCCAACAGCGGCCACGCACCCCGTCTCCCGCTCAGAACTTCGCGTCGAAGCCCAGTCGCACGGTACGCGGACGCAGCGGCGTCACCTGCTCACGGCCTGTCGCGAGCGGCGTGCCCAGCGCAAAGCGGTTGCCGCGCTCGTCGGCAAGGTTGGTCACGCCCAGCGTCACGCCGTAGCCCGGCGTGCCAACGCGCATGTCGAAGCCGCTGTCGAAATAGTCGCCCTGCAGCATTCCCAGATCCGGCCCGATACCCAGCCGCGACTTGCCGAGGTAACTGGCCCAGGCATTGGCGGAGAGGGCAAGATCGTCGGTGAGGTCCCGGTTCCACGCCAGCGCCGCGCGGCCGGCGAAGCGGGCGATGTTCGGCACCTGCATCTGCAAGGCATCCAGCGCGCCGGCAGCGAACTGGTACTTGAGGGTGCTTCCGGGCTCCGGCTTGTCGATCCGGCTGTGGTTGAACGCGGCGCCGGCCTCCAGCCGCAGGCCATGCGCAACCTGCATGCCGCCTGAAACGCTGGCCGACCAGACGCGGCCGTCACCGATATTGGCGGTGCTGGGCAGGCCGGCGCTGTCGGTGAAGTCCGCCTGAATGTCGCGCCAGCGGGTGTAGGACAGGCTGACCGCCAGATCGAACGGGCTCACCCCGGCGCGGCCATGGCGCGCGCCGATCTCCACGGTGCCGGTGCGATCGTTGCGGAAGCGGCGGACATAGTCGCTCTCGATCGCGAAGCCGCCGGGGCGGAAGCCCTGCTGATAGCGCAAGTAGAGCTGGTCCTGCGGCGAGAACTCTGCATGCAGCGCCACAGAGGGCAGGAAAGCGGTGAAATCGCGCTTCGCCGTCACACCTTTCATCGCCATGGCATAGGCCACCTGCGGCAACACGTCCTCGCCATCGCCGCCCAGCCGCGCCTGCGTGAAGCGGCCGCCGGCGGTGGCGGTGAACGGCCCGCGTAGATGCAGGCTCGCCTCGCCGTAGAGCGTGAATTCGTCGACTGTGTTGCGCACGCCGGTTGCCGTGCTGCGCAGCGCCAGTTCCTCGAAATCGCGCGTCAGCGTCGTGCGGTTGTGGGTGTAGCTGGCACCGATCAGCCAGCCAAAGCCATGCCGCTCCGGCTGCCACAGCCGCGTTTCGTGCGCGATCATGCGCGTGGCATTGGCCTGTTCGAACAAGCGCGGCGGGCCATCAGGCTCGCTGGCGTCATAGCGTTCGTGCAGGTTCTGGCGCACTGCACCGGTAGTGGATCGCAGTTCCAGCCCCCCGATCCGGCCGGAAATCACCAGTTGCCCCAGCGCATAGTCGGCATCCGACCCTTCGCGCACGCGGGCGGAGTTTTCCAGCGGCTTGCCGTCGCGATCGGCATATTGGCTGTCGTCCGCGCCGATGGACTGCGCCAGGCCGATCACGTCCACCGTCCAGTCCGGCGCCAGCTTCACGCGCAGTGCGGCGCGGCCGCCCAGCACGTTGGTGCGATTGACGTTCTTGCGGCCAAGCAGCGGCTTGTCGATGTAGCCGCCATAGCTGGCGGTATCGAGCGTGGCGCGGAAGGCGGCCGTATCCGCCGCGATCGGCAGGTTGACGGTGGCGCTGAGGTCGCTGGAAGGGCCGCCGTGCTGGGTGAGCGCGCCGCCCAGAATGATCGAGCCGCCGGTACGATCGAACTCGGGCGGATTGGGCACCAGCCGGATGATCCCGCCCAGCGATCCCGCGCCATAGAGCGTGCCTTGCGGGCCTTCCAGCACTTCCACGCGGGCAAGGTCCGATAGGCGCAAGTCGGGATCCGGCGCGTTGTAGGTCAGCCGCATATCGCCGAGGTACTGGCCCACGGTTGCCTGCGTCGGCCCGGTGAAGCTGGAATCGGCAATGCCGCGAATGAACAGCTTGTTGCGCCCGCTGCCCAGATGCGTGGAGGCGACGGTGGCAAGGCGGCGGATGATCTTCTCGCTGCCGCCGACGCCGCCGGTGGTCAGGCTGTCTCCGCTGAGGATGGTGACTTGCGCGGGCACTTGCTCCAGCCGCAAGTCGCGCTTGGTGGCGGTGACGACGATGGCTTGCGGGGCCGGTTCCGGTTTGGGCGCAGGAGCCGGGCGTGGCGGCGGAACGGGCACGGAAAGACGCGGCGGTGGCGCGGATTCCAGACGCCACGCCATGGGTCCGACCGGCACGGCACGGGCCCCGGCAGCGCGCGCCAGCCGGGCGACGGCCTCGTGCGCCGCCATCCGGCCTTTCAACGCGGGAATGCGGCGGCGCGCGAGCGCGGGGTCGGCAATGACGATGCTGCTGCCGGTCTGCCGCGCCAGTTCGATGGCGGCATCGCCGGCCGATCCCTCGCGTGTCGCCACGGCTGCCAGTTGCGCAGGCGTCTGCGCCGCAGCGGGAAGCGGCACGGCGCAGGCCGTCGCAAGGAGAAGCAATGCGCGGCGCATGGGGTCAGGGGCGGCCGATCACCCAGACTTGCCCCTCATGCCGAACCTGAAGGCCCAGCAGCGCGCCGATCATCTGCGGATCGTCGTGAATGGGGGTGACGAGAATGGAGCCGGAAACCGGCGTTTCGGATCCGGGCTGCGCGGCAAAGGCAATGCCGGTGGCGCGGGTCAGCCTTGCGGCCACTTCGGAGAGCGGCGTGGCGTCGAACGTCAGCCGCCCTTCGCGCCATTCGCCCACTTCGCGGGTGGGCACATGGCCCAGCGTGACGTTGCCGGCATCCGCGACCAGCCGGTCACCGGGCGCAAGGCGCAGGTTCTCGCCCTTGGGGTTATAGCCCACCGCGCCCTCGGCCACGCCGACGCTGAGGTGCGTGCCATCGCGCGAAACGTCGAACACGGTGCCCAGATCGACCAGCGTGGCATCGCCCGCCTCGACATGGAACGGGCGCGCAGCGTCGTGGCGCACCGTGAACAGCGCCTGCCCCTTGTCCAGCACGGCGTAGCGCGGGTCCTTGCGGTCCAGCCGCACCACGGTGCCGCCGGCCAGATCGATGCGGGTGCCGGTTTCCAGATCCACCGTGCGCATCTGCCCCGGCGCGGTTTCCACGGCATAGATATCCCGCGCGTGCGTCTGCCAGAGCCACACACAGCCGATCAGCGCGATGGAGGCGGCGATGGCGCTGCCCAGCCAGACGCGGCGGGTGGGGGCGGCAACGTGCACGTCGTCGATCACATCGTTCGCGGGGGCCGCAGCGGCCAGTTCCACCGCGTCCAGCACGGCGGCGCTCACGGCGTCATAGGCGCGGGCATGGGCGGGGTCGGCCTCCAGCCAGAGCATGAAGCCGTCCCAGTCGTCGAAACCGGGTTCGCCGGTCCGCACGGCCCAGCGGGCCGCTTCCTCGCGGATCATCTCGTCACTCATCACGCGCTCCTTCTGCGTGGATGACGGAGACGTTGGGCACCAGCCTCATCCGCGTCGTTCCTTCCATTCGCCCAGCGCCCGATAGGCGAGGCGAAGATCGCTTTCCACCGTGCTGAGGCTGACGCCCAGTTCGGCGGCCACGTCGCGCTGTGCCACACCGTCGATCCGGTGGCGGCGAAAGGCTTTCGATGCGCGCGGGCCTAGCCGGTCCAGCACGCCCATGACCTCGGCCGCTTCCTGCGCGGCAGCAAGGCGGCGTTCGGGCGAGGGTTCGGGGGCGACGCCGGTGGAGGCGTCGGTATGGCTGTCGCTCCAGTCGCGGTCGCGCTTGTCGGCCTGACGCTGCGACCGGTAGCGGTCGATCATCAGGCTGTCCGCCGTGCGCATCAGATAGGATAGCGGGGCGGCGACCGGGCCGGACTTGCTGGCAGCGATGCGCAGCCAGACTTCGTGCAGCAGATCCTCCGCCGCGTCGCCCGCGCCGCGTGAGCGCAGGAAACGCAGCAGCACATCGCGGTGCGCGAGGAATGCCGCTTCAAGGCCGGCACCGGGAGAGGGCGAAGTCACGGGGATCTGGTCGGTTCTTGTAGTCGCGCGCCTCAGATAGACGTTCGCGAGGATTAGGGGAAGAAGGCGCGACACGCCAAAAGGGCGGCTCCTTGCGGAACCGCCCTTTTGGTGTCTGATCCGAAACTGCGGGCCGGTGCCGAACCCGAAAATCGCCTTTCAGCGATTTTCGGATCAGACGCGTTACTCGCGGCCCTTGCCGAAGGCGACGATCTGCAGCAGGCCGCCGGCCATCGCCACATTCTTGAAGAAGTGGATGAACTGGTTCTGGTCCGCGAAGTTGTTGTGGAAGAACAGCGCGGTAACCAGGCTGAACACGGCCAGCACGGCGGCGACGGTGCGCAGGCGATAGCCGGAGATCAGGACGAGGCCGCCAACCACTTCGATCAGGACTGCACCAGCGAGGGCGACGATGGGGAAGGGCAGGCCGACCGAGCCGATATAGGCCATCGTCGCGGCAGGCGCGGCCAGCTTGGACAGGCCGGAGAGGATGAAGATCGCGGCGATAAGCACGCGGCCGATCAGCGGCAGGGTGCGGACCAGGCGGGCTTCGGTGTCGTTGACGGCAGTGTTTGCGATGGTGTTCATGGCGGTATTCCCTACTTTTTCGGTTGCGGGGCGCCGCTGTTTCCTCTTGCCGGCGTCCTTCGATGAGCAAGGAATGCCGTGAATTTCGGCTTCAGAAAATCCGGATAAGATTGATCGGTTTGTTCTGAAATTTAGAATAGCCCATTAGCCGGCATGCGGCGCGGCGGCGGCGGGGTGGCGCACGCAGGCCAGCGTTGCGACCAGCACCACGACTCCGGCCAGCGCCAGCGGCGCGGAAAG
Source organism: Novosphingobium sp. BL-S-19 (assembly GCF_055521675.1). Taxonomy (NCBI): domain Bacteria; kingdom Pseudomonadati; phylum Pseudomonadota; class Alphaproteobacteria; order Sphingomonadales; family Sphingomonadaceae; genus Novosphingobium; species Novosphingobium sp. BL-S-19. The sequence continues at coordinate 1,828,291 of NZ_CM145498.1, forward strand.
GCCGTGGTGCAGCACCATCACCGCACCCACCGCGGCGCCTGCAAAGATCGCCAGGATCGCGCCCAGACGGCGAAGCAGGTTCGGCCCGGTGCCGCCGGCCATGCGCGAATCGGCGGCAATGCCGGTGATGGTCAGCGTCAGCACCGTCGTGGTGAGGTCGGGCACTTTCAACTGGCGGATCGTGGCATTGCGAAAGCCCATGGCCACGGCGGTCAGCGCGATGATCGCATAGAGCGCGGGCTTGGGGGATAGCGTCGTCGGTTCGTAGCCCAGCGCCACCCATGCCGCGATCCACAGCAGACTCGCCTCGATCAGTGCTGCCCAGGTCAGCCAGTGGCGCAGCGGGCGCGGGGACAGGGCCTTGCCGGTGCGCCCGGCGATGAGGGCTCCGCCAATGAAGGCGCCCAGCGCCACCAGATAGGGCGCGATCATGAAGCCCGGGGTGCCCGCAGCGGCGAAGCCCAGGAAGACGATGTTGCCGGTCATGTTGGCGGTGAAGACCTTGCCCAGGCCCAGCACACTGACCGCATCGACCAGACCGGTGGTGGAAGAAAGCAGCAGGAGCAGGCCCGGCAGCGGACTGGCAGGAAGTTTGGAAACGGGGGTTTCCACGGGAAGTCTCCTAGAACCGGAAGTTGGTTTCGAGGCCGAGCATGTGGATCGTTTTCGCAGATCCGGTCTCGCGAATGAAGGCGCCGGGCGCGAAGGCGGATAGCGAGGCGGACAGTTCCAGTTCCGCCGTCGCCTGCCAGGCGATGGTGGCTTCGGCTTCCTTGCCGACGAACTTCGCGCGGCTGTCTCCGGCACCGCGGATGAGGTTGCCGGGGATGTCGTAGATCCCGTCCTCCCGCGAATAGCGCCAGTAGGCCATGGCCGCGAGGCTGGCCGAGACGTCCGGCGCCAGTTGCAGGCCGAGCGAGGAATAGGCGTTGACGATGTTGTAGGGGCCGACCGGGGAGAGTTCTCCGAAGTACTTGCCCTTGGGGAACATCGCATTGAACGTGCCGAGGCGGTTGTCGGCGCGGTTGCCATCGCCGCTGACGACGTTGACGCGCATGGTCAGGTCCGGCGCCAGCGGGGCGGCCGGGAAGGCGCGGCCCAGTTCGGTGCCCAGCGTCCAGGCCGAGATCGGGCCATTTGCGAAGCGGCCGAACTGGTAGACGCCCTCGACATTCCAGTGCCAATCGTCCCGCGTGCCGTGCCAACGCGCGCCGAGGCTGTGGCGGGTTTCGGTGCCCTCGCGGGTGGCCCAATGCGCCGCATCGTTGCGATAGCCGAGGTAGTAGAGGTCGAGATCGGGCAGCGTGGCATAGGCGCCCCACAGCGACTTGTCGGGCGAAGTGCGGTCGTTGAAGTCCCCCTTGCGCGCCTGCACCGGGCGCACGGCCAGCAGGCTGACTTTGGCCGTGCCCAGCTTTACGTCCGCGCGCACGCCATCGAAGGCGAGCGGCACGTTGGGGCCGTAGCGCGTGCCGATCAGCCGCTCGGTGCCGAGCGAGAGCATCTGCCGCCCGCCGCGCAGGGTCACGGGGCCAAGGTCGGCCTCGGCAAAGCCCTGCAGCAGATCGACACCGCTTCCGTCCACTGGGCCGGGCGAAGGAGCGACGCCGATCGAGGTGGAGGCGATGGGCTGCACGAAGGCGCGCAGCTTGCCGACGTGGAGGTCTGCATAAGGCAGGGCGCGCAGCCAGACATAGCTGTCGTTGGGAGCCTCGGCACTGCCCCAGAGGTTGTTCTCCAGGTTCTCGTTACGCGCGCGCAGTTCGATGCCGGTGGAGAGCCAGACGTCATCGCTGAGGGGCACGTACTTGAACTGCCCGGTCCAGTGGTGGCCGCGCTTTTCGGCGTCGGCAAGATCGGACCAGTCTTCGTCGTAGCGGGTGATGGAGAGAGTGGGAGCCTGCCAGGCCTCGGTGGGTTCGGCGTGGGCTACGCCGGGCGCGCAGGTCATGGTCATGACGGTTGCCGCATAAATCGGCGCGAGGCGCTTCATCGAACGGCTCCTGAATTGATCGGATGGAGTCCCCGTCCGCTCGTCCTGAGCCTGTCGAAGGACGCTGGCGCTGTGCTGTGGTCCTTCGACAGGCTCAGGACGAGCGGAGGGAGGGGGAGTCTTGGGGGATTGAGTGAGAGCAAGGCCCTCGCTTCAGGCACGGCTCTTGGCCCGGTGGGCAAGGATGGCCACCAGAACGAAGCCGCCGACCAGCCCCATGTGCTCGAAGAAGGCATTGGTGGCGCCAAAACGCTCGGGGCCGGCGGGCATGGTCCAGAAGGCATTGGCGACCAGCGCGGCGAAGAACGTGAATACGCCCAGCATTCCCGCGCCCAGCCAGACGAGGCGACCCGTCAGGATGAGCAGCGGGCCGATCAGTTCCACCGCGATGGTGAGCGCCGCCCAGAGCGCGGGCGGGGTCAGGCCGAAGTGGGCTTGCTCGGCCATCGCGCTGGGCCAGTCGGTCAGCTTGGTGAGCCCGCCGGCGAGGTAGGCGCCCACCAAAAGGAGGCGGGCGAGGAACCCCGTCGGCGCGAAGTCCAGCACCGATGCGACGAACTTGGGAGTGCCGGTGCCGGACATGGCTCAGTTCGCCCCGTTCGCGTTGGTTGCGTCGGAGTGGATTTCGGCGATGTAGCCGCCGGGGAAGCGCACGATGGCGGCTTGACGCTTGCCGGTGATGTACGGCGCGACCAGCGTTTCCACGCCTGCGGCCGAAGCCTTGGTGAGCGTCGCTGAAAGGTCGCCGACCGTATAGCCGGTCATGTCGCGGCCATAAGGCCAGGGCAGCTGGCCGTCCGAGACGTAGACCACCATCTTGCCGTAGCCGCTGGTGATCGCGACGCGGCGGATGGTCTTGCCGGGCTCGCCGATCTCGGCGCCGTTGGCGGCCTTGTCGTCGGCGGTGATCTTGGCGTGGGCGAAGCCGGTCCAGCTCTTGATGAAGGTGTCGGCGGCATCGACGGTCAGGTAGATGCGGTTTTCCGGCACGGTTTCGAGCGGGGTGTAGCTGGGCTTGGCGGTGTGCCAGTAGAGCTGCATGTTCACGCCGCCCGGCCACTGGATCACGGAATCCCGGCCGATCGGATCGGGGAAAGTCTCCAGCCGGCGCACTGCGCCATGGCCCACCGCAGACTTCACGGCGGCGTCGAGGTCGCTGACCAGATAGCCGGTGCGCTCATCGCCGAAGGGGTAGGGGATCGGCGTCTTGAAACCGAAAACCGAGACGGTGCCGGCAGGCGTCAGCACGAGCTGCGACTTGGTGAGGCTCTTGGTCGGCGTCACCTGGAATTCGCCCTGCTTGCTGGTGGTGCCGCCGAAGGTGGCGACGAAGCTGGAAACGAAAGTGTCGAACTGGTCTTGCGGCACGTAGACGTGGGTGGTGTCGTACTGGGCACCGACCGAATAGTCCGTCGCGGCCTTCTCGGCGGCGAAAGCAGGCGTGAAGGCAGGGCTCGCGACCAGCATGGCGGTCGCGATGATCAGGGTGAAGCGTTTCATGTCAGTGGCTCCGATGGAGAGAGGGCAGTGCCGCTCGGTCGTTGGTGCAAAACCCGTCTAGGCGGTGACCGAGGATCTATCGATCCGAATAATATCGACTAATACGTTCGAAATTATGGAATAGGTGCGGCACGGCCCCTCCTCGCCCGGAGGGGCCGTGCTGGATCAGACGGCCCAGCAGCCGCAGCCGAGCGAGCCCCAGAAGGTCTGGACATCGGCGGCGGGAACATTGGCGCCCAGCGCGGCGGCATGATCGTGGCCGTGGACGCCGCAGCTGCTGGCGCAGCCGCAGGCAGAGGCGAGCTTCTGCTTGGCTTCGGGCGTCTGGTAGTAGCCGCCGAAGGTGGCGACCGGCGACCAGTCCGGCATCGGGCGCGGCAGTTCCGGCGCGAGCGGGCGATAGTCGCCCTCACCGTGGACCACCTTGCCGCCCAGCAGCGTCAGGATCGAGCGGATGTGGACGATCTCATTGTCGGGCACGCTGAAGTAGTCGTCGGACAGCAGCGCGAGGTCGGCCAGCTGGCCGGCCTTGATCTGGCCCTTCTTGCCCACTTCGTTCGAGAACCAGGTGTTCTCGTGCGTCCACATGCGCAGCGCCTTCTCGCGGCTGACGCGGTTGTCGCCGCGATAGAGCGAGAGGCCGCCCACGGTGCGCCCGGTGACCAGCCACGAGAGCGAGACCCACGGGTTGTAGCTGGCAACGCGGGTGGCGTCGGTGCCGCCGCCCACGGGGATGCCGGCGGCCAGCATCCGGGCGATCGGCGGCGTGCGTTCGGCGGCCTTGGCGCCGTAACGCTCGACGAAGTATTCGCCCTGATAGGCCATGCGGTGCTGCACCGCGATGCCGCCGCCAAGCGCGGCGATACGGTCGATATTGCGGTCCGAAATGGTTTCGGCATGGTCGAAGAACCAGTTGATGCCTTCGAGCGGGATGTCGCGGTTCACCTTCTCGTAGACGTCGAGCGCGCGGCCGATCGTCTCGTCATAAGTGGCGTGAAGGCGCCAGGGCCAGCGGTGCTCGGCAAGCAGGCGGATGACCGGTTCCAGATCGCCTTCCATGCTGGGCGGCATATCGGGGCGCTCGACCCGAAAATCTTCGAAGTCGGCAGCGGAGTAGACCAGCATCTCGCCCGCGCCGTTGTGGCGGTAGGTGTCGTCGCCCTGTCCGGGGCTGACTTGCTTCACCCAGCCCGAGAAGTCCGCCAACTCCTCCTTCGGTTTCTGCGTGAAGAGGTTGTAGCTGATGCGCACGGTCAGCTGGTCTTCGGCATGGAGCTTCTCGATGATGTCGTAATCGTCGGGATAGTTCTGGAAGCCGCCGCCCGCGTCGATCACGCCGGTGACGCCCAGCGCGTTCACTTCGCGCATGAAGTGGCGGGTGGAATTGAGCTGGTATTCCGGCGGCAGCTTGGGGCCCTTGGCGAGCGTCGAATAGAGGATCGTTGCGTTGGGCTGGGCGAGCAGCAGGCCGGTGGGGTTGCCGGCGGTATCGCGCACGATCTCGCCGCCCGGCGGGTTCGGCGTGTCCTTGGTATAGCCGACGACACGCAGCGCGGCGGCGTTCAGCAGCGCGCGGTCATAGAGGTGAAGGATGAAGACCGGCGTATCGGGCGCAACCGCGTTCAGTTCCTGGATCGTCGGCAGGCGCTTTTCCGCGAACTGGTGCTCGGTAAAGCCGCCGACGACGCGGACCCATTGCGGGGCGGGGGTGTTGTCGACCTGCTTCTTCAGCATCGCCATCGCTTCCGACAGGCTGGTCACACCGTCCCAGCGCAGCTCCATGTTGAAGTTCAGTCCGCCGCGGATGATGTGCATGTGGCTGTCGATCAGGCCGGGGATCAGGCGGCGGCCCTTGGCGTCGATCACGGCAGCGCCGGGTGCGGCGGCTTCGCGCGCTTCCTGCTCGCTGCCCACGGTCAGGAACTTGCCGTCCCGGATGACCACGGCTTCGGCCTGCGGATTCTCGCGGTCGAGCGTGGTGACCTTGGCGTTGATGATGATCGTGTCGGTCATGGGGGCTTCCTTGGATCGGGCAGTCTGGCTGGTAACTAGGGATGGCAGGAGCGACGAGGCCGCCGCTCCCAGGAACGTATGGCGGCGCGTGATCACGCCTTGGCCTCAGGGCCCGCGTCACCGGGAGATTTGTCTCCTGGAAGGCGGCCGAGGATGTGCTTGCGGCAGTCCGTCTGAGCGAACTGGGCGACTTCCTCACCAGCGATCAGCCGCTTGGCGAGGGGGACGACCTGTTCGCCCAGCAGGATGCCGAGCAGGCCGATGAGGGCGATCACCGGGGGCGCGGGCGAACGAACCCCCAGCAATCCATAGATCACGCCGACAAGCAGGCCGGCGCCGAGTGAGAGGAGGTAGATCTTCATGGCCGGGCTCCTTGCTCCTTTGGGGGATTTCAGTCGCGGGCGAAGGATAGCAGGTCGGCGTTCAGCCGGTCCTGGTGCGTCTTGGGGAAGCCGTGCGGGGCGTCCTGATAGGTGATCAGCGTGGCGTTCGGCAGGATCTGCGCGGCGCGCTTGCCGGTGGTTTCGTAGGGAACCACTTCGTCTCCGGTGCCGTGGATGACCAGCGCGGGGATGGTGATCTTGGTCATCTCCTCGCGGAAGTCGGAGGCCCAGAACTGTTCGACACAGGCATAGAGGGCATTGATGTCGGCGGCCATGCCCTGCTGCCAGAACGCCATGCGCCAGCCTTCGCTCTTCGGCGCGCCGCCTCCACGGTGCATGCCGAAGAAGACATCGGGGAAATCGAGGAAGAACTGCGATCGGTTGTCGATCAGCGCCTTGCGCACGCGGTCCGCCACATCGGCCGGAACGCCGTCGGCATTGCCGTTCACCGCGCCCATCAGCGGGGTCACCGCGCCCAGCAGCACCATCTTGGCGACGCGGCCGGTGCCGTCTGCCGCGCCGTGGCGGGTGACGTAGCGGGTGATCTCTCCGCCACCGGTGGAATGGCCAACCAGGATCGCGTCCTTGAGGTTCAGGTGTTCGATCACCGCGGCCAGATCGTCGGCATACGTGTCCATATGGTTGCCGGCGGCGCTGGCGTCGGACCGGCCGTGGCCGCGACGGTCATGCGCAATGACGCGGAAGCCGTTGTTCGCAAGGAACTGCATCGTGCCGTCCCACGCATCCGAATTGAGCGGCCAGCCGTGAGAGAACACGATCGGGCGGCCCTGGCCGAAATCACGATAGAAGATCCGGGTGCCATCGGTGGTGGTGACGTAAGCCATGCTACTGATCCTTATAGGAAAACGCGGCACGATAACGCCGCGGAGGCGTTTCGCGAAATGCGGATTTCAACGATGGGAGAAGGGGGACCGGCAGCCCGGCGGGGGGATAGGGGGGCTGCCGGTCCCGAGGTGTTCAGTGCCCGCCTTCGGAGGCTCCGAACATCGTCTTGGCGTACTTGATGCCAAGACCATATGCGCCGCCCACTTCGGCCGCGATGCCGGTGGTGCTGTCGTAGGTTTCGGTCCGCGCCCAGTCGCGCTGCAGTTCGAGCAGGTACTGGAGCGAGGTCATCGGCACGGCGCCAAGCTGGATCATGCGTTCCACGGCACGCTCATGCGCTTCGGTCGAGATGTCGCCGCAGGCATCGGAGATGACATAGGCTTCGAAGCCCTGATCGATGGCCGAGGCGACCGGGCCAACGATGCAGACCGAGGTCCACAGGCCGGCGAAAACGATGCGCGGCTTGCCGATGCGGTTGACCTCTTCGATGACGGCTTCGTCTTCCCAGGTGTTCATGCTGGTGCGGTCCAGCAGCTTCTGGCCGGGGAAGGGCGCGGTCACTTCGCTGAACATCGGGCCGGAGAAGCTCTTTTCTGCCACCGTGGTCAGGATCGTGGGCACCTTGAACGAAGCGGCGGCGCGGCTGACGAGTGCAGCATTGTTGCGCAGCAACTCAGGTGCGATCGACTTGGTGGCGAAGGCCATCTGCGATTGGAAGTCGATCAGGACGAGAGCGTGATTATCAGGCGAAAGCAGCGAGTTGCCAGGCTTGGCGGTGGCGGTGATCGTCATCGGGAAGCTCCATTTTGTTAGGCAGCGCTTGCTGCGGTGACTGGAAGCTAGGCGGATTCGCTGTTTTCAAAAATCCTGATAAATCAGTTTCGAACGTTCCATGAAGTTGAAAAGATTGCTGGACTGGCAGGATGATGCGCAGGAGATTGAGCAATGGGGCCCAGATGCCGGCCCTAGCTTGCGGCCCCGCCCCGGTCTTGTACGGAAAGGACATATCCGGGCGGCCGGCAAAGGCATTGCGGTGCGGCAGGGGCAAACATGTGTGGTCCTTCGGCGCGGTCCTGCGCCGGCGATCCAACCGCCAGCGCTTTCCATCTGATTCGCTACTGGTTTCTTGATCCCGCAGTCACGTTGCAGTCGTGAGGCGATTTGTGATGGACGGCACGTTTACTGTACGAGTCATGCCGTTCGATTTCACTGGGTCCGGTTTCATTTTGCGCGGGTGCTGCACCGGCTTCACACGTCCGGAAGGTCCAGTCCCGGGGTGTCCAACTCACATTGCGCCACGAACCGGTCGATCAGCCAGGCGGCGGCGGGGCCGGGGGGCGCATCGCGGCGCCAGATGCCGGCAAAGCGATAAGTGCCGCCCGTGTGGTCGGGCATCTGCAAGTGCACCAGCGTGCCGGAGACAAGGTCCGCCTCCACCATCGGCAGCGGCATGTTGCCCCAGCCGATGCCCTGCCGCAGCAGGGCGTGCTTGGCGCCAAGGTCGGCAAGGCGCCAGGTACGTGCGCTGACGACGGAGAAATCGCGGCCTTCCGTGAAGCGCGAACGGTCGGACAATACCAGCTGCGTGTAATTGCGTCCGGAGCCGGGCGGGATCGTGGTCATGCGGCCCAGCGCATGATCCGGGGCTGCCACCGGTATGAGTGCCACGGTGCCGGTGGCGACGCTGTCCAGTCCATCGACACCGGCGAACAGTGGGCCGGAGATGCCGATCACGGCACGCCCATCCAGCACCATCGCGGTGATCGCACCCAGCGCTTCGACATGAAGACGAAGCTGCACGGTGGGAAATTCCGTCTGGAAGGCGCGCAGCACCACGCCCAGCCGGTCGGCCGGGAACATGACGTCCACCGCCAGATCGACTTCCGCCTCCAGGCCGTCCAACAGGCCTTTTACTTTGGCCCGCAGTCCGTCGATTCCCTCCGCCACGCCGCGCGCCTCGGCCAGCACGGCGCGGCCGGCGACGGTCAGCTGCGGCTTGCGCGTGCCTTCGCGGTCGAACAGCATCAACCCCAGTTGCGCCTCAAGGTTGGAAATCCCATAACTGATCACGGAGACCGCGCGGTTCAGCTTGCGCGCCGCGCCCGCAAAACTGCCGGTGTCGACCACGGCAAGGAAAATGCGAAGCTGGTCGAAGGTAGGCGTACCCGGATTGCTCACTTATCAACTCCATCGAACAATTGGGTCGATTTTATCCATCTGATCAGGAAAGATGGCAAGGGCTATATGGGTCTTCGACGAGGCGGACACCGGACTTCACCGACACCACCGCCAAGACAGGAGATTTAGGACCATGATCGAACTTCGCCCCTTCGACAGCCTCGGCGGTGCCAACCACGGCTGGCTGGACGCCAAGCATCACTTCTCGTTCGCTGGCTATCACGATCCGGCCCGCGTCCACTGGGGCAACCTGCGCGTCTGGAACGATGACGTGATCGCCCCGAAGACCGGCTTCCCGCCGCACCCGCACCGCGACATGGAAATCATCACTTATGTCCGTGAAGGTGCGATCACCCACCAGGACAACCTGGGCAACAAGGGCCGTACCGAGGCCGGCGACGTTCAGGTGATGAGCGCAGGCACCGGGATCCAGCATTCGGAATACAACATGGAAGACGTGGAAACGCGCATCTTCCAGATCTGGATCATCCCCACCCGCAATGGCGAGCAGCCGAGTTGGGGCTCGCGTCCCTTCCCTAAGGGTGAGCGTTCGGGCCAGTTCGTGACGCTGGCTTCGGGTTACGAGAACGACAATGACGCCCTGCCGATCCGCACCGACGCCAAGGTCGTGGCGGCCACGCTGAAGGCTGGCGAGACTGCCGAGTACCCGCTCGGCAAGGATCGCAAGGCCTACCTCGTTCCGGCAACCGGCGCGGTGCAGATCGACGACGTTCGCGTCAACGCCCGTGACGGCGCCGCGATCAGCGATCTGGACGTGCTGCGGGTGACCGCGATCGAGGACAGCGAAATCGTCCTCGTCGACGCCGCCTGATTATATAAAAGCCTGATAACAAAGGGGCGGGTGCCCACCGGCGCCCGCCCTTATTTTCCTCGGCCCCGTCTTCTTTTTGGAGAGCCATCCATGACTGTGCAATCTTCCGATGTCGAAGGCGTTGACCTCGTCATCCTCCCTTCGGTCCGCGATCTTGGCGATGGCTTCAAGGTACGCCGCGCGCTGCCCGTCGCGCAGCGCCGCATGGTCGGCCCCTTCATCTTCTTCGACCAGATGGGCGAGGCAGTGTTCAAGTCGGGCGAAGGCCTCGACGTTCGTCCGCACCCGCACATCGGTCTTTCCACGCTGACCTATCTGATCGAGGGCGAGATCCTGCACCGGGATTCGCTGGGTTCGGTCCAGCCGATCCTGCCGGGAGAGGTCAACTGGATGACCGCCGGCAGCGGCATCGTCCATTCCGAACGCACTTCGCCTGAAAACCGCGCCAAGGGCGGCAAGCTGTTCGGCCTGCAGACCTGGGTTGCCCTGCCGAAGGAGTCCGAGGAAATCGACGCCTCCTTCGCGCATCACAAGGCGGATGAGATGCCCGTCAGCGAAGATGCCGGCACCCGCTTCACGCTGATCGCCGGTTCGTCGGACGGCATGACCTCGCCGCTGAAGACTTATTCGGACATGATCTATGCCGACATCGTGATGCTGGACGGCGCTCGCTATCAGCTCAAGGCTGAGCATGTCGAACGGGCGATCTACGTCGTCAGCGGCGCGGTGGAAGTCGTGGGGCAGAGCGGCACGTTCGGCGAGGCCGAACTGGTGGTCTTCCAGCCCGGCGCCGAACTGGTGCTGCGCGCCAAGGCGCCGACGCGCCTGATGCTGCTGGGCGGTGAACCGCTGCCGGAGGAACGCCACATCTTCTGGAACTTCGTCTCCTCGTCGAAGGATCGCCTCGAACAGGCGAAGGACGACTGGAAGGCCCAGCGTTTCCCTGCCGTGCCGAACGAGCCCGATTTCATTCCGCTTCCTGCCTGAGAGTTCCGGTCATGACGCAAGCTACCGCCACCATCGGCCAGACCCCCTGGCGCACCGAAATCGTGGTCAACGGCCACGCCATCACTGCCGACGAACCTGCCGCACTTGGCGGGCAGGGTGTGGGGCCGGCGCCTTACGATCTGCTGCTTGCCAGCCTTGGTGCCTGCACCGCGATCACGCTCAAGATGTATGCCGCGCGCAAGGGCTGGGAATTCGGCGACCTGACCGTCGACCTCGCGCTCAAGGGCGGGAAGGGCGATCTGCACATTGCCCGTACGCTGACCATCACCGGGCTGGACGACGAGCAGAAGAGCCGTCTTGCCGACATCGCCGAGCGGACGCCGGTGACGCTGACGTTGAAGAACGGCCTGCCGATCGAGACGCGGTTGGCGTGAGCGGGCGGGCCTGACCGGCAAACCAGCCGTTCGCATCTAACCACTCGTCATCCCCGCCCTTCGGCTGGCCGGCAGGCAGGCCGCTCAGGGTGAACTGCCCGTAGGGCAGGCGGGGATCCGCTTCCTTCCTGCTACCTCGCGCCTTCCCGCGAGGTGGCAAAGGAAAGCGGGGCCCCCGCCTGCGCGGGGGCGACGGCAAGGTTGGGGCGGTAGTCCGTGGCGGGATATACCCCGATCCCGCTCAGCCTGAGCTTGTCGAAGGCCCCTGAGGCTGGGTGCAAGGTTCCCATCCTTCGACAGGCTCAGGATGAGCGGGGTGTGATGAACAACCGCGCGCTCTCAGCCGCCGTCCCCGCATAAAAACCGCTTGGAACCGGACGGCAATTCGCACAGGGTCCGCCAAAAGCCGCGCCTGTTCGGGGGATGCGCGGCGCCAAGGAGCACAAGACGGGTCCCATGCATATCGCTTCATCCCAGCCGGGTGAGAGTGCCAAGCCGCAGCGCTGGTACGGCCATCTCTATTTCCAGGTCCTCGTCGCCATCGCGCTGGGCGTATTGATCGGCCATTTCCGTCCCGATGCGGGAGAGGCGCTGAAGCCGCTGGGCGATGCCTTCATCAAGCTGGTGAAGATGGTGATCGCGCCGGTCATCTTCCTGACCATCACCACCGGTATCGCCGCGATGCGCGATCTGAAGTCGGTGGGGCGCGTGGCCGCAAAGGCCTTTGCCTACTTCCTGTTCTTCTCCAGTCTGGCGCTTGTCGTTGGTTTGATCGTCGCGAATGTGGTGCGGCCCGGGCACGGGCTGAACATCGATCCCTCGACGCTCGACGCCTCCAAGGTCGCGCTCTATTCGGAGAAAGCGCACGAAACCTCGATCACCGGTTTCCTGATGGCGATGATCCCCGAGACGTTCCTGTCTTCGATGACCGAGGGGAACATCCTGCAGGTCCTCGTCGTCGCCATCCTGTTCGGCGTATCGCTGGCCATGCTGGGGGACCGCGGCGCGCCCGCGCTCTCGCTGCTGGAAACGATTTCGCTGGTCTTCTTCAAGCTGGTGTCGATCGTGATGAAAGCCGCGCCGATCGGCGCGTTCGGGGCGATGGCCTTCACCATCGGCAAGTACGGCGTCGAAAGCCTCGCCAACCTCGCCGGGCTGGTGGCGACGTTCTACCTGACCTCCGCCTTGTTCGTCTTCGTGGTGCTGGGCACCGTCGCGCGGTTTTGCGGGTTCTCGATCTTTTCGCTGGTCGCCTACCTGAAGACCGAACTGCTGCTGGTGCTGGGCACTTCGTCCTCCGAAAGCGCGCTGCCGCTGCTGATGGAAAAGCTGGAGCGTGCCGGCTGCCCGCGGCCCGTGGTCGGGCTGGTCGTGCCCACCGGCTACAGCTTCAATCTGGACGGCACCAATATCTACATGACGCTGGCCGCGCTGTTCATCGCGCAGGCCTGCAACGTCCACCTCTCACTGGGGGAGGAACTGCTGCTGCTGGGCGTCGCCATGCTCTCGTCCAAGGGCGCGGCGGGCGTCACCGGCGCTGGCTTCATCACGCTGGCGGCCACGCTCTCCATCGTGCCTTCGGTGCCGGTGGCGGGCATGGCGCTGATCCTGGGCGTGGACCGCTTCATGTCCGAATGCCGCAGCCTCACCAACTTCATCGGCAATGCCGTGGCAACGGTGGTCGTCTCGCGCTGGGAAAAGGCCATCGATATGGAGCAGTTCCGGGCGGTGATCGGCAATCGCGCCGACGCGCAAGGTGCTGGCGTGCAGTCCGCGCAACTGGCGGCTTCCGAATAGGCTTTGATGCATTAATTGCATTTGTGACGGGGGCTTCGGCGGCGTGACAGGGCATGGCGGGCGGTCTATCCCCCTCTCGCGAGCTCGTGCCGATCCCCCCCTGTGGGCCACTCGCCACTGCCTTCCTGGGCAGGGCAGCCCATGTCGGCCGGGCATCTCGAAGTCTGAAGAAAGGTCGTCGATGTCTCCCACCCGTCACGCCGCTGCCCGCGCGCTGCTCTCCGATCCGCTGACCAATAAGGGCACGGCCTTCACGGAGGAAGAGCGCGATCGCTTCGGCCTGCACGGGCTGCTGCCGCCGCACGTGGGCACGCTGGACAGCCAGATCGAGCGCCGCCGCAATGCGCTGGAAGACAAGGAAAGCGATTTCCAGCGCTACGCCTTCCTGCGTGAGCTTCAGGATTCGAACGAAGTGCTGTTCCACGCGCTGGTGCAGAGCGACCTGCCGCGCATGCTGCCGCTGGTCTACACGCCGACCGTGGGCGAGGGCTGCGAGCGTTTCAGCGAAATCTACCGCCGCCCGCGCGGCCTGTTCCTCAGCTATCCCAACCGCAACCGCATTGCCGATATCCTGGCCGATCCCGCCTATGACCGGGTGAAGGTGATCGTCGTCAGCGATGGCGAGCGTATCCTCGGCCTTGGCGATCAGGGCGCGGGCGGCATGGGCATCCCGATCGGCAAGCTGGCGCTCTACACCGCCTGCGCGGGCATCCATCCGGCCGAAGTGTTGCCGATCCTGCTCGACCTCGGCACCGACAACCACGCCCGCCGCGAAGATCCGCTCTACATCGGCTACCGCGCGCCCCGCGTGCGCGGCAAGGACTACGACGATTTCGTCGAGGCTTTCGTTTCCGCCGTGAACGACCGCTTCCCCGGCGTGCTGCTGCAGTGGGAGGATTTCGCCGGCAAGAACGCCTACGACCTGCTCGTGCGCTACCGCGACCGGCTGCTGAGCTTCAACGACGACATTCAGGGCACCGCCGCCACCGCCGTGGGCACGCTGCTTTCGGCCATCCGCAAGACCGGCGTTCCGATTACCGAGCAGCGCGTGGTGCTGTTCGGCGCGGGCGCGGCGGGTAGCGGCGTGGCCGAGATGCTGGTGCAGGCCATGCAGATCGAGGGGTTGAGCGAGGCCGATGCGCGCGCCAAGATCTGGGCGGTCGATCGCGACGGCCTGATCCTCTCCGACGTTCCGCGCATGCCGCCGCAGCAGGTGAAATTGGCGCACGATCCCGCCGATATCGCCGGCTGGAACCTCTCCGGCGCGAACCTCATCACCCTGCATGACACGATCGCCAACGTGAAGCCGACCGTGCTGATCGGCACTTCGGGTCAGAAGGCGGCTTTCGACGAGCGCGCGATTCGCACCATGGCCGAACATGTCGAGCGGCCGGTGGTGTTCCCGCTCTCAAACCCGATCTCGCGCGCGGAAGCCCATCCGGCGGACGTGCTGGAATGGACCGACAACAAGGCCATCGTCGGCACCGGCAGCCCCTTCGGCATTGCCGGCGTTACGCAGGTGAACAACGTCTACGTCTTCCCCGGCATCGGCCTTGGCGCGCTGGCGAGCGGCGCGACCACCGTGAGCGACGGCATGTTCATGGCGGCCGCGCGCCGTCTGGGTGAACTGCATGACGGCGACGAAGGCCTGCTGCCGCCCGTGACCGCGCTGCGCGAAGTGGCGCTGGAAATCGCCGTCGCCGTCGTCGAGCAGGCGGTGGCGGAAGGCCTCGCCACTGCCGAGTCGGAAGCGCTCACCCGCGAAAGCATCGCGGCGAGCATGTGGAAGGCGGAGTACGCCTGACATGGCCGAAGCGGCGAACGTGGTGCGGGTCGGCCTGATCGGCTACGGCTATGCCGGGGCGACCTTCCACGCGCCGCTGATATCGGCAGTGCCGGGGCTTTCGCTCGATGCTTTCGTGTCGAGCAACCCGGCGCCGATTGCCGACCGCTACCCGCAGGCCACGGTCCACGCAGAGGCCGATGCGCTGCTGCGCGATCCGGCCATCGATCTGGTCGTCATCGCCACGCCCAACCACACGCATTTCCCGCTGGCCGAAGCGGCGATGCGCGCGGGCAAGCATGTCGTCGTGGACAAACCCTTCACGCTGGACCTTGCCGAAGCGCGCGCCCTGATCGCGCTGTCGCAGGAGACCGGGCGCAACCTCACGGTGTTTCACAACCGTCGTTGGGACAGCGACTTCGCCACCGTGCGACGGGCCATCGATGACGGTCTGGTGGGCGATCCTGTCCACCTCGAAACCCACTTCGACCGCTTCCGTCCGCACGTCCGCGATCGCTGGCGGGAGAACGCCGGGCCGGGGGCGGGCGTGTGGTTCGATCTGGGGCCGCACCTCACCGATCATGCGCTGCTGCTGATGGGCCTGCCGGATCGGGTGACGGCCTCGCTCGCTCTCCAGCGCGAAGGTGCCCGTAGCGACGACTGGGCGCATGTCGTGCTCGACTTCGGCGGCAAGCGTGCGATCCTTCACGCCTCGATGCTGGTATCCGGCGGCTCGCCGCGTTTCATCGTTCATGGCACCGGCGGCAGCGCTGTGAAGCAGGGCATGGATGTGCAGGAGAGCCAGCTTGTCGCCGGCATGACGCCCGGCGCCGAGGGTTGGGGCGAAGACTCCGATCCGCTTGTGCTGCACACTGCTGACGGCGCACCCCGCAGCATTCCCGCCGAGCGCGGCGACCAGCGCGAGTTCTATCGGCTCGTGGGCGAAGCGGCACAGGGCAGGGCGGCGAACCCGGTGCCGCCGATACAGTCTCTGGCCGTGATGGCAGTGATCGAGGCGGCGCAGCAATCGGCTGCGGAAGGGCGCTCGGTGGAACTGCCGCTGACCGAGGCAGAGCGGCGTGCCTGGGCTGAAAGCCGGTAACGGCTTACGTCCCGAATACGTGTCAGGATAACCTTCGAACACCTAAACTCGTCGCCCCCGCGCAGGCGGGGGCCCCGCTTTTCCTTGAGCCACAACGAGAGGCCGGAAAAATAAGCGGGGTCCCCGCCTGCGCGGGGACGACGAGGTGATAGGATCAGGCTAGGATCAGAGGATTCCCGGCAGATCCAGGCCCTTCTCCCGCGCACAATCCAGCGCGATCTCGTACCCGGCATCGGCGTGACGCATCACGCCCGTTGCCGGGTCGTTCCACAGCACACGCTCCAGACGCTTGGCAGCGGCTTCGGTGCCGTCGGCGACGATCACCATGCCCGAATGCTGCGAATAGCCCATGCCGACGCCGCCGCCATGGTGCAGCGAAACCCAGGTCGCACCGGAGGCAGTGTTGAGCAGGGCGTTCAGCAGCGGCCAGTCCGAAACCGCGTCCGAACCGTCGCGCATGGTCTCGGTCTCGCGGTTGGGCGAGGCGACCGAGCCGCTGTCAAGGTGATCGCGGCCGATGACGACCGGGGCCTTGAGTTCGCCCTTGGCCACCATCTCGTTGAAGGCAAGGCCCAGCCGGTGGCGGTCACCCAGACCGACCCAGCAGATGCGCGCGGGCAAGCCCTGGAACTGGATCTTCTCCCGCGCCATGTCGAGCCAGTTGTGCAAGTGCGCGTGGTCGGGCAGCAGTTCCTTCACCTTGGCGTCGGTCTTGTAGATATCCTCGGGATCGCCGGAGAGCGCGGCCCAGCGGAACGGCCCGATACCCCGGCAGAACAGCGGGCGGATATAGGCGGGCACGAAGCCGGGGAAGTCGAACGCGTTTTCGACGCCTTCGTTCTTGGCCATCTGGCGGATGTTGTTGCCGTAATCGGTGGTGGGCACGCCTGCCGCCTGGAAGTCCAGCATGGCCTGCACGTGGATCGCCATGGAGGCCTTGGCCGCCTTGGCGACGGCTTCGGGCTCACGCTCGCGCTTTTCGATCCATTCGGCGACGGTCCAGCCCGCGGGGAGATAGCCGTTGACGGGATCGTGGGCGGAGGTCTGGTCGGTCAGCAGGTCGGGGCGAATGCCGCGTGCGAACATTTCGGGCAGCAGTTCCGCCGCGTTGCCGAGCAGGCCGACGGAGACCGGCTTCTTGTCGGCATTGGCCATCTCGATGATTCCCATGGCCTCTTCGATGGTCTCGGCAGCAACGTCTAGATAGCCGGTGCGCAGGCGCATTTCGATGCGGCTGGGCTGGCATTCGATGGCAAGGCACGAAGCGCCGGCCATCACAGCGGCCAGCGGCTGCGCGCCGCCCATGCCGCCAAGGCCGGCGGTCAGCAGCCACTTGCCCGAAAGGTCGCCGTTGTAGTGTTGGCGGCCCATCTCGACGAAAGTCTCGTAGGTGCCCTGAACGATGCCCTGCGTGCCGATGTAGATCCACGAACCGGCGGTCATTTGGCCGTACATGGCAAGGCCGCGCTTATCGAGTTCGTTGAAGTGTTCCCAGTTCGCCCATTCCGGCACGAGGTTGGAATTGGCGATCAGCACGCGCGGCGCATCGGCGTGGGTGCGGAACACGCCGACCGGCTTGCCGGACTGGACCAGCAGCGTCTCGTCCTCGTTCAGGCGGCGCAGGGTCTCGACGATCTTGTCGTAGCTTTCCCAGTCGCGCGCGGCACGGCCGATGCCGCCGTAGACCACCAGTTCCTCAGGCCGTTCGGCCACGTCGGGGTGAAGGTTGTTCATCAGCATACGCAGCGGCGCTTCGGTGAGCCAGCTTTTCGCGCTGAGTTCGGTGCCGGTCGCAGGCTTGATGACGCGGCTGTTGTCGAGGCGGGTCATTGTGTTTCCTCAGGTCAGGATTGCGCGAAGGCGATTGCGGCCTTCAGCACGTCTTGCAGGATCGGGGTGAGGGTTGCGGCACGCGCTGCCGAATAGGGCAGGGGCCAGTTGGCTTCGCTGGGCACTTCGGGCTCATCCATGTAACCGCGAATGGCGAGTTCCATCTGGATCGCGTGGACGCCGCTGACAGGCTCTCCGTAATGCCGCGTTGTCCAGCCGCCACGGAAGCGGCCGTCCAGAACGTGGGTGAGGCCGCTTGCCTTGCAGACTTCGACCACGGCGGCGGAAAGCGCCGGATCGCAGGTCTGGCCAAGGTTGGTGCCAATGTTGAACTGCGGCAATTCACCATCGAACAGGCGCGGCACATGGCTGCGGATCGAGTGCGCGTCATAGACCACGACTTTGCCGTGAAGCTTCCGCAGCCGTTCGATCTCGGAGCGGAGCGCGGCGTGGTACGGATCGAACCAGAGCGCGCGGCGGCGGGCGATCTCGGCTTCTTCAGGGCCTTCGGTCTTGTACAGCGGCTCTCCGTCGAACGTGGTCGTCGGGCAGAGTTCCGTCGTCGCCTGCCCGGGATAGAGCGAAGCGCCCGAAGGATCGCGGTTGAGGTCGATCACGCTGCGCGAAACGCGTGCAGCAATCGTCGTCGCGCCAAGCTCGCGGGCGAAGGCGTAGAGATCGTCCACCCACCAGTCGGCATCGCGCCGCGCCAGCCATTCCGAGCGGAAGGCCGGGCCGACGTCGGCGAGGTCGGTGCCGACATGTGGAAAGGCGACGAGTAGCGGCGCCTCCCCGCGATGAAGGACGAAGCTCATCAGGCGATTCCGGGCAGCAGGTCACCGCCGATGTCTACCATTGCGCCGGATCGGATCAGCGCGTTGGCAGCTTCCATGTCGGGGTGGAAGTGGCGGTCTTCCTCCAGCGTCGGCACCTGCGCGCGCAGGGTTTCGCGCGCCTGTTCCAGCACCTTGCTCGATGCCAGCGGGGCGTGGAAATCGATGCCCTGCACGGCGGCGAGCAGTTCGATGCCCAGCACCGCGCTGGCGTTCTCCACCATGCCGATCAGGCGGCGGGCGCCGTGGGCGGCCATCGAGACGTGGTCTTCCTGATTGGCCGAAGTCGGGATCGAATCGACCGATGCAGGATAGGCCTTCTGCTTGTTTTCGGAGACCAGCGCGGCGGCAGTGACCTGCGGGATCATGAAGCCGGAATTCAGGCCGGGGCGCGGCGTAAGGAACGCGGGCAGGCCGGACAGCGCCGGGTCCACCAGCATTGCCACGCGGCGTTCGGAGATCGAGCCGATCTCGCAGACGGCCAGCGCGATCATGTCGGCGGCGAACGCGACCGGTTCGGCATGGAAGTTGCCGCCGGAGAGGGCTTCATCGGCTTCCGGGAAAATCAGCGGGTTGTCGGAAACGCCGTTGGCTTCGATCTCCAACGTCGTGGCCGCCTGGCGCAGCACGTCGAGCGCGGCGCCCATGACCTGCGGCTGGCAGCGAAGGCAGTATGGGTCCTGCACGCGGGCGTCATTCTCAAGATGGCTGGCGCGGATTGCGGAACCGTCCATCAGCGCGCGCAGGGCGTCCGCCACCTCGATCTGGCCGGGATGGCGGCGGAGTGCGTGGATGCGGCGGTCGAACGGCGTGTCGGAACCCTTGGCCGCCTCTGTTGAGAGCGCGCCGGTGACGAGCGCGGACTGGAACAGGCGCTCCGCCTCGAACAGCCCGGCAAGGGCATTGGCGGTCGAGAACTGGGTGCCGTTGAGGAGGGCGAGGCCTTCCTTGGCGCCGAGTTCGACCGGGGCAAGCCCGGCCTGCGCCAGCGCTTCGGCGGCGGGGAGGCGCGCATCGCCCACGAAAATCTCGCCCACACCGATCATCGTCGCGGCCATGTGCGAAAGCGGGGCAAGGTCGCCGCTGGCGCCGACCGACCCTTGTGAGGGCACAACGGGCGTCAGGCCATTGGCCAGCATCGCTTCCAGCAGTTCCACCGTCTCTACGCGCACGCCCGAGGCGCCTTGGGCAAGGCTGGCAAGCTTCAGCGCCATCATCAGGCGGATTACGGAAACGGGCGAAGGCTCGCCCGTGCCGGCGGCGTGGCTGAGCACGATGTTGCGCTGCAGCGTGGCGAGATCCTCGTCACCGATGCGCACGCTGGCCAGCTTTCCGAAGCCGGTGTTGATGCCATAGACCGGCTGGCCCTTGGCAAGGATGCGGGCGACGGCGGCGGCGCTTTCGGCGATCACCGGCATGCACGCGGGATCGAGCTTCACGCCGGCGCCGCGATAGATCGCGCGCCAATCCCTGAGGCTCACCGTGCCGGGGGTTAGCAGCACTTCGTTCATTGACCACTCCAGATACGGGCATGGAGCGGATTGAGCCCCATGCGATAGACAAGTTCGGACGGATGCTGGACATCCCAGATCGCCAGATCGCAGCGCTTGCCGGCTTCCAGCGTGCCACGGTCCGCAAGACCGAGCGCGCGGGCGGCATTGCGGGTGACGCCAGCCAGGCATTCATCGACGGTGAGGCGGAACAGCGTCGCGCCCATATTCATCGTCAGCAGCAGCGAGGTGAGCGGTGAGGTGCCGGGGTTGCAGTCGGTCGCCAGCGCGATGGGCACACTGGCTGCACGCAAGGCAGCAATCGGTGGCAGCACGGTCTCGCGCGTGAAGTAATAGGCGCCGGGCAGCAGCGTGGCCACGGTGCCGGATGCAGCCATGGCATCGATCCCGGCGAGATCGAGATGTTCGAGATGATCGGCGGAAAGCGCGCCGAACCGGGCAGCGAGCGCCGCGCCGTGAAGGTTCGAAAGCTGCTCCGCGTGAAGCTTTACCGGCAGGCCGTGCGCGCGGGCGGCGGTGAACAGGCGCTCGGTTTGCTGCGCGGAAAAGCCGATGCCTTCGCAGAAGGCGTCCACCGCGTCGGCAAGGCCCTCGCGGGCGACTTCGGGCAGCATGATTTGGCAGATATGCTCGATGTAGCCATCGGCATCTCCGGCGAATTCGGGTGGCAGCGCATGGGCGCCCAGGAATGTGGTGGTGATGGAAACCGGCCGCTCGCTGCCCAGCCGCCGCGCGGCGCGCAGCATCCTGAGTTCGCTGGCAAGGTCGAGGCCATAGCCGGACTTTACCTCGACGGTCGTCGCGCCTTCGCCGATCAGCGCGTCGAGGCGGGGCAGGGCGCTGGCGACAAGATCATCCTCGCTGGCGGCGCGCGTGGCCGTCATGGTGGAGACGATGCCGCCGCCGGCGCGGGCAATTTCCTCATAGCTGGCGCCCGCCAGCCGCAGTTCGAATTCGCGCGCGCGGTTGCCGGCATGGATCAGATGCGTGTGGCAATCGACAAGGCCGGGGGTGATCCAGCGGCCCTCGCAATCGGTGACGATGCGGCCTTGCAGCGCAGGCGCATCGGCTTCGGGCCCGGCGTAGACGATCTTGCCGTCCGTGGCGGCGATCATGCCGCGCTCGATCACGCCGATGCCATCCGCTTCCGGGGCCATCGTGGCCAGGCGGGCGTTGGTCCAGATCGTATCGCAACGCATGGCGGGCCAGTCTCTCCGGGCAGTTCACTCTCTGCCGCGTCTTATTGCATCGGCCTGCGATAATGTATAGACAAAAAGAAGTCCAAGGGAGTGCCCGATGTCTCAAGCCCAGCCGCGTCAGTCCTTTACGATCCATGCGGAAAGCGCATTGTGCGAGTCCGGTTGGGCGCGGGATGTGCGGTTTACGGTCACGGATGGCCGGATCGCGCAGATCGAGTCGGATGCCCGGCCGGAAGCTGGCGACGAACGCCACGCCTGTGTCGTTCCGGGCATTCCAAACCTCCACAGCCACGCCTTCCAGCGCGGCATGGCAGGCCTTGCCGAGCAGCGCGGCAATAGCGACGACAGCTTCTGGACATGGCGGGAGGTCATGTACCGTTTCCTCGACCGCATGACGCCGGAGGACCTCCACGCCATCGCGGCGCTGGCGGCGGTGGAGATGCTGGAGAGCGGCTTCACGCGCCTTGGCGAGTTTCACTACCTTCACCACGATGCTGACGGGCATGCCTATGCCGATCCCGCGCGCATGTGCGCGGCGGTTGCCGAGGCGGCGGCGGAAACCGGCATCGGGCTGACGCTGCTGCCGGTGTTCTATGCCCATTCCGGTTTCGGCGCTCTGGCGCCGAACCATGGGCAGCGCCGGTTCATTCACGATCTGGACGGCTTTGCGCGCCTGCTGGACGGTGCCCGCGTGGCGGTTGCCGGACTGCATGAGGCGGTGGTCGGCCTTGCGCCGCATAGCCTGCGCGCGGTCTGCCCGGACGAACTGCTGCGTCTGGAGGCGATGGCGGGGCAGGCCCCGATCCATATCCACATCGCCGAGCAGATGAAGGAAGTGGAAGACTGCCTGGCCTGGAGCGGCCAGCGCCCGGTCGAATGGCTGCTGGATCATGCGGAAGTGGACCGCCGCTGGTGCATGGTCCACGCCACGCACATGACGGCGGAGGAAACGTCCCGCCTTGCCCTCAGCGGCGCGGTGGCGGGGCTTTGCCCGATTACCGAGGCCAATCTGGGTGACGGCCTGTTCCCGATGGCGGACTGGCTCGCCGCCGGGGGCGTTTACGGGATCGGCAGCGATTCCAACGTGCTGATCGACGCGACCGAGGAAATGCGCCTGCTGGAATACGGGCAGCGACTGTTCACGCGAAAGCGTAACCTGCTGGCCGATGCCAATACGGCTTCGACCGGGGAGGCGATCTGGCAAGCCGCGCTGAAGGGCGGTGCGCAAGCGCTGGGCGTGGAGGCAGGGCTCAAAACGGGCTGTGCTTTCGATGCGGTGTCGCTCGATCTCGATCATCCCTCGCTCTGCGCGCGGGGCGCGGATCGCGTGCTCGATGGGCTGGTCTTCGCCTCCGGGCGTGCCGGCATCGATTGCGTCTGGCGCTTCGGCAAGCAGGTGGTTAGCTCTGGCCGCCACCACGCACGCGACGGGATCGTCCGACGCTATCGGATGACCCTGGACCGACTCTGCGCATGACCCTTTCCGAACGTATCCGCCACGATTTCGAGAGCCGCATCCTCTCTGGCACGCTCGCGCCCGGCGAGCGCCTGCCGACCGAGCAGGACCTGATGGAACTCTACGGCTGCGCGCGGATGACGGTGAACAAGGCGCTTTCCGCGTTGTCCGCTGCCGGGCTGGTCGAGCGGCGGCGCAAGGCGGGCACGTTCGTCGCCCGGCCGCGCGTGCATTCGATGGCGATGGACATTCCCGACCTTGGCGCCGAAGTCGCTGCGCGTGGGCAGGCCTATCGCTTCTTGCTCTCGCGCCGCAAGCTGGTGCGGGCCGCCGAAGCCGCGGTGAAGTGGGATGTTGACGGCGAAGTGCCGCTGCTCGAACTGTCGGGCATCCACTTTGCGGACGACGCGCCGATGGCGTGGGAGCATCGCTTCGTGAACGCGGCGGCGGTGCCGGAAATCGTGGAGGCCGAGTTTTCCTCCCCCGGCGGCTGGCTGCTGGAACATGTGCCGTGGACCGAGGCCGATGCGCGGATCACCGCCGCCGCCGCAACCGGCGCGGAGGCCAAGGCGCTGGCCGTCGCCAGCGGCGCGCCGTGCCTCTGTATCGAACGCCGGACATGGCGCGGGGCGGAACCGATCACGTACGTCCGTCAGCTTTTCATGGCGGGCAGCTATGAACTGAACGCCCACTTCGGGCCCTCCGCCGGAATGCGCTGAGCCGATACAGCGCCGGAGGGATGCTTATCGCTTCAGCTTGGTCCGTCTGAGCGCATTTGCTAAACACCTGTTCAACAAGAGTGGGAGAGAGCATGGCGGATCAGGCACCCATTGCACTGGTTACGGGCGCAAGCCGGGGCGCAGGGCGGGGCATCGCCATCGCGCTGGGCAGTCACGGCTGCACGGTCTACGTCACCGGGCGCAGCCAGTCTTCGGGCGATCATGCGCTTCCGGGCACGATCTACGAGACCGCCGAAGCGGTCACGGCGGCGGGCGGTCGCGGGGTTGCGGTGGCGTGCGATCATTCGGATGACGAACAAGTCGCCGCGCTGTTCGATCGCATTCTGGCTGACGCGGGGCGGATCGACATCCTCGTCAACAATGCCGCCGCCATCCATGACGAACTGACCGATTCCGGGGAGTTCTGGGAAAAGCCGCTGAAGCTTTCCGGCTTGATCGATGTGGGCGTGCGCAGCGGTTATGTCGCCAGTTGGCATGCGGCACGGGCCATGACGGAACGCGATCACGGGCTGATCGTCTTCACTTCCGCCTCGGGGGCGGCGCACTACTCGCTGGGCCCGGCCTATGGCGCGCACAAGGTGGGCATGGACAAGATGGCCTTCGATATGGCCGCCGATTTCCGCCACGCGGGCACTGAAGTCGCCGCCGTCTCGATCTGGATGGGCGCGCTGCTGACAGACCGGTTGAAGACGATCATCGCGTCCGATCCGGCCAAATACGGCCATCTGGAAGGACATTGCGAGAACCCGGAATTCACCGGCCACGTGATCTGGGAACTTTACAACGATCCCTATCTCGCCGGGATGAACGGCAAGACGCTCGTGGGCGCGGAAGTGGCGCGCAAGTACGGGCTTACCGACAGTGGCCGCGTGCCGCCGACTGCCGCCGAACTGCACGGCGTGGAGCCGCTGCAATTCCATCCCGCCGTCATCCGCTGAACCGGAGAGCCTGCCATGGACCAGACCGAGCAACTCGCGCGCGATGTGCGCTACCTGATGGACCGCCGCGCGATAGAGGATTGCGTGCACCGCCATGCGCGGGGCCATGATCGCTTCGACGTGGAACTGCTTACCGCCGCCTATCACCCTGACGGCGTGGACGAACACGGCGCCTCGGCCGTGAACGAGGGGCCGGCTTATGCCGAGTGGGCGAACGCCATTCACGGCGCAGGCTGTCAGCTTTGCCTGCACAACATCACCACGCACAATTGCGAGATCGACGGCGATGTGGCCCATGCCGAAAGCTATGTGCTGGTCGGCCTGCTAAACCCGGATGGGAAGACGGTGCGCTTCATCAACGGGCGCTATGTCGATCGGCTGGAGAAGCGTGACGGCGAATGGCGTATCGCCCTGCGCCGCTGCACCGTGGACCTGCTGATCGCGGGCGACGCCTCGATCCTGGAGATGCCGCAGTTCAAGGCGGGCGGCTATATCAAGGGCAGCCGGGATCGGGAGGATGTGTCCTACGCCCGCCCGCTGTCGCTGGAGGTTCCCGCTAACCGCTGGTGATACGGCAGGGCCGCATCCACACAAATACCCACCTTCGTCATTGCGAGCGTAGCGAAGCAATCCAGGGCGGTTTGCGCGGCTTTGGATTGCTTCGCTACGCTCGTAATGACGAAGAAGGTTCGTCCGGTGGCCTTGGCAAGCAAGGCGCTGCCTGCGAGGTCAATTCACCGTCGTATCGAACCGGATCGCGAAGCTGGTTCCCGCCGCCAGCGTGGGCGCGCTCGCCTTGACGGTGCCTGAGGCATAGGAGGCACCATAAGGGTCGCTCTCATCGCTGCCCGTATCGTTGTCGTCTTCCGCCGTGGTCGCGCTGGCGCAGTCGCTGCCGGACGTGATGCTGCCCGCCACGTAAGTGAGCGTTGCAGGGATCGGATCGGACGCAGTGACGCTGGTGGCCGCGCTGCTGCCGGTATTCGCGACGAGGATGCAGTACCGCACCGTCGCGCCGGGGATCGCCTTGGGATTGTTCGTCCCGCTCACCGGATCGCTGACCACCGAACTGGTCTTGGAAACGGCCAATGTCGTGCTCGGGCGGCAGAAGGTGATGTCGTGCAGGGCGATGGCCTGCTGGCCGGGATCGCTGGGCGCCAGGGAATGGTTGCCATAGCGGATGACGATGGTGTCGATCGGCTGCGAGAAGGTGACGGTGACGGTGCCGTCCGCGCTGGCATCGTCGCTGAGGCCGTCACCATAGGCGCTATTGCCGATCACGTAGTTGGACACGCCGTTGGTCAATGTAGGGGTAACGGTAGAGCCGTTGTAACGGCCCTCCACGGTCACCTTGTCGGCAAACTGGCCGGAATAGTAGTCGACGTCGAAGATCTTGAACTGCGCTCCGGGCAAGGCGGTGGGCAGGGTGATCGTGGTCGTCGCCTCCGCACTCACGCTGGGCATGTTGACCATTTCGAACAGCGCATAGTCGTTGAGCCCGCCGTTGACGACGTTCTGCCGCACCGGCGATTGGCCGCCGTAGGTCGAACTGCTGAGCCACGTGCCCTGATTGGTCAGCGCGAAGCTGATCGTGCCCAGCGTGTCGAAGGAATAGGAATTGCTGGTGCTGCCCGCCGTCCAGGCGCGGTTGCTCCAGTCGAA
Source organism: Novosphingobium sp. BL-S-19 (assembly GCF_055521675.1). Lineage (NCBI taxonomy): Bacteria > Pseudomonadati > Pseudomonadota > Alphaproteobacteria > Sphingomonadales > Sphingomonadaceae > Novosphingobium > Novosphingobium sp. BL-S-19. The sequence goes on from NZ_CM145498.1 coordinate 1,854,269, forward strand.
CACCACCGATCCCGCCGTACAGGAAAGCGCGGGCGGCGTGCCGGCCACGCGGCTGCCGGTGACGGTCAGCGTGGCGCTGGCATAGTCGTCCTCGCCAGTCGCGCCGTTGCCGGGGGTGGAGTCCGGGTCGCTCTGGTCGCTGGCGGTGATCTCCGCCGTGTTGGTGAGCGTGGCGCCTGTACTGGCGTTGACGGTGCCGGTTATGTCCAGAGTGACGCTGGCGCCGGGGGCGACCGATCCCACCGTCCACACGCCGGTCGCGGCATTGAAGGAGCCGGTGCCGTTCGAAGAGACATAGGTGAAGCCGTCCGGCAGCGTGTCGGTGACTTTCACATTGGTCGCAGTGTCGGTGGAGGTGCTGGCGTTGGTCACCGTCAGGCGGAAGGTCGCAAGGCCGCCGGCGGTCGGGCTGCTGGTGAGCAGTGTGTTGGCCAGCGAAAGGTCCGCGCCCTTGGCATCGAATCCGAGACCCGACAGCACGATGTACTGCGCATTGGGGTTCGCCGTGCCGGAGACGGCATAGCTGTTGTAGACGATGCGGATGCGCTTCACGGCCTGGGTGCCGAAGTCGAAAGCGATATTGCCGCGGTTCTGTGCGTTGGTGCTTGCGGCATTGCCATACCAGCCCGTCGACGTGCTGGTGACCGCGCTGCCGTCCGTCCAGTACGATGTGCCCGCCGCATTTACGAAAGTGCCGTTGCCGGTGTCGTAATAGACCGTCACCGCGTCCTGATTGTAGGTGCTGCCGCTGCCCGTCTCGCGGTCCACATCGGCCAGCGTGAAGGCAAGGCCGGTCACGCTGCGGCCCAGCGTGATGTCCATGGTGATCTTGTTGTTCGCATCGAAGCGCGATGCATCGAAGTTCAGCAGCAGCGTCGGGCTGACGCTACCGATCGAAGGCGTGTTGTAGACCACATAGTTGCTGTAGCCGGAGGCGACGGCGAAAGTGCCCGATCCGCCCACTGTGGTGCTCCAAGCGGTGCTGACGGTGGTGCCGTCGCTGGCGGTCATCGACGTGGACGTGCCCACCGATCCGCCATTGGACACACCAAGGCTCGACCATGCAGCGGTTGCGCTCTGTGCCTGCGCGGTGCCGGCCAACAGCAGCGCGGCCAATGCGGCGAAGAGGATGAGCAGGCGCGCGTTCATCGGCCCAGCCCCAGGAAGCCCAGACTGTTCTTGTCGAACTTGGCGCGAAGGGTGGCGAACACGCCCTTGTTGGTGCTGCGCGCCGCCGAATAGTCGCGGTCGCGGAAGCCGGTGACGTTGTAGCCGATGGTCAAGAGCATGTCCTGCGTGGGCACTACGCTGATCTGCGGGCCGACCGCGAAGCGGGTGGTATGTTCGGAGAAGGCCCGGCGCACAGTGGCTGTGCCGCCCACGGAAATGCGGTTTCCGATGCCGATACCCAGATCGAGGCCTGCGACGGCGGTGAAGCCGGCCAGATCGAAATCCTCGTAACGGTCAAAGCTGTAGCGCCCCCCCACGAACAGGCCCAGCTCCATGCGGTGGACCATGCTTTTCCCTACCCCACCATTAACCAACTTTGCGTTAACCAAACTGAGCGGCGACCAGTTGGTGGATAGGCTGGCGAGCAGGCGGCGCGCGGTCGCATTGTCGCTGGCGGAAAGCGCGCTGTTGCCAGCCGCATCGGAATTGCCGCCGGTGCCCACGACCGTTCGGTCACTGCGGTATTCCAGCTTGGCAAGCGCGGCGAAGGGCGATTCCGCCGGGCGGTGGGCGAGCGAAATGGCGGCGTCGGTCACTTCGCTCATGGTGCCATCTTCCGCCTTCGCGTGCGTCCAGGTCACGCCGGAGCCGACCACGCTGCCTTCGCCCAACTGGCGGATCGCGCCGAAGGTCAGGCCCTTGCGGTCGGTCACTTCGCCGTCGCGCCATTCGGCGCGGCCGGTGATCGACCAGCGCTCATGCCGCCATGCCACGCCGAAGGTGAGGGCGGTGAAATCCTCGAACAGCAGCGCGTCGGATGTACTGATCTGGCCGCCGCTGGTGACGGGCTGGAACTCGTTGATGATCTTCGAAGCGGATACGCCGCCCACCGTGCGGTTGCCGTCCACGGTGGCGTCCAACGTCAGGCTCTTGCTCACCGGCAGGCTTTGGGCAAGGCCATAGGCGGCGAAGGCGCGGTTGCCGTATTCGCCAATGTCCTGAAAGCCCATGCCGCCCGAAACGCGCGCATTGGTCCATGCGGCGGTCTCGAACCCGCCCTTCAGCGTGCGCGCGTTGATGGCATCACCCAGCGCGATTTCGTAGCTGGCGGTCGCGCGAATATCCTGCGTCACCGCATAGCGCAGGCCAAGGCGGTGGCGGGTGGGCAGGTCGATCGAATCCGTGCGGGCCAGCGGCATGCTGGAATCGGCGGACAGTTCCAGCCGATTGCCCAGCAGGCGGCGGGTCGCGCCGAATTCCAGAACGGCGGAATTGCCATCGGTGCCGTCCGCCAGATGATCGGCCAGCGCGGTTATGCCGGCGCGCAGATCGGTCTGGCCGTTGCGCCAGTTGAACTGCGCCTTCACGGCATCGCGCCGGGCGGCGTCGGTCAGGCTCTCGTCGTGCCAGGCGCTAGCGGTGAGGCTGAGGCCCTCGGCAAAAGTGTAGCGCCCGTCCACGCCGAACTTGCGGCGGCCGCGCTCGGCAATGGACTGCTGGTTGGTGCCGTAGTCGGCATCGATCGAGCGGGCATAGGCCAGCATATCCAGCTTGCCGGTGTGGTGCTCCACTTCGACCAGCCATGCCTCTGACGTCTGCTCGTTCGCGCGGCTGGCGGCCAGTTCGGCGCGCAGTTCGGACCGGGGGCCGAAGCGCAGGCGTGCATCGACCGCGCCGATCTCGGTATGCGTGTCTCCATCGCGGTCGGATATGGCCGAGGCGCCGAGGCGCAGCGCGCCGTTCGCTAGCGTCACGTCGCCGCGCAGGCCCGCATTCCACTGGCCATGGTCCAGATTGCTGTCCACTTCGTAGTCGACGACGATGAAGCGCGGGTTCAGGTCGGAATCGCGGCTGAGCACCGGCGACTTGAACGTGATCGTGCCCGAGACCAGGTCCACATCGTAATCGAGGTAACGCGTCAGCGGCGTACTCTCCACCACCAGTTCGGAGCGGAAGCGGTCGCGCACGACCAGCGTCACCGTTTCGCTATTGGCGACGATGGCCTTGGACGAAAGGCTGTAGGGCCCGGAAATGCCCGCGCCCTGAATCTCGTCATGGCGGTGGCTGGTCTCGATCTTGGCGGCGAAGCCCTGCACATGGACTGCGCCCAGCCGCCCTTCCGCCTTGGCGCCGGTGGCGGTGCGGACGTAGCGGGCAAGCTGCGTCTGGTCGAAGCCCGTGTCGATATCGCCGTAGATCGCATAGAACGTGTGGCTTTCGACACGCACGTAGAGCTTGTCGCGGCTGGCGGCATCGAAGCGGCGGGTCGAGCCGTCGGCGAAGACCGTGTAATAGGCCTTGGGATCGATGGTGCCCAGCAGCACCTGATCGTCGCGCTGCTTGGCGCTGTCATAGGCGGCGGTGACAAGGAAGCTGCCGAGCACGCGGCCCTTGGCATAGAAGGCGGTGCGGGCGTGCTTGCCAAGATCGCTGTCGAACGTGCCGCTCTGCTGCATGGCGTCGGCGATGGACTGCGAACCGACTGTGCCTTCGGTAAGGCCCACCAGCGTCCATTTCTGGTCGCCCGGAACCACCCAGCCTTCGAGGTCCTGCGTGCTGGAAACTTCGCCGTCCGCGAAGGTAAAAGTCAGGTGCAGCGGGCCGGAGACCATGGTGGGCGCGAGTTCGACAAGGGCAACGCCGTCATCGCCCTCGACCGTCCAGGTGGGCGAAGTGCTGCCGGATCCGCTGAGTTGCCGCTGCTGCATCCGCTCGATGGCGGCAGCGCTTTCGTAGGGCGCGTTGATCGAAAGCGTGCCGGAAACGCCCGCCCGCACCGGGTTGCCCTTGCGGTCGGTCAGGCGCAGCGCGATCACCGGGCGCGATCGGCCATCGGCGACAAGGTGAGACCGCTCGCGCAGGATCTGCGCATGGGCGGGCGCGGCAGCGAAATGTACGTCGCGGGAGAGTTCTGCGGCGACGGAGCCATCGGCATTGCGCACGGTCGCGGCCAGATGCGTCACTTCGCCGTCCAGCGGCACGCCGCGCCAGATACTGACGGCATAGCGGCCATCGGCGGACTTCTTCACGCCATCGAAGCTGAGCGCGGGCACTGCCTTGCCGGCGGCGGTGAGGTCCACCTTCTGGCCGGGCTTGTGGCGGATCACCACGCGGATGGCAGGCGCGCGCGGGTTGTGATCGGGCGCGGGGAATAGAAAGTCGATCGGGCCGTCACCCATCGCCAGCCAGTCGACGCCGCCGCCTGCGGCCTTGGCATCGTCGAGCACCGGTGCGCCGTCTGGAGTGGGTTCGGTCGGCACAGCAGTCTTGGTATCGACGGGCGCGGGCAGGGCGCTGGCGGGCACCACGGCATAGAAATCGGCAGTGACGAGGCTGCCGCCCTGACCGATGGCAAACAGCGAGTTCGCCTTGCCCGCATTGCGCACCGAGCTGCGGCAATCGACGAAATGGCCGCCTGCGGGCAGTGTATCGGGCTCTGCCTGAACTACGTGCGTGCCGGGCACGAGGCCCTCGAAGTGGAAACGGCCATCGGCGTCGGTAACGGCGAAGCTGCCGTCTTCCAGCATCACGCGCACGCCCGGAATGCCTTGCCGGCCTGAGGTCACGGTGCAGTCCCCGGCGCTGACGCGGCCGATCACGGTCATGCGCGATCCGATCGTGTCCTTCTCGATCTTCACCACGGCGCTGGCCTTTTCGACGTCGCCGCGCAAGTCGGTGGTTTCGGCAAGGTTCAGCGCTTGTCCCGCCGGCGCATCGCCGCGCACGCTCATCGCGTAGACGACCGTGCGGGTGCCGCCGGCAGGAATCGCGGCGAGGTTGATCGTCAGGCGGCTGCCATCGGCGGCGATGCTCACCGCGCTGTTCTCCGGCTTCGCTCCGTCGACGCGGATCGACGACTTGCGAAGGCGCAGCCATGCCGAGGGCGTATCGACCAGAACCACGCCGGATTTGGCGCGGCCGGCGTCGGAATTGCGCACGGTGACGGTGTAGAACACCACATCGCCCGGATTGGCACTGGCGCGCGAGGCGGTCTTGGTCAGCGAAACCGCATTCTCGGCACCGTCGACCGGGATGTCGACGCGCACCGGCGCGGGAGAGGACAGCGTCACCACGCCGCCGAAGGAGGCGTCCTCGATCACCATCGTGTTGCCGTCCGGCCGCGTGAACGTAGCCAGCACCGTGCGCGCGACGGTTGAGGGCGCGGTGTAGCCTTCGGGCGGTTCGATCTCCAATCGGTAGCGGCCCAGCGGCGCCAGCGGGAAGCGGTACTCACCCGCATCGAATGCGTAAGTGTTGCCCGCGCCATCGGTCACCGGCTCGCCCGAAACCACCGTGGAGGGCCAGGTGGTGACACCGTCATCGGCATAGACGGTGGCGGGCAGGCCGGTGTCCGCATTGATCAGCGTGATCCGCGCGCCGGTCACGGCCGCGCCGCTCTCGCTGTCGAACACCATGCCGTAGGGATCGGCCAGTACGGCGACCACGGTGCTGGCGATGGTCTTGTGCGTGGTGGCGGAGTTGTAGGCGATGGTGATCGTATCGTCGTTGGCGACGCTGAGGCGGCAGTCATTGGCCTTGGGTGAAGGCGGGATCGCGGTGGTGGGGATCGATCCAGCGAAGACGCCCGTATTGGCGCCGGTTTCGTAGATCGTGATCTCTTCCGCGTCGCCCTGCGAGGTGGTGAGGGTGACGGTGATCGCATCGATGGTCGAGGCGTCCAGATTGGCGCTGGCCGCCTCGATCCGGATCACCAGATCTTCCCCGATGTGGAAGGTCTTGGCGCTGGCAATGGCGGTCAGCGTGGAGGCTGTCGCGGTGCGCACAGTGGCGGAGAGTTCGGTGCCGCCGCAAGTGGATGCGGAGAGCGGCGTCGACAGCGAGGAGGATGAGACCGGGCGATAGGTCTGGATCGTCGCGATGGTTTGCACGACGTCGAAGCTGACTTCGTTCGAACGGACCGCGCCGGTTGCCCCCTCATGCACCCAGCTTGCATCGGCGATATTGGAAACGGTGGCGGCCTCGGCAGGCTGGACGCAGGCAAGCGACAGCAGCGCCCCGAAGGACGCTGCTGCCCGCTTGAAGGTCGTCCAGAAGTGCACCCGGCGCCCCAGTTGCCGTCAGTTGATCGTGGCCTGGAAGACCAGCGTGCGGGTGACGCCCGCCGCGATATCCGAAAGCGTGCCGGTGACGGTATTGCTCGCGAACGTGCCGCCCGCCGTGCCGTCCGCATTGCAGGTGCTGCCGGTGACGGTGCCGTTCAGCTTGATCGAGCTGGTGACGTAGGTCACGTTCGTGGGCAGCGGATCGTTCACCGCAATATTGGTGGCCGTGGCGCTGCCGCTCGCATTGGCGACGGAGATGCAATACTCGATCGTCGCGCCGGGAATGGCCTTGGGATTGGTGCTGCCGCTGACCGGATCGCTGACCACGCGGCTGGTCTTCAGCACGGTAAGCGCGGCGGCACTGACCTTGTAATCGTCCTTGGCAGAGAAGGCACCGTCATTGGCCGCATCGGTCGCGCCCGCCGCGTCCGCCAGAACGGTGTCGACGCCGCTGGTGTTGGTTGTGCTGGTGGTGAGCGCCGCGCCCATCGAGTTCGCGGTGCCGCCCGCGCGCGCCGTGGCGGTGAGCACGACGGTGGCGATGTCGCCGGTCACTTGCGTTGCGGGGATGTCCATCACCACGAAGATCGTCTTGGCGCCATCGGTCGCCAGTTCGTCCAGATAGGTGACCTGCGTATCGGCTGCAGTGAACACGCCGTCGCCATTGTCGACGTAGATCTTGAGGTTCGAACCGTCGAAATTGTCCGTGCCGCCCCAGGCCGCGCTGCCGCCCGATTGCTGCGCAGCAGTCAGTGCGAAATCGAGTGTGTCGTTCGACAGGTTGGTGACCTTGAAAGTCGAAACCGCCTGGACCTGACCCGGCGAGACGACCGTGGCCGAACTGCCGACTTCGGTGACGGTAACGTTGACCTTGCGGTCGACCGTGAACGTGTCCGACGCAGTCTTGGACGTCTGCGCGACGCCGCCGACCTGATAGCCGACCGTCACGGTGTTCTGGATGGTGGAGCCGGCCGTGGTCCCCGTGGCGAAGGCGGGGCTGGAGCCGAGCGCGACGAGCGCAAGCGAGCTCACCGCACCCAGCAGCGTGCTGGTGCGTGTCATGAACGAAGTTCCTTCAAGTATGATGGGCCGCGCCTACCCCCGCCCGCAGCCCGTGGCGGAAATCTGCCGGGTCAGCGGACCACGGCGTGATACTCCAGCGCGCCGGCGGCGCGGGGCGCGAGGTGCGCCAGCGTCCAGCGGATATGCGTAACGTCTTCAAGCTGCGCCGCGCGGCGTGTTCCCGCTGGGTCGGCGACGGTCAATTGTGCGAGCTTTCCGAAGGACTTGCCGCCATCCACCGACACCTCGAAACCGCTGTCTTCGGCGGCAAGGCGGACGGGGGCGGGCAGCGGATTGGTGACGACGAAGTTGTCGACCGGTTTGTCGCCGTCGTTGCTGTAGCGCGTGGTGAACAACAGCTTGTCACCGGGGACGACCGTGGTCGGCGGGGCGAGCACGGTCTTCGTCGCGCCGTTTTCGGTTACGGCCTTTTCGACCTGAACGTCACCCTTCAGCGAGACCGGCTCGGCCGCCGAAGCAGTGCCGGCCAGCGAGAACCCGAGCGAGAGAGCGGCGACGGATGCGAGAATGGTGCGGTTCATCGCTTTGGCGACCCTTATTGGATAGTGACGTTGAAAGTGACGGTATGCGTGCTGCCGGCGGCGGCAGTGCCGACCAGCACGTCGATGCCGCTGGCAGAGGCCTTGCCCGCGTCCGCATCGGCGGCGTCGCTGAGGGTGGCGGTGTCCAGCTTCAGGGTGCCGGCGGTGTAGGTGGTGCCGGTGGGGATCACGTCGGTCAGGCGCAGGTCGGTGATCGAACCGCTGCCGCCGATGGTGGCGACCAGCTTGTATGTCACTGTGGAGCCCGGAACCGGTTGGGTGCCGCCGAAGGGATCGGCGATGATGGCTGACTTGACGAGGCCGACCGTGGCGACGCTGGCGACCAGCGATCCATTGGCATTGGCGCCGGCACCGGAAGCGCCGACCACCGCATCGCCGCCGCCCTGGCCCTTGCCGGCGTAAGTGGTGCCCGGCGTGCCGCTGCCGGTAACGGCGCTGGCGGCAAGGTTCACTTTGCTGGTCTGGGCATCGGCCATGGCCGAAGGGCCGGTGACGATGACGAAGAGCGTGAGCGACTTGTCCTGATCGACCGAAGGCGTCGCGGTGCCGGACGGCAGCACGGTATCCACCCCGGCATCGTAAACGCCATTGCTGTTGCTGTCGTAGGCGATCGAGCTGACCGTCGCGGTGAACTGGTTGCCGGAAACCGTGGGGTTGGCGGTAAGGTTGAATGCCTCGGGCCCGTTGCCGGTATTGGTCAGCTGATAGGTCAGCACCGCGCTGCCCGATGAGATCGACACCGGCGCGCTGTCCTTCGACACCAGCGTCACGTCCAGCAGTTCGTCAACCTTAACGGTCACCGTGTTCGAATCCACCGTGCGGGTGGCGGTGCCGGTGGTAAAGCTGGCCGAAGCGGTGTTCTGGATCAGCGTTCCTGCCGCAACATTTGCTGCATGCGCCTGCTGCGCGGCAAGTGCCGCTGCAAGGACGGCAAGGCTGGATACAATACGGGTTTGCGCGTAGGTCATGCCTATCGAGGTGAACCGGTCTGGTTAGCGAAACCTTTCCATTCGCTGGCCGTCATACCAAGGTATGCAATCGTTACTGGATCGAACATACTTTCGGATGTAAAGCACGATTTGGGGGCAGATTCTCGCGGTCTACGGGGCAGTTGCGCGAGAAGCGAATACTAGGGGGGCCTACTTGATTCGACATCTGATCATTGCCGACGACCACCCGATTTGCGTTTCGGCGTTAACCGCGGCTGTTCACGCAGTTGACAGTTCCATCCAGGTTCGCACGGCGGAAACGCTTGGCGAAATTCAGGATTTGCTGGCGACGGAAAGCTTCGACGCGCTGCTGCTGGATCTGGCGCTCAAGGACTGTCAGGGCCTTGCCAACCTTGCGGCAGTGCAGGCCGTCGCGCCGCGCCTGCCGGTGTTGGTGGTCAGCGGAAACGCGGCCTCCAACCTGCCGGCCAAGGCGGCGATGCTGGGTGCGCGGGGCTTCCTGAACAAGACCGCACCGCTGGCGGAGATGAAATCGGCCATCGCCGTCATCCTGGAAGGCGGAACCTGGTTCCCGGCGCGCGAAGAGCAGGCGGAAAGCCTGACGGGTCGCCTCTCTCCGGCGCAGCTTCGCGTGATGGCGGAACTGGCGCAGGGCAAATCGAACAAGCTGATCGCCTACAGCCTTGGCCTTACCGAACCGACGATCAAGTCGCACCTTTCGGCGATCTATCGCGCGCTGGGCGTGCACAACCGTTCGCAGGCGCTGCTAACCTTGCGTCAGGGGGCTGACGAGGCGGCCTGAAGGCTCGTCTTCAGGCGGCAGCGGTTATTCTGGAAAGCGGCGGGCGATCCAGTCGCCCGTCTCGCGTGCCGTGGCCACCAGCAGTGCGAGTGACGGCGCATCGGCGGGCAGGCCGCTTTCCGGCATGTCCATCTTTTCCAGCGTCTCCGCCGCGCGGGCAAGGCGGATGGCGGAAAGGTTGAACGCCGCGCCCTTCAGGCCATGGGCCAGCCGTCGCGCCCGTTCCGGCTCCCGCGATGCGACCGCTGCGGCAATCGCCCAAGCCTCGTCCATCACCGTTGCCGCGAAGGCATGGAAGATCGGCACCAGCCGTTCGTCGCCCAGCATATCGAGCGATTGGGCCAATTCCGCTTCGTCGATAAGCGGCGCTTCGGCGGTCTCCAACATGATCGAACTCCAGCGCGACATGTCCGGCGGCTGCATTCGCGCGCCAGATCGTTCCATTTTGCGACACCATGTCATTCAGTTCGGCACTGTCGACCGGCACGGCGATGATAGCCGGGGAAAACCGCTCTGCAACCGGGAAGGCGCGACCCGAAATCGCGGTACGGATCGGTCATGACGGGCATGGCTCGGTTTCTTTCGCGCAGCAGGGCGTCCGGTGGTTCGTATAGGGCCGGCTCGGGTGCCTCGCCGAGCGTCACGCTCGCGCGGATCGCGGCGCTGGCCGCGGCCTATGCGCTGGGCGGCGCCATCGGGCTCGATCTGGCGATTCCGCCCGGTTACGCGACGCTGGTCTGGCCGGCTTCGGGGATCGCGCTGGCTGGACTGCTGGCCTGGGGCCGGCGCTGCTGGCCGGGCGTCTGGCTCGGTTCGATGGCCATCAACCTCTGGCATCAGCTGGCAAGCGGCACGGGGGGCGGCGAATTCGCGCATATCTCGCCCGCGCTCTCCATCAGCACGGCGGCGATCGTGGGGCTTGGCGCCAGTTTTCAGGCCGGGCTCGGCGCCACGCTGCTGCGGCGCTGCTTCATGGCGGGTGTGGAACTGACCGCCATCCGGCGTACGGCGGCGTTTCTGGCCCTTGTCGTCTTCATACCCTGCGTGATCGCGGCGAGCACGGGCGTCACCGCGGTGTCGCTGGAAGGGCAGATCGATACGGCGCTGGCGCTGCGCAACTGGTGGACGTGGTATCTGGGTGACGTCCTGGGCATTTTCGTCGTGCTGCCCATGCTGCTGTTCTCGGCCCGATCGCCCGTGCCGCTGCGCTGGCGAGGGCGGCCCATGCGCGGGGTGACCGCGATCGTGGCGATCTGTCTGGCGTTGTCCATCGGCATGACTTTCACGCTGTGGAAGCACAGTGCGGAACAGCAGTTCGCCCGCACCCACGCCAGCTTCTTCGCACTGACCAACGAAACGGAGCGGGCGCTGGATCGCCGTTTCGAAATCTATGCACAGGCACTGGACGGCGCGGCAGGCGTGCTCACCGTCAATCCGGAGATGGATGAGCGGCGCTGGGCCAACTACGTTGCGGCTACCGGCATCAGGCGGCATCTGCCGGGCATGCGCGGCATCGGCACGATAGAGGCGGTATGGCCGGAAGATCTACCGCGATTGGCCGCCAACGCCGTGCGGGACACTATGCCGCTGCCCACGGTTCCGCCGGGGAGTGCCCGTTCCGAACATTTCATGGTGACTCTGGTAGCGCCGCTGGAGCCGAACCGCAGGATCTATGGTCTCGATCTCGGTTTCGAGAAACACCGGCGGGAGGGGCTGGAACAGGCGCGCCGTACCGGCGAACTGACGATGACGGCGCCGGTGTCGCTGCTGCAGAACCGTCCGCCCTCGTCCGGATTCCTGTTGATCCAGCCGCTCGGCCGATCCGCCCATGGTCATGATGGGGAAAAGAATGGCTTCCGCTGGGTCTATGCGCCGATCGGGGTGAACGAAATCTTCGCCGGGCTCACGTCGCGGCAGGGGCAGGACTTTGCGCTGGAAGTGTTCGACGGCGATCGCGCCGATCCCGCGCACCTGCTCTACTCAGCCGGTGCGGAGGCCATAGACGGCGATCCGCAGTTCGTGCGGCTGGCCAATGTCGATGTCGCCGGGCGGCATTGGACTCTGCGCTGGACCAGCCTGCCGCCGTTCGAGGATCGTACACTTTCGAACGAGCCGCTCAGCGTGCTGCTGGGCGGCGGTTTGGTCACAGTGCTGCTCGGCTTGCTGCTGGGCCACTTCGTCCGCCGCGAGGGGACGATCTCGCGCGAGGTGGACCGTGCCACCGGCGAAGTCGCCCGGGTTTCCGAGCAGCGCCGGTTGGCGGTGGAAAACCTCAACGAAAGCAATCGCCTGCTGATGCTTGCGGAAGCGACATTCCATGTCGGTCATTGGCGGCTGGATTTCGCATCGAACAAGCTGCTGTGGTCGGAAGAATTGTTCCGCATCCACGGGGTGGAACCGGGCGAGACTCCTTCGGCTCAGGAGGTTCTGGGCTATTATGTGGAGGAGGATCGCCCGATCGTTGCCGGTGCGATCGCTGCCGCGCGTGAGCATGGCACCCCGTGCCGCTTCGCCGCCCGCATGCACCGCGCCGACGGGTCGCTGCGCCATGTGGAAGTGGTGGCGCATGTCGAACCGGACGATATGGGCCGTCCCGCCGGGCTGTTCGGCGTGCTGGCGGATCGGACCGAGGAATCCGTGCTGCGCAACGAATTGCTGCGCACCCGGGACGAGGCGCGCGCTGCCGCCGATGCGAAGACGGCGTTTCTGGCCAATATGAGCCATGACATCCGCACGCCGATGAACGCGGTGCTGGGCTTCGCCGAACTGCTTCACCGCGCGGAACTGCCGGTGGAGCAGCACCGGCAGGTGGAAGTGATCCTGGATTCCGGGCGCAACATGATGAGCCTGCTGAACGACATCCTGGACCTGTCGAAGATTGATGCCGGCCGTCTGGAACTGGTGGAGCGCAATTTCGATGTTCGCGATCTGCTGGCCGGATCTGTCGAGCTGTTCCGCCAGACGGCTGCGGACAAGGGCATCGCGCTGCAACTCACGCTGGATCCGGCGGTGCCGCAATGGATCCGGGGGGACAAGCTGCGCCTGCGCCAGATTCTGGACAATCTGCTGAGCAATGCGCTGAAATTCACCGAAGCCGGCACGGTCACGCTGGCGGTGCGGGTGGAGCGGGAAAGCGGCGCGCGGCGACTGCTGATGGCGGTCAGCGATACCGGCATCGGCATCGCGTCCGACCGGCAGCAGCGCATCTTCGACGGTTTCACGCAGGCCGATTCCACTATCCACGAGCGCTTCGGCGGTACCGGCCTGGGCCTTGCGATCTGCGCGCGGCTGGCGGCTTTGATGGGCGGCGCGGTAACGGTGGAATCTGTTTCGGGGGAGGGCGCTACTTTCGCCCTGCGCCTGCCGCTGCGGATGGGCTTCGGCGAATCCGGCACGGAAGAGGCGGAGGGCGAGGAACTGGAACTGGCCGGACGCGTGCTGGTGGCGGAGGACAATCAGGTCAACCGCATGGTCGCGGCCGCCATGCTGGACCGGTTGGGCGTCCCCCACGATTTTGCCGAGGACGGCGAGGAGGCGGTCGCCCGGATCATGGCCGCGCGTGGGGAGGACGATCCCTATGCGCTGGTCTTCATGGACATCCAGATGCCGCGCATGGGCGGGCACGAAGCGGCGCGCGCCTTGCGGGAGGCAGGCATCGGCGCGGACGAGCTGCCGATCGTGGGCCTTTCGGCGAATGCCTTTCCGGAGGATACCGTGGCCGCACTGGCCGCCGGGATGCAGGCGCACCTCACCAAGCCGCTGCAACTGGAGGCACTGGCCGGCGTGCTGCGCGAATTCGCGGGCGAGGTTCTGCGCACCGCGTCCTGACGGCATGTATCATTGATGAGCGGCGCTCATGGCTGCTTGCCGATTGTCCCGACTTATCGCCATGAGCCATAGCGCTTAGATTTGCGGCGTTCCCGGGGCTTGCCCCGGGCGCATCACGTGAAAGGATTTCGCATGAAGACGCGCAAACTCGGCAGCATCGGGCCGGAAGTCTCGGCTATCGGCTTCGGCTGTATGGGGCTGGATTTCGGATACGGGACCAAGGTTCGCAAGGAAGACGGCGTGGCGCTGATCCGCGCCGCCGTCGATCGCGGCGTCACCTTCTTCGACACTGCCGAAGTCTACGGCCCCTACACCAACGAGGAAATGGTGGGCGAGGCGTTGCGCCCGCTGCGCGACCGGGTGGTGATCGCCACCAAGTTCGGCTTCAACATCGTCGACGGCGGGATGCAGGGGCTGAACAGCCGGCCGGAGCAGATCCGCGCGGTTGCCGATGCCTCGCTCAAGCGGCTGGGCATCGATGTGATCGACGTGTTCTACCAGCACCGTGTCGATCCCGACGTGCCGATCGAAGATGTGGCGGGAACCGTGAAGGACCTGATCGATGCTGGCAAAGTACGCTGGTTCGGCATGTCCGAACCGGGCGCCGAAACGGTGCGCCGCGCCCATGCGGTGCAGCCGGTGGCGATGCTGCAGAACGAATATTCGATGTGGACGCGCGGGCCGGAAACCAACGGTATCCTCGCTACGTGCGAGGAACTGGGTATCGGCCTCGTCCCTTATTCGCCGCTGGGCAAGGGCTTCCTGACCGGGGCGATGAATGCCTCCACCGAACTGGCCGAAGGCGATTTCCGTTCCCGCCTGCCGCGCTTCACGCCCGAAGCGATGGCGAAGAACCAGGCGCTGGTGGACCTGCTGAAGCAAGTGGGCGAAGCCAAAGGCGCCACGCCGGCGCAGATCGCGCTGGCATGGCTGCTTTCGCAGAGGCCCTGGATCGTGCCGATCCCCGGCACCACCAAACTGCACCGGATGGAAGAGAACGTCGGTGCTGCCGATGTGGAGCTTTCGGCGGATGAACTGGCAGAGCTTCAGATCGCCGCCGATGCCATCGTCGTCGAAGGCGATCGCTATCCGCCCGCACTGATGGCCACCGTCGGCCGCTGATCCGCCCCGCTTTCTCAGCCGCCGCGATAGCGCAGCGCGTCCACCAGCAGGCGGAACGCTGCGGAGGATTGGCGGCGGCTGGGATAGTAGAGGTGATAGCCGGGGAAGGGCTGGCACCAGTCTTCCAGCATCGGCACCAGTTGCCCGGCGTCCACATAGGGCCGGGCATAGGATTCCATCATGAAGGCGATGCCTACACCGTCCAGCGCGGCCTTCATGATCATCGGCATCGAATTGAAGGTCAGTTGCCCATCCACCCGCACGTTAAGCGCGCGGCCGTCCCGTTCGAACTCCCAGGCGTAGAGATTGCCGCGTGTGCGGAAACGCAGGTTGATGCACTGATGACCGGAAAGGTCGTGCGGGGTTTCCGGCATCCCGCGCTGGGCGATATATTCGGGCGCGGCATAGGGCACCAGTCGCATCTCCGGCCCGATGCACACGGCGATCATGTCCCGCGCGACGGACTCGCCAAGGCGGATGCCGGCGTCGAACCGGTCGGCAACGATATCCGCCAGTCCGGAATCGACGCTGACTTCCACGTTAATCTCGGGATAGCGCTCCAGAAAGGGTTTGAGCGAAGGCCAGAGCAGCTCGTGCGCTGCATGCTCGGTGGTGGTCAGCCGGATCGTGCCGGCAGGCCGCTCACGCAATTCGCTGATCGTGGTCAGGCTCTGGTCGATTTCCTGGAACGCGGGGCGCAGGCTGGCCAGCAGGCGTTCGCCCGCCTCGGTAGGTGCGACGCTGCGCGTGGTGCGGGCCAGAAGGCGCACGCCAAGGCGCGCCTCCAGCCGGCGGATCGTGTGGCTCAGCGCAGACTGCGAAGTGCCCAGTTTCGCGGCGGCGCGCGTGAAGCTGCCTTCGTCGGCCACGGCGATGAAGGCGATCAGGTCGGCCATGTGTTCGCGTTGCATTCATGAAGCCCTATCATGATTGCATTGAGATTTCCTCCCGTTTTCGTTTGGCCTGCGCGACCCTATAAAGACAATGCTGCATTGCGGCACTTCTCTCCCCCGCGTTATCTCCCTCCAAGGAAATTCCATGAAGACAATCGGCTATGCCGCCCAGTCTCCCGAGACTCCGCTTGCCCCCTACGAATTCGATCGCCGCGACCTGCGCGCGAACGATGTCGCCATCGAAATCCTCTACTGCGGCGTCTGCCATTCGGACCTGCATACCGCCCGCAACGATTGGGGCGGCAGCGTCTATCCGATCGTTCCCGGCCATGAGATCGTCGGCCGCGTTACCGCCGTCGGCCCCGAAGTCAGCCGCCACGCGGTAGGCGATACCGTCGCCATCGGTTGCCTGGTGGACAGCTGCGGCCACTGCGACCAGTGCGAGCGCGATCACGAAAACTACTGCCGCAACGGCTGGGTGGGCACCTACAACGGCCGCGACAAGGTGACCGGCGACATCACCCAGGGCGGTTACTCGCGCGATATCGTCGTGCGTGAGGAATTCGTGCTGACCATGCCCAAGGGGCTGGACGTGGCCAAGGCCGCGCCGCTGCTCTGCGCCGGCATCACCACCTATTCGCCGCTGCGCGAATGGAATGTGGGCGAAGGCAGCCGCGTCGGCGTGATCGGCCTTGGCGGGCTTGGCCACATGGCGGTGAAGCTGGCCGCAGCCATGGGCGCGGACGTTACCGTGTTCAGCCGCTCGCCCGGCAAGGAGAAGGACGCTTTGGAACTCGGCGCCGCACGCGTGCTGATCTCCAGCGATGAAGAGGCGATGAAGGCGGCTGCCAGCAGCTTCGACTTCATCATCGATACGGTGCCGGTGAAGCACGACCTGAACCCCTACCTGCCGCTGCTGGACGTGGACGGCAGCCTGGTGCTGGTCGGCCAGATCGGCCCGGTGGATGAGCCGATCACCACGCCGCTGGTCTTCGGTCGCCGCCGCATCGCCGGTTCGCTGATCGGCGGCGTTGCCGAGACGCAGGAGATGCTCGATTTCTGTGCGGAAAAGAACATCCTGCCGGAAGTGGAGATGATCCGCATGGACGAGATCAACCATGCCTACGAACGCATGGAAAAGTCCGACGTGCATTACCGCTTCGTGATCGACATGAGCACGCTCTGAGCGTTCTTTAGCGATGATCGCGAATGGCCGGCGCAGCGATGCGCCGGCCATTTTTTCGTTGGGGCAACTGATACACGTTGCAACAATTATTCCCGGCCTTTCGCCTTGACCTGAAAGGTAAAACAGGGACATCTTCGCGCCTCCCCCAAAGGACTGATGGAGTCCCGCGAACTTGCGAGCCGCAATCGTCCGAAGCCTTCCGCTTCCGCTGGCCTTCTGTTTTCTCGCCGGATGTACGGTGGGGCCGAACTATGCCCCCAAGAGCGCGGCCGAACTGGGCGTGCCCGATCAATGGTCGGTCACCGCTGCCCCGGCAACGGCGGACCTGACGCGCTGGTGGCAGACGTTCGACGATCCGGTGCTGACCCAGCTTGTCGATCAGGCGGCGGCGTCCAATCTCGATCTGGTGCAGGCGTTGGCCCGATTGCGGCAGGCGCGTGAATCGCTGGTGATCAGCCGCGCGGCGCTGTTCCCCTCCGTCTCCGCATCGGGCAGCATCAACCGGACGGAGCCGCTGAAAGGTGGCGGTACGACGCTGACGCAGCCGGACGGCACCGTGGTCGTGGCGGGCAGCGGCGGCAGCACCAGCTTCTCCATGGGGGCGGACGCCAGTTACCAGCTCGACATTTTCGGCGGCAATCGCCGGCAGGTTGAAGCCAGCAAGGCGCAGTTCGAAGGTTCCGGCTTCGATTACGCCACCACGTTGCTCTCGGTGGAGAGCGAAGTGGCGCGCAACTACATTCTGGTGCGCGGCTATCAGGCCCAGCTGGACAATGCGCGCGCCAGCCTGTCCATTCAGGACGAGAACCTGCAGATCGCGCGCTGGCGCGTGATGGCGGGCCTCGTCTCTTCGCTCGATGAGCAGCAGGCCCGCGCCAGCCGCGCGCAGACGGCGGCGACGATCCCGCAGTACGAGCAGCAATATGCCGCCGCCGTCGCGCGGATCGGCGTCTTGACCGGGCAGGCGCCCGGCGCGCTGCGCTCGCTGCTTGAGGCACCGCAGCCGATCCCCGAAGGCCCGCGCGATCTCAGCGCGGGCATTCCCGCCAATGTCTTGCGCCAGCGGCCCGATGTGCGCTCGGCAGAGCGGAACCTTGCCGCCACCACCGCGCAGATCGGCGTCGCCAAGGCGCAGCTCTACCCGCAGTTCAACATCTCGGCCTCGATCGACACCAATGCCGCCAGCGTCGGCGGCTTGTTCGAAACGATCACCGGCGGCCTGTTCGGCGGGATCAGTCAGGCGATCTTCAACGCCGGGCGTCTCAACGCACAAGTCCGGTCCAGCCGCGCGGCGGCTGACGGGGCGTTCGCGGCCTACAAATCCTCCGTGCTGACCGCTCTTGAGGATGTGGAGAACGCCGTCGTCGCGCTCCAGTCCGCCGAAGCGCGGGAGACGCAATTCGCCGAAGCGCTGGACGCGTCGAACAACTCCGCGCTGCTGGCGCGGATGCAGTACCGATCCGGCCTTACCGACTTTACGACGCTGAATACGCAGGAAGCGGCGCTGGTTTCCGCGCGCAACGGGCTGGTTCAGGCCCATGCCGACCGGGCGACCGCCGTGATCTCGCTCTACAACGCGCTGGGCGGCGGCTGGGATCCGACTGCCGACTATACCGCGCTTGCCAAAAAGCCAGAGGGAACGAACTGAGCATGGCCGACCAGACCCTCGACGAATTCCTCGGCGCGGACAAGCGCCCGATCTGGCAGCGCAAATGGGTTGCCTGGGCCGCGCTGGCGCTGGTGATCGTGCTGACGCTGGTGATCTCGCAATGCTTCGGCGGCGGTGAGAAGGCCAGCTATGCCACCACCAAGGCGGAAAAGGGCAAACTTGTCACCACGGTTTCCGCCACGGGCAAGCTGGCGCCGACCAATCAGGTGACGGTGGGCTCCCAGC
Source organism: Novosphingobium sp. BL-S-19 (assembly GCF_055521675.1). NCBI lineage: Bacteria > Pseudomonadati > Pseudomonadota > Alphaproteobacteria > Sphingomonadales > Sphingomonadaceae > Novosphingobium > Novosphingobium sp. BL-S-19. The sequence continues at coordinate 1,872,802 of NZ_CM145498.1, forward strand.
TTTCGGGCCTTGTGGTCAAAGTGCTGGTCGATGTGAACGACCGGGTGGAGAAAGGGCAGGTTCTGGCCGAAATCGATCCCGAGCAGATCGAGGACCAGATCCGCCAGTACACCGCGCAGATGAACGCCAATCAGGCGCAAGTTGCGCAGGCAAAGGCGACGCTGGCGGAATCGCAGGCGCAATTGGCCCGGCTTGAGGAAGTGGCGCGGCTTTCGGGCGGCAAGGTTCCGTCGAAGACCGAACTGCAGACCGGCCGCGCCGACGTGCAGCGTGCGCAGGCGGCGGTGAAGACGGCGGAGGCCAATGTCGAGGCCGCCCGCGCCACCCTCGCGCAGAGCCAGACCCAGCGTTCCCGCGCGCTGATCGTCTCGCCCGTGTCCGGCGTGGTGCTCGCGCGTGAGGTCGATCCCGGCCAGACCGTCGCATCTTCGTTCAACACGCCGACGCTCTTCGTGATTGCCGAGGATCTCAGCAAGATGAAGCTGGAAGTCGCCATCGACGAGGCGGACGTGGGCACGGTGCGGGAAGGGCAGGGCGCGAACTTCACGGTCGATGCCTTCCCCGGCCAGACCTTCCCGGCGAAGATCACCCGCGTGGAGATCGGTTCGAACCAGACGGTGTCTTCGGCGACGTCTTCCAGTTCATCGACGACGACCAGCACCAGCGGACAAGTGGTGTCCTACGCGGCCGACCTTTCGGTCGCCAACGAGGACTTGCGTCTGCGTCCCGGCATGACCGCGACGGCGGAGATCGTGACTTCGGACAAGAGTGATGTGTTGCTGATCCCCAACGCGGCGCTGTCCTATGCGCCTGATTCCGGCGGCACGGCCAAGAAGTCCGGAGGCGGCGTTACGTCCGCGATCGGGTTCCGTCCGCCCCGGCGCGGCGGTCAGGCGACGACCAAGAGCGCGACGCTGGAACGCGGATCGCGCCGCACGATCTACGTGCTGGGCGCGGATGGCAAGCCGCAGGCGATCGAGATCGTGACCGGATCGACCAATGGCCAGCAGACCGAAGTGACCGGCGGCGACCTGAAGCCGGGAATGCAGGTCATCACCGGCCAGCTCGCCTCGGCCGGAAGCTGAGGCCGGAACGATGGCCGAAATCGGGCCGATCATCTCCCTGCGCGGGATCACCAAGGTGTTCGGCACCGGAGAGACCGCGTTCCGCGCGCTGAAGGGCGTGGATCTGGACATTGCGGGCGGCGATTTCGTGGCCATCATGGGGCCTTCCGGCTCCGGCAAGTCGACGATGATGAACATCCTCGGCTGTCTGGATGTCGCCAGCGGCGGGCAATATCTGTTCCACGGCCACCATGTGGAAACGCTGGATCGCGATCAGCGCGCATTGCTGCGGCGCAAGCATCTGGGCTTCGTGTTTCAGGGCTTCAACCTGCTGGCGCGCACGTCCGCGCTGGAGAACGTGGAACTGCCGCTGCTCTATCGCGGCGATGCCAAGCACGACCGCCGCCGCATGGCGCTGGAAGCGCTGGACCGAGTTGGCCTTGCCGATTGGGCAGGCCACACGCCGGGCGAGCTTTCGGGCGGACAGCAGCAGCGCGTGGCGATTGCGCGTGCCATCGTCACCAATCCCGAGGTGCTGCTGGCGGACGAGCCGACCGGCAACCTGGACAGCCAGCGCTCGGTGGAGATCATGGAGTTCCTCACCAAGCTCAACCGCGATTCCGCGATCACCGTCCTGATGGTGACGCACGAGCCGGACATGGCCGAGTATGCGCGGCGGATCGTCCACTTCAAGGACGGGCTGATCGACCGGATCGATCAGGGCAATGCCGCGGCAAACGGGGCCGAGAGCGGAGTGACGGGCTGATGCTGGGCACGATCTTCCTTCTCGCCCTGCGTTCAATCCGCCGTCACGTGCTGCGTTCGTTGCTGACGATGCTGGGCATCGTCATCGGCGTGGCGGCCGTGGTCTCGATGGTGACGCTGGGCAAGGCGACGACGGCTGCCGTGACACAGCAGATCGCGGCGCTGGGCACCAATATCCTGCAGGTACGCCCCGGGCAGGGCTTCGGCCGCGGCGGCGGCGGGGCCACGCCGCGCGATTTCGAACTTTCCGACATTATCGCCATCCGCCAGCAGGTGGGCGGGGTGACCGCGGTGGCGCCATCGGTATCCTCCAGCGCAACGGCCATTTACGAGGGCGCGAACTGGTCCACCACGATCAACGGCACTACGTCGGACTACTTCAAGATCCAGCCCTGGCCGCTCAAGGAAGGACGCCTGTTCTCGGAGGATGAGGAAACCGCCGGCAAGGCCGTCTGCATCATCGGTTCCACCGTGTCGAAGAACCTGTTCGGCAATGCCGATCCGGTGGGCAAGCGGTTCCGCATGGGCGACGTCAGCTGCGATGTCATCGCGCTGCTCAGCACCAAGGGTCAGGCCGGTTTCGGCGGCGATCAGGACGATACCGTGATCATGCCGCTGAAGACGGTGCAGCGGCGTTTTCTGGGCACGACCACGATCCGCACCATCCTGGTCGGCGTGGACGACGATTATTCCAGCGAGCAGGTGCAGTCCACGCTGACCAACCTGCTGCGCGAACGCCGCCGGATCACGGCCGGCAAGGAAGACGATTTCAACATCTTCGATACCAAGCAGATTTCCGACACGCTGACGCAAACCACCTCGATGCTGACCAGCATCGTTGCGGCGGTGGCGGCGATCAGCCTGGTGGTGGGCGGGATCGGCATCATGAACATCATGCTCGTCTCAGTGACGGAGCGCACGCGCGAGATCGGCATCCGCCTCGCCATCGGCGCGGTGGCGAGCGAGGTGTTGCTGCAATTCCTTGTAGAAGCCATCGTACTGTCCTGCCTTGGCGGGCTGATCGGGCTGGTGCTGGCGCAACTGGTGGTGGCGGTGGCGGTGCCATTGATGAGCGTGCCGTGGATATTCGATCCCGGCGTCAACATCGGCGCTTTCCTGGTTTCGGCGGCGATCGGCGTGATCTTCGGCTATTTCCCGGCCCGCCGCGCGGCGAGCCTCAACCCCATCGATGCGCTTCGTCACGAATAGGCCTAGCGAAGGAGGCGGTATATGCGCGGACTGATCGTGGGCATGGCGAACGACCAGTCGCTGGCATGGGGCTGCGCAGAGGCGTTGCGCGCGGCCGGGGCCGAACTGGCGATCACCTACCAGAACGAGAAGGCGCGCCGCTTCGTAGAGCCGCTGGCGCAGGAACTGGAGGCACCGATCTTCCTCCCGCTCGACGTTACCGACCCGGAGCAGACCGCCGCGCTCTTCGCGGACATCGCGCAGCGCTGGGGCGGGCTGGACTTCCTGCTCCACTCTATCGCTTTCGCGCCCAAGGAGGACCTGCACGGCCGCGTGGTGGACAGTTCGGTGGAAGGCTTCTGCATGGCCATGGACGTGTCCTGCCACTCGCTGATCCGCCTTGCGCGCCATGCGGAGCCGCTGATGCGGGAGGGCGGCTCGATCCTGACGATGAGCTTCTACGGCTCCGAAAAAGTCGTGCCGGGTTACGGGCTGATGGGGCCGGTCAAGGCTGCGCTGGAATCAAGCGTGCGCTATCTGGCGGAGGAATTGGGGGCTCAGGACATCCGTGTGAATGCGGTTTCTACGGGTCCGGTGCGCACCCGCGCCGCCTCCGGCCTGTCGCATCTGGACGAACTGATCCGACTTGCCTCGGACAAGGCGCCGCTGCACCAGTTGGTGACGATTGAGCAGATCGGCCACATGGCGGCCTTCCTGCTCGGCCCCAAGGCCCGGTTCGTCACCGGGCAGACCATCTACGTGGACAGCGGTTATAACGCAGTCGGCGGGTAGGCTGTTTCGGCGGGAGAATTGGTGCGATGAAATCCTCGATACTGGTCGCCACAGATCTGAGCGCCCGCAGCGACCGTGCTGTGGATCGCGCTTTCGAACTGGGCCGCGATCTGGGCATGGCGGTGGAGGTCATCCACGTCCGCAAGGCCGAAGGGCACGATGGCATGCCCGAACTGGCACTCAAGAACCGCGTGCGCGAGACATTGCCGGAAGGCAGCGAAGGGGCCGAAGTGCTGATCCCCGAAGGCTCGCCGCCGGGCACGATCGCCGCTGTCGCCAAAGATCGCGGCGCGGCGCTGATCGTTGCCGGAGTGGCGCGGTTCAACCAGATTTCGGACTATTTTCTGGGCACCGCCGTCGATTACCTGATCCGCCATGCCGAAGTGCCGGTACTGGTGGTCAAGCAGCGTCCGCGCCAGCTCTATCGCCGCATTCTGGTGCCGACCGACTTCTCGCCCGCCTCGAAAGCCGCGATCGTGGCGGCGGCGCGGCTGTTTCCCGAGGCCGCGATCCGCGTGGTGCACGTCTTCCATGTCGGTTTCGAAGGCTGGGGCGTGGCCGATCATGTGCGCGAGGAAACGCTGGCACGGGCCGAGGGCGCCATGGCGGAATTTCTGGCCGCTTCCGAATTCGCCGAAGTGGCGCCGGGCCGCATCGAAAGCACACTCGCCAGCGGCGAGCCGGAAAGCGCGGTGGGGCAGGCGATAGACGATTGGGATGCCGATCTTGTCGTACTGGGCACGCAGGGCGGCGGCGGCTTGCGCCGGGTCACCGGAGGCAGCCGGGCATCCTCGCTGCTCTCGTGGATCGGGCCGGACACGCTGATGGTGCGCCTGCCGGATTGAGGCTCGGCTGTAGTCTCATAAACATGCAACCATAGCTGCATTACCCGATATCTGGATAAATGCGTCGAAGGGCAACAGATGCGATACGCGACGGGCGAGCAGATCGAGGTTGGTGATAAAGTCGTCGTCGACGGGATGAATGGCGTGGTTGTCTGCGATTTTGATAATCGCGCATTTTTTGAAGGCTACGAAACTTGGGACATGCCGGCCACCGAACTGCTTGGTGGCGGCACTTTATCGTCAGGTGTTATGATCGAAACAGTCGAAGCCGGCATGGTTCACTATGTGGAAGGACGCGGTGCAATCGGTTTCGTCCAGCGTCGAGCGGACAATCGATGAACCGCCCAATTCCCGGCACACGTCGATTTATGAATCTAATCGCCTAATTCAATTCCTCGAACCAGCCGAGCTTGCGCATCAGCGCCTTCTCGCCCTCCAGCAGGAAGAACAGCGCGACGCCCATGGCAATCAGGGCCGCGCCGTCGCGGATCGAGACCGGCGTGGTATCGAATATCTCCTGCATCGGCGGTGCGTACGTGAAGGCCAGTTGTGCAAGCACGGCGCAAGCGATGGCGATCAGCACCACGCGCGTTCCGTGGATGCCTTCCAGCGAGAGCGAGCGCATGTGCATGTAGCGCACGTTGAACAGGTAGGCGATCTGGGCGATCACCAGCATGTTCACCACCGTGGTCCGGGCGGTCTGGACGGAATCGCCCAGCCGCTGTGCGCCGAAGAACACGCAAAGCACGGCAGCGGCGAAGACGGTCGATACCACCAGCACGCGCCAGAGCAGGAAGCTGGAAAGCAGCGATGCGTCGCGGCTGCGGGGCGGGCGCTCCATGATCCCCGGCTCGGCCGGTTCGAAAGCTAGCACCAGCCCCAGCGTCACGGTGGTGACCAGATTGATCCACAGGATCTGCGTGGCCGTCATCGGCAGGGTGAAGCCGGCCAGAATGCCCAGCACCACCGCGATGGCGACGCCGCCGTTGGTGGGCAGGGTCCAGGCGATCACCTTGCGAATGTTGTCATAGACGGTGCGCCCTTCGCGCACGGCGGCGACGATGGAGGCGAAGTTGTCGTCCAGCAGCACCATCTCCGCCGCTTCCCGCGCGGCCTGCGTGCCGGTGAGGCCCATGGCGGTGCCCACGTCGGCCTGCTTCAGCGAAGGCGCATCGTTCACGCCGTCTCCGGTCATGGCGACGATAGCGCCGCGCGATTGCTGGGCGCGGACGATGCGCAGCTTGTGTTCGGGGCTGGCGCGGGCGAAGACGGCGATGTGGGGTACGGCGTCCGCCAGGTCCTCGTCGCTCATGCTCTCCACTTGCGCGCCGGTCAGGGCCTGCGGATCGTCCGCCAGTTCGAGTTGGCGCGCGATGGCCAGCGCGGTTCCCACATGGTCGCCGGTGATCATCTTCACCGCGATGCCGGCGCTGCGGCATTCCGCGATGGCCAGCCGCGCTTCCTCACGCGGGGGATCGATGAAGCCCATCAGGCCCAGCATCCTCGCCTCCTGCAGCAGCGGGAAGTCCAGCCGCTCGGTGCCTTCGGGCAATTCGCGCATGGCGAAGCCCAGAACCCGCTCCCCCTCATTGGCCGCGCGGGTGATGGCAATGTCCCACGCCTCGGCTTCCTGCGCGCTGCCGCCCAATGCCAGCACCGCTTCCGGCGCGCCTTTCACGAAGGCGCAAGTGCGCCCGGCGCCGTCCCGGCACAGCGTGGCCATTAGCCGATAGCTGGCATCAAAGGGAATCTCGTCGATCCGGCGCCATTCGCGGCGCAGTCCGTCATCGTCGATCCCCGCCTTGCGGGCGAGCGCGATCAGCGCGCCTTCCATGGGATCGCCGGTGACAGTCCAGCTGCCATCGACGAGCCGCAAGTGCGCATCGTTGCAAAGCGCGCCGCATTGCACGATGTCGGCGGCGACATCGGCATTTCCATCGGGTGAGGAGATAGCGCCTTCGGGAAGATAGCCGCTGCCCTCCACCCTCAGTTCGTGCCGTCCCGCGAAGATACGCGTCACCATCATCTCGTTGCGGGTCAGCGTGCCGGTCTTGTCGGTACAGATCACCGAAGTGGCGCCCAGCGTCTCCACGGCGGGCAGCTTGCGGATCACCGCCTTGCGGGCCGCCATGCGCTGCACGCCGATGGCCAGCGTGATGGTGATGACCGCCGGCAAGCCTTCCGGAATCGCGCCGACAGCCAGTGCGACGACCGCGATCAGCGCATCCACCCAATCGAATTCGCGGATCTGCACGGCGAAGGCGAACAGGGCGATGCTGGCCAGAAGGATCGCCAGTGTCAGCCGGTTGCCGAACCGGTCGATCTGGTGCAGCAGCGGCGTGACCAGTTCGGGCACCGCCCGCAGCAGGCTGCTGATACGCCCGATTTCCGTGCGCGATCCAGTGGCGACCACCGCCCCTGTTGCCTGCCCCCGCGCGACCAGAGTGCCTGAATAGGCCATCGCCGTACGATCGGCGAGCGGGGCTGCGGCCTCGACGGGGGCTTCGCTTTTTTCGGCAGCCACGGATTCGCCGGTCAGCGCCGCTTCCTCCACAGCCAGCCCGCGCACGCGGATCAGGCGGAGGTCCGCCGGCACGCGGTCCCCCGCATCGAGCATGACCAGATCGCCGGGCACCAGCGTTGCCGCGTCCACGTTTTCGCGGATGCCTTCGCGCACCACATGGGCATTGTCGGAGATCAGGCTTTCCATGCCGCTGAGCGCCTTTTCGGCGCGGCCCTCCTGAACGAAGCCGACGGCCGCGTTGACCACCACCACGGCCACGATCACCAGCGCATCTACCGCGTGCTGCAACAGCAAGGCTGCTATCGCGGCGGCCAGCAGAAAATAGATCAGCGCATTGTTGAACTGCGAAAGGAAGCGCAGCACCGGATTTCGCCCGCGCGAAGGGGGCAGCGAATTGGCGCCGAAGGTGGCAAGGCGGCTGGCGGCCTCCGCCTCGCTCAGGCCATCCGTGCCGGTGTCCAGCGCGGCGAGCACGTCGCCGGTATCGAGGGAATGCCAGTCGCGAAGCGTGTCAGTCTGCATCGAACCTCCCCGGGGGCGGAAGCGGTAGCCGAACGCCTGTCAGTCAGGCCTAATCGCATGAATTTTCTGGCATCGGACTGCGAGGAAGGCAAGATAAGGCCGCGTTCGCCCGCAAGGCAGAGCGGCGGGGACGGACCCAGCGCCGTCCGCGGAATTGAAATGCGATCAATCGGTTGTAGCGCCCCAGACAAGTTGGAGGGTGGGCAGGTAAAAATGCGCAGTATCGATTGACGATTGCAAGTTCAAAGCGCAGTCTGCCCGCCGCATATACTCTCTCAGTTCGATGTTCTTTCGTATTTCAGGACTTTCGGTGCGCCCGGGGTGGTCTTGGTCGGCCGGATGATGTCAGGAGGTAGGCATGGGCTGGATTATCGCGTTGATCGTGGGCGGCGTTGCCGGCTGGCTTGCCAGCCTTGTCATGAACCGTGACGCTTCGATGGGCATCATCTGGAACATCGTCGTCGGCTGCGTGGGTTCGGTGATCGGCAATTTCATCGCCGGCTTCTTCGGTATGGGCGGTACGGTTCAGCGGTTCTCGATAACCGGACTGATCATCGCCTTCATCGGCGCGGTCGTGCTGCTGGGCATCGTCAATCTGATCCAGCGCGGCAACGTACGCTGACTAAACGCGCGGCCAGTACCTGGGGCAATTTGCAGAGGACCGGATGAAGTCAGGAATGGGTTGGGCGCTGGGCGCGTCAATGGTGTTGGCCGCAACGTGCTGGACGAATACTGGCTTCGCGCAAGGCGCAAAGGCAACCTCGCCCGCGGAATTCGCGCGGCGGATCGATGGCCTGAAGCCCGGTGAATGGGTCTGGGCGCCCACTGTCTCGCCCAGCGGGCCGGTGCTGGTCTACGTCGATCTTTCGAAGCAGATCGCACTGGTCTATCGCAATGGCGTGCGGATCGCGGCCACCACCGTGTCCAGCGGCAAGGACGGGCATGAAACACCCACCGGCGTGTTCACTATCCTCCAGAAGGATGCGCAGCACCGGTCCAGCAAATACAACAATGCCGCCATGCCCTATCAGCAGCGGTTAACGTGGGATGGCGTCGCGCTTCATGCTGGCGGCCTGCCGGGCTATCCCGAAAGCCATGGCTGCGTGCACCTGCCTTATGGCTTTGCGCGCGAACTGTTCACGATCACCAAGCTGGGCGTCACCGTGGTGGTGGAGGGCGATGCCGCCACCCACATGCGCACCAGCGAAAACAGCCTGCTGACCCCTTTCGACAATCGCGGCCGCCCTACGGAGCACAAGCCGCTGTCGGACGGCCAGCAATATCGCTGGCAGCCCGAACTGCAGCCGCAGGGCCCATTGTCGATCATCGTTTCCAAGCTTGACCAGCGCGTGGTGGTGCTACGCGGCGGCACCGAAATCGGCCGCAGCATTGCCGACATCGACGACAAGGATCATGGCAGCCACGTCATCACTTTGGTCAGCCGCAACGGGAAGCCGGAATGGGTCTATGTCGGCCTGCCGGGCCACGCGGAGGACGATGGGCATGCGGTGGACGAAGCCGTGCTCAATCGCCTGCGCCTGCCGCGCGGGTTCTATGACAAGGTGAAGGCGGCCATTCAGCCCGGGGCGACGATCCTCGTCACCGATTCGCGCGTCGGTTCCGGTCCATTGGAACACTTGACGGTGATCGACGCGGTGCAGCCCACTCTCTGATCGTCCCACCCGCAGCACATATCGTCGACGGCAACCCAGATGGGGGCCGACAGGGGGGCTGCGGTTTGTCAGGTGACGGATTGCCTCCTTTGGAAACCCCCATGACTTCAGGAGAACTTGCTTGAAGATCGCCGTTTTCAGCACGCGCCCCTACGATCGTGAATTCCTGGATCTGGCCAATGAGCAGGCCGGCGGACGGCATCGCTTTTCGTGGTACGAATCCCGCCTGAACGCCACCACCGCCAATCTCGCGCGCGATCACGATTGCGTCTGTGCCTTCGTGAACGACCATCTGGGGCGGGAGGAACTGGAAATCCTGGCCGGGCAGGGCACGCGCCTGATCGCGCTGCGCAGCGCGGGTTTCAACAACGTCGATCTGGAAGCCGCGCGTGATCTTGGGCTGCAGATCGGCCGCGTGCCGGCCTATTCGCCTGATGCAATCGCCGAACATGCGGTGGCCCTGATCCTCTGCCTCAACCGCAAGATCCACAAGGCCTATGCCCGCGTGCGCGAAGGCAATTTCGCATTGGAAGGTCTGCTGGGCTTCGATCTGAAGGGCAAGGTCGCGGGCGTGATCGGCACCGGCAAGATCGGGATCAACGTGGCGCGCATCCTCAAAGGCTTCGGGTGCGAGGTGCTGGCCAGCGATCCGTTCGAAACCCCGGAGCTGACGGCGATCGGCGGTCGCTACGTTTCAGTGGAGGATCTGATGGCTTCGTGCGACATCATCACCTTGCACTGCCCGCTCACCCCCGAAACGCGGCACCTGATCGATCGCGCCGCGATCGCCCGGATGAAGCACGGGGTGATGCTGATCAACACCAGCCGCGGCGCGGTGATGGATGCTCGCGCGGTGATCTCCGGCCTGAAGAGCGGGCGGATCGGTTACGTCGGGCTGGACGTCTATGAGGAAGAGGAGGACCTGTTCTTCGAGGACTTGTCCGAACAGGTGATCCGCGACGACGTCTTCGTGCGCCTGATGACTTTTCCCAATGTGCTCATAACCGGCCATCAGGGCTTCTTCACACGGGAGGCGATGTCCGCCATCGCCGGCACCACCATCGCCAACATCAGCGCTTTCGAGGATGACGGCGTACCGCTCTACCCGGTTCAGGTCGAACGCCGGGGCTGACCCGTGGCGGGGTTCGCGCTTCTCCCCATCCTGGTGCTTGTGGTCCTGATGATCGGGCTGCGTTGGTCGGCAGCAACGGCCGGCACGTTTTCGGCAGTGACGGCCGCCGTGGTAGCCGTGGTGATCTTCCAGTTCGGAGAGACGCCGGCAGACCTGGCCGGGCCGATCCTGGAGGCTGCATTCACTGCGGCGACCATCCTCTGGATCATCTTCCCTGCACTTTCGATCCACGAATTCCAGACGCGCGTTGGCGCAACCGTGGTGATCGGGGAGTGGCTTTCCTCGATCTCCGAAGATCCGGCGGCGACGGCGCTGCTACTGGCGTGGTTCTTCACGATGTTCCTGGAGGGCGCTTCAGGCTTCGGTACGCCGATCGCGATAGTGGCGCCGATGCTGGTGGCGCTGGGCATTCCGGCCTCGCGCGCCGTGTTGATGGCGCTGCTGGGGCATGTGGTAGGGGTATCGTTCGGGGCCGTGGGCGCGCCGATGGTGCCGCTGCTGGAAGCGGCGATCATGGATGAGCGGCGCCTGTCTCTGGAAATCCTGCTGCTGCACGCATGCCTGGGCTGGACGATGACGCTGTTCGTCGTCCGCTATGCAACGGTTGGTGTGGCCGGCGGTGCCGCCGTACCCACCCGGGCGCGCCGTCTCGCACTGGCGGCGGCGGTTTGCTTTTTCGGCGCGGCGGCCTTGATTGCGGCGCTGACCGGGGCGGAATTGCCGACGCTGGGCGGAGCGTTGCTGGGCGGGGCGCTGTTCGCAGCCTGGCTGCGGCGGGGTCCGTCCGCCTCGACCCGGCCCGGCCCCGGCGGGAAGGCGATCCTGCTTGCCGGTCTGCCTTATGTCGTGCTGGTGCTACTGATCCTCGCCAGCCGGCTGATCGATCCGCTGCGAACCGCCTTGCGCGCGCATCGGCTGGAATGGACGTACGGAACCGGCTTTGGTGACGTGATGCTGCCGTTCTATCACCCCGGCACCATGCTGTTCGCCGCCTTCGTGGTGACGGTGGCGGTACACCGCAGCCCGCCGCGCGTGGTGGGGGCATCGATGGTAGCGGCGGCGCGCCGGTTGCCGCAGGTGGCCATCGCGCTCCTGGCGGTGCTGACGTTGGCGCGCTTCATGGTGCATGGGGGGCTGATCGAAGCCCTCGCGCTGGGGGCGACCACGCTGTTCGGGCGGCTATGGCCACTGGCGGTGCCGTTGGTGGGCGCGTTGGGATCGTTCGTCACCGGGTCGGGAACGGCATCGAACATCATCTTCGCGAACTTCCAGGTTGCCGCCGCCGATGCGGTTCGCCTGCCGCATGGGCTGGCGCTGGCGGGGCAAAGCGTGGGTTCCGCGATCGGCAACATCATGGCGCCGCACAACATCGTGGCCGGTACCGCGACGGTGGGACTGGTGGGGCGGGAGGGGGAAACGCTCTCGCGCACGGTGCCGATCTGCCTTGCTTACGCGGCGGCTGCAGGCGCCCTGTTGCTGCTGCTGCAGGTCGTGCTGCCTTAGAGGGCCGGTGCCGCCTCAAAATGCCCTTTCGGGCATTTTTCAAACAGCCCCTTACTTCTCGCGGAACTTTCCGACAGCGATTTTCAGAGCCCACTTGGCTTGTTTTACTTTACGTGACGTAAACCACGTTCTTGCGAAATCGCATCCACTTTATTCAACAGTTTTTAAATGCGCTTGACTTGATCGTGGCGATGATTGTCTTATCCGCGTAATAATTGGCGGCGACAGGGTGCTCAGGGCGCTGGCGGTCTCTTCCGAAAGTTTCGCGGCAGGCCCCTGAACGCCTGCCCGCAAGGGAGTGCGTCCTCAGATCCGGAAGTGATCCGATCATGAGGACGTCATTTTCCGCCTCCTGTCTCAAGTTACCACCGAGTGCGACAGGAGGCGGAAAATACCCCGCCTTTTCCTTTTGCGTGTTGTTGTTGCGGCGATGGAATGTGTTTTGCGCAAGTCGAGTTGATGGGCATTGTGTCATCCGCAAGTCGCGATCGTCTGCAATAGTTTCCTTCATCTGATCCGTCTCGATTGATGATCGGAATTTTGCATGAAGCTCAGTACAATGCGGCCTTTGATCGCATCGCGGATTCTGGCAATGTCCCGCAATCGACAGGCGATTCCGGCGGCTTCGGTCTCTTGCTCCGGCCATTGTTCCGACAAGTCTCCACGGCATCCGTAAACGTCTGCGTGCCTCCGGCTATTCCATGACGTGAGCCCCCCAGAAGCCCGAAAGAGGATCAAAAAAGGCAGCCGGGAAGAGGAACCAACAAGGAGAAAATCCATGGACGCGAAGACCAGTGGCTGCCCGATGCACGGCGAACCCGTGCGATCGCTCCTCGGACGTACCAATCGTGACTGGTGGCCCAACCAGCTAAGCCTCGACATCCTGCAGCAGGGCGGCACCAATCCCAGCCCGATGGATCCGGATTTCGATTATGCCACCGCCTTCAAGTCGCTCGATCTTGCTGCGGTAAAGGCAGATCTTACTGCGCTGATGACCGACAGCCAGCCGTGGTGGCCGGCGGATTACGGGCACTATGGCCCGTTCCTGATCCGCATGGCCTGGCACAGCGCCGGCACTTATCGCATCGGTGACGGGCGCGGGGGCGCCGGGCAGGGCGATCAGCGCTTCGCTCCGCTCAATTCCTGGCCGGACAATGCTAATCTGGACAAGGCGCGCCGCCTGCTCTGGCCGGTGAAGCAGAAGTACGGCGCCAAGCTTTCCTGGGCGGACCTGATGATCCTGGCCGGCAATGTCGCCTTCGAATCGATGGGCGCGCCGGTGCTGGGCTTCGGCGGCGGACGCGAGGACGTCTACGAGCCGGAGATCGCCGTCTATTGGGGCACCGAAGAGCAATGGGTGGGCCAGGGCGCCGAAACGCGCATCCAGCCGGACAAGGAAATGGTCCTGGAAAACCCGCTGGCGGCGATCCAGATGGGCCTGATCTACGTCAATCCCGAAGGTCCCGGCGGCAATGCCGATCCGCTCGGCTCGGCGCGCGATGTGCGCGAGACGTTCGCCCGCATGGGCATGGACGATGTCGAGACGGCGGCGCTCACTGTCGGTGGCCACACCTTCGGCAAGTGCCACGGTGCGGGCGATGCCGCCAAGGTCGGCCTTGAGCCGGAGGGCGCCGATATTGCGCAGCAAGGGCTTGGCTGGCTGAGCGGGCACGAAAGCGGATTCGGCGATCACACGATCACCTCCGGCCTTGAAGGCGCCTGGACGCCCACGCCCACCCAGTGGGACATGAGCTTTCTGCACATGCTGCTCGATTACGAGTACGAACTCGTGCACAGCCCCGCCGGCGCGCAGCAATGGCAGCCGGTGAACCAGAAGCCGGAAGACATGGCGCCCGGCGCGCACAGTCCCGAACGGCGCCTGCCTACCCTGATGACCACGGCCGACATGGCGTTCAAGGCGGACCCCGAATACCGCAAGATCCTGGAACGCTTTCGCGCCGAACCGGCGTGGCTGGAGGATCAGTTCGCGAAGGCCTGGTTCAAGCTCTGCCACCGCGACATGGGCCCGAAGGCCCGCTACCTCGGCGCCGATGTGCCGGCGGAGGACTTCATCTGGCAGGACCCGCTGCCCAAGGCGGACGGTCCCGCAATCGGCGCCGCGGATGTCTCCGCGCTGAAGGAGAAGATCGCCGCTTCGGGTCTTTCGGTGGCCGAACTGGTGTCTACCGCCTGGGCCTCCGCCGTGACCTACCGCCAGTCGGACCATCGCGGCGGCGCCAATGGTGCGCGCATCCGTCTGGCCCCGCAGAAGGACTGGGAAGTCAACGAACCGGCCAAGCTGGCCAAGGTTCTTGGCGTTTATGAAGGCATCAAGGCCGGGTTCGGCAAGTCAGTCTCCATCGCCGACCTGATCGTGCTGGGCGGCAGTGTCGGGATCGAGAAGGCGGCCGCCGATGCCGGTACGTCCATCGAAGTGCCGTTCACGCCGGGCCGCGTCGACGCCACGCAGGAACAGACCGACGTGCACGGTTTCGCCGTTCTCGAACCGCGCGTGGATGGCTTCCGCAACTACATCCAGGTGCCCTACAATGTTCCCACCGAGGAACTGCTGGTGGACCGCGCGCAACTGATGGGCCTCAGCGCCCCGCAGATGACCGTGCTGGTGGGCGGCCTGCGCGTGCTGGGCGCCAACTTCGGCGGTTCGAAGGACGGCGTATTCACGACCCGCGAGGGGCAGTTGACCAACGACTTCTTCGTCAACCTGCTCGACATGAAGACGGCGTGGAAGCAGGTGGATGAGGAAGCGGACGAAACCTTCGTCGGCACCGACCGTGCCAGCAACCAGCAGAAGTGGACGGCGACGCGGACGGACCTTGTGTTCGGTTCCAACTCGCAGCTTCGCGCACTCAGCGAAGTCTATGCCGCCGCCGATGCAGGCCAGAAGTTCGTGCGCGACTTCGTGGCAGCCTGGGTGAAGGTGATGAACGCCGATCGCTTCGATCTCGCGTAAATAGCTTTGGGTTGAAGCAGGGAAGGGGCGGGGGAATGCGATCTCCCGCCCCTTTCTCGTGCCCGCTATTGGTGCGCCGACCGCTTCTGAAAATCGGATATAAAGATATCTTTATATTTGCGTCGGGCGGATCGAGCGGGTAGGGAACGCACCATTGCGGCACCCTTCGCCATTCCGGCGCGGGGGCCGCAGAGGCAACACTTCCAGGAGTTCGCGCCCGTGGCCACGACCACCGCCCCCGACTACGCCATTGCAGACATCTCGCTCGCCGATTTCGGCCGTACCGAGATCGCCATCGCTGAAACCGAAATGCCCGGCCTGATGGCGCTGCGCGAGGAATTCGGCGCATCGCAGCCGCTCAAGGGCGCGCGCATCACCGGTTCGCTGCACATGACGATCCAGACCGCCGTGCTGATCGAGACGCTGGTCGCTCTCGGCGCCGAAGTGCGCTGGGCCACCTGCAACATCTTCTCCACGCAGGACCACGCCGCCGCCGCCATCGCCGCGCGCGACATCCCCGTCTACGCCATCAAGGGCGAGAGCCTGGCCGAGTACTGGGACTATGTGGGCCGCATCTTCGACTGGTCGAGCGAGGGTAACCCCGACCTCACCTGCAACATGATCCTGGACGACGGTGGCGACGCCACCATGTTCGCGCTCTGGGGCGCCCGCGTCGAAGCCGGCGAGCCGCTGTTCGAACCCTCGAACGCCGAGGAAATCGAATTCGTCCGCGCGCTCAATGCCTTCCTCAAGGCGAAGCCGGGCTACCTCTCGCGCACCGTCAATGCCATCAAGGGTGTCTCGGAAGAGACCACCACTGGCGTGCACCGTCTCTATCACCTCGCCAAGGATGGCAAGCTGCCGTTCCCCGCGATCAACGTGAACGATTCGGTCACCAAGTCGAAGTTCGACAACCTCTATGGCTGCAAGGAATCGCTGGTCGACGCGATCCGTCGCGCCACCGACGTGATGCTGGCCGGCAAGGTTGCCTGCGTTGCCGGCTTCGGCGACGTCGGCAAGGGTTCGGCCGCTTCGCTCCGCAACGGCGGCGCCCGCGTGATGGTCACCGAAATCGACCCGATCTGCGCCCTGCAGGCCGCCATGGAAGGCTATGAAGTCGTCACCATGGAAGACGCCGTGAAGCGTTGCGACATCTTCGTCACCGCCACCGGCAACGAAGCCGTGATCACCGGCGAGCACATGGAAGCCATGCGCGACAAGGCGATCGTCTGCAATATCGGCCACTTCGACAGCGAGATCCAGATCTCGGCGCTCGACAACTACGACTGGAAGGAAGTGAAGGCCGGTACGGACCTCGTCACCTTCCCGGACGGAAAGCAGATCATCGTGCTGGCCAAGGGTCGTCTGGTGAACCTGGGCTGCGCCACCGGCCACCCCAGCTTCGTCATGTCGTCCAGCTTCACCAACCAGACGCTCGCGCAGATCGAACTCTTCACCAAGAACGACGAGTACGAGAACAAGGTCTACGTGCTGCCCAAGCACCTCGACGAAAAGGTCGCCGCGCTGCACCTCGAAAAGCTGGGCGTGAAGCTCACCAAGCTTTCGAAGAAGCAGGCCGACTACATCGGTGTGCCAGAAGCCGGTCCGTTCAAGCCGGACCACTACCGCTACTGATTTGGTCTGGGGTTTGGGGTGCGGCTCTGGAGTCTCATCCTCGAACCCCGTCGTCCCCGCGAAAGCGGGGACCCCGCTTTTCTTCTCTCGGCCCGCACAACAAGCGGGATCCCCGCCTTCGCGGGGATGACGAAGAAAAGAAACGCGGAAGACTGCATCTAACCCGCGAACAACATGGGGAGAGTACCGGCACTGCGGTACTCTCCCCATTGTCTTTGTGGCCCCGGGACAGCATAGCCAGAGGCTAATGGATCACGAACGCTTCGTACCCCTTATCATCGGGCTGCTCCTCGCCGCATGGATGCTGGCGGCAGCCTGGGCGGTGCTATCCGCAAGAGGCCGCCAGAAGCGCGCGGAAGCGCAGCTTCGCTCCGCCCGGCGCCTTGCCCGCATGGTGGAGGAATCGCCGGCGATTCCGCTGCTGGTCCGCTCCGACGGCCGCATCGAAGGCCCGCCGCGCGTCGCGCAGTGGCTGGGTTTCGAGACGGTGCCGCAGTTTCTTTCCGAACTGGACGGCGGCGATCGCGGTTTGCCTGCCGACAAGCTGGCCGAACTGACCGAGGCAGTGCGCCGCGTGCAGAAGAGCGCCGCGCCGTTCCGCATGGTGGTCACTCCGCGCAATTCCGCCCGTTCGCTGGCGCTGCGCGGACATCTGGCCGATCCGCAGGTCTCGCCCGGCGGGGCGGCGCTGGTCTGGCTCTTCGACTTTTCGGACAGCGAAGGCGAACTCGTTCGCCTGCGTGACGAAGCCGCCCGCGCTCGGGGCGATTTCACCGCGCTGGTCTCGCTGATCGAGGCCGCGCCGATGCCGATGTGGTTCCGCCGCCCGGACGGCGAACTTCAGCTGGTGAATTCCGCCTATGTCACGGCTGTCGGGGGCGAAAGCGCGCAGGGCGTTGTGGCGGCCGGCACCGAACTGGTGGAGATCGTCGACGGCGTCAGCCCCTCGCAAGTGGCGCGCATTGCCGCGCAGAAGGGCGCGCCGATCCAGCGCATCGTCTCCACCACGATCGACGGCCAGCGCCGCGCCATGCGCGTCAGCGATCTGCCGCTGGGCGAGGATGGCGTTGCCGGTTACGCGGTGGACATCGAAGACCTTGAGGAAATGTCGCGCTCGTTCCGCGCGTTTCGCGATGCGCAGCGCGCCTTGCTCGATCAGCTTTCGGCCGGGGTTGCGCAGTTCGATGGTCGCAAGCGGCTCAGCTTCGCCAACCAGCCGTTCCAGCGCCTGTTCAAGCTGGACCAGAAGGCACTGCAGGATCCGCCGGTGTTCGAACGCCTGCTCGATGCCGCGCGTGACGCCCAGCGGGTTCCCGAAGTGCGCGACTTCCCCGCATGGCGGCGCGAGAAGGGCGCCTGGTTCGCCTCCAGCGAAAGCCATGAGGAAGCCTGGACGCTGTCCGATGGTACCCACTTGCGCATCGTCGCCCAGCCGCTGCCCGATGCCGGCTTGCTGCTGATTGCCGAGGATCGCACCGAGCAATTGCGTCTCTCGGCCGTGCGCGACACGCTGCTGCGCACGCGGACGGCGATGTTCGACAGTCTTTACGAATCGGTGGCCGTCTTCGCGCCCGATGGCCGCGTGCAGCTCTGGAATCGCCGGTTCGCCGCCGACTGGGGCCTGGAGAGCGACTTCCTGGACACCCACCCGCATGTCGAGGCGCTGCTCAAGAAGATCGCCCCGCGCCTCAAGCGCCCGGCGGAGGCCGAGGTGGTCGGCGGCGCCGTGCGCGCTGCCGCGCTCGACCGTTCGCACAAGGGCGGTCGCATCGCCTTGGCGGACGGGCGGATGCTGGAATATGCGGGCGTACCGCTGCCGGACGGCAATGGCCTGCTGGCGGTGCTGGACATCACGGATTCGCAGAAGGCCGAAGCCGCGCTGCGCGAAAGCAACGAGGCGCTGATCGAGGCGGACGCGATCAAGACGCGCTTCCTGGCCAAGATCAGCTACGAACTGCGCACCCCGCTCACCTCCATCGGCGGTTTCGCCGAACTGCTGGAAGCGGGCGTGGGCGGTGATCTCAACCCCGGCGGGCACGAATATGTCGCCGCCATCCTCGCCTCGGTCGACCAGCTTGGTGAGCATATCGACAGCCTGCTCGACCTTTCGCAGAGCGAGGCCGGCCTGCTGCCGCTCAAGAAGGAAGAGATTGACCCGATGCCCTTCATCCGGGCCGTGGTGGAGGAGCGCTCAGCCCGCCTCGAACGCGCCGGGCTGGTGCTCGATCTGCGTGCGGACGGATTGTTGCGGCCGTTCCAGGGGGACCGTCGCCGCCTTGCCCGCGCGGTCGGCCACCTTGTCGACAATGCCATCGCCGCCTCGCCGCGGGGGCAGCGCGTCCTCGTGCAGATGGCGCGGCGCAAGTCGTCCGAAGGTGAGGATGTGGTGCAGATACTCGTGCAGGATCGCGGGCAGGGCATGGACAGCCGCAGCCTCGCGCTGGCGCTGGACGGCATGAAGCAAAGCGCTGACGGCAAGAGCGTGGAGCGCAGCCAAGGCCTTGGTCTGCCGCTCGCGCGCCAATTGGTGGAGGCGCACGGCGGCGCGCTGCGCCTCGTTTCGGAGCGCGGCAAGGGGACCAGTGCCGTGGTGGAGTTGCCCGAATGAAGATCGCGCTTCCGGACCTGGCGGCGATGGACCGTTTCGGCCGCGCCATTGCCGATGTTTTGCGTGCCGATGACGTGGTGGCGCTGGAAGGGGGGCTGGGCGCGGGAAAGACCACGCTGGCCCGCGCGATCATCGCCGGGCTGGGGCATGAGGGCGAAGTGCCGTCGCCCAGTTTCGCCATCGTCGAAGTCTACGACCCGCCTGCTGTGCGCTTGCCGCTGGTCCATGCCGATTTCTATCGCCTTGCCCATCCGTCGGAGGCGGACGAGATCGGGCTGGACGACTATCGGCAGGGCGCCGCGCTGATCGCGGAGTGGCCCGATCACGCCGGCGGTTTCACGCATGAGCCGGGCTGCCTCTCGATTACGTTGGAAGTTGCGGAAGAGGGGCGGATCGCCATTGTCGAAGCGGGGACGGATTGGGTAGGGCGAATCCCGAAATGAGCACGATTCCCGCTAACCTCCCCGAGGGCCTTGAGCCTTTCCTTGCCGATGCCGGCTGGCACGGCGCCACTGTCGAACCGCTGGTCGGTGACGCATCCTTCCGTCGCTATTTTCGGGTGCGCGGATCGCACGGCGAATGCGCGATGCTGATGGACGCGCCGCCGCCGACCGAGGATCCGCAGCCCTTCCTGCGCGCCGCGCGCTGGCTCGACGCGAACGGCATGCGCCCGCCGCGCATTCTGGCCGAACGCGCCGATCGCGGGCTGGTGCTGATGGAAGATTTCGGCGATGCGCGCATGCGCGACTATATCGACCAGTGGCCGGACGACGAGCGCGCGATCTATCGCGGCGCCGTCGATGCGCTGGTGCAGCTTCACAAGCTGCCGCCCGGGCCGTTCCTCGACTATTCGATGAGCGAGTATCAGCGCGAGGTGCGCCTGTTCCTCGAATGGTATGCGCCCGCGCAGAACCTCTACGTCGACGCCGCCGGTTTCACGGCCGCATGGGAAAGCGTGCTGGGTGAGATGCTGCCCCGCCAGCGCCCCGGCGTCACCGTGCTGCGCGACTATCATGCCGAAAATATCATGCTGCTCGGCGCGCTGGAAAAGCAGGGCCTGCTGGACTTTCAGGACGCGCTGGTCGGCCACCCCGCCTATGACCTCGTCTCGCTGCTGCAGGACGCCCGCCGCGACGTTTCGCCCGAGCTTGAGGCGGAGATGTTCGACCACTATCTGCGCGCGACCGGCGTCGATGCGGAAACCTTCCTGGCCGATTACGCCCGCCTTGGCGCGCAGCGGAACACCAAGATCGTCGGCATTTTCGTGCGCCTGTTCAAGCGTGACGGTAAGCCGCGCTACCTCGACCTGATCCCGCGCGTCTGGGCCCAGCTGGAGCGCGATCTCGCCCACCCGGCGCTGGAGCCGGTGGCGCGCTGGTTCGATGCCAACGTGCCCGACGAACTGCGCGCGGCCAATGGCGGGAGCTTCACGGCATGAACCAGAACCCGCTCGCCAGCGATACGGCGATGGTGCTTTCCGCCGGCATCGGCAAGCGGATGCGCCCGCTGACGGCCACCCAGCCCAAGCCGCTGGTGCGCGTGGCGGGCAAGTCGCTGATCGACCATACGCTGGACAAGCTGGAAACGACCGGTGTCACCAAGGCCGTGGTCAACGTCCACTACCTTGCCGATGCGCTGGAGGGCCACCTGAAGGTTCGCCGCAAGGGGCCGGAAATCACCGTTTCCGACGAGCGCGAGCAGCTGCTCGAAACCGGGGGCGGCATGGTCAAGGCCGCGCCGCTGCTGCCGGACACCTTCTTCTGCCTCAACAGCGACAACATCTGGCTCGACGGGCCGGAGGACGTGTTCCACGAACTCTCGCTGGCGTGGGATGAGGACGCGATGGACGCGCTGCTGCTGCTGGTGCCGCATCCGCGCGCGATGAATTACCGGGGGGAGGGCGACTTCCACGTCGATACCATGGGCCGCGTCATCCGCCGCAAACGCGGCTATGTCGCCCCGTTCATCTATTCGGGCATCCAGCTCGTATCCAAGCGTCTGCTCCGCGACGCGCCGGAAGGCCCGTTCTCCACGAACCTCCTGTGGACCCGCGCGATCGAGGAGGGCCGACTGTTCGGCATCGTCCATACCGGGTTGTGGTTCGAAGTCGGCTCGCCGGACATGATCAAACCCACTGAGGAATGGCTGACCCGTGCCTGATAGGGGCGGGCCGAAAGTCTACTCGATTGCTGCTCATCGCGGGTTCGCCGATGCCCTCGTGGCCGGGCTTGCCCCGCGTTACGGGCAGGGGGAGCTTGGCCTTGCCCGGCTGACACTGCTGCTGCCCAGCCGCCGTGCCGTTCGCACGGTGACGGAGGCGTTCGTGCGCCATGCCGGCACTGTCGAAACGCCTGGCCTGCTGCTGCCGCGCATGGTCGTAGTGGGCGATCTGGATCTCGACGAGACGCTGGGCCCGCTGCTCGATCCGCTGGGTGCGGCCGACATCGCGCCTGCTGCCGATCCCACCCGCCGCTGGCTGCGGCTCGCCCATTACTTGCGCGAAGTCGATGGCGATGCTGCAGGGAAGGGTGCCGCCTTGTTGCGCCGCGCCTGGGAACTGGGCCGGACGATGGACCGCCTGCTGGTCGAGGGCATTGCCCCGCTCGACCTGATGAGCGAACGCGTGATCGGCGTGGTCGGCGAACTGGCCAGCCACTGGACCGACAACACCCGTACCTTCCTGAAAGTGCAGCAATACTGGCTGGCGGAACTCGCGACGCGCGGAGAGATCGACGCGCCCGAACGCCGCAACCAGCTGTTCGAGCACGCCGCCCGCGAATGGCGCGCCGCCCCGCCCGCCTTCCCGATCGTTGCGGCCGGCGTTACCAGTGCGTCCCCCGCGCTGGCGAAATTGCTGCGCGTGGTGAGCGAACTGCCCGAAGGCAGCGTAGTGCTGCCGGACTTCGACCTCTCGCTGCCGCAGGATGTGTGGGAGGAACTTGGCACGGCCGGCAATCCGGCAGAGCCCGAGGACCCGCCGTTCGGCGCGCATGACGCGGTGACGCACCCGCAATATCACCTGAAGCTGCTGCTGAACCGCATGGGAATCGGTCGCGATGAAGTGGCGGCGTGGCACCGCTCCGGCCCCGGCGCTTCGCCGCCTTCGCGCAGCACGGTGATCTCCAACCTGTTCCTGCCGCCGCAGGCCTCCACGACGTGGGTGGCGCTGGAGGCGGAGCAGCGCCGCCTGCCCGGCGTGCGGCTGATGGAAAGCGCGCATCCCGAACAGGAAGCGCAGGCCATCGCCATTCTCGTGCGTCAGGCGCTGGAAGTGCCCGAGCGGCGGGTGGCGGTCATCACCCCGGATCGCGGCCTTGCCGCGCGCGTCGTCGCGCACCTCACGCGCTGGGGCATTGCCGCCGACGACACTGCCGGTTTGCCGCTGTCTCAGACTGCTGCAGGTCGTCTGATGCTGCTGCTGGCCGAAGTCATGGCCGATCAGGCAGCGCCGGTGCCGCTGATCGCGCTGCTGGTTCATCCGCTTGCCGGCGCGGGCGAAGGCCGCGCGCGCTGGCTGGAATCGGCCCGCAAGCTGGACCGGGACTTGCGCGGGCCGCGCCCCGGTGGCGGCCTCGCCGCGCTGGCGGAGATCGCGGAAGCGCGCAAACTCGGCGAATGGTGGGCCGAGGTCGAGGCCGTGCTGGCGCCGCTCTTCGCTTTGGAAGAGGGCGATCCGCTTGAGTTGATGCTGGGCAAGCTGGCCGATGCCGCCGAATTGCTTTGCGGAGAGGCGATCTGGTCCGGCGCGGACGGGCGCTCGCTCAGTGCCATGGTGGAGGAACTGCGCGCCGCCGCCGCCTCGGCCGGCACGCTGTTCGATCCGCGTGAACTTCACGCCACGCTGCGCGATGTGATGGACCGTGCGGCGGTGCGTCCGCCGTGGGGCGGCCACCCGCGCGTATCGATCTACGGCTTGCTGGAAGCGCGCATGAGCCGCGCCGATCTGGTCATCTGCGGCGGGCTGGTGGAGGGCACCTGGCCTGCCTCTCCCTCGCAGGACGCGCTGCTGCCGCCCGCCGTGCTGCGCGCGCTGGGTGTGCCGGGGGCGGACTTCCGCATCGGCCTTGCTGCACATGACCTTGCCGCAGCATTGGGCGCGCCCGAAGTGGTGCTCAGCTGGGCTTTGCGCGATGCGGGGGGCCCGGTCATCCCCTCGCGCTTCGTGCTGCGTGTCAAGGCGCTGTTGGGCGAACAGGCGGAGCGCCATGTTGAGACCGAGGCGCTGCACCTTGCGCGCATGATCGACGATGCCACCCCGGTTCCCGCGCATCCGCGCCCGCAGCCGATGCCCAGCGCGGAACAGCGCCGGGTAGATCTTTCGGTCACCGGGCTCGACCGTTTGCGCGGCGATCCTTACGAATTCTATGCCAATGCCATTCTCGGCCTCTCGCGCCTCGATGCACTGGATGCGGAGCCGAGCGCGGCGTGGAAGGGCGAAGTTGCGCACCTCGTCATGGAGCGCTGGCACCGCGCGGGTGAGCCTGTCGACGGGCTGCACACAATCGCGCAGCAAGTCTTGGTGGAGAAGAACGCCCATCCGCTGATGCGCGCGCTCTGGTGGCCGCGTCTGTCCGCGGCGCTCGATACGTTCCGCGATCTCGTGCTGGCGCACAAGACCCATGGCCGCCGCGTCATCGCCACGGAGGCGAAGGGCGGCATGGAGTATCGCGGCATCAAGGTTCACGGCCGGGCCGACCGCATCGACCGTCTGGCGGACGCAAAGCTGGGGGTGGTGGACTACAAGACCGGCTCCCCGCCGACGACGCGCCGCGTGGAAGAGGGCTTTGCGCTGCAGCTTGGCCTTGTCGCGATGATTGCCGAGGCGGGCGGGTTCAAGGATCTGGATGACAAGGTGATCCACGGCGAGGCGGAGGCGTTCGAATATTGGTCGATGGCCAAGAACAAGGACACCATCGGCTACACCACCACGCCGATCAAGGAAGGCAGCAAGCGCACCGGCGTGCTGCCCGATGAGTTCATGCCGCATACCGAGGACTATTTGAACGACGCGCTGGACCGCTGGATCCTCGGCACCGAGCCGTTCACGGCAAGGCTCAATCCGGAACTGGGTTCCTATGCCGACTACGATCAGCTGATGCGGCTGGATGAGTGGATCACCTCGCTGGGAGGCAGATCTGAACTCAAGACGGGAGAGGGCGCATGAGCGGCCCGGCAACCGTCCATCCGCTGCACGGCAACCAGATGCGCGCAGTCGATCCGCGTGACAGCGTGTGGCTTTCCGCATCGGCGGGCACCGGCAAGACGCAGGTTCTGTCCTCGCGCGTGCTGCGGCTTTTGCTGCAGGAGGGCGTTTCGCCTTCGCAGGTCCTGTGCCTCACCTTCACCAAGGCCGGCGCCACCGAAATGGCCGCGCGTATCAACGGGACGCTGGCCGAATGGGTGCGTCTGGAAGAGACGCAGCTGTTCCTGCGCCTTGATGCCATCGGTGCGCCCACCGATCCCGAAACGATGGCGCGGGCGCGCACGTTGTTTGCCGCCGTGCTCGATTGCCCCGGCGGGGGGCTGCGGATCGATACCATCCACGCGTTCTCGCAGTGGCTGCTGGCGACGTTCCCGCTGGAGGCCGGACTGGTTCCCGGCACCCGCCCGATGGAGGACCGCGAGCGCACTTTGCTGGCGCGGCAGGTGCTGGCCGATCTGCTGGTGGAGGCGGAACACGCCGCGCTGGGCGACACGCACTTGCTGCGCGCCATCGCCCAGCTTTCGCTGCGGCATGGCCCGGACTCGGTGATGGACTTCCTGCTACGCTGCGCTTCGGCGCGGGAGGCGTGGTTCGGGCCGGGATCATGGCAGGCGGGCGACATGCGCGATCATGTGCTGCGCTTGCTGGGGCTGCCCGCCGATGCCGGTGAGGACATGCTGGCGGCCATGTGCGCGGACGATCAGTTCGACGTCCGTTCGCTGCGCCGCTGCTGCGAGGTGCTGGCCGAGTGGAACACCGCCACCGCGCACAAGGCGACCGACGTGCTGGTGCCCTGGCTCATGCATTCGCCCGCCAAGCGCGCGGAGCAGGTGGAGGACCTTTACGCCGCGCTGTTCACCAAGGACGATGCGGTCCGCAACGCCAAGAACCTTGCAAAATTCGAGCCCGATTACGAAGGCTATGCATCGCGCGTGGGCGAGTGTCTGGTCCGCATCCGTGAAGTGAAGGCGATGCTGGGGCTGGCCGACCGGCTGGTGCCCGCGCTGCGTCTTGGCCGCGCCTTCGCCATCGCCTGGGACGAGGCGAAGCAGCGCGAAGGCCTGATCGACTTCGACGACCAGATCCGCCGCGCCGCCGATCTGCTGCGCGGGCAGGCTTCGGCCGACTGGATCCGTTACAAGCTGGACCGTCGTTTCGATCATATCTTGGTCGACGAAGCGCAGGATACCAATGCTGCGCAGTGGGACATCGTCTTCGCCATGGCGGAGGAGTTCTGGGCCGGAGAAGGGCAGCGCTCTGATCTGATGCGCACGCTCTTCGTGGTGGGCGATTACAAGCAGGCGATCTTCCGCTTTCAGGGTACCAGCCCGGAAAACTTCCGCCGCGCGGCGGAACGCGTGCGCGGCATGATGGACGATGCGGCGGACAATGCCGACATGCTGCGGAGCGCGATCATGCCGCGCCGCCTCGTCGAACTCGGGCTCGATCGCAGCTTCCGCACCGCACAGAAAGTGCTCGATTTCGTGGACGAGGCCATTGGCGGCATCGGCCATGGCAACTTCGGTCTCGACCGTCCGGCCGAGCGCCACGTTGGGCAGGAACGCCCCGGCTACGTTGCGCTGTGGCAACCGGTGGCCGAGGAAGTGGAGGAGGAAGAGCCCCTCGACACCGACGACGCCGATGGAGCGCAGCCCAACTGGCTCTCCCGCCCGGACCGCCAGATGGCGGAGCGCATCGCCCGTCAGGTGCGCGAATGGCTGGACGAAAGCGGCCCCGGCTTCGCGCTCCACAAGGGCAAACCGCGCCGCGCCGGAGCGGGCGACATCATGGTGCTGGTGCGCCAGCGCAAGGAACTGGCCGGGCTGATCGTCGCGCGCCTCCATGCGGCGGGCGTTCCGGTGGCGGGCGTCGACCGCCTGCGTCTGGGCGCGCCGCTGGCGGTGAAGGACCTGATCGCCGCGCTGCGCTTTGCGGTGCAGCCGCTCGACGACCTGACGCTCGCCAGCCTGCTCGTCTCGCCGCTGGTGGGCTGGAGTCAGGAGCAATTGCTGCGCTTCGGGCACCGTGCGAAGGGCGTGCGCCTGTGGGATCATTTGCGCACGCAATCCGGCCCTGAAATCGGCGTGGCCATGGAGCAACTGGGCGAACTGCTGGCACGGGCCGATTATGCGCCGCCGCAGGCCATGCTGCACTGGCTGCTGGTCGGCCCGTGGCAGGCGCGGCGCAAGCTGATCGCGCGACTGGGCAGCGAGGCCAACGACCCGATCGACGAACTGGTCAACGCCGCGCAAGCCTACGTCATGACCGACACGCCCAGCCTTGCCGGCTTCCTCGCGTGGTTCGACGCGGGCGACGGTGAGCTGAAGCGAGAGGCCGATGCCGCGCAGGGGCTTGTCCGCGTGATGACCGCGCATGGATCGAAGGGCCTGCAGGCGCCGATCGTCATCCTTGCCGACGCCACCGGCAATCCCGAAGCGGCGCGGGAGCGCGGTTTCGAACTCGCCGACCCGCGCGAGGCGCGCCGCAAGGTGCCGCTGCCGCCGCTGTCGAAGGACGAGAAGGCCGGCCGCATCGCCGCGCAGATCGCCGAAAACCGCGAAGGGGACGAGCAGGAACACTGGCGCCTGCTCTACGTCGCCATGACCCGCGCCGAGGAAGCGCTGTTCGTCGGCGGTGCGCTGGGCAAGCGCGACAAGGACGGCCCGGCCGAAAAGAGCTGGTTCGCCCGCCTGCGCACTCTGTTCGAGGATGGGGCCGACGTGGAGGACGCGATCTGGGGCACGCGCTGCGATTACGGCACGCCGCCCGCACCGCTGCCGCCGGAAGTCCGCTCGGTGCAGTTGCCGCTTCGCGAGCCGCTGCCGCGCTGGCTGGAGCGTGTCGCCCCCGCCGAACCGCGCCCGCCGCGCCCGCTTGCGCCCTCCGCACTGGGCGAGGAGGACGCGCCCGATCCGCCGTTCCCGCCGGGCGCCGGCCGCGATGCCCTGCGGCGTGGTACGCTGGTGCACAAGCTGCTCGAACGCCTGCCGCAAGTTTCCGCCGACATGCGTGAGGAAGCGGGCTGGCAATGGCTCGCCCGCAACGCCGCCGATCTTGACGAGGCGGCGCGTCAGGCCATGCTGGACAGCGCGCTGGCGGTGCTGGGCAATCCCGCGTGGGCCGATCTGTTCGGCCCGCAGAGCCTTGCCGAAGTGCCGGTGGCCGCCGTTGTCGGCGGGCAAGTGGTGGCGGGCACGATCGATCGCCTGATCGTCGAGCCCGGCCGCGTGCGTCTGGTAGACTACAAGACCGCGCGCCGCCCGCCCGAACGTCTGGAACAGGTGCCCAAGGGCGTGCTGCGCCAGATGGCGGCCTATGCTGCCGCGCTGGAAGTGGCCTTTCCCGGCCGAACGGTGGAGGTTGCGTTGCTCTACACTTCCGTCCCGCGCCTGATCGAAGTGCCGCATGCGGCACTGGAGGCGAACAAGCCCGACTTTGCACAGGCTGAGTAAAGCTATGTGCGTCGGGCCGTTGCCACGAAACAATTCGTCCCTAGATTGCGTTCAACCCGAGATACCCCCGAGGAGTTCAAGTTCATGGCGACCATTGCCGTTACCGATGCCAGCTTCGAAACCGACGTTCTGAAGTCGGACAAGCCCGTTCTCGTCGATTTCTGGGCCGACTGGTGCGGTCCCTGCAAGATGATCGGCCCCGCTCTCGAAGAGATCAGCGACGAACTGGGCGAGAAGGTGACCATCGCCAAGATGGACATCATGGCCAACACCGGCATTCCCGCCGAAATCGGCGTGAAGTCGATCCCGTTGATGGTGCTGTTCAAGGACGGCAAGCCCGTCGCTCAGAAGCTGGGCGCCGCACCCAAGAGCGCGCTCAAGGGCTGGCTCGAAGGCGAACTCTAAGAGTTCGCCGGGGACACTATCGTCTCCACTGGATCAAAAACCCCTTCCGCCGCGAGGTGGAGGGGGTTTTTCTTTGCCCTTCGCGGTTATTACAGGAAAAGCCAGGACATTGCGTTTGTTGGTATTTCTTCCATAATTCTAAGCTCTTCACCCGCAGGGACATGCCATTGCGGATGATAACGAGCAGAGGACTTGCCATGCATTGGTTCCGTGCGGTTCCGGTTTTCCTGATGGCGGCCTCGGTCTGGTCCACGCAGGCGCAGGGTGGTTCCGATCCGCAGGATATCGTCGTGGAAGGCAGCCGTGAGCAAAGGACGATGCAGGGCGGCGATTGGCTCGTCACGATTTCGCGGTCCTATCGCATCGGTAAAAGTCTCGACGGGGGCGACACGGCCATGGCCGTTGGCAAGGACCGCGAGTGGCACTTCTGCCTTGCCGATACGCAAGTGGAGGATTTCGTACGCCTGCTGGTGGGCGAGGGGCGTTCGCAGGCTGCCGGAACGACCGAGTGCCGTCCGTTGAAGATGCGTCTGGGCGAAGGGCAATTGCGGGCGACGCAGACCTGCCAGGGCGGATACGCCAGTTCGAAGGATGAGAGCACGGGCAGCGTGACTCGCTTCCAGACGCTGTTGATGATGTACGTTTCGGGAAATTACGGCGGTTCGGCGCTGAAGCTCGATTTCGAGAACCGCAGGGAGCCGCTGATGAACCTGCTGGATGCACCGGGAATAGGCCAGCAAAGGACGCCGCCAGACATCATGCGCTGGTCGGTAAGAGGCGAGAGAACCGGGGCTTGCTCGCTGGAGAAGGCCCGGTAGCTTTGGACGAGAGTGTGCGCTGAAGGAGAAACGATTTTCCTACAGGGGCCGAATTTGCCATATCCTACGGCGAGCGATCTCTTTGAAATCGTCGTAATTCAGTGATTTAGGCACTGCAAGGTGACACTTCGGCAGAAGGTGACACTTTCTCCTCTGGACCGTGTCAACTGTGTCAACCGAAGTGTCACTTTGTGAGACTCACTCATCCAGTGCGGCGAGCCGGGTGGCAAGGTCTTCGAACAGTGCTGTGCTGGCGGCGCCGATCAGGCCTTTGCGGCCGATCTCGTCCACGCGATAGGGGCTGCCGTCCGGGCGGGCGCACTTGCCGCCGGCTTCGTTCAGGAACAGCGCACCAGCGGCGTGGTCCCACGGCAGGGTGCGTTCGAAGATCGCCACGTCGTTCTGGCCGAGCGCGAGGCGCGGGTATTGCTCTGCGGCGCAGCGGGGGATGTCGACCATGCGGTAATGCGGGGCGATTTCGCTGCGCATTTGCTCGCGGCGCGATTCCTGCGTGAAGATCAGCGAGATCGCGGCGACGGGCGGCTGCTCTCCGGTGGCGCGGGCAGTCAGGCGTTCCTCGTTCACCCAGGCGCCGCCATTGACGGAGGCGCGGCAGAAGCGGCCGGTCAGGCAGTCGAGAATCCAGCCGCTCAGCGTCTCGCCCTTGTCTGCCAGCGCGATTAGCATGCCGAACGGGGCCTTGCCGGATGCGAAGTTGTTGGTGCCGTCCAGCGGATCGACGATCCAGCAGAGCCGGTCCTTGAGCTTCAGCAGTTCGTCCTCGTCCGCGAAGGTGGCTTCCTCGCCCACGACAGCGGCTTCGGGGAGCAGGGCGGTGAGGCGCTCGGCCAGGATCGCCTCGCTCTCGCGGTCGGCCACGGTAACGACGTCGTTCACCGCCTTGCTGATGATCTGCTCGCTCGACAGCGACTGGTAGTGCGGCAGGATCACATCCCGAGTGACCTCGCGCATGATGGTTTCGACTGCGGCGTTGAGCGAAGGGGTGATCATGCGGGAGGCCTTTGAAGCGGGAGGATCAGGCGAACGGAATCAGGTCAGCGGGATCATGACCTGCTGGGCATAACCCTTGCGCTCACGGATGCGGGCGTACCATTCGGCCAAGGCCGGGAACTCGGGCTTCTCGAACGGAAGCGAGAACCACGTGTAGGCATAGACGCCCATGGGAATGTCGCCGATGCCGAATTGCCCGCCGGAGAGCCACTGCTTTTCGGAGAGGTAGCGCTCCAGAACAGTGAGTTGGACGGCGCAGGCCTTCACGTCGCGTTCGATGGCGGGCATGTCCCACTCGCTTTGCGGGATGCGGGCCATCGAGAGGAAGGGCAGGCGCTGGGCGTCGGCGTAAGTGATCTGCCAGTCCATCCAGCGGTCGGCCAGCGCCCGGTCGATGGGATCGCCCTGGAACCAGCGCTCACCGCCGTACTCGGCCGCCATGTAGCGCAGGATTGCATTCGATTCCCAAAGCGAGAGCTTGCCGTCCTCGATCATCGGCACCAGCCGGTTCGGGTTCTTGGCGAGGTACTCCTCGGTGTAGCCGAACTGGCCGCCGATATCGTGGCGGACGTAGTTCAGGCCCAGTTCCTCGGCGAACCAGGCGACTTTCTTGACGTTGTGGGAGTTCAGGCGACCCCAGATCGTGAACACGGGTGCGGGCACGCTCAGCTCCGATAGTCGGCGTTGATCGAGATGTAGCCGTGCGTCAGATCGCAGGTCCACACGGTGGCGGCGCCTTCGCCAAGGCCAAGGTCGACCTCGATGGTCACGTCCTGCCCCTTGAGGTGGGCGGCGACGGGGGCTTCGTCATAGTCGGCGAGCGGCAGGCCCTCACGCGCGGCCCAGGTGCCGCCGAAGCCGATGGAGAGCTTGTCGCGGTCGGCGGGTTCGCCCGCCTTGCCCACGGCCATGACGACGCGGCCCCAGTTGGCATCTTCCCCTGCGATGGCGGTCTTCACCAGCGGCGAGTTGGCGATGGCCATGCCGACCTTGCGGGCGCTCTCGTCGGAAACCGCGCCGGAAACGGCCACTTCGATGAACTTCTGCGCACCTTCACCATCGCGTACGACGAGGTGGGCGAGCTGGCGGCAAACGTCATGGATCGCGGCGGCAAAGGCATGGGCGCCGGGCGAGGCGATCGAGGAGAGCGGCGCGTTGCCGGCCTTGCCGGTGGCGAAGGCGAGCACGGTGTCGCTGGTCGAGGTGTCCGAATCGACGGTGATGCATGAGAACGTGCGGAAGTTCGCGGCGGAGAGGCATTCCTGCAGGAAGGCAGGCTCCACGGCGGCATCGGTGAAAATGTAGCCGAGCATCGTCGCCATGTCCGGCGCGATCATGCCCGATCCCTTGATGACGGCGGCGAGAGTGACCTTAGTGTCGCCGATCATCGCGGTGGCCGTGGCGCCCTTGGCGAAAGTGTCGGTGGTGGAGATGGTGTTCGCCACGTCCTCCCACGAGCAGGGCTCTGCGGTGAGCGCCTTCTCCACGCCTTCGCGGGCCTTGTCCTTGGGCAGCGGCACGCCGATCACGCCGGTGGAGGAGACGAAGACCTGCTCGCGCGGGCAGGCGACATGGGCGGCGACCTGATCCATGATCTGCTCCACTGCCTCGCGCCCGCGATAGCCGGTGAAGGCGTTGGAATTGCCCGCGTTGACGACCAGCGCGCGGGCATGGCCTTGCTTCACATTGTCACGGCCCAGTTCGACTTCGCTGGAGCAGCACAGGTTCTTGGTGAACACGCCGGCGACGGCGGTGCCTTCGTCCAGTTCCACGTAAGTCAGGTCGCATCGCCCCCAGTCCTTGTACCCGGCACGCACGACGTGCGGGGTAACGCCGGCGATCGGCGGCATGGCGGGGAAGGGCGAGGCGAGCGGGGAGGTGGGATAGGCCATGGCGGGTGCGTAGCGCATGGCCATGACAGGTCAAGAGACGCTGTAATTACCGAGCGCCTCGCAAGTATCGCGGCGATCTTCCGTGCGTAAATCGGGCTACGGCGCTCTCTTGTGTGGACAGGGCGGAAAGCGGCCCCTATCTGATCCGCCATGGCAAACCGCCTGCTACTCACCCTGCTGGCCCTGCTGACGGGCCTTGCCGCGCAGATCGGCCCTGCAGAGGCGCGTGCGTCACAGGTGGCCAGCCTGCAGGTGGTACTTACCGAAGCTGCCGTGGCCGCCAAGGCGCCGCGCGCGCCGGTTGCCCTGGCGCAATTGCCCGAACCGGGCCTGCGCAACACCCGCCGCCACGCGCCGCCGCTTGTCGCGGTGCCGGATTCGCCGGCGGTGCCTTCGGTTCTGACCGGGATAGACCGCGCGCGCGAATAAGCGCGCCGGCTTCATTCGCACCTTCGCGAAACCTATTCACGCGCTCCGCCAAGGGCGGCTGCGCGCATATCCGACTTTCATGACTTAAAACGAAAAACAGGGATTCCCGCCATGTTCGGCGCACTCGCCAAGTCCATTTTCGGCTCGTCCAACGACCGCTACGTCAAGTCGCTCGACAAGATCGTCGCCCAGATCAACGCTTTCGAATCCGTCCTTGAGGCGATGAGCGACGACGAACTGGCCGCGCAGACCGCCAAGTTCCGTCACCAGCTGTCCGAAGGCAGCACGCTTGACCAGATCATGCCGGAAGCGTTCGCCACGGTGCGCGAAGCTTCGAAGCGCGTGTTCGGCATGCGTCACTTCGACGTGCAGCTGATCGGCGGCATCGTGCTCCACCGCGGCGAAATC
This sequence comes from Novosphingobium sp. BL-S-19, assembly GCF_055521675.1. Taxonomy (NCBI): domain Bacteria; kingdom Pseudomonadati; phylum Pseudomonadota; class Alphaproteobacteria; order Sphingomonadales; family Sphingomonadaceae; genus Novosphingobium; species Novosphingobium sp. BL-S-19. The sequence continues at coordinate 1,905,642 of NZ_CM145498.1, forward strand.
GCGGAAATGCGCACGGGTGAAGGCAAGACGCTGGTCGCCACCACCGCGACCTACCTGAACGCGCTGGAAGGCAAGGGCGTTCACGTCGTCACCGTCAACGACTACCTCGCCCGCCGCGACGCGGAGCAGATGGGCAAGCTGCACGGTTTCCTGGGCCTCACCGTCGGCGTGATCGTGCCCAACCTCAACGAGTACGAACGCCGCGAAGCCTATGGCGCCGACATCACTTACGGCACCAACAACGAATTCGGTTTCGACTACCTGCGCGACAACATGAAGCATGAGCGCAGCCAGATGGTGCAGCGCCCCTTCAACTTCGCGATCGTCGACGAAGTCGACTCAATCCTGATCGACGAAGCGCGCACGCCGCTGATCATCTCCGGCCCCACCGACGACAAATCGGAACTCTACATCCAGGTCGATGCCGTCGTTAAGCAGTTCCTTCCGGAGGACTACGAGACCGACGAGAAGACCAAGAACATCAGCCTGACCGAAGACGGCGTGGAAAAGGCGGAGCGTATGCTCGAAGCCGCCGGCCTGCTGGTCGGTTCGAACCTCTACGACGTCGAGAACACGCAGGTGGTTCACCACCTCGACCAGAGCCTGAAGGCCGTGGTCATGTTCAAGCGCGATACGGACTATATCGTGAAGGACGACAAGGTCGTCATCATCGACGAGTTCACCGGACGCATGATGGACGGCCGCCGCTGGTCGAACGGCCTGCATCAGGCGGTGGAGGCCAAGGAAGGCGTGCGGATCGAGCCGGAGAACCAGACGCTCGCCTCGATCACGTTCCAGAACTATTTCCGCATGTACCCGAAGCTTTCGGGCATGACCGGCACGGCCGCCACCGAGGCGGCCGAGTTCTACGACATCTACAAGATGAACGTCGTCACCATCCCGACCAATGTGCCGATCCAGCGCATCGATGAGGAGGACGAGTTCTACAAGAACACGCTCGACAAGTTCGGCGCCATCGCCAAGCTGATCCGCGAAAAGCACGAGATCGGCCAGCCCGTCCTCGTCGGCACGGTGTCGATCGAGAAGTCGGAACTGCTGTCGGACTTCCTGACCAAGGAAGGCGTCAAGCACTCGGTGCTGAATGCCCGTTTCCACGAGATGGAAGCGCATATCGTCGCGCAGGCAGGCAGCCTTGGCGCCGTGACGATCGCCACCAACATGGCCGGTCGCGGTACCGACATCCAGCTCGGCGGCAACGTCGAGTTCCGCGTCGAGGACGAGCTGCGCGACATGCCCGAAGGGCCTGAGCGCGACGAAGCCATTGCCAAGATCAAGGCGGAAGTCGGCGAGCAGAAGCGTCTGGTGCTGGCCGCCGGCGGTCTCTGCGTGATCGGTACCGAGCGTCACGAAAGCCGCCGCATCGACAACCAGCTGCGCGGCCGTTCGGGCCGTCAGGGCGATCCGGGCCTTTCGAAGTTCTACCTCTGCCTTGAGGACGATCTGCTGCGCATCTTCGGTCCGGACACGCTGTTCGCCAAGATGATGAACAGCAACCTGGCCGATGGCGAGGCGATCGGGTCCAAGTGGCTGTCGAAGGCGATCGAGACCGCGCAGAAGAAGGTTGAGGCGCGCAACTATGAAGTGCGCAAGCAGGTCGTCGAATACGACGACGTGATGAACGACCAGCGCAAGGTGATCTACGAGCAGCGTTCGGACATCATGGATGCCGAGACCGTGGACGATGTCGTGGTCGACATGCGCACTGACACCGTCAACACCATTGTTGCAGATGCCTGCCCGCAGGGTTCGTACCCGGAGCACTGGAATGTCGAGGGCCTCAAGGCCAAGGCGGCCGAACTGCTCTCCCTGGAGGTGCCGCTTGAAGCGTGGATCGACGAGGACGGCATCGATCCCGAACTCGTCGAGGAGCGCATTGCCGCCATGGCCGAAGCGCACATGGCCGAGAAGATGGCGAACGACGATCCGGCGATCTGGCGTCAGGTCGAAAAGTCGATCCTGCTCGACCGTATCGACCACTACTGGAAGGAGCACCTCGCCACGCTGGATGCACTGCGTCAGGTGGTGTTCCTGCGCGCCTATGCCCAGAAGACGCCGATCAACGAGTACAAGACCGAAGCCTTCGGCCTGTTCGAACGTATGCTGGAAACGATCCGTGAGGACGTGACGCGCATTCTCTCGGTCAGCCAGCTGCAGATTCCGGAGCCGGTGCAGCTTCCGGAACTGCCGGACTTCCTGACCGGCCACATCGATCCGCTGACCGGCATCGACAACTCGAACGACGGCGACGGTTCGGCGCTGATGCCTGAACTGTTCGGTTCGCTGGCGGGCAGCCCGCAGGCCGGCGTCGGTGCGGGCGCCGCGGGTGAGAATCCCTATGCGGACCTGCCGATCAGCCGCAACGCCCTGTGCCCGTGCGGTTCGGGCCAGAAGTACAAGCACTGCCACGGCGCTCTGGCGTAAGGCGAAACGGAAAACGGCGGCCGTTGCATCTGCAGCGACCGCCGTTCCCTGGAGAGATCTTCAAGGGGCTGCGGCATGATGTCGCGGCCCCTTTCTCTATGTCAGAAGCTGACGCCCAGCGTGCCGCGCACGGTACGCGGCGCGCCGTAATAGGCCTGATCCCACTGGAGGCTGGTCCAGTACTTCACGTTGGTCAGGTTATCGAGGTTGACTGCGAGCGAGACGTTCTTCGTCACCTGATAGCGCGCCATCAGGTCGACGATCACGTATTCGGACTGCGAAATGTAGTCGTTGTGGATCTTGCTCTGATACCGGGCCGAGGCACCCAGGCGCAGGTCGTTGAAGAACTGCGGGGTGTAGCTGGCGTTCAGGCGCACCGTATGGCGCGGGATGAAGGCGCGTGCGTTGTTGCCTGCGTCATCCTCGATATCGGTCCAGGCATAGCCGCCTGAGACTTGCATGCCGGCGAAGACTTCGCCGGAGACGTCCACCTCGACGCCGTGCGATTTGGCATCGACGGCTTCGTAGATCGTCTGGAGAATGTCGGGATCGAAGCCGATCGATTGGGCGACATTGTCCTGCTGCGTCTTGAACACGGCGACGGCGGCGGTCAGCTTGCCGCCGTTCCATTCGCCCTTGATGCCGGCCTCGTACGTCTTGCCCTCCAGCGGCGCGATGTTCGAATGATCGGCCGTCAGGTAGACCTGCGGGCTGAAGATCGTCGCATAGCTGGCATAGGCGGTGAGGTTGTGGGTGAGGTCGAAAGTCAGGCCGGCGAAGGGCAGGAACTTCGTCTTGTCGAAATCGAACGGCGCGTCGTAGCTGGTGCCGCTGCGCTTCGCATTGGTGACGTTGGCGCCCACCATCAGCTTCAGCGGATCGGCGAGTGACAGGCGGACAAGGCCGTAAGCGCTGGCGATCTTGGTGGTGTAATCGGCCGTGACGCTGTAGTCGCCCCAGTTCGGATAGGGGAAGCTGCCTTCGAAGGCGGTGTTGCCGGGCAGCGGGGTGCCGATGGCATCGGCGTCGACCGATTCCTGCTCCACCAGTCGCGACTGGCCGTAGTTCACGCCCAGAACCACGTCATGCTCACGCCCGGCGACATTGATCTTGCCGGTGATGTTGGCATCGACCGTCGTCTCGCGCAGCTTGTCGAGATAGGCGCCGGGATAGGCGACCAGCGAATCCGCACCGTAATAGACGTAGAACAGCTTGGAATCCTGATTGCGCGCGCGGCGCAGCACGGAAACCTTGCCGACCCAGCCATTGCCGAAATCGTGGGTCACGTCGCCGAACAGGTTGCGGTCCAGCGAGTACCAGGTCGACCAGGGCTGCGCGGAGTTGGTCGAGCGCGGATAGTTCGCGGGCGTTCCGTCCAGATTGGTGAAGGGCAGGGCGCCCCAGCTGACGCCGCGCGGATCGCTTTCCTGCCAGGAGTAGCCGACCGTGGCGACGGTGTTCGGGCCGAGATCGGCGGCGGCGACGCCGTAAAGCGTCAGGCGCGAGGTGTGGTAGTAATCGAGATAGGAATCGCCGTCCTGATAGGAAGCGACGAAGCGCGTGCGGATGGACCCATCCTCGTTCAGCGGGGTGTTGACGTCCACGTCGCCCCGGATCTCGTTGTACGAACCGTAGCTGAGGCTGGCAGTGCCGCCCAGATCCTTGGTCGGGCGCTTGCGCACGAAGTTGATCGCGGCGGAGGGGTTGCCGGTCTGTGAGAGCAGGCCGGTGGCGCCGCGCACGATATCCACGCGCTCGAAGATCGAGGTATCGATCTGGCCGTTCTGGAGGCCGTAGCTGAGCGGCTGGCCGATCCCGTCGAACTGGAAGTTGACGATGTCGAACCCGCGCGCATTGTAATAGGTGCGGTCGGTCTCGGCGCTGTCCACGTTCACGCCGGTGGCGCGGCGGAGCAGGCTGTCCACGGTGTTGAGGCCGAAATCATCGATCTGGGCACGAGTGATCACACTCACCGCCTGCGGGGTTTCGCGCAGCGAGATGTTGAGGCGCGTCGTGCTGTTCTGCGTGTCGACGCCGTAGTCCGTTGCCGTGCCGGTCACCAGAATCTCACGGTCACGGGCGTTTTCGTCTGCTTCAGCCGCCCATGCGGCCGGCGCAAAGGCGATGGCAGCGGCTGCCATCAGGGGCGCCGCCATTGCAATCCGCGATGTTGCGGCGCGAAAAACCTTGCGATGATGACGGCTTGCCGACCAGGCCCCCTGTGCGACCCCCTGCTTGATGGGCACTTAAATCCTCCTTCGATAATGCGAGTGACTTGCAATAGCAGTGTGCATAGAGGCACATTGCTGCATGTCAACGCCAAGGGGCTTTCAACGCGCAGGCGTGGTTTCCCCGCCACAGATGGTGGAAGGCCGTCGGTTAATGTGGAGGAGGCGCGCAGGAAGGCGCCGGGCAGGAGGTATGGCTCCCCGAGTAGGATTCGAACCTACGGCCATTCGATTAACAGTCGAATGCTCTACCACTGAGCTATCGGGGACCGGCCTGTCGGTGTTTCCACCGCTGGGCGGAAGAGTTGCTTCCGGTGCCTAGGCACCGCTTCGAACCCTTCAGAAAGAAGTGGCTCCCCGAGTAGGATTCGAACCTACGGCCATTCGATTAACAGTCGAATGCTCTACCGCTGAGCTATCGGGGACCGGCCTATCAGTGTCTCCACCGGCGGGCAGGGGTGCGCCTATAACAGTGCCATCGGGATTGGCAACCCTGATCACGACCAAAATGCTGCGAAAATTTTTCCACAGCCTGCGATTTTATACGCAAGCGCCCGGGAATTCGCCGTTTTGCGTGGGGTTTCAGACCTGGAACTGTTCGGCGAAAATGCGTTCCTCCAGCGTGAAACCGGGGTCGAACAGAAGGGTCAGTTCCTTTTCATAAGTGGCACGGATTCGCACCGACTTCACATCGCGGACTTCCTTCTGGTCGGCCACGGCGGCGACGGGGCGCTTTTCGGATTCGCGGACGTGGAATTCCACTTCGGCGCTTTCGGGCAGGATAGCGCCTTTCCAGCGGCGGGGACGGAAGGGGCTGAGCGGCGTTAGCGCCAGCATCGGCGCGCCCAGCGGCAGGATCGGGCCGTCGGCGGAAAGGTTATAGGCGGTGGAGCCCACCGGCGTTGCCACCAGCACGCCGTCGCCCACCAGTTCCTCCATCCGAACGCGGCCGTTGATGCGCACTTCCAGCTTGGCGGTCTGGCGCGTTTCGCGAAGCAGGGAGACTTCGTTGATCGCGTAGTATTTGTACTCGCGCCCGTCGTTGCTGACTGCGTACATGCGCAGCGGCGTCACCGGCACGCGGTGGGCCTCCATCACCCGGTGGATGATCGGGATGTGATCGTGCGGGCCGTTCATCAGGAAGCCCACGGTGCCTAGGTTCATGCCGTAAACCGGCTTGATACTGTCGCGATCCAGCATTTCGTGCAGGACGTGCAGCAGAAAGCCGTCGCCGCCCATGACGACCAGCACGTCCGCTTCTTCTGGGCTGACCCACTTGTGGGCATCGCGCAGGGCCTCTGCGCCTTCCTGCGCCTTCGCGCTGTCAGAGACGATTAGGGCCAGCCGGGGTTCTTCAGTCATTTTCATATTCCTCAAAGGCGCGGCGATTGCGCCTCCGTCATCCTTCCGGCGGACCTTTCGAATTTTGAAGGCTTTGGCAAGGGCGTTGCGCTAAGGAGGCGGCCATGGGCTCAAGAAGGGATGGGGCGCCACAGGGCAAGGCCCGGGCGCTTGAAGACAGGTTGACCGGGATTCCCGGACTGGATGCCGTGCGAGAGCGCGTTGCGGGATGGCGTCTGGGCGACGAATCGGGCTCGGCACACATCCACGCGATGCTGCTGGGCCTGCGTCGGCTCGACGCGATCAACATGGCCTATGGTGCCGACGCGGGTGACGGCGCGCTTGCCGAAGTCGCCAGCCGCATCGCGCATTTTGCCGGTGAGGAACTGGACGGGTACTGGCTGCTGGCGCGTGCCGGCGGCGGCTCCTTCATGTTGGTCGCCAACGAGGCGTGCAGCCGCGAACGCTGGCAACTGATCGCCGATCAGCTTGCCGAGGCGGTCTCGCGCCCGGTCACCGTGCCTTCGGGCGTCCTTCGCCTGTCGCCGCGCATCGCGCTGGTGCGAACTCTGGCTGATGAAAGCGTGGATTCTATGTTGGATCGCCTAAGTCACGCGCTGGATTCGCTGCGCGACCAGCAGGGAACGATGCTGGCCTGGGCCGATGGAGAGGCCAGCCCGCCCGGCCATTCCGCCGCGCAACTGGAAGCGGACCTGCTGGGCGCGATCGATCGCGACGAGATTGAGATTCTGTTCCAGCCCCAGTTCAGCCTTGCCGACGACCGATTGACCGGGGCCGAGGCGCTGGCGCGCTGGAAGCATCCGCAACTGGGCCGAATCGGCGCCGGCGCGCTTTTCGCGATTGCCGAGAGGGCGGACCATATGGCCCCGCTTTCCCGCCATATCGCCACCAAGGCGCTTTCGGCGGCGGGAAGCTGGCCGAAGAACCTGCGCCTTTCGATCAACGTCACCCCGGCGGACCTCGCCTTCGGCAACTATACGCGCCAGATGCTCGATCTGGTGCGGGCCAGCGGCTTCGCACCGCGCCGGCTTACGCTTGAAGTGACCGAGCAGGCCCTGATCGGCGATATTACCCAGGCCGCGCAGATCATGGCGGAGTTCTCCGCGCAGGGTATCCGCATCGCGCTGGACGATTTCGGCGCGGGGTTCTGCAACTTCCGCTACCTCAAGGTCCTGCCGATTCACTACCTCAAGCTCGATCGTTCGATGATCGACGGCATCACGAGCGACAAGCGCGACGTGGCCGTGCTGCGCGCCATCGTCGCCATGGCCAAAGCGCTGGACCTTGAGGTGATTGCGGAAGGCATCGAGGAAGAAGCCCAGCGCAAGGTCGCCGCGCGAGAGGGCTGCACGTATTATCAGGGCTTCCTGCGCGCGCAGCCGATGAGCGTGGCAATGTTCGCCAAGCTGGCGCGCTCCTCGGGATAAAGTCAGCCCTTCCGCGCCACCGCTGCGAGGCCCTTGGTCAGTTGCAGCAAGCCGTTGAGGCGGCTCTTGGGATCGCCCCAGGCGCGTTGCAGCACCAGCTTGTTGTCCGGCCGCAGCTTGACCGCGCCCTGAAGCCGCTCGGCATAAGCGATAAGGCCCACCGGGTTCGGGAAGCTGTCGTTGTGGAAGCTGACCAGCGTGCCGCGCGGTCCCACGTCGATCTTGGCGATATGCGCCTCGATCGCCTGGCGCTTGATCTGGATAAGCTGGACCAGGTTCGCCGTGGCCTGCGGCAAGGGCCCGAAGCGGTCGATCATTTCGGCCGAGAGCGATTCGATCTCGTCCTTGCTGTCGGCATCGTTGAGGCGGCGATAGAGCGCCATGCGCACGGCCAGATCGGGAACGTAGTCCTCCGGGATCATGATCGGCGCTTCCACCGTGATCTGCGGAGACAGGCCCGAAGTGTCCTTCTCCAGCCCGACGCCGCCCGCGCGGGCTTCGAGGATCGCGTCCTCCAGCATCGACTGGTAGAGTTCGAAGCCGACTTCGCGGATATGACCGGACTGCTCATCACCCAGCAGGTTGCCCGCGCCGCGAATGTCGAGGTCGTGGCTGGCAAGCTGGAAGCCCGCACCCAGCGAATCGAGGTCGCTCAAGACCTTGAGGCGCTTTTCGGCCACCTCAGACAGAGCCCGGCCCGCAGGCGTGGTCAGATAGGCATAGGCGCGCAGCTTGGATCGGCCCACGCGCCCGCGCAGCTGATAGAGCTGGGCAAGGCCGAAACGGTCGGCGCGGTGGATGATGATCGTGTTGGCGCGCGGAATGTCGATGCCGCTCTCGACGATCGTGGTCGACAGCAGCACCTCGTACTTGCCCTCATAGAAGGCGCTCATGCGCTCTTCCACTTCGCCGGCGCTCATCTGGCCGTGGGCGGAGATGACCTTCACTTCGGGTACACTCTTGGCGAGCCATTCCTCGACTTCGGCCATGTCGGTAATGCGCGGCACGACGATGAAGCTCTGGCCGCCGCGATGATGTTCGCGCAGCAGAGCCTCACGCATCACCATCTCGTCCCACTCCATCACGTAAGTACGCACGGCGAGGCGGTCGACCGGCGGGGTCTGGATGGTGGAGAGTTCGCGCAGGCCCGACATCGCCATCTGCAGCGTGCGTGGGATCGGCGTGGCAGTGAGCGTCAGCACGTGTACGTCGGTGCGCAGCTGCTTCAGGCGCTCCTTGTGATTGACGCCGAAACGCTGTTCCTCGTCGACGATGACGAGGCCGAGGCGCTTGAAATTGACCGTTTTCGAGAGGATCGCGTGGGTGCCGCAGACCACGTCCATGGTGCCGGCGGTCAGGCCTTCGCGCGTGGCCTTGGCTTCCTTTTCGGGCACAAGGCGCGAGAGGCGGCCCACTTCCAGCGGGAAGCCGTTGAAGCGTTCGGCAAAGCTCGAATAGTGCTGGCGCGCGAGCAGGGTGGTCGGCGCGACGACGGCGACCTGCTGGCCCGCCATGGCGGCGACGAAGGCGGCGCGCAGGGCGACTTCGGTCTTGCCGAAGCCTACGTCGCCGCAGACGAGGCGGTCCATCGGCTTGCCTTCGGCCAGATCGCCGAGCACGTCGTCTATCGCGTGTTCCTGATCCTCGGTTTCCTGCCAGGGGAACCTGTCGACGAACTGATCGTAGGAAGACTTTTCGGGCAGCAGCGCCGGCGCGACGCGCAGGGCGCGCGCGGCGGCGGTCTTCATCAGTTCGCCCGCGATCTCGCGGATGCGTTCCTTCAGCTTGGCGCGGCGCTTCTGCCATGCCTCGCCGCCGAGCTTGTCCAGCGGAACGCCTTCCGCCTCGCTACCGTAGCGCGAGAGCACGTCGAGATTTTCGACCGGGATGTAGAGCTTGTCGCCGCCCGCATAAGTCAGCATCACGCAGTCGTGCGGGCTCTTGCCGACCGGGATCGACTGCAGGCCTTCGTAGCGACCGATGCCGTGGTCCATGTGGACGATCAGGTCGCCGGGCGTCAGTGCCGCCAGTTCGGCGAGGAAGGCGTCCGAATCCTTCTTCTTTTTCTTCCGGCGGACAAGGCGGTCGCCCAGAATGTCCTGCTCGGTGACGACTTCGACGGATTCGTTGGTGAAGCCGGTTTCCAGCGGCAGCACCAGCGCGGCGGAGCGACCCTGAACGGCCAGGCCCAGCGCTTCCTGCCAGGTGTCGGCCAGCTTGGGTTCCGGGCCTTGTGCTTCACCGAGGATCGAGACAAGGCGGGCGCGGCTGCCGGTGGAGTAGGCAGCAAGGATCGCCTTGCTGCCTGATTTCGCGACGGCGTGAAGGTGTTTGGCCGCAGCCTCATAGGCATTGTCGCCGCGCGCGCGCTCGGGCGTGAAGTCGCGGGCATTGCCGAAGCCGAAATCGATCACCGTCTTCGATTCGGGCTGCGCGAAAGGATCGGCGCGGTGGACCGGGAAGGCGGCAACGGCCTGTTCGAACTCCTCGCGCCCCAGATAGAGCGCATCGGTCGCCAGGGGGCGGTACGATCCCGCCTTCTGGCCGGAGGTTTCAAGGCGGGCCTTGTGATAGTCCGCAATGTCGGTGAAGCGCTCGTCCGCGGCGCCCAGCGCGGGGCTGTCGATCACCAGCAGATCGTCGTCTGAAAGATGATCGAACAGCGTGACCAGACGGTCTTCGAACAGCGGCAGCCAGTGTTCCATGCCGGCAAGCCGGCGGCCGTCGCTGACCGCCTGATAGAGCGGGTCCGCCGTGGCATTGGCGCCGAACATCTCCCGGTATCTGCTGCGGAAGCGCTTGACGCTGTCCTCGTCCACCAGCGCTTCGCTGGCGGGCAGCAGCAGGTGATCGGGGACGGTGCCGGTGGAGCGCTGGGTGCCGGTATCGAACAGGCGCAGCGTTTCCAGCTCGTCGCCAAAGAAATCGAGCCGCAGGCCGCCCTCAACGCCAGAGGGCACGATGTCGAAGATGGAGCCGCGCACCGCGAACTCGCCCGCGTCGATCGCGGTGTCGCTGCGCTGGTAGCCCTGACGGCGCAGCAGCGCGATCAGGCTTTCATGGCCGATTTCCGCGCCGGGCTTGAGCAGGCGCACCGATTCGCGAATGCGGAACGGCGTCAGCACGCGCTGGAGCACGGCATTGGCGGTGGTGACGAGAAGCTGCGGACCGGTGCGCTTCAGCTGGAGCCGGTGCAGGGCGGCCAGACGACGCGCGCTGACCGAAAGGGCAGGGCTGGCGCGGTCGTAGGGAAGGCAATCCCACGCGGGGAATTCGATGACGTCCAGTTCCGGCGCAAAGAACTGCGCGGCCTCGGCAACGGCGCGCATGGCGCTTTCGTTGTCGGCGATGAACACCGCCCGGCCTTTCGCGGCGCGGGCAAGGTCCGCCATGACCAGCGGCTGGGCACCGCGCGTTACCGAAGCGAGGGTAAGGGGCGAGGTCGCCGAGAGAATGCGATTGAAGTCGGTCATCTGGCTGTTGCGAGGCCTTCGACAAGCTCAGGCTGAGCGGGTTTGAAAGATGGGCTCATCCGCCGCTCCTGCTGAGTTCCCGGCTTGTCGATGCGGCGAAGCATCAGCGCGGGATATCGACGTAATCGAGCTTCATCATGCGGTCCATCAAGGGGCCGCGATATTCCTCGGGAATGCTTTGGGTGCCCAGCGCCCAGGCCATGATGTCGACATCCTCTTCCTCGATCATCGTTTCGAAGAGGGTGATCTCGGCTTCGGTCCATTCGGCGTGGAATTTGTCGAAGTAGCAGCCGATCATGTAGTCGGCCTCGCGCGTGCCGCGATGCCAGGCGCGGAACTTGAGGCGGGCGAGCCGGCCCTGCCTCTCGGGGGTGAGTTCGGTCATGACCGCGCCGTTACGATACGGCGCGGTCATGAGCAAGTTTTGGGTATTAGCGCTGGATCACCTTGATGATCTCGCTGGCGGGCCTGCCGGTCAGCGTCTTGGGCACTTCGGCGCGCAGCGTGGCTTTCAGTTCCTTATGATAATGCCGCCGCATCTCCCCCAGCGAACGCGGGTCGGCGACGATGACCAGTTCCGCGATTTCGCCTTCCAGCACCTGCTGGTTGAGCCATCCGGCCACGGCGGCGGCATGGGCGCTTTCATCCAGCGAATCGTTGCTGCCATCGCCGGTACGCGCCTGATGACGCTTCGGCGCATCGTTGCGGCGGGCGCCGGCGCTGAAATTGGTGGCCTCCAGCGCGGGAGGATCGATCGCGGTGAGCTTGGGGACGGCTTCCGCGCCCGAATTGCGGTAGAGTTCGAAATTCTCGCCATCGACGATCGCGAAAACGGTTCCGTGCGGTAGAAGCATGGAAGTCTCTCCTTTGCTGGTGGGTTCACTTTCGCCAACGAGGCTGTCCGCAAATCCGTTCCCCAATGGTCTGGCGAAACGCGCCATAGTCACGCTAAGAGGCTGACCATGCGGCCCGAAGCGTTGAATTGCCTGTTTGTAGAAACCGATTCCCTCGACGGCGTGGGCCCCAAGCTCAAGCGTCCGTTGGAAAAGCTTGGCCTCACCCGCATCCGCGATCTTGCCTATCATCTGCCCGACCGTTTCGTGGAACGGCGCGCGGTGACCAATCTGGATGAGGCGAGCGTGGGCGAGAACGTGATCGTCCAGCTCACCGTGCGTGAGCATCGCTCGCCGTCCGGCCGGGGCCCGTTCCGGGTTGTGGCCGAGGACTCGATCGGCAATATTTGCACGATCACTTATTTCGGCCGCGCATCCTATACCGCGAAGAAGCAATTGCCGGTGGGCGAGACGCGTTGGGTGGCAGGTCGGCTCGACCAGTATGGCCAGATGCTCCAGATGGTGCATCCGGAACATGTCTCCGAAGACAGTGCCGCGCCGGTAGGGCGGCTTTGTGAGGCGGTCTATCCGCTGTCCGAAGGGCTGACGCAGGGGCGCGTGGCGGGGCTGGTCCAGCAGGCGCTGAAGGTGCTGCCCGAACTGGAGGAGTGGGTCGAGCCCGGCCTCTACGCAAAGATGAAGTGGCCCGTGTGGCGCGAGGCGGTGATCGAGGCGCATCGTGGCGCCAATGCCCCGGCGCGCGACCGATTGGCCTATGACGAACTGCTGGCCAACGCGCTGGCGCTGATGCTGGTGCGTGAGAGCAATCGCCGCCAGTCGGGCACGCCGCTGAAGGGCGACGGCTCGCTGCGAGCTAAGCTGAAGCTGCCCTTCGCGCTGACCGGCGCGCAGAAGCGCTCCATCGACGAGATCGAGGGCGATGTGGCGCAGCAGGCGCCGATGCTGCGGCTGCTTCAGGGCGATGTGGGCGCGGGCAAGACGGTGGTGGCGCTCAATGCCATGCTGATCGCGGTGGAGGCGGGCTCGCAGGCGGCCTTGCTGGCGCCGACCGAAATTCTTGCCCGCCAGCACTACGAGACGCTGGCGCGAATGCTTCAGGGCACGGGCGTGCAAATTGCGCTGCTGACCGGGCGCGACAAGGGCAAGGCGCGGGAGGCGATTCTGATGGGGCTGATCGATGGCTCCATCAATATCGTCGTCGGCACGCATGCGATCTTTCAGGATACCGTGTCTTACCGCAATCTGGCGCTGGTGGTGATCGACGAGCAGCACCGCTTCGGCGTTGGCCAGCGGCTGATGCTGGCGCGCAAGGGGCGGCGGACGCCGCATACCTTGGCGATGACCGCCACGCCGATCCCGCGCACGCTGACTTTGGCGCAATATGGCGAGATGGAAGTTTCCAAGCTCGACGAACTGCCGCCGGGTCGCCAGGCGATCGATACGCGCGTCGTTTCGGTAGAGCGGATGGGCGATGTCGTCGGCGCGATCGCCCGGCATATCGAGACCGGACAGCAGGCCTATTGGGTCTGCCCGATGGTCAGCGAGAGCGAGAACGACGATCTGGCCGCGGCAGAAGCGCGCTATGCGACGTTGAAGGAGCGGTTCGGCGATACCGTGGTGCTCGTTCACGGGCAGTTGAAGCCGGAGGCCAAGGACGCGGGCATGGAGCGCTTCGCCAGCGGCGAGGCTTCGGTGCTGGTGGCGACCACGGTGATCGAGGTCGGCGTGGACGTGCCGAACGCAACGCTGATGGTTATCGAACAGGCCGAGCGTTTCGGCCTTGCCCAGCTTCACCAATTGCGCGGGCGCGTGGGGCGCGGCAGCGAGAAATCGACCTGCCTGCTGCTGCGCGGCCAGCAACTCAGCGAAACCGCCCGCCAGCGCCTTGCCCTGATGCGCGAGACGCAGGACGGTTTCCGGCTGGCGGAAGAGGATCTGCAACTGCGCGGCGGCGGCGAACTGCTGGGTACGCGGCAGTCCGGCGATACGCCGTTCCGCATTGCCAGCCTTGAGCAGATCACCAAGCTGTTGCCGCTCGCCCATGATGATGCGCGGTTGCTGATCGAGCGCGACGGTGGCCTTACCGGCCCGCGCGGAGAGGCGGCGCGGTTGCTGCTCTATCTGTTCGAGCGGGATTGGGGCGTGCAGCTTCTGCGCGGCGGATAGGCGGGGACCAGAAAGCCGGGCCCCAGAAAGCGGGGGACGCTGCAATTGACTTGGCCGCGCCGCCCTGTGATGGCCTGAGGCATGCCCCAGAAACCGGATATCCAGCTCGCCATTTTTGCCCAGGCAGTCGACGCGGTCGGCGGACAGCGCGTGATGGCGCGCTACATGGGCGTTTCCGAGAAGGAAGTGCGCGATTTTCTGGCCGGCGATGTTCCGCTGGATCGCAATGCGCTGCGCTCCGCCTCGCAAGGGCTGATCAAGCAGGCCGACATGTGCCGCCGGCTTGAGCGCAAGCTGTCGCCCGCCTTTGTCGAGAACATGACCGAGAAGCAGTTGGAAGGGCTTACGCTGCCTGACGGCCGCCCGGAAAACCACAAGCCGGGCTGATCCGCTCAGGCAGCTCTATCGGCAGGCGGAGGTTCGGGTGGAACCTTCGCCTTTTTTCTTGCGCGTGCGATAGGCAACAAAAAACCCGGCGTTTCCGCCGGGTTGTTCTGCTCACCCGAAGGTGAAAATGGTCGGGGAAAGAGGATTCGAACCTCCGGCCCCTGCCTCCCGAAGACAGTGCTCTACCAGGCTGAGCTATTCCCCGACCGGTGGGCGTTCCGAAGAGCGCCCGGGGCAGGAGCGCGCCTATATAGGGCGACTCTCGGGGTGGCAAGGGGCCAAAATCGCTTTTCATGCGACGCGGCGATTTCGTCCTGTGGACAAGTCGCCGCTTTTTTCGGGCATCCCTCCGGAAACGCGGAAATGCGCCACTATTCGGGCCATCGTCTGCGCTTCTTCGGAAAGATGACGGGCTGCGGCGGTGCCTTCTTCCACCATTGCGGCGTTGTGTTGGGTCGCGGAATCGAGGTTTCCGACCCTTTCGCTGATTCGTCCGATCTCGCTGGCCTGCTCCTCGCAGACCTGCACGATGCGGGCGACGGCGCCGTCGATTTCGGAAATGTCGGTCACGATCGTGTCCAGCGTTTCGCCCGAACGTCCCACCAGCGTCACGCCTTGAGAGACCTGACGCGATGATGTGTCGATCAGCGCCTTGATGCGGTTGGCGGCGTCGCCGGAGCGTTGGGCCAGTGCGCGCACTTGCGATGCGACGACGGCGAATCCCTTGCCGGCTTCCCCGGCGCGCCCGGCCTCGATCGCGGCATTGAGGGCCAGCAGGTTGGTCTGGAAGGCGATCCCGTCGATCAGGGCGACGATCTGCGCGATTTCGTGTGCGGACTGTTCGATCTCGCCCATGGCGGAAATGGCGCTGTCCACCACGGTGCTGCCCGCCTGCGCGTCGTCGCGCGCACGGGCCGCGTTATCTTGCAGGGTGCGGGCACTGGTGGCGTTTTCCTGAACGGTAAGGTTGAGCTGGCGCAGGGTGCTGGCGATGTCTTCCAGCGTGGAGGCCTGCTGCTCGGTGCGCTGGGCCAGATCGTCGGTGGCGATGCTGATCTCTCGGGACCCGGTCTCGATCTGGCGGGCCGCTTCGCTGACGCTTTGGACGATGCCGTCCAGATCGTTCGCGGCGGCGTTGAAGAACCGGCGCAGGTCTTCGTAGCTTTCAGGAAATTCGCGCGCGAGCCGCAGCGAGAGGTCTCCGCTGGCCAGCGAGCGCAGGCCGTCGCCGATCTGTTCGATCACCACGCGCTGTTCGTCGGCGGCGCGGGCGCGTTCGCGTGCGGCGGCTTCCTGTACGCGCTCTCGCTCGGCATGGGCGGCGGCCTGTTCGAGAATCAGTTTTTCGAGCCGGGCGGCGATCATGACCAGTACCGCCGTCTCAAGCACGACGACCACGGCGTGGAGAATCACGCGGCCCAGTTCGCCGCCGTTGGGGAACACCAGCGTCGGCGCGACGAAGTTGGTCAGAAGGTGGTGGACGGCGGTGATCGTGGCGGCGGCAAGGATGGGGCGCCAGTCCGCCAGAATCGCCAGCATGGCGATCGCGGCGAAGAAGATCATGTGCAGGTCGAGCATCCATTCGCGGCCCGACCACTGCCAGAGCAGGATGGCCGGATAGAGCGGTAGCGTGATGCCCAGCACCATGCGAGCTTGCGCGCCGTTGCTGCCGCTCAGGACCAGCAGGCTGGGAACGATCGTGATCAGCACGGCGGCGATGACGGGGGGCATTCCGGTCTGGGCGAAAGGCAGGCCGCCCAGCGTGACGAGCACGCTGAGCCAGCAGACGATCAGGAGCCCGCGGGCTCCCTTGCTTCGCAAGTCTTCGAGTTGGTTCATGATTGCGTTGCCGGGTTGTGAGTGGGGGGAGCGCCGCACAGCGATTCCGGTACGGCGAACAGAAGGGCGCCCTGGCGCAGGGCGGACAGCGTCGCGGCGGGCGAGGGCACGCGCACGAAAGCCGCACCCGCGTAAGGGCCGGTGGCCAGAAATCCCGCATGTTCCGCATGCACCCAGGCGAGCGTTTCGCCGGTATCACCGTGGAGCGGCATATAAAGTGCCGCTCCGCCGCGTGCCGGGGTGAGCGCAAAGGCCATTACGGCAAGCGCGATCAGGCCGTGAAGGGCCAGTGCGCCGCGTAAGCCTGTCTTGCGTTCGGGGGCAGGATCCATGCCCCTATTATAGATTGCCGCGTGGGCGGGCGGCGGCGATGACCATTACGTAAGGTTGCCCGGTCCGCGGGGTGGTCGGGAAGGCATCGATCGGGGAGGTATGCGCTCGTGCTCTTCCCCTTCGCGGCTTGCAGGGTTAGGTCTGGTGCATGACCGAAAGCCTGCTCGAAGCCGCCGTTCCCGCATCCTCCGGCCAGGAGGGTCATTGGGAGCGCCATTGGGAATGGCAATACCTCGACCTGATGCGGCGCATCTGGGAGCATGGCGACGAGCGGGTGGACCGCACCGGCGTCGGCACCCGATCCGTCTTCGGCGCGACCATCCGCTTCGATCTTTCGGGCGGGCTGATGCCGCTGCTCACCACCAAGCGCGTCTACTGGAAGACCGCGAGCCGCGAGATGCTGTGGTTCCTGACGGGCGAGACCAATATCCGCCCGCTCTGTGCCCAAGGCGTCGAAATCTGGACCGACTGGCCGCTCGACCGCTACCGCAAGGCGACCGGCGAGGAGATCGTCCGCGCCGATTTCTCCCGCCGTATCGTCGAGGATGAGGCCTTCGCGGCGAAGTGGGGCGATCTCGGCCCGGTCTACGGCAAGCAGTGGGTCGACTGGCCGGTCTATGAGCCCACCGGCGACGGACTCTATAAGAAGCGTGAGCAGGGCGTGAATCAGGTCGTGCAAGTGATCGAGAGCCTGAAGAGCAATCCCGGCAGCCGCCGCCATATCATCGAGGGGTGGAATGTCGCCGAGCTGGACGCGATGGCGCTGCCGCCGTGCCACAAGACCTATCAGTTCCACGTCGCTGACGGCCGGCTGTCCTGCATCCTCTATCAACGCAGCTGCGATCTTGGCCTCGGCTTCGCGTTCAACATGTGGTCACTGGCGCTGCTGACGCGCATGTTCGCGCAGCAGTGCAACCTTGAGCCGGGTGAGGCCGTTTGGATGGGTGGTGATGTCCATCTCTATCTCAACCACGCCAGCCTCGTCGAAGAGCAGCTTTCGCGTCAGCCCTCCGGCGAGGCGCGGCTGGATATCGTGCGCAAGCCCGATTCGATCTTCGACTACCGGATCGAGGATTTCGCGGTTTCCGGCTACGCGCCGCAGGCCCATATCGCCGCGCCCGTCGCGGTGTGACGGCCCATCGGGGCGGCCAATCGAGTCTGTATTGACATTACCCTTGGTTGAAATATTGTGACCTGACCGTGGAATTTTGAAACGTGCCGTTAACCTTTGGTTTCGGCGTAGTTTCTCTCTTCGCGGCCCGATTCAAGGCGGGAGAGGAAGCAAGATGGCCCTAGGCCCGACACGTACAGGAAAGTCGCGCGGCAATCTGCCGCCACTCGATCTCTATGTCCCCGAGCCGAAGTTCCGGCCCGGTGATCCGGTCGATTATTCGCATCTGGAAATCCCCGCGGCCGGCAAGCTGGCGCGCCCCGATGAGGGCTGTGCCGCCAGCGAAACATGGCCGCTGACGCTCGACCTGATCCGCGTTCTGGACGAGAACGATGCGGCGGTGGGCGCGTGGAACCCCAATCTCGATCCCGAGACGATGCGCCGCATGCTGGCATCGATGGCGCTCACCCGCGCTTTCGACGATCGCATGTACCGCGGCCAGCGCCAGGGCAAGACCAGCTTCTACATGAAGTCCACGGGTGAGGAGGCGGTCTCGATCGCCTGCGCCCATGCGCTTGCCTTCGACGACATGGTGTTCCCCAGCTACCGCCAGCAGGGCATCCTGATCGCGCGCGGCTATCCGCTGGAGGAGATGGTCAACCAGATCTACTCCAACCGTGCTGACCCGCTGAAGGGGCGCCAGCTGCCGATCATGTATTCGGCCAAGGACTACGGCTTCTTCTCGATTTCCGGCAATCTGGCCACGCAGTTCCCGCAGGCGGTGGGCTGGGCGATGGCCAGCGCGATCAAGGGCGATACCCGCATCGCCACCAGCTTCGTGGGCGAAGGCTCCAGCGCGGAAGGCGATTTCCACGCGGCGATGACGTTCGCGGCGGTCTACAACGCGCCGGTCGTGCTCAATGTCGTCAACAATCAGTGGGCGATTTCCAGCTTCTCGGGCTTTGCCGGGGCGGAGCGCACCACCTTTGCCGCGCGTGCCACGGGCTACGGCATCGCCGGCCTGCGCGTGGATGGCAACGATATCCTGGCCGTCTATGCCGCGATGGAATGGGCCGCCAACCGCGCCCGCTCCAACCAGGGGCCGACGCTGATCGAGCACTTCACCTATCGCGCCGAGGGTCACTCCACCTCGGACGATCCCACGGCCTACCGCTCTGCGCATGAGCGTGAGGAATGGCCGCTGGGCGATCCGATCATGCGCCTGAAGAAGCATCTGATCGCGCTTGGCGAATGGTCCGAGGAACAGCACGCCGAGATGGACCGCGACGCTGCCGAGCAAGTGAAGACCGCCACCAAGGAAGCCGAAAAGAATGGCATCCTGGGCCACGGCCTGCATCATCCGTTCCACACCATGTTCGAGGACGTCTTCGAGGAACTGCCCTGGCACCTTGAAGAGCAGGCGGATCAGGCGATCCGTGAGCGGCAGAGCAAGTTCCCGGATTGGAAGGACTGATCATGATGATTGAAGAAGATTCGGTCAGCCTCCACGACGCGCCGACCCGCCAGATGAACATGATCGAGGCGATCAACGATGCGCTCGACATCATGATGGCGCGCGATCCCGATGTGGTGACCTTCGGCGAGGACGTCGGCTATTTCGGCGGCGTGTTCCGCGCGACGGCCAACCTTCAGAAGAAGTACGGCCGCAACCGGGTGTTCGATACGCCGATCAACGAATGCGGTATCATCGGTGCTGCCGTGGGCATGGCCGCATATGGCCTGCGCCCGGTGCCGGAGATCCAGTTCGCGGACTATATCTATCCGGGCATGGACCAGCTCGTCTCCGAAGCGGCGCGTCTGCGCTATCGTTCGGCGGCGGAGTTCATCGCGCCGATCACGGTGCGTTCGCCTTTCGGCGGCGGCATTTTCGGCGGCCAGACCCACAGCCAGAGCCCGGAAGCGCTGTTCACGCACGTTTCCGGCCTGAAGACGGTGATCCCGGCCAGCCCCTATGACGCCAAGGGCCTGCTGATTTCCGCCATCGAAGACAACGATCCGGTGATCTTCTTCGAGCCCAAGCGCATCTATAACGGCCCGTTCGACGGCTATTACGATCGCCCGTCGAAGACGTGGAAGGGCCACCCGCTCGGCATGGTGCCGGAGGGGTACTATTCGATCCCGCTCGGCAAGGCGCGGATCGTGCAGGAAGGTTCGGCACTGACCGTGGTGACGTACGGCACCATGGTCCACGTGGCCGAGGCGGTGCTGGCCGAAAAGGGCGTCGATGCCGAGATCATCGACTTGCGCAGCCTGGTTCCGCTCGACCTGGAGACTGTGGAAAAGTCCGTGGAAAAGACTGGGCGTTGCCTGGTGATACATGAGGCGACCCGCACCTCCGGCTTTGGCGCGGAACTGGTGACGCTGGTTCAGGAACGCTGCTTCTACCACCTCGAAGCGCCCGTCGAGCGCGTGACCGGCTTTGATACGCCGTACCCGCACAGCCTTGAGTGGGCCTATTTCCCCGGTCCCGTCCGCATTGGCGAGGCGGTCGATCGTCTGTTGAAGGATTGATTTGATGGGACGCTATACTTTCAGGCTGCCCGACATCGGTGAGGGCATTGCCGAGGCAGAGATCGTCGCCTGGCACGTCAAGATCGGCGATCGGATCGAGGAAGACGACCGCGTTGCGGACATGATGACCGACAAGGCGACGGTCGAGATGGAAAGCCCGGTTTCGGGCGTGGTGGTCGCAGTCGCCGGTGAGGCGGGCGATGTCATCGCCATCGGATCGCCGCTGGTGGTGATTGAGGTCGAAGGCGCGGGCAACGAGGTCGACGGTGCCAGTGCGCCCAAGGTCGAGCCCGAGGTGGCCAGTGCTTCGACAAGCTCGGCACGAGCGGAGGTTGCGGAATTGGCCGCAGCGCCCGCGCCCGTTGCTGCGGCCGAACCTGCACCGGCTCCCGCACCGGCCTCCAAGCCCGCTCAGGCTGAGCCTGTCGAAGCCCGCGCGCCGACGCCTGCCACGCACGCCAAGGTCATGGCCAGCCCGGCCGTCCGCAAGCGCGCGTCGGACCTCGGCATCAATCTTGCCGAAGTCCGTCCGGCCGAGGATGGCCGCGTGCGCCACGGCGATCTCGACGCCTTCCTGTCCTACAACGCTGCGGGCGGTTTCCAGCCCGCCGGCAACAAGGGCAAGGACGAACAGGTCCGCGTGATCGGCCTGCGCCGCCGCATTGCCGAGAACATGGCGGCGTCCAAACGCCAGATTCCCCACTTCGCCTATGTCGAGGAATTCGACGTGACGGCGCTGGAGGAAACCCGTGCGCAACTGAATGCAGGGCGCGGTGACCGTCCGAAGCTGACGATGCTGCCGTTCCTGATCGCGGCGATCTGCAAGCTGCTGCCGAAGTATCCGATGCTCAACGCGCATTACGATGACGAGGCGGGCGTGGTGACGCGTTACGGCTCTGTCCATCTGGGCATGGCTGCGCAGACCCCGGCGGGCCTGATGGTGCCGGTGATTCGCGATGCGCAGGACCGTAACCTGTGGCAGCTCGCCACCGAGATCGGCCGTCTTGCCAATGCGGCGCGCGACGGTTCGGCGAAGTCGTCGGAGCTTTCGGGCTCGACGATCACGGTCACTTCGCTCGGGCCGATGGGCGGCGTGGCGACCACGCCGGTCATCAATCGTCCCGAAGTCGCCATCATCGGCCCGAATCGCATCGTCGAACGGCCGATGTTCGTGAAGGGCGCCGATGGCGTGGAGCGCATCGAGAAGCGCAAGATCATGAATATCTCGATGTCGTGCGATCACCGTGTGGTAGACGGTTGGGACGCGGCGAGCTTCGCGCAGGACCTCAAGAAACTGATCGAGGCTCCGGCGCTGATTCTCGCGGGATAAGATAGAGAGGGCATCCATGGGCAAAGATCCGCGCGTCGACGACTATATCGAAAAGGCCGCGGACTTTGCCCGCCCGATCCTCACCCATTTGCGCGATCTCGCCCATCGCGCGCTGCCCGAGGCTGAAGAGGCCATCAAATGGGGCATGCCGCACTTTCTGGTGAAGGGTAAGAACGTCGCCGGGATGGCGGCGTTCAAGGCACACTGCACGTTCGTCATTCATGGAGACGGGCGGCAAGGCGATGCCATGGGCCAGTTCGGGCGCATCACCGCCATCGGCGATCTGCCGCCTGAAGGCGAACTCATCGAAAAATTGCAGGCGGCTGAGGCTCGGGTGCTCGAAAAGGGCACGGCGCTGAAGTCTGCCGCGCCGCGTGCGCCCAAGGCTGAGATTCCGATGCCGGAGGACTTCGCGGCCGCGTTGGCGGCTGCTCCGGTCGCGCAGGGGCATTACGATGCCTTCTCGCCATCACAGCGGCGCGAATATCTGGAATGGATCACCGAGGCCAAGACAGAGGCCACGCGTGCCAAGCGCATGGCTCAGGCGGTCGAGTGGATTTCAGAGGGCAAGCGCCGCAACTGGAAGTACGAGCGCTGCTGAATCAGCGCACGATGCCGCTGTAGGTGATCTGCCCGCGTCCGCGCGCCGCGCTCTGCGGCGGGATGCGCCAGCGGACATGCGTGACGTCTTCGGGGGTGGCCAGCCGGCTACCGATTCTTAGCGTGCCGATGCGGCCCCACGAGCGGCCCCCGTCTACAGAGACCTCCTGCATGTCTTCCGCGCTCTGCTGATAGGTGAGGGCGGTGGGCACCGGATTGGTGATGACGAAGCCGCCGGTTCCGGCCGCGCGTACCCAGGTGACGATCGTTACCACCCTGTCGCCGCGAACAAGGCGGCTG
The DNA here is from genome assembly GCF_055521675.1 of Novosphingobium sp. BL-S-19. Lineage (NCBI taxonomy): Bacteria > Pseudomonadati > Pseudomonadota > Alphaproteobacteria > Sphingomonadales > Sphingomonadaceae > Novosphingobium > Novosphingobium sp. BL-S-19. The sequence goes on from NZ_CM145498.1 coordinate 1,928,026, forward strand.
GCAGGCTCCAGCCGGCGTGAGGCGGTCGATCCGGTGCGTTCCACATAGACGGCGCTGTCGGTGGCCACGGCGGGCCCTGTGCGCAGTTCTGCCTGTGCTTCCGTGGCGGCCAGCGTACCGGCCGCGAGCGCGAGCGTCATGGCGAGATGGAATGCTTTCACCCGAATACCCCCTGCATGTCGTCCGCGCCGTTTCCGCGCGGATGGGGATTTTCTGCGATACCAGTCACCAACATATAGTTAACGCTGATTGACCACGTTCCCGATCGGTGGGGCAGGGGCGGTATGGGCTAGGAATTTTCGGGGGTGTGGATAAAAACTTTTCATTGTTCGGGTCATTCCCGTTGACAGGGTGGGTGCCCTGCCATAGAGGCGCGGCTCCCAAGCGGACGCAACCGCAAGAACGCGGGTGTAGCTCAGTTGGTTAGAGTGCCGGCCTGTCACGCCGGAGGTCGCGGGTTCGAGCCCCGTCACTCGCGCCACTTGGGAAAAATGCTGGTAATCCAGCGACTTGAGGTAGTCTAAAAACCTCACATACATTGCTGCGCGGGTGTAGCTCAGTTGGTTAGAGTGCCGGCCTGTCACGCCGGAGGTCGCGGGTTCGAGCCCCGTCACTCGCGCCATTTCCTTCACGGGAAGTGGTAAGGCAATGAAATGAAAAAGGCCGGGTTCACCCCCGGCCTTTTCTTTTGTCCGCGCGACTCATGTCACAGCGAAGACGCTTCCCGGAAAATAAAAGCGCCGGGGAATCACCCCCAGCGCCCGGTCTCCATCCAGATCAGGAATCGCTTCAGCGGCAATATCCAGACGACGCCCAGGACGACATAGATTGGCGTCTGGAGCAGCGGGTGCCATCCGCCGATCAGCGGGGCCAGATAATGCGCGATCAGCAGGCCATAGGCGATCAGGACGGCGAACAGCCCCAATACGCCCAGCGGGATTCGCAGAGTCGGTGTCTCGCGCAAGTTCAGATTTCCCCCTCGTAGATCCGTGTCGGCGTCACCACGGCATCCAGGATGCGGTCGTGCGCTTCTATCGGCAGGGTGTCGGCGAGTTGGCAGTCCCATGCAAGGCCGATTGCAGGCACGTCGGGATTGGCATCGAGCCAGCGATCGTAATGGCCGCCGCCCTGGCCCAGGCGATGCCCTTCGGCGGTGAAAGCCAGCAGCGGCACAATCACAATGGCGGGAATCACCGGATCGCTTTCGGGAAGCGGTTGCAGCGCGCCCCAGGGGCCGATGGTCAGCTGTTCCTCATCGAAAGGATTGTCCCAGCGGCGGAACTGCATCGGCGATTCGCGCGATTCGAACCACGGCAGGGCGACGCGCCGCCCGTTTTCGGAAAGCCAGCGCGCCCAGCCGAAGGCCGGGGCTTCATCCCCCACTGGTGCGTAGAGGCCGATGGTCAGCCCCTCCGGCATCATTTCGGCGACGGGGGCGGGGGGGCGATTGAGCACCAGCGCCCGCAATCCTTGCGGAAGCGATGCGACATGCTCTGCACGGGCGACGCGATGCGCCTTGCGGAGCGCCGCCTTTTCGGTGGCGGGGGAGAGGGGGCGTGACGAATCCACCGGTGATCCCATTCCTGGCATTCGGAGCCGCACACTAACACCTGCGGCCTCGATCGGCATGTTGGATTTCCAACATGTGATATGTTGGAAGGGCGAGGGTTTGATTTCTGAAAGGGGGTGACGGGCCCACCATAGGGTCGTTTGCCTAGAAATCCTCTGACGCCTCAACGTCAGGTGGGGACCATGTACTCCGGACCAGGGTCCGGGCAGGGACAGCCCCCTTGGATTTGCTTATAGCCTCAGGGATGTTCGAACGGCTCGTGCCGGGCAGATCCCGTCGCTGCCCTAGTTAGGGATTATCGACCGATCCCTCAAGGAGGTCGGCAAGATTTTCGACGCGCTGCGCGATCGCCACAAGGCGTTCGGCCAATTCGGGCGGAAATGCGGGGGCGGGAGCAGGCGGGGGAGCGGCTGCCGCGGCCGGTTCGGCGGGCTGGTTGCGCAAGTTATGCACTTCATCCGCCAGCATGATTGCGGCGAACAGCAGCATGCGAGTCTCGGTCTGGCCCACGGCGCCGGCCGCGGCCACCTTCTCGTCGATCAGGCGGCCGAGATACTCGACATGGCTTTCCTGCCCGTCCGCGCAGGCCAGCGTGAAGCCGCGTCCACCGATGGTGAGATTGACGTTGCTCATGGCCGGCCCGGCTTTTCTGGCTGGTTCCCGGCCTCGGGCCGCGCCAGCAGTTCGTCGAGCTCGCCGAGGGCGTGTTCGACAGAAATCCTCAGGCGTGCATCGCGCGCCCGCTGCTCCACTGTTTCGGGGATCGCCTTGTCGAGCCGGGCCAATGCCGCCTCGATCCGTTCGACGACCTGGCCGATCGATACTTCATTCATAACCCACCGGTTACTGCGAAACCGCAAAAAGGCAAGAAATCGGCACGGTTGCCGACATTGGCTTCGACGAAACGAAGAGTTTGTGCCACCACGCGATTGCGCAAGGGCCGCGCTTGATTGCGGCCCGGGTGAACTTGACGCCCGCTGGCCTCTCCCTAAAGGGGGTCGGCAAGCCGAATCATTCCTTTTTCCGTTTACCGGAGCCACCCGATGACCCTTGCAGCCGACCGTCTCGCGCCGATGGCCAACGCCATTCGCGCGCTTTCCATGGACGCGGTTCAGGCCGCCAACAGCGGCCACCCCGGTATGCCGATGGGCATGGCCGACGTTGCCACCGTCCTGTTCTCGAAGTTCCTGAAGTTCGATCCCGCCGCCCCCAAGTGGGCCGATCGCGACCGCTTCGTGCTGTCCGCCGGTCACGGTTCGATGCTGATCTATTCGCTGCTCCACCTGACCGGCTATGCCAGCCCGACGATGGACGACATCCGCAATTTCCGTCAGCTGGGCTCGGTCTGCGCCGGTCACCCGGAAAACTTCCTGATCGAAGGCGTGGAATGCACCACCGGCCCGCTGGGCCAGGGCCTGGCCATGGCGGTCGGCATGGCGATGGCGGAGCGTCAGCTGAACGCCACGTTCGGCGACGATCTGGTCGACCACAAGACCTGGGTCATTGCCGGTGACGGCTGCCTGATGGAAGGCATCAACCACGAAGCCATCGGCCTTGCCGGCACGCTCAAGCTGGGCCGCCTGAAGGTTCTGTGGGACGACAACAAGATCACCATCGATGGCGACACCTCGCTTTCGACCAGCGAAGACATCCCGGCGCGCTACCGCGCTTCGGGCTGGGACGTGTTCGAGTGCGATGGCCATGACTTCGCCGACATCGAACGCGCGCTGGGTCAGGCTGCCGCTTCGGACAAGCCGACGCTGGTCGCCTGCAAGACCGTGATCGGCAAGGGCGCCCCCAACAAGCAGGGCGGCCACGACGTTCACGGCGCCGCGCTGGGCGAGGCCGAAGTGGCCGCCGCCCGCGAATATCTGGGCTGGACCTCGGCACCCTTCGAAGTGCCGGCGGAAATCCTGGCCGACTGGCGTTCGCTGGGCGAAGCCGGTGCCAAGGCCCATGCCGATTGGTTCGGCCGTCTTGCCGCTTCGGACAAGGCTGACGAGTTCACCCGCCGCATGGCCGGCGAACTGCCGGAAACCGATGCGATCCGCGCCAAGCTGGCCGAATGGCTGGAAGGCGAATCCACCGTCGCCACCCGCAAGGCCTCGGAAAACTGGCTGAACGTGCTGGCCCCCGCGATCCCCGAGATGATCGGCGGTTCGGCGGACCTTACCGGTTCGAACAACACCAAGGCCAAGTGCCAGGATCCGTTCACCCCGGACAACTATGGCGGCCGTTACGTCTATTACGGCATCCGTGAATTCGGCATGGCTGCCGCGCTCAACGGCATGGCGCTGCACGGCGGCGTGATCCCCTACGGCGGCACCTTCCTGATCTTCTCGGACTACTGCCGCAATGCGATCCGCCTCTCGGCGCTGCAGCAGACCCGCGCGATCTACGTGCTGACCCACGATTCGATCGGCCTTGGCGAAGACGGCCCGACCCACCAGCCGGTCGAACATGTCATGTCCATGCGCATGATCCCGAACCTCTACGTGTTCCGCCCGGCCGACGTCATCGAGACGGCGGAATGCTGGAACGTGGCCCTGGAATCGCAGGACACGCCTTCGGTGCTGGCACTTACCCGCCAGAACCTGCCGCAGCTGCGCAAGACCGGCGACATGCTCTCGGCTCGCGGCGCCTACACGCTCCGCCACGCCGAAGCAGACCGCAAGGTCATCATCGTGGCTACCGGCTCGGAAGTCGAACTGGCGGTCAAGGTCCGTGCGGAGCTTGAATCGCAGGGCATCGGTACCGATGTCGTATCCATGCCGTGCATGGAACTCTTCGCCGCCCAGGACGAAGCCTACCAGCACGAAATCCTGCCCAATGATGCGTCGATCCTGAAGGTTTCGATCGAAGCCGGCGTCACCATGGGCTGGGAACGCTATACCGCACAGAGCCGCAATGGCGGCCTGAACATCGGTCTCGACCGCTTCGGTGCCTCGGCTCCGGCCAAGGACCTGTTCGCTCGTTTCGGCTTCACCGTCGAAGCGATCGTTCCGAAGATCCTCAACAAGCTTAGCGTGTAAACAGGAGAATTTACCAATGGCGACCAAGGTTGCGATCAACGGTTTCGGACGTATCGGGCGCAATGTCGCTCGCGCCATTCTCGAACGCACGGACCATGACCTCGAACTGGTGTCGATCAACGACCTGGCCGATGCCAAGGCCAATGCTCTCCTGTTCAAGCGTGACAGCGTCCACGGCACCTTCGAAGGCACCGTGGAAGTGGACGGCACCGACCTGGTCATCAACGGCAAGCGCATTCATGTGACGGCCGAGCGTGACCCGGCGAACCTGCCGCACGCCGCCCAGGGCATCGACATCGTGCTCGAATGCACCGGTTTCTTCACCAACAAGGAATCGGCCTCCAAGCACATCGACGCGGGCGCCAAGCGCGTTCTCGTCTCGGCTCCGGCCAAGGGCGTGGACCTGACGGTCGTTTACGGCGTGAACGACAAGGAACTGACGGCAGAGCACGTGATCGTGTCGAACGCGTCGTGCACCACCAACTGCCTGGCGCCTTTCGCCAAGGTTCTGCACGAGAAGATCGGTATCGAGCGCGGTCTGATGACCACGATCCACTCGTACACCAACGACCAGAAGATCCTCGACCAGATCCACAGCGATCCGCGCCGCGCCCGCGCCGCCGCGATGAACATGATCCCCACCAGCACCGGCGCCGCCGTTGCCGTGGGCCTCGTTCTTCCGGACCTGAAGGGCAAGCTGGATGGTTCGTCGATCCGCGTGCCGACCCCGAACGTCTCGGTCGTCGACCTGACCTTCGTGCCGAAGCGCGAAACCACCAAGGAAGAAGTCAACGCGCTGCTGAAGGAAGCGGCCGAGGGCGAACTCAAGGGCGTGCTGGGCTACACCACCGAGCCGCTGGTTTCGATCGACTTCAACCATGATGCGCACTCGTCGACCATCGACAGCCTTGAGACGCACGTGCTCGAGGGCAAGCTGGTCCGCGTTCTGTCGTGGTACGACAACGAGTGGGGCTTCTCCAACCGCATGGTCGACACGGCCGGCGTGATGGCCAAGTTCCTCTGATGCTTCTGCTCTGAGGTCTTGATGGCGGCGGATCGCCCCGTCGGCGCCACGCGGAGGAGGAGCCGTGTGGATGCCGATGGCGGGCGGTCTGCCCCACCACTGTCGCCGCGGAAGTCCTTAAGGGGCTTTCGCGGCGCAGTGCATCGGGCCGGTTCGTGGCGGCATTGCCCTCGGGGCATCGTCTTGGCGGTCCGGGCCGTATAAACTGCGAAAAAGATTTTCTGACGGCGTGCCTGTAACGGCGCGCGCCGCCGTGGGTGACGAGATAAGGATCGAACGATGAGCGCTTTCAAGACCCTTGATGACCTTGGTGACGTGGCCGGAAAGGTCGCGCTGGTTCGCGTCGATTTCAACGTGCCGATGAACGATGGCGTCGTCACCGACGATACCCGCATCCGCGCCGCCGCGCCGACGATCCTGGAACTCTCCGAAAAGGGCGCCAAGGTCCTGCTGCTCGCCCACTTCGGCCGCCCCAAGGGCGAGCGCGTGCCCAGCATGTCGCTGTCGATGGTGGTCGGCGCGGTCGAGAAGGTGCTCGGCAAGGAAGTGATGTTCGTGCCGGAAGTGGCGGGCGACGTGGTCAAGCAGGCCGTCGGCATCCTGCGCGCCGGTGACATCGCGATCCTCGAAAACACCCGCTTCTGGAAGGGTGAGGAAAAGAACGACGCCGAACTCGTGCAGGCGATTGCCGCCAACGGCGATCTCTACGTCAACGATGCGTTCTCCGCCGCGCACCGCGCCCATGCCAGCACCGAAGGCCTTGCCCGCGTGCTGCCCGCTTACGCCGGCCGTTCGATGCAGGCAGAGCTGGAAGCGCTGGAAAAGGCGCTGGGCGCTCCGGAAAAGCCGGTCGCGGCCGTTGTCGGCGGCGCCAAGGTTTCCTCGAAGCTGGACGTGCTCAAGCACCTCGTCACCCAGGTCGATCACCTGATCATCGGTGGCGGCATGGCCAACACTTTCCTCGCCGCCAAGGGCGTGGACGTGGGCAAGTCGCTCTGCGAGCATGACCTGACCGGCACCGCGAACGAGATCCTCGAAACCGCCGATGCTTCGGGCTGCACCGTGCACTTGCCCTACGAAGTGGTGGTGTCGAAGGAATTCGCCGCCAATCCGCCTTCGCTGCGCACCTGCAACGTGCATGAAGTGGCCGCGGACGAGATGATCCTCGATGTCGGCCCGCTGGCGGTGGAGGCGCTGGGCGATGTGCTCAAGACCTGCCGCACGCTGGTGTGGAACGGTCCGCTCGGCGCGTTCGAGACGGTGCCTTTCGACGCGGCGACCGTGGCGCTGGCCAAGACCGCTGCCGCGCTGACCCGCGAAGGTTCGCTGACCTCGGTCGCCGGTGGCGGCGATACCGTGGCCGCGCTCAACCATGCGGGCGTGGCGAATGACTTCTCGTATATCTCGACCGCAGGCGGTGCTTTCCTGGAATGGATGGAAGGCAAGGAACTGCCCGGCGTGGCGGCTCTCGAAGCCTGATCGCGCGGGGGCTGGGGCGGCGCACATGGGCACATCGAACCCCGTTGATGCTCAGGGCTGGAAAGCCCCGCGCCAGCCTTGGCACGGCCGCTATGTAACGCTCGACGGCATGCGCGGGATCGCCGCGCTTGCCGTCGCGCTGTTCCACTTCAATATCTCGCAGGCCCCGCACGGCTACGTGGCGGTGGACTTCTTCTTTGCGCTTTCGGGCTTCGTGCTCGCGACCAGCTACCTGCCGCGCTGGCAGGCGGGCATGGGCACCGGCGAGTTCATGCTGAAGCGTCTGGTGCGGCTCTACCCGCTGTTCCTCGTCGGCGTGGCGCTGACGACGGCGGTGGGGCTGGCCCGGCTGCACAGTGGCGGCGATACCTCGCTGAGCCTCAAGACCATCCTGATCAGCACCGGCATCAATGCCGTGATGCTGCCGTCTCCGCTGACCAACACGTTGTTTCCGCTGAACGTGCCGGCATGGTCGCTGTTCTACGAACTGGTCGCCAATTTCGCGATGATCGCGCTGCTGTTCCGCCTGCCGCGCCTTGGCGTTGCGGCGGTCTGCGCCTTGTCTGCGGCATGGTTCGTGCCGGCGGTGCTGGAGAACGGATCGGGCAATATCGGCGCGGTCTGGCACGAATGGCCGGTGGCGCTGGCCCGCACGCTTTATTCGTTCGGTATCGGCATGTTGATCGCGAAGCTGCCGCAGCCCGAACACCGCCCGGCGACATGGGCTGGCGTCGCCTGCCTTGTCGCCATAGCGGCAATGTTGATGGCCGATCCGCAGTTCCTGTCCACGACCGAATACGATCTTGCCTGCGCGCTGGTGCTTTCGCCGCTGCTGGTCTGGTGCGGTTCGCGCGTGGAGCCTTCGCGCCGGTTTGCCCGCATGGCCTGGTTCGTGGGGGAAGTTTCCTTCGCGCTCTATGCCGTGCATTGGGCGGTGATCGAGCCGATGCGTTACTTCAAGGACGATCTGCATTACGATGCCGTGCTGATGGCCTTCGTGTTTCTTGGCCTGTGCCTTGCGATCGCATGGCTTTGCGTGCGCTGGATCGACGTTCCGGCCCGCACTTTGTTGAACGGCCTGCTGCGCCGCCGCGCGATGGCGCGCGTGATGCGCCACGCGGCCGCCCATCCGCTGCCTTGATGGCGCGGACAAACCGTTTCGTCCCGGTTCGCCGGGGCAAATCTAGGAGGAGAAACCCATGGAATTTTCTGAGATGACGGCCAAGATAGCCGGCGGAAACGGCTTTATCGCCGCGCTTGACCAGAGCGGCGGTTCGACGCCGAAGGCGCTGAAGGGCTACGGCATCGAAGAAGGCGCCTGGTCGACCGAAGAAGAGATGTTCGGCCTGATCCACCAGATGCGCGCGCGCATCATCTCGTCGCCGGTGTTCACGGGTGACAAGGTTCTCGGCGCGATCCTGTTCGAACGCACGATGGACGGCCAGGTGAACGGCGTTCCCACCCCGCAGGCGCTGATCGCCAAGGGCGTGGTGCCGTTCATCAAGGTAGACAAGGGCCTTGAGGACGAAGCGAACGGCGTACAGCTGATGAAGCCGATGCCGACGCTGGACGCGCTGCTGGAACGCTCGAAAGCGCTGGGTGTGTTCGGCACCAAGGAGCGTTCGGTGATCAATTCGGCCAATGCCGAGGGCATCGCCGCCGTCGTTAAGCAGCAGTTCGAAATCGGCAAGCAGGTGCTCTCGCACGGCATGATGCCGATCGTAGAACCCGAGGTGAACATCAAGAGCGCCACCCGCGCCGAGTGCGACCAGATCCTGCTGGCCGAGCTGCTCAAGAACCTGGACGCGCTGCCGGAAGGCCAGCAGGTCATGCTCAAGCTTTCGCTGCCGATCGTGCCGGGCACCTTCGATCCGCTCGTTTCGCACCCCAAGGTGCTGCGCGTCGTGGCGCTTTCGGGCGGTTACGAGCGTCCCGAGGCTTGCGTTGAGCTGGCCAAGAACAAGGGCATCATCGCCAGCTTCAGCCGCGCGCTGCTGCAGGACCTGCGTTCGCAGATGAGCGATGCCGAATTCGATGCCGCCCTCGGCGAAGCGATCGACGAGATCTACAAGGGCTCGACCCAGAAGGTGGACGCTGCGGCGGCTGCCTGATCTTTCGGATCACGCAACAGGAAAGGGCGGTGCCGCAAGGCGCCGCCCTTTTGCGTTTCAGATACCGCCCAAGAAGCGGAAGCCGAACTGATAGGCGAGCGGGGCGGGCTTGACCCCGGCTACCGGAGTTGGGCTCGCATCCAGCAAGGTTAGCGTGCCGTCGGCCACCTGCACCGGTTGCCCCAAGGTCAGGTCGATCTTCTGCGGGCCCGACCCGAGATCGACCCGCACGCGCAGCCTGACGCGTCCGGCCTGGATGCATTGCACGCCCTGCGGGCAGCGGCTGTCCTCGATCAGCGAGAGCGGCGTGACCTTGGGGCCATCGACGTAAACCGTCTCACCGATCCGCGTATAGGCCAGTGGTGGCCCCTTGTGGGGCGGCGTTGGAGTGGCGGCGGGCATCTCGACCGGACGCGTATATTCAGGCTCGGGCGGAAGGGGCGCTTCGGGTGGCGGAGGAGGGGCCTGATAAGGCGGAGCCGGCACTTGCGCCGAAGCAGAGGGCGGCGGGCCACCCCCTTCGGGAATGATGCGGCATCCGGCCAAGGCGAACGCCAGCAGGGCCAGCGCAGGAATGGGCGAAAGGGCGGGCGTCGGTGCGCGTCGTTTCATGTTCCTCCCACAGTGTTTGAGCGGACTTATGGTTCCGAGTGCTGCGGGCAGGGTATCGGCGGGGGCTGAACCGCTCCAGAACGAAAGTCGCTTTGCGTCGGCCTTTCGGATGGTTAGGGTCTATCCTTACCTATGGGGAAACCATGAAGTATACAGCAAGGACTGGCGAGTTCGGATCGTCGCTCTTCCTTTCGATGGCGGTCGTCGCATCGGTGAAGGTGGCGCCGTTTTTCCTTTCGGAAACGGTGGTCGGTCTGGTGCTGCCGCCGTTTCTTGGCTCGCTGGTGGCGACGAAGCTGATCGCCTTGCTGCGTCCCTCGCTCGATCCGTTTCTGCGGCGCGCGATTGCGCTGCTGGTTGGGGAAACGGTCTGGCTGATGGCCGATGCCCTGCGTGCGGGTGCGATTCCGATGGGCATGACGGTGGACATTCTCGTAGGGTTTGCCTTGGCGGCGCTGCTGGTCTGGCGGCCCTCGCGCGTTCTCTTACGCGCGCTGATCGGTGGTGTGGCGCTGGCCGCCGCAGCGGCGATCTACCTTGCATTTGCCGCGCCGGGTTGGGATCTCAACACAGGGGCGGAGGCGCTTCATGCGGTGATGCGGCTCACCATTCTGCTTTTCGCCGTGGCAGCGCTGCGCACCGTCAATCGCGAGCGCGAAGACGCTTGCTTCGAAGACGAACTCTTTTCCTGAGCCTCACGAAAGGCTAGGTGCGCGCACATGGAAGAGATTGAACGCGAACCGACGCAGCTTTACCTGATTTCGCCGCTCGATGTGACCGGCGCTTTCCCCGACCGCCTTGCCCGCGCGCTCGATGCCGCGCCGGTGGCGGCGTTCCAGTTTCGCGTCAAGGACGTGGACCAGCACGAGGCGGCGCGCCTTGCCGAGCCGCTGCAGAAGATCTGCGGCGATCGCGACGTCGCCTTCATCGTCAACGATTCCACCAGCCTCGCCAAGCGCCTTGGCGCGGACGGCGTGCATCTGGGGCAGGAAGACGGCTCGGTAGAGGAAGCGCGCAAGGCGCTTGGCCGCGATGCGCAGATCGGCGTGACCTGCAACAACAGCCGCCATCTGGCGATGGACGCGGGCGAAGAGGGGGCGGATTACGTGGCGTTCGGCGCGTACTTCCCCACGACCACCAAGGACGTGAAGCACATGGCAGGGCTCGATCTGCTGGAATGGTGGCAGTCGATCTTCGAAATTCCCTGCGTTGCGATTGGTGGTATCACGCCCGAAAACTGCGCGCCGCTGGTGAAGGCCGGTGCCGATTTCCTCGCGGTGTCCGGCGCGGTATGGAACGGCGATGAAGAGGCTGCGGTGAAGGCATTTCACGAGGCCGTGACCGGCGCGATGGCCTGAGGCCAAGGCGGCCGTCCGGCCAACTCGACTAAATCGCTCTGGTGCAACTAAACCGGGCGAACCCAACACAATTCCGTCATCCCCGCGAAGGCGGGGATCCCGCTTGTTCTTGCCAAGTAGCGCGAAGGAAGCGGGGCCCCCGCCTTCGCGGGGGCGACGATGTGTTGCAGGGATGTAGTTGGTTGGTGGGCTAGTTGGTTGGCCCCAGCCTCAGCGTCAAAAATCGATCTTCGCGATCACGTCCTCGCCGAACTTCAGCGCCAGATCGCAGTATTCCGCGCGCGTATCGGCATAGACCGTCGCGCCGGCACCATGAATGCCCAGCGACTTCAGATGCGCGAAGTGATCCAGCGCTTCCTGCGCGCTCCAGCCCTGCTTGATCGAGTAAGTGGACGAGGCGATGACCTTCGGCGGCTCCGCACGGCCGATCTTTTCGGCATGGGCGTGCATGTAAGCGATGGCCTCGCTGATGTCCTCGTCGCCCTCCAGATTGGCGGTGCGGGCGGTGTCGGTCACGGACTTGGGCACGAAGAACGGATGCCATGCGTCGCCCATTTCGGCCGCCCGGCGCAGGGCGCGCTTGGAATTGCCGCCGACCAGCAGCGGCGGGTTCGGCTTCTGAGCCGGCGTCGGCAGCATCCGGTTGCCCAGCGCGGTGTATCCGGTGCCCTCGAAAGTGAAATCCTCGCCCGTCCAGGCCAGCTTCATGGCGGTGATGTATTCGTCCATCAGGTCGTTGCGGCTGTCGAAATCGACGCCCAGCGCCTTGTATTCCGCCTTCATGTACCCGGCGCCTAGGCCCAGGATCACGCGGCCATTGGTAAAGTGGTCCAGCGTCGAAACCCCGCGCGCCACCACGAACGGATTGCGATAGGGCAGTACCAGAATGTTGGTCTGCAGCCGCAGCTTGGTGGTCACCGCGCCCAGCATCGACAGCATCACGAAGGGATCCTGCGCGTAGTGCCCGCCCGCATCCAGCCAGCGGGCCGAAGGCGCCGGATGGTCGGTGACGGTGCCGGCGTAGAAGCCCGCCTTTTCCACGGTGCGCGCAATCTCGTGCACGGCTTCCATGGTGCCGTATTCCTCCGGCTTGTCGATCCGGTCGAAGGGCAGGCTGGTGCTGAGCGTGAAGGTCATGCTTGGCTCTCTCGTTCTTTCAGGCGGACGCTTCGGGTGGCAGCACCCAGTCGTCGTGATCGTTGCGGACCCATCCACCGGAGGCCCAGGTGCCGCCGTCGACGGGGATGATCGTGCCGGTGACGTAGCTGGCAAGCTCTGAGGCGAGGAACACGGCGACACGCCCGCATTCTTCGTCGATTCCGGCTCGGCCCAGCGGAATGCGGCGGCGGATAGATTCCTCCTGAGCGGGCGTGGGCCGATACCAAAGCTCCGGATCGACCGGCCCGCCGAACTGGCCGCGCGTGCCCGGCGTCACCGTATAGTCCGGTGCGATGGCGTTCACGCGAATGCCGTGGTGGGCAAGCTCCACCGCCAGCGTGCGGGTGAGGTTGTTGATCCCGGCCTTGCACGCGGCATAGACCGCATAGCCCGGCGCCGCGCGGGAGGCTTCGATGCTGGTGACATTGATGATCGATCCGCCGTTTCCGCTCTCGATCATGATCGGCAGCGCGGCCTGTGTGGCGGCGAGGTTGGAGACGAGGTTGAGGTCGATATGGCGGCGCCAGTTCTTCTCGGCCAGATCCGCGAAGGGTCGCCGGGTTACGCCGCCGGCGTTGTTCGCCAGCACATCGAGCCGTCCGAAATGGCGTGCCGCGTCGGCAACGGCATTCTGCACGATATCGACGTCCATTGCATTTCCGGCGATGCACAGCGCCTTGCGTCCGCGCGCCTCGATCAGTTCGGCGACTTGATCGCAGCGTTCGGGGATCACTTCCAGGATCGCGACGTCCGCGCCCATGTCGGCCATGCAGAGCGCGATCGATCGCCCGATCCCGCCGCCGCCGCCGGTGACGAACACGACTTTTCCCGTCAGGTCGATGACCGAGCCATCCACACCCGTTCTCCCTTCAAGTGGGCCGTTTTCGGCTTCCGGAGCGTGGCCAACCGTCGATTGCCGGGTTGTAGACGCGCCTTAAAACGCGAACAGCATCAGCGAGATCGAGAGGATCGTCTATATCTTTCTCCAGCCCACAGGAGAGGATCGTCTCCACGGTAAGGCCGCGATTTTTCGCGTTTTCGCAATGGGTTGAGAAGCTGTCTTGACCGAAGGAGAAAGGAAACCAGACCCCTTCCGGCAATGGCAGCGACAGCGCATTGGTACCGGTGCGATGGCGATCCGGCGCGATGCCCACCGTCTCGGGCCCCAGATTGGCGAGGCGCTCGACATCATCCAGGCTGAGGCACGGCAGGTCCGCCGGCAGCACCACGATGCGTTCCGGCCCGGCCGCAGTGATGGCAGACATCGTGCTTTCCAGCGCCCCGTTCAGGTCCGGCCCGGGATCGTCGAAGCGCAGCACTTTGCTGCCAAGATTGGGCCGCGCCGGGCCCAGCACGCAGACGCGCTGGATGGCCCGACAGCCGCTCACCGTATCGAGCACATGGCGCAGCATGCCTGAAACCAGCGCCTCCCTCTCATCGGGATCGAGCGCGGAGGCCAGCCGGGTCTTTCCCATGCCCGGCGCCTTGACCGGGATGAGCGCCCAGCAGCTCACGGCACCTCGGGCGCTGCGGTGAGCTTGGTGAAGCGTATTCCTGCCCCGTCGGCCTTGTAGGTCTTGTTCATGTAGATGAGGATCGAGGTCAGCGCCTCGGCCGCCGCCGAATTGGCCAGAGCGCCGCCAGAAAGCCCGCGCAGGCCCATGCCGGGGCACAAGTCCACCACGGTCTGGCGTGCCTCGACATCGTCCGAGAAGACCAGCACGTCGCAGTCGATGGCGTGATCGCTGTCGAGGTGGTGGGCAGAGACGTTGTGGAACGCGGTGACGAGGCGGGCGTCCGGCCCCAGATGTTCGCGGGCCTGCATGGCGGCGCTGCCCTCTGCGGGAAGCTGCACGCGCATGACCTTGGGCGGCACCAGCGGCACGGTGGTGTCCACGACCACCGCAGAGCCGACCACGCCCGCGATCTGGCGCAGCGTATCGCCCTGAGAGGCGTGGGGCACGGTGACGATCACCACGTCCTTGCCCTGTGCGGCCTCGCCATTTTCGGCATAGCCGGCCGCGCCCAGTTCCTCGGCCGTCGCACGGGCCTTGTCCGCCGTGCGGGAACCGATAGTCACCTGATGCCCCGCCTTGACGAGCCTTCGGGCGATCCCCTTGCCTAGCGCACCGGTTCCGCCGATCACCGCGATCGCTGCCATCAGATTATCTCTCCCGCGAATTCTTGGTCGTTGTCATTGTCGTTCCCGGTGCGGCGGCTTTAGATACGGTGGTTCGGGAGGGCCGATGAAGCGAAATCCAGAACTGACCGTGCGACCGCTGACCGGGTTGCCTATGTTCGCTACCGGAATGTCGATTGCGCAAGCGATATGCGCGAGCCTTGAGGGTGAAGACGACCGGTTACGCGATGGCGATATCTTGGTGGTGGCGCAGAAGATCGTCTCCAAGGTGGAGGGCCGCACGCGCGATCTTGCGGCGTTCGTGCCTTCTGAGGAAGCGCATGAACTAGCCGGCGCAACCGGCCGCGATCCGGAGATGATGCAGGCGATACTTGAGGAAAGTTCTCAGATCCTGCGCCGCACCCCGGCGGCCGTGATTGCGGTGCATCGCACCGGGCACGTGCTGGCCAATGCCGGGATCGACGCATCGAACGTGGAAGGCGGAGAGGCTGGCCGTGTGCTGCTCTGGCCGCTCGATCCCGATGCCTCGGCACGGGCGCTCCGGGGTGAACTTCAGAAAGAGTGTGAAGTTCGGATCGGCGTGGTGATCGCGGATTCGATGGGCCGGGCCTGGCGGATCGGCACTATGGGCAACGCCATCGGCTGCGCGGGGCTGACCGTGCTGGAGGATCGCCGTGGCCGTGCGCAGGATCTTTACGGCCGCACGCTTCAGGCCACCGTTATCGGCATTGCGGACTCGGTTGCCGCCATGGCGGCACTGGCAATGGGCGAGGGCGCGGAAGGCACGCCGGTCGCGCTGGTGCGCGGTTGCGAGCGCTGGGTGACCGAGCAAGACGGGCCGGGCGCAGTGAGCGGGCTTCGGCCTATCGAGCAGGACATGTTCCGATGAGACGCGAACATATCCTCGCGCTTTCAGGCGGCGTCGGCGGGGCGAAGCTGGCGGCCGGACTCGCTGCGGTCATGGCGCCGGACGACCTCACGATCGTCGTCAATACCGGCGATGATTTCGAGCATCTCGGCCTAACCATCTGTCCTGACATAGATTCTGTGACTTATGCGCTGGCCGGTCTCAATGACACGCAGCGCGGTTGGGGCGTGAAGGGCGAGACGTGGCAGACCATGGCCATGCTTCGCGGGCTGGGCGAGGAGGGGTGGTTCAACCTCGGCGACCGCGACATGGCGATGCACATCGCGCGGTCATGGCGGCTGCGCGCAGGTGAGACGCTTTCTGAAGTGACGGCACGGTTGACGCGCGAACTTGGGATCGCCCACGCGGTCGTGCCGATGACCGACGATCTGGTGCGCACGCAGGTCCTTACCGAGGCAGGCTGGAGCGATTTTCAGCGCTGGTTCGTGGGGGATCAATGCGTTCCGGCGGTTTCCGAGGTGCGTTTCGAGGGTGTGGCGGGGGCCAAACCCTCGTCCGGATTTGCTGACGCGCTGGCACGGGAAGACCTCGCCGCCATCGTCGTCTGCCCTTCCAATCCTTTCCTCAGTGTCGATCCGATCCTGTCCGTCGATGGCGTGCGGGCGGCCTTGGCGGCGCGGCGGGTGCCGCTGATCGCAGTCTCGCCGATTGTCGGCGGAACCTCGGTCAAAGGCCCGCTAGCCAAGATGCTGGCCGAGCGCGGGCAAGCGGTGAGCAATGCGGCCATCGCTCATCACTACAGCGATCTTCTCGACCACCTCTTGATCGATCATGCCGATGAGGCCGATGTCTCTGGCTTGCAGGCACGGGGCCTCACGGTCACCGTGACGACGACAATGATGCGCGAAGCCGCCGACAGGGAAAGGCTCGCGAAGGAGGTGCTTGCCCTCGCAGGCATCTGAAGGGTGAGCAGATGCAGGATGAGACCCGCCAGTTGAAGGCATGGTTGCTGGCCGCGCCGTTGAAGGAGGTAACCGCCCGCGCGCGTACCAGACGCGACGCGAACGGGCCGGCGCGGATGACCTATTCGCCCAAGGTCTTCATCCCGCTGACGCGCCTTTGCACTGACGTCTGCCACTATTGCACCTTCGCGACGACGCCCTCCCGGCTCGAAGCGCCTTACCTAACGCCTGAGGAAGTGCTGGACATCGCCCGCGCCGGGGCCGCTGCGGGTTGCCGGGAGGCGCTGTTCACGCTGGGCGATGCCCCGGAGCGCCGTTATGCCGCCGCGCGCGACTGGCTGGCGGAGCGGGGCTTTGCGCGCACCGTGGATTACGTGCGCCACTGCGCCGAACTGGTGTTGAAGGAAACCGGCCTGCTGCCGCACGTCAACGCCGGCGTGCTGGAGGAAGAGGACTACCGGATGCTCCGCCCGGTCGCGGCTTCGGCGGGGCTCATGCTGGAAAGCACGTCGGAACGGCTGCTGGAAAAGGGCATGTGCCACCATGGCTCGCCCGACAAGGTGCCGGCGCTGCGCCTTGCCTCGCTGGCGGCGGCCGGTCGTGCGCGGGTGCCGATGACCAGCGGCGTGCTGATCGGCATCGGCGAGACGGCGGACGAACGGATCGACGCGCTGATCGCTCTGCGTGATCTGCACTGCGACCATGGCCACTTGCAGGAAGTCATCGTCCAGAACTTCTGCCCCAAGCCGGGCACGAAGATGGCCCGCGCGCCGGAAGCGAGCGAGGCGGATTTTCTGCGCGTGGTCGCCGCCGCGCGCATTCTGCTGCCGGACGAAGTCTCGGTACAGGCGCCGCCCAATCTGAATGACGAGCGGCTTGTCGAACTGATCGACGCCGGGATCGACGATTGGGGCGGCATCTCTCCAGTCACGCTCGATCATGTGAACCCGGAAGCGCCCTGGCCCGAAGTGGAGCGGCTGCGCGCGATCTGTGCGGGCAAGGGCCTGCCGCTGGTCGAGCGCCTGACGATCTATCCGCGCTTCGTGATGAGCGAGGACCGCTCATGGCTCGATCCGGCGATCCGCCCGGCAGTGCTGCGCCATGCCGATGCCGAGGGGCTGGCGCGAGACAGCGTCTGGAGCCCGGGTCTGGCCGATCAGCATGCACCAGGCAGTGTTCGCGCTCCGCTGGGGCAGCACCATGCCGGGCCGGTGGCAGCATCGCTCCATCGTATCCTCGACCGCGCGGCGAGCGGGACGACGCTGAGCGAGGACGAGATCGTCGCGCTTTTCGCCACGCGCGGCGCGGCGGCGCAGGCGGTGGTGGAGGCGGCCGATGGCCTGCGCGCCGAAGTCAGCGGCGATACCGTGACTTACGTCGTCAATCGCAACATCAACTACACCAATATCTGCACCCACACTTGCTCATTCTGCGCCTTTTCGAAGACCAGCAGCAAGGCGGGTTTCCGCGACAAGCCCTACAATCTCGACTTGTCCGAAGTTGCCGGTCGCGCGCGTGAGGCGGTGGAACGGGGCGCGACCGAGGTTTGCCTGCAAGGCGGCATCCACCCGAGCTACACCGGCGAAACCTACCTTTCGATCCTGCGCGAAGTGAAAGCAGCGTGTCCGGACCTTCATGTCCACGCCTTCTCCCCGCTGGAAGTGAGCCAAGGCGCGCGCACGCTAGGCATGCCGGTGCGGGACTATCTGGCGATGCTGAAGGATGCGGGGCTGGGCTCGCTCCCCGGCACGGCGGCCGAGATCCTCTGCGACGACATTCGCGAGCAGATCTGCCCGGGCAAGCTGACCACGCAGGAATGGCTGGATGTCGTCGGCACGGCGCACCGTGTCGGCCTGCCGACGACTTCGACGGTGATGTTCGGGCACCTCGAAGGCATTGAGCACTGGGCGCGGCACTTGTTGGCGCTGCGCAATCTCCAACTCGATACCGGCGGGATCACCGAGTTCGTGCCGCTGCCGCTCGTCCATATGGAGGCGCCGTTCTACCGGCGCGGGCAATGCCGCAAGGGGCCGACCTGGCGTGAGGCGGTGATGATGCATGCAGTGGCGCGTCTGGCGCTGAACGGGGCGATCAACTCGATCCAATGCTCATGGGTGAAACTGGGCATGGACGGCGCGGCGGCCGTGCTGGCGGCGGGCGCCAACGACCTTGGCGGCGTGCTGATGGACGAGAGCATCAGCCGTGCCGCAGGGGCTGCGCACGGGCAGGGCGTGACTATCGCGGAACTGCGGGACGCGGCGGAAAGCGTTGGCCGCACGCTGAAGCAGCGCACCACGCTTTACGGCGAAGTGGTGTCCGAACCGGCCTGAACCGGCCCCTCCTGAACTGGTCTGGCGAGATCGGCATAGCCCATCACCAGTCGGACCAAGCCGTCCTCGATTTCGGTATCGCCCGGCGCGGTTTCCGGGCGCATGATCATCGCGCGCAGCACGCCGACGAAGGCATTGGTCAGCACGAAAGCCTCTCCCCGCGTCAGCCGGCGATCGCTGCCCGGCGGATTCGGGCCAGTGGGCGAGGAGAGCAGGGTGGTCAGATGTTCCAGCAGCGGAGCCATCCGGTGCGTGCCTCTTGCCAGTGATCGCTCCATTAGCAGCCGGTGCACGCGGCGCCGGTCGCCATAGGCCGCCGCGACGGCGCGCACGATCAGCCCTACACGCTCGCGCACCGACACCGTCGCCTGATCGGCCAGAACGGTGAGAATCCGCTCCGACAGCGCGGCCATCTCGCGATCGGCCAGACTGTCGAGGATCGATTCCTTGTTGGGGAAGTACTGGTAAAGCGTGCCGATGCTGACGCCCGCCGTTTCGGCGACGGCATTGGTGGTGAAGCCGTCATAGCCCTTCGCGTCGAGCAGCCGCATGGCCGCCTCCAACATGAGTTCCACTTTGTGCACGGCGCGGCCCTGGCGCGGCTTTCGCGTCTTAACTGGCGGATTTTCGTGCGGTTTTTCGGTCATCGAAGGGGCCCGGTAACGCGAGTTTCAGAACATGAGCATTGCTCATATTAATGACGTCATCGGCATCTTTCCAGGGAACGGATGATGAGATCAGAACTTTCCGCCGCCATTCCGGACCGCCGCGACTGGGGCACGGCCTTAAAGGCGCTGCGCCGCCTGTTGGCCGACGCCAATGACACGGGCCAGGTCTTCCGCATCATGCGCGCACTCAATGCCGGCACGGCGAAGGCGGGTTATCTGCGGCTGATGCGCACGGCGGAGGGCGGCCGGCTTGCCTATGAGAGGGTCGAACTGGCCGAACGCTTTTCGGACCCGGCCTTCGTCGCGCAATTTGGCGAGGGCACCGTTGGTGCCGCCTATGCGGAATTCCTGCGGGCGACCGGCTATTCGGCCAAGGGCCTTGCCGAAGCGAGTGAGGTCGACGGCATCAACCGCAATATCCGCCATCCCTATGCGTGGTTCGGCCGCCGGATGCGCGATACCCATGACATTTGGCACATCCTTACCGGCTACCGCGCCGATGAGCCGCTGGGTGAGCTTTGCCTCGTGGCCTTCTCCTATGCGCAGACGCGCGGGCTGGGCTGGGCGTTCATCGCGCTGGGCGGAGCGCTGAAGGCGCTGCGCGCGCGCGGCGGCAAGCTGGTGCTGCGGGCGATCCGCGAAGGCTATCGCCGGGGCAAGAACGCCGCTTGGCTACCCGGTGAGGACTACGAACGCATCCTCGCCGAGCCGCTCGATACGGCGCGTGCCCGGCTGAACATTGCCGAACCCACCGCCTACCGCATCGCGCGGGAGGCTGTGGGCCGTGCCGCCGTACGAGCCGACGGCACGATGCCGATCACATTTTCTTGATCTGCTGCCACATGGCTTCGGGCATCCAGGTATATTCGATGTAGTGCCCGAAGACCTTGCGGGCATCGAGGTAGAGGAACTTTAGCGCGTTCGGATCGTCGCCTTCCGGACGCTCCATGGCGATCGGGAACTCCTGGCTGTCGACCCGTTTGCGGAAGTCTGCCCAGTCGTCCACCCCGAAGCAGATGTGGTGAAAGCGCAGCGGGCCTCCATTCGACAGGCAATTGGCATAGATGCCCACTTCGTCGATCTCGTTCTCGATCAGTTCGATCTGGAGTTCGCCGATCCAGATGAAGCAGATCCGGCCCTTCTGGCGCTTCAGGCCCTGCGGCGTGAGCACCTGCTGGTCCACCGGGATGATCATCGGTTCGCGGGTAAGCCCACGCCCGCGGAATAGGTCGATCCCGGCTTCCAGATTGTCGCAAACGTAGGCGTTCTGGTAATGGCGGCCTTCGAGCATCAGTCTCTCCTAAAATCCTTGCCAACCACCCGCGTCATCCCCGCGAAGGCGGGGATCCCGCTTCCTTGCGTCTCGGCCAAAGGCAAGCGGGGCCCCCGCCTTCGCGGGGGCGACGAGAAACATTGGGGGCGTCCCGCGATCAGCCTTCGCGTGCGACGTCGTAGCGCGAGAGATAGCGTTCGAAGAGCGGCTCAAGCTCCGCCTTTTCGATGCCGTACTGCGCCAGCTTGTATTCGTGCTTGCCGAACTTGTCCTGCGGGTTGTCCTTCACCCACTGCTGGATGCCGGCCTCTGCCTCGGCGGTCCATTCGTCGCCCAGTTGCTGGTAGACCTTCTTCATGGTGCCGATCGGATCGGCGGTCATGTCGGCATAGTGGACGTCGATAATCTTGTCCTCGCCGTGTTTGTCGCGGAAATCCATGATCCGGTTGGCGTGCTCGGCCGCCTGCCAGGTGTAGTTTTCCTTGAGCCAGGCCGTATCCGGCTTGCCCATGTGCGCCATGTGGCTGAGCGAGATGATCGAGCAGAGCGAACCGGTGGCGGTGAACGGATCGCGGTGCGCCCAGAGCACGCGGGCGTCGGGATAGACCTTGAAGATCGTTTCCAGCCACAGCGCGTGGCTGGGCTTCTTCACGTTCCACACGCCGCCGGCATTCTGCTGGAGAACCTGCAGGAACTTCTTGTGGTATTCGTAGGCGCTGGTCATGTCGCAGGAGAAGATGAACTCCTTGTAGCCCGGCAGCGTGCCCTTGGAATCGATCATCAGCGTCTTGAAGTCGTGCGCCATAAAGAACACGCACTCGTTCGGATAGACGGCCGAGCCGCGATAGTATTTGCCCATGGCCGGATTGGCTTCGAGCATGGCCTTTTCCTGCGCCAGACGGGCCTGCGCGCGCGGATCGGTGGTCAGCAGGTCGCGGGAGGCGACCGGCGGCACCGGATCGTCGATTTCCCATGTCAGCGGCGAGCGGCGCGCCGGATCGGCGGCCAGCAGGTTTGACAGCAGGGTGGTGCCGGTGCGCGGCACGCCCATCACGAAGACCGGCTTTTCGACCGGGCGGCTGAGCAGTTCGGGGTTCTGGCGCAGATAGTCCGAAATCTTCAGGCGGCCGCGCAGATAGTGCAGCGTGTCGGCGGCGGCGCGGGCGATGCCGCCTTCGGTGTACTGACCGCGCGCGATGCCGGCGTTGAAATCGTCCACGAAGACGTCGAATCCTTCGCGCCATGTGTCATTGTCGAAGTCCCGGATGCCGGTGTCCTTCATCGCCTGTTCGACGAGAGCGTCGCCGACGAGCTTGTTCGCCGTGAGTTGCTCGGCCATTTCGTAATCCTCTTTCCCGTGTCTCGGTCCGGGCCGCTGCGGCGACCTCATGAGCATGAGTTAGCCTGTGCGCGGGGCCGATTGGCAATGCGGCTGGCGCGTCAGATCGGGTCGATATATCGAATCCGGGCCAAGACCCGCGCTAGGCGGCGACGGAGGGCATCGACGCCAACGCGCGGCCCTGCCGCTGGCGGAAGGTGCTGGGGCTGGCGCCGACCGCGCGGCGGAACGCGAAAGTGAAGCTGGAAGGCGAGGAGAAGCCCATGGAGAAGGCGATGGTCTTCACGCTTTCACCCTCCATCAGCAGGCGCTTGGCGGCTTCCATCCGGCGCTGTTCGATGTAGTCGCCGATCGAGCAGGCGCGGCTGACACGAAAGCCGCGCGTGAGTTGGCGCACCGAAAGTCCGCAAGAATCGGCCAGTTCCTTCAGCGGGGGGGCGGTGAGGTCGTTTGCCAGCCGCTCCTCGATCAGTCTTAGCCGCCAGCCGGAGAGCCCCCCGGTCATCGGTCTTTCCGAGACTTCCAGGCCATAGCGGCCAAGCTCGATGGCGAGTTCGCTGCCCAGCAGTTCCAGCATCCGTTGCGAGGCGAGGCCGGGGTGGCGCACTTCGGCGGTGATGCGGAACAGCAGGGCGCGCACTTGCGCGCTGCCGATGTCGAGCGCGGCGGCCAGATGCGCATCGTCCCACGGCAGGTCGCGGCCCAGCAGGTCATGCACGAGCGCGGCGTCGATGGTGCAGACCAGCGAGGCCTGTCGGCCGCTGCCGCCGCGAATGAAGAGCGATTCGCCGGGCGGGATCGCGAAAACGTCTCCCAGTCGCTCGAATCGATGTGGGCCCCAGCGTTCGCGATAGCCGCCGCGCGATTCCAGCGGGCGAGGGGTCAGGCACATGTTGACGTGATAGCCGGCGCCGACGGCGTGGCGCGTGTCGGTGGGTTCGGGAATGTCGAAACGCACGATCTGTGCGGTGATTCCGGCGGCGCAAAGCTCCGCATCGACGATCATCGTCGGCGTATGGGCGGAGCGGTTATCGGGCATTGCAGGCTCTCCCGGACTTGTCGGGTCCATGGCCCGAATTCGTGTCCCTGACGCTTGGATAGGGCCTGAATTCTATGATTGCCAAGCTTGCGGGACAAGCCGCCCACGGGAAACATCGCGCCAACGAAAGTGCCGGCAAGAAGGCCGGTAACGGGATCGAGGAGAGAATGATGGCCAAGGGCCTTTTTGACTGCACGGGCAAGGTGACGGTGGTGACCGGTGGTAACGGCGGCATCGGTTTCGGCTTTGCCATGGGCGTGGCCAAGATGGGCGGCGATCTGGCGATCTGGGCGCGCAACGCGGAAAAGAGCGCGAAGGCCAAGGCTGAATTGGAAGCGGCCGGCGCGGGCAAGGTGATCGCCTATCAGGTGGACGTTTCGGAAGAGGCGAACATCAAGGCCGGTTACGAGCAGGTGATTGCCGATTTCGGCCGGGTGGACTGCGTGTTCGCCAACTCGGGCGCGTCGCCGCGTTACAACTCGGCTTTCGAGATGCCGACCGAGCATTGGTACGAATTCCAGAAGACTGCGCTGGACGGTGCCTTCTTCACCCTGCGCGAAGGCGCGCGGCTGATGAAGGAGCGCGTCGAGGCGGGTGACCAGAGCGGCGGCAGCCTTGTGGCCTGCGGTTCGCTCTCGCTGTTTCAGGGCCTGCCGGGCAAGATGGAATATGCCGCGTCGAAGGCGGCGGTGGCGGCGGCGATCCGCTGCCTTGCCATCGAACTGGCCCCGCTGGGCATTCGCGCCAACGTCGTGGCGCCGGGTCTGGTCATCACGCCGATGATGGGTGAGGGCGCACGCGCCGATGCCGTGGCCGCGCATTTCGCCCCGACGATTCCGATAAAGCGCACCGGTTATCCGGCGGACTTCGAGGGCATCGGTGCCTATCTTTGCTCGGATGCCAGTTCGTTCATGACCGGTGAGACGGTCACGATCGACGGCGGCTACATGGTTCGTCCGTAAGCGACGGAGGGAGAGAAGCGATGGAACTGCTCAAGATCCATGGGCAAGGCGATGTCCGCGTCGATGCTTACGAACGTCCGGCGGCGGGGCCGAAGGACGTCGTCGTCAAGATGAAGTCGGTCGGCATCTGCGGATCGGACCTGTCCTACATCAAGATGGGCGGCATTCCGCCGGGTGTGGAGACCGCGCTGGGCCATGAAGGCGCGGGCGAGGTGATGGAAGTCGGCGCCGAAGTCGCCGGGATTTCCGTGGGCGATGCCGTCATCGTCAATCCGATGATGACGCCCAGCAACATCGGTTCGGGCGGGCCGGAAGGCGCATTCACGCAGGAATTGCTGGTGCGCGAGGCCCGGCTGGGCGATTCCATCCTGCCGATTCCCGAAGGCATCTCCTACGACGTTGCCGCCATGTGCGAGCCGCTGGCCGTCGCCATGCACGGCGTCAATCGCGCCGATGTGAAGCCGGGCGACAAGGTTGTCGTGTTCGGCTGCGGACCGATCGGCCTTGGCATGCTGCTCTGGCTGGTCGATCGCGGCGTGACCGATGTGGTGGCGCTTGATCTGTCCGAAGAGCGTCTGGAGCGCGCGCGGGCGCTGGGTGTTCGGGCCGCGCTCGATCCCACCAAGATCGATCTGCGCGCCGAACTGGCGAAGCTGCACGGCGAAGTGCCGAGCTATGGCCGCGTGGGCGTGGGCACCGATGCCTTCATCGACGCGGCGGGCGCCCCCAACATCCTGACCGATGTAATCATGATGGCCAAGCTGCATGCCAAGCTGGTCATCACCGCCGCCTATATGCGGCCCATCGAGTTTCCGGTTGGCCGCATGCTGACCAGCGAGATGACGATCACCACGGCGGTCGGTTACCCGACCGAAATGCCCGAAGTGGTGGCCGCCATGCCCCGTCTGAAGGACAAGATCGCGCCGATGATCAGCCACAAGCTGCCATTCAGCGAGATCATGAAGGGCCTGGAAATCGCGGCCACGCCGCAATCCGCCAAAGTCATGATCGGTATCGAGGAGGCTTGAAATGCCAAGTGCTGACAGTGTGAAGGACGCCGGGCCGAAGCTGGCAGGTCTGGTCCGCTCGGGCGACGAGCAGGCCGAGGCTATCGCGATCACCGATTTCGTGTTTCAGGCGAACGATATCTCGAACGCCTACCTCGTGACGACCGCCGAGGGCGACGTCATGATCAACACCGGCTTCATGGACAATGCAGAGCGCACCAAGCGCCTGCTGACCCCGCCGCGCACCGGCCCGCTTGCCTTCATCATCCTTACGCAGAGCCATGCCGATCACTTCGGCGGCGTGCCGGAATTTCTGGAAGAGGGCACGCAAGTCGTCGGCGGGCCGGGCTTCAACGAAGCGCTTTCGGACATGATGGCCCTTCAGCCCTTCTTCGGGCCGAGGAGCGGCAAGCTCTGGGGATCGACGCTGAAGCGCGGCGGTTCGCCCACGCCGGCGCCGAACGTGGTTCCGGACATCCTCGTCGACCGCCGTCTGACTATCGACCTTGGCGGGCGGACGTTCGAACTGATCTCCACGCCCGAGGGTGAGACCATCGACTCGCTCACGGTCTGGATGCCCAAGGAGAAGATCGCCTTCACCGGCAATGTCTTCGGGCCGGTCTGGCTGTCGATGCCGTTCCTCAACACCCTGCGCGGGGACAAGCCGCGTCTGGTGCGCAATTACCTGAAGTCGCTCGAGGCGATCCGCGAGCTTGGGGCCGAGATCATCGTCACCGGGCACGGCGAGGCCATTCGCGGCGCGGAACGCATCCGCGCCGATCTCGACAGGATGCACGCGGCGGTCAGCTACGTGCGCGACTATACGCTGGAAGGCATGAAGGCGGGCAAGGACGTGCACAGGCTGATGCGCGAATTCGCCTGGCCCGAGGGGCTGGAGATCGGCGAATTCCATGGCAAGGCCGCCTGGGCGGTCAAGTCGATCTGGCGCGAGTATTCGGGCTGGCTGCACTATGAGGATGGCACCACTGCGCTCTACGGCGTGCCGCGTTCTAGCGTGGATGTTGATCTGGTCGAGCTGGCTGGCGGTGCGGCCAAGCTGGCGGAACGGGCGCAGGCGAAGCTGGATGCAGGCGCTTCGCTGGAGGCCGTGCACCTGACCGACATCGCTCTCAGCGCTGAGCCGGACAATGCGGCGGTGCTGACCGTGCGCAAGGCGGCGCATGAGGCTTTGCTGGCGGCTTCGGGCGGCAAGAACCTGTCCGAGACGATGTGGCTGCGTTCGGAAATCGGGGCGATGGAGGCCAAGCTCGGGGATTGATCTGATAAAACTTCGTCGTCCCCGCGAAGGCGGGGACCCCGCTTGTTCTTCTGGTCTCGCGCTGGGACGCAAAAAGGAAGCGGGGCCCCCGCCTGCGCGGGGGCGACGAAGTTTTTGAGGTTAGGCTTGGTTTGGGGTCGCGGCCTCGGGCAGGCGCGCGCTTTACGCCATCACCGCACTGCTCTCGTAAACCAGTCGCACCAGTTCCGCCTGCCCGCGCACACCCAGCTTGGCGTAGAGCCGCTTGGAATAGTTGCGCGCCGTTTCCAGCGTCAGACCCATGCGCTCCGCCGCTTCGGCGATGGAGTGGCCGTCCGCTAGCGCCATCGCCAGTTCCGCCTCGCGCCGGGGGAGGTCGAAGACTTCCGCCAGTCGCTCGGCGCTGTGGTCCGAATGCGGCCGGGGCAGGGTGCAGAGCGCCAGGATTGCCGGTGCCGCGAGAGCCTCCGCATTTTCGGCGGGCATCAGCAGCGCGTCGATATGCGGATTGTCCCGCAGCAGTAGCGGCCGCGCTGACAGGGTGCGATCCTGCGTCATTTCCGCCGCGATGGCTGCCAACTTGCGCTCGGCGGCGAGATCCAGGCCCAGCACGCGCTCGCCCGGGCGCAGGGCCGCGCCGCAATGCGTCTGCCAGAATTCCGCCAGCGCCGGATCGGCCGCCACCACGCGCGCTTCGGCGTCGAGCAGCATCCAGCCCTTGCCGGTACGTTCCAGCCCCATGGCATTGATCCGCGCCGCAAGCCGGTCGCGGTCCATCGCCACGAGGTTTTCGACCGCGATGGCGACGTAAGGCGCCAGGCTGGAGAGCAGGGCGCTGTCGGCGGCGGTGCACTCACGTGCGCGGGCCATCAGCAGCCATGCGCTGTAGCGTTCTCCGCCGGCGATCCGCACCACACGCTCGTCACCGATGCCGAGTTTCGCCATCCGCCGGTTGCGATCCGCGCGCGCCACCGGGTCGTGATCGATCATCTCCCCGATCGAATAGACCCGCCCCGGCCGCAACCCGTCGTAGAGGTAGCGATCGAGGTCGAACGGTCCCTGCTGTTCCGACTCGCGGGCCCGCGTCCGCAAGTCGATTCCGGCGTAGCTTTCGACGATTGCGGCGTGCGGGCCATCGCCCATGCGAAGGATCAGGCTGACGTAATCGGCTTGGGTGCGACGACGCAACCTTTCCAGAAATGTCGAAAATCGCGGATTTTCGGCATTTCCCTGAAAGAGTGGGATCAGGAGATCGGTCTCGTCGTTGCTGGTAAGAGCCATATCCTCCCATATGGGAGGTTCGCGCGAATGTCATCCCTGCGATTCGGAATCGGGACAGTTTGAAACCCAGCCAACGGGCATGAGCCCTGGGCAGAGGAAGACCTGATGAAAACACTCACGCATCTGGAGCGTCTCGAAGCCGAGAGCATCCACATCATCCGCGAAGTCGTCGCCGAGGCTGAAAAGCCCGTGATGCTCTATTCGGTCGGCAAGGACAGCGCCGTGATGCTGCACCTTGCCCGCAAGGCGTTCTATCCCTCGCCGCCGCCGTTCCCGCTGCTCCATGTCGATACGACGTGGAAGTTCAAGGCGATGTACGAGCTGCGCGACAAGATGG
The DNA here is from genome assembly GCF_055521675.1 of Novosphingobium sp. BL-S-19. Lineage (NCBI taxonomy): Bacteria > Pseudomonadati > Pseudomonadota > Alphaproteobacteria > Sphingomonadales > Sphingomonadaceae > Novosphingobium > Novosphingobium sp. BL-S-19. The sequence goes on from NZ_CM145498.1 coordinate 1,955,834, forward strand.
CGCGTGAGAGCGGCATGGAGCTGCTGGTCTACCAGAACCCCGAAGCCATCGAGAAGGGCATCAACCCCTTCGATCACGGCGCGCTCCACACCGACATGTGGAAGACCGAGGGCCTGAAGCAGGCGCTGGACAAGTACGGTTTCGATGCGGCCTTCGGCGGCGCCCGCCGCGACGAGGAAAAGAGCCGCGCCAAGGAGCGCATCTTCTCCTTCCGCACGTCCTCGCACGGCTGGGACCCGAAGAACCAGCGCCCGGAACTGTGGAATCTCTACAACGCCAAGAAGGCGCGCGGTGAATCGATCCGCGTCTTCCCGATCTCCAACTGGACCGAGCTAGACATCTGGCAGTACATCCACCTGAACGACATCCCCATCGTGCCGCTCTACTTCGCCGAAAAGCGCCCGACCGTGGAGCGTGACGGCATGCTGCTGATGGTGGACGACGAACGCTTCCCGCTGAAGGAAGGCGAAGTTCCCGTCGAACGCTCGATCCGTTTCCGCACGCTCGGCTGCTACCCGCTGACCGGCGCGGTGGAGAGCGAGGCGAAGACGCTTCCCGAAGTGATCCAGGAAACGCTCCTCACCACCACATCCGAGCGGCAGGGCCGCGCCATCGACAAGGACGCCGGCGGTGCCGGCATGGAAGTCAAGAAGCAGCAGGGGTACTTCTGACGAACTTTGTTCGTCACCCCAGCGAATGCTGGGGTCTCGTGCCGCCAATCGGAACTTATCGAGGGAGATCCCAGCTTTCGCTGGGATGACGTAAAATGGCCCAGACCGACACCGAAACCAAAGAAGCAGTCTACGTCACCGACCAGCTGATCGCGGACGATATCGACGCATACCTCGTCCAGCACGAGCACAAGACGATGCTGCGCTTCATCACCTGCGGCAGCGTCGACGATGGCAAGTCCACCCTGATCGGGCGCCTGCTCTACGATTCGAAGATGATCTTCGAAGATCAGCTGGATGCGCTCCAGTCGGACTCCAAGAAGGTCGGCACGCAGGGGCAGGAGATCGACTTCGCGCTGCTGGTCGACGGTCTTGCCGCAGAGCGCGAGCAGGGCATCACCATCGACGTGGCCTACCGCTTCTTCAACACCGAGAAGCGCAAGTTCATCGTTGCCGACTGCCCGGGCCACGAACAGTACACCCGCAACATGGTCACCGGTGCCTCCACCGCCGACCTTGCGGTGATCCTGATCGATGCGCGCAAGGGCGTGCTGGTGCAGACGCGCCGCCACTCGTACCTGTGCCACCTGATCGGCATCAAGAACATCGTCCTTGCGGTCAACAAGATGGACCTCGTGGACTACAGCCAGGAGGTCTTCGACAAGATCCTCGCGGACTATACCGAGTTCGCCACTTCGATCGGGATCGAAAGCTTCACCGCGCTGCCGATCTCGGGCTTCAAGGGCGACAACATCACCACGCTCTCGGACAAGACCCCGTGGTACAAGGCGCCGCAATACGCCGGTATTCCGCTGGTCGAGCATCTGGAAACGGTGGAGGTTCTCTCCTCGGTCGATGCCGACAAGCCGTTCCGCATGCCGGTGCAGTGGGTGAACCGTCCGAACCTGGACTTCCGCGGTTTCTCGGGCCTGATCGCCACCGGTTCGGTGAAGGCGGGCGACAAGATCCGCGTCCTGCCCTCGGGCAAGACCAGCACGATCACCCGCGTCGTCACTTATGATGGCGATCTGGAAGAAGCGGTTGCCGGTCAGTCGGTCACCGTATGCTTCGCGGACGAGATCGATTGCTCGCGCGGTTCGGTGATCTCGGTCGCCGACAGCCCGCCGCAGACCGCCGACCAGTTCGAGGCGACTTTCGTGTGGATGGCGGACGAGGCCATGGTGCCCGGCCGTGCCTACTGGCTGAAGATCGGCACGCAGGTGGTGTCGGCGACGGTTCAGGAGCCGAAGTACGAAGTCAACGTCAACACGATGGAGCATCTGGCGGCCAAGACGCTGGAGCTGAACTCGATCGGCGTGGCGGAACTGACCACCGACAAGCAGATCGTGTTCGAGGCCTATGCCGACAACCGTACGCTGGGCGGCTTCATCCTGATCGACAAGATGACCAATGCCACGGTGGCGGCGGGCATGATCCACTTCTCGCTGCGCCGTTCGCAGAACGTGCACTGGCAGGCCGTGGACATCGATCGCAAGCAGCACGCGGGCCTGAAGAACCAGCGCCCGGCGGTGCTGTGGTTCACCGGCCTTTCGGGTTCCGGCAAGTCGACCATCGCCAACCTTGTCGAGAAGAAGCTGCACCGGATGAACCGGCACACCTTCCTGCTCGATGGCGACAACGTGCGCCACGGTCTCAACAAGGATCTGGGCTTCACCGAGGCGGACCGCATCGAGAATATCCGCCGCGTGGGCGAAGTCTCGAAGCTGATGACCGATGCCGGCCTGATCGTGATCACCGCCTTCATCTCGCCGTTCCAGGCAGATCGCGAGATGGTGCGCACGATGCTGCCGGAAGGCGAGTTCTTCGAAGTGTTCATCGACACGCCGCTGAAGGTGGCCGAGGCGCGCGACGTCAAGGGCCTCTACAAGAAGGCGCGTTCGGGCGAGCTGAAGAACTTCACGGGCATCGACAGCCCCTACGAAGCGCCGCGCAACCCGGAAATCCGCATCGACACCACGGCGATCTCGCCGGAAGAGGCTGCGAACCTCATCGTCGACACGCTGCTGGGAGACGCCTGATGAGCCTAAACGACGGCGATCTCGCCGCGCATCTGGCCGAAGTGGCAGGCAAGATCCTGCTCGACGTGCGGGCTTCCGGCCTGTTCTCGGGCAAGTCGCTGGGCAAGGCGGGGGACCAGACCGCCAACCAGTTCCTCTGCCACGCCCTTCGCGAGCAGCGGCCCGAGGACGGGCTGCTCTCCGAAGAGGAAAAGGACAATGCCGAGCGTCTGGCCAAGGATCGCGTGTGGATCGTCGATCCGGTCGACGGCACCCGTGAATATGGCGAGGAACGGGCCGACTGGGCCGTTCACATCGGCATGGCAGTGGATGGGGCTCCGGTGCTGGGCGCCGTGGCGCTGCCGGGCGCAGGCATTGTCCTGCGCTCCGACCAGCCGGGCGAGGTTCCCCCCGCGCCTGAAAAGCTGCGCATGGTCGTCAGCCGCACGCGTCCCGCCAAGGAAGCGACCGGCGTGGCCGAAGCCATCGGGGCCGAACTGGTGCCGATGGGATCGGCTGGGGCCAAGGCCATGGCGATCCTGCGCGGAGAGGCGGACATCTATCTCCACTCCGGCGGCCAGTACGAGTGGGATAGCTGCGCTCCTGCCGCCGTCGCGCAGGGCTGGGGCCTCCACGTCTCGCGTATCGACGGCAGCCCGCTGGTCTACAATCGGGAGGACGTCTATATGCCGGACCTGCTGATCTGCCGGAAGGAACACGCCGAACTGGTCCTTGAAAAGGTCAAAGCCTTCCTCTGAGGACAAGCTGATCAACATTGTCGATTAGTAAGCACGCCGCTATGCTCGCCCTTTGATACAGGAAAAGGGGCGGGCATGGAGGCGAAAACACGGCGCAGGACGCGCGATCCGGTCGCGACGCGCGCCGTCATTCTGGATGCGGCGGCCAACCTTTTGGCCAAGGACGGGCCAGAGGGCGTCAGCCTCTCTGCCGTCGCCCATCTCGCCGCCGTCAATCGCGGCACGGCCTATCAGCATTTCGAAACGCGCGAAAAGCTGATCGAGGCGACGATCCAGTGGGTTTCGGACAAGCTGTTTCATGCCGTTTTTGGTGATCCGGAGACTGTCGGGGAGCGGCGGGTCGAGGAAGTGGATGTCGTGTCGCTTACCGACCGGCTGGCTGATTTCGCGATGGAAAATCCGGACATCTGCCGCGTCTGGCTGCAGCAGGTGCTGGCCTCTCCGGACCCGTCGCAGGACCCGTTCTGGCGGGAATATTGCGGTTCGCTGGGCCGCTTTGCGGGCACCGATCTGGCCGAACCGGGCATCGATTTCGAGGTCTATTCGGTGATGAACCTGGCAGGGGTGTTCTTCTGGCCGATCCTCGCCCGTGCTCACGCTGCCGACGAAGGCGAGCGGCGCGAACTGTCGCGCCGCTATTCGCGCGAGATTCTGCGGCTTTCCATGTACGGCACGATGCGGGCCAAGGCCTTCCCGAGGGTGGCGGATCTGCTGGCGGCGCACGGGGTTTCGCCCGGCGGCTGAGGCTGTCGGGGTCGCCGGGTTAGGCCGCATGCGATACCCACCACCCTTCGTCATTGCGAGCGTAGCGAAGCAATCCAGAGCCGGGCCCACTCCGCTCTGGATTGCTTCGCTACGCTCGCAATGACGAGAAGGGGGGGAATGAGGCCAAGCAGGGGCCATTGCGGCCTTAACCGATACCCCATCGGTGATGCCGCTTCGCCTCCGCGATGGCGTGGGGCGGCGGCATTGACGGAGCCGTGCATATTCCCTTTCAGCTAGGGTCTGCATCGTCGGGCTCCAAAGCAGCCCTTGAGGGAGTATGCCATGTTTTCCGCTATCGTGATCGACAAGACCGATGAGGGCCAGACGGTCACTCTCCAGCAGCTTGACGAAAGCGCGCTGCCCGAAGGCGATGTCGCTATCGACGTCGCGTTCTCCACGCTCAATTTCAAGGACGGCCTTGCCGTTACCGGCGCGTCGCCCGTCGTGCGCAAGTTCCCGATGGTTCCGGGGATCGACCTGGTCGGCACCGTTACCGAAAGCAGCCATGCCGACTGGAAAGCCGGCGATACCGTCGTGCTCAACGGCTGGGGCGTGGGTGAGGGCCACTGGGGCGGCCTGTCGCAAAAGGCCAAGCTGAAGGGTGACTGGCTGGTGCCGCTGCCGTCGGCCTTCACGCCGAAGCAGGCCATGGCGATCGGCACGGCCGGCTATACCGCTGCGCTTTGCGTCGATGCGCTGGTGGACTGGGGCGTGACCCCGGATCAGGGCGAAATCCTGGTCACCGGCGCCACCGGCGGCGTCGGCTCGGTCGCCATCGCCATTCTCAAGAAGCTGGGCTACTCGGTCGCCGCGCTCACCGGCAAGCCGGGTGAGGCGGACTATCTGAAGTCGCTGGGCGCGGAAACGATCATCGATCGCGCCGAACTCGCCGAAAAGGGCAAGCCGCTCCAGAAGGAGCGCTGGGCGGGCGTGGTCGACACCGCCGGCAGCCACACGCTGGCCAATGCCATTGCGCAGACCAAGTACGGCGGCGCGGTTGCCGCTTGCGGTCTGGCGCAGGGCTTCGACCTGCCCTCGACCGTCATGCCCTTCATCCTGCGCGGCGTTTCGCTGCTGGGCATCGACAGCGTCATGGCCCCCAAGGCCAAGCGCCTGAAGGCCTGGGACCGTCTGGCCAAGGATCTCGACCCGGCAGCGCTGGAAACCATCGGCCAGACCATCGGCCTTGGCGACGCCATCGAGGCTGCTCGCAAGTTCATGTCCGGTGAGGTCACTGGCCGTTACATCGTTGACGTGAACGCCTGATGCAGCCGGCGCGGCGGGCGGTTTGAGGGAGCCGCCTGCCGCGCCAGAGCTTCGATGGGAGAAGGGGCCACCAGAGGCCCCGCAAAAACGATGAGGAACGCATGGTAGAAGTCACGCAGGGCCTGTCCATCGCGCGGGGCATTCCGCTGGCGGAAGAGCAGGGCATCGGTCCGCTGACGCTGGGTGGATTCGTTCACGAGGTATCGCGCCGCCATGGTCCTTCCGAGGCGGCGGTCATCCACCTTGGCGACCGGGTCGAACGCTGGACTTACGACGACCTCTGGGCCCGCTCGATGGAAGTCGCCCGCGCGCTCGTCGCCTGCGGGGTTGGCAAGGGCACCCGCGTCGGCGTGCTCGCGACCAACCGCCTCGAATTCCTCTCCAGCGTCTTCGGCACCGCGCTTGCGGGCGGCGTCGCCATGACGGTGAGCACGTTCTTCACCCCCGCCGAACTCGAAATCGTGCTGCAGATGGGCGGATGTTCGGTGCTGTTGCTCGAACGGCAGGTGCTCAAGAAGAATTTCGCCGAAATCCTCGTCGATCTGGAGCCGCAGATCGGCTCGGCCAAGCCCGGCGAAGTCGCTTCCACCAAGTTCCCATTCCTGCGCCACCTCGCTGTGATCGACAGCGATGAAGGCCTCGGCGCGATCGAGGGCTGGAATGCGTTCCTCGCGCGCGGAAACAGCGTCGATCCCGCGCTGGTAGATGCCGCTGCCGCCTCAGTGCAGCCGAGCGATCCCGGCGTGCTGTTCTTCTCCTCCGGCTCCACCGGCAAGGCCAAGGGCATCCTTTCCGCCCATCGCGGCGTCTGCCTGCAACTCTGGCGCTGGCCGCAGTGGTACGACGTGAAAGAGCCGCCGCGCACGTGGTCGGCGAATGGGTTCTTCTGGTCGGGCAATTTCTCGATGGCGCTGGGCGGCACGCTCGGTTCGGGCGGATCGCTGGTCTTGCAGCGCTGGTTCGATGCCGAAGAAGCGCTGTCGCTGATGGAAGCGGAAAAGGCGACGATGATGCTCGCCTGGCCGCACCAGTGGGCGCAGCTCATGGCCGCGCCCAATTACGAGAGCGTCGACCTCTCGCCGATGCACTACATCGATGCGCTGACGCCCTGCGCGCAGCATCCGACGATCGAGACAGACTGGCGCGAACCGGCGCAAGCCTTCGGCAATACCGAGACATTCACGCTGATCTCGGTCTTCGCTTCGGGCACGTCTGAGGAAGTTGCCGGCAAGTCGCACGGCATTCCGACCGCCGGCTCCACGATCAAGATCGTCGATCCGATGAGCGGGGCGACCATGCCGCTGGGCGAACGCGGCGAGATCGCGGTGAAGGGGCCGACGCTGATGCTGGGCTACCTCGGCGTGCCGCTGGACGAATCGCTGGATGGCGAAGGCTTTCTGCGCACCGCGGACGGAGGCTACATCGACGATCAGGGCCGCCTGTTCTGGGAAGGCCGCCTGAACGACATCATCAAGACCGGCGGTGCCAACGTCTCTCCTCTGGAGATCGACGAAGTGATCCGTGCCCATCCCGAAGTGAAGATGGTGCAGACCGTGGGCGTGCCCGACGATCTGCTGGGCGAACTGGTGGTTTCCTGCGTGGTCCCGGTCGAAGGCGCACGTCCCGATGCCGGATCGATCCGCGATTTCGCCAAGGAAAAGCTCGCCAGCTACAAGGTGCCGCGCAAGGTGCTGTTCGTGGCGGAGAGCGATCTGAAGACCACCGGCAGCGCCAAGATCAAGACGGCGGATCTCCGCAAGCTGGCCGCCGAGCGGCTGGAGACGGAATCTACGCCCGGTTAAGGGGAGGACAGCATGGCACAGACGCCGAGTTTCGAAGACTGGCTGGAGATCTGCAATCTCAAGGCCCGCTATTGCCGCCTACTCGATACCAAGGACTGGGATGGCTGGGCTGCGCTGTTCACCGAGGATTGCGAGATCGATACCCGCCCGGCAGGCGGTACGCTGGAAAAGGGGCGCGACACTTTCGTTGCGATGGTCCGGCACTCGCTGGCCGATGCGAAGACCGCGCACCAGATCCACTCGCCGGAAGTAACGTTCCGCGGCGACAGCGCCGAAGTGATCTGGGCCATGCAGGATCGTGTGATCAAGGACTCGTTCGCGCTGACCGGTTACGGCCATTATCACGAGACGTACGTGCGCTCCGCCGACGGCTGGAAGATCGCGAAACAGACGCTTTCTCGCCTGATCGTGGACATGGCCAAACCCTGAGGTGCCACCGCCGGGGCGTTCCCTGCGAAGCGATTGCGATTTCATTCGCAAATACTAAGCAAGCCTAGTATTTAACGGGCAATGGAACGCAAGATCGGCACCGTTCTGTCGCAAGTGGCGCGCTTGATGCGCCGGTCTTTCGACGAGCGGGCACGGGCGATCGGCGTAACCCGGCCGCAATGGCAGGTCCTCAGCGTGCTTCACCGCATGGAGGGGATCAACCAGGGTGGTCTTGCCGAAATTCTGGAGGTGGAGCCGATTACGGCCGGTCGCATGATCGACCGGATGCAGGATGGCGGGCTGGTCGAACGCCGCGCCGATCCGGCAGACCGGCGCGCCTGGCGGCTCTATCTGACGCCGCGCGGCCGCGAATTGCTGGAACAGTTGCAGCCTCTGGCCGAGGAAACAGCCGATCTGGCGCTGGAAGGCGTGCCCGATGCGGACAAGGAACGCCTGTTGGACGTGCTGGACACGATGCGCCTCAACTTGACGCGCCATCGGGCTTCGGATGCCACGGCCCAGGGGTGATCGTGTGCCGTAATGTATCGCGGGGACGGTCCTGTCGAACCATCGTGGCCGCGATAGGCAGCGCCTTGCAGAGAAGCTAGAGTTTGGGAAATCGTGCCGGCCAAGGATCGGCACTCGAAAGCCGTAATAGCGGGAGGATGCGTGGGTAAGACGATCGTGATCACTGGCGCCGGTGCGGGCCTCGGCCGCGCGCTTGCAAGGCGTTTCGCCAGTGAAGGGGAAACCGTGATCCTGCTGGGCCGCACGCTGTCCAAGGTGCAGGAACTGGCCGACGAGATCGGTGGCACGGCCATGGCGGTGGAGTGCGACGTGGCCTCCGCCGATTCCGTGCGCAAGGCTTTCCAGGCGATTGCCGAAAAGCACCCGAAGATTGACGTGCTGATCAACAATGCCGCGATTTACGAACCGTTCACGGTGGCCGAGGCGACCGACGCGCAGATCGACGGCATCATCGCCACCAATCTCAACGGCCCGATCTATTGCTGCCGTGCGGCCATCCCGATGATGGAAAAGGGCGGCCAGATCATCAACGTGGGCAGCGAATCCATCGCTGTGCCTTTCGTCATGCTCTCGCTCTACCAGTGCACCAAGGCCGGGCTCGAACGCTTCACCGAAGCGCTGGTGGAGGAACTGGAGCCTGCAGGCATCCGCGTCACCACCGTGCGCGCCGGGCCAATGTACGAAGCGGGCAAGACCGCTCCGGGCTGGAACCCCGATGCCGCCATGCGCTTCCACCAGGGCTGTGCCGCCAACGGTATCGACCTGCGCTCTCGGCCGATCTCGAACACCGAGAATGTGACCGGCGTGTTCCGCTCGGTCATCGATCTGCCGCCTGATGTGCGCGTGCTCCACGTTTCAGTGGGAGCGCGCCACCCATGAGCGACGCCCAAATCCTGCAAGACCCTATTCCCGCCAAGGATCAGACGATGACCACTCTTCCCGAAGCCAAGCTCTATATCGACGGCCAGTTGCGCGGCGCCAGCAATGGCGGCACGTTCGACGTGATCAGCCCCTGGACCGGCGAGGCGATCGGCAAGGCCGCCGATGCCACCGCCGATGACGTGAACGCCGCCATCGCTGCCGCCCGCCGCGCTTTCGACGATACCGACTGGTCCACCAACACCGAAAAGCGCGTGGCGCTGGTGAAGAAGTACCGCGAACTGTTCGAAGCGGCCCGTCCGCGTCTTGGCGAACTCGCCATGCACGAAGCCGGCGCGGCGCAGGGTGCGGTCAACCGCGCGCATGTCGACATGGCTCTGGACGGTTGGGACGACTACATGGCCGTCTTCGACAAGCTGGAGTGGGAAAAGGACTACGGCGAAAAGCCGGCCTTCGGCATGATCCACAAGCGCGTGGGCGTGCGTGAGGCAATCGGCGTGGTCGGCGCGATCACGCCTTGGAACGTGCCGCTCTACGTCAACATCGGCAAGATCGTCGCCGCGCTGCTGGCCGGTTGCACGGTGATCCTGAAGCCCGCGCCGGATACCCCGGGCATGGGCGCGATCTTCGGTGAACTGGCCAAGGAAGCCGGCTTCCCCGATGGCGTGATCAACGTGGTGTTCGGCGCCGATCCGGCGCTGGCGGGCGAAATGCTCGTCACCGATCCGCGCGTGGACCTGATCTCGTTCACCGGCTCCACCGGCGTCGGCAAGCGCATCATGGAGCAGGGCGCCCCCACGCTGAAGCGCGTGTTCCTCGAACTCGGCGGCAAGTCGGCGAAGATCGTGCTCGACGATGCGCCGAACTTCGCGATGGAAGTGGGCATGGCGATGTTGGTGTTCCACGCCGGTCAGGGCTGCGCCGTGCAGTCGCGCCTGCTGGTGCCCAAGAGCCGTTATGAAGAAGCTAAGGCCATCCTCAAGGGCGCCTATGGCAACTTCGGCGACAACTGGGGCGATATCCAGAACCCGGCGCACATCATGGGCCCGGTGATCTCCAAGCGTCAGATGGAGCGCGTGAAGAGCTACATCGATCTGGGCCAGGAAGAGGGCGCCACACTGATCGCCGGCGGCAATATCCGTCCGGACAAGGGCGGCGGCTACTTCGTGGAGCCGACCTGCTTCGTGGACGTTACCAACGACATGCGCATCGCCCAGGAAGAAATCTTCGGCCCCGTGCTGGTCGTCATCCCCTATGAGGACGACGAGGATGCCGTGCGCATTGCCAACCAGAGCTCCTATGGCCTATCGGGCGGCGTCAGCTCGGGCGATCTGAACCGGGCCATCAATATCGCCAAGCGCGTGCGCACCGGATCGATGAGCGTCAACAACGGCATGTGCATTGCCGGCGACATTCCCTTCGGCGGCTACAAGGCGAGCGGCATGGGACGCGAATGGGGTGTCGAAGGCATCGAAGAGTTCACCGACGTCAAGATCCTCGCCTGGCCGGTCGGCCAGGCCGCGGCCTGACGTAAACGGTACGACCGAGGCTTTTCTGGGAAGCGACACCGGAGAAGAGAACGGCGGCGAGGACACCGGAATCCCGGCTGTCCCGCCGCACCTCGCTGCCGCCGTCACCGACGCATCGGCGGCGATCAGCCACAACCTTCATGGCCAGAGACTGGGTCGCAAGGGCCGCGTCACGCGTGAACGGATCCTTGCGGCAGCGATCGAGCTTGTCGAAAAGACTGACGAGCCGGTGACGCTGGGTGCCGTTGCCCGCACGGTCGGGCTCGGCATGACGTCGATCTACAACTACTTCACCGATTTCACCGAACTGCTGCTGGCGGTGCTGGAGCCGGTGATGGGATCGGCGCAAGACGAGTATTTCGTGCTGGCCCGCGAATATTGGCCGGATGAGGAACTCAATGCCCGGGCCATGGCGTTCGTGCGCGCCTATCACGCGTTCTGGGCCAGCCACACCGGCCTGCTGCACTTGCGCAACTCACTGGCGGATCAGTTCGACGTGCGGATCATGCACCAGCGCGTGAATTCCACCCGGCCGCTGATCGGCCTGTTCGTCGCGCAAATGGATCCGCGCGGGGTGCTGGGCGATACGGCGGTGCTGATGGCGACGACGTTGATGACGGGTATCGAACGCTCGATCACGCTGGCGACCGACAGGCGTTTGCGGCGGATACTCGGCACGCTGCCGGGGCGCCGCGAGGAGAGCCTGCTGGAGATCAATGCGCGGCTGATGGAACTGGCGATCCGCGATACGCGGGAGCGCGCGGCGGGGTGAGGCGGTGCGTGTAACGGGGGCGCTAGTTCGCGTTCACATCTCTCATCAAATCAAAACACCCCGTCATCCCCGCGAAGGCGGGGATCCCGCTTGTTCTTCTGGCGTGGCGCGAAGGAAGCGGGGCCCCCGCCTTCGCGGGGGCGACGAGTGTTGATTGTTGTGGCGGCTGAACTGAGCGGAGGGACCCCCCGGCCCGCCCCTACTTCTTCTTGCCGCCCACGCCCTTCAGATACTCTTCCATGCCGCGGATGTAGTCCGGGTTGAGCATCAGCGCGCTGTTGGCCATGCGCTCGATGTGGCGGGCGCTGTCGCGGCCCACTTCGGCGCTGAGTTCGATGGCGACTTTGGCCGCGCCCATCTGCTCCGGGTTCTGCCTGGTCAGATGGCGGCAGAATTCCATGACATCCGCCTCGAACGTCTCGTCCTCATAGACCTGATGGACCAGACCCATGGTGAATGCCATGTCGGCCGGGGCAGGCTTGTTCGCCATGATCAGCCAGCGCGCCCAGTGCGGCCCGCAGATGCGCGTCAGGCGCGAGACGCCGCCCGATGCCGGCAGCACGCCGAACAGACCTTCGGGGAAGGCGTAGGACGCGCTCTTGGCGGCCAGGCGGAAATCGCAGGAGAGGCTCATCTCCAGTCCGCCGCCCACGCACATGGCATGGTGGGCGACGACGAACGGCTTCTCGATATGTTCGATCTCGTCCCACAGCTGCTGCATGTTGTTGAGATTGAGGCGGTGGTTCTCGCGAATGCCGCGTGCGCTGCCGCTGGTGGCGGTGGGCGAGATGATGTTCTGGTTCCCGCCGCGCAGGTCCGCGCCGGAGCTGAAGTAACGCCCGGCCGATCGGATCAGCATGACCTTCAGTTCGGGCGTCTCGCGAAAGCGTAGCACGGCCTGCGTCAGCAGATCCATCATCTGCCGGCTGATCGCGTTGAGCTTGTCGGGCCGGTTGAGCGTGGCGATCAGGATGCCGTCCACGTCTTCGGTGAGCAGGTGGGGTGCTTCTTCGGTCATTGTATCCCCCAGAATCAATTGCGTGAACGCGGCAGGCCGAGGCCCTTTTCGGCGATCATCGAACGGTGCACCTGGCTGGTGCCGCCGTAAATGGTCGTCCCGTGCGCATGGCGATAGGCGAGGTTGATGGCGTCGGCCGCCCCCTTGCGCTTGGCCAGCGAGTAGGGCGCCGTCAGGTCCAGAAGATCGCGGGAATCGGTGATGAACAGTTCGGAGGAGAACATCTTCGCCATCGGGCCATAAGCGCCGTTGCCCTTGCCGTGGACCTGTGTCCAGTTGGCGCGATAGGCAATCAGTTCGGAGGCGAGCACATTGGCGTAAGTACGCGCCAGCCGCGCCTGAGCCTTGGCCGTTTCGATCAGCTTGCCGCCGCCGGCCACGGGGATTTCCTCGCAGAGTTCGACCGCGTTCTCCAGCATCGCGCGCTGCACTTTCGCAAAGCCGCCGCCGTGTTCCAGTTCGAGGCTGGCCGCCATGGTCCGGCCGCCGGCGTTGATCTCACCCAGGCGCCAGGTGTCGGGGATGCGCACATTGTCGTAGAAGGTGATGTTGGTGCGCTCGTCCATGAACGTGTGGACGCCCTGCACGGTGACGCCTTCGGCCTTCAGCGGCACGATGAACATCGTCAGGCCCTTGTGCTTGGGCGCATCCGGATCGGTACGGCAGAGCATCAGCACATAGTCGGTAAGGTTGGCGCCGCTGGTCCACATCTTGGTGCCGTCGATCCGCCAGGACCCGTCCTCAAGCTGGGTGGCCTTGCACTGCGCGGCGAAGACATCCGATCCGCATCCGGGTTCCGAATAGCCGAGTGAGCAGATCGCCTCACCCGCCATTACCTTGGAGAGCACGTCGCGCTTCAGTTCCTCGGTGCCGAAGCGGTGCATGATCAGGGCGACCATCTGCGAAACACCGGCGACCGGATTGCTCCAGCCTTCTTCCTCGAAAGCATAGCGTGCGCCGGTGACGGCGTAGGGGCTGAGGCCGCGCCCGCCGACATCCTTGGGAAGCTGGAGATAGGCAAGGTTCGCCTCGACCAGCTGCTTGTGAATGACAGGGTTGTGGCCTTCCCACGAGAAATGGAACTTCTCGCGCTGTTCGTCGGTGACGTTCTTGGCGAAGAATTTGCGGATTTCCTGCTGGATGGCGCGCGCATCCTCGCCCAGATCGAACTCGACCGGAACTTCGCCCACATCGGGAAGGCTGGCCTTCTCGCCCGCGTAAAGGCGACGGCCTGCCTCGGCCAGCCAATCCTCGGGATCGCCCGCGACCAGCGGCCAAGCCTTGGCGCGCAGGTTATAGAGGTGAACGTCATGCTCGGTGGTGAGGCCGATGCCGCCGAAGGTCTGCACGGCGTGGCGCACGGTGCGGCCCGCAGCGCCGGCGGCGTACCATGCCGAAAGCGAAACCTGCGCACCGGCCGCCGCTTCGCCATCGGCGATCGAGCGCATGGCCTGCCATGCCAGGAACTTAGCGGAATCGATCTCGCAGATCAGGTCTGCCATGGGGTGCGAAAGTGCCTGGAACGTGCCGATGAACACGCCGAACGCCTTGCGCTCACCCGCATATTCCGCTGCCATCGTCAGCGCCGCGCGGCTGAGGCCGGACAGCGCCAGCGCCATCAGGATCTTCCATTCCTCAAGTCCGGCGGCAAAAGCAGCAAGCGCGTCTTCGCCGCTGCCCAGAACGGTCGTCGGCAGGGCGGAGAGATCGAGTTCCGCGATAGCCGTGGTGGCAAGGGTCGGTTCCGCAATCCGCGCTTCGGCGGGAACAGTGATCAGCACGACATCGCCGCCCTTGCGCGCGACCACGGCTTCGGCAAACAGACCGCCGGCGACCCACTGCCTGGGGAATTCGGCAATGTCCTGCATGGCGATCGTGACGACTGCCTCGCCACCAATGGCATTTGCCAGCAGGTCATCCTGACCGCCCAGCAGGCCGAGCAGGCGCGTTGCCACTAGTGCTTCGGCCAGCGGGCCGGAGGCGAGCGTGCGGCCGGCTTCTTCCATCAGCAGGCCGGCATCGAACAGGCCAAGGCCCATGCCGTCTGCGTCCTCTGGCACGCGCATCGAAAAGGCGCCCAGTTCGGCAAGGCCGGTCCACAGGGCGGGGTCGAAACCGCCGGTTTCCTGCGCCTTGCGCACGCGGGCCATGCTCGAATTTTCATCGAGGAAGCGCGCGAAAGTGTCGCGCATCATGGACTGCTCATCGGTGAGGTCGAAGTTCATGTTTCAGGCTATCCCCGGGGCTTTTTCTTGTGACGTTTCCCTGTCCTCATCATACCTCGCCGCCCCATTCAATCGGTGCGGGCACGCAATCGCGGGCGCGATAGCTCCATGCCCGGATCGTTCGCGCTGGCCGGTGGGGGAGGGTGGGCGTAGCTTCCCCTCCCAAGGCGCCGGAAAGATGCGCCCGCCGGGGACCGATCCGGCCCGGCAACTTTGGGAGTGCCGTTATGCAGATGAACGACATGGTGCTGATCAGCGTGGACGATCACATCAGCGAGCCGCCCGATCTGTTCAAGAACCACCTTTCCGGCGCGGCTCTGGAATCCGCGCCGAAGCTGATTCAGGATGAGAATGGCAAGGATCTGTGGGTCTATCAGGGGCAGAAGTTCCCCTCGGTAGGGCTCAACGCCGTGGTCGGCCGGCCTTTCGAGGAATACGGCATGGAGCCGACCTCGCTCGATCAGCTGCGCGCCGGTTGCTACGATGTGCATGAGCGTATCAAGGACATGGACGTCAATGGCATCGCGTCGTCGCTGAACTTCGGTTCGGTGTTCGATTTCGCCGGTGGCCGCCTTCACCGCGTGCCCGATCGCGAACTCGCGAAAGTGCACGTAAGCGCCTATAACGATTGGCATATCGATGAGTGGTGCGGCGCCTATCCGGGCCGTTTCATCCCCTGCGCGATCCTGCCGACGTGGGACATGGACGCGACGATTGCTGAGCTGAAGCGAGTCTCGGCCAAAGGCTGCCACACCGTCTCGATCAGCGAGAACCCCACCTGCCAGGGCCTGCCGAGCATCCACAACGCCTACTGGGATCCGTTCTACAAGGCGATCAACGATCTCGACATGACGATCTGCATCCACATTGGTGGCGGCAATCCGGCGCCCCATGCATCGATGGAAACGCCGATCGAGGCGTGGATTTCGACGATGCCGATGTCGATCGCCTATGCCGCGTCGGACTGGCTTCAGCTTGAGGCGCTGCACCAGTATCCGGACATGCGCATCGCGCTTTCGGAAGGTTCGATCGGTTGGGTGCCCTACTTCACGGAGCGGGCGGACTTCTCGAACTGGCGGCACAAGGCCTGGACCAACTCGCGCTTCCAGAAGATGAAGCCCAGCGAGATGTTCAAGCGGCACTTCCTCAACTGCTTCATCGACGATGCCTTCGGCCTTCAGAACATCCAGTTCATCGGTGAGGACAATATCGCCTATGAATGCGATTATCCGCATTCCGACACGCTCTGGCCGGAAGTGCCTGAGCATCTCTGGCCCTCGATCAACCACCTGACCGAGGAGCAGATCGACAAGATCACGCATCGGAATGCGATGCGTTGGTTCCGCTTCGATCCGTTCCAGCACTACACGCGCGAGCAGCTTACCGTTGGCGCGCTGCGGGAGCGGGCGAAGGCGGAAGGTGTCGATACCAGCCCCAAGTCCTCGGCCGGCGAACGCCCGGTGGAAGAGCACGAAACCCGCCCCGTCACTTCGGGGGACATCATGAAGATGTTCATGCGCCACGAAGATACCGATCGCACGGCGCGGATGCGGAAGCAGGAAGCCTGACCGGTTTTCGCTCCAAACGAAAAGGGCCCCGCGAGTGTTCTCGCGGGGCCCTTACCGTAACGGTGTGCGACCCGTTCAGGATACCGAGCGTTTTCAAATCAGGTGGGATCACTTGATGACTAGGAAAACGCGTAAAATTAAAGATCTGGAGCGGTTGATCCGATGCAATCGGATCAACCGCTCCAGCGGATCAGGCGGCGTGCGGCAGCTGTTCCGGTTCGGCGAACTGGGCCGGATCGGGCAGGCACTTGCGCATCGCGTCGCTGAGCGACTGGAGCAGCGCTTCGGGGTTCACCTTGTCGTCCTTGCCGTAGATCAGGCTGATGACGAGCGGGTGGCCTTCGGGCTGACGGGGGACGAGACCGCAGAGCGCCTCGGCGCCGCTGCCGAAACCGGCGGGGCCGAATACATAGCGCGGATCGCGGCAGGCATCGACGCGGGCCATCATGTCGCCGAAGGTGAACTTGTTCAGTTCATCGGCTTCGGCATTGAGGCGGCGCACCATGCCTTCGCAGCGCTGGCGGGCAACGGTCGAGAGCATCAGCCAGCCGGCGGCGCTTTGTGCCAGGGGCTCCTTGATGCCGCCCGAAAGCTCACGCGTGGCGGCAAGGGCGCGGGGGCCATGGCGCCAGTTGACGATCTGGACGTCCAGCCCGACCATCGCATGAAGCGCAACCGAAAGCCCGGTCTGGGCGACAAGGCGGTCCATCAGGCGCACGACGCGGCCGTCGCGCACCAGCTCGGGCTGGCCTGAGGTGCCGATCAGTGCGGCCCGCGGGGTGAGGCTGTAAGCACGCGAATAGGGATCCTTGTGGAGCAGGCCGAGTTCGACGAGGCTCGACAGCAGTTCGGATGTGCTCGACTGCGGGCGGTTATAGCGGCGAACGATGTCCATGACCGTCGCTTCGCGGTGCGCATCGTCGAAATATTCGAGCACTTCGATCACGCGGCGTGCGATCTTGGCCTTGTTCGATGACGTGGTCTTTCCAGGCATGAGGTCTCTCCTCCCTCAAGTGTGGTGTGATGAACTCACTTCTCTCCCGAGTCGGGTCTCTTAAAAACTGAGCCTGACTCGTTTTTTGCTAAGCTTGGTTATCATTGCTTTTGGTGGCCTGCAATAGGCTTCGCACTGACGATAAGTTGCGTTGTTTTGCCGCAGGCGGAAATATCGCGAAATTCCGCGATTTTTGACCAGGTGTTCAGCGATAAAATGTGATTTTCGCGGGTCGGGCTGGTCAATCCGGCGTCGCCCGGCCATGCTTCGGGAAAGGGGCCAAGTGGCTGATCTGGAGAGAATTACAGGAAGATGCGGCCGGAAGACCTGACCTTTCCCGCAGCCGATCTGGCCGAAGCTGCGAGACTCGCGCCGATCGCCTTCGTGGACCTTGCGCGCGAGTCGGACGATCCGCCGCATTTGCGGCTGCCGGTCTGTCCGGTGATCGGGATTGGCCCTCGCGATCACCCGCTGGCAACGCTACTCGATGCCGTTCTGGAGCCACGCTTCGATGCTGCGCAGGTGGCACAGGCAGCGATTGCGCAACCGCACGCCGCTGCCGTGGTGACGCATGTGCTGCGCACGGTCCCGACCCTGCCGATCGACCATGCGCTGACGGTCGAGTCGCTGGCCTATGCGGCGCTGCAGGGCAGCGAGTCGCACCGCCGTTGGATTGCCGCGCGCAAAACCGGACCTGGTGAGTCGCCCGGCCATGTCAGATTGTTTCGTGACGAGGCGTGTCTGACGGTCACATTGGACAGGCCCTCCGCCGGTAATGCGATAGACCGGCCCATGCGGGACGCGCTGCACGAGGCATTCGCACTCGCCAATATCGATACGAGCATCCGGCGCGTGGTGCTGCGGGCAGAGGGCAAGGCGTTCAGTCTGGGGGCGGAACTGTCGGAATTCGGCACCACTGTCGATCCGGCCGAAGCCCATCGCATCCGCTGTCTTACGCTGCCCGCGCGCGAGGCGGCATTGTGCCGTGATCGTCTGGAAGCGTGGATAGACGGCGCCTGCATCGGCGCGGGGTTGGAACTGGCGGCCTTCGCCGCGCGAACGATCGCCACACCGCGCACGTGGTTTCAGCTGCCCGAACTGGCCATGGGAATACTGCCGGGCGCAGGCGGTTGCATCTCACTGAGTCGCCGGATCGGGCGCCAGCGAACCCTGCTGATGGTGCTGTCAGGCCGTCGCCTTGGCGCGCGGGAGGCGCTCGATTGGGGCCTCGTCGATGCGCTGGTGGACGCATTGCCCTGAGACGAGCGTGGCGCGCACGTCGGCGGAGTTCAGCCGGGTACGCGCTTCTGCCCATGGCCGATCGAGCAGGCAGAGATCGGCGGCATCGCCCACTGCGATCCGACGCTGGTGGGACAGATCGAGCGGATCGGCAAGGAACAGGGCAAGCGCCTGTTCGGGCGAAAGCGCTTCCCCGGGGTTGAACGACACCCCACTGCCGGTGCTGCGCAGCACGGCGGCCTTCATCGCTCGCCACGGATCGGTCCCGCCATACGGCGCGTCGCTGCCGCCGGCGAGGGGGATGCCGGCATCCTGCAGGGTACGCAGCCGGTAGAGGTCGCGGTGGTGATGCGGATCGACATCGCGAAGATAGCGATCGCCGCTTTCCTGGACGAAATGCGGTTGAACGCATGCCCACAGGCCCAGCGATGCCATGCGCGCGGCGAGTTCCCGCGGCACTATCGATGCATGTTCGATGCGGTCGCCCGTGAGCGCTCCGGCCGATTCGAAGAGCGCGAGCGTAAACACCAGTTCGACCTCGGTCACGCAATGGACCGCGACCCCGCGGCCCTGCGCATGGGCCTTGGCGATCCATTCGCAGGTCGTGTCGAAATCGGGCAGGGCGGCTTCATGCAGATGCAGTTTCGCCGGGCCCAGTCGCCAACCCTGTTGCGCGGCATCGGCCAGCGAAAGCTGTCCCGCCAGAATCGCATTCTGGCGAAGATGCCCGCGATCGGATTGCGAGGCGAAATGCCGCGCGATGACGGCATCGTTGCGCGGCGACACGTCCGTTACGCCGGTGATGCCGTGGCGGGCGAGTGCGTCGCTCACCGCCGCAAAGTCGGGCGGCGTGCTGGCAAGCGCGGCCTGCAACCACGCGTCTTCATCGAAAAGGCGGCCGGTGAGCCGCCCGCTGACGCGTTCGAGCCCGGGCGGAGGCGTATTTTCGGCCAGCAGTTCGTCCAGCGCCGCGCTGTTGAACAGCCACATGCGGCCGGTGCGATGTTGCAACCGGATGGGGCGATGCGGCGCCATCCGGTCAAGCGTGGCGAGGCTGGGCAAGTCCCCGTCGAGCACGCTTTCGCAGAGGCCGAAACCGCGCAACCAGCCCTGACCCGGACGGGAGAGGGCGAGCGCCAGATCGTGGCCACTGCTGATGGCAGGCGGCCCGCAATCGATCGAGGCCGCGCGCACCGCCAGCGCGGCGAGATGGATGTGATGATCGTGCAGGCCGGGCAGCAATGCACCGCCTCCGGCATCGATAACGGTCTCGTCAGGAAGCGAGGTGAGCTGGCCGATGGCGGCAATGCGCGGGCCGGCGATGCGCAGGTCAGCCAGACCATGGCCGTAAATCTCCGCCGCGCGGATCAGCACCGGGCAAGTTCCGGCAGATAGCGCGCGGTATCCGCGCCGATGGGGCTGACGGGCGCGGTCATCCGGCGGCGTTCCAGTGCCGGAAAGCGGCGGCCGATTGCGGCGCCCCAGTCGCGCAGTTCGGCTTCGAGCAAGGCCGCGTCGAAAGTGCGTTCTTCGTGCAGGGCCATGGCGGTGATTGCGCTCATGGATAGACCGATGCGCTGGGCTTCGCCGCTGCGCAAGGCTTTCAGGACTTCGCGCGCGCCGGTTATCCCGGTGAGCGGATCGGCAATGGCATCGCCGACATAGCCCGGCTCCCCGGTCACGTCCGCCAGCGCGCGGGAAAGGCCGCCCGCCACGCCGCAATCGTTGCCGATGCCCACCCAGTTCGCCGCGTCGCCCCGCGCACCGTGCCCGGTGACGGAAAGCCAGACTAGGCCGGGAACCTCCCGCACCAGCGCCTGCGCATCGATGCCCAGATGGCGCAGCGCGCGCGGGCGTGAGCTTTCGATGACGACATCGGCGCGGCGGATCAGGTCCAGCAGACGAGCCTTTTCGCTGTCGCTGGCGAAGTCCACCAGCACGTTGGCCTTGCCCTCGTTGATCAGGTCGAAGGTCGCCGGATCGTCGCGCCGGATCAGGTCGGGCCGTGTGCGACTTTCGACTTTCACCACTTCAATCCCGGCCTGCCAGAGAAGGTGTCCGGCCAGTGGTCCGGCCCAGATGGCGGACATGTCCACCACCAGGGAACGGTGCGTTGAGGCCCGTTCACGGTGCGGCCCGCGCGCGATTACCTCGATCGGCGGAGAGGCCGGCACTTCGTCCAGCACGGCGACGGGAAGGCCCAGCAGGCGGCCCGTTGCCAGCAAGGAGGCGCCGTCGCTGCGCAGCACGGCTGCGGCGATGGCGTCTGTGCTATGGATGTCGAGATCGGCATCACCGAACAGCGCCGGCAGCAATTCCCGGTCGATCTCACGGATCAGCGTAAGGGCGAACCAGTTGCCATCGCGCGTCGGCATAAGGCGACTGCCGCCCAGACCGGCCGAGACGCGCCCGGCAATCCGGTATGCGCCATGCGCGGCGCGCTCGCCCAGCAGGGTGGCGCCGGAAAGGCGCGGCAACCCGAAATCGCGGGCAAGCGCTTCCAGTTGCCGGTCGGCCCAGCGCGCCAGAGGGATCGCCGGGCCGTGGGATTCGGCATTAGTCCGCAAGGACTTCCTTGACCTTGCGCCGCAGCAGCTTGCCCATTTCGTTGTAGGGCAGTTCGGCGACGAACACGACTTTCTCCGGCACGCGCGAGGAGCGCAGGCGGGTGCGGACAAGGTCCTTCAACTCGGTTTCGCACGGATGATCGTGCCCTTCGCGGGTGACGATGGCGACGCCGACCGTCTCGCCCCATTCGATCGAGGGGATCGCGCAAGCGCAGGCATCGGCGATGGCTGGGTGGGTGAGCAGCACGTCCTCGATCTCACCGGGCGACATGTTCTCACCCCCGCGCACGATCACATCGTCCGCACGGCCGGAAAGGAACAGATAGCCGTCTTCGTCCATGAAACCGGCATCGCGGGTCGGGAACCAGCCCTCGGCGTCGAGCGCGCTCTTTTCCTTGTACTCGCCCGAGACCTGCTCGCCGCGCACGTAGATCTCGCCGGGTTCGCCAAGCGGCAGAACTTCGCCATTTTCGCCGCGAATCTCGATCTCCACCGTCGGGATCGGCTTGCCGAGCGAGGTGAGGCGGGCGCGGACCTTCGGATCGGACGAGGCCAGTGCCTCGCGGTGATCCTCGGGGCCGAGCAGGGCCACGGTCGAACTGGTTTCGGTAAGCCCGTAGGCATTGGTGAAGCCCGCGAGGGGGAAGCGTTCAAGCGCTTTCTGAATCACCTCGATCGGCATCTTGCCGCCGCCATAGGCCACGGCGCGCAGCGAGGAAACGTCTCCGCTTGCGCCTTTTTCCATGGCATCGATGATGCGCGCCAGCATGGTCGGCACCACGAAAGCATTGGTGACCGTTTCGCTCTGCACCAGCGTCAACCAGCCCTCGGGCGAGAAGCTGGGCAGCATGACGATCTTGCGCAGCGAATAGATCGAGGAGAGCAGGGCCGAGATGCCGGCGATATGATAGGGCGGCACCACGACCAGCGCGGCGTCCGCCTCATCGGCCGAACCGAACTCCACGGTGCCGAGAATGTAGCCCAGCAGGTTGGAATGGCGCAGGATCGCCGCCTTCGGCGCGGCGGTGGTGCCGCTGGTGAAGAGCTGGATGGCGACGCCTTCACCCGGATCGTATTCCCGCGCATCATCTTCGGGCACGGTTTCCTGCGCCTTCAGCACAAATTCCTCGCGCGAGAACACCGTGTGGCCCTGGTCGGCCGCGAGCCTGACGATGCGCTCCTCGTCGCCGATCACCAGCGCCGGTGCGACGCGGCCGAGCAGGGCGGCCAGATCGGCATCGGGCAGGCGGTAGTTGAGCGGGCAATAGGGCACGCCCGCCAGCGCTGCGCCGAATACTGCGATCACCGCTGCCTCGCTGCTCTCGTCGAGCAGCGCGACGTAGTCGACCTCGCTCTGGCGGATCAATCCGAATGCGCCGCGCGCGGCGTCGAGCAGGTCACCATACGTCCAGCGGCGCCCGTCGCAGACCAGCGCCACGCGATCGGGCGCGGCCTCGGCCGCCATTTCGAGAAGAAGCGCGATGTTCATGTGCGTTCAGTCCGAAGCGGGCAGGGGCTTGGCGTCCTTGATGACGAGCGCGACGCCATCGACCGAAAGCGAACCCTTGCCGGGCTTCACGCAAAGCAGTTCGTACTTGCCGTCGCTGTCGACATAGCGCTTGCCCATCAGCGTACCGGCCGAGAAGTCGGCGGCGAGCGGGGCGGCTTCGGCAGGCTTGGCCTCGCCCATCGGGGCGCCGCCGCATTCGATCGTGCCGTCGGCGCAGCGGATCACCATGACTTCGGTGTCGCAGGCGGCGCTCTTGAGACGGGTTCCAGGCTTCATTTTCCCAATTCCTCGTATTCTGATTTCGGCAAGCTGTTCAGGCGATTGCGCCCTTGGCCTTGAGTTCTTCGATCTTGTCCCACTCCACGCCGAGTTCCATCAGGACGATCTCGGTATGCTCGGACGCTTGCGGCGAGCGGGTGGTTTCCAGCGGTTCGCCGTTGAACTGCACCGGGCCGCGCACCAGCTTGAGCGGAGCGCCACCATCGGCCGCTTCCACTTCGATCAGCATGTCGTTCGCCAGCGCCTGTTCGTCTTCGGCCAGTTCCAGCAGGTTGAGGATCGGCGCCCACTGGCCCTTCAGAGTCTTCAAGTGCTCCCGCCAGTAGGCGAAGGGCTTTTCGGCGAAGGCTTCGACCAGGATCTCGCTGGCGGCCTGCGAATGCTCGATAAGGCTCAGCACATCCTGGAAACGCGGATCGTCCGCGGCTTCGGGGCGGCCGACATGTTCGAAAGTGTCGCGAATCAGGCCGGTGGGGCTGACCATGCAGAGATTGATGGTTCGCCCGTCAGAGGTCCAGAAATTGCCCATGAACGGGTTCTTGGCGCCGCCGCCGGAGCTGGGCATCGAGTTCTTGGTGATCACCCCGGTTTCCACGGCCTGCGCGATGTTGGCGCCGGAGGCCCAGGCGGCCGTGCTCATCAGCGAGACGTCGAGTTCGGCCGCTTCGCCGGTCTTCTCACGGTGGAAGAGGGCGGCGGAAATGCCGCCGGCGATGAACATGCCGCCGATCGAATCGCCGAAGGCGGGCATGCCCTGCGAGAGCGGGCCGGGCAGTTCGGGCGGGGTCATGCAATCGGCGATGCCGCTGCGTGACCAGAACGCGGTGCCGTCGAAACCGCCCTTTTCACGTTCGGGGCCCTTGTTGCCCCAAGCGCTGCCGCGTGCATAGATGATGTTCGGATTGGCGGCGCGGATGTGCTCCACGTCGAAACGGTTCTTCTGGCGCACTTGCGGCAGGTAGTTGGTGAGGAACACGTCGCACTGCTTGGCCAGTTCGTAGAGCAGTTCCTGCCCTTCGGTGGTCGAAAGGTCGATGCCCACGCTGCGCTTGCCGCGGTTGGGGTGTTCGAACAGGGTCTGGCGCAGCGGATCCAGCTTCACGCCGCCCATGTTGAGGAAGCCGCGCTGCGTATCGCCGCGCACGGGGTGTTCGATCTTGATAACGTCCGCGCCCCAGTCGGCCAGAATTGCACCGGCTGCGGGCGTGAACGTGAACTGTGCCACTTCGAGGACGCGCACGCCCTGCATGACCTTTGTCGGCATCTGACAGTCCCCAATTATTCTTGCGTTTTATCGTATCGGTTCGGGGCACGAGAGGCGGGTTTTCGCCGATCGCACCGGTTGCCTTCGATGTGCGCGCAAAGGTGTTTGGGAGCAACACCACCGCCATCGTGGCGACGATCATCAGCCGGATTCGCTGGTGCGATCTTTGCATGCTGCGCTGCGATAGGCATGGCGGGCCGTGAAACCGCGCGGGAGCGATGGTTGCGAAAAAAGTTTGTGCAGTTGCGGCAATCGCAATTGACACCTAGGCAGGTAATTACTAACCTAGGTGAGTAAATAGCGGGGATGGACCCGCCTCAAGCACTCGGAGAGTTACCCATGAAGAAGTTTGTTGCCCTTGCCGCCGTCGCTTCGATCGCCTCTTTCGCCGTCGTTCCGGCTGCCTTCGCCGAAACCAACCAGTCGGTTCGCGCCGTCACCGAGGAAGCTGCCGCTCCCGTCGACCTGACCGCCGGCAAGATGCTCTATGCCGCCAACGGCACCCGCATTGCCCCGATCTACCGCGTTGCTGCCGACGGCAACCCGCAGGTGATCCTTAACGGCCGCCTGATCACCGTTCCGGCCACCAGCCTGACCGACGCGCAGGGCAAGCTGACCACTTCGCTGACCAAGAAGGACCTCGCTTCGGCGAAGTAAGCTTCCGGCCAGTTCTGGAAACAAGAAAAGGGCGGCACTTCGGTGCCGCCCTTCTTCGTTTGTGCCGCGCTGACCGTTCCAGTGACGAAAGGGTAGGGGAGGCAAAAGTGCGGGGCCGAAGCCCGCCCTTTTCAGCCCCGCCCTTATTACCCCCGACTGACGTTGTCGTAGATGCGGCTGAGATAGTCGCGCATCTGCTCCACTTCTGCGTCCGAGAAGCCGTGGAACATGCGGGCTTCCGCTTCGCCGGCGATGTGGCCCAGCTTGTCGAGCAGGGGGCGCGCGGCGTCGGTGAGGAAGACCGACCGTGCACGCCGGTCGTCGCGCCGATCGCGGCGTTCGAGCAGATTGTCGGCGCAGAGCCGGTCGATCAGTCGGCCTGCCGAGGCTTCCGACATTTCGAGGTATTCGGCGATGGTGCGCTGGGTCGAACCCGGATAGCGCGCCACCACCGCGATCATCGCCCATTGCGAGCGCGTGACGTTGAGTTCGGAGACGAGGCGATCGAAATTGTTGCGCTGAAGGCGCGCGATCACCGTCATGCGCAGGCTCACCTGGCGGCGGGGGCTTTCGTCCTTGTCATTGAGGACGTCGCCGAATTTCCCGCTCAGTTTCTCTTCCGCCTCGGTGGCCAACACATATCTCCTTCTAATGCTTCAAATTCGTTCGATGATCACGGCAGGGGCCATGCCGCCCGCCGCGCACATGGTGATCAGGCCATAGCGCCCGCCGGTGCGTTCCAGTTCGTCCAGCGCGGTGCCGATCAGGATCGCGCCGGTCGCGCCGATCGGATGGCCCAGCGCGATCGAGCCTCCATTGGGGTTCACCTTCGCGCGGTCAAGATCGAGATCGCGGATCAGCTTTTCGACGACGACGGCGAAAGCCTCGTTCACTTCCCAGACGTCGATCTGGTCCTTGGTGAGGCCAGCCTTGGCGAGCACTTTCTTCGCCGCCGGGACGGGGCCGTTCAGCATCAGTGTCGGGCAGTCGCCGGTTTCGGCCATGGCGACGATGCGCGCGCGCGGCTTCAGACCGTGCTTTTCGGCATAGTCCTTGGACGCGAGCAGGATCGCCGAAGCGCCGTCGACCACGCCCGAGGAAATGCCCACGTGGTGGATCGGCTTCACGTCCAGATCCGGATAGACCTGATTGATCAGTTCCACGTAAGTCTTGCCGCCGGGGGCGGAGGGCATGTTGTAGAACATCTCGAAAGCGGGCTTCAGTTGCGCAAGGCCTTCGGCGGTGGTGTCCGGACGGGGGTATTCCTCGTGATCGAGGATCACGTTGCCCGCATCGTCCTTCACGACGATGGTGGACTTGTCGAAACGGCCTTCCGCCATGGCGACGGCGGCGCGGCGCTGGCTTTCGACGCCGAAGGCTTCCAGTTCCTCGCGCGTGATGCCTTCCATCGCGGCAATCGCGTCGGCGGCAACGCCCTGGTTGGTCTGCGGGTGCTTTGCCTGAAGGCGGGGGTTGCCCGCGCCCATGCCGGCGCTGCCGAGCCCGGCCTCACGCATCTTCATGCCATAGGCATTGGCGTAGGAGAGCATGTCCATGCCGCCCGCGACCATCAGGTCGGACATGCCGGACATGATCATGGCGGCGGCAAGATTGGTGGCGGTGATGCTCGACCCGCAGAAACGGTTGAGCGTGACGCCGCCCGCCTTCGCATCGTAACCGGCATCCAGCGCGGCCATGCGGCCGATGTCGCCGCCTTGCAGGCCCAGTGCCGCCGAAACACCCCAGATCACATCGTCTACATCCGCGGTATCAAGTGCATTGCGCTCCTTGATCGCGGCCAGCACGGTGGCGGACAAATGCTCGGGGTGCATCTGCGAGAGCGCGCCCTTGCCCATCTTGCCGATGCTGCGCGGCGTGCGGACAGTGTCGATGATCCAGGCTTCGGTCACGATCGGATCTCCTCAATTTCCCAGACGGGCGCGCGATATGTGGCGCCGTTTGCCGAGGTCATGCTGGCAGGTCGGGGGAATTGCAATTGGAGGGGGGTGTCCTATCGCAGCGGCGATTGCTTTCATTTGAAAGTATATGGTGGCTTATGTTCACCCCGTCAATCTTTGCAGGTGAAACAATAGATCGTGACGGCGGCGCAGCCCGTGCTTGACGCTGGCAGCGCGGGAGACACATCAAGGGAGAGGGACAGGACGAAGGGGAAATGCGTGCCGGCCAGCGGCCACGAAGAAGCGTCGCAACAGGCGACAACCGGGGGCGGCGCCTTCGCGCCTTTGCGGGAAGGAACATTCCGCCGGATCTGGACGGCAAGCCTGTTTTCCAACTTCGGCCAGCTTTTCCTGGGCGTTGGCGCCGCATGGGAAATGACGCGGCTGACCAATTCGGCCGAAATGGTCGCGCTGGTGCAGAGCGCGATGATGCTGCCGCTGATGGTGGTGACGCTGCCCGCCGGTGCCATTGCCGACATGTTCGACCGCCGCCGCATCGCCATGACCGGGCTTGCCTTCAGCGCGGTCTGCGCGGCGACGCTGGCGACGATCGCTTTCCTCGGCCTGATCACGCCGTGGCTGCTGTTGCTGTTCTGCGCGCTGATCGGTGCGGGTGTGGCGCTCTATTCGCCGTCATGGCAGGCTTCGATCCCCGAGCAGGTATCGCGCGAGCATTTGCCTGCCGCCGTGGCGCTGGGCACGATCAGCTATAACGTCGCGCGCAGTTTCGGGCCGGCATTGGGCGGCCTGATCGTCGTGCTTTATGGAGTGCGCGTGGTCTTCGGGATGACGGCGCTGCTCTATCTGCCGCTGCTGTTCGCCTTTTTCCTGTGGCAGCGGCGTCATGTGCCTTCGCGCCTGCCGCCGGAGCGGATGGACCGGGCCATGCTGGGCGGGGCACGCTATGCGCTCCATGCTCCGGCGATCCGCACCGCTTTGCTGCGGGTGCTGACCTTCGGGCTTTCCACGGCGACCGCTTCGGCGCTTGCTCCGCTGATCGCGCGTGACCTGCTGCACGGCAATGCGGCGACGTATGGCCTGTTGCTGGGCGCGCAGGGCGTGGGCGCGGTGGCCGGCGCATTGTTCGTCAGCCGCATTCGCGAGGCGATTTCCACCGAACTGGCCGTGCGGATCTTCGCGATCGGCACCGGCGTGGCGCTGGCGGTGATCGGCTTCAGCAACGAACTGGTGCTGACTTGCGCGGCCTTCCTGGTGGTCGGCGCCTGCAACATCCTGACCATTGCCATGCTCAACGTCACCGTGCAGCTTTCGGCCCCGCGCTGGGTGACGGCGCGGGCGCTTTCGCTGTTTTCTTCCGCGATCACGGCGGGGATCGGCATCGGTGCGTGGGTATGGGGGCAGGTGGCGCAGCAGACCGGGGTGGCGCACGCCTTGTTGGCGTCAGGCATTGCGGTGGCGGCGACGGCGCTGCTTGGCTTCATTCTGCCGATCGCTCGCGACGGGACGAGCGGCACGTCCGAAATGCCGCTGGGGCATGAGCCCGAAGTCGGCATGGCGCTGACCTTGCGATCTGGCCCGGTGGTGATCGAGGTCGATTACGACGTCGATCCCGAACAGGCGCGCGAGTTCTACGCGGCGATGATGAAGATGCAGTCCATGCGCAAGCGCAACGGCGGCTTCGCCTGGTCCATCGCGCGCGACATCGCCAATCCCTCGCTCTGGACCGAGCGCTATCATTGCCCGACCTGGGGTGATTACCTGCGCCTGCGCGATCGCTTCACGGAGGCCGATCTGGACATTCAGCGGGCCGCCGATGCCTTCCATCGCCGCGGTGCGGGCACGCGTGTGCGGCGGCAGTTGGAGCGGCCGTTCGGTTCGGTGCGCTGGAAGGCGGAATCCTACGATCCGAAGCAGGATACGATGGGCTGGATAGCGCCCTAGGGCGTGAGTCTGCGACTTGTCCCCATACGGGAATTGCCGGGGCCGATGCGCGCTGGCGTGGTGGTGCAAAGACTTCCGGGAGAGAGTGAATGCAGGACAAGACCTGGCGCGTGGTGCAATGGGCCACGGGCAATATTGGCAGCCGCGCGCTGCGCACCGTGATCGAGCATCCGCGCATGGAACTGGTCGGCCTCTGGGTCTCCTCGCCCGAGAAAGTGGGCAAGGATGCGGGCGAGCTTTGCGGGCTGCCCGCAACCGGGGTGAAGGCGACCAATTCGCTGGAGGACATCGTCAAGCTGGATGCCGACTGCGTGCTTTACATGCGACAGGGCACCGACTGGGACGAGCTTTGCGCCCTGCTGGAATCGGGCAAGAACGTCGTCACCACGCGCGGCGACTTCCACAACCCGCGCCTGATGGACAAGGATTTGCGCGCGCGGATCGAGGCGGCCTGCGCCAAGGGCGGCGTTTCGATCTACTCCACCGGATCGAGCCCCGGCTTCGTGACCGAGGCGCTGGCGATCCCGCTGCTATCGCTGGAGCGGCGACACGGTGTGCTGACGATCGACGAATTCGCCGACGTTTCCAGCCGCGATTCGCCGGACATTCTGTTTCACATCATGGGTTTCGGCGCGGAAATGGCCCCGTTCGACCAGCGCCGGGCAGAACATCTCAAGGGCGATTTCGGTAGCTCGCTCTCGCAAGTGGCGGATGCGATGGGGCTGGAGATCGATGCGATCGAGGCTTTCGGGGAGCTTTCGGCGACGAAACAGGACCTGACCATCGCAGCCGGCACGGTGCCGGCAGGCACGGTGGGCGCGATGCGCACGACGATCACCTGCCTGCACAAGGGCGAGCCGGTCATGCGGTTCCGGGCCAACTGGTACGTGACGACCGATATCGAGCACGACTGGGATCTGCGCGAATCGGGCTGGCGGGTAACCACCAGCGGCGATGCACCGGTGCGGATGGACATCATGTTCCCGGTCGCGCCCGAGGACTATGCCGCCTTTACGCCGGGCCTTACCGCCCATCGCCCCGTCAACGCGATCCCCGCCGTGTGCGCGGCAGCGCCGGGGATCAGGACGACTGTGGATTTGCCCCAGATCATCCCGATCTTCTCGTAATTACGGCTGCTCGGGGGCGGTCGCCTGATCGCCCCCGAGCACGCGGTAGAGCGTGACGCGGTTGCTGGCGACGGCCAGACGCACGGCGATTTCCTGCTTGCGCGCGGTGTAGAGGCTGCGCTGCGCGTCCAGGTTGTCCAGCGAACTGCTGATGCCCTGCTTGTAGCTGGCTTCGGTCAGCTTGGCGGTATCGGCCGCGGCATTGGTATAGGCGCTGGCTGCGCGCAGGCGCTCGTCCAGCGTGCCCTGATCGGCAAGCGCATCGGCCACTTCGCTGAAGGCGGTCTGGATCGATTTCTCGTAAGTCGCCAGCGCGGCATCGCGCTTGGCCTTGGAGACATCGACATTGGCCACCTTGCCGCCGGCGTTGAAGATCGACCAACTGGCGTCGCCGCCGGCGCTGGCCGAAAAGGCGCCCTTGTCGAATAGCGAAGAGAGTGAGCCGCTGGCAAATCCCAGCAGGGTGGTGAGCGAGATCGACGGGAACAGTTCGGCCCGCGCCACGCCGATATCGGCATTGGCGGCACGCAGCTGGTACTCGGCCTCCACCACATCGGGGCGGCGCAGCAGCACTTGCGAACTGGTGCCGGCGGGCAGCACCGCCAGCTGGGCATTGACCTCGTCCACGCCGCTGGGGAGCAGGCTTTCGTCGAAATCGGCGCCGACCAGCAGGCGGATTGCGTTGACGTCTTGCGCCAGCGCGGTCTTCTGCGCGGCGAGATCGCCCTTGGCGGTTTCCAGAACCTGTTCGGCCTGCCGCAGATCGGTGCGTGGCGAAACGCCGCCCTTGAGGCGGGCGCCGGTCAGCGTGACCGAGCGCTCGGCATTGGCTGCGGTGGCCTCTGCGATCTTCAGCAGGTCATTGTCGGCCGCGTAGTTGGCCCAAGCCTGCGCCAGATCGGCAACAAGGCCAAGACGCACGGTGCGCGCGTCCGCCTCGGTGGCGACGGCGGTATCGCGCTGTGCCTGCGTGGCGCTGGCGTATTTGCCGAAGAAGTCGATTTCAAAGCTGGAAATGCCGCCCCGCAGAGACAGTGCGGTGCTGTCGCCCGGCCCGTTCACCACGGTACGCGTGCCAGATGCGGTGACGCCCAAAGCCGGAATCTGGTCCGCGCGGGTGACGCGCACTTGCGCGCGGGCGGCGGCCACGTTGGCGGCAGCCGTGCGCAAGTCGCGGTTGTTGACTAAGGCCTGTTCGATCAGCTTTTGCAGGCGCGGATCGCGGAAGATTTCCGTGTAGGAAACCAGCGGTAGGTTGGCCTCGCTCTGCGCCAGATAGGCATCGCCCACCGGCCACGATGCCGGAGCCGGCAGCGCGGGCTGGACATATTTCGGCGCCATCGAACAGGCGGCGAGCGCCATGGCGGGCAGGGTGAGCGCCGCCTGCTTGAGAATGCGGGAGCGGATCATGCGGCGTCTCCCTTCGCTGCGCGGCGGTTCTGGATCCGGGCGCGGACGGCGGCAAGACCATCGCGGACCCCGCGGCGTACGAGCACGAAGAACAGCGGGATGAAGAAGATCGCCAGCAGCGTTGCGGTCAACATGCCGCCGACCACGGCGGTGCCGATGGCGATGCGGCTGTTGGCGCCGGCACCGCTGGCGACGGCCAGCGGCAGCACGCCGAAGATGAAGGCGAAGCTGGTCATCAGGATCGGGCGCAGGCGGATGCGGGCGGCTTCGAGGGCAGCCTCGATCACGCGCTTGCCCTGCTTTTCCGCCTGTTCGGCGAATTCGATCATCAGGATCGCGTTCTTGGCGGCAAGGCCCATCGTCGTAAGCAGGCCGATCTGCAGATAGACGTCGTTCTCAAGCCCGCGCAGCGTCACCGCCAGGATTGCGCCCAGCAGGCCGAGCGGAATGATCAGGATCACCGCAATCGGGATCGACCAGCTTTCGTAGAGTGCGGCAAGGCACAGGAACACCACCAGCAGCGACAGCGCATAGAGGATCGGCGCCTGGCCCGAGGAGAGCCGCTCCTGATAGGATGAGCCCGACCATGCGACGGCGGTGCCCGGAATCTGGCTGGCCAGATCTTCCATGATTTGCATTGCCGTGCCCGAGCTGACGCCGGAGGAAGGGGTGCCCGAGAATTCGTAGGCCTGCAGACCGTTGAAGCGCGAGGTGGAACTGGGCGCGGACGACCAGCTCAGCGTAGAGAACGCGGAGAAGGGCGCCATCTGGCCGCTCGTGCCGCGCACGAACCAGCGGGAGAGGTCTTCCGGGCGCGAACGGAACTGCGCATCGCCCTGGACATAGACCTTCTTTACGCGGCCCTTGTCGAGGAAGTCGTTGACGTAAGTGCCGCCCCACGCGGTCTGCAGCGTGGAGTTAACATTGGCGGCAGTCAGGCCATAGGCCGTCAGCGCGCGGGTGTTCGTCGCGATCTTCAGCGTGGAGACTTCGGGAAGGTCGCTCAGGCGCACGTTGGTCAGGCGGCTGTCGGCAGCGGCCTTGGCCAGCAACTGGTCGCGCGCCTGCTGGAACTGGGCGCGGGTCATGCCCGAACGGTTCTGCAGTTCCATGGTGAAACCGGCCGAGGAGCCAAGACCGCGGATCGCGCCGGGGACGAGCGTAAAGACCTGCGCGTCGCGCAGGCCGCGGAAAGCTCCGTTGGCGCGCTGGACGATGGCGTCTGCGGTATTTTTCGAACCGGGACGGTCATCCCAGTCCACCAGCGTGACGAAGGCCTGGCCGGTGTTCTGGCCGGCCGCGCCCTGGCCACCGCCGGAAACGGTGAACATGCTGGCGACGTTGTCCTTCTCGTACTTCGCGAAGTACTGTTCGATCTGGCGCTGCACCGCTTCGGTGCGCGTGCGCGGCGATCCGGCGGGCAGGCGCCACTGGACCATGATCGAACCCTGATCCTCGTTCGGCAGGAAGCCGGTGGGCAGGCGCTTGAACAGCATGAACGTGCCGGCGCAGGCGATCAGGAACAGCACCAGCCAGCGCCACTTGTGCTGCACCACGCGCTCCACGCGGCGGCCGTAGGCATCGGTCATGCGTTCGAAGCTGCGGTTGAACCATGTGTGGAAGCGATGCCACAGGCGGGCCAGCCACGGGACGTGGCGATCGAGCCAGGTGGGTTGCTCCTCACCGTGGACTTTCGCCTTCAGCAGCGTGGCCGTAAGCGCCGGGCTGAGGATCAGCGCGACCAGCACCGATAGCACCATGGCAACGACGATCGTCAGCGAGAACTGGCGATAGATTACGCCGGTCGATCCGCCGAAGAAGGCCATCGGCAGGAACACGGCCGACAGCACCAGCGCGATGGCCACCAGCGCGACCTGGATTTCCTCCATCGACTTGATGGTGGCCTGCCGGGCCGACATGCCCGGATTTTCTTCGAGCAATCGCTCTACGTTCTCGACCACGACGATGGCGTCGTCGACCAGCAGGCCGATCGCGAGGACGAGGCCGAACAGCGTCAGCGTGTTGATCGTGAACCCGGCGATGTAGAATACCGCGAAAGTGCCCAGGAGCACCACCGGCACGGCGATGGCCGGGATCAGCGTGGCGCGCCAGCTCTGCAGGAACACGAACATGACGATGACGACCAGCACGATCGCCTCGAACAGCGCCTTTTCGACTTCGGAAACCGAGAGCTTGATGAACGAGGTGGAATCGTTGCCGTAAGTATACTCAAGCCCGTCGGGCATGCCCTTCGACAGCTGCTCCATCGAGGCCTTCACCCGCTCCGCCGTGGCCAGCGCGTCGGCGCCGGGGGAGAGCGAGATCGAGATGCCGGCGCCGGGGTGGCCGTTGATGCGGCTGACCGTGCTGTAATTGTCCGCACCGATTTCGACGCGGGCGACATCGCCGATGGTGACGGATGAACCGTCCGGATTGGTCTTCAGGACGATATTGCGGAACTGGTCGGCCGTCTGCAGGCGCGATCCGGCAGTGACAATGGCATCGATCGCCTGATCCTGCGGCGCGGGCAAGCCGCCGATCTCGCCGGCCGCGACTTCGGTGTTCTGCGCGGTGATCGCCGAAGTTACGTCGCTGGGCATCAACGCGACGGCGGCAAGCTTGTTGGGATCCAGCCAGATGCGCATCGCGTGCGGCGCGCCGAACACGTTCACGTCGCCCACGCCTTCCAGGCGCGAGAGCGGATCCTGGATGTTCGAGGCGAGATAGTCCGAAACGTCCTGGTTCGAACGGCCGTCCGTCGCGTCGTAGACCGCCACCAGCAGCAGCTGGTCGGGGTTGGACTTGGTGACGGTAACGCCCTGGTTCTGCACCGCCTGCGGCAGGCGGGAGAGCGCGGACTGGACCTTGTTCTGGACCTGGACCTGCGCGATGTCTGGATCGGTGCCCTTGGCGAAGACCGCGCTGATCGTGGCCTGGCCGCGGTTCGACGACTGCGACGAGAAGTAGAGCAACCCGTCGATGCCGGTCAGCTGCTGCTCCAGAATCTGCGTGACGCTGTTCTCGATCGTTTCGGCCGAGGCGCCGTTGTAGGTCGCACGAATGTTGACCTGCGCGGGCGCGATGTCCGGGTACTGCTCGTTGGGCAGGAAGGCCAGCGCACCGGCGCCGGCCAGCATGACGATGATGGCGAGAACCCAGGCGAAGATCGGCCTGTCGATGAAGATGCGCGACATAGGAGGATCAGTGGCCCTTCGCGCCGGCACCGCCGGCTTCGCCGGGCTTGCCCGACTTCGGCTTCACTTCTTGCGGCGTCGTGGAGGGCACGGCCTTGATCTCGGTGCCCTGCTTCAGGCCGTTCAGGCCCTGGACGATGACCTTGTCCCCATGCTGCAGTCCGGAAGTGACGACCGCGCTGGCGCCGCTGGTGCGGTCTGCCACGACCTTGCGGCGAGCCGCCTTGCCGTCTTGCCCCACGATCATGACATAGGCGGAACCGTCGAAATCGCGCTGCACGGCGTTCTGCGGCACCAGGAAAGCGTTGGGATCGTTGGCCTGATCGAACACCGCCGAAACGAACAGGCCCGGCAACAGCAGGCCATCGGGGTTCGGGAACTTGGCGCGCAGGGTCACCGTACCAGTGCCTTCGTCCACGGTGACTTCGGAAAACTGCACGGTGCCGGCATAGGCATAGCGGGAGCCGTCATCGAAATTCAGGTGCACCGTGGTGCTGCCCTGAATCACGCCGCCTGCCGCCAGTCGGCGGCGCAGCGCGGTGATTTCGGCGGCCGACTGC
This sequence comes from Novosphingobium sp. BL-S-19, assembly GCF_055521675.1. Lineage (NCBI taxonomy): Bacteria > Pseudomonadati > Pseudomonadota > Alphaproteobacteria > Sphingomonadales > Sphingomonadaceae > Novosphingobium > Novosphingobium sp. BL-S-19. The sequence continues at coordinate 1,990,723 of NZ_CM145498.1, forward strand.
TGCATGTCGACATAGATCGGGTCCATCCGCTGGATCACGGCCAGCGGATCGGTCTGGCTGGCGCTAGCCAGCGCGCCGACGGTGATCAGCGAACGGCCGATGCGTCCGCTGATCGGTGCGGGCACGGTGGTGAAGCGCAAGTTGGTCTTGGCCGTATCCAGCGAGGCGGCGTTCTGCGCGATCGAGGCGCGGGCCGAACGGGCCGTGGCCAGCGCATCGGCATAGTCCTGCTTGGCGACCGCTTCCATGTCGGCGAGCGGCTTGTAGCGTTCAGCCTTGGCACCGGCAGCTTCGGCCGTGGCCCGCGCGCTGGTGAGGTCTGCCTGCGCCTGATTGACAGCGGCGCGGTAGAGGCTGGGATCGATCTGGTAGAGCGGCTGCCCCGCCTTGACGTAGCTACCCTCGGTGAACAGCCGCTTGGCGATCACGCCGGTAACCTGCGGGCGCACTTCGGAAGTCTCGTAGGCCACGGTACGGCCGCTGAGCGTTACCGCCACCGGCACGGTCGACTGTTCGGCCACGATATAGCCGACTTGCGCGGGCGGCTTCGACTGATCCTTGGCGCCATGGCCCGAACAGCCGGCGAGGATCGAGGCGAGAGTCAGCGTAAGGATGGTCCGGCGCATCGGAAGGGCCGGTAGCGTCGAAAGCATGATCGATTTCAAGGTGCGCACCGCGTGACGAAGGGTGCGCGAGCTATCGATGCATTCGTGAAACTGCGCAAGCTGCCATTTCGCGGATGCGACAATTTGTGACCAATTGCAGTTTTTTGCAATTTTATGGCGCGGGAAGGCGCAATTCCGATCCTGGGCCGGAGCGCGCCAAGCTCTGTGCGGACGCCTGGGCCTTCGGGTGCTTTGCAGCAGCGCGGCGGTCGGCGTAGCGTGCCGGGCTATGATCTATCTACAGCACCTTGTCGCCGCTCTGCTGGTCCAGTTCTGCATCGGCCGCGCATTTTCGAATTGGTGGGCGGGTGCGGCGATACCGTCCGCCTATTTCGTCGGGCGGGAGATCGCCCAGGCCGAGTATCGCTGGATCGAACACTTCGGCTCCGGCTTGCGTGCGAACATGCCGTGGTGGGGGCCGTTCGATTTGCGCGTCTGGACCACGCTCGATCAATGGGTGGACTGGATCGGGCCGCTGGCGGGAACGTTTGCCGTGGCGTGGATCGTCACGCGAAAGCGGAGATCGGCCTGACCGACTTTCCGCTGCGTCAGCCGGCGCGTATCGTTCTGATCGGGAGAAAAGGAAAAGGCACCACTTCCGCTTAAGGAAGTGGTGCCCGGGGACGGAATCGAACCGCCGACACCATGATTTTCAGTCATGTGCTCTACCAACTGAGCTACCCGGGCATCCCTGGTTCGGTGCGGTGCCGAAGCTTCCGTACCGTGTCGGTGGCGGGCCTATGGCGAAGGCAGCGAACCTTGGCAACCCTAAAATGACATGTCCGCTTCAATCGTCCTGTGGAAAAATATTCGGTCGCGATAATTCCGGGAGATCGGGGTCGGCGGGCTGGCCGGGCAGGGCATAGCCATCGTCCAGCCACTTCAGGAGATCGCGATCGCGGCAGCCCTTGGAGCAGAACGGAGTGTGTTCTTCGCTGCGCGGCTTGCCGCAGATCGGGCACTTGCGGGTTTTGGTGGTCATGATGTGATCGCCTGCGCGAATCCTCCGGTCAGTGCAAGCGTCGCGTCTTCGTGCCAGCGCAGGATGCGGCCGGTGCGACGGGCAAGGTCTGCCTCCCACTCGGGCAGTATCTTCGCACGCACGCGGGGATGGGCGGTGAGGAGTAGGGTGCCGGGTTCCGCCACGCGTTCGGCCCGGCGCAGCAGCAGGCGTGCGCAGGCGCCGGCAGGATCGTGGTGCAGGCGGTGGAGAATCGACGGGCGTTCCAGTCGGGCGACGATCTGCACGAAGCCGAATCCGTTCATCGCCGTGGACTGGTGCGGCCAGTGATCGAGCGCGGCGGCAAGCGCCTCGTCAACGGCGCGGCGATCCTCCTTGCGCTCCAGCGTCGGGAAATCGATGCCGATCGAGCCGCCAAGGTCGAACTGTTCGATGGCGCGGGCAATGGCGGGTACGGCGGCGCGGGCCAGCGCGGCGGGTGGCAGCGTGCCGTCGATATCGATCAACGTCATCGCCGGGGTGGGGATGACGAGAATCGCACCGCTCTCGAACGCAATCTCGCCGGAAAAGGCTTCGGCAAAAATGTCGGGCCAGGGATCGTCCGGAAAAGCGCGAATCCGGCGTGTCGGCATTCCGGTGGCCTGAAGCGATTCGGCAAGTGAGGGGGCAGGGCGCACGGGCTTGGTGCTGGGTTTTGCCTGTGCGCGTTTCAGGCGGCCGGTTTCGGCCACGGCGGCACGGGTGACGATCAGGCGGATCGGCGCGCCTTCGCTGGCGTCGGCCGGAAGGCCATCCACCAGCGCTTCCTGTCCCGAGGGAAAGCGGGCGGTGCCGCGCTTCGATCCCTTGGCGCGGGAAACAAGCACGGCCTCCGCCACTTCACCGGGTTTCAGGCCGGTGTCCCAATCGAGCCTTGCGGCGAGCACTTCGTCGTTATCGACCAGGATCGCGCGGCTCTCGCCGATCCCGTCCTCGACCAGCCATTCAGCCAATTGCGAATCCCGCCGCCTTCAGCAGCGCGCGGGTCTCGAACAGCGGCAGCCCGACGACGCCGGAATGGCTGCCGGAAATCCAGGTGATCAGCCCCTCGGCACTGCCTTGGATGGCGTAGCCGCCGGCCTTGCCGTGCCATTCGCCGCCGGCGATGTAGGCTTCGACCTCATCCTTCGACAGCGGCTTGAAGCACACGATCGTTTCGGACAGCCGTTCACGCAGCGTGCCGTCGGGCGATTTCAGGGCAATGGCGGAAAGCACGCGGTGGCGGCGGCCGGACAGCAGTGCGAGGCATTCGCGCGCGGTCTTCTCATCCTCAGCCTTGGGCAACACGCGGCGGCCACAGGCAACCACGGTGTCTCCGGCAAGGACGTGCGCATCGTCAGCGGTAACCGCCAGCGCCTTTTCCCGCGCCATGCGGCGGGCGTAGGCGCGCGGATGCTCGCGCGGATCGTGCGTTTCGTCGATATCGGCGGCGACGATGGCGTGAGGCGTCACGCCAAGCCGTCCGATCAGTTCGCGCCGACGCGGGCTCGCCGAAGCGAGAACCAGCCGCAAATCGGCGGAAACGTCGGCCGAAGCGTGTGGGCGCGGTGCGATGGCGTCTCCATTAGGAGACGCGGCTTCAGTACTGACCGGGGCCACCGCGACCGGGCATGAAGCGATAAGTGATACGGCCCTTGGTAAGGTCGTAAGGGGTCAGTTCGACGAGCACTTCGTCGCCGACCAGAACACGGATGCGGTTCTTGCGCATCTTGCCTGCGGTATGGCCGAGAATCTCGTGACCGTTTTCCAGTTCCACACGGAACATGGCGTTGGGGAGAAGTTCGACCACACGGCCGCGCATTTCGAGGAGTTCTTCTTTCGCCATCGGCGATCAATTTCCATAAGCTAGCTTTGTCGTTGCGGCGCGACATAGCTACGACTCGTCGAAAATGGAAGCCTTGGCGAACGTTTGGCGAAATTGAGCCTATTTGTCGTGACCCGGTTGCCACTGCGACAAAATGTTACCCGCCCCCGTCTTGCGAGCAATTCTCCGCCACGGCATCAGCGCGCCGGGGGTTTTGGGGCTTTCAACATACTATTTTTTCTTGGCGGAGACCGGACTTGCGTTGCGTTCATCTGATTCCCCTTGCTGCGGGCGTCAGCCTGGTTGCCATGGCGCCGGCGCTGGCCCATGCGCAGGAGAGCCCGGCGGCGGGTTCGGGGGCGGCGTCGAATTCGGCGGCGACTGCCGAAGCACCTGTGGTGACAGATAGCGCGCCCTCGATCGAGGGTGGCAGTATCGGTACCGGCACGGTGGTCGTGAAGAAGAATGAGATCGTCGTTACCGCCGCACGTATCGACGGGCAGCTCGACGTGCCGCAAAAGCCGATCGAGACCTTGGATGAGGACGACATCGCGGCATATGGAGTCAATTCGATCAGCGACCTGATCGACGCGATTTCGCCGCAGACGGGCAGCGGACGTGGCCGTGGCGACGGCCGGCCGGTGATTCTGGTCAACGGCGCGCGCATTTCCAGCTTCCGAGAGATGCGGGACATTCCGCCCGAGGCCATTCGCCGCCTGGAGATCATGCCCGAGGAAGTGGCGCTGCGGTTCGGCTATCCGGCGAACCAGCGGGTGGTGAACATCATTCTGAAGAAGAAGTTCGCCGCGACCACCGTTTCCGGCGAATACAATCGCCCGACCGAAGGCGGCTACGACAACTACGAGCTGGAGACCGGCCTCTTCAAGGTGGAGGGGCCCCGCCGCTTCAACGTCAGCGCCAAATATACCGACACCTCGATGCTCACCGAGAACGAGCGCGATGTGCGGCAGGCGGACGGTACCGAGCCGGCGCCGGGCGAACCGGATCCGGCGCGCTATCGCAGTCTGGCCCCGGCCGATTCCGAATTCACGCTCAACGGCACGATGACGCAAGGCCTTGGCAAGGACGGCTTCGACGGGTCGTTCACCACCAACGGCACGTTCACGCACTCGGTCACCAACAGCTGGTCCGGCCTGAACGACAGCAATGCGAACCTCCCGACCCAGCCCGACCCGCTGGCGACGCGGGTGGAGACCAACGAGTTCCAGGCCGGCCTCGGTTACAGCCGGATGCTCGGCGCGTGGAACTTCAACGTCACCAACGACGGCAGCTACACGATTACCGAGACCGACATTGACCAGCGTAGCAGTGAATCCGGGATAGTACCGGGCGATGGCGTGGACGAGGCATTGAACCGGACGGCGACGCTGTCCTCGCTGGCGACCCTGTCCGGCCGGCCGTTCGCGATGCCCGCCGGCGACGCCAACCTGACTTTCAAGGGCGGGTACGATTACACGCACAGCACCAGTGAAAACTCCGCGTCCATCATGGACGCGTTGAAGTTGACGCGTGGCGATCTGTCGGGCGGGCTCAACCTTGCGCTGCCGCTGACCAGTCGCAGTGGCGACGTGCTGGGCGCGGTGGGCGACATCACGCTGAACCTGAGCGGCGGGCTGGATCACCTTTCCGACTTCGGCACGCTCTATAACTGGAGCGGCGGGCTGACCTGGGCACCCACCGGCAAGCTGAGTTTTCAGGCGAGCTATATCGTCGAGGAAGCGGCCCCTACGCTTACCCAGCTGGGCGCGCCGGTGGTGCAGACCTATAATGTCACCGTCTACGACTTCACCAACAACCAGACGGCGCTGGTAACGGTGACGAGCGGCGGCAATCCCGATCTGCTCAAGGAAAAACAGCGGGACATCAAGTTCTCGGCAACGTGGCAGCTGCCCTTCATGCAGCGCTCCAACCTGCTGGTGGAATACTTCCACAACCGCTCGAACGATGTCTCCGAAGCATTCCCGATGTTCACCCCGGCGGTTGAGGAGGCTTTCCCCGATCGCGTGACTCGCGATGCGGCAGGCAATCTGATCGCGCTGGATCGCCGCCCGGTGACGTTCCAGCAGGAAACCAGTTCGCGCATCCGCTGGGGTCTCAACCTGTCGGGCAGCATCGGTCCGCAGCAGCAGGGCGGGCCCGGTGGGTTCGGCGGTCCGCCTCCGGGTGGTCCGCCGCCGGGAGGGCCCGGAGGCGGATCTGGCGGCGGTAGTTCCGGTGCCGGCAGTTCGCACGCTGGCGGGGGAGGTGGCGGCGGCTTCGGTGGTCCGCCTCCGATGATGGGTGGCGGACGCGGCCCGCAGGGGGCGCGCTGGAACTTCTCTATCTACCACACCTGGCGTTTCACGGACCGCGTGAAGATCGCGGACGGCGTTCCCGTGCTGGATCAGCTCAATGGCGACGCACTTACCGCCGGCGGTGTGCCGCGCCACGTGATCGAGGCTGAGGGCGGTGTGTTCGTGAACGGCTACGGCCTGCGCCTCAAGGGCGAATGGGATGCGCCCAGCACGGTGAACGGCACCGGCGCGCCGGACAGTTCCGACTTGCGCTTCGGCAGCACGTTCGAGGTCAACCTGCGTGTCTTCGCGGATATCGGCCGCAATGCCGAGCTTGTGAAGAAAGTGCCGTTCTTCAAGGGCATGCGCGTGTCGTTCGTGGCCGACAACCTGCTCAATTCGCGGCAGAAGGTTACCGACGACACCGGCGCGGTGCCGATCGCCTACCAGCCGGCCTATCGCAATCCGCAAGGCCGGGTGATCGGGATCGATCTGCGCAAGATGTTCTGAAGGTGAAAACACTCTGAGGATTGATCGCGGCCGGGTCTACCCGATCCGGCCACGATACCCTATCTGGCGGTGATGGCGCGAACACCTGCCGGAACTCCCGAACACCCCAAGGGCACCGCACGCTTCAACGAGGAGCATGCGACGACGGCCCTGCGCGGCTCAGACCAGCCCGACCTTCAGCAAGGCGTCGAGGCGATCCGCGAGGTCGTGCGCACGCTGCCCGCCAAACCGGGCGTCTACCGCATGCAGGACGCGCGTGGAGACGTGCTCTACGTCGGCAAGGCGCGGGTGCTGCGCAATCGCGTGGCCAACTACACGCAGTGGGAACGCCTGCCGATCCGCCTGCAGCGCATGGTCAGCCAGACGCGCAGCATGACCATCGTCACCACCAATTCCGAGGCGGAGGCGCTGCTGCTGGAAGCGCAGCTGATCAAGCGCTTTCGCCCGGCCTACAACGTGCTGCTGCGCGACGACAAATCGTTCCCGTTCATCCTGCTGCGCGCCGAGCACGATTTTCCGCGCATCATGAAGCACCGCGGCGCGCGCAAGATGAAGGGCGACTATTACGGCCCCTTCGCCAGCGCCGGTTCGGTGAACACCACGATCAACGCGCTGCAAAAGCTGTTTTTGCTGCGCAGTTGCACGGACAGCTTCTTCTCGCGCCGTGACCGGCCCTGCCTGCTCTATCAAATCAAGCGCTGTTCGGCCCCTTGCGTCGGCCGCATCGACGAGGCTGGCTACGGCGAACTCGTGAAGGAGGCCAAGGACTTCCTGGGCGGCAAGTCCAGCGCGGTGCAGAAGAAGATCGAAAGCCAGATGGCGGAAGCGGCGGAAGCGCTGGACTTCGAGCGTGCGGCGATGCTGCGCGACCGTTTGCGCGCGGCGACCTTCATCCAGGGCAGCCAGGCAATCAATGCCGAGGGCATGGACAGCGCGGACATCTTCGCGATGGCCTGCAAAAACGGGCAAGTCGGCATCCAGGCCTTCTTCATTCGCGGCGGCCAGAACTGGGGCCATCGCGCCTTCTTTCCCACCCACACCGAAGGACTGTCCGAAGAGGAAGTGTTCGAAAGCTTCCTGGCCCAGTTCTACGAGGAAGTGCCGCCAGCGCGCACCATTCTGGTCGATCGCGAACTGCCCGAGGCCGAACTCATGGCAGAGGCGTTCCGCGAACTGGCGGGCGGCAAGGTGGAGATTTCCGTGCCTCAGCGCGGCAACCGCCGCCGCCTGATCGAACAGGCCATGCGCAACGCGGTCGAGGCGCTGGACCGCCGCATGGCCGAGCGTGGATCGCAGGCGAAGATCTGGCGCGAGATGGCCGAATTCCTCGAACTGCCGGACCTGCCGCAGCGCGTGGAAGTCTACGACAACTCGCACATTCAGGGCAGCAAGGCGGTCGGCGCGATGGTGGTGGCGGGACCGGAAGGCTTCCAGACCAGCCAGTACCGCAAGTTCAACATCCGCGAGGCGCAGTCGAATGACGACTTCGCGATGATGCGCGAGGTGATGACCCGCCGCTTCGGCCGCGTGCAGGAGGAAGATCCGGAGCGCGAAGGCGGTACCTGGCCCGATCTGGTGCTGATCGACGGCGGCAAGGGTCAGATGAGCGCGGTACGCGATGCCTTGGAGGAACTGGGGATCGAGGATGTGAACCTGATCGCCATCGCCAAGGGCCCGCACCACGGGCGCGACGGGCGCGAAGTGTTCCACTTCCCCGATGGGCGCGAGAAGATGCTGCCGGTCAATTCGCCGCTGCTGTTCCATCTCCAGCGCTTGCGCGACGAAGTGCACCGCTTCGTCATCGGCGCACACCGGGCGAAGCGCAGCCGCGCGATCACGGCCAGCCCGCTGGATGAGATTCCCGGCATCGGCCCGGCCCGTAAACGCGCGCTATTGCTGCACTTCGGCACGGCGGGGAAGGTGAGGGCGGCCAGTCTGGCAGACCTTCAGCGCGCGCCCGGCGTCAGCGCGGCGGTGGCGCAGACGATCTACGATTTCTACCATCCGGGCGGGTAGAGTTCACCTAGTTGCACTTCGCGTGCGTGCCGATGTCGCGCACGTCGCTGGCCTTGCCGTCGGCGGTGGTCATTTGCACGCACTGCCCGGATTCCCGGCGATACCAGATCGTATAGGAGGCATTGCCGCTCTGGAATGCGTCGACATTGGCAAAGCCGCGATTGCGCAGTTCGGTATCGGCGGTGGAGGCGCGCCAGCCGTTGAGGTCGGAAACCGTGACGGTGCCGTTCGTTGCGGTGCCGGTATTGGTGACTGCATTGGTGCCTGAGCTGGCGTCCGTCGCCTTCTTGTCGCCAGACTTGTGCGATGCTGCTGCAGCCAGCGCCGCGATCAGCGCTGCTCCTGCAACAACCGCGACCGCCGTGCCTGCGCCGGAGCCCGATTTCTTGCCGCAATCCTTGTCCGTGGCCTCGTCGACGGAACGGATGCGGCCGTTGCGCGTCACTACCGCGACGCAGCGGTCATGCTTGTTGTTCCACCAGAAGGCGTGTGCGCTCTTTTCGCCGTCGTAACCGGTCTGGTAGCGATAGCCGCGATCGTCCAACTCGCGCTCCGCCGAACTGGCGCGCATGCCGACAAGATCGTTGAGATCGGAATAGTCCCTGGCCGTGCCCGGTGTCGAAACCATTGCGCCGCCCAGTGTCAATGCAATGGCAAAGGCGCGCACCGCACCGCGATCAACCCCGTTCATTCGATCCCCCGAGTCGCACTTCGATGCTGATAGAATTGCAGAAATGGCGCCGATTGTCGTCGCGCCAATTCGATACCAACAGCCGACTCGCATCGACGAACGACATGGGGCCTGAGTGGCTCCCAAGCGCAGTTCCGGCTATGACGCGCGCATGACTGGCGCGACGTTCCGATCGCGCAACGGCCACCCGATCTCCCGGAGCTTTCCTCCTCATGCGTTCTTCCTTGCGTTCCCTTGCCACGGCCGGTGCCGTGATCGCTTTCGCCGTTTCCGCCCACGCTTTCGCTGCCGCTGCGCCGTTGCAGCCCACGCCTGCCGCCGCGCCGCTTGCCGAAAGCGTGCCCAGCGACCTGCCGCGCAATGCCCGCCCTACGCATTACCGCATCGAAGTGACGCCCGACGCTCAGGCGCTGACGTTCACTGGCAAAGTCTCGATCGACGTCACTGTCTTTTCCGCGACCGACGCGCTGGTGCTGCACGGCAACGGCCTTGCCGTCGCCAATGCGGCGCTGGTCGGTGCGGACGGCAAGCCGGTTCCGCTGACCGTCACGGCCGACGAAGCTGCGCAGACGTTGCGCTTCGCCGCGCCCAAGTCGATCGCGCCGGGCCAGTACCGTCTCGACGTGGCCTATTCGGGCAAGATCGGCACGCAGCCTTCGGGGCTCTTCGCGCTCGACTATCCCGACAAGCGCACGGGCAAGGAAGTGCGCGGCCTGTTCACCCAGTTCGAAGCGCCCGACGCGCGCCGCTTCGTCCCCAGCTTCGACGAACCCAGCTATAAGGCGACGTTCGACCTTTCGGCCATCGTCCCGGCCGATCGCATGGCGCTGAGCAACATGCCGGTGAAGGGACAGGAAGTGCTGGCCGGCGGCTTGAAGCGGGTGACTTTCGGCACCACGCCGAAGATGAGTTCCTACTTGCTGTTCTTCGGCGTGGGCGATTTCGAACGCTCTGCCCAGAGGGCGGCAGACGGCGTGGAAGTGGGCATCGTCGCCCCGACCGGCAGCGGCAAGCAGGCGGACTTCGCACGCGAAGGCCTCGCCCAGATCCTGCCCTGGTACGACGATTACTTCGGCGTGAAATTCCCGCTGCCCAAGCTGGACAACATTGCGGCGCCCGGCACCTCGCAATTCTTCGGCGCGATGGAGAACTGGGGCGCGATCATGACGTTCGAGCGCATCCTGCTGCTCGATCCCGCCACCACCAGCCCCTCCGGCGTGCAGTCGATCTATTCGGTGCAGGCGCATGAAACCGCGCACCAGTGGTTCGGCGATCTGGTGACGATGGGTTGGTGGGACGATATCTGGCTGAACGAAGGCTTCGCCAGCTGGATGGCGGACAAGGTCACCGATCACTTCCACCCCGAATGGAACTGGAAGCTGGGCGGCATCGACGGCCGCGAAGGCGCCATGGCACTGGACGCGCTGCCCACTACGCACCCGGTGGTGCAGAAGGTGCGCACCGTTTCGGAGATGGAGCAGGCCTTCGATTCGATCACGTACCAGAAGGGGCAGGCGGTCATCGCCATGCTGGAAGACTACGTGGGGCCGGATACCTGGCGCAGCGGCATGCAGCTTTACATGAAGCGCCACGCCTATTCGAACACCGCCAGCCGCGATCTCTGGGCGGCGATGGAAGATGCCGGCGGAAAGGACGTGGACCGCATTGCGGAGGCGTTCACCCACACGCCGGGCGTGCCGCTGCTGCGCGTGAACGCGGTGGCGTGCAAGAACGGCCAGACGCGCCTCGATCTGACGCAAGACGCCTTCACGCTGGACCCGGCTGTGCGCGCGGCCGAATCGCCGCTCTGGCCGATGCCGCTGCTGGTTCGCGTGGGTGATGCGCAGCCTGCGCGGCACCTGATGGCGGGCCGCAGCGAAAGCGTGACGTTGCAGGGCTGCGGTCCGGTGCTCGTGAACGCCGGCCAGCTTGGCTATTACCGTACGCTCTATTCGGCCCCGGCCGCCAAGGCGCTGGTCGGTGCGTTCGCCTCGTTCGCGCCGATCGACCAGTACGGCCTTGTTCGCGACAATCTCTCGCTGGCGCTGGCCGGCTATCAGGACATGTCGGTCGGCCTCGATTTCCTGGCCGCCTTCCCGAATTCTGCCGATGCGACGCTGGCGGGCAAGGTCGCCGCGCAGTGGCAGTCCGTCTACGGCTTGCTCGATGGCGACGCTGCCAAGCCGGCGCGCACCGCGCTGGGTGCCCGCATTTCCAAGCTGTGGTCGCCGCGCCTCGACAAGTTGGGCTTCGATCCGGTTGCCGGGGAGCCGCTGGTGGATACCAAGCTGCGGGCGCAGCTGATCGACACGCTGGGTTCGGTGGGCGATCCGCGCGTGGTTGCAGAAGCGCGCCGCCGTCTGCAGGGCCTTGCCGCCGATCCCAAGTCGCTCGATGGTCCGCTGAAGGGTACTTGGCTCGCGGTTGCCGCGGCGAACGCCAATCGTGCCGACTGGGAGCTGCTGCGCAAGCAGGCTGCCGGCGCCACCAGCTTCGTCGAGCGGCAGATGTATTATTCCAACCTCGGCCTCGCCAAGGATGACGCGCTGGCCAAGGATGCGCTGGCACTGGCGATTTCGGGCACGCCCGATGCCACCAGCGCCTCGCAGATCATCACCTCGGTAGCCCGTTCGCATTCGGAAATGGCGTTCGATTTCGTGCGCGCCAATCAGGACAAGGTCGACGCGCTGATCGAACATTCGGGACGTGCGCGCTTCTTCGCCCGCATCGTGGCCGGCAGCACCGATCCGGCCATGGTCGCCAAGGTAGAGGCCTATGCCGCCACGCTTCCGGTGGACGAGGCCAAGCCGGTGGTGCAGGCGCTGACCTCTCTGAAAGAGCGCATTGCCAACCGCCCGCGTCAGCGCGATCAGGTTGCCAAGTGGGTGAAGACCGCGAAGTAACGAGGGCGGGGAGGGAGCGCTTCAAGCCTTTCTCCCTCCACCATCGGCCTCCTTCAATCGTCGCCCCCGCGAAGGCGGGGGCCCCGCTTCCTTCTCGCAACGCCTGCGAGTAAAAGCGGGATCCCCGCATTCGCGGGGATGACGAGATAGGAGCAGGTAGTGGTTGGTTGGGCTGGTGCGCCGCCTGTTACTGCCCAACGCCGAGCTTGCGCAGCACGCGCCACGCCAAAGCCTTGCCGCGATTGCGCGCCGGCCAGCGGCCCGGTGCTTTCGGTTTCAGCCCCATACGCCGCAGCACGCCATTGAACGCGCGCGCATCCGCCTCGGCAAAGCTCCACTCGGACCGCCAGGTGATCGATAGCGAGACCGACGGTTCCTCACCGTTGCGCACGAAATGCGGTGCCATCACCGGCACGAAAACAGCCTCGCCAGACTGCAGCGCGAATTCGCGGCCGCCGGTCAGCAACTCGTCCCGCCACCTGAGTTCGCGCCCGCCGCCGGTGTGATAGGTTTCATGCACCTCATCCGGCGCGAAGCGGGTGTCTCCGGCGGGGAATTGGGTCATCACCTTCCGGCCGCGCACTTGCAGCAGGATATTGTGCTCGGGATCGAAGTGATAGGGCGTCACGCCGCCGGCCGAAGTGACGAAGATGAAGCCCTGCAGCTTCATCATCCGCCCGGTGCGGGCCTCGATGACGGGGCGCAGTTCCGAAAGAAGGTCTTCCAGCAGACGGGCGTAGTCCGGGTGCTGCTCGATATTCTTGATCACCGCCCACGAGTTGGTCGTCTCGATCTCGCGGATGGTGCGGCCGATGGGAATGCCGGTGGGTTCCGGCTTGCCGTCGACGCCCAGTGGCTGGTTGCCGAAATTGTATTCGACCGACCGGGCAGGGAGCGTCTCGGCCAGCAGGGCCAGCGCTTCCAGTTCCAGCAGCGGAAGGCTGCGCAGGCCATGCTCCAGCCTGTGCGGCACTTCGGGATAGTTCTGTACGAAGGCGTCGCGCGCGCCATCGTCGAAAACCGGACGGCCAGAGGGGGGAAGGGCGTTCATGCGCGGGGTCCTGCGGGATTGCGCGCCAGTTCGGCAGCGACGAAACGGCGAAAGAGCGCCTGGCGCAGGCGCCCGCCGATGGCGATGGAAAGCCGCCCGACCTGACGGCGTTCGCGCCAGATATGGTCGATCATCGGATGATCCTCCGCCGCGCAGCTGTCGGTCCAGTCGATCTCGGGCCGGGTGAGCATGTCGAGATATTCGCGCTGAAGCAGGACCCCGGGCGAAAAGCGGGCGAACCGCTCGTCGAACGCGGTCTTGAAGGAAAAGGCGCCGGGCGGGGTAAGGAACGTCGCCAGCATGGCCACCGGCTTGCCGTCCAGCCTGAGGGCAAGGCGTTCCAGCCGACCATAGGCGGCGGCACCGGCAAGCGCATCGCGAAACAGGGCTGCGGTGCCCTCGTCACTGGCCAGAGCCGATCCGGTACGCCCTTTCCACCCGGCCGCTTCCAGCGCGAGGAACGTGCGGATCCAGTCATCCAGCCCATTCTCGTCGCGACAGCGCTCTATCGTGAGGTGCCCCCGCTCGGCCAGCCGGTTCCACTGGCGGCGGATTTCCTTGCGCTTCTTGCCGGAGAGCGAGGATTCCAGATAGCCGTCGGGAGAGAGGCTCGACTGCAGCAGGGCGCGTTCCTCACGATGCACCGTCGCCCATAGGCGCGTGCCCAGCGCGTCGGTCAGTCCGCGATGAACCGGTCCGTCCAGCGGCATGGCGCGCAAATGCAGGAACAGCGCGGTTCCCGGCGAACCATCCGCCCAGGCAAGCACGGCGCGCCAGAACGCGGCTTCCGCTCCGCGCTCGATCAGCGGCGTGCCCAGGAACGCATTGGCGTGAAGCCAGCCGGACAGATTGGGGATGGGCCAGCGGTAATAGCAGCGGTTGCGGGCGAGCGGCAGCAGGCCCGCCAACCGGCCGTTCCGCTCAAACCGCAGCATCGCCACGCTTTCGGCGCCGCCAAGGTGACGCAGCGAAGGCAGCAGGTACCAGCTTTCGTAAAAGGGATTGGGTTCGCTGGTCCGCCGGGCGAGCGCGTCCCACGCCTCCACTTCGCCTTCCATCGCGCGCCAGGGGACGCAGGCGATCGTTCCGTCCCCGGCGGAGGCCGGCACGGCGGGATCGACGATGTCGTCCTCGTGCAGGGGGGAGGAGGAACTGAACATGGAGCCTGTCTTTAGCGCCCTGGTTTCAAGGAAACGCTAACGGCAACACGGAAAAAGCGAAAGACGCCGGCAGGGATCTCCCGCCAGCGCCTTCCTGCTTGATCGTTGTCGTCAACCTGCGGCCAGTGCGGCCAGCAACAGGAGGGCGACGATATTGGTGATCTTGATCATCGGATTGACGGCCGGGCCCGCTGTATCCTTGTAGGGATCGCCCACCGTGTCGCCCGTCACCGCGGCCTTGTGGGCTTCGGAGCCCTTGCCGCCGTGATGGCCATCCTCGATGTACTTCTTGGCGTTGTCCCACGCGCCGCCGCCCGATGTCATCGAGAGCGCGACGAACAGGCCGCCGACGATCACGCCCAGCAGCAGTGCGCCAAGCGCGGCAAAGCCGTTCTCGACCCCCGCGACGAACGAGATTACGAAGTAGACGACGATCGGCGCCAGCACCGGCAGCAGCGAGGGGACGATCATCTCCTTGATCGCCGCCTTGGTCACCAGGTCCACCGTCCGTGCATAGTCCGGCTTGGATTCGTAGGTCATGATGCCGGGATTGGCCTTGAACTGCTCTCGCACGTCCACCACCACGTCGCCCGCCGCGCGGCCCACTGCCGTCATGCCCATTGCGCCGAACAGATAGGGCAAGAGCGCGCCGAGCAGCAGCCCGACGATGACGTAGGGGTTTTCAAGGCTGAAATCGACGTTGAGATCCGGAAAGAACTCCCGCAAGTCGGTGGTGTAGGCCGCGAACAGCACCAGCGCGGCAAGGCCGGCCGAACCGATCGCATAGCCCTTGGTAACGGCCTTGGTGGTGTTGCCCACCGCGTCCAGCGCGTCGGTCTTTTCGCGCACGCTGTCGTCCAACCCGGCCATTTCGGCAATGCCGCCGGCATTGTCCGTCACCGGACCATAAGCGTCCAGCGCCACGACCATGCCTGCCAGAGCCAGCATCGCGGTCGCCGCATAAGCGATGCCGATCAGCCCGGCGAGCTGGTAGGCAACGATGATGCCGGTAACGATCACCAGCGTGGGCAGCGCTGTCGCCTCAAGGCTGATGGCAAGGCCCTGGATCACGTTGGTGCCGTGGCCCGTTTCCGATGCCTTGGCGATCGAGCGAACCGGGCGATAGTTGGTGCCGGTATAGTACTCGGTGATCCAGATGATCAGGCCCGTAATGACCAGACCGACCAGCGCGCAATAGAACAGCGTGTTGCCCGAAAAGCCCATCGTGCCGATCTCTGCGTTCCGATCGCCCAGGGTATAGCCGATGGCCCACCAGATCGCGGGGATCGAGAGTACCGCCGTCACCAGGAAGCCCTTGTACATGGCGCCCATGATGTTCTGCGAACCACCCAGCCGCACGAAATAGGTGCCGATGATGGAAGTGACGATGCAGACGCCGCCGATCAGCAGCGGCAGCGCCATCAGCGCCTGCAGATTGGCGATATCCTTCATCAGCAGCGCGGTCAGCACCATCGTGGCGCCCACGGTGACGACGTAGGTTTCGAACAGGTCTGCGGCCATGCCGGCGCAATCGCCCACGTTATCGCCCACATTGTCTGCGATGACGGCGGGGTTGCGGGGATCGTCTTCGGGAATGCCGGCTTCCACCTTGCCGACAAGGTCGGCGCCGACGTCTGCGGCCTTGGTGAAGATGCCGCCGCCGAGGCGTGCGAAGATCGAAATGAGCGAGGCGCCGAAGGCGAGGGCGGTAAGCCCCTGAACCACGGTGCGGTCCTCTCCGCCGACGGTGTGGCCGCCGGGACCGGTTAGGTACCAGTAGAACACCGCGATGGCGAGCAGCGCGAGGCCGGCCACGAGCATCCCGGTAATGGCGCCCGCGCGGAACGCCAGCGTCAGGCCCTGTTGCAGCCCGGTCTGCGCGGCGGCAGCGGTGCGCACGTTCGATCGAACGGAGATGTTCATGCCGATGAACCCGGCAGCGCCCGAAAGGATCGCGCCGATGACGAAGCCGATGGCGGAGACATGTCCCAGCGTCAGCGAGATGATGATGGCGACCACAATGCCGACGATGGCGATGGTCGAATACTGCCGCTTCAGATACGCCTGCGCGCCTTCCTGAATGGCGGCGGCGATCTCCTGCATCTTGTCGGTCCCGGCCGCAGCGCCAAGGACCTGTCTGCTCGTAATGAAGCCATAGAGAATGGCTAGAAGCCCCAGGATAATTGCGATCGTGACTGGATTCACAAAACGCCCCCTTTTTTCCCAATGCGAACATTCGCTATTTCGACGGGTTTTCCCGTTCTGGACGTAAAGGGCTATAGACAAGGAGGATTACTGGCAAGCGACTTCGTCCGAAGTCGATTTTGTCGGGGTGGAACTTGGCGGGAAGGGGTGTTTGGTATGAGGGAGTATCTTGCCCGAACGGCAGTACGCAGTCCGGAAAGCGCACCTCACCCTATCCACCCCCGCTAATCCTGAACCTGTCGAAGGATGGGGAGCCTTGCGCCTCGTCTCGGGGGCTTCGACAAGCTCAGCCTGAGCGGGCGGCGGGGGCAGCTTTTGGTGGGAGGTTGCCAGTCCAAGGTCTCTCCCATGTCTCGTCGCCCCCGCGAAGGCGGGGGCCCCGCTACCTGGTGCCACGACTTCACGCCTGAAGGAAAAAGCGGGGTCCCCGCCTACGCGGGGACGACGACTTTGGGTGGATTGCTGACATGGCGCTCTCAGGAAACGGGTCGTAGATAGCAGACGTTGTGCTTTTCACCGCTCGTAAGCATCACCTTCGTAACGAGGTGCAAGGCCGATGCCTCGTGCCGACTTTTTCAGCCAGCTTTTGATGCAGGGATAGGACCCGAGATCGTCGTCAGTATAGAGATACCTATACGAGAATGCGCTCTCCCCGACGCGAAAACGCCGGAATCCGCACTTTTTCGCTGCCGCTTTCACCAAACTCAACTGCGCGTCGGTTCCTGCTGCTAGCGGTATCTGGGGTGCGGCTTGCAGAGATGACGAAGCGATTGCGACCAACGCAGCAAATCCGAATGCCGACGGGCGTAGCGCTCTTGGGAATGCTATCATCGATTTAGCTTACCGGCTGCTTTCGGGAAGCGCCACCGGGCAATTGAACGGCCGACTTGGGGCGTATCCGGAAAGGCAGCTTAAGTACCAAAATCGCTCAAAGCGGGCGGCAATTGCCGCCGCGCAAGTGCGTGCTCCAGTTTAATGCTGATAACCCAGCCGATCCGGCAGGGAAATCGGCGCCCCCTTCCACTCGAGAACGATGCCGCTACCCTCGGCAACCGTGCCGATGGCGTGGATTTGCGTATCGAGACCTTTGGCTGCCGCGCGCAGATAAGCGCTGTTCACGGGCGGGGCGGTGAACAGCAAAACGTAGTCGTCGCCTGCCGTCATCGCCGCGATGCGTTGTTCGACATTGTCTCCGGCGACAGCGCAATAAGCGTCCGAAAGCGGCACTTCGTAGGCATCGAAATGGATGGCGACAGCGCTTGCGTCCGCCATGCGGCGTGCGTCGATCAGCAGGCCGTCCGATACGTCCATCATCGCAGTGGTCAGCGGGGCAAGCGCCACGCCCAGAGCCGGTTCGGGCATCGGGCGGCGGTAGCGGTCGATCAGCCAGGTGTGATCGGGGCTGACGTCCTTCACCCTGTCCGACAGCAGGGCGAGGCCGAGGCCGGAATCGCCTAGCGTACCGCTGCACCACACAACGTCGCCCACTTGTGCGCCGCTGCGTGTGGGAACGGCCACATCCTCAAGGCCGCGACCGATAGCGGTGAGCGAGAAGCTGCGCGCCGAACCGCGCGGCATCCGCACGGTGTCGCCGCCCAGCAAAGGCAGGTGGAAATGGCGGCAGGCCTGATCCATGCCGCCAAGGAAGGCGTGGTCCCATTCGTCTTCGCCAAGGGCGTGCGACTTGAGGCAACCGAGCGGCTCGGCGCCCTTCGCGGCAAGGTCTGACGCGTTCACCGCGACCAGTTTCCATGCGATGCTTTCGGGCGGATCGTCGGGCAGGAAGTGGATGCCCTCGACCAGCGTGTCCATGGTCAGGACCAGCTTTTCGCCGCCGATCTCCAGCACGGCCGCATCGTCGGCAAGTCCGCGCGCGGCCGGGCTTACGGCAATGGCGCGCAGGGCTTCGATGAAGGCGAATTCGCGGGTCATAAAAATAACAATGGGCCCCGCAGGGCCCATTGTCGAGATCAGGAGTGCACGCTCATGCTGCGCAAAAACGTCAGCGAACGGCCTTGGCAACGGCATCGAGCACGCCGTTGACGAACTTCGCCTCGCGCGCGTCGAAGAAGGCGTGGGCGACGTCGAGATATTCGCCGATCGCCGCGCCGGTCGGCACGTCCGGACGGGCCAGCAGTTCGTAGGCGCCCGCACGCAGGATCTGCAGCATGGTCTTGTCGAGACGGGCGAGCGACCAGCCTTCGGCCAGCTTGCCGGCCAGCAATTCATCGATCTCGTCGCGGCGGGCGATCACGCCTTTCACCACGTCGTCGAAGAAGGCGACTTCGGCCTTGGCGTACTGTTCCTCATCGATTTCCGCGCCAAGCCGGTGGCGGTGGAATTCGTCGAGCAGGATGGCCTGCTGGGTGCCTTCCATCTCGAACTGATAGAGGGCCTGAACGGCGGCGAGGCGCGCGGCCGAGCGGGCCTGCTTCGAATTGGGCTGGGATTTGCTCATTGGGAAAGTCTCACGGAAATGGAGCGCGCGTGGGCGGGAAGCCCTTCGGCATCGGCAAGGGCAACGGCGGCGGGGCCAATGGCCTCAAGCGCCGCCTGATCGAGCTGGATGAAGCTGGTGCGCTTCATGAAATCAAGGACGGAAAGGCCCGAAGCGAACCGCGCGCGGCGCCCGGTGGGCAGCACGTGGTTGGGGCCGGCGACGTAATCGCCCACCGCTTCGGGGGTCATGCGGCCCAGGAACACCGATCCGGCGTGGCGGATCTTGCGGAACAGGCTTTCGGGATCGTCGGTGGCGATCTCTACGTGTTCGGCGGCGAGGGCATCGGCCAGCGCCGGCGCCTCGTCGAAGCTTTCGACGACGACGATCACGCCGTAGTCGTTCCACGACTGGCGCGCGGTCGCCTCGGTGGCGAGGGCGGAGAGTTCGATCTCCACCGCCTCGGCAACGGCGTCGGCATAGGCGGCATCGTCGGTGATGAGGATCGACTGCGAGGTGGGGTCGTGCTCGGCCTGGCTCAGCAGATCGGCGGCGATGCGGCGCGGTTCGTTCTTGGCATCGGCGATCACGAGGATTTCGCTGGGGCCGGCCACCATGTCGATGCCGACGACGCCGTAAAGCTGGCGCTTGGCTTCGGCCACCCAGGCATTGCCGGGGCCGGTGATGACGTCGACGGGCGCGATCTTGTCGGTGCCATAGGCCAGCGCGCCCACGGCATGGGCGCCGCCCACGCGCCAGACTTCATCGACACCGGCAAGGTGCGCGGCGGCGAGGACGAGCGAATTGACTTCGCCCTTGGGGGTCGGCGTGACGACGACGAGACGCTCGACGCCAGCCACCTTGGCGGGAATCGCGTTCATCAGCATCGACGAGGGATAGGCTGCGCGGCCGCCCGGAACATAGAGGCCAGCCGCGTCCACCGCGCGCCATACGGCACCGAGCCGCACGCCGGCGGCATCGGTATAGTCGCGGTTTTCGGGCAACTGGGCCGCGTGATAGGCGCGGATGCGCTCCGCTGCGAGTTCGAGGGCGCTGCGCAGTTCGGGAGACAGGGCCTCGAACGCAGCGCGGCAGGTCTCGGCGTCGACGCGCCAGCCGGTTTGGTCGAGATCGTGGCCGTCGAAGCGGGCGGTGTAGTCGGCAAGCGCGGCATCACCGCGTTCACGCACGGCGGAGAGGATATCGGCCACGTCGCGCGCCACGTCCGTCGCGCTCTCGCGGCGGTCGGCGACGACGCGCTGGAACGCTTCGGCAAACCCGGCATCCTTGCTGGATAGACGCTGCATCAGGCGGCGGCCTTCTGCTCTGCCACCAGCGCGCGGAAGGCATCGACCAGCGCGGCGACACGCTCGTCGGTCTTCAGAGCGGCGCGATTGACGATGAGGCGCGCGGAAATGTCGAGAATGCGGCTCGTTTCGACGAGGCCGTTTTCCTTCAGCGTGCGGCCGGTGGAAACCAGATCGACGATCCGGCTCGACAGACCCAGCGACGGCGCCAGTTCCATCGCGCCGTTCAGCTTCACCACTTCGGCCTGCACGCCCAGCTTTTCGTAGTGTTTGCGCGTAAGGTTCGGATACTTGCTGGCCACCCGCAAGTGCGAGGGCAGCGCGCCGCCCACTTCACCTTCACGCTCGGCAACCGACAGGCGGCAGTGGCCGATATCGAGGTCGACGGGGGCGTAGAGGTCGGGATAGGCGAATTCCTCCACAACGTCCGAACCGACGATGCCCACTTGCGCCGCGCCATGCGCCACGAAAGTCGCCACGTCGAAAGCGCGCACGCGGATCAGGCGCATGTCGCTGTTCTCGCACGCGAAAGAGAGGGCGCGAGATTTCTTGTCGTGGAACTCAGCCTCGGGCACCACACTGGCACGCGCCATCAGCGGCAGCGCTTCGTCGAGGATTCGGCCCTTGGGCACGGCAAAGGTCAAGGTTGTCGGCATGGTGCGCGCATAGGCGGCAAGTGACGAAAGGGCAACATGGCACAGGACGAGAAACGATTCGCCGATGGTATCGGTGATGGCGTGGCTGAGGCTTTCGCCAATCAGGTTGCCTATTGCCGTAAGAACGGCGCGCCGATCACCGCACGGATCGTTGCGGCGTTGGCGGCGGTTCTGGACGATGCCGATGCCGGCCCGTTTCTGACGCGGATCAGGGAATGGCAGGGCATGCCGCTGGCCGACGCCGTGCCGTTGCGCGCGACCGGGGGCATCCATGCGCTCTATGCGGGCGAGCCGGCGGATGATGCGGCCATCGTCGGCGAGGTGGCGAAACGGCGGGGCGAAGACCTGATGCCCTGGCTCGATGGACCGCCGCAGACCAATGAGGCGGGACGTTCGTCGAATTTCGTGGCGGCCATGCTGTGGCTTGCGGGGCAGGGGCTGCCGGGGCGGTTCGAATGCCTTGAAATCGGGGCGAGCGCCGGGATCAACCTGATGCTGGATCGCTACCGCTACGATCTGGGCGGTGTGGAAGTGGGGCCGGCAGCCCCGGTGATGGCATTCAATCCGGAATGGCGCGGATCGCCGCCGCCGGCCGGAGCCATTTCCTTTGCGTCGCTGAAAGGGTGCGACATCGCCCCGGTGGACCTTGCCGATCCGGCGCAGGCGCAGCGGCTGCGTGCCTATATCTGGCCGGAACATGTCGAGCGTTTCTCTCGGCTGGATGCCGCGATTGCCGCGGCGCAGGAGCGCGCCCCCGATCTGGTGAAGATGAACGCCGCAGATTTTGTGGAGCAGCAATTGGCCCTGCCGCAGGCCGAGGGCGTGACGCGGGTGCTGATGCACTCGATCGTGATGCAATACGTTCCCGAGGATCAGCGGGAACGGATCCGTCACGCGATGGAGGCAGCAGGTGCAAAGGCGAGCCCGGAGCGGCCGCTGGCGTGGATCGCCGTGGAGGCCGACCGCACACTGCTGGGGCACGGCGTGAAGGTGCGCTATTGGCCCGGCGGTGAGGAATGGCACCTGCTTGCCCACGCCCATGCTCACGGCGCGTGGATCGAATGGCTGGGCTAAGTCGCTCGTCGCTGAACTTTGCCCCACGTCATAAAGGCATCCGTCATCCCCACGAAGGCGGGGATCCCGATATTCCTGGTGCGAGACGCGAAGGAAGCGGGGCCCCCGCCTTCGCGGGGGGCGACGATGTATCTGCACCTAGGTCAGTCTATTTGAACCAGGGTCAGTAACTTCAGCCGAAAGGGCTCACTCTCCCGGTGCACGGGCCTTGATGGCGACGGCGTGAACGCGGTTGCCGGGGATGTCGCCCAGCGCCGCATTGACCAGCCGTTGCCGCTGAAGGCGGGAAACGCCGGCGAATTGGGCTGATTCGATCTCTATGGTGAAGTGCGATTCGCCGCTGCCGTCATCGCCCGAATGGCCGCGATGGGTGGCGGAATCGTTGATCACGTCAAGCTGCGTGGGGGCGAAGGCGGCGGCGAGCAATTGCCGCATTTCCTGTTCGAGAGGTCCGGTCATGGCTTCCATTTAGGCGTTCGATCCCCCATCTGGAAGCCGGTGAGACATTCTAGATTTCATGGCAGGGTCGAATCCGGCGGGCGCACATGCAGCTGGCCGGGATGCGACGAGGACGGCGAATTCCGCGCGCCGGGCGCACGCACGCCCAGTTTCGACGGTCCGGGCGACTACCGCTGGTTCTGTCTGGACCATGTGCGCGAATTCAACGCTGGCTATGACTATTTCGAAGGCATGGATGCGGAGGAGATCTTCCGCGCTCAATCGCCCCTGCATGGCTGGGAGACGCAGACGCGCGCGTTCCGGCCCGATGCCGGGGTAGACGGTGCGCCGCGCTGGGCCGATTTTTCCGACCCGCTGGAAGCGATCAGCGGACGGGCGAGGGCCCATGTTCGCCAGCGCCATGCCGACATGAAGCCGGAGAATGGCCGCTTCACGCTGGATGAGCGGCGCGCGCTGGGCATTCTTGGGCTGGATGGCGATATTGACCGCAAGACGCTGCGCCTGCGCTACACCCGCCTGCTGCGGCAGTACCATCCCGATCACAATGGCGGCGACCATGGCCATACCGCGCGGCTTCAGGCGGTGGTGGAGGCCTATCAGGTGCTCAACAAGGCCAATGCCTTCGCCTGATCTGTGGCCCTATTTGTTCAGCGGCCCCGAAGCACGGCCCAGCGAGCGGCGCCGCTCTCGCCATAGATGCGCACGATATCCTTGCCCGAATAGAAGATCGGATACTGTTCCGCACCATCGGGCAGGACGAGCCAGGGCTGCTTGCTCTCCGTGAAGATATGGACGTCCGGCGGGCAGGCGTCGGGATCGTCCAGCGTGCCGACGCGGATGTAATCGGCCTTGTCGCCGGCGCCGCCATAATGGCTCCAGAGCGCCACCTTGCAGGTGGGGCAGCGCAGGATCGCCTGCCCCCTGCCGCTGAGCGAGGGCGTGTCGATCCGTTCGGGCGCGGTTCCGCCGATCAGTTCTACCCGGTCCGCCTCGATCACGGCGTTGAGCGCGAAGGCCGTTCCGCTTTCGCGCTGGCACCAGCGGCAGTGGCAGCAATGAACGACGATGGGGTCGTCCAGCAGGCGGTAGCGGACTTTGCCGCAAGTGCAGCCGCCTTCCGCTCCCCGGTGCAAGCTTTGGCTCAAGCCGCCTTGCCTTCGCAGATTTCGGCGAGTTGCTCGGCGCAGGCGGACCAGCCCTCATCGAAGCCCATATCGGCATGCTGCTTCATCGTTTCGGCGTTCCAGTGCCGCGCACGGGCGGTGTAGCGGGTGCCGTTGCCTTCGGGGGCGACTTCCCAGATGCCGATCATAAAGGGGCCGGCCGGGTGGAAATCTCCGGTGACCGCGTCGGTAGTCACGAATCGCCGGCCTTCGTCGAATGCCAGATAGATCCCGTTCTGCGGCGCCACTTCGCCATCGGGGCCGTACATGGTCATCCGGCAGACGCCGCCGGGCCGCCGGTCCTGCTCATCCACTTCGACGCGCCAGGGGCGGGGGCACCACCACTCTTCCTGACGGTTGGCCAGCACGTCCCAGACTTCGCCAACGGGGGCATCGATGTAACGGGTGACGACAAGTTCGTGGTCGGTATCGCTCACGGGCATTCTCTCCGTTTTTTCGTTCAATCGCGGTCGGGCGCGCCCAGCGGGAAATAAGGGCGGAACGGCCGCGCATCGTCGACGCAGCGGGCGATGGCGGGCAGCGACAGCAAGTGCGCGCGCCATTGCCGAAGGCGTGGCAGTTCTTCGGGAATGGGATGCACCCAGTCCGCATAGA
Organism: Novosphingobium sp. BL-S-19; assembly: GCF_055521675.1. Classification (NCBI taxonomy): domain Bacteria; kingdom Pseudomonadati; phylum Pseudomonadota; class Alphaproteobacteria; order Sphingomonadales; family Sphingomonadaceae; genus Novosphingobium; species Novosphingobium sp. BL-S-19. The sequence continues at coordinate 2,014,733 of NZ_CM145498.1, forward strand.
ACAGCGAAGGCGCGGCGGCACATTCGATCAGCGTGATGTGATCCATCCGCGGATAGAACTGCAGCCACCCTTCCAGCCAGGCGTAAGTGCGTTCCAGCTTGGTGCGCGCTTCGGCACAGCGGGCCATGTCCGGCGCCTCGGGGCTGCGAATGTATTCGTCCACCACCACCTGCATCACGTTCATGACGTAATTGTCGAAGACGCGGTCGAGCATCCGGATGGCGTTTGCCGCATCGGGATCCTCCGGGATCAAGGTGCCCGGGGTGATATGGTGCCGGTCGATATATTCGAGGATGGAACTTGCCTCGAACAGCAGGTTCTCGCCGTCGCGGAGCACCGGGAACTTCCCTTGCGGTCCGGCCGTCTGCACGACTTCGGCATTTTCCGGGTGCTCTGCATCCAAAATGCGAAATGCAAACGGCACTTCGTAGGCATAGAGCGCGATCAGCGCCTTCCACGTATAGGACGAGAAGGGGTGGCCGAAGAGTTCCAGACTGGGGGCAGGGTTCACGCAGTGCTCCCCGCCAGTGCCGCTTCGATCGTGGCGATGTCGATCTTGCGCATCGTCATCATCGCTTCCATCGCCCGCTTGGCGGCGGCGCGGTCAGGATTGGTAAGGGCGTCGGACAGGGCCTTGGGCGTGATCTGCCAGGACAGCCCCCACTTGTCCTTGCACCAGCCGCACATGCTTTCGGCGCCGCCATTGTCGACGATGGCGTTCCAGTAGCGGTCGGTTTCTTCCTGCGTCAGCGTTTCGACCTGAAAGGAGAACGCTTCCGAGTGCGGGAAAGTGGGGCCACCGTTCAGGCCGATACATTCGATTCCCATCACCGAGAATTCCACGGTGATGACATCGCCCGCCTTGCCGTCCGGATAGTCGGTAGGCGAGTTGACGACCTGAGTAACCCTGGTGTCCGGAAAGACGCTGGCATAGAAATTGGCCGCATCTTCGGCCGTGCCGTCATACCAGAGGCAGATCCTGTTTTTCGCGGTCATTTCTTCATCTCCGCAATCAGGGTGTTGTCCACCGCCTTGGCGGCCTTGTAGCCATCGCGGGCCTGCAGCCGTTCGGCATAGGCGACGAAGGCCGGGCGCGGGGGCATCGTGCCGAACGTCAGGCCCCAGTCCACCGCGCTGCCCACATAGACGTCCGCCATGGTGAAGCGGCCGCCGCAGACCCAGTCGTTGACGTCAAAGTGCTTTTCCAGCGCGTTCATCGTCCGGTCGAAGCTGCCCCAGCCGGCCATCATCTCCTGCTCGGGCGCGGGTTCGCTCTTGAAGTGGCGCGATGTGATGGCCTGTTCCACCGGGCCGGATGCGAAGAAGGTCCAGCGGTAATAGTCCGCCATTTCCGTGTCGCTGGGCAGCAGGCCGGCCTCGGGGTGCATCTCGGCAAGATAGAGGCAGATCGCGGCGGCTTCGGTCACCACCCGGTCACCGGATACGGCGTGGTGGACGATCGTGGGCACTTTGCCCATCGGGTTGATGTCCAGAAAGCCCGCCGGCTTCTCCTTCCAGTCGATGATCACCTGATCGTAATCGGCGCCGGCTTCGTGCAGCGCCCAGCGGGCGATCTGACCGCGCGACATGGGGTTGGTGTAGAAGGTGTAGTCGGCCATTCCCGTGCTCCTTCACGTGCATCCGGGTGGAACAATCATGGAACAAACGCCTGCCGTCAAGCCTTGATCGGCGGGTGCATGTCCATGAATTGTCCGCTCATTCGCCTTTCGGGCCGACCAGGCCGAAGCCCGCGCCCTGCGGGTCCATGGCGACGACGATCCAGTCGCCGCCGGGAACCTCGTGCGGGCCCATCAGGACCTTGCCGCCGCTGTTCTCGATCGCCGATTTCGCCGCCGCGATGGAGGGGACGCCGAAGTAGAACATCCAGATCGCTGGTTGCTGGTCGCTCTGGCGCTGCATGATTGCGCCCAGCGTCTGCCCGTGATGGCCGATGAAGCAATAGTCGCCCATGTCGCCCATCGACATCTTCTCGTCGAACGTGAAGCCGAAGTGCTTGCCGTAGAACGCCATGGAGGCGGCCTGATCGGGGCTGGCCAGTTCGTTCCAGCGAACATGCTGGTTCTCGGTGACGGAGAACACGTCGCTGGTGGCGTCGGTCTGACCGGCTGGGGGCACCGGCTTCATCAGGTAGATCGGCACGCCCTGCGGGTCCGCCACCATGGCGATGCGGCCCACCGGCATGTCGAAAGCGGGCAACTGTTCGCGGCCGCCCTCCGCAACGATGGCGTGGACTTCGGCATCGACGTCGTCGACATTGAGGTAGGGCAGCCAGCAGGGGCGGGCGCCGCCCATCTGCATATCCTGCGTGATCTGCATCGCGCCGCCGGCCATGCCGCCGTCGTCGCGCTGGATCATGCGGTAATCCATGCCGCCCGCGTCGGGATCGGAGTGGCGAGAGATCGTCCAGCCCACCACCGCCTTGTAGAAGGCGGCCGCGCCGTCGATGTCGCTGGTGAGCAGTTCGTACCAGATGAAGCTTCCGACAGGATTGCCCACGGTCATTCTCCCACCACGACGACGGGCTGGAACCCGCCGAAGATCATGCGTGCACCGTCGAACGGCGGCGGATTGTTCTGTGGATCGAAGCGCGGGTCGTTCTTCATCAGCTCCATCAGCAGGGCCATCTGCCGATCGCGCGTTTCCTTGTCCGGCCATTCGATCCAGCTGAAGCAGACGGCTTCGTCTTCCTTGGCGCCGACGGCCATGTAGAAGTCGGTCTGCTTGCCATGGGGCACATCGTCGCCCCAGCATTCCCATACCCGTGTGGCGCCGTACTCGATGAAATATTCGTCGAATTCACGGGCATGCGCGATGAACTTGTCCTTGTTGGCAAGCGGCACGGGTATGACGAAGCCGTCTATGTAGGCCATGGTTCACTCTCCTGCGGGGGCGGAATAGGCGTCCAGTTGTTCGGCAAGGGCGTGGCGGAAGGCCCGCCGCGCTTCGGCGCGGGCCTTGTAGGCAGTGAGCGCGGGGAAAGCGGCCAGAATGTCGGTGTGGTCCAGGCAGCGCAGCACGGTGACCATCAGGATGTCGGCGACGGTGAAGGGGCCGGCCAGCCATTCGCGGCCTGCCAGCGCCTTTTCGACCACGGCCAGCTTGCGCTCCGCCTGCTTGACCGCGCCGGGGCGTGCCTGCGCGGCCCACGGCTCATTGACGTAGAATATGTCGATCGCGTTGACCTGCATGATATGCGGTTCAACGCTGTTCATGCCGGCGAACAGCCAGGTGATCGCCTGCCAGCGCGGCGCCGATGCGATGGGCAGCAGGCGCGGGTCCTGCTCACCCAGATAGAGCAGGATCGCGCCGCTTTCGAACATGCGGATCTCTCCATCGTCGAAGGCGGGAACCTGCGCGAAAGGCTGCCATTCGCGATACTCGTCGCTGCGCGGCGTCATCGCATCGAACAGTTCCATCCGGTAATCGCGCCCGATCTCCTCAAGCGCCCAGCGGATGCGAAGATCGCGCACCACGCCGCGCACCGGCGGTGGCACGTTGTTGAATCCGCTGACTACCGTTGCTGCGTTGTCGCACACAGGCATCTGCTTTCTCCCACTGATGGCCATAACACAGGTCAGCTGGTGAGCGGACCCGCGAAGTGATTCTTCCCGTCCATGTTGCGGCGAATCGTTATTGCCTGACGCTGCGCTGATGGGTTACAAAAAGCAACTATGAAGTTACCAAATGAAACTAGTGTGACGATGAAGCGAATGCGTTCCCCGGCAAAAGGTGCGTGCACGGCGGATGGGCAGACTGGTGCGCGCCATGGCCGGTGGTATGAGGATGCCTGCGGCGGTTCCTTGGCGCTGGAACTCATCGGAGAGCGCTGGTCCTTGCTGATCGTGCGAGAAATGCTGCTGGGCCCGCGCCGTTTCAACGAATTGCGCGCGGCGCTGCCGACATTGAGTGCCAAGGTGCTTACCGAACGGCTGAACTCGCTGGAGGCATCGGGGATCGTCCGCCGCACCCGATTGGCGCCGCCGGCGTCAGTGCAAGTCTATGGTCTCACCGAATGGGGGCTGGGGCTTGAGCCGGTACTGCTGGAACTGGTGCGCTGGGGGCTGCGTTCGCCCGGGCACGACCCGGCGCTGGCCTTCACTCCGGTTTCGCTGATGCTTTCGCTGCGTGCGCTGATCGACCGGCCGCGCGCGGGCGATCTTTCGCTGCTGACCGCATTCGATATCGGCGGGCTGAAATTCGCGGCGCAACTGCACGATGGCGTGTTGGATGTGCGCCCGGCCGGAGATTCCGCAACCGCGCCGGATTTGCGCTTTTCCGCTGCCAGCGCGTCCGATTTTCTCCCGGTCTTCTACGGCAAGAAGTCGGTGGAGGAGGCGGGCGGAAAGCTGGCCATCGAAGGGGATGCCGCCATGGCGGCGCGCTTCATCGATCTGTTTGCATTGCCGCCCAAGTTCCGCGTCTGAAGCGAAACAGGAAGCGGGGTACAGCGCCCTCCAATGTCATTCCATGGTCAAAGCCTGTTGCGGTGCAGCGCCCGCTTGTCTACCCGGTACGCACGATGACTGAGTCAGAGACCATGAAGCCCGAGAACCGCGACACCACCGTCCTTGCCGCTCCCGACATCGAAGTCGACGTTCGCGAGACGTTCGGCATCGATATCGACATGAAGGTGCCTGCCTTCTCCGTCGCCGACGAACGCGTGCCCGACCTTGACGAGACCTATGTCTTCGATCCGGACACGACCCTCGCGATCCTGGCGGGCTTTGCCTACAACCGCCGCGTGATGGTGCAGGGCTATCACGGTACTGGCAAGTCGACGCATATCGAGCAGGTGGCGGCGCGTCTGAAGTGGCCGTGCATCCGCATCAATCTGGATGCCCACATCAGCCGTATCGACCTGATCGGCCGCGATGCCATCGTGCTGCGCGATGGTCTTCAGGTCACCGAATTCCGCGAAGGCCTGCTTCCTTGGGCGCTGCAGCACCCGGTTGCACTGGTGTTCGACGAATATGACGCCGGCCGTCCGGACGTGATGTTCGTGATCCAGCGCATTCTGGAGACCGAGGGCAAGCTGACCCTGCTGGACCAGAACCGCGTGATCCGCCCGGACAAGCATTTCCGCCTCTTCGCCACAGCCAACACGGTGGGCCTTGGCGATACCTCGGGCCTCTATCACGGTACCCAGCAGATCAACCAGGGCCAGATGGACCGCTGGAATCTGGTTGTCGGCCTCAACTATTTGCCGCAGCCGGTCGAGACCGACATCGTCTCGAAGAAGGTGCCGCAGATCGATGCCGCGACGATCGCCAACATGGTGAAGGTGGCCGACTTCTCGCGCCAGGGCTTCATGAACGGCGATATCTCGACCGTGATGAGCCCGCGTACCGTCATCACCTGGGCGCAGAACACCGCGATCTTCAACGACGTGGGCTTCGCCTTCCGCCTCTCGTTCCTGAACAAGTGCGATGAGACCGAACGCGTGATGGTGGCCGAATACTACCAGCGGGTGTTCGGCACCGACCTGCCGGAGAGCGTCGTCTCCAAGGCCTGAGAGTCTGTCTGGAAATTCGCGAAGAGCGAATTTCACGGTCTCTGAACACACAGGAACGACCTTGAAAAAGGGAGGCTGCGGCCTCTCTTTTTTTGTGTCTGAGAGTCCGTTTGAAAAATGCCCTTGGGGGCATTTTTGAGGCGGCACTTGCCCTCTCCCCCACCTTACCACCCGCAGGATACTACCGATGGGTGGTAGGGTGGGGGAGAGGGCCGGTGCCGCAAAATTCGCATTTCGCGGATTTTCAAACGGTCTCTGAGCGGCGGCAGATGTGTGCGGCAGGGATGGCGCGTGGGTACTTGCGTTAACTGTTGTCGCATTAAGGTGGTGCCGTTCGGCAAATTGACAGGATTTCCGGTGTAGCTGGACGGCGAGGTCGGGAATCAAGGAGTTTCGATGGTGTTTGGCGTTCTCGCGGCGGCGGCTGTTGCTGCGTCGGGCACTCGGCCTGCCGTGAGCGAATCCCGGTTTCAAGATGTCGTCCTTGCCATCCACAACGAGGAACGCGCCGCCGTAAATTCTCAGCCACTGCGCTGGAGCACCAAGTTGGCGCGCGACGCCGCCGATTGGGCAGACAAGCTTGCGTCTTCCAACGTATTCCAGCACGACGCATCGAACCGGACGGAGGGCGAAAACCTCTGGATGGGAACGCGCGGCGCCTACGGCATCGACGAGATGGTTTCAGGCTGGACCAACGAAAAGATTCCGCTGCGCCGAATGCGGTCGTGGCAGGACAATTATCATCGCGTCGGCCACTATACGCAGATGATCTGGTCCGGCACGACGGAAGTCGGCTGCGCCTTGTCCCGAGGAGTGCGGTTCGAATATCTGGTGTGTCGATACGATCCGCCGGGCAATGTCCTGAACGAAAGCCCCTATCGCGGCCAGGCGATTGCTCTCGGCAGGCGATAAGGCGATGCGCCTGGCGCCCCGCCTTGCCGTTTCTACACATCGCGTTACCTGAAAGCCCTTAGCGGGCACGCCCCAATCCCTTTGCAAATCACCGGTACATCGTGGGCTATCCCGGGGCATTTTGGCCTTGCGGAACGTGGTCAGCGAGGCTGAGGATGTTCGACTGGTTCGAAAAGTACGCGCCGATCCGGCTCAAATTCCGTACTCTTTTCTATCTCCACGGTTTGTGGGGCCTGCTTTCTTCAGCCGGGGCGGTTCTTGCCTCCCGACATTTTACCACGGCGGGGATCGGGCTGGCCGTGCTGTCGCTGCTGGCATCGCTGGCGACGGTAAAGATCAGCGGAAAGTTGATCTGCGACCCTTATGTCGAGACCGTGGTGCGTATGGAAGGGCTGGCGGCGGGCGATCTTGCCAGCCCGATACGCTTCACCGACCACAGTGACTGCGTGGGCCGGATGACCAAGGCCATGGCGGTGTTCCGGGACAATGCCTTGCAAGTGCAACTCAACTCCACGCGCGTGCAAATGGTCGAAGCGCTGGAACGCGGCCTGCTTGCCCTCGAAAGCGGGGACATGACGGTGAAGCTGGAGACAGCCTTCGCCGAGGAATACGAAACCCTGCGGGCCAGCTTCAATCGCACCGTTTCCGGCCTGGAGGCAAGCATCGCGCAAGTGGTTTCCTCGGCCAGCAGCGTGCGCACCGGGTCGGCTGAAATTCGCGCCGCCTCGGACGATCTGGCGCAGCGCACGGCAAGCCAGGCGGCAACGCTGGAACGGACTTCGGCTTCCATGACCCACGTGACGGGAATGGTGGAAGTAACGGCACGAAGCGCGGGTGAGGTGCGCGTTGCCGTAGGCGCGGCAAGCGGTGATGCCGACGATGGCGCAAAAGTCGTGAGCAAGGCAGTCACCGCCATGGATGCGATCGAAAAAAGTTCGCTGCAGATAAACCAGATCATCGATCTGATCGACGGTATCGCCTTCCAGACCAATCTCTTGGCGCTGAACGCCGGGGTGGAGGCCGCGCGTGCGGGCGACGCCGGCCGCGGGTTCGCCGTCGTCGCCAATGAAGTGCGGGCGCTGGCGCAGCGATCTTCCGATGCGGCCCGGGAAATTCGCGCGCTGATAACCACATCGTCCTTGCAGGTCGCGGAAGGGGTCGATCTGGTCGGACAGACTGGACGCATGCTCGAACGGATCGGGACCAGGATCGGCGAGATCAACGAACTGGTCGATGCGATCGCCCGGGGCGCGCAAGTGCAGTCGGAGGCCTTGACCGACATCGGCGGGGGCGTTGCCAGCATGGACCAGATGGTCCAGCAGAATGCTGCGATGGTGGAGCAGACCGCCGCTGCTGCACGCGGCCTTGCCTCGGAAGCCGAAGGGCTTTCAGAACTGACTGCGCGCTTCAGGATGAATGCCGACGAAAGTGCGCCGGTCCGTTTTCTGCCCCGGCAAGCGCCGGCTGTTCCCCCGCCTGCACGGCCCCGCTTCGCACCTGTGGCGATGCACGGGAACCTGGCGGTCAACGCGGCGAAATCGGGTGAGGATTGGTCCGAATTCTAGAGCAGTTTTCGACCCGACTGCGTCGGATCGATTGCTCTAAGTTTTTGGTTTGGCGTATTTTCCGAGTCATCAGGTTATTCCACCTGATTAGAATATGCTCCAGGCTGTGTGGGAGGCGCTTTTCCTACATCCCGGCGCCTGAGGTAACGTGTTCGGATGTTTCACCTCGCCCAAGGGACCCGGCGCCTTGCCGCTAACGCCGCTCGAAGGCGCAAGCGCGTCGCGGGCAAGGTGACACCTGGCTGTCGCAAGATGACGGTATTTCGGCGCAAGGTGACAGTATTTCGGCGCAAGGTGACAGGTTTGCCCTCGGAAGGGCATATTTCATCAGGACCGTGTCAACTGTGTCAACCAAACTGTCACCTTGCGGCACTGGCGGGGTCAGCCCTCTGGGTAGGTCGCCTTCACGAAATAGAGTCCGTCCGGCGGGGAATTGAGGCCCAGCGCCTGCCGGTCGCGGGCTTCCAGCGCTTCGGCGAGCTTCCTCTCGTCCCAGCGGCCCATGCCCACCAGTGCAAGGCAGCCGACCATCGAGCGGACCTGATGGTGCAGGAAGCTGCGGGCCTCGGCCTCGATCAGCACCATCTCGCCCTCGCGCCGCACATCGAGCCGGTCGAGCGTCTTGAGCGCGCTTTGCGACTGGCAGTGGGCGGAGCGGAAGGTGGTGAAATCGTGAAGCCCCACCAGCGTTTGCGCGGCGTGATGCATGGCGTCGGCATCCAGCGGCTTGGGCACTTGCCAGGCCTTGCCGCGCTCCAGCGTCAGCGGTGCGCGGCGGTTGGCGATGCGGTAGATGTACGAACGGCCGATGCAGGAGAAGCGGGCGTGCCAGTCGTCCGGCACGATCTCGCAGGCGACCACGGCGATCGGATGCGGGCGCAGCCGCGCGTTCATGCCTTCCGAAAGCTGGAAGGGCGTGAACGGCTTGTCGATGTCCATATGCACTTTCATGCCCAGCGCATGGACGCCCGCGTCGGTGCGTCCGGCGGCATGCATGCTGGTGACCTGACCGGTCAGCGCGAAGGCCGCTTCCTCCACGCTCTGCTGGACCGAGGGGCCGTGCGCCTGGCGTTGAAGGCCCATGTATGGGGCGCCATCGAATTCGAGAGTGAGAGCAAAACGGGTCATCGCGCCGCCGATACAGGACTGGGGCCCCGCTGCAAACGGCTTGGCGTCAGTGGGGAAGCGGCGCATCCTTGGCGCCGGTTCACGTGGGAGAGTGAAAATGGCCGAGGAACGACCGCGCTTCGAGATTTTCCGGGGCGGCGATGCGCCTTCGCTGAACGACTGCGGCTGCATGACTTTGGCGGGCGAAGCGCCGAACATGATCGCCGCGCTGCCGCTCTTTGCCGGAGCCGGCCCGGAAAGCGGCGAACTGGTGGACGTGCCCTATCGCCGGCCGGGAATGAGCCTGGCCCGGCTTCTGCTCAAGAGCGGCTTTGCGCTGCCGCTCCACAGCCATGACTGCGATTGCCTTTACTACATCGTCGCCGGCAGCGTGGAACTCGGCACCGAAACGCTGGTCGCTGGCGACGGCTTCTTTGTCGGCAGCGAGGTTCCCTATGCCTACGTTGCCGGCCCGGAAGGCGCGGAAGTGCTGGAATTCCGCGCTACCGACGCATTCGACATCCGCGTGCGCGACAAGTCGCCGGAAGGTTGGGCTAAGGCCGCCGACAAAGTGCGAGAGGCGCAGGATCGTTGGGCGAACGAGCCTCCGCCCGTCCGCCGCGTGCCTGAAAAGATTGCCAGCTCGTCCTGACGATCAGCCGAGGCGCGTACCGGCCGGGATCGGCCGCCCGCGCAGCAGGTCTGCCGTGTCCATGGCGGGCTTGCCTGCGCGCTGGATGCGCGTGACGCGGAGGGCGCCTTCGCCGCAGGCCACGGTAAGGGCGTCGTCGAGCGTTACGCCGGGGGTGCCCGAACCTTCGGCAAGATCGACCGCCAGCACCTTGTACCGCTCGCCGTCGAGTTCGAAGAACGCACCTGGTGCAGGCATGAAAGCACGGACTTGCCGCTCAACCTGCTCGGCAGGAAGCGAGAAGTCGAGCCGGGCCTCGGCCTTGTCGATCTTCTTCGCGTACGTAACGCCATCCTCCGGCTGGGTGACGGCGCGATGGACGGCAAGATCGCGCAGGGTGCCGACCATAAGCTGCGCGCCCTTTTCGGCGAGTTCCGTGGTCAGTTCACCGGCCGTCTTGCGGTCGATCGTGGTGCGCAGCGTCGCCAGCATCGGGCCGGTATCGAGGCCGATCTCCATCTGCATGATGGTCACGCCGGTGGTCGGATCGCCGGCCAGAATCGCCCGCTGGATCGGGGCCGCCCCGCGCCAGCGCGGCAGGATCGAGGCGTGGATGTTTAGGCAGCCCAAGCGCGGCGCATCAAGCACCGCCTGCGGCAGCAACAGTCCATAGGCCGCCACCACGGCGATATCGGCCTCCAGCGCAGCGAACTTCTCCTGCTCCTCCGCGCTCTTGAGCGAAACCGGGTGCCGCACCTCGATCCCGCGCGCTTCCGCTTCCTTGTGGACGGGCGAGGGGGTCAGTTCCTTGCCGCGACGACCGCCGGGACGCGGCGGCTGGCTGTAGACGGCGACGACCTCGTGCCCGGCCTCGACCAGCGCGACGAGTGCTGGCACCGCGAAATCGGGCGTTCCCATAAAGACGATGCGCATGGTGTGGGGAATTCTCCGAAGGACTTTCTCAAAAGCTCCGGAGGCCCTATCTCCGCCGCCATGGCATCGCAAGAGATCGAGACGCTTACCGCCGCGCTGTCGCGCCTTCCCGGCCTTGGCCCCCGTTCCGCGCGCCGCGCGGTGCTGTGGCTTATCAAGCGGCGGGAGACGTCTCTGGTGCAACTGGTCGATGCCCTTGCCGCTGTCCGCGAAGCGCTGGTCGAGTGTCAGACCTGCGGCAATATCGACACCACCAACCCTTGCGGCATCTGTGCCGATCCGCGCCGCGATGCGGGCTCGCTCTGCGTGGTGGAGGAAGTGGCCGACCTTTGGGCGCTGGACCGCGCGCGGCTGTTCAACGGCCGATATCACGTCCTTGGCGGCCGTCTTTCCGCGCTTGACGGCGTGCGTCCGGAAGATCTGACGATTGATCGTTTGCTGGGCCGCGTGGAGGCGGGGGGCGTCGATGAGGTCGTCCTCGCCATGAACGCCACGCTCGAAGGGCAGACCACCGCGCACTATATTGCCGAGCGTCTTGAAGGACTTCCGGTGCGCATTACCCAGCTTGCCCATGGCCTGCCGGTGGGCGGTGAACTCGACTATCTGGATGAAGGAACGCTTGCTCAGGCGATCCGGGCAAGGCGGCCTGTCGCCTGATCTTTGCAAGGCCGATCACTGTGATCGAAGCGTCCATCTTGCGAGAATCGGCCATCGCGCTTATTTGCGGGGCATGGCTATCCGTGAAATCCTCGAAGTTCCCGATCCGCGTCTCAAGCAGGTTTCGGTCCCCGTCGAAAAGTTCGACGACGAGCTCAAGACGCTCGTCGAGGACATGTTCGAGACCATGTATGATGCGCCGGGCATCGGCCTTGCCGCCATTCAGGTGGGCGTGCCGCTGCGCGTGCTGGTGATCGATCTCCAGCCTGACGACGAAGATGCGGAACCGGAAGTGTGCTCTGCTCACGGCGGTCACCACCACACGCACCAGCCGACCAAGAAGGAACCCCGGATCTTCATCAATCCGGAAATCCTCGATCCTTCGGAAGACCACACGGTCTATCAGGAAGGCTGCCTTTCGGTGCCGGAGATCTTCGCTGACGTCGAACGCCCCTCGCGAATCCGTGCGCGCTGGCAGGATCTTGACGGCAAGGTGCACGAGGAAGAGATGGACGGCCTGATGGCCACCTGCCTGCAGCACGAGATGGACCACCTCGAAGGCATCCTCTTCATCGATCATCTCTCGCGCCTGAAGCGCCAGATGGCGCTCAAGAAGCTGGACAAGCTGCGCAAGGCAGCCTGATTTCGCACATTGGGGAAAAGCTGGCTTGAGGGCTGGCGTTCCCTGAATGTTCCGGTTATGCTGCCGGAATGGAAATCGCTGTCGTCGCCATTCTCGCGCTCGTTGTCGGTCTTGGGGCCGGCTGGTTCTTCGGTTCCAGGCCGGCCACCGACTGGCGAAACCGCCACGAAATCCGCGATCGAGAGGCGCGCGAACTCGATGAGAAGTTCCGCGCCGCGATTCGCGATCTCGCATCGGCCAGCGAACGCGCCAGCCGTGCGGATGAACTTGCCGAAACTCTGGATCGTACCCGCGTTGACCATGCGCAGGCGATGGAACTCGCCCGTCGCAGCCATGGTGAAGCGGTGGAACGCCTGCGCGGGGAGCACGGCACCGTGCTGGATCGCACGCGCGGCGACCTGACTCAAACCCTCGAAAACACACGCTCAGAGCATGCGGCTCTGGTTGATGCCTTGCGCCGCGAGCAGCGCGAACTGGCGTCGGAACTGGCGACGCTGCGCGAAAAGTCTGCCAACTTCGACGAACAGAAGCGTCTGCTGATCGAAGCGCAGGAAGCGCTGCGCAAGGAGTTCGAGAACGCCGGTGCCAAAGTGCTGGCAGGCGCGCAGGAAGCCTTCCTCAACCGTGCTGGCGCGCGTTTTGAGGAAAGCGAGAAGGCCAATGCAGAGCGTATTGCCACACTGCTGGCCCCAGTCGGCGCGCGGTTGAAGAGCTATGAGGAGCAGGTCACTGCGCTGGAAGCGAAGCGCGTCGACGCCTTCGGTCAGCTTACCGGCCAGATCGAGGCGCTGCGCGTTGGCCAGGAGCAAGTGCGGGCGGAAGCGGTCCGTCTCGGCAACTCGTTGCGCAATGCCCCGAAGGCGCGTGGCCGCTGGGGCGAGCAGCAGCTCAAGAACGTGCTCGAACAGTGCGGCCTGACTGAACATACCGATTTCGTGACCGAGCATTCGGTCGATACCGAGGAAGGGCGTCTCCGCCCCGATGCGATCGTCCGGATTCCCGGCAACAAGCAACTCGTTATCGACGCCAAGGTTTCTCTCAACGCCTATCAGGACGCGTTCGAGGCCGATGACGAGACGCGGCGCATGGCGTTCCTGGACCAGCATGCTGCCTCGATGCGCAATCACATCCAGACGCTGGGCAACAAGAGCTACCAGAGCCAGTTCGAGAACGCCCCGGATTACGTTCTGATGTTCGTGCCGGGCGAGCATTTCATTGCCGCGGCGCTCGATCACGATTCCAGTTTGTGGGACTATGCCTTCGAGCGGCGCGTGCTGCTTGCCAGCCCGACCAACCTCGTCGCCATCTGCCGCACCATTGCGCAAGTCTGGCAGCAGGAAGGGCTCGCCAAGGAAGCGCGCGAGATCGGCAAGCTCGGCAGTGATCTTTATGACAGCCTTGCCAAGACGCAGGACGATCTCGGCAAAGTAGGGCAGCACCTTGGGCGAGCGGTGAACTCGTTCAATGCATTTGCCAGAACTTACGAAGGCAATGTGATGAGCCGCGCGCGTCGTCTTACCGAAAAGCACATCAAGATCGGCAAGCGCGAGATTTCCGACGATGTAGCGGCGGTGGAAGAGATGCCGCGTTATGCTGACACCGGGGCGCAGCTTGCCGATTTTTCGGATGATCTTGAAGCGGAAGGCGCCGAAGCGGCGGAGTAAGCCTAGAAGGCCTTGCCGCTGGCTTCGTTAGCTTTGTCGTTCCCGGCAACGCTGGTTTCGCGCTGCAGTTCGGCCGTATGGCCGCTCGATTGCAGGGTCATCCGGTTGTTGTCGATGACAAGGCGCGGGGTGGCGACGAGCAGGGCGCCGATGGCTTTTTCCTGATCCCATGCAGGCGTGGGGCAGCTCATCTCGGTGAGAGAGAGGGGGCCGGCAATGAGCCGGTCATCATCGATATGCCATGGGCCGTCCATCTGGTTGCAACCTACACGGATGCCGATTTTCCGGCCTTCGAACGAGATCCTGGCGCCATCGGCCTGCGGGCGTTGTCCATCGATCAGAGTGATACGCCAGGAACTGCGGGCAAGCTGCGGATCGCCGTTACCGCCCGAACCGGAACAGGCAGCAAGCATGGCGGCGCAGGAGGCCGGAAAAATCGCGTGACGAAGCATGCGAAAGTTTCTCGCACATCCGACCTGAGGCTGTGATGAACACCTTTGTAGGGATTCAGGCGCGAAAGGTGTTCATTCCGGCAATGCTTGTTCACCTGATATGTGAGGCGAAGCGCAGGTGGTGATGGAGGTGCAGGGGCTTTGCTCCCCTGCTTGCGCCCAAATCTTCAATAACGCGAAGCGACTGGAATTAGTCGGTGCGAAGATGTGCCAAGGCTTCGTATGCCAATACCGCGCCGGCAACTGCCGCATTGAGGCTATCGGCGCGACCCAGCATCGGGATCGTTACTCGCAGATCGCATGCTTCCTCGTACTCCTGCGGAAGCCCCTGCGATTCGTTGCCCACCATCAGGAAGCATGGTGCGGCATAGGCCGCCTCGCGATAGTCGGTCGGATCGCGTAGCGAAGCGGCGACCAACTGGCCTTCGCCGCCCCGCAGCCACGGCAGGAATTCGTCCCAGCGTGCGGTGACGATCTTCTGCGTGAAGATCGCGCCCATGCTGGCGCGCACGGCCTCTACCGAGAACGGATCGGCGCAGTCATCCAGCAGGATCAGGCCGCCCGCGCCGACGGCATCGCCGGTGCGGAGCATGGTGCCCAGGTTGCCGGGGTCGCGCAGGGCCTGCGCCACCAGCCAGATCGGCGCGGCGGCGCGATCGAGATTGGCGATGCGGGTGTCGAATTCGGCGAAAACGCCGGCAACGGCCTGCGGATTGTCCTTGCCGGTGACTTTGGCAAGGATGTCGACATCCATCTCGACGATGTCGCCGCCGGCAGCCGCCACGGCTTCTTCCAGCGCGTCGAGCAGTGGGTGCGGATCGCGGCCGATCGCCATGACCAGCATCTCGGGCACGATGCCGCATTCGCGGGCATCGGTCAGCAGACGCAGGCCTTCGGCAAGGAACCGCTGTTCCCGCTTGCGGTGCTTCTTCTCGCGCAGGGAGCGCAAAAACTTGACCAGCGGGTTCGAAAATCCGGTAATAGTGCGGCGCTCGGCCAACGTACTGCCCTTATTCTTCGCCGAAACCATCGCGGACGAGGCCGGCGAGCAGATTCAGCGCTTCCGGCGCGCCTTCGCCAGCGCAGGAAATCTCGATGCTGTCGCCCTTGGCGGCGCCCAGCATCATCAGGCCGAGAATGGAGTTGCCGGCAGCTTCCACGCCGTCCTTGCCAACCTTGACGAGTACGGATGTCGGCAATTCGGCGACATGGTTCACGAACTTGGCACTGGCGCGCGCGTGCAGCCCGCGCTGGTTCACGATCAGGACGGTCTCACTGCAATCGTTCATGCGGCATCTTGTCCCAGATATTCGCTGGCAATGGTAATGTAATTGCGTCCGGCATCGCGCGCGGCGGCTGCCGCTTCGCGCACGGACATGCAGGCACGCGCTTTGGCGAGGCGAATCAGCATCGGCAGGTTGATGCCGGCGATCACTTCCACGCGCCCGGCTTCCATCAGCGAGATCGCCAGATTGGAAGGGGTGCCGCCGAACAGGTCGGTGAGGATGATGACGCCTTCGCCGCTGTCGACCGCGACGATCGCATCGGCAATCTCGCTGCGGCGGCGTTCCATATCGTCATTGGGACCGATGCAGACAGTCGCCACCGCCGACTGATCGCCGACGACGTGCTCCATCGCGTGTACGAACTCTTCGGCGAGATTGCCGTGAGTCACCAGGATCATGCCGATCATGCTGGAAACGGGCTCCGAAATTTTTCTTGCTTGGGCGACCAGGTTGATAGTTCCCGGGGAATATACTTATCGTTCACGCCGCTGACCTCCTTCCAGAAGATCGGCTGCTCGCGAGCCCAGGTTGCGGTGCAACAATGTGGGCGAAAATCCCGCTTCGCGCAAGGCCGCAGCCATGCGTTCGGCTGTGTATACCGATCGATGACGGCCGCCGGTGCAACCGAAGGCGATGTGGACATAGGCCTTGCCCTGCGCCCGGTATCGCGGAAGCAGCAGGAGAAGCAGGTCGCGGATGCGGGTAAAAGCCTCGTCAAAGGCGGGATCGCGACGCACGTAATCGCCCACTGGCGCGTCGAGGCCGGTCATCGGGCGCAGTTCCGGATCCCAATGCGGGTTTTCCACGAAGCGCATGTCGAAGACGAGATCGGCCAGTGGCGGCATCCCGCGCGAGAAGCCGAAGCTGGAGACGGTCAGCGTCAGATCGTCAGGCTGTTCGGTGGAGAAGCGTTCGCGAATCACCCGCTGCAGATCGTTCGAGGTGAATTCGGTGGTTTCCACGAGCAGGTCCGCCCAGCGGCGCAGCGGGGCGAGCAATTCGCGTTCTGCACGGATGCCGGTGTCCACGGGGGCATCCGCGGCCAGCGCGTGGCGGCGGCGGGTTTCGTTGAAGCGGCGCTCCAATTCCTTGCTCGAACAATCGAGGAACAGTGTGTTCAGTTCGATGTCGTGGCGTTCGCTGAGCGCCTTCACTTGCGCAATCACGCGGTCGGGGTCGAACCCGCGCGTGCGGCAATCGAAGCCGATCGCCAGCGACGGCCGCGGCGACTGGTCCGCAACCGGCGCGCTGTCGATCAGGCGATCGAGCAGGCGCACCGGGAAGTTGTCGATGATTTCCCAGCCCAGATCCTCAAGCACCCGCAGCGCGGTCGTCTTGCCGGCACCGAGCATGCCGGTGACCAGCAGCACGCGCTGCCGGTCGGGAGCGGCGCTGGTTTCCGGCAATTGATCGGTTTCGGGGGAATCGAGGGTCATGGGGGCCTGTTTGCGCCGGGCCGCCCGGAAAAGGAAGGGGGCGGAAGGAGAGTCAGCAAACCCTGTTGCCAAAGTGGGACACTGCCAGTTCCACCTTAAGTGCAAGAGATCCACCCTGTGGCCACAGTCGCACCAGTGGTAGCTCGATTCCGGCGATTTCCACCGTCTCGGCCGCTTCGATGAAGCGCGGCGCCTCCGGATCGAGCGCGATGACCAGCACGACTGGCGCTTCGTCGATGCAGGGAAACGCCAGAATTCCCAGATTGCGGACTTCCAGCAGCCCGCGCGTGTTGGGATGGGGATGGGCGAGCAGGCGATTGTCGGCCGCTTCGAGCACCACGCCGTCGTCGCCCACGAGCACGGCGCCGCGATCGATAAGCTCCAGCGCGAGGGTCGATTTGCCTGCGCCGGAATTTCCCTCGATCAGTATCGCGCGGCCATCGATGGCGATGCAGGTCGCTTGTCGAACATTGGCGGGGGCGGGGGCGGGCGCAGGCGAACTGGGCATCGTCATTCACCCTGCCATGCGGGCAGCGAGAACACCAGTCGGGCGCCATGTTCGCCGTCGGTGCGGTCCGTCGCGCGCAATTTGCCGAAGTGGGCCTCTACGATGGTGCGTGCGATGGCGAGGCCCAGGCCGCTGTGCTTGCCGAACTCTTCGCCGGATGGACGGAGCGAGTGGAAGCGTTCGAAGATGCGTTCGCGCGAGGCTTCGGGAATGCCTGGGCCATGGTCGGAGACGCCGATGATCACGCGCTGGCCTTCTCGCGCCAGGGTGACTTCGATAGGCGCTCCGCCAGGCGAAAAGGAGATCGCATTATCCAGCAGGTTCTGCAGCACCCGCTCCAGCCGGCCCGCGTCGCCGGCCACGACGAGCCCTTGCTGTCCGGTCGCGTCGTTTGCGGTAATTTCTGCGATCTCGATCGGGCAATTGCCGTTGACGCCGCGCTGCTCGCGCTCCGCCACCAGCGCGCGTACCAGGCGCAGCATGTCAACCGGCTCGAAAGTAGTGCGGCTGAGTTCCGCATCGATGCGACTGGCGTCAGCGATCTCGGTCACCAGGAAATCGATCCGCCGCACGTCGTCCTTGGCAATGCCGATCAGCTGGCGGCGCAGGCCTGGTTCATCCACGCGGTCCAGACTTTCGAGCGCGCTACGCAGCGAGGTGAGCGGGTTCTTGAGTTCGTGGGCGACGTCGGCTGCGAAGCTTTCCACCGCGTCGATGCGCTGGCGCAGCGCACCGCTCATGTCGGATACCGCGCGGGCCAGCAGGCCGATCTCGTCGCGCCGGTCGGGCAGGCGGGGGACCACGACGCTGCGATCGCGGCCCAACCGCACCCGGACGGTGGCGCGCACCAGCTTGCGCAGTGGCTCGACGATCGTGCGGGCAAGAAACAGGGAGAGCAGGATCGAGACACCCAGTGCGCCGCCGACAATAAAGGCCAGCGTCTGGCGTGCCATGCGCACGTTTTCCGTAATGTCGCGGGCGTTGCGGGTGACGAGCAGTGCGCCGCCGGTTGCGCCGACCGGGGTTGCGGCGATGATGACGGGTGTGCGGTCCGGCGCGGCCTCGTGGCTCACCTCCGTGCGTCCGGCGGTGAGGGCGGCGGAAATCTCCGGCCAGGCCCGCGCATCGGCGCCGGGATTGTCATGATAGGGTGGAACCGGGGGCGAGCCGAGCACGAAGTCCATGCTGCGATCGAGAACGCGCGCGGCATCCTGCAGCCAGGGTTCCTTGGCGGGGTCGACCAGCGTGTACGACGGCGGGGCAAGCGCGAAGCTGTCTGCCACCAACTGGCCCTTGGCGTCGAACAGCCGCAGGCGGAGTGTCTCGCTCGATCCGATCCGTGCGATCAGCTTCCGGTGTTGGTCTCGCGGCGTCGCGGCCAGGGCATGGGCGACGATCTCCGCCTGCGAAGCGGCAAGGCGATAGCGTTCGTCCAGAAGTTCGCGGCGGTAGCTGTCGAGATAGAACAGGCTGCCCGCCAGCAGGGCCAGGGCAATGACGTTGACGGCCAGGATGCGTGCAGTGAGCGAGACGCGCCACGGCAGCCCAAGGCGAACCCGCTTAGGCGCCTTGCGCGCAGTAGGCCGGTGCGCGCGCGAGCGGTCAGCCATCGGTGAACGAATAGCCGGCGCCGTAGAGCGTATCGATCGCCGCAAACTCCGCATCCACAGCGCGGAATTTGCGACGCAGGCGTTTGATGTGGCTGTCGATCGTGCGATCGTCGACATAGACGTCGTCGCTATAAGCGGCGTCCATCAGCTGATTGCGGCTTTTGACCACACCGGGGCGCATGGCGAGTGCTTCGAGGATGAGGAATTCGGTCACCGTCAGCGAGACCGGCCGGCCCTGCCAGGAGACCTGATGGCGCGCGGGATCGAGCTGCAGGCGGCCACGCACCACGGTTTCCGGCACCGCTTCCCCGGATGCCGCATCCGCCGGAGCGCGTACCAGTTCGCTTCTTCGAAGGATGGCGCGAATGCGCGCGACCAACAGGCGCTGGCTGAAGGGTTTGGTGATGTAGTCGTCCGCGCCCATGGCCAGGCCCAGCGCTTCATCCGGCTCCTCATCCTTGGAGGTGAGGAAGATGACCGGCAGGCTCGATTGTGCGCGAAGGGCCTGCAGCAAAGACAGGCCATCCATGCGCGGCATCTTGATGTCGAAGATCGCAAGGTCTGGCGGATTGTCGAGCAACGCCTTCAAGGCTGCCTCGCTGTCGGTATAGACGCGGGTGACAAAGCCTTCGGCCTGCAAACCGATCGACAGCGTGGCCAGAATATTGCGGTCATCGTCGACCAGCGCGATCGTCTGAGGTCGCGCGGCGCTGTCGCTGCGCTGCGGCTCGTTCTGCCCGGGCGGTGTCGACGGCTCTGCCATGGGGCTGATCGGGTTCCTCTTTTCGCTTGGTGATAACGCCTAGCGATACTCCATCCGGCTGACAATCTCCGTTCCGGACGCAAAAGAGATCACGTTCGTCGCAACCCGATTGGTTTATTTTCCTGTGGATTTGACGGAAAAGAGGGGCGCGATTAAGCGCGCCCCCGAGTCTTGCGTAAAAATGTCCGGGTACCTCTCGATCCCGATCGAGAGGTGTCTGAAAATGGAGGAGATGACATTGACCGCTACCCTTAACTACTCGCTCGCCAAACAAGGCATTGAAACAAGCGCGGAAATATTCGCGAATCTGGGCACGGCCCCGCTCGTCGAACATGCGGTCAGGAACGGAGAGGGCGTGCTGAGCGTCGACGGCCCGTTCGTGGTCGCCACCGGCAAGCACACCGGCCGTTCGGCCAAGGACAAGTTCATCGTCAAGGATGCCGAGACGGAGAACACGGTGTGGTGGGGCAAGACCAACGTCGCCATGACGCCGGAGCACTTTGCTGCACTGAAGGAAGACTTCCTTAAAGCGGTCGCTGAGAAAGACACGCTTTACGTCGCCGACCTTTTCGGTGGTTCGCAGCCCGAGCACCGCGTCAACGTGCGCGTGATCAACGAATTCGCCTGGCACAACCTGTTCATCCGCACCCTGCTGGTGCGCCCGACCGCGACCGAACTCGAAGGCTTCGCGCCCGAGTACACGATCATCGATCTGCCCAGCTTCCGCGCCGATCCTGAGCGTCATGGCAGCCGCAGCGAGACCGTAATCGCGGTCAACTTCACCGAGAAGCTGATCCTGATCGGCGGCACCTCCTACGCGGGCGAAATGAAGAAGTCGGTCTTCGGCATTCTCAACTACCTGCTGCCCACCAAGGGCGTGATGCCGATGCACTGCTCGGCCAACATCGGGCCTGAAGGTGACACAGCCGTGTTCTTCGGCCTTTCAGGCACCGGCAAGACCACGCTTTCGGCCGACGCTTCGCGCACGCTGATCGGTGACGATGAGCATGGCTGGTCGGATACCGCCGTGTTCAACTTCGAAGGCGGCTGCTACGCCAAGATGATCCGTCTCTCCGAAGAGGCCGAACCGGAAATCTTCGCCACTACCAAGCGCTTCGGCACCGTTCTCGAAAACGTGGTGATCGATCCGGTGACGCGCCAGATCGACCTCGACGACAACTCGCTGGCCGAGAACAGCCGCGGTTCCTACCCGATCGACTTCATCCCGAACACGTCGGAAAAGAACCTCGGCCCGGTTCCGAAGAACATCATCTTCCTGACTGCCGACGCTTACGGCGTGTTGCCTCCGATCGCGCGTCTCACGCCCGATCAGGCGATGTATCACTTCCTCTCGGGCTACACCGCGCGCGTCGCCGGTACCGAGATCGGCGTTACCGAACCGGAAGCCACCTTCAGCACCTGCTTCGGCGCGCCGTTCATGCCGCGTCACCCGTCGGTCTACGGCAACCTCCTCAAGGAGCGTATCGCCAAGGGCGGTGTGAAGTGCTGGCTGGTTAACACTGGCTGGTCGGGCGGCAAGGCCACGATGGAAGGCATCAAGCGCATGCCGATCAAGGCCACCCGGGCGCTGCTCAATGCTGCACTCGACGGCAGCCTGAACACCGCTGAGTTCAAGGAAGATCCGAACTTCGGTTTCGAAATTCCGGTGGCGGTGCCGGGCGTCGATGCCAAGCTGCTCGATCCACGTGCGGCCTGGGCTGATGGCGCGGTATACGACAAGACCGCGCAGACGCTGGTGAAGCAGTTCATCGACAACTTCGCCCAGTTCGAAGCCCATGTCGACGAAGGCGTTCGCCGGGCGGCTCCCGTCTCGGCCTGATCGGCTTAGGCGAAAGCAATCACGAGGGCCTCGGAGCATACGCTCCGGGGCCCTTTTGCTATCCCGATCGGATAGCGTTTGAAGCGCTCCTCAAATATGATATTAAGTCGCAATAGCATATCGAAGGAGCATCGATGTCGCGCAAAAATGTCTATCAGGTCTCGGATTGGAACGGAACGAGTGGCCAGCGCTGGGTGACCAATCAGGCGCGGCTCGACGCGATGCTGCAGCCTTTCGGCCAGGCCGCTTTGGCAGCCGCCGCACCGCAGACTGGGGAGCACGTGCTCGACGTGGGATGCGGGGCCGGGACGCAGACGTTCGAGATCGGCAGGCAGATCGGTTCGCGCGGGCATGTTCTGGCGCTCGATATCTCGACACCACTGATCGAGCGGGCGCGCCAGACCACGCCGCCGAACCTGCCGATCACTTTCGACGTGGCGGACGTCAGCGTTGCGCCGCTTCCTGTGGAAGGCTTCGACCTGCTCTATTCGCGCTTCGGCGTGATGTTCTTTGACGATCCCGTTGCAGCATTCGCGCACATGCGCCTTTCGCTGCGACCCGGCGGCCGTTTGGTCTTTGTCTGTTGGCGCGGTGCTGCGGAGAACGACTGGGTTCGCCTGCCGATGGGCGCGATCAAGGGCATCGTTCCGCCGTCCGAGCCGCCGAGCGCCGACGCCCCCGGGCCGTTCTCGTTCGGAGACCGTGCGCGGGTGGAAGGCATTTTGGCCGCGGCCGGCTTCGTGGACTGCGAAATGCGCCCCTTCGACCACACTATCAGCTTCGGACTGGGCGAGGATCGTGCGACCGCCGTGGCCGATGCGGTGAACATGGCGTTTGAGGTCGGCCCGCTGTCCCGCGCGCTGGCCGATCAGCCGGAGGCCATACGCGAACGTGCCGAGAAAGCCGTCCATGCCGCCTTTTCCGCTTGCTCCGGCGCGCGCTCGGTGGAGATAGAAGGGGTTGCCTGGATCGTCACGGCCTGCAATCCGGGGCGTTGATCGCGTGTAGCCGAATGGACACTGCGGAAAGCCTTCCGTTCGTCATCGTTTGCGCCCATATTCGGGCGGCACTCATCAAGGAGACTGCACCATGGGACTTTTCGACGGAATTCTCGGCCAGGTCAGCGATCACCCCGATGTCGAAAATCTTGCCGGCAAGTTGGGCCTCGATACGGCCACGACTGAAAAGGCTATTGCCGCGCTTGGCTTCGCGCATCAGCAAGAGGGCGATACCGCGCAACTGGCGGCGGAGAAGACCGGCCTTGGCGTCGGCACCATTCAGCAGATCATCGCGTCGATCGGCGGCGAAGGTTCGCTGGGCCAGTTCGCCAGCATGGTGTCGAGCGACCCCGGCAAGTTCGCCTCGTTCCTGGACAAGGACGGCGATGGCAGCGTGATCGACGACATTACCGACATGGCAAAGGGCCTGTTCGGCAAGAGCTGAACACCTCTGCTGCGATGAAGAAAGGCCGCCCTGCCAAAGCGGGGCGGCCTTTCTCGTGCCGGGGGTTCCGGCGATCGGTTCAGTCCAGCATGTCGGCCGGCACTTGCCCGCCATGTGCGGCCAACTGGCGCAGCGTTTCCTTGTGCAGCCACAGGTTCATTTCGGCCGATCCGTCCAGCGCGCCGGTATAGCCCAGCTCCTGCGCCAGTTCCTTGCGGTTGCCGAGGCTGGAATCGATGTTGAGCACTTTCATCAGATCGACGATCGAGTGCTTCCAGTCGAGATTGGTGCCGGATGCCATTTCGGTCAGCACTGCGTTCACGTCCACCGGCTCTTCGGCGACCGGGGGTGGCGGAGCGGCTGCAGCCGGGGCTGGGGCCGCCGCAGCAGGAGTTGTGGCGGCAGGCGGGGGCGCGGCCTTCTTCTTGCCGAAGATGGCATCCTTGATCGAGCCGAAGATGGACATGGACGTACTCCTTGGCTGAACCGCATGAGGCTAAGCCGCATGGGGCAGAGTTCCGGGGGGCAGGGTACAGAACGCCGCGAACGACAAGGGCCGGAGTCGGCCTTGTGC
The DNA here is from genome assembly GCF_055521675.1 of Novosphingobium sp. BL-S-19. Lineage (NCBI taxonomy): Bacteria > Pseudomonadati > Pseudomonadota > Alphaproteobacteria > Sphingomonadales > Sphingomonadaceae > Novosphingobium > Novosphingobium sp. BL-S-19. Next base: position 2,038,290 of record NZ_CM145498.1, read on the forward strand.
CCACGGCGCAGCAATCCTGCCCGTTAGCCGGTGCTCTGCCTACGCCATGTCCGCACCCACGGGGCACGGTGCCCCGTGAGTGCGATGGAGTGATCAGCGCGTCTTTCGGCCCGCGATATACTCGTCGATATTGGTCGCCAGCACGTCCAGCGGGACGTTGCCGCCATCGACCACGGCCTGGTTGAAATCGCGCAGGTCGTAAGCCGAGCCCAGCGCCTGCTGCGCGCGGGTGCGCTGGCGGTTGATTTCCGAATGGCCCATCTTGTAGCCGCAGGCTTGGCCCGGCCACGAGCAGTAACGGTCCACTTCGCTGGCGATTTCGCCTGCGTTGCTGCCGTTCTTCTCCACGAAGAACTGCACCGCCTGCTGGCGGCTCCAGCCCTTGGCGTGAAGGCCGGTATCCACCACCATGCGGCAGGCGCGGAAGGCGATGGACTGGAGGTAGCCCAGACGGCCGACCGCATCGTCGTCATAGGCGCCAAGCTCGTCTGCAAGCTGCTCACCATAAAGCGCCCAGCCTTCGGAATAGGCGTTGAACGCCAGCATGGAGCGGATCAGCGGCAGGCGGTTGGCATATTCGCCCTGCCAGACGTGGCCGGGGATCGCTTCGTGATGGACCAAGGTGGGCAGGTCGAACTTGCGGTGCAGATCGGTGGTGTGCAGGTTGATCCACATCTTGCCGGGCACGGTACCGTCCTTCGAGCCGCCGCCGCCATAGGCCGTGGGCGCGCCGGGCTCTTCGGAAAGCGGCAGGCGGCGCACTTCCACTTTGCCGCTGACCGGATCGCGGAAGGCACGCGGCATCTGCGCGCGGATCCAGTCGATGCGCTTCTGGATGAAGGCCATGATCTCGGCGCGGCCGGGATCGCCTTCGGGGAACATGAAGCGCTTGTCGCTGCCCAGCGCGGTCATGCGCTCACCCACGCTGCCCTGCGTGTAGCCCAGTGACTTCAGGATCGGGTCCATGCGGGCGTGGAGCGCGGCCAGTTCCTCCAGCCCCCGCTGGTGGATTTCCTCTGCCGGAACGGTCGTGGTGGTGCTGGCGCGCAGGGCCCAGGCGTAGAATTCGGGGCCATGCGGACGGGCGCCCATGCCCGGATCGCTCTTGGCAAGGCCGCGTTGGCGCTTGAGTTCGGCCAGCTGACGTTCCAGCGCCGGCACCACTTCGCCCGCGACGATGGTCTTGGTGCGGTTTTCCCAGTCGCCGGGGATAGTCTTGGTGCGGCCCACAAGCGAAGAAACGAGCCCGCCGCCGTTATTGCGGGCATCGGCAATCGTGCTTTCCATCTGGGCGATGGCGCGGTCCAGCAGAAAGTCCGGCGGGACTAGGCCCTTGTCGGTGGCCGCGCGCATCCGCTCCAGCTCGCCGTCTAGCTGCGAATCGAACTGGGCAAGGCGTGAGACGTAAGCCTCCGCGTCCTCGGCCGTTTTTACCTGATGGTCGGCATCGAGGAATTTGGGCGTATCGAGATAGGCGCCCACGTTCTGGATCACGACGTAGGGCGTGTTGCGCCAGCCACCCACGGCCACGTCGCCATAAGGCTGGGCCAGACCGTCCAGCGCGGTGCGATAGGCGCTGCGGATCACGGCAAGGCTGGTACGATCGGCATGGTCGAGCCCTGTGGTGTCGAACGCCTCGGCACGGGCCAGATCGGTGCGCAACGTCTTTGCCAGCGCATTGCGGCCGGCGAAGGAGCGATCCTCAAGGCGCGAACGCAGGCCCGCGTGAGCGCCAGTATCGACACCCAGGCTGGTGGCGTTTTCAGGGGCGTGTTCCAGCAGGTTCCAGGCGATCGAATCGAGCAGATCGGAAGCCGCCTTCTGGCCGGAAGGTGCAGCGGCAAGTGCCCGCGCGCCGGGCAGGGCTAGCGCAGCGGTTCCGGTGGCCAGAAGCTGGAGGGTGGTGCGGCGCGAGAGGGGCGCGGTTCCCATGACTTGGTTCTTCATGGGCGGCGAAACTGGCGAGCGGTGGAGCGTGTGTCAAACCCGCTCGATTGCCGGACCATGCTGGGCTAGGGGAAAACGATGGATATAGCGCTTTCCCTGCTCGTTCTCGCCATTGCCGCGCTTGTGCTGGGCGCTATCGCGCTGTTTCGGCGTGGCGGCTATCGCAAGCAGGCAGTGCTCATGCTGGTGCTGGCCGGGGTGATGGCGGTGAACGTGGCGATTCTGGTGGTTCCGACACCCGACGGCAATTCGCTGGCCGACGCCGCGGCAAAGGAAAAGGCGCCGGAGTAACCCTCCGACGCCTTTTGCATTCCTGATCGAAACCCGGTCCGATTACTTGATCGGGCAATCCGGCGAGAGGCGCATATCGAGGTAGTTGTCGACCGAGCGCATCAGGTCGTCCATCTCGTTTTCGAAGAAGTGGTTCGCGCGCGGAATTTCATCGTGGTGGATGGTGATGTGCTTCTGTGTGCGCAGCTTGTCGACCAGCTTCTGCACCGCGTTCGGCGTAACAACGGTGTCAGCTGCGCCCTGAATGATGATGCCCGAAGCGGGGCAGGGGGCGAGGAACGAGAAGTCGTACATGTTGGCCGGCGGCGCCACCGAGATGAAGCCGCGAATCTCCGGACGGCGCATCAGCAGCTGCATGCCGATCAGCGCGCCGAACGAATAGCCGGCGATCCAGGTGGTGGAGGCTTCAGGGTGGATCGACTGCACCCAGTCGAGCGCGGCGGCGGCGTCGGACAATTCACCCACGCCGTTGTCGAAGCTGCCCTGGCTGCGGCCAACGCCGCGGAAGTTGAAGCGCAGGGTGGCGAAGCCGCGGGCCACGAACGCCTTGTACAGGTTCTGCGTGACGCGGTCGTTCATCGTGCCGCCCGCCTGCGGGTGCGGGTGAAGGATCATGGCCACGGGCGCGCGCGGGCGCGTTGCGGGCTGGAAGCGGCCTTCGAGGCGGCCTTCGGGTCCGGGAAAAATGACTGCGGGCATGTGTTTGCGGGCCTGACCTGTTGAAACTCCCGCGAAATACCGGCGGCGATTTGCCGCGTCGGCACTCACGGGAGTGGAAAAGGAATGGTTCGCTATATAGAAACAACCGCCCCGAAAACAACTTTTGCAAGCAATGGCCTCTCATACGATCTATCTCGACCACGCTGCGACCACTCCGATCATGCCCGAGGCGCGCGACGCTTGGCTGGAAGGCGCGACGATCTGGGCCAATCCTTCCAGTCCGCACAAGGCCGGCCGCGCTGCCCGCGCCGCGCTGGAAGACGCGCGCGACCGGCTGAAAAAGGCGCTTGGCTGGCAGGGTGAACTGATTTTCACCTCCGGCGCCAGCGAAGCGCTGGCAATCGGCCTCGGCCGGGCCAAAGCGCAGCGGCGACTGGTGTCGGCCGTGGAGCATGACGCCGTGTTCCGCGCCGCGCCTGACGCGCAGGAACTGCCGATGCGGCAAGGGGAGGTCGATCCCGATGCCCTTGCGACTGCGCTGGCGGCAAGCGGACGCGCCGTGGTGGCGGTGCAGTCGATCAATTCGGAAACCGGCACGGTGCTGCTGCCTTATGCGCAGGACCCGCTGATCCAGCAGGTGCGTGAGGCAGGCGGGTTGTTTCTGGCCGACTGTTCGCAGTCGGCGGGCAAGGCCGCGCTTCCCGATGCGGACATGGTGGTGCTCTCGGCGCACAAGCTGGGCGGCCCCATCGGTATCGGCGCGCTGCTGGTGAAGGACTTCGCGATGCTTGAACCCAGCGGCGGTCAGGAACGCGGCTATCGGGCCGGAACGGAGAACCTACCGGGTGCGCTGGGCTTCGCGGCGGCGTTGGAGGCGCGCGGGCTTGAGGACTGGGCCACCACTACCGAACAGCGCTTCGACTTCAAGAATGCCCTGTTCGAACATGGTGAGGTGATCCAGCCCGGCGTGCAGTGCTCGCACATCTTTGCTGTCGCCGCGCCGCGCCTGGCGGCGACCGCGATGCTGATCCGCATGGATGCGATGGGCTTTGCGATTTCGGCCGGCAGCGCCTGTTCTTCGGGCACGCTCAAGCAAAGCCGTGTTCTGAAAGGCTTCGGCATCGATGAGGATCTCGCGCGCCGCACCGTGCGCATCAGCATCGGCTGGAACACAACGCCGGCCGAACTCGATGCCTTCGCAGAGGCGTGGCGGCAGGTGAACGGGTGATCTACCTCGACTATCAGGCGACGACACCGCTCGCCCCTGAGGCGCGTGAGGCGATGTTGCCATGGCTGGGCGGGCCCGAAGGCGTCGGCTTCGCCAATCCGCACAGCCCGCATCGGCCCGGTCGCGGTGCCGCCGCCATCGTGGAAGTCGCACGCGAACAGGTCGCGGCGCTGCTGCCGCCGGGGGGCAGGGTGGTCTTCACCTCGGGCGCGACGGAGGCGATCAACCTCGCGCTATTCGGTAGCGGAAGGAACAGGCTGGCCGTCTCGGCCATCGAACACGCCGCCGTGCTCGACACCGCGCGGGTGATCGATCCCGCCGTGACCGTTCTGCCGGTCGACGATGACGGGCTGGTCGATCCCGATGCGGTGATCCCGGCGGGTGTCGGACTCGTGGCGGTCATGCAGGCGAACAATGAGATCGGCACCATCCAACCCGTGGATGCACTGGCCGAAGCCGCGCACCGCGCCGGCGCGCTGTTCCTTTGCGACGCCGTGCAAGGTGCAGGCAAGATCGCGCCGCCCGCTGGGGCCGACTTTATCGCGATCTCGGCGCACAAGCTCTACGGCCCCAAGGGCATCGGCGCGCTCTGGATTCGCGACGGCATCGATCTCAAGCCGCTGGTTTTCGGTGGCGGGCAGGAGCAGGGCTTGCGCTCCGGCACTTTGAGTCCCGCCCTTTGCGCGGGCTTCGGAACGGCAGCCATGCTGGCAACTCGGCACATGGCGGAAGATATCGCCCATGTCGAAGCGCTCTGGACCCACGCACGCGAAATTCTCTCTCGCTGGACGCTTAACGGCTCGGCCGAGCATCGCTGGCGCGGAAATCTCAATCTGCGGCGCGATGGTCTGGATGTCGCCCGGCTGATGTCCGACTTGCGCGACGTGGCTTTTTCCGCCGGTTCCGCTTGCGCCAGCGGCTCTGGCCGGCCTAGCCATGTGCTGAAGGCACTGGGGCTTTCCGACGGACAGGCCAAAAGCTCTATCCGTCTGGGATTCGGGAGATATACTGATCTCCGGGAAATCGAGGATGCCTGCGCACGTATTGATGCCGCAGCAGCGGCGCAGGGAGTCTGAATTGTTGAACGTCAGATTTGTTACCGCCGAAGGGGCGTCCGTCACGGCTGAGGCCGAGCCGGGCACGCGCCTCCTTGCCCTCGCGCAGCGTTGCGGGATGCCGCTTGAGGGAACCTGCGAGGGCCAGATGGCCTGCTCCACCTGCCATGTGATCGTCTCGCCCGAATGGTTCGACGTGCTGGAACCTGCCTCCAACGACGAGGAAGACATGCTGGACCTGGCTGCCGGCGTCACCCGCACCAGTCGCCTGTCGTGCCAGATCGAACTGACCGACGCGCTCGACGGTCTGGAAGTGCGAATCCCCGGCTTCTCGCGGGACATGCAGATCGGTTGATCTGCATAAATTGGAACGAATCGGGAAACCAAGCTCTGGAAAACGCGGGAATCTGACTTGGCACCGGGCGGAGCGCTGCTAGGTTCCGCCCATGGTGACCACGACTGACGAAGACTCCGATCCGTTTGACGCCATTGTCGACGCGCCTTTCGATGCCGCGCTTTCTCAGCGCTACCTCGTCTATGCGCTTTCGACGATCACGGCCCGCTCGCTGCCGGACTTGCGCGATGGTCTGAAGCCGGTGCACCGCCGCCTGCTCTGGGCGATGCGCCAGCTGAAGCTGGATCCGGCCAGCGCTTACAAGAAGTCGGCCCGCGTCGTCGGCGACGTGATCGGTAAGTACCATCCGCATGGCGACGCCTCGGTCTACGATGCTATGGTCCGCCTCGCGCAGGACTTCTCGCTGCGCTATCCGCTGGTGCAGGGCCAGGGCAACTTCGGCAATATCGACGGCGATAACGCGGCGGCCTACCGCTATACCGAAGCGCGCCTGACGCGCACGGCGATCCACCTGATGTCAGGGTTGGATGAAGGCACTGTCGACTTCATCCCCACTTACAATGGTGAAGAGAGCGAGCCGGAAATTTTCCCCGGCATGTTCCCGAACCTGCTGGCGAACGGTTCCACGGGCATTGCCGTGGGTATGGCGACCTCGATCCCCAGCCACAACGTTGCCGAGATCATCGATGCGACGATGATGCTGGTCGACAATCCCCATGCCGAGCACGAACAGCTGATGCAGGTGTTCCACGGTCCGGACTTCGCAACCGGCGGCCTCGTGGTGGACAGCCCCGAAGCGATCAGCCACGCCTATGAGACCGGCAAGGGCGCCTTCCGCGTGCGCGGCCGCTTCTCCACCGGCAAGGATGCGGCGGGCAATTGGGAGGAAACCGGGATCGAGCGGCTTGGCAGCGGCCAGTGGCAGCTCGTCATTTCCGAAATCCCCTACATGCTGCCCAAGGGCAAGCTGATCGAGCAGGTTGCCGCGCTGATCGGCGACAAGAAGCTACCGATCCTGGAAGACGTGCGCGACGAAAGCGACGAGCAGATCCGCATCGTCTTCGTGCCCAAGAGCCGCAACGTCGATCCTGAGATGCTCAAGGAGAGCCTCTACAAGCTGACCGACCTGGAGAGCCGCTTCTCGCTCAACCTCAACGTGCTGGATTCGCACCGCACGCCGGGGGTGATGGGCCTGAAACTGCTGCTGTCCGAATGGGTCTACAGCCAGATCGACATCCTGCTGCGTCGTACCCGGCACCGGCTGGAGAAGATCGCTTCGCGGCTGGAACTGGTCGCCGGCTACATCATCGCCTACCTCAACCTCGACCGAATCATCGAGATCATCCGTACCGAGGATGAGCCCAAGCCGGTGATGATGGCCGAGTTCGAGCTGACCGACCGGCAGGCGGAAGCCATCCTCAACATGCGCCTGCGCAGCTTGCGCAAGCTGGAGGAAATGGAGCTTCGCAAGGAGCATGAGGACCTGCTGAAGGAGCAGGACGATCTCAACAAGCTGCTCGAAAGCCCGGCCCGCCAGCGCACGCGCCTGAAGCGTGACCTGACGACGCTGCGCAAGGAATATGCCGAGGATACCGAGCTTGGTCGTCGCCGCACGACCATTGCGCAGGCCAAGCCGACGGTGGAATTCAGCATGGACGCCATGATCGAGAAGGAGCCGGTGACGGTGATCCTCTCCGCGCGCGGCTGGGTGCGTGCGGCGAAGGGGCATGTGCCGCTGGATGGCGATTTCAAGTTCAAGGAAGGCGATGGCCCCGCTTTCGCCTTCCACGCGCAGACGACCGACAAGGTGCTGATCGCGCTGGACAATGGCCGCTTCTACACGGTCGGCGCCGATAAGCTTCCGGGGGCGCGTGGGTTTGGCGAGCCGATCCGAACGATGGTCGATATCGATGCAGACGCGCACATCATCGCGGCCCTGGTTTACAAGCCGAAGTCGCAGATCCTGCTGGCCTCTAACATCGGGCGCGGTTTCGCGGTGGAAGCCGAGGAACTGCTCGCCGAAACCCGCAAGGGCCGTGCGGTCATGTCCACCAAGCCGGGCGTTCAGCTCAAGATCGTGCGTGAAATTCCGGCGGAGCACGATCACGTCGCCGTTGTTGGCGACAATCGCAAGCTGGTGATCTTCAGCCTTGAGGAACTGCCGCTGATGGCAAAGGGGCAGGGCGTGACGCTCCAGCGCTATCGCGATGGCGGACTGTCCGACCTGATCACGCTGAAGCTTGAGGATGGCCTTTCGTGGACGATGGGCGGCGACAGCGGCCGCACGCGGACGGAAAAGGACATGGGGCTGTGGAAGGTCGCGCGCGGCGCGGCGGGCCGTCTACCGCCGACCGGCTTCCCGCGCGACAACAAGTTTCAGGGATAGCGGCAGAGACCGGGGCGCCGATTGCTAGGCGCTCCGGGCTTGCCGGCGTTTTTCAGACGCCCACTTCGATGGTGTCGCCCTCTATCCGCACTTCGTAAGTCTCGATCGCGATCGTCGCAGGCGGGTTCATCGGCGCGCCGGTTTCCAGATCGAAGCGTGCGCCGTGGACCGGGCACGATATCCAGCCATTGCGCATTCGCCCGCATTCCAGCGTTTCGTAGGCATGGCTGCACAAGTTGCGAACGGCGAAGATGCGATCCTTCGTGTTGCACAAGAGCATACTGATCCCGTTCACCTCGACAACGATCTTGGCGCCGGCGGGAACGTCTTCCAGTTTGGCTGCGGCAACGAAGGTCTTTTCGGTCATCTTCTTCCCGGTTTTGCGTGGGGTCTTGCTGTGCGACCTGCTTGTCGCGCCTTCGTGACGCAAGGGTCGGCGGGCCGCAAGCAGGATCAAGCAAGAGGCTGTACCGTGGCGGTCATTTCGTGGGCAAGCCGCCGACGCGATAAGACGCGTGAAAGAACATGCGCTTCGGGAGAATACGGGTGGCAGCCAAAGGCAGAAGCGACGAGAGCTTCGATGTCGTGGTGGTGGGATCGGGCTCGGCCGGGGCGATGGCGGCGCTGCGCAGCGCGGACCTTGGCCTGAAAGTGCTGATCGTCGAGAAAGCGCACAAATTCGGTGGCACTTCGGCCACATCGGGCGGGGTGATGTGGATACCGAACCACGGTCTGGACGGCGACCAGGGAGACAGCCGGGCCTCCGCTCTGGAGTATCTGGATGCCACCATCGGCGTACCGGTGAACCGTGAGCGGCTGGAAGCTTTCGTGGATGAAGCGCCGAAGATGCTGCACTTTCTGAAATCGACCGGCGTGCAAGTGGCGGCGGCGGCATGGCCGGACTATTTCCCGAACCGTGCCGGCGCGCGGGCGGATCGTTCGGTGATCGTGCCGACTTTCGACGGGCGGCGGTTGGGCGACGGGCGCTATGCCCTGATGCGGGAGCAGTACAACCGCTTCAAGCTGTTCGGCCGCTATGCGATGGACCTGACCGAGACGTTTGCGCTGATGATGCAGTCGAAGGGCTGGCGCATGGTCGCGGGCAAGATGATCGGGCGGTATTGGATGGACCGTTCGACGCGCAAGGTCTCGCACCGCGACAAGCGCTTCACCCAAGGTGCGGCGCTGATGGGGGCGACGTACGAGCAGGTGTTTGCGCGCGGGGTTGACCTTCGAATGGAAACTGCGCTGGAAGGGCTGACCGTCGATGAGGGCGGCCGTGTCACCGGGATCGAGGTGTCCAACTTCGGCCGCAAGTATACGGTTGAGGCGCGGCACGGCGTGGTGCTGGCGGCGGGCGGGTTCGAGTGGAATCAGGCGCTGCGGGATCGGTTCTATCCGGTGCCGGGGCTGACGCGGCACTCCTCCACGCCCGAGGATGGCAATCGCGGCGAGGCGCTGGTCGCGGCGGAGGCGGTGGGGGCGTCCACCGAGCATACCTCGCAGGGCTGGTGGATCCCGACGATGACGCTGCCGATGAAGGGCGCGTCGAACTTCCACGAGATCCATCAGGCCGCGTTCGATGTGGGCCGTCCGTGGAGCGTGGTGGTCAATCGCAAGGGCGTGCGCTTTGTGGACGAGGCCTGCGGGTACGACCAGTTCGGGCAGGCCATGGTGCGCGATCAGATCGAGAGCGGTGCGAACTGCCCGTGCTGGCTGATCTTCGATGCGAAGTTCCGCAAGAAATTCAGCGCTGGCGGCCTGATGCCCACGGTCCACACGCCCGAGCACAAAGTGCCGGACGACTGGTGGGATCACTACGTGTTCCGCGCCGATACGATCGAGGGGCTTTGCGCCAAGACGCATCTGCCGGTGGAGGCCGTGCGGCAGACCGTCGCCAACATGAACGCCTATGCGAAGACCGGCGTCGATCCCGAATTCGGGCGGGGCATGAATCCCTATGACCAGATGTTCGGCGATCCCTCCTCCACGCCCAATCCGAACATCGGGCCGATCGACAAGGCGCCGTTCTACGCCGTGCCGATCAACAATGGCGATCTGGGCACCAAGGGCGGCTTGCGCTGCGATGCTCGCGCGCGGGTGCTGGACGGGGTGGGGCAGCCGATTGCGGGGCTTTACGCGGCTGGCAACAATTCGGGGACGCCGTTCGGGGATACCTATCCGGGGGCGGGGGCTACCATCGGGCCGGCCATGACCTTCGGGTTTGTTGCCGCCAATGACATTGCCGAACGGGCGGGAAACCAGCGGGTGGGCTAGGCCCGAATGCTTTCAGGACCGCCTTCGCGGGGATGACGATGGGAGTGCGGAGATGATCTTTCAGGTCTCAGTACGGCCCAAATATTAGTCGCGTATCATATAGTCCCGTCATCCCCGCGAAGGCGGGGATCCCGCTTTTCTTCAAGCGGTGGCGGCACAAGCGGAGCAGGATAGATGCAAGGCAAGGTAGCAGTCGTCACCGGAGCGGCAGGCGGCATCGGTGAGGCGATCGTGCGCGCTCTGGGGGCCAAGGGCGTCAAGGTCCTCGGCACCGGGCGCAATACAGAGAAGCTTCAGGCGCTCAAGGACGCGCTGGCGGGTTCGGTGGAGTTCGACTTCATCGCCATCGACGCCACGGCCGACGAAGCCCCGCGCGCCATCGTCGATGTCGCGGTGGAGAAGTTCGGGCGGCTGGACGTGTTGGTGAACAATGCCGGTTCGTTCAACTTCGGCCCGGTGGACCAGACCACCGATGCCATGCTGGACGAAGTGCTGGGCATATCCCTGCGGGCTCCGTTCCGGCTCTGCCGAGAGGCGTTGAGGGTGATGGGTGAGGGGAGCTCGATCCTGTTCATCGGATCGACCTGGGGGCTTTACGGCACGCCGGGCGGCGGGGCCTATTCCACAGTGAAGGCCGGTCAGATCGGCCTGATGCAGACGATGGCCGCCGAATATGGCCCGTGCGGCATCCGCTCCAACTACATAGCGCCGACCGTGGTGCGCACCGAGATGACGACGGCGTTCTGGGACCTCGACTTCTTCCGTCGCACCAACCATGAACTGACGCCGCTCCAGCGCGATTGCTCGGCAGCGGACATCGGCAACATGGCGGCTTTCCTCGCTTCGGATGAGGCCGGGTTCGTCAACGGACAGACCATCGCCGTGGACGGCGGCATTTCGACCACGCGCTATGTTTCGCCCGCCGCAATTGGGGCCGTTCGCCAATAATCAGCGCGGAGGTTTGCACGCCTTGCCCTCGTAGGCGAAGCGGATCGTCTTGTATTCGCTGCCGCTCCAGCGGGCGATGGGGAAGCAGAAGCCGGGGCCGCCGATCTCGATATCGGGGTAGCCATCCACGCCGCGCGTCGTCTGGAACGTGGCGATGCCAGTCTCGTTGGCCATGACCTGCCAACCGGCTGGCGTCTGGCGCAGTAGTTGGAAGCCTGTGCCGGCCATGCCGAAGCATTCGGTGCCGTCCGCCGTGATCAGGGCTTCGGGGCGGCCGTCTCCGTTAAGGTCTTTGAACTCCACGTTCTGGCGCGTGACCGTGGTTGCGCCGTCGCAGCCTTTCCAGGAATTGCCGGCCTTCACATAACCGGCCGTGCGCATCAGTTGATCGAACTGGGCGGGTGTCAGTGCGGGCTTCGGTGCCTGCGCCGCGACAGGAGTGGCAAGGATAAGGGCGAGCAGGGCGGTTCTGTAGATGGCAGGCATTATTCATCCCCCATTCGAGCAAGCCCCTTGGCGTCGAGGGTGCGGCAATTCCTCTCCGCCCGTCAATCCGGACGAACCACCAGGCGATTGCTGCCAAACGGCGGTTTTCGCCGGGGCGTTGGCCCTGCGCTTGTGAGCCGGGGGTGCGCTGGGTAACGCCGGAGGAAAGCAAAGACGAAGGATGCCATGCAGTTCGAATGGACCGAGGAACAGGACGCGTTCCGGCACAAGATCCGGGACTTCCTGCACGCTAACCTGCCGGATGACTGGGAAAAGTTCTCCGAACACGGCCCCGCCTCGCCTGCGCTGACGGCCTTTGCGCGCACGTTCTGCGTGAAGCTGGCCGAAGTCGGCCTGCTGTTTCCGCACTGGCCGAAAGAGATGGGCGGCGAAGGGCTAGGTCCGTGGGAGCAGCAGATCCTTTCCGAAGAGATGTGGATCGCCGGCGAGCCGCGGGGCGGCCAGTACATGAACGTCAACTGGATCGGCCCGACGCTGGAAAAGTACGGCACGCCTGAGCAGAAGACGCGCTACCTGGAGCCGATCACGCGCGGGGAATCGCTGTGGTGCCAGGGCTTTTCGGAGCCCGATGCCGGATCGGACCTTGCCAGCCTGCGCACCCGCGCGGTGCTGACGGACGGCAATTACGTCATCAACGGACAGAAGATCTGGACCTCCTACGCGGGTCTTGCCGACACCTGCTTCCTGCTCACCCGCACCAGCGACGATCGCAAGAAGGGCATCACCATCGTCCTCGTGCCGATGGACACGCCGGGCATCACCGTGCGCCAGATCCCCTCGCTGATCGGTGAGGGTGACATTCACGAGGTCTTCTTCGACGATGTGACCGTGCCTGAAACCGCGCGTTTCGGTGAGGAAGGGCAGGCCTGGGAAATCATCGCCTATTCGCTGCGCAATGAACGGCTGGGCATTCCCCGCTTCACGCTGGCCCGTGCCGCGCTGGACCGGGCGGTCTTGATGCTGAAGGAGCGCGGCGATTTCACCCGCGAGTATGTTCGCATCGAAGCGGCGCGCTGCGCGGCGCTTTGCGAGGCGGCAGGCACGGCCAACTATGCCGTCGTGCAAAAACGCGTGGACGGGCTGGCGATCGGCGCGGAGTCCAGTTCCGCCCGCTATGTCACCGTCATGGCCGAGCGGGCCGTCTGCGAATTCGTGGTGGAGTTCCTGCCCGAAGCGCTCGCGGGTGCTTCGCCCTATCTCAAGATGCACCACCAGCGCGGCATCGTCGCCGGGGTCGCCGCCGGATCGGCGGAGATCCAGCTCAACATCATCGCCAGCGAAGTGCTGGAACTGCCGCGGGAGCCGCGCTGATGCAGCTTGCCCTCAATGAAGACCAGACGCAGGTCCTCGATTTCGTCGAAGCCCTTGCGCGGCCCTTCGCTTCCGCTCCGCTGCACGATGCGGGGCTGGCGCTGGAAAGCGAAGAACTCGACGCCGCCTTGGTGGAGAACGGTTTCCTCGATGTCATGGCGGTCGAGGAACTGGGCCCCGTAACTGCCGCGTTGGTGGTGGAGAAACTGGCCCGCCTGCCCTTCGCGGTGGAGGCGGCGGCCTCCGCGCTGGTGCGTCCGCTGATCGATCCCGAACTGCCACGCCCGCTCTGTCTGGTGGAGGAAGGGCGCACTTCGGCGCCGCTGCGCTTCCTGCGTCCTGGTGCGACGGTGGTCGTCGTCGGGCCCTCCGGCGTGCGCAGCTTCACCGCGAGTGAGGACCTGATCGCACCGGCGCAGGAGGATACGCTCTATGCCTATCCGGTGGCGTTCCTGACCGGCTTGCCCGAAGCGATGACCGTGCACGATGTCGATCCGGCCGAAGTCACTCGCGCATGGCGCGTCGCGATGGCGGCCGAAGCGGCGGGGCTGTTGGGCGCGGCGCTGGCGAGCGTTGTGACCTACGTGTCCGAGCGCAAGCAGTTCGGCCGTCCGCTCGCGACGTTTCAGGCGATGCGGCACCGCCTTGCCGAGGCGCAAGTGGTGACGAACACCGCCTACTGGTTGGCCATGCGGGCGGCGGCGAGCGGGGATCGGGCCGATGCGGCCATGGCGCTGCTCTATGCGCAGGAGGCGGCCAAGCGGGTTTGTTACGATTACCACCAGTTCCTTGGCGGCATGGGCATGACGCTGGAGCATCCGCTACACTTGTGGACTTACCGGCTGAAGCTGCTGACGGCCGAACTCGGCGGGCGCGGAGCACAAGGGCTGGCTGCGGCAGAGGCGCTCTGGGGGGCTGCCTGACATCTTACTCGTCAATGCTGCGTAAGGCGGGCCGCTTGTCCTTTGCGACATTGCAGAAAGGAAGCGGGGTCCCCGCCTTCGCGGGGACGACGAGGTTTGTTGTGATATGCTGGTTTTTGGTTGGAGCCTTGGCTTTTGGCGGCTCTTTCGTGTCGCGTGTCAGCGCGCCAGTTACCTTTGATCTGCGCTCCCCGATCACTCCCCGCGCGATGGCGTAAACGCGCTCGCGATATCCGGCTCGGCGCTGTCGCGGCACGGAGTAGGCCATGCAAAAATCCCTGCCGACACAGAACATGGACGAGTGAGAGCAAGGATGAAGGGAAGAGATCTGATCGATCTGGATGGTCAAGTGGCGCTGGTCACTGGCGCAGGCCAGAATGCCGGCCGGGCGACGGCGCTGGAACTGGCGCGGCACAATGCCGGGGGCATCGCGGTCAACGATTTCGTGCCCGAACGGGCCGAGGCGGTGGCTGCCGAAGTGCGTGCCTTGGGCGTGCCGGCACTGGCGGTTCCGTTCGACGTTACCGATCTTGAAGCAGCAAAGGCTGCCAATGCCGCGATTACGGCGGAACTGGGCGCGGCCACGGTGCTGGTGAACAATGCCGGCATGGCGGGACCCGGCGCCTCGATCCGACCTTCGCAGAACTTCTGGGAGGAAGATCCTGCGAACTGGCAGCGCTATCTCGGCACCAATCTCTACGGCGTCTACAACTGCTGTTTCGCCTTCATTCCCAACATGGTCGAGGCAAAGCGCGGTCGCATCGTCACCATCGTTTCGGATTCGGGCCGCGTGGGTGAGGCGAAGCTGGCGGTCTATGCATCGTCGAAGGCCGGCGCGCAGGGCTTCATGCGCTCGATCGCCAAAGAACTCGGGCGCTACAACGTCACTGCCAACTGCGTATCGCTCTCTGCCCTGCTGCCCGACATGGATGACGCGCAGCGAGAACAGATCATGCAGGGCGATCACATGAAGGGGCTGATGTCACGCTATTCGATCCGTCGCTGCGGCAAATCGACCGACGTGGCCGCGCTGGTCACGTTCCTCTGCTCCGATGCGGCGGAATGGATCACGGGGCAGACCTATCCGCTTAACGGAGGCTACGCGCCGTCCGCCTAAGGCAATATTGGATGACCCGGAGCGGGTCGGCAATCAGCCGGCCCGCTCACCGCGCGCGAAGAGCGGATGGTTGCAGACGGCATAGCTGGGGTCTGCCGCGCCCTGACCCAGAATGCCGCCGCCGTCGAACGGCCGGCGCAGCTTGAAGTCGTAAGTGACGACACGTTTTGCAAAGCGCCACTTGCCGTCGGCACAGCGGCGGTAATTGTCGATATAGCGAACCGCCATGAAGTCTTCTTCCCGTGTACCCTCGCGGGACGGGATCAGGTGCCAGGCAAGCGCGTAGACTTCGCCGCAGGCATTGTCTCCATCCACCGCGATCAGGTGATTGCACACGTGATGGCCGGAATAGGGCATGTGGGGAAACGAGCCCTCGATGAATTTGCAGTAGTCTGCTGCCGATCCGTCGAAACTGTCGCCATGCGTGTCCGTCGCGTCCTGCGTATAGAGGTCGCGGAGCAGGGCGATGTCCTGCCGGTCTATCGCGCGCGAATAGAGCAGCACGAGATCGCGGATGGCATCCTTGTCCAGCAATTGGCGCAGCGCATTGTCATCAGCCATGTCTTCTCCCTCCCGTTTTGTGGCGTTCTAGAGCAGGGCACCGCCATCCACGGGGTAGACTTGCCCGGTGATGAAGCTGGCGCGCTGGCTGGCAAGGAAGGCGACCATGCCTGCCATCTCGGCCGGGTTCGCAAAGGGCCGGCCGACGAAAGTACGGCGCTGGCGGATCGCCCGGTCTTCTTCGGCCACGCTGGCGGTACCTTGACTGAACAGGCCGGATTTGGGGTGGAACCTGCTGCCTTTGCTGAAGTCGGCGGGATCGCGGGAGATCGTGGCGTACGGGGCCACGGCGTTCACGCGGATGCCGTGCTGGCCCAATTCCTTTGCCAGCACGGTTGTGAAGCTGTGCACCGCGCCTTTCGCGGCAGAATAGACCGCCAGCTGGTAATCGCCGACCAGCGCTGCCGTAGATCCGATATTGACGATCGCGCCGGCCTTTCGTTCGATCATTCCCCGCAGCACCGCATGGGTCATGCGCAGTACGGTGCCGAAGTTGAGATCGATGTCGGCCATCCATGTGGCAGGATCGGAGTCGGCAAAGAAGCCCTGCGAGACATTGCCGCCCACATTGTTGACCAGCACGTCGACCGGGCCAAGCGTTTCGGCAGCCGCCAGCACGCGGGCGGGGCTGGCTGGATCCGTGAGGTCTGCTGCAACGAACAGCGCCGCCGGGGCTCCGGCTTTCAGGCAATCGTCGACCAGTCTTGCACCGGCTTCCTCGTCGCGGCCGACCAGCAGCGTCTTCGCGCCTTCGCCCGCCAGCTCAAGGGCGATGGCGCGCCCGATGTTGGCGGTGGCCCCCGAAACGATCGCCAGCTTCCCTGCAAGTCCCAGGTCCATTGCCCAGCTCTCCGCATTCCCATTGAGGGCATTGCGCTAGTGGGGAACGAAGGGCAGGGCAAACCGCCAGAGCGATCAGCCGTGATGCTGGGCGGGAAGCGAAATCAATCTTCGGTATCCACGGAAGAGTCGTCGCGCAGTCGCGGTTTGCGCGATGTCAGTACGCAGCGTGTTTCCGTATCGTTGCCGTCCGCACCCACGATGCGCACGAAGCCGGGGGAGATGCGGTGCAGGCGCAGGCCCTTAAGCCCCCCTCCGGTCATCACGACGGAATCGCCGGTCAGCAGATAGCTGCCGCGAACGCCGTCCACGCCCTTGTAGCTGGAGAAATTGACCACCTGGAAATCGAGCGTCGGTACCGGGATGCCGACGGCACCGCCTGCATCGCCGTCCTTTTCACAGGAATATCGGCCCAGAGAGAGCGTGCCGAGCGTGCCGCCGGGAACCGGCGGCGGAGCGGGCCTAGCCGCGAGCGGAGATGCCAGCGCAACCAAGGCGATGGACAATACGGGCAATAAGGCAAGGCGAGCGCGATTCATGACCAAAGCGCTAGCATCGGCGCGAAGCAATTGCCACAGTCGGTGTCCTAAGCTAAGGGCGGCTGCTTCGCCGCCCAGCGGCTCTTTCCCATCGAAGGCTCTCTCATGAAGATCAGCGGCGTCGACATTCGTCCCGGCAATATTCTCGAATACGAAAAGGGCATCTGGAAAGTTGCCAAGACGCAGCACACCCAGCCGGGCAAGGGCGGCGCCTTCATGCAGGTCGAGATGAAGAACCTGATCGATGGCCGCAAGACCAACGTGCGCTTTCGCAGCGCCGACACGGTCGAGAAGGTTCGCCTCGACACCAAGGACTTCCAGTTCCTTTACGCCGAAAGCGACCAGCTGGTGTTCATGGACATCGAAACCTACGAACAGATCCAGCTTCCGGCCGATCTTCTGGGCGACGCCGCAGCCTTCCTGCAGGACGGTATGCAGGTCCTGCTCGAAATGTGGGAAGAACGCCCGATCTCGGTTGAGCTTCCCGAGCAGGTCGAAGCCACCATCGTCGAGGCTGACGCCGTGGTGAAGGGCCAGACCGCTTCGTCCAGCTACAAGCCTGCCGTGCTCGACAACGGCGTGCGCGTGATGGTTCCGCCGCACATCGAAAGCGGCACCCGCATCGTCGTCGACGTCTACGAGCGCGCTTACGTGCGCAAGGCTGACTGATGCGCCGGGCGGTCGTTTCCGCGCTGGCCATGGGCTCGCTGGCGTTCGGCTCGGTGCCGGCGCTGGCTGCAGCCAAGCCGGCTGCGAAGCCGGCCGCCAAGCCTGCCGCACCGGCGGGAGCAGCGAGCCACGCCGCGCCCCCGCCAGAGGTGCAGCACGCGCTGCTCTACCTGAAGGTGCTGATCTCCGGTCTCCAGTCCGACAAGGTCGAGGAACCGGTCAAAGGCGTTTTGGTGGGCTGCCTCTACAACAATTCCCTGTCGCGGATCAGCGGTGCGATGGACAAGGTCATCGCTCAAAATCCCGACAAGATACACCGCGACAAGCCTGACGAAATGTTGCGCGCCATGGTCGCGATCTGCGATCACAGCGATCAGAAGCCGGCAGGCGCTCCCGGTCAGCAGCCGCAGGGCCGCTGATCAGAATGGCGGGCCCGCATCTGCGGGGCCGCCCCAAGCCAGTAAACATCGGCCGGTAGATCCGGCCCACGAAGGACTAAGGTATTATGGCCATCTCCGGTCTCATTCGCGTGATGGAAAAGGCGGCCCGTAAGGCGGGTAGCCGGCTGCGTCGCGACTTCGGCGAAATCGAGCACCTTCAGGTCTCGCGCAAGGGCCCGGCTGACTTCGTTTCGAAGGCCGATCAGGCGTCCGAACGCACGATCTGGGACGAACTGCGCGCCGCTCGCCCCGATTGGGGCTTCCTGTTCGAGGAAGCGGGCGAAATCCTGGGCGAGCCCGACAAGCCGCGCTTCATCGTCGATCCGCTGGACGGCACGACCAACTTCCTGCACGGCATCCCGCACTTCGCGATCTCCATCGCGGTGCAGGAACCGCGTCTGGACGGTAAGGGCTGGGGCGAAGTGACCGCCGGCCTGATCTACAACCCGGTTACCGACGAATCGTACTGGGCCGAAAAGAGCCGCGGCGCCTGGCTGCACGACAAGCGCCTGCGCGTTTCGTCGCGCCGCCATATGGACGAGAGCGTGATTGCCACCGGCATTCCTTTCGCCGGTCATGGCGACGCCGGCCAGTGGACCCGTATCTATCACGCGCTGGCGCCGCAGGTTGCAGGCATCCGCCGTTTCGGCTCGGCCGCGCTGGATCTGGCATGGGTTGCCGCCGGTCGCTATGAAGGCTTCTGGGAAGCCGATCTCAAGCCGTGGGATACGGCGGCGGGCTGTCTGCTGGTGCGTGAGGCCGGTGGCTTCGTGTCGGACTGGAAGGGCCGTTCGCAGCCGATCTGCGACACCGAAATCCTTGCTGGCAACGATGTTCTCCACTCCCGTCTGCATAAGTTGCTGGTAACCGCACTTAAGTGACTTGAGTACGACGTCCGGCGCGGCTAAGCGTGGCGCGCCGGAGCCGTCCGCTTCCATGCGGCGGCAATCACGCGTGAAGCGTGCCCCTGTGGCGGAATGGTAGACGCGAACGACTCAAAATCGTTTGTAGCAATACGTGCCCGTTCGAGTCGGGCCAGGGGCACCACGCGAATCATGGCAAGGGCAGCTATCTTTTAGCTGCCCGCCCGCAATCGGCATGTGACGGGCAATTCGCCAAGCTATTGTTATAATGGCGTTTCGCATGGCCTTGCGCGCAGTGTAACGGTTAAACACTGCCATCCTTCCCCAATTTGCGGCATTGCAGGTTCGTCGCTCGATGCGTCGATGTTTCCTGTCGTGGACCTTGCCGGCTCAGGCTGTCTTCCTCCGGGGCCAACGATAGGCATCCGCGTCGAGAACTGCTGGAATCCGGCCCGTTTCACGAGTGCCGAGATGGACCGGGCGCGTGCGGCTTCCCCTACTGCCGCCGATCGGTTTCCGGCATTTCCCGCAAGCCCGGCCATGCCGTCCCCCGAGGGCGGCTTGGGCCTCTTCGGGTCGCAAAACGGGTGAGAGTTGCCGCTCCACCTCGTCACGCCGGCATGCTCCGGGGGGAGCATGCCGGCGTCGATTGCTCGCATGAGATGCGGGCGGAACGCAAAAACCGCGCCCGATTGCAGGCAACGGGCGGCGAGCATGTTTGCCAAGTCTCTCTGTACGGACTATTTTGTTCGGAAAGGGGATGACATGGAACGTAGTGCCACCGAATTCCAGGACGCCCTTTCGCGTGTTGTGGATTCCGCTACTTTCCGTTCTTCGCCGCGCCTTGCGGAACTTCTTACTCATCTTGTTCAGCAGACTGTCGCAGGCCATGCCGATCGCCTGAAAGGCTATGCGATAGCCCTCGATGTCTTCGGACGGGATGAGGATTTCGATGCTTCTTCGGATTCGATCGTGCGCGTGCAGATGACGCGCCTGCGCAAGGCGCTGGTCGAACACTATGCAGGTGAAGGACTGGACGACCCGGTCCGCATCGTCATTCCGCGCGGATCCTACGTCCCGTCGCTGGAAGATGCTCCGGTCCGCGTAGCGCCGGCCGCGCCAGAGCTGACGGCTGCGCCGGAAGTTGCGGGCGCGCAGGTGCCGACGCCGACGCAGGGAGAAGGGGCTGCTGAACAGCCGCTCGCGCCTGTCGTTCCGGCAGCGGCAACGTCTGGGGCCGCCCCTGCCACAAAACAAGCGCCGATCCGCGAGGACATGGTCCATTCCACCAGCGCGCTCAATCTTCGCCGCCGCGCCTGGGTTCTGCTCGCCGTTCTGGCGCTCGCGGCAGCCTTGCTGATCGTCTACTGGCCGGGTGACGAACGCGATACGGCCATAGCCCGCGCCGGCGAGATGCCGCAGGGACCGACCGTTTTCGTCATGCCCTATGCCCTCAGCGGGGCGACGCCGCAGATCGCGCAAGTGCGCGACGGCATTCAGTACAACCTGGTCAATTACCTGTCGCAGCTTCCCAATCTGGCAGTGGTCGCTCTGGACGACGGGCCGATTTCGCCTGCGGTAGACCGGCAGGCCAGAGCGGCACCGCGCGGTAGTACATTCGTGTTGCAAGGCTCCATAGTCGCATCTGGCGACAAGTTCCGCGTCAATTCCAGCCTTGTGCGGATTCCCGGCGGCGTGGTGGTGTGGTCGGAGAATAGTGAACTGCTCTCCTATGACCCTCTCCATGTTCTGCAGTTGCAATCCGACATCGCACTGGGCGTGGCGTCGCGCCTCGGCCAACCATACGGTGTGATCCACGAGACCATGCGGCAGAACCTTGAGAACCACCGTAACCTCTCGATGGAGCACTATTTCTGCGAATTGCGCGCGTTCGAATTCATGCGAAACAAGGAACCCGGCACGCTCGCGCCTGTAAGGGCCTGTCTGGAACGTGCAGTCCAGGACAAACCGAACTATTCCGACGGTTGGGCTCTGCTGTCCTGGCTGCATACTTATGAGGCTGTAGCCCAAGGCACCGGCAATTCACCCGCCGCATTGGACGCCGCAAACCGGGCGGTCGCAGCCAACGCCACGAACGCGATGGCCTATCAGTATCTGGCGATTGCTCGCTTTCACGCGGGCGATTTCGACGCCGCGCGCGACGCGATCGGCAAGGCGCTGGAGATCAGCCCCAACAATTCAGAAACCCTCGCAGAGGCAAGTCGCCTTCTGGGCGTGCTGGGAGAGCACGATGTGGCGCCTGCGCTGGCCGAAAAGGCCATCCGGCTCAATCCCGGCCACCCGGCGTGGTACTGGTCCGGACTGGTGATCGATGCCCTTTACCGTGAGGATGGAGCGCAGGCGGTGCACTTCGCCAGGCTCAATGCCGAAGATCGTGGTCTGATCCCGCGTTATCTCCTGGCATCCGCCTATGCGCTGAACGGGCAAAAGGATGAAGCGGCCAAAGTGCTGGAGAAGGCTGCGCGGGATTATCCCAAGGTCGCGCGTGACCGTCGGCAGCTGGTGCGCGAACTGCACATGCCCGACTTCGTGACCGGCCCGCTGGAGGAGCATGGCCTGCTGGGGCCTTGAGATATTGGCACGAAGTCGCTGAACGATCGGGGAATCGAACTTGTTATGCGGCACGATGCGCCATAGGCTTCCTGCCATGAACGCCGCCGTCCTTGCCGCCGCTCTCGGCCTGATCGCCCCTATCTCTTCACCTGCGCTGGCCGCTGCGCCGCAGGAGGAAATTTCCGCCACCATCTCCCGCGATCTGCCGGGGTTGATGACCGTCTACCGCGATCTTCACGCCAATCCTGAACTGAGCATGCAGGAAGTGCGCAGCGCTGCGATCCTGGCCAAGGCGGCGCGCGCGGCCGGTTTCACCGTTACCGAGAAGGTCGGCGGAACCGGCGTGGTCGCCATTCTGAAGAACGGCGAAGGGCCGACCGTCTTGATCCGCGCTGACATGGATGGCTTGCCCGTGGTCGAGCAGACGGGCCTGTCATTTGCCTCTACCCGGCGCGGAACGTCCACCGCCGGGGTCGAGAGCGGCATCATGCACGCATGTGGCCACGATACGCATATGACGGCGTGGATAGAGACCGCGCGCCTGATGGCGGCGCACAAGTCCGAATGGTCCGGCACGCTGGTGATGATCGGGCAGCCGGCGGAAGAGACCGGGGAAGGGGCGTTGGCGATGCTCAAGGACGGGCTCTACTCACGTTTCCCGAAGCCGGACTACACTTTGGCTTTCCACGATTCGGCAGATCTGCCGGCCGGGCAAGTGGGCGCGGCCGTGGGCTGGGCACTGGCCAACGTGGACAGCGTCGATATCGACGTGAAGGGTATCGGCGGCCACGGCGCCTATCCGCAGACGACCAAGGACCCCATCGTCCTTGCCAGCGCCATCGTGATGAAACTGCAGACGCTGGCTAGCCGGGAAACCAATCCGCTCGATCCGGTGGTGGTGACCGTCGGGTCGTTCCATTCCGGCGCGAAGCACAATGTCATTTCCGACGATGCGAAGCTGCAACTGACGGTGCGCAGCTATTCGGATGAGACGCGCGCGCATCTTCTGGACGGCATCCGCCGTATCGCGCGCGGGGAAGCGATTGCGTCCGGCCTGTCGGACGATCTCATGCCGGTGATCACGGTGAAGGAGCCGCATACCCGTGCGACCTGGAATTCGCCTGAGTTCACGCAGGCGGCTGTCGCCGATCTCAAGGCGAAGATGGGTGATGCGAACGTCGTGGTGACGCCTTCGGTTATGGGGGGCGAGGATTTCGGCGAATTCCGGCGCGCGGACGACAAGCACATCCAGTCCGTGATCTTCTGGGTGGGCGGCGTCGATCCTGCGAAGCTGGCCGCAGCAAAATCGGGCGGTGCGCCGCTGCCTTCGTTGCATAGCCCGTTCTGGGCGCCGGTAGCGGAAAAGGTCATCTCATCAGGCAGTGAGGCAACCACGTTGACTGCGATGCGACTGATGGCGCGCAAATAGCGCGTCCTAGGTATCAGGATGCTGTAAATCCGTCCGACAGATCCGACTGTTTATGCGAGAGTTTGGCTGAAAATTTGGCATTTTTGCGGTAAACGCCATTGTCAGATTTACCGACAGTTTACCCATTCTGCCTAATTTGGCGTCAAGGCCGCATCCGGCCCGGAAGATGGCTCCCCCGCGAAGATGATCCGCCTTTTTAAACATTACATCCCCCACGCGGTGGTGCTGCTCTGGCTGGTCGACGTCGTGCTGCTGGCCACTGCGAACGAGATTTCCTGGCGGTTGCGGGCGGAACAGATCGGGATGGAGGCGGGCGATCTGGCCGGACGTCTTGGCGTCCATGCCGCATTTGCCGGCGTGATCGTTCTCGCGATGATCGCTGTAGGCGTCTACGGGGCGGACGCGCTGCGCTCCATGCGTTTCGCCGCCGCGCGTCTGCTGGTGGCGGTGTCGCTGGGCATCATTGCCCTGTCCTTCGTGGATTTCCTTGTTGCCGGCCAGCATTTCTGGCGTTCGACGCTCGCCTATTCGATGGCATTTGCCATCGTTCTGCTGATGGCCAATCGGCTGCTGCTGGGCGCATTCCTCGGAACATCCGCTTTCCGCCGCCGGGTTCTTGTGCTGGGTGCGGGCCATCGTGCGCAGCGCTTGCGGGATTTGGCAGAGCGGCCGGAAAGCGGCTTTGCCATCGTTGGCTATATCGCGATGAGCGAAGGCGATCCGGTCGTCGAAGAAGCCATCACCCGCGCTGCGATCCACGATCTTACGCGCTTCGTGAACAATCTGGGCGTCAGCGAAGTGGTGCTTGCGCTGGAAGAGCGCCGTAACGCGCTGCCGCTGAAGGACCTCTTGCGGATCAAAACCACCGGCGTCCACGTCAACGAATTTTCCAGTTTCCTTGAGCGCGAGACCGGGCGCGTCGATCTGGACACCGTGAACCCCAGCTGGTTGATCTTCTCCGACGGATTTTCGTCCGGCCGCATGGTTTCCAGCGCGGCGAAGCGCCTGTTCGACATATGCGCAAGTGCGCTGTTGCTGATGTTGACGGCGCCCGTGATCCTGCTTTTCGCGCTGCTCGTAAAAATCGATAGCCGAGGGCCCGCCTTCTACCGCCAGTCACGCGTGGGCCTTTATGGCCAGCCGTTCAACGTCGTGAAGCTGCGGTCCATGCGGACGGATGCGGAGGCAGCGGGTGCGCAATGGGCGGAACGGGATGATCCGCGCGTTACGCGTGTGGGCCGGTTCATTCGCAAGGTGAGGATCGATGAACTGCCCCAGGCCTGGAGCGTGCTGAAGGGCGAGATGAGCTTCGTCGGCCCGCGTCCGGAACGCCCGCAATTCGTTGCCGACCTGGAAGAGCAGCTTCGCTATTACGCTGAACGGCACATGGTGAAGCCGGGCATCACCGGCTGGGCGCAGATCAACTATCCTTACGGCGCCTCTATCGAGGATTCCCGGCACAAGCTGGAATACGACCTCTATTACGCCAAGAATTACACGCCCTTCCTCGATCTGCTTATCATTCTGCAGACCCTGCGGGTGGTGCTTTGGAGCGAGGGCGCGCGATGACCATGGGGCACGCAGGCGCATTCTGGGCCGGTATCGGGTCTGCGCTCAACCTTGCTGGGGCAATCGGCATCGCCAGCCTGGGGTTGTGGCTTCTGCCGCGCAGGGCGCGCTTCGGCAAGGCCGGTATTCCGATCCTGGCGGCGTTGCTGCTGACTGCGGGCTGGGCGGTGGCCGCTGCGGCCAGCGGAAACATGCTGACGATTTCCTTTGCCGAAAGCGCCCGCAACCTCGGCTGGCTGGTGGCGGTCTACACGCTGTTCGCCAGTGATGGGCGCCATGCAACGCTCGCGCCCATTCGCCCCGTTATCTACGCGCTGGTCTTCGTCGAGTTGCTTCAGTTGGGAACGGATGTCGCTCTGTTGCGGCTCGCTTTCGAGCCGCGGGTCTTGCGGGACGCATTCGACTTTACCGTGATGTTCCGCTTGCTGGTCGCGATCGGCGGGCTGGTTCTTGCGCATAACCTCTACGCCGGTGCGGCGCGGGAAGCGCGCGGCGCGTTGCGGTGGCCGGCGGCGGGATTGGCCGTGCTATGGGCATTCGATCTCAACCTCTACACGGTCGCCTACCTTGGAAATGCATGGCCCGTTGAAATTGCAGCCATGCGCGGACTGGCAACTTTGGCACTGGCGGCCTGCCTCGCCATCGGAGCGGCGCGAAATCGGGATGAACTGCGCCTGCGCCCGTCGCGCGCGGTGACATTTCAGACGTTCTCGCTGCTGGTGATCGGCATCTACCTCGCCGCGATGGTGGCGGTAGGGCAGTGGTTGGCCTATGCCGGCGGAGACTTCGCGCGCCTGATCGAATTGGCCTTCCTGACAATGGCCAGCGCCTTCGCACTCGTCGTGCTCCCCTCCCGGCGGGTGCGGGGATGGCTGAAAGTGACGATGGCCAAGCACTTCTTCCAGCATCGTTACGACTACCGCGAGGAATGGCTGCGTTTCACGCGTACCATTGGCAGCGGCGGCGAACAGGCGCTGCCTTTGGGCGAGCGCGTGGTTCAGGCCGTGGCGGACGTTACCGGCAGCGCGGCGGGGCTGTTGCTGACTCCTGGCGATCAGGGGGAGCTTACGCTTGCGGCGCGTTGGAACTGGCGCGACATCGATGTGCCGGCAATTGCCTATCCGCTGCGGGCGCTGGTGCCGTTCGAAAATCACGCCTTCATCGCCGATCTGGATGAGCAGCGCACCGGCGTCATGGCGGCGGGATACGAGGTGGAAGTTCCAGCGTGGCTTCTGGCTGAACAGCGTGCCTGGGCACTGGTGCCACTCGTCCACTACGAGCGACTGGTGGGCATGGTGGTGCTGGCTCGGCCGCAACTGGCCCGCAAGTTCGACTGGGAGGATTTCGACCTGCTGCGCGTTATCGGCCAGCAGCTTGCCAGCTATCTGGCTGAGAATTCCAGCCAGGAAGCATTGGCGGAATCAAGCCGGTTTGAGGATTTCCATCGCCGCATCGCTTTCGTGATGCACGATATCAAAAACCTTGCCAGCCAGTTCAGCCTGCTTGCCCGCAACGCTGAACTGCATGCCGATAAGCCGGAATTCCGAGCCGATATGTTGGTGACCTTGCGCAATTCCTCCGACAAACTCAACGCGTTGCTTGCCCGCCTCTCCCGCTATGGAAATGGTGTGGTGGACAAGCTGGAACCTGTGGGGGCGGGTGAAATCGCGCGTTCGGTGATCGCACGCTTTCAGGGTAATCCGCAGGTGGTCCTGGCAGAGACGCTGGATGTCATGGTCACTGCCAATCGCCACTCGTTGGAGCAGGTCCTGGTCCATCTCCTCCAGAACGCGCTCGATGCGAGCGAGGCGGATAGCCCGGTGTTTCTCTCGCTGGTGAGCGACGGTCTCAATGCCCGGTTCGAAGTGCTCGATTCCGGCTGCGGCATGTCTGCCGAATTCGTCCGCAACCGGCTGTTCAAACCCTTCGTCTCGACCAAGAGCGGCGGCTTCGGCATCGGTGCGTTCGAGGCGCGCGAACTGGTGCGGGCGATGCGTGGCCGGATGGAAGTGGAATCGCGCGAAGGACTGGGATCGCGTTTCGTCGTGCGTATCCCGCTCGCCGCCGCCACCGATTTTTACCAGACACTTGCCGCCAAGGATCAGAAAGTAGCCTGAGATGACCGAGACGCTTCCGAAGTTGCTGGTCGTAGAGGACGATGCCGGGCTTCAGGCCCAGCTCAAGTGGGCTTACGAGGATTTCGAGGTCTTGATCGCGGGTGACCGCGCTCAGGCCATGGCTCTGTTGCGCTCGGAAATGCCCGACGTGGTGACGCTCGATCTGGGCCTGCCGCCCGATCCCGATGGCGTGACCGAGGGTTTTGCCGTGCTCGACGAGATCATGGCGCTGAAGCCCGATACCAAGGTGATCGTCGCATCCGGTCATGGCGCCCGCGAATCCGCGCTTCAGGCGATCGCGCGCGGGGCTTACGACTTCTACAAGAAGCCGGTCGATATCGATGCGCTGGGGCTGATCGTGCGCCGTGCGCTCCAGCTTCACCGGCTTGAGGATGAGAACCGCCGTCTGGCCTCCAAGGTGGAGAAGGACGACAAGGTTTTGGGTCGGATGATTACCGCCGCGCCGGAGATGGTGCGCGTGGCGCGGACGATCGAGCGTGTGGCCAACACCAATGTCTCGGTGATGCTGCTGGGCGCATCCGGCACCGGCAAGGAACTGCTGGCGCGCGGGCTGCATGAGGCGAGCGGGCGGGCCAAGGGCGAATTCGTGGCGATCAACTGCGCCGCGATCCCCGAGAACCTGCTGGAAAGCGAGTTGTTCGGCCACGAGAAGGGCGCCTTCACCGGGGCTGTGAAAACCACGCCGGGCAAGATCGAGCAGGCCGGCGGCGGTACGCTGTTCCTCGACGAAGTGGGTGACATTCCGCTTCAGCTTCAGGTCAAGCTGCTGCGCTTCCTTCAGGAGCGGGTGATCGAACGCGTGGGCTCGCGGGAGTCGATCCCGGTCGATACGCGCATCGTCTGCGCCACGCATCAGGATTTGGAAGCGATGATCGCGGACGGGCGTTTCCGCGAGGACTTGTTCTACCGGCTTGCCGAAATCGTCGTGAAGATCCCCAGCCTTGCCGAGCGGCCGGGCGATGCGACCCTGCTCGCGAAGGCTTTCCTCAATCGCTACGCCAAGGAAATGAACCCGCGGGTGCGGGGCTTTTCCGCCGATGCGCTGGCCGCCATCGATGCCTGGCAATGGCCGGGCAATGTGCGCGAACTGGAGAACCGGGTGAAGCGCGCGGTCATCATGGCGGACGAAAAGCTTGTCTCCGCCATCGATCTGGACCTTGCCGAACCCGACGAGCAGGTGGCCAACGCCCTCAATCTCAAGACCGCGCGCGAGCAGGCCGACCGTAAGGTGATCCGCCATGCGCTGGCCCGCAGCGAGGGCAATATTTCCAGCACCGCCAAGATGCTGGGTATCAGCCGGCCGACGCTTTACGATCTGCTGAAGCAGTACGACTTACAAAGTTGATTGGGGCAGACTGTCAAAGAAAAAGGCCGGTGGCGCGTTCAGCACCACCGGCCTTTTCTATGCCTTCAAAGGCGGGCCGAATCAGATGTGGATCGGCTTGCCCTGCACGGCCATGGCCGCTTCCTTGATCGCTTCCGAGTGGGTCGGGTGCGCGTGGCAGGTGTAGGCGATGTCTTCCGACGTCGCGCCGAATTCCATAGCTTGCGCAGCCTGGGCGATCATCGTGCCCGCCACCGAGGCGATGCACCATACGCCGAGTACGCGGTCGGTTTCGGCGTCCGCGATTACCTTCACGAAGCCGTCGGGCTCATGGTTGGTCTTCGCGCGCGAGTTGGCGAGCATCGGGAACTTGCCAACCTTCACCGCTCCGCGAGCCTTGGCGGCCTCTTCGGTCAGGCCGACGCCGGCGATTTCCGGCTGCGTGTAGACCACGCCCGGGATCACGTCGTGGTTCACGATGCCGGTCAGGCCCGCGATGTTCTCGGCAACGGCGATACCTTCGTCTTCGGCCTTGTGGGCGAGCATCGGGCCGGGGATCACGTCGCCGATGGCCCAGACGCCGTCGACCTTGGTCGCGAAGTCGTGGTCGGTTTCGATCTGGCCGCGCTGGTTGAGTTCGAGGCCGATGTTGCCGAGGCCAAGGCCGTCGGTGTTCGGCTTGCGGCCGATGGCAACAAGCACGACGTCTGCATCGATCACTTCGGCAGCGCCGCCGGCGGCGGGCTCGACAGTGACCTTGGCAGCCTTGCCTTCAACGGCCACGCCGGTGACCTTGGTCGAAAGCTTGAGCGTCATGCCCTGCTTCTTGAAGATCTTGGCCGCTTCCTTGCGGACGTCGAGGTCCATGCCGGGCAGCAGTTGGTCGAGGAATTCTACGACCGTGACTTCCGCGCCGAGACGGCGCCAGACCGAGCCGAGTTCAAGGCCGATCACGCCGCCGCCGATGACGACCATCTTCTTGGGAACCGAGGCCAGTTCCAGCGCGCCGGTCGAGTCCACGACCACGCCGCCGGCGTTGTCGATTTCCACGCCCGGGAGCGGGGTGACCGAAGAGCCGGTGGCGATCACGATGTTCTTGGCGGTGACGGTCTTGCCGGCAACCTCAACGCTGTGCGCGTCCTTGAACTGGGCGTAACCCTTCAGCCAGTCGATCTTGTTCTTCTTGAAGAGGAATTCGATGCCGCCGGTCAGGCCCTTGACCGCGTCGAGGCGCTGGCCCTGCATGGTGTCGAGGTCCAGTTCCGGGGTGACCTTGATGCCCATCTTGGCCATCGAGCCGCCTTCCTTGGCCGCTTCGAAGTATTCCGAAGCGTGGAGCAGCGCCTTCGAGGGGATGCAGCCGACGTTGAGGCAAGTACCGCCCAGCGTCTCGCGGCCTTCGGCGCAGGCGGTTTTCAGACCGAGCTGCGCGGCGCGGATCGCGGCGACATAGCCGCCAGGGCCGGCACCGATGACAAGGACGTCGTAATCGTAATCAGCCATTGTTTAGGCCTCCGTCGCGCTAGGGGCTTCGACAAGCTCAGCCTGAGCGGGAAATGGTATTCAAGTCAATTAAACCCGCTCACCCTGAGCTTGTCGAAGGGTGTTTGGGGCTTGCCGCTCCGCCTGCCGTGAAGACAATGCCCGTGAAGGCTGGCGGAGCGGCGAGGCAACCTCAGAGGTCGATGAGGAGACGCGTGGGATCCTCGATCGCTTCCTTGATGGTCTTCAGCGCGGTAACCGCTTCGCGACCGTCGATGATGCGGTGATCGTAAGACAGCGCGATGTACATCATCGGGCGGATCACGATCTCGCCGTTGCGCACGACCGGGCGGTCCTCGATACGGTGTAGGCCGAGCACGGCCGACTGCGGTGGGTTGATGATCGGGGTCGACATCAGACCGCCGAACACGCCGCCGTTCGAGATGGTGAAGGTACCGCCGGCCATGTCGGCCATGGTCAGCGTGCCTTCCTTGGCCTTCTTGCCGAAGTCGGCAATGGCCTTCTCGATGCCGGCGAAGCCCAGCTTATCGCAATCCTTCACGACCGGAACGACAAGGCCGTTCGGGGCCGAGACGGCGATCGAGATGTCGACGTAGTCGTGGTAGACGATCTCGTCACCGTCAATCTGCGCGTTGACGGCCGGGATGTCCTTGAGCGCGAGGACCGAAGCCTTGGCGAAGAACGACATGAAGCCCAGCTTGATGCCATGCTTCTTCTGGAACACGTCCTTGTACTTCTCGCGCGCTTCGATGACGGCCGACATGTCGACGTCGTTGAAGGTGGTGAGAAGCGCGGCGTTGTCCTGCGCGGACTTCAGACGCTTGGCGATGGTCTGGCGCAGACGCGTCATCTTGACGCGCTCTTCGTTGCGCGCCGCCGGAGCAGCGGCAGCCGAAGCAGCAACAGGGGCCGAAGCCGGCTTGTTCTTGGCCGCTTCAAGGACGTCGTCCTTGGTGATACGGCCGTCCTTGCCGGTGCCCTTGATGGTAGCGGGATCGATGCCGTGTTCCAGGATCGCGCGGCGCACGGCCGGCGACAGCACTGAGGAACCGGCCGAAGCGTCGTCCGCGGCGGCAGCCGGGGCGGGTGCAACGGCAGCAGCAGCCGGGGCAGGGGCCGGGGCCGAAGCGGCGGGGGCCGCTGCGGCGGCGGGAGCGGCAGCGCCCGAACCGGCTTCAATCGTGGCGATCAGCGCGCCGACGACGACGGTGTCGCCTTCCTTGGCAAGCTGCTGGCCCATGACGCCGGCGTGCGGCGCCATGACGTCGATGGCGACCTTGTCGGTCTCCAGGCTGGCGATGGGCTCGTCAGCGGCAACCGCTTCGCCGGGCTGCTTCAGCCACTGGCCGATGGTGGCCTCGGCGACGGATTCCCCAAGGACGGGGACCTTGACTTCGGTGGTCATGATTTATCTCAAGCCTTCTGCTTGCGGCGGAGTTCGGAACGGACGGAGAGGTGCAGCGCATCGGCAACCAGCGCAGCCTGTTCGGCGACGTGGCGCTTGGCGAGACCGGTGGCCGGCGAGGCCGAGGCGTTGCGGCCGGCGTAGCGGGGACGCGGCTGGGCGACACCGGCTTCCTTGGCGGCAGCTTCGATCTGCGATTCGACGAAGAACCAGGAACCGTTGTTCTGCGGTTCTTCCTGGCACCAGACGATCTCTTCGAGATTCGGCATGCGCGACAGGCGCTTGGTCAGCGGTTCGCCCGGGAAGGGGTAGAGCTGCTCAAGACGGATGATCTGGGTGTCGTCGATCTCGGCGGCATCGCGTGCTTCGAGGATGTCATAGAAGACCTTGCCCGAGCACAGGATGACCTTCTTCGTCGCCTCGTCGCTCGAACCGTTGGGGTCCGAGAGAAGGCGGCGGAAGTGGCCGTCACCGAGGAATTCCGAAGCGGCCGACTTCGCCAGCGGATGACGCAGAAGCGACTTCGGCGTCATGATGACCAGTGGCTTGCGGAACGGACGGTGCATCTGACGGCGCAGAACGTGGAAGTAGTTCGCGGGCGTCGTGATGTTGCAGACCTGGATGTTGTCCTGTGCGCAGAGCTGCAGGTAACGCTCCAGACGGGCCGACGAGTGCTCCGGACCCTGGCCTTCGTAGCCATGGGGTAGCAGCATGACGAGGCCGTTGGCGCGCAGCCACTTGGACTCGGCCGAGGCGACGTACTGGTCGATGATGATCTGCGCGCCGTTGGCGAAGTCGCCGAACTGCGCTTCCCACAGCACCAGGGTCTTCGGATCGGCGCTGGCGTAGCCGTACTCGAAGCCGAGCACGCCATATTCCGAAAGCGTCGAGTTCAGCACCTCGAAGCTGCCGTGGGGCAGGGTCTTGATCGGGGTGTACTTGTGTTCGTCCTTCTGGTCGACCCAGACGGCGTGACGCTGCGAGAAGGTGCCGCGTTCGCAGTCCTGACCGGACAGGCGCACGCTGTAGCCTTCGGTGACGAGGCTGCCGAAAGCCAGTGCTTCCGCCGTGGCCCAGTCGAAGCCGTCGCCGGACTTGAACATCTCTTCCTTGGCAGCGATTACGCGGGCCAGCGTCTTGTGGACGGTGAGGTCCTCAGGAACGGTGGTCAGCACGCGGCCGAGGCTGTCGAACAGCTTGTTCTCGATGCCGGTTTCGACGTTGCGACGCGCGGTTTCGGGATCGGCAGGCTTGTGGAAGCCGCTCCACTGACCGGCGAACCAGTCGGCCTGGTTGGCCTTGTAGGTCTTCGCGGCTTCGAACTGCTCTTCCAGATGCTGCGTGAACGCGGCTTCGGTCTGCGGCAGGAACGCGTCGTCGATGACGCCTTCCTTCTTCAGACGTTCGGCATAGATCTGGCTGACCGGCGGGTGCTGGCGGATCTGCGCGTACATCAGCGGCTGCGTGAAACCAGGCTCGTCGCCTTCGTTGTGGCCGAAGCGGCGATAGCACCACATGTCGATCACGATGTCGCGGCCGAAGGTCTGGCGATAGTCGATCGCCAGCTTGCACGCGAAAGTCACGGCAGCCGGATCGTCGCCGTTGACGTGCAGGATCGGGGCCTGAACGCCCTTCGCCACGTCAGACGGGTACGGTGAGTTGCGCGCGAACTGCGGGCTCGTGGTGAAGCCGATCTGGTTGTTGATGATGAAGTGGATGCAACCGCCGGTGTTGTAGCCCTTCACGCCCGAGAGGCCGAAGCACTCCCAGATGATGCCCTGGCCGGCGAAGGCCGCGTCACCGTGGATGAGGACCGGCAGCACCTGCTTGTGCTTTGCACCCGGGCCGACGTCGTCGCCGATATCGTCGGCGATGGTCTGGTAGGCGCGAACCTTGCCGAGCACGACCGGATCGACGGTTTCGAGGTGCGACGGGTTGGGCATCAGGCTCATGTGGACCTTGATGCCGTCGAACTCACGGTCGGCCGAAGTGCCGAGGTGGTACTTCACGTCGCCCGAGCCGCCGACGTCTTCCGGGTTGGCGGTGCCGCCCGAGAATTCGTGGAAGATCACCTTGTAGGGCTTGGCAAGGACGTTCGCGAGGACGTTCAGGCGGCCGCGGTGGGCCATGCCGTACACGATTTCCTTCACGCCCAGCGTGCCGCCGTACTTGATCACGGCTTCCAGCGCCGGGATCATGGCTTCGCCGCCGTCGAGGCCGAACCGCTTCGTGCCGACGTACTTCTTGCCGAGGAACTTTTCGTACTGCTCACCGCGGACGACGGCCTGAAGGATCGCCTTCTTGCCTTCGACGGTGAACTCGATCTCCTTGTCGGCGCCTTCCATGCGCTCCTGGAGGAAGCGGCGTTCCTCGACATCGGAGATATGCATGTATTCGAGGCCGACCTTGCCGCAATAGTTGGCGCGCAGGATCTGCACGATCTCGCGAACGGTCGTCCACTCAAGGCCCAGCGCGCCGCCGACGTAGACCGGACGGTCCTGCGCAGCGCCCACGAAGCCGTGATATTCGGGGGTCAGGTCAGCGGGGAGCTGGCGCTGGTTCAGGCCAAGCGGGTCGAGTTCGGCAGCCAGGTGACCGCGCACGCGATATGTGCGGATCAACATCATGGCACGGATGGCATCGGCCGCCGCTTCGTCTATGCGGGACTGGTCGATCTTCGGACCACCCTTGGCGGCCGCCTTCTCGATCTGGACCTTCAGCGCTGCGGGGTCGAGGCCCTGCGTAAGGTCGTCCTCGAACTCGGCACCGACAAGGGGCCAGTTCTTGCGCTGCCAGCTGGGTCCGGCCTGCGGGCCGTCGAGGGGGCCATTGTCAGCCGAGCCGGGGGTGAAGTCGAAACTCTCGTCGCCCATGGGAATCACCTTCATGTGGCGTCGGGAGGGGATTCCCGGCGCTACCGAGCATAGTCTGCGCGAAGCCGGGAAATGGGGGAGGTCCCGTGTCTTCGCAAATCGTCCGGCGTCAGATCGCACCGGTTATTTATAGACCCGTGGCGACGGCGAACCGTCGCCACGGGCAAAACTGGTTACGCCAGTTCCTTGAGAACCTCGACCAGCGTCTCGCCAAGCAGCGAGGGCGAGGGGGAGACGCGGATGCCCGCTTCTTCCATCGCCGCGATCTTGTCCTCGGCGCCGCCCTGACCGCCCGAGACGATCGCACCGGCGTGGCCCATGCGGCGGCCCGGAGGCGCCGTGCGGCCGGCGATGAAGCCAACCATCGGCTTCTTGCGGCCACGCTTGGCTTCGTCCTTCAGGAACTGAGCCGCTTCTTCTTCGGCGCTGCCGCCGATTTCGCCGATCATGATGATCGACTTGGTAGCCTCGTCGGCCAGGAACAGTTCCAGGACGTCGATGAAGTTGGTGCCGTTAACCGGGTCACCGCCGATGCCAACGGCCGTGGTCTGGCCGAGGCCGGCGTTGGTGGTCTGGAACACAGCTTCATAGGTAAGCGTGCCCGAGCGCGAAACAACGCCCACCGAACCCTTGGAGAAGATGCTGCCGGGCATGATGCCGATCTTGCACTCGCCGGGGGTCAGGACGCCGGGGCAGTTCGGACCGATCAGGCGCGACTTCGAGCCCGAGAGGGCGCGCTTCACGCGGACCATGTCCAGAACCGGAACGCCTTCGGTGATGGCGACGATCAGTTCCATCTCGGCGTCGATCGCTTCGAGAATGGCGTCGGCGCAGCCGGCGGGCGGAACGTAGATGCACGAGGCAGTCGCGCCGGTAGCCGCTTTGGCTTCGGCGACGGTGTCGTACTGGGGCAGGCCGATGTGGTCGGTGCCGCCCTTACCGGGGGTGACGCCGGCAACCATCTTGGTGCCGTAGGCCAGCGCGGCTTCGGTGTGGAAGCTGCCAGTCTTGCCGGTCATACCCTGGGTAATGACCTTGGTGTTCTTGTCGACGAGAATGGACATAGGGAAATCCTAATTCCTGTTCCTGGGGTAGGCCGTGTTACGGCTTGGGAAGCGCCATGGCGCAAATTCCGCGAAGTGCAACCGTGCAAGTCGTAAAATCAACGACCCTATGAGCCGAAACCCCGCCAACCCCCTCGAAACGTATCGTCGGGGGCGGGCGGGGCCGGTTCAGTCAGATCAGGCCAGCGAGCCGTCGATCGCCTTGCAGGCGACCAGCAGTTCCTTGACCGCGTCGATCGAAACCTGAAGGCCGGCCTTGGCCTGCTCGTTCAGTTCGATCTCGATCACCTGCTCGACGCCGCCGGCGCCGATCACGACGGGCACGCCGACGTAAAGGTTGTCGACGCCATACTGGCCTTCGAGGTGCGCGGCGCAGGGCAGCACGCGCTTCTGGTCGCCCAGGTACGATTCAGCCATGGCGATCGCCGAAGCGGCCGGTGCGTAGAAGGCCGAGCCGGTCTTGAGCAGGCCCACCACTTCGCCGCCGCCATTGGCGGTGCGCTTGACGATGGCGTCGATACGCTCCTGCGTGGACTTGCCCATCTTGATGAGGTCGGGAACCGGGATGCCCTTGACGGTCGAATATTCGACCACCGGCACCATGGTGTCACCGTGGCCGCCGAGCACGAACGAGGTCACGTCGCGGACCGAAACGCCGAATTCCCAGGCCAGGAAGGTCGAGAAGCGGGCCGAGTCCAGCACGCCGGCCATGCCGACGACCTTGTTGTGGGGCAGGCCCGAGAATTCGCGCAGCGCCCAGACCATCGCGTCGAGCGGGTTGGTGATGCAGATCACGAAAGCATCGGGTGCGTTGGCGGCGATGCCTTCGCCGACCGACTTCATCACCTTCAGGTTGATGCCGAGCAGGTCGTCACGGCTCATGCCGGGCTTGCGGGCGACACCGGCGGTGACGATGATGACGTCTGCGCCGGCGATGTCGGCGTAGTCGTTGGTGCCGGTGATCTTGGCGTCGAAGCCTTCGACCGGGCCGCACTGCGACAGATCGAGCGCCTTGCCCTGCGGCAGGCCTTCAGCGACGTCGAACAGGACGATGTCGCCCAGTTCCTTCTGTGCCGCGAGGTGCGCGAGAGTGCCGCCGATGTTGCCGGCGCCGATAAGGGCAATCTTCTTACGAGCCATGTTGCTGCTTGTCCTTCCCACAAGGCGGGCGCTTCGGACGAAATGGCTCCTGCTGTGTCCCGCTAAAGGCAGGTGCCAGTGTTGACGAAGGGCGCCGTACGCCCCTCAATCCGACAATGCAACCGGGAAACGGCCGCCAAAAGGCAGCTGGGCGCAGAAATTAATGATAATAGTTCGCAATTGCAATAGATCGAATGAAAGTGCGGGATTCGGCGCAGGGGGGCGCGCGAACCCAGCCATTCGGCGCAATCGCGACCGCGCTATTCGCAAGCTCTCAAGCTGGCTGCGGCATGGCGAGTCTCCCGCACCGGGATTACGCTGGCAAGAACTTTGAAAGCGAGTCGGCGCGTCGACAAGGCGCGTGGTCGCGAACAATGCTGCGGGAACGAGTAAAGAGCGCCGCCGAAGCAAACGCTCTGTGGGTGTGGGCAATATGGAAGGGGAATATGTGCGAGCCCCCGCCGATGGCTCAACCGCTGCGCGCAATGCGCCTTTCGAACGCTTCCGCCATGCGGCGATCAAGCTGGCGACATACCGCAATCCACCAATGGCAGGCCTTGTCATCTCCGGCGAGACGTGCCGCTTCTGCATTCGAGCGGGCGTGGCGGGCGGCAGATAGCCCGTAGACGGCAAAGTGGCGCAATGCCTCGGTCAACATCCGTTGATCGTGGCCGTTCTGATTGGCAGCGGAGGGCAGCACGGGAGAGGTGCGCCGTACAGAGCCGTTGTCATTGACGGCATCAAGCGGAGTCCACGAACAGCGCATGCGCATGACCGCCGGTGTCGTCCCGCCCCGTGCGGCGGAAAAGCGGATGGTCATTGTCGCGGGCCCTTTTGTCGTTGTCGCAGGCCCTTTCTGCCACGCTGGGCGCTAAGTCTTCGTGAGGGGCTATGGTTGCCAGAGCGTTATCGTCGTCTTCAGCTCGTCCTTTTCAGGTACCAGGTGCAGCTATCCATTTGCCGGAATTGGCATATTCGGGGCGAATGCCTTGTGCCTCGGGCAAATTCTGCGCGCGGTAAAGGTTGTCGCCTCCGCGCGCGCGCACCTCTTCGGAATAGCGTGGTGCTGGCGTGCCGTCGGCATTCGTCGTGGCCGGATGCACTGCGGGAACAGCGACAGGGGCGGCGAAAGCGCGTTGCAAGGCAACAGGATCCAGCGCGGCATCGGCCAAGGCAGTCGCGGCCGAAAGATCGCGAGGACGCGGTGCCGCCAAGGGTTCGCCGCCCAGATAGGCGAAGCGGAACGATCCGGGGGCACCTGCCGCGCCGTTGAAGCTGTAGAAGCGATGTGCGCCGATCGTCGTGAGGTAATGAAGGCTTGGTGCCCAGTAGGGATTGATCTGGATCGTGTGATAATGCGTGGCCAAGCCCACCGGCGCATAGACATCACCGGCTAACGCCGAACGGGCGACGGCGGCGGCGCGGTCCCAGAAGAAACGCTGCGGCGCGCGGGCCAGCGATCCGTCGCAGGCAAACGTGAACTGACAGCCCGTAGGCCTTTCGGATCCTTCGAACACGACCCCGCAGACCGTCTTGGGATAGGCCGGATGCGCCACGCGGTTGAGCACCACTTGCGCCACGGCGCGCTGTCCGGCGTCCGGTTCAGTTGCGGCTTCGTAATAGATCGCCATGGTCATGCACTGCTGTGCACGCGCGCGGTCCAGCGCCGTACCTTCGAAGCGGAACGGCCGCGCAATCGGGCCTGATGGATCGCTGAAGGCGTTGTCGGTGGTGGTCGTCTGAACGGCGGGTTCCGCTTGCAAGTAGTAATAGGCGGACCCCGGAAAGCTTTCGCCCTTCTGTTCGAACGGCATCGGCAGCACGGATTCGTTTCCGCTTGGCGCATCGCCGATGGAAAATCGGGCCCAGGTACCCGGCTCGGCGAAGGCGGGAAGGGCCATCGCTGCCAGTGCGCAAATCGACAGAGCCCACCGCTTCTGCGCCCGCTTGCGCCGATGCCTCCACCCGCCACGCACGGCGAAGTCGCGCGGGAGCGACTCCATTCCGCGTAGTTTAGGGATGGGGGCGATATCCGTCACAAGCAGTCCCAAAGTTCAAAGTGGCGCGCCTTTTGCGCCTAACGCATCGGGCGGTGTTCCGCATGGGCGGTCTCGGTGGCGTCCCGAAGCGGCACGATATCGGCGGAAAGGATGAAGGAGTGGCGAACGCGCCATTCCGGTCGAATAAATGAGCGGTGCAACGAAAAACGGGCAGGTCGCGCCTGCCCGTTTTCCTTTGTCCTTGTGTGGTGCCCTTACTTGGAGCCCTGCGTCAGCCCGCGTGCTTCCAGCATTGGTTCCACGCTGGGATCATGCCCGGTGAAATCGCGGTACATCTGTGCGAAGTCCTTGGAATGGCCCTGTCCCAGGAAGCTGGCACGAATGTGATCGCCATTCGCGCGCGTCATGCCGCCATTCTTTTCCACCCAGGCCCAGCCATCGTGCGCCAGCACTTCGGTCCAGATATAGGCGTAGTAGCCGGCTGCGTAGCCGTTGTCCCAGATATGGCGGAAGTACGGCGTCTTGTAGCGCGGCGGGATCAGGTCCGTGCGCAGGCCGGTCTCTGCGAGCGCCTTGGCTTCGAAAGCCATCGGCGGCTGTGCGGCTTGCTCGGGGCTCAGCGTGTGCCAGCGCATGTCGAGCATGGCCGAGGTCAGCGTCTCGCCCAGGCCAAGCCCCTGGTTGAACTTGCCTGCCGCCTGGATCTTGTCGAGCAGGCCCGCCAGCAGCGGCGCGCCGGTCTGGTAGTGCTTGGCGAAGTTGTTCAGCACTTGCGGAACGGTGGCGAAGTTCTCGTTGAACTGGCTAGGGAACTCCACGAAGTCGCGCGCGGTGTTGGTGCCCGAGAGCGAGGTGTACTTCTGGCTGGCGAAGAAGCCGTGCAGCGCGTGGCCGAATTCGTGGAACATCGTCGTCACATTGTCCCATGTGGCAAGCGGGGGCTGGCCATCGGCGGGCGGATCGATGTTGAGCGTATTGACGATCACCGGCTTGGTGCCGTTGATGTAGGACTGGTCTACGAAGTTGTTCATCCATGCGCCGCCCTTCTTGTTGGGGCGGGCGAAGGGATCGTAGTAGAACAGCGCCAGCGACGAGCCATCCTTGTCGAACACTTCATAGACGCGCATCGACGGGTGATAGCCCGAAAGGTCGGTGCGGCGCTTGAAGGTGATGCCGTAGGTCTGCGTGGCGGCATAGAAAACGCCGTTTTCCAGCACGTTCCACACTTCGAAGTACGGCTTGATAGTCGCTTCGTCGAGGTCGAACTTAGCCTTGCGGACCTTCTCCGCGTAGTAGCTCCAGTCCCAGGGCTGAAGAGCGTCGGTCACGCCATCCGCCTTGGCGGCTTCGGTCAGCAGGCCGGCCTCACGGTCTTGCGTGGCGCGCAGAGCGGGGACGAAGCCCTTCATGAAGTCCATCGCCTGCTTGGGCGAGGTGACCATCTGGTTGTACATGTTGAGCGTGGCGAAATCCGGCTTGCCCAGCAGTTGCGCCTTCTTGGCGCGCGCCACGGCGATCTGGCTGACGATGCCGGTGGTGTCGTACTGGTCGCCCGAACTGGTGCGGTTGATGCTGGCTTCGAACACCTTCTTGCGGCTGTCGCGGTTGGTCAGCTGCGTCAGCACCGGCTGCTGCGTGAAGTTGAGCAGCGGGATCAGGTACTTGCCCGGCTTGCCCTGTTCGGTGGCCCGCTTTGCGGCTTCGGCGATGGCGGCATCGCTCATGCCCTTCAGTGCGGCGGCATTGTCGAACACGACTGCATGCGCCGCGGTGCCGGCGGTCAGCGTCTGCGAGAATTTGGTCTCCAGCGTCGCGATCTCAAGGTTCAGCTTCTTCAGTTCCACCTTCTGCGCGGCCGAGAGCAGCGCACCGCGATTGACGAACTTCTCGTACGTGGTCGAAAGCAACATCGCGTCCTCGCCGGTCAACGCCTTGCCCTCGGCGCTGTCATGCACGGCCTTCACGCGGGCGAAGAGCGCATCGTCGAGATAGATGTCATCGTTGAGCGCGGAAATCTGCGGGCTGAGCGCGGTGTCCGCTGCGTCCAGCGTGTCGTTGGTGTTGGCAGAGGTCAGCTGGCTGAACACATTGTCCACGCGGTCGTACATGCTGCCCGCGCGTTCCATGGCGACCAGCGTGTTCTCGAAAGTCGGCTTGGCCTTGTTGGTGGCGATCGCCTTGATCTCGGCGCGCTTGATGGCAATGGCGGCTTCGATGGCGGGCTGCCAGTCGCTATCCTTGTACTTCGAGAAGTCCGGCGCGCTGTAGGGCAGGGTGCTGGGCTGTGCGAAGGGGCCGGTATAGGCCGGAGCTGCGGCCTTCGGAGGTTCCTTGGCAAATGCAGTCATGGGCATGCCTCCAAGCAGGCCGGCGCCGAGTACAATCGGGGCAGCGGCGGCCATGAGCCGGGTCTTCATCGGTCATTTCTCCTGGCGGCGGCAACCCGGAAATAAGGGGTCGGAAACCGGACCGCAGAGCCGCTTGAACGGCCCCGCCCGGTGCGCCGGAACGGGCGCCGCAGTTGGTGGACGGCCGGGGTTGAAGCGCAGAAAATCGCCACTGGCAAGCACACAGGCGGCCAATCGTGACGGGTTGCGCAAACACGGTTTCCAGCTTTGCTGATCACCAAGAATCATGACGCCGGGACGCAACATGCTTGCGCCCCGGCGCCTCGACGGTCGCGGGAAGCCTCTTGAAGAGGCTCTATCGCCGGCGGGGGGATTCCGGCCCGGTCAGTTCGACCGGAAGCGACCGTTCGACCAAATCTGCATAGGGTGATCCCGGCCTTCCTCGTGCTGGCGCACGCGATCTTCAAGCTGGCGATCGAAGATCAGCGATCCGGTGCGGCGCGCAAAGCGGCTGCGGCGATAAGGAAGTTCTGCGCCGATGTTCATGATCCATCTCCTCTCAAGGCGGCAAACGCGGACTGTCGGCGTTGGTTCCCGACTTTCGTCCAGTTTCGGGACTATCAGGCGAAGGCCGGAAGAGGAAGCGGAAGGCGCGTTCCGTTCGCCGCATCGGCCAGCGTATGCGCGTCGAGTTCTGCCAGAAATGCGCCCATTGCCTTGCGCAGCAGAGCGGTAAGGCCGCAGGCGCCCCGCAGCAGGCAATTGTCGCAATCGGCGGGCTGCAGATTGGGTTCCGTGAGTCTCACGACCTCGCCCAGCGTGATCGCAGTGGCCGGCCGCCCAAGCCGGAAGCCGCCGCCGCGCCCGCGCACAGTCTCCAGCAGCCCGGCGTTGCCCAACAGGTTCACCACCTTCATCGCGTGGTTGCGCGAAATGGCGTGTGCCTCCGCCACTTGCGCGATCGAGAACAGCCGGTCCGGATCGACGGCGGCGTGAAGCAGGATGCG
Organism: Novosphingobium sp. BL-S-19; assembly: GCF_055521675.1. Lineage (NCBI taxonomy): Bacteria > Pseudomonadati > Pseudomonadota > Alphaproteobacteria > Sphingomonadales > Sphingomonadaceae > Novosphingobium > Novosphingobium sp. BL-S-19. The sequence continues at coordinate 2,079,581 of NZ_CM145498.1, forward strand.
CAGGGCGTAATCGGTGTGCGCGGTAAGGCGCAATCGCGTTCTCCGGATAAATGATGCTTCGTATTTACATCTTTTCAGGTGAGAGTATAGATGCATATGGCTGCTCCCCTCAGCGAAACTACCGTCGCCGTGATCAAGGCCACCGCGCCCGCGCTTCAGCAGCACGGCGTGGAGATCACCACCCGCATGTACGCGCGACTTTTCGAGAACGAAGATGTGCGCGCCATGTTCGATCAGGCGTCGCAAGCTTCGGGCGAACAGCCCCGCCGGCTGGCAGCCGCGATCCTTGGCTATGCGCAGAATGTCGACAAGTTGCAGAATCTGACCGGCGCGGTTGCGCGGATGGTGCAGCGCCATGTCGAAACGGGCGTGAAGGCCGAACATTATCCGCTGGTGGCCAAAGCGTTGCTTCCCGCGATCCGTGACGTTCTGGGGGAAGCCGCAACCGACGAAGTGCTCGCCGCTTGGGGGGAAGCGTACTGGTTCCTCGCGGATATTCTGATCGGCAAGGAGGCCGATGCCTACGCCGAACTGGAAACGGCCTGACTCCTATCGCGTGCCCACGCCGCGCTCGAACTGGGATTGCAGGTTTGTCAGTGCCGCAGGGGTGACCGGCGGCAGTTCTTCCGCCGCCTTGCCCTTGCGCAGGGCGGCGCGGTCCTTTTCTGAAGGCTGAACTATACGGACGCGCACGGCCGCCTTGCCCTTGGCCCGGATGCCCAGCGCCTCGGCGGCTCCGCGCGACAGATCGATCACGCGAGCACTATCACCATAGGGGCCCCGGTCGTTTACGCGGACCAGGATGCGGCGACCAGTGTCTAGCGAGGTAACCTCGACATAGCTGGGCAGCGGCAGCGTCTTGTGCGCGGCGGTGATCCAGTCCGGGCGGAAACGTTCGCCATTGGCAACCTGATTGCCGGACTCCTGCCCGTACCACGTCGCATAACCCAGCACGTCATAGCCGGGCTGGTTGGCCGGCGTATAAGTGACACCGCGTACCTTGTAGGGCGGGCCGACGCGCACGGGCGTATCGCTGACCGCGCGGAACTTCGTGCCGCCGCCGCAGGCTGCCAGCGCCGAGATCAATGCAATTGCGAATATGGGCTTGAGCGCCCCCGTTAAACTGCCGCTCATGCCCGATCCCTAGCGTTGCTTGCGGTGCACTGTCCAATCGGCCTGACGCCGGGGAAGGGCGGATTAGCGGAACCACGGGCCGGTTCGGCCGGTTGTCCACCGCTGAAGGAGTGACGCATGTTCAAGTCGATAGCCGTGGCTGCGCGGGACCGGGGGCGAATGGCGGAAGTCTCCGCCGTGATCGCGCGTTTCGGGCTGGAATCGCTGGCCGTGCGGCTGGGGATCGGGGAGGGCGATGACAGCGCCGGCACAGAGGCGCGGGATCTGCCCAGTCGCACCCGGCGCGGACTGGAGGCACTGGGGCCGACTTACGTGAAGCTCGGCCAGATACTGGCCACTCGGCGCGACTTGCTGCCCGACGCCTGGATCGCCGCTTTCGAGCAGTTGCAGAGCGACGCGCCGCGTGTGCCGTTCGAGGATTTGCGCGGTGAGGTGGAGGCGGCGCTGGGTGAGCCGCCGGAAAGCGCGTTCGCCTATTTCGATACCGAACCGCTTGCCGCCGCCTCCATCGCGCAAGTCCACCGTGCGCGCCTGCATGATGGCGGGGAGGTGGTGGTGAAGATCCGCCGCCCGGGCATCCGCGCGCGGATGGAGGCGGACCTCAGGCTCATGCGGCATCTCGCCGCGCTGGCGGAAGCGCGTAGTGCCGCGGTGCGCAGGACGAAGCCGGCCGCCATGATCGAGCAGCTTGGCCGCGAAATTCTGGACGAACTCGATTTCACCAATGAGGGGCGCAATGCCGATCTGTTGCGGGCCGACCTTGCTTCGCTGGATCGCGTTACCGTGCCGCGTATCCATTGGCAGTGGACCGGCGAGCAGGTGCTGGTCATGGACTATGTCGACGGGTTGCCGCCGCGCGACCCGGACGCGTTGAGAGCGGCCGGCATCGATCCGTCGCGTATCGCCTCGCTTGGCGCGGAACTGGTGCTGGAGATGGTGCTGGTCAATGGGCGGTTCCATGCCGATCCGCATCCGGGCAACCTGTTATGCCTGCGTCCTGAAACTGCGGGAAACGATGGGCTGGCGCTGCTCGATCTGGGCTCGGTCGGCTTTGTCAGTCCCCGCCGACAGCATGAATTCCTGACTTTCGTGCTCGCCTTGCGCAGTGGCGATCCTGGCGGTGTGGCGGACATGCTGGCCACATGGTCGGAAGGTGGCGATGTTCCGCGTGAAAAGCTGCTGCGCGCTTCCGAGCGGCTTGTCGCGCGGCATGGCACCGGGGCCTTGGTGCTGAACGCCATGGTGGCGGACTTCTTTCCGCTCCTGCGGCAGGAGGGGCTGGTCCTGCCGCCCGATCTTGTGCTTATCTTCAAGGCCATGGTGACGATGGACGGCGTGCTTGCCGGGATCGCGCCGGATTTCGACTTGTCGGATGCCTTGGAACGGATGCGGGGCAAGCTCGTCGCCTCGCGGCTTTCGCGTCTTGCCGCGCCGGACAAGCTGGAAACCGCACTGCTGGAATTCTCGCGCCTTGCAGAGGAAGCGCCGCGCTTTCTGCGGGCGGCCTCTTCGCGAATGGAGGCTCCATCCCCTCCGCCCCGCGATGAGGGCACGGCCAAGGCTATTCGGTTGGCCGGGTGGCTGGTCGGCGGAGCGGTGGTGTTCCACGCGCTCGCCGACCTGCTCGTTCACTGGACTTGAGTTACTGGCGTGCGCCCTCGGACTTGTCGCGCGCGGCCTTGAATTCGGAACCCGGCTTCCACTGCGGCCACTTGGTCGAGTTAGCGAGTTCCTCACCGATGGTGCGGATCAGTTCCACGTCCTGCACGGCGCCTTCCATCTTCCAGTCGGGCGACCACGCATCGCAGGCTTGGTGGTAGCACTGGCCGGTATAGGCATCGATCCACGCTTGCCCCGCCTTGATGCCGCCCTGCTTGAGGTCGGAGGCGCCGGCGATGCCCATCATCAGCATGACCGGTACGCCGCGCTTGGCGAAGGAGAAGTGATCGGCGCGGTAGAACAGCCCACGCTCGGGCAGGCTTTCCGGCGTGACGCGGCGGCCCTGCGTGGCCGCGACGCGGGCCATGTCATCCTCCAGCGTGTCCTGCCCCTTGCCGATCAGCGTCACGTCGTTTGCGGCACCGGCGGTCTGGAGCACATCGATGGTGAGGTTGGCGACGGTCTTCTCCATCGGGAACACCGGGTTCGCGGCATAGAATTCCGAGCCCAGAAGCCCGCGCTCCTCGGCCGACCATGCGGCGAAGACGACCGTGCGCTGCGGCGCGGCTTCTGCCTTCATGACGCGAGCAATGTCGAGAATGCCGGCGATGCCGATGCCATCGTCATTGGCGCCCGCGCGGTAGATGCGGCCCTGCGCATCGGGAGCGCCCTTGCCATAAGCGTCCCAGTGGGCGCCGAACATCACCACTTCGTCCTTGCGTGTGGTGCCGGGAATCTGTGCCAGCACGTTGTGGCTCATGACTTCTTCGTGGTTCACCGGCACGTCGGCATCGAAGGTGACGCCCTTGAGTTCCACGGGCTTGAAGTTCGGGCTACGCGCGGCGACCGACAGCTTGGCAAGGTCCAGCCCGGCCGAGGTGAACAGCCGCGTGGCCGCATCGCCTGACAGCCAGCCCTGAAGAGCAAGGCTGGTGAGGTGGTCCGGCTGGCGCACGATGTCGTAATTCTCGCCGCCCGGGCTGGTGACGACGTTCCAGCCATAGCCGGCACCGGCAGTGTCATGGACGATCAGCGCGCCGATGGCGCCCTGGCGTGCGGCTTCCTCGAACTTGTAGGTCCAGCGGCCGTAGTAGGTCATCGTCCGGTCGCCGAACTTGCCTGCGGCCGGCTCGCCCTTCTTTGCGTAGAAATCCGGGTCGTTGATGAGGAAGACGACGACCTTGCCCTTGAGGCCCATACCCTTGAAGTCGTCCCAGCCGCGTTCGGGCGCGTTTACGCCGTAGCCGACGAAGACCACCGGAGCCCCGGCGATACGCGCGCTGTCGTCCGGGCGGATGGTGGAGATATAGATGTCCTTGGCCACCGTGACGGGCATCGTGCCCTTGGGGCCGCTGAACGCCAGCGTTTTAGGCGTGCCCAGCTTGGTGTGCAGCAGCGGCACCTTCTGCACCCATTGCCCGTCAGGTCCTGCTGGCTGGAGGCCAATGTCCTGGAAACGTGCGATCAGATAGCCGATCGTGCGCTCTTCGCCCACGGTGCCCGGCGCGCGGCCTTCGAAAGTGTCGGAGGCGAGTGTCTTCACATCGGCGACCATCCGGTCGGGATCAATCGCTTCCTTCGCGATGGCAGGGTGGGACACGGATGCGAGCAGCGCTGCAATGGCCATGGCGGGGGGCGCCAGAAGGGGGGATATTTTCATGGCACCCGCTTTTAGGCGCGGAGGCAGGGGAGGCAAGGGCGCTTAACGCAAGTCCAGCACCATGAACTGATTGTGCGGGCTCGATTCGTAGTCCGCGAAGGGCGGGCAGGAGATGAAGCCGCTTTTGCGGTAGAGGTCGATGGCAGGTTGGTGAAGCGGTGCGGTGCCGGTCTCAAGATAGAGCCGCTGCAGCCCTCGGTTGCGTGCCTCCGCAACGACGTGGTCGATCAGCGCGCGGCCGACGCCGGTGCCCCGCGCCTCGCGGGCGGCGCGCATCGATTTCACCTCGCCGGCGTCATTACCCAACAGCTTGAGCGCCGCGAATCCTGCCAGCTTCTCGTCGCGCCACGCGGTCCAGAAGGTGACTTCCGGTTCGGACAGGCCGCTGGCGTCGAGTGCGAAGGCATGTTCGCCCATCACCGAGGCCAGTTCGGCAAGGTGATGGGTGAGCAAGTCGGCAACGTAAGGTGCGTTCGGATCGTCGACCCGTAATTCCAAACCCGTCACTTTGGCTGATAGGTCTGTTCCGGGCCTGGGAAGGCGCGCGCGCGAACTTCTTCGGCGTATTTGGCGGCAGCTTCGGAAACCAGCGTGGCCATGTCGGCATAGCGCTTCACGAAACGGGGTACGCGGTCGAACATGCCCAGCATGTCTTCGGCGACCAGCACCTGCCCGTCGCACTGCGCGGAGGCGCCGATGCCGATCACCGGGATTTCAAGGCTATGGGTAAGCGAGACGGCGATGGGTTCCAGCACGCCTTCCACCACCACGGAGAACGCGCCGGCCTCGGCCACGGCCTTGCCGTCGGACACGATCTTGGCATGTTCTTCCTGGCTGCGGCCGCGCGCGCCATAGCCGCCCAGCGCATTTACGGCCTGCGGCGTGAGGCCGATATGCGCCATCACCGGAATGCCCCGGCTGGTGAGGAATGCGATCGTTTCCGCCATGGCGACGCCGCCTTCCAGCTTCACCGCCGCGCAGCCCGTCTCGGCCATGATGCGCGCAGCCGAAGCGAAAGCCTGCTGCGGGCTCCCTTCGTAAGAGCCGAACGGCATGTCGACGACGACAAGCGAATGATAGCTGCCGCGCACGACAGCGGCGCCATGCGCAATCATCATGTCGAGCGTGACGGGCAGGGTGGAAGGCAGGCCGTAGATCACCTGTGCCAGCGAATCTCCGACCAGCAGCATGTCGCAATGCTCGTCGAGGATTTGCGCTTGGCGCGCGGTATAGGCCGTCAGCATGACCAGCGGATCGGCGGTGATGCCGCCGGCCTTGCGGCGCTGGATGGCGGGAACCGTCAGGCGCTTCATCGGCGCCGGGGTGGGATTGGCGCGGCTGGTCGCGGTATCGAGCTGGAAGGTCGTGGACATGACCGGCCTTCTAGCCGCCCCGGTCCCGTGCGAAAACCCCGGAACCGCGATACATGCGCCGGCACATCGGTCGGCCCACGTCGACAGGATGCAGTAATATGGGGAACCAACCGCCTTAACGCTTGCGATACGGCCGCAGCACGCTAGCGTCGCCGTCATACAAGAACTCGGGGGTCCAATAATGTTCGGACGCGTAAAACCGCTGGACGCCATTCTGGCGACCGCGGAAAAGAAATCTCTCCACAGGACGTTGGGGCCTGTGCAACTGACGCTGCTCGGCGTCGGCGCAATTATCGGCACCGGCATTTTCGTTCTCACCGCCGCTGCGGCCCAGAAAGCTGGCCCCGGCATGATGTGGAGCTTCGTGATTGCCGGCGCCATCTGCGCGGTCGCGGCGCTCTGCTATTCGGAACTGGCCTCGATGGTGCCGGTTTCGGGCTCCGCCTATACCTACAGCTACGCCGTCGTCGGCGAACTTCTGGCCTGGATGGTCGGCTGGGCGCTGATCCTGGAATATGCGGTTGCCGCCTCGGCCGTCTCCGTCGGCTGGTCGGGCTACTTCATGGGCCTCTTGAAAAGTCTGACGGGGTTCGAGTTACCCGCCTTACTATCGTCAGGCCCGGCATGGTCGCTTTCGGGCGTCGATTTCAGCCACGGCATCATTAACGTCCCCGCCATCTTCGTGGCGCTGGCGGTGACGGCACTGCTGGTGATCGGCACCAAGGAAAGCGCCACTTTCAACGCCGTCCTGGTCGCCATCAAGGTCAGCGCGCTGACCATGTTCATCATTTTTACTCTGCCAATGATGAAGGGTGAGCACTTCGCGCCTTTCGCACCCAACGGCTGGTTCGGCCCGGCAGGCAGCAGCGGCCTTGGCATCGTGGGCGCGGCGGCGTCGATCTTCTTCGCCTATGTGGGCTTCGACGCGGTTTCCACCGCGGCTGAGGAAACCAAGAACCCCCAGCGCAACGTGCCGATCGGCCTGATCGGTAGCCTTGCGCTGTGCACCGTGTTCTATCTGCTGGTCGCAGGCGGCGCCATCGGCGCAGTGGGCGCGCAGCCCACCGCTCTTGGTGTGCAGCCGGGTTCGGCCGAATTCGCCGCCCAGTGCGCCGCGCTTGCCAAGCAGGACCAGGTGCCGCTGGTGTGCTCGAACGAGGCGCTGGCCCACGTTCTGCGCTCGATCAATTACACGGTTGCGGGTGACCTTATCGGCCTTGCCGCAAACCTTGCGCTGCCGTCGGTTATCCTGATGATGCTCTATGGCCAGACCCGCATCTTCTTCGTGATGGCGCGCGACGGCCTGCTTCCCGAGAAGCTGGCGACTGTCCACCCCAAGTGGAAGACGCCGCACATCGTGACGATCATCACCGGCGTGTTCGTGGCTATTGCCGCGGCGCTGCTGCCGGTGGGCCAGCTGGCCGACATTTCGAACTCGGGCACGCTGTTCGCGTTCCTGATGGTGTCGATCGCGGTGCTGATCCTGCGCGTGCGCGATCCGAAGCGTCACCGTCCGTTCCGCACGCCGCTGGTGTGGCTGGTCGCGCCGATCGCCATCCTGGGCTGCGTGATCCTGTTCTTCAACTTGCCGTTCGAAGCGATGATGGTGCTCCCCGTGTGGGGTGGCATCGGCCTGATCGTCTACTTCGCCTATGGCTACCGCAAGAGCCACATCGGCCAGGGTATCGTGGACGTTCATGAGGTTGACGCCGATGCGCCGCCGCAGCCGGTTCCGCCGGTGTAAGCCAAGCCACGCATGGCAAAAACGGAAAAAGGGGGCCATACAGCCCCCTTTTTTCTTATGCGGGATTTGAACGGCCCTTTAAGCTCCACAAGCTATCAAGAGTTTATCCACAGCACGATCCACAGGCGGCGCGGTGTCGCAGTAAGAGCAAATTAACCAGTTGGTGGCACCTCTAGCACCAGGCATAGGCAAAAAATTCAGGCACCGTCATGGCAATCATCAAAGCCTTGATTCCGGCATTCCTGCTCACGTGGGTGGTATCGCTGGTTATTGGTTCCCAAGGCTCGCGCGGTGGGATGCTGGCGATCACTCACACCCTTTATGAAGGGCATGAGCTTTATTGGTCCTGGCCGCTGTTCCTCGGCGCCACCGGGCTTGCCTGGGCGATCTTCTCGCTGCTCGATTAGCTCTTGGCCGGAGCGAAGCGGCGGGGACGGCGTTGAGGGTGCATGTCCTTTCCCGTAGACCGCATAACAGTCTCGCTCCTGATATTCTCCTGCCTGGTACTGGCCGGTCTGAACTGGCTGCATGATCATCCGGGCGACAATCCCTGGGCGCCGCTTACGTTGGATGAGCAGCCGGGCTGGGCAACAGATCGCAAGCTGGCGGCGCTACGTGCAGATTCCACCGAATGCCGCGCCTTTCTGGAACGAAGCTCATTACCTAACGCGCCGCTGCCACCGGAAGGCTCAGGCGCGTGCCGGCGTGAGGATCGCGGCATTCTCTCGCTGCCCGACGTCAGGCTGAAACCGCAGCGCGTGGAAGCGACCTGTGCAGTGGACGCGGGCTTGGCATTTTGGCTTCGGCATACCGTCCAGCCGCAGGCGAAAGCGATGTTTGGCAGCCGCGTTGCCCGGATCGAGCATCTGGGAACCGTGAACTGCCGCCGGATCGGCAATGGCGACAGGGGGGCATGGAGCGAGCATGCCACGGGCAATGCCATCGACGTCTCTGCCTTTGTGCTGAAAAACGGACGCCGCATCGAGGTCAAGCGCGACTGGAAAGGGGGCGTGGACGATGCCGCCTTCCTGCACGTGGTGCGCGACGGGGCCTGCGACACTTTCGCTACGGTGCTTTCGCCCGACTATAATGCAGCCCACGCCGATCATCTGCATCTCGACCAGGCAAGGCGTTTGGGTGGGTGGAAAGCCTGTCGCTAGCCGTCCGGCGGAATGACAGCCGGAAATGGTGCCAAGCCTCTTTTCAGCAGACAAGACTTAGGCGGGCGTATTGGACCGATGTCGCCCAATGGCAAGGCAGATGGGGCGGCGTTGCGGCAAGTCGTGAATGTGCGCGTGGTCGTGCCGATAACCGCCAGACCGAACGGTAGGCTGGCCTTGGCCTCCAGTTCGATCCCGCGCACGCGGCCCTCGCCGGTTTGGACGAGACAGGTGGAAGTGCCGCATAGCGTCCCTGCGGGATCGGGCGTCATCATGTTCTGTTGGGTGATCTGGTAACCAACCGGCGTCACGTAGATGCCCTTATGCTGGTAACGCAGGCTGATGTTCACCAAATGAATGCCTTGGAAATCCGTGATCGGTTCAGCGGCGGGGATCTCATGGCGGTACCGCTTTGACATGATTACAACCAGCCAAGCCTCATCACGGCACCGCCAGCAAACTTGATCGGCCCGGAACAAACACTGCAAGGCGATCTTGTCGCTCTCGCGCCGCTCTCATTTGATCGTGCTCATGATGAAGCTCGTCTCGATCGACGCGACACATTTAAGGCGGGCGATCTTCTGCTTCACGAACTGCTCATAGTCCTCCAGCCCGCGAGCCCTGACTTTCAGTACATAGTCTGGAGAGCCGGTGACGAGATGGCATTCGGCCACTTCGTCCCACCCGCGTACCGCGTCCTCGAACATCAGGATTTCATCCTCATGCTGGCGTGACAGGCGTATCAGGACGAGAGCGCGGATCGACCAGCCTTCCACGGCCGGATCCACGCGAGCAGTATAGCCCTGAATGATTCCGGCCTCTTCCATCCGGCGTACGCGCCGCAAGCAGGGCGATGCGGAAAGTCCCACCCGCTCAGCCAGTTCCGCATTTGAGATTCGTCCTTCGCATTGAAGGACCTGAAGAATTCGGCGGTCCGCCGAGTCAGCAATTTTCTGCGGCACAAAATCAACTTTCAGCTACTTTCTGCCAATAACGATGGCATTCGAGGCGAGATTTCGCAAACATTGACCTCGCAACTGCTGTTAGTCTGCCGAAGACCGGCCTTGTCCAGCCAGGCCAACCATTCTGCCAGGAGAGTTGAAATGACGGCGCCCCGCGAGAGCAAGACCAGGATTGGTGAACACGCGCTGCATCCCGAAACCCTGATGCTGAATTACGGTTACGACCCCCTCCTATCGGAAGGTGCGGTAAAGCCTCCGGTATTCCTGACGTCGACTTTCGTTTTCCCAACGGCGGAAGAGGGCCGGGATTTCTTCGACTATGTCGCAGGCCGCAAGGATCCGCCGCCGGGGCAGGGGCGGGGTCTTGTCTATTCTCGGTTCAACCACCCCAACAGCGAGATCGTGGAAGATCGCCTTTCGGTCTACGAAGGCGCGGAGGCCGGCGTGGTCTTCTCTTCCGGGATGGCTGCGATCACGACGACCATTCTGGCCTTCGTGCGACCGGGCGATGTGATCCTGCATTCCCAGCCGCTCTATGGCGGCACCGAAACGCTGCTGGCTCGCACACTGGCGAACCTTGGCATCAAGGCGGTGGGGTTTGCCGATGGGCTTGACGAAGAAGCCATTGCGGCCGCGGCACGCCACGCTGCCACGTTGGGACGTGTTTCGATGGTGCTGATCGAAACGCCCGCAAACCCGACCAACAGCCTGGTCGATATCGAGCTTCTGAAGCGCATGTGCGACAAACTTGCCGATGAAGAAGGGCGCCGTCCGCTGCTCGTCGTCGACAATACTCTGCTTGGTCCCGTCTACCAGCACCCGCTGCGTCATGGCGCCGATATTTCCCTCTATTCGCTCACCAAGTATGTGGGCGGTCATTCCGATCTTGTCGCAGGGGCGGCACTCGGATCGGCTAGCCTGATGCGCGAAGTGCGTTTGCTGCGTAGTGCCATCGGTACGCAATTGGATCCGCATAGCTGCTGGATGTTGAGCCGTTCGCTGGAAACATTGGGGCTGAGGATGGATCGCGCCAATGCGAATGCCGCGAGGGCGGCGGCATTTCTGCAATCGCACCCCAAGGTGATGGGCGTGGCTTATCCACCTTACTATCCGGAAGGTTCGCGAGCTGCGGAGGTTTTTGCCGCGCAATGCAGCGGGGCCGGGTCCACATTCTCGTTCGATATACAGGGCGGGCAGCCAGCGGCATTCCGCTTTCTGAACGCGCTTCAGATATTCAAGCTGGCGGTCAGCTTGGGCGGTACGGAGTCGCTAGCGAGCCATCCCGCCACCACGACGCATTCCGGGGTCCCGTTGGATGTTCGCGATCGCATCGGGGTGCTCGAGGCGACCATCCGCCTGTCTATCGGCATCGAGCATGCGGACGATATCGTCGCCGATCTTTCGCAAGCGCTGGACGCGGCCTGACCGGTTATGGGGGGGCGGGCTTCGCTGGCTCGTCCCTCGCCCTGTCAGAGATCATATAGAGGGTTATGCCTGAAAAATCGGCGAAAATACGCCGCTTTGAAGGCTTTTGGGAGGGGCGCTTGGCGGATAGGGCGTCCGTCAAAATTACCAATTAACCCCTGATTTAAAAGAGAAAATTTAATCGCGTTCTTTCGCGATACCCCGCTTTGTACCCACTCGACGGTGGGCTAGTTGCAGGAAATCGAACCCACATTTTACTGGGTAGCGAGAAATTCCGAATCACTTTCTGTATCGTAGCACGTTGGCTTCGATTGGCAGATCGGGGCGTCGCCCCCGGCCCAATTCCCGGCGTCGTTTGACACCCCGAAACCGGACAGTCAGCGTCGGTAGGGCGGAGCCAACACGGTGGGCCGCAAATTGCGGATTGGCTCGCTGGTCCGAGCGCTTCGAATTGCGGGCCCATCTCTTAACAGGAACGCGTCGAATTGATCCAGGCCTGTGTCCACCAGCGAATATTGGGTGTGACAACGTGGCAATGGAGAGACGTATCCACTGCCACGCCGCCAAAACATTGGGGCTTTAAGGCCGTTTCCCGATGCTGATGCCCGTCATTTTTCCGACCGCAGGGTCGTTGATATTAAATACCGCTGCATACTCCTGTGCCTTGTCTCCATAGAACCGCCCAGTCAAATCGCCGGCACCCCCATTTCGCGAAGCAACGAATGCGGCAGTATATGCATCGATTGTTCCATTGAAATCATACCTGCCCAGTGCAGTCGAACTGCCATCAGCATTAACTTGGGTGGGCAGCAGGGTGGATGACAGTGCTCCCGTGGCGAAATTAGCGGACAATTCTGACTGCCCCGTCAAAGAAGCAATCGGCCCGGTGCCATCGAAGACGTCACCATAGAGAAGGCCCGTGTAAGTTGCGCTGCCGGTTCGCGGCATTTGGTCGGCAGGCGTGAAATTGCCGAAGCCAACATAGTTGACGGCCTTCCCCGTAACATTGTCATCCAAATCCGTTCGGGTGGAAAGAACGCGCATGAAACTTGCGTACGTGAATTCGATGCCGTCTGCCCGGCCATCGAACACGTCTATCGAGTATTGCGCCTTGCCATCAAAAGTGCGGAGCGCAGCGCCATAATTGCGCAGGTCGCCCGCATCCTTGTCGGGCGTGCGGTTGTCACGGCCGAACGAAAACGAGAACGTGTCCAGGCCATTACCCAGGTAGGTGTATGTCTGGCTATCGGCATCATAGATGAGCGCCTCGCCAACCGGATTGCTCATGGGGGCAGCAGTAGACGATGCCACAACCGTTCGGAACCGTGTCGTGCCTTTCAGGTTGGCAAGGGTATCGTTCACCCCTGTCGCCGGTACGGTGTAACCAGCGAAAGCCAGGCTGAAGAAAAGCGGGTTGGAGTTGCCGTAAAGCGTTCCACCAATTTCTTGTGACTTGGGGCCATAGAAGGAGCCGGTGAGATCTCCGGAATATGCGTCTGCAGAGCCCGCTGTAGCCGTGAACGTGCCAGTGAAGCGATTTGCAGTCGAGGAGATCCTCCCCTGCGCTTTCACCTCACCGGGATTTTCAACACCTGTGATGCCCCCGCTGGGCCAATTGTATGATGAGGTCTTGCCGGAAATGTCGACCAATCCCCCTGCGAAATCGACTAAGGCGGTTCCCGAACCGGACATTTGCAAGAGGGTGTCGGTCGCCTTCGAGGTGCGAGTGCCGACAAATGAGAGCGCGTATGTGGCACTGCCCGTCCGAGGGATGGACGATGCCTCGCTGGGCAACCCGAAAACAAAATCCGTTGCCTCGAAATCATCCAGCCCCGTCGTTACGTCACTTGTCTTCGAGAGTACTTGTCCCAACACAACGTATTCAGGAGCAGTGGTCCATTCGGATCGATTTCCCCACAATATCTCGAGACGCGTAAGGCTTTTGCCGTCGGATTTCTCATATCGGGAGAGGTTGCTTGCCGGCGCAAGCAAGTCCGTCGGCAAAAAGGTGATCGCATTCCCATCGGTAGTGATAGTCATGCTGCCCGTATCGGCGTCATAAGCGATGCTTGCCTCTTCGGCGGTTGAGCCTGAGGCCGACTTTATGCGGCCGACATCGTACTTTGCCTGCAAAACATTGGCGTCCGCCACGAATTGCGATGTGACGGTGGGCTGCCCGATTATCTTTGTCGGAGTCGGAGTCGGAGTCGGAGTTGGCGTCGGTGTGGGCGTAGGCGTAGGCGTGGGAGTTGGCGTAGGAGTCGGGGTTGACGTCGGCGTCGGCGTCGGCGCAGGAGTCGGGGTTGGCGACGGGGTGGAATTGACGCCGCTACCACCGCCGCAGGCAGCAAGTGTCAGGCTGAGCACCGTCAGCGAAGTCATCGTCATCAGCTTGCAAGAATGGATTGAACGCACAAGTTGCCCCCTCAAAACGCCGACGTGATGCCAAATTCAGCGGCCACGCGGCGGTAGTCATAAATTTCGATGGAAGAGCGGTTTCGCTCCCATTTAACGCGAACCACCGGGGCGAAGCGGCCCAGATGCAACCTCCTCAGCGTGGCCGCAATGCTGGCGCTGTACCGGTTTTCAATGCGGCGGTCAGGATACAGGAATAGGCGCCTATCGGCTTCCAGGTGGCTATATCCCAGCGTGCCGACCACCGTGGTGCGGCCAAGCTCACGGAACAAGTAGATCGAGGTCCCGCCGCTGGCCAAAGAATAGCCGGGGTCCCGCGCGGCTTCCCGGAACCCAAAAATCTGAAGGCCTCCCCCTGACCTCGCACCGAAAGCGCGGTCGAGTGCTGCCGACAGCGTGAAGTCGTCAGCAGTCTGGAGGGCGTTTTGCTTGTTGGTAATGTGCGCAATGCCTCCGTCGACGCGGACTTGGCTGCGTTTGCCGGACGGGCGCTGCCAAGTGACATTGCCGCCAACCTTTGCGCTGTAGAGATGGCGTCCATACCAGCGCCATGCAGGACCTGCCGAAAAGGTCAGCTGGTTACCGTTCCAGTTGTATTGCGGACCTGCCTCAATCCCGGTGGTAATATCGTTGAAGTCGGCATCGCCATATAGCATTGCGTTGCCCGAGACTCTGACAAGAAGGTCAGCGCCTGGCTCGATGCCGATCCGAGAATAGGCCTGGCCTTGCGCGTCTATGCCCAAGCCCGACTTAGCCTTTGCATCTTTGCCGAGCGTGAAGTCGCCGATAACCGTGCCCAGCGTATCTGATCGCGTGGCGCGATTGATGTTGCTGTCCGGAGCAAGCGCTAGTTCGAAGGAGCCCCCGAATGGCTTTCGAGCATCCAGCGCGCGCGAATAAAAACGTACTAGCTGTTCCACGGCGCGCGGAAGACCGGCTGCCTCGGCGGCGCGCAACTCCTTCCGCGCGGCTCCGAAATTACCAAGCGCAGCGTGCATTCGTGCAAGCTCAAGGCGTACGCGTGCGGCGCCGGGCTTGTCATCGAGGATCCGGCGAAACTCGAAGGCGGCTTCTGAATAGCGTTTGAGCTGGTCAGCCAACATCATTCCGAGACGAAATCTCGCCTCCGTGCGGATCTCCAGATTCGGATCATGGCTGAGGGCGCGATAAGCCATCTCCGCAGTCGCGAAATCGCGTTTGCTGAGCGCTTCCTCTGCAAGCGCAAAAACCTGCGACGCAGAAAGCCCCGAACTGGCGGTTTTTGGCGCGCCAACTGCCGCGACAGAGGCACTCCGGCTGTCTGTCACTTGAGCGCCAACGCTGGTTGCAAGGCCCGCCAAGACCGTTGCCACCAACAATCGCTGAATTTGAATGTCACACCCCTGTCTGGGGGCGATTTAGCGGACGAAGAAGCCGCTTGTCTAGAAAGTGCCTTTTCGGCTCACCGCAGAACGCGTTCATGACAAATATTGTCATTATCGCCGGAATGGCGTCTCCCACCTCATCCTTGTAACCCGACTTAAGCCTCCGGTTGACAACCGCCCGCATTGCGATCGTTCGGCGGGCATTTTGGCGATCCTGGAAGCCGCCTGTCCGCTTTCCTAGCCAACCTCAAAGGATACCTGCGGGTAGCACTTTTTGATGCCCGATCCGCCCCCACATCCCGGTCATATGCGGCGCTCAGCAGCGCTCCCGAAAGCGCAACTGCAGGATTTCAGCGTTTCAACCGGAAATCTGCCGTTCCGGACCCGGGCGGTTGCTGCCGGCAATCGTGAGCCCGAGCTCGCTCAAACTTCAACGGTCTTTACCTTGATGATGTGATCTGGTGACACAATCCAATTGCGCTGCATGTCCCGGCAGGTATACGGTGTATACATGGGGACGAGAGAGCGCATCCTTTCGGCCGCCTGGCGGCAATTCGAGACCGTTGGTGAGGCAGGCCTGTCGTTGCGCAAGGTGGCGGGAGAAGTTGGTGTCACGCCGATGGCGATCTATCGCCACTTCGAAAACCGGCAGTCGCTGATCGACGCTTTGGTTGCTGAAGGCGTAGCCGAATGGCGAAGGAGAGTGGACGCCATCAGTAGTCGACCCGCGCGGGAATGGCTCGATGCAATCGGTGAGGCATATCTCGCCTATGCCCTCGATGCGCCTGCACGGTTTGACGCGGCTTTCCTGGTCTATTCCGACAAGGCGCTCAAATATCCGGATGATTTTCTTGCCGGAGGATCGCCAGCGGTATCGCTGCAAATGCGTCTGATCGCCGAGTTCGCAAGCCCAGACCGCGCGGGTGAGATCATGGTTGCGGTCGCCGCCCTGGGGCAGGGGCTCATTTCTTTCCATCGGGCAGGGCGAGTTTCCGGCAATGTCGAGGACTTTAAGGCCTTCTACCGAAACACGATGCGCCGCCTGATCGAAAGTCAGGTACGGGAGGGCAGGGCATGATCGTCTGGCTGGTTGCAACGCTACTTTCTGCGGCGGGATTTTTCCTGTCGCTGGGGCTCGGCGAACATTGGTATCTCGCCTGGATCGCTCCAGTTCCGGTGCTGTGGTATGCCTTTTCTGGAAGGCAAGCGGGTGCGACTTTCCTGGCGGCCTTTGCCAGTTATGCGCTTGGAACGAGCAACCTGCTGGGCGCATACGGCTCGATCATGCCCGTAGCGATACTTGCACAGATACTGTGCGGCCCTGCGTTGATTTACGGGCTGACAGTGATGATTGCACGGCGCGTCCACTTGCGGCTTGGGGCAATGGCGGGTGTGATCGCTTTTGCGACGGGGTTTGCGGCAGCCGATTACCTGCTCTCGTTCGCCCCGGCCGGCGGCGCGGTAATGTCTCCCGCCAACTCTCAGGTCGATATGCCTATGATGGCGCAGTCCGCTGCTTTGGGCGGCTTCGCCGCAGTGACTTTCTTGATCGGACTGGTCGCCGCTGCTCTCGCTGAAAGTGCCAGGCAGCGCAGTGTCTCCTGGCTGATTGCAGCAGTCTCGATCTTCGCCCTCAACGCCGGTCTCGGGGCATGGCGTACGACCAACCAAAGCGAGGGTTCGATACGCTTGGCACTGATGGCGGGCAACAGTCTCGTCGGTGACACCGGCCAGCTGGACGAGGCGCGAACGCGGCTGATATTTGCTCAATATGCGAAAGGAATCGAGGCGCTTGCCGGAAAGCGCGTTGCTCTCGTCTTGCTGCCTGAAAACAGTGCTCGCCTGGCGCCGCAATGGGGGACTGCAGCGCTTGCGCCTGTAGACGCCGCAGCGCGCGCCATCGGCGCGGTGGCGCTTGTTGGATACAATGGCGATTTCGCGGGCGCGCGGCGCAATCTCGTGACTGCGCTCGGCACCGGCAAAGATACAGCCACACCCAATCCGACTTACGCCAAGCGGCATCTGGTGGTCGGCCTGGAGACCCGATATTTCGCGCCCGGCACTGGATCCCTCATGCTTCCGGGCGGCATCATGCCGGAAATCTGCAAGGACATGGATTTTCATGCCACAATCCGGAAGGATGCAGCGGCCAACCATCCGGTCATGCTTGCGGTACCGGCATGGGATTTCGGCAGCGATGGCTGGGCGCATGCCAGGCCGGCTATCCTGCGCTCCATCGAGACAGGCACACCGCTCGCGCGAAGCGCGCGGGATGGTTTGCTCACACTCAATGACCGCTATGGACGGCTGATAACGAAGCAGGTGGTTAGCGAGGGGCTGACCGTGGTGGTTGGTGAATTGCCCCTCGCAGGCCCGGGCGGCGAGACGCTCTATGCCAGGATAGGGGATGTCTTTGCGTGGATGTGTCTGGCGGTAGCATCGTTCCTTGCGATCGTGGCAATCGCGCGCGGGCGAGAACCGAAGAACCCCGAGAAACACGGTCCCTCTTGAGCGTCAGGCTTGCCAAGGCGAATTTGTGGCCTGCAGCCAAGGATATGCCAGCCAATGAAAGGAGGGCAATCGAATCTGCGGCCGAAAACTGGCCGTCCCGCCCAGACTTCGCATGTCCATATTGGATGCAACCGATTTCAGCGGGCATGTGCGATGAAACAAACCGGGATCTTCAGGAACTATACCAGAATTTTCCGCAGAAATCAGCGGTTTTTCGGTACTCCTGGGATCTCTTGGGAAGGGCCGTTGGCGGACAGGGTGGGATTCGAACCCACGGTGAGCTTGCACCCACGGCGGTTTTCAAGACCGCTGCCTTAAACCACTCGGCCACCTGTCCGTTCGGGCAATGCGCATAGAGAAATCGATGCGGCTTGCAAGGGGCCACGTGCAGCCAACCACAGATCATTGAAATGGCGATTGGGGTGGGTTGCCGCGCGTTTGCGGCGGCTGTCCACGGCTCAGGTGCCCCAACCATTTGCATCCGGAGCGCGTTGTGCGAGATTTGCAGGCGATGACTGGTTCTTCAAAGCTTCGTTCCTTGCGCATCCCGTTTCTTGCAGCCGCCATTGCACCGGTGCTTGGATTGCTGCCGCTTTCACCGCTGACGGCTCAACCCGTTGTGCAGAGCGTCGCCGGGCAAACTTTCGATGCGTATCTGCAGACTGTCGCCGCGCGGGCTAAACGCGAAGGCGTCAGCCAGCAGACCATCTCTCGGGTACTGACCGGCCTGACGCCGAACGATCGGGTTATCTCGCTGGACAGTGCTCAGCCCAATCGCAGCAGCTCGCCGCCGCCCGTCGCGCCCTATATCGCGCAGCATGTCGGGCCCAGCATCATTGCCCGGGGCCGCGATCGCTATGCGCAGAATGCGGCGCTACTGCCGGCCATCGAAAAGCGTTACGGCGTGCCGGCGAAGATGCTGTTCGCGATCTGGGGGCATGAAACCAACTACGGCAGCTATGTTGGCGATTTCGACCTGGCCCGTTCGCTGGCGACGCTGGCGTGGGAAGGCCGGCGTCGCCAGCTTTTCGAAAACGAGCTGATCGCGCTGATGAAAATGGTCGATCAGGGTGTGCCGACCTACAAGCTGAAGGGAAGCTGGGCAGGTGCCTTTGGCTATCCGCAATTCCTGCCCAGCGTCTATCTTCGCCTTGCGGCCGATGGTGACGGCAACGGTACGCGCGACATTTTCTCCAGCCCGGCCGACACCTTGGCCTCCATCGCCAACTATTTCCGCGATGCCGGCTGGCGGCCAGGGCAGCCCTGGGGCGTCCGCGCCTCTATTCCCGCCGGATTTCCGACGAACGCTTATGCCTCCAAGCTTTCGGCGCCAACCTGCACGGCAGTCCATGCGCGGCACTCGCAGTGGAAGAGTGTGGCCGAATGGCGTGCGCTTGGCGTGAACGCGCTTGGTCCAATTGGCGATCAGGTGCAGGCATCGCTTTTCCAACCGGACGGGCCGGGCACTCCTGCCTATCTGTTAACCGGGAATTATCGTGTGATCCTCCAGTACAACTGCTCCAACTACTACGCGTTGTCGGTGGGATTGCTTGCAGATGAGATTGCCCGTTAACCATGGACTGCCTTTGGCAGTGCTGATTTCCCTTGCCGTATTGCCCACTGCATCTCCTGCAAAGGACAGAACTGCCGCAGCAGACACCGCCAACGGCCCGGCTGCCGACTATCCCGTGATCGTCGGCGATCCGTTTACCATCGGCGGGACGACGTGGACGCCTTCCGACCAGTTGAATTATGACGCTGTGGGTTATGGCGTGGTGGGCGAGGGGGGCGGCGTAACCGCCGCGCACAAGACGCTGCCCTTGCCCAGTTATGCCGAGATCACTGCGCTGGATAGCGGCCGCACAATCCTGGTGCGCATCACGCGGCGCGGACCCATGGCGAACGAGGATTTGGCCGAACTGTCCCCCGATGCGGCAGCGCAGTTGGGCATTGCACCCGGCGCTCATGCCGCGATCCGCGTGCGCCGCGTAAACCCGCCCGAAGTGGAACGCGCCTTGCTGCGCGCGGGAAACCATGCACCGGAACGCATGGCAACGCCGGAGGGATTGCTCAAGGTTCTGCGGCGCAAGCTTTCCGAACAATCGCCGCTGCTGCAGCCGCCGTCCACGCCACCGACGATGCCCAAGGGGCCGCCTTTCCAGCAGCCAGGCGATTCGGCTGTTCCGCCAGCCTCGAAGCCGGTCTCGATGTTGGAAGCGGCCCCTCGGCCGGTCGCTCCGGCAGTGCAGAAGCCTAAGCCTGCGCCCACGGCGGACGCCGTACGGAAGCCGGAGGCCTCTGCGCCTGCGGCCCAGCATTCGACGGAAACGGCGCCGAAGGACCAGCAGGTCGTGCAGATCGGCATGTTTGGCGTGGAGGCAAACGCCCGAAAAGCGGCCAAGCAACTCGGTGCTCAAGTTTCACCTGCCGGCAAGTTCTGGCGCGTGCGACTCGGCCCCTTCGCAAATGGTGCACAAGCTGCCGCAGCGCTGGAGAAGGCCCGCGCCGCAGGGTATAGCGACGCACGAATCCAGCGCGCCGACTGAAACTTTCGGGCGCATCCACCTCCGTTCCCGCCTTTCGCGAGGGGTCGCCGGGAGAAGTCGCGTCTTGAAGTCGTTCCGTAAGTCCGCCCGTTTTCTCGTTCCTGCACTTGCTCTTGCACTCGGCGTTCCGGCCAACGCAGCCGTTCCGACGCCGCCTGCGGAGCTTGCGGGCATTCCGGTCAGCCTGCTCGTGGACCTCGGTTCCGGGCAGGTCCTGGTCCAGAATCACCCTGACGTTCCCTTTCTCCCCGCCTCGGTGACAAAGGTGATGACGGCTTTCGTCGCGTTCGAGGAAATCGATGCCGGCCGCCTGCCGCTGGACCGTCGCTTCTCCGTCCGTCCGGAAACCGCGAAGGAATGGTTCGCCAAGGGTACCTCGATGTACCTCACGGAAAAGGATCAGCCGACCACGACCGATCTATTGCACGGCATCATGACCGCGTCGTCGAATGACGGGGCCATCGTGCTGGCGCAGGGATATGCGGGAAGCGTTCCGGCCTGGACCGCAAAGATGAACGATGCCGCGCGCCGTCTGGGCATGACGCGCAGCCACTACAACACGCCGAATGGCTGGATGGACGAAGGCAACACTTACGTCACCGCCAGCGATCTGGTCCGCCTGGCGGACGCCATGATCACTCGCCATCCCGCGCTTTATCGCGAATTTTCGGGCGTGAAGCACTACTTCTGGCGTGACGTAGCCATGCGCAGCCATGATCCGACGGTCGGCGTCGTCCCCGGCGCGGATGGCATCAAGACCGGGTACACGCGCGAAGCCGGCTACAACTTCCTTGGCACGGCCGAGCGCGATGGGCGCCGACTGGTCATGGTGCTGGCGGCATCGCCGCTGCCGAAGCAGCGCGACGCCGCAGCGCGTGCGCTGCTGGAATGGGGCTTTGACGCCTGGACGCCGCGCCATCTGTTCGATCAGGGGCAACCCGTTGCCGAAGCACAAGTGCAGGGCGGCGTTGACCGTTCGGTGCCGCTGGTTGCTAATCGCGAGGTCCATGCGACGCTGCCCAAGGGCGATAACCGCAAGGTTACGCTGGCGGTTCACTACAAGGGGCCATTGCAGGCTCCGATCCGCAAGGGTGACGAGGTCGGCCAGCTTGAGATCAAGGTCGACGGCCTCGCCCCCGGCCACGTTCCACTTTACGCCGCGCGCGATGTCGCTGTCGGCGGACCGCTGGACAGGCTATGGAACGGGTTTATCAATCTTTTCGCATGATGCAGGGAAAATTCATCGCGCTTGAGGGCGGGGAAGGGGCGGGCAAGTCCACCCAGGCACGGCTTGTGGCAGAGGCGCTGCGCGCTCGCGGGATCGAGGTGGTGATCACCCGCGAACCCGGCGGCACTCAAGGCGCCGAGGCCATTCGCAACCTTGTCCTCCATGCGGAGGGTGAAGGCTGGGGCGCGCGCGCCGAAGCGCTGCTGTTCGCTGCCGCGCGTTCCGATCACGTCGAAAAGCTGATCCGCCCCGCCATCGAGCGTGGGGCCTGGGTGATCTGCGATCGCTTTCTCGATTCGAGCCGGGCCTATCAAGGGGGCGGAGGCGGCCTTTCCGATGCCGACATCCGCACGCTCCACGCCATCGGCAGCGAGGGATTACTGCCCGACCTGACCCTGCTTTTCGTGGTGTCTCCTGCAGAGTCCGCCGCCCGCCTCGCGCGGCGCGATGTTGATGGAACCGACCGGATCGGTGGTCGCGAAGCGGCCTATCACGCCCGCGTTGCTGAGGCTTTCGGGCGCTTCGCGGATGCCGAGCCGACGCGCTTTGCCCGGATCGATGGCAACGGCACGCCGGAGCAAACCTCGGCGCTGGCCATGGCCGCGCTTGAGCCGCTGCTGGCAGGTGCGGCTTGAACGAGGACCTGCCTTTCATCGGCCAGCGTGAGGCGTGGCAGGAATGGCTGGCGGCGATCGCGTCCGAGCGGATGCACCACGCGTGGTTGCTTGCCGGCCAGCGGGGCCTAGGCAAGCGGGCTTTTGCGCGCGCTGCGGCCGCCGAACTGGTACGCCAACCGGGTCAACCGCGGCCCGACTTTGCTACGCATCCCGATATTCACATTCTCGAAGCGCTTCCCGCCAACGAGGATGAAGCCAAGAAGAAGGCGGAAGGCAAGCCCTGGCAGGCCAAGCGCAGTATCTCAGTCGATCAGGTGCGCGAGATGATCCGCCGCCTTGCGACCAAACCCACGCTGGGTGACCGTCGCGCCATCGTCATCGATCCGGCCGATGAACTGGAAAAAAGTGCGGTCAATGCGCTGCTGAAAGCGCTGGAGGAGCCGCCCGCCGGCACATTCTTCCTGCTCGTTACGCACCAGCCCGGCCGCTTGTTGCCAACGGTTCGCTCGCGCTGCCGCGTCCTGCGCTTCGCTGCGCTCGATGAAGCGGAACTGGACGCGGTGATCCGCCGGGACGTGCCGGAATCCGACGTCTTGACGCGTCAGGCGGCGATCCAGGCGGCACAAGGCTCGCCGGGGATGGCGCTCAGCTTCGTAGAAAACGACCTTGGTGGCATTCACGACCTGATGCTGCGAATTCTGCGCGAGGGCGATCGCAGCTATCACTTGCGCGGGGCCCTGGCAGAAGAGATGGGCGCGCGTCCGACCCGAAACCGACAACTGGCCGCGCTGGAACTGGCCCGTACCGTACTTGCCGGCGAACTGGTCTCGACATCCCGCGCAGGCCAGCTCGCGCTGATCGAGGCGCATGGCGCGCTGATGCGGATTTCCGCGCAGGCGCCGACCTACAATTTCGACGCCGGGCTCCTCATAATGGAAATTGGCGGCTTGCTGGCATCCGCGGCGATGCCTAGAGAGGCGGCTCGCCCGTAAACTCCAGCAAGGAATTGCGACGCCGCATGGCCGAGCCTTACTACGTCACCACCGCCATCTCCTACCCCAACGGCAAGCCGCATATCGGTCATGCCTATGAGGCCATTGCCGCCGACGTCATCGCCCGCCACCGCAAGGCGGAAGGTTTCGACGTGCGGTTCCAGACCGGAACCGACGAGCACGGCCTGAAGATGGCGCAGAAGGCCCGTGACCTTGGCATTACGCCGGCGCAGCTTGCGACTGAAATGTCACAGCATTTCATAGATATGTGCGCGGCTCTTAACATCGATTACGATGTATTCATCCGCACGACCGAGCCTCGCCACCACGCCGCCACGCAGGAGCTGTGGCGCCGAATGGAGGCCAATGGAGACCTTTACCTCGACCGTTACGAGGGTTGGTATTCGGTCCGCGACGAAGCCTATTACGACGAGTCCGAACTGGTAGCGGGGGAAGGGGGCGCCAAGCTCTCGCCGCAGGGCACCCCGGTCGAATGGACGGTGGAGGAATCGTGGTTCTTCCGGCTGTCCAAGTATCAGGACAAGCTGCTCGACCTCTACAATTCCGGCGATTTCATTCGCCCGGAAACGCGCCGTAACGAGATCCAGCGCTTCGTCGAAGGCGGCCTGCGCGATCTCTCCGTTTCGCGCACCAGCTTCGACTGGGGCATCAAGGTACCCGGCAGCGATAGCCATGTGATGTACGTCTGGGTCGACGCCTTGACCAACTATATCACCGGTCTCGGCTTCCCGGACGAAACTGGCGATTATGCGAAGTACTGGCCGGCCGACCTGCATCTGATCGGCAAGGACATCGTCCGCTTCCACACCGTCTATTGGCCGGCTTTCCTGATGAGCGCGGGCCTGCCGCTGCCCAAGCAGGTCTATGGCCACGGGTTCCTGCTCAATCGCGGGCAAAAGGAATCGAAGTCGCTCGGCAATGTCACCGATCCGATCGCGCTGGCAGGGACTTTCGGCGTCGATACCGTGCGTTACTTCCTCCTGCGCGAAGTCGCTTTTGGACAGGATGGATCGTGGTCGCCGGAAGCGATCGTCACGCGGGCCAACGCCGAACTGGCGAACAGCTTCGGCAATCTTGCGCAGCGTAGTCTTTCCATGATTTTCAAAAACATGGATGGCGTTCTGAAGGCCGGTTACGAGGAATCCGAAGCGGACAAGTCGCTCTTTGCTGCTGTTGCCGAGGGGATTGCCGGGCTGCGCAAGGGTTTCACCGATCTGGCATTCAGCGATGGCTTGGAAGCGTGGATGCGTGCGGTGTTCGCCTGCAACCAGTACGTTGACGAACAGGCGCCGTGGACGCTGCGCAAGACCGATCCCGCCCGAATGGAAGCCGTACTGATGACGCTGTTCCGCGTCGTGCGCGATCTTGCCATTGCCGTGCGCCCGGTTGTGCCGACGGCGATCGACAAATTGCTCGACCAGATGGGCGTCGCTGCCGATGCGCGCGATTACAGCGTTCTGGGGGATGCGAACTGGTTCGCGGCCCTGACGGCCAGTGGCTTCAAGGTCGACAAGCCGGAGGGCGTGTTCCCCCGCCTCGAACTGCCCGAGGATACGGAAGCAACTGCTTGATGTTTATAGATTCGCACTGCCACCTCGAATACGAAGGCCTTGTTGAGGACCAGCAGGGTGTGCTCGATCGCGCTCGTGCTGCCGGGATCAAGGGTTTCCTCAATATCTCGACGCGGCAGAGCGAATGGGATCGCGTGGTCGGCACGGCTGCGCGTATTCCGGACGTCTGGGCTTCGGTCGGCATTCATCCGCACGAAGCGGATCAGCATGCCGATCTTGGCGAAGCGGCGTTGCTGGAAGCGACCCGGCATCCCAAGGTCATCGGCATCGGCGAGACCGGGCTCGACTACTATTACGACAAGTCCGACCGCGACGTGCAACAGGCGCTCTTCCGGACGCACATCCAGGTCTCGCGCGAAACCGGATTGCCGTTGATCATCCATACCCGCGATGCGGAGGACGATACGTTCCGCATCCTTGAGGAGGAGACAGGGAAGGGGGGCTTCCCCGCACTGATCCACTGCTTCACCGCCAGCGCCGATTTCGGCCGCAAGGTGCTGGGCCTAGGCCTGACGATCTCGATTTCCGGCATCGTCACGTTCAAGAATGCCCTGGACTTGCAGGAAGTAGTTAAGACCATTCCTGAAGATCGTCTGCTGGTTGAGACCGATTCTCCGTTCCTTGCGCCGGTACCGCATCGCGGCAGGCGCTGTGAGCCGGCCTATACGGCCGATACCGCGCGTTTCGTCGCGAACTTGCGCGGTGTGAGCGTGGAGCAACTGGGGGAAGTTACGTCGCGCAACTTCTTCGCACTGTTCAGGAAAGCCGATCGAGAGGTTGCCGCGTGAAGGTCGTGATCCTCGGCAGCGGCACGTCGACCGGCGTACCGCGCCTCGGCGGTGAATTCGGCGCGGATTGGGGACTTTGCGATCCCGACGAGCCAAAGAACCGCCGCACACGCGTTTCGATCCTGTTGGAAAGCGATGCCGGCAGTCGCATTCTTGTCGATACGCCGACCGATCTCCGCGCCCAGCTTCTTGCCAATGATATCCATCGCATCGACGCGGTGTTCTGGACGCATGACCATGCGGACCATTGCCACGGTATCGATGACATGCGGCCGCTGCGCTACGGCCGCGCCGGGCCGATCCCGGGGTTTGCCAATTCGGAGACCGTGCGCCGCCTGCGTCAGCGCTTCGGATACGTCTTTGCCGGACAGTTCGGTTATCCGACGCTCGTCAGCCTCGACAATCTGGACACCTTGCGTCTTTGCGAAGGATTTCGCGTCGATCACGTGCAAATGCCGCATGGTCCGGCAGAATCGACGGCGTTCCGCTTCGATTGTGACGGAAAATCAGTCTGTTACGCGACGGATTTCAGCGAAATTACCAGAGGCATGATCGATCTTTGCTACGGCGCCGATCTGCTTGTGGTGGACTGTCTGCGCCGGGAGCCGCATCCGACTCATGCGCACTTGGGCATGGCGTTGGAACTCGCCTCGGTATGCCGTGTCGGCAAGGCGGTGCTTACACATCTCGACAAGTCGATGGACTATGCGACACTGAGCACGGAAGTGCCGGACAACGTGGTGGTCGGCTATGACGGGATGGTAATCGAACCATGAGCAACACGGCGACGATCGTTGGTGTCATTTCGGTGATCGGCGCGCTCATTCTGGTCACCAGCAATTCACGGTTTCGGCAGCTCGGATTTTCGAAAGGTCTGAAGCTCGCACTGATCTGGGCGGCCATCATCATTGGATTGGTGATGCTGATCCAGGTGCTGGGACTGCACGGGCGGCAGTAATCGAGCGGCTGCGGCGGATGCCGATATTTTACATATATCAGCACCCCGCCGTGGTTATCGACGTAGTTTGAGCGAGTTAGATAGTTTTCGCTGTCCAGACTGTCGTCGGATATCTGATTGGACGATCAGGGGAGTGGGAAGTGTAATTCGCCGCAGGCGGATCACTTCACACTCGCATGATCGTAAATCGCGGATGTGCCTTAAGTCCGGCGGGATTTTCATCACAAGGCATGTTATCAATCGGGATTAACCGATAGTTGTTGACCGCCAGATATGCATCGGATAAAAACGATGTATGGACACCGGCGATGCACTTTCGATTCTCTCCGCTCTCGGCCATCCGACGCGGCTCGATGCGTTCCGCCTGCTGATCCGGCACGAGCCTGAAGGACTGTCGACCGGCGAACTGGTCGAGGCATCGGGGCTGACCCAGAGCACGTTTTCGACGCATCTGGCCGTGATGGCGAAGGCCGGACTGGTGCTTTCCGAGAAGCGTGGCCGCCAACAAATCCAGCGTGCCAACCTCGACGCGCTGCGCGGATTGATGGTCTATCTGGCCAAGGATTGCTGCCAGGGACGCGCCGAACTGTGCGAGCCGCTTCTGGCCGAACTTACCTGCTGCTGAAGAGGCAACAATGACCGATATCGTGATCTACCATAACCCGCTTTGCGGGACCTCTCGTAATGCCCTGGCCATGATCCGCAATGCGGGCATAGAGCCTCATGTCGTCGAGTACCTGAAGACGCCGCCAAGTCGCGCGCTGCTGATGGAACTCATCGCGCGGGCCGGCATCACCCCGCTCGCTCTGCTGCGCGAGAAGGGTACGCCTTATGCTGAACTGGGCCTCGGCGACGAGACCTTGACGGACGAGGCCTTGGTCGACGCGATGATGGAGCATCCCATCCTCATCAATCGGCCGCTTGTGGTGTCGCCGCTGGGCGTGAAGCTCTGCCGCCCTTCCGAAGAAGTGCTGGACCTCCTGCCCACCGAGCAGCGCGGGACTTTCGTCAAGGAAGACGGCGAAGTCGTGGAAGCGACCCGGCGATGAGCCTTTCGGTTCGTAGGGTGACGGTCGGCGATGCCGAGGCGATCGCCTCAATCTACGCCCATCACGTTCTTCACGGCACGGCGACCTACGAAGTCGTACCCCCGACCGAAGAACAGACCGCCGAGAAGATCTTGACGGTGACCGGCCGGGGCTGGCCGTTCCTCGTCGCCTGCGATGGCGATCAAGTGGTCGGCTATGCCTACGCTACGCAGTTCCGGGATCGCCCCGCCTACGCCTATGCCTGCGAGAACAGCATCTACGTGGCGCACGACCGGCGCGGTGGCGGCATCGGCAAATTGCTGCTCAAGGCCTTGCTGGAAGCCGCCGAGGCTCACGGCTTCCGCCGCATGGTTGCGGTCATCGGCGGGGCGGAACCTGCCTCGGTAGCGCTCCACGGTTCCTGCGGTTTTGAGCACGCAGGGCGCTTGACCGGCATGGGCTGGAAGGCCGGCCGCTGGCTCGACACGGTTTACATGCAGATCGCCTTGGGCAGCGGTATTTCGACCGCGCCTATCGCGCCTGGGAAGGACTGACGACCATGTCGCTTTTCGAGCGCTATCTCTCGCTGTGGGTCGCCCTGTGCATCGTAGTCGGGATCGGTCTCGGCCACTTGCTGCCGGGCGCCTTCGAGGCGATCGCAGCGCTGGAGATCGCCAACGTCAACCTCGTGGTGGCAGGCCTGATCTGGCTGATGATCATCCCGATGCTGCTGCGGGTCGATTTCGGAGCAATCCATAGCCTTCGGCAGCACTGGCGCGGCATCGGCGTCACTCTGGTGGTGAACTGGGCGATCAAGCCATTTTCGATGGCGCTGCTCGGCACGTTCTTCCTCGGCTATTTATTCACGCCAATGCTGCCTAACGGCGCATCGTCGTCCTACATTGCCGGGCTGATCCTGCTGGCTGCAGCGCCTTGCACCGCGATGGTCTTCGTCTGGTCCAACCTCGTCGACGGTGAGGCGAACTATACCTTGAGCCAAGTGGCGCTGAACGACCTGATCATGGTCTTCGCCTTCGCGCCGCTCGTCGGGCTGTTGCTCGGCGTGGCATCGATTACCGTGCCGTGGAGCACGTTGGCGCTGTCGGTGGCGCTCTACATCGTCGCCCCGGTCGTCATCTCGCAACTGCTCCGCCGCGCACTCCTTCGCGGCGGTGAGAAGCGGTTGCAGCATTTCCTGTCCGCTATTGGTCCGATCAGCCTTGCCAGCCTGCTGCTGACGCTGGTGCTGCTGTTCGGCTTTCAGGGCGAGCAGATCATCCGGCAGCCACTGGTGATCGCGTTGATTGCCGTGCCGATCCTGTTTCAGGTCTATCTCAATGCCGGCATCGCCTATTGGCTCAGCCGCCGTTTCGGCGTGGCATGGTGCGTCGCCGGTCCTTCGGCTCTGATCGGTGCCTCCAACTTCTTCGAACTGGCTGTGGCCGCCGCCATCAGTCTCTTTGGCCTCAGTTCCGGCGCCGCGCTGGCAACGGTCGTGGGCGTGCTGGTCGAAGTGCCGGTGATGCTGTCGATCGTCGCCTTGGTGAAGCGGACCAGGCCTTGGTACGAGAAAGGCATCCCCGCATGAGACTTCGTGAACTCGCCGCTCCCGATGATCTTCCTGCTTTTGACAAGGCTTTCGCACTGGCTCGTCCCGCCGCTGGCCTTGGCCCGGACCAACCGCCTCCGCGCATCCTGCTGCTTTACGGCTCGCTGCGAGAACGCTCGTTCTCACGTCTCGCCGTGGAAGAGGCGGCGCGCCTGCTGCAATTCTTCGGCGCCGAGACGCGGATTTTCGATCCTAGCGACCTGCCGCTCCCCGATCAGATAGCGGGAGACGACCACCCGGCCGTGCATGAACTGCGTGAGCATGCGCTCTGGTCGGAAGGCATGGTCTGGTGCAGTCCGGAGCGGCACGGCCAGATCAGCGGCATCATGAAGACGCAGATCGATCATCTGCCGCTCCAGATGCGCGGGATGCGGCCAACGCAGGGCCGCACGCTTGCAGTCATGCAGGTGTCCGGCGGTTCGCAGTCCTTCAATGCCGTCAATTCGCTGCGCCTGCTGGGCCGTTGGATGCGCATGTTCACGATTCCCAATCAGTCCTCGGTGGCGATGGCGTACAAGGAGTTCGACGAAGACGGTCGGATGCGGGCCTCGAGCTATTACGAGCGGATCGTCGATGTGATGGAGGAACTGGTGCGCTTCACCGTGCTGATGCGTCCGCACGCGGCGCAACTCGTCGACCGTTACTCCGAGCGGAAGGAGGTGGGAGTGCCGCTAGATTCCGCCGCCGACCACAGCGCGATTGCTTTATCAGGCTCCGCCGTTCCGTCGCGCTAACACGGTGGTGTACAGTTGCCGCCAATGCTCGGATTTGCCGCGCTCTCGTTCAGCGACGGTCCTGCATCTGGCGGCCTCTGCCCGGGCCCCCTTCAACTCGGCTTCCAGGCGGTCGATTTTGTTGCGTAATGCCGCTTCGATATGGCGATACTCCTCTGGAGTACGCAGTGGTACGCGCTTTCCATCGATCACCTTGGTTTCTGCTCGGGTTTCGGTGCGTTCGACGCCGATTTCATCGGCGAAGTTGTTATAGAGATACTGCCGGCTGACCTTAGCTTCGCGGGCGACCGATACGAACGTCACTGCCACCTTGCTTTCATGCAGGCGCTTAATGGCGTCTTCAACCGCCGTTCGTTTTTCCGAACTCCGCCGACGCCTCGCTTCCTCAAGGGTTGCAAGGCGCAGATCCCCATCAGAACTCACTACAACAGCTCCTGTTGGGTAGCTGCTGGCTTGTAGCGTGGTTGCTGCCCGGCATAGCGCCCGTCCTCCTCGATCGATCGAATGATTGTGTCGGTGTTCTGCACCGCATCCTTATTTCGCTGCAGTCTCTTGCGCGTAATCGAGGCCATCCGATTTTGGCCATTTTGCTCATAGTCGCACGCTTCCTGTTCCAGGACCTCGATGGTGCTGTAGAGCTGGCTGCGTTCGCAGCGGAAGTGATCCACATCGTCGCTATCCGCTCGGAAGAATTTGCAGGTCAAGCAGGCGTGCGCGTGTTCGCACCATTCCCCGACCTGACCTGGCAAAGTGCAGGCGCCGCCGCAGACCCGAGTTGCGACCATTGCCTCCTTACGGACGAGAAGGTCGCTGACTGTCTCGTCGACCTGTCCCTCAATCGTATAGAATTTGCCGCCGCCCTTTCTAAGGAGCGCGTTCTTTTTGAGTTCGAGGCGTTTGTTCACGTACATGGATGCCATATCCGGCGATGCGTGCCCCAGCTCGAACATGATGCTCAGAATATCATGTCCTTCGGACGCCATCTGGGTTCCACGATGATGTCGGATTGGATGCCAGCTGAACTCGAACGCGACGCCTTCCTCATCCACGATCTGGTGTTCAATGCATAGCTTCTTCAATTCCTGATGTGACCATGCCTGATCGAGGAACACTTCCTTCTTCCCGTAGAAGGCTGGGAAGAGATATTTCGTTTGCCGACCATGTTTTTGGCGGACCATTTCCCGCTGCTCCTCAATCGCTGACACTACGGCTTGATGATGGGGATCAGAGAGCAGCAAGGGCTTGGAGTTCCAGCGACTGACCTTATTTTGCCAAAACGTGAGGATCATTAAGCGGGGATCGTGCGGATCGGGGCGGAGGCATTCGAAGAGCAGGGCGTGTAAATCCTCCGCTCTTGCACCGGTCGCGACGCCCAGCTTGAAGATGGTGGGGATTGGTGCCGGCAGCAGGTGAAGCTTCGACATGATCCCGGCGATCGCAGCTGGGGACGCCGCACGGTTTGCACCTTCTCGAGACGCGTAGAGTCGATTCCGCGGATCGTCAGGCGCTTGCTTGTAACGGATGCGCCGTGTGGCCCGCCGGTCCAGCGCAATTTGCGGCCACTCGTCAGGAAGGAGGATTGGCGCTGCGCGCAAAAGCTGGACGATATCGGTGTACCAGTTCTTGCCCTTGAAGCTGAGATTGTTGCCCCATGCGAGGAAGCGCTCCACGACAGTCTCATCGACGCGCTGAGGTGAGTGAATCTGCTGCTCATGGAGAAAGCGCCCGAAGCGCCGAAGCTGGGTCATTGCGCCAGTCTGGACCGTGCCGGGCGCCAATCCATCGTTTGTGATCTTGTCGAGCAGGAATGCCCTAATCAAGGGCCTCAACCAAGGCTCGAAGAAAGTCAGGTTGATATATTGGTCGCTGCGACGCTGGCGGTCGCGGAAGCGGGTATCTTCCTCATTGAATACATCGTTGAAGAGTATGATATCGCGCTCCGTGATTGGCTTCATCTGGGCGCGATTGATGATCGAGAAGCGGTGAACGTCGCCGAACAGTTGTATTTCGGGCGCATAGAATTCGCCGCTTACGATCTCATTTTCTCGAACCCAATCCCGTGTTTGGCGTAATCTCCGGCGCTTGTAGCGCCCGGCGTACCAACCGCAGTAGGCTTCAAGGAGTTCCGGGTTGTGCGTCGCGCTGGACGCTCTGGAGGTATCGTAGAGTGGGAGAAAATTTGGACGCGGAATGGCGGCCAAGCAGTCAGCGCCAAAGTTATCCAGCAAATTTGCACCTTCTTCGGATAGAAACTCAACGACGGGAATGCGCCGCATAAACCAATTCGCATCGGCTTTCCTATCGTCTTGCACCGATGCGACAAGAAAGCTTTTGATTTCATTAGTCAAAAGGCGAGCCGCGGAACTCAATCGCATCTTCGCAAAGGACGGGCAGAGCCACGGGTGACCGAAGACCTCGGCCATCATTTGGTCGTCCCAGGTATCGCAAGAAACGAGAGATGGGGACAAGGTTTCCAATTTGCGTTCGAGCCAACTATTATACCGATCGATATCATCGGGAGTGCCGCCGGCGAGGGCGAGGGGGCTCATAACCACCGCAAATCCTTTCCGATCAGATTGACGTCTCGAATGTCGCTCAAGCGCGCCTGCACCTGCTCGGGGCCTGTGAGATAGAGCTTCCGGATCTCTGAAGCGAACAGGTGCTGATAGAATGTCGCTGTGGTTTGCGGGCTGGCATGGCCGAGGCGATCCGCCACTTCGAGTAAGCTGTATCCGTCGGCGATGGCTTCCGAGGCGTGGCTATGCCGGAACATATGCCAGTGGAACTTGATGCCCGTACGGTGCTCGAGCAACTCCTTGAGTTTTTGTCCATAGGATAAACTCATGGCCCGACCGATGACCCCGGCCTTGACGTTGGCAAACACATACTCGCTGCCAGCCTCAAAGGCCGGGAGATACTCGTTGCTGGTAAGGTAATCGACATACATGTTGAGCACGTAGTCATGGACGGGCACACCGCGCGTGCGACCAGATTTGGCCCGCGCACCGTTGGTATTGTCGGTTCGAGGCACGATCCAGACGACTTTCTCGGCCAGATCGATGTCGACGTTGCGCAATCCAAGCGCCTCGCCAATCCTAATCCCCGTGTTGTAAAGCAGCACGACAAGGAACGCATCGCGAACCAGTTTGCAGGCCTCTATGAGACGCAGGACATCCGGGGGTTCCAGGCGCTTATTCAAGACCTGTTGTTCCACTCGGCCGAGATCGCCGGACAGGTATCGGTCTTTCCTGCGCGTATTCCGTCTTTGGCTGATATGCTCCAAGAACGGTTTGTAGAGCCTGTGTCCGTCAAAGGCCTTGGTCAGGTCTCGAGAGTCGATCGAGAAGTCGTCAGTGCCATTGGCAAAGCGAAAGAAGGATTTGACCGCGAGCTGGATCTGGTTGCGGCTCGTCGGTGCTAGTTGCCGGATTTCAGGCTTTCGGAACAAAACGAGTTTCGGGCTCGGCAGTGCTGCTTTTCGCGCCGCAACGCGCCATGCGAGAAAGCTATCGTAGAGCGAAACGCTGATCTCGGCCAAACTGGCACCATGGGCCGAAAGATAGTTTGCAAGATCGACGACGTGCCGAACGTAGGCGCAGATGGTGTTCGGCGAGGCATTTGTCTGTTCGAGGTGCACGATCCACCGGCGAAGCCCGTCGACGATTTCACCATCATCGTCCAGTACAGTGAACGACCGGCGACCATCGGGCAATTCGATGCGAGCAAGGTGGAGCAAAGGCGCTTCGTTCAGAGTGGACACGCTACGGATTGTGCGGCGTGTCCAGCGCTCAGACAAGCCGTGGTGCGTCCACAGTGGACACAGTTTACATGGACACCTGCGGTGTCGCTATTAACATAATACATATTATCAATCTTGCTTTGAGGCATGTCGACGCGCCCTACGCACGGCAAGCGTGCGTCCCGCGATCCCTGCCGCTATAGACCGCGAGCCCCATCCACTTCGAATCCCGGCAGGAATGACCCAGCACCATCATCAGATCGATCGTCTTCTCGGCATCATGGCGCGTCTGCGCGATCCGGTTTCGGGTTGCGAATGGGACCGTGCGCAGGATTTCTCGACCATCGCGCCCTACACGATCGAGGAAGCCTACGAGGTTGCCGACGCCATCGCGCGCGACGATCTTGCCGATCTGCGTGGTGAGCTAGGTGATCTTCTGCTTCAGGTCGTGTTCCATGCCCGCATGGCGGAGGAACTCGGCCACTTCGCCTTTGCCGATGTGGCGTCGGCCATTTCGGACAAGCTGGAGGCGCGCCATCCGCATATCTTCGGCGATGAGACCTCCGGCGATGCCCAGACCGAACGCTGGGAAAAGCTCAAGGCCAAGGAACGCGCCAGCAAAGGCGAAACGAGCGCCGTCGACGGTGTGGCAATCTCGCTTCCGGCATTGATGCGTGCGGAAAAGCTGCAGAAACGTGCGGCTCGCGTCGGATTCGACTGGCCGGATCCCAGCGGTGCTGCCGAAAAGGTGGCTGAAGAGGTCATCGAACTGGCCGAAGCGTCGGATACCGACAAGCTTGAGGAAGCCGGCGACCTTCTGTTCGCCGCCGTCAACCTCGTGCGCCTCAACGGAATTGCGCCCGAAGACGCCCTGCGCGCTGCCAATGCCAAGTTCGAACGCCGCTTCCGGGCCATGGAAGCTTTCGCAACCAGGGATGGCCAGGATTTCGCGGCGCTCTCGCTGGACGAGCAGGAAGCCTATTGGCAGGCGGTCAAGGCATCAGAGCGCGCTGAAACGGCCTAGTTCGCGATCTGACAGGCGCACCTGGAGCCGGAGCAGCGGCCCCTCCTCACCCTCGCCCGCGTCGTCTTCGGAAACGACTTCGCCGCGGGCATGTAAAAAGGCGATGCGCTGACCGTCCGCCGCCGGCAGGACGAAGCTGTAGAGCTTGGAATCCTCGGTAAGCGACTGGCCAACCGTGTCGAGTAGCGCCCCGCAGCCCATGCCCGTCAGTGCAGAAATCGGTACGATCGTTTCGCCAACGCGGTTGGCGATCGCTTCGCGCAGTTCCTCCGCCTGATCGGGATCGAGCAAATCCCATTTGTTCCAGACCTCGATCATCGGGATCGCGGGTTCAGGCGCTTCGTCCCCGTCCTCCTCGCCACTGCCCAGAACGCCAAGGTCCGCCAGCACGTCGAGCACCTGGCGTTTTTGCGCTTCGGTATCGGGATTCGCGATGTCACGAACGTGCAGGATCAGGTCCGCCGCAGTCACTTCCTCCAGCGTCGCGCGGAAAGCCGCGACGAGCTGGGTCGGCAGGTCCGAAATGAACCCCACGGTATCCGACAGGATCGCCTTTTCGATACCGGGCACGCGAATGCCACGCATCGTCGGGTCCAGAGTGGCGAACAGGAGATCCTGCGCCATCACTTCGGCACCCGTCAGGTAATTGAAAAGAGTGGACTTTCCTGCGTTCGTATAGCCGACGAGCGCCACGATCGGCCAAGGTGCCTTTTCGCGCCGATCGCGGTGAAGCCCGCGGGTGCGCCGCACCTGTTCCAGTTCGCGGCGGATCTTGGCCATGCGATCGCGGATCAAGCGCCGGTCGGCCTCGATCTGCGTTTCGCCCGGACCGCCAAGGAAGCCGAAGCCGCCGCGCTGACGTTCAAGGTGGGTCCAGCTGCGTACAAGACGGCCGGCCTGATAATCGAGATGCGCCAGTTCGACTTGCAGGCGACCTTCGGCAGTCGCCGCGCGCTCACCAAAGATTTCCAAGATCAGACCGGTGCGGTCGATCACCTTGCGCTTAAGCTTTTCCTCAAGGTTGCGCTGCTGGATCGCCGACAGCGAACCGTCGACGATGATCAGTTCGGCCTCGTTCAGTTCACAGGCAACGCCGATGTTCTGGATCTGGCCTTCGCCGAAAAGCGTGCCGGCGCGCGGTTCGCGGATGGGGATGGCCAAGGCTTCCGCCACAACGAGGCCAATCGCCAGGGCAAGGCCCTTCGCTTCCTCAAGCCGGGCCTCGGGGTCCAGATCGCTCCGACCCCGCATTTGCGGATAGACGACGAGGGCACGCGCGCCGCGCGTGACCTCGCCCTTAAGTTCTTCGTTCAATTTTATTCAGCTTTGCTCAGTCTTCGTCGGCTTCTTCATGCGCCTGAAGGTCGACCGGAGTCACGGGCTGAATCGTGGAAACGGCATGCTTGTACGCAAGCTGGACATAGCCTTCACGCTCGAGGAGCATGCAGAACAGGTCATAAGCCGCGACGCGGCCCTGAAGCATGACGCCATTGATCAGGAACATCGTGACCTGCACGCCGGCATTGCGGATGCTGGAAAGGAACACGTCCTGCAGCACGCGCGTCTTCTTGGCGTTTTCAGCACCGTTCGAGAACTGGCGCGCGTCGATCGGGGTCGACGGCATGATCGTCGAAATCGCGTGCTTGTAGACAAGCTGCGATTGACCATCGCGGCGGAGCAGGATCGAGAAGTTATCGAACCAGGTGACGATGCCCTGCAGCTTGACGCCCTTCACCAGGAACATGGTGACGGGAATCTTGTTCTTGCGAAGGAGGTTCAGGAACTGGTCCTGGAGGTTCTGCCCCTTGCTTGCCGAAGTACCTGCAGCCACCGGCGGCGGTGCAAGCGTTTCTTCCGCGGGGGGCGGCGTGGGACGAGGACGCGCGGTAAGCGTGCGGCCAGCCATGTTCATGCTCCTTTTTTTGGCGGCTGCTCATGCAGTCCGCGATCTGGCCCCGCCCGATGGCGGTGACCGTTCTCGAATCAAAATCTATCGACTTGCTGCAGTGCAGTAAACGCGAAAAATGTAGCAGGAGCATGACATCGCCGGTCACATGCGGGAAATTGGGGAAATCCCTTAGTCCTTAGCGCGCGACCTGGCGGTTAGATTTCGTCGTCGCCCTCCGGATCGCCCTCTCTTCGTTCGGCCATGCCTAGCAGCTTCAGCTTGCGGTGCAGGGCCGAGCGCTCCATGCCGATGAAAGACGCGGTTTTCGAGATGTTTCCTGAAAAACGGCGTATCTGGAGGCGCAGATACTCTCGCTCGAAGGTTTCGCGCGCTTCGCGCAGCGGGGCGCTCATCATCACCGAAATACCCGCCTCCCCGCCTGCGCGGTTGGCGAAGATTTCGGGCGGCAACATGTCAACCTCGATCCGCGACAGCTTCTCACGCGGGGCCATGATCACCGTGCGTTCGACCACGTTGCGAAGCTGGCGGACGTTGCCCGGCCATTCGTAGGCCTGCAGCGCGGTCATCGCCTCGGCACTGACATGCGGCGGGGCGACACCCTGCTCGTTGGCGTAGCGGGCGAAGAAATGATCGATCAGCGAGGGAATGTCGTCGCGCCTTTCGCGCAGTGCCGGGATCGAAACAGGCACGACGTTGAGGCGGTAGAACAGGTCCTCGCGGAAACGCCGCTCCGCAATCTCTTTTTCGAGATCACGCGAGGTGGAGGAAACCACGCGTACATCCACGCGGATCTGGCGGGTGCCGCCAACGCGTACGAACGCCTGATCGGTCAGCACCCGTAGGATGCGGGCCTGCGTGGAAAGCGGCATGTCAGCCACTTCGTCAAAGTAAAGCGTGCCGCCGTCCGCCATTTCCAGAAGACCGGGGCGAACCAGCGCACCGTCGCTTTCCTCGCCGAACAGTTCCTGTTCGAAGCGTTCGGGCGTGATCCGGGCCGAATTGACGCTGACGAAAGCACCGTCCGCGCGCGCGCTCCAAGCGTGGAGCAGGCGTGCGGCCACTTCCTTGCCTGATCCGGCCGGGCCGGTGATCAGCAGGCGACTGCCAGTGTTGGCCACGCGCTTCAGTGTCGCGCGGACCTGATTGATTGCGCCGCTGGATCCGGTGAATTCCTCACCCGTGGTGAAGTCCGAACGGAGCTGCGCGTTTTCGCGGCGCAGGCGTTCCGTTTCGGTGGCACGCTCGACCAGATGCAGCAACTTTTCAGCTTCGAACGGCTTCTCGATGAAGTCGACGGCGCCGCGGCTGATCGCTGCCACTGCGGTATCGATATTGCCGTGGCCGGAGAAGATGATCACGGGTAGCGCTGGCTCGCGCGCCTTGATCGCATCCAGCACTTCCAGCCCGTCCATCGGACTGCCGTGCAGCCATACGTCCAGCAGCACCAGCGACGGCCTGCGGGCATCGATAGCGGCCAGCGCCGCCTCGCTGTCGCCGGCGGTGCGGCATTCGTAGCCTTCGTCGCTCAGCACGCCCGCAACCAGTTCGCGGATATCGCGTTCGTCGTCGACGATCAGGATTTCGAGAGCCATTACTTCATCTTCTTGGACTTGAATGGATGGGAAGGCGAAAGCGGAAGGCGCGTCTGGATCATTCGGCCGCCTCCGCCTTGCGGGCCTGGGCTGTTGGGTCGGTTGCGAACCGCATGGTCACTGTGGTTCCGCCGCCCGGAGTGGGGAGGAACTGCATTTCACCCCCGTGTTCCTCGATGATCTTGTTAACGATGGCGAGGCCGAGGCCGGTGCCCTTTTCACGCGTGGTGACATAGGGTTCGATGATCCTTTCACGATCCTGGCTCAGGCCGATGCCATTGTCCGCAATGCGCACGAGGATCGCCTCGGGCAATGCTTCCACTGCCACGGTGACGGCGCCGCGAAAATCCTCGGGCGCGTCCTTGGCCTTGGCCTCGATCGCTTCGACCGCGTTTTTCAGAACGTTGGTCATCGCCTGACCGAACTGATGGCGATCGCAATCGATGGTGCCGATAGCCGGGTCGCTGCCGAAGCTGAAACCGATGTCCGGCCGGGCGACTTCCTGCAGGAATAGCGCCTGACGGGTCAAAGCCACTGGATCTTCCGCCCGGAAAACCGGCTTGGGCAAGCGTGCGAAGGACGAGAATTCGTCCACCATCTTGCGCAGATCGCCCACCTGCCGGATGATCGTACGCGTAAGATCCTCGAAAAGTTCAGGGTTATCGACGATCTGTTTGCGGTAACGGCGGCTAAGCCGCTCCGTCGCCAGTTGGATCGGCGTCAGCGGGTTCTTGATCTCGTGCGCAATGCGGCGCGCTACGTCAGACCAAGCCGCAGTGCGCTGGTCCAGAAGCTGCCGGGTAATATCCTCGAACGTCAACACGTGGCCGGTGGCATCGCGAGTCACCTTGACCGCGAAAGTCAGCAGATCGCCCTTGCGGTGATACTGGACCAGACCGCCCGTGCTGTTCTGATCGATCAGGGCTGCGAACTGGGGCGCCAGATCGGCAACT
Source organism: Novosphingobium sp. BL-S-19 (assembly GCF_055521675.1). Classification (NCBI taxonomy): domain Bacteria; kingdom Pseudomonadati; phylum Pseudomonadota; class Alphaproteobacteria; order Sphingomonadales; family Sphingomonadaceae; genus Novosphingobium; species Novosphingobium sp. BL-S-19. The sequence goes on from NZ_CM145498.1 coordinate 2,118,297, forward strand.
GGCATTTCTTCCGGCACTTGCGGAAGATCGGTCAACAACTTGAGCGCCGTGCTGTTCATCAGCAGGATCCGGCCCTGGTTGTCGAGCGAGATAATCCCAGATGTCACCGATTCCAGGACGGCCTCAATGAACACACGGCGCTCATGAAGCTGACGGTTGGCCCCCAACAATGCCTGCGTCTGCTTTTCGAGTTGTGCGGTCATGCGGTTGAACGCACGGTTGAGCAGGCCAATCTCATCCGCGCCGGTACGGCCTTCCAGGCGTAGGGCAAAGTTGCCGCTGCCAACCGTCCGTGCCGCATCAACCAATTCGTAGAGCGGCTTGACCTGTCGGTCTGCGAAGCGGAGTGCGAACCATACCGCCAGGCCGACCAGTGCGAGAGAGGCGATGAACAGCGCTATGTTGAAGCGAAGCTGATAAACGCGGGCGCGACTTGTCAGTTCTTCATAAGCCTGCACGATATTCTCTGCATTTTCGGCGCGCTGGCCCTGGCTCAGTGCCAGCAGGTCGTTACTTCGGGCGGCGTAAAGATAGACGCCCGCTTGCCGCTCCACCGGCACCGCCGCGACAATGCGGTTGGCATCGGACGTGACGACATAGGGTTCGCCCTTCTGCAGCCTTTCCTGCACTTCCGGCACGATCCGCTTGGCGTCGGATTTACCATCCGGATCGACGATAATTGGCGTGCGCTGGCTGCCGTCCTGCGCGACTTGGATCAGCGCGGCAACGGACAGGTTCCGGCGGAAGACCTGATCGGCGAAGAAAGCTTGAAACTCACGACTGGCAACGGGATATTCGCCCAGCATGAGGCGCGTATCCTGCGCCATAGCCACCGATTCATAACCCACATCGCGCTGCGTCTGCTCATAGTAGCCTCGTGCCAGTTTATTCGCGTTTTCCAATAGCCCGCGCGAAGTATCGGAAAACCAGAACTCCACGCCGGACTGGAATAGCCACGATGCGAAGACCACGACCAGCAAGGTGGGCACGGCGGCGATCAGCGAGAAGATGAACACCATGCGCACGTGCATCTGGCCGGTGCCGCCGATATGTTCGGCGGCGCGGCGCAGGGCCATGCGACGGCCGAACAGCACCAAGATTGCCATTGCCGGCACCAAGGTGCCGATCAGCAGGGTGGCGGTAAGGTTCGACGGCAGCAGCGTGCGCTTGTCGCCGCCATTGTCGAGCGCCATCCAGGTCGCCGCGGACATGACCACGAAGGCCAGGCCCGAGACCACTTCCATTACGGCAAAGAAATTCGCCCGGCGTGCCGCGATCTGGACACGCCGCCACCAACGCGGCCATGCGCGCTTGCGGACCCTTGTTTCTATCATCGTGGCCCAGTTACAACGCCAGTGTTGCCGATTTGCAAGAGCAAAACCATCAAGGTGTGCTCATGAACGACGAGTGAATTCCTCGGGGTCGAGCGCCAACTCGCTGAGCCGCTTGCGCAAGGTGTTGCGATTAATGCCCAATGCCTGCGCCGCCCGCAGCTGGTTGCCGCCGGTTTCGCGCAGCACTTCGGAAAATAGCGGTCGCTCGAATGCAGCAACGGCCGCCTCATAGATAGTGCCTGCGGCCGGACGCTCGGCCGCCAGCCAACGCGAAACGGCATCCGCGATTCCATCGCCTTCGGCAACGGCCCAGCTTTCGCCGTCGGTCAAGGTGCCGGTAACTGCCGGGCCTTCAGGGGCAAGCAGGGATTGCGCAGTTTCATGGTCGATCATGTCTTCGCGCGCCAGCAGCGCCGCGCGATAGATGAAGTTCTTGAGTTCGCGCACATTGCCCCGCCATGGCTGGCGGGCAAGCAATTGCGCTGCTTCCGTGCTCAACTGACGGCGCGGCAGCCCCTCCCCGGCCGCAAGCTGGAGGAAGTGGCGCGCCAGCACGTCGATGTCGTCGCGGCGTTCGCGCAGCGGCGGCATGTTTATGGGCACGACGTTGAGGCGATAATAGAGATCCTCGCGGAAGCGGCCAGCGGCGATCTCGGGTTCGAGATCCTTGTTGGTCGCCGCCACGATGCGGACGTCAAGCCGCACTTCCTCACGCCCGCCAACGCGCCGCACGGTGCCGGATTGCAGCGCGCGCAGCAGGCGGGTCTGCGCCTGCATCGGCATGTCGCCGATCTCGTCCAGAAACAGCGTGCCGCCCGATGCCTGTTCGAACTTGCCGACATGCCGGGCGACAGCGCCTGTGAAGGCGCCCTTCTCATGCCCGAATAGTTCGCTTTCGATCAGATCGGCGGGAATCGCGGCGGTGTTGACGGCGATGAACGGGCCGCCCCGTCGGTGGCCCAGATTGTGGATCGCTTCTGCCACCAGTTCCTTGCCGGTACCCGATTCGCCCAGGATCAGCACGGTCAGGTCATTGCGCAGAACACGGGTGATCATGCGAAACACCGTCTGCATGGCCAAACTGCGCCCGACGAGAGGCAGACCGTCGCCCAGTGGCTCGTCACCGAGGCTGGAGAGTTCCTTCCCCGCACCGGCGGCCTGGCGGACGGTGCGGGCAAGTTCGTCGATGTCGAAAGGTTTCGGGAAATATTCGAAGGCCCCGGTGTCGCTGGCGCGCACGGCAGTGTCGAGCGTGTTCTGGGCCGAGAGGATGATGATCGGCATCGCCGGATGCGCGCTGCGCACGCGATCGATCGTCTCGATCCCGTCCCCATCGGGCAGCATTACGTCGGTTACCAGTGCGTCGAAGCTGTCTTCGTCCAGCAGCCGGTCCCGCTCACTGATGGTCTGGCAATGGACGACGTCGAAGCCTTCCGCTTCAAGCGCCGCAGTGATGACGATGGCGATCGAGAGGTCGTCCTCGACCAGCAGAACACTCATGATGCGACCTTCCTCCTGCTCACCCGGCCACGGGTTTCGCGTGCGAGCGGCAGGTGCACGCGGAAATGCGTCAGCCCAGCCTCCTCGTCGCGCTCATGCGTGATGCGCCCGTTCATGTCGCGAACGAGCTTGCGCACCAGCGGCAGCCCAAGCCCCTGCCCCGCCTTCTTGGTGGTGACGAAGGGCTCGAAAATATGGTCGCGCATCGCCGTATCGACGCCGGGGCCATTGTCGGTGACGCGCAGTTCGACTGGAAGCCGCACGGGCTCCCCCGAATCGGTGGTGTGAAGCTGAAGCCCACTGGCGAAGCGCGTGCGGATGGTGACGCGCGGCTCGGCTTCGGTCTGGCAGGCTTCCCGCGCATTGGCGATGAGGTTGATGATGACCTGCACCAACGCATCCGGGCTGCCCAGCACGGCAGGCAATGAAGGGTCGAATTCCTCGACGATGCGAACCGTGCTTGCCTTTTCCTGCGCCACCGAAAGCACGTCGATCGCGCGCCGGGCTGCCTCATGCAGGTTGCAGGGCTCGACCGGGGGGGCGGTACGGCGCGAAAGCTTTTGCATACGCTCGATAAGATTGGCGATGCGGTCGACTTCGGACGTGATCAGTTCAGTCAGCGGAAGATCGCGCTCGCTGGCGTTGCGGGCCAGAAGCTGGGCGGCGCCGCGGATCCCCGCAAGCGGGTTCTTGATCTCGTGCGCCATGATTTCGGGGCCGCGCAGCATGGCATTGTCGGCACTGCCCGAATCGTCGCCCAGCGCATCGGTTGCGCTGTTGTCGTGGATCGTCAGCACCTGCCAGCCCGGCGTATCGGCTACTGGCGCCACGTTGATGTCGATCCGCCGCACGCCGCGACCGCGAATGGAAACCGTGACTTCGCGGGCGGAAACCGGCGTTTCGTAATCGGCCAGACGCTCCAGCAGGCGCGCATCCGGCACCGTCATGACGTCGTTCAGCCGGCTGCCGACAAGCCGGCGCTGGGACTGGCCGAAGAATTGTTCCGCCGCCTGGTTGAGCGACGCAATCCGCAGGCCCGGTTCCAGCACGGCCACCGCAAGCGGCAGGCTCGCCATAAGCTTGCCGATGTCCGGGCGTGCGGTCTCCGGCCTTGCACTAGCCGGCGTGGCGTTCATGCCGCCCGGCGTTGCAGGGTGTTCGCTTCGGCCGGCTCGTCCCGGTAAGGGGCGTAGAATTCGGCGAGTTCGGCAAGAACGCGATCGGGATCGTCGATGAAGTTCACGTGGTTTCTGAACTCCGCCGAGCCGCGAATACCGCGGACGTACCAACCCAGATGCTTACGCGCCATCTTCACGCCGGTTTCGCGGCCATAGTGGCTGAGCATCTCTTCGTAATGCTCGCGAATGATTTCGTACTGCGCACCGAAGCCCGGTTCGACCATCAGGCCGTTGCCGCGCCACCACTGCATCACCTGAGCCAGCGCCCAGGGCTTGCCGTAGGCACCGCGCCCGATCATCAGGCCATCGGCGCCGGATTGCTCCAGCGCCTTGGCGGCATCGTCGATCCCGCAGATATCGCCATTGACGATGACCGGGATAGACACCGCCTCCTTCACGCTGCGCACGAAGGCCCAATCGGCGGAGCCCTTGTACATCTGGTTGCGGGTGCGACCGTGAACGGTGATCATCTTCGCGCCCAGATCCTCGGCAATGCGCGCGAGTTCGGGGGCGTTCAGGCTATCATGGCACCAGCCCATGCGCATCTTGACGGTGACGGGCACCTTCACGGCCTTCACCGTCGCCTCGATCAGGCGGGTCGCCAGCGGGATATCCCGCATCAATGCCGAGCCTGCATCACCGGTAACGACCTTACGCACCGGGCAGCCCATGTTGATATCGACGATGGCCGCACCGCGATCTTCGACCAGTTTGGCCGCTTCGCCCATTTGTTCGGGATCGCAGCCGACAAGCTGCATCGAGACCGGGTCCTCTACCGGATCCCACATAGCCTTCTGAAGCGACACGCGCGTTTCACGAATGGCCGCCGGGCTGGCAATCATCTCGGTGACGTTGAGGCCGGAGCCGAAGCTGCGCACCATGCGGCGGAACGGAAGGTCCGAAACCCCGGTCATCGGCGCGAGCACGACCGGGCAGTCGATCCGCACCGGGCCGACTTCGATCGGCTTCATGGCCGGAGGAGTAGGAAGTTCGTTCATATGCGTGCTCAAGAATCTGCCTGGAAAGCGCCGCGTGCCCAAAAAACGCGACATGCCTAAAAAACAGGCAGCGCATAGTGGATTGCCCTCTCGACGGCAAGTGATTACCGGCAGGCACGATGTCGCACGACCAGACAATTCCGCAGCCGGGAGCCGGACAGACGCAAACGGTGGCGGCGATCGTGGTCGCAGCGGGCCAGGGCCTGCGCGCCGGACAGCCCCTCCCCAAGCAATTCGCGCTTTGGCGCGGCAAGCCGGTGCTGCGCCATTCGGTGGAGGCGCTGGCGGCTGCGGGCGTTTCGCCGATCGTGGTGGCAATCCCCGAGGGTGCGGATGCGCTGGTTCGGGAGGTGCTGGGCGGGATCGAATGCATTCAACTCACCACCGGCGGGGCGACTCGTCAGGAATCGGTGCGGATCGGTCTTGAGGTTCTTGCCGGCGCGGCGCCCGATCTGGTGCTGATCCACGATGCTGCCCGCCCTCTCCTGCCCGCCTCGGTCATCGATCGGCTGATTGCAGCGCTGGGCCGCCATCCCGGCGCGATTCCGGTGCTGCCGGTCGTCGACAGCCTTGCCCATGCAGAGCCGGGCGAACAGGGCGAGACCATGGGTGCGCCGGCACGCCGTGAGGCCTTACGCCGGGTGCAGACCCCGCAAGCTTTCCGTTTCACCGATATTCTCGCCGCCCATCGCGACTGGGAGGACCCTGCCCTTGCTGGTGACGACGCGCAGGTTGCGCAGGCCAATGGCCTTGAAATCGCGCTCGTCGAAGGAGACGAAGCCTTGCACAAGCTGACTTTCGCCACCGATTTCGCGCCGTCCGCCCCGCCGATCCGCGTCGGCACCGGTTATGACGTACACCGTCTTGAGGAAGGCGAGGAACTTTGGCTCTGCGGTGTGAAGATCGAACACACCCATGGCCTGTCCGGCCACAGCGACGCGGATGTTGCCATTCACGCGCTTGTAGATGCCTTGTTGGGCGCGATCGGCGCGGGTGATATCGGCCAGCACTTCCCGCCCAGTGATCCGCAGTGGAAGGGTGCGGCGTCGGACCGTTTCCTTGCTCATGCCGGATCGCTCGTCGCGAAGGCTGGTTACGCTCTGGCCAACGCCGATGTGACGATCATCTGCGAGGCTCCGAAAATCGGCCCGCATCGCGAAGCCATGCGCACGCGCCTCGCTGAAATCCTGGGTGCGGATCTGGCTGCTATCAGCGTCAAGGCAACCACTACCGAAAAGCTGGGTTTCACCGGCAGGTCCGAAGGCATCGCCGCGCAAGCGGCAGTCAGCCTGATCCGCCTCTAGGGAATAGTCGATGGCCATTCACCGCACGATACTGACTTCCGCGGCTGCGCTAGTGGCGCTTGTTCCCGGGTTGGCGCAGGCCGAAACCGCCTGCCTGACCCGCCCCGAAGCGCAGGCAATGTTCACCTACGCGCTGCCCCAGGTCATTTCCGGCACCGCCAAGCGCTGCCAGCAGGTTCTGCCTGCCGACTCCTATCTGCGCAATCACGGCACCGAACTGGCCAACCGCTACGCCACGCAAAAGGGCCGGTCCTGGCCCGAAGCCAAGGCCGCTTTCCTGAAGCTTTCCGAAGGGCAGAGCAGCGACGTTGCCAAGTTCGCGCGCAACCTGCCTGACGATTCGCTGCGCCCGCTGGTCGACATCACGGTCGAAGGGCTGGTTTCGCAGCACCTCCCCCTCAAGTCGTGCGACCGCATCGACCTCGCGGTTGATCTGCTGGCGCCGCTTCCGCCCGAGAACACTGCCGGACTGATCGCGCTGATCGTAGAGATGACCGCGAAAGCCAAGGATGTCGCGCCCGCCGATGTGGCCGACAAGGCGCAGATCGCCGGCCTGACCCTTTGCAAGGACTGACATGTCTAACATCCTCCTTTTCCCGCAGGACCTCTACGATCTTGCCGAGCGCGTCATCGTTGAGAACAAGGCCATCGGCCGCAAGGTGGCCGTGGCGGAAAGCTGCACCGGCGGCCTTGTCTGCGCAGCACTGACCGAAGTGCCGGGATCCTCGGCCGTGCTTGATCGTGGTTTCGTTACCTATTCGAACGAGGCGAAGCAGGATCTGCTGGGCGTCTCGCCCGACATTATCGATACGCTGGGCGCGGTTTCGCCGGCAACGGCATGGGCCATGGCACAAGGTGCGATCGCCCATAGCCGCGCGGATGTGGCGGTGGCGATTAGCGGCATTGCCGGGCCTGACGGGGGCAGCGAACTCAAGCCGGTGGGAACCGTGGTTTTCGCCCGCGCGCTGCGTGGTGCTGAAGAGGAAGATGCCGAGCAGAAGCTGCTCGATGGCAAGGGTCGCACGGAAATTCGCCATCAGGCGGCGCTTATCGCGCTGGAACTTCTGCTGCCGGAAAACGCCTGAGGATCGGTTGGCGCGGCTATCGCAGCAAGCCGCACCAATACCGAAAAAATCAGCTTTCCTGCGGTTCGCCGTAAAGTTCGTGCGCGCGCGCCTCGAAGGCGGCGACCATTTTGCGGAAGGCCTTGTCGAAGTACTGGCCAGCCAGCTTCTCGAACAGCACGTTGCGGAAGCTGAAGCGCACGTCGAACTCGATATCGCAGCTATGCGCGTCCACCGGGTGGAAGGTCCAGCAGTTGTCGAGGTCCTTCATCGGGCCATCGACATAGTGGACCTTGATCTCGCGCGGGCGGACCTTTTCGACGCGTGAGGTGAACTTCTCACGCAGCGCCTTGAAGCCGACCAGCATGTCCGCGATCATTTCGTGCCCGTCGTCCGACTTGACGCGGGTGGCGATCACCCAGGGCAGGAACTCCTGATAGCGACCTACGTCGGCGACGAGATCGAACATCTGTTCGGCGCTGTAGGGCAGCCGTTGGGTTTCGTGAATTCCAGGCACGGATCAGGCCTTTGCGATGGCCTTAGGCGCCTTTGGGGCCAGCTTCGCCTCACGCGCGGCGCGCATTTCGGCGAAGTCCTTGCCCGCATGATAGCTGGAACGCGTCAGCGGCGAGGAAGCGACCTGCAGGAAGCCCTTCGCACGGGCGATGGCGCCATAGGCATCGAATGCCTTGGGGGTGACGAATTCCTTCACCTCGGCATGCTTCGGGGTCGGCCGCAGGTACTGGCCCATGGTCAGGAAGTCGATATCCGCGCAGCGCATGTCGTCCATCACCTGATGGACTTCAAGGCGCTCTTCGCCGAGGCCCAGCATCACGCCGGACTTGGTGAAGATCAGCGGATTGTGGGCCTTCACCTCTTCCAGCAGGCGGAGCGAGGCGTAGTAGCGCGCGCCGGGGCGGATGGTCGGGTAAAGCCGGGGAACCGTTTCAAGGTTGTGGTTGTAGACGTCCGGACCGGCGGCAACGATAGCCTCCACCGCGCGGCGCATCTTGCCGCGGAAGTCGGGCGTCAGGATTTCGATGGTGGTGTTCGGCGTCGCGGCACGCAGGGCCTGGATCACCTTCACGAACTGGTTCGCACCGCCATCCGGCAGGTCATCACGGTCGACCGAGGTGATGACGATGTGCTCAAGGCCGGTCTTCACCGCCAGTTCGGCCACATGTTCGGGCTCAAGCAGATCTACACGGCCCGGCATGCCGGTCTTCACATTGCAGAACGCACAGGCGCGGGTGCAGGTGTCGCCGAGAATCATCACCGTGGCGTGCTTCTTGGTCCAGCACTCACCGATGTTCGGGCAGGCAGCCTCTTCGCAGACCGTGTTGAGCTTCAGATCCCGCATCAACTGGCGCGTTTCGCCATAGCCCTTGCTGGTCGGCGCCTTGACGCGGATCCAGTCGGGCTTGCGCTGACGTTCGGGCTTCTGCTCGGGGCTCGGGACGGAAGACAGGTCGTTCATGGGGCCCAGATAGTCGCAAGCGCTGCCGCTTGCCAGTGCGAATATCCGGTCTATGGGTTGCGTGCGTTTCAACGGAGGCCCCCATGACCGATTCTTCCACCGGAACCAGCACGCCGGAAAACCGCGTACTGAATGGCCTGATCGACGGCTACCGCCGCTTTCGCGACTCGGGCTGGAACCCGCATAGGGAGCGCTGGGCGCGCCTGAGCGAAGGCCAGCAGCCCGAAGTGATGATCGTCGCCTGCTCCGACAGCCGCGTCGATCCTTCACAGATCTTCGACGTCGATCCCGGTGAGATCTTCGTCGTACGCAACGTCGCCGCGCTCGTCCCGCCATTCGAGACATCGCCCGGGCATCACGGCGTGTCCGCCGCGCTGGAATTCGCGGTGCAAGTGCTGAAGGTGAAGGAAATCGTGGTCATGGGCCACGGCATGTGCGGCGGCTGCAAGGCCGCGCTGACGCAGGAGCTTCACGGTACCGAGCCGGGTGAAGGCGGCTTCATCGCCGACTGGATTTCGATGCTCGACGAAGCCCGTGCGCCGGTCGCCGCCGAATTCGGCACCACCGGCCGCCCGGCCGAACGCGAGATGGAGCAGGCAGCGGTGCGCGTCAGCATCGAGAACCTGATGACCTTCCCCTGCGTCCGCCACAAGGTGAAGACCGGGGAACTGACGCTGCGCGGCACCTTCTTCGCGATCTCCGATGGCGTGCTGCATCTGATGGACAAGGACACCGGCCAGTTCGCGCCGGTCACCTGATTTCCATCTCCCCCCTTCCAGGGGCAAACGAAAAGGGCGGCGGGTAATCCCGCCGCCCTTTCCTTTTTCTGGCAGTCGAAAGCTATCAGGCTGCCGGAGTGGTCTTGTTGGCTGCGTAGGCGGCCCAGAGCTTGGCGATCGACGAGCGCTTGTCGGTAACCTTGGCGAGGGTTGCCTTCGCGTCGGCCGACTTGCCCTGCATCGCCTGCGACATGCCGAGGCGCAGGTTCGCCTTGTTGGCATCGACGCCCGGCTTGGCCAGCGCTGCCTTGAACAGCGTTTCGGCCTTGTCGTACTGGCCATAGCTGAGGAAGACATCGGCTGCGCTCATGATCTGCGCGGCAGTGGCGCCGGGCTTCATGGCGTCACGCTCGGTCGCGGGCAGCGAGGCCTTGTCCGCCGAAACGCGGCCGGCAGCCGTGGCGCGATCCGCACCAACGTCAGCCTGGGTGAGCAGGCCCTTGGCCAGGCCCTGGTCCATGACCTTCAGCGCTTCACCCGGATAGGCGCGCGGATCGGCGTTCTCCAGGTATTCGTAGTAGTCGCGCTTGTCCTTCATGCCGCCGCTGACGAACATCAGGCGCATGAGGTCAAGGTTGTCCGACTTCTCGAACGAACCGAGCTGACGCACGATCGAGGTCGAGATGTTCCACGCGTTGTCGCTGGGATAGTTCTGCGCCAGCATCGCCGCGTAGTCCGCCGAGGCGTCGAGCTGCTTGGCGTTGTAGGTTTCCTGCAGAACCTGGCGCAGCGAGCTTTCGCTGGGCTTGGTACCATTGGCCTTTGCTGCTTCGATATCGGCCTTGGCCATATCCATCACCGCGGCCGAGTTACCGCCGCGCTTGTAGGAATCGGCCAGGATCAGGTCCAGCTGGTTCTGCGGATCCTTGTACCCGGCGTCCTTGGCCTGCTTCAGGTAGGTAGCGGCCGAGGCGTAGTCCTTCAGGTTGTAGGCATTCACGCCCGCGTCGAAATAGGTCGCGCCGGTCGATGCGGCGGGCAGCTTGCCGCTCTGGATCATCATGACCACGCCCTGCTGCTTGAAGGCGGTGTCCTGCGAAAGCACGCCATAAGTGCGCGCGAACTGGCCCATCGCCAGCTTGTCGTCCGGGGTGGTCGCCGAAGGCATGGCTGCTTCGATCGCGGCCTTGCCGTTGCCGCCCAGCGCGGTGTCGATGCTGGACTTGGCGGCCGGGAACGCGTCGGCACCGGCGCCCTGCGGCAGAGCGGCGGTTGCTGCGTTGATCGCCTTTTCGATCGGGCCGGCGGCCTTGATGAAGGCATCCGAATACTTGGCGTCGGACTTCGGCTTGGCTTCCTTTGCGGAAGCGGCCGGGGCCATGGCCACTGCCATGCCGCCGCCCAGGGCTACGGCAAGGGCAATACGGGAAATCAGGAACTTGCGAGCCATCAAGGCCAACTCCTCAACAAGACACATACGGTCGCACCGCGAACAGCGGCACCGCATAAAGCGCTGCGCCGGTTTGGCGTCGAAATGTTCGCTTGGCAACCTCGCAGCCGGATTAGAAGTGCGCCGCTGAACGCTGATTGAATGCGTTTCGTCGCAAGTCTGGCGGTTTCCATCGCGGATGCCGAAGGGGCTGTGGCCATAAGTGTGGAAAAAGGAACGCTTCACGCTCTCCCCGCCCCCGTTCCAGTGGCTTTCGCGCGCGGCATGTCCTAGGGCGGTCCATCATCCCTTGTCCCGCAGCAACGAACGATCCAGCGCGTGAGCGACGACACCGACATTCCTGAGAACGGTTCCGGCCACACCGGTCCCGAAGGCGAATATACCCGCATCGACATCGTCGATGAGATGAAGACCAGCTATCTCGATTACGCGATGAGCGTGATCGTGAGCCGCGCGCTGCCCGATGTGCGCGACGGCCTGAAGCCGGTTCATCGCCGCATTCTCTATAGCTGCCACGAAGCGGGCTACGTTGCGGGCCGCCCGTACCGCAAGTCTAGCCGCATCGTCGGTGACGTCATGGGTAAGTATCACCCGCATGGCGACAGTGCGATCTACGACGCATTGGCGCGCATGACGCAGCCGTGGTCGATGCGACTGCCGCTGATCGACGGTCAGGGCAACTTCGGTTCGATGGACCCCGATCCGCCGGCCGCCATGCGTTACACCGAAGCGCGTCTCGACAAGGTTTCGAACGAGCTGCTGGCCGATATCGAAAAGGCCACAGTCGACTTCGCCGACAACTACGACGGTTCCGAAAGCGAACCGACCGTGCTGCCGGCCCGCTTCCCGAACCTGCTGGTCAATGGCGCGGGCGGTATCGCCGTCGGCATGGCCACGAACATTCCGCCGCACAACCTGGGCGAAGTGATCGATGGCTGCCTTGCCATGATCGACAACCCGGCCGTGACGATCGAGGAACTGATCCAGATCATTCCGGGGCCGGACTTCCCGACGGCACCGCTGATCCTCGGCCAGGGTGGCGCTCGCAACGCCTACCTTACCGGTCGCGGCTCGATCATCATGCGCTGCCGCCATGAGATCGAGGAAGGTCGCGGCGATCGTCGTTCGATCGTGCTCACCTCGATCCCCTATCAGGTCGGCAAGGCCGGCCTGGTCGAGAAGATCGCAGAAGCCGCCAAGGACAAGCGGATCGACGGCGTTGCGGACATCCGCGACGAATCGAACCGTGAAGGTATGCGCGTGGTCATCGACCTGAAACGCGATGCCACGCCCGAAGTCGTGCTCAACCAACTCTGGCGCAACACGCCGGCGCAGTCGAACTTCGCGGCCAACATGCTGGCCATCAAGAACGGCCGCCCTGAAGTCTTCAACCTGCGCGATATCCTCGCCTCGTTCATCCAGTTCCGCGAAGAGGTCATCACCCGCCGCACCAAGTTCGAACTGAACAAGGCGCGTGACCGGGCGCACATCTTGCTCGGCCTGGTCGTTGCGGTTTCGAACCTCGACGAAGTGGTGAAGATCATTCGCGGCGCACCGAACCCGGCGGAAGCCCGTGCACGACTGCTGACGCGTGAGTGGCCGATCGGCGATATCGCGCCCTACATCCGCCTCGTCGAAGCGATCGAACCCAATGCCGAGGAAACCGGCGGCGTCTATCGCCTGTCCGAGATCCAGGTGAAGGCGATCCTCGACTTGCGCCTGCACCGCCTGACGGCACTGGGCCGCGACGAGATCGGCGACGAACTGAAGGAACTTGCAGCGGCGATCGAGGAATACCTCTCGATCCTGTCCGACCGCGTGAAGCTCTATGGCGTCATGCGCGGCGAACTGGTGGCCGTGCGCGACCTCTACGCCACGAAGCGCGTGTCCGAGATGACCGGCGCCGCCGAAGGCATCGAGGACGAGGACCTGATCGAGCGTGAGGACATGGTCGTTACCGTGACCATGGACGGCTATATCAAGCGCACCCCGCTTTCGACGTTCCGTGCACAGAACCGTGGCGGCAAGGGCCGCGCCGGCATGGCGACCAAGGATGAGGACGTGGTGACGACGATGTTCGTCACTTCCACCCACAACCCGGTGCTGTTCTTCTCGACCGCCGGCAAGGTCTACCGTCTCAAGGTCTACAAGCTGCCCGAAGGCGGCCCGACCACGCGCGGCCGCCCGATCGTCAACCTTCTGCCCGCGCTGGACAAGGACGAGACGATCCAGACCGTTCTCGCCCTGCCTGAGGACGAGAAGGAGTGGAGCAAGCTCTCGGTGGTGTTCGCCACTGCCAAGGGCAACGTGCGCCGCAACTCGATGGACGCCTTCGCGAACATCCCGTCGAACGGCAAGTTCGCGATGAAGTTCGAAGAGGATAGCGCCGACCGCCTGATCGGCGTCGCGCTACTCAGCCACCAGGACGACGTGCTGCTCGCAAGCCGTCAGGGCAAGGCGATCCGCTTCGCTGGCGATCTCGTTCGCGAATTCGCAAGCCGCACGTCCACCGGCGTAAAGGCGATGACGCTGAAGGACGATGACGAGGTCATCTCGCTGTCGATCCTCCACCGCGTCGGCGTGAAGGATCAGGACGAGCGCGAGGCCTATCTGCGCTTCGCCCCGTGGAAGGGTGAGAAGGATGGCGAGCCCTCGCTCGATGCCGAACGTTACGCCTATCTGGCCGAGAAGGAGCAATTCATCCTTACGGTCTGCGCCAACGGTTACGGCAAGATGTCCTCGGCCTACGAGTACCGTCGCACCGGCCGTGGCGGCCAGGGCATCACGAATATCGACAACATCGCCCGCAATGGCCCGGTTGTCGCCAGCTTCCCGGCTACCCGCGCCGATCAGCTGATGCTGGTGACCGATCAGGCCAAGCTGATCCGCCTGCCGCTCGATTCGCTGCGCGTGATCGGTCGTGGTTCGGCCGGCGTTCGCCTGTTCAACGTCTCCGGCGACGAACACGTAGTGAGCGCGGTTCGCCTCGATGAGGACGAGGAAGACGTGGTCGAAGGCGCAGAGGGTGAAGCACCTGCCGCCGACACTCCGACATCAGAAGCGCCCGAAGCACCGGAAACCGAAGAGTGAGCGACAGCGTCGCCTACAAGATCCTGACCGGCGAGCAGCTCCAGCAGCTGCTCGCCGACGGGGTTTTTACCGGCGCGCCGATCGATAAGGCGGACGGCTATATCCACATGTCCACTGCCGCTCAGGCGAGGGAGACGCTGGAAAAGCACTTTGCCGGGCAGTCGGACCTCGCCCTCGCGGCGGTCGATCTCGGCCTGCTGGGCGACGCGGTGAAGTGGGAAGTCTCGCGCGGCGGCGCGCTGTTTCCGCATATCTATGCCGATCTGCCGCTTTCGGCGGTGATTGCACATACTCCCGTCGCTTATGGCGACGGCGGCGAACTGATCCTTCCCGCCTGACCGCGCGCGCCGAACGATCAGGGCGCGCAAGGGGACAAGAACGGTAAAGCTTGCCCTTCCCCATCGCGCCCCGAAGGTCTAGGCGCAACCGCCATGACATACGACGTCCATATCATCGGCGGCGGCCTTGCCGGCAGCGAAGCCGCCTGGCAGCTCGCCCGTCGCGGCTTCAAGGTCCGCCTTTCGGAAATGCGCGGCGCCTCGCCCGACAAGGGGGGTGAGAGAAGCCCGGCACATCAAGGCGATGGCCTTGCCGAGCTGGTCTGCTCGAACTCGTTCCGGTCCGACGACCATGAAAAGAACGCCGTGGGCCTGCTCCACGAGGAAATGCGACGCTGCGATTCGCTGATCATGTCGGCGGCTGCCAAGGCGGAGGTTCCTGCCGGTTCAGCACTGGCGGTGGACCGCGACGTGTTCTCGGCGGAAGTGGAAGCCCGGCTTGCCGCCCTGCCCAATCTCGATATCGTGCGTGAGCGCATCGACGTTCTGCCTCAGGCGGGCACTACGATCGTCGCCACCGGTCCGCTGACCGCTGAAGCGTTGGCCCACAGCATCGGCGCGGCGACCGGGTCGGACAGCCTTGCCTTCTTCGACGCGATCGCCCCCATCGTCTATCGCGACACGATCGACATGGACGTGTGCTGGATGGCCTCGCGCTGGGATAAGGGCGAGACCAAGGACTACATCAACTGCCCGATGAACAAGGAGCAGTACCTGGCCTTCCATCAGGGGCTGGTCGATGGTGAAAAGACCGCCTTCAAGGAATGGGAAGCCAACACGCCTTATTTCGACGGCTGCATGCCGATCGAAGTCATGGCTGAGCGCGGCGTCGAGACCCTGCGCTTCGGGCCGATGAAGCCGGTTGGCCTCGACAATCCGCACTGGGCCACACCGGAACACCCCAATGGCCGCTGGGCCTATGCGGTCGTCCAGTTGCGGCAGGACAATAAGCTGGGCACACTGTGGAACATGGTCGGCTTCCAGACCAAGCTGAAGCATGCCGAGCAGGTACGCCTTTTCCGCACGATTCCCGGACTTGAGAACGCAGAATTCGCCCGCCTTGGCGGCCTGCATCGCAACACCTTCCTCAATTCGCCGGTACTGCTGGACCGTCAGCTGCGCCTGAAGACCGCGCCGCACGTGCGTTTCGCCGGCCAGATCACCGGCTGCGAAGGCTATGTCGAAAGCGCGGCCGTCGGCATGATGGCGGGCCTTATGACGGCCACGGAACTCGCCGGGCGCGAATGGCAGGCTCCGCCGCGCACCACCGCGCTGGGCGCCCTGCTCTCGCACATCACCGGCGATGCCGAGGCGGAAAGTTATCAGCCGATGAACGTCAACTTCGGCCTCTTCCCGCCGCTTCACGATGTGAAGAAGAAGCAGCGCAAGGAAGCCTATACCTCGCGCGCAAAGGAAGACCTCGTGCCCTGGCTGGCGGAGCTTACCCCCGCGTAACTCAGGATTTGCACGAGCATTTTGGCTTCGGTTTCGCCGGTGGCGGGGCCGTGGACCGGAATTCGTCGGACGTCAGGATCTGGTCGTGGTCGGTGTCGGCTTTGTCGAACTTGTCGACCGTGGCCACGGCCCATTCCTCGAAGGTCAGCAGGTTGTTGCCGTCCTTGTCGAGCTTGCGGAACGCCGCCGTGCGCGTGGACAGCATCTCTTCGCGGGTGATCCTGCCGTCGCGATTGAAATCGTAACGCGCGAAGCGACGTTGCTCCCGGGTGAGCGGCGTCGCTTCGGGCAGCTCCGGCCCGGCCAGGTTTTCCAGATCGGCGCTGGGAATTTCGGTCGGATGCGGTAGCGGTTTGGCTGCAACGGGCGGCGGCGCGGCCTTTTCCACTTCGGCCCGCCCCTGCCACCAGAACAAGCCGAGCGACAGCAGCAGAAGCACCGTCACGCCGCCTAGGATGAAGCGCTGCATCGCCAATCTCCCTGAATTCGAGCGGCTTATCTCCTCGCGAAGCCAGATCAGGGAAATTACATAACTGTTATGCAGAGGAATTAGCGGCCGAACAGGCCGATCCGCATGGCTTTCAGCACCGTTCGAGCCGAGCCCTGGCCTCCGCTCGTCAGGTTTGCGCGGGCCAGTCCTTCCAGCACTGCCAAGGGCCGGAGATTGCGAGAAACGCGCGCCGTGTGCGCGCTTTCCGCCTCGGCGAGCCGACGCACGACCACACTTTCGCCCGGATGGTTCAGCTTCATAGAAAGGTCCGCCAGAGCCCAACGGCGGCCGAGGATACGCGCCGTCTCCGCCTCACCCTCACGGCCAAGCGCCTGGGCAAGTCCAGCGAAAGCGGCGGCCCGCCCATCGACCATCTCCTCTAGGGAGGAAGGTGCCAACGGGGCCTCTCCCGTCAGCGCTTCCCACCCATCGACAAGAGCGACGAGAGCGGTGTGCTTGCCATTCCAGCTACGGAGCGCTGCCAACAAAGGCTCACCCTCCGGCCATTCACTGGCATCGCGGCCCAAAGTCTCACGCCACCACGCGAGCCGAATCTGCGCCATCATCGGCTCGCGCGAATGGCGAAGCAGGCCAGCAAGCCGCTGATCCAGCGCCAGGAGCGCCAGCGTCGGCAGCCGCGCGCGCGACGGCGCATAGGCGAGCGCGAGCCGCATCGTCTGCGGCAACGCCGGCAGAAGCAGGTCTTCGGGGCGGCTTTCGGGGGCAGTTTGCTCGGACACGCCGCCTCTCTAGCCCGCGCGGATCATCGCGCAAGCCTGTAAACTGGCCCAGAACGCAAGACGGCGGCGAAGCGCTTGCTTCGCCGCCGTCTCACTTGTCAGCGCTTACGCCAGGATCAGCGATAGCAGACCTTGCGGACTGCCTCGACGATGCGCGGCGTGTCGATCAGCGCCAGCTTTTCGAGGTTGGCCGCGTAAGGCAGCGGCACGTCTTCGTTGCAGACGCGGACCACCGGGGCATCGAGGTCGTCGAAACCGTCTTCCATGCAGATCGCGATGATTTCGGACGCGATCGAGCAGACCGGGAAGCCTTCTTCCGCAACGACCATGCGGTTCGTCTTGGCAAGGCTGGCCAGCACGGTTTCCTTGTCGAGCGGACGCAGGGTGCGAAGGTCGATGACTTCGGCATCGATGCCTTCGCCGGCCAGCTGCTCGGCGGCTTCGAGCGCGAGGCCGACGCCGATCGAGTAGGACACGATGGTCACGTCCTTGCCTTCACGCATGATGCGCGCCTTGCCGATCGGCAGGACGTGATCGTCGAGTTCGGGCAGTTCGAACGTGCGGCCGTAGACCAGCTCGTTCTCAAGGAAGACGACCGGGTCTTCGCTGCGGATCGCTGCCTTCAGCAGGCCCTTGGCGTCCGATGCGTCGTAAGGCGCGATCACGACCAGACCCGGCACGTTGGCGTACCACGGGCCATAGTTCTGCGAGTGCTGCGCGCCGACACGAGCAGCCGCGCCGTTCGGACCACGGAACACGACCGGGCAACGCATCTGGCCGCCCGACATGTAGTTGGTCTTGGCCGCCGAGTTGATGATGTGGTCGATCGCCTGCATGGCGAAGTTGAACGTCATGAACTCGATGATCGGACGCAGACCGCCCATTGCGGCGCCGGTGCCGATACCGGCAAAGCCGTACTCGGTGATCGGCGTGTCGATCACGCGGCGCGGACCGAACTCTTCAAGGAGGCCCTGGGTCACCTTGTAAGCGCCCTGGTACTCGGCCACTTCCTCGCCCATCACGAAGACGCGGTCGTCGCGGCGCATTTCCTCGGCCATGGCGTCGCGAAGCGCTTCGCGAACGGTCGAGGTCTTCATGTTGGTCCCGTAGGGAACCTCGGGATCCTTCTTCGCCGGTGCGGGGGCCGGAGCCTCCGCCTTGGCAGCAGCAGGAGCGGCTTCGGCGGCGGGAGCAGCTTCAGCCTTCGGGGCGGGTGCCGAGATCGCCGAAGCGTCTTCGCCTTCACCGGCGATGACGGCGATCACGGTGCCGACCTTCACACCCTCGGTGCCT
Organism: Novosphingobium sp. BL-S-19; assembly: GCF_055521675.1. NCBI lineage: Bacteria > Pseudomonadati > Pseudomonadota > Alphaproteobacteria > Sphingomonadales > Sphingomonadaceae > Novosphingobium > Novosphingobium sp. BL-S-19. The sequence continues at coordinate 2,136,727 of NZ_CM145498.1, forward strand.
TCGGGCACAAGGATCTTGCCGACCGTGCCTTCGTCGACGGCTTCGAATTCCATCGTCGCCTTGTCGGTTTCGATTTCGGCAATGATATCACCCGAAGTGACATTGTCGCCTTCCTTCACCAGCCAGCGGGCAAGCTTGCCCTCTTCCATCGTCGGAGAGAGCGCCGGCATCTTCAGTTCGATCGCCATCAGTAGCGCTCCACCAGGACGTCAGTATAGAGTTCAGCAGCTTCGGGTTCGGGCGAATTCTCGGCAAAGTCGGCCGATTCCGCCACGGCGGCACGCACGCGCTTGTCGATGTCCTTCAGCGCGGCTTCGTCCACACCCATGGCCATCAGTTCGGTCTTGGCGTGATCGATCGGATCGCGCTTTTCACGCACGTCCTGCACTTCCTCACGGCTGCGATACTTCGCCGGGTCGGACATCGAGTGGCCGCGATAGCGATAGGTGTTCAGTTCCATGAGAACCGGACCATTGCCGGCGCGGACATATTCCAGCGCCACTTCGGCAGCCTTGCGGACTTCGAGCACGTCCATGCCGTCCACCTGCATGCCCGGGATGCGGAACGCGGTGCCGCGGCGGTAGAAGTGCGTCTCGGCCGAGCCGCGCTTCACGGCAGTGCCCATGGCATAGCCGTTGTTTTCGATCACGAAGATGATCGGCAGCTTCCAGAGAGCCGCCATGTTGAAGCTCTCGTAGACCTGGCCCTGGTTGGCCGCGCCGTCACCGAAGTAAGCCATCGCGACGCCGCCGTCTTCACGGTACTTGTGCGCGAAAGCGAGGCCAGCACCCAGCGAGACCTGTGCGCCGACGATGCCGTGGCCGCCGTAGAACTTATGTTCGACGCTGAACATGTGCATCGAACCGCCCTTGCCGCGCGAGATACCGGCAGCGCGGCCGGTCAGCTCGGCCATGATCACCTTGGGATCGATGCCGTAGGCAAGCATGTGGCCGTGGTCGCGATAGCCGGTGATAACCGAATCGCGTTCACCGTCGAGCGCGGACTGCAGGCCCACGGCAACGGCTTCCTGGCCGATGTAAAGGTGGCAGAAGCCGCCGATCAGGCCCAGGCCGTAAAGCTGGCCTGCGCGTTCCTCGAAGCGGCGAATGAGCAGCATCTGCTCATAGAAATGAAGCAGCTCTTCCTTGCTGGGCTTGTAGCGCTTGTCAGCTTCCAGAGCTTCCTGGAGGCTGTGCAGCGCAAAGTCTTCGTCCTGTGCCGGTACTGCGGCAGGCTCGGCGCCGGACCCGGCGTCACTCTTAGCTTTGGGCAACGGGACTCCCCATCGTTGGTGCGATTGATTTCGGGCTGCTTATAGGACGCCGCGCGGAAATCGAAAGCACGATGACGGAAATTTGCCGTGCCCGGCACAAAAATTATGGCGAACAGAAATGTTGCATCGCAACATGATGCGATGCGAAGCTCAGGTTGGCTGCCCCAAAAGGGCAGAAACTCAACGTTTGATCAGCATGACCATTTCGTCAGGGCGAGCAACATTAAGGTTCGAGCGCAACAATTCGCCCGCCAGATCCGGATCAACCTTGCTACCATCGAGCAAAGCAACGCGATTCTTCAGGCGATCGCGCTGGCTTTCCAACTCTGCAAGCTTTTCGTGGCGCTGTTCCAAAAGGCGCTGATTTTCGCCCCAGGCCAGAATGCCGCTGGGGCCCGCGATGACGAACCCGCCCATGAGCAGCAGCAGGGCCAGGGCGCCGCCCTGAACCAATCGCTCCTTCGCAAGGTTGTTATCGTGACGCATGGCCCCTCATGCCGTGATAGAATCACAAGTGATTCAGCGTTGCAAGCACGAATGTTACGCGATTCGCACCCTCTTGCGACAGGTCTTGCGGCGTGCTGCACTGCAAAATGGGCGAGATATGTGTTGATAACTTGTTCGCGGCCCGTGCGAGGCGGCTGAACGCCATCCGATCAGTGTGACGCTGCGGGATTCGACGCAGGCGGAACGTTGCCGATAGCCTTGTTGATGGCCGCAAGCCGCGTGCGGAGTCGCGCGTCGCTTTCATCCAGTTCCCGTCGGGCTGCCAACGCCGCGCGGCGGGCATCGATCACCGGCAGATAGTTCACCTGACCGCCGCGATAGCGCGCTTCCACCAGATCCGCATTGGCCCGGGCGTGCTCCAGTCTGTCGGCCCGCCGCTGCCGCGCTTGCCAATCGGCGGTGTAGCCGGTCAAGGCGTCGTCGATTTCCTGCCAAGCCTTCAGCACGGCGACCTGGAAGTTCACCGCCGCCTCTCGCTGTTCGAGCTTGCGCAGTTCCACCGTGGCGCGCCGGCGCCCGCCGTCGAATATCGGCAGGCTCAGGCTTGGCCCGATCTGCCAGGTTCGGCTCGCCCAATCGAACAGGTTCTGTGATCGGTAGCTTTCCAGTCCGAACCCGCCGCCAAGAGTGATGCTGGGGTAGAGATCGGCCACGGCCACGCCGATTTGCGCGGTCGCGGCGTGAAGTTTCGCCTCGGCCGCCCGCACTTCCGGGCGCCGCAAAGCAACTTCGGACGGCATTCCCAAGGAAAGATCCGGAAGTGCCGGGGGCAACGGGCCCAGCGCGGTCGGCTTCAATTCCTCGCGGAGGGTTCCGGGCTGCACCCCCAGTGCAATGGCGATGCGGTTGGCTTGTGCGGCGGCTTCGGCCTGAAGCGCCGGCAGGTTCGCTTCCGACGCGCGCAGGCTGGCTTGATCGCTCTCGATAGCCGTGTGATCGCTCATTCCACCATCGACCCGCGCGGCGACCAACCCGACGCGATCCTTGAGTAACGCAATATCCTCACCCGCTGCCGCGCCTTGCGCCTGGGCGTTGCGCATGGCGAAATAGGCCTGCGCCACCTCGGCCGTCACGGAAAGGCGCGTAAGATCCAGCAAGGCCCCTTGCTGCGCGATCCCGGCATCCGCCGCCTCTACCGAACGGCGCACCTTGCCCCACAAGTCGATCTCCCACCCCGCATCGAATCCGCCTTGATAGAGCGTAAAGGGGCGAGCGAGATATTGGGCAAGCTGATCGCGATTATCGCCGGCCAATACATCAAAGAGGCGCGTAGATGCGCCATATTCGCTCATCCGTTCACGCGTTACTTGCGTGCTGGCATTGACTTGCGGCAGGCCGGCCGATGCTGCCGCTCCGCGCTGGGCGCGCGCCTGAGCAAGGTGGAGGGCCGCAGTCTGGAGGTCGGGATTCGCGGCCAGGGCACGGCGTTCCAGATCATCCAGTACGGGGTCGCCCAGCAGCGTCCACCATTCGGCCGGCATGGCCTGTTTGCCCGCCGGAACCGCGACCATATCGGCGGTACCGCTGCGCCACTGCGACCAGTCATCCGGCGCTTGCGCGACGGGGGCCTTGAAATCGGGGCCAACCGTGCATCCAGCCGCGCCCAGACACAGCGCCAACGATAGGGCCACCATGGCCGCGGTGGGAAATCTGGCGCTAGTCCGGACACGAAACATGGCAGCAGATCCTTGCATTTCAGGCCAGCCGGTGGCGGAACAGCCATGCGGCCAGCGGCAGCGTGACTGCGGCAACTGCCAGCAAGGGCAGAAAATTGATGGCGACATCCCCGATCCCCGCGCCCTCCAGATAGACGCGGCGCACAATGGCAACGCCGAACCTCAGCGGGTTCACGTAAGTCGCGTATTGGAGCACGGCGGGCATGTTGCGGATCGGGGTCAGCATGCCGGACAGCAGGGTCAACGGCATGATCAGCACAAAGGAATAGAGCATGGCCTGCTGCATGTTCAGCGCGAACGCCGATAGCGTCATGCCGATGCCGACCGAGGCGATATTGAAGCAGAGCAGCCCGAAATAGAGCACGAATGGCGATCCGCTCATCGGCACGCGAAACCAGAGCAGCACGATCAGCAAGACGATCGTCGATTGCAGCAGGCCGACGACGATCGACGGAAGTGCCTTGCCCACCAGGATCTGCAGCGGGGTCATCGGCGTGACCAGCAACTGGTCGAACGTCCCCTGCTCCCGTTCCCGCGCAACGGAAAGCGCGGCCAGAAGCATCGTCTGGAGCATGGAAAGGGTGGCGATCATCGCAGGCATGATCTGCCAGCGCGATTCGAGGTTGGGGTTGAACCATGCCCGCCGAACCACCGTCACCCCCTGCGCGCCGGACCGGGATGCGTTGAAGGCCTGTACGACCGAAGCGATGTAGGCAGCGGCAGAGCCTGCCGTGGTGGAATTGCGCCCGTCGAACACCACCTGCACTTCGGCGTTCCGGCCGTTTGCCAGTTTCCGATCGAAATCCGCCGGAATGGTGACGGCCATCAGCACTTTCTGCCGGTCGATCAGCCCCGCAATCTGATTGGCATTGTCCAGCGTCGCCTGCCGCGAAAATACCCCTGTGCCGTCCAGCCGGGCGATCAGTTCGCTGGCCGCCTGCCCCCGGCTCTGGTCCAGCAGGGCATAGGGGACGTGCTGAAGATCCAGGATCGCGCCATATCCGAACAGCAGCGTTTGGATGAATGCCGGCGCGAACAGGATGATGCGGTTGGCCGGATCCTTGAACAGCGCGAGCACTTCCTTGCGAAAGAGAAAGGCAACCGCAGCCAGCCATGCCGATGCTCGGTTCATCGGCTCAGTCCAGTCGCTTGCGCAAGGTACGGCGGGTGAGCACCGTCAGAACCACGATGTAGCCCAGCATGATCAGGCTGTTGCTGGCCACCATGCCCCAATCGGTTCCGGCCAGGAAAAGCGTCTTGATCACGCCCATGAAGTGCGTTGCCGGCAGAATCTGCGCCACCAGGCGGACGGCCAAAGGGATGTTGCGCAGGTCGAATATGAAGCCCGAAAGCATCAGGGCCGGCATGAAACTTGCCAGCAGCGCGACCTGGCTCGCCGCGAACTGATTGCGTGTCACGCCGGAGATCAGCAGGCCCACCAGCAACGACACGAGCAGATAGAGGAACGAGATGAAGGTAATGGCCAGCAGCGATCCCCGGATCGGCACATCGAACAGGAAAACCGCCGCCAACAGGCACATGGTCAGATCGATCAACCCGATCACGATGTAAGGCGCCAGCTTCGCCATCACGAGTTCCAGCGGGCGCACGGGGGTGACGAACAGGGCCTCCAGCGTACCCCGCTCCCACTCGCGCGCGATCAGCAGCGAACTGAGAAAGGCACCCACCAGCGTCATGATCAGGACGACGAGGCCCGGCACCAGATACCAGCGGCTGTTGCCTTCTTCGTTGAACCAGGTCCGCGTCATCACGGTGACCGCGCCGCCGGCCGATACCGTGCCGCCGCGATCGGCCTGCCGCGCCATGGCCGTCGCCACGGCGCCCTGGACGTAAGCCTCCAGCGTCTGCGCCGTGGTCGAATCGACGCCGTTCAGGATGAGCTGGATTTCAGCCCCGCCCATTACTTGCCTACGGGCGAAATCGTTGGGAACCTGGACGATCGCATCCACTTTGCCTTCACGCAGCATCCGGCTCGCCACGTCCATGGTTTCGACATCGACGGGATCGAGGTAGGCCGAACCGCGCAGGCCGGAGACGATTTCCCGCGCCGCAGCGGAACGGTCCTGCATAACCAACGCCACCGGGGCGTTTTTAACGTCGAACGAAAGACCGAAGCCGAACAGCAGGATCAGCGCGATTGGCAGCAGCAGGCCGACCATCAGGTTGCTACGATCCCGCAGCATCTGGCGCGTTTCCTTGCGCGCCAACGCGGTCAGCCGGGTCAGGAAGGCACTTTCGGTGCGATCGTCGCTCATGCTGCGGACTTCTCCCCGCCGTCATGCGCCCGTCCTTGCTCGACGATCGCGATGAAGGCTTGGTTCATATCGCCCACGCTGTCGCCGCCGGCCTGCTCGCGCACCTCCTGCGGCGTGCCGAGCGCCAGCATGTGCCCGGCATCCTGGATAGCGATGCGGTCGCAGTATTCGGCTTCTTCCATGAAATGCGTGGTGACGATCACCGTCACGCCCGATTGCGATAGCGATGTGATGGTCCGCCAGAAAGCGCGCCGCGCGATGGGATCGATGCCGCTGGTCGGTTCGTCCAGAAAGAGGATTTCGGGCTCGTGCACCAGCCCCGCCGCCATGGCCAGACGCTGCTTGTAGCCGTGCGGCAAAGCCCCACTGGTGGCTGCGGGATCGAGCCCGAACTGATCGAGAATGGCCTGAACGCGCTGTTTCAGGTCGTGGCGGCGCAGGCCATAGGCGCCGCCGAAGAATTCCAAATTCTCCCGCACGGAAAGGTTGGCGTAGAGGGAGAATTTCTGCGCCACATACCCGATCCGCCGCCGCGCCTCGGCACGGGCGGAGCGCAAATTGACGCCCGCCACCTCCAGCGTGCCACTGGTCGCGGGAAGCAGGCCGCAGAGCATACGGAACGTGGTCGTCTTGCCGGCACCATTGGGGCCGAGCAGGCCGAATATCTCCCCACGACGCACATCGAACGAAGTGTTGGCAACGGCGGTGAAGTCTCCGAAGCGGCGAACCAGGTTGCGCACGTGGATCACATTCTCGCTGCCCGATGGCTGTTTGTCCGCAGTCACGCGCAACTGCGGGCTCGCCGCGTCCAATTCCTTCTTGTTCGCATCATGCTGGCGCAGCAGAAGCATGAAGGCGTCTTCCAGTTCCTCCTCGCGCGGCTCGGCAGGCTGACCTTGCAGCAGATCGTCCAGCGCCTCCAACGGACAGTCGGGCTGGCGGATGAAACGCACCGCGCCGCCGCGCGGCACTGCGTCTACCACTTTACCCGGCGAATCGATCAGGCGGGCCTGCAGGTCCCGCGCGGGTGTGCTGGGCGGCGGCGCGGTGACGTAAGTGAGGCCATGCGCCTTTGCCGTGATCGCCGCGGGCTTGTCCTGAGACAGCAGACGCCCGCGGTCCATCACCAGCACTTCGTCGCAGCGCCCCGCCTCATCCATGTAGGCGGTGCTCACAAGGACGCTGAGCCCATCCGATTCGATCAGCTGCTCGATGATTTGCCACAAGTCACGGCGCGAGAGCGGGTCGACGCCGACGCTTGGCTCATCCAGCAGCAACAGATCCGGCACGCGGACCAAGGTGCAGGCCAGACCCAGCTTCTGCTTCATGCCGCCCGAAAGATTGCCCGCGGCGCGATCCGTAAACCGGGCCATGTCGGTCATGTCCAGCATGCGCTTGAAGCGTTCGGCGCGTACCTCTTGCGGCACGCCGTGGAGATCGGCGTAGAGGTTCAGATTTTCCTGCACGGACAGATCTTCGTAGAGCCCGAAGCGCTGCGGCATGTAGCTGATGCGGTTCTGCACCGCCTGCGGGTTGGCGGCGACATCGATGCCCAGCACTTCCAGGCTGCCGCCATCGGGCTTGAGCAACCCGGTCGCCATCCGCATCAGCGTAGTCTTGCCTGCCCCGTCCGGCCCCACCAGCGCCGTGATCGTCCCCGCACGCAGCGAGAACGAGAGGTCGTCAACGGCATCGAATGGCCTACCATCCGGACCGTCGAAGACCTTGCGCAGGTTCTTGCAGGCGACGGTGAAGTCGCTCACCTTGGCGACCCTGCCTGCCCTGCGGCTTTCGGCGGGCCCGCCGCGATCCGCACCGTTACCGGCTGCCCCAACCTCAGGCGTCCGTCCTTGTCGTCCACCCGTACGCGCACTTCGTAGACCAGCGCCGTGCGCAGCGATTCGGTCTCCACCGACTTCGGCGTGAATTCCGCGACTGAGGAGATGAAGCCTACCGTGCCGGGCACCGGCCGATCGGGAAAGCTGTCGCTGGTCACGCTGGCGCGCTGGCCCATGCGGATACGGCCGAGATCGACCTCCTCCACGTAGACGCGAATCCACTTGGGGCTGGTTAGCGCCAGCTCGTAAACCGGCTTTTGCGGCGTCGCCATGTCGCCCACTTCCAGCAGGCGGGACCGGACGACCGCATCGGCCGGTGCCTTCAATTCACCCTGGTCGATCTGATGGCGCAGCAAGGCCAGTTGCGCGTCGGCACTCTTCACTTGCGCTTCGGCAGCAGCGATATCTTCCGCACGGGGGCCACGCGTCGCCACGTTCAGCGCCTCGCCCGCCTCTTTCAGTTGGGCATTGGCCACCTGTGAGGCATTGCGCGCCTGATCGAGTTCCTGCGCGCTGACGCCGCGCCCTGCGGTATTTGCGGAGACCGATTGGGCGCGCTTGTAGTCGTCCGCTGCCCGCGCGGCATTGGCGCGGGCGGATTCGACCTTGGCGCGGGCCTGGGCGATGTCTTCCGGACGAGTGCCGTTGCGCAATTTTAGCAGGTTTTCCTGCATTGCAGCCATCTGCGCCTCGGCATTGCGAGCCTGCAGGCCCAGCGTCACCGTATCGAGCCGGGCAAGCACCTGCCCTGCCCTCACCGCATCACCTTCCTCGACCGTCATCTGCGTCACGCGCCCGGAACCATCGAAGGCGAGCGAAACCTGCCGAATATCGACATTGCCGTGGAGGACGAGCGTATCGGGATCCTGATGGCCCCGCGTCAGCCACCAGACCAATCCGGCCGCCAGCAGAACCGCAACGATCACTGCGGCGACCACGGATTTCTTCATCGACGTTCCTCAAGCCAGGATCATTGCAGCCGGAAACGCCCGGCGATCGGTCAAGTACTCACGCGATACCAGTCACATACTGACATCGCCTTGGCGCAAATCAATTCTTCTTTCCGCATGGGGAAGTTGGCCGGGCCACACCTTGGAAGCTGCAAAACCCCGTCGCGAAAAACTTGCCGCCGGAAGATGTTTCCAACCGGGCGCAAAATCCTCTAGGCGCTCCCCCCATGTTGACGATCCGCGATATTACCGTTCGCCTTGGGGGGCGCACTATCCTCGACCAGGCCGCCGCCACCATTCCCAAGGACGGCAAGGTGGGCCTGATCGGCCGCAACGGCGCGGGCAAATCCACGCTGGTGAAGGCCATCATCGGCCAGTTGGAACCCGATGGCGGTTCGGTCGAGATGCCGCGCCGTGCCCGGCTGGGCTACATTGCCCAAGAGGCACCTACCGGCACCCGAACCGCACTCGAAGCGGTTCTGGATGCCGATACCGAACGCAAGGACCTGCTCGCCGAATCCGAAACCTGCGTCGACCCCCATCGTCTCGGCGACGTGCACGAACGTCTGCTGGCGATCGATGCCTATACCGGCGAGGCACGTGCCGCGCGCATTCTTGTCGGCCTGGGTTTCGATGAGGAGATGCAGAACCGGCCGCTCGACAGTTTCTCGGGCGGTTGGAAGATGCGCGTGGCGCTGGCCGGCCTGCTGTTCTCTCAGCCCGACGTGCTGCTGCTCGACGAACCCTCGAACCACCTCGACCTCGAAGCGACGCTCTGGTTGGAGAACTTCCTCCAGACCTACCCCAAGACGCTGATCGTCATCAGCCACGAACGCGATCTGCTGAACAATGTGGTGGACCACATCCTGCACCTGCAGCAGGGCAAGCTGACGCTTTACCCCGGCACATACGACAGCTTCGAGCGCATCCGGGCCGAGCGCGCCGCGCAGGCGGCTGCCGCGCGTGCCAATCAGGATGCGCAGCGCAAGAAGCTGGCCGATTACGTCGCCCGCAACTCGGCCCGCGCCTCCACTGCCAAGCAAGCACAATCCCGCGCGAAGATGCTGGCGAAGATGCAGCCTATCGCGGCGATGGCCGAGGATTCCTCGCTCAGCTTCGATTTCCCCAGCCCCGACGAGCTGCGCCCGCCGCTGGTTACGCTGGATCTTGCCGCCGTTGGTTACGAGGCGGAAAAGCCGATCCTGCGCCGCCTGAACTTGCGCATCGATCCGGAAGACCGCATCGCCCTGCTCGGCCGCAACGGTAACGGCAAGACCACGCTCGCGCGCCTGCTGGCCCGTCAGTTGCAGCCGATGGAAGGTTCGCTGACCTTCTCTCCCAAAATTCGCATCGGCTACTTCACCCAGTATCAGGTGGAGGAACTGCCCTCCGATTCGACGCCGCTGGAACTGATGACGCGGGCGATGGAAGGCAAGCCGCCGGTCGCGGTGCGCGGTCAGCTTGGCCGCTTCGGCTTCTCTGGCGACCGGGCGACGGCGCAGATTTCCACGCTTTCCGGCGGCGAGCGCGCCCGCCTTGCGTTGGCGCTGGTCACGCGCGACGCGCCGCACATGCTCATTCTCGACGAGCCGACCAACCACCTTGACGTCGATGCACGTGAGGCACTGGTGCAGGCGCTCAACCAGTTCGAGGGCGCAGTGATCCTGGTCAGCCACGACCGTCACATGGTCGAACTCGCGGCCGACCGGCTCGTGCTGGTCGATCAGGGCACCGCGGCGAACTACGACGGGTCGATGGAGGACTACATCGACTTCGTCCTCGGCCGGAACCAGCCCAAGGCAGTGCAAACCGAAGCCAAGCCCGCTCGCAAGAACGGCGCCGTGGCGCGGGAAGAACTCAAGGCCCTGCGCAAGAAGGTTTCCGAGACCGAAACGCGCATGAAGCGCATCCAGCAGCAGCTTGACGCGCTGGACGCCGTGCTGGCCGATCCGGCATCGGCCAAGGGCGATCTGGCCAAGCTCAACATCGGTGAAGTCGGCAAGCGCCGCACGCAGGCAGCCGAGGAACTGGAAGTGGCCGAAGCCGGCTGGTTCGAAGCCAGCGAGGCGATGGACGAGTACATGGGAGGCAATGCGTGAGCGTCGCCTTCCGGCGCGACGGGGACGAGGAGCATCTTGAGCCCAAGTTCGAAGTGCCGATCCCGCCGGGGCCGAACTTCGTTACCGTTGAAGGCCGTACACTGATCGACACGCGCATCGCGGCGCTAGAGGCTGAAATCCCGGCCCTCGCCGACGAAACCGCGCTCAACGCCGCCAAGCGGGACTTGCGCTATTGGCGCAAGCGACTGGCAACGGCGGAAGTTCAGCCCGCCCCCTCCGGCGACAGGGCGATGTTCGGGCACCGCGTGCGCTTCGTCCTCAACGGCAAGGAGCGTGAAGTGCACATGGTCGGCCATGACGAGGCCGATCCGGCAAAGGGCGCCCTCGCCTTCACCGCCCCGCTTGCCCGTGCCCTGCTCGGAGCGGAAGTTGGCGATTTCGTCGACTTCAATGGCCAGGAAGAGGCTATCGAGGTGCTGGCTCTGGGTGCTTGAGGTCCTCTCCCTCTAAACCACGCGCACCTCACGAATAAAACCACATCGTCGCCCCCGCGCATGCGGGGGCGACGCTTCCTTCTGCACGCTATCCGCCAACCGCAGGAGAAGCGGGATCCCCGCCTTCGCGGGGATGACGGGTATGGGTTTGAGCTGAACCGGTGCGGTCTGGACTGCGCCTCCAGTCCACACCCAAAGAAAAAGGCGGGGAACTCAGCCCCGCCTTCTCCTGAACATCTACCGCGAAAAGCTTACCAGCTGCTCTTCTTCGGCTTCTTGTGGAACGGCTTGCCGCCGCCACCGCTACGCTCCGGACGGGCACCGCCGGTCGGGCGCGGCTGATAGCGCTGGCCTTCGTAACCACCGCGACCGCCTTCTTCACGGCCACCGTGCGGCTTGCGACCGCGACCCTGCGGGCCTTCGCGGCGACGCTCACGGGCGACTTCGCGCGGGGTGTCCTGTGCCTGCACGATGCGGATGGTGTTCTCCACGTCGCCGCTATCGTCTTGCGCAGTCCGCTCGACGGCACGCACGAACTGGTCGGCCTGTGCGCGCGGGATCTGGAAGTAAGTCTCGTTGGCCATGATGCGGATCTGGCCCACGGCGTTGCGAGTCACGTGACCACGGCGGCACAGCAGCGGCAGGATCCAGCGCGGATCGGCATTCTGCTGGCGGCCCACGTCCATGGTGAACCACACCACATCGTCAAAGCCCGGACGCTGACGCGCTTCGCGCGCTTCGGGGCTGTTGCCGATCAGCTCTTCCGGCTGCGGCATGGCGGCGCGATGCGCGCGTACCAGAGCCGCGGCAAGATCCTCTGCGCTCACCTTTTCCAGGATTTCGCGGGCGATCTCGCGATCTTCCTCGTCCGCCTCGACCGGGGCGAGCAGCTTTTCCATCAGGCGGCCGCGGTCGGCGGCGCGGATGACTTCGGGCGTCGGCGCGGCGACCCATTCGGCCTCGATCCGCGCACCGCGCAGCATGCCTTCCACGCGGCGACGGCGCGGGAACGGCACGATGATGACGGCGGTGCCCTTCTTGCCGGCGCGGCCGGTGCGGCCCGAACGGTGCTGCAGCGTTTCGGCATCGCGCGGGATTTCGACGTGGATCACCAGCGTGAGCGAGGGAAGATCGATGCCGCGCGCGGCAACGTCGGTGGCGACGCAGACGCGGGCGCGCTTGTCACGCAGGGCCTGAAGCGCATTGTTACGCTCGTTCTGCGAATGCTCGCCCGAAAGCGCCACGGCAGAGAAGCCGCGCTCGGTCAGCGTCGAGTGCAGGTGCTTCACATTGTCGCGGGTGGCGCAGAACAGGATCGCCGTCTCTGCATCGTGAAGGCGCAGCAGGTTGACCACGGCGTTCTCGACATCGGCCGGGGCAACGGTGACGGCTTGATAGGTGATGTCGCCATGGCCGCGGTTCTCGCTCATCGTCGAGATGCGCAGCGCATCGGTCTGGTAGCGGCGGGCCAGTGCCTCGATCGGGCGCGGCATGGTGGCGGAAAACAGCAGTGTGCGGCGGCTTGCCGGCATCGCATCGAGCATTTCCTCAAGGTCTTCGCGGAAGCCCATGTCGAGCATCTCGTCCGCCTCGTCGAGCACGACGACGCGCAGCGCCGAGAGGTCGAGCTTGCCGCGTTCCAGGTGGTCGCGCAGGCGGCCCGGGGTACCGACGACGATCGTCGCACCGCGTTCCAGCGCCTTGCGTTCACGCACGGGGTCCATGCCGCCAACGCAAGTGACGATGCGCGCGCCGGTCTTGCCATAGAGCCATTCAAGCTCGCGGCTGACCTGCTGCGCCAGTTCGCGCGTAGGGGCAATGGCGAGGGCCAGCGGCGCCTCGGCATAAGGAATCGAGCCGTCCGCCAGCAGTTCGTCGCTCATGGCGATGCCGAAGGCGACGGTCTTGCCCGAACCGGTCTGCGCCGAAACCACCAGGTCGCGTCCACGCGCCTCGGCTTCTGCGACTGCGGCCTGAACGGGGGTCAGGGACTCGTAGCCCTGCGCCGTCAACGCATCGGCAAGGGGCTGGGGGAGCTGAGAAAAAATCATGAGTTTGTGAATCTGTCCTGTGCCGCTTGCGCGGTCTCTTGGGGGGTAAGTTTCCGTGGAGTTTTTTGGCGACCAAAGGGTCTTTGAGGGCCCCATAGCTGAAAAATCCCGGTTTGGCGCGCTCCAATTTCACATTGGCAATTCCATGTGCCGCAAGACGGCGAATATTCACCGCGCGCGGCAGCATTCCGCAGCCTGATGGAGCGCATGACCAGCGCACTCGAAAGCCGGGATCTGGCAGCTCCGATCTGTTGCAAACGGGGCTTCAAAGGGGTCGTCTCCGCGCCGGCAGGTATACCGGCTTCGCGGAGACCGGAGCGCCCCTTGAAAACCCGTTTTACTTTGCAGGCTGCCCTTCCCAGCCCCCGCCGAGCGCGAGGAAGACCGAAATCTGATCATCCACCAGCGCGGCCTCTGCCGAGGCATGGGCGACTTCCGCATTGGCAAGGTTCGCCTGCGTGGTCAGCAACGAAAGCAGATCGCTGCGGCCGAACCGGAACAGCTTGGCCGCCTGCGCCTGCGAAACGCCGGCGCTGCGGGTCGCACTGCCGAGCGCGCTGGCCCGGTCGGTGTCACGCGCATAGGTCTCCAGCGCCGTTTCTGTACCTCGCAGAGCTTCCAGAACGGTGGCATCGAACTTGGCCAGATCGATATCGACCTGAGCATTGGCCGCGTCGATCCGGGCCTTCACCAAAGGACGGTTCGGAAAACTCCAGTTCAGCAAGGGGCCGAAACTGAAGCCGAAGCTATGCGTCTTGCCCAGGTTCTCCAGCTTGCCGTCGTTGATGATCCCGCCGCCGATGCTGACGGTGGGATAGAGGTCTGCCGTGGCGACGCCGATGCGGGCGGTATCGCCAGCAATTGTCCGTTCTGCCTGACGGATATCCGGACGGCGGCGGATCATCGCCGCCCCGTCGCCGATCGGCATCGGACTGCGCAGCATGGGCAGTTGCGCGCAGCTTTCCACCTCCACCGGATAATCGGCCGGCGGTTTGCCCAGCAGCGTTGCCAGCAGATAGAGTGCTGCCTTGCGCTTGGCGGCAAAGGCCGGAAGGCTGGCCTTGCTGGTCTCCACAGCAGTGCGCGAACGGCTGACGTCGAACGCCGTGCCGCGACCGCCGCGCTGCAGGCGCGTGGTGGCGTCCAGCGTCTGCTGCTGGAGTGCGATCACTTTCTCGACCGTCGCCTGCTGGTAGTTCGCGGCGCAGACGTCGGCATAAGCCTTGGCCGTGGCGGCCGCGACGCTGATCCGCACGGCGTCGCGCGCGGCTTCCACCGCTTCCCGGTCGGCAAGGCTGCTCTCGATCGCGCGCCTCAGCTTGCCGTTGAGATCGAGCGGATAGCTGACCGAGAAGCCAAGGTCGTATGTCAGCACGCCCGGCATGTTGGTACCGGCCGAAGTGGTGGTGTAATCGCGCTCCAGATCGGCATCGGCCAGCACGGAGGTGCTCAGCGCCTTTTGCCCCACGTATTCGCGCACCACCGCATCGGCCTTGCGCAAGTTGGCATCGGCCGCGCGCAAGTTGGCATTGGCTTCCAGCGCCTGCTCGACCAACGCGTCGAGACGCGGGTCGTCATAGAGGCGCCACCAACGGTCGGGCAGCGGATCCTGCGAAAAGTTGGAACCCTGCCCGGAGGCGAAGGGACCATTGGCGGATGGCGACGTTGCCACCGAATGCTCCGGCGGCTTGTAGTCCGGCCCGGCGACGCAGCCCGCCAGCAGCGCCATCGCGCCGAGCGAGCCGGCACCCAGAAGACGAGCGGATCGGATCACTGCGCAGGCTCCGCCGATGCATTGGCCGTTGTCGCCGGGGCCGGGGCCGGGGTTGCGACGGCGGCGGGGCCGCGGCGCCTGGGGGGCTGATCGTGTTCCTCGATCGTCACCGTTGCGGTGCGGCCGGCGATCAGGCGGACATTCTTGGGCACATCGGTAAGTCGCACGCGCACCGGAATGCGCTGGGCCAGACGGACCCAGGTGAAGGTGGGATCGACGCTGGGCAGCAGGTTGCGGGAATCGCTGCGGGTAGTGTCGTTGATGCCGGCCGCGATGCTTTCCACCACGCCCTTGAGCGGACGGGATTCGCCCATCAGCACCACCGTGACTTTCGCGCCGACATGGATGTGCGGCAGCTTGGTTTCCTCGAAATAGCCTTCCACGCGCACGGAATCGCGATCGATCAGCGCCATCGCCTGACTGCCGGGCGCCACAAAGTCGCCGGGGTGCAGGTCAAGATTGGTGACCGTGCCGTTGACCGAGGCGCGCACATTGGTGCGTTCAAGGTCCAGCTTGGCCTTGTCCAGCGCGCTCAGGGCCTGATCCACTGCGGCGCGGGCGGTGGCGACGGCGGCCACGTTCTGCTCGTGACTTTCGGTGGCGACAAGGTCGCCCAGCGCAAGGTCGCGCTTGGCTTCGCGCTGGGCCTGCCCCAGCTTCGCCTGTGCGCTGGCCACGGCGGCCTGCGCGGCCTGCATCGCCAGCGTATAGCGCGGACGGTCGATCACGAAGAGCAGGTCGCCCGCCTTCACTTCCTGATTGTCCCGCACTTCCACCGAAGTGACCAGGCCGCCGATATCCGGGGTGACGCGCACGACATCTGCGCGCACACGGCCGTCGCGGGTCCATGGCCGGTTCTCGTAATGGTTCCAGAGCCAGATCGCCACGAGTGCGGCGATGACAACAAGTGCAAGCGTTGCGAGGCTCGGGGCTATCCGGGCAAGCAGGTTCTTCATTGGTGGAAACCGATCAGCGGAGCGGCCCAGACCAGAAGCCCGAGCACAAGGATATAGAGGCACAGGTCAACCGCCGCACGATATGCGAAAAGGCGGTAGAAACCCACGATATTGGCAATGCGCATCAGTGCCAGCGTGATGATCGAGGCGATTACGCCCAGCACCAGCAACGTCGGCACGAACACGCCGTCGAAGGACATTTCCCCGTTCATGCCGCCAACCTTTCGATCGGCGCGGCTTCGGGGAAGATGTTGCGGCGCAGGCTGACGAGCGCCAGCGCGCCGGAACGGGCAGCCTCCCGGTCGCCATCGCGCAGGACGGCATCCAGCGCCAGATCGATGTCCTGCAGCAGTTCGGGATCGCCCGGTGCCGGACGGTCCGGCACGAGGCTGCGATAGTACGCGCCCACGCGGCGAAGCACAGCGGTGAGCGGCGCGCTGCGCTCGGGCGACATATCCAGGCGCAGCTCGCGCAGTTCACCAATGGCGATGCCGGTGCGCAGATCGCGCAGGGCATCGTAGAGCGGCTTTCCGGGCGAGCGGCCCGCCATCGCAAGGCGCGGGGCAAGTTGGGCGATACGGTCGAGCATACGGTTGATCCAGGCGCGCACGTCGGGCGGCGCCATGAGGTTGGAGCGTTCGGCAATATCCACCCATCCCGCGCGCAGCGTGCGCCGGATCGCGCTTTCGGCCCCGGTCGAGCTGAGCAGGCGGATCATGACGATGGCGTAGAGAATGCCAGTAAGCTGAGCGAGCGAGCCGTTCATGTAGCTGGCAAAGCCGCCGATGTACTGGTCCGCCACCAGGACCGGCGACCCCAACCCCAGCAGCAACGGCACGGCGATGCCGCCATAGCGAGGCGACTGCATCAGCATGCCCAGCATCAGCAGCATCGGCGCCATGGCCGCCGCGAACTGCACATACCCGTCAAGGCGGGGAAGCAGGACGAAGCCATAGAGCAGCCCAAGCAAGGTCGCGATGAAAGTGCCCACGAAGAAGGAGCGCAATGGCGCCAGCGGATCGGGCGCGGCTGCGAACAGCGCAGTGAACACGCCGGCCAGCATGATCGCGGTGCCGCCATCGTGCCAACCGCTGAATATCCAGAGCACGCAGCCGAAAACGATGGTGATGAAGGCGCTGAGCGCGCCGCGAATGGCGCCGCCATAGTCCCGGTGAAGCTCCCGCCCGCGCCGGCCTTCCACCAGCACCGCCGCGCGCTCGGTCACCGGGCGGGTCGATGGCGAGGCAAGCTGGTCTGCCAGATCGCGGCAATCGCGATGCGCGCCGATCAGGGTAGCCAGGCGTGAAAGCAGGCTGAGCAGGATAAGATCGTGCCACGAAGCGCCCTCGCCCACTTGCGGCTCCAGCGCCTTGCAGCGCGCGCGCAGGGTTTCGGCCTCTTCGCTGCGCTGGGCGACGGGCATCGCGGCGAGTCGATCGAACCAGTCACGCGTATCGGCCAGCAAGGTTGCAACTTCGGCAGGTCCGCCGCCAGCTTCGTGCAGCTGGGCAATACGATCCGCCACCGCCGCACCCAGCGGCATGATCATCGAAAGCTGGTCCTGCAGCGCGCGCACCGTGCGAATGCGCGGCGCGATCCGGGTGCTCTCGTAAGGCAGGTGAGTGGAAAGCTGGTGCAGTTCGGTCACGTCCAACGCAAGGCGGCGACGCTCACGGTCGACCGAGGGATCGACATCGATATGCAGCGAATCCTTCGACCAGCGCTCAGCATCCGCAAGGATCGTCGAAACGCGCTGGAGCAGGAAGGCCGAAACGGACTGCGGAAAGACCAGCGCGTGCACGAAGCTGCTGCACAGGATGCCGATCGTGATCTCCTGCACGCGCAGCGCGGCGGTGGTGAAGATCAGTTGCGGGGTATCGACGCTGGGCAGCACGATCAGCACCGCCGTATAGCCCGCAAGGACAGAGGCGTAGGAACGCGGCGTGCG
This sequence comes from Novosphingobium sp. BL-S-19, assembly GCF_055521675.1. Taxonomy (NCBI): domain Bacteria; kingdom Pseudomonadati; phylum Pseudomonadota; class Alphaproteobacteria; order Sphingomonadales; family Sphingomonadaceae; genus Novosphingobium; species Novosphingobium sp. BL-S-19. The sequence continues at coordinate 2,154,530 of NZ_CM145498.1, forward strand.
GTCCAGCAATGAGATGAACACGCAGATCGCCAGCCAGCTGCCGATCGCCAAAGTCAGCAGTTCGGGCGAATTGACCAGCGGGGGCACCATCAGAACCGCCGCCGCCGCGCCGACGAACGTTCCCACCACGCGGAACATCGCTTTTGACACCACGGCGCCTGCCAGCGGCTGCGCGACGATGTAGGAGGTGAGGAAAGCCCAGTACGGCCGGTCCAGCCCGATAGACAGCGCGATATAGACGGCCAGAATCGCGGCGATGTACGCCTTTACCGAAAACAGCGCTGCATCGAATCCAAAGCGCTTGGTCATGGCTTGCCGCCGCTTTCGGCCACGCGGGCAGCGATCCGATCGAGAACCGCCATCGTGGTTTCAAGGTCTTCGTCAGGAATGCCATCAAGCAGGCTTGCGCGCAATGCGTTGAGACGCGTGTCTATTCTCTCTGCCAGCGCCTCTCCCTCAGCCGTCAGCGCAAGGTGCTTGGCCCGGCGGTCGGTCTCATCGGCGATGCGTTCGATCAGGCCAGCGCCTTCCAGCAGATTGAGCGTGCGCACCAGCGAGGGTTCGGTAATGCCGACGATCCGCGCAAGCTCGCTCTGGCGCAGCGTCTTGCCCTGGCGCAGCAAGTGCACCAGCGCCCAGCCCGAGGAATTGGATATCCCGAGCGATGAAAGCGCATCGTCCGCCAGTTGTCGCCATGATCGCGATACCGGCAGCAGCCTTTCGGCCAGTGCCCGCTCGCGCAATCGTCGTTCCTGCATGGATGGGTAATTAGCAGCCTAACTAATGCCCGCAAGTCACCCGAACGGAGATATTATTGCAAGTAACGCAAGCCAATGGGCAATTGCGTTTGTTGCGATTGCGAAGTGCCGGCCTTGGGGAATCGCCGGGAAGCCGGTTGATTACCGGGTTCGGCTGACCGCAGGGCTGGTGCAACGCGGAAAGGCTCGTTAAGCCACGGGAAAATCGGTCGCTCCCAGACAGGAGAACGCGCTTGCGTCGTCCCACCGCCTTTTCCCGAATCACTGCCCTTGCCCTCGCGCTGTCCCTGACTGTTCCCTCGGTCGTTCAGGCCGAAGCGCCGGCCAATGTTGCCGCTGCGAAGGCGCGTCCCCAGCAATGGGGCCTCGCGCGCCATGCAATGGTCGCCGCCGCCAATCCGCTGGCGGTGGAGGCCGGGGTAGAGGTGCTGCGCAAGGGTGGATCGGCCGTCGATGCGGCGGTGGCGATCCAGGCGGTGCTGGGTTTGGTGGAGCCGCAAAGCTCCGGCCTCGGCGGCGGCGGGTTCATGATCTATTACGATGCGAAGACGCAGAAGGTCACTGCATACGACGGACGCGAGATGGCACCTTCCGGTGCGACCAACCGCCTTTTCGTGGATGACAGCGGCAAGCCCCTGCCCTTCTTCGATGCGGTGCTGGGCGGGATATCGACCGGCGTTCCCGGTGCCATCGCCATGCTGGACATGGCCCACCGCGATCACGGCAAGCTGGAATGGTCCGGCCTGTTCGACAAGGCGCATGCCTTGGCACAGGAGGGCTTCATCGTTAGCCCGCGCCTTGCCGGCATGATCCAGTCGCGCGCGCCGCAGGCTTCCTCGCCCGATGCGGTGCGCTATTTCACCAAGGCGGATGGCGCGCGCTATGTCGCGGGCGATCGGCTGCGCAATCCGGCCTATGCCGGAACCTTGGAACGGATCGCCAAGTTCGGTGCATCCGGGCTGCTCACGGGCCCGGTGGCGCAGGATATCATTGCCCGCCTGCATGAAGGACCGCGCCCCAGCACGATGACGCTGGCGGACCTTGCGGCCTATCAGCCCCGTTCGGGCCCGGCGCTGTGCAATCCTTATCGCACCTACGTGTTCTGCACGCCGCAGGCCCCATCGGGCGGCCCCGGCCTGCAGATCGCGCTCGGCGTGCTGGCGCATACGGACATAAACAAGCGTTCCGCCGCCGACGAGAAGGCATGGTTCCAGTTCGCGCAGGCCAGCCGCCTCGCCTATGCCGACCGCGATCGTTACGTCGGCGATCCCGCCTTCGTGAAAGTGCCCGAGGCGGGCCTGCTCGATCCCGAATACCTTGCCGGCCGTGCTGCGCTGATCGGGGAGAAGGCGGGGCCGGTCACGTTCGGCATGCCGAAGGGCGCGCCCGTCAATGGCCCGGACGCCACGGCGGAGCCCGGCGGCACCAGCCATTTCGTCATCATCGATACGCAGGGCAATGTCGTCTCGATGACGACCACCGTCGAAAGCATCTTCGGATCGGGCCGCATGGTCGACGGGTTCTTCCTCAACAACCAGCTGACCGACTTCTCATTCTCACCGAGCGATGCCGACGGCGCGCCTGCCGCCAACGCTCCCGCCGCCGGCAAGCGCCCGCGTTCCAGCATGGGGCCAGCCATCGTGCTGACGCCGCAAGGCAAGTTCGTGGCAGCGGCCGGTTCACCCGGTGGTTCGGCCATCCAGGCCTATAACCTCAAGGTGCTGGTCGCGCTGCTCGACTGGAAGATGAGCCCGCAGGACGCGGTTTCGCTGCCTAACCTCGTGGCCAAGGGCGATAGCTACAGCGCGGATATGTTCCCCGATCCGATCATGGCGGGCCTTGCCGCACGCGGCATGGTGCTTTCGACCAGTCGGGGTGAGGAATCGGGGCTTCAGGCGGTTATCGTGACGCCGAAGGGCTATCTCGGGGGTGCCGATCCGCGCCGTGAAGGCGTTGCCCGCGGTTTCTGAGACGCGTTCTAAAGGAGCGGCTTGAGCGGAGCAGAACGGCCACGCATAGTCGGCGCCGATGAATCAGACCGCACCTGCCGTTCCGCTCGGCCAACTCGTCGCCACCGATCCCGCCCGCGCCGTGCCGATGCTGCGCGAGGCACTGGTGCGGAAAGGCGAAGACCCGCGCGTGTTGCGGCTGCTGGGGCAGGCCCTGCGCAAGCTGGGCAAGGATGGCGAGGCGGAACTGGCAGAGAACGCGGCGATCCGCGCCTCGGTGCGCGATCCCGAACTGCTTGCCATTGCGCAGGCCTTGCTGGCGAATGACCTGCCGACTGCGGAAACGGGCTTGCGGCAGCGTCTGTCTGCACAGCCGCGCGATGTCGCCGCGATCCGCATGATGGCCGAACTGGCCGGACGCATCGGCCGCTATCGCGATGCGGAGGCCTTGCTGCAGCGCGCGCTGGAACTCGCGCCCGGCTTTGCTGCAGCGCGCGCCAATCTGGCGACGGTGCTCTACAAGCAGAACCGTTTCGCCGACGCGGTGGCCACGCTCGATACTGTGCTGGCCGCCGATGCCGCGAATGCCGGCGACCTCAATCTTCGCGCTGCCGCGCTGGGCCGGATCGGCGAGTACGAGGAATCGCGCCGGATCTATCGCGAACTGCTGGACAGCTTTCCGGAGCACGCGAAGCTCTGGATGAGCTATGGCCATATCCTGAAAACCCTCGGTGAACAGGCCGGGGCAGTTACCGCCTATCGCCGCTGCATCGCCGTCGAACCCGGTTTGGGCGAAGCGTGGTGGAGCCTCGCCAACCTGAAGACGGTGCGCTTCGACGATGCCGATGTTGCCGCGATGCAAGCCGTGCTGGCGGACGCGGACCAGCTGGCGCAGGAAGACCGCTTGCACCTTCATTTCGCACTCGCGAAGGCGCTGGAAGAACGCGGCGAGGCGGAGGCGGCATTCACGCACTATGCCCAAGGCAATGCGCTGCGCAGCATGGAATTGCAGCACGACCCCGATGCGGTGACCGAACAGGTCGATGCCGTGATCGAAACGTTCACCCCCGCGTTCCTGTCCGCCCACGCCGATGGTGGCGAACCATCGGCGGATCCGATCTTCATCCTTGGGATGCCGCGCGCGGGTTCCACGCTGATCGAGCAAATCCTTGCCAGCCACTCGCAAGTGGAAGGCACGATGGAACTGCCGGACATTCCCGCCCTCGCCATGCGTGAGGCGCAAGCCATCGGCAGTCTGCCGCGTGACTGGCCCGCAGCACTGGCCGCGCTGTCCCCGGAACGCCGAGGCGAACTCGGCGCCGAATTTCTGGAACGCACGCGCGTCCAGCGCAAGACGGAGAAGCCCTTCTACATCGACAAGCTGCCCAACAACTGGGCCTATCTCGGCTTCATCGCGCTGGTCCTGCCGAATGCGAAGATCATCGACGCGCGGCGCGATCCGCTCGATTGCTGCGTGTCCAACTACCGGCAGAACTACGCCAAGGGTCAGGCCTTTTCCTATGACCTGACGCACATGGGCCGTTATTACGCCGACTATGTTCGCGCCATGCGCCACTATGACGCCGTGATGCCCGGCCGCGTCCACCGTGTGATTCACGAGCGCCTGCTGGACGATCCGGAATCCGAAGTGCGCGCCCTGCTCGATCACCTGAGCCTGCCCTTCGAACAGGCCTGTCTGGAATTCCACACGAACACCCGCGCCGTGCGTACTGCGTCCAGTGAACAGGTGCGCCGTCCGATCAACCGGGACGGCGTGGGGCAATGGCGGATTTTCGAGGAATGGCTGGCCCCTCTTCGCGCAGCATTGGGTGATTTGCCTGAGACTTACGCCGAATTCTGAAAGCCTGTTCATGTGGCAGAAATGTCATAGTTGCACTGCAACATGAACGTCATCCGAAAGCCCTATTGCCGCTTCCCCAAAATTATGGAGACCTACCTAGACACGACATAATGGGGGTCTTCGGGTGGTCGCTTCCGGTATATCCTTTCGTCGCGGCATCGTCGCGATGCTGCTTGGCTCGTCGGCAATCGTTGCCGTGCAACCGGCGCTGGCGCAGGACGCCAAGCCTGCAACAGCCGCTCCCGCCGATAGCGGCGTCATCTACGTCACCGCGCAGAAGCGCGTCGAGAACCTGCAGGACGTGCCGATCGCGATCACCGCGCTGGGCACGGAGAAGCTGAAAGACCTTCAGGTCAAGGAACTGCAGGACGTTGTGAAGTTCCTGCCCTCGGTCACGATCCAGACGGTGCAGCCGGGCTTCAGCCAGGTCTATTTCCGCGGCGTCGCTTCGGGTGAGAATGCCAACCACTCCGGCCCGCTGCCCACCGTGGGCACCTATCTCGACGAAATGCCGATCACGACCATTCAGGGCGCGCTCGACATTCATGCCTATGACATCGCCCGCGTAGAGGCGCTGGCCGGACCGCAGGGCACGCTCTACGGCGCCAGTTCGATGGCCGGCACGATCAAGATCGTCACCAATGCGCCGGACACTACGGGCACTTATGGCGCGGTCGACGCCGAACTGAACAGCGTCTCGCACGGCGATATCGGCGGCGTGATGCAGGGCTTCATCAACTACCGGTTTTCGGACTCCATCGCCGCCCGCCTCGTCGGCTGGTATCGGCATGACGGCGGCTATATCGACAATGTCCACGGCAGCCGCACGTTCGCCGTTTCCGGCATCACGCAGGACAATGCCGATCTGGTCGAGGACAACTACAACGACGTAGACACTTACGGTGGCCGTCTTGCCCTCGGCATCGATCTGGATGGCAACTGGACGGTGAAGCCCACGATCATGGGGCAGGTCCAGAAGACCAACGGCAGCTTTGCGCAGGAACGCTCCACCGCCGTTTCGGGCAAGCTGCAGACCGTTCAGTACAACCCCGAGAAGAGCAAGGATGAATGGTATCAGGCCGCGCTCACCATCGAGGGCAAGATCGGCAACTGGGACCTTACCGCCACCGGCGGCATCCTGAACCGCAAGGATTGGACCCAGTCCGACTATTCGGACTATTCGTACTTCTATGACGCGCTGTTCGGATCGGGCGCCTATCTCACCGACAATGCCGGCGACCTGATCAGCCCGAACCAGTACATCAAGGGCAAGGACACGTATAAGCGCCAGTTCGGCGAAGTGCGCATCAGTTCGCCGCAGGAAAATCCGCTGCGCTTCATCGGCGGCCTGTTCTACCAGCGCCAGCAGCACCATATCGAACAGAACTACATCATCGACGGTCTGGCCGATGATCTGAAGGTTCCCGGCACCACCAGCGATATCTGGCTGACCCAGCAAAAGCGCGTGGACCGCGACTATGCGGCGTTCGGCGAGCTGACATACGACATCACCGACAAGCTGAGCGCCACCGGCGGCGTGCGCCTCTACCACTACAAGAACTCGCTGGTCGGCTTCTATGGCTACAGCGCCGGCTATTCGAGCAAGACCGGTGTTGCCGCGTGCTTCGCGGACGCCGTGGTCAGTGGATCGCCCTGCACCAATCTCGACAAGTCGACCTCCAAGACCGACGCGATCTACAAGGCGAACCTCACCTACAAGATCACGCCCGACGCATTGGTCTACGCCACATGGTCGCGCGGTTTCCGGCCCGGCGGCATCAACCGTCGCGGCACGTTGCCGCCCTACAAGCCCGACCAGTTGGACAACTACGAAATCGGCTGGAAAACCATGTGGGGCCCGGTCCGCTTCAACGGGGCGGTCTATCAGCAGATGTGGGACGACATCCAGCTTTCGTTCCTGGGTGCCAACGGCCTGACCGAGATCCGCAACGCCGGCAAGGCGCGTATTCGCGGCGTGGAATTCGATCTTGGCTACAACAAGAACGGCCTCTCGCTGGACCTTTCGGGCAGCTACAACGATGCGACGATCCGCAAGGACTTCTGCCTGATCGCCAACAGCGCTTTCGACTGTACGCTGCCGGGCACCGATGGGACCGAAAACGCCTTGCTTGCCCCCTCGGGCACGCATTTGCCGATCACCGCCAAGTTCAAGGGCAATGCCGTTGCCCGTTACGAATTCCCGGTCGGCAGTTGGGACGGCCACGTCCAGTTCGCCGCAAACTACATCGGCAAGCGTCGCAGCGATCTGCGCACGCTGGAAAACCAGATCAAGGGCAATCTCGGCGCCTATACCACGGCCGACGTCAGCATCGGCGTGAAGCGCGACGGCTACCGCGTCGAACTCTACGCCACCAACCTGTTCAACAGCAACGGCGTGGTCAACACCAGCGTCCAGTGTCTGGAAACGACGTGCGGCGATCCCGATGGCGTCAGCAGCACCGGCGGCGTGTTCTACGATTACGTCATCCGCCCGCGCGTGATCGGCCTCAAGTTCGGGGCAGATTTCTGATAGCTAGAAAGGCGTGACAGAACAGACTCCAAAAACCGCAGGCCCGGGCGGCAGCCTGGGCCTCGTGGCCGCCACCGCGCTGGTCATGGGCAACATGATCGGATCGGGCGTGTTCCTGTTGCCTGCCAGCCTCGCGCCGTTCGGCTGGAACGGCGTAGTCGGCTGGGTGGTGACGATCAGCGGGGCATTGATCCTCGCCTATGTTCTGAGCCGGCTGACCAAGGCCTGCCCGCAGGCCGGCGGCCCGGCCGGCTTCGTCACCGATGCCTTCGGGCATACCGCCGGCTTCTTCATCAGCTGGATCTACCTCGTATCGATCTGGACTTCGGTTGTGGCCATCGCGGTGGCTGCCGTAAGCTACCTCTCCGATATCTTCCCCGTGCTTGGGATGGGTGAGCACATACCCGCCCTTGCCGCGATGGCGCTGCTTTGGCTGATGGCGCTGATCAACTTGCGTGGCACTCGTGCTGCGGGCGGATTCCAGGTGGTGACGCTGGGCCTGAAGGTCATTCCGCTGATCGTCGTCATCGTGATCGCGGTAACCGTGCTGAACGACGGCCGCGCGCAGATCGCGCCGCCGGCACCCGGCAGCATCAGCTTCGGTGCGGTCAACGGCGCGGCGAGCCTGACACTCTGGGCTCTGCTCGGCTTCGAAAGCGCCAGCGTGGCGGCGGCGCGCGTGCGCAATCCGGAAGTGAATATCGCCCGCGCCACACTCTGGGGCACCGGGCTTACCGGCATTCTCTACCTGATGGTCTGTTCGGCGATTGCGCTGCTGCTGCCCGTCGATCTGGCATCGCACTCGGCAGCGCCGTTCGCGACGTTCGTCAGCTATTTCTGGCGATCCGACGCGGCCACGCTGATCGCGATCTTCGCCGTGATCAGCTGCGTGGGCGCGCTCAACGGCTGGACGCTGCTGGAAGCGGAAATGGTGCGTGACATGGCGAACCGCCGCCTGCTGCCCACATGGTTTGCAGAAACCGACGCGCGCGGCGTCGCTCGTCGTGCCCTGCTGATTTCCACCGTGATCGCCAGCCTCTTTGCGGCGATGAACGCCAGCCGGTCTATGCAGTCGCTGTTCGAATATCTGCTGCTGCTGTCCACCTCGGCAACATTGTGGCTCTACCTCGCCTGCGCCCTGTCTGCGTTCAGGCTCGGCATCGCTCGACCTGCCGCGGTCCTTGGCGCCGCCTATGCGCTCTGGACGCTGTGGGGCGCTGGGATCGGCGCCAGCGGCCTCAGCTTCGTGCTGATGGCGCTGGGCCTGCCGATCTGGCTACTGGTTCGCCGAAAGGCCGCCGAGCAGAGCGTCTAGCCAAGTCTCGACCAGCCCTTCCGCCTCCTCTGGCGTGAAAGGCGCCTTGCCCAGACTGAGTTCCAGCCAGAGCCCGTCGATCAGTGCCGTCAGCGCCACGCCCACCAGTCTTGTATCGGCCATGTCCGGTCGGCAGGCGCGGATCAGTGCATCCATGCCGCTGCGGAATTCGCCGTAGATGTCCTCATGCAGCCGTCCGATGGCAGGATCTTGCGGCGTCATCGCCCAGAAGGCGAGCCAGGTGGCCAGCAGTTCTGGATCGGCAATCGGCGGACGGAAACTCGCGGCTAGATAGGCGAGCAGCCGAGAGCGGGGATTGTCAGCCGCCGCCTCCACCGCTTCCTCCAGCGCCCGCGACACCCGGTGCCCGGTCCAGCGATAGGCTTCGGCAATCGCATCGGACACGCCGCCGAAGTAGTGCCGCAGCAGCCCCGGCGACACGCCCGCCATCGCGCAGATCGTCCGCACCGAAGTTCCGCCCACACCATGCGTAGCAAGACACCGGGCCGTCGCCTCGATCAGGCTCTGGCGCCGCTCGTCGGGATCACCCCGAGTATAGGCGGGCGTGGAGGATTGCTTGGTCGTCATGGCCTTGTTATACGATCGTACAACAAGGAGTCGCCCATGGCAACGCAGCTCAAGGATTTTGCGGAAAACGATCCGCTCGATGGCTGGAGCTTGCCGGCCTGGACTTATTCCGATCCCGAATTCCTGGCGGTGGAGAAGGAACGCGTCTTCGCCCCAAGCTGGCAGGTCGTCTGCCATGAGAGCGACGTGCCGAACGTGGGTGACTGGCACACGCTGGAATACATCGGCGAAAGCGTGATCGTCGTGCGCGGCAACGACCGGCAGCTGCGCGCCTTCACCAATGTCTGCCGCCACCGCGGATCGCGCGTGGTCGATGGAGCCAGCGGCTGCGCGAAAAAGCTGGTCTGCCCTTATCACGCCTGGGTCTACGATCTCGACGGCCGGCTTACCGGCGTGCCCGACAGCCAGAGCTATCCCGATTTCGACAAGGCCAGCCACGGCCTTTCCCCGGTGGACATCGAAGTCTGGCGCGGTTTCATCTTCGTGCGCCTCATCGATGATGGCGGCCCCTCGATCGCGCAGATGATGGCCCCTTACGAGGAGATGGTCGCCCCCTACCGGTTCGAAGATCTGAAGGCCCTCGGCCGCGTCACCATGCGCCCGCGCGAGGTGAATTGGAAGAACGTGGGCGACAACTATTCGGACGGGCTGCACATCCCCGTTGCCCACCCCGGCCTCACCCGCCTGTTCGGCCGCAGCTATGGCGTAGAGGCAGAGCGGCATGTCGACCGGATGTGGGGCGATCTGATGGACGCGCCCTCCTCTAACTGGTCGGAGCGGATGTACCAGCGCCTGCTGCCGCCGGTGCCGCACTTGCCTGAGGACCGCCAGCGCCACTGGCTCTATTTCAAACTCTGGCCCGGCGTCGCCTTCGACATCTATCCGGATCAGGTCGATTTCATGCAATGGCTGCCCACCGGGCCGGAAACCTGCATGATCCGCGAGATCAGCTACGTCCTTCCTGATGACCGCCGGGAGATGCGCGCCGCGCGCTATCTGAACTGGCGCATCAACCGGCAGGTCAATGCCGAGGATACCCAGCTCATCACCCGCGTGCAGGCGGGCATGGCCTCGCGCACATTCTCGGTCGGACCGCTGTCCGACAAGGAAGTGTGCCTCCGCCACTTCTGCAAGCGCATCCGTGAACTGATCCCAGAGGCCCGCCAAAGCGAGCGGCCCGCATCCGGCTGGAGCCAAAAATGACCCAGAAATACGATGCTGTAATTATCGGCGGTGGCCACAACGGCCTCGTCTGCGCCTTTTACCTTGCCCGCGCGGGGCTGAGGGTGCGCATTCTGGAACGCCGCGACGTGGTCGGCGGCGCAGCGGTGACCGAGGAATTCCATCCCGGCTTCCGCAACTCGGTGGCCAGCTACACCGTCAGCCTGCTCCAGCCCAAGGTCATCGCCGACATGCGGCTGGCCGACTATGGCTATCGCGTGATCGAACGCCCGATCTCCAACCTGCTGCCGCAGGAAGACGGCGGCTATCTCAAGCTGGGCGGCGGGCTGGAACGTACGCAGGCGGAGTTCCGCCGGTTCTCCAAGCACGATGCCGATGTGCTGCCGGCCTATTACGATTCGCTGGAAGTCGTGGCCGAAGTACTGCGCGATCTGGCGCTGAAGTCGCCGCCAAATGCCGGCGATGGCTGGCGCGGACTGATCGACGCGGCGCTTCAGGGCCGCAAGCTGGCGGGCCTTTCCATCGAGGCGCAGCGCGATGTGCTGGATCTCTTTACCAAGTCCGCGCGCGGGCTGCTGGATGGCTGGTTCGAGAGCGAGGCAGTGAAGGCCGCGTTCGGCTTCGACGCGGTGGTCGGCAACTATGCCTCGCCCGATACGCCGGGCAGCGCCTACGTCCTGCTGCACCACGTCTTCGGCGAAGTGAACGGCAAGAAGGGCGCCTGGGGCCACTCGGTCGGCGGCATGGGCAACATCACCCGCATCATGGGCGAAGTCTGCCGCAAGCTAGGGGTGGAGATCAGCCTGGAAAGCCCGGTGGATCAGGTCCTCGTCGATGGTGACAAGGTTGCCGGCGTGCGGCTTGAAAGCGGTGAGGAGATTGCCGCGACCCGCGTGATCGCCAATGTCGGGCCCAAGCTGCTCTACAGCAAGATGATCGCCCAGAGCGATCTCAAGCCCGATTTCCAGCGCCGCATGAAAAGCTTCAAGGCGGGCAGCGGTACTTTCCGCATGAACGTGGCGCTGTCCGAACTGCCGAAGTTCACCTGCCTGCCAGAGCCGGGCGAGCACCACCAGTCCGGCATCATCATCGCGCCGACGCTGGACTACATGGACCGCGCTTTCCTCGACGCGAAGACCCATGGCTGGTCGAAGAAGCCGATTGTGGAGATGCTGATCCCCTCGACCGTAGACGACAGCCTCGCACCCGAGGGCCAGCATGTCGCCAGCCTGTTCTGCCAGCAATTCGCGCCGGAGCTTCCCGATGGCCGCGACTGGGATGCGGAGGAAGACAAGGCGGCGGACACTATCATCGATACGGTGGAGGAATATGCGCCGGGCTTCCGCGCCTCGATCCTCGGCCGGCAGGTGCTCAGCCCCAAGGGCCTGGAGCGGAAGTTCGGACTCGTCGGCGGAGACATCATGCACGGCAACCTGACGCTCGATCAGATGTGGTCGGCACGGCCGGTGCTCGGCCACGGCGCCTATCGCGGGCCGATCAAGGGCCTCTACATGTGCGGGTCCGGCGCTCACCCCGGCGGCGGTGTGACCGGTGCCCCCGGCCACAACTGCGCGCATGAAGTGATCGCGGACAAGGGGCGTTTCGGTCGTTTTCACGCCTAATGCCGGACCGTTCACCCCTTTTGGGGGGCAGCCCGCCGCTTCGGTGGTTGGGTTCGAGGGCAAACGACATCAGGTAGGCCGCAAGGTCGCCAACTAACCGGATTGTCGTTTGCCCCAATCATTCATTGCTGATGCGTCGCGCAAGTCCGCTGCGATTTCGATCGCACGGGTTATCTGCATCCTCGGCGTCGTCTACGTCCATGCGTGGACCGGCCTGACCGGTTACGACCTGCAACTGGCCAAGGGTTCGCCGCAGGAAGATTTGCGCTGGGTGTTGATGGACGTGTTCGGACGCAGCGCGGTTCCGCTGCTGGGCCTGATATCGGGCTGGCTGGTCGCTTCGTCCAACCGCACGCGGGACTGGCCCACGCATGTGGCGCGCAAGGCGCGGACGATCCTGCTGCCGATGGTGCTCTGGAACGCGCTGGCGCTGGTGCTGGTATCGGGTACGGCATGGTTGCTGAACCTGCCGGCGCCGACGCCGCATTCGCTGGACTGGATTTTCGAGGAAGTCTTCGTGGCCAGCCGCAATCCGGACATCAATGTGCAGATGCCGTTCCTGCGCGACCTTTTCGTCTGCATGATCGCCGCACCGCTGCTGGTAAGGTTGGCCAATCCGTGGCTGGTGGCGCTCGCATCGATGGCGGCGGTCTGCCAGATCCTTGGCCTGGGCGCGCCCGTGTTCATGCGCGCGTCGATCCCGTTCTTCTTCCTGCTGGGCATCCTTGCACGGCGGGGGCATGTGGCGGACCGGATCGCCGCGTGGCCGCTGGGAACGGCGCTGTTGCCCTTCGCACTGCTCACCTGCGTCCAGCTCTACGGATCGCTGCGGCTTGACGTCGATCCTGCTACGCCGGAAGCGGCGATGCTTGATCTGTCGGTCAGGATCGCGGCGGCCGTGGCCTACTGGCGCGTGGCATGGGCGCTTTCGAACAGCCCTGCCCGTGCGTTCCTGCTGCGGATCGAGCCCTTCGCCTTCTTCCTGTTCTGCTCGCACCTGATCCTGATCTGGCTGGGCGGGCCGGTGCTGGGGGCGCTGTTCGGCAAGCTGGGGTCGCCGCTCTATCCGGTCTACCTGCTGACCCAGCCGCTGATCCTCTTGCTGACCGTGATCGTACTGGGCACTCTGCTGGTTCGGGCAGCACCGGGCCCGGCGCGAGTGCTGAGCGGAGGCCGCCTGACCGCGGCGTAAGCCTCCATCAGGCGGTCAACGCGCAATCGCCCGTAACCCACGTGCATCCTTCAGCACGACCAGGCGCATCCAGCCTTTGCGCTCCGGCACGATGGGGCAGACCCTGAAGTCGCCCCAGAGATCCCGCTCGAACCCCGGCTGAAAGCGGCGAACGGACGGCGGGAGAATGTCCAGGCTCTCGCTATCGTCCTCTCGTTTGGCCGATGTCACGCCCAGAATCCGGCGCGTGCCCTTCGGCCAGATCCGAAACGTGGGATTGCCGTTGTAGGTCGAAAGGCGACCGGAAACCCATTCGCAAGGGAACGGGGCGGATTGTGGGGCTACGACACCGGTCGACGCCAGTGTGGGCCCCGAAAACAGGCCCAAAAGCAGGCCTAGAAGAGAGATCGCCGAAATCCGATACTGCATCCGCGATCGCCTCCCTGCCCTATTTCTCCAGCACGCCCGCCTTCATCACGTGAGAAACCTTTTCCAGCACACTCACATCGCGAAGGGGATCACCCTCAACCGCGATCATGTCGGCATATTTGCCCAGCGCGATGGAGCCCAATTCGCTTTCGTGCCCGATCAGCGTCGCCGCATCGATGGTCGCGGCCCGGATCGCCTGCATCGGCGTCATCCCGTACTTGACCATATAAGCGAACTGGCGGGCGTTGAGGCCGTGCGGATAGACGCCTGCATCGGTGCCGAAGCCCAGCTTCACGCCCATCTTCACCGCTTTTTCGAACCCGTCACGCTGGGTCTGCGTGGTCTCACGATTCTTGCGCAGGTATTCGGCAGGCCAGCCTTCCTTGGTGCCCTGCTGGTCGATCCAGTCGCCATCGTAGATGTCCATCACCAGCCAGACGTCCGCGTCCTTGGCCATCTTCAGGCCTTCATCGTCGATCAGGCTGGCATGTTCGATCGAGTGCACGCCCGAACGGATCGCCGCCTTGATGCCTTCCGCGCCGTGGGCATGGGCGGTGGCGTAGGAGTGATGCTCCTTGGCCACCGCCACCACTGCACGCATCTCGTCCTCGGTCAGTTCCACCTGCCCCGGCTCGGTACCGATGGCGAGGACCGCGCCGGTGGCGATCATCTTGATGAAATCCGCCCCATGCTCGAACAGGAACTCGGTCTTGTCGTGCGCTTCTTGCGGATTACGGATCACGCCGTAGCGCATATCCGAAGGGAGCTGGTCGTTGGGGATCACGCCGTTGAGTTCGCCCCCGCCGCCCGGCTTGGTGATGTAGGCGCCTGCCACGAACATGCGCGGCCCCGGCACGTCGCCCTGGGCAATCGCATCGCGCAGGGCGACGTCGGTGAGGCCGCGATAGGTCCCGACATCGCGCACGGTGGTGAAGCCGGCGTCCAGCGTCACCTTCGCATTATGCGCACCGATCAGCGCCGTAAGCTGGGGCGAAGTCCTGTAGGGCGCGGCGACGTCCGCGCTCTGCCCGGCATCGGCAAGGTGCGTGTGGAGGTCGATCAGACCCGGCAGCACCGTGTAGCTGGACCAGTCCACTTCCTTCGCACCCGAAGGCGTCTTGCCGCAGGCGTCGATGCGCGTGACGCGGCCGTCGGTCACCGTCACGCACTGCCCCGTCCGCGTGGTCTGGTAATCGACGTCGATCAGCCGCCCGGCGCGGACATAGAGCGTGTCCGCCATGGCGGGCATTGCCAGAATGCCCGTCATGAACCCCGCAAGAAGCGCCCCCCGCTTCGCCCCGTTGATGCTCACTTGCTTGCCAGATCCTTGTACATCGACAGGTAGTAAGTGATGCCCGGGCGGATATTCAGCAGCGGAATACGTTCATTGAGGCCGTGCGAGAACTCGTCCGAATCCTTGATCATCGAGGCGGCAGCGCCGTAGCTGGGCACGCCGAGGGCGCGATACCACATCGAATCCGAAGCGCCCGAAGCCTGCGAAGGGATGATCGCCACCGGCCCCCAGGCCGCCGTTACCGCCTTGCGCGTGGCGCCGATGAAATCCCGCCGCATCGGCGAGGCGGGGGCCATGGTGGAATCGTCGCCGGTCACGTCGGTGAACTTGGCGGCGGGCATGGCTGCCACTTTCTCCAGCTCCGCCATGATCTCCTCACGCGTGTGACCCGGGAAGATGCGGCAGTTGATGTTGGCCGTGGCCCGCTGCGGCAGGGCATTACGGGCATGGCCGCCCGACAGCATCGTGGGCACACAAGTCGTGCTGACCCGGCCGACATTTGCCGGATCGGCGCGCAGCACGGCCAGCGCGGCGGGGTCGTTGGGGTTCGCCGCGAAGTCACGCATCGCCTTGGCCTTCTTCGGATCGGCTTCCAGCTTGGCCGCCTCCGTCCAGTAGGCGCGGGTCACGTCGTTGAGTTCGGGCTTGAACTTGTAGGCGCCGATGCGCGTCAGCACTTCGGAAAGCTGGACGATGGCATTGTCCGGACGCGGGGCGGAGCTGTGGCCGCCGGGATTGGTCACTTCGATCTGGTAGTCGATGTAAGTCTTCTCGGCGCCCTGCCAGGTCCAGAAAAGCGGCTTGCCGGTCTCTTCGGACAAAGTGCCCGAGGAGCCATCGACATTGAGCACCATTTCGGCGTTCTTCAGCTTTTCGGCGATCAGCTTGGAGGTTGCCATCGTGGTTTCCTCGTCGCCCGAATAGGCGATGACGAGGGTACGCTTTGGCTTGAAGCCTTCCTTGCGCAGCTGGATCATCGATTCCATCGCCAGCACCGCCTCGAACTTGGTGTCGCTGGCGCCGCGGCCGTAGAGGTAGCCGTTCTCCACCACGGGCTTGAACGGATCGCGCTCCCAGTCGGCCGGCTTGGCTTCCACCACGTCCATGTGGGCGGAGACGACCAGCGGCTTCAGCGACGGATCGCTGCCCTTCCAGGTGGCAATCAGGTAGGCGGTGTCCTTGTAGGGGACGATCTCGATGTCGGAGGCGCTCCAGCCCGCTTCGATCAGGCGCTGCTTGAAGAGTTCGGCCACTTGCGGGGTCTGGTTGCCTTCCCCTTCCACCGATCGCAGGGCGATGGCCTTCTTCGCCATGTCCAGCACGTGTGCCTCGGCGTCAGGATAGGCCTTGGGAGCGGCCTCTGCGCCCGATGCAAGCGCCATGGCGCCGAGGGAAGCCACGGTAAGAAGGATATGCCTCATGGAAATTGCCCTGCCCTGAATTGCGATTTTGCCCGAAGGTTTTGTTGCCCCAAGGCTGAGAGAATCGGCCCGGAAGTCAACACTCTGTCGCATTCGCAGGGGCGGCGCACCTGTTTTGGTGCGCCGCCGGAAAGTTCGAAAAGTTTTACGCGATGTCGAGCGCGCCGGTCAGGTCTCCGGGGGCGACGCCGCCTGCCGCGAGCATCGCATCTTCGCGCATCTTCAGGCCTTCAAGCTTCTCCAGCCCGAAGCGGCGGGTGAGGAAGCGGGCGATGGAGCCGGTGTCGTAGATCGTGTGGTCCACCGTGCCCTTCTTCGCGTGGGGAGAGACGATCACGGCGGGGATGCGCGTGCCCGGCCCCCAGCGGTCGCCCTTCGGCGGGGCGACGTGATCCCACCAGCCGCCGTTCTCGTCGAAGGTGATGACGATCAGCATCTTCTCCCACTGCGGGCTGGCGCGCAGGGCATCGACCACGGCAGCGATATGGCGGTCGCCCGCGTCGATGTCGGAATAGCCGGCATGCATGTTGAGGTTGCCCTGCGGCTTGTAATAGCTGACCGCAGGCAGCTTGCCCGCCGCGGCATCGGCCAGGAACTTGTTGGTGCGCGCGGTGCTGCCCTCGCCGCCGTCACGCAGGAACTTTGCGCGGTCGGCCGTGCCGGGCGCGAAGCGGCCGTAATAGTTGAACGGCTGGTGATGCGGCTGGAAGTTCGGCCGCGAGGGGAACGAGGTGTCGTTCATGTGCCCTTCCAGCGCGGCATTCCATCCGCCTGCGTACCAGGCCCAGTCCACGCCCTTGGCGCTGAGCATGTCGCCGATGGTCTTGTGCTTCTGCGGCACCAGCGTGTGCGCGCTGTCGGCATTGGCATAGCCGGGCTTCGCCGCATCGAGTTCGTAGGTCGGCGCATAAGGCGGCAGCATCGTGTTGACCGCCCAGAAGTCCGGCGAAAGCGTGTTGGGGCCGAATACCGCCGGGCCGTCAATCGCGCTGGCCGGCGTCTTGGGATCCAGTTTCAGGCGCGTGCCCTTGGGATCGTTGCCCTCCAGCTTGGCGATACGCTTGGCGGCGGGGCTCTTGTCCGCGTCCGGATAGAACGGCGGCTGCGCGGCGATCAGGTACTGGTGGTTGAGGAAAGACCCACCGAAAGCCCCCATGAAGAAGTTGTCGCAGAGCGTGAACTCACGGGCGATCTGCCAGAGGCGAAGCTGGGCGCGCATGTCGCCGTAATGGCCCATGACCAGCGCACCGCTATCGCCCCAGGCTACGAACTGGTCGTTGGCGCCGCCGTTGATCTGCATCTGGTTGTGGTAGAATGCATGAACCAGATCGCGGGTGACAAGGCCATGCGGCAGCGGATCGCCCTCCGGCGTCTTCAGCGCGAAGGGACCGTTCGGGATCGGCGCGAGGTCGTCCGGCCCGATCTGGTATTCGGTATGCTCCACCACCTGCTTGGAGGGCACGAGGCCTTCCCAGATCTTCGGCAGCTTTTCCATGACCTTGCCGTCACGGTCGCGCTGGCGGGTGCGCTCGGCGGGCACTTCCGATAGCGGCTGCTGCAGGCCGGGGAAATCGGCGAAAAGATTGTTGAAGCTGCGGTTCTCCGCAAAGATCACCACGACCGTATCGATCGCCGCGCGCAGCTTCGCATCGCTGACCGGGCGCGAGGACGATCCCTTGGCCGGTTTCGCCTCAGCCGTTTCGACCGTGGCGCCCGCAACGGCAGCAGCGCCGAGCGCAGCAGCTAGGCCACCGAGGAAATCGCGGCGGTCGGGATTGCCGGACTTGGGATCGGCGGGATCGAAATCGGACATAGGGGGTGCCTCGAAAGGATTGGAAATCTGGCACTCTGTGGGACGGTGACTGCCCCCGCGTCAACCGTCCCACCCGTCAATTACGTAAATGCAATCAGGTCTTGGCGAAGCGACGCTCCCCCCATCTGACCGCCAGCGTGGTGTTGTCGGTATTGGCGGTGGTGCGCTGGGCGATGGTGGACATGAAGTGCCAGGTGCCGCGCACCTGATCCGGCGTCACGTCCAGAGAGACATAGCCACGACGGCTGACGTCGGTGAACGCCAGCCCCGGATTGGCCTCTCGCATGGAGGCGGCAAGCGCCTTGGGTGTGGCCGAAGGCAGATAGGCCTCGTAACCCGGCGACGTGACCGAGTGGCCGGCGTACTCGACGCCTGCCGCCACGCCGCCGCTCGAAAGCTCATTGCCCCAGGCGTTGTGGCTGTCGCCCGAGAGCACGACGAGGTTGCAGTCCGCCTCTCGCGCAGCCTTGAGCAGACGCTCGCGGGCAGCGGGATAGCCATCCCACGAATCCATGTTGAACGGCAGCCCTACCTTGGCGGCAGCGGCCGCCGCCATAAGCGCGCCGCGCACCTTGGGATCGCCGTCTTTCGGCACGAAATCGGCAAGTGTGGCGGGCGACTTGAGCGATCCCATGACGATCTGCTGCGCAAGGATCTGCCAGCGCGTGCCCGCCTTGGCCGAAGCCGCGAAGCCCTTGTAGAGCCAGTCCTCCTGCGTCGCGCCCATCAGCGTGCGCTCGGGCGACATCCACGGCCCGTCGCGGAACGCCAGCAGCGCCTTGGCAACGTCCGGCCCCTTGAACGCCGCCCCCAGATCGAGCTGCTTCATGCGCGAAGATACGCGCGTTTCCGGGCGGAACAGCGTGGCCAGCGAACCGATCTCGTAGCTACCCCAGTCCGCGTCGGAGATCGGCATCCATTCGCGATAGGCCTTCTCCGCCGCCGCCTTGCGCGCCGGCCAGGGGCCTTCGGTTTCGGGCTGATGGTTCTCGGCACCGTCCTTGTAGGCGTCGTTGGCGAACTCGTGATCGTCCCACTGCGCGATCATCGGGAAACGGCGATGAAGTGCGCGCAAGTCCGGATCGAGGCGATAGCTGGCATAGCGCAGGCGATAATCGGCCAGGCTGACGATCTCGTTCGCCGGCTCGATCGGGCGGCCGGCCATCGGATGCTCGGGATATTCGCCCAGCTTGTACTCGTAGAAATAGTCGCCGACGTGGACGATCAGATCCAGATCGTCTCGCGCCGCGGCATGGGCATAGGCATTGAACCAGCCGAACGGCATGTTCGAGCAGGAGAACAGGCCGATACCGAAGCGGTCCACCTCACCCACCGGCAGCGTGCGGGTGCGGCCGACTTCGCTCATGGTGCCGTCCGGCGCGATGAAGCGATAGAAGTACCACTTGCCCGGTTGCAGCCCGCCGACGACCAGCTTGGCGCAGTTGTCGCGGGCGGGAGAGGCCATGACCTCGCCCCCGCTCGCCACTTTGCGGAAGCTGCTGTCCTCGGCCAGTTCGCAGCGCAGCTTCGTTTCGCCACTGCCGACATAGCGCGTCCATAGCAGCACCGAATTCGCCGCCGGCTCACCGCTGGCGACACCATGCGTGAAGCCGCGCGCGGTCAGGATCTGGGCGACGCCGGGCGTCGAAACCGCGGCAAGGCCAAGAGCGCCGACCTTGATGAGAAGGCGGCGGTCGAGAGCGAGGGTCATCGGGGATATGTCCTATCGTCGAAAGGATCAGTAACGCGCGGTGAATTCGATGCCGTACGTGCGCGGTTCTGCGGGAATGAAGGTCGGGTGGCCAAACGAACCGCCGGTGTTGCCTGCATCCAGCAGGTACTTCTCGTTGCCCAGATTGCGCGCGAAGCCCGCCACCTGGAAACGCCCGTCCATGAACGAAACGCCGCCACGCACGTTCACCAGCGTCACCGCGTCCTGGCTGATCGCCTCGGTGTTCGGGATCTCGAAGTAGATCTTGCTGCGATAGGTCACGCTGGGCGTCAGGAACACGCTGGCGCTCTGGGTGACGGGCACGTTCAGGTTGAAGCCCGCCGCCCACTGCCACTTGGGCTGGAGGCGAAACTGGTCGCCCGCATAGGCGCCGTTGGAGGCATTGTCGTCGATCCCGCCGCTGATGAAGCCGACATTGCCGAAGGCGCTCAGCCAATCGGTGAACTTCGCTTCCAGTTCGGCTTCCACGCCCAGGTTCGATGCCGAACCGGCGCTGCGGGTGACGTTCTGCCCGTTCTCGATCACCGAGACCTGGAAATTGCTGTAATCGTCATAATAGACACCCAGCGATCCGGAGAAGATCCCCGCCGAGCCCTTGATGCCCGCTTCATAGTTCCACACCGTCTCCGCCCGGATTAGGTCGAGATCGGCAACCGGCCCGGCAGCCGCCGAAAGCTGCACCACCGGCGAGCGGCGGCCTCCGGAAATCGTGGCGTAGAGGTTGAAGTTCGGCGTAAGGTGGTAGAGCGCATTGAAGCGCGGCAGCACGGCGGCGTAGGAGCGCTGGGCATAGTAAGTCTGGCCATCGGTATCGACCAGCGGCAGCAACGGCTGGCCATAGACCGGCGCATCGGGCTGATAGGCGGCATAGCCCGAACGGCGCTTCTCGATCAGCACGCGCGCGCCGGCGGTCAGTTCCAGTTGCGGCACCGGCTTGAAAGTCACGTCACCGAACATCGACCATGACTGGTTGCGGCCCTTGTTCTCATACCAACTGTTATAGGGAACGGCGGTATAGGCGCCGCCCGTCAGGTAGGAGGTTGCCAGCGCCCCCGTCGCCACATTGGACGAATTCACGCAGCCAAGGCCTGGGATCAGGTTCGCCGTGCACTGGAGATAGGTGCCCACTTCGGAAGAGAGCGGCACGTACTGGTAGCTGTCCTCGATGAAGTAGTTCCACCCGAACGAAGCGCGCCACTGGTCGTCGCTGTAGGTGAAGCGGCCTTCGTGGCTGGCCTGCCAGCCCTTGGCGCGTTCTGCGAACTCCAGATACCAGGCGGCCGAGCCATCGGCATCGAACACTTCCAGCGCGTCGAAATGGCGATAGCCATTGACGGTGGTGAAGTTCCAGCCGTCCGCGAAATCCCAGCTTGCGGTGAGGTTCACGTCATAGACGTCGCGGTTGAGGCCCAGCTTGTCGCTGCCCAGCACCTCAGCCGAATAGGGCGAACCGCCGAGATAGGCCGGGCCGTAAAGTCCGTCGACCGCCGTGGAGCCAAGGTCCTTGGACAGGAACGGCGTGCCCGAATTGCGCTGGCGGTCGTAGGTGAAGATCAGGTCGGCGGTGAAGTTGCTGGCCGGCGTGAAGCGCAGCGAACCGCGCAGGCCAAGCTGGTCCTGCCCATAGAGATCGTCCTGATCGGGGGCGAGGTTCTTCACATAGCCATCGCGCTTCTTCCACTGCCACGCGATGCGCCCGGCGATCACGTCATTGCCGGCGTTGACGAAGCCTTCCAGTCGATAGGCATTCAAGTTGCCATAGCCGCCGGTGACTTCGGCCGAGAGTCCCGGCTTCGGCTTGGCCGAAACGAGGCTGATCGCGCCGATCGTGGCGGCCGTGCCGAACAGCGTCGCCTGCGGCCCCTTCACCACTTCGATGCGATCAAGGTCATAATTGCCCTGATAGGCCCCGCGTGAGCGGGAGATGTCGACGCCGTTGTAATAGAGCGTCACGCGCGGCCCCTGCTGGGCCGAACCGCTGTCGGAGGTGATGCCGCGGATCACGAAGCCGGGGTTATTGGCGCTCTGGATCTGGATGTTGAGGCCCGGAACATAGGCCGAAAGCTCGCCTATATCGGTCACGCCAAGCTGGCGCATCCGCTCTCCGCTCGCGACCGAGAGCGTGATCGGCACGTCCACCGCACGCTGTTCCACCTTTTGCGCGGTAACGACGATCTGGTTGGAATTACCATCTGCAGCATTCGCCGTTTCTGCCGCAGCCTCTTCGGCAAATGCCGCGCCCGGAATGCTGGCCAGAGCCGTGCCCGCCATCAGTGATGCGATGCAAATACCGAATTTCATTGCCATTTCCCCTGAGCCCTGAAGCGATTTCACGACCCGGGCGTTAACGGCTGGAAATGAAGCTTCAATGGCGATCCGTCCCTCTCGGCGCAATCGACGATGCAAGGAACGCAAAGCAACCAGAAAACGAGACCATCGTTATCCGTCCATTTCTGAAAAGCCTCAAAAGACTTGCTATTGAGAATGAATATCAATAATCTGAACCCCAACGGAAACGCGAGAGGAACTGATACCGTGAGATGCCCTGTCGCTCGTCCCGCCTTTCATAATTCTACGGCTATCCGCCCTCTGCTCCTTTATCGAAGGGGGGCGGCATGAAGCCGATCACCGGTCTTGCGCCGCTGCTGGCCTTGCTTTCCGCAGGCCCGCTGGGGGCGACGGCATGGACGCTGCCCAATTCGGACGTGCAGTTCGTCCCGGCGCCAGACGGTCACGTCTATCGCCTTCTGGTTTCCTGGCCCGAAGGATCGCCGCCAAGGCAAGGTTGGCCAGTACTCTGGCTGCTTGATGGTGAGGACAACTTCGCCGTCGCCACCATGACCGCGCGGCGAATGTCCCGCACAGATGGACTGATCGTTGCCATCGAATGCGATCATCGACCCCGGCGGACCGAAGACTACACCCCCGCCGTTCCGGGCTACCGGATACCCGAAGGCTTTCCCGCATGCGGACTTCCAACCGGTGGGGCGGAGCGCTTCCTCGATCTGATCGAAGAGGTGTTCCGCCCACTGGTCGAAGGCCGCTGGCACCTCGATCCGGCACGCCAGACGCTGGCCGGGCACGGCCTTGGCGGTTTGCTGGCGCTCCATGCGATGTTCACCGGCAGGCCCTACTCGGCCATCGTCTCGGTCAGCCCGTCGCTCTGGTACGGCGACAACAGCGTGGCCGCAGGTGAGCGCACGGCAGATCCTCGCCTGAAGACGCGGCTGCTGATCGTCAACGGCGCAGAGGGGAACGATTTGGACGATCACGGCGGGGCAGCTGCGGAGGCGCTTGCCACGCGCTGGCAGCGGCGCGGCGCCGAGGCGGAACACCTGTCCCTGCACGGGAAATGCCATGGCTCGACAATGCTGGCCGCAATGGGGCCAACGGTAACTACGGCGTTTTCGGCAGGCCGCTAACGAGCCTGATCGCCCGAAAAATAACACGACTTTCCATAATGTTGTCGATCTGGCGGTCCCTCGTGGGCCGGCAGATCGGCAACGCCTGTTTGGCAAGCAGCGGATGTTGGAGTATGGAACATATAGAGAACAATTGAGCGATTCGGATCATGCCCGTCAAGACCTTCAAACTGGCGGAAAAGGCCACCGAACGGCTCCCTCAGGCCGATGGGGGAGCCCTGCCGGCCATGGACGCTGGACGGCTGCACGAGATCCACGCAAATGGGGATGATCGGGCCACCGCCCTCGCCTTCGCGCTGTGCAAAAGCGGTATTGGCCCGAACGGCGCGGCAGTACTGGTGCGAATGTCCCGTACGCCGCTGCGAACGGTTCCCAATGGGCAAGGCCTGGCAACGCTCGGCCTGAAGCCCGCCCGCCTGTTGCTGGTGGAAACTGAAAACGAACTCGACCTCCTGCGCGCCGGGTTGGAAGCCGCGCGATGTCCGGGCGTGGAACTGGTCTTGCTGGAAACGAACGGAACTTTCGCGAAGTACGACCTCACCGCCAGCCGAAGACTGGCGCTGGCGGCGGAACAATCGCGCAACCGGGTGATCGTGCTGCGCCAGGATGCGGAACCCAGGTCCAGCGCCGCGCAGACCCGCTGGTCCATCTCCAGCGCGCCTTCCATCCCGCTGGAAGCCGATGCGCCGGGATGGCCGGCGATGGAGGCCAGACTGCTGCGCTGGCGTGGGGGTGCCGCAGGCCGCACGTGGCGGCTGGAATGGAATACAGACGATGGAACATTCCGCGATACGGGCTGGAATAGAGGCGAAGGGAGCGGCAAGGATGGAGGCGAAGTCGCGCCAGTGCCTGGCGCTGTGGTTCCCCTATTTCGCATGCGAGAGAGCGCGGATGGCGGCGGGCCTGACTATCCACGCGCCGCCTGAACCACTCGCCCTCGTCTTGCGCACCGGCAATGCCCTGCGCCTCTCTGCCGTGGATGGCTTCGCCGTAAAAGCCGGACTGGAAACCGGCATGACGCTCGCCGACGCGCGGGCGCGCTGCCCCACACTCGTGACCCGGCCCGCCGATCCGGTGCTGGACGCGCGCGAACTTGACCGGCTGGTCAGGGCGATGGTGCGCTTCACCCCCATGGTCGCGGTCGATCCACCCGACGGCATCGTGCTGGACGTGACCGGCTGCACGCACTTGTTCGACGGCGAAGGGGAACTGGCACGGCAGGCGATGACGCTGGCCGGCTATACCGCGCGCCACGCCTCGGGTCCTAACGCCACGGCAGCGCGGGCTCTGGCCCGGCATGGGACCGGAAATAGAGATGTTCAGGCCCTGCCAGTCTCCGCCCTGGAACTGCCCGAGGATGCTCTGGCCGCGCTGCGCCGTGCCGGCCTGCAACGGATCGGGGACCTTTCCAAACGCCCGATGCAGACGCTGGCGGCCCGCTTCGGGGAGGAAATGGTCACCCGCCTGCGCCAGATCCTGGGCGAAGCCGCCAGCCCGATCGCCCCGCGCCGCATTACTGCGCCGATCCGTCTGGAAACGCGCTTTCCCGAACCGCTGATCCGCACCGACGACGCACTTGATGCCGTGGAAGACCTGCTGGAACAGGCCGCGCAGGACATGGAAGCGCGCCAATTGGGCGGCCGCCGTTTCATCGTCACGCTCTGCCGCAGCGACAATGCACGGCGGCGGCTGGCGGTCGATACCGGCCGTCCCGAACGCGATCCGGCCATCGTCCTGCGGCTGCTGCAGGAGCGGATCGATACGCTGTCGGACCCGCTCGATCCCGGCTTCGGTTTCGATTCGATCGAACTGGCCGTCTCGCGCACCGATCCCCTGCCCGCCCGCCAGATCGCCCTGGAAGGATCGCGTGAGGAGGCCAGCGACGATCTTTCCGCGCTGATCGATCGGCTGAGCGTCCGCCTCGGCCCCAATCGCGTCCGCCGACTGATGCCATGCGACCGGCATCTGCCGGAAGTCGCGCAAAGGCTGTTGCCCGCGATGGAGGCAAAGCTCGTCGACTGGCCCATGCCGGAAGGCCAATTGCCGCGCCCGGCGCTGCTGCTCGATCCTCCGCAGCCGGTGGACGTCATCGCCGGCGTGCCCGACGGTCCGCCGCAGCGCTTCCGCTGGAAGGGCAAGCTGCACGAAGTCCGCCTTGCCGAAGGGCCGGAACGCATCGGCGCGGAATGGTGGGGCAAACGGACCGGCCACCTTTCTGAAGGCAAGCAGCCGACCCGCGACTACTACCGGATCGAGGATGCCGAGGGCCGCCGCTACTGGATCTTCCGGCACGGCCTGTTCGAGGAAACCGCCAGCCCGAAGTGGTATCTCCACGGCCTGTTTCCATGACTGCTTCCCCGACAGATCAGCCGCCCTTCATGGAGCCGGTCGCCGCCAGCAATTTCAGCTTCCTGCGCGGCGCTTCCCATGCCGAAACGATGGTCGCCCGCGCCCATGCACTGGGGATGACCGGGATCGGCATTGCCGACCGCAACACCGTGGCAGGCGTCGCCCGCGCGCAAAGGGCCTGGGAACAACTGGGCGGTCCGTCCGGCGGGTTCCGGCTGATCGTCGGTGCCCGGCTGGTCTTTGCCGACGGCATGCCCGATATCGTCGCCTATCCCATGACGCGCCACGGCTGGGGGCGGCTGACGCGCCTGCTCACTCTCGGCAATCTTCGCGCGGACAAAGGCAACTGCATCCTCCATCTGCCGGACCTGCTGGCCCATGCGCAGGATATGGCGCTGATCGTGATGGATGGCGATGCCGCCCTGCTCGAAACCCTGCGCGCAGCAGCGCCCCGGCTCTGGCTTGCCGCCACCATGCCCCGCGCCGGCAGTGATGCCCGGCGCCTGGCGCAGCGAATGACGCTTTCCGCACGCACCGGCGTGCCACTGATCGCGACCAACGATGCGCTGTTCGCCACGCCCGAGGACCGGCCTATGCAGGACGTTCTCACCTGCATTCGCGAAGGTGTAACGATCCAGGCCGCCGGCCGCCGCCTTGCCCCAAATGCGGAACGTCACCTGAAGCCTCCGACGGAAATAGCGCGCCTGTTCCGCGCCTGTCCCGAGGCCCTGACGGCAACACAGGACTTGCAGAACTGCATAGAGTTCACACTGAAGCAGTTGGTCTACGAATATCCGCACGAGCCGGTGCCGGAAGGCTGGCAGCCGCAGGAGTGGCTGGAACATCAGGTGATGGAAGGCGCACGGGCGCGTTTTCCGGAAGGATTGCCGCCGGAATACCGGGCTGTGCTCGATGAGGAATTCCGGCTGATCCGGGGCAAGAACTACGCCTGCTATTTCCTCACCGTTCACGACATCGTGCGTTACGCCCGCAGCCTCAGTCCGCCGATACTGTGTCAGGGGCGCGGATCGGCAGCCAATTCGCTGGTCTGCTTCCTGCTGGGCGTCACCCCGATCGACCCAGTGGAGCAAAAGCTGTTGTTCTCCCGCTTCCTTTCCGAGGAGCGCGACGAACCGCCGGACATCGACGTCGATTTCGAGCACGAACGGCGCGAAGAGGTGATCCAGTACATCTACAAACGGTATGGCCGCAATCGGGCGGGGATCGCGGCCACCGTCATCCGCTATCGCCAGCGCAGCGCCATTCGGGAGGTGGGCAAGGCGCTGGGCCTGACGGAGGATGTGACCAGCCGCCTGTCCGGCACGGTATGGGGCAGTTGGGGCGGGGAGGAACTGCCCGAAAGCCGCCTTGCGGAAGCCGGGTACGATCCCGGCAACCCCGAACTCGCGCGCCTGCGCGACATGGTGGGCCAGTTGCTGGAATTCCCGCGCCACCTTTCGCAGCATGTCGGCGGCTTCGTGCTGAGCGAAGGGCCGCTTGAGGAACTGGTGCCGATCCACAATGCCGCGATGGAAGATCGCACGTTCATCGAGTGGGACAAGGACGATCTCGAATCCCTGGGCCTGATGAAAGTGGACGTGCTGGCGCTCGGCATGTTGACCGCGATCCGCAAGAGCTTCGATCTGCTGCGCGATCACGGCCTGCGCGACCTGACGCTGGCAACCGTCCCGCGCGAGGACGCCGCGACGTACAAGATGCTCCAGAAGGGCGATAGCATCGGCACCTTCCAGGTCGAAAGCCGCGCCCAGATATCCATGCTGCCGCGCATGAAGCCTGCGGAACTCTACGATCTGGTCATCCAGGTTGCCATCGTGCGGCCCGGCCCGATCCAGGGCGGCATGGTCCACCCCTACCTGCGGCGACGCAACGGGGAGGAGAAGGTCGACTTCCCGGGACCTGAGGGCGAAATGGAAAGCGTCCTTAAAAGAACGCTGGGCGTCCCGCTGTTTCAGGAACAGGCGATGAAACTGGCCATGGTCGCAGCAGGTTTCACGCCGGCCGAAGCGGACGGGTTGCGCCGCGCCATGGCCACGTTCCGCCATAACGGCACCGTCCATCACTATCAGCCCCGGCTGATCGAAGGCATGGTGAGCCGGGGCTACCCCCGCGAATTTGCCGAACGCTGTTTCGAACAGATCAAGGGCTTCGGTGAATATGGCTTTCCTGAAAGCCATGCGCAGGCTTTTGCATGGCTGGCCTACGTCTCCTCATGGCTGAAGTGCCACTATCCGGCGGTGTTTACCTGCGCCTTGCTCAATAGCCAGCCCATGGGCTTCTACGCCCCTGCACAACTGGTGCGCGACGCGCAGGAGCATGGGGTTGAAGTCCGTCCGATCGACGTCAACGCCAGCGAGTGGCACAACACGCTGGAAGGCGAGCGCGTGCTGCGCCTGGGACTGCGGCAGATCGACGGTTTTCGCAAGGAATGGGCTCAAAAGCTGAAGGAAAAGCGCGCGGAACGCCCCATCGCTTCCATGGAAGACATCGCCCGCCGCGCCGAATTGCCCTCCCGCGCGCTGCGCCTGCTGGCGGATGCCGATGCGCTCGGGTCGCTGGGGCAAAGCCGGCGTGAGGCGGGATGGGAAAGCCGCCGCGTTCCGCCCATGCAACTGCCTTTGTTCGCCGCGCTGGATAGTCCCGAACTGGGCAAGGAACCTGAGGCACCGCTTCCCGTCATGTCGCCTTCGGAAGAAGTGATCGCCGATTATCAGACGCAGCGCCTCTCGCTGAAAGGCCATCCCATGCAGTTTCTGCGCGGCCATTTCGCGCGGCGCGGCGTGGCCGATTGCGCCACGATCAATGCCGCGCGCGACGGTACGAAAGTGCGCGTGGCGGGCGTGGTTCTGGTGCGACAGCGGCCGGGCAAGGGCAATGCGATCTTCATCACGATCGAAGATGAGACCGGCGTGGTCAATGCGCTGCTATGGGCGCGAGAAATGGAGCCACAGCGCCGCGCGCTGATGGCGGCCCGCCTGATGGTGATCGAAGGGGAAGTGCAACGCAGCAAGGAAGATGTGGTTCACCTGATCGTCAAGACCATCACCGACGCCACAGATGCCTTGGATATGCTGTCACACACGCAGAAAGGCAAATTCGACCACGGACACGGCGACGAGATTGATCACCTGGGTCATCCTCGTGGGCCCGGTTATTCTCCCGGGACAAGCCATCCTGGTGGGCAAGTCACCGGATCCAGCGCGCGCCATCCCCGGAACGTACGCATTCTGCCCAGGTCGCGCGATTTCCACTAGCGCCGAAAAGCGATGGGGCAGGTAACCAGGCGGATAGATCAGGGATTGATCGGCGCCGCTCCGTTCTGTTCCGCTGCGATAACGGCCGATCCCTGAAACAGGTCGATCGCCATCTGGACATGCACGGCAATTCGTTCCTGGCCCGCTTCATCCAGCAGATGCAGCGCTTTCTCCAAGTGCTCCAGAATATCTCGCGCATCATCCAGCGAGATTTTTTGTCCGCCCATTTTCGACCTTTCGATATGCGTATCGAGGGCTAACACGCATACCGCGGGAGCGCGACCCACACCCGTGGTATATTTAGATATTCAGGTAATTCTGAAGATATTGGGTCATTATGGTGTACCCCTTTGGGGTAAGATTCACAAAAGTACGCCTGCCATCCGTGTGATCCACCGTCCGGATCACAAAGCCGGCATCCACCAGAAGCGATATCCAACGAAGCGCTGTGGTCGACGGAACCGATGATGCGACGCACGCGGAGGTTATCGAAATCTTGCGTCCCTCACACGTTGAAGCGAAGAGATCGAGGAGAAGATCCCAAGCCGGCTCACCAAACAAGTGAGCGGGCATCAAGGCATCCCGTTTTCGGCGACTGCGGTAAATCTGCCGCGCGGCCCTTCCCAATTTTTCTGCGTCGAATTCGCCGCACCCTGAAATTTGCCCAAGAACATCGGGAACATATCGCTCCCTGTCATGTTCTCGAAGCATCGGTGTCAGGATTTGTAAACCACCTACAAGGCTGGAAAGGCTTTTCTCTATCGCATCAAGCCTGTGATGGAAAACATGCTCACTGTCGTAAGCCATGCCCTCATCCTGATTCCCCGTTCGATTATGTTCTAGTGAGCTCAATAGATCAGTCCCGACTGTCGCACGCGCAAATGCAAGGGCGAGATTGCACACTAGGTACAACGATCGGAACGCGAATAGGATGCTGAGTGTCAGAAAGTTAATCCGCAAGGGCCCATTGGAGCAATAATTGCGGGAACTATCCTGGCGGTCGCACGCTTTCTCCCACCCGGCAAAGCCCGCGATGTCTGCTTTTTATTCGCCTCCAGTAGGTATGCAGGCGTGCCTGAAAGTCACAATCGGCGCATGGCATGCGTCCTGTGGACCTAGCTATGTGAGTGCCACCAACGGCCGGATGCGTCCGGCATAGGGGCAGGGTTCATCTCAAAAACCCGGAAAACCACCGTTACCGGCAGAAATTGCACACCAAAATTCGCATGATTTGGCATTTGCGGTGCAATCCGGGATTGATCGCACGAGAGCGGGTAGTTATCGGATTGCCCACGGAATGTGATCAGTTCCCCACTTTCGCCTTCAGGGCGGATCGCGGAGAGCCCGGCCATTTTCCGGATGCGGCACAAACCGCAGTGGCCCCGTAGCTCAGCCGGATAGAGCGACAGATTCCTAATCTGTAGGCCGCGCGTTCGAATCGCGCCGGGGTCACCACTTTCCTTAAAACCACAGATCGTGCCCGCACCCGCCGCCAGGCCGCCTCACCCATGCCCCGGAACGCCGGAGCATGGGCGTGGAATGGTGCGACTTATGCCGTGGCCGGCTGCGGGCGATTGGCGATCAGGTTTTCGACTACCGAGGGATCGGCCAGCGTCGAGATGTCGCCAAGGTTGGAGAAGTCGTTCTCACCGATCTTGCGCAGGATGCGGCGCATGATCTTGCCCGACCGGGTCTTGGGCAATCCCGGCGCGAACTGGATCACGTCCGGCGTGGCGATCGGGCCGATCTCATGACGGACCCACTTGATCAGTTCCTTGCGCAGCGCCTCGTCCGGTTCGACTTCGGCGTTGCAGGTAACGAAGGCGTAGATGCCCTGCCCCTTGATCTCGTGCGGCATGCCGACGACCGCCGCCTCCGCCACGGCCGGATGGGCGACGAGCGCGGATTCGATCTCCGCCGTGCCCATGCGGTGGCCGGACACGTTGATCACGTCATCGATGCGGCCGGTGATCCAGTAGTAATCGTCCGCATCGCGGCGGCAGCCATCGCCGGTGAAGTAATAGCCGCCAAATGTGGTGAAATAGGTCTGGAAGAAGCGTTCGTGATCGCCCCAGACGGTGCGCATCTGGCCGGGCCAGCTATCGGCAATGACAAGGCAGCCATCGGTCGCGCCGTCCAGCACGGTGCCATCGTTGTCCAGCAACATCGGCTTCACGCCGAACATCGGCTTGCTGGCGGAACCGGGCTTCAGCGCGGTGGCGCCGGGCAGCGGGGTGATCATGGCGCCGCCGGTCTCGGTCTGCCACCAGGTGTCGACGATCGGGCAGCGCCCCTCGCCCACGACCTTGTGATACCATTCCCACGCCTCGGGATTGATCGGTTCCCCCACCGAGCCCAGCAGGCGCAGGCTCTTGCGGCTGGTCTTCTTCACGAAGTCGTCGCCCTCGCGCATCAACGCGCGCAGCGCCGTGGGGGCGCCGTAGAAGATCTCCACCTGGAACTTGTCGACCACCTGCCAGAAGCGGCTGGCGTCGGGGAAGTTGGGCACGCCTTCGAACATCACCGTGGTCGCGCCGTTCATCAGCGGGCCGTAGACGACGTAGGAATGGCCGGTCACCCAGCCGATATCCGCCGCACACCAGTAAATCTGGCCGGGGCGGTAATCGAAGACGTACTCATGCGTCATCGACGCCCAGACCGAATAACCGCCGGTGGTGTGGAGCACGCCCTTCGGCTTGCCGGTGGAGCCGGAGGTGTAGAGGATGAAAAGCGGATCTTCGGCGTTCATTTCCTCCGGCGGGCAATCGGCGGACTGCTGCGCCACGGCCGAGGCCCAGTCTATGTCGCGGCCTTCCACCATCGGCACGCCGGCGCCGGTGTGGCTGAGCACGATCACGCTCTCCACGCCCGGGCAGGCCTTCAGCGCTTCGTCGACATTGGCCTTGAGCGCGACCTTCTTGCCGCCGCGCAGGCCCTCGTCGCTGGTGAGGACGATGCGGCTGTCGCAGTCCTGGATACGGCCGGCAAGTGCGTCCGGAGAGAAGCCGGCGAAGACGATCGAATGGATCGCGCCGATGCGCGCGCAGGCCAGCATGGCGACGGCAGCCTCAGGCACCATCGGCAGGTAGATGGTGACGCGCTCCCCCTTCTTCACGCCGCGTGCCTTCAGCAGGTTGGCGAAGCGGCAGACCGATTCGTGCAATTCGCGATAGGTGATGCGGCGTTCCGGATTCTTCGGATCGTCCGGTTCCCAGAGGATCGCAATGTCATCGCCACGTGTCGCTAGGTGCCGGTCGAGACAGTTGGCAGAGAGGTTCAGCGTGCCGTCGCTGAACCAGGAAATGCCGAAGTCCGCCTCATGAAAGCTGGTCTGCTTTACGGCGCTGAATGGTTTGATCCAGTCGAGACGCTGGGCTTCCTCACGCCAGAAACCATCGGGATCGTCGATCGACCGCTGGTACATTTCAAGGTAGCGCGCCTCGTCGATCAGGGCGTTCTTCGCCCATTCCGTGGGCACGGGGTAGATGGCCTCGGCCATGATGTATTTCTCCTCTCCGGTGGAGCTTTTCCGGCAATTGCGGACCTTCTGCCAGCATCTGGCAGGCCCGCGCAATCGCTTCGACAACAGACATTAGAGATTGGCGGAACGAGTGCCAGTTGCAACGGGCCAATTCGGCATTTCCCACCGTCCGATGATGTCTCGCCGTCGAGACGAAACGCAGTGGATTCGCGCACTTGCACGCGGGGCCGCGCGGCCATGGGCGACATGCGGCGTGGCCTGTGCTATCCCCGCACCCACGCCGCGACCACAGCGGCGGGATCATGAGGGGAATGGAACTGATCCAGATCAAGGCCATGCCCCTCGCCGCGATCCAAGGTACCGGCACTTCTCGACCCAGCACTTTTCTGCGGAGTCTCGTCCATGTCCCTCAATGACGTAATCACCCTTCCCACCCGTTCCGGCATCGAACTCGAAGTCCGCCCCGCAAACGAGAGCGACGAAGCGGATCTGACATCCTTTTTCGAACAGGTGACCGACGAAGATCGGCGCTTCCGCTTCTTCGCGGCGGCGGACCGGGTGAGCGCGCAGCAAATCGCGCCGCTGGTCACGGCCGATCACTTCCGCACCGAATCGTGGCTGGGCGTGAACAAGGCCAGCGGGGAGATCGTGGCGTCCGGCGTGCTTGCCTATGACGATTCGCTGGAAACCGCCGAAGTGGCGATTTCCGTGCGCGCTGATCACAAGGGCAAGGGCGTTGGCTGGGCCATGCTCGATTTCCTGGGCAAGCAGGCCGAAGCCCGCGGCTGCAAGCGCGTGATGTCGATCGAAAGCCGCGAGAACAGCGCCGCTATCGAAGTGGAACGCGACAAGGGTTTCAGCCCCGAATCGTTCCCCGGCGATCCGACACTGGTGGTGCTTTCCAAGACTTTTGGCTAACGGGTTTGCTCCGGTTCGGCGCTATTCGTCAGCGGCGCTAACCCCTTGGTAAGCCTCGAACTTGCAAGACAGCCATCCATTTGGCGGAGGTTGTCTTGCAAATCGTTTCCCCCCACGACGTGGATCAGCTTGAGCGCGGCGCCCGCGTGGACCTTTCGCTGCTGTGCGAAGTGCGCCAGGGCACGCGCCCCTGGAAAGTCGCCCGTCTGGAGGATCTTTCGCCCGGCGGCTTCCGCATCGCCTGGCTTCCCGATGCGCGCGAAGACATGCCGCTGCGCATCCGCATTCCCGGCCTTCAGATGCTGAGCGCGCGGATCTGCTGGACCAGCGGCAACACCATCGGCTGCGCCTTTGCGGAGCCACTGCACACCGCCGTGTTCGAACATATCGCCCGCGCCGCAGGCGCCTGAGGCAGGGTCTGAGCCCAAACGAAAAGGGCGGGCCTCGCAGCCCGCCCTTCGCATTTTCGCTGTCGGTCGCTGCCTCAGATGTGAAGCGCGCGGCCGTAAGCTGCCAGAACCGATTCGTGCATCGCTTCCGAGATCGTCGGGTGCGGGAACACGGTCTGCATCAGTTCGGCTTCGGTGGTTTCCAGCGTCTTACCGACGACGTAGCCCTGGATCATCTCGGTCACTTCCGCGCCGATCATGTGGGCACCCAGCAGTTCGCCGGTCTTGGCGTCGAACACCGTCTTTACGAAGCCTTCCGGCTCGCCCAGCGCGATGGCCTTGCCGTTGCCGATGAACGGGAAGGTGCCGGCCTTCACGTCGTAGCCCGCTTCCTTCGCCTTCGCTTCGGTCATGCCGACAGAGGCGATCTGCGGGTGGCAGTAGGTGCAGCCCGGGATATTGCGACGGTCGAGAGCGTGCGGATGCACGTCCTTGTTGCCCAGTTCCTTGGCGATGGACTCGGCAGCGGTAACGCCTTCATGGCTCGCCTTGTGCGCCAGCCACGGACCATCCACGCAGTCGCCAATGGCCCAGATGCCCTTGACGTTGGTGCGGCCGTAGTCGTCCGTCTTGATGTGGAAGCGCTTGTCGGGCTCGATGCCGAGATCTTCCAGGCCGATATTCTCGACGTTCGGCACGATGCCGATGGCGACGATCATGTGGCTGAATTCGTGCGCAGCTGCTTTGCCGGCCTTGTCGGTGATGGTCACCTTCACGCCGTCCTTGCCAACGGCCAGATCGCTGGTCTTGGCGCCGGTCATGATCTTCATGCCCTGCTTGGTCAGTTGCTTTTCGAGGAAGGCCGAAACGTCGGCATCTTCCACCGGCACGATACGGTCCATCATCTCCACGACCGTGACGTCAACGCCCATGTCGTTGTAGAAGCTGGCGAATTCGATCCCGATCGCGCCCGAACCGATGACCAACAGCTTGCTGGGCATTTCCTTCGGGGTCATCGCGTGGCGATAGGTCCACACGCGCTCACCGTCCGCCTTGGCGTTCGGCAGGTCGCGGGCGCGGGCGCCAGTGGCGATGATGATGTGCTTGGCGGTGAGGGTTTCGGTGCCCTTCTCGCCGGTCACTTCCAGCTTGCCCGGAGCGACAAGCTTGCCGGTGCCCATGTGCACGGCGATCTTGTACTTCTTCATCAGGTGCGTGACGCCCTGATTGAGCTGCTTGGCAACGCCGCGCGAACGCTGGACGACCGCGTTCAGGTCCGCCGTGATGTTGTCGGCGGCAAGGCCGTAGTTCTTGGCGTGCTTCATCTGGTGGAACACCTCGGCCGAGCGCAGCAGCGCCTTGGTCGGGATGCAGCCCCAGTTGAGGCAGATGCCGCCGAGCAGTTCACGCTCGACGATGGCGGTCTTCAGGCCAAGCTGCGCGGAACGGATCGCCGCGACATAGCCACCGGGGCCCGAGCCGAGGACGATGACGTCATAGGTATCAGCCACTGTCTTACTTCTCCTGATCGATGACGCGCGGTTTGCCGAATTCGTTCACCGCGACGAAGGTGAACACGGCCTGCGTCACCTTCACTTCTTCTTCTTCATGCCGATGGCGGCGCCACGCCTCGATGGCGATCGTCATCGAGGTGCGGCCGACCCGCTTGATCTCACCATAGACCGAAACCTCGTCACCTACCTTTACGGGCAGGTGGAACTGGGTGCCGTCCATGGCGACGGTGACCGCGCGGCCGCGCGAACGACGGGCGGCGATCAAACCGGCACCCATGTCCATCTGGCTCATCAGCCAGCCGCCGAAGATGTCGCCATAGGCGTTGGCATCGGCCGGCATTGCCGTGACCCGGATCACCGGGTCACGCGGGCAACCGCTGGTCTTGTCTTCCATCTCAGGCAACCATGCCCAGCGGCGTTTCGATGTATTCGCGGAACGCGGCCATCAGGCGGGCGCCGTCGGCACCGTCCACCGCACGGTGGTCGAAGCTGCCGGTCGCGCTCATGACGGTGGCGACGCCCAGCGAATCGTCGGGCATGACCCACGGGCGCTTCTCGCCCGCGCCGACGGCGATGATCGTTGCCTGCGGCGGATTGATCACGGCCGTGAACTGCTTGATGCCCATCATGCCCATGTTCGAGATCGAGGCAGTGCCGCCCTGATACTCGCCCGGCTGAAGCTTGCCTTCCTTGGCGCGCTTGCCAAGGTCCTTGGTCGCCTTGGCGATTTCGGAGAACGACTTGCCGTTGGCGTTCTGGACGATCGGGGTGATCAGGCCGCCCGGGATCGAAACGGCGACCGAAACGTCGGCACGGGCATACTTGATCAGCTCGTTACCGGCGAAGGTCACGTTGCATTCCGGCACGTCGATCAGCGCGCGGCCAAGGGCCTTGATCAGCATGTCGTTGACCGAAACCTTCACGCCCTGCTTTTCGAGCATGGAGTTGATCTCGGCGCGCAGGGCCATCAGCTTGTCGAGGCGCACGTCCACGGTGAGGTAGATGTGCGGCGCTTCCTGCATCGACTGGGTAAGGCGACGCGCAATGGTCTTGCGCATGCCCGACAGCTTTTCGACGGTGTGCGGGATGCGGTCGTCAAGCAGAGCGCGGGTTTCGGCAGCCATTTCGACCGAAGCGGGCTTCGCTTCGCCGGCGGCGACAGGCGCTGCGGCCGGGGCCGATGCGGCAGGCGCAGCAGCCCTCGGCGCGGCGGTGCCGGGCTGAGCGGCTTCAACGTCGGCCTTGACGATGCGGCCCTTGGGGCCGGTGCCGGAAACCGAAGCGAGGTCGACGCCCTTGGCGACGGCAACACGCTTGGCGAGCGGCGAGGCGACCACGCGGCCGTCCTTGCTGGCCGGAGCAGCGGCAGGTGCCGAAGCGGCGGGAGCCGGGGCAGCAGCAGGCGCAGCGGCCGGAGCCGGAGCGGCAGGCGTATCAGCCTTGGCGGGAGCGGCGGCAACGGCGCTGGCGTCTTCGCCTTCACCGGCGATCACAGCGATCACGGTGCCGACCTTCACGCCTTCGGTGCCTTCGGGCACCAGAATCTTGCCGACGACGCCTTCGTCGACGGCTTCGAATTCCATCGTGGCCTTGTCGGTTTCGATTTCGGCCATGATGTCGCCGGAGTTGACGGTATCGCCTTCCTTAACCAGCCATTTCGCCAGTTTCCCCTCTTCCATCGTGGGGGACAGGGCGGGCATCTTGATCTCGATGGGCATGGAAGCTTGTGAGTCCCTTGTTATCCTGGGGAGGTGTGCGGGGTTGGCCTTTCCTTGGACAAGTTGCGCGCAGCATACAAGCGCCTTCGCAATCCTTTCGCCATTCGTGATCCCTTGCGCAGAGACCTGAATGGCCTGATAAGCGCATCCCAAGGGGATCAAGGCTAAAAATCATGCGCGTCTATCTGGTTATTGTAGACGAGACGGAAGAGGCGCTGGTCGCCCTTCAGTTCGCCGCCCGCCGCGCGGCCAAGACCGACGGCGTGCTGCATCTTCTCGCTCTGGTACCGCCGCAGCCGTTCAATGCCTTCGGCGGCGTACAGGCCACGATCGAGGAAGAAGCCCGCGCGCGCGCGGAAACGCTGGTGACGGCGGCGGCCGGAAACCTGCTTTCCCAAGGCGCGAAGATGCCAGTGATCTCCGTCCGCATGGGCGAGGATATCAAGATCGTGCGCGAATACCTGAAGGAGCATCCGGAGGTTTCCGCACTCGTTCTGGGCGCGGCGAAGGAAGGCGGGCCGGGTCCGCTGGTCGCGCACTTCACCGGGGCGGGCCTTGGCCACATGCCCTGCCCCGTCTTCGTGATCCCAGGGACGCTCGATGCCGAAGCGATCGAGCGTCTGAGCTAAGCCCCAGATTTATCGGCTCCGGATCGGAGCCGATTGCCTCACTTCTTCTTCCGGCCTTGGTGCCGGATGTTGCCGGGCCGCCCGCGCTGGCCGACGAAGTGCTTGCCCTTCTTCTTGAGCGACTGCGCCTGCGGCCTGCCGCGCTGTTCGATGCGGCCGCCGCCTTCCTCCAGTTCGAACTTCAGTGCGCCGGTCAGCGGATTCGCTTCCGCCAGTCGCAGACGCAGGATCTGGCCGACGGCATAGCTGGTGCCCGTGCTTTCGCCTTCGAGGACTTGCGCCTTCTCGTCATAGGCGAAGCGCTCGTCGCCCAAGGTCGAGACCGGGACGAGGCCATCGCCGCCGAGGCTGATGATCGTCGCGAAGAAGCCGAACTTCTGCACGCCGGTGATGCGGGTGTCGAAGACCTGACCCACGCGGCCGGACAGCCACGCCGCCACATAACGATCGATCGTCTCGCGCTCGGCCTCCATCGCGCGGCGTTCGGCCGTGCTGATCGCCTCGCTGACACGGCCCAGATCGTCCCGGTCACGCTCGGACAGGCCTGAAGTCGCCGGGATGTCGCCATCCGGCTTCGGCTGCTCCAACCCATAGGCATCGACCAGCGCGCGGTGGACCAGAAGGTCCGCATAGCGGCGGATCGGTGAAGTGAAGTGCGCGTAGGAGCCGAGCGCAAGGCCGAAGTGCCCTTCGTTGCGCGGCCCGTAATAGGCCTGCGTCTGGCTGCGCAGCACCGCCTCCATGATCAGCGCCTTCTCGCTCTCGTCCGCGATGTCCTTGAGCATGCGGTTGAACAGGCCCGGCGTGATGACCTGCCCCAGCGAAAGCTTGCGGCCGAACGTCGCCAGATAGTCCTTCAGCGTCGTCAGCTTCTCGCGGCTCGGCGTCTCGTGGATGCGATAGACGACCGGCGCGACCTTGGCTTCCAGTGCCTTGGCGGCAGCGACGTTGGCGGCGATCATGAAGTCTTCGACCACACGGTGCGCATCAAGCCGTTCGCGAATGGCGATTTCGGCGATGCGGCCCTGATCGTCCAGCTTCACGCGGCGTTCGGGCAGTTCCAGTTCCAGCGGGTCGCGCGCGGCACGGGCTTCGGCCAGCAGCTTCCAGCAGCCCCAAAGCTGCTTCAGATGCTCGGGCGCGCGGTCTTCGTCGATACGCGCCTGCGCTTCTTCGTAGGCGATAACCTCGTCGATGCGGACGATAGCGCGGGTGAAGCGCCATTCAGTCACCTTGCCCTGCCCGTCGATCTTCATGTGGCAGGCCATGGCCGCGCGGTCCTCGCCCGAACGCAGTGAGCAGACGTCGGCGCTCAGCACTTCGGGCAGCATCGGCACGACGCGGTCCGGGAAATAGACCGAGTTGCCGCGCCGCCGCGCCTCGCGGTCGATATGGCCGCCCGGGCGAACGTAGAACGAGACGTCGGCAATGGCGACAAGCGCATCGAAACCGCCCTGCTCGTTCGGAGCCGCCCAGATCGCGTCGTCATGGTCGCGCGCGTCGGAGGGGTCGATGGCGACGATGGGCAGGTGCCGCAGATCCTCACGCTTTTCATGGCTGAGCGGCATCTTCGCTGAGCGCTCCGCCTCGGAAATGGTGTCGCCGTCGAAGTGGTTGGGAATGCCGTGCTTGTGGATCGCGATCAGGCTGAACGCCTTGGGCGCGAGCGGTTCGCCCAGCACTTCGGTCACCTTGACCGAGGGGCGCGCGGAACGGCCGATGGGCTCGGCCAGCACCAGTTCGCCCTTCTCGGCACCGCCAAGATCGGAAATCGGCGAGGAGTTGCGGATGCGCTTGTCGACCGGGGCCAGCCAGGCCTTGCCCGCACCGTCGATCTCCACGACGCCGAGCATCTGTTCAGAGCGCAGCATCAGCTTCTTCATTGGATAGGCGCGCCAGCCGGTGGGCGTCTCTTCCGTGCGCGACAGCACTCGGTCCCCCTTCTTCAGCGCCGAGCGGCCCTTCTCGATCAGGCGGATACGCGGCGGCGGGGTAGCGTCGTCCGGCGTCCAGGTATCGGGAATGGCGATAGGCTCGCCCTCATCGATATCGACGATCCGCAGCACGGTCACCTTGGGCAGGCCGCCCATGCGGTGGAAAGCGGTACGCTTGCCGTCGATCAGGCCTTCCTCGGCCATGTCCTTCAGCAGCGCCTTGAGCTGGATCTTCTCCTGCCCCTTCAATCCGAAAGCGCGCGCGATCTCTCGCTTGCCGGCCGGCTCCGTGGCGTTCTGGATGAAATCGAGCACCTGCTGGCGCGTGGGCAGACCGGGCTCATGGCGCGGTTTCGACGACTTGGGCGTCTTGTTCATGGGGCGAGGCATAACACCGCACTTGGCGGCAAACCAAGGCAATTACAATCCATGTCGGCCTGGCTGCACCTGCGCGCTCTGCGTGCACTCCTTATTTGTGCGGATTGGCGGAACGTCCATACGACAGTATTGTTGGATTATTGCCGAGCGGGGGATCGTCATGCGCTGTCAGCCACAGTCACGCAAATACGCCATTCTTCTGGCCGGAGCCGCGATTGCGCTTCCCGGCACCGCCTTGGCCGAGCCCAATGCAGTGGACGGACTGATCGGACCTATGCAGGCCGGCGCTCCGGACGCAGCGACAATCAAGGCGCGATGCGATAGCCTGATGAAAGCAATCGACGCCCGCACTGCCCAACTGGAAGCCGAAAGCGGACCGGCGACTATTGGCGGCACGCTTCAGAGATACGATGATATTTACGATCTCATTTTGGCGGGCGCGGGCGAATCCATCCTTTATCGCCAAGTCATGGCCGATGCCCCGCGGCGTGATGCTGGCGCCGCCTGCGAGGTTCGGATGCAGGCGGCGACCAACCGGATCGGCCTGTCGCGCCCCATCTACGATCGCCTCAAAGCCATTGATGCCTCGCACGAGGATGCGGCAACGCGATATTACCTCGCCAACATCCTACAGAATTTTGAAATCGCCGGCGTCGGCGAACCAGCGGATCGCCGCAAGGTCGTCCAGGCCTTGCAAGATCGTATTTCCGCCAATGGAACCGCTTTTGAAAAGGGCATTGCCGACGCCAGAAAGACGATAGAGGCGAACCCATCCGAACTGGCTGGACTGCCCGCCGATTTCATCGCGACCCACCCGCCCGGTCCGAACGGCAAGGTCATCCTGTCGACCGACTACACCGATGTATTTCCGGTGATGTCCTATGCTCTCAGCGATGTGCTGCGCGAACGGCTGCAACGCGCCAATCGTACGCGCGGCTATCCAGAGAACGATGCCCGCCTGACAGCCATGCTGAATGACCGAGCGGAGCTGGCCGCAGATCTTGGCCGCAGCGATTTCGCGACGCTGGTGCTGGAAGACAAGATGCTGAACACGCCAGCCAAAGTGGAGGGTTTACTTTCAGGGGTCGACGAAGTTGCGCGCCCTGTCGCTCAGCGAGACTATGATCGTCTGCTCGCCGAAAGGCGGCGGGACGAGCCCGGCGCCAAAGAGGTCGATCTTTGGCAGTACGGGCTCTATTCCCAGCGCGTGCTGCAGCGGGATTATGCTTACGACGCGCAGGAAATGCGCAAATACTTGCCCTATGGCAAAGTGCGCGACGGCATCCTGAAACTGACGTCAGACCTCTTCGGCGTGCAGTTCCGTCCATGGACTACCGCCAAGTGGGATCCGGGTGTCGAAGCCTACGAGATGTTGGAAAACGGCAGGGTGATTGGCCGGTTCTACTTCGATTCCCACCCACGCCCCGGCAAATACGAACACGCGAACATGATAGCGCTGCGCGTTGGCCTTTCCGACAGGACCGTCCCCATGGGAGCGCTGGTCACCAACCTTTCCGCCGGCAATAGTGGAGAGTCGCTTATGGAGCATGACGACATGGTCACGTTCCTGCACGAGTTCGGCCACATGCTACACCACATCTTTGGCGGCCAGCAGCAGCGCTGGGCGGGCCAATCGGGCGTCGCCAACGAATGGGACTTCGTGGAAGCGCCGTCACAGATGCTGGAAGAGTGGGCATACGATTACGACACGCTGGCCACTTTCGCCGCCGATGGTTCGGGCAAGCCCATACCGCGTGATCTGGTTACCCGGCTCAATCGGGGACGCTACTTCGGGCGTGGCTTCGACGCCCTGCGCGAAGTCGGCTATTCGACGATTTCCCTGCGCCTTCATCAGTCGCCGGCACCTGCAGATCTTGGTGCGAAAACGCGATCTCTCTACGCGGCCTACGTCTTCGGTCCGGTGCCGGAGTGGTATCAGATCCAGGACAGCTTCAGTCACCTCAACGGCTATTCGGCGATCTACTACACCTACACCTGGTCGAAAGTGATCGCGGACGACATGTTCACCCAATTCCAGACGCATGGCCTGCGAGACCGGGCG
This sequence comes from Novosphingobium sp. BL-S-19, assembly GCF_055521675.1. Classification (NCBI taxonomy): domain Bacteria; kingdom Pseudomonadati; phylum Pseudomonadota; class Alphaproteobacteria; order Sphingomonadales; family Sphingomonadaceae; genus Novosphingobium; species Novosphingobium sp. BL-S-19. The sequence continues at coordinate 2,196,261 of NZ_CM145498.1, forward strand.
ACGGCGAAACGGTATCGCGATATCGTGCTGGCTCCCGGCGGAACACGCCCTGCCGCGGAACTGGTGGAGGCATTTCTGGACCGCCCGATTGGGCTGGACGCATTCAAAGCTGAACTTGCGAAGGATATGTGACCGGCAGCGCTTGCAAGCTGAGGCCGGCCTTCAGAGCAGCCCACCCAACCGCGTCGGGAATCGACTGCTCTAAGTTTGTGGTTTGGCGTTTTTTCCCAGCCATCAGGTGATCCCACCCGATTGGAAAATGCTCTAATGAACCGGCTCTTTCGCTACAGCCTCGATCGGGGATTTCACCTTCTCGGTCATCTGCGATTTGATCATGAGCTGCCAAGAAGACACCGCCAAAACGCAAGCCAGCAGCGGTTGCAGCACCTTGTCCGGTGCGTGGGATGAAAGGTAGCTGCCCACGATCACGCCGGGGATCGAACCGATCAGCAGATTGCCCAGCAGCACCAGATTGACGTCGCCGATGATCCAGTGCCCCGCACCGGCGATCAGCGCCAGCGGAACGGCATGGGCGATGTCGGAGCCCACCAGGCGCGAAACCTGCAGGCGGGGATAGAGCACCAGCAGAACGGTAACACCGATGGCGCCCGCGCCGACCGAGGAGATCGACACGGCAAGGCCAATTACTGCCCCCAGGATAATGGTCCCGGCGGCAACCTTGCCGGCAGGAACCGGTGGCTTGTTTTCGGAAACGAAGCGCGTCAGCCACTTGCGCGATGCCACGGCGACGGCGGTGACGAACAGCAGCAGCGCCAGCGAAAACAAGATCACGTTCTCGGTCGATTTGCCGATCTTGCCGATGTAGGCCAGTACCAGCAGCGTGACGATCGCGGCGGGAATGCTGCCGGTGGCCAGGCGGCGAACGATCGTCCAATCCACCGTTTCGCGCTTTCCGTGAACAACCGATCCGCCGATCTTGGTAATCGCCGCGAACAACAGATCTGTACCCACGGCCGTCTGCGGGTTCACGCCGAACATCAGCACCAGCAGCGGCGTCATCAGAGATCCGCCGCCCACGCCGGTCAGACCCACGAGCACGCCGACCAAAAGGCCCGCAATCGCGTGCATCATGTCAAAAGGGTGGGTCATAGGCCGTTAACTCTTTCCAACGCTCGTCACTCCCCCGCCCGTGCATCGAGAAGGATGTGCCACGCAGCGAAACACCAGGATTTCCGGCCACTTCAAGGGCCAGCATGCCTGGAGCTGGGATTTTCTACTCATTCACTAGAGAATGACAATAGGGGCGAAATTGCCAAACTGCTCCGGTTTGATCCCTATTCCGGAGAAGCAAGAGGATTATATCCTCCGCCCGGAACTGCAGCGGCAACCGGGCTTTCGCTGCCATCGGCAGCTATCGCATTCACGCCGAGAATCCAGTCATCGCCGCGCAGCCCGTCGAGTTTAACACTCGTCGCGGCGGTTTTTGCGACCACGGGCTGCGCTTCCCAGGCCGCTGCATCGGTGCGGCGCCGCCATACGGAATAGGCAACCGCGCCGGGCACCGGCTTCCAGGTGACGTCCGTCCAGGTCTTCACCGCAGCATCGGCGGTCGGCGTCGGCGGCATGGGCGCCTTCGCCAGAGCCGCCAGCGCGGCGATGTTGAGACGGGTCACGCGGGCGAGATAGGGGAAATCCATCTCGTCGATCGTGTCACCGAACTTCACGCCGTTTTCGGTGCGCAAATCCTGGTGCTGATGGTTGTAATCCTCGATGGCGACCGAAAAGCGTACGGCCGGGTTGCCCTGCTCAAGGAACGGCAATTGATCGCCGCCACGGCCCATGCGGTCCGCCCGCCAGACCTGCCGGACTTCCAGATCGTCCTGCACGCCGCCGGCGAGCCCGGCAATGAAGCGCGAGATATTACGCGAAGGGCTATCGTTCTCACCGCCAAAGCGGCGCGCATCGGCGCGAGTCTTGTCCGTGGCATCGGCGCGCGGGCCTTCGGAGAACAGGCGCACATGCGTATCGTCGACAAGCCCGTCCGCCCCGCGGCTGCCGCCGACGATGTCGTTGTTGAGCACCGCCTTGACCGTCCAGCCCTGCTTCTTCGCATAGTCCGCCAGCAACTTGCCGCCGTACAGCCCCTGCTCCTCGCCCGAGAGCGCGGCATAGACGATCGTGGTGGGGAACTTGCGCTTGGACAGCACCCGTGCGGCTTCGAGGACCAGCGCGGTGCCCGAACCATCGTCGTTGGCGCCGGGGGCGTCGCTCTTGATATCCATGACATCGGTCACGCGGCTGTCGATATGCGCTTCGACGATCACGACTTCGTTCGGGCGTTCGGTGCCCCGCTGGATGGCGACCACGTCGACCATCTTTACCGGCGTCGGAATGCGCGTGCCGCTGACCATGCTTTCGGGCATGACGACTTCCAGGCAGTTCCCGCAGGCCTTGGACGTCTTGCGGAATTCATCGGCCGCCCAGCGCCGTGCCGCACCGATGCCCCGCTTCGGATCGGTATCCGACGACAGCGTGTGGCGCGTGCCGAAGGAGACCAGCTTCTCCACATCCGCATGCATCCGCGCTTCCGAAACGTCCGTTGTGGCAGCCGGAGCGTCGGCCGCCATCGCGGCGATCGGGCTGAAAATGCTGGATGAAAGCGAAAGTGCGACCAGGATCTTGTTGTTCATGGCGCGCTTGTCGGGCCTTGCGCCGCGCTTGGCAAGACCCGAGCCGGCATCAGAACCGAACCGGAGCCGCTCCATAGCGATTGGCGCCGGGCGTGGAAGGCCAGACGCCGAAGACGATCACGATCAGCAGCGCGGCCCAACCCATCAGGCTGGCACCGACGAACTTGGACTGAAAGCCGAGGATACCAGCCGGATCAGCCTCCGACATCCGGCTCATCGCGCCGATGATTTCATCCATCTTCGACCAGACGAGCGCTTTCGAAGCGAAGGACAGGGCCAGGGCGATCAGCGCGATCCAGCCCGGTCGGTTCGAATCGTGCAACCTGCGAATGAAGGCGGCCAGCAGCAGAAGCCCCGCAATGACCGACACCACGGCGCTCAGCGTCATTGAGGTGCGCATGTAACCGGCCATCTGCGCCATCATGCGGGCCTGAAGCTCGGTCTCCGACGCGCCCTGCTGCGCAGCGCTGAATGCACCGCGCATCATGCCGCCCATCATCGGCATGGAGATCAACATGCCGGCGGCATATTGAATGATGAACAGGAAGAGGACGTAGAACCAGAAGGTCTGCCGCGCATCGCGGCCCTTGAAGTTCAGGAGGTTCGACAGGTTGTACTTGATCGATCTCAGCACGCCCTCTTCCTTTCAGTTCATCGGTTGCACCACATCAGTAAGAGCGCGCCACGTAGATGCGCTCAACAGCCGGGCGGCCGGTGAACACGCACGTGCCGGTGGCCGCTTCCTCACCCAGCGGCGTGTTGCGCATCGTCAGCTTCAGCGTCTTGAGCTTCTGCACGACGGCTTCCAGTTCGGCGCCGGTGGGGCGGGCCCATTCGACTTCGACCCAGCCCGGATAGCGCTTGTCGTCCGAGAAGAACGCCGAAAGCTCGTCAAAGCTGCCCAGGCGGGTGACGTTGGCATCGCGGCGGCTCTTGGCCTCGGCATAGAGCGATGCCTGGAAGTCCTCGATCTCCGCCGCGGCGCGGGCGATGAAGTCGTCCTTAGCCATGGCGACGAAGTTGGCCTTGGCCGCTTCGTTCCACAGCTTGTCGCGGCGCAGCATCGAGATCTGGCCACCCGCAGCATCGCGGCCGCCGATTTCGAGGATGAGCGGCACACCCTTCTTCACCCAGGCCCAACGCTTCTGCGTGGCCTTGCCCGGACGCTTGTCCAGCAGGACGCGCACGGATTCACCCAGCGCGGATTGCTTGACCAGTGCCTTGCGCAGCTCCTCGCAATAGGCGAGCAGCGCCGCGTCCTCGTCATTGTCGCGCAGCATCGGCAGGATCACGATCTGGTGCGGCGCCACCATCGGCGGCACGCGCAGGCCATCATCGTCGCCATGGACCATGATCATGCCGCCGACCATGCGGGTGGACGTGCCCCAGCTGGTGGTATGGGCGTACTGCTGCGTGCCTTCCTTGTCCTGGTACTGGATGCCGGAAGCCTTGGCGAAGCCGGTGCCGAGGTAGTGTGAGGTGCCGGCCTGCAGCGCCTTGCCATCCTGCATCATGGCTTCGATCGAGTACGTAGCGACGGCGCCGGGGAAGCGTTCGTTCTCCGGCTTTTCACCGGCGATCACCGGCATGGCCAGCTCGGTCTCGGCAAAGTCGCGATACATTTCGAGCGCGCGCAGCGTCTCTTCCATCGCGTCTTCGCGGTTGGCGTGGGCCGTGTGGCCTTCCTGCCAAAGGAACTCGCTGGTGCGCAAGAACATGCGCGTGCGCATTTCCCAGCGTACGACGTTGGCCCACTGGTTCACCATCAGCGGCAGATCGCGCCACGACTGGACCCAACGCGCCATGGCCGCGCCGATCACCGTTTCCGAAGTGGGGCGAACGATCAGCGGCTCTTCCAGCTTCGCTTCGGGATCGGGCACAAGCCCGCCCTTCCCGTCACCGATCAAGCGGTGATGGGTGACGACTGCCATTTCCTTGGCAAAGCCTTCGACGTGCTCGGCTTCCTTGGAGAAAAACGAAAGCGGGATGAACAGCGGGAAGTAGCAATTGGTAACGCCGGCTTCCTTGATGCGGTCATCCATCAGGCGCTGGATACGTTCCCAGATGCCATAGCCCCATGGCTTGATGACCATGCACCCGCGAACACCGGATTCCTCAGCCATTTCAGCTTCGGAAATCACTTCCTGGTACCACTGGGCGAAATCGTCCTCGCGCTTGACGGAGAGGGCGTGGCGAATGGCGGACACTGGGGCTCTTCCTGCTTGCATCGATGCGGGCGGACCATCCGCCGCATTCGGGCCCGTCGCGCCGGAAAATCACCAGCGCATCGGGCCCTTGCGCAGACCCTTATTTGCCCAGCGCGTCAAGCCTCTTCTGGATTTCGGCCATCTGATCGCGCAGCGCGGACAGATCGCTCTTATCTTCGGCGGGCGGTGCCTTGGGCTCCGGCTTTTCGGCGCCGGGCATGAAAGCGGCGGCGGCAGCCTTGAACATCGCCATGTTCTGTTCGGCCAGTTTCGCCAACGGATTGTTGCCCAGGCTATCCTCGAACGCCTTGTGCAGCTTCGACTGGTTGGCGCGGAAATTGTCCATCGACGCTTCAAGGTAGTGCGGCACCAGCGACTGCATCGAATTGCCGTACATGCTGATCAGTTCGCGCAGGAAGTTGACCGGAAGCATCTGCTCTCCGTTCGATTCCTCTTCCATGATGATCTGCGTCAGGATCGTGTGCGTGATGTCGGTTCCGGTCTTGGCGTCCAGAACCTTGTAGTTCACACCCTCGCGCGTCATCTTCGCAAGATGGTCAAGCGTGATGTAGCTTGAAGATCGCGTGTTGTAGAGGCGACGGTTAGCGTATTTTTTGATTATTACGGTGTCGTCTTCGTGCGAACCCGCTTCTGGCATGACCAATCCCCGATTATCCTGGGCCAACCCCCAATTGATTTAGAGTTGCACGATACCACTCCGCATTGTCGCAACGCAACACAATTTGCTGCGCAGCAAAATCCGAATCAGCGTCCAAAACGGCGGCCGAGGGTGGTCAGCAATTCATATTGCGAAAGGCCGGAGATCGCGGCGGCTTCAGGCAGGGCATATTGTGCAGTCACCCAATCGCCCTCGCCAATGTCCGGCGCAGCGGAAAGATCGATCGCCGACATGTCCATGCTGACGCGGCCCAACACCGGCAGCCTTATGCCATCGGCAGCGAACACGCCCTTGCCCGACCAGCAGCGCAGATAGCCATCCGCATAGCCGATCGCGATCGTGCCCACGCGCATCGCATGGGGTGCGGTGAAGGTGGCGTTGTATCCCACCGTCTCGCCCGCCTGCACTTCGCGCACCTGCAGCACTGCGGCCTGCGGGCGGACGACCTGGCGCAGCAAAGGCGCCATCTCTCCGCGCGGAATGCCGCCGTAAAGCGCGATCCCGGGGCGTGTCAGATCTCCGTGGTAGTCCGGGCCCAGTGCAATGCCGCCACTGTTGGCAAGACTGGCGCGCGAATGCCCCACCATGCCACGCGCCTCATTCCAGAGCGCGCACTGGCGGGCGTTGAGATCGGTTTCCTCTTCGGCGGAAACGAGGTGCGATAGCAGCACATCGATATCTAAGCCCTGCACTGCCGCATCAGCCAGTTCGCCCAGCGATACACCCAGGCGGTTCATGCCGGTATCCACCATCAGGTGACAGCGGCCACCGCCTCCTGCGATCCAGCGCTGCGCTTGCGCCAGCGAATTGAGCACCGGGACCACACCCGACGCGCGCGCGAAAGCCATGTCTCCATCGTTCAGCGGCCCATGCAGCACTGCGATGCTGCTGGGATCGACAAGGCCGATCAGTTCGGTAGCCTCGCCCCAGTGCGCCACAAAGAAGTCCCGGCAGCCAGCCTCGGCCAGCACGGGAACAGCCTCTCTTGCACCCAAGCCATAGGCGTTGGCCTTCACCGCCGCCCCCGCCCGCGCCGCGCCCGACAGTCCGTTCAGCGCGCGCCAGTTGGCGGCAAGGGCTGCGCGGTCGATGTCGAGACGAAGGGCGGGCGTTGGAAAGTCAGGAAGCCCAGGAATGTTTAGCATGGTCACCATAATCACGCGGAGGGCCGCCCCGCAGCCCCCACAGCGAGACCACGAGGGCGAGTGCAACCACCCCCCAGGTGTACCAGAGGCCCTGGTAAGGGTTGCCGCTGCTGGCGACCATGTAGCTGGAAATCAGCGGAAGGAAACCGCCAAAGTATCCCGTGCCAATGTGATAAGGGATCGACATCGAGCTATAGCGGATTCGCGGCGGGAACATTTCCGAAAGCAGCGCCGCCACCGGGCCGTAAGTGGCGCCGGAAAGCGCCATCAGCACGATCAAGACCCCGCCGATCGTCAGCGCTTCCCCGATGCTGGGCCGGACTTTCGCGAAATCGTATCCGGATTGGCCCAGCCAGTGCTGCAGCATTTTGCCACGCGCCACTTTGTCATCCCACGGATAGTGCTCAAGCGGCAGCCTTCTTTCCGCGACCAGCATCTTCAATTCCGGCGCCGCATCCAGCCGGTAGGAGACGCCGATACCGGCCAGATCCCCCAGCAATCTTGCGCAAGGCGTCGCCTGCTCCGCCTTGAAGGGATTGTAGCGGCAATCCGGCCCGGCCACGAAAACCGGTGCCTGGTCCGCCGCGTTGGCCAGCCCCGGATTGGCGTAGTTGCCGATCACCCAGAACGCCGGGAACAGCAGCAGCAGCGTCAGTACATAGCCGATGACGATCGGCTGCTTGCGGCCGACGCGGTCGGAAAGGCTGCCGAAGATCACGAAGAATACCATGCCCACCGCCGCCGAAATGCCGACGATGATCTCCGCGCTGGTTTCCTCCAACCGCATGGCGCCTTTCAGGAAACCCAGGGCCGAGAACATGGCGGTGTACCAGATCACTGTCAGCCCGGCGGCAATGCCGAATAGCGCGATAAAAATCCGCTTGGGATTGCCGGGGTAGGTGAAGCTTTCCTTGAACGGATTGCCAGAAATCTCTCCCTCTTCGCGCATCGCCTTGAACACCGGGCTTTCGGAAAGCTTCAGGCGCATCCACAGCGAAACGCCCAGCAGCACGATCGACAGCACGAAAGGCAGGCGCCAGCCCCAGGCTTCCCAGGTTGCCGTGCTCATCGCCGCCTTGCAGGACAGCACGACGATCAGGCTGAGCACGAAACCGCCCACGACGCTGGCCTGGATGAAGCCGGTATGAAAGCCGCGCCGATGCGGCGGCGAATGTTCCGAAACGTAGATCGCGGCGCCGCCATACTCGCCGCCAAGGGCAAGGCCCTGCAGCACGCGCAGCAGCAGCACGATGGCGGGCGCGGCCATGCCGATGCTCGCGGCCGATGGGATCAGGCCGACGCCGGCCGTGGCAATGCCCATCAGGGTGACGGTGACGAGGAAAGTGTATTTGCGGCCCAGCCGATCACCCAGAAAGCCGAACAGGATCGCACCCAGCGGCCGGAATCCGAAGCCCACCGCGAAGCCCGCCCATACCAGCAGCGTTTCCAGCGTGACGTTGCCCGATGGGAAGAAGGTCTTGCCGATCACCGCGGCGAGCGTGCCGTAGATGAAGAAATCGTACCATTCGAACACGGTGCCCATCGACGAGGCGGCGATGACCAGCCTGATGTCGGAGGCGCTCGGTTCCTCTGCGTGCGAAAGCTGCGCGGCTTGTGCCATAGATCCCCCCAAGCCCCTTCTTCGGGCCCTTTCCCCGGGGCCGTGCACCCAGTCTAGCCCGTCGCGCCGTCTCCGGAAAGCGCCGAAAGAGCGGCCTTCCACGGCAGCATCACGGCACCGTGCCGCGCCGGATAATCGCGCGCCGCAGCGATGCTGGAAAGGCCGGGCCAGTCCGGCAGAGGCGCGTCACCGCCAAGCCAGTTGGCGATGGCCTGCGCGGCTGCCGCAAGCTCCGCCTGTGAGCGGCCCTGCGCAGCATCGGCGAAGATCGCCGCCGCAGCCTGCCCGATGGCGCAGGCCTGGCTGCGCACACCGATCCGGGCCACCCTGCCCGCCTCATCCAGCGCCAGACCTAGGGCGATGGTGCTGCCGCAACTGGGGGAGCGCGCTTCCGCCTGAAACGGCAGATCGCCGTCCCAGCCATGTGCCGCCAGCCTTATGGCAAGGCCCAGAACCTCGGGCGTGTAGAGAACCGTGGTGGACACCGGCCCGCTCAGGCCCCGCTGTCCTGCGCCGCCTCTGCCGCGTGAGCCTCACGCCGGCGTTCGGCCAGCATCTTCACCAGCGCTTCGCTGCTGGCGTTGATGAAGGAATAGGTGCGCGCCTGCTTGATCCAGTCGGGCCGGCCGGCCGCGCCCCAGATCGTGTCATAACCCAGCACCAGCACGGAGAAGCCCAGCACCGCGATCAGCACGCCCTTCACCGCGCCGAAGCCGAAGCCCAGCACGCGGTCGATGGGGCCCAGCAGCGAGGCACGGCTGGCGCGGCCGGCCCAGTTCGCCACCAGCTTCACCGCCGCGAACGGCACCAGCAGCAGGATCGCGAAGGCCAGCACCGGCGTAGCCGATCCACTGCCGGTATGCGGCTCCAGCCAGTGGGCCAGCGGCGTATGCATGGTGCGGATGGCGATGACGGCGAAAACCCAGGCGCCCAAGGCAAGGATTTCCTGCACGAAACCGCGCATGAAGCCCGTGATGGCGCCAACGCCGACGATGACGAGAACTGCAATATCGAAACCGGTCATGGTATCCGCGAAACTAGAGCCTGCATTGCCGAAGAGGAAGCACCCAGATGTCCCCCGGCTTTGCCGCAGGCTCTAGGCATCTGCCAGAATACGGTCAACGAGGTTGGGCAACATGGAAAGCCCCGTGAAATCCAGCCCCTTTTCGGGATTGGCGGTCGCCACCGGGCCATAGGCGCGACCGAAACCGAGCTTGGCCGATTCGCGCTGCCGGATCGATGAATGGGCCACGGGGCGGATTTCGCCCGCCAGCGAGACTTCGCCGAACCATACGGTATTCTTCGGCAGCGGCCGGTCGCCCAGCGCCGAAACCAGCGCCGCCGCCACGGCAAGGTCCGCCGCCGGATCGGCCAAGCGGTAGCCCCCAGCCACGTTCAGATAGACTTCCGCGCTGGAGAAATTGAGCCCGCAGCGCGCCTCCAACACCGCCAGCAACATCGCCATGCGCCCCGAATCCCAGCCGACCACGGCGCGGCGCGGGGTGGCCCCGCTCTGCAATCGCACGATCAGCGCCTGGATTTCGATCAGCACCGGCCGGGTGCCTTCCATCGCCGCGAAGACCGCACTGCCTGCCATCGCGTCCTCCCGCCCCGAAAGGAACAGCAGCGACGGGTTGCCTACTTCGGCAAGGCCGGCACCTTCCATGGCGAAGACGCCGATCTCGTCCACCGGGCCGAATCGGTTCTTCAGGCTGCGAAGGATGCGGTACTGGTGGCTGCGCTCCCCTTCGAAGCTCATCACCACGTCCACCATGTGCTCCAGCACGCGCGGGCCGGCGATATTGCCGTCCTTGGTGACATGCCCGACAAGGATCAGCGTAACGTCGTTTTCCTTGGCATAGCGGATCAGTTCGAAGGCGCAGCCGCGCACCTGACTGACCGTACCCGGCGCCCCCTCGATCGTGTCCGAATGCATGGTCTGGATCGAATCGATCACCAGCAGCGTGGGCGCATCCATCATGCCCAGCGTCGTCAGGATATCGCGCACCGAAGTCGCCGAGGCGAGCTGGATCGGTGCCTTGGACAAGCCTAGGCGCTCGGCGCGCAGGCGCACCTGCCCGGCCGCTTCCTCACCGCTGACATAGACCGCCGTGCTGCCCGAATTGGCGATATGCGCCGCCGCCTGAAGCAGCAGCGTGGACTTGCCGATGCCCGGATCGCCGCCCAGCAGGATCGCGGATCCGGGAACAAGGCCACCACCCAGCGCGCGGTCGAATTCGGCAAGGCCGCTGGCGCGGCGCTTGGGCAGTTCGCCCGGGGCGTCGAGCGGCGTGAACAGGATCGGCCGCCCGCCGGACGAGAGATCGTGCTTCGAGGAGAACACCGTCTGCGGCGCCTCTTCGCTCAGCGTGTTCCACTCCCCGCAATCGGCGCACTGGCCCTGCCAACGGGTAGTGACGCCTCCACAGGCCTGACAGACATATCGACGTTTGGGCTTTGCCATGGCGCATCGATTATCTGGAACGGAATGAGAACGCAATTGCCTTTCGGCACGCCTCGCTCCACACTAAGTCCATGCGCCAGAAGGAACTGCGGATCGCGCTTGTCTGCTACGGCGGCGTCAGCCTTGCCGTCTACATGCATGGAGTCACCAAAGAGCTGTGGAAGGCCCTGCAGGCCAGTCGCGCCTATTGGGCGGACGACCTTGCGCCCACCGGCACCACGGCCATTTACCTGAAGCTTCTGCGCCGGCTTGAGCAGGCCGGGAACCTGCGCCTGCGCGTGCTGTGCGATATCGTGGCGGGCGCCAGCGCGGGCGGCATCAACTCGATCTTCCTCGCGCAGGCGATCCACTCCGGCCAGTCGCTGGAACCGCTCACCGACCTCTGGCTGGATGTGGCCGATGTGGACGAGCTGCTCGATCCCGAGGCGCGGCCATGGTCCGGGCGCACCAAGTTCTGGGCGCATCCGATCGCTACCTACTTACTGAACCGACCGGGCAACGCGGTCAGCGCCAGCGTCGCGCCGGAAACGCGACAGGAAGTGCGCGACAAACTTTCGCGCCTGATCCGGTCGCGCTGGTTCGAACCGCCGTTCAGCGGCATCGGTTTCTCCCGCCTGCTCTACCGCGCGATGTCGGCGATGAAGGACACCAGCGGCCCTGCCCTGCTGCCCATGCGCCACCCGATCGACCTGTTCGTCACTGCCACGGACTTCAAAGGCCATCTGGAAACGCTGCGACTGCACTCGCCCGAACTGGTGCTGGAAAGCGAACACCGGCTGACCTTCGGCTTCCGCGCACCAGGCGGCGCGCAGGAACTGGCTGCACTGCCCGAACTGGTCATGGCCGCGCGTTCCACCGCCAGCTTCCCGGGGGCCTTTCCGCCGCTTCAGCTGGAGGAAATCGACCGGCTGGTCGCCGAAAACGGCATCGACTGGCCGGGCCGCGATGCCTTCTTGCGCCGGATCATGCCCGAGCATGCTGCGCGCGGCGATCTCGATTCGGTCTCGCTGATCGATGGATCGGTGCTGGTGAATGCGCCTTTCGCCGATGCCATGCGCGTGCTGCGCAGCCGGCCCGCCACGCGGGAGGTGGACCGCCGCTTCGTCTACATCGATCCCGCTCCCGACCGCGTGGGCGCCGACTTGCGCCGCGACACGCGCCCCCCGGGCTTCTTCACGACGATCTTCGGATCGCTTTCCTCGATCCCGCGCGAACAGCCGATTCGCGACAATCTGGAAGCGCTGGAGGAAGAATCGCGCGAAATGGCGACGCTGCGCGCCATCGTCCGCGCCCTGCGGCCGGAGATCGAAGAGACCGTCGGCAATCTGTTCGGCCATACACTGTTCCTCGACCGGCCGACGCCCAAGCGGCTCGCCGCGTGGCGGGCGCGAGCGCAGCAGGCGGCGTTCGAACAGGCGGGCTTTGCCTATCACGGCTATGTGCAGGTGAAGTTCACCGGCGTCGTCACCATGCTGGCGCGTCTGGTGTTCGAGGCGGCACCGGCGCTGGGCGTGGGATCCACCGCGCCGATTGCGGACCGGCTCTACGCCTATCTCTCCGAAAACGGCATCGACCGGATGCAGCCTTTGCGCGGCGGCACCTCCCCCGGCATGGCGGCCTTCTTCCGGATGCAGGACATCTCCTTCCGCATTCGCCGCCTGCGCCTACTCGCCCGGCGAGTCACGCAGGAATGGAGCCTCGACGGCGACGTCGACGAGAGCCAGCGCGATGCCGCGCGTGAGGCGATCTACGGCGCGCTGGCACTGTGTATCGAGGCGGAGGCGGTCTCGTTTCTGGGCAAGGAATTCGTCGAACGGGCCGAAAGCGTGTTCGAGGATCCGGGCGCCCTGCTCGATCACGTGGCAGACCGCCGCAACCTGCTGGAGATCGATGCCCGCGTGGACGAAATCCTGGCCGAGATGCTGTCCACGATGCCGGCCGGGCTGCGCAAGCGACTGCTCCTCGCCTATCTGGGTTATCCCTTCTACGATACCGTGACGCTGCCTTTGCTGCGCGGCGAAGGGCTGGACGAATTCGATCCCATCCGCGTCGACCGTATCTCGCCAGAGGACTGCCATGCCATCCGGCAGGGGCCGATGCTGCGCGGCAGCGAGTTCTACAACTTCGGCGCCTTCTTCAGCCGCGCCTATCGCGAGAACGACTACTTGTGGGGGCGCCTGCATGGGGCGGAGCGGATGGTGGAGCTGCTCGCTTCCACGCTGGAAGGCGAACATGCGCTGGACGAGCGGGAACTGGACGGCTTCCGGCGCGAGGCATTCCTGGCCGTATTGGCCGAGGAACAGGGGCGGCTGAATGCCGATCCGGCGCTCGTGGGGAATATCCGGATCGAAGTGCTGCGCCGGGTTTGATCGGCGGGCGTTATCCGGCCACATTTCGTCATTGCGAGCGTAGCGAAGCAATCCAGGGCGGCGCAGAACTGCCCTGGATTGCTTCGCTACGCTCGCAATGACGAGAGGGGGTGGGACAGGAAGCCTATTGCCCGTCCCGGCCCCAAAAAGATCACGCCGCCCTCGCGTGGGCGAGGACGGCGTGACGAAATTCATCGGTGAAGGACCTTGCCGAAATTACTCGGTCAGATCGTTCCACGCTTCCTTGATGCGGTCGAAAAAGCCCTTTGAGCCGGGGCATTCGTCGCCGGTCTCGGTGGACTGCAGTTCGCGCAGCAGTTCCTTCTGGCGCGCGGAGAGCTTGGTGGGCGTTTCCACCGTGATCTCGATAACCAGATCGCCGCGGCCACGGCCTTGCAGCACGGGCATGCCCGCACCGCGCTTGCGCAGCTGCTTGCCCGACTGGATGCCCGCCGGAATATCCAGCGTGATCGGCTCGCCATCGATGCCCGGGATCTCGATCGATCCACCCAGTGCCGCCGTGGTGAAAGTGATCGGCACGCGCGTCAGCAGCGAAGTGCCGTCACGCTCGAACACCTTGTGGCGCTTCACATGGAGGAAGATGTAGAGATCGCCCGGAGGCGCGCCGAACGGCCCGGCCTCGCCCTTGCCGGCAAGGCGGATGCGGGTGCCCGAATCGACGCCCGGTGGAATTTCCACTTCCAGCGTCTGCGGACGATCCACGCGGCCTTCGCCGCCGCAGGCGCGGCACGGCTTTTCGATCACTTCGCCGCGACCGTGGCAGGTCGGGCAGGTCCGCTCCACCACGAAGAAGCCCTGCTGCGCGCGCACCTTGCCGTGGCCGGTGCACATATTGCAGGTGCGCTTGCCGGTGCCGGGTTCGGCGCCGGTGCCGTGGCAGGGATCGCAGCTTTGCGAAACCTCGATGGTGATCTCGGTGGTCTTGCCGTGGAACGCTTCGTCCAGGCTGACTTCCATATCGTAGCGGAGGTCCGCGCCGCGGCGCGCCTGCTGACGCCCACCGCCACCGCCACCGAAGGCGCTGCCGAAGATGGATTCGAAGATATCGCCGATGTCGCCGAATTCGGCACCCATGCCGGGGCCGCCGCCGCCACCCATGCCCTGCTGGAATGCGGCATGGCCATAGCGATCGTAGGCCGCCCGCTTCTGCGGGTCCTTCAGGCAGTCGTAAGCCTCGCTGATCTGCTTGAAGCGCGATTCGGAATCGTCACAGCCCGGATTCTTGTCCGGATGGAAACGCATGGCGAGGCGGCGATAGGACGACTTGATCGTCTTGTCGTCGGCATCGCGCGATACTTCGAGCAGTTCGTAATAGTCGATTTCGGTAGCTGACACGTCTCGTTATTCCCCGCGTGCGACCTGGCCGCCACCGTCACATTGGGTAACGATGGCGGCCACGCTTGTCATGAGGACTGGTCAGCCCTTGTTGTTTTCGTCGACTTCCGAGAATTCGGCGTCGACGACATCGTCGTCACCACCGGCCGGAGCGGCGTCCGGCGAAGCGGCCGAGGCCTGCTCCTTCTCGTAGATGGACTGACCCATCTTCATCGCGACTTCGGTCAGCGCCTGCGACTTGGCCGTGATGTCGGCGGAATCGCCGCCTTCGATCGCTGCCTTGGTCGCGGCGATGGCCGCTTCGACTTCCGACTTCAGGCCGGCGTCGATCTTGTCGCCATGCTCGGCGATCTGCTGCTCGGTCGCGTGGACGAGGCTGTCGGCGTTGTTCTTGGCCTCTGCGGCCTCACGACGCTTCTTGTCCTCTTCGGCGAACTTCTCGGCATCCTTGACCATCTGGTCGATGTCGTTGTCCGACAGACCGCCAGAGGCCTGGATGCGGATCTGCTGTTCCTTGCCGGTGCCCTTGTCCTTGGCAGAGACGTTGACGATGCCGTTGGCGTCGATGTCGAAGGTCACTTCGATCTGCGGCACGCCGCGACGCGCCGGCGGAATGCCGACGAGATCGAACTGGCCGAGCATCTTGTTGTCCTGCGCCATCTCGCGCTCGCCCTGGAACACGCGGATGGTCACCGCCTGCTGGTTGTCCTCGGCAGTCGAGTAGACCTGGCTCTTCTTGGTCGGGATCGTCGTGTTACGGTCGATCATCTTGGTCATGATGCCGCCCAGCGTCTCGATACCCAGCGACAGCGGGGTGACGTCCAGCAGCAGCACGTCCTTGACGTCGCCCTGAAGCACGCCGGCCTGGATCGCGGCGCCCATGGCAACCACTTCATCCGGGTTCACGCCGGTGTGCGGATCCTTGCCGAAGAAGTCCTTCACGACTTCGCGCACCTTGGGCATGCGGGTCATGCCGCCCACCAGCACGACGTCGTCGATGTCCTTGGCCGAAAGGCCGGCATCGGCGATCGCCTTGCGGCAGGGTTCCAGCGTGCGCTGGATCAGGTCCGCAACCATCTTTTCAAGGTCGGCGCGGGTAACGGTTTCGACGAGGTGCAGCGGGGTGGTGGCGCCGCCTTCCATGCGTGCGGTGATGAAGGGCAGGTTGACCTCGGTCGTCGCGGTGGACGACAGCTCGATCTTCGCCTTTTCGGCCGCTTCCTTCAGACGCTGCAGGGCCAGCTTGTCGCTGCGCAGGTCCATGCCTTCCTTGGCCTTGAACTTGTCGGCCAGCCATTCGACCAGCTTGGTGTCGAAGTCTTCACCGCCCAGGAACGTGTCGCCGTTGGTCGACTTCACTTCAAACACGCCGTCGCCGATTTCGAGGATCGAAACGTCGAAGGTGCCGCCGCCAAGGTCGTAGACGGCGATGGTCTTGCCGTCCTGCTTGTCGAGGCCATAGGCCAGCGCGGCCGCGGTCGGCTCGTTGATGATGCGCAGCACTTCAAGACCGGCGATCTGGCCGGCGTCCTTGGTCGCCTGGCGCTGCGCGTCGTTGAAGTAGGCCGGCACGGTGATGACGGCCTGCGTCACGGTCTCGCCGAGGTACGATTCGGCGGTTTCCTTCATCTTCTGCAGAGTGAAGGCAGAGATCTGCGACGGGCTGTAGTCTTCGCCGCCGGCCTGGACCCAGGCGTCGCCGTTCTTGCCCTTGACGATGTGGTACGGAACCAGCTCGGTGTCCTTCTTGGTCACCGGGTCGTCGAAGCGGCGGCCGATGAGGCGCTTCACCGCGAAAATCGTGTTGTCGCCGTTGGTCACGGCCTGGCGCTTCGCCGGCTGCCCGATCAGGCGCTCACCATCCTTGGTGAAAGCGACGATCGAGGGCGTCGTGCGCGCGCCTTCGGAATTCTCGATAACCTTCGGCTTGCCGCCGTCCATCACGGCCACACAGCTGTTGGTGGTGCCGAGGTCGATACCAATTACTTTTGCCATTATCCCCATTCCTCACGTCAGTGGATGACACCGCACGGATGGCCTCCCTCAAAAGAGGCAAGGCGGCTTGCACGGCTCGATGACGTTCAAAGTCGTCGATCGGGCATATAGGAGCGGTTTGTGTTGGAACAAGAGCGTTGCAATGGCATTAGGCATGCGAAATTTTCATGGCCCGGCAAAACCATGGCGCACCAATCCATGAACGGGCCGACCAAAGGATGCCCTCGCGTGAACAAGACCCGTTCGCTTAGCCTTATCGCTGTTGCCCTGTTGACGTCGCTTGCAGCCTGCAATCAGGAAACCACCGGATCTCAGGCCGCTTCCAGCGCCGCCGCCAGCGATGCGAATGCCGGAATTTCCGCGCGCGATGGCAAGCTGATGCTTCCGGCAGTGGCCGGACGCCCCGGCGCGGCCTATTTCACCGTTCGCAACGACAGCGCCAGCCCGGTAGCACTCACCGCGGTCGAAATCGTCGGGGCCGGCAAGACGCAGATGCACGAGACCAGCGGCGGCACGATGAAGTCCGTCGATTCGCTTCCCATCGCACCGGGTGCCGAGATCGAATTCTCGCCCGGCGGCCTGCACGTCATGGTCTTCGATATCTCGGGCGGCCTGAAGCCGGGACAGACGACCGACCTGACGCTGATTTTCGCGAATGGCGAAAAACTGAAGATGCCGTTGATGGTGGACACCATCGGCGGCAGTGACGACATGGATGGAATGGGCCCAATGGCGCCGACCAGCAATGGCGGCGCAACGACCGGTGGCGATGGTGCACCGGCGTCGGGCGCGATGCCCGGAATGCATCACTGAGCCTCGACCAGATGGCCGCTTGCCCTGCCGGCGGCGAACGGGAACTTTCCGCAGGAGAGCGCGCGCTTATCGCCGAAGTTTTCGGCGCTGCGATCGACTGCACGTTGGTTCGCGTGCGCCGCCGCCGGTGGTTTCCGTTTCAGCCTCAAAACGTGGTCATGGCGCCTTGCGGCCATTTGCATTTCCACCCCCGCTCGCCGCTCTATGCGGACGATTTCGCGGCAGCATCGATCGTGCTGCAAGGGCTATTCATCCATGAGATGGTTCATGTCTGGCAAACCCAGCGAAAAGGGCGCTGGTATTTGCCGCTCATGCGCCATCCGCTCTGCCGCTACGACTACAGCCTGAGGCCGGGATGGCCGCTGGAGCGTTACGGCATCGAGCAGCAAGCGGAGATCGTGCGCCACGCCTTCATGCTGGCGCGCGGATGGCAAGTGCCCGGCGCGCCGTCGCTGGACAGCTACCGGGCCATATTACCATTCAGGAGCGGCGATCAGCAGTCGCGATCCCAATAGCGATTGCCATTGCGGTCATAGCGATAGCACCCGTTATGCTTCTTCTGGGTCGAGCCTACGACCGCACCGGCGGCAGCACCCACGGCCGCACCGGCAGCGGCATCGCCGGCAATCGCGCCGACACCCGCGCCCAGCGCACCACCGGCAAGAGCACCCTCACCGCCATAGTTGCTGGCGCATCCAGCCATCCCGACCGCCGCAACGGCAACGATGGGAATCATGAACTTGCGCATCAGAATTCTCCCGTTTCAGGTTCCATGCCTGAGCAACGGGCTGCCTGCGGCGCAGGTTCCTTCGAAATGTGCAAATAATCGACGACCCGCCCCCGCTCATCGTGCGGGGCGCGGGTCGCGAAGGAGGATCAGTCCGGCTTCTTGGCCACAGCCACCATGGCGGGACGCAGCAGGCGGTCCTTGATCATGTAGCCCGACTGCAGTTCCTGGATCACCGTGCCCGGCTCGGCATCGGCCGAGGGAACCTCGATCATCGCCTGATGCTGGTTGGGGTCGAGCGGCAGGCCCATGGCCGCCACGCGGGTGATGCCGTGGTTGCCGAAGACCTTCTCGATCTCACGCCCGGTCGCCTCGATACCAGCGATGACGCCCTTCAGCTTCTCGTCCTCGCGCAATTCGGCGGGAATCGCCGAAAGTGCGCGCGAAAGGTTGTCGGCCACCGAAAGGATGTCGCGCGCAAAGCCCGTCGCAGCATAGGCGCGGGTATCGGCAATGTCTTTTTCGAGACGACGACGCACGTTCTGCGTTTCGGCGCGTGCGTAGAGTGCCTCTTGCTTGGCCGTTTCGAGTTCTTCGCGCAGTTTGGCGAGTTCGGGATTGTCGATCATATCCGCGGGCACACCCTTCAGTTCTTCGGCGATGGCCGATTCTTCTGTCGACTGCGTCTTTTCTTCGGTCATTATTGTTTGGTTCCAGCTATCCGATGAGCTTGCCCAGGCTCTGGGCAGTGAAGTCCACCATGGGGACTACGCGCGCATAATTCAACCGAGTCGGTCCGATAACCCCCACCACGCCGACCACGCGCCCGTCACGATCGCGATAGGGAGAGGCGATCACGGAGGAGCCGGAAAGCGCGAAAAGCCGGTTTTCCGAACCGATGAATATCCGCGTCGATTCGGCCTCACGCGCGATATCCAGCAGTTCGGCGACGGACTGTTTGTTTTCCAGATCGTCCAGCAGCGAACGCACGCGCTCCAGATCGGAAAGCGCGGTTTCGTCCAGCAGATTGGCCTGCCCGCGCACGATCAGCACCGGGCGGGCCAGTGCATCCTCGCTCCACACGGCAAGGCCGCGCTCCACCAGATCGCGGCTTGCCGCATCCAGCGCCGATCGACCGGAGGCGATGTCGCCCCGCATCGCCCGCGCCGCCTGCGCCAGCGTCCGGCCGGACAAGTGGGCGGAAATGTAGTTGGAGGCCTCTTCCAGCGCGCCTGAGGGCAAGTCGGGAGGTAAATCGAGCACCCGATTTTCCACCACGCCATCCTCGCCCACCAGCACGGCGAGCGCCCTGCCAGGCCCAAGCCCCACAAGCTGAAGCTGCATGAGTCGCGGCTCCCGCTTGGGCACCATGACCACGCCGGCACCGGAAGACATGCTGGACAGCAGCGTGCTGGTCGCCTCCAGCGCCGCCTCGATCGGACCGGGAGCGGCGATGCGGCTTTCGATCGCGAGCCGTTCCTCCACCGTGGGTTCGGCCACTTGCATGATGCCGTCCACAAACAGCCTCAGCCCTGCTTCGGTGGGCAAACGCCCGGCGCTGGTATGCGGCGCGGCCAGCAATCCGAACGATTCGAGGTCTGCCAGAACCGAACGGATCGAGGCGGAGGAAAGGTTCACGCCGCCCGCCCCGGTCAGCGCCTTCGATCCAACCGGCACGCCCGTGGCAAGATACCCCTCCACCACAAGGCGGAAAATCTCGCGTGCGCGGGTCGTCAGTTCGGTTATCGGCGGGCTGGGCATCTCTCTTACAATTTAGGCAATGCTCTTGCAGCCTCAAGCCTATTCCGCCTAGGGGCCTCTGGTAATCCACGATCCGAATTCGAGCAGAGGAAAATCCATGCGACCTTCCGGCCGTGCGCCCGACGAGATGCGCGCTATCGACATCCAGACCGGTTTCACCAAGCACGCCGAGGGATCGGTGCTGATTTCCTTCGGCGATACGCGCGTGCTGGTCACCGCCTCGGTCGAGGAAAAGGTGCCGCCGTTCCTGCGCGGCAAGGGTGAAGGCTGGGTAACGGCCGAATACTCGATGCTGCCCCGCGCCACCCACACGCGCGGTTCGCGTGAAGCCGCCAAGGGCAAGCAGTCCGGCCGCACGCAGGAAATCCAGCGCCTGATCGGCCGCTCGCTGCGTTCCGTGGTGGACATGAAGAAGCTGGGCGAGCGCCAGATCGTGCTCGATTGCGACGTGATCCAGGCTGATGGCGGCACCCGCACCGCCTCGATCTCCGGCGCGTGGGTTGCCCTGCGCCTTGCCGTCGACAAGCTGATGGCAGAGGGCAAGATCAAGGAAGATCCGATCCAGGGCCGCGTCGCCGCGATCTCCTGCGGCATCTGCGAAGGCACCCCGGTGCTCGACCTTGACTACATCGAAGACAGCGCGGCCGATGCCGATGCCAACTTCGTGCTGATCGAAGGCGGCAAGATCGCCGAAGCGCAGGCCACTGCCGAAGGCGCGACTTATGACGAGGAGGGCCTGCTGCGCCTGCTGCGCCTGGCCCGCATCGGCTGCGACCGCATCTTCGCCGAACAGGCCAAGGCCGTCGGCCGCTAACCGGCAAATTGCCGTAAACCCAATATCCGCCGTCGCCCCCGCGCAGGCGGGGGCCCGCTTTCCTTCCTTTACGCCGCAACCAAGCGGGATCCCCGCCTTCGCGGGGATGACGGGGGAGGAACGGGGCGGATCAGCGGATAGAAGGACATCATGACCCGCAAGCTTGGAAACACCCGCCTTGTCATCGCCACGCACAATGCAGGCAAGCTGAAGGAAATCGCGGCCCTGCTCGCGCCTTATGGCGTGGATTGCGTCTCGGCGGGCGAACTCGGCCTGCCGGAACCGGAAGAGACGGGCACGACTTTCGTCGAGAACGCGCTGCTCAAGGCCCATGCCGCCGCCAAGGCTGCCAATTTGCCGGCTCTGGCGGACGACAGCGGCCTTTCGGTGGTCGCGCTGGACGGGCGCCCCGGCGTCTACACGGCGGATTGGGCCGAACGGCAGTGGTTCGAAGGGCCCTCCGGCCGCGACTGGTTCATGGCCATGGGCAAAGTGGAAGGCCTGCTGTGCGAACAGGGCGAGGACGTGGACCGTTCCTGCTGGTTCTCCTGCGTGCTCGCCATCGCCTGGCCGGACGGGGAAGAGGCTGTCTATGACGGCCGCGCCAATGGTACGATCACCTGGCCGCCGCGCGGCAAGATGGGTTTCGGCTACGACCCGGTCTTCGTGCCGGAAGGCCATGACATGACCTTCGCCGAGCTTGCCCCCGAGGATAAGCACAAGATCAGCCACCGCGCGGATGCCTTCGCAAAGCTGGTCGCGGTGCAGTTCGCGGACTAAACTGCCGTTCCATGGCCCGCGCGCTCTACATTCACTGGCCGTTCTGCCTCGCAAAGTGCCCCTATTGCGACTTCAACAGCCATGTCCGCGAACGGGTGGAGCATGATCGCTGGCAGGCAGGCCTGCTGGCGGACATGCGGCACGAGCATGAAGTGGCCGGCGGAGAGCCGCTGTCGTCGATCTTCTTCGGCGGCGGCACGCCTTCGCTGATGCCCCCTGCCCTGGTTGCGCGCCTGCTGGACGAAGCGCAGAAGCTCTGGGGCTTTGCCGAGGGGATCGAGATCACGCTGGAGGGCAATCCGTCCTCTGTAGAAGCCGCGAACTATGCCGCGCTGGCCGATGCGGGCGTAAACCGCGTCTCGCTGGGGCTTCAGGCGCTCGATAACGATACGCTGCGCTTCCTTGGCCGACTTCACGACGCTTCAGAGGGACTGAAAGCCCTTGAAGTGGCACAGAAGCAGTTCTCCCGCGTCAGTTTCGACCTGATCTACGCTCGTCCGGGCCAGAGCCTCGACGCGTGGCAGGCCGAATTGGCGCACGCCCTTTCCTACGGCACGGGACACCTCTCGCTCTACCAGCTGACTATCGAACCGGGCACGAAGTTCGCGACGATGGTGCGCCAGCACGAGTTCGAGCCGCTGGACGAGGATGCCTGCGCCGACATGTTCGCGCTGACTCGCGAGATGACCGCCGCCGCCGGCCTGCCCGCCTACGAGATCAGCAACCACGCCCGCCCGGGCGAGGAAAGCCGCCACAACCTGACCTATTGGCGTTATCAGGACTATTGCGGCATCGGCCCCGGCGCCCACGGTCGCCGCGGCGGTGTGGCGACCACGCGGCATCGCAAGCCGGAAAACTGGCTGGAGGCCATCGACCGTTCCGCGCACGGCATTAACGAAACGCGCGATCTTGGCCGCCGCGAGCAGGCGAGCGAGGCCATGTTGATGGGCCTGCGGCTTGACGAAGGCGTCGATCTGAACGCTCTGGCCGCGCGCTTCGGCCTTGCCACAGCCGACCTCTGCGTGGCGTCCAAGGCCGCGTTCTATGAAACGCAGGGCCTTGTCTGGCGCGAAGGCAGCCGCCTTGGCGTGACCGACCAGGGCATGGCGCTCCTCGACGGATTGCTCGCCGAACTGGTCCCGGCCGATCTCGTCGAGACATGACGGCGAAGGCGGATCTGCTCGAAGCCTGGGGCGATCACCTCACCCACGCCCGGCGGCGCAGCCCGCACACCTGCCGCGCCTATATCGCCACCGCCGCGCGGCTGATCGACGGGATTGGCGGCGAGACCGATTGGAACGCGCTTTCCCGGCTCGATGCCGGCACCCTGCGCCTGCATCTGGCCGAGCGGCGCGGCGACGGGATCGGCAACGTTTCCGCCGCGCGTGAGCTTTCCGCGATCAAGAGTTTCCTTGCCTTCGCCCGCGAACAGGCAGGCGTGCCGGAACGTGCCGGGCCGCGCGTGCGGGGGCCGCGCGTGAAGAAGGGCATTCCGCGTCCGGTCACCCCTGACGAGGCCGTGAACCTTGCCGCGACGGTGGAGGAAGACGCACGAGAGGAATGGATCGGCGCGCGCGACCGTGCGGTCCTGCTGCTGCTCTACGGTGCCGGGATGCGCATCGCGGAGGCTCTTTCGCTGACCGGCGCGGCGCTGCCGATGGGCGAGACGATCACCGTCACCGGCAAGGGCAACAAGCAGCGGGTCGTGCCGCTTTTGCCGATCGTGCGCGAAGGCGTTGCCGACTACGTGGCCAAGTGCCCCTGGCCGCTGGGCCGGGACGATGCGCTTTTTCGCGGTGCAAAGGGCGGTGCGCTGTCTCAGGGCATGGTTCAGAAGGCCATGGCGCGCGCGCGGATCGTGCTGGGGCTGCCGTCTACGGCGACACCGCACGCGCTGCGCCACAGCTTTGCAACGCACCTGCTGGGCGCGGGCGCGGACCTGAGGAGCCTGCAGGAACTGCTGGGTCACGCCAGCCTCGGTTCGACGCAGATCTATACGAAAGTGGACGCGGCGACGCTGCTGGACGTCTATCGCAACGCCCACCCCCGCGAGCAGGGCTAAAGCAAGGCCCGCCTCCAGAGGAAAGCGGGCCTTGCTTTAGGATAGTCAGATCGCGCCTTCGTCCGGCGCCAGCAGGAAGCGCCAGATCACCGCGCCGATAGCCGCACCGATCAGCGGCGCCACCCAGAACACCCAGAGCTGGCTCACTGCCGCCGTTTCGGCAAACAGCGCCACGCCGGTAGAGCGCGCCGGGTTTACAGAGGTATTGGTGACGGGGATCGAGATCAGGTGGATCAAGGTGAGCGCAAGGCCGATCGCCAGCGGCCCGAAGCCTGCCGGCGCGATCCGGGAGGTGGAGCCGAGGATCACGATGATGAAGCCCGCGGTCAGGATCATCTCGATCAGCAGTGCGGAGTGTAGCGAATAGCCGCCGGGCGACAGTTCGCCATATCCATTGGTGGCAAAGCCGCCGGGCGTCCAGCCCGCCTTGCCCGAAGCGATCGCATAGAGCGCGGCGGCGGCCACGATGGCGCCGATCACCTGCGCGATCCAGTAAGGGATCAGGTCCTTCCAGTCGAGCCGGCCGCCAACAGCCATGCCCAGCGAGACCGCCGGATTGAAGTGTCCGCCGGAAATCGCGCCGACTGCATAAGCCATCGTCACGACAGTAAGCCCGAAGGCCAGTGCCACACCGGCAAATCCAATGCCAAGTTCAGGAAAGGCCGCCGCAAGGACTGCCGAACCGCAGCCCCCGAAAACAAGCCAGAACGTACCGAAGAATTCAGCTGCCAGTCTCTTGGACATAACGCCTGCTCCCCAATGGTTGCGGGCGAAGAATACGTCAGTATCCCTAATCAAGATAGCCGGGAATTACACTAAGCCGATAAACAGCTTCATTTTTTCAACTTGGGATCATTCAGCGCGTTGGCTTCCAGCTTATTACACGCCAAAGATACCAGGCCACCGTTACCGCTGCGAGCGCCAGCGTCGCCCAGCCGATCCATGTCGCGGCCTCCGAAAAGCGCCGGCCCAGCCACAGCCCGCCCATCAGCAGCAGCGTGTTCCACACCGCCGCGCCGGCAGCCGTGTAGACCAGAAACCGCAGGTGCCTCATGTGCGATAAGCCGGCAGGAACGGAGATCAGGGTGCGGAACATCGGCATGAACCGCATGACAAAAACCACCCAGTGCCCGTGGCGACGGAAGAATTGCCCGGCCCGTTCGACATCGTGCCATTCCATCGTCAGCCAGCGGCCCCAGCGGTCTACCAGCGGCTTCAGCCGCTCATAGCCGAGACGATCGGCGATCAGGAACAGGATGTAATTGCCCAGCGTGCAGCCGGCGGTTCCCGCCAGCAATACGGGGCCAAATGTCATCGTCCCGCGTGCCAGCGCGATCCCGGCGACACCCATGATGAGTTCGGACGGGATCGGCGGCACCAGGTTTTCCAGCATCATCAGGAAGGCGATGCCCCAATAGCCACCCCCTTCGATCAGCCGGATCACCCATTCATCCATGACGGCGTTCCCGCAACATCACATCGCGGCGTGGCGCGCTTCGATGGCATCCCAGATCAGCGCGCCGGTATCGGTACTGTTGAAGCGGTCGATCGCAACGATGCCGGTGGGTGAGGTGACGTTGATTTCGGTCAGCCACTTTCCGCCGATCACGTCGATGCCCACGAAAACCAGACCGCGCGCCTTCAGTTCCGGGCCCATCGCCGCGCAGATTTCCTCTTCGGTCGCGGTAAGCTGCGTCGCTTCGGCCGAACCGCCGACCGCAAGGTTGGAGCGGAATTCGCCCGCGCCCGGCTTGCGGTTGATGGCACCGGCCACCACGCCGTCCACCAGCACGATGCGCTTGTCGCCCTCCGACACATCGGGGAGGAAGGGCTGGACCATGAACGGCTCCACCCAGGCATTCTGGAACATTTCCACCAGCGCGCCCAGATTGCTGCCGTCCGCCGGCACGCGGAACACCGCCTTGCCGCCATTGCCGTGCAGCGGCTTGACGACGAGATCGCCGCCAAGCCCGGCGGCGACCTGACGTTCCTGGAATGCACGCACGTCTTCGATCCGGCGGGCGATCAGCGTCGGCGGCATGAAGCGCGCGAAATCGAGCACGAAGACCTTTTCCGGCGCATTGCGGACCGAAGCGGGATCGTTGGCCACCAGCGTCTTGCCGGCCAGCCGCTCCAGCAGGTGCGTGGCGGTGATGTAACCCAGATCGAAGGGCGGATCCTGCCGCATCAGCACCACGTCGATATCGTCGACAAGGTCGATCAGGCGATAATCGCCGCGCGTATAATGCGCGCCTGCCACGCGCTGCACCGTCACCGGCGCGCCCCAGCAGGTCAGCCTGCCGCCGGCGCCGTAGGACGCATCATAGGCCAGCGTGCGCACATCGTAATGGAACAGCGTATGCCCTCGTGCCTGCGCGGCCAGCATCAGGGCAAAGGACGAATCGCCAGCGATGTTGATCGTCTCAATCGGGTCCATCTGAACGGCGATGCGCAGGGTCATGAAATGGTTTCCTTGGGAGGATTATGTGCCGGGGAACTACGGGCCCGGGCTATTACGAGGTTGGCACTTAATGAAATTCGCGCAGGCTTGCGAATAGTTTCGTCTGCGTCCCTTGTTGCATTCCCAGGAACGCGACCAGACCCCCCGCTGTCACCCGCAGGGCTGCCATGCATTGGCAATCCTGCGCGGCCAGCACCCCGGCGCCAGCAACAGGACATCTATCCTGAGGCTGTCGCCGGGTTTCTGGTATCGCGCCGCCAGCCCTTCGGCAGCGGCGGCCACGCGGCGCAGGCGATAGGCATCGATCGCATGATCAAGGTCTTCTGCTCGGGCCCGCCATTTCACTTCGACGAAGCAGAGCGTCCTCCCCCGCCGCGCGACAAGATCGACCTCGCCCCGCGCGGTCTTCGCGCGCCGCGCCACGATACGCCAGCCGCCGAGCCGCAAATACCAGAGCGCCAGCGCCTCGCCGCGCCGCCCCTGCCGTTCCGCATGAGCCCGCCGCTCGCTCACTTCAGTTCGAGCGCCCGGGCATAGAGCGTCTTCCGGTCGAGGCCCGTCGCCTTGGCAACGCTGGCCGCCGCCTGAGAAGGTTTGGCCTCCACCAGCGCGGCACGCAGCAGCGCATCGACATCGATCTCGCCCAGCGGCTCCTCACCCGGAGGCGCCACCAGCAACACGATCTCCCCCTTGGGCGGATGCGCGGCATAGTGCGCGATCAGGTCCTGCGGCGAACCGCTACGGCATTCCTCGAACTTCTTGGTCAATTCGCGCGCGACGGCCACCTCGCGCCCCGACAGCACCGAATCGATAGCGGTCAGCGAATCTTCCAACCTTGGCGCGGTTTCGTAGAAAATCAGCGTGGCGGGAACTTTCGACAGTTCCGTCAGCACGCCCTCGCGCGCCTTGGCCTTGTTGGGCAGGAAGCCGGCGAACAGGAAGCGATCGTTGGGCAGCCCCGAAAGCGTCATCGCCATCACCGCCGCATTGGCGCCAGGCAGGCTGGTGACGGCGATCCCACGCTCCCGCGCGATGCGCACCAGACGGTATCCGGGGTCGGAAATCAGCGGGGTTCCAGCATCGCTGACCAGTGCCACGGGCGCGCTTTCCATCAGCGCCAGCAACCGCTCGCGATCGCCCTCCCCCGCATGATCGTCATAGCGGATCAGCTTTTGCTTGATGCCCAGGTGGTGGAGCAATTTGCCCGTTATCCGCGTATCCTCGCAAGCGACCGCACTCACGCCTCGCAGCGTCTCCACGGCGCGCACTGTAATATCCCCAAGGTTGCCAATGGGGGTTGCCACTATGTAGAGCCCCGGCGAAAGACTGTTTTCCATCATCGGCCTCATGGCCCAAGGACCACGGGAGCGGCAAGCAATGTTCGACAAGAGCCTGAATGGGCGACCCAATCGGCGTAATTTTCTGGCCGGGGCTGCCATGGCGCTGCTTGCCGGTTGCGCCGTCGTTCCCAAGGCTCCCGCGCCCACCCCGGCGCCGACGCCCGCGCCCAGCGGCGACAATGTGATCGCCAGCGACAACGAACGCCACCGCATCGCCCTGCTGGTGCCCACCACCGGCACGAACGCCGGCGTGGGTCAGTCGCTGGCCAATGCGGCGAACATGGCGATTCTCGATACCGGCGCGAAAGACCTGCGCATCACGGTCTACGACACCGGCACCAACCCCGGCGATGCCGCGCGCAAGGCCGTGGCGGACGGCAACAAGCTGATCCTGGGTCCGCTGCTGTCTGACGACATCGCCGCCGTGCGCACTGTCGCCAAGCCGGCGAAAGTGCCGATCATCTCCTTCTCCAATGACGAGAAGGCGGCAGAGGCGGACGTCTTCATCATCGGCAACCTGCCCGGCCAGTCGGTCGCCCGCACGGTGGCCTATGCCCGCCAGCAGGGCATCTCCAGCTTCGCCGCACTGGTCCCGCGCGGCGAATATGGCGAGCGGGTAAGCAGTTCGCTGCTCACCACCGTGCGCGCCAATGGCGGCACCGTGCTGGCCATGGAAAACTATGACCGTACCGCCGCCTCGATCAGCGCCGCAGCCACGCGGATCAAGGCCAAGGGCGGCTTCGGCGCACTGCTGATCGCCGACAGCGGCAGTCTCTCTGCCCGCGCGGCAACCACGTTCCGCGCTGCCGGCGGCGGCACCGGCGTCCGCCTGCTGGGCACCGAACTGTGGAGCGGCGAGAAGGAACTGGCGACCTCGCCCGCGCTGAACGGCGCGTGGTTCTCCACCGTGTCCGACGCGCGCTTCGGCCAGTTCGCCAAGAGCTACCGCGCCCGCTTCGGCGCCCAACCGTTCCGCATCGCCACGCTCGGCTACGACGCGGTGCTGCTCACGCTGCGCGTCTCGCGCGACTGGAAGCCGGGCACGATCTTCCCGACCACCGCGATGTTCGCGCCGGACGGCTTCCTGGGCGTGGACGGTGCGTTCCGCTTCAATCGCAACGGCCTGATCGAGCGGGCGCTGGAAGTGCGCGCGGTGCAGGCGGGTGCGGTCAAGGTGATCGACGCCGCCCCCACCGGCTTCGCCAAGGGCAAATAAAAGGGCGAAGCGGGGCGCCATGGCGGCGCCCTGCCCCTTTGTTCTCTTTTTATTCCAGTTTTCCCCAAGCCTCTGCGGAAAAGCGTGACCTGCCCGCTTGATCGCGGATTTTCCGCCTGCCTATAGTCGCGCCCATGTCCGACGACCTCTTCGACAAGCTCCCCTCCGCGGGCGGTGAAACCTACGACGGTTCGGCGATCGAAGTGCTGGAGGGGCTTGAGCCCGTCCGCCGTCGCCCGGGCATGTATATCGGCGGCACGGACGAGCGTGCACTGCACCACCTCGCCGCCGAAGTGCTCGACAACGCGATGGACGAAGCCGTCGCCGGTCACGCCAACCGTATCGAAGTGACGCTGGAAGAGGAGCCGGGCACTGCCGGGCGCCTGACCATCACCGACAACGGCCGCGGCATCCCGGTGGACGAGCACCCGAAGTATCCGGGCAAGTCGGCGCTGGAAGTCATTCTCTCCACCCTGCACTCGGGCGGCAAGTTCTCCGGCAAGGCCTATGCCACCTCGGGCGGTCTGCACGGCGTCGGCATCTCGGTGGTCAACGCGCTTTCGGTAAAGACACGCGTGGAAGTGGCGCGCAACAAGGAACTGTTCGCGCAGGAATTCTCGCGCGGCGAAACGCTGGGCCCGCTCCAGAAAGTGGGTGCCGCGCCCAATCGCCGTGGTACCGCCGTTACCTTCACGCCCGATACCGAAATCTTCGGCGATCAGAAATTCAAGCCTGCGCGCCTGTTCAAGCTGGTGCGTTCGAAGGCCTATCTCTTCGCCGGCGTGGAAATTCGCTGGAAGTGCTCGCCCGCGCTCGCGGTGGACGGCATCCCGGCCGAGGCTACCTTCCAGTTCCCCGGCGGCCTTGCCGACCATCTGGCCGAACAGATCGGCGGCCGCGAATGCGTGACCACGCAGTTCTTCTCCGGCAGCCAGGAATTTCCGCGCGGTGAGGATGGCTCCGAACAGGGCCGCGTCGAATGGGCGATCGCCTGGCCGCTCTATTCGGACGGTTCGTACTCCTGGTACTGCAACACCATCCCGACGCCCGATGGCGGCACCCACGAGCAGGGCCTGCGCGCCGCGCTGACCAAGGGCATCCGCGCTTTCGCGGACCTTGTCGGCCAGCAGAAAAAGGCCAAGGACATCACGCCGGACGACGTGGTGACCGGCAGCGAAGTCATGCTCTCGGTCTTCATCCGCGATCCGCAATTCCAGAGCCAGACCAAGGACCGCCTCACCAGCCCCGAAGCCGCGCGCATGGTGGAAGCGGCGGTGCGCGATCACTTCGACCACTTCCTCACCGACAATATGGAGCGTGGCAAGGCGCTGCTCGGCGCGGTGATGGAGCGCATGGACGACCGCCTGCGCCGCAAGGCGGAGCGGGAGGTAAAGCGCAAGACCGCCACCAACGCCAAGAAGCTGCGCCTGCCCGGCAAGCTGACCGACTGTTCGGGCGAAGGCGATGGCGAGACCGAACTGTTCATCGTCGAAGGCGATTCGGCAGGCGGCTCCGCCAAGCAGGCGCGCAACCGCAAGACACAGGCGATCCTGCCGATCCGCGGCAAAATCCTGAACGTCGCCAGCGCCACGGCGGACAAGATCCGCGCCAATCAGGAAATCGCCGACCTTGGCCTCGCGCTCGGCTGCGGCACCCGCAAGGACTGCAACGCCGACGACTTGCGCTATGACCGCGTGGTCATCATGACCGACGCTGACGTCGACGGCGCGCATATCGCCACGCTGCTGATGACGTTCTTCTTCCAGGAAATGCCGGAAATCGTGCGGCGCGGGCACCTATACCTCGCCCAGCCGCCGCTCTACCGCCTGACCTCTGGCTCCACCTCCGCCTATGCGCGCGACGACGAGCACCGCGCGGAACTGGAAAAGACGGTGTTCAAGGGCAAGAGGGTGGAAGTCGGCCGCTTCAAGGGTCTGGGCGAGATGAACCCCCAGCAGCTGCGCGAAACGACGATGAGCCCGGACAGCCGCTCGCTGATCCGCATCACCCTGCCGCCCGAATACGAAGGCCGCGCCGCGGTGAAGGACCTTGTCGACCGCCTGATGGGCCGCAACCCCGAACACCGCTTCATGTTCATCCAGAACCGCGCGGGCGAGATCGACCCGGAACTGATCGACGCCTGAGGCGCCGATCAGTCGTTTTCGATCTTACTTCGTTCCAGCGGTCGCAACGACAGGCGTTACTGCCAACGGCGCCGGCACAGCGACGGGAACGGGCGGCGTTGTAACGGTCGCATAAGTCACGTCCTCGTCAAGGAAGCCCTTTACCGGTGAGCCGGACGCGATGAATGCGCTGGTGCCCGTGGTCAGGAACCCGGCAATTGGCACGAACGCAATGGCCGCCACGACGCCGCCAGTGCCGGTCACGCCCTTATCGTCAAACGTGCCGGACACTCGGATACTGCGATCCCCAAGCCGGATCGAGACGACGCGCGCGCCGATGTAGCCGGACTTGCCCCACATGCCCTTGTTACGCACTTCGGTAATTTCGCCAACGGCAGGCGTGCCCGCCGGAATGATGACGACGCCGTTGTGCTCAACGTTCGCCGCCACTTCCATCTGGAAACGCTGGCCGACCCGCAGGGCCTTCTTCTTGGTCGTCAGTTCTTCCCGCGTCACCAGCGGAATTTCCACTCCAGCGCGAAGAACATTGTCCTGTGCAGGTGCAATCGGCACGGCAACTTGCGGCTGCGCGGCGCTCGGCGAAGTAACGGCACCCCCCTGTTGCTGCGCATTACCAACGACAGCAACCGTCACCAGCAGGCAGAAGCCCGCGGCATACTTCAGTTTCATATTAACCCCCCTGTGAGGTGAGAACCACCTCACGATGGGGCCTAAAATCAGGGTCTGCTCGAAGTCAAATCAAATAACTGAAATCGCCGCCAGCCATCTCCGGTAAGGTATTACGCTCTTAATTTGCGGATACCGCCGCAACCAAAGTTCCGCCGCGATCAGGTTCGGCACCCAGCACAACCACGCGATGGCGATATAGGCCGTCAGGAAATCGATCCCGATAATCTGCGAAAGCGGCAGATAGAGGCGCAGGGTCACCGCCGCGAAGGTCAGGGCAAAGCTGCGGATCATCCAGCGCCGATGCCGCACGAAATCGCGCCTTAAGGCGGCCAGCCAGCCGAGTGCAGTGCAGGTTATCCAGTTCAGGGCCAGAAGGAAGAAGCCCGTACCGGCAACCGGGCCGGCCGTCGTGCCCCACGCCAACGCCGCGCCCGCCGAACCGCCCCCGAGGCAGGCGCAGACATAGATCCTACCGATCCAGCGATGGAGACCGCGCGCCCGGCTCCGCCATTTCGCGACGAACTGCCACGGCCCGGCCAACAGCGCGACGCCGGCGAGCGAGGCATGGGTAATCAGCAACGACACACCTGCACGGTTATGCGCAAGGTTCGAGCCGATCGCCGCAGTGTCACGAAAAAGGTAGCTCAGCCCCCAGAACGCCACCGCCGTCGCCAGCAGCCCCGCCAGAACCCGGCCCGTAAGGCCGATCCAGCGCACGGGCCGGGCGGGCGTGATGCCCATCGCCGCCTCAACGCATCCGCTTGATGAACAGCCCGCTCTCACGCTTTTCCGTGGCGAAATTGGGAAGCGTCTGCACGAGTTCGGACAGGCGAGAGAAACCATAACTACGCGCATCGAAGCTGGACCGGTTGGCAACGCGCTGGCCCACTTCGGAAAGGCTCGCATAGCCGTTCTCGTCCCGCTTACTGGCCTTCCAGCCCTCCCCGATCAGCTTGACCAGATCGGCATCGACCGGCGGCGCGGAGGCTTCCGCCTCGCTGTCCTCGGCATCGGCGGCTGGCAGCGCTTCAAGATCGATGAAGCGGGTGCAGGCCTCGCGAAAAGCCTCGGGCGTGCGACTGGTCCCGAAGCCATAGACCGGCGTGCCGTTCTGCCGGATGCGGATGGCGAGCGGCATGAAATCGCTATCGCTGGTCATCAGGCCGAAGCCGTCGATATGGCCACCATAAAGCAGATCCATCGCATCGATGGTCATCTTCATGTCGGTGGCATTCTTGCCCTTGGTCACGTCGAACTGCTGCTGCGGTTCCAGTGCATGGCGATGCACCAGTTTCGACCAGCCCTTCAGCGAAACCTTGCTCCAGTTCCCGTAGGCCCGCCGCACATTGACCGAGCCGAGATCGCCGAGGATGGTCAGCGCCGCTTCCAGATTGGCGGGCGAGGCATTGTCGGCATCGATCAGCAGCGCGATGTTGCGCGCGGCGCGCGGCTTGGTCTCGGGCAAGTCAGGCTCCTTCCGGTTGGGGCTCCTCATCGCAATGCGCGTGGGCGCGCGAGGTTGCCCGCCGCCAGATTACCGCGAAAAAGACCAGCAGCACCAGCGGCATGATCGGAAGCGAAAGGTTCATCGCCAGCGGCCGCGCGAAGGCAGGGGCGATGAAAGCCAGCAGCAGGGCCAGCTTTTCGTAAGGTGCGAAGCTGCCACGCAGCCCCTCCCCCACCAGCCAGAGCATCGGGAAGGTCAGCAGCACCATGTCGTAATCGAGCACGAAGGGCGTTGCCAGCGGCGCCCCCGCCAGCACCAGCGCGGCAAGTCCTGTCCCCCAATGCCTGCCCCACGCGGCCATGACCACGAGGGCGGCCACTATGGCCGTGATCACCCCTTGCACCGCATAGGCCGCGACCGACGCCACACCCAACAGACGCAGAGCCGCGAACGGGCTGACCATCTTCCCGAAGCCCACGGCGCCATCAGCCATGGCCGCCTGCGCCCGCGTGGATGCACCCAGCCAATGCACCCACAGCTCAGACCCGAAAGCCAGTGCGGAGAGCCCGGCCAGCGTCAGCGCGGCAAGGCCCGCAAGAAGAATCACCCGCCATGCGACGTGGCCAGCAGCCAGACCACCATCGCCGCGTTGAGCAAGGCGAGCAGGAGCAGGTATCCCCGCACCCGGTCCGCGCCCAGCCAGTTCATTTCGCGCAAGAAATCAGCCCCCATAAGCGGATTGATTGCAACGCCCCGGCGGCGAAGTCCATGGGCTCCACACATCGCTTGATCACCAGCGCCGGCCCCCTGCCCCCTGCACCCTATCGCTCTGCACTCCCATGCCATCAGCCCCGAAAACGTAATGCCTCGATCAGCAGCGCAAAAGCAGGCTTGGGCTGCCGCCGGCTCGGATAGTAGAGATGGTAGCCGGCGAAGGGCTCGCACCAGTTTTCCAGAACGCGGACGAGCTGCCCACGATCGATCGCATCCTGCACATAGTCGGCGGGAACGAATGCCAGCCCGAAGCCATCGATCGCAGCATCGATTATCACGTCGACATTATTGGAGGTGAACTGCCCCTCGACGCGAACATTGAGTTCGCGACCGCCCTTCTCGAACTCCCAGGCGTAGAGGCCGCCCGCAGTGGTCAATCGCAAGTTGATGCAACTGTGCGCTGCAAGGTCCTGCGGCACTTGGGGAATACCGTGGGCTTGCAAATAGTCCGGAGAGGCGACTGCGGCCATCTGCAATTCCGGCCCAATTCGCACCGCGATCATGTCGCGCGCCACCTGCTCACCAAGGCGCACGCCGGCATCGAATTTGTCCTCGACGATATTGCGTAGCCCGGAATCGACACTGAGTTCGACCTCGACCTCGGGGTAGTCGCGCATCAGCTTCGCAACGGCAGGCCAGAGCACTGTCCGTGTGGCATGGCTCGGTGCGGTAATGCGGATCAGACCCGCCGGCTTCTCGCGAACTTCCCCAAGAAGGTCCAGTTGATCCTCGATCTGAGCGAAGGCCGGTGCAATTCCCGCAAGCAACCGCTCTCCTACATCGGTGGGCGATACACTCCGTGTGGTGCGCGAGAGCAGGCGCACGCCAAGTCTGGCCTCCAGCCGCCGGATCTTGTGGCTCAATGCCGACTGCGAGATACCCATCTTGGCGGCTGCGCGCGTGAAGCTGCGTTCGTCGGCAATGGCGATGAAGGCATTCAGGTCGTTCAGTTCGTCGCGCTGCATTGATGACTCATATCGATAGCTGCATGCGGCAATGATGCACTAATCATCAGGTTTACCGCAACGTATCTTCGGATCGTCCAACAGGCGTGCCCGGCACTACCGGCCGGCGGCAATGGATCATCAAGGAAGGACTCCCCCCGATGAAACTCATCCGCAACGGCACCCAGCCCTCGATCAAGGGCCCGGCCGACTGGTTCACCGGCAACGTGCGTATCGACAGCCCGTTTCAGGGTGAAGCGCCTGCGCGCGCCGGCGGCGCCATCGTGACATTCGAACCCGGCGCGCGCACCGCGTGGCACACCCATCCGCTCGGCCAGACGCTGCTCGTCACATCGGGCTGCGGCTGGACCCAGTGCGAAGGCGAGGCAATCGTCGAGATCCGCGCCGGAGACATCGTCTGGTGCCCGCCCGGCCACAAGCACTGGCACGGCGCAACGCCGACCACCGCGATGACCCACGTCGCCATCGCCGAAATGCTGGACGGCCGCGCGGTAGACTGGCTCGAACATGTGACCGACGAGCAGTATCTCGCCGGCCCGGCAAAGGAATAAACGCAAGACATGACCGGTACTACGGCGCCGGCCGGCCTTGCCCCGCACGGCGCGGGAGAGGCCGGCGATCACGGTTGGCGCGTCCTTGGCATTCTCTGCCTGTTGATGGGCTTCGCCTCGATCTCCACCGACATCTATTTGCCCGGCATGCCGACGATGTCGCGCGCACTCGGCGCGGACATGGGGACGGCCGAGTGGACCGTTTCCGGCTACCTGATCGGGTTCGCGCTGGGGCAGTTGTTCTGGGGCCCGGTGGGCGATCGCTTCGGGCGCCGGCTTCCGGTCGCGATCGGCATCGTCCTGTTCGTCCTCGGCTCGGCCGGCTGCGCGTTGGCGACAAGCATCTGGTGGGTGATTGCCGCGCGCGTGGTGCAGGCGGCAGGCGCATCGGCCGGCGTCGTGCTGGGCCGCGCGATGGTACGCGATCTTTACCAGGGCCCGCGCGCGGCCAGCATGATGTCCACGCTGATGACGGTCATGGCCATCGCTCCGCTGATCGGCCCGCTGCTGGGCGGACAGGTCCTGCTGGTCATGGGCTGGCGCGCGATATTCTGGGTGCTGGTGGGGATCGGCACGGTCACGCTGGCGCTGCTGAGCACCCTGCCCGAAACGCTGCCGCCAGAGCGCCGTCACCGCGTCAGCGCGGGTCAGGCGATCGCCCGCTACGCCGCCCTGCTGCGCAATCGCCGCGCCATGGCCTATGTCGGCGCAGGCGCGTTCTACTACGCCGGCATGTTCGCCTATATCGCGGGATCGCCCTTCGCCTACATCACCTATCACGGCCTGCCGCCGCAATATTATGGGCTGCTGTTTGGCCTCGGCATCATCGGCATCATGGGTTCGAACATGGTCAATGCCCGGCTGATCCACCGCTTCGGCGTCGATGCGATGCTCAAGGCCGGAATCGCATGGGCCGCGGCAAGCGCGCTGCTGGTCGCGATAGCGACATGGACGGACTTCGGCGGCCTTCCCGGCCTCGTGCTGGCGCTGTTCCTCTACATCTCGGCAACCGGGCTGATCGTCGCCAATTCCATCGCCGGCGTGCTTGAGCAGGCGCCGCAGGGGGCCGGTGCTGCCTCTGCGCTGGTAGGCGCGGTCCAGTATGGCAGCGGCATCTTCAGCTCCGCTCTGATCGGCGTCTTCGCCAACGGCACGCCCGCGCCGATGGGGACGATGATACTGGTCACCGCCCTCGCCAGCCTTGCCTGTCTGGCAGGTCTGCGCACTTATGACTCGTCGTTATAAAAGCATGCCGGATACTGCGGATAATCGCCTGCCGCGCCCTGCATTACTCTCCGCCGCGAACGGAAGGAGCGGACTACCATGAAGACCCGCAAGCTGGGACAGCTCGAAGTCAGCGAACTGAGCTATGGCACCATGAGCTTTGCCGGTACTTACGGCGCATCGCCCGCCGAAGACGAAGCGATCCGCGTCATTCGCGGCGCGCACGAACTGGGCGTGACGATGTTCGATACGGCCGAAGTCTACGGCCCGTGGACTAATGAAGTGCTGGTCGGCAAGGCACTGGCACCGATACGCAGCGAAGTCGCCGTCGCCACCAAGTTCGGCTTCGATGTCGATTCCGACACCGGCGAACGCCGCGGCGGGCTCAACAGCCGGCCCGAGCATATCCGCAAGGTGGTGGACGCCAGCCTTGCCCGGCTGGGCATGGATCACATCGACCTGCTCTACCAGCACCGCGTCGATCCCGAAGTGCCGATCGAGGACATTGCCGGAACCGTCGCGGAACTGATCGCAGCGGGCAAAGTGGGCCATTTCGGCTTGTCCGAAGCTGCCGCCGCGACGATCCGGCGCGCTCATGCGGTATGCCCGGTCGCCGCGATCCAGAGCGAATATTCCCTCTGGACCCGCGAACCGGAGCCCGAGGTCCTGCCGCTCTGCAAGGAACTGGGGATCGGCTTCGTGCCGTGGAGCCCGCTCGGCGCCGGTTATCTCACCGGCAAGATCGACGCCGCCACTCCCATCGGCGAAACCGACTTCCGCGCCGCTTCGCCCCGCTTCACCCAAGAGGCGCGCGACGCGAACCAGGGCCTTGTCGAACTGCTGAAGCAGATCGCCGAAGCCAAGAGCGCAACGCCCGCTCAGATTGCACTGGCATGGCTGCTTGCCCGCGAGCCGTTCATCGTCCCCATCTTCGGCACCCGCCGCCTCGAACGCATCAAGGAAAACCTGGGCGCCGCAAACGTGGAGCTGACGACACAAGACATGGCACATATCGAGCAGGCCTCGGCTGCCATCACCATCGAAGGCGCGCGCCTGCCCGCCGCCGTGCTCCAGTTCTCCTATCGCTGAGTCCCTCGGGTCGCGCCAGGATCCGCGAAACGCCGGAGCTTTCCTGCGGGAATGCCCCGGCACGTATTCTGAAAGGAAGCGCCAATGGCCGAAGTCATAGTTGTCATCGGTGCCGGCTCGATCGGCATCGCCATTGCCCGGCGTATCAGCACCGGCAAGCATGTGCTGCTGGCGGACCTCCGCGATGAGCCGATCGCGGCAGCCGCCAAGGTCATGGCCGATGCAGGGTTCGAGACGAGCACGGCCACCGTGGACATTTCCTCGCGGGCCTCGATGGAAGCGCTGGTGGCTCAGGCCACTGCCATTGGTGACGTCAGCGGCGTCATTATCGCTGCGGGTCTCTCGCCCTCGCAGGCACCGGCCGAAAAAATCCTCGCGGTCGATCTCTACGGATCGGCGCTGGTGCTGGAACTGTTCGGCGATGTGATGGCCAAGGGCGGCAGCGGGATTGTCGTCGCCTCGCAGTCGGGGCACCGCCTGCCTGCGCTTACGCCCGAGGAAGACCGCCTGCTGGCGACCACTCCGGTCGAGGATCTGCTGGCGCTGCCGATGCTCCAGAGCAACCGGATCACCGACCCCCTGCTCGCCTACCAGTATTCGAAGCGCTGCAACGCCCTGCGCGTAAAGGCCGAGGCGGCGACGCGCTGGGCAGCACGTGGGGCTCGGGTCAATTCGATCAGCCCCGGCATCGTCATGACCCCGCTTGCCCGCGATGAGCTGTCCGGCCCGCGCGCCGGCGGCTACCAGCGCATGATCGACGGCTCCCCCGCCGGGCGCGCCGGAACGCCGGACGAAATCGCCTCGCTCGCTGCCCTGATGATGGGGCCGGACGGGGCCTTCATCAACGGCGCGGATTTCCTCATCGATGGCGGCGTTACCGCATCGTGGTTCTACGGGGCGCTCCAGCCGGAGTAACCCGGGCGCCCCCGGCGCAAACGGCTCAGATGAGCGGGTCAGTCGTCAGGCAGGTTCGGGCGCCGTCATCGATGTAGCCACGCGCCATCGACCGGTTCGAGATGCCAGCGCTGCTCAGGTTTTCATGGTGACGGCGCCGATACTGCGAACCGCTCGGGGGGTCGGCACAACGCTAACGCCACACCCCCGCCAACGAACCTTCACCAATCAAGACAACCCCTTGCACCATGTCGCGACAGGTTTGTCGGACAGCGAATATAGACATTGCTACAATGTTGCATTTGCAAATCATTCGCATTAGGTGCCGCCCGACTTAACGACGCCGGCTTCTCCAGCGCGCCGACTCAGGGGGCTTAAAATGATCACCAGAACCAGAAATCGCATGTGCTATTGCGTCTCATCCGCACTGGCACTCGGCCTGCTGAGCTTCGGCAACGCCCACGCCGAAACCGCGCCAGAGGATCCGGAGCAGGACTCGATCGTGGTGACGGGCGAAACGGAAACCACCGGCCTCAGCCTCTCATCGCGCGAAACCCCGCAGTCGGTCACCGTGCTCGACAGCGTCCGCATGGAGGAGCAAGGCCTCTACGATATCTCGGCCGTGATGGAGCAGATCGTCGGCATCCAGTCGAACCGCTCCAGCGCGCTCGGCACCGACGGTACCAACTATACCGCGCGCGGATTCGCCGTGCAGAACTACCTTGTCGACGGGATCGCCCGCCCCACCAATCTCTACGGCTTCACCGAAGATACCGCAGACATGATCGCCTATGATCGGATCGAGGTGATCCGCGGCTCGGCAGGCATGATGACCGGCACCGGCCAGCCTTCGGCAGCGATCAACATGATCCGCAAGCGCCCCGGCACGGACCTCAAGGCCAGCGCGGCCGCAACCGTCGGTTCCTGGGACATGTATCGCATCGAAGGCGACGTGAGCGGAAAGGTAACCTCGGACGGACGCA
Source organism: Novosphingobium sp. BL-S-19 (assembly GCF_055521675.1). NCBI lineage: Bacteria > Pseudomonadati > Pseudomonadota > Alphaproteobacteria > Sphingomonadales > Sphingomonadaceae > Novosphingobium > Novosphingobium sp. BL-S-19. The sequence goes on from NZ_CM145498.1 coordinate 2,235,462, forward strand.
TTCGCGCGCGCGTTGCCGGGGCCTGGCAGGACAACGACACTTTCATCGACCGTGAACATGCCAAGCGTCAGGCGCTTTATGGCATCGTCGAGGCCGATCTGACGCCCACCACACTGCTTACCGCGGGAGTCGAGTACCAGAATTTCACCAACACCGGCGCCTCGCGCGGCGGCCTGCCGCTGTTCTACACCGATGGCACCAAGACCGACTTCGCCCGTTCGACCAACGGCGGCGCCGAATGGTCCGATTTCAACCGCAAGAGCGTGAACATCTTCGCCTCGATCGCACATGATTTCGACAAGAACTGGCATCTCCAGATCGACGCCGAGCACAAGTCCGGCTCTTATGACGAGACCATCGGCTATTTCTTCGGCACCGCGATCGACAAGGACACCGGCCTTGGCGGCACGCTCTATTCCACGCGCTGGGCATCCGACCTCACCCTGAACGCCGTCTACGCCAACTTGCGCGGCAGTTTCGAAGCGCTGGGCCAGGAACAGCACATCGCGCTGACGCTGAGCCATGCCCAGTTCGATGACGACCAGACGCTCTATCCCGGCTGGTGGTCGGGCGGTGACTACATGAAGTCGGTCGATGCCTTCGAATTCTTCGCAACCGGCGAAACCACCAAGCCCGACTTGACGACCATCCAGGGCTATGGCGGCAACCGCATCCGCACCACCGCCGCTTCAGGCGTCGCGCGGCTCAAGCCGATCTCGCCGCTGTCGGTGATCGTGGGCGGACGCCTGACCTGGTGGGAGCAGGACAGCTACTCCCAGGATCTCGCGGGCCCCCGCACCTGGACGCCGGGAACGCACGAAAAGGCCGTGCTGACCCCTTACGCCGGCCTCGTGCTGGATCTTACGAAGACCGTCTCGGCCTATGTCAGCTACGCCAGCGTTTTCGAACCGCAGACCCAGCGCACCGTCGATGGCGACATGATCGCCCCGCTCGAAGGCAATACCTACGAAGCGGGCCTCAAGGCCGACTTCCTCGACGGCAAGCTGAGCGCCAGCGCCGCCGTCTTCAAGATGAAGCAGGACAACTACGCGTTGGCAGACGGCCCCGGCATCTTTGCGCCGGACGGCAGCGCCGCCTATCACGCAGTCTCTGGCATGAAGTCGTCGGGCTTCGAACTCGAAGTCAACGGTGAGATCCTGCCCGGCTGGCGGGTCGCGGGCGGCTTTGCCAATGCCCGGGCCGAGGATCGCGACGGGGTTCGTCAGCTTGCGCAGATCCCCAAGAACACCTTCAAGATGTTCACGGCCTACAGGCTGCCGGGCGCACTTGAAGCCTTGATGGTGGGCGGCAACCTGAAGTGGCAGAGCAAGACCACGGCAGACGGCACGGGCCCCAATGGGGAGCTTTACACGCAGGGCAGCCTTGCCACGCTGGACTTGCTGGCGAACTACCGATTCTCGGAACACTTCTCCCTTACCGCGCACGTCGATAACGTCTTCGACAAGAAGTACTATTCGGGCCTTTATATCGGCAGCGCCCGCTATGCGACGCCCCGCGCCTTTACGCTGACGCTGCGCGGCACGCTGTAAGGACCGCGCGGCAACCATCACTCACCACCGCGCGTGACCCCGCCGCCTTTCCTTTGCCGCGTGCACCGTTCCCACCGAAAGGGTGGGAACGGTGCACCGGTGCGTGCGGTCGCCCTGGTCATCACGGCGGGGGTTCACGTGGCGGCAGCAGCCGTTGCCGCCATCACCTTCGGCTGGCTGCAAGCAGGCTCCCCGGACCACACGGCGGCGGTGCCCAGGCTCGTGACGTTCGACGTACATGCGCCGGCACCATTACCCGAAAAACCGAGTGCCCACGCGATTCGCCCACGGCATTCACCGGCATCGGTCAGGGCAGAGATCGCCCTGCCCCTTCCCGCCCGCACCGTGGCGATGCTCCAGACGAACGCGTCCGACGCGCCCACCGCCGCCGGCGGCAGCCTTTCGGACAATCTGCCTGACGTCGCCCTGTCCTATCGCCGCGCGCTGATCGCACAGCTGGAAAGCCAGCGCCGCTATCCCCCAGGATCGCTTCGCCATAACGCGCAAGGGACCGGCTCCCTGCTCTTCCGCATCGACCGTGAAGGGAATCTGCTCGATGCAGTGATCGTTTCCGGCACGGGACATGCCGCCCTCGACCAGGCAGCGCTTGGCATCGTTTCGCGAGCAGCACCGTTCCCGCCGATCCCGACCGGGCTTCCCGACGAACTCGTCATAACCCTGCCTATCGCCTTCCTCATCGATGATGAGCTGGCCTCGCCGGTCACGCCGTGAACGGGGGCGATGCGGCTATCGTCGGTTGCCATCAGGCGGCTCTGTCCGCCTATGTGCGCTCGCTCGTGAATTCGCCGCCGGTTGCCGCCGATATCGTGCAGGAGACCTGGGCGCGGGCCATTCCGTCGCTGCGTTCGGGCCGGGTCGAGAACCCCCGCGCCTTTCTCTACCGCGTGGCCCGCAATCTGGTGAACGACCGGGCGCGGGACAACGGCAAGTGGCGGCCCTGGCTGGCGGAGGAAGAAGCGGGCATCACCATTGCCGATGACAGCCCCGATGCCGAACGCCACGTCCTTGCGGCAGACCGCCTGCGCATGGTGCGCGAACTGGTCGAGGGGCTGCCAGCCCGGTGCCGGGAAATCTTCATTTTGCGCAAGTTCGATGGCCTCGATCAGGCAGACATCGCCGACCGCCTCGGCATCACGCGGGGCGCGGTCGAGAAGCAGTTGCGGATCGCCCTGCTGACGCTGGCCACCCGCCTCGGCGAAATCGAGGAGGAGGAAGCGTGATGGCCGATGCGCTCCGCAAGATAGACTGGTTCGTGTCTGGCGTCGTGTTTGGGGGCTCCGTTCCGTCATGGTCTATGACGACACCCAGCGAAGGGACGGAACCGTGACCGAAACCGCGCCACGCGCCACCATTCCGGCCGCTATTGCCGAAACCGCCGCCGATTGGATCGTCCGTAGGGACGGGGGAGAATTGTCGGCCGAGGATGAGCGGGCCTTCCAGCGCTGGCTCACCGAGCCTGCCCATCGCCGCGCCTTCGAACGACTGGAAGATCTTTGGGGGCTGATGGACAGCGATCCGGCGCCTTCCTTGCCTTCGCTCCCCGCCAAGCGCCGGAGCCTGCTGCGCCGCAAACGCGGTTCCGCCGTGGCTCCCGCACGCAAGCCGCAGCGCTGGGCCGGTGCCGTCGTCGCCGCATCGGTAGCGCTGTTGGCCTTCGCCTCGTTCGGCCATTGGCCGACCCGCCTGCCCGCGGACTATGCCACTGGCGTGGGCGAACGGCGTATGCTGACGCTGGAAGACGGTTCACGCATAACGCTGGGCAGCAGCTCGGCCATCGTTCACGACTTTTCCGGCGCCAGCCGCAAGGTTCGCCTGCTAGAAGGCAGCGCGTTCTTCGAAGTTGCGCCAGACCGCAGCCGCCCCTTCACCGTCGAGGCTGCAGGCGGCAGCGCCACCGCGCTGGGCACGGCTTTCGCAGTGCGCGAACGGGACGGCACGGCCGAACTCGTGGTGACCGAACACCGCGTCCGGGTCATCGGCGGCGGACGTTCCGGCATCGTCGATGAAGGCCAGCGCGTCGATTTCGGCGCGGAGAAACTGGGCGCTATCGAAGCCGCCGGACATGGCAGCACTGCCTGGACGCAGGGCCAGCTCGTTGTGGTGAACCGCCCCTTGCGCGAGGTCGTCGCGGAAATCGCGCGCTATCGGCATGGCTATCTCACCGTCGCTGGGCCCGCGGCGGACGTGAAGGTCAGCGGCGTCTACGATCTCGACCACCCGCTCGCCGCCGTGGACAGCATCGAGCGCAGCCTGAAGCTCAGGTCTTTCCGGCTTTCGGACCGGCTGATCGTGCTCCACCGCTGAGGGGCGCAAAAAACTTTGCAGCCCTTAGTCGTGTTTTCCCGCCCCACCCCGTCTCCATTATTGAGAATGGATCGCAACATCGTGATTGCGCCGTCTCGCAACCATGTGGGGTCAATTCGATGTACGAGAAAACGGGTCATGGCGGCGCACGTCTGCTGATAGCCGCACTGCTTGCCGGCACCACGCTGACCGGCGGCATGACCATGTTCGCATCCAGTGCGATGGCGCAAGAGAATCGAATCGTGAAGGGCGGCGTGAATGGCGGCGCGAACGCCTATGCCATTCCCGCCGGATCGCTGAGCGACGCGCTGAACAGCTTTGCGCAGCAGAGCGGATTGCAACTGAACTACGATGCCTCGCTGACGCAGGGACGCCAGTCGCAAGGCCTGAACGCGACGCTGCCGTGGCGCGATGCGCTGGCGCGGCTGCTGTCCGGCACCGGTCTGGTGGCGCGCGCCAACGGCCCCGCCGCCGTGACGATTGCCCGCGCGACCACCGGCGCAATGACGCTCGATACACTGCTCGTCTCCGCCAGCACGGAGCCCGCCGTGGCCGCCGCCCCCAGCGAGGAACGCACTTTCGACGCAGGGGACGACGCGCCGCGGGGCGATGCCATCCTCGTGCTCGGCCATGACGACAGGATCGACGCGCGCTCGGCCTCGGGCCCTTGGGGCGACAAGCTCGTCATCGACACGCCTTACGCGATCAGCGTGCTCTCGCAGGACCTGATCGAAAGCGTCGTCGCCGGCGACATGGACCAGATGTTCAAGATGAACCCGGTGGTCCAGAATTCCGCCCCATCGACCGTCTACGGCACGCCCTATGTTACCATCCGTGGCTTCGATTCCCAGAAGGGCGTGGTGGACGGCGTCCGGCTTTCCTCCACGCTGACCGGCATTTCCATGGAAGAACTCGCCAATGTGGAGATCATGAACGGCCTGTCCGGCTTCCTATACGGCGTCGGCAATCCGGGCGGTGTGACCAACTACGTGCTCAAGCGGCCGACTTACACACCCACGCGTGACATCACCGTGGGCGACTATGGCAACAGGCAGTTCTTCGTCCACGCCGATCTGGGCGGCAAGATCGACCGGGACGGTGTGTTCGCCTACCGCCTGAACCTCTCCTATCAGGACGGTGAGACGGCGAAGAAGAACCAGAACATCGCCCGCAGCCTGTTCAGCGGCGCGGTGGACTGGAACGTCACGCCGGACCTGCTGCTGCAAGTGGAAGCGGCGCATACCTATTACCGGATCGACGGCATCGATTCCCGCTTCTACGCCTATGCCGATACCAGTTACGCGGCGATCGATCACTGGATCGAACCGCTGGACGCCAGCAAGACCTGGACGCCGGACTGGACTTACCTCCAGATCAAGACCGACCGCATCGGCACCAATGCCAGGTGGAAGCTGAACGACACTTTCAGCCTGCGCGCCGCCTACCTCTACAAGCGCGATGCGCAGGAATCGATCAACGTCTATCCGGCTTATTTCGAGGATGTAGGCTGGAAGGTCGGCTGGGCCTCGCGCAGCGCGCCGTCCTACAACATTGCGCAGGGCGCCTATGCCTATCTCGACAGCGAATTCGCCACGCTGGGCATCAAGCACCGCCTGACCTTGGGCGCTTCGGGCGACATCCTGCGTGTGAAGCGGCACGTCACCAACTCGGTCAGCGCCGGTTTCTCGCCGGCCTTCACCGACCCGAACGACATGAACAATTGGGCCATGCCCGATACGCTGAACACTTATTCGTGGGGGGCGCTCTACAAGTCCAGCCAGTCGCAGAACACCAACGTGATTCTGGGTGACGACATCCAGTTTACCGAGCAGCTCAGCGCAATGCTGGGCGTGAACCGCAGCACCGTGAAGGCCCGCAACTTCGGGGCGACCGGCGCGCGCACGTCCAGCTATAACGAAAGCGCCTATACGCCCACGATCTCTCTGGTGTTCAAGCCGGCGGCGCGCGTGACGACCTACGCGACGTACATGGAGGGGCTGGAACAGGGCTCGACCGTCCCGGACGACGCCGCGCTCTACAACAATCCGGGCGAGATCATGAAGCCCTACGTCTCCAAGCATTACGAGGTCGGCGCCAAGTACGCGCCCATCGACGCGCTCATTATCACCGGCGCGCTCTACCGGATCGAGAAGGCCAATTCCTTCGACGAGACGGTGAACGGCAAGATCACCCGCACGCAGGACGGTGTGGAGGTCCACCAAGGCGTGGAACTGACGGTGACCGGCCATGTCACGCCCCGGCTCAACGTGATGCTGGGCGGCACCGTGATGGACCTGAAAGTCACCAAGACCAGCACGGCCTCACTCTTGGGCAAGAAGCCCACCGGCGTCAGCGACATGCTGGCGAAAATCTTCGCCGATTACGAAATTCCGGGGCTGGACGGCTTCTCCATCAGCGGCGGCGTCTACCACGCCGGCAAGATGTACAAGGACAGCGCCAACCTCCAGAAGATCGACGGCTACACGATCGTCGACCTTGGGATGCACTACAAGACAGAGATCGACGGGCATCCGATCCGCTTCGACCTCAACGTCGCGAACGTGGGCGGCCTCGATTACTGGGCGACCTCGTCCCAGCTCGGCGGCCCCCGCAATGTGGCCTTCGCGGTCAAGTACGGGTTCTGAGCGTGACGGACCGGGATAGACACGCGGTGGCCGCGTCATGAAGCAGAGCCTGCGCCAGTCGATGGCATGGCTGCACACCTGGGCCGGACTGGTGCCGGGCTGGGTGCTCTACGTCATCTTCGTGTTCGGAACGGCGGCGTTCTTCCAGCACGAGATCGACGCCTGGATGCGGCCCGAGCTGCCTTCCGAAACGCGCATATCCCCGCGCGCCTTCGCCTCTGCCGATGCGGTGCTGCGTGCCCGCGCGGCGGGGGCGGAGAGCTGGTCCGTCTCGCTGCCCGATGCGCGCGGCGGCAGCGGGCTGGACGTATCGTGGCAGATGCCCGGCCAAGGCCGCCGCGAAGGGACGCGGATCACGCTGGATCCCGCTACCGGCGCCGAAATCCCGGTGCGCGAGACGCGGGGCGGCTTCTTCCTCTACCGCTTCCATTTCGACCTCCATTTCATCTCGGTCATGTGGGCGCGCTATCTGGTCTGCGTGGCGGCCATGGCGATGCTCGTGGCGATCCTGTCCGGCGTGGTGACGCACAAGAAGATCTTCACCGACTTCTTCATGCTGCGCTTCCGCAAGGGGCAGCGCAGTTGGCTGGACGCGCACAACGTGACCGCCGTGCTGGCCCTGCCCTTCCACCTGATGATCACCTACACCGGTTTGGCGACGCTGCTGTTCACGCTGATGCCCTGGGCGATTTCGGCGAACTTCCCGGACCGGCAGGCCTTCTACGCCACCACTTATCCGCAAGGACCGGAGCGTGAGGCCAGCGGCGAACCCGCGCCGATCGCCCCGATCGGGCGCATGATCGCCAAGGCCCAGGGCTAATGGGGCGGCGCCATGCCCACCTATCTCTCGATCGAAAACCCTGGCGACAAGGCCGCCTTGGCCACGCTCTATACCGCCAAGTCGGATTGGGGGAATGGCCGGTCGGACACGGTCTATCTCGATGCCACGAACGCGGCAGTGCTGCCGTCCACGCCGGCATCGCCCGGCGGCGCCACCGCTACGCACCGCGTCATGGTGGACCTGCATACGGCGTGGTTCGCGGGTTACGGCCTGCGTTGGCTCTACTTCCTGTCCGGCCTTGGCGGCGTGGCCATGGCGGCGACCGGGCTGTGCCTGTGGTGCGTGAAGCGGCGTCTGAAGCTGCCCGATCCAAATCGCCCGCATATCGGCTTCCGACTGGTGGAACGGCTCAACATCGGCTTCATTACCGGAGCACCGATCGGGATCGCGGCCTATTTCCTCGCCAACCGGCTGCTGCCCGTTTCCCTGGCCAACCATGCGGACTGGGAAATCAACGCCCTCTTCATCGCCTGGGGCGGAACGCTGGTCTGGGCATTCCTGCGCCAGCCGCGCCGGGCATGGCTGGAGACGCTAGGTGTTGCCGCCATGCTCTACGCGGCCATCCCATTGGTCGATGCGGCAACCACCCCACGCGGCCTTGCCCGCAGCCTGATGGCGGGCGACTGGACGTTCGCCAGCTTTGACCTTGTGATGCTGGCGCTGGCCGCCGGTTTTGCCTTTACAGGCTGGACACTTGCCCGCCACAAACCGCGAGCGATGCCCGCGCGCAAACGGCGCAGCGGTGAGGAGGCGACTGCATGACCCATTTCATCGTCGCCGCCATGACGCTCGCGGGCTTTGCGCTCCTCCTCATGGCGATGGCGCGCCACCAGCAGGACTGGCTGCGCCGCAAACTGCCGGCACGGACCGCTCGCCTGCTGCGCCTTGGCGGCCTTGCCGTTCTGACCGCCGCGTTCGCCGTGGCGGGCTTCGGCTTCGGCTGGGCCTACGGCACAGTCGCGTGGTTTGGCTGGCTGTCGTTCGGTGCCGCCCTCACGCTCACTGCCCAGACCAATCGCGAGCGTATCCTCGCCCGACTGCGCCGATGAAAGGCTCGAAAAAACCCATGATCAAGCCCTTCGGCCAGCTTCCGCTGCGAGAGGCCACGCGCCGCCGCTGGTCGGTCGCCTCGCGCACAATAGCCGGAACGCTCGGCGCTTATGGGGTGACCGCGCTTGGCACCGTGGCGCTTTCGCTGGTCCTCGCCGCACTCGGCATGGCCCGCGCCGAGGCGGTTACCGCCGCCACGCTGGCGAGCTACGCGGTGTTCGCGGTGGTGGCCATGGCGGTGTTCCACGCCGCCAGTCCCGTGCGGGCCTGGGCCTGGCTGATCGGCGCGGCCGTGCCGCTGGCCCTGATTTGCTGGCTGCTGGCGGCCACGCGATGAACCCGTTCTCCCTGCTCATCGCCGGTGCCGCAGCAATGGCGTCCGGCACGCCCGGCGAAGAGCCCCAGGCCGGCGATCCCGCGCCGACCAGCACCGCTCATCCCGTCACGCCCGCCGGGCCCGATCCGGTCTACCCGGCCGAGTTCTACAAGGCTTTCCAGCCCCAAACCGCGCTGGACATGCTGGAACGGACGCCCGGCTTCATCCTGAGCGAAGGCTCCTCATTGCGCGGTTTTGGCGCAGCGGCGGGCAATGTGCTGATCGACGGCCAGCGGCCAACCGTTAAAGGCGGCGGAATTACCGAAGTGCTGCGCCGGATCGCCGCCTCGCGCGTGGAGCGCGTCGTCCTCCTGCGCGGCAGCGATGCGGCAGAGGCGCAGGGCCAGACACTCGTCGCCAACCTGATCCTGCGGGCCGATGCCGGCGGTTCCGGCAATGCCTCGCTCGCGCTGGCGCACACGGCCGATGGCCATATCTCGCCCAACGCGCGGGTCAGCTACGCCCGGCGGGTCGCGGGTTGGCAGACGAACGTCGAACTGTCCGCCGAAACGGTCCGCTATCCCACCCACGCCGTCTATCTGGAGCGCGATGCGAACGGCACGCTGACGCGCACACGCAACGAGCGGATCTCGGCGAACGCGCCGCAATACGGTTTTGCGCTGTCCACCTCAGGCGACGTGGTGGGCGGCACGCTGACGGTGAACCTGCGGCTCGGCAAGGACGGCTATTCGTCCCACACGGATTACGACATCTTCACCGGTACGGCCGACGGCCCGCCCGATTCCACCCGCACGATCGCCTACCGTGAGAACGGCCGCAGCGGCGAACTGGGTGCGGACTGGACGCGCCGGCTGGGCAACGACTGGAGCACCAAGCTGGTCGCGCTCGGCACCATCGAACGTTATGTCACTGCGGACGATCTGGCCGATCCCGGCTATCGCAGCGTGTCCGAACAGCGTGAAAAGCCGATCGAACTCGTCGGCCGCGTCACCGTCACGCGGGAGGGCGATCATCCGGTCCGCCCCGAACTGGGCGCGGAAGTCGCGTACAATCGCCTTTCCAGCGCGCTCGACTATGCCGAGGATACCGGCGCCGGGCTTGTCCCCATCCCGCTCAGCAATGCCGATACCCGCGTGTCGGAACAGCGCGCTGAGGCTTTCGCGAATGTGACGGTGGGGGTGGCCAAGCGGCTGTCGCTGGAAGCCGGCATGGCGATCGAATTGTCGCGCATTACCGTCAGCGGAGAGGCTGCCAGCCAGCAGAGCCTGTCCTACCTGAAGCCCTCCGCCGCGCTGGTCTGGTCGCCTTCGGCCGAGACACAAGTGCGCATCGGCATGCGGCGTACCGTCGACCAACTCGATTTCAGCGATTTCGCCGCTTCCGTAAATCAGACCGATGGCCGACCGCTGGGCGGCAATTCCCAGCTTCGTCCGGCGCGCATTACGCGCGCCCTGGCGCGGCTGGACCATCGCTGGGGCAAGGGCGGCGCGCTGGCGCTGGAAGCCTGGTACCAATGGCACACCGGCCTGCTCGGCTATGTCCTGCTCCCCAGCGGGGACGAAGCGCTGGGCACGATCGGCAACGGGCGCCAATGGGGCGTTACCGCACAGGGCACGCTGCCGCTCGAAGCGGTAGTGCGCGGCGCGCGGCTGACCGTGGACGCGACGCTGCGCCGCTCGCGCATGCACGATCAGGTTACCGGCCAGATGCGCCCCATGGATGACGTGATCCCCCGCAGCGTCAGCGCCGAATTCCGGCACGATCTGCCGAAACTCAAGTCATCGTGGGGCGTCACGCTCGCCGCCGCCGAATATGGCGACGTCTTCTACACCGCAGAACAACTCCGATGGCGCGATGGGACGAGCTGGGGCGGCTATGTCGAGACGACGGCACTCGCCGGGTTCAAGACGACATTGGCCGTCGCCGCGCTGGGCGGCCAGGATTTCTATCGCCTAAGACGCTTCTACAACCCCAGCCGCGCCGCGACCTATACCGGCAGCGAAGAACGCCGCCGCCATCAAGGCGCGACTGTAACCCTGACAGCAGCGCGATCGTTCTGAGCGCGTTCCTGATCGTGCCAGGCCGTTCGCACTGCCTCTCTGCATAGCTTGGCGGAAGTGGCCTCACTGGCACAGGGAATGCCGCACCGACGCAGAAATCCGGCGGCGTACAATCCGTAATGCACCCGATCTGCCTTGATCGCAGCGGCAAACGAGAGTGTGCCTTCCAAAATTTCGTCATCGGCCGGGCTCAGCGGAGCTTGCTTGTAGCTCACCCCGACACGCCAACGCACCGGCAAAACGCCCCCGCGCTTCCCGCGCCGGTATCTAAATGCACTTGCGTATCTACACCCCGCCAGTGCACACCCTCGGGCAACTCGGCCCGCGCAGCGCGGGTTGTCAGCGGGCCTTCTTTGAGCGTTTTCGCCTTATCGTTCACGTCAAACCATCACATATGCGTCAAATATACGTGCCCGCACGACAATAGACATTCACGAACGAGATTGGCGGAAATTCAGCGGTTTTTTTGGGATAATTACGGATGAGCGTGGATCATAAGACCGGCAATTCACAGCGTTTCGAAGGCACCAGCAGCTACGTCGCCACCGACGATCTGAAAGTTGCAGTGAACGCCGCCGTCCTGCTGCGCCGCCCGTTGCTGGTGAAGGGAGAGCCCGGCACCGGCAAGACCGTGCTAGCAGAACAGATCGCTGCCTCGCTAAACGCGCCGCTCATCACCTGGAACGTCAAGTCCACCACCAAGGCGCACCAGGGCCTTTACGAATACGACGCGGTAGGCCGCCTGCGCGACGGTCAGCTTGGCGACGCCCGCGTCCACGACATCAACAACTACATTCGCAAGGGCAAGCTGTGGGAGGCATTCACCTCGCCCCGCCTACCCGTGCTGCTGATCGATGAGATCGACAAGGCCGATATCGAGTTTCCCAACGACCTTCTGGCCGAACTCGATCGCATGGCCTTCGACGTCTACGAAACCGGCGAGCACGTTGCCGCTGCCGAGCGCCCCATCGTCGTCATCACCTCCAACAACGAGAAGGACCTGCCGGACGCGTTCCTGCGCCGCTGCTTCTTCCACTACATCAAGTTTCCGGACCGCGAGACGATGCAGGCCATCGTCGACGTCCATTTTCCCGGCATTCAGAAGACGCTCGTCACCAAGGCGATGGAGATCTTCTACGAGCTGCGCGAAGTGCCCGGCCTGAAGAAGAAACCCTCCACCAGCGAGTTGCTGGACTGGCTGAAGCTGCTGCTGGCTGAGGATATGCCGCTGGACGTGCTGCAGAACCAGGATCCGGCCAAGGCGATCCCGCCGCTTCACGGCGCCTTGCTCAAGAACGAGCAGGACGTCATGCTGTTCGAAAGGCTCGCTTTCATGGCGCGCCGGGGGAACTGATTATGACTGCACCTTATACCGGCCGCTGCTCGTGCAGCGCCGTCACCCTGGAAATCGGCGGAGAGCCCATCGCCACGCGCCAGTGCTGGTGCCGCCAGTGCCAGCAGCTGGCGGCGGGCAGCCCGACCAATAACGCCATCTTCAAGGTTGAAGACGTCGCGATCGAGGGCGATCTTGCCTCGTCCACGTGGAAGGCCGCCAGCGGCAACACGCTGACCTTCCATTTCTGCCCCAAGTGCGGCACCCAGATTTTCGCGCAGAGTTCGGCGCGTCCGCACCTGCAAACCATGCGCCTCGGCGCACTGGACGCGGGGCATGGATTGAAGCCGGAAGTGGTGATCTGGACCGACGACGCGCCGGAATGGGCGCATTTCGACACCGCGCTGGAAACCTGGCCGCAGCAACCGCCACCGCCGCCGTCTGCCACCTGATAGGGCAGGCATGACGGGTTCGCACACTCGCTTTGCCACCATCCGCGCGCGGCTCGAAGCATTCGAGCCGCGTCCGAGCTGGCGGGCATGGCTTTATGAATTTCTGCTGTTCGGCTTCAAGCAAGGTTGGGCGTGCCTGTTCGGCGGACTGCTGCTGGCACTGCTGGTGGTCACCCACTTGTTCTATCCGGCCGATGCGCCGCTTGCCCGTTACGATTTCCTGACGCTGGCGGCGCTGGCGATCCAGATCGCCATGCTGGCGCTGAGACTGGAGACCATGGACGAGGCCAAGGTGATCCTTGCCTTCCACGTGGTCGGCACGGTGATGGAACTGTTCAAGACGGCGCATGGGTCATGGGAATATCCTGAGGCAAACCTGCTGCGGATCGGCGGTGTGCCGCTGTTTTCCGGCTTCATGTACGCCGCCGTCGGCAGCTATATCGCCCGCATCTGGCGCATCTTCGATTTCCGCTTCAGCGGCTATCCGATCGAGGCGGCATCGGTTGCGCTGGCCGTGGCGATCTACGTCAACTTCTTCGCGCATCACTGGCTGCCGGACGTGCGGATCGCGCTATTCGCCTTGCTGGGCGCGCTCTTCCTGCGAACGCGCATCTGGTTCCGCGTCTGGCGGGAGGATCGCTGGATGCCCTTGCTGCTGGGCTGGTTTCTGGTCGCGCTGTTCATCTGGTTTGCCGAGAATCTGGCGACGTTTTCGCAGGCCTGGATCTATCCGAACCAGCGGCACGGCTGGGCCATGGTCCACTGGACCAAGCTGGGCGCGTGGTATCTGCTGATGTACATCTCCTTCGTGCTAGTGGCGCTGGTCCATCGCCCGAAGGCCCGTGCGGTTTCCTACCCAAGCCTGGAAGGTGTAAGTTCCGCGTCATGAGCTTTTCCCGCTTCATCGCCGCCCGGGCCCAGTTTGGACCGTCCTTTTCGCAAGGTGACACTTCGGCCCGAAAGGTCTCACACGGATGCGCAAAGTGACACTTAAGCCATTGATTTCACAACAAGGTGACAGTTCGCTTCTCCATGCGTTTCGTGTCAACCAAAGCGGAGTGTCGCCATGCTGCTGAACTTCGTGGAGGAACTGCGTGCCGCCGGTATTCCCGCTTCGCTGAAGGAGCATCTGGTGCTGCTGGAAGCGCTGGAGCGCGACGTGATCGAGCGGACGCCCGAGGCATTCTACTACCTCAGCCGCGCGACCTTCGTGAAGGACGAGGGCCTGCTCGACCGGTTCGACCAGGTGTTCCAGAAGGTCTTCAAGGGCGTGCTGACCGACTATGGCCAGCAGCCCGTCGACATCCCCGAGGACTGGCTGCGCAAGGTGGCGGAGCGCTACTTCTCCGAAGAGGAAATGGAGCAGATCAAGGCGCTCGGCTCCTGGGACGAGATCATGGAGACGTTGAAGAAGCGTCTGGAAGAGCAGGAAAAGCGCCACTCCGGCGGGAACAAGTGGATCGGCACCAACGGCACCTCGCCGTTCGGCCATTCGGGCTACAACCCCGAAGGCATCCGCATCGGCGGTGAAGGCAAACACGGCCGCGCGATCAAGGTCTGGGAAAAGCGCGAGTTCGCCAATCTAGACAACACCCGCGAACTGGGCACGCGCAACATCAAGGTGGCGCTGCGCCGCCTCCGCCGCTTCGCCCGCGAAGGCGCGGCCGAAGAACTCGATCTGGACGAGACGATCCGCGGCACCGCCAAGCAGGGCTGGCTGGACGTGGTGATGCGGCCGGAACGGCACAATGCCGTGAAGGTCCTGCTGTTCCTCGATGTTGGCGGGTCGATGGACCCGTACATCGAGATGATGGAAGACCTGTTCAGCGCCGCCAGCGCCGAGTTCAAGAACATGGAGTTCTTCTACTTCCACAACTGCCTCTACGAAGGCGTGTGGAAGGACAACCGCCGCCGCTGGTCTCAGCGCACGCCGACCTGGGACCTGCTCCACAAGTTCGGGCACGACTACAAGGTGATCTTCGTCGGCGACGCGGCGATGAGCCCCTACGAAGTCAGCCATCCCGGCGGTTCGGTGGAGCACATGAACGAGGAAGCCGGTGCAGTCTGGCTGCAGCGTGTGGCGCAGACGTATCCGGCGACCGTCTGGCTCAATCCCACGCCGGAGATCCAGTGGGGCTATTCCAGTTCCACGCGGATGATCCGCGACTTGATGGGCGGGGCGATGTTCCCGCTGACGCTGGACGGGCTGGACGCGGCAATGCGGGAACTGACGCGCAAGAAAGCCTGATCGCGCTTTCCTACGCGAACGGATTGGGCAATTATCCACCGCAGACGGAATATTGGAGTGCGACTATGAAGGAAGCCCTGCTGATCCTCGCCCTTGGTGCCCTGACTATGGGTGCCGCTCCGCCAGCCGGCTTGGACAAGTCCGCCAAAGCCAAGGCGACATGCGCCTACACCATCCAGCAAGCCAATGCGGCAGCGGGGCACACCGCGCCGCGCGCGGTCGAGCCCAAGCCCGGCCTTATCCGTGCGGTCGACAAGCGTCTGAGCGGTTGCCCGGTGCTTGTGCTGGCCGATGGCAAGATGATGGCCCCGCCCGCCTTTACCGACGGGCCGGCGCGCAAATCACCGGCTCAGTAAAGCAGCAAGTCGGCTATCTCGGCCTTCCACGCCGCCTCGTCCGCGCCGGCCGCGGCATCGAGGTCGCCCGGAAGCGCATCGGGATTGTCGACCCACTCACGCAGGCCCGGTCCGCCGTTGATGACGTCGATGGCAAGGCGCGTGAACTCGTATTCGTAGGGGAAGTCGCGCCAGATCGGATAGTCGGGATAGAGGTTGCGGATCGCCTTGAACGCCAGCGCCTGCAGCCGCCACGGGCGGAAGGCATGATGGTCGTAGAACTTGCCTTCCGCATGGATCATCAGACCGCTGCACAGGGTCTTGGCGTGTTTGTGGAAGGTCGGTTCGAACCAGCATTCGCGCAGGGCGCAGCCTTCAAGCCACTCGGGCGCAAAGCGCTGCATTTCGGCCAGAACGGCCTTGGCATCGATATCGGGCGCGCCAAACAGCACTTCCAGCGGGCGGGTGGTGCCGCGACCTTCGGACAGCGTCGCGCCCTCGATCATGACCGTGCCGGCATAGGCGCGGGCCATGTTGAGGTTGGCGGCGTTGGGGCTGGGATTGATCCAGATGCGGTCCTGCGGCCATCCGAAGCCTGGGCCTTCGGGCTGCCAGCCTTCCATCGCGACCACGTGATAATCGACATCAAGCTTGAAGTGGCGGACGAACCAGTGGCCCATCTCGCCCAGCGTCAGGCCATGGCGCATCGGCATCGGGCCGGCGCCGACGAAGCTCTCCTGCCCCGGCAGCAGCGTCAGCCCCTCGACCGGGCGGCCGGCGGGGTTGGGACGATCGAGCACCCAGACGCTCTTGCCCTGCTTTTCGGCGGCTTCCAGCAGGTAGAGCAGCGTGGTGACGAACGTGTAGATGCGGCAGCCAAGGTCCTGCAGGTCGAACAGGAACACATCGGCGCTGTCCATCATCGCCGCGCTGGGGCGGCGGACTTCGCCGTAGAGGCTGTAGATGGGGATGCCGTAAGTCGGATCCAGCTCGTCGGCGGTCTCGACCATGTTGTCCTGCTTGTCGCCCTTCAGCCCGTGCTGGGGGCCGAAAGCGCTCGTGACGTTCACGCCCGCCGCGATCAGCGCGTCAAGCGAGTGGACGAGGTCTTCCGTCACCGAAGCGGGATGGGCGACAAGCGCGACGCGGCGCCCCTCAAGGGGTTTGCGGAGTTCAGGGTCTGCCAGCAGGCGGTCGATACCGAATTTCATGGCGCGGTGGGTGCCGCAAGCGGGAGTGCGAAGCAAGACGGATCGTGGAAGTCAGGCGCATCGCCGCTGTGGGAAAGCGCCCAATAGCTCTTAACGCCGCCCTCCTCCTCGATCACCGCCGTGAAGCCGTGGTTCTGCGGCAACGCGGGCAGGCCGCCGACCGGGATAGCGGCATCGAACACGGCGATGTCCGATCCCTTGCGCATCGTGCACTCGGGCTCGCGCGGCATCGGCCGCTCGGTCATGCCTTCGCGGCGGCCGGTAAAGTCGTAGACGTTCCAGCGTTCGGAGGGCGAGAGGTTGATCTCGACGTAGGATTGCTCACCCGGCGGCTGAAGGAACAGTTCGAAACAGGTGGTATTCCAGAGCCCCTCCGCCCTGCCCTTGCCCGCGAATGCCGGCACCACCAGCTTGCCCGCGCCCAGAATCCGCCAGCGCACGCGCAGCCAGGTATCGTCGAAGCCTATGACGCGGGCTTCGACCGAGCGGACGAGAACGGGTGGGTGTGCCGGATGGCAGATAAGGTCGGACATGGCGGCCTCCGTAATGGCCCGTGTGACGGGCTGGCAATCCGGATTGCGCCGGATTCGGCCGGATATCACCACGCACGCGACCAATCGCTTCATATCCGGCGCCCCACATGCTAGGCGCCCCGCTCCCATTAACAAGAAGCACGGTCATGACCTACAAATCTTCCCTGCTCCGCGTCCTCGAAGAGCGCGGCTACATCCACCAGACGACGGATGCCGAGGGCCTTGACGCTCTCGCAGAGAAGCAGATCGTGCCGGGTTATATCGGCTTCGACGCCACCGCAGCGTCGCTCCACATCGGCAGCCTTGTGCAGATCATGATGCTGCGCCGTCTCCAGCAGACCGGGCACAAGCCGATCGTGCTGATGGGCGGCGGCACCACGCGTATCGGCGACCCGACGGGCCGCGACGAGAGCCGCAAGATGCTGTCTGACGAGACGATCGAGACCAACATCAAGGGCATCTTCTCGATCTTCTCGCGCCTGCTGAAGTTCGGTGACGGGCCGACCGACGCGGTGATGGTGAACAACCAGGATTGGTTGGGCCAACTGGGCTACATCCAGCTGCTTCAGGAAGTCGGCACACACTTCACCGTGAACCGCATGCTCTCGTTCGATTCGGTCAAGCTGCGCCTTGAGCGCGAACAGCCGATGACCTTCCTCGAATTCAACTACATGATCCTGCAGGGCTATGACTTCCGTCACCTTTGCAAGGACAAGGATGTGCGCCTGCAGATGGGTGGCTCCGACCAGTGGGGCAACATCATCAACGGCGTCGAACTGACCCGCCGCATGGACACCAAGGAAGTCTTCGGCCTGACGACGCCGCTGCTCACCACGGCGGATGGCGCCAAGATGGGCAAGTCGGCCGCCGGCGCCGTCTGGCTGAACGAGGAAATGCTGCCCAGCTATGACTTCTGGCAGTACTGGCGCAATTGCGATGACCGCGACGTGGGCAAGTTCCTGCGTCTGTTCACCGACCTGCCGCTGGACGAAATCGCCCGCCTCGAAGCACTCGAAGGCGCCGCGATCAACGATGCCAAGGTCGTGCTGGCCAACGAAGTGACGAAGCTGTGCCGTGGCGGGGATGCCGCGGTTGCTGCCGAAGCCACCGCGAAGGCCACTTTTGCCGGCGGCGGACTTGGCGAGGACCTGCCCACGCTGGAAGTCTCCGGCGAAGGCGTTCGCCTGGGCGCGGCGCTGACCGAACTCGGCTTCACCGCCTCCAATGGCGAAGCCAAGCGCAAGATCGGCGAAGGCGCCGTGAAGCTTGACGATCTGGCTATGGACGATCCGGGCTTCCTGATCGAAGTCGCCACCGGAGAAACCCGTAAGCTGAGCCTCGGCAAGAAGAAGCACGCGATCCTTCGCGGCGCTTGATCGCTAGTCCGGCACGTTTCACCCCGGCGGATATACAATATTCGCCGGGGTTTACGGATTGTTTGCCATTTTGATGCACTTTGCTGCCTCACGGCCATAACCAGAGGCGGACAAGAAAATGAGTGCAGGAGCACAGCTCTCTGTAACCGACAAACGGCGCGCGGCGCGCCATCCTGTCGATCACAAGCTGATTGCCGAACATCGCCGACTGGGTGACGTTCACCTGCATATCGTCAACTTTTCGGCCCAGGGCTTCATGTGCAAGGGCGAACTGGACCTCGATCGCGGTGAGCGCCTTGTGATGCGCCTGCCCGTCATCGGCCGCATAGAGGCCCATATGATCTGGTCGCACGAAGGCCGATCCGGCTTCCAGTTCGAGCGAATCATCCGCATCGACGACTTCCTCAAGCTGGTGGACACCACCCAGCCCAATCCCAGGTTGCGCCCCCGCCGCTGACGCTTCGCCGCGCCCCGGCGTACCAACGTATCGCGATTTGAAAGGCCGCCTGGATCGCTTCGGGCGGCTTTGGCGCGTGACTTCACGACAGCCTGAAACGTGATCCGCGAGACCGGCCGCGTCACGCCAATTCATTGGCAGACACCTTGCCCGGCATGCGCTTCACCGCGTGCCTTGCTTATTGATAGTAAAGAGAACCTATCGACGGGATTTGCGGCGTGGCTTGGCAAGGCCGCGTCATGCTGCCATGCACCCGATCGTGAATACGCCTCCCGACTCTGCGGGCGCCACCGCGCAGCCCACGCCGCCCCCCAGTTCGCCCTTACGCATCGCCGACTATCGCAAATTCTGGTTGGCCCGGTTCTTCCAGGTGCTGGCGTCGACCGGCATGGTCGTCATCATCGGTTACCAACTCTACGACGTTGCCCGGTCCGACTATGCGATGTCGATCACGCAGGCTTCTTTCCAGCTCGGCTTGCTGGGCTTCGCGCAGTTCCTGCCGATCTTCCTGCTGACGCCAATCTCCGGGGTGATCGCGGACCGCTTCGACCGGCGGCGCGTGGCCGGACTGGCCATGGCGATCGACATCATGGTCGCGGTGGGGCTTGGCATTGCCACCACGCTGGAATGGCGCAGCCTTCCGGTGCTTTACGTCTTTGCCGCAGTGCACGGTGCCGTCCGGGTCTTCGTTTCCCCGTCGATGAGCGCGATCGCCCCGAACATCGTGCCCTCGAACCTGATCCCGCGCGCGATCGGCTTCAACTCGATCGCCATGCAGGCCGGCACCATCATCGGCCCGGCCGCATTCGGCTTCCTCTTCGCAAGCCACCACGCGCTGCCCTACTGGATCGCCGCCGTACTCACGGCCCTGTCCGCCTGCAGCATCCTTGCGATCCGCAATATTCCGCCGGTCGCCAAGGACGCGCGCAAGGCGCATCCGCTGCGCCAGATCGTCGACGGCTTCAATTTCATCTGGCACGAACGCTTCCTGCTCGGCTGCATCACGCTGGACTTGTTCGCCGTGCTGCTGGGCGGCGCGACCGCGCTGATGCCGGTCTTCGCACGCGACATCCTGCATGTCGGGCCGGAGGGCCTTGGCCAGATGCGCGCGGCGACGGCCGCCGGTGCCGCTGTCGTGGCGCTGTGGCTCTCTTTCCGTCCGCTGGCCAGCAATGTCGGCGTGAAGATGCTGGTCTCGGTCGCCGCCTATGGCGCGATGACGGTCGGCTTCGGGCTTTCGCGCAGCTTCGTGGTCTCGCTGGGTTTTCTGGCGCTGATCGGCGCGGCAGACATGATCTCCGTCTTCATCCGCAGTTCGCTGGTTCAGCTTCGCACGCCGGACGACAAGCGCGGCCGCGTATCGGCCATCTCCGGCCTGGCCATCTCCGCCTCGAACGAGTTGGGCGAGATGCAGTCCGGCGTGGCGGCCGCCCTGCTCGGCGCAACCGGCGCTGTTGTCTTCGGCGGGACCGCTGCCATAGTCATTACCGCCATCTGGGCCTGGGGCTTTCCTGAGATCCGCCGGGCCCGAACCTTCGCACCACGTTGGGAGCACGCATCATGAAGGCCGAAAGCATTCTCTCCACGATCGGCAATACGCCGCACATCCGCCTGTCGCGGCTGTTTCCGGACCATGAGGTCTGGATCAAGGCGGAGCGCGGCAACCCCGGCGGTTCGATCAAGGACCGCATCGCCCTTGCCATGATCGAAGCTGCCGAAGCCGATGGCTCGCTGAAGCCCGGCGGCACGATCATCGAACCTACCTCGGGCAATACCGGCATCGGCCTGGCCATGGTGGCGGCGGTCAAGGGTTACAAGTTGATCCTCGTCATGCCCGAATCGATGTCGATCGAGCGTCGCCGCCTGATGCTGGCCTATGGCGCCACGTTCGACCTCACGCCCCGCGAAAAGGGCATGAAGGGCGCGATCGAGCGGGCTAAGGAACTGATTGCAGAAACGCCCGGCTCCTGGATGCCGCAGCAGTTCGACAATCCGGCAAACGTCGCCGTCCATGTGGAAACGACCGCGCAGGAAATCCTGGCCGATTTCGCCAGCGATCCGGTCGACGTGCTGATCACCGGCGTCGGCACCGGCGGCCACATCACCGGCTGCGCCGAAGCACTCAAGAAGGCATGGCCTTCGCTGAAGGCCTATGCGGTAGAGCCCACGCTTTCGCCCGTCATCTCGGGCGGCCTGCCCGGCCCGCACCCGATTCAGGGGATCGGCGCCGGCTTTATTCCCGGCAACCTTCACACCCAGTCGATCGACGGGGCAATTCAGGTGGATGCGGCCGACGCCAAGGACTGGGCGCGCCGCTGCGCCACCGTGGAAGGCATGCTGGTGGGCATCAGTTCCGGCGCGACGCTGGCCGCCATCGCGCAGAAGCTGCCATCGTTGCCCGCCGGTTCGCGCGTGCTGGGCTTCAACTACGACACCGGCGAGCGCTACCTCTCGGTGCCGGACTTCCTCCCCGAGTAAAGAGACGGCCGGAGTAAATTCATGGACGCAATTGCCTATACCCACGCAGGCGTGGACCTTACCGGGTGGCTCGCCCGCCCGGAAGGAACGCCCCGCGCGGCCGTGATCGTATTTCCCACCATTGCCAACTACAACGCGCCCATGGAAAAGCGGGCCCGAATGCTGGCGGAACGCGGATACCTCGCGCTGGTGGCGGATTTCTATGGCGAGCCGGTGGAAAGTTTCGAGGCGTCGTTTCCGCTTGCGGAGAAGCTGCGCAGCGATCTCGACCATTATCGCGGCCGGATTGCGGCCGCGATCGATACCCTGCGCAGCTTGCCTGAAGCGGCGGACCTGCCGCTGCTGGGCATCGGATACTGCATGGGCGGCCAGGCCGTTCTCGAAGCCGCGCGCGATGGACAGGACCTGCTGGCCGCCGTCAGCTTCCACGGCACGCTTTCCACGGCCCGGCCGGCCGAACCCGGCACGATCAAGCCGCGCATCCTCATCTGCCACGGCGATGCGGACCCGCTGGTCCCGCGCGAGCAGGTTGTCGGATTCTGGGAAGAGATGGACCGTGCCGAGGCCAACTGGCACTTCCATTCCTATTCCGGGGTTCGCCACGGCTTCACCGATCCCGGCAGTGACGCGCGCGGCATGGCGGCGATCAGCTACGATGCCAGCGCCGATCGCCAGAGCTGGGCGGCCATGGTCAGCCTGTTTGACGAAATCCTGGGCTAGAGCGGTTTCCGACCCATCAGGTGATTCAACCTGAATGGAAATGCTCTAACCGAAACTTTCACGAAGCAAGATCGTGGCCGCCGCATTCGGGCGGCCACGATCCCATCATCCGGCCTTAGCAGCCGTGCGACTTGTCGCCACCGCCGTGATGGCCGTGGTCGTGGTCGTCATCATCGTGACCCCAACCCCAGTGGTTGCCGCGATCGCGGCCCCAGCGGTTGTCATTGTCACGACCCCAACCCCAGCGGTTGCCGTTGTCGCGGTCGCGACCCCAGCGGCTGTCGTTGTCGCGACGGTCGTTGTCCCTGCCGAAGTAGCTGGCCAGATTGTACTTCTGGCTGCTGACGACAGAGTTGGCGGGTTTCTGATCCGCCATCGCTACGGTTGGAACGCCGGCCAGGAGGCCGACGGTCATTGCAACGATTGTCACTCGTCGGTTCATGACATTTCCCTTCCTTCAAATGCCCCGCGGAGCCCATCAGGCTCCCCTCTCCCTCATGCCGACGCCGGGAGGGCAAACGCTTCCGCTGCTAGGCCCCGCCGCAGGCATGCGCACCCGTCGGCTGGTGACGGGGCAGGACACCAGCCTTGAGCAGCTACGCGATCATTCGTTTTCTTCGTGGGACAGCGAAATTTCGCAAGAAATCAGCACCGTCGCGGGAGAGCTTTGCCTTCCGGCATCATCCATACGAGCCCATTGCGTTCATCCGGACGAATGATGGGCTAAGCCGAAATTGCCACGCTCACGGCCGCTTTGCACAACTTGCCGAAAGGCAAATCAAATCACTATTTTATATGGTTAACAAGGCGGTAGCCATAATTTCGACCTTTGCCGCTGTGCAACAGGGTTGTCGAACGCGAACTTCAGCTTTCGAATGATTCGAGAACGTTACCGTCGAGTCGGCGGTAGAAGCAACTGCGCGCACCGGTATGGCAGGCCGGGCCCTCGGGCTGCACCAGCAGCTCGAGCGCGTCCTGATCGCAATCGACTCGAATTTCCTCGACGCGTAGGAAATGGCCCGAAGATTCCCCCTTCAGCCATAGTCGCCCGCGCGATCGGGAATGGAAGTGGGCAAGCCCCGTCTCTCGCGTCTTGGAAAGCGCCTCTTCATCCATGTACGCGACCATCAGGATTTCGCGCGTGCGGGAGTCGACCGCGATCGCGATCAGCAATCCATGTGCATCGAACTTTGGAAGAAAATCACGACCTTGTTCGCGTTCTACCTTGCTGATCTCTCGCATTCTGGAAATTTCCCTCCGCTTTTCCTGCAGGCATCGAATGTTGCAGGATAACCACAGCCGGTGATCAAAATCCCCCTAACGCCCTCAAGCCTCTTTTCAACCCCCGGGTTTACGTCGATTGTCGCCTTGCAGCTGGGGGGCTGCTTCCGACCATCAGGTCGCTGACCGGTAACTTAGCCCCGGGCCAAAGTTACCAGGAAACAAGCGCCACGGTTCAGGGAATGTTGGCCGATCTGGCCGACGCAGAATGAGGGATCGGACTAAGGCGGCCTGCAGGGGGGCCGCCGAACCGCGAAAGCGGGGTCTACCAGTTTCGTCACGAGAACGCCCGGAGCCTTATGGTTCCGGGCGTTTTCGTTTGCCGATTACGCGATATCCAGCGCCTCATCCAGCACACGGGCAAAGCACGCGATCACGACCCGTTCGGCACCGCCCCGCTTGAGCGCGGACACGCAGGCCTCGCTCGTCGCGCCGCTGGTGAGAACGTCATCCACCAGCACGATCCGCGCGCCTTTCACTCTGCCCCGATGTCGCGAAGGAATGGTGATCGCTCCGGACAGTGCACGCTGCCGCGCCTTGCGGCCCAGTCCGCCCAGCGAAGGCGTCGCCTTGCGCCGTTCCAGCAGATCGACGGCAAGCCGCGCGCCCCTCAGCCGCGCGATCGTCCGGCCCAGCTCTGCCGCCTGGTTGTATCCACGATGCCAGATCCGCCAACGGTGCAGCGGCACCGGCACGACCATCCACTCGGCATCGATCTGCGGCAGACGCGCGGCCATGAAGTTGCCCATCATGCCTGCCAGCGCAAGGCGGTTTCCGTGCTTGAGCCCAAGGATAAGCTTGCGGGACGTGGCATTGTACAGCGTCGCCGCCGCAATCCCGTCGTGACGCGGCGGCTGCGCCAGGCATGGCGCACAGATCGCTCCATCGGGAATATCGTCAGGGAATGGCCGTGCGCAGGCGGCGCAGCACGGATCCCCCGGTATCGCCAGCGTCTCCCAGCACGCCGGACACAATCCGATTTGCGCCGCGATTGCCGCCCCGCAAAGGGGGCAGCGCGGCGGATAGATCAGATCGATCACGGGAGCAAAGGCGGCGGACAGCGACATCGGTTCGCCAACCTATGGCGGCACGCGCCAAGCTCAAGCTACAAGCTGTTCATCCGGCCCTTGCGCTTCTGGATGGTTGCGCGAGACGCGCCGACACGGCAGGGAGCGCGGGATGGCTGAAACTGCTCCCCCCGCTCCGCCGCGCATTTTCGCTCCCGCCCGCCGCATCGCCGCCCGCCGCCGCGCGCTGGCGCTTCAGCAGTTGCCGGACGCTCCGCACTACCTCCTCGACGACATGGTCGAAGATGTCGAGGAGCGCCTCTCCTTCCTGCGATTCGAACCAAAGCGCGCGCTTGTCATCGGCGACTGGACCGGGGCCTTGGCACGTTCGCTCACCGCCCGCGGCGTCGAAGTCATCGAAGCCGAACCGGCAACGGGGTTCAACGAAGAGACCCCCTACCCCTTCGATGGCTTCGACCTTGTCGCCAGCCTTGGCACGCTGGATACCGTGAACGACCTGCCCGGCGCGCTGATTCACGCCCGCCGCGCCTTGGCGCAGGGCGGAATGCTGATTGCCAGCTTCCTGTCTTCGGGCAGCCTGCCGCGACTGCGGGAGATCATGCTGGCGGCGGATGGCGACCGCCCTGCCGCCCGCATTCACCCGATGGTCGATGTGCGCGCGGGCGGACAATTGCTCCAGCGCACGCTGTTCGCCGATCCAGTGATCGATCAGCGCCCGCTTCAGGTCTCTTTCCGCAGCCTTGACCGCCTGATCGGTGATCTTCGGGCCCAGGCGCTCGGCGGCGTGCTGGCAGACCGCGGCGCGCCGCTCGGAAAGGCGGCACTGGCCCGGGCACGCGATGCCTTCGCGGCCGCCGGCGAGAACGGGCGGACCACCGAGACTTTCGAGATCCTCACCCTATCGGGTTGGAAGAAATAAGAAAAAGGCCGGGATTTCTCCCGGCCTTTTCATTTTCCAGTGCGGCAATCTCAGGCCAGCGCAGCCTGCGCTGCAGCCAGTCGCGCGATCGGCACGCGGAAGGGCGAGGCGCTGACGTAGTCGAGCCCCACCTTCTCGCAGAACGCGATCGATGCCGGATCGCCACCATGCTCACCGCAGATGCCGAGCTTGAGATCGGCGTAGGTCGCGCGGCCACGCTCAGCACCCAGCTGCACGAGTTGGCCGACACCCTCGATATCGAGGCTGACGAACGGATCGCGCGGATAGATGCCCTTTTCAACGTAGGGGCTGAGGAAGCGCGCGGCATCGTCGCGCGAAACGCCCAGCGTGGTCTGCGTCAGGTCGTTGGTGCCGAACGAGAAGAACTTGGCCTCTTCCGCGATCTCACCCGCCATCAGCGCAGCGCGCGGCAGTTCGATCATGGTGCCGACCATGTAGTTGAGCGTGCGGCCCTTCTCGGCGAAGACCTTAGCTGCGGTTTCGTCCACGACCTTCTTGAGGATCTGCAACTCGCGCTTGGTGGCGACGAGCGGGATCATCACTTCCGGCACGATGGCCTCACCCGAAGCGGCTGCGACTTCGCAGGCGGCTTCGAAGATCGCGCGGGCCTGCATCTCGTAGATTTCAGGGAAGGTGATGCCCAGGCGGCAACCGCGATGGCCCAGCATCGGGTTGAACTCGTGCAGTTCGTCCGCGCGGCGCTTCAGCGTATCGATGCCGATGCCGATCGTTTCCGAAAGCTCTGCGAACTCGGCATCACCGTGCGGCAGGAACTCATGGAGCGGCGGATCGAGCAGTCGGATGGTGACCGGCAGGCCGGCCATCACCTCGAAGATCGCGATGAAGTCCGCACGCTGTTCGGGCAGCAGCTTTTCCAGCGCGGCACGGCGACCGGCTTCGTCTTCGGCCAGGATCATCTGGCGCACGGCCGAAATGCGGCCGGCGTCGAAGAACATGTGCTCGGTACGGCAGAGGCCAATGCCTTCGGCACCGAACTGGCGGGCCATCTTGCAGTCGGCCGGAGTCTCGGCGTTCGTGCGCACCTTCATGCGGCGGTGCTTGTCAGCCCATACCATCAGCGTGGCGAAATCGCCGGCCAGCTCCGGCTCTATGGTCGGCACTTCGCCGGCCATGATATCGCCGGTCGCGCCGTCGAGCGTGATCACGTCGCCTTCCTTCAGCTCACGGTTGCCCATGCGCAGGGTGCGGGTCTTCATGTCGATCGACAGGCCCGAAGCGCCGGAAACGCAGGGACGGCCCATGCCGCGCGCCACGACCGCCGCGTGGCTGGTCATGCCGCCGCGCGCCGTAAGGATGCCCTTCGCGGCGTGCATGCCGTGAATGTCCTCAGGGCTGGTCTCGACGCGGACGAGAACAACCGCCTCGCCCATTTCCGCACGCTTTTCGGCAGTGTCGGCATCAAGCACGATCGCGCCCGAAGCCGCGCCCGGCGAAGCGGGAAGACCCTTGCCGAGAATGTCGCGAGCCGCCTTGGGATCGAGCGTGGGGTGCAAAAGCTGGTCGAGCGCCATGGGATCGACGCGCTTGATCGCGGTGGCTTCGTCGATCAGGCCTTCGTCCACCATGTCCACCGCCATCTTGAGCGCGGCCTTGGCAGTGCGCTTGCCAGAACGGGTCTGCAGCATCCACAGCTTGTTACGCTCGACCGTGAACTCGATGTCCTGCATGTCGCGGTAGTGCTTCTCCAGAAGCTCGAACACCGCGGCAAGCTCGGTGTAAGCCTCCGGCATCGCCTCTTCCATCGACAGCGGCTTGGCGCCGGCCCGCTCACGCGCGGCCTTGGTCAGGTACTGCGGCGTGCGGATGCCGGCGACGACATCCTCACCCTGCGCGTTGACCAGCCATTCGCCGTAGTAGGCCTTCTCGCCGGTCGCCGGGTCGCGCGTGAAAGCGACGCCGGTGGCCGAGGTATCGCCCATGTTGCCGAAAACCATGGCCTGCACGTTGACGGCAGTACCCCAGTCGCCCGGAATGTCGTTCAGCCGGCGATAGACCTTGGCGCGGTCCGAATCCCAGGAATCGAACACCGCCTGGATCGCGCCCCAAAGCTGCTCATGAACGTCCTGCGGGAACGGGCGGCCGAGTTCTTCCTCGACGATGCCCTTGTATTCCTTGACGATGGCCTTCCAGTTCGACGCCGTCATCTCGACGTCGTTCATGTAGCCGTTGTCTTCCTTGGCGATCTCCAGCGCTTCCTCGAAGCGGCCGTGATCGAGGCCAAGGACGACGTCCGAATACATCTGGACGAAGCGGCGATAGCTGTCCCACGCGAAACGCTCATCGCCCGAGGTCTGCGTCAGCCCCTCAACCGTCGCGTCGTTGAGGCCGAGGTTCAGGACGGTGTCCATCATGCCCGGCATCGAAACGCGCGCACCCGAACGGACCGAGACGAGCAGCGGATCGGCGGCATCGCCGAAGTTCTTGCCCACGGTCTTTTCGATATGCGTCAGCGCCTCGGCAACGTCGGCGCGCAGTTCGGCCGAGAAATCGCCGCCTTCGGCAAGGTATTTCACGCATTCTTCAGTGGTAATGGTAAAACCCGGAGGAACCGGCAGGCCGATCCCGGCCATTTCGGCAAGATTAGCACCCTTGCCGCCGACTACGACTTTGTCGCGCGCGCGTGCGTCTTCATTTTTGACACCGCCGCCGAACGTGTAGACCTGCCTGCTCATCTATCCCCTGACTTTCCTGTCCTGGTTGATAAAACTCTTCGAGAACCCGGTCCGAAGTACTGTGGACCGCTCCCTAGCCTTCGATCTTCGAAAAATCCGCCACGTTGTGCACTGCAGCACGGAATCGATCAAGCAAGGCCAGCCTTGAATGGCGCTTGACCGCGTCCGCGTCGTTCACGGTAACGTGTTCGAAGAAGGCGTCGATTGGTGCCCGCAGCGTGGCGAGCGCGGACATCGCGGAAGCGAAGTCCTCACCCTCAACCGCCTTGCCGGCCTGGGGTTCCGCCGCCGTCAGCGCGTCGATCAGCGCCTGCTCGGCAGGTTCGGCGGTGTAAGGCAGCGCGCCTTGCGCCGCATAGACCGCCTGCATGTCCGGATGATCGACGTTTTCGAGCGGATCTTCGTCACCCGTATGCTCGATCGCGCCGGAGCCGTTCCAGTCTTCCTTCTTCAGGATGTTGGCGGCACGCTTGTAACCGGCGAGCAGGTTCACACCATCATCGGTCTGCACGAAAGCCTGAAGCGCATGAACGCGGGCCAGCAGACGGACGAGATCGTCCTCGCTGCCGAGCGCGATCACAGCGTCGATCAGATCGTGGCGGATGCCCGCTTCCTTCTGCTGTACCTTCAGGCGGTCCACGAAGAAGTCGAGCAAATCGCCCTCGGCCACGCCGAAGCGTAGATCATTGTCGGTGATCAGGCGAATGATGCCCAGCGCCGCACGGCGCAGCGCGAAGGGATCCTTCGAGCCGGTGGGCTTTTCGTCGATCGCGAAGAAGCTGCGCAGCGTGTCCAGCTTGTCAGCCAGCGCCACGGCCACCGTCACCGGGGCGGTGGGGACTTCGTCGCCCTGCCCGACCGGCTTGTAGTGATCGCGGATGGCATCGGCCACGGCGTTCGGCAGACCTTCGGCGCGGGCGTAATACCCGCCCATAAGTCCCTGAAGTTCGGGGAATTCGCCAACCATCTCGGTAACGAGATCGGCCTTGGAAAGCTCGGCTGCCTGACGCGCCAGTGCCGGATCGCAGTTCGGCACCACGCCTTCGCTCGCCAGCCATTCGGCCAGCTTGGCGACGCGCTCGACCTTATCGGCAACGGTGCCCAGCTTTTCGTGGAAGGTGATGCGCGCCAGCTTTTCGGCGTGGACCGAAAGCGGGGTCTTGCGATCCTGCTGCCAGAAGAAACGCGCGTCGGACAGGCGCGCGGCCAGCACCTTGCGGTTGCCGTCGACAATGGCAGTGCCGCCATCGGTCGCGACGATGTTCGCGGTGCAGACGAAAGCGTTCGCCAGCGAGCCCGAAGCGTCCTCGCAAACGAAGTACTTCTGGTTCACGCGCGCGGTAAGCTGGATGGTTTCGGGCGGAACTTCGAGGAAATCCTCCTCGAAACGGCCGAGCAGCGGCACCGGCCATTCGGTGAGGCCGGCGTTCTCGATAACGAGGCCCTCGTCCTCCACCAGCACCAGACCGGCGACGGTGGCCGCCTGGCGTGCCTTGGTGCGCACGATGTCCTGACGTTCCTCATGGTTCACGAGGACATGAGCGATCCGCAGCTTGTCCGCATAGTCATGCGCGCCGCCGATGGTGATCTCACCCGGAGCATGGAAGCGGTGGCCCTTGGTGACGTAAGCGGAGGCAACCCCGCCAACCTCGCACTCGACGAGATCCTCACCCAGCACCGCAACGATGCCCGAGAGCGGACGCACCCAGCGCAGCGATTCGGTGGAGAGCGAAGCCGCACCCCAACGCATCGACTTCGGCCAGGGAAACGCGCGCACGATGGCCGGGATCGCCTCTGCCAGCACGTCCTTCACCGCGCGGCCGGGCTTTTCGACGACCGCGAAATAGGTGTCCTTGCCCTTGAGGTCGCGGACTTCGAGCTGGTCCTTGGTAAGGCCGGTCTTGCGCAGGAAACCTTCGAGCGCCTGCTCGGGCGCGCTGGTGGCGGGGCCCTTGGTTTCCTCGTGGACGGCTTCGGTCGCCAGCGGCAGGCCATGGGCGATCAGCGCAAGGCGGCGCGGGGTCGACCAGACGGTGACGTCGCCCACGGCGACGCCTGCCGCTTCCATTTCCTTGCGGAACAGCTTTTCCAGATCGGCACGGGCGCCAGCCTGCATGCGCGCAGGGATTTCTTCCGAGCGGAGTTCAAGAAGGAAATCGGTCATTTCAATGCGTCCTTCGACAGGCTCAGGACGAGCGGAGTCAGTTTGGAAAGATAGAGCCGCTCAGGCTGAGCTTGTCGAAGCCTCATGCGCTCCACCCCGGGAACTTGGCTTCCCACTGGTCCTTGTTCTTGTCGATCCAGGCCTTGCACGATCCCTTGGCGAGTTCGCGCACGCGGCCGATGTAGCTGGCGCGCTCCTGCACGGAGATCACGCCGCGGGCCTGCAGCAGGTTGAAGAGGTGCGAAGCCTCGATCGCCTGATCATAGGCGGCAAGCGGGATTTCCGCTTCGATGCAGCGCATGCACTCTGCCTCGGCCGCCTTGAAGCCGGCGAACAGCGCGTCCGTGTCCGCGATTTCGAAGTTGTACTTCGACTGCTGCTGCTCGTTGGCGAGGAACACGTCGCCGTAGGTCACGCCTTCGTTGTTGAAACGCAGGTCGTAAACCCAGTCCACGCCCTGAATGTACATGGCAAGGCGTTCGAGGCCGTAGGTCAGCTCACCGGCGACCGGCTTGCAGTCGTAACCGCCGACCTGCTGGAAATAGGTGAACTGCGTCACTTCCATGCCGTCACACCAGACTTCCCAGCCAAGGCCCCAGGCGCCCAGCGTCGGGCTTTCCCAGTCGTCCTCCACGAAACGGATATCGTGCGCCAGCGGATCGACGCCGATCGCCGCGAGGCTCTGCAGGTAGAGTTCCTGCAGGTTCTCCGGATTCGGCTTCAGGATCACCTGATATTGGTAATAGTGCTGAAGGCGGTTCGGGTTCTCGCCATAGCGGCCGTCGGTCGGGCGGCGCGACGGCTGAACGTAAGCAGCCTTCCAGGGCTCGGGACCGAGCGCGCGCAGCGTGGTAGAGGGGTGGAACGTGCCCGCCCCCATGCGCATGTCGTAAGGCTGAAGGATAAGGCAGCCCTGCTTGCTCCAGAAATCATGGAGCGTCAGGATCATGTCCTGAAAGCTGAGCGGCTGTTTGGCGGGGGTCGACATCGAAATTCCGTCAAAACTCTTGGGCTCGCGGCCTTTGGCGGATCGAACCGGGCAAATCAACCGCGCAAAACGACGGTGTGATGACTGAGAGCGCTACCCCGAGCCGGCCGGGCCCGCTAATGCCTTCCCCGACGCGCCGTTAATGCCGCGTTTGTTCCTGCCGCTTCATGGAATAGCGATGAGATTCTCCCAAAAGTTCCGCCTTCGTCTTGCCGTTGCAGGCTTGCTCAGCCTGTTCGCCGCCACCCCATCGCAGGCGCAGGAAGAGGCCCCTGCGCGCCCGGCAATGTGGAAGATCGCGGACAAGGACACCACGATCTATCTCTTCGGCACGATCCACATCCTGCCTGAGGGCACCAACTGGTTCACAGGCCCGGTGAAGGATGCGTTCGATTCGTCCGATCTGCTGGTGACGGAGACCAAGGTCGATTCGCCTGATTCGCTGCAAAAGCTGTTCGTCGAAAAGGGTATGCGCACCGACGGCACGACCCTGCGCGCCAGCCTGCCGGCCGATGAACGCGCCGCGTTCGAGAAGGCACTGGCGGGCATGGGCCTTCCGGCCGAAGCCTTCGATTCCTTCGAGGCCTGGTATGCCGGACTGCTGCTTTCACTGCTGCCGCTCAAGGCCGCCGGCTTCGACAAGGCCAACGGCGTGGAGACGCTGATCGACGCAAAGGCCGACGACGCGCACAAGGCGCGCCAGACGCTGGAAACGCCGGAATACCAGATCGAACTGTTCGACGGCATGCCGGTGGACAGCCAGAACCGCTATCTGGGCGAAGTCCTGGACCAGCTTCCCACCCTGCGCGAGGATGTCGCCAAGGTCGTGGCGGCATGGAAAGCCGGCCGGGCGGACGAGCTGGCGAAATTGCTGAATGAAGACGAATCCGATTTAGCCATGCGCAAGGCCTTCATTACCGACCGCAACGCGGCCTGGGCGAAATGGCTGACAATGCGGATGGCGCAACCGGGCACGGTCTTCGTTGCAGTCGGCGCCGGGCATCTTGCCGGCGAAGGCAGCGTGCAGGACCTGCTGGCCAAGGCCGGGATCAAGGCGACGCGGGTTCAATAAGAGGGTGTAATAACAAGACGATGCGCTGGCTTCTTGCCCTTCTGTCACCCATTCTTCTGGCCGCGTGCTCCACGCAGCCGGAAGCGGCAAATCCCGCCCTCTGGCACGTGGAAGGCCCGGATGGCCAACAGGCGTGGCTGTTCGGCACGATCCACAGTGTGAAGCACCCGCTCGCGTGGAAAACCCCGGCAGTAAGCAAGGCGCTGGCCGGATCGGACACGATCATGGTCGAAGTGAGCAACCTTTCCGACGAGAAGGCCGTTGCCGCAACCTTCACACGACTTGCCAAGGGCGATGGAGAACCCCTTCTTTCAGAACGAATTTCTCCGGATAAGCGCCCTGCACTCGCCGCTCTTCTGAAGCGCGGCAGCTACTCCGATGGCGACTTTGCGCAGATGGATACCTGGGCGGCCGCCCTCACCCTCGCTCGCATCGGCGCCAGCGATGATGAAAGCCGCAACGGCGTCGATCGGGCAGTAATGGACCAGGCCGATGGCAAGCCCGTGGTCGAACTCGAAGGTGCCGAACGCCAACTGGGCCTGTTCGATAGCCTGCCCGAAGCCGACCAGCGCGACCTGCTCGCTTTCGTGGTGACGGACCAACAGGGTGACGATGACAGCCACCTTTCCGAAAGCTGGCGCAAGGGAGACATGGCCGCGATCGAGCAGGAAACGCGGCGCGGGATGCTGGCCGATCCGGAATTGCGCGCGGTGCTGTTCACCGGCCGCAACCACGACTGGACCGGCAAGATCGCGCAGGCCATGCAGGACGGCCAGCATCCGTTCGTGGCCGTGGGCGCTGCCCATATGGCGGGGCCGGAAGGTCTGCCCGCCATGCTCGCAGCCCGTGGCTACAAGGTCACCCGCGTTGAGTGACGGCGATGAACGCCCCGCGCCTGAGATCCTCGATTCAGGACCGTTCGACATCATCGGAGATGTCCATGGTTGCGCGGATGAACTGGAAGACCTGCTTGCCAGCCTGGGATACCGTGTCAGTTGGAGCGATCGGCGAGTAACCGTTACGCCGCCATCGGGCCGCCGCGCGATATTCCTGGGCGATCTGGTCGATCGCGGCCCACGGTCGCCCGACGCATTGCGCATCGCCCGGCACATGGTGGAAACCGGAAAGGCCCTGGCGGTTATCGGCAATCACGACGACAAGCTCGCGCGCTATCTCGCGGGGCGAAAAGTCACGATTGCCCATGGACTTGCGGAGACTATCGAGCAGTTGTCCGAGGAAACGCCCGATTTCCTGGCCGGGATGCAGGCATGGCTCGGGGAACTGCCCAGCCACCACGTTCTCGACGACGGAAAGCTGATCGTCGCCCATGCCGGCTTCAAGGAATCGCTGCTTGGCCGCACCGGCAAAGCGGTGCGCGCCTTTTGCATGTATGGCGAAACGACCGGCGAGATCGACGAATTCGGGCTACCTATCCGCGGCGATTGGCCCGCCCGCTACACCGGTTCCGCCACGATCGTTTACGGCCAC
The DNA here is from genome assembly GCF_055521675.1 of Novosphingobium sp. BL-S-19. Classification (NCBI taxonomy): domain Bacteria; kingdom Pseudomonadati; phylum Pseudomonadota; class Alphaproteobacteria; order Sphingomonadales; family Sphingomonadaceae; genus Novosphingobium; species Novosphingobium sp. BL-S-19. The sequence goes on from NZ_CM145498.1 coordinate 2,269,067, forward strand.
ACACCCGTTGCCGATGCGATATGGCGCAACGGAACGATCTGCATCGATACCGGGTGCGTATTCGGTGGTAAGCTCACGGCCCTGCGCTATCCCGAACTCGAACTGGTTTCCGTTCCGGTCAGACGCACATATTGTGAGCCAAGCCGCCCACTGCCGAAGTGAACCAGCCTGCGCAGAGCCGCTGCGCTTGCATTTCCGCCGATTTCGCATTAAGGGCGCGCGCTTCCCGTCATGGTCATCCCTGGAGGCGTGGCGGGAACGGCGCGGATCGGTGAGCGGTCCGATGCCGATCTATATCCAGTTTTGAAAGGCAAGTCCCATGAGCGATACGCTTAACCTGCCGGCCGAGACGCGTGAACGGGCTGGCAAGGGAGCCTCCCGTGCTCTGCGTCGTGATGGCCGCGTTCCCGCCGTCGTCTACGGTGGCAACGAAGAACCCATCGCGATCCACGTCGAGGAAAAGGAGCTGGTCCGCCAGCTCATGACCGGCCACTTCTTCAACTCGATCATCGAAGTTGAAGTTGGCGGCAAGAAGCTGCGCACGCAGCCCAAGGACGTTGCCTTCCACCCGGTCACCGACCGTCCGCTCCATGCCGACTTCCTGCGCCTCGCCAAGGGCGCGACCGTGCACGTGAACGTGCCGGTGGTCTTCGCCAACGAAGACGCTTCGCCGGGCCTGAAGCGCGGCGGCGTGCTGAACGTCGTCCGTCACGACCTTGAACTGGTCTGCGACGCCGACAAGATCCCGCACGAAGTCACCATCGACGTGACCGGCTTCGACGTGGGCGAATCGATCCACATCAGCCACGTGAAGCTGCCCAAGGGCGTTGCTTCGGCGATCACCGACCGCGATTTCACCATCGCGACGATCGCTGCTCCCTCGGCTCTGAAGAGCGCCGAAGGCGACACGACCAAGGAAGAAGCCGAGTAATCGGATAATTCCAGAAATTGGCCCCTCCCGCCCCGGCATCTCCGGCGCGCGGGTGGGGCCTTTTGCTTTTTCGGGATCAGTTACGTCATGCAGCTATGGGTCGGCCTCGGTAATCCCGGACCGCAATATGCGATGAACCGCCACAACGTCGGCTTCATGGCGGCGGATGCGATTGCCGAAATCCACCGCTTCGGCCCGGTCCAGAAGAAGTTTCAGGGCTGGCTGCAGGAAGGGCGCATCGGCACGGAGAAAGTGCTGCTGCTGAAGCCTGCCACGTTCATGAACGAAAGCGGCCGCGCCGTGGGCGAGGCGATGCGCTTCTACAAGCTGGCGCTTTCGGATCTCACCGTGTTCCACGACGAACTCGATCTCGCCCCGTTCAAGGTGAAGGTGAAGCAGGGCGGCGGCCATGCCGGGCACAATGGCCTGCGCTCGATCGATCAGCACCTTGGCCCGGATTTCCGTCGCGTGCGACTGGGTATCGGCCATCCCGGCCACAAGGACCGCGTCCACGGCTATGTGCTGGGCAACTACGCCAAGGCCGAAATCGACCCGCTGGCAGACATGCTGGGCGCCGTGGCCGCAGAAGCCGACCGCCTTTCCGCCGGTGACGACGTCCGCTTCATGAACGACGTGGCCCTGCGTCAGCAGGACTAAGGCCAGACTCGCTATCCGTCGCGACTGAGGCTAAGGCGCGGCCAAACATTTCTTCCGGAGTTACACATGGGTTTCCGTTGCGGAATCGTGGGCCTGCCGAATGTCGGCAAGTCGACCTTGTTCAATGCGCTCACCGAAACGCAGGCAGCGCAGGCGGCCAACTATCCGTTCTGCACCATCGAGCCCAACGTCGGCCAGGTCGGCGTGCCCGATCCGCGTCTGGACAAGCTGGCCGCGATCGCCGGTTCGGCCAAGATCATCCCGACGCAGCTGTCCTTCGTAGACATCGCCGGCCTGGTGCGCGGCGCCTCGAAGGGTGAAGGCCTGGGCAACCAGTTCCTCGGCAACATCCGCGAAGTGGACGCCGTCGTCCACGTGCTGCGCTGCTTCGAGAACGACGACATCCAGCACGTCGACAACAAGGTCGATCCCATCGCGGATGCCGAGACTGTCGAGACCGAACTGCTGCTCTCCGACCTCGAAAGCCTGGAAAAGCGCGTTCCCGCCGCCCAGAAGAAGGCTGCGCAGGGCGATAAGGAATCGAAGATCATCGCTTCGGTGCTCGGCCAGACGCTGGAACTGCTGCGCGACGGCAAGCCCGCCCGCCTGACCCAGCCCAAGGACGACGACGAAGCCCGCGTCTTCGCACAGGCCCAGCTGCTCACCGCCAAGCCGGTGCTCTACGTGTGCAACGTAGAGGAAGAAGCGGCCGCCGAGGGCAACGAGTTTTCGGCCCGCGTCTTCGAGAAGGCCAAGGCCGAGGGCGCCACTGCCGTCATCGTTTCCGCCGCGATCGAATCGGAACTGGTCGGCATGGAGATCGAGGAACGCATGGTGTTCCTCGAAGAGATGGGCCTGCACGAAACCGGCCTCGCCCGCATCATCCGCGCCGGTTACGACCTGCTGGGCCTGCTGACCTTCTTCACCGTCGGCCCCAAGGAAGCGCGCGCGTGGACGGTGCACAAGGGCGCCACGGCACCCGATGCGGCCGGCGAAATCCACTCGGACATGCAGCGTGGTTTCATCCGCGCCGAAACCATCGCCTATGACGACTATGTCGCGCTGAACGGCGAAACTGGCGCCAAGGAAGCCGGCAAGCTGCGTCAGGAAGGCAAGGAATACATGGTGCACGACGGCGACGTCATGCACTTCAAGTTCAACGTCTGATTGTTCAGGCGGCGCAGGTTTTCGAACTTGCGCCGCTACATAATCCGGTTTCCTCGAACGATTCGAGGATCGGGCAAGGCCCCTCGTCTGACCCCGCGCATTCGTGGGCAAGCCGGCGCAGCGACTGACGGGCCGTTTCCAACTGCGCGATTTCCCGATCCAGTGCCGTCAGACGCACTTGCGCCATTTCCCGCGCCCTCGGCCGGTCTCCGGTGTGATCGAGGCTGATCAGTTCGGCAATTTCATCGAGAATGAAGCCCGCCGCCTTGGCCGAGCGGATGAAACGCAGCCGCCGCACATCCTCCTCGCCATAATGCCGCTGCCCTTTCGCGCCGCCGGTCGCTGCCGGGCGAGGGTCATGTAACAGCCCCTTGCGCTGATAGAACCGCACCGTCTCGACACCTACGCCGCCAGATCGGGCCAATTCGGAAATCGTCAGGGCCATGCTTGACTCCGTACCATGGTACGGAAGGTATAGCCTTCTCCATGACGCAGCAACAGACCGGAAAACCGACGGCGGTACTGCACCGCATGGTCATGGAAAAGCACTCGTGCCCCTGGGGCATCAAGTCGAAGCACTTGCTCGAAAAGCTTGGCTACAAGGTCGAGGATCACTGGCTCATCACGCGTGAGCAGACCGATGCCTTCAAGGCCGCGAACGACGTCGCCACCACGCCGCAGATCTTCATCGGCGGTGAGCGGATCGGCGGCTACACCGACTTGCGCAGGTATGTCGGACTGAAGATCCACGATCCCAAGGCCAAGACCTATCGCCCGGTTATCGCCGTGTTCGCCACCGGGCTTGGCCTTGCGCTGGCGGCAAGCTGGGCTGCGTTCGGCACGCCCTTCACGCTGCGCGCAGCCGAGTGGTTCGTCTCGATGACGATGATGCTGCTGGCCATGCTGAAGCTGCAGGATGTCGAGCAGTTCTCGACGATGTTCCTCGGCTATGACCTGCTGGCCAAACGGTTTGTGCCTTACGCCTACGCCTATCCGTTCCTGGAATTCGCGGCGGGTGCGTTGATGACGGCGCATGCCCTGCCCTGGCTCTCGATCCCCATCGGCCTGGTGATCGGCGGCATCGGCGCGGCTTCGGTGTTCTATGCGGTCTATATCCAGAAGCGTGAACTCAAGTGCGCCTGCGTCGGCGGATCGGGCGCGGTGCCGCTGGGCTTCGTTTCGCTGACCGAGAACCTGTTCATGGTCGCCATGGCGCTCTGGATGCTGGCGCGGATGGCATAACCCGCCATCGACCTGTCATGATCGCGGGGCTAGAGGCGCCTGCATGAAGACGCTTCTCCCCCTGATCGGCGCGCTTGCCGCGCTTTCTTCGCCTGCCATCGCCAAAACCCCGCCCAAGGACAGCCGCGAGCCGGTCGTCATCCTGGTCTCCATAGACGGGTTCCGGGCCGACTACCTCAATCGTGGGATCACGCCGAACCTCTCGGCGCTTGCCGCCAAGGGCGTGAGCGCGGCCATGCGCCCCTCGTTCCCCAGCAAGACCTTTCCCAACCACTGGGCGCTGGTGACCGGCAAGGTTCCAGACCGCAACGGCATTATCGCCAATGGTTTCGAGGATCCGGCCCATCCGGGCGAGAAGTTCACGATGTCGAGCGACGAACCCTACTGGTGGGACGAAGCCGAGCCGATCTGGGTCACCGCCGAAAAGGCCGGCATCCGCACCGCGACGATGTTCTGGCCCGGCTCCAACGTGGCATGGGGCGGCACCTGGGTGACCGAGCCGTGGAAGGAAGCCGTGGGCGGCACACGGCCGAGCGACTGGCAGCAGTACAACCGCGCCGTCTCGCCCGTACAGCGCGTCAACGTCGTGCTGGACTGGCTGCGGCGCCCCGCCGCAACGCGACCCAAGCTGGTCACGCTCTATTTCGACGATGTGGACACCGCCGGCCACCGCTATGGCCCGGACGACGCGCACACCAATGCGGCGGTGACCGAAGTGGACGCAGACATCGGCAAGCTGATCGCGGGACTGCACGAACTCGGTCAGACCGCCAATGTGATCGTCGTGGCTGACCACGGCATGGCCGCCGTATCGAGCGAGCGCAGCATCGCACTCGATCAAGTGGCCGATCCGGCGCTCTACAAGGCGGGCGATACCGGGCCTTTCGCCGCGCTCACGCCGACCGAGGGCAACGACGCAAAGCTCGCCGCCGCGCTGTTGAAGCCGCACGATCACATGCAATGCTGGCGCAAGCAGGACATCCCCGCCCGCCTGCACTACGGCCGCAACCCGCGCATCGCGCCCTATTTCTGCCTTGCCGAGACGGGCTGGATGATCAACGCGACCAAGCCGGACAAGCCCTCGACCGGCGGCGCCCACGGGTTCGACAATGCCGCACCGGAAATGGCGGCGCTGTTCGTCGCTTCCGGTCCGGCCTTCGCGGCCAACCGCAAGCTGGCGGCGTTCGACAATGTCGATGTGGCCCCGCTGCTGCGCGATCTGCTCACCCTACCGCAAGCCACGGACGGCGATGGCAATGACGCTCCGTTCAAGCCGGTGCTGAAGGCGAAGTAGGGGAAACCTACCTCGCCTTCCAAAACGTCATCAGGCGTCTGAAGCCTCGCTGCCGGCCGGTTCGTCCCGGTCGGCAGCCGCGCGGCGGCCGAACAGACCGCCGATCTTCTTGCGCAGCACGGCAAAGCCGGCGATCACAGCCACCGCGATCGGCTTGAGGAACTTCAGCAGGATCGCAAGCAGGCCGAGTTTCTTGGCAACGGCAACACCCACGCCCGCGGCGACCAGACCGCCGATGCCGTATTCGGCCGTCTTGTCGGTCGAGGAATCGTAGTCCTGATAGCGCGAGCCCGCATCGAAAGCCGCGTGATCGGCAAATGCCGTCGCCGCCTGCCGCACGTCGCCAAGATGGTCCATCGATGAAACCAGATTGAGGCTCAGCACGCCGCGCCGCCCCAGCGTGCGCACATCGTAATTCAGGCTGTGGACCTTCGCGTCGCCGAACGCGATATCCTGTGCCCAGACTACCGAATGCGTGCCGGCGTCGTACTTCGGCTGCTCCGCCCAGCCGGCCAGATGCATCGGCGAATAGCCGTCCGCCTTGCGCTGTTCGTTACGCTCGTCCTCACCCTCGCGCATCTGTGACAGCAGCTCGGCGTAGTCCACCTTGCCGGCATCTTCGTCGTTCACGAAGCCCGTGTCCTCGTAGGTGACGACCGCGCCCCAGGCGTCGCTCAGCGGCGATGTGCCGGCCGGCATCACCAGCCCCAGTACGCCTTCGGCCACTTTCGGCGGATTGCCCCAGATTTCGACGATGATCTTCCGGGCGTCTTCCGGCCCGTAGAAGTCGTAAGCAGATCCCAGATCCAGCGTCGCATGCGCGGCTGCGATGGCGATCTTGCCGTGTTGCGGATGAAGCGATTTCGCTGCCGCCACTGCGGCGGGCGGCAGGCTGGCTTCCTCTTCCGCCGCCCATGCCGGCGAACCGGCAACACCAATAAGCGCCGCAACCGCGACGCCCAGCAAACGCACCTTCATGAATTTTCCCCATTCAATGAACCGGCATAATGCCGATGCAGTGGAACGGGTCAATCAGCGGTGGCGGTTTCCCCGGCACTTTCAGACGCTTGCCCCGGCGTGTCGGTGCACGTCACCTCTCCATCGGCAAGGAAGGCTACACGCTCCTGCGAATCGTGGAGGACCAATCGCGCCGGCCAGTGTGTATGGTTCGACCCGCCGACGCGATCGGGCAAGCTCACCAGATCGACCCATGTTGAGAGCCCGACGTAAGTTGCGCGCGCATTGCCCGGTAATTGCGCGCTTTCCAGCTTGGCAGCATAGCGCTTCAGATCGCCTTCGATGCGCATGAAGCCCTCTTCGGCATTGCCGATGAAGATCGGGTCCGCCTCCCCCTGCTTGCGGAACCGGCAGCCGGGCTTGTCGAGGCCATAGCGCTCCACATCCACGCTGGTGATCGGCTTGGGAACGATGGGCTTGAACGGTTCCTTGCTCATCCGCTCGACCATCGCGACGTCATGCGCATCCTCGGCATCCTTGCGGGCCGGATCCTCCCGGCCGCAAGCGGAGAGGGAGGCCATGGCGGCAAGAGCGAGGCCGGGGGCAAGCATCGTGGATCGCGTCATTTTCGTCCGAACAGCTTCTCGATATCCTGATGTGCCAGCTTAACCAAGGTCGGTGCACAAACAGGAATTTATGGTTCATCTATTTTTTGGTCAATGCTTGGCCGGAAAAACGGTTCCAAACCCGCAGAAACGTTGGGCGAAAATGAGAGAGCACCGCGATGCAAGAACTAACTTCCGGTACAGGCTGTGCACCGCGTCAAGGCGCCACGCTTGACGGGCTCAGCGATTCTCCGGCACAGAGTCCGCAGGACATCAGGGTCGATAAACGGACCGGTTCCTTCCAATCGATAGCGGTAACCATCGAGCCTTAGCGCTCGCATGATTACCCCGGACGAAGGAAGGAAGCTATGAACGAGAATGATGCCAGGGTCCTGAGCAAGCTGGCCGACAAGAGTCCGTTTTGGACGGTCGTCGCCATCCTCATCCAACGCCTTCCGCTAATTCTCGGCGCCATTTTCGGCACGGCCGGTGCTGCCTCCCTGCTGAAGATCGTTTTCCCATGAACTTTTCGCCCCCCAACCACCAAGTCCATTTGGTTACGCGCCAGGCCAAATGCTCCCGATTGCCGGTATGCTCGATCGTGTCCACCACCGGACACCAAGTCATCGGCGCGATTCAAACCTCGGTCTGAATGGTCGATAAGGGCGGCAACCATTGCGCGGTAGTTCGCGCGCTGGAGGTGGATGATGGACGACAATACCCGAGATGTCTTGAACGGCCTTAGAGAAGACAAGGCCTATGCGACGATGCTGGCGATTGCTGTGATCTCGAAAGAGAAACCTCCGGCTCCGCCGAAGCGTCACCGCTTGATCTGGGGCGGTATGGCCACGCTTATAGTGTCGTTCGCGCTGACAAACCCACACACGCCGACCCTGTTGCGGGCTGCGGTGGATTATTGGGCGGCGAGTACCGTCGAGCACCGGCCTTGATCAGATTTCTTTGCCCAGATTGACCTTGCCGATTACCCATTCACCGATTCGAATCACCGTCCAGATTAGCGATGCCGCCGCTGCGACTGTGGGCAGAACCTGTGCAAGCGATCCGAGCGCGACTCCGGTGCTGACGACATCGATGAGATTCTTGAGATCGCCATGATCGATCACATCGAGGCCCAAACCGACACGGCGATCATTACGATCTGCTCAACGGTCTCGGGCGCGAAGTTCACACCGCCGATGGCAATGCCGCCACCCACCAAAACGATTATGATGCGCTTACGAATCGCCGCGTTGGCGATGAGCTTAAGGCCGAATTCGGCTATGGCGGAGAGAACCTTTTTCATGCAGCTATTTAGCTAGCGGCTGCATCAGGCCGGGTAAGACGCCCACGGCAGTTGCCAGTGCGGACCATCCTTGAAAGTCTTCCAGTCCCCTCCCCATTCGATCTCGATGCCGAGTTCTGTGGCCGCCTGTTTCACGGCCTTTTCGAGCACATAGAATTGCTCCCAATCCCACGTCACCCTTCCATCGACGATCGGCGCCAAGTCCACTGCATGGCCGGTCAGATGACGGGATTTCATGGTTGTGGATTTTCCGGTGCGCAAAAGCTGACGCTGACAGGTGAGCGTCCGTGGGCCTTCGACGACAGTGAAATCGATCGAGGTGATAGTGATCGCGCGGCTAACGACGCGGATAAGATCGGGGTGGACGCCTACGAGACGGGCGACCGAACGGGCTGAGAGGGAGTATGTCACCAGCTATTTAGCTCGACCGGTAACTCGACCCATCAGGTCTCCGTTCCGCCTTGACGAAGCGCCCTCCGGAACCACAAACTCTCGTTGACTCTGAATTTGTTACGTCGGCACGCGAGGAGAGTGGAGCTATGGCCCTCTTTGATGATTTCGATGACGATGAGGTGAGCGACGAAGAGAAGGCGGCAATCGCCCGCGCTCTCGAAATCTCCATCACCGCAGACGAGGCGACATACCATCAGCGCGCTCGTGAATTGATCGCCGAACACGGCGATAACGTTGGCGTCTTCCTCGAAATTGAAATCGAGCGTGCCCGCAACGCTAACAAACACGATGTATCACAAGACCTCTTCCTACTTCGAAATTCGGTGGCGATGGCCCTGTGGACCGGCAACGGCACCCTGAACTGACCACGATCTGTGCGAACTTTAGGCATCACTCTGCGACGGTCGGCCATCCCCCGGTCACATCGATCGCATCCAGTTCGGCGATCGTTGATGCGCTGTCGATCTCGTCCTTCAGCGTGAAACTGTGCGTGAAACAGGCGTTCACATAGGCGCCGACCGCCAGGCCAAGCTTGATGGTTTGGTCCGCGTCGAACGTCCGATAGGAATTGTCGAACATCCGCCAGGTGATGGAGAAAGCTTCACCGTACTGTTTCGCCAGGACGGCCATGTTGACCGCGCCGTTGACGTTGGTCCGGCTTGCGTCATCGGAATCGACATCGCCGAATTCGGTCGTCGCGACTGAGGACCTAATTTCGCGCACGGACATGACCTCGGCAATCTTGTCGATTTTCGAGGCCGCCAGGATATCGCATTCGGGCGTTTCGTATGCGACCGAGACATATTCGTCGCCCCGGAGTTCCACGCGCCAATTCTGCGGAGGGAACGGAACTTCAGTCCAGCGATGGCCTTCCGGAGCGTCCGGAAGACCACCGCCCGTGGATGTGGAAATGAATTGAACGGTCTCGGAACAGTCGTTGGCATGGAGAATAAATGAATACATCGTTTTATTTATTTCCAGTTCACGATTTCGACGAGCATGCTCGGGTTGCTAATCGTGGCTGTGTGTCCGGGACCGCCGCTACCAGTGCCAACTAATCGCATACAGAAGGCGATAGTGCCCGAGCCTGGTGGGTTCCATTTCACCCCGTCTGTCGGAAGGCCGCCTGCCAGGTAAGATGTGTTCTCCAGTCTTACGCCCGTGTCGGTCCAACCCGCGCCGTTCAGCGAGTAGTAGAACATCATCGTCATTCGCCAGGTGCTCGTACCGTATCCAGCGGCGATCGCTGATTTCGTCGCAGCGCCAGTGAACGTGCACACCGAACTTGATGTGCAAACGCCAGAGGAAGTGCCGTAGATCACGCCAGTGTCGATGGACTGGCCTGTCCAGCTACCATTGCCCGACGATCCGGTTCGCCAGTTAAGTGATCCTGGCACGATGGACGCGAGGTCAACGCCAGCGTTGGTCACAAACCGGTCGGCCGTGATCGTGCCCGCGCTGATGGTTCCGGCCGTGACCGCGCCTGCGGCGATCTTACCGGCAGTGATGGCACCGGCGCTGATCTTATCTGCGGTGACGGCGCTGGCGGTCAGCTTATTGGTGCTGATCGCGCCGTCCGCGATCTTGGTCACGGAATTTTGGAGAACGATTTCGACTTCGCCGAAGTAGATGCTCGTGGGCGCGCCCGACCAACTGTAGATCGCCAGCGACGCCCAGAAGGTGTTGGCGGGACAGGTCCACGTGTATTCGCGTTGCGTCTCCGCACCGGTCCAAGCGCTGTTACCAGCGACAAGTTCGGTCCAGTTCACGCGGTTGGCGGTCGAGACATAACCACCGATCGCGCTGTTCGTGCAGTAGTTCATGCGCAGGTAAAGGCCGCTGGACGAGTCCGCGCTTGCGCCCGTTACGAGTCGGACCGAGTACGTTTTACCAGGGGAGACGGGGAAAGCTTTGCACACGGCATTGCACGAAATGCTGGTGCTCGACTTGGTCAGCCAGAAACCATACCGCCCTGCGCCGAACCAGCCACCGCCGCCAGAAAACGTCAGACCCGTGGTCGTGCCCTCATCGTTCATCCAGCTATTCGTACCCTCGCGCCCGGTTGGGTTGAGCACAAGGTTGTCTGTCGTGGTCCCGACCACCAGCTTGTCGGCGGTGACCGCATAGGCGGCAATTTCCGACGCGCCGATTGCGCCCGCAGCGATTTGGCCTGCCGTGATGCTGTCGGCGGCGATTTTGTTTGCCGTAATGGCGCCGTCCACGATCATGGTGCCGCTGGCACATTCACGCAGCGAGAATTTGCCGAGCGCGATGTGTCCGCTGAACGCGACACCCGACGCCACTTCCCAATAGATGCGGAGGGCAGCGGCATTCGCAGGGGAGGCCGGGATTTGCCCGCCCAGCCAACCTACGCCACCCGGCGATGTGACTCCTCCGCCACCGGAATACGAATTGTTGCCGCTGATGAATGTGCCCGTGGCGTCGAACCACTGGTAGTTCATAGACAGCACTTTGTTGCCGCTGTGGTTGATGAAGCATTTGGCTTCGTACGTCGTGCTCGGTTTGCACGGCAACGGAGGCGACACGATCTGCGCAATGCCGGTCCCCGTGAAACCCTCATTGGAATTGCCCGACCACAGACGCCAGTAGCCGGAGGAACCGCCTACGTTTGCGCCGCCGTAAGCCGAGTTGTTGGTGATAAGCTGCCAACCGGTAACGTATCCGTTGGTGTCGTTCGACGGGTTGACGTAGCCGGGATTGGTCGTGGTCGGGCTTCTAGACGCGCCTTTCCAATAGCTGATGTCCATCGCTTCCGGATCGGGCCACAGGTTTTCCGGGGTCAGCGTCATTTTGGATGCGGTGATTGCACCCGCCGCGATCTTGTCGGCGACGATCGCGCCGGTAGAGATGCGATCCGCGATGATCGAACCGGTGATGATGCTGAGACCGTCGATCAGCGTCGTGCCCGGTGGAGAGTAGGGCGCGATTTCCGTTGCTGCGGGCGACGTGACGTTAAGCTGCGGGTACGCGAAGAACAGCCAGCTATCCGAGTAGCTTTTGCCCTGAATGGTATGGTTTTTGTAGATGACGCAGTTTGCTTGCGTAGCGCCTGCGGGCGCGGTCCCGCGCGCGACAAGTCTCTTGTATCCAGCTAGTGTCGTACCGCCGCTTTTTTCAGCGTTGTTGGCGGTGCCCGTCGTCTCTGCGAGCCACGTGCCGTTCGCGTCCAGCCACTGGATAGACACGTAGACGTTGCACCTATGCGCGCCCGAATAGATGCTAAACTCGTACGTCGTTCCAGGCGTAACCGCAGGATTGACCTGATAGCCACCAGCGCCACGCAAAATTCGGACTGAGAAGGATGAAACGCCAACTGTGCCCGTGGCCCCGTTCGTCTGATACAGGGCGACCGTGGAAAAATCCGGCAGCGTCCAGTCAGCGGAAGTCGTCCACTGGTTGGCCAGACGGTTGGTCATGTAGTAGGAATTGTAGCCGCTCGACGGCATCTGGTACGGCACGTTGTCCGGGTTCCAGAGCGCGCCCAGCCACTGACGAACATCTGCCGCGCCGGAGCCGGTCAGAAGGTTCGCACCAGAGCCAACGGCGAGTTCGTTCGTGGTGATTGCACCGGCCGCGATCTGGCCTGATGTGATTGTGTCGGCGGCAATGTTGTCTGCGGTGATCGTTTGCGCGGCGATTTCGGTGCCGGTTATCGAACCATCGACAATCAGTTCCGCGTTCGTGGCGCGCATGACGCGCGGTCCCGCGTAACAAGCGACGCCAGCGGCAGCGATGGCCGTGGGGCGCTGCGTGTACATCTCGAAGCGCATGAATGCGGCGTCGGACGGTGCGGAGAGCACGCCTTCGAGTAAGGCCACGCCACCAGGGGCGGCAGAGGTGAGGTAGTTGGTGCCGTCGATACTACCCGTTGCATTGACCGAGGACGCGGAACCATCGGCTTTGTACCAGCGCACAACGATGCGACAGCGGCCGGTGAAACCAGCGTTGACGTAGGTGCGCGAATACAGCCGATAAGGCTTGCCAGCCTCAACCGTGGTTCGCGGATACGCCACGTATGCGGTCTGCACCGCCATGGACGTGGTGCCATCACCTGGCGTTGACACGAGGAACCGAGACGCTTGCAAAGCATTCGCGGTGGATGCGTCGGTCGTGACCGTACCGACTGAATAAGCGGTGCCGGTAACCCAATAATTAGCCGTGGTTCCCGCGTCGAGGAATGTCGGGTCCTGGCACAGGTTGTTACCGTCGATCAGCGACAGCTTGGACGCGATGATCGAGCCTGCCGCGATCTCGTTCGCGGTGACCGCACCAGCGGCCAGCTTCGGCGTCGAGATAGCTCCGTCATTGATCTGCGTTCCAACGATCGTTCCCGTCAGCTTGGCGGCGGAAAGGGCTGCGATCTGCGTATCGGTGAGAGTGCCCGTGATGTCGGCGGCGGCGGTCGTGGCGACGTAGGCCGAACCGCTCCAGCGGTAGAGCTTGCCATTGAACCACACGACCGTCGTCGTCTTGGACGATGGCAGCGACGTAACGACGCTGACCGGCTCGATGTTGGCCGCGAATTGTGCCGTACCCACTGCACCGGCTGCGATCTGCGCTCCGCTGATCGTACCAGTGAGGTCGTCGGTGTTCACGAGAGGGGCGTAGGCCGTCCCGTTCCATTTGTAGGTTTTGCCGGTGGCGGTGTTGTAGACCAGCGTCGTCGATTTCGTGGTCGGGATGCTGGTGACCAGCGTGACCGGCTCGATGCCAGGCGCAAACATGTCCGGCGTGATGTCGTCCACCACGGCGGTCGGCTGCGTCCACGCACCGTTTGTATACGTGTATAGGTGGCCGTCCGAGAGATTGTAGACGAGGCGACCTTCGAACAGATTGGTCGTCGGAAGGGCGGTTACGTTCTGGTAGCCGATGACGACCTTCGACACCGTCAACACCTGGTCGATGACGGTCGATGCGTGAGCGCCGGTGCCGGTGGCGCGCAGTCTCACGGTCGCGGTTTTGCTGACCGGACCACCGTCGATCCAATACGTGTTTCCGTTGAGCGATACCGCCAAGTTGTCCGGATTGTCGGCGATCGAGAACGTGAAGCTGGATGAAATATCGACCGCGCTTTGCGTGACCACGAACTTGCCGGTTGCGGCGGAATTCTCGAAGAGCGACCCGTCGTCGTAGACGTAAAGGGTGATCGCCGGGACGGTGAGGTAGCCGCTCGGAGGCGCGGCGATCGTCGAAACTTTGTCGTTGAGATCGTTGATCGACGAAACGACATCGTCGGAGGTCATCGAACCCACGGGCGTGCCAGAAGGCGCACCCACCGTCGCGCCATCGGCAGGTTTCCCGGCGCCATTTACGGCAGACCATGAGAACGCTTCATCACCGGCAACGCCAGGGCCGAAGATCGTGCGATCCGAGACGGCATTGAGCACGGATCGGTAGGAAACCGCGACTTCGTAACTGGTATTTGCGGTTACACCCGCGATCTCGATCGACGTGGTGTCACGGGGATAGACGCCCGCTTGATACCAGGTCTGAAGACCCACCGGACGGTATTCGATGATGATCGCGGTCGCGTACGGATTGTCGTATGCGCCGGTGACCCGGATAATCGGCTTGCTGGTGCCGGTGTCAGTAGTGATCGTTCCGCCCTGCACCGACCATGCGGTAGCGGCAGGTGCATCCAGGTCGCTCGGATCATAACCCGAGAGCGTCAGAGAAGGCGGGGCGACCTGGCTCTGACCAAGGGCGAAAGCGTGCTTGGCGTCGTTCTCGCTGCGGAAGGTGACCGCGACCGTCTGATCGGAAGCGTTGTATTCGCGGTTCGTGACAATGCACTTCACGCCCTCCGCCGCGATCGCAGGAATATCGACGATGGCCGCGTCGCCAATACGAAGCGCAAGCGCCCGCATCTTCAACACTGCGGTGAAAGTCAGGAATTCGCGGGAATTGACCAGTTTGTAGGTGGCAAGCTGGTGAGCCTGCGCAGCCTGCTGGACCATCGTGAGTTCGACTTCCTGGCTCGAAAGGACCCCGTTGTCTTCGTTGACATAGACATCGGAGGTGACTTCCTCACCGGAGATGATTTCCCAGAATTGCGAGGGTTCGCGGTAGCTGGGTACGACGCTGTTGTAGCGGTCGCGGAAACTGGCGGTGTTCTGGACCTCGAAATCGCCGACAACATCTGCGGCGGTGATCCGGGTCGTCGAGGTAACCGGCGCATTGACGATCACTGAAATCTGCGCGCCGCGCGCGACGGGGACACCGCCACCAGACTGAAGGATCGTTGCCAGGACAGTGAATTTGTCGTCGCCGCTGGTGACTACACCGCCGCATTTCCAGCCATTAGCGTCAGCGACGTTCGCGCCGCGCACGAAGGCCGCGATATCGACCTCGGCAGGCTTGGCGCCAATGCCGCAAATCTTGCGGCCATTATGCCATTTGCCGAGGACCCAATGCAGGCCGCAAAGGTACGGATTTTCGGAGAATTCCCAGGTCGCATCGTCTTCGAGACGATGGCTTCCTTGGCCACCGGGGAACGTGGAATCCTTGCGCGGATCGTAGACCGACACGCCAAAGGCGGTCCACATGAACTTCGGCAGACCTTGCGGAAATTGGTCCGTGTCGTATTCGGCGCGGACGAGAGCGAGGGCGTGTCCGCTTGCCTTGCCAGGTGCTTTCGGTGCGGGGCCATAGTTGCCGAATGCCTGCGAGATCGTCTCAGTCGCGGGGGCCTCGCCGCGCATGTAGCGCATGACGAGTTTCTCTCGGTACAGCTTCTTCGAGGTAGGGTTAGTGCTGGCGACGTAGGCCGCCATGTTGGCGGGATTGCCCACGAAATTGAGAGCCGCGTTATTGGCGTACGCGTATTCTACGCCGGTAATCGGTCCGGCCACGCTGAGAGCGACGGCCATGTAGAGGTACTTGTTTTTCTTACCGGAGGTCTCGCGGTAAACGACGGTGCCACCAGTCGCAGAATGTCCGTAGAGCACGGGGACCGCCGCTTTTGCGGACAACTTAACGTCAAGCTGCGTGCCCGCGCTGCTAGGCGAAGGCACCTGCATGGTCAGCATCGAGACCGCCATTAGCGCGACGCCCGCTACGGTGGCGATGGTTGCGAGTGAAATCCCTGCGATTGCGACTGTCACGCCAACGGCGGTCATGATCGAACCGGCAGCCAAAAACGCGGCTCCAAGGATCGGGATAGCCATTGGCATCAGGCGACCCTCCAAGCCACAGTGCAAACGTGGGTCGGCCCGACCATGCACTTGCCGTTTGCGAAGCCGATGAGGTGCTCGCCGGGATCGACCATCACGCCGAGACCGGTCCACTGATCGTCTTCGCTGCCACCAGGATATCCAACGATATCGCCCGTGATCGCCATTGCCGGAGGGATGCGCGTGAAACCGTAGCTATCGACCAGGTCTTCCATCGACTGATAGCCGAGCGTCTTGAGAGCCCGCTTTGCGCCAAGTTCGGTGGAATATTTTCGGGCTGTGTCCCGGTCGGTTACAAAGCCGAGGTTTTCGACGTGCTTTCCTGCAAGGATTGCGCAGTCATGTTTGCCCCAGGCGAAGTCTTTTCCGAGAAATTCGTCGATAGTCTCTTGAGTTTTTTGGACTCGTTCAATTAAATTCATGAACTTATTTAGCGATAGCCTCCCAATAGATCGCGCAAGATGCTAGATGCACCCGATGATCCCACAGGAGTTGTTGCAGCCGTCTCTGCATCAGCGCCCCACATCGGATCGACCACCGATGCGACGTTGAAATTGAGGCCAGTCTCGCCTGGCCAAATAGGCTGATGCCATGCGCTGTTCAGCGCCTCCGCCTCATTGACCGCGAAAAGACGGTCGAAGCCGCTGACGCTTTTCACCTCACACGTCATCAGGTTCTCGCCGATGTTGGTCACCACGGTATCCAGCCTTCCGGACCACAGAAGTTCGGGTGTGCCGATGACCGCGCCAGTCATCTCATCAACAAAGCCGACCCACACGCGGATCGGGCTCGATTGGTTCTCTGGCTGCGAAAACTCACCCATTGCAGCGGGGGACGAGGGCATGATCGAAACGCTCATCGTCGGCGCCTCGGAAGCGATGTTCTCGGTGATCGTGTCGATCGCGCCAAGCGTCCCGAACACCGGGTCGGAGCCTTTGAATGTCACGTATTGGCCATCAACGGCGAATGAGATGGTCGCCGATGCGTCGAGCAGATTGATCGGCGTGCCTGTCGAGATCAGGTCAATTCGGACCGCTTGAAAGACGCGGAGTGAGGCGGCGCTGCTGGCGGCGAGCATGGTCGCATCCATCAACGTGCTTCCTCGATCTGGAACGAAAGGCCAAGGTTTTCCGCGAGCCCCACGGTCCACGATTGTGAATTGCCGCTCACGAAGCCCATGATTTTGGGGTTGGCGAAATCGACGGTTTCACCGCCAGTCAGGCTCACTTTCAGGGCGGGAAGAATTGTCAGCGTGGCGCCCGCCACCGCCGTGATCTGGTGGAGATAATGGACGCCATCTTTCTTGATCGAGAATAGCTGACCTACGACCTTGGCCGCACCGCCACCCGTCACGGTGATTGAGCGTCCGGACGAAACGGCCCCCGCGATTGCGCCCTTGCCCCACTTGCTGGTGTCGATGCCCGGCTGTGGAACGGACAGGATGATCTGATCGGAGAGCCCCGCGTTCAAGGCCGCGATGATTGGTCCGGCCTGTCGCGGATACATCTTCCGGCAATCGATGCGGACCGACCATTTGTCGCCCAGTCGGGAAATACGCTGTGTCGGACCGCCTAAAGTCGGCTTCTGATCGACGGACGAAGAGGTCAGAGTGATTTCGGTCGTCGAACCAAATGGAATGGTGGGGAAGTTGATCGCCATCCCATATTTAGGCGACCACTAGTATTCCCGAAATTTCCGCTCAGAAAGTCCATTCTGAACGGCAATTCCCACAAAAAGCCTTCGTAGCATTCGCTTTGGCGGAAAGGCCCGTCGCAAGCAACGAGACACCGCCAGTCAAAATTGCGCCAGTGGCCTTCGCGCCACTGATGCCGTTCTTTTGCGTGACACGCTTCGTGTGAACTTTCCCAGACTTGGTGCAATGCGGACAAACCAGCGCTTTATTGACCGGCCCGTGGCTGAAATTGTCCCTGGACGCTTGGCGGCGAGCCAGCCCGGTTGGGCTATTGTGCAGTTGCTTGCGGACTTCTGCTCGCTTGGCCTGTCGTGCCCGGAGTTCCGCCAATGCCGCAAGTTTTTCCGGAGATGGCGGATATAAGGCGTTGTAGATCAGCAATCCGACGAAAAGCAGGCCCACAATCCCGCATATGGCTAAAAAGACAGTCATGGTCGCCCCAATGAGAATTTGTAAGATTTATGTTTACAATTCAGTCATTAAACAACCGTAACTGCCTTCCCCAGCCTCACCTTATGAACGCGTTGCGAGTGCGTTGGCTCTGCTGCCGGGTCGTCAGCTTCTGCGCGGCCTGGACCGACTGCACCTGACTTTCCTGAATCCAGCCCTTTACCGTCGATGTCAGCACAGCGTCCGTCGCATTGACGGTCGTGTAGAGGTTCACCGACTGACCACCGGCACCGCCTTCCGCACGCTGGCTAAGTGCGGATTTGAGTAGGTTGTTTGGAGCAATCTGCGCGCCTTGAGGCAAATACATTAACTCCGGGCCTTTCTCGCCGACCATGCTAAGGCCGCCGCGCCAATGGTTCGTACCCGCTGCGTTGGCGCCAACCTCGACATCACCGGTGGGCTGGTTGCCAAGTCCGATCGCTGTTTTGCCCAGGCCCGAGTAACCGAGCGCACGGCCGATCGCTTCAAAAATTACGAAGCGGATCGCCATCTGGATAAGCTCCGCGATGATCGATTTCGCCATGTCCGAGAACGCTTCCTTCAGCGATTTGGCGCCCATTACGGCATCGGTCAGGCCGGACGTGAGGCTATCGAGACCATGCGTTGCAATGTCGGCAAGCTGGTGGTTCAGTGACCCAAACGATTCCGCCTTCTGACGCACTTGCTCGCGGACGCTCGGATCATCGCCGCGCTGAGACTGCCGTCCATCCTTTCGATCGCGGCTCTGGCCCTTGTTGAAAATCTTCTCGCGATCGGCAAGCAGCGCCTGGACACGCTCTTCGGTCAGGCCAAGTAGGCGAAGCTCCGCCGCGTACTGTTTCTGGCGCACGTCGAATTCCAGGCGATCGGCCGCCTGGCGCTTCAGGAGAGCGTCGGTTTCGTACTCGTGCTTTTTCGCGAATGTCCGCGCGTATTTCGCGCGATCGTCAAGCTCATCAGCTTGCGCCCGCAGGTTCTCGGCTGACGCTTCCGCATTCTTTTCCGCGACAGCCAGGTCGCGTTCCTCGACCTCTTTGCGATTGGTCGCGATGAGGTTCGAATCCTCGATCACGGCAAGCCCCTGCTGGGTGGCGATGAGTTTGTCGCCCGCAGCGCGGGTAAGCTGTTTGTTCGCAACGCGCTCGTTGATTTTGTCGATCTTGCCCTCGGTTTCGAGCGCAAGAATTTCGCGCTGGATTTTCAGCCGCGCGCCGAGGTCTGTTGTCTGTTCCAGCAAAAGCTGTTGCCGCTGGATTTCGAGATCACGGGCTTCGTCGGTGCCGTCTGAAGGTGCCTTTTTGCCGGACGTGGTCGGATCGACTCTGGCGGCAGGGGGCGTCGTCTCGACGAATTTCTCGCGTGATTTCGGGTCTTTCAGTGCGTCGCGCACCGCTTTCGCCTGCGCGAGATCGCGGGCTTCGTCGCTGCTCTGTGCAGCGGCTTCGCCCTGCTTTTCATAGACCTGTTGCCCGGTGTTGATGCCGAACTTTCGGTCCATCGGGTCACCACCCGTCGTGTAAGTCAACGGTGTGGCCTTCGAGGTCTCTTCGGCGACCTTTTTGTTATATTTGGTCTGCGCATCGACGACCGCCGCATTGGCGACATCGTATGCGGCTTGGCGCGCCGCTTCGGCGAGAAGCTGGAATTTGTCCGTCAGCGTCTCGACATCGACCTTCAAGCCGCGAAGCTTTGCACCTGCGATGACACTGGCTTTGGTGACACTGCCGGTAGCGGTGGCGGCGTTGAGGGCCGCATCGCGTTCCAGGTCGAGCTTCGTCGCGAGGTCACCGACTTCTTTTCGGAGATCGGCCGAGCGCTGGTTGGCCTCCATGGTCTGGACGGCCCAGACTCCCATTCCAACGGTGATCGCGGTGAGGGCCAAGCCGAGTGGACCACCAAGGACACCAAGCAACCCCGCACTTGCTACGCGAGCGCCATTCATCGCCGTTGCGCCGAGGGCGATGGACCGAGTGGCAACGTTATAGACCGCAGCGGTTTCAGCCATTGCGACGCCATTGGCGATCAAAGCCGTTGTCGCGCGGGCAATTCCCGGCACGAAGCTAGCGGCGTAAATTCCTGCGATGATCGCGAGCGCGTTGGCAATGGTCGGCAGATTGTTCGAGAGCCCCTCGATCATCTGCACGAGGATAAGCGTCGCGCCGGACGCGGAGTTGGTATCTCCGACGTACTTGGTGAAGGAATTCGACAGCACGGTGAACGCCTGGCCAAGCGTGAATGACGCATTTGCGGCTTTGCCTTCGAGCAAGTCCGAGCCTTTCAGCACGGCGTCGAAAAATTCCTTCGACGAAACCTTGCCCGTCTTCACGTCCTTGGTCAGCTTCGTGACGCTACCGCCCCATTTATCGTTGCCTGCCGCAGCGGCTTGGAGAAGCGGTCGCATCCCTTCGATGATCGAGTTGAATTCCTCAGCATGAATCGTCCCGCTGCCGAGAGCCTGCGAAAGCTGCAGTAGTGCGCCGGAGGCAGTATTTGCGTCGGCGCCTTGAACGCGCAACGCGAGGGCCACGGTGTTTGAGAATTTGAGCATGTCGGCTTGACTGGCGCCGAGTTCCTTGGCCGCGCCAGCGGTACGCCCGTACAGAACGCCCAGCGATTCTAGCTCCACACCGTTTTTTTGAGCGGCGGCAAACAGAGCGCTTTGAACGTCCTTTAGATTCTGACCTTCAACACCGGCGACCCGCAGCGAGTTCGTGAAACGGGTGTATACGTCGGCGGCCGAGGCGATCTCTCTCGCGCCGAAAGCACCGGCAATGATGGGCGCGAAACGCTTGATTTCGTCGCCCATCGATCGGAATTGCTTGGTGAGCCGGTTTGTCGGATCGTTGTCATTCCAAGCTTTGGCCGCACGTTGCGCGGCGCGCGCTTGGTCGGACGCAAGCTGGCCAGCAACTTTCGCATTGAGTTGCTGCATGCGTTTGATCTGCCGTTCGAAATCGGTGATGTCGGCAGCGAAACGGGTAGTAAGAGCATTAGATGACGCCATGCCGTATTTAGTCGGCGGGACGTATCGACATGCTCGGAGCACCGTGCAGCGACATCATCCGTTCGAATTCATCTTCGCTCGGTGCGCTAGTCTTGTCGGAACCCGATGAATGGAACTGTTTGAAGCCGGACAGGCAGAAGTTAAATTCCCACAGCGACATCTGCTTTACGTCCATCGGTGAGAAACCGGCCGCGCCGCCTGCTTCGTAAAATCGGCCCCACGCGATCAATCCTCGATCGGTGAGGCCTTCAGAGGGTCCGCGTCATCGTCGGTCTCCGGAAGTTCGTCAGGCACGCCCATAAGCGCCGCGAAAACGGCGTCGGCAGCGGTGATGACGTAGGAGAAGAGGTTGCCTTCGATGAGGTAGCGCGAGACCAGGGCATAAGCTGCGCGGTGGTCCATTCCGCCACCGATAAGCGCAAGGCGGATAGTCTCGGTGATGTCACCGATCATCCACGAACCATTCATAAGGCGGTTTGCAAGAATGTACGGACCAACACCGGTCTTTTCTTGCAGTTCGATAAGTTGCCCGATCTTCAGGCAGAGATCATATTCGCCGTCACCGACGAATATGCTTTCCATTTTTGCAGAACGCATTGGGGTTGTCATGCCGATATTTAGGCACGACAACCCCGATGAGATTAGGAGATCGGCTTGGTCGTCACTGCGCCCGCTTGTTCAAGCGTAAGCTGACACGTCGAGGACTTGAGGCGGTCGCCCGAAATCTGGAACGAAGTCAGCACGAACGGACCTTCAACCAAGGTGTCAGCGATGACGATCTGCGCGTTGCGGATTTCACCCGACTGCGCAAAAGCCAGCCATTCGGCGACATCTTCGTTGTGCAACATGCCTTCGCCGTCGATCTTGCAATCGACCGACCGAACACGCCGGATGGTCTGTGCGGGTGCCGACTGATTTTCGAGATCGATGATCTCATCGCTTTCGGTCGAGGTGCTGAAGGTTACACCGCGTGTGGTGTTAATGAGGTTAGGCACTTTGAATGTTTCCGGAGATGCGCCATCGCCGAGCTTAACGAGAATAGTCTCGCCAAGTACGGGGTTAATGTAGGTCATTAGAAGCTCCAATAAGTAGTCTACAGACTATTTATTCAGGAGCGTTATTTGAGGGATTATACCGGCTGCACGAGATAGCGGAATTCGATATTCGCGTGTCCGATCTGGTTATCCTTTTCAGTCAAATATCGAGTTTCTTCATGCCACGCCTCTTCGGTCCGAAAGCCGTTCAGTTCGAGTTTCTGATCGAGGGCTTCGGAGATTGTCGCGGCAAGGGCTTTGTGATCGGGTTTCCGGGCGAAGGCCGAGACCGTCACAAAGCATTCGTACATTTCGGCGGATTCATTCTCGGCAAGGATTTGGTCGTCACCGATCACCACCCACGGGAGCGATGTTTTGGCCGGGACCGTGTGATAGACGCAGTCGAGACCGGCGCCTGTAAGCGCGGCGAAAACGGCCTTATGGAGCGGAACGCTAGGGTCTTTCATATGGCGAGCGCCTCCTTCAGCGCTTTGCGCATAGCGCGCCGCAGTGCGGTGCGATGGCGCTTGCGGAAAATCTTGGTCAACGGGACCCAGAACGGATTGGCGGGAACGTGCGAACCGTCCGCCGCGACATGGCCGAATTCCAGCGCCACTTCGTATGGAAGTTCGACCGAGCCGATCGAGACTACCTGTTCCATGAGACGGGGGTCGCCTGGTTCGACCTTGATGGTATCGGCAATGTGCGGCCCGTCTTCCGATCGAGGTGCGATCTGGCGCCCACGCTTTGCCATGGCCGTGGCTGATCGTTGGCCCGTATCGTCGATCGCGTCTCGGACAATCGAGGGCAGGTTGCCCAAGCGCCGGGTGAAATCGTCGATCGCCTTTGTGTCCACAACCCGCTTAGTCATTGAGACCACCGCGTTCGGCGATGATGTTGACCTGGCGCCCGCGACCTTCGAGATCACCCACCCACTTGATATCGTACGCGGCACCGGTTTCATCGATCATCCGATCGCCAACGGAAATGTCTGCCGTGTGGATGCGCAAAACGACATCGTATCGAGTGATGCCCGATGCACGGGCGGATCGGATTTCTTCGCCACCGCGTTCGGCCGCGATGTATGCGCGCACCGGGCCGACAGCGGTGTCCCAGACATCGACGATACCGCCCATATCGTCACGAAGCGTGGATCGACGCTCGATCGTGGCGCTATGGCGAAATTCCCCGGATCGCGGTGGCGTGTACATCACTCGTCACCGTCATCGCTAAGGGCCGCGTCGAGAATTCCTTGAACTTCCTCTCGAATGAGGTCCCCGCGTGCAGCAATATCGATGAGATCGTCTTCGGCGAAATCCGAGTACGCGGCAAAACCACGGACGATCGCGATTTCGGCAATATCGTCCTCGACTTCCCCTTCGTAATGGGCGCGGAATGTCGTGCCTACCCGTTCGGTGGCAGCGTGATGATAGTCCTTCTTGAAAAACACCTTCTTCATGAAGGTATTTATCCAAAGGCGCGATAACGTCCGAGGATCGCTTCGACCGCGAACGGGACGACCTTGAGATCGACCGATGCGACCGCTTCCCGGTTCTCATAGAGATGGGAAATCAGCATCATCGCCGCATGTTTGAGATCGGCCGGGACGGTCTCATAGCCAGCGGTGAACGTCACCTTCACCTTGCCGACATCCGATCGGCAATGGGGGAGGTATCGCCCCACCACGCGGGCGGGGGTACTGTCGAGATCGGCGGAATAGAGGGTCGGATCGATGACCTGGCCATCGACGGTGATGGTGTCGATCGAGCGGACCGGGCAGAGGTCGATATCGAAGCGTTTCGGCAAGTGATCCATCGTCAGGACCCATTGCGACGGTAGCAGGGCGATCCCGGCACCGTTCGGCCCTTCGATATAGCCGGTGGCCACTTCGATCAGATGCGCGATGTAAGCGTCATCGAGATCATGCATGACACGCAGATGATCGCGCGCCTCGGTGAGCGTCAAAAGCGCCTCGCTTGGTGCGGTGACCCGCGTGACACGCAGCCAGTCCATTATTTCGACACCTTGGTCCGGCGACGGGTCGCGGTTTCCTTGGCGGGAGCGACAGCGGCTGTCTCGATTATCTCGGTCGCGGTCGCGGGTTTCGTGGCGGCGACTTCAACGGCTTCGGCGATGCCGAATTCGATCCAGCGGGCGCCTTCATCGGTGGTGACGATATCGCCAGGCTTGTGGTTGGTAGTGGGGCCGACAAGGCCCGATTTCATGCGGACTTTCATGTCGATATTTAGGCTCGCACGAAAAAGGGCGGCCCTTTCGGACCGCCCCAATCGTTGCCATGAAGGCTGGCGCCTTATGCCTGAACCAGCTTCTTGATCGCGCGGGGATCGGTGACGATCGAGTCATAGCGACCGAAGCCCACGAACCCGACCTGGTCCGAAGTTGCATAGCGCTCATCGAGACGCTTCACGCCGAACGCCTTGACGTTGCGAACAGTGAATTTCGAGAAATCGCCGAACAGGATCGAGGTGGCGCCGGTTGCGACATCGGCCATATCGTCGTTGATGTAGAACTCGCGACCAAGGATGGTCGGAGCGACACCAGCGATAAGCGAGGGCTGCCACAGCGGTCGGCCTTCGGCATCCTTCAGAAGGCGGATCACCTTGAAAGTCTGGTCGTTCAGCATGAACTTGCCATTCTTGCGATAGGCCGAATTCAGCGAGTGCTCCAGGTTCACTAGGTCGTCATATGACACGGCATTCGCAGCGGCCGACGTGACGCCGAGGCTGGCGCCGGTCACAATGCCCATGGGCTCATTGGTGCCGCTACCGACAGTGAACATTTCGTTCAGAACGCGGCCAAGTGCTTCAGCCATCGCGTCACGCACGATCGCTTCCGGATTGATCGCAGCATCCTGAATCAGTTCGTTCGAAAGACGGATCACGTCAGACGTGAACTTGTATGCGCCGAGCGTTTTCTGACCGAACGCCAGGTTCTTTTCGGCGGCTTCCTCGCCTTCGCCGATAATACGGCCTTTGTAGCCGGTGCCATCGAAGGTCGAAATCGGGAGCGGGTTACCGCTGTCCGTGGAAAGGTACGTGACCGGGCCGCCTGCGGCGAGGGGGCCATAGTCTTCCAGTGCCTTCACCAGTTCAGGATAGAAGCCGGTCGGGACAAGATAGCCACCACCGGCCTTCGTCGCGATGCCCTGTGCGCGGAACTCGGTGTCACCATCGACGCCACGCAGGTAGCTGCGGAACGACGCGGCCATAGTGTCGGCCTTGCGCTCTTCGACCACGCTCGATTCAACCGGCAGGCGATCGACAGCGGCCTCCCAAGCGGCCTTGCGGGCTTCGATCTTATCGAGGTTCGCAGCGCGGGCTTCGAGCGCATCAGCGTCATCGAGCATACGCTGCGCTTCAGCGAGTTTGTCGTCGGTGTCGTTTTCCGCGATTACATTCGCGGCCTTGTTGGAAATCTCCAGCGCCTTTGCGCGAAGTTCGGTAGCATTCATTAAAATATTCGCTCCAAGTCATGAAATGGGTGCGAATTATTTAGCTTCGCGACTTCAGTTCATGATTTTGGATGTGTTGTTACTTAATCAGACGCCGTGTTAGGGTTCGTTTCATCAATTCAATGCGCAGATTGTCATTCTCTGCTTCTGGACTTTCCATTTCGAATTTCACTTCGACCTTTGCTGCGCGCCAAGATTCCAAGGAACGCATTGCGGCTTCGGTGGCGGGGTATGCGGGGCTGATGACGAAGCTGATTTCGAAGAGATCGACTTCGATCAGCGTGCGCTCGATCGTTCCGTCGTCGAGTTCGCGCCAATTGTCTTCGCGGACGCGGAAACCAAAACTCATACGAAGGTCACCGTCACGCAGGGCGTCCAACTGCATTGGGTTCATGCGCGTGGTGTCCAGGCTGAACGACAGGCCGTGATCGTCTTCGGAAAGCACCAGTTTTCCACTGGACGTTGAGCCAAGTGGCTGGTCGTCCCGGTGCGCCCACAACGCGAAAACGTTAGTCTCGCCAGCGGCGGCCTCTTTCAGCGATCGAGCAAACGCACCTGGCGCGATGCGTTCGACGAAACCGCCAAGGTCATGGGAATCGGAATTGAAGACGGCTGCGTAACCGGTGGCCTGGCCTTCGTGATCGTCAGTCTTTGCGCGAATTTCGACGCCGGAAAGCGGGAAATGGCGGGTTTCGTTCGTGGTTTCGGTGATCATGCGACATCCTCTTGTTCTGTTTCGTCGGCCTGGTCGGCCGGATCGTCTTGTGTGGTGTTTGGGGCTGGCGCCGGGGTGGGTTCCGGCTCCTGAAGCTGTCGGGAAAGGGGCACGCTGGCTCCCTGGATGAACAATTCGTCGCCGCCTTCCTTCGCTGGCAGGTTCTCGAAGGCGCGAGCCTCATTTGGCGTGTAGATCGCGGCGTTGACGGCTTTCTGGAGCCCTTCCATGCGTGCGGAGAAATCGCCGCGCAGAAGGCCAGCCATCGAGAATTCGACGTATCCCGAGTTATTGCGCGGACCGAACAGCTTGCCGTTCATTTCCTGCTCAATCGCCTTGATCAGCGGGGTCAGGGTTTGCTGCGCAAAGCTGAGATTCTGTTGCTCGACGTTCGAGTATGTGCCGCCAGACAGGTCGTGCAGGACTGCCGGTGCGACGTTGAAAATCCGCGACGTTTCCGCGAGCATGAACTTGCGCAGTTCGAGCAATTGCGATTTCGCCGGATCGAGGCCGATCGGGTCAAGGGAATGTCCGGTCGGCGGAACAAGGATCGATGATTTCGATTTGATGCTGTTTCGCAGCGTTTCGTAAATGTTCTCGCCAGCGCGCGCCGCCGCTGTTGGCGACATAGTATCGGCCCTTGAATTCAGCGCGAGGAGTGGGACACCGCCGTTTGCGAATATTTTGGCCGAATACGCCTGTGCCGCGATCATCAACGCGATGGCGTCTCGATTGGTCGTGATCGGGTTGAAATGATCGACGGCGTTCCCGGCCGGACAGTGCACAACGTCGATGATGTTTGCGGCATCGTAAGTGACCGTACCGGTCGATAGCACGTAGCGGTAAACTCGCTTGACCTTGTTTCCTTCAAGCGTCTGCTCGACCGTCAATTTCGACCCGTCCAGCGGGTACAGGCCGATTACACGACCGGCACCGTTGCGGGAGATCAGAGCCGTGGCGCGCCCCGCCAGTAGAAGTCGGAAAACCAGCCATTTGAGGAATTCGGTGGCTGTCTGGTAGTCGTTCGGTCGATCGTGAACGATGTAGTAGAGCGCGTTTTTGGCGTCTTTCACTGCGCCGTCCGGCGTACGCTTGTACAGGTGCAGCGGGAGGGCCGCGATTGTGCCAGAAATGACGTTGACGGCCTGCCAAATGGCTGTGACGCCAAGCGCTTTTTCTTCGGTAACAGCTTCGCCGGTGACAGCACCGATCGTCCGGAACGCTTCAGACCATGCGGCAGCGTCGGTCAGGGAAACGGTAGGATTTTCGAGGGAGCGCGCTTCCTTCGCTTCGAACAAATTGAACATGCCGATATTTATCTTTCGTCGGCAGATGAATGCGCGTCAGTGGCAGATTAGAGAACCGTCATGCGATAGTCCGGGTCTTCCCATGGAGAGATTAAAGTCGCCACTTTACGTTCGCGTGTTTTCAAACCTAGGGCCATCGCCAAGGCAACAGCACCGTCGATCTTGTTCCTAGACTTCGCTTTGTCGAACGTCCTATTTCCCTTTGAGTCGGTCATTACTAGTGCGTTCATCACGCACATCGTCAGTAGCGGGTTGCCGTCATGGACAAGCGTCTTCGTCACGATCGCCTCTTCGAACGCGGTGACGGCGGGCGACATATCGACCCACCCCTGGCCCCAATCGACTATTCGCAGGGCACCGCTTTGACGCTCGCCCTTCACCGGGAAAAGGCCGATTTCTTCGAGATGGTTCATCAATTCGGCGGTGAAAAACCGGTCATATGCGAGACCGAGGACATCGTATTGGGCGGCAAGTTCCGCGATCTTTTCCGCGATCGTGCGCGGCTTGATCATGGCGCCGTGCACGGTGTCGAGCCACCCCGTCTTCGCAAAGGTGTCGTATGGCACACCATCCCGCGTCGCATGTTCGGTGACCAGCGAAAGGGGTTTCCAGAACCAGGCTTTCACGCGGGTGATATCGTCGGCGCTGATCATCAATAGCGCCGTGAGGTCATCTCGCTTCGACATGTCGAGCGCGAGGTACACCGGCTCACCAGGCAGGAATTCGACCGACTTCTTTTCCGGCGCCCGCACGCTCTTCCATGCCGATTGGCTGATCAGGGTCGAGTAAGGGTTTACGCGCTGGTTTAGATACCGCTGGCGGAAATTCGCCTCTTTCTCAGGTCGGCGGGCCGCTTCGGCCGCAGCATCGGCAATCTGTTTCCGGGGCTTCCACGTGGCGAGCGTGGGGTTGGCCTTCAGCCACTGCGCTTCGTCCAGGATGTCGCAATCTTCATCGGCCGCGTACAAGTGGCAAACCGTGGTCGGATCGAGCTTGTTTCCGTTTTCATCCCGACGGAGGCCATCGTCGATCATCAGCGACAAGGGGTGCAGTGGGTCGGTCGTCTGCGTGGAAATGACCACGGCGAGAGGGCGCGCGCGAAGCTGCTGACTGTCGTACAACACATTCCAAAGTTCATCGTCGCTGGCTTCGCCGAATTCATCGTACACGAAGAAATCCGCGCCAAGGCCGTGTTTGCCACGGTTCGAGGCCGAAAGAGCACGGTAAACCGACCCCCTGCCGCGTGCGCCGCTCGACTTAACCAGGATACGCGATCGGCTCTCGACGATCTTCAGGTGTTTGCGAAGTGCCGGAGCAAACTCCAACATCTTCACGACCATGTCGAAAACGACCTTCGCCTGCTCATGGTCCACGGCAGCGCTGTAAATCTGCGCGTTTGGCTGCGATTCAGGGCCGATCAGGGTCGCCAACACCAGGCCGCCGACTAGCAGCGACTTGCGGTTCTTACGGGCCACCGACAGCACCGCGCGGGATACCACCGGCCGACCGTCTTCGCGGACAGGCTCGTAAATGTCCCGGACCCAGTCGATTTCCCACTGGTCGAGCACGATCTTCTGACCAACGGCGGGGCCATCCGGGATCGTGAGCTTTTCGATGAATTCGATGACGCGATCGGCGCGCCCGGTGTCGCGCAGCATCAGTGAACCAGCGAAGCGAACTCGTCTTCGTCTGCGTCGGTATCGGCCGCGATTTGCTGCCGGGCGATCGGGTCTAGACCAAGCCGCGCGCCAAGCGTAGCGATCAGGCGAGCGTGGTCCGCTTGCAGTTTGAATGCGGGATGGACGATCAACTGCCCCGTCGAACCGGGGATCATCGGCTCGAAATCCTTGGCCGAAATCATCCTTGTCGCTGTGCGGTGATTGGAGACCGCTTCGCAATACGCGGCGAGGATATGCGTATCGGCCGCCTTATAGACCTCGACCGGCATGGAATCGACGAGGCGTTTCCAAACTTCCTTTGCGGTCTTGGTCATGTCCTTCGGCGGAACCGGCGTGCCTACTGGCTTCGGTTCTTTGTCGTTCAGAGGACGCTTACCGGGATTTCCGGATAGCCGTTTGATGTGTGTGGGGACTGCTGTATTGGGCATTGCCCAATATTTAGGCACCGTGTAAAGACCGGGTGGGGGTGCCTATGACTGCAAGTATTTTTCCATCACTTATTATTGCTGCATTCACTTTTTCGACCGGGTATGGCGAATATACGCCACACGCGGGCGGAATGGCGGGGCTCACGCGTGACGAACAACGATATATTCAGCGCATAACACCGCAAATTGATGCGTGTGATAATGCGGAGTGCAAGCAGAACACTGCGATGAAGGCCTTGGAGATTATAAATCTCAGAAGGGCGCTTAACGCCACTTTCGTCGCGCCTGCTCTTTTCGACGCTCTGCGGAACCCGTGCGAAACCCTTGATACGGACCTGGACGCTCAACTGACGTGCTTTCGGGCCAGGAAAGGCATTACCTTTGAAACTGGCATGAAGCTGGCAGGTTTCACACGGGCTGGAATCACCAGGGCGGGCTATTCGCAAATCCGTATTGGTATGCAGATGAAGGAAATCGAATTCATCCTCGGCAGCATGGGAGATGAGGTCTCCTACGTATCGAGCGGTGGCTATTCCATCGGGAGCTATCGTTGGCAGGGTAAGCGCGGGACCATCATCGTGACATTCAAGGACGATGAAGTCAGCGGCAGAACGCAGGTGGGCCTGTTCTAAAAATAACTTGCTGAACTGCGGCCGTTAAAATTCGACTTGGCGGCCGGTCTACCGGGGTGGCCCTTCGTGATCGAACCACCCCCTGCCCGCAACGATCGGCGGGCGGCATGCACCTTTATTTAGTGTCACACGCAATATTCGTGCGCGTCGTTGCATTCCGGTGGTTGGGGTGGTTCGGATCGATGGGGTAACCGTCGAGGTCCACCGCACCGTGGTATCCGGATCGCTCTTCACGCTGCTTGATGGCGGAGTGGCACGACTGACAGAGGGGTTGAAGCTCACCGGCGAAAAGGTCGAGGTCACCTCGATGGGCCACGATGTGGTCGGCCACGGTCGCGGCGGTCACGCGGCCCATTGATGCGCAATATCGACACAGTGGCTCCGCCGTAAGCAGTGCCAGCCTTCGGTCACGCCATGCCTTGGTATTGTACAGGCGGCGATAGGCTTTCGCGTCTTCGCTGCGATCGTCACGCCTCACGATGACTAACCACCTGGCAGGCCAGGGAGCACAGGAGCGGGAACCACCGACTCGGATTGCTCGGTGATGTAGTGGAGGTGGCAATAGTCGATGACGCTAGCGGCGAGGTCGTAGATCGCCGCGATCGCAGCCTCAGGCTTCATCGTGGGTGACCAGGACTGAAGCCGGTTGAGCACCAGCATCGCAACATCTTCACGGGAAGGCGCGTTCATGGCTTCACCTTCCCGGCCTTTCGCCATGCGCCAATCGTGAACGAGGTCGTCCATACCGCGATACCGACCATGCTGGTCGCGGTGATCGCACACGCGACATCCAGCGCAAGCGGCACGTAAGGGATGAGTGACAGCAAGCTGGCGGCGCCGAACGCCAAGCCATTCACGATGCCGATCGCCTTCAAGGTGTCATTCACCATCGTCGCCAAGTTCCTGCACCATCGCATGGAAACGGCCCTGCAACCGCTGGAAATCGAGGACATAGGCTTCGGTCGCGCTATCGTAGAAGCGACCGTATCGCCGTTCGTTCACGAGAAAAAGGAAGTCGGCTTCCTGGCCTGGCAGGAGCGAAATTCGGCCATCGAACACGTCGAGGCACCAGAGTTTTGCGGACATGCTGATCTGTCCGTCTTCGTCATAGAGTTGATCCATGTCGATATTTAGCGTCGGCCGAATATCGATCCGCTTTCTCGAATGTTCTTAAACAAGTTCTCCCCCACTTCGGGTACGGACAAACCTAATTTGTCGGATTGCTCGTAGAGTCCGAGGAGCATATCGTGACTCAAGGATTGGAGGAGCCTTGTTATGCGGTTATTTCAATTTCCCTTGCTCACCTTGCTTCTACTAGGCGCACCGGCATCTGCGAACGACGACGACCTGATCGTACAGCATCGAAAGTTGATGGTTTCGGCAATTCTGGCTAACAACGCCACACTGGTGGAAAAGTTGTTATCGACGCCATACGTGGATGTGAATGACGAAAATCTTGAAAATCACATGACGTATCTCGATTATTCGATTGGTCGCAGTGCTGAGATATTTGACGTACTGATCAAAAATGGCGCCGACCCAAACCATTATGCGACGAGTAGAATTCCTCCGATCATGGAAGCCATCGACCGCGATTTGAGCAATTCTGCCGAAACCCCGGGATTTTGGACGAAAAAACTCCTGGAGGCTGGGTCGCAAGCCGATTTCGATGGAGTAAAACAACAACCACTTGGGCGTGCGACATGGCATTGCGCAGGTCAAAAACCGGCGTATCCCATCGTCTTGGCGCTTCGAAAAGCACACGCCAATGTGAATTTCTACGGTTCTTATGGCGGCACTGCACTGTATGGCGCAACATCTTCACTGATCGGCAACCCTAACCCCGACGTGGAGGATTGCCGAAAAATCGTAGCCTTGCTTTTGGACGGCTCATCCATCGGGGAAACAGATAAAGCCGATCCGGCAATTAGGTTCGGCGGGAAGCTTCCCATTACACTCACCTATCTTTGCGGGCGGGAAGACAAGCTCGCGCCTACGCGGACCACACGACGCGCGATGGCAAAATTACTTCTAGATGCCGGGTCACCGCCGCCCGAATTTGATGGTCGATATTTCAAACCGGAGTGCTGACCCGCCGGTCCATCACTGAGATTTTTCTGGGGTGTGTGGAAAAACTCAGCGGGTCTTCCCGCTCCCGCCCCCACTGTTTATGGGTGAGTCGTCGGCCGCTATTCATCGGTACGGCATGAACCATAGGAGAAAAACGTTGACGTTTGCGAACGTTTGCCTCCTGCTTACGCTGCTCATTGGGTTCGGGACTTTCGTCCTGAAACTGGTCGAAATCTGCCGTAAGTAAGGGGATACGAAGAGGGGGCGGGCGGCAACCTGTCCCCTCGAAACCCCACAAAAAGATGGACCCCCGCACGGCGGCAACCGTGGGGGGTCTGATCTACCACGGGTCGAAACACCGTGACGTTTGCCCTCGCAATTTACGCGCAGGGCGTAAGATATTCAAGACAGAACCGGGGCTGTCCGCTGGATCAAAACACTATCCCCGCGTGTTCGTCGCGTTCCTGAAATTTCGGACGCGAGCTTGCCTATCTTATTCTTCGCCGAAGTATGCGTGCAGAGAGGCATGTGTAACCGGCGTGACAGCATACCGCCCTATGTTGTCAGGCGCCGAGGTCCAGTCATCCCAAGCAAGCAGAAACGCTTCTTTGTCTCCCGTGATCGTGCGAGTGCGCTTCGTCACCGCACCTTGCCAGGAAGCAAGATTATCGATTTCTACTTCTTGCAACAAACGGGCATCGATCACCGGACCATGGATGGCGATTACCTCAAGACCGTCCTTCGTCGACTGCGAGCATCCAGCAATCAATTCCACAATTTGCTCGGGCTTAAGGTCGACCACGTTTTCGAAATCGTCGTCCGTAAAACCTTCAGGCAAAGCGAAGCCGGTGCGCGGGAAGAGTAGAGCCTGCAACTCTGCTCGCGTTGCTGGTGAAAGCCTGCTAATATCGCGGGCGCTAAGCGTTATATTCACGGAATTTCCCTTCGATGGATGTGCTTACACTAGAGGGGGTCGGTGCAACGGCCCCCTCTTTCGCATTGTGTTTCACTCATAACGGCAAGTCAATCGAAACTTTGGCCTGATGAAATGTTGAGTTCATATCGCCAACTCGCAGTTTGATAAATCTCAAATCAACGCCTTTGAGGCATGACCGCCTCTCTTCGCACACTCAAACGGAAATTCAGCCACTTGCACTGGGTGAGTTCGGAGACTCGCACTAGCTGTTCTGGCCGTCCGCCGAAGACGCACAACATCAGCGCGAACGGCGCGGGCGGGAGCAACGTGCCGGATGTATGGAAGCGCAACCGGCCGCGAAGGAGCCCAATGTCCGCCACCTCGACCAGGCGATCATGGTAGAAGTTGGAGTCGGAGCGAGCGGGCACCAGGCAGACGATTGTTTTCGCCCTGCCCGCTGACCACTCTTCGTCCGCTTTCCTAAGCCATTTCAACATCTGGCTGAAGGGGGGATTGCACCACACCGTGCTCGCCTCCCACGGCTCCGCCAGGCCGTCACCGCCCTCTTCCAGAATAATCTTCCGCTTCGCTTGGACGAAATCGTCGAGGTGTCCGCAGGGATCGAGGTCGATCTTTCCGAACGCCTCGCCAATGATATCGAGGAATTCGGGCGGCGTAAGCCGACTATCTCGATCGACGATCTGCGCTTGCTGCCAATGGGAACGATCTGGTTTCCGAGGACGAGCTTCTCCGCCTACGACCTCCCAATACTTCAGGAGGCTGGTGACAGTTCCCCGCCCCTGCTCCAAAGCCGAGATCGTCGCGCGAGACAGCCCGGATCGATCAGCCGCTTCCGAGATCGACCAGCCCAAGTTGCCCCGCCGATGGCGCAACTGCTCCAAGAAACTACGCCCACGGGCAAAGCCAGCGATCCGGCATTCTGTCTCGACCATCACACGCAACATCAGGCCAATCGATCCGATGCCAGCTTCAAGACGCGCAATAGCCTTCTGACTCGATCCGACGAGTTCTGCGAGCCGAACTTGTGTTAATCCCTTTCCCTTCCGGGCCTTACGGATTTCGTCGAGCAACATCCGGCGCCCATGCCGGTCGCGATGGTTCCGTTCAAGCCGCACTGCTTATAATCTGGGGTAAAGTGAGGACACATCCTGCGCAATGCCTCTGCAAAGGAAAAGCCGCCCCGTCGTTCAGTACGGAGCGGCTCAATTGCATAAGGAGAGCGGAACGTCGAAACCCATAAACTAACCGCGCCTCTATTTATACGTCACGGTGCAATTCCCTCCAATATAATTTGTCCTTACTTCAAATTGTTTGTCACATCGCGCTATTACCAAGCCCGCGTTTCGCGGGCCATTGACTTTTGTTTGTTCCGAGATCGAGCGAATGCGAGTAGCTGTCATGTTCTCGGAGGCGCGCCAGCGGCGCCGAGGACTTGTCAGTCTATCGGCCAGGGCGAGCGATTAGCGAGTTCTGGTCGCGCCGATCATTGACCAAGAGGCTCAAGCCCTTACCAGGGGCCCTGCCCCACTTCGGCACCAAGGGGCTCAAGCCTTCTCTGCAAACATCCTAAGATGAGGCTTCAGCCTTCGGCGCCTAGTGATCGCACGACGCACTCACGTCCGCCTTTGGCGAACACTCGCACCTCGTGGGCGGTCAATTCCGATTTCTCGGCTCCCCTCGAACTCGAAATCACCGCGTGTAGATAAATATAGGTGGATTCGACCTATTCGTGTAGACTTCGTCTTGTTCGGCATATCTCGATACATGTCACGCAATAATGCATAGAACCTTTATGGATTAAAGTGTGACACGATAGCGCGATGTGACCCCATTATAGCTATTATAGAAAGGACCAATGACCAACATTTATTACTCTGACGACCGCTGCGCGGCGGGAAAATCTTACCACCAGCGCAAAATGCTCGTCACTACTCCCGCACTTCACGTTCTCGCCATCGATCGCCGCGAGATGATCTCCCAGACCGTCATAGCCCTGCGCACCCAGGCCGCTGCCCATTCGACAAACCCGGTGATCGTGACCATCTACAGCCAGGACGCTAGCAACCCGGACGGCACGAAAAGCGTCCGCGTCATGTTAGAATCCATGCCAAATACCTACCCGATGGGCCATGTGATCGTCGTCTGTACGCATGAAGCGATCCGCATGAGCGACCTTTCAGGCTTCACTGGATGGAGCCTCGCGATCGACGAAACCCCCTCGGTGATCCAGCAAGAATCCCTGCAAACCGAGACTCTCGGACACTGGTTCAGTCAACATTACGACCTTATCCCCGACGAAAATGGCCGGAAGTTCTCCCAACTGGTCGCGAAGCCGAAGGGCCGCAGCCTCAAGGCGAGCACCCTCGCAAGCCGCACAGTCCTGAAAGACCTTACGACACTACACACCCGCGTTCTCAGCGGTCAGCCCGTCTACGTCGATCTCACCGATTTCTCGCTGATGGACGTAGCTGGCTGCAAGTGGACCTGGCACTCCCTCTGGCTTCCCGAAAACCTCAAAGCCTTCGAGCAGGTCGAGATTGTCGCCAACGGCTTCCGGGATTCCATCACGGCGAAGATTTGGGAGAACCACAAACCCGTCCACCCCGAGATGGCTTGCACCTTCCTGGAGAAGGACAAGCTCCCGACCCGTCATTTCCGGCACCGCGACATCACGATCCGCTATTTCGCCGAGGAGCATCGCGCCGGAACGAATTTTTGGGACAACACCGAGGAAGGAAGGGCGAGCCTACGCCGGGTCGCAGAATGGCTCGCGCAAACGGACGACGAGGGTGAACCGGTCAACGTGCCTTCGGAGGGTCACGTGTGGTCTTGCAACACGAAGCGCTTTCCGCTTCTCGCCGGAACGCCGGGTAAGTCGATCTCGCCACGCGCCACCGGCACGAATGCCTTCGCCGATTTCACCCACGCGACGATGATCTATTCCGCGAAACCATCGCCGGAAGAAAAGGCAATTTTGGAGACCCTCGGCATCACATACGCGGATGCCGTGAAGGCTCGGGAAACCGAGGATTTGATCCAATTCGCTTGCCGGATCGGCCGCAAGGCGGATTGTTCAGACGATCTCACGGTGACCGTGTACGACCGCAGCCAGGCAGAGGCGCTGCAATCCTATTTCGAGAGCGTCGGCCACTACACCGTCTCGATGAAACTCATCGACCTCGGTTTCGCGACGATCGAGCGGAGGAAACCCGGCCGCCCGAAGTCCGCCACGCTGACACCGGGTGAAGCGGAGGCTCGGAAGCTTGAGGACCGCGAGAACAATCGGCAGCGGAAGGCCGCCCAGCGCGCCCGAGAGAATGCCGAAAAACTGGCCGCAAAGGCCGCATGAAACAATTCAAGCTCACTGAAAGGAAAATGCAAATTGAAGTCCAGGACATTCTCGATGTCCCCGCTACTCTGTGTGATATGATCCGCGAGCATGCCGAGACGATCGGCCGCGCAGACCTTGCCCCCGCGCTGATCACCCAAATTGCCGATGAATTCGGCGACGGTGATCTCACCCCCCTGCTCTTCTGCCGGATCGTCCGGCAAGGTGATCGCCTGGTGATGCTGGTGGAGCCTCACGATCGGCTCATCACGCGGATCACCCGGGCCGTGAGAGAATTGGGGGCTGAATAGCGAAGAGCCCTCTCGGTGTTCCGAGAGGGCTGCTCACAGGAACCCTTTGTGCCGACGCGGAGGCTCCTTACGGTCCGAATGTTCGAGTAAGCCAAGGCTTTTGCAACGGCTCGACCCTGCCGGTCGTGATCACATCTACGATGTGGTCCGCTTGCGACCCATCGATGCATCGCGCCAAAATGACAGCGATTGAAGGATTGCGCGGAAAGCTGATCAAAATCGGCTTACCTGAACCTTTATGGAGGGTCAGGCCATCGTCAAAATAGTCTACGGCAATCAAATTATCGAGCGATACTGTAATGCTTTTATTGGGGCAGGACATTATCAAACGCTTACTAGTGATCGCAAGCGTTCCATACCCAAAAGAGTGATTATATTCCTGACGCACCGGGCTAGATTTGTACGATCCTATTCGATAACTGACACCACGGGCAACGCGAAAACTAACTGAAGAGCCACGCGAGTGGGTACGAACCGTCCGCGTCCTTGTTTCCAGTGCTTCGGCCTCGACGGTAGCGTAACAGACTTCCCCCCGTTTCAAATTGTACGGGCACGAAGCCGCCGATAGCGGGCGCGTTTCGATAATCGCCAGATCGCGAGCCTCGATTAGTCGAGAGGAAATGTTGCTCGGAATAGAATGGCCGTATTTGTCAGCGAGCTTTTCCAACGCAATAAGCGCGTTATCGTCAACCGCACCTGCCTTGAGCATGGCATTTGCAAGCTCTATGAATCCCGCGCTTACCGCTGACTGATACGCTCCGTTTAAACGGTCCGCACGAACATTAACCGCGCGAGCGGCGATTTCATCGAGAGTGATGACCTTGCCTGCCAAGATAGCTGAAAGAACTTCGGGCCGAATAGACTTACGCAACTCCCGCGTAGCCGACCATGCCGAAAACCAGCCAGAAATTCCGCTCATCGCTGCCCCCTGAATTCACACTCTCGATTAAAACTCGAAGGCGAGTTGTCAACCGAACACCGTGCGGGGAACTGGTTATTCGGTTCACTCGCCGCTGGAACCCTCAGACCATCCTCTGAGCCTCGTCCAACTGCTTGGCCTGCCACTCATTGAAACCCGCCACGGTTGAGAGCGCTTTGTGCATGACCATGCCTGTCACGATCGAGCCGAACGCGAAGGCAATCAGCATTACAGACTTGCGCTCGGCCATCCCCGGCAATTGCAGCATGGCACCGCCGCCACAGAGACCGCCCAAAATGGCAAATACAATCACCCAACCTTGCGCCATACTCTTCCTTTTCAACAGACCGACCCGCCAAGGACAGTCGAACGTAGTTAAGGATTTATAGAGCCACCTTACGTAGGTGAGGCAAACATATTTTTAAAATTCAAGCGAGTAGCAGCCTTCGCAGCGCTAGCGGAGCTAACCCCTCACGGAACACCGGGAGGGATTTTTTCATTATGCGGCTCGACGCGCTGCGATACGAGCGACGTTCGCCAAAACCTCACCCGGCTTGTCACCGACACGTTTAGCGAGTTTGACAATCTGGTCTTTCGCCGGACATTCTTCGACGACGAGCCTGCCCCCCATAATCCGCTTCAGCAGGAGATAGCCCTTGATGGGATGGAAGCCATACTTGTCACCGGTCGTCTCACGACGCTGCAACAGGATCGTAAGCGGCTTTCTGCCAACATCGTAGATGTCGTAATTCAGGGACGAACCGCGCCGTTTCTTGTCATAAGACGCGTATTCAGGATCGAGGGCTCCACGCTTGATAGCTGTTCGAATGATAGGTCGAACTTGCTCGATCACGACAGGATCGCAAATTTCTCCGAAATCACCTCGCTCAATTTCAGCGATTAGGCGAATAGTCATGCAAATTCGCTTTCCACCTCGGAGTGATAGAACCTGAGGTCCGGCGCACTCACGATACTCGAAAAGCCTTCAGCTTCAGACGGCGGCACGTACGAAGCCCACATTCTGGCGATCACTTCATCAGGGATATTTCTGTCGATACGAGCGGACTGGCGCAGTTCAATTTCGCTTTTCGCGTAGTCAAAATCGATCGCCACAACACGGTAACGGCGCTGCAGCGACCGAAGCCAGTTGGAACGAGCCCGAGTGGACAAGTTAGTGCGGTCGATAACAATGTTGTCATTCCGCGCAATGGCAGCTTCAAAATTGCGCCGCATCTGTTCCTCGACCTTGGAGAAATCGAGAACGTCGAAAGCTTGACTATACGTAAGCCCGTTTTCGACCGCGTATTCTTCAATCAAATCATCGCTAGAGATGATAGATACTTTGCATCCACGGCTTGCGAGGTACTCGCACTCGAGATTCCGCCAAGTCGTTTTCCCTGCCCCCGGCATGCCAACAAGGACGTATGCGAAAGGCGTGCTATTCGCACTCCGCCGCATACCAGAGATGTGCACGACCTCGTAGTCGTCGCTAGTCAAAATCTCAGCTACCGCAAATTGCTGCGTGCGGGTCAGATTTGCCAAGCAAACGACTGTGACGGGGTCCTGGATGTCACCAGTAAACGGGCATGCGCCCAAATCCTCTCTACAGGTAATCGTAGGGGTTGCTGAATATCCTTGTGAGCGAAGCTGACCGGCAAGCCCCTTCGCTGCCAACATGTACTTATTTTGTGATTCGTCGAAGGAATTTCCGTTGCCGAGGATAACGTAGATAGAGCGATAGGTTTGTTCGATATTCATAAAGACGTAATCATCCATTGCCGCAAGCGAGCAAGGCTAGCGGGGGTTATTTTGCACGTGACCAGACTCCGCCGCCGAACCTCAAATTCGGGAGAGCGCTCGATCGATGAGGTGAAAAGTTATCGAGCAAAGCTAGAAAGCTAGGCGAACGCGCGTCTCACGACGGGCTCGGGCAGAATTACGAACAGGAGCGACCCGTTATCGCTCTGCCTCACACAGGATTTTTAAAACACGCGTCATCGCCTCGAAAATCGAGGTTTTGAGCGATCTAAGGTGTCCGGAAAGCCCGTGCGCCGTTGATGAATCCCCTCTACGGATCATCATCCGAAAGGGCTATCCCCGGTCACGAAATTGGTTGTGGAAAACTTGCATGGTTCCACCGATTATTTACCGGATACTCCAATCGAAAGAGGTATACAAGTCCAAAAATATTCCATCGCGGAATAATCTTCCTGGCACTGTTTCTCAGGAGTACCTCGACCGACGCAACTCCATCCAGACGACGGTGAAGTGATGTGTCGATGCTTGATGTTGGTGGCGATCGCCGCGCTCACCGGCTGCAAGACCGTCCTGGTCGCTCCTACCCTGCTTGCCGTTCCCGACCGCCTGTCGGTGCGTTCCATTTCCGCCCCTCTCTGAATCTAGCGTCTCGCCACAGCTAGACGCGGGCCTACAGGCCGAAACCGCATAGGTGGCTTGGCGCTGCACTATGACGATTTTCTCGAATGTTAGGCGTGTGTTCGGGCAAGCATGGGCGGGAAGACCTGCCGCTGACTGTTAGCCCGCCGCGTTCATAAAGAGCGCCTTGATACTCGCGGCGACGATCATACTGACCACAACTCCGACACCGACCCGCCAGTCATTGTTTTCGAGTTGCATATCGTCGGTAACCAGGTGATCTTCGACCCACCCTTTCCGGTAGGTTGATCGGTGCCAGTAATACATCACGACAGCGCCTGGCACGGGTACGATTGGCCCAAGGATTGCCAGCAACCCGCCGCCAAAGACAATGAAGAGCAACACAGCCCCCACATAGGCGAGCCCGGCGGTCCACACCGCGCGCTTTTCCGGACGTTCGTTTAACGCCACCGTCTTACCGAAAATCCACACGAGCGGCACTTGGACGATAAAGCCCATTCCCGCAATTAATGCCACCAACCTGGCGATTTCGGCAGGCGTTGCCTGGCTCAAGTCATGAAACATATCTGATGGCCCCCGCTAGATGCGGGCCGAATAGCACATTGCCTAAGCCAACGAAACGGCGGCGTTATAGGCGGCAACGCCGTCCAAATCTCCGGTTTCCGAAATGCTAAATACGGAAAATTGGAAACTTTCCCGTGACTCCATCCGCACTCCAAGAATGCATTGCCGCCCTAGCGAGCGCTTGCGAGCGCCTGCGCGAAGAATTTCAGAATCAGATCACGACCGAGGACGCCGTTCGCGAGTGCATCGCGATGCTCGAAGACGGCGGCACGGCATGATCCACACCGTCACCTTGCTTGCTGAGCACTACGATATGGACACATTCCTCTCGCCAGAAATGTGGGCCTGGATGGTAGATTACATCGACGGGAAGTGGTGGATCGAAACGTTCGACACCTTGCCCCTAAGTCCAACGATCGTTTCGGGCGGATCAATCTCGCCGCCGCTAACAAGCGCATTGATCACCGCATCCAAAATCGCGGCCGGATCAATCTCGATTGGTCGGATTACGCCGAGCCGGATGGAATTGTCCTTCAAAACCCGCGTCATCGTGTTCGAAACCGCAGAGGATGCAGGCCATTTCCGACTGCGTTGGGGTTGAGATGAGCGTTGTGCCTGCTATTATGGTTGTTGAGCGCGGCACTCCGATTTTTAGTTGTTTGCGACCTATGAATCCGCCGCGCTCACCCTCCCCAAAACATGAGCACCCATGACGTTCGATGAATTCGACAGCGTCCGCACGCTCGTCCCGATCGAAGATTTTCCGCCTGGAACCGTGGGCGCGATCGTGATGGCCTACAATCACGGCGAAGCGCTATTTCAGTCGATCAGTCGCCTCGACAGCGGCGGCAGGGATGAAATCCAACGATGCCAATGAGTAGACCATAATAACAATGAGACCCATTATAACTAAATACGCAACTTACCAAATTAGTAAGAGGTATATTGAAAATTTGAATTAATATTTTATCCACAGATTAATTCATCCAGACTTGCCAACCATTTCTACCATTCTATTTGGCCCGCTCTTTGCAAAAGAGAGCGCTATGCAACACGATAAGAATGGTCGCCTTACTCCCGATTTTATCTCTGAAGAGGATGCCGCTCGCCTACGGCGCAATATCGATCTACTGTTCGGAGACGGGCAAAGTGGATTGCGGACCTTCGTGGCATTCGAAATGGTCGAGCAATGCCGAAAGGACCAGGCTGATGATCGAAATGGGGCCGCTCGAAAAGTATCTTGCCGCCATGACAGCGCGCCAAAAGGCCCTCGGAATGACGGAGGATGCTGACGCCCTGCGCAACAGCGGTGAGCAGAGAACGCCGGAAAAACGCGAACAACTTCGTCGAATTGCCGCTCGCGCGAAGGCCGCAGGCATCGATCCAATCAAAGCCGAGTACTGACGCCGTGAAAGAATCCGCCGTGACAATCACCCACCAAGGTGATGATCGATACAACCTCGCCGACGCTCGACAGCGCATCACCTTCTCGAACGCGCATATCGAGGACGTTTTGTCCTATCTGCAGAACCGCCACACTGCTCGGGAACCCATCCTTTCCGAGCGAGAGGCTTTGCTCGCAATTTTTGCGCGGAACAGCGAAGCGGAAGCTGCTGTTGAAGAGTCCTATATCGAACTAGACCTCAGAAAATGGACCACGGACCAGTTGGAAATTGACTGCACCGAAGATTTTCTGACGGTAAGGCACGGCCCAGACATCATCGGACGGGGCATCTCGATGTGGGATTTCTGTGAAGCCCTTCATAAGCGGCAACCGTGACATCCCGACAGAGCGTCCGCTCGCCGTTTGACGCCTCCCCTGCATGGGTCGTTCGACGCGCGGCTAAGGATCATTTATGATTCGAGATCGAACTGTTCTCATCGTCGATCACGGTGATGGGCAGTATAGCCTCTTCAACAGCGAGGGTGGTGTCGTCCTGGACCGCGCGTCGATTTTCGAGATCACCCATCTGCTCGAAGATCGGCACGAGCGCTTCTACCCGCCTCCCACTTCCGACGAAATGTGGGAGGCGGCTTGGGAGGGCACGCACCCCCCCTCCGAACCCGATATCGATCTTGGGCTCACGGGGCCAACGATTCTCAAATTGAAGTTGTCCTGCGACACTGGGTTGTTGACGGTGCGGCGCGACGATGAGGTGGTTGCACAGAATGTCTCCATCAGACAGCTATTCGAAGCGATCAAGTGCAATGCCGACGATTGAGTACGACGGAGAATTCGCAATCGTCCCTGCCGGGCTCTCACCCAAAGAGCGACGGGCTTGGACGCGCGCCTACGGCGGGCAAAGGTTCTGCACCACCAGGATGTCGGACGATGAATTTTCGGATTGGCTCACCGAAGATGACGGGGCGGTCGATCCGGAGCGCCTCAGACTCAAAATGACCAAGGCGCAAACCCGAGCTTGGATTCTCGGAGGTGAGGATGTCTCCCCGGATCGCCATCCAGACCGGATGAACGAATTAATCGATGGCGCCCTCACCACCGGCATCGCGATCGGTTTGGAAGGGATGACGCGCGAAGACGTGCTCGCGATCATATTCGGTCACGATCCGAACACATGAACCGCTGCGGGAGTGCTAGCCCCTCACCTTCGCGAGCAAGGTTATCTCAAGAAACGACGAAGGGCGCCCGGCCGTGGCTGTCATATCTCTATTTATTGATCATCAATCCTTGGATGATCTAAGGCGCTCGTGGGCACGCATCAGGGGCATCATGAAAATCATCAGCATCACGGCGGCTGTCGCCGCCATTCTCGTTTCTCAAACCGCGTCGGCAGAGGTCCCGCGCACTCTCGCAATCCTTGTTGAATCCGTGACACCTACAGAAATTGCGTGCGGCGTTACTAACGAATCGATAAAG
This sequence comes from Novosphingobium sp. BL-S-19, assembly GCF_055521675.1. Lineage (NCBI taxonomy): Bacteria > Pseudomonadati > Pseudomonadota > Alphaproteobacteria > Sphingomonadales > Sphingomonadaceae > Novosphingobium > Novosphingobium sp. BL-S-19. The sequence goes on from NZ_CM145498.1 coordinate 2,312,666, forward strand.
GCAAGCATTTATTCAGCAATGCGCTATGATCGTATCGAAGTTTCCCAAACAAATACGCCATTCGTATACGTAAATGTTAATATTCTCCACCTGTCTAACGGTCTTTGTGCAGGTAGTTACGATGTCAGCATTCGACAATGGGCGACGATTACGCCATTGACGACCTCAAAACCACTTACGACTAGCGCAGTATTCTGTCAGAAAGGCGGAATATTATCCCGTGTCGGCAATGCAGCAAGCGCAGTCGATGAAAGTCTCAAATCTTCCTTCGATCAGTGCATCGCCCAAATGGCTGAAGGTTAGGATCGTCGGCCTACATCACCGACGATCAATCACGATTTTCTGCGACTCAGGCGATGGGAGCGATAAGCCAAGCAAATCAGAGGTCAGTGGCGCACCAGCGAACCGGTCATCCCGGACAGGGCGACGACGATACCGGACGATCTCCGAAACGCCAATAAATCAATCATATCGACAAGCCGAGCACCGAGCCGGTATCTCGAGGGTCTGTTTAGAAAGACCCATTTTTTGAAAAGCTTTGATCCGCTGTACGCAGCGAACCTGACCCTTGCTCGGAGCGGCTGGTGCTCAACGGTCGCCCAAGCAATCTCGCCGAACGGTCGCCGGGGATACCTCATTAGCGCCGACGCGAATGCGGGCGACTACATTTTCCACGCGAAGAAAGCTTTACTGGGCTACAGTGGCCGCGCGCCGCTTTGGAGGATCATAGAGAGCAAGCGCGCGCCGACACTCGATGCGTTGCTCTCCATGATCGAGCCCGACGTGGCATCTATGCTTTGCTATCCTCAGGCGGTGCCTGCTTAGCTTCGGTCGATCGTCTAAAGACACCTTCGACGATCTTGCGGTCATCACCGTCCAAGCGATCGAGCACGGACGGTTTCGAAAGATCGAATTCGACAAAGGTCGCGGCACGGCGACCGCGCCCGGGCAATAGCCGAATGGTCCGCAGGCCGTGCTTGAAGTTCACCCAGGACGATCCGTCCTCGGTGCAGACAATGCGGTCGATTACCGCCCGCAGTGCAACCGCCACCGAGGTTCGAGCCTGCGCGCGATCGTCGAGGTCTTCAGCGTAGAGCCGATCACGGATTGCAGCCAAGCGCGACATCTGCTCGACGGCGGACGCTTCGCCGCCAGCCTTGCGACGCTGTTCCTCAAGACCAGCGATTCGCTTTTCGATCTCGATGGCCTGTTCTTCCGCTTCAGAAGCGAGACGTTCCAGCATATCGCTCTGCTTTTCGCCCCACTTTTGCCAGAACGCCTCGGCTTTCTTCGCTGCGATATCGCTATCCCGACGCAGGTCGGCGAGTTCGACGTTCAGCGACGCGATCACATCGCGCTGTGCGAAAGCACCGTCATCCATTGCGAGATGAAGGCACGAATCGAGGAGCGCCCGCTCCATGCCCAAATATGCAATATTTCGCCTGTTATCGCAGTAGTTGAGGTCCGTGGCCGGAAGTTTCTGCGCCGCTGTCCGACACCGAAGTGAGGCAGTGTCGATCTTTACGATCTCAGGCTCCCTGCCCTTGCGATTGAGGACCGACCCAGCGCGCCGCCCCCTCACATATTCCATCACCCCGCCGCAGATTTCGCAGACGCACAGGCCGGAGACCAGATTTGTGACAACGGCGGAGCGGCGCCCACGAACTTCCTTCCGCGCTCCACCCATTGCCTGAACTCGCTCGAAGACATCCGGCTGGACGATGCGGGGATAGTATCCTCGGATCGGCCCGCCAGCGGCAACGGTTTTGCCATTTTCGTCGGTCATCATCGGTTGGTGGTCGCCGATGGCTGCATGATTCTGCATGATTCTAAGGACGGTGCCTCGCGACCAGGCTTTCGGCGGCTTTCTGTTTTCGCCCTCGAAGCGCGCCCAAGGCGCGATGCCAGATGCGTTGAGTCGTTGCGCAATCGAATGAGAGCCTAGGCCGTTATCGGCCATGTCAAATATGGCCCGGACGATCTCGCCACGATCGGCCTTCGGCCCCTTACCCTCATCGATGACAATCCATCGGGTTCGGTCGTCGGAAAGCTTAAGCCATGATGGCCCCAAGGCGCTGGCAATTGTGCCGCTCGCCATCGCATCCCTGCGCCGCTTCCAGCGATCACGTCCAAAGTCAGCCTTCGCCGCAGATTCTTCGTGGACCATTTTCGCGGTAAGGAAGAATTGGATCACAGACATGAAGTCTGGATTTTCGCCAGCCCGGTAGGTGAGACGGCCATCCCAGCAAGCCAGCGTCACGCCACTCCGGGTGATGCTTCGCATGAGATCGAAAGAATCATTGGGGTCCTCGCGGCTCAGGCGGCTCAATTTCTCAATGAGGATCGTCTTGCCGCGATGGTGACCGGCGACGATCTCCTTTTCCAGTTCGGCGAGCCCCGCACCGTTCATGCGGTGCCGTCCATGAAAGCCGGACTTGCCTTGGTCCGAAACGACACGCTCAATCTCTAGGCCAAGCTCGACCGCTAGCTCCTGACAGCGCTCCAATTGGCGTTCCAAGGAAACGCCGTCCCGCTGCTCAAGAGTTGAGAAGCGCGTATATATGATGGCCTGCCGCATGATCTTCCGCACCTATCAGCGCTTGAAGAGATTCTCCAAGCTTTGTGCATCGATCTTCACCCACGTAGGGCGGCCATGGTTGCATTGGCCCGAACGCGGGGTACGCTCCATTTCGCGCAATAGTGCGTTCATCTCGGCCACCGAGAGCGAGCGCCCTGCCCGCACCGATCCGTGGCAGGCCATCGTCGCCAGCACCAGATCGAGCTTTTCACCCAGCAGCAGCGCGTCCCCGTTCTTGGCGAGATCGTCGGCAACGTCCTGCACCAGCGCATGGACATCGCTCTTGCCGAGGACCGATGGCACCGCGCGGACCAGCATCGCACTTGGGCCGAAGCGTTCGAGCGCCAGACCGAATTTCGCCAGATCGGCGATCTTGTCCTCCAGCGCGTCGCAGGCCGCTTCTTCCAGTTCGACGACTTCGGGCAGCAGCAGCGCTTGGCTGCGCACCATCGCATCCTCGGCGCCGGCCGCCTTGAGCCGTTCCAGCACGAGCCGTTCGTGCGCGGCGTGCTGGTCCACGATGACAAGGCCGTCTTCAGCTTCGGCGACGATGTAGGTTCCCGCCACTTGCCCGCGCGCGACGCCCAGCGGATAGCTGATCTCTTCCTGCGGCTCCTCGGGCGCCACTTCGGCGCGCCCCGAAGGTTCGGCCATGACTTCGGCCTCGTAGGAACGCCATGCCGTGCCCGCCTCGGACAGTCGCGGCGCGGCAGGGCGCGGCGTGGGCGCATATTCGCGTGCGAACAACGAACCCAGCGCCGGCGCCGGTTCCGGCGTGCGCGGCGCTACCGGCTCGACCTGCCACATGTTCATAGCGGCGGCCTGCGGCGGCTGGGCGCTCTTCTGCCCGGACGATTCGAGCGAATGGCGCAGCGCGCCAACCAGGAAACCGCGAATGAAGGCCGGATCCCGGAAGCGCACTTCTGTCTTTGCGGGATGGACGTTTACGTCGACTTCTTCAGGTGGAAGCTCAAGAAACAGCGCCAGCACCGCGTGCCGGTCACGCGCCAGCATATCCGAATAGGCGCCCCGCACCGCGCCGACCAACAGGCGGTCCTTCACCGGGCGGCCGTTGACGAACAGATATTGGTGATCGGCGACGCCGCGATTGTAGGTGGGCAATCCGGCCACGCCCGTCAGCCGCGCCGTGCCGCGCTCGGCATCGATCAGCACGCCATCGTCGGCCAGTTCGCGGGCGACAAGCCGCGCCACGCGCGATGCCAGTTCCTCGCGCGGCTGCACCGCCAGAACGCGGCGGCCTTCATGCTCCAGCGTGAAGCCGATGTCCGGCCGGGCCATGGCAAGGCGGCGGACGACATCCTGACAGGCGGCATATTCGGAACGGGCCGAGCGCAGGAACTTGCGGCGGGCGGGAACCTTGCCGAACAGATCCTCCACCCGGATGCGGGTGCCGGGCGGCAATGCGGCCGGCGAATCGACCGCGACCTGTCCGTGATCGACCACGCGCTTCCAGCCCTCGGCGGCATCGTGAGGGCGGCTTTCGATCGTCAACCGCGCCACCGATCCGATGGAGGGCAGCGCCTCGCCCCGGAATCCCAGCGTGGTCACCAGTTCGATCGCCTCGTCCGGCAACTTCGACGTGGCGTGACGCTCCAGCGCCAGCGCGATTTCGTCGGGCCGCATCCCGCAGCCGTCGTCGGTCACCTCGATCAGGTCGAGCCCGCCCGAGGCAAGCCGTACCGTGATCTCGGTAGAGCCCGCATCTATGGCGTTTTCGACCAGTTCCTTGAGGGCCGCTGCAGGCCGTTCCACCACCTCGCCCGCGGCGATGCGATTGACGAGATGCTCGGGTAGGCGGCGGATCGTGGGCATCGGATAGTCTCTGGTTCGGCCTGTTGCTTGGGGGCGAAGGAGGCGCTCTGCGCCGCGCAGATCATTGACGCGAAGCGGCATTCACGAACTGTTCCACTCCCTAGCGACGAACCGCGAGGATTTCGAGACGGAGCCCTGCGGATTCCCACGAAAAATCGTCACAAAATTTTGGCGTTTCGCAAATCGATCGGCTAAGGGGCTGTCTCTCCTTCAAACAAGCCGGCCACGCCGTCCCCCAACAGGGCGGCAAGCGGCCTGAAAGACAACGGATTACTGATGGCTTCGCCCTTCTCGCGATTCTTCAAGCTCGGCTCCCAGAACATGGCTATCGACCTGGGTACCGCCAATACGCTCGTCTATGTTCAGGATCGCGGCATCGTGCTGAACGAACCGTCGGTGGTCGCCATCGAGACGCTGAACGGCGTCAAGAAGGTCAAGGCCGTGGGCGATGACGCCAAGATGATGATGGGCAAGACGCCCGACAACATCGAAGCCATCCGCCCGCTGCGCGACGGTGTGATCGCCGACATCGAAATCGCGGAAGAGATGATCAAGCACTTCATCCGCAAGGTGCACGGCAAGAAGAACCTGTTCCGCTATCCAGAAATCGTGATCTGCGTGCCCTCGGGCTCGACCTCGGTCGAACGCCGCGCGATCCGTGACGCCGCTTCGAACGCCGGTGCCAGCCAGGTCTATCTGATCCTCGAACCGATGGCCGCCGCGATCGGCGCCGACATGCCGGTTACCGAACCGGTCGGCTCGATGGTGGTCGACATCGGCGGTGGCACCACCGAAGTCGCCGTGCTGTCGCTGCGCGGCCTTGCCTATACCACTTCGGTGCGCGTCGGCGGTGACAAGATGGACGAAGCGATCGTTTCCTACGTTCGCCGCCACCACAACCTTCTGATCGGCGACGCCACGGCGGAACGCATCAAGAAGGACTACGGCATCGCCACCATCCCGGCGGACGGCATCGGCGAAACGATCCACATCAAGGGTCGCGACCTGGTGAACGGCGTGCCGAAGGAAATCACCATCAGCCAGGCGAATGTCGCCGAGGCGCTGGCGGAACCGATCGGCGCGATCATCGAAGGCGTGCGCATCGCGCTTGAGAACACCGCTCCGGAACTCGCGGCAGACATCGTTGATCAGGGCATCGTGCTCACCGGCGGCGGCGCGCTGATCCAGGGCCTGGACGACTATCTGCGCGAAGAAACCGGCCTGCCGGTCAGCGTCGCCGAAGATCCGCTGTCCTGCGTCGCGCTCGGCACCGGCCGCGCGATGGAAGACCCGGTCTATCGCGGCGTGTTGATGTCCGCATAAGCGTTCGCGCGGGCGGCGCGGCCACAGGGCTCGCGCCGCCCGCTTTGATTCTGGCGAAGCTTTCGCCAGCCTGGGAAAATCTTGGCGGCCGGTCCGCCCTTGTTTCAGGAGTGCATGGCGCATGGCGCCGCCCGCAAACAGGCGCTCCAGCTATTCGCGCAGAGCGCAATATTCCACCTTCCTGAGCTATTCCGCGGGCGTGTTGGGCGCTGTCGTGGGGTTGGGGCTCGTGGTGGTCTCGCTGGTCAACCCCGATTTGTTCTCCCCGCTGCGCGGCCTTGCCTCCGATGCGACGGAGCCTGCCAGTCAGGCCGTCGCAGGCGGACGCGACTTGGGCCGCGACGCGGTTGCGAGCGTTTCCGGCTTCTTCCATTCGGGGAGCGAGAACGCGCGCATCCGCCGCGAACTGGCGGAAGCGAAAGTGCGCCTCGTCCAGGCAGACGCTACGCGCGTGGAGAATCAGCGGCTGAAGGCGCTGATGGGTATTCCCGAAGCGGACGCCACACCGGTCGCCTTCGCTCGCCTCACCGCGTCGACTGGCAGCAGCACCCGTCGCTATGCCACGCTGGGCGCGGGTCGTGACCGCGGCGTGATCACCGGAATGCCGGTACGTTCGCCGATGGGGCTAGTCGGCCGCGTGCTCGAAGTGGGGGCATCCAGCTCGCGCGTGCTGCTGATCACCGATAGCGAGAGCCTGGTCCCCGTTCGCCGCTCCACCGACGGCGTTCCCGCCTTCGCGCAAGGCGCTTCGGACGGCACGCTGCGGATCCGCCTGATCAACCTTGGCATCAATCCGCTGAAGAAGGGCGACGTCCTCGTCACCTCGGGTTCGGGCGGGCTCTACCGCCCCGGCACGCCGATGGCGATCGTTACCGAGCTGCTGCGCGACGGCGCCATTGCCCGCGTGCTCAGCAACCCTTCGGATACCGATTACGTCATGGTCGAAAGGACCTGGGCTCCGCCGCCTCCACCGCCGCCGGCCCCTACCACCGATGGCATCAAGCCGGCGGGCAAGCGATGAACCTGTTCCGGGCGCCGCACAGCCACACCCACCGCAGCATCAACCGCGCGCCGTGGCCGCCGCTGGCGCGCGCCTTCCCCTGGCTGACGATCCTGCTGGCCTCCATCGCCCCGTCGTGGCTGATGATTGCATCGGCCCCGGTGATGCCGCCGCTCGGCTATCTGGTGTTCCTGTCATGGCACCAGTTGCGCCCCGGACTTTTGCCGATCTGGGCCGGCCTGCCGCTGGGCCTGTTCGACGATCTGTTTTCCGGCCAGCCCTTCGGCTGCGCGGTGCTGCTCTGGTCCGCCTCCTCCATCGTCCTCGACCTTGTCGAAACCCGCCTTCCCTGGCGTAATTTCGTGATCGAGTGGCTTGTGGCGAACGGCCTTATCCTCGCCTATATCATGCTGTGCCTGGGCCTCGCCAATGTCGGCGGGGCAGACGCCCCCCTCCGTGTGATCGTACCGCAGATCGTGATTTCCGTGCTTGCCTATCCGCTTGTCGACCGCTTCGTCGCCATTGCCGACCGCTTCCGCCTGAAGCCGTTCCTGGTCGCCCGATGAAGATCAATTTCCGGCGCCTTATCCAACCGCGCCACGTCAGTGCGGGCACGCTGCGCAACAGTTTCGACCGGCGCAGTCTGGTCATCGGCGGCATTCAGGGCGGCATCGGCGTGCTGCTGGCGGGCCGCATGGCCTATCTCGCCATCGGCCAGAACGAGAAATACAAGCTTGAGGCGGAGAGCAACCGCGTCAACCTTTCGCTGATTCCGCCGCGCCGCGGCTGGATCCTCGACCGTAACGGTACCCCCCTCGCTTCCAACCGTGCCGACTTTCGCGTCGACGTGGTGCCGGAACGCATGGAGGACAAGGCCCACACCCTGAACGTGCTTGGCCAGCTCCTCAGCATGACGCCCATCGCCATGCAGGATCTGGAGGACAAGATCGAAAAGTCGCGGGGGTTCGCCCCGGTCGAAGTCGCCAGCGGCCTCGATTTCGAGCGATTTGCCGCCGTCAGCGTGCGCCTGCCCGATCTTCCGGGCGTGGTGACGCAGCGCGGCTATTCGCGGTTCTACCCGCTGGGGCCTTCCGTCGGCCACCTGATCGGCTACGTCGGCCCGGCATCCGCCGAGGAATATGAAAAGGATCATGATCCCGTCCTGATCACGCCGGGCTACAAGGTCGGCAAGGACGCGCTCGAAAAGTTCTACGAGAAGGACTTGCGCGGCACCCCCGGCGCCCGGCGCGTCGAGGTTACCGCATCAGGCCGCATCGTGCGCGACCTCGACACGCGCGAGGACGTTCCCGGCAAAACCATCAAGCTCACCATCGATGCCGGCATCCAGGATTATGCCTCGCGCCGGATCGGCATCGAATCGGGCGCCGCTGTCGTCATGGACTGCCAGACGGGCGACATCCTGGCGATGTGCTCGATGCCCAGCTTCGATCCCAACAGCTTTTCCGACGGCATCGGCCGCCTCGAATGGAAGATGCTGTCGGACGACGACCATGTGCCACTGCGCAACAAGGTGCTACGCGGGCTCTATCCGCCGGGCTCCACGGTCAAGCCGATGGTCGCGCTCTCATTTCTGGAAGCCGGGCTGGATCCGAACGAATCGGTATTCTGCAGCGGCGGCCTGCGCGTGGGCAACCGCGTGTTCCACTGCTGGCAACATCGCGGCCACGGTCAGGTCAACATGGCCAAGGGCGTGTACCAGAGCTGCGACGTCTACTTCTATCACTTCGCCCAGCGCATGGGCATGGACCCGATCGCCGCGATGGCGAGCCGGCTTGGCCTCGGCCACGATTTCCCGCTGCCGGTTTCCGGCCAGTCCTACGGCACCGTGCCCAACCCTGCCTGGAAGCTGAAGAAGTACGGCAAGGAATGGCAGACCTTCGACACGGTCAATGCCACCATCGGCCAGGGCTACTTCCTGGTGAACCCGCTGCAGCAGGCGATCCAGGTTTCGCGAATCGCCAGCGGCAAGATCATCATGCCGCGCCTGATCCACGGCAGCGACTACGTGCCACCCAAGCCCCTCGGCATTCCAGAGGAGCATCTGGCCTATATCCATCAGGCCATGTCCGACGTCGCCAACGGCCCGGGTTCGGCGCCGCACGCCCGCCTGCCGTTTCCGGACATCAAGCTGGCCGGCAAGACCGGTACGGCGCAAGTCGTCGGCCTCAATATCGGCAACGGCAAAGGCGGCCTGTGGAAGCACCGCGATCACGGCCACTTCATCTGCTTCGCCCCTGCGGACAATCCCCGCTACGCTTGCTCGGTGGTGATCGAACACGGCGGCGGTTCGGGTGCCGCTTATCCGGTCGCCCGTGATATCCTGACCTATATCTTCGACAAGCAGAAGGGCATGGATATCCTGACCGAGCTTGAAAAAGGCTGGGGCGGCACGCCCAAGGAACGGCTCGACGCGCGGTATCGCAAGTATTCCGCAGAATACGGCGTGGGCGCGCCTGCAGTGTCTCCCGAACAGGAAAGCGCGGCCGTCGATCAGGCCGATGCCGCCCCCGAAGCGCAGCAGCCGATCGTCCGCGATGCCCAGTCGCCCGCGCCCGAACCGGCTGCCGCGAACGCGGCTCCGGCAGGCTCGCCCTCGCCCGCCACAACAGCACCTGCAACGCCGGCCGCCGTACAAACTCCCGGAACTCCGCAATGATCAGCCGTTCCATCGTCCCCGACACCATCGCCCGCCAGCCTTGGGGGATGCTGGTGCCGCTGATGGGGCTGGTATCACTCGGCGCGGCAGTGCTCTATTCGGCGGCCGGCGGTAGCCTTCAGCCCTACGCGCTCAGCCACGTCCTGCGTTTCTTCGTGTTCTTGGGCATGGCCATCGTGATTTCCCGCATCAGCCGGGATTTCTTCCGCATGGTCGCCTATCCGATCTATGGCGCGATCGTCGTTCTGCTGGTGCTGGTGGAGGCGATCGGCGCTGTGGGCGGTGGCAGCCAGCGCTGGCTCAACCTGGGCTTCATGACGCTGCAGCCATCGGAACTGATGAAACCGGCCATCGTGCTGGTGCTGGCCCGATTCTACGAAACGCTGCCCCATGCCATGACGGCAAGCTGGCGCGGCCTGGTGCCCGCAGGCGTGTTGATCCTGCTGCCGGTGGCCTTCGTCGCCATTCAGCCGGACCTCGGCACGGCGCTGGCGATCTGTTTCGGCGGCGGCGTCGTGATGTTTCTGGCGGGCCTGCCGATGTGGTGGTTCGTTGGCGCCGGCATAAGCGCGCTGATCGCGGGCCCGATCGCCTTCTTCACGATCCTGCATGATTATCAGCGCAACCGCGTGCTGACCTTCATGGATCCCGAGAGCGATCCGCTAGGCACCGGCTATCACATCACCCAGTCCAAGATCGCGATCGGATCGGGCGGCATCTTCGGCAAGGGGTTCGGCAACGGATCGCAAAGCCACCTGCAATATCTGCCCGAACCGCACACCGATTTCGTCTTCGCCACGATGGCGGAAGAATGGGGCATGGTGGGCGGATACTTCGTGCTCTTCGTTTTCGCCGTGGTGCTGACCTGGGGCACGCGAGTCGCCCGCAACGCGCCCGACCGCTTCTCCAGCCTGCTGGCTGCCGGCATGACGGCGACGATCTTTTTCTACGTTGCGATCAATCTGATGATGGTGATGGGGCTGGCGCCGGTGGTGGGCATCCCGCTGCCGTTCATGAGCCATGGCGGCACGTCGATGATGACGAACATGATCTGCATCGGCACGCTGATGGCCGTCCGCCGTTGGAGCAAGCGGCCGAGCAGCCTTTCCTGAAAAAAATCTGGACCTACCCCCTTCCCATCCAAAATTTTGCCGTTATAGGGGCCTCTCCGCCGCCGAGGAGGAGCCCACAAGGCTCTGAAACGGCAGCCCGGCCAGGGCAAAGTGTGGACGCATAGCTCAGTTGGTAGAGCAGCTGACTCTTAATCAGCGGGTCCTTGGTTCGAGCCCAAGTGCGTCCACCAGTCCTGTCCTTACGCGGAAACGCGTGGACGCATAGCTCAGTTGGTAGAGCAGCTGACTCTTAATCAGCGGGTCCTTGGTTCGAGCCCAAGTGCGTCCACCATTTCCGTAACTTACGCGGCAACGCGTGTGGACGCATAGCTCAGTTGGTAGAGCAGCTGACTCTTAATCAGCGGGTCCTTGGTTCGAGCCCAAGTGCGTCCACCACCGCGTAACTTCCCGGCACACGCCGCAGCGACGCCTTCCAGGCCGCCTCTCCCATCTACATCGCTGCATCAACAGCCGCGCGACTTCCATTCGCCTTCGGAACCGTGATGTGCCCCATTGCCGGGCCGGCCCCTGTCTCGGGCACCGTCTCCGGCCCCGTCTCCGGCATTGCCGCGACCACGCGAATCACGCGCGTGAGAATCGCGTTCGTTCGCAGCGCGCCTGCTCGCATCGTCTGTGACCGGGTGGCTGGCTCGCATATCGGGCACCGAAGTCGATGCCTTTATGCCTGCATATGCCTGCCCGGCACTTCCCAGCGCCAGCGCGCAGAGGAACGCCGAAGCCAACCTCTTCTTCATCGGGCACCTCCATTAAAGACCGTTGCGACGGAACGGGACCATCCCGCTTCGATCGCCGGCTGACGGGGGATGCACCGAATCTGGTTAAGGGAGCCTTGAGCGAGCCTTAAGGGACGAACGCCGGATCGCTGGCGTTTCGCGCCCAGAAGCCCGACATGCGCGCGGTGAGGCCCGGGCTATTTCGCCGCGGTATCGTCCTCTTCGGCAGCGGGAGGCGCCCCGGTTCCCATCGCTTGCGCATCGATCTCGTGCGCCTTCTTGTCGATTTGCGTGCGCGCGGCCTCGTATCGCTCGTCGAACGTCGGTTCGCGGTGACACGCGCCCAGTGCCAGCAATGCGGCGGCAAGGAACAGCCGCCGCATCAATAGTCCTTCTTGATCTTCACGCTGACCGAGTTGACGCCAGAACCGCCGGCCTGGCTGAGCACGGAAAGCCAGCGCGTCACGCTCACTTCGATCTGCGTGGCGGTGAAGCCGCGCGCGTCGGTGATCAGTTCGACGTAGATATCGTCCGTCAGGTACTGGCCGGCAGCAAGCGCAGTGCCGCGCCCGCTCGCCTCATCGGGGCTAAGGATGCGCAGCCGGTCGATGCCCGTCGCCGAACGCAGCTTGCCCAGCGGGTTAAGCCCGCCGCCGCTGCCGCGCAGGGTATTGAGCGATGTCGCCAACTGTACCGCCTGGATCGCCGAAAGGTTCGCGATGGAGCTGCCGAACAGGATGCGCGACAGGATTTCGTCATCGGGCAGGCTTGGTTCGGAGCTGAACTCGATCTGCGGATTGTAGGCCCGGCCACTCACCGAGACGGTGACGTTCACGTCCTCGATGGTTTCTTCCGCCTTGATGGAGACCGAAGGATCGATCGTGCGGCCACCGTTGAACGATATCTTGCCTTCGGTGATGTTGAAGGAGCGCCCGGCGAAATCGAGATTGCCGCGCACCAGCGTAACGTCGCCCGTCAGGCTGGGCGCCGAACTGGTGCCGCCAACGGTGAAATCAGCGCTCCATTCCGAATCGAGTCCCATGCCGGAGACATAGAGCTTGTCCGGCGCCCTCAGATGCAGGTCGAGCCGCAGCGACGAGAACGCGGAACTGATCTGTTCCACCTGCTCATCCCCCGTCACGCGGGTCGGGCCGGTCTTCGGCTTGAAGCGAACGCCGGTCAGATGCGGCACTTCCACCGCGCCTTGGCGAACGATCTCGTACCGGGTTTCCGGAAGCCGCAACTGGCCCGACAGGAGTGCCGTCTCGCCCGCGTGCTTGGTCAGGTTCAGCGTGCCAGTGGCGCTGGCGGACAGCGATGCGCTGCGTGCGAGCTGCGCACGGTCCAGCTTCACGGTCAGATCCATCGGATAGCCTGCCGCAGCGGCAAGGCTCATGCGGCCACTGGCGCTCACCGTGCCGGCGCCCGCATTGGCATTGAGCGACTGCAGTTCGAAGCTGTTGCCGGTGAAGCGCCCCTCCAGGCTCATGTTGGTGAGCTTGGTGCCATAGGCCAGGTTCTCGTACGTAAGATCCCGCCCCTTCACGAGGCCGTTCACGCATGGGTCGGACAGCTTGCACGAGAAGTCCGCCGCCAGTCCGATCGGGCCGCTGAGCGTCTGCCCCGCCTGACCGACGAAGGAGAACAGCGTGTCGGCCGGGCCGTTATAGCGGATGCCGCCACCAAGGGGCGCTTCCATCAGCCGCGTCGCCCATGAGCCTTCCCCTGCCGGAAGCGGCCGCAAGGTCGCCTCCATGCGGCCGATCACGCTGCCGCGCTTGCGGATCACGGCATGAGCTTCCGCCCCGTCCGACACCAGCTTGCCCAGGAAATTGATGTCCACCGGCTGGCTGACCGTGCTGGAACTGGTACGGGTAAAGTCGTTGATCGACAGGCGCGCATCGGCAAGCGGGAAGGCCGTCGAACTGGCCTGTTCGAAATCGAAGCTACCGTTGGCGGTGCCGCCCAGGCCGTAGCCGGGGACGAAGGCGTTGAAGACGCCGACGTCGAAGTTCTCGAACCGGCTCTCCAGCTTCATGCCGGCGCCATACTTGCCGGCAACGCGCGCGGTTCCGCGACCGACCGACAGAGTGGTGGGAAGCAGTTCGTAACCGTCCTTGCCCGGAACGATGCGTGCCGGGCTGAGCGTGCGTACCGACTGGCCGCGCACACGGCCGGACAGGGCCACGCGCCACAGTTCAGGAGCCAGATCGGCATTCACGCCCAGACGAAACGGCACGCCGCTGACGCCTTCGATCAGCGCCTTGGCCTGCCCGCGCCCGTCGCGATAGTCGACCAGCACGCGCGCGGCAGCCAGATCGAGCGCGCCGAGCGAGGTTCCCGCAAGCTGGGCATCCGCGATCACCAGCGGCTTGTCGTAAAGGACTGCCCGGCCATCGATCAACGCGGATCCGATCGTCAGCTTCGCCGCCCCCGGGAACACCGCATCCTTGGCGCGCAAGTTGAAGTCCACCGCCTGGTATTTGCCCTCGGCCGAAAGCCGCAGAGCGCCGCCGATGCCGTTGCCTGCCGCCGTCAATTCGCCAGCAAAGGGACCGGCCGGGGTTTGCGTGAGCTGTCCGGCGAAATCGACGCCGGAAAGATTGGCGCTGTTGATCTGCACCGCCAGTTGGCGGCCCGTTTGCAAGGTGACATCGGCCGTAAGCGGCCCGTAGTCGGTGTCGCCCTTCACATCGAAGCGATAGCCACCGCGCACGCCGCTGATGCGGGCATCCAGATTGGCAAGGCCGATGCCGAAGCCGGGATGCTCGGCGGTAAGATGCGCGTCGGGATTGGCGATGGTGCCCGTTACGCGCACACCCAGTGCGCCATAGCGATCGGATGCCCCGCGGGCGACCAGGGAAATCCGGCCGCCCGGCGACCAGCTGCCCTGCCCATCCACGATCCGGAGATCCGGCGCGTTCATCCGCAACGCGGAGAAATGCACGATCCCGTCAGACCCATATCGAACACGCGAGGATGCCGCGAAATTGCCGCCCAGATAGCTTTCGAGGCTGGCATTGAACAGCTTGCGGGAACGGGCATGAACCGTCCCTTCCAGCGCGAAGCCGTTCCGCTCGCTCTTGAGGTCCATGTTCGTGCGAATGTCGAACACGCCCACGCTTTCAAGGCGATAGTTGTCGATCTTGCCGTCGATGGCGCCGGTATAGAAACCCTTCGCGATGTCAGCAGCCAGGATCAGCTTGGCGTCGATGCGGTCGGACCGCAGGCGCATATTGTCCGACAGGACGCGGGTGCCGTCGATCGCCAGATCGCCATTGAGACTGACGTTGTTCAGCGTGCCGCCGGCAACGGTATCCAGCCCGACGATCCGCCTGACGCGGGCGCTTACGGGAATCAGGATCTTGTCCGCGTCGACCCGCGCGGCTCCTTCGGCGCTGAGGCCTTCCAACCCCATGTCGTTCATCGTGACACGCGCGGCATTGATGCGATAGGCCGCCTTGGGCCGCGTGAAGGCACCGTCCAGCGCGAGCGAGGCCGTCAGCCCCGCGCCGCTCAGGTTCTTGGCGATGGCCGCCGGCTTCAACAACGCGAATTGCAGGCGCAGATCGTCGAAGGTGTTCTGCGACAGATCGATGGTACCATCCGGTCGCAGCGTGAAGGCATCGCTGGAAACCAGGCCGGAGAGCTTCGCCCGCCGCCTGTCGAGCACGGCGGTAAGGTCGAGATTGGTGATGGGCCCCAGCAGCCCGGCGGTGGGCCCGGTGAACAGGCGCGCAATCCGCGTCGGCCCCTTGATCGCGAACGTGCCGTCACGTGCCGAGAGTGCAAGGCGCGCCATCTCACCGCCGCCAAGATCGGCGTCGAACTTACCGTTCCAGGCCTTCCAGTCGCCCTTGCCATCAAGGCGGAGCGCCAGCGGCTGCTTGAAGCCGCCCAACGCGGCGATCACGCCGCCGGTTGGCGCATCGAGATCGACCTTCAGCGCCAACCGGTTCTTGGCCGGCACCGCATCCAGCACAAGATCGAAACGATCGCCGCCCTGCTTGCCCTCGATGGCGATCGTGCCGCCCTTGGCAAAGACCTGCGCGCGGCCATCGGCGATGTGCGCGCGGCCATCGACCGTAAGGATGCGGCGCACGCCCGCAACCGGTGGTTCGGCAATGAAGCGCGCAATCCGCAAGCGGCCAACGTCGATATCCAGATTGGGCAACAGCGGTTCGTTGCTGGGCGGCGTCGGGTTGAACTTCGGGGTGCGGCGCAGAATCATCCGCTCGGTAGTGGCGCTGCGCACGTCCACATGGTTACGCAGATAAGCGAAAGGCCGCCAATCGACCTCGATCTCCGGTGAAAACAGGAATTCGCCGCGCGGATCGCTGACCGAAAGGTCATGCAGCGTCATCTTGCTGTAGAGCGACCCCTCGATCCGCCCTACCTTGATGCGCATCCCGTTCTCGAACCGCAGCGCCGCGATCTGTTCGGCAACGAAACGGTGGCCCGGCCCGGTATCGATGCCGAAGATCACTGCTGCGGCAAGCACCACCGCGCCCAGGAACAGGCCGACAACGGTCTTCAACGCGCGGATGCGCAGGCGCCGGCCCAGCGTAGGCCGCTTGCGCGCCGGTTCCGATGCGCCGTTTTCGCCTTCGGGCGGCAGGACTTCGTCGTTCTCTTCCATCAGAACGCCTGTCCGATCGATACGTAGATATTGATGCGCGATTCCCCGGGCTGCCGGTCGATCGGCGTCGCCACATCGAGGCGGACCGGGCCGAAGTTGGTGTAAAAACGCCCGCCGAGACCGACGCCGTAGCGCAAGTTATTGAACTGCGGCATCTTTTCCCGATAGGCCTGCCCGGCATCGACAAAAGCAACCACGCCGTAAGTGCCAAAGCGATAGCGCACCTCGGCCGAGGCTTCGTTGAGGCTGCGGCCGCCCACTGCCTTGCCGTCCGGCGCCTGTTCGCCCAGCGCCTGATAGCTGTAACCGCGCACCGAGCCGCCGCCGCCGGCATAGAGCCTGCGCGAAGGTGCGATGTCGAACAGTTGCGCGCCCTGGATAGTGCCCAGCCGCACACGGCCCGCCAGCACCAGTCCATCGGTTACGGGATAATAGCCCGAAGCGTCGATCCGGCTGCGGACATAGGGATTGAAACCACCCTTCACCGTGGCTTCCGGCTGCACCAGCGCGGTGAAGCGGTAGCCTCTTGTGGGGTCCAGCAGGCTATCCGTCCGATCGAAGCCAGCCTGCCCATTGACGCCCACCACATAGTAGAGCTTGCGATCGCGTGTTCCGGTGTCGACGTTGTAGTCGGTTTCTCCGGTGATCAGCGCTTCGGCGCCATAGGCGTAGGTGAATTTCTTCTGCCACAGAGGGGTCGAGTCGCGCGCCATCCGCACGGCGATGCGGCCGGTGTAGGCGCTATAGGCGTCGTAATCGTTGTGAAACGCTTCGGCCACGAGTTCGAAAGTGCGATCCCGCTTGCCCGCGTTGGACCGGCGGAAAGTCGAACTCACCCCCTGCTGGCGCGTGCCGGCAATGCCGCTGAAGATCAGTGCGCCTTCGGGCGGGAACATGTTGCGATTGGTCCAGCTGGCCTGCGCGCTGAGCCCCTCGCCCGTGGCATAGCCCACCGTTCCCGCGATCGTGCGCGGCGGCCCGGCATCCTGCTGGACGTGCAGCGTCACATATTCGGTGCCGTCCGGCCCCGCCGATTCGCCGGTCTTGCGCGGCTCGACGGAGACGGTGGAGAACAGGCTTGTGGCGACGAGCGCCTTGCGCAGATCGTCCACCTTGCGGCTGTCGTAAAGCTGGCCCTTCTTGAAGCGGGCCAGCACCGCCACGTGGTTCACGTCGAATGCCAGATCGCCCGCCGTGGTGAACCCGCCGAAGCGCCCGCGCGGGCCGACATCGACTGGCAGCGTATAGACGCCATCGCCGCTATCCTGATCCAGCAGGATGTCGCGATCGCCCACTTGCGCAAAGGCATAGCCGTTTTCAGGCAACGCCAGCGCCACTTGCGCTTCCGCCCCCTGCACCTTCTCCGCAATGATCGGATCGCCGACCTTCAGGGCCAGGTTGTCCGCGATCAGCGTGGACGGAACGGTCGGGTCCGCCTTCACCACGATATCGGCGAAGACGTAACGCTTGCCCGGGGCAACGGTGATCACCGCCGTCAGCGGCGGTCCTTCCTCTCCATTGCGATTGCGCTCGATCCGAGTGTTGATGGTGGGCGAATACCAGCCCTCGGACGCGAGCACGGTCTGCATCAGCGTCGCGTCTTCAGTCAGCCGCGCGCGCAGCATGGCGATGTTCGCTGCTTTTCCGGTCTTCCGCAGGGCCGAATGCGTCTTGAACTCGCTCTTCAGATCGATATCGGTCGCGTCATCGGCGCTTTCGAGCCCGTCGATCCGGACGGCGTAGGCCACCTCGGTATCTTTCGACGATTCCTCGCTCTCCGCGAACTGCACCGGCGTAACTTCGAACTGTCCGATCGGCGGCAGCGGCGTGTTCAGCTCGGGATCGCGAGCGGGCGCCTGACCGATCGACTCGGCTGCAGCAGTGCCGGCGGCAGCGGCCGAAGCACCCGCGCTGACGGCCGGCTGTGCAGTGCCATTTGCTGCGGCCGAACGAGTAGCGTTCTGCTCCGCCCGTTCCTCGGGCTTGCCGCCCGCCTTGTTGCCCGCCTGATCGCCTGCCGGTTCACCCGCCTCATCGCTGGGCTTTTGGGTCGCCAGACGCTGCTCGAATGCTTCGATCGATTCGAGCGGCTTGTCGAGTTCCGGATCGTCCGCCGCGTCCAGCTTGGGGATGGAGCGGTTGAATTCGTCGTCCGGGATGATCGGCTTGACCTCCGGCAGGGGCACATCGGCCGGGGGAGCGGGAACCTCCATCTTGCCGGCCTGCAGGTCATCGCCAACCTGGGAAGCCTGCCCTGCACCTGATTGGGCCGCCCCGGCTTGGCCCGCACCTTGAGATGCACCGGCCTGGCGCGCACCAGTTTGAGCCGTGCCCGTCTGGCCGACTTTGTTCACAGCCTCGCCCGATTGCGGCGTGGATCGGGAATCGGACTGGCCGGCAGCCTTAGCCGCTTCCTGCGCCACCGCCGGCACGGCAGAGGCCGCCAGCACCAGAGCCAGCGTGACCAGTCCCGCACCTTCACGTACAAGCCGGGAACCGACGAGGTCGTGATGGCTTAGCATTGGCATGAACGGCGCGATGAAACATCCCCCTGTCGAGACTGGGCAGCAGGCCCCCTCGTGCTTTACCGTATCGCATTGCAACAGCGAAAGTTCCCGCCTGCAAGGGGGTACGTAAATGGATACCCACGAAGGATCAACCGACCGTGACCTTATGGATACGGTTTCCGACGCCAAAGAAGCGGCATCCGTCGATGGGAAGACGCCCCATACCCACCCCGGTGCCGATGCGAACGCGCCGTGGGCATTGTCCGGCCGCGCCTGGTGGCGCGTGGTGCGCCGCGTCTGGGTGATGAGCGGCTTTCACGAACTTGGCCTGCTGGCAGCGGGCCTTGCCTTTTACTGCTTCCTGGCGCTTACCCCGCTGATCGCGGCCACTGTGATGACCTATGGCCTGATCGGCGATGTGAATACCGTGCGCGAACAGATGCAGAGCATCGTCGAAGTAGTCCCGCCCGAAGTCGCCAAGATGCTCGAACAGCAATTGATCCAGATCGTCACCACCAGCCGGGGCGTCACCGGCTTTGCCCTGCTGATCGCGCTGTTCTTCGCGATCTACGGCGGGATGCGCGCGGCCAGCGGAATGATCAGCGCTCTGAACGTCATCAATGAAGAGCGCGAGACGCGGGGCGCGATCTCTCTCACCTTCCGCGCGGCAGGGCTGACGCTTTCGGCCGTGCTGATCGCGTTGACCGGGATCCTGTCCGGCGGCGTCTTCGCGTGGCTGCAAACGCAGGCGACGACCTACCTTGGCAGTGCGACGCAGACACTGTTCAACTGGCTGACATGGATTGCCGCCATTCTGCTGGGCAGCCTGGGGTTTGCGCTGATCATGCGCTATGGACCGGATCGACGCCCAGCCAAGTGGCGCTGGCTCGCGCCGGGCGCCCTGCTGGCGACGCTGCTGTGGATTGCGGTATCCTTCGGCTTCTCGCTCTACGTTGCCTATATTAGCGACTACAACGCCACCTACGGATCGCTTTCGGCTATCGTCGTCTTCCTGATGTGGCTGTTTCTATCAGCCTATGGCGTGCTGCTGGGGGCATTGCTCAACGCCGAAATCGAACGCCAGACCTTCTGCGACACTACCCGCGGGCCTGCCCGCCCACCGGGTCAGCGCGGCGCGGTGCTGGCCGATGTGATCGATGATCGTGTACCCTCGCTCGACGACCTGCAGCGCAAGCGTAACCGCCGGGCCGACAAAGTGCGGCGCGAAGCGACCTAGCGCGCCGCGATCTCCACCGGCCGCCGTGCCCCGTCCAACCGGATCATAAGATCCGCGCGGGCGGGCATCTCGGCAAGAATGGCACGAGTGATGCGTTCGTAATGGCCAATGAAGCGGGCGATTTCCGCCTCGCCCATCACATGAGCGCCTGTCCCGCCCTTTTGCGCAAGATCCCGTTCCTGTTCGCTGCGCCAGCGATGAACGACCTCGAAATCCGGCGCTGCGAGCAGCACCAGCCGGTCCAACCGGGCAAACAAGCGCTGGTACGAATCGCCCAGCATGTCGTTCACCCAGCGCCGCCAGCGCCCATCCGCATCCTCCTTGGCCTCCAGCGCATTGATAGGATCGACCAAGTCGCGGGTCCGCTGCGGAAAGGCGCCCACGCACCAGCCCTCCAACAGCAGCACCTCGCAACCCGGCGCGACGATGGGCCAGTCGCACTCCGCCACGCGGTCATCCTGCGCCTTGTCGAAACGCGGCAGAGCCACGGGACCGCCGCCCTCCAACTGGTCGAGAACCTCCAGCCCCAGCGCGACATCGTGCGTTCCCGGAACCCCGCGTGTGGCGAGCAACGGATGGACGTCACGGGCCAGCACCTGCCGCTCGGCGCGCGTGAGATAGAGATCGTCCAGCGAAAGCACCGCGCCCGCCAATCCTTCGGTGCCGCACCGTTCCTGCACGGCCTGTGCCAGCGTGGACTTGCCCGAACCCTGCGCGCCGCAGATGCCGATCACCACCGGGCGCAGCCGCGTGGCGGCCAGCGCGCCGCGCACTTGCTGCATGACGGCCTCCACCACGCGCGGATCGATCTTGCTCATGGCGCGAAAGTCGCAGCCTGTCCGCGACAGATGCCGCCCGCATCGACAAGGTTCCAGACGATCGCCGGCCCAATGCGGAACCTTCGCCCCGTCGCGCTGATGCGCAGGCCCGAATAGTCATCGATAAAGCCATGCGCCGTCACGCGATCGAGCAGCGCCTGCCGCTCCTCCCGCAAGGGCGCTTCGGCCGAAAGCCGCGACGGCATGCCCACGAATTGGTCGGGCTCGCATTCGAACGCGGCAAGCGCCATGGCATTGCCGAAAAAGAACTGCGGATCGGGCTCCGTCCCATGGGCGACCACGGCAAACGGCGCCCGCCACAGGGCCTCCACCGGATCGTCACCGTGCGGAACAAGCGGCCTGCGCAACAGACGCTCAAAGCTTTCCGCCACCAGCGCAATCCGCCCGGCGCGTTCCGCTGAGCGATAGAGTGCGGGAACCGGCCCTGCCTCGGTTGCCGCGTCCTGCCCGTTCACCACATTCTCCCGCCAATCTTCGCTATATCGCCTAGCAACAAGATGGCGGTTTTGCGACCCATCCGGGACCATCGTGCCGGCGATCAGCCCGGCGCACGGTTGAAGCCCCCACCCCACTGCGACTAGCTATCCAGCAACAAGAGATTGGGGCCGGCCCTGCGTCCGCGCCCGAGAGAGGAAGGACAATCGGATGACCGACATTCTCGGCTACAAAGGCAAGCGCGTAATCGTCAGCGGCTGCTTCTCGGGCATGGGCGAAGCGACGGCGAAGCTGCTCGTCGAACTCGGCGCCGAAGTCCACGGATTCGACTTCAAGGAAAGTGCCGTGCCGATGGCATCGTTCACGCAGATCGACTTGCGCGATCCGGCTTCGATCGAAGCGGCCGTCGCCGGCGTCGGCGGCAAGATCGACGCGCTGTTCAACTGCGCGGGCCTTGCCGGCGGCGGTGGTTTCCCGGCGCTGGATGTGATGAAGGTCAACTTCCTCGGCACCCGCCATCTGACCGAACAGGTCGTGCCGCTGATGAGTGCAGGCGGCGCCATCGTCTCGATTGCCTCCACCGGTGGCCTTGGCTGGAGCCGCCGCATCCCCGTTCACATGCAACTGCTGATGACGCAGGGCTTCGATGCCGGCCTCGCCTGGTGCGAAGCCAATATGGATCAGGTGAGCGAGGGTTACGCCTTCTCCAAGGAAGCGGTGATCGTCTGGACCCAGTTCATGGGCGCGCAGCTGATCAAGAAGGGCATCCGCATCAACTGCTCGCTGCCCTCCCCCACGCAAACGCCGATGATGGCGACCTTCCACGCCACCTCGGGCAAGGAAGTGGTCGACGCCGCTGCCGAACCGCTGGGCCGCTATACCACGCCCGCCGAACAGGCCGGTCCGCTGGTGCTGATCTGCAGCGATCTTGCCGGCGTGGTGAATGGTATCGTCATGCCGGTGGACGGCGGCTTCATGGGCGGCCTTGCCACCGGTCAGGTCGATATCACCAAGATGATGAGCGCGGCCGCCAAGCAGCCCGCCTGATCCTGCACCGCCGATAAATTTCCAGGGGGCCGGACGCGATTGCGCTCGGCCCTTTTACGTATGCGTCAACCTGCTAAGGCGGATGCAAGAACAAGGAGCAGGACTAACAGCATGACCGACGCCGTACTTTACGAGATCGACGCCGAAGGCATCGTCACGATCACGCTCAACCGGCCGGAACTGCGCAATCCGATCTCCGATCCCGAAGTGATCGAAGGCCTGCTTGGCGCGCTGGAACGGCTCGACAGTGATCCCGCCGCGCGCGTCGCCATCCTGACCGGTGCCGGCAAGGGCTTCTCCTCGGGCGGCAACATCAATGAGATGAAGCCCGGCGGCAACGTCAACGGCGGTGAGCCGATCCGCACCCGCCTCAATTACAAGCGCGGCATCCAGCGCCTGCCGCTTGCTTTCGCCGCACTCGAAGTGCCGGTGATCGCCGCCGTCAATGGTGCGGCAGCAGGCGCGGGCTGCGACCTTACCTGCATGTGCGATCTCCGCATCGCCGGTGAGAGCGCGCGCTTTGCAGAAAGCTTCGTGAAGATCGGCCTGATTGCCGGCGATGGCGGCTCGTGGCTGCTGCCCCGCGTGGTCGGCTGGTCGAAGGCTGCCGAAATGGCGCTGACCGGCGACATGATCGACGCGGCCGAGGCGCTTGCCTGCGGCCTGGTCTCCAAGGTCGTGCCCGATCATCAGTTGATGGACGAAGCCCGCGCCCTCGCCCGCCGCATCGCCGCCAACCCGCCGCACGCCGTGCGCATGACCAAGCGCCTGCTGTGGGAAGGTCGCCGCGCCGATCTGGCCACACTGCTGGAAATGGCCGCCGCCATGCAATCCGCCGCCCACACCACCCACGATCACGCCGAGGCGGTAGATGCGTTTCTGGAAAAGCGACGGCCGGAGTTCAAAGGCACTTGAATTTCGATGTGATGGGTTCATATCGCGCTCACACCACAATGTGAGAATGGATACTCCAATGGCAGGCAATGTGATCGAACAGGTCCGCAAGCTCGTCGCAGAAGGCGGCATGAGCAAGTCGGGCCTTGCCCGCGCAGCCGGGCTTCACGCCAACACGCTGCGTGACTGCACCGAGCCCGACTGGAACCCCACCGCCGATACCCTGACCAAGCTGGAGCGCGTGCTGTTCTCCAACGACGACCGCCAGATGCTCGTCCCCATCGAAGAAATCATCGACGAAGCGCGCAACGGCCGCATGTTCATCCTTGTCGACGACGAGGATCGCGAGAACGAGGGCGACCTCGTGATCCCGGCCCAGATGGCGACCCCGGCTGCGATCAACTTCATGGCCACCCACGGCCGCGGGTTGATCTGCCTTACGCTCACCAGCCAGCGCGTCGACGAACTCGGCCTGGACCTGATGAGCCGCCACAACGGCACCCGCCACGAAACCGCCTTCACCGTTTCGATCGAAGCGCGCGAAGGCGTAACCACCGGCATCTCGGCAGGCGACCGCGCGCGCACCATCTCGGTCGCCATCGACGGCACCAAGAGCAAGGCCGACATCGTCACCCCCGGCCACGTCTTCCCGCTGCGCGCACGTGACGGCGGCGTACTGGTCCGCGCCGGCCATACCGAAGCCGCTGTCGACATCTCCCGCCTTGCCGGCCTGAACCCTTCGGGCGTGATCTGCGAGATCATGAAGGACGACGGCACCATGGCGCGCATGGACGACCTGATCGGCTTCGCCCGCATCCATGACCTGAAGATCGGCACGATCCGCGACCTCATCGCCTATCGCCGCAAGCACGATCGCATGGTCGAAAAGAAGAACGAGATCACCTTCCAGAGCCGCCACGGCGGCCAGTGGCTGGCCCGCAGCTACTACAACAAGGCCACCGGCGACGAGACGATGGCGCTCATCAAGGGCCGCATCGATCCCGCCAAACCCACGCTGGTTCGCATGCACACGCTTTCGATGTTCACCGACGTGTTCGGCGAGGAATCGCCGGAGCGCGGCAACCTGCTGCACCGCTCGATGGAAATGATCGCGGAAGAAGGCACCGGCGTCATCGTCGTGATCAATCGCCAGATCGGCAGCTCCATGTCCAAGGTCATGGACATCAAGCAACAGATCCGTGCGGGTGAAATGCCTGACATCGAAGAACTTCGCGACTATGGGGTGGGTGCGCAGATTCTCGCGGAACTTGGCGTCCACGACATGATCCTGCTCACCAACACGCATCATTCGCTTGTCGCGCTGGAAGGCTATGGCCTGAACATCGTGGACGAGCGCCCCATCCCCTGCGCCCCCGAAGGAGCGAACTGACATGGCCCGTTTTCTCATCGTCGAAGCCCGCTTCTATGACCATCTCAATGACCAGCTGATCGCAGGTGCCAAGGCCGCCCTCAAGGCCGCCGGCCACAAGGGCGAAGTGATCACCGTGCCCGGCGCGCTGGAAATCCCGGCCGCCATCTCGATGGCCGATGCCACCGGTGACTATGACGGCTACGTCGCCATCGGCGTAGTCATTCGCGGCGAAACCTACCACTTCGAAATCGTCGCGGGGGAATCGGCACGCGGCATCATGGCGCTGACGATGGACGGCATTGCCATCGGCAACGGCATCCTTACCGTGGAGAACGAGGAACAGGCGCTGGTCCGCGCCGATCCCGCACAAAAGGACAAGGGCGGTGAAGCCGCCAAGGCCGCAATCGCGCTCTACGACCTGAAGGAGCGCTTCGCCTGACGGAGAGTTGAATGGTTGATACGATCCCGGTCGCAAACCCGAACGATACGCACCCCTCTATCGGCGGCATCCGCCTGGTACTGGGTGGCAACGTTTTCGGATGGACAATTGACCGGGATCGCAGCTTTGCGGTTCTCGACGCATTCTACGAAGCCGGCGGCCGCATGATCGATACGGCCGAAGGCTATTCCAACTGGGTTCCCGGGCATGTTGGCGGCGAATCCGAAGCGATCATCGGCGAATGGCTGGAAAGCCGCGGCATACGTACCGAAATGCGCATCGCTACGAAGACCGGCCAAGGGGGCGCGCCGGGTCTGCTCGCCGCCGACAAAGTCCGTGCGGCGCTGGAAGCCTCACTGGAACGCCTGCGCACCGATTACGTCGATCTCTATTATGCCCATCGCGATGACGGCACGACGCCGCTGGATGAAGTCGCAGGAGTATACGGGGAGCTTTTCGGCGCCGGCAAAGCGCGCGAACTGGGCGCGTCCAACTACACCCCGGAACGCCTTTCCAGCATCTGCACCGCGGCGGAAAGGCTGCACGCCAGAGGCTTCACGGTACTTCAGCCCTTCTACAACCTGGTCCACCGCGGCGAATTCGAGGGACCGTTGCAGGCGGTGTGCCGACAGTTCGGCATAACCGCCCTGCCTTATTACGGCCTCGCTGCCGGCTTCCTGACCGGCAAATACCAAAGCCCCGCGGATTGGCAGGGCACGGCCCGCGCGCATTCGCTGGAAGCGGCGGCCGCCGAAGGCGGGTGGGATGTCCTGAAGGCCCTTCGCAAAATAGCCGCCGACGCGAACGCCAGCCCTGCGCAGGTCGCACTTGCCTGGATCAACGCACAGGCGGGAATAGCCGCGCCGATCGCGAGTGCCACCAGTCCCGAGCAAGTGCATGAACTGGCCGGAGCCGCACGGCTCATACTTTCTGCCGATCAATGCCAAGCACTGTTTGCCAGCGCTTAATAAGTACATTTGCGTAGAACAATTCCTACATTACTGAATTTACACAATCAGTCCACGAACATGGAAGCTCCGAAACGTTAGTCATCAAAGAAACGAGTGTACCCAAGTTGGACAACGCCCATTCCGCGATTTCAATTTGTTCATAGTGCTGTAGCGGTATGGCAGAAATATCCGATATCGACCGTATTGGGAATGCAAGTCCAACTCGAACACCTCGTCCACATGATGCGAATCGCAGCCCTTGGCCCAGGGGAAACGGGTCCTGACGGGCCTTTCGCCCGATCGGCGGAGTAAATGCCAGTGAACACGGAACGGAAGCGCGCTGTATTGATCGCAGCGCTCATGACAGAACTATCGGCACTTGATGAGTTTGGCGCCATGGTGGCAGCGGCCCATCTCCAGGCCGCGATCGACGCCCTGCGGTCAACCTCCAGCGCGGAGCTAGATCCGTCCAATTTGGAATAAGCTGCGCAAGACGACCTGCCCCCACCATGCCACAACCCATGCATGGAAGTTAACTGTCGCACCAATCACCTGCTTATCTAAAAGACGAAGGCATTTGATTGGCGACACTTGACGATCTTCTGGAGTAATTTCTGCCCTTGATCTTTGCAACCGGCCCCAAAGTCGGCGCAAAGCGTTTTTGGCGGACGTTGGGCGGGCTCTAATATATGGAGAAAACCGATCAATTGATGCGCGGCCGGGCGAAGGCTATTCGCCTGATTGGCATTGCCAACGAACTTCTCGCCATGGCGCGAGAACTCGAAATCGGACAGACCATCGCCACGGAAACTCCGACCAGCACGGAACGCGATGGCACCAAAGGCGCCAGCCAGGATCACCCCATCTGGGTGGAACTGGCGCGGCAGACTTACGACGATCGCCGTCGGCGCACCAAGATCTTCGGATCAGAAGAACTTTTCGGCGAACCCGCCTGGGATATCCTGCTCGATCTGTTCATTGCCGCCAAGGAACGCCGCCGGGTTTCCGTGACGAGCGCGTGCATCGGCAGCGCAGTTCCATCCACCACGGCGCTGCGTTGGATCACGATCCTGGAAAAACAGGGCTTGCTCGTACGCGAAGCCGATCCCGGCGATGCCCGCCGCGTCTACGTCAAGCTGAGCGCGCGGGGGTATGCCGCGATGCTCGAATATTTCGCCTCTGCATCGCGCTCCGTCGTGCTGCTCGACGATCCCCGCATGGAGTTCTCGTCAGCGCGCTGAATTGCCGGTAGCCAACCCGTTCTGCCCCTGGGGGTGGGGATCCGGGCACGGAACCGACAGAGGCGACCGGGTGGCTGGCTTGCCCTGACCGGAGCCGGCCACCCGGCTTCAATTCCCCCGAAAGCTCCCCCTTATGCGAGCCGGTGGCGGCATGACGTCACCGGCTCGCCGCACCGAGCAAGCAAAAAGGCCCGACTCCCAATGGGAACCGGGCCTTTTGTTTCATTCGGATCGAACGATCAGCGCGTAAGGCGGCCGAAAGCCGATGCGCCGGCGAACTTCGCCGCCTTGCCCAGCTCTTCTTCGATGCGGATCAGCTGGTTGTACTTGGCAAGCCGGTCCGAACGGGCGAGCGAGCCGGTCTTGATCTGGCCGCAGTTGGTGGCAACGGCAAGGTCGGCGATGGTCGCGTCCTCGGTTTCGCCCGAACGGTGCGACATCACGGCGGTGTAGCCGGCGCGATTGGCGATCGAGACGGCTTCCAGTGTCTCGGTCAGCGTGCCGATCTGGTTGACCTTGACCAGCAGCGAGTTGGCCATGCCCTTCTCGATGCCCATGGTCAGGCGCTTGGGGTTCGTCACGAACAGATCGTCGCCCACCAGCTGCACCTTGTGGCCCAGCTTTTCGGTCAACGCGGTCCAGCCTTCGAAATCGTCTTCGGCCATGCCGTCCTCGACCGAGATGATCGGGTAGGCGCCGCAAAGGTCGACCAGGTAGTCGGCGAACTGGATCGGGCTCAGCGAAAGGCCCTCGCCGCTGATCTCGTACTTGCCATTCTTGAAGAACTCGGTCGCGGCGCAGTCCAGCGCCAGCTGCACGTCCACGCCGGGCTTGAAGCCTGCCTTTTCGATCGAGGCGAGAACGAAGTCCAGCGCCGCGCGGGTGCTGGCGATGTTCGGCGCGAAGCCGCCTTCGTCACCCACGGCGGTGGCCAGACCCTTCTCGTGCAAGCCCTTCTTCAGCGTGTGGAAGATTTCCGAGCCCCAGCGCACGGCTTCGGCGATCGAGCCGGCGCCAACGGGCATGATCATGAATTCCTGGAAATCGATCGGATTGTCCGCATGCTCGCCGCCGTTGATGATGTTCATCATCGGCACCGGCAGGACATGCGCCGAAACGCCGCCGACGTACGAATAGAGCGGCAGGCCGCGCGCATTGGCGGCAGCCTTGGCCACCGCAAGGCTGACGCCGAGAATGGCATTGGCGCCAAGGCGACCCTTGTTCTCGGTCCCGTCCAGCTCGATCATGGCGAGGTCGAGGTCACGCTGGTCTTCGGCATCCATGCCGACGAGTTCCTCGGCGATCTCGGTATTCACCGAATCGACCGCTTTCAGCACGCCCTTGCCAAGGTAGACGTTCTTGTCGCCATCACGCAGTTCCACCGCTTCATGCGCACCGGTCGATGCGCCCGACGGCACGGCCGCGCGGCCGAAACTGCCATCTTCAAGAAGAACGTCGACTTCAACGGTCGGGTTGCCGCGGCTGTCGAGAATCTGGCGGCCGTGGATATCGATGATCGCGGTCATGCTGAGATTTCCTCTTGAACGGCGCCAATGAAATAAGCCCTGGCGCTCTTGAGGGCGTCTTAGCAGGGGAACTTGATGTTACAAGTTGCGTTGCAGCAACCAGGACAACTTGTGTTACCCTGTCGGCACATCGCATATAGGCGAAAAACCGGGGTACCCCGAGAACAAGGAGGATTACGCCATGGCCGAACCTACAAGCGGCACCGGAAACGGAACCGAAAACGCTAAGGGCCACTTCAGCAAGGCCGTGGAAGAAGCCCGCGCCGGCGCCATTGCACTGGGCAAGGAAGCCCAGGCCGCGGCTGAAGGCTATCTCGGAAAACTGAACAGCGCCAAGGATGAGTGGTCGAGCGAGGCCAAGGTCCGTTCGGAAGACGCCAAGACCAAGGCCAGCGCTTTTGCGGACGATGCCAAGGTGAAGGCGACCGACCTCGCCAACCAGGGCAAGGCCAAGACCAGCCAGGCGATGGTCGGCCTGTCTAAGCTGATCGACGACAATGCCGGCCTGATCGACGAGAAGGCAGGACCCAAGTATGGCGACTACGCCCGTTCCGCCTCGAAGTCGGTAGCCGATGCAGCGGCGCGTCTGGATGAAAAGTCGCTCGACGAACTGGGTGACGAGGCTCGCGAATTCGTGCGCAAGAGCCCGGGCGCCGCGATCGGCATTGCGATTGCAGCAGGCTTCCTGTTCGGCCGCCTGTTCAAGAAGAGCAGCTGATTCAGCCCACCCCGGCACGAAAGGCGCCAATGCTCGACCCCGCACCGTCCCTCGATCTTGAGGTTGAGGACATCTCGTTTGCCCAGGATTTGCGCCTCCTTGCCGAGGAGGCGCGAACGCTTGCGCAAGCGGAACTGGCGTTTCAGAAGACCCGGGCCGCCTATGTCGGTGCCGAAGTCCGTACCATTGCGCTTTTCGGTGCGATGGCTGCGGTATTCGTGTTCTTCGCACTGATGGCGCTCGTATTCGGGCTGGTGCTCTCCCTGGCATCGGTGATCGGCCCCTGGGCCGCGACTGCCGTGGGGACGCTTGTGCTGCTTGTCATTGCCGTGGTTCTGGGCCTCAGCGCGCGGGCCCGTATGCGGCGGATGCGCGCAGCGATCGGCAGCGATTCCGGGGGCGAAATCTGATGGCCTCCCTCGCCACCCAACTCGCCGAACAACGTGCCTTACGCAACAGCGCGAAGGCCACGTTCGATGCCCATTATGCCGCACTCAAGGCGGACATCGAAGAACGCGGCATTGCCGGCCGCCTTGCCGACGAAGCGATCGACAAGGCGCTGGACGTTCTGGATGAGGCTGTCGCCGTCGTGGAAGAACACCCCGCCGTGATCGGCGGAACTTTCACGGCCCTTGTGCTTTGGCTTCTGAGAAACCCCATCCTTGCCTGGATCACCGATATATTCGGCGCGATCTCGGGCGAGGACGATACCGACGAAAAGCGAAAAGGAGCCTCACGGTGAGCGACGCTGACACCAAAAAGCCCGCCCAATCCGCAACCGATGGCAATCTGGGAGCGGTCGTGCCGATCCGGCCGGCGCCTGAGGCCGACAGCCCCTCGCGCAAGGTTATCGCGTTCGTGAAAGAACACCCCGTTCTGGTTATCGCCGGCGGCATCGCGGCCGGAGCGATAGTCAGCGCCCTGCTTCCGCGCCGGATCACGCGCGGGGCAGCATCGCGCACGGTGGAACTGGCCGAAGCGGCCGGAAGCGCGGCTCTGCTGTTCGGGCGCAACGCCTCCAGCAAGGCGCATGACCTGGGCCTGGGCGCCAAGCGCGAAGCTGGGCATCTCGCCGAACGTGCGGAAAAGGCCGGTGGCCATGCGGCCGAACGATTGGAACGCTATGGCCTTGCCGCCCTCGCCGCCGCCACTGCCTTGGGCAAGGCAACGGCCGACCGTGCAGAGAAAGTAAGCGGCGTCGCCGCGAAGAAGGCTGGCAAGATCAGCCACGATGCGGCCGAAACAGCGAGCGAGAAGTCGTTCCGTTTCGCTCAGCGCATGCAGGATTTCGCTCAACGCATCAGTCATTGAGAAATTGTTGCTAATGATTTAAAGGAGCATCTTGAGCCGTATCGCGCAAGCGATCGGCTCTTGCTCTGCGCACCGTCTGGACTTATGGGGACGCTCGTCTCTCCCAAAGGAAAGCGGTCTCTCCCCATGCAGAAACTTCACCTCGTGATGGGTGGCCGGGTCAAGGATCCGCGCAGCCTCGAATTCGCCGATCTCGACGCAATGGATCTGGTCGGTGTCTACCCGGATTACGCCTCGGCCGAAGATGCCTGGCGTTCAGCTGCCCAGCGCACGGTCGACGATGCGGAAATGAAGTACGTGATCGTCCACCTCCACCGTCTGCTCCAGCCGGATCAGTCGGAAGCCTGAACAGGCTCCCCGTCACCAAACGGCGGCGGAATCGAAAAAGGCCGGCTTTCGCCGGCCTTTTCTTTTGTCCTCGGCACAAGTCCGAATTCAGATGAATTCGATCTGCTGCACAAGGTAGAACTTGTCGCCCGACGGCACGGTAACTTCGACCTCTTCCTCGACCTTGCGGCCGATCAGCGCCTTGCCGAGCGGTGAGTTGTAACTGATGCGGCCGACACGGGCGTCCGCCTCGTAGGGACCGACAATCTGGTACTTCACCGGCTTGTCGTCTTCATCGAGCAGCGTCACCGTGGCGCCGAAGATGATCTTGTCGCTGGTCAGAGTGGCCGGATCGACGATCTGGGCGCGCGTGATCTTGTCTTCAAGGTCGGCAATCGTCGCCTCGACCTGGCCCTGACGTTCCTTGGCGGCGTGATACTCTGCATTTTCCGAGAGATCGCCATGCGCGCGCGCTTCCTCGATCGCATCGACGATCCGGGGGCGCTCTTCGCGCAGCGCCTTGATCTCGGCGGTAAGCTTCTCATACCCTTCGGCGAGCATGGGGAGCTTTTCGATACTGGCCATCTAACACTTCCTTCCTGCTGCCTCCCCGCTCGCGAAACCAGTCGGGGGAGACTAGTTTCCTGTCCCGTCCCCCAGGTCATTTCCGGGGGCTGGGCCGATCCGCAGCGATGTGGGGAGGCTAGATCGATTTCAGCTATAATAATCCTGCAACGAACGCACTTCAAGCTGGCTCCCGCGTTGCGCAGAAATTGCCTGTGCAGCAGCCACGCTGGCGGCGGCGGTCGTGAAGTACGGCACCTTGCCGGTAAGGGCGGAAGCGCGGATCGATTGCGAGTCCTTCAGGCTCTGCCAGCCTTCGGTGGTGTTGAAGATCAGTGCAATCTCGCCATCGACGATCTTGTCGACGATATGCGGACGACCTTCCGCCACCTTGTTCACCAGTTCCACCGGCAGCGCGGCCTCGGTCAGGTACTTGTGCGTGCCAGCCGTCGCGACGATGCGGAAACCTTCCTTCACCAGCATCTGCACCGCAGGCAGGATCACCGCCTTGTCACTGTCCTTCACCGAGACGAACACGGTGCCGCTGTCCGGCAGGCGCATGCTGGCGCCAAGCTGGGCCTTGAGGAAGGCGCGCGGGAAGTCGGCATCGATGCCCATGACTTCGCCGGTCGACTTCATTTCCGGGCTCAGCACCGGATCGACGCCGGGGAAGCGCGCAAACGGGAAGACCGCTTCCTTCACCGCCATATACGGCAGCTCGCGCTTGAACGGCGGGAAGTCCGCCAGCTTTTCGCCCGCCATCACGCGCGCGGCGATCTTAGCGACCGGCTGGCCGAGGGCCTTGGCAACGAAGGGCACCGTGCGCGAGGCGCGCGGGTTGACTTCGATCAGGTAGACTTCGCCATTCTTCACCGCGAACTGGATGTTCATCAGGCCGCGCACGTTGAGCCCGAAGGCCAGTGCTTCGGCCTGGCGTTCCATCTCGGCGATGATCTCGGCAGGCAGGCTATAGGGCGGCAGGGTGCAGGCGCTGTCGCCCGAGTGGATGCCCGCTTCCTCGATATGCTGCATGACGCCGGCCACGACGACCTGATCGCCGTCGCAAAGGGCATCGACGTCGCACTCGATCGCGTCGCGCAGGTACTGGTCGATCAGTACCGGGCTGTCGCCCGAAACCTGAACGGCGGTGGCGATGTAGTCGTCAAGCTGCTGTTCGCTGTCGACGATTTCCATGGCGCGGCCACCCAGCACGTAGCTGGGGCGCATCAGCACCGGGTAACCGATGCGATTGGCGACGTTCACGGCTTCGTCACGGCTG
The DNA here is from genome assembly GCF_055521675.1 of Novosphingobium sp. BL-S-19. Lineage (NCBI taxonomy): Bacteria > Pseudomonadati > Pseudomonadota > Alphaproteobacteria > Sphingomonadales > Sphingomonadaceae > Novosphingobium > Novosphingobium sp. BL-S-19. Next base: position 2,345,248 of record NZ_CM145498.1, read on the forward strand.
CGGGCAATGCCGTTGGCCGGCTGCTTCAGGCCCAGCTTCTCGACCAGCGCCGAGAACCGCTCGCGGTCTTCGGCAAGGTCGATCGCATCGGGCGACGTGCCGAGGATCGGGATGCCGGCATCTTCCAGCGCCTGCGCCAGCTTCAGCGGGGTCTGGCCGCCGAACTGCACGATCACGCCGACCAGTTCACCCTTCGACTGTTCGACGCGCAGGATTTCCAGCACGTCCTCGCCGGTCAACGGCTCGAAGTAGAGGCGGTCGGAGGTGTCGTAGTCGGTCGACACGGTTTCCGGGTTGCAGTTGACCATGATCGTCTCGTAGCCGACTTCGGCAAGCGCGAAGCAGGCGTGGACGCAGCAGTAGTCGAACTCGATGCCCTGGCCGATGCGGTTGGGACCGCCGCCGAGGATCACGACCTTCTTGCGATCCGATGGGTTTGCCTCGTTCTCCGGCTCACCGAAGATCGGCGCTTCGTAGGTCGAGTACATATAAGGCGTGATCGCCTCGAACTCGGCCGCGCAGGAATCGATGCGCTTGAACACCGGGTGCACGCCCAGCTTGGTGCGCAGCTGGCGGACTTCCTCTTCGCTGGTGGCACCGGCCATGGCGCGCAGCGCGTCATGCAGCAGGCCCGAACGCTTGGCCTGGGTCTCGCCCATGCCGCCGGCAACGCCGACCGAACGCACCGCCAGAGTGGCAAGGCGCTTGTCGGAGAAGCCCATGGCCTTCACGCGGCGCAGGCCCTGCGCATCGACCGGCAGGCCGTGCTTCATGATCTGCGCTTCTTCGGCGATGATCTCTTCGATGTGGCGCAGGAACCACTTGTCGTAGTGGGCGATGGCGTGAATCTCGTCCACGGAGAAGCCTTCGCGGAAGGCCTGAGCGGCCACCAGCAGACGGTCCGGCGTCGCCTTCGACAGCGCGGCGGTGATCACATCGCGGCCCGCACCTTCCAACTCGACCACGCGGTTGAAACCGTCGAGGCCGGTTTCGAGGCCGCGCAGGGCCTTCTGCATCGATTCCTTGATGTTGCGACCGATCGCCATGACTTCGCCCACCGACTTCATCGCGGTGGTCAGGTCGTTCTTGGCGCCCTTGAACTTCTCGAACGCGAAGCGCGGGATCTTGGTGACGACGTAGTCGATGGTCGGCTCAAACGCCGCCGGCGTGGCGCCGGTGATCTCGTTCATGATCTCGTCGAGCGTGAAGCCCACGGCCAGCTTCGCCGCGACGCGCGCGATCGGGAAGCCGGTGGCCTTCGACGCGAGTGCCGAGGAGCGCGAAACGCGCGGGTTCATCTCGATCACGATCAGGCGGCCGTCCTTCGGATTGACCGCGAACTGGACGTTGGAACCGCCGGTTTCGACGCCGATCTCACGCAGCACCTCGATCGAGGCGTTGCGCATGATCTGGTATTCCTTGTCGGTCAGCGTCAGCGCCGGGGCGACGGTGATGGAGTCGCCGGTGTGGACGCCCATCGGATCGACGTTCTCGATCGAGCAGATGATGATGCAGTTGTCGTGCTTGTCGCGCACGACCTCCATCTCATACTCCTTCCAGCCGAGCAGCGATTCCTCGATCAGCACTTCGGTGGTGGGCGAGGCATCGAGGCCCGAACGGACGATCGTCTCGAACTCGGCCTTGTTGTAGGCGATACCGCCGCCGGTGCCGCCCATCGTGAAGCTGGGACGGATGATCGACGGCAGGCCGGTGGTTTCCAGCACCTTGAACGCTTCGTCCATGGTGTGGGCCACACCAGAGCGGGCCGAGTTCAGACCGATCTTGTCCATCGCGTCGCGGAAGCGCTGGCGATCCTCGGCCTTGTCGATGGCGTCGGCGTCGGCGCCGATCATCTGCACGCCGAACTTCTCCAGCGTGCCATCGTTGAACAGCGCCAGCGCGCAGTTCAGCGCGGTCTGGCCGCCCATCGTCGGGAGCACCGCATCCGGGCGCTCCTTCTCGATGATCTTGGCGACCACTTCCGGCGTGATCGGTTCGACATAGGTGGCATCGGCCATGTCCGGATCGGTCATGATCGTCGCCGGGTTGGAGTTCACCAGGATGACCCGGTAGCCCTCTTCCTTCAGCGCCTTGATCGCCTGCGTCCCCGAATAGTCGAATTCGCAGGCCTGGCCGATGATGATCGGGCCGGCGCCGATGACGAGGATCGAGGAGATGTCTGTGCGCTTGGGCATGGGCTGTCCTGGGGTGTCCTGTGTGTCTTGTATGTCGGACTGGCGGCCTAGGCCACCAGTTCGCCAAACGCCTTGTCCCAGTAATCCGGGCCTTCGGCTTTGGCTTTGAGAATGATCGGGTTGCTGTCCTGCTCTTCGCGGATCACCGCCTTGAACCGGTCAGCCTGAAACTGATGCATCGAACCGCCGTACTCGCCTTCCGTGGTCGACCAGGCGCCCGTTTCGAGCATCCGGTCGATGAAGGCCTTGCCGGCTTCCTTGGAATGCTTGCGCACCTTGGGGCCGAACTTGCGGACGGCTACCGAGATCTTGTCCTCGAAGATGAGCTGCAGTTCACCATAAGGGTAGAACCGCGGCGCAACCGAGAGTTCGGCAGCCTGTCCGGCAATATAGTAAGCGATCATGTGGTCGATAAGGTTGGTCATTATATGGCACCTTGCTTTGCACGGGTTCCCGGCGCGAAGGCCGGGCTTCCCAGTGCATAGGCAAAGCGACATGCCGGGTCGAAATCTCGCTGGTCCGCACCGGCAATGATCGCCGATGCGGGATACGGCGCCAGCGCCGCAGCAAGAAACCGACCCGTGACGCCCATCAGGCCAGCATCCCCACGAACTTTTCGAAGAGGTAGAAGCTGTCCTGCGGTCCGGGGCTGGCTTCGGGGTGATACTGCACGCCGAAGGCCTTCTTGCCCTTGATCGAGATGCCGCAGTTCGAACCGTCGAACAGCGAGACGTGCGTCTCTTCGACGTTTTCGGGCAGCGACTGGTTATCGACCGCGAAGCCGTGGTTCATCGAGGTGATCTCGACCACCGCGTCGTCCAGGCGCTTCACCGGATGGTTGGCGCCGCGATGGCCCTGATGCATCTTCGAGGTCTTGGCGCCGGCCGCAAGGCCCAGCATCTGGTGACCGAGGCAGATGCCGAAGATCGGCACGTCGCGATCCAACAGCGAGCGGATCACCGGCACGGCATATTCGCCGGTCGCCGCCGGATCGCCCGGGCCGTTCGACAGGAACACGCCTGCCGGCTCCAGCGCGAGGATCGCGTCGAGCGAGGTTTCGGCGGGAACCACCGTCACGCGCGCGCCGGCCTTCACCAGATTGCGGAAGATGTTGTCCTTGGCGCCGTAGTCGATGGCGACGACGTGCGGCAGGGCATCGCCCGCAGCAGCGCCGAAGCCCTCACCGAGTTCCCAGGTCGAGCCTTCCCAGCCCTCCTGGATTTCGCGGCTGACGATCTTGGCAAGATCCATGCCTTCAAGGCCCGGCCATTCCTGCGCACGCTTGATCAGCGCTGGAATGTCGAATTCGCCTTCCGGGTTATGGGCGATCACCGCATTGGGCGCGCCCTGAAGGCGGATGCGGCGGGTCAATGCGCGGGTATCGACCCCGGCAAGGCCGACCTTGCCCTTGGCGGCAAGCCATTCGCCGAACTCACCCGCAGCGCGGAAGTTCGACGGGGCGGTCACGTCTTCACGAACGACGCAGCCAACGGCGCCATCGACCTTGGATTCGAGATCCTCGTCGTTGACACCGACATTGCCGATGTGGGGGAACGTGAAGGTGACGATCTGGCCCGCGTAGGACGGGTCGGTCATCACTTCCTGATATCCGGTCATCGCGGTGTTGAAGCAGACTTCGCCGACTGCTTCGCCAACGGCTCCAAAGCCGCGGCCCCAGACCACGTGTCCATCGCTCAGGACGAGAACGCCTGTCGCCCCTTCAGGTTTGGGCGCAAGCGTATATGCGGCGTCGGCCATGGTGGGTCGCTCCGTTTACGGCGTTTCTGACTATGTGTGCTAAGGCCCGCCCGCTAGACAGGGTTGTGCACCGCGTCAAGGCGCGACAGGTGCAATTTGGCGCACGGCTTGCTACTTTTGCGCCATCACCCTTTTCCAAAACCAGCAGAACAGCAGGAAAACAATGCTTCGTGATTCGATCAAGGCCGCCCAGATCACCGCGATGAAGGCAGGCGACAAGCCGCGCCTCGCCGCAGTTCGCCTCATCCTTGCCAAGATCAAGGACCGCGACATCGAACTGCGCACCGCCGATTCTCTTCCGGACGACGATGCCATGGTCATCGACGTGCTGCAGAAGATGGTGAAGCAGCGCCGCGAATCGATCCAGCTCTTCGAAGAAGGTGGCCGCCCCGAAAAGGCCGCCGAAGAGAAGGCCGAGCTGGACGTGATCGAGACCTTCCTGCCCGCGCAGCTCTCCGAGGAAGAGACCAAGGCCCTGATCGAGGCGATCAAGACCGAAGTTGGCGCCGAGAGCATGAAGGACATGGGCAAGGTCGTTGCCGCACTGAAGGCGCGCCACGGCACCCAGCTCGACATGGGCAAGGCTTCGGGCTGGGTAAAGGCGGCGCTGGCCTGACCTGACACGAGATCGGGCGGCAGGACCGTGCTTACCCCTCAATGGCTTGACCAGCTTCGCACGCGGATAACCCTGTCCGCGCTGATCGGTCGATCGACCCGCCTGCAAAAGGCGGGGCGCGAGTTCAAGGCCTGCTGCCCGTTCCACAACGAGAAGTCTCCAAGCTTCACCGTCAACGACGAAAAGGGCTTCTATCACTGCTTTGGCTGCGGCGCACATGGAGATGCGATCCGCTGGATGACCGACCATCAGGGCCTGTCCTTCATGGATGCGGTGAAGGAACTGGCAGCCGAAGCGGGGATGGACGTCCCTGCCCCCGATCCGCGCGCGGCCAAGGCGGCGGAGAAGCGCGATACGCTTCACGACGTGATGGCCGCCGCGCAGGCGTGGTTCGTGCAGAACCTCTCCTCGCCCGGCGGCGAATCGGCGCGCGCCTATCTGGCGACACGCGGGTTCGACGCCCACACCCTCCAGCGCTTCGGCTTCGGCTATGCGCCGGAGGGGCGGCAGGCCATGAAGGAAGCCCTCGGCAAATTCCCGGAACCCATGCTGATCGAGGCGGGTCTCAGGATCGAAGTCGAGAACCGCGACCCCTACGACCGTTTTCGCGGCCGCCTGATGCTGCCGATCGAGGATGCGCGCGGCCGGGTGATCGCGTTCGGCGGCCGTATTCTCACCAAGGAGAAGACCGATGCGCCGAAGTATCTGAACTCTCCGGACACCCCCCTCTTCGACAAGGGCCGCACCCTCTACAACCTGCACCGCGCCGCCCCTGCCGCGCGCCAGTCGGGCCGGATGGTCGTGGTCGAAGGCTACATGGACGTGGTCGCGATGGCGGCCGCGGGCATCGGCGAATGCGTCGCCCCGCTCGGCACCGCGCTGACCGAGCAGCAGATCGAGATGCTGTGGCGCCATGTCGAAATGCCGGTTCTCTGCTTTGACGGCGATGCCGCCGGCCAGCGCGCGGCGATGCGCGCCGTTACCCGCGCCCTGCCCTTGCTGCGCCCTGCCCACTCCCTGCGGATCGTGCGCCTGCCTGAGGGGCTGGACCCGGACGACCTCATCAAGCAGCGCGGCGCGCAGGCAATGGGAGAAATACTCGGCGCCGCGAAAAGCCTGATCGAAGTTCTATGGGAAGTGGAGCGCGATGCCCAGCCGTTGACCACGCCCGAAGACAAGGCCGGCCTCAAGGCCCGGCTGATGGCGCACGTCGATACGATCCAGCACCCCGATATCGCCAGCCTCTACCGCCGCGAACTGCAGGATCGCTATTCCGAATTCGCCTTCCCCAAGCGCGAAAGCCGCTGGCAGCAGGGCGGCGGTGGTCAAGGCGGACAATTCCGCCCAAACCAGCCGCGCGGCGGCGGACGCGGCAACTTCCAGAAGGGCCGCTGGAGCCCGATTCCCGAATCGGATCCCGAATCGCTGGAACGCCTGCGCCGTGCCATGGCAGGCGGCGCGCGCGATGCCCTGTCGTCCGCGATTCTTTCCGGGCTGATCCAGTGGCCGGATCAGATCACCCGCCATGCCGAAGCGCTCGCCCGCACGCCGAACCTCGATCCGCGCTTCGCCTTGCTGCTCGATTGCCACGATGTGAGCCACCGTGTCCACGAACCGCTTGAAAGCGATGTTCTTGCTACCATATTGGCGAATAACGGCCTGGAGATCCCCGGCACCGCAGAATATTCAGGATTGCGCTTCGGGTTCCTGAATCCCGATACCGGCGCGGACCAGGCGGCAGAGGATCTTGCTCAGGCGATCGACCTCTTGGTGGAACGTCCGATTCTGGAGGCGGCATTGGCGCAGGCGACAGCCCGATTTGAAAGCGAGCTGTCGGAAGAAGCTTTTGCCGAACAGCAACGTCTTCTCAAGAGAAAGCTGGAATTCGATAGTCGCCTAAGGCAAATGGCGACAAGACAGGCGGCGTCTTTCTGATTGTATAATCAGGACGAATGCACGGGGAAAACGGCGAAGAATGAGCAAGAACGACAACACCGGCGACACCAACGACGATGCGCCGCTGATCGACCTCAATGAAGCGTCGATCAAGAAGCTGATCGCCCGCGCCAAGCGTCGGGGTGTCATCACCGTTGACGAACTGAACGAAGCCCTGCCGCAAGATCAGATGTCCACCGACCAGATCGAGGACATTATGGCCGCGATCTCGGAAATGGGCGTCAATATCGTCGAGAGCGACGAAGACGCCGACGGCCAGGCCGATTCCGACGACGATGATGGCGATGAAGTCGATTCGGACGACGCCGCCCCGCGCATGGTCGTGGACGCGAAGAAGAAGGAAACGGTCGAGCGGACCGACGACCCTGTGCGCATGTATTTGCGCGAAATGGGCGCGGTGGAACTGCTCAGCCGCGAAGGCGAAATCGCCATCGCCAAGCGCATCGAATCCGGCCGCGACATGATGATCCTGGGCCTCTGCGAGAGCCCGATCACCTTCCACGCGATCATCCAGTGGTCCGAAGCGCTCAACAACGGCGAAATGCAGCTGCGCGAGATCCTCGATCTCGACGCCATGCTGTCCAAGGAACCCGCGCCCGAAAGCCTCAATGAGGACGGTGAGAGCGACGACGACGAGATCAGCGAAAAGACCGCCGGCCCCTCGTTCAAGGAAGAGGACGAGGTAGAGGAGGACAACTCCGAGGAAGTCGACGAAGACGGCAACCCAATTCCGAAGCGTGAGGCCGAGGAAGAGGAAGAGGACAACACCCTCAGCCTCGCCCAGATGGAAGCCGCCCTCAAGCCCGAAGCACTTGAGAAGTTTCTGCTCATCACCGAACTGTTCCAGGCTTTCGAGCGCCTGCAGTCGGAGCGTCTCGACGCGCTGGCCCTCGGCATCGACTTTCCGGCCGCCAAGGAAGAGCAGTACCAGTCGCTGCGCGAGGAACTGACCGCGCAAGTGGAATCGGTGAAGTTCCACGCGACCAAGATCGAATTTCTGGTCGACAATCTCTATGCCTTCAACCGCCGCCTGACCGCCCTTGGCGGCCAGATGCTGCGTCTGGCAGAGCGTCACAAGGTGAAGCGCGCCGACTTCCTCGACACGTACGTCGGCCGTGAACTGGACGACACGTGGCTCACCGACATGTCCAAGAAGGACAAGAAGTGGGCGGCCTTTGCTGAGGCAGAGGCCGATTCGGTCGAACGTATTCGTTCCGAAGTCTCCGATATCGCCGCCGCCACCGGCATGGCGCTTCCAGAATTCCGCCGCATCGTCAACATGGTCCAGAAAGGCGAGCGCGAGGCGCGCATCGCCAAGAAGGAGATGGTCGAGGCGAACCTGCGTCTGGTGATTTCGATAGCCAAGAAATACACGAACCGCGGGTTGCAGTTCCTGGACCTTATCCAGGAAGGCAACATCGGGTTGATGAAGGCGGTCGACAAGTTCGAATACCGCCGCGGCTACAAGTTCTCGACTTATGCAACCTGGTGGATCCGTCAGGCGATCACGCGTTCGATCGCGGATCAGGCGCGCACGATCCGCATCCCGGTCCACATGATCGAGACGATCAACAAGCTGGTCCGCACCAGCCGCCAGTTCCTGCACGAGCAGGGCCGCGAACCGACGCCGGAAGAAATGGCCGAGCGCCTGTCGATGCCGCTCGAAAAGGTGCGCAAGGTGATGAAGATCGCCAAGGAGCCGATCTCCCTCGAAACGCCGATCGGCGACGAGGAAGATTCGCACCTGGGCGATTTCATCGAGGACAAGAACGCGATCATCCCGGTGGATGCGGCGATCCAGGCGAACCTCAAGGAAACGGTCACCCGCGTCCTTGCCTCGCTCACCCCGCGTGAGGAACGCGTGCTGCGCATGCGTTTCGGCATCGGCATGAACACCGATCACACACTGGAAGAAGTGGGCCAGCAGTTCTCGGTCACCCGCGAACGTATTCGCCAGATCGAGGCGAAGGCGCTGCGCAAGCTCAAGCACCCGAGCCGCAGCCGCAAGATGCGTTCGTTCCTCGATCAGTAAGCCATCGAAACGAAACACTTTCAAAACGCCCGCCACCCCGGTTGCGGGCGTTTTAATTTGTCCTCAATCCATCCGCCGCATAGCGAAGCGAACCGCCGCGCTTTCGCGTGGTTGGAATGGGGAAAATATCTGATGTTCCGTGCTTCGTGCGCAGCGGCCGTTATCGGCCTTTCCACCCTTGCCGCCATTGCTCCGGCGCAAGCTCAATCCTCCTCTTCGGCCGCTCCGGCTGCTTCGCAGCCCGCGGACCCCGCCCGCCTCGCCGTGGCGCACGATATCGTCACGCTGGCGTGGCCGCCGGAACAGCGTGACGCGATGATGCAGAAGTTGCTGACCACGATGAGTGCCCAGTTCAAGTCCAGCACTCCGCTGGAAACCATCCATGATGCCGGCCTCAAGCGGATCCTCGAAGACTACTTCACCGACATTCCGCAGCTTCTGAAGCCGGCCGTCAGCACGTTCCTGCCCAAGCAGATGGATGCCATCGCCAAGGCCTATGCACGCAAGTTCACCCTGACCGAACTTCAGGACGTGCGCGCATTCGCCAAGACACCCAGCGGCTCACGTTTCCTGCAGCAGAGCACGGAAGTGATGTCCGACCCCGATGTGGCCGCCGTCAACACCGCCTATTTCAAGGACGTATCCGTGCTTTCACAGCAGATTGCCGCGGATCTCAAGACGAAGGTGGAAGCCTACCTGAAGGCCCACCCGCAGGCCGCTCCCAAGAGCTGATCCCCTTGTTCAACGCCGACCAGTGTTCTTGCGCTGGTCGGTGTAGGCGGCAATCGACGGCGCCGGCGCGTCGAGCCGTACCCACAGCGCAACCGCGATCGCCGCCAGCAACAGCAGCACCGCCAGCACGCGGGATCCACGCAGCAAAAACGGCGGACGCAAGGGCACCAGCGCACATACGGCGATGACCAGCGGCAGCACTGCAACCGCCGGCGTGGTCGGCCCCACCGCCTGCATCAGCGAATAGCCCAGCATCAGCGCATAGCCGGTGACCACACCGGCAACCACCACGCCGGCGGCCCGTGCCAGGCTGTCGGGGCCTAACGCGCGCAGCAGCGCCACCGCGCCGCCCAGCAGGAGCGGCACGGCCAGAACATAGGCCGCAGTCGGTGCGAAAGCCTGAAATGCCGCCCCGGCCAGCAGAACCGGCAGAACCAGGCCGGCCTCGCCCGCGACGCCGTCCGGCTTCCTGCCCAGCACGACCAGCGCAACGGCGATGCTCGCGAAAAGCGCCATGATCTGCAGCCTGGGGATCGCGGCAAGCCGGTCGTAATAGTTCACCGGGCTGCCGTTCGACAGCATGTTGAGCAGGACGAGCACGCCCGCCGTCACCACGATCAGCCCCAGCATCCGCGCCGCGCCGCCAAGGAAAGCGCGCCCGTCGAAGCGGCGCAGCGCCAAAGTGCCATAGCCGACGAAGCCGGTGATCAGCATCGCCCAGCCCCACCAGGCGGCATAATGCACGGCGAACAGACCGAACACGTCGAAGAACACGATATCGGGCGACCTACCCGGCAATTGCGGAGCCTTCGCCATCGCACGCGCCAGTCCCAGCGTTTGCTCACCCATCTGCTGCAACGAACCGCGATCGAGGTTGGACGGCGTCGCCATCGGCGAATGATAGAGCCCAGGCCGGCCAATGAACGCGAAGTTCCATGCCGCGTATCCATGCGGCAGGGCCACCGTCAGGTCGGTATCGTTGGGCAATACGCTGTAGATGAATGTGGCCAGCGAAGTCCCGGCCGGATGCGGCGCGGTCGCCGCCCAAAGCCGCGCGACATCGCCGTTCATTGCCGAAGTCTGGAACAGGTTGGCCTTGCCCCCTCCCCCGCGCGTTTCCAGATTGACCAAAGCGCCGATCCGCTTCGCCTCCGGCGCCTGCCCAAAGAACAGCTTCGCGCCGTTGAGTCCGGCTTCCTCGCCATCGGTCAGCACGACGATCACGTCGCGGCGGCGGTCGCGATCCTGTGAAAGCGCGCGCATCGTCTCAAGAATCGATGCCACACCCGCACCGTCGTCGGCCGCGGCGGGTGAGCCCCAGACGCTGTCGTAATGCGCCATCAGTGCCACCGCCGGCAGATCGCGATCCTTGCCGGGCAGCACCGCGACGATGTTGACCAGCGGGATCTGCGCCGTCTGCGCGCCGCTGCGGTGGTTCAGAACATCGCGTGCTTCAGCCGGGAAAAGCGCCTCCTGCGTATGCACCGCCATGCCGAAGGAGCCGAGTCGGTTCATCAGATAGCCACGCAGTGCCGCAAGCTGTGGCGATCCGCTTGGGTGCGGGGCACGCCCGATCTCCGCCACATCGGTCATGACCCGGCCGACGGCGAAGGCCTCTTGCGGCGCGGTGGACGGCGCTGGCCGGGGCGGCGTGGTTCCCATTATCGCAAGAACGACCGCCAGAAGCAGCGAAACGATCAAAAGCTTTGCCGACTTCACCACTAACCCCTTCGCAGAAAGGGAGAACATCCGCGGGGCCAGCACCGCTGTCAATCGCAGGGCGATGCGTCCCAAAAGCCCAAAAAGGAATGGAAATGCCGCGCAGGTTGCCCGGATCGGCATCGATTTCCGCGAAATACCGCGGAAATTCCATTTAAAACGCCCACTTCCGGCAATTGCATGTCGGCATCGCCAACAATGGTGGCATTGCAACGAACTCGCGACTAAGGGGGTGCGCAAACGACTCCCCGCATCAGGACAGGCAAACCGATCCCATGCGCATTGCGATTGCTTCAGACCACGCCGCCGTCGACCTTAAGGCGACCCTGCGTGAATACCTCATCGAACTCGGCCACGAAGTAGCCGATCTCGGCCCCGAAACCGCCGACCGCGTCGATTACCCCGACTACGGCTACAAGCTGGCCTCGGTCGTCGCCGATGGCACCGCGCAGTTCGGCGTCGCCCTCTGCGGATCGGGCATCGGCATTTCGATCGCTGTGAACCGCGATCCCGCCTGCCGCTGCGCGCTCGTTTCCGAGCCGCTCTCGGCCGCGCTCGCGCGTGAGCACAACGATGCCAACGTCATCGCCATGGGCGCGCGCCTGACCGGCGAAGACATGGCCAAGGCCTGCCTCGATGCTTTCCTTTCGGCCGAGTTCGGTGGCGGACGCCACGCGGGCCGCGTCGAAAAGCTTTCCAACCCCGTCTTCTGAAACGGAGAAGCCCGAACATGACCGTAGACACCGCCATCCGTTCCGCCGGCTTCTTCACTGACGGCGTTGCCGAAAGCGACCCCGCCGTCGCCAAGGCCATCGGCCACGAACTGAAGCGTGAGCGCAAGCAGATCGAACTGATCGCCTCGGAAAACATCGTTTCCAAGGCCGTGCTCGAAGCCCAGGGCTCGGTGCTGACCAACAAGTACGCCGAAGGCTACCCCGGCAAGCGCTACTACCAGGGCTGCGAGCCTTCGGACGAAGTCGAAACGCTGGCCATCGAACGCGCCAAGCAGCTGTTCGACTGCCAGTTCGCCAATGTGCAGCCCCACTCGGGCGCGCAGGCCAACGGTGCCGTTCTGCTCGCCACCGTGAAACCGGGCGACACCATCATGGGCATGAGCCTTGATGCCGGCGGCCACCTCACCCACGGCGCCCGCGCCGCGCTTTCGGGCAAGTGGTTCAAGGCCGTGCAGTACGGCGTGACCAAGGACACCCACCTGATCGACTACGATGAGGTTGAGGCCCTGGCCAAGGAGCACCAGCCCAAGCTGATCATCGCCGGTGGCTCGGCCTATCCGCGCGTGATCGACTTCAAGCGTATGCGCGAAATCGCCGACGCCGTGGGCGCGCTGTTCCAGGTGGACATGGCGCACTTCGCCGGCCTCGTTGCCGCCGGTCTGCACCCCTCGCCGTTCCCGTACGCGCACATCGCCACCACCACCACGCACAAGACGCTGCGCGGCCCCCGTGGCGGCATGATCCTCACCAATGACGAGGCGCTGGCCAAGAAGATCAACTCTGCGGTGTTCCCCGGCCTTCAGGGCGGCCCGCTGATGCACGTCGTCGCGGCCAAGGCGGTCGCCTTCGGTGAGGCCCTGCGTCCCGAGTTCAAGGACTACGCCGCGCGCGTGATCGAGAACGCGCAGGTCCTCGCTGCAACCCTGAAGGAGCGCGGCGCCGCGATCGTTTCGGGCGGCACCGACACCCACCTCGCGCTGATCGACCTCTCGCCGCTGGGCGTGACCGGCAAGGATGCGGACGAGGCGCTGGAACGTGCGGGCATCACCTGCAACAAGAACGGCATCCCCTTCGATCCGCTGCCGCCGATGAAGACCAGCGGCATCCGCGTAGGCTCGCCCGCCGGCACCACCCGCGGCTTCGGTCCGGCCGAATTCCGCGAAATCGGCAACATGGTCGCCGACGTGCTCGATGGCCTTGCCAAGTGCGGCGAAGCGGGCGACGCTCAGGTGGAGCAGAACGTGCGTGCGCGCGTTGAAGCCCTGTGCGATCGTTTCCCGATCTACGAGGACTGATTCAGGAGCCCTAGTGCCATGACTGACCCGAACCGCCCCAACGACACTGGTGATTTCATTTCCGACGCACGCCATGAGCTTGCAGGAATGCTGCAGGATGGCCTCGACCACCCTTCGACCAAGCCGGTGCTCGCCTGGGGCGCGGCCGGGGCGGTCGCGGGCTTCGTGCTGCCGTTCGTCTCTATCCCACTCGGCCTTGCGGTCGGTGCGGGATATCAGTTCTACAAGCGCGTGCGCCCCTGAGCACTCAAAGCAGACTGTTTCCTAGAAATTGAAAGTAACTGACTGAATGCGCTGTCCTTTCTGCGCCCACGACGATTCCCAGGTCAAGGACAGCCGCCCGACCGAGGACAACACGGCGATCCGCCGCCGCCGCCAGTGTTCCAGCTGCGGCGCGCGGTTCACCACGTTCGAACGCGTCCAGCTTCGCGAAATCACCGTTGTGAAGAGCGACGATGCGCGCGAACCGTTCGACCGCGCCAAGATCGAGCAGTCGGTTACTCTCGCCTGCCGCAAGCGTGGGATCGAGCGCGAGAAGATCGACCAGCTCGTCTCCGGCGTGCAGCGCCAGGTCGAAACGCTGGGCGAATCCGAAGTCCCCTCGCGCGAAATCGGCGAGATGGTGATGGAGGGCCTGCGTCAGCTCGATTCGGTCGCCTACATCCGCTTCGCCTCGGTCTACCGCGCCTTCAACGAAGCGCGCGATTTCGAGGCTTTTGCCGGCACCGTGCGCGACGTCGCCGGGCAAGGTGCGGCCAAGGGCGCAGCAAAGGACGCCGACAATGGCTGACGTGAACAAGCCGGTCATCGTACTGGTTCGCCCGCAACTGGGCGAAAACATTGGCAAGGCCGCGCGCGCCATGCTCAACTTCGGCCTGACCGAGATGCGCCTCGTCGCCCCGCGCGATGGCTGGCCCAATCCCTCGGCCGGTCCTGCCGCTGCCGGCGCCGATGTGGTGCTGGAACACGCGAAAGTTTACGAAACGCTGGCCGAGGCTGTGGCCGATTGCGCCAATGTCTACGCCACCACCGTCCGCAAGCGCGGCGTCACCAAGCCGGTCGTCACGCCCGAGCAGGCCGCGCGTGAGGTTCATGAAGCGGCAAAGTCCACGGGGGCTCGCTCGGCCTATGTGTTCGGCCCGGAGCGTTCGGGGCTCGAAACCGAGGACGTCGCCCTCGCCCGCGCGATCCTGACGGTGCCGATCAATCCGGAGTTCGCCTCGCTCAATCTGGCGCAGGCGGTGATCCTCTGTTCCTACGAATGGTCGAAGGGCGCCGCCCACTCCGGCGAACTGGCGCAGCCGACCGTTGAGGAACTGCTCCCCCCTGCCCCGCAGGAAGAATTGGAAGGCCTCATCGGCCACTTCGAGCAATTGCTCGAACCCAAAAACTATTTCTGGCCCGAAACGCGCGCGGCGGCCAACCGGCTGACCTTGCGCAATCTTCTCACGAAGCCGGGCTGGAATCACCTCGAAGTGCGCACCCTTCGCGGTGTGCTCTCTGCCCTCGGAAACGAGCGTCGCCCGCGTAGTTGAGCCGTTTTTCGGCTTATCCGCTTGACTTTCACCCCCGAGCCCGTATGGGGCACCCCTTCACATGGCGCCTGCCTTCTTGAGCAGGTCTGTCCATTCGGCCCCGCACCCCGGTGAAGCGGCGGCCGCATTCCGCGAAATAGGCGGAATGGTGCGCCCCGGGAAAACATGGACCGCGTCCACAGTGGAAGCGGCAGCAGAAAAGGAGACGACTTATGTCGAAGCGTAAAAGCGCCAAGTATAAACTCGACCGCCGCATGGGCGAGAATATCTGGGGTCGCCCCAAGAGCTCGGTCAACCGCCGCAGCTACGGCCCCGGCCAGCACGGCCAGCGTCGCAAGAGCAAGATCTCGGACTACGGTCTGCAGCTCCGCGCCAAGCAGAAGCTCAAGGGCTACTACGGCGACGTGACCGAAAAGCAGTTCAAGGCTACCTACCAGGAAGCCTCGCGCATGAAGGGCGACACCGGCCAGAACCTGATCGGCCTGCTCGAACAGCGCCTGGACATGGTCGTGTACCGTTCGAAGTTCGCTCCGACCATCTTCGCGGCTCGCCAGATCGTTTCGCACGGCCACATCCGCGTCAACGGCGTGAAGTGCAACATCGCTTCGCGTCGCGTGAAGGTCGGTGACGTCATCAGCCTGGGCAACAAGGCCAAGGAAATGGCGCTGATCGTCGAAGCTCAGGCCCTGCCCGAGCGTGACGTTCCCGACTACGTCGCTCAGGACGGCACCGACAAGGTGACCTTCGTTCGCGTTCCCACGCTGGACGAAGTGCCCTACCCGGTGAAGATGGAACCGAACCTGGTTGTCGAGTTCTACTCGCGCTAAGTTTCGGGTCTTCGGGCCAGAAATAGGAAGGGCGGCTCTTCGGAGCCGCCCTTTTTGTTTGTGAGGAATTGTTTCCTTGCGACGAAGCAGGCAAATCTGCGGCGAGACGAGCAGACTGTCAGGGAACCGACATGGATTGCAGGCATTGGACCAGCACCATGTCTCGATTCCGATACGTCACTCCGCACCACACCGGTAAATGGTACGCCACGCTCGAAATGGCACAGCGCTTCGCAAGCCGCATCGGCGCCGGTTTCCTCGACTCCCGCTCAGGCCGCTTCGTGGCCTATCCCGAAACGACACTGGAATGCAGCAAGGCCTGACCCGAGGCGGTGGAACCGCCACCGGCTCCATGGCCCTCCGCAGGAAGCTATCGCTGTGCCCCGGTAACCGTGGTTCGCGCCGCCTTGCCGTCCAGCGAGTGAGAGCCAGCCAGGGAAGGTCACACCAGCACATCGTTCCGGCATTGGCGTACGTTGATCCGCCGATCCACCCGTGGGCGATCGCGATCAAGGTGATCCTACCGCAAGGAGCCGGTCACCCTCCGAAGTAGTCGCGGCGGAAATCGGCAGCGAAGGCGGCAAAGCGGCTTTCGGCGATAGCGTCGCGCATGGCCTGCATAAGCTGCTGGTAGAACGAGATATTATGCTCGGTCATCAGCATCGAGCCGAGGATCTCGCCCGACTTCACCAAGTGATGCAGGTAGGCGCGGCTGTAGGTGGCGCAGGTCGGGCACTTGCAGCGCTCGTCCAGCGGGCCGTTGTCTTCCGCATGCTTGGCATTGCGCAAGTTCAGCGGGCCGTTCCAGGTGAACGCCTGCCCGTTGCGGCCGGAACGGCTAGGCAGGACGCAGTCGAACATGTCCACGCCGCGTTCGACGGCGCCGACCAGATCGTCAGGCTTGCCCACGCCCATCAGATAGCGCGGACGGTCCGCCGGCAACTGCTGCGGCGCGAATTCCAGCGTGGCGAACATCGCCTCCTGCCCCTCGCCCACGGCAAGCCCGCCGATGGCGTAACCGTCGAAGCCGATGTCCGTCAGCGCATCGGCCGATGCCTTGCGCAGTCCTTCATCCAGCGCGCCTTGCTGAATGCCGAACAGCGCCGAATTGGCCGCGTGCTCGCCGCCGCTGTCGAAACCGTCGCGGCTGCGCTTGGCCCAGCGCATCGACATTTCCATGGAGCGGGCGATCACGTCGCGCGGCTGATCGATCTTCGGACACTCGTCGAAGCACATGACGATGTCCGAACCGAGCAGGCGTTGGATCTCCATCGAGCGCTCAGGCGTCAGCAGATGGCGCGAACCGTCGAGGTGGCTGGCGAAAGTCACCCCGTTCTCGGTGATCTTGCGTAAGTCCGACAGGCTCATCACCTGATAGCCACCGCTGTCCGTCAGGATCGGGCGATCCCAGTTCATGAACTTGTGCAGGCCGCCCAGCCGCGCCACGCGTTCGGCGCCGGGACGCAGCATCAGGTGATAGGTATTGCCCAGGATGATGTCGGCGCCAGTGGCGCGCACATCCTGCGGCTTCATCGCCTTCACCGTGGCAGCAGTGCCCACCGGCATGAAGGCGGGCGTGCGGATTTCGCCGCGACGCATCTTGATGACGCCGGTGCGGGCCTTGCCGTCGGTGGCGTGGATGGAGAATTCGAAACGGGGGTTCATGCCCGCCCGTTATCGAATTCAGAAGCCGTAGACCAGCGAGAAGCGCGAGATCGTATCGGTCTTCAGCGTTCCGAGGGGCGGCGACGTCTCATGCTCGAACGAATAGGACAGCTTGGCCTTCAGATGCTTCGACATGCCGGCCTCGATCCCGGTGAGCGTCGTGAACGTGCTGTTCCCGGTCTCGATGTAAGAGGATGCCGTCTGCGTGAACTTCAGCGCATCGTCGAGTGCCCAGGCGAAATCGAACGATGCCAGCGTCGACCAGGTCGTTTCCGCCGGATCGGTGACGTAGATCGTGCGACGGGCAGCAGGCCCCAGTTCCATCGAAAGCGTCAGGTCCTTGCGCTTGATGACGCGGTAGCCAAGCCCGCTCGAAATCGAATAGCGGTCGTAATAACCCTGGATCTTGTTGCTTTCCCACTGGGTGCGCCCGAACGTGAAAAGACCATCGTTCAGGGTGTAGCGCGCCTGATAGCTGGCCAGATACTGCTCGCGCGTGACGGCGCCCCTGTCCTTCTGGTAATCCGCAGTCGCCTGGATCGTGTGCTGCCAGTTGATCCCCTTGCGATCGAGGTTCAGCGCGCCGCTATAGCCGAAATTGCTGGTGTTGCCGGTGGCGCGGAAGGCGCCCAGTTCGACCTTGCCGGTCCAGAGTTCCAGAATGTCCGAATTGCGGATGCGCTGGGTTTCGGCATTAGCCTTGGCGGCAAGCTGGCGGGCGGCCTCATCGTTGAAGGCCCTCTGCATCGCGCGGATTTCGTCCTTGTCGTACGGCTGCGTGTCGATCGCAACTTTCACGACGGCGGCCACGGTGGCCGAATCGCCGGTGCGCATCGCCGATTCGAGCATCGCCCGCACATTCTCGGCCAGACGCGGCGGGCCGGCGGGAACGAACGGGAGAGCCCAGGGATAGGCCGGCAGCGCGACCGGCACTACCGGCACGATGAACGGCACCACTTCCGGCGCGGGGGGGAGATGAATCAAGGGCTGCGCCTGTGCCGGGACGGCAGCGAACAGCAGTGGCAGACCCATCAAACGCATCGACATAACAATCAAGTATCCACTCAGATCCTTGCCCCGTCAGGCTGCCTCCCCTCAGCCGTTCAATCCGGGCCCTAGCCCGTCAGGCGCGCAAACGCCAACCCGTCCGGAAAATCCACGCGATCAGGATCACGCACGCCGCCAGAAAGCTCAGCGTCATCGCCAGTGAAATGAAGATCGGAAAGTCCGACTTGCCGTAGAAGCACCAGCGCAGCCCGTTCACCAGATAGACGACCGGATTGATCATCGCCACCGAGCGCCACGGCTCCGGCAACATGTCGATCGAATAGAAGGTGCCGCCCAAGAACGTCAGCGGCACCATGAACAGGGCCGGCACGATGCCCAGCTTCTCGAAACTGTCCGCCCAGATGCCCAGGATGAAGCCGAAGAGCGAAAACGTGGCCGAAACCAGCAGGATGAAGCCCAGCGTATAGAACGGATGGACGATCGTGTAGTCCACGAAGAACGTCGCGGTCGTCAGGATGATCGCGGCCAGGATCAGCGACTTGGTGGCCGCCGCGCCGACGAAGCCGATCAAGGTCTCACCCACGCCCACCGGCGCGGAAAGCAGTTCGTAGATCGCGCCGGTGAAGCGCGGCATGTAGATGCCGAAGCTACCGTTGGAGACGCTCTCTGCCAGCAAGGTGAGCAGCAGCAGGCCCGGCACGATGAAGGCGCCGTAGTTCACATCGCCCATCCCCGAGGGCATCCGCCCCCCGATCGCGGCGCCGAAGACGACGAAATAGAGCACCGTCGTCAGTACCGGCGCGAGGATCGACTGCATCGCCGTGCGCAAGGCGCGCATGACTTCGCGCTTGTAGATGGTCCACGTGCTGCGTGCGTTGAAGGCGATCATGCCGCCGCTCCTTCCAGAAGATCGACGAAGATGTCTTCAAGGCTCGATTCGCGAATGTCGATCGAGGTGTAGTCGATGCCCGCCCCGACCAAACGCTTGGTCAGTTCGGCCACTTCGGCCTTGCCCTGCCCCGATCCGTCACCGCCGCGATAGACCAGTTCCTGCCCATCCTCGGCCAGCGAGACGTTCAACCCCTCAAGCACCGGAGGCACGGCCGAGAGCGGCGCGGCAAGCGCGATATGCGCTTCCGTGCGGCCCAGCCGCTTCATCAGCGAGCGCGTTTCTTCCACCATGCGGATGCGGCCATCCTGGATGATGCCCACGCGATCGGCCATTTCCTCGGCTTCTTCGATGTAGTGCGTGGTGAGGATGATCGTGGTGCCGCGATCGCGAAGCTGGGCGATCTGCGCCCACATGTCGCGGCGCAGTTCGACGTCCACGCCGGCGGTGGGCTCGTCCAGGAACAGCAGTTCGGGCTCATGCGCCAACGCCTTGGCGATCAGCACGCGGCGCTTCATCCCGCCGGAGAGCGCGCGGATCTGGTCGTTTCGCTTTTCCCAAAGGCTCAGCGCGCGCAGGATTTCCTCGATCCGCGCCGGATCGGGCGCCAGGCCGAAAAGGCCGCGCGAATAGTTCACCGAGTGAATCACGGTCTCGAACATGTCGGTCGCCAGTTCCTGCGGAACCAGACCGACCTTGGCGCGCAGGCGACGCCAGTGGCGGCCCATGTCCTCTCCGAAAGCACGGATCGTGCCGCCCGAAGGCCGCACCAGCCCGCAGACGGCGCCGATCAGCGTCGTCTTGCCGGCACCGTTGGGGCCGAGCAGCGCGAAAATCTCGCCCTTGTTGATCGAAAGGTCGACACCGTGCAGTGCGGTGAAGCCGCTGTCATAGGTCTTTGTCAGACCTTCGATTTCGAGAATGGCATCCATGGTGCGCGTGATGCGCGAAACCGATGACGGTTCCAAGTCCCTTCACGGTAAAAGAATGCTGGAATCCCCATAGGAATAGAAGCGATAGCCGTCGGCGATGGCATGGGCGTAGACCGCCTGCATCCGCTCCAACCCCATTAGCGCGGAAACCAGCATGAACAGCGTGGACTTCGGCAGGTGGAAATTGGTCATCAGTCCGTCGATCGCCTTGAAGCGGTATCCGGGGGTAATGAAGATCGCGGTGTCGCCCTCGAAGGGGCGGATCACGCCGTCGTCTCCCGTCGCGCTTTCCAGCAGGCGCAGGCTGGTGGTGCCCACTGCGATCACCCGGTTGCCCGCCGCCCGTGCGGCATTGAGCCGGTCCGCAGTCGCCTGATCGATGCTGCCCCATTCGGCATGCATCTTGTGATCCTGCGTATCGTCCGCCTTCACCGGCAGGAACGTGCCCGCGCCCACATGCAGGGTCAGCGTTTCGCGCAGCACGCCGGCCGCCTCCAGCCGCTCCATCAGTTCGGGCGTGAAATGGAGCGAGGCGGTGGGCGCCGCGACCGCACCGTCCTTATCCGCAAACATCGTCTGGTAATCGCTGCGGTCCGCTTCGTCGGTGTCGCGCTTGCCGGCGATGTAGGGGGGCAGCGGCATCCGCCCTGCCCGCTCCAGCAGCACTTCCACCGGCTCGTCGCCTTCGAACAGCAGAATCCAGCTGCCGTCGTCCAGCCGCTCTTCGGCGATGGCCGTGACCCCGGCAGGAAATTCGATGCGGTCGTTCGGCTTCAGCCGCTTGGCATTGCGCACGAAAGCCTGCCAGCGGCGCAAGTCGACGCGCTTGTGCAGCGTGGCGCCGATCTTCGCCTCTCCGCGCCGGCCCTCAAGCTGTGCGGGAATGACGCGAGTGTCGTTGAACACCAGTACGTCGCCGGGACGCAGGATGTCGGGAAGCTCGTGGACATGGCGATCGACCAGCGGGCCTTCGCCGGCCCCATCCACCACCAGCATCCGCGCGGAATCGCGCGGGCGGGCGGGGCGCAGGGCAATATTCTCGGGCGGCAGATCGAAATCGAAAAGGTCAACGCGCATGGCGCGCGTCTAGGCGCGCGCCATCGTCAAGTCACCCTCTTTCGGGGAAATCAATTCGACTTCGAATTGCTCAGCTGGTCGGACGTGATCGTCGAGGCTGCCGGAACGGCAGGCGCAGCCGGTGGCGGCGCCTTGTTCTCGGAAGCCATCGAGGCCTGGATGATCTTGGTCGGGTTCGCGGGCGGCTCGCCGCGCTGGATCGCGTCGACGTATTGCATGCCGCTGATCACGCGGCCGAACACCGTGTACTTGTGATCGAGCGAGAAGCGCGGATAGAACACGATGAAGAACTGGCTGTTCGCGCTGTTCGGATCGTTCGTGCGGGCCATCGCCACGGTGCCGCGCACATGCGGCATCGCGTTGAATTCCGACTGAAGATCGGGAAGCTTGGAGCCGCCCTGGCCGGTTCCCGTCGGGTCACCGGTCTGCGCCATGAAGCCGTCGATCACGCGGTGGAAGATCTGGCCGTTGTAGAAGCCCTGCTGGGTCAGCGTCTTGATACGCTCCACGTGATGCGGCGCCCACTGCGGCATCAGGCGAATGGCAACGCGCCCGCCGTCGGACAGATCCAGCAGCAGCACGTTTTCAGGTTCGTGGCTGATGTCGGGGTCAACGATGGTGGGCAGAACCGTCGGGATCGGCACGGCAGCCGGCGCGGGAGCCGGCGCTTCCTTCTTCTTGGCCATCGCAGGCGTAGCCGCCAGCGCGAGGCCGATCATCGTCGTGGCAAGAGTCTGGCGAAACGTCATCGATTACTCACAGAAGGAAGCCGTGCAGGCTCGCGGCGATAGAGCGCGCGGGCTGACGTGACAATGAATGAATTTGTCGCAAGCGTTCTCAGTAGTCGCCCTGAAGACCTTGTGCGGCAATGCGGGCAACAACGTCCTCGCGCACGGCGGGACTGACGAAGCGGGAAATATCGCCGCCGAACGTGGCGATTTCCTTGACCAGCTTCGAAGCGATCGGCTGAAGGCCGACATCGGCCATCAGGAACACGGTTTCGATGTTCGGGTTGAGCTGCTGGTTCATCCCGGCCATCTGATACTCGTACTCGAAATCCGCCACCGCGCGCAGACCACGCACGATCACCGTCGCACCCTGCTTCTGCGCGAACTTCATCAGCAGCGCGTTGAAACCGACCACGGTCACGTTGTCGATCCCCATCGCGGCGGCTTCGCGCGCGACCATCGCCATGCGCTCTTCAGGCGTGAAGAGCGGGTTCTTGGACGGATTGGTCGTCACGCCGATGATCAGCCGATCCACCAGCTTGGAACCGCGCCGGATGATATCGGCATGGCCCAGCGTGATCGGATCGAAAGTGCCGGGATAGACCCCGATTCGTTCAGACATTTTTACCCCGCTCCGCGCCCCTTCCCGGGCGATCTAGATCCGCGTCAGAATTCCGCGTTATCGACGTAGTGCATTCCAGGTGTGGCCGAAGGATGGCGCCGACTGATGGCAATTGCATCCTCCCGACTGCCGGCAATCAGAAGTGTCAGCAGCAGCGAAGCACGGATCAATGATCCCGCTCAACGATGTAACGTGCCACCGCCCTCAGCAGATCAGCTTCCTTGCCGTGCTGGGCCAGATGACCGATGGCCTGCTCGACCAGCATACGCGCCTGTTCGCGGGCACGTTCGGGGCCCAGCAGTGAGACGAAAGTCTCCTTGCCGGCCGCGGCGTCCTTGCCCACGGCCTTGCCGGCGACTTCGGCATTGCCCTCATGATCGATGAGATCGTCGGCAATCTGGAAAGCCAACCCGATGTCGCGGGCATATCCGCGCAGATGCGTGCGGCCTTCGGGCGGAATGCGGCCGAGGATCGCGCCCATCTCCACCGACGCCGCCAGCAATGCGCCCGTCTTGAGCTGTTGAAGCCGGGTGACCGTCTGCAGATCGAACTCGCTGTTTTCGGCAACGAGGTCCATCATCTGCCCGCCGGCCATGCCCTGCGCGCCGCTGGCATGGGCCAGCGCCTGAACAAGCTCGATCCGCGTGAACGGATCGGCGCTGGTGCCCGGATCGCCCAGCACCTCGAACGCGAAGGAAAGCAGGGAATCGCCCGCCAGCACGGCCGTCGCTTCATCGTAGGCGATGTGAACGGTAGGCTTGCCATGGCGCAGGGCGTCATCGTCCATGCACGGCAGATCGTCGTGGATCAGCGAATAGGCATGGATCGATTCGACGGCGATGGCCGCCCGAATCGCCGCCTCGCGAACGACGCCATACATTTCGGCAACCCCGGTCAGCAGCAGCGGCCGCAGCCGCTTTCCGCCGCCGATCGCCGCGTACCGCATGGCCTCGATCAGGCGGCCACGCGCATCGTCCGGCACCGGTAGCAATGCATCGAACGCGCGGTCGATCTCGTCCGCAATCCTCGCCAGCCCTTCGGCCAGCAGCGGGTCGCTCACCACGACCTCGGTCACGGTATCAGCGATCCGCCGCGTCGAACGGCTGAACGCCGGTCGGCACGCCGTCAGGCCCCGCGACGATTCGCTCGATACGGGCCTGCGCGGCATCAAGCCGCTTCTGACAGTGCTGCCGCAACCGCTCACCCTTTTCGTAAAGCGTGATCGAATCCTCAAGCGGCACGTCACCGCTTTCAAGCCGCCGCACGATGCCCTCAAGCTCGCGCAACGCGTCTTCGAAGCTCAGGCTTTCGATGGTTTCTGTATCTTCGACCATCGCCCAGCAATGGCCCTGCCGCATCACACGGTCAAGGGAGCAATCCGCGCTTTTCCGGTTTCCTTGCCGATGGTTGCCGGAACCGGCGGCTCGCCACCGGGAATCACCCTATTTTCGCGCTATTGCGCCGGCTCTTCCTGGTAAATGTAGGTCTTGAAGGTGGACATCGTATCGGTCCAGAATTCCAGCGTATCCAGGAACAGCGCCTGGCTCATCCCGCCCTCGTCCAGATCGAGGTCGTACTGGATCACGCAGTCCTTATCGCTATCCACCAGCGGCGTGACGAAGCGGTACTTCTGGGCGAAGGTGTTCATCGTATCGAGGCTGCAATGCGTCGCCTCGGTCCATCCGGCATAGAACTGCACGCTGGTGCAATCGGCGCCTTCGGTGCAGCCGTAGAACATGATCGTGAAGTTCGATCCGGAAGACGCGCTCTTGATCAGCGGGTCTCCGGTCGAATCCTTCGACAATTGCGCGCGGTATCCGGCATCCTGCAGTGCCTTCACGATGCTGTCCGGAGACCTGGCAGTGACCATCTGCGCCTCGGCCTTCGCGTCAGCCGGGGCCTGCGCCGCCTGCGCGGTGCCTGCGGCCACCAGCCCGTATACCATGACGAGAGCTGCAAAGATTTTCCGCATAAATCCCCTGAATCATTCGGACAATCGCTATCCTTCGTGTGACACATCGCCCCTGCGCCCGAAAGTGAAAGTTGATGTCAGGGTCCGTGCCGTCTAGCGCTCTGCGACGGACATGGCTAAGGCGCCTCGCATGAGCGGAATCACCCCTGACGTCGTCGAGGCGCATGGCCTCAATCCCGAAGAATACGAGCGCGTCCTGAACGCCCTTGGTCGAGAGCCGAACCTTGTCGAACTCGGCATCTTCTCGGTCATGTGGTCGGAGCATTGCTCGTACAAGTCGAGCCGCTTCCACCTGAAGAAGCTGCCGACCAAGGCACCATGGGTCATCTGCGGCCCGGGTGAGAACGCCGGCGTGATCGACATCGGCGATGGACAGGCTGCCATCTTCAAGATGGAAAGCCACAACCACCCCAGCTACATCGAGCCTTTCCAGGGCGCCGCCACCGGCGTCGGCGGCATTCTGCGCGACGTCTTCACCATGGGCGCCCGCCCGGTCGCCAACATGAACGCGCTGCGCTTCGGCCGCCCCGATCACCCGAAGATGAAGCACCTTGTACAGGGCGTGGTCGAAGGCATCGGCTCCTACGGCAACTGCGTGGGCGTGCCCACCGTCGGCGGCGAAACCAACTTCCACAAGGCGTACGACGGCAACATCCTCGTCAACGCCATGACCGTGGGCGTCGCCGAGACGGACAAGATCTTCTACTCGGCCGCCACCGGCCTGGGTAATCCCATCGTCTACGTCGGCTCCAAGACCGGCCGCGACGGCATCCACGGCGCCACCATGGCCTCGGCCGACTTCGACGAGAATTCGGACGAGAAGCGCCCGACCGTACAGGTGGGCGACCCCTTCACCGAAAAGCTGCTGATCGAGGCCTGCCTCGAACTCATGGCCACCGATGCCATCGTCGCGATCCAGGACATGGGCGCCGCCGGCCTCACCTCCTCGTCGGTCGAAATGGCCAGCAAGGGCGGCGCCGGCATTCGCCTGAACATGAACAACGTGCCCTGCCGCGAAGAGGCGATGACGCCTTACGAGATGATGCTCTCGGAAAGCCAGGAGCGCATGCTCATGGTGCTTCAGCCCGGCAAGGAAGCCATGGCCGAGGCGATCTTCAAGAAGTGGGAACTCGATTTCGCCGTGATCGGCGAAGTGACCGACACCGGCCACATGGTTCTCGAATTCAACGGCGAAGTGGTCTGCGACATTCCGCTGGGCCCGCTTGCCGACGACGCGCCGGAATATGAGCGCCCCTACGTCACGCCTGAGGAATACAAGGCCTGGGCCAAGGTTCCAGCCATGGGCGACGTGGCGGAAAGCGCCGATGTGGGCGCGGACCTGCTCAAGCTGATGGGCACCGTCGACCTCGCTTCGCGCAAGTGGATCTGGGAGCAATACGACAGCCAGGTCGGCGGCGACACGATGCAGAAGTCCGGCGGCGATGCTGCCGTGGTTCGTATCCACAATACGCCCAAGGCGCTGGCGATCAGCACAGACTGCTCGCCCCGCTATTGCTATGCCGACCCCTACGAGGGCGGCAAGCAGGCCGTGGCCGAAACCTATCGCAACATCAGCGCAGTCGGCGGCCTTCCGCTCGCCATCACCAACTGCCTGAACTTCGCGAACCCGCAGCGCCCTGAAATCATGGCGCAGATCGTCGGCTGCCTGAACGGCATGGGCGATGCCTGCCGCGCGCTCGACTATCCGATCGTTTCGGGCAACGTCTCGCTCTACAACGAGTCGAAGGCGACCGGCGGCGGCTCGGCGATCCTGCCGACCCCTGCCATTGGCGGCGTAGGCCTGCTGGCCGACCATGAGAAGATGGCGACCGTCGCGTTCAAGAACGCCGGCGACGACGTCTTCCTGCTCGGCAGCAAGGGTTCGCACCTCGGCCAGTCGATCTGGCTGCGCGAGATCGCCGGTCAGGAAGCCGGTGACGCGCCGAAGGTAGACCTCAAGGCCGAAGCCGAGAACGGCGCCTCGATCCGCGACTGGATCGCGGCCGGCAAGGTCACCGCCGTGCACGACGTCAGCGATGGTGGCCTGCTCGTCGCGCTGGCCGAAATGGCGCTGGCCAGCGGTCTTGGCGTCGAACTCGACGCCGCGCTGACCACGGCGGAAGCCTTTGGCGAAGACCAGTCGCGTTACGTCGTCACGGCCAAGGCCGGCACCGCCCTGCCCGGCGCGGTGAAGATCGGCACTGTCGGCGGCACCAAGGTTGCCGGCGTCGAAATCGCCGCCCTGAAGCAGGCCAACGAAGCCTTCTTCAAGGACTGGATGGAAGCCTGATCCGGTGCCAGCGGGATACTCCAGTACTCCGCTGGCCCAGAAACTATCGCTGAAGCCCGCCTCACCGTCTGGTTTCACGACATGCCCGAGAGCGTGTTCGTGGACATCGGTGAGGCCGGGCTTCGGATTCTGCCCGAGCCTTCGCCGGGCCTGCAGGCCGCGCACATTTTCACGACAAGTCACGCCGAGATGGAGAGCCTGCTCTCCGGTTTGCGCCGCACGATTGCCCCGGACGGTTTCGTCTGGGTGAGTTGGCCCAAGAAGGCATCCAAGGTCCCCACCGACATCACCGAGGATACGATCCGCGAAGTCTGCCTGCCGATGGGCTGGGTGGATGTGAAAGTCTGCGCGGTGGACGCGGTGTGGTCCGGCCTGAAGCTGATGATCCGCAAGGAACTGCGCTAGGCAGCGTTCGTAAAGCGTATACGTCCCCACTCCCCACCGACCTCCCCGCCAATAAAACACTCCGTCATCCCCGCGAAGGCGGGGATCCCGCTTGTTCTTCGCGGCAAGGAGGAAAGGAAGCGGGGGCCCCGCCTTCGCGGCGACGACATGTTGTGACGCGCAGCCAATTGCCGATCGATCCGCAATTCCGCCGCGAATTCACCCGCCGGTGGACGACGCCAGCACATTCACCGTCAGCGCCAGAATGCCAAGGTTGAATGCAAACGCGAACAACCCGTGAAACGTGGACACGCGCCGCACGCTCGTTTGCGTGATCTCGATATCGGCAGTCTGGCAGGTCATGCCGATCACGAAGGCAAAGTTCACGAAATCGGAAAAGTCCGGCACGCAGTCGCCGGGAAAATCCAGCCCCTCATGATCCCCGCCAGCGCGTGACGAGTAGTAGAGCCGCGCATAGTGGAAGGCGTAGATCAGATTGACGAACGTCCAGCAGGACAGCAGCGTCACGACCAGCAGCGCGATCTCGCCCGCCTTCAGGCTCTTGTTGTCGAGAACCAGCGTACCCAGCGCGGCAAGGATCACGGAAGTGATCACCGCCGTCAGCATCAGCAGCATGATCTGGCCGGCATCGTCCCGCCTGGCCTGCCGACGCATGATATCGGCATTTCCGTGGCGCCAGAGCGGCACGCAAGACAATACGAAGGCAATCACGCCAAGGTCGAACGCCGTGACTATCGCCTCTACGGCTGGCGCCAACGAAAGCAGCGGAACGACCGATATCGCCATCACGCCCAGAAACAACAGATAGCGGGGGTGCGACAGCCGGCTGAAGATCGTATCCCGCTCACCGGCCATTCGCATTCCCCCGCTTATCTATGGCCGGATCAGACCCGAACCCACTCCTGCTCGTCAATACCCAGCAGACGCAACACGCTGGTCAGGTCGCCCCGGTCGATCCAGCCATTGGCCGCCGCACGCGCCTTGGGCTTGGCGTGATAGGCAATGCCGTAAGTCGCCGCTTCCAGCATCGGAATATCGTTGGCGCCGTCACCGGTGGCAAGGCTGGTGACATCGCCGCCCAGCATCTCGATCTCGGCGAGCAGCGTCGCCTTCTTGACGGTGCTGTCGACGATCGGGCCATCGAGCCCGCCCGTCAGCTTGCCATCCTCGACCGCGAGACGGTTGCCGACGACATATTCGAAGCCCAGCGAAGCCGCCACCGGATCGGCGAAGTGATGGAAGCCACCGGTCACCAGCACGGTGCGGCAGCCGAACTTCTTCAGCGTCTCCACCAGGGTGCGCGCGCCCGGCATCGGGCGGATACGGCTGGCGAGGCATTCCTCGATCGCGTCGACCGAAAGGCCCTTGAGCAGGCCGACACGCTCACGCAGCGCCTGTTCGAAATCGAGCTCGCCCTGCATCGCCCGCTCGGTGATGTCGGCAATGCGCTCCTTCAGGCCGGCGAAGTCACCCAGTTCGTCGATGCATTCCTGCCCGATCATGGTCGAATCCATGTCGGAGATGAACAGGCCGGGGATCACCGGCTCATGATCGCAGACAAGGCCGTCGGTCGGCGCGAAATGGTCGTCCAGCGCCTTGCGCAGCGCCGCTGCATCGCTGTCCGGAGAGGCGATCTGCATCGTCTGTTCGCAGAAATCGAGCATCTCCGCAGAAGCTAGGCGCACGCCGCTTTCCTGCATTTCGGCACGGGCCGCATCGATTCTTGCCGAGAGGTGGTCCGGTTCTGCTATCAGCCGCGCAATGAGCACTGCGAATTCCCTTGAAGCTGCGTATGAAAATTCCACTGGCAGGCCTGCCGACGACAGCAGGCCACCGCTCGCGCTAATCGCAGGGCCGACTGCCAGCGGCAAGAGCGATTGTGCGGTCAGGCTGGGTCAGGAACTGGAACGGCGCGGCCGCCGCGCAATCGTGGTCAATGCCGACAGTTCGCAGGTCTATGCCGATCTGGCCGTCCTGAGCGCCCGGCCCCTGCCTGACGAAATGGGCGGGATCGAGCATCGCCTGTTCGGCGCATGGGATGGCGCAACCAGTTGTTCCGCCGCCGACTGGGCCAAGGCGGCGCGCGAAACCATCGCCGCAATTCATGCCGAAGGCGCGGTGCCGATCCTGGTCGGCGGCACCGGCCTCTATATCCGCACCCTATTGGACGGCATCGCACCTGTGCCGGAAATCGACGCGTCCGTGCGAGAGGCCGTGCGCGCCCTGCCCGTTTCCGAAGCCTATGCCGCGCTCCAGATCGAAGACCCGGAACGCGCCGCCCGCCTTGCCCCAGCCGACTCGGCCCGCGTGGCCCGCGCGCTTGAAGTCGTCCGCTCCACCGGAAAGCCACTCGCGCACTGGCAGGCGGAACTGACCGGCGGGATCGGCCACACCGTCAGCCTGTTCCCCGTCGTGCTCCTGCCCGAACGGCAGGCGCTCTATCGCCGCTGCGACTTGCGCTTCGAACGCATGATCGAACGCGGCGCGCTGGGCGAAGTGGAGGCTCTGCTGGCCCGCAATCTCGATCCGGACCTGCCGGTAATGCGCGCCATCGGTGTGCCCGAACTGGCGGGAGTCGTGCGCGAGGAATGGAGCCTGGATGACGCCATCGCCCGCGGCTCCCAGGCGACCCGCAATTACGCCAAGCGTCAGTTCACCTGGCTCCGCCACCAGCCGCCGCAAGAATGGGTCAGGCTTGAGTACGAAAATTTCGATCAAAAAACTCTTGAAGATAGATTATTTCAGGTTATGGGGTTGACGTAACATTTTCGTCCCCCTAGAGCCCGCATCGTCCTGCCGTGGAAGTGATGCAGGAGGAGAGGGAGACCCGGCACGGCGTCCGTCGTGTCGGGTCGGTTTCATTATAGTGCGCGAAACGGCGTACTAAGTGTTGTGTCATGCGGCAAAGAGCGTATCGAGCCGCAACATTCGAAGGCGCCCTACCCCCGGGGTCTGCCGAGAGTCGTAAAGGAACGTATTGTGACTGAAGAGCGCAGCGGCGCGAACATCCTGGTCGAAAGCCTGGTCAAGCAGGGAGTCGAATTCGTATTCGGTTACCCTGGCGGCGCCGTGCTACCGATCTACGATGCCCTCTTCGGTGACGAGCGACTTAGGCACATCCTCGTACGTCACGAGGCTGGTGCGGCTCACGCGGCCGAGGGTTATGCGCGTTCGACCGGCAAGCCCGGCGTCGTGCTCGTCACGTCAGGCCCGGGCGCGACCAATGCCGTCACCGGCATTGCCGATGCCTTCATGGATTCGATTCCGCTGGTCGTCATTACCGGACAGGTCCCCACCGGGCTGATCGGTTCGGACGCGTTCCAGGAAGCGGACACCGTCGGCATCTCGCGCCACTGCACCAAGCACAACTATCTCGTGAAGGATCCGGCAGACCTTGCCGCGATCATCGACGAGGCGTTCGAAATCGCCACTACCGGCCGCCCCGGCCCGGTGCTGATCGATATTCCCAAAGACGTGCAGATCGCGATGGCCCCGTGGCACGAAGGCCCGGTCCAGCGCCGCAAGCGCTACGATCCGCGCACCGAAGGCACGAGCGACGAAATCGCCGAAGCGGTCGAGATGATCGCCAAGGCCAAGGCTCCGGTGCTCTACACCGGCGGCGGCGTCATCAACTCCGGCCCGCGCGCCACTGCGCTGCTGCGTGAGCTTCAGGAAAAGACCGGCGCGCCGGTTACCTCCACGCTGATGGGTCTTGGCGCCTTCCCGGCCGACCATGCCGACTGGCTGGGTATGCTGGGCATGCACGGCACGTACGAAGCCAATCTGGCGATGAACCAGGCCGATCTCGTGATCTGCGTCGGCGCGCGTTTCGATGACCGCGTGACCGGCCGCCTCGACGCGTTCGCGCCGAATTCGAAGAAGATCCACATCGACATCGACCGCGCCTCTATCAACAAGACCGTGCGCGTCGACCTGCCGATCATCGGCGACTGCGCGACCGTTCTGGCGCAGATCCTTGAGCTGTGGGGCAACCGCAAGCCGCAGGATCTGGCGCCGTGGAAGGCGCGTGTCGAAACGTGGCGTGAGAAGAAGAGCCTCTCCTTCCCGGAGAATCGCAACGCGATCATGCCGCAGCTCGCGATCCAGCGCCTGTTCGAACTGAGCAAGGACAAGGATCCGATCATCTCGACCGAGGTGGGCCAGCATCAGATGTGGGCGGCCCAGCACTTCCACTTCTTCGGTCCGAACAAGTGGCTGACCTCGGGCGGTCTCGGCACGATGGGCTATGGCCTGCCTGCCGCGATCGGCGCGCAGCTTGGCAATCCGGACAGCCTCGTCGTCGATATCGCCGGCGATGCCTCGATCCAGATGAACATCCAGGAACTGGGCACCGCCACGCAGTATCGCCTGCCGGTGAAGATCTTCATCCTCAACAACGAGTGGATGGGCATGGTCCGCCAGTGGCAGGAACTCACTTATGAGAGCCGCTACTCGCAGTCCTATTCGGACAGCCTGCCGGACTTCGTGAAGCTGGCCGAGGCATACGGCTGGAAGGGTATCCGCATCGAGAACGAGAGCGAACTCGATGCCGGCATCCAGGCGATGATCGACTACGACGGCCCCGTCATCGTCGATTGCCTGGTCGCCAAGGAATCCAACTGCTTCCCGATGATCCCCTCGGGCGCATCGCATGTCGAAATGATCCTCTACGGCGATACCGTCGCCGGCACGATGGACGATGCCGCCAAGGCGCTGGTCTGAGACCGCGAGAGATCAGAGAAAAATCATGATGCATATCAAGCACGAAGCCGAGGAACGGCACGTCCTGACCGTGACGGTCGACAACGAGGCCGGCATTCTCGCCAAGATCGCGGGCCTGTTCACCGCGCGCGGCTACAACATCGACAGCCTGACCGTGGCCGACATTACCGAGAACCACTCGGTAAGCCGCATCACCATCGTGACGCACGGCCCGCCCAGCCAGATCGACCAGATCCACGCCCAGCTTGAGCGTCTGGTGCCGGTGCACAAGGTGACCGATCTTACCGAAGTCGGCCCTTACGTGCAGCGCGAACTGGCACTGATCAAGGTGACGGGCGTGGGCGAAAAGCGGGTGGAAGTCCTGCGCATCGCCGACGTGTTCCGCGCCCGCCCGGTGGACACCACCACCAGCAGCTTCATTTTCGAACTGACCGGCGCACCGGACAAGATCGACAGTTTCGTGGCGCTGATGCGCGAACTCGGCCTTGTCGAGGTCGGCCGCACCGGCATCGTCGCCATGATCCGTGGGCCCGAAGGCGCCTGACGGAAACCCATACCTCCAGCCCCTGAAAGACTTGGGCGCTGGAATTGAACCACGCGCTGCAAGGCGCACCCCAAATCCGGCCCAGCCTCTCAAGCGATCGAGGGGCCGGGTCCTCGAAAGGATAGTACGATGAAGGTCTATTACGACGCCGATTGCGACATCAACCTGATCACCAGCAAGAAGGTCGCGATCCTCGGCTACGGCAGCCAGGGCCACGCCCACGCGCAGAACCTGCGCGATTCGGGCGTCAAGGAAGTGGCCATCGCGCTGCGTCCGGGTTCGCCCTCTGCCAAGAAGGCTGAAGGCGCCGGCTTCAAGGTGCTCGCCAACGCCGAAGCGGCCGCATGGGCCGACGTTCTCATGATCCTCGCCCCCGACGAGCATCAGGCCGCGATCTACGCCGCCGACATTCATGAGAACCTGAAGCCCGGCGCGGCGCTGGCCTTCGCCCACGGCCTGAACGTCCACTTCGGCCTGATCGAGCCCCGCGCCGACATCGACGTGATCATGATCGCGCCGAAGGGCCCGGGCCACACCGTTCGCGGCGAATACGTGAAGGGCGGCGGCGTGCCCTGCCTCGTCGCGATCCACCAGGACGTGACCGGCAACGCGCAGGACGTGGCTCTGGCCTACGCTTCGGGCGTCGGCGGCGGCCGTTCGGGCATCATCGAAACCAACTTCCGCGAGGAATGCGAAACCGACCTGTTCGGTGAGCAGGCCGTGCTCTGCGGCGGCACCACCGCGCTGGTCCAGGCTGGCTTCGAAACGCTGGTGGAAGCCGGCTACGCGCCGGAAATGGCCTACTTCGAATGCCTCCACGAGCTGAAGCTGATCGTCGACCTGATGTATGAAGGCGGCATCGCCAACATGCGCTACTCGATCTCGAACACCGCCGAATACGGCGACATCAAGACCGGTCCGCGCATCATCACCGAAGAGACCAAGAAGGAAATGAAGCGCGTTCTGGAAGATATCCAGTCGGGCCGTTTCGTGAAGGACTTCGTGCTGGACAACCGCGCCGGCCAGCCGGAACTGAAGGCTTCGCGCATCGCCGCCAAGCGTCACCCGATCGAGGAAACCGGTTCCAAGCTGCGCGCCATGATGCCCTGGATCGGCGCCAACGCGCTGGTGGACAAGGAAAAGAACTGATCGGATTTTAATCCGGTTACGCAATTCCCCGTTTGACGGTGAAGCGAAGGCGGCGCAGAAATGCGCCGCCTTTTTCTTTGCCTTAATGGGAGTTGCCCATGCGTCCTTCGTTCATTGCGTTCCCGCTTGCCGTCGCAGCCGCTATCGCAGCCCCCGTCATTGCCCAGCCCGGCCCCGGTGGCCCCGGCGGCCGGATGGAAATGCTTCACGGCGCCGGCACTCCGGCCGATGTGAAAGCCGGCACTTACGCGGTTGAGCCCGCGCATACGCAGGTAACCTTCAGCGTCTCGCACATGGGCATTTCGCCTTTCGCCGGCACCTTCTCCGGTGCCAGCGGCTCGATGACGCTCGATCCCAAGAACCTTGGCGCCACCAAGCTCAGCGTCACCATCCCCACCTCGTCGGTGCAGACGACCAGTTCCAAGCTTTCCGAAGAACTCGTCAGCGCCGACTGGCTGGACGCCGCCAAGTTCCCCACCGCGACCTTTGTCGCCACCTCGGTCACGCCGCGCGGGCCTGACTCGGCGGCGATCGACGGTACCCTGACGCTCCACGGCGTCAGCAAGCCGATCACGATCATGGCGCATTTCTTCGGCGCCGCCGCAAACCCGATGAGCAAGAAGGACTCCATCGGCTTCCTCGCTCGCGCGATGATCAAGCGTTCGGATTTCGGCGTTTCCAAGTACGTGCCGCTGGTCTCGGACGAAACGGTGCTGGTGATCAACGCTGCCTTCGAAAAGCAGTAACTTTTCGCGCCGTGCGGGCCGTCATCGACTGTTGCGGCATTTTGTAGCATTCTCCCTTCAGGCAAAATTCCGATGGGAGAATGGCATGATGCGCAAATCGACCACGATGATGGCCCTCACGGCAGGCCTGATGGCCCTTTCCGCCTGCACCACCGCCAAGAGCGATAAAGTGGCCGAAACCACGCCCCCGGCGGAAGCGCCGCCCTCGATGGAACCCAATTGCGGTGCCGAGCAGTACGCCGCCTATGTCGGCCAGCCTGCCAGCGACGAAGTGATCGCCGCCATCACCCGCTCGCGCGGAGACAAGCCGATGCGCGTCATCAAGCCGGGCATGGCCGTGACGATGGACTACATGCCAGAGCGGCTGAACGTGCAGGTGGGCGATGACGGCAAGATCAAGGGCTTCAATTGCACCTGATTCCGGGGCCAAACTCTGGTGCTGGACTTGATCCTGATCCCTGCCTCATCCAAGCATGAGGACAGGTGATCAGCAGGGGCCCCATGACCGAAGCCAACGATATCGAACGCGAAGACAGCCTGACGCGGGTGGAGGCGTTTTCCGACGGCGTTCTGGCGATCATCATCACCATCATGGTGCTGGAACTGAAGACCCCGGTGACCGAAGGGCTTTCGGCGCTCTGGCCGCTATGGCCGATCTTCATCGCCTATGTGCTGAGCTATGCCTACGTCGCGATCTACTGGGTGAACCATCACCGCCTGCTCAGCCATGCCCGCGTGGTGACGAGCGGACTGCTTTGGGCGAACATGCTACTGCTGTTCACGCTCTCGCTGATCCCCTTCTCCACCGCCTATCTGGGCGAGCATCACTTCAGCCGCGAGGCGACGCTGCTCTATCTGGTCACCATGACGGTGCCGGCGCTCGCCTACGTCCTGCTGCAGGGCCGGATCGCCGCCACCGGCGCGCAAACCTCGGCCAGCCGCCGCTATCACAAGGCGTCGCACCGCAAGGGACTGGCCGCGGCGGCGGTCTATGCCCTTGGCATTCCGCTGACATTCGTGTCGCCCTGGCTGGGCGTCGCCAGTGCGGCGCTGGTCGCGGTGTTCTGGATGCTGCCGTGGAGCGGGCTGGATCGCCTGTTCCTCGATCGCCAACCGCCCGCCTGACGAACTGCGGGGTTTGCCGGCAAGTTTGTTGCGCCACGAACCCCATAGATCGCAACAGGATGGGCCTTTTCGCTTTACAAGCATCCACTCAATGCGCATAGGCACCCGCATGATCTTTCGTCTTGGCCTTACCCTGCGACTTACACGCCCTTGGGCGTGAGTTGACGCGTCGGTCCTGCGGCGCGCTCGGCGCTCAAGGGGACCCTGCCAGAACGGGCCGGAATATCGGCCCACCCGACGAAGACGAAAATCCGAGCGAGAATACCCATGACCATGCTGCAAGACCCTTCGGTCAAGTACCGCCCTTTCCCGCAGATCGACCTGCCGAACCGCCAGTGGCCCTCGCAGGTCATCACCAAGGCGCCGCGCTGGCTCTCTACCGACCTGCGCGACGGCAATCAGGCGCTGATCGATCCGATGGGCGCGGAGAAGAAGAACCGCTTCTTCGATCTGCTGGTCAAAGTGGGCCTCAAGGAAATCGAGGTCGGCTTCCCCTCTGCCGGCGCCACCGAATACGACTTCATTCGCGGACTGGTCGATAACGACCGTATTCCCGAAGACGTGCTGGTGCAGGTGCTGACCCAGTCGCGCGAAGATCTGATCAGCCGCTCTTTCGAGAGTCTGGCCGGCGTCCATTCGGCGATCGTCCACCTCTACAACGCGGTATCGCCGCTGTGGCGCACCGTGGTGTTCGGCATGGAGCCGCACGAGATCAAGGGCATCGCCACAAGCGGCGCAAAGATCCTGCGCGATCAGGCCGCGAAGTATCCGCAGACCAAGTGGCAGTCCGAATACTCGCCAGAGACGTTCTCGACCGCCGAACTCGATTTCTCGATCGAGGTTTGCGAAGCGGTGATGGATATCCTGCAGCCGACGCCGGAAAACCCGATCATCCTGAACCTGCCGGCCACGGTCGAGGCAGCAACGCCCAACGTCTACGCCGACCAGATCGAGTATTTCTGCCGCAACCTCCCGAACCGCGATGCAGCGGTGATCTCGCTGCACACGCATAACGACCGCGGCACCGGCGTCGCTGCCGCCGAACTGGGCCTGATGGCCGGCGCGGACCGCGTGGAAGGCTGCCTGTTCGGCAATGGCGAGCGTACCGGCAACTGCTGCCTCGTCACCGTGGCGCTGAACATGTACACGCAGGGCGTGAACCCGGGCCTGGACTTCTCGGACATCGACGAAGTGATCCAGACCGTGGAGTACTGCAACCAGCTGAAGGTCGCAGAGCGCCATCCCTATGGCGGCGAACTGGTCTTCACCGCCTTCTCCGGCAGCCATCAGGACGCCATCAAGAAGGGCTTCGCCGCGCAGGAAAAGCGGAACGACGAACTCTGGGCCGTACCCTACCTGCCGATCGACCCCGCCGATCTGGGCCGCGATTACGAAGCGGTGATCCGCGTCAACTCGCAGTCCGGCAAGGGCGGTTTCGCCTGGGTGATCGAGCAGGATCAGGGCCTGAAACTGCCCAAGCGCATGCAGGCACACTTCTCCAAGCACGTGCAGAACCTGGCCGATGAACTGGGCCGCGAACTGCAGGCTTCGGATATCTGGGAAGTGTTCAAGCAGGCCTACCGCCTCGACGATCCGCAGCACTTCGCGCTGATCGATTACGAGGAAGCCAAGCGCCCTGACGGCACCCGCGTCTTCGCTGGCAAGATCGGCGTGGACGGCAAGGAGCAGACCGTTTCGGGTCGCGGCAACGGGTTGATCTCCTCGGTCACCGCAACGCTGGCCGAAAGCTTCGGCGTCAGCCTGGAAGTGCGCGACTATGCCGAGCACTCGATGGGCAAAAGCTCCGACGCGCGCGCCGCCGCCTATGTGGAATGCGTGACGCCGGACGGGCGCACCATCTGGGGCGTGGGCATCGACGAGGACGTGGCCACCGCTTCCGTCCGCGCCGTGCTCAGCGCTGCCAACGAAGCGCGAATCTGATATTCACCGAACGCCGGGGATGGATTTCGTCCCCGGCGATTCGCGTTACCAAGAAACATAACCGCACGGCTGACCACGCGGCGTACACGGCTGGTCTGGCAATCATGGCTTAACCGTGTTTTTTGGGGTTTCATTTAGAACTGCTGTCAATCTACCCCGAAAAACGTAGCAATATCGGGTGCCTATGCAGTTCTACCTTGCAACCTCATTCATCTTTCCCCGCTCCCTGCGACTGAGGCTTTTCACCCTCTGCTTCGTCGCCACTCATCTGCCGTTGATCGGTTACTGCATCTGGGGATTTTCGACCGGGCGCATCGCCCTTGCCGAATTCGTGCTGCTCACGCTGGCGACCGTCACCGGCACCGCGTTGGCCCTGTTCGGCATCGGCGCGCTGCTTAATCCGATCCACGCATTGGCAGCCGCGCTCAGCAACGAGGAAGAGCCTGCCCCGCTTACTGAAGTGGGCGATGTGATCCAGACGCTCTATGCCGGCGTCCACCGCGCTGCCACGGTCGCCAGCACGCAGATGAAAGACCTGAGCATCGCGGCGCTTGAAGATCCGCTGACCGGCATTGCCAATCGCCGCGGCTTCCTCGACCAGTTGGCAGCCCTCGCGCCCGACCAGCGCAAAGGCTGCGTCGCTATCGTCGACATCGACTTCTTCAAGCAGGTGAACGACCGCCTGGGCCACGATCAGGGCGACCGTGTGCTCTGCGCCTTTGCCGATCGCCTATCTGCCCAGATCCGCCGCGTGGACGCGGTCGCACGCTGGGGCGGTGAGGAATTCGCGATCCTGTTCCGCGACAGTCTTGAGGAAGAGGCCGACTGGATCCTCTCCCGGATCGCCACGCAAATGCGCCAGGATCCCATCGGCGACGTCGATGGCCGCCAGATCACGTTCTCGGCCGGGCTTTGCCGCTGGGATGGCGGCGACATCGAAGACGCCATCCACCTGGCCGATCAGGCGCTCTATGATGCCAAACGCGCGGGGCGCGATCGCATCTGCCGCGCCAATCACAGCCGAACCGGCATCACCGGCTGAACTCGGCCACGTCAGCGGACATGAAAAAAGGGCGGCCCGATGGCCGCCCTTTTCGCATCTGCCTGCAGTGCTGGTCCGAAAATCAGTCGCCCGTCAGGATGCGGTCGACCAGTTCCTTCACGGTGGGCGTGAAGCCGTTCGAATAGAACGGGTCCTGCTTGAACTTGTACGCGGCGTGGCCGGCGAACATCAGGTTCTGATCGACCGGACCGCCATGGGCGATGTCCTGAAGCGTCTTCTGGATGCAGAAGCTGCGCGGATCGGCAAGGCGGCCGGTGGTGTAATCGTCATGGTCCTTCCACGACGAGAAACCGCAGTGCGACAGGCAGCCCATGCAATCGGCCTGATCCTGACGGATCTCGTCACGCTCGGCCGGGTTCACGAAGATGATCGTGTCGTCCGGCGTGCGCAGGCCATCGGTGAAGCCCTGTGCCGACCACGAACGCGCACGGTCCAGATCCTTCGGGGCAACCCAGAAGTTCTTGCCTTTCACGCCGACGTCGAGACGCACGGTGTGCTCACCCGCTTCGACCTTCGAGTAGGGAATCTGACGCTCCGAACGCGCTTCTAGATTGCGCAGGAACGGATTTCGCACGGCCGAGGAGTAGAAACCGGTCGGCGAGAAGCGGTGAAGCAGCACATCGCCGGGCTCCAGCGTGCGCAGATGCTCCTTCCACTCCATCGGGATCGGGCTTTCCTTGGTCAGCAGCGGACGCGTGCCGTACTGGAAAGCGATCGATCCGAGCTCCGGATTGTCGATCCAGTTTTCCCAATCGCGCAGGAACCACACGCCGCCCGCCATGACGATCGGCACCGCGTCCGAAATGCCTTCGGCGCGCATGGTTTCGCGCAGGGCCTTCACGCGGGGGTACGGATCTTCCGGCTTCAGCGGATCTTCGGCGTTCGACAGGCCATTGTGGCCACCGGCCAGCCAGGGGTCTTCATAGACCACCGCGGCCATCAGGTCCGAAACCTTGTGATACGCACGCTTCCAAAGCGCGCGGAACGCGCGGGCGGAGCTGACGATCGGCAGGTAGTTGACGTTGAAGCGGGCCGCGATCTCGGACAGCTTGTAGGGCATGCCCGCGCCGCAGGTAACGCCGGCGACCATACCCTTGGTCTTTTCCAGCACGCCTTCCAGCACGGCCTGCGCGCCGCCCATTTCCCACAGCACGTTGATATTGATCGCGCCGTTGCCGTTCGAGATCTCATACGCACGGCGCACCTGCTCGACCGCGCCGTCGATGGCATAGTCGATCAGTTCCTGGTGGCGTTCCTTGCGGGTGAGCGCGCGGTAGATCTGGGGGACGATCTTGCCTTCCGCATCATAGCTGTCCGCATTGACGGCACTGACGGTGCCGATGCCGCCAGCCGCCGCCCAGGCGCCCGAGCTCATGTGGTTGGTCGCGGCAACGCCCTTGCCGCCCTCAACGAGCGGCCAGACTTCGCGTCCACCATAGACAATCGGCTTGAGACCCTTGAAACCCATCTTCTCTTTCAACTTTCCCCCGGCGCGGCGGGTCGATCAGACCTGCCTTATACGCCCTGTGTGACTGACGCTCACCTGTTTTGCGTCGTGGATTTGCCGGATAGTCGACACGGCACGATACTGGCCGGATCGGGCCGCTCCCCGGTGGCTTCGAACTGTGCGAGATAGCCTTGAAGCTCCGGCTTACGGACAAATTCCGTCAAGCGGAAGCCCACTGCGCCAAATTCGCAGAAAAGCAGCTGTGGCGGGATGCCATGCCTGTCGCTCGACCGATCTGCCTCCACCACCACGACCTTGCCGCCGGGCCGCAGCGCCGGCCACAGCCGCCAGAGGAAGGCATATGGCTCGCTCACTTCGTGATAGACGTGGACGAGGAAGATACGATCGAAACTGTTTTCCGGCAGACTGGGATCATCGATCTTGCCCAGCTTGATGGACACATTATCGAGCTGTTCGCGCAGCACGCGCTGACCCAGGCGTTCGTTGGCGGCGTGGTCGATATCCTCGGCCAGCACCCTGCCCTTGGCGCCCACCCGCTTGGCAAGGCGGACCGTGTAATACCCCTCACCCGCGCCGATATCGGCGACGGTCATGCCCGGCGCGATGCGGGCAAGATCCATCACGACTTCGGCTTCGTGCAAGGAATCGCGCTGGATTTCGCTGCCGAAATCACTGTCGCTGGCCTTGGAGACCGGCCGGTCCGCTACCGGAAAGGCGCGCGCCGTCTCCGGCCGCCCATCATCAGGCGCCTTCTGGTGGCACGCCGCCAGCGCCAGCAAAAATGCCAGCGAAGCGGTTCGTCCGAAAGGGGAACGGGGCAAACGCATGCGGCCCTTTAGCGGTTCGGCCCGCGCTTGGCAAAACAGTCTGCCGCAAGCGCCGGGCCTGTCCCGCTACGGATCAGTCGACGTCTTCGACTTCGACCTTTTCACCCGTCACGCGCTGGGAAAGCGCGGCGGCCATGAAGGGGTCGAGCGCGCCGTCGAGCACGTCACCCGGCGCGGTGGAAACCACGCCGGTGCGCAGGTCCTTCACCTGCTGATAGGGCTGGAGAACGTAGGAACGGATCTGGTGGCCCCAGCCGATATCGCTCTTCGAGGCATGTTCCGCGCTCGCCGCTTCCTCGCGCTTGCGCATTTCTTCCTCGAACAGGCGCGCCTTCAGCATGCCCATGGCGATTTCGCGGTTCTTGTGCTGCGAACGGTCGATCTGGCTCGCCACGACGATGCCCGAAGGCGCGTGGGTAATACGCACCGCCGAGTCCGTGGTGTTAACGTGCTGACCACCCGCACCCGACGCGCGATAGGTATCGATCTTCAGGTCGGCCGGATTGATGTCGATCTCGAAGCTGTCGTCGATCACCGGGTATACCCAGACCGACGAGAAGCTGGTGTGGCGGCGCGCCGAGCTGTCATAGGGGCTGATGCGGACCAGGCGGTGGACGCCGCTCTCGGTCTTGGCATAGCCATAGGCGTTCTCGCCCTTGATCAGCAGCGTGCAGCTCTTGATGCCCGCGGCTTCACCGGCGTGATAGTCCACCAGTTCCACCTTGTAGCCATGACGCTCCGCCCAGCGCGTATACATGCGCTGGAGCATCTCGGCCCAGTCCTGGCTCTCGGTACCGCCGGCACCGGCGTGAACTTCAAGGTAGGTATCGTTGGCGTCGGCCTCGCCCGAAAGCAGTGCGGTCACCTTGTCGTGATCGGCACGCTCGGCCAATGCCGCCAGGGCCGCGATACCTTCGTTGATGGTATCCTCGTCGCCTTCCATCTCGCCCAGTTCGACGAACTCGATGGCGTCCCGCATCTCGCGGCTGATCTCGTTCACCGCGCCGATCGAGGCTTCAAGACGGCGACGTTCCTTCATCACCGCTTCGGCTTCCTTGGGCTTGTCCCACAGGGTGGGATCTTCGACGCGCGCGTTCAGCTCGTCGAACCGGCGCAGGGCGCGGTCCCAATCGAGGAACTTGCGGACCAGCGCGAGGGCCTTCTCGATACGCGCAATGTGGGCCTGCCCTTCGGCACGCATGACTTGAAACTCCCAAGAAACGAGCGCCGCGCATAGCGCAGTGGCGACGTAAGTAAAGCACGCGCGACGCCGGATACCGGCGCACGACACGGGAAAGCGGCGCTATTACCCGCTGATGGGGGTACTGTTCAAGTGCCGTGAAGGGCTCTCTCAGCCCTTCAGCTTCTTAACCGCCTCAAGCGTCAGCTTCACATGGTCGCGGTAGTCGAGGTCGGAATGGACCATCACGATCTTGCCGTCCTGCGCGATCACATAGCTGGTGCGATCGGTCATGCCCGCCGGCGCGCCTTCGCGCTTCAGCGCGACGTCATAGGCCTTGATCACCGCCGGCGTGGCGACGGCCACCGCGAACTTGTCCCGGCAAGCCTCGGTCGAGAATTTCTGGAGCGTGGGCAGATCGTCGTTCGACATGCCGACCACGGTCGCGCCCAGCTTGGCGAAATCCTCGGTCGCATCAGCGAAGGCGTGCGCTTCCAGCGTGCAGCCCTGCGTGAAGGCCTTGGGGTAGAAGTAGAGGACGACCGGCCCCTTCTTCAGCGCCGCCTTGAGATCGAACGACATGACCTTGCCGCCCTTCGCGCCCTGCGTCGAAAAGGCGGGAGCCTTGGCACCGACCGGCAGCGCCGCATCGGCCGCACCAGCGGAGAAAGCGAGGGCCAGAACGGCGGCGACGGCGGGAAGAGTCTTGCGCATGGCGCGCAATCTGAACCTCGGAAGGGAACCTGTCCAGCCCCCTTCCCTGTTCCGATTATCGGATGAATTTACCGCAGCTTACTCGATGTAGCCGAGGACGGTTCCGACCTCGTAAGTCTCGCCGATGGCGGCAACGATCTTGAGCGTGCCGGAAGCAGGCGCCTCAACCTCGTTGGTGGACTTGTCGGCTTCCAGAGAGAACAGCGGCTGGCCTTCGGCAACCTGGTCCCCATCGTTGGCGAGCCACTCTGCGATCTGTCCCTCCTGCATGGAGAAGCCGATCTTGGGGAGCAGGATTTCAACGGCCATGGTCTTTCTCGATCCTTTACGAATATCTTTGTCCGTTGCCTATCGCGCGCCCGCGCACCGGCATAGGGCCGACGATGCGGGCGCGTGCAGGTTTCGCCGGTACGATCACATCGCCAGTGCCGCGTTTTCTCGCGCGCAGTCCGGCACGGGCAGAGAAGCACGCTTTTCCGCCAGTTCCGCACGCGCGGCAGCAACATCGGCAGCAAAGGCC
This sequence comes from Novosphingobium sp. BL-S-19, assembly GCF_055521675.1. Taxonomy (NCBI): domain Bacteria; kingdom Pseudomonadati; phylum Pseudomonadota; class Alphaproteobacteria; order Sphingomonadales; family Sphingomonadaceae; genus Novosphingobium; species Novosphingobium sp. BL-S-19. The sequence continues at coordinate 2,388,234 of NZ_CM145498.1, forward strand.
GGTTCCGCATTGAGACGGGCGAAGACGGTGGCGGCAACGATCCGCCCTTCCTCGATATCGCTCAACCAGTGGACGTTGCAGATCCTGCGGCTCTCCCCGAAGGCACGGCCGCGCGCAACCAGTTCGCCGGCACGATCGGGCACGAGATCGGCAAGGATCAGCCCCATGCCAAAGCCGATGGCGCTGTGGCCGGATGGGTAGGACCCGTCCTTGCGCAGGATCGCCTCCTGATCGGGCGTGCAGGTCGCCTTGCCGTTCTCCATGAACGGACGCGCGCGCTGGTAACGGTTCTTGGTTGGATAGCTGGCAAGCCCGAAGTCCATCATCGCCTTGAGCAGCAGCGTCTGAACCTTGGGCGTGGTGTCGGCACCGATGCGGAAGCCGGCGGCGCAGGAGAATGTGTCGGTGACTTTCGGCGTGAAGAGATCGGCATCGATCTTCGCCTGTTCCCAGCGCGGCGTTCCCTGCATGGCGATGGCGGCCTTCGCGGCCTCCTCGTCACGCGCCTTGGCTGCGGAGCCGGGCGCAGGCGGTGCCGGGTTGTAGAGCAGGCTGTTCGGCGCGCCGCCGCGCGGGAGATAGCTGCCGTGGCGCATGATCTCCGCCATGGCCGCCTTGGCGGCATCAGGCAGGGAAGCGGAAGCGGGTGCCTGCCCTTGAGCGGGTACGGGTGCCGCGACTTGCGCTTGGCCTATGGCCATGCCCGCGGCCCCAGCCGCGATTGCGATCACTCCGCAGATACTCGCTGCCAGCTTTGCGCCCTTCATTGCCGATCTCCCTTTCCTGCTATTCACGCATTTTCAGCGTGAATAGCAGGATCGTGGCGGTGGGCCATCAGGCATGGTGCGGGTATCGCCCCGGCAATTCCCGCGCCAATTATCTCAGGCGGGCGCCTTGCCGTCTTCGTGCGCCATCCAGTGAACGAAGCGGTGGAGCGGGTACATCGCATCGTGCGGATTGCCGATGGTTGACGGCCCCGCCTCGCCCAGATGGACCACGCGCTGGGCACCGCCCGCCGCCAGCCGATCACGATAATCGGCCATGCGGTCGAATGGATAGAAGCCCACCGTCTGGGTGGCGACATTGATCCACTTCACGGCTTCGTCGAGGCTATCCACGCGTACGACATTGGCCGTCTTGTTGATCGGATGGAAATCGACCGGCTCGTCGGAGCGGATGACAAGCCCCTTGCCGTCGGTCCGCCCCCAGACGCCGTAGTCGTCGTCCATCAGCTTCATCGTATCGACCGCCTCCCGCATGTCGCGGTCGAGCGGGCGGAAGTCCCCGCTTTCGGCCGCGCGGCGGGCGATGTGGTGGTGCAGCCGCGCGCAGAAACGGTCCACTTCTTCCTCGCTGCCTTCCACGAACTGGAAGCGACTGGCGACGCAGGCCTCCTGGTTCAGCGTCATGACGTCAGCGGAGCAAAGGTCCGCCACGCGATCGACGGTATCCTCGTCCACCAGCCCCTCGCGCCCGACCATCGAGATTGAGGTCTTGGGATCGAAGGAAACCAGCTGAAAACCTGGCCCCAAATACTTGATAACATTGTTGATAGCGTCTCCGCCGCCCCAGGCGACGATCTTGTCGAAATACTGCGGGCGATAGAGCACGCGCTCGGTCGCATCGTCGCCGCCGCGCCAGTACACGGCCGACATCGAACGCACGATCGGGTGGTTCGCGTCGATATCCGCCATGGTCCGCAGGATCGCGACCATGGTGAAGGGATCCGCGCTGCTCATCTTGAACAGGTTCACGCCCTTCACCATCGAACCCTGCGCCACCGACTTCACGGCCACGCCCGGCGAATTGCCCGGCAATACGTGGATCAGGCGCGGAGCAAAAGCGCGCACGAAGCTCCTGCGGCCGGTGAAATCCTGCTTCGGCACCCATTCGTCGAGCGCGCGGGGATCGGGGAAATTCTGCTCCACTTCCGCCATGAGCACGCGCTTGTCGAGATAGGCGGCGGCATGGCGCGCGGTATTCTCGACAACGGCGCGCGGCAGGATGTGCGTGCGGCACATCCGTTCGATGCATTCCTGCATATGGTCGTTGTCGGAGGCGACGAGACGCTGGCCGGTTTCGACGAGGAAATCGATGATCTCCGCCAGCGGCACGTTGAGCAGCGGCGGCACTTCGGTGCGCGGCGGCACCGCGCGATCGAAAGGTATTTTAGGTGTCGCGAAGGTCACGCCAAGGTCACGCGACGTCTGGATCACGTCGGTACCATGTAGCACCTCTCCACGCAGGAAGAACGGTGCCGAAACAAGTTCTTCTGTTTCAGCATGTTGCGTTATAGAGTTCATGCTACACCTCGCACATAAGCGTCGACCGTGCCGGCACAGCCGATCTTGTCGTCACCTTCCAGATCCGCATAGCGGACGATGTTGTCACGGATCGAAGGGCCGTGGTTTCCGCACTTGCAGGGGCTGTAATCGAGCGAAATCCGGTCACCGGTAATCACCCCGCCCCAACGCCCGTCGAGCGAGAGATCGAAGAAAGCGGCGCGACCTTCCATTTCACCTGAAGTGTGGTCCAAAGCGTTGTCGCCCGACTTGTCGAGCAGCACCGGCACGATCCACGGCGGCACGTGATAGCGCCCGCCCTCGCGGCACTTGGGCATGCCCGAATTCAGTTCTTGCATCGAATAATTCTGGAAGTGGCGATCTTCCGGGATGTTGAAGGTATCGAACACATATTCCTGATAATCCTCAGGAAGTTGCGCACGCTTCAGCCCGCCGCCGACATAGATCGAGTTGTCCGGATCGAAATCGGCGCGGCCATACCCGGCATCGCGCACCGCCTTGGCCACCTGCCACAACCCGCTCCACAGGCCCGAAAGCTGAAGCTTGCGATGGCGGTTCTCGATGATGAACTGCGCCGTCGCCGGGATCGCATCGGCCACGGCCTTGGCACGCGCGGCGGAGGTTTCCTCGAAAGCGGCGATCTCATCGGGACGGGCAGTGCCCTCGGCGATCTTCTTGCGCATGACCACCATAGAGGTGAGCGAGCCCACGGTGATCGGCGGCACCGGATAGTGCCAGCGCGGCGCCGAAGGATCGGCAAATGCCTCATACTGCGCCTGCGCGATGGTGGCGTTCTTGGGCACCGTGGCGACCGGAGCACAGCCCACGATCACCCGGTCCTGCGCCGGAACCACGCCCGACCCCCAGGCGAAGACATTGACCGTATCGATCTTCGACCAGTCCATGTCCTTCTGCGAGGCGATCAGCATGGCCGACTTGCCGGTGGTGCCGCTGGAGCAGGAAATGAAGTGGCCCAGCGCCGCAAGCCGCTCGATCCAGTCGTCTATACCTTCGATGTTTTCGAGGTTCAGCCCGTCGATCGGATAGGGCGAGATCGTGCCGAGCCACTTGGTCAGCTTGTCCCACCGCTCTTCCATCAGGAAGCTCTCAGGATACGACTTGTAGGCCGTGTGCGGGAACAGCAGCGGCACCATGTCCGCGACGGATTCGATCTTCTCGATCCCGGCATCGCGAGCACGCAGGCTCAGCAGCTTGATACGGTCCTTGCGCTCCTGAAAACGCTCGTCGAGCGCGGCGACCTGCGTTTCGCGCAGTTCCTCCGCGCTGAAACTGAAGCGCTGCGGATCGGCGACCAGCGCCATGAGCTTGTCGGCGGCTTCACCCATTCGTTCTCTCCCAAATCCTGCCGGCCAAAGGTCGCGACTGGACGCCGGGCCTCGACTCGATTAATGGCAACTTGTGCGTATCATTATTCACGATTCTCTTGGCAGGGCAAGCGAGATCGGTTCCTATGGTTCGATGAGCGAGCCTGCCGACCTTATCGACACCCCTTCCCTTCCAACCAGCGCGCGCGCCGGGCGCCCCACGCGTGAACAAGCGCGCGCGCGGCACGAACAATTGCTGGACTGCGCGTTCGAGAACTTTCTGGACAAGGGTTACGAGCCCACCACGATCGAGGGGATCGCCGCCGAAGTCTCGATGACCAAGCGCACCGTCTATGCGCGCTATCCGGAGAAAGCCGCGCTGTTCCGCGCGGCGCTTCGCCGGGGGACCGAACGCCGCGCGGCCAGCCCCGCGCGGATAGAGGGGACGAGGGTGAAAGACCTGCAAGCCACTCTGATCAATATCGCCATGCTGCGCATCGAACTGGCCGGCACCGAGGAAGGCGTGAAGATGCAGCGCCTCATCAATACCGAGGCCTATCGCTTCCCGGACATCTTCCAGACGTATTACGAGATCGCCGCGCTGCCAACGGTCGAGTTCCTGGCCGCCATCCTGGCCGATGAAACCAAGGCCGGACGGCTTGCCGTGGACGATCCGACGCTGGCGGCCAATGTCTTCATGAGCATGGTGGTCAGCGGCCCGGTGCGTTTCCTCGTTTCCGGCAATGCGCTGAGCGAGGCGGACGTGCGCACCCGCGTAGATTTCGCGGTTCGGCTGTTCCTCAAAGGGGCGGAGCCGCGCTGACGGTAAACGAACACAATGGGAGAGAAGCGGGAATGTCCGGAAACACGGAACCGATACAAGCGCCACAACGCCAGCGATGCGTCGTCCTGACCGGGACCAGTTCCGGCATCGGTCTGGCAAGCGCGAAGGCTTTCATCGGCATGGGCTGGCATGTGATCGGCACCGGCCGCGACGAGGCGCGCTGCGAGGATGCGGCCGGGCAGATCGCCGCTGTTGCCAGAAATGGGGGCCGCGTGGACTTTCTTCGCGGGAATTTCAATGAGATGAGTGACGTACTTCGCATCGCGCGTGAGATCGCGGACCTGACCGATCGCGTCGACGTGCTCGTCAACAATGCCGGTGGCGTGCGTGATGGGCAATATCGCACCTCGGAAGGGCTGGAGGCGACATTCGCTGCCAATCACCTCGCCCCGTTCCTGCTGACGCGCGAACTCATGCCGCTGCTGGAGCGCGCGGCGGGGGAATGCCCGCCGGGGTTGGTGCGCGTCATCGCCGTATCCTCGGCCGGGCACGCAGCCTGTCAGGGCATGCGGTGGTACGATCTCAACATGGACACCGCGTTCGACGCCAACGCGGCCTATTGTCAGGCCAAGCTGGCCAACCTGCTGTTCGCACGCGAACTGGATCGGCGCGTGAGGAACCGGGGCGTGATCTCGCTGGCGATGCATCCGGGCCGCGTCGCGTCCAATTTCGCCATCCATGCCGACAAGAAAATGCAGGCATGGATGGCCGCGAACGAAAGCGTGCCGTCCGAACAGCCCGCGCGCACGATCGTTTGGCTGGCGACTGCGGTGGAACTGGGCGGCATGGGCGGCCGCTATTTTCATGAACTGGCGGAAGAGACGCCCGCGCCGCAGGCCCTGGACGATGCCGCCGCCGCCAAGCTGTGGAGCGAAAGCGAAAGGATGCTCGGCCGTATCCTCGCCACCACGAACTGACTGCCTTTTTCGGAGAATTGCCGCCCCGTAACCGCGCCGCTCGAGGGTTTATGATGGGCGCGTGTACGGGGCGGCGAGTTGCGACCCGGTCGTTTGTCGTCATTTTATACGCGGAAAGGGGAATTCCGCGCCTTGTCCCGATCGCCAAGGCAGCAGGCGATCGCTGGTGACAAGGGCAAGTATACGCCCCCAGGCAATCGATTACATCTGGACTTTAGGCCAATGTAATAACCCTCATATGGTGGACCACCGGTAAGCAACCGTGATTACCCCGCCAAGGTATCGCCCACGGGCAATGCTCCCGCTTGACCGGAGCAGCCCCCTCACGCCAAGGAACCCGTCCGCTGCCGAGGAGCCCGACAGGATGACCGCTACCCACAATGATCGCCCGAATGATCGCCCCAAAGATCGCCCCCGGCGCAGCGCGCTCTATCTGCCCGCGTCGAATGAGCGGGCCATCGCCAAGGCGCGCACCCTGCCCTGCGACATCGTGATCCTGGACCTTGAGGATGCCGTCTCGCCGGAAAGCAAGGATGCGGCACGCGATGCGGCGGTGAAGGCGGTTTCGGAAGGCGGTTTCGGCCACCGCGAAGTGGTGATCCGCGCCAACGGGCTGGACACCGAATGGGGCGCGGCGGACCTTGCCGCGATTGCCGGTTCGCCGGCCGATGCCGTGCTGGTGCCCAAGGTCAACGATGCCGCAGACATCGCCCGCTATGAGGAAGCGCTGGCCGGCGCACCGCCGCACATGCGCCTTTGGGCCATGATCGAAACCTGTGCGAGCGTGGGCAACCTGCCCGCCATTGCCGCCATGGCGCAGACGACGCGGCTTTCGCTCTGGATCATGGGAACCAACGATCTCGCCAAGGAAATACGCGCGCAGCTTACGCCATGCCGCACGCCGTTCCTGCCGATTTTCTCCATGGCCGTGGCTGCCGCCCGCGCGCACGGCGTTTCCATTCTCGACGGCGTCTGCAACGAGTTTCGCGATATCGATGCCTTCGAGGCGGAAGCGCGTCAGGGTCTGATGTTCGGTTTCGACGGCAAGAGCCTGATCCACCCCGCGCAAGTCGAACCTTGCAATGCGGTGTTCTCACCCGGCGAGGCAGATCTGGCATGGGCTCACAGCGTGATCGAGGCTTTCGCCCTGCCCGAAAATCAGGGCAAGGGCGCGATCCGCGTCGATGGCAAGATGACCGAGCTGCTCCATCTCGATCAGGCCCGCCGTCTTGTTGCCGTGGCGGAACAGATCGCGACGACTGGCTGACACGAAAAAGGGCGGGAATGCCCGCCCTTTCCCTTCGTTCAAATGGCGCGCGTCATTCGCCGTGGGCCGGAACCTTGGCAATCTCGCCCGCCTCGTTGGCGACGACCTTGAGCACCGCCGTCCAGGCATCGACGTTCTGCTGAAGCGCGGCCGGGTCCACCTTGTCCAGCGTATCGTCGGGCGTGTGGTGCAGGTCGAAATAGTGGGTGCCGTCCTGCCCCAGATCGATCACCGCCAGATTCTGCGCCTGAATGATTCCGGACACGTCCTCACCGCCATCGGCCGCGCCGGCATGCGGGGTGATGCCCATCGGCCAGAGCGCCGCTTTCACCTTGTCCACCATGGCCTGATTCTGCTGTGCGGCGGAGAACTTCACCTGCCACACCCTGTCTGCGCCGAAGTCGCTTTCCATTGCCAGCGCATGCGGCTCGGCCCCGTGCATCCGCACATAGGCCGCATTGCCGCCATTGCTCAGGCCCATTTCCTCGTTACCGGCCCAGAGCACGCGGATCGTGCGCAGCGTCTGCCCGTCCTTCTGCGCGGCAAGCGCGGCGGCAGTCACGATCGCACAGCCCGAGGCATCGTCGATGGCGCCGGTCCCAAGGTCCCAGGAATCGAGGTGGCAGGCCACCACGATCTTAGGCAGCGAGGGATCGCGCCCCGGCAGTTCGGCGATGACGTTACCCGAAGGCGCGTTGGGGAACGGCTTGCCCGCCAGCGTCAGGTCGATCTTCATCGGCTGTCCGCGCTTGGCAACGCGCGCGATCAGATCGGCATCGGGGTTGGAGACGGCGCCAGCCGGGATCGCGGTGATGCCCTTCGGGAACACGGTCACGCCGGTGTGCGGATTGCGGTGGCTGTCCGTGCCCGCCGAGCGGATGACGATGGCAGAGGCGCCCTTCTGCGAAGCCAGCGCCGGTCCCTTGCGACGCACATCGCCATAGGGGCCGTAGCCGGAACCATCCTGCGCGGCACGCATGGCGTGGTCTACGAAGGCGATCTTGCCCTTCAGCGAGCCATCGGGCGCGGCCTGCAAGGCGGCCAGCGTCGGGAAATAGACCAGTTCCGCCTTGAGACCGCCCGCCGGCGTCGGCACCGACATGCCCAGCGCCGCAATCGCCAGCGGTTGATGATACGGCGCGGTCAGCACCGCCTTCTCCTCACCGCGCGTCCAGGCGAGCGTGGTGAACGGCTCCACCTTCACGTTCTGGAAGCCCAGCGCCTTCAGCTTGGCATCGGCCCATACCCGTGCGCGGCCTTCCGCGTCCGACCCGGCGATACGCGGGCCGATCTCGGTCGTCAGACCCTCGACGATGTCCCAGGCCACGCCCGAACCTTCCGTCGGCGTTGCGAATGCGGGAGCAGCGACAAGCGCGGCGGCGGAAGCGGCGAGAAGCGCCGCGCGGGTGAATGTGCGTTGCATCTCAACTGGCTAGCCCGGCTTTTTCGTTCTGCCAACGGGGCCGTCGTGAAAATTGGGAAAGCTTTCCCGAACCGTTCGAACACACTCTTGAAAAATGCCGGTCGGCGCCCGACTTGGAGGTTTCGTGTCAGGCGGGACGCCGCACGCGCCGGTTCCCCGCCCCTGCCCTTGGCAACGCGGGCGCGCGCCTGTAGAGCGGCGCCCAAGACACCCGACATTTCGATCTTACAGACTTTCCATCCAGAGGAATCCGATGGCCGCGCAATACGCCTTCGTCATGAAGAGCATGACCAAGACCTTCCCCGGCGCCCAGAAGCCGGTGCTGAACGACATCAACCTGCAGTTCTATCAGGGTGCCAAGATCGGCATCGTCGGCCCGAACGGCGCCGGTAAGTCGACCCTGATCAAGATCATGGCCGGTATCGACACCGATTTCACCGGCGAAGCCTGGGCGGGTGAGAACATCTCCGTCGGCTACCTGGAGCAGGAACCGGAACTCGATCCGACCAAGACCGTGCTCGAGAACGTCAAGGACGGCGCGCGTGCGACCGCCGACATGGTCGATCGCTTCAACCAGATCGGCATGGAAATGGGCGAGGAAGACGCCGATTTCGAAGCTCTCGGCGCCGAGATGAGCGAGCTGCAGGACAAGATCGACGCGGTCGATGGCTGGACGCTCGACAACCAGCTTGAAATCGCGATGGAAGCGCTGCGCTGCCCGCCGGGCGACTGGCCCGTCGACAAGCTTTCGGGCGGTGAAAAGCGCCGCGTGGCCCTTACCCGCCTGCTGATCCAGAAGCCGTCGATCCTGCTGCTCGACGAACCGACCAACCACCTTGACGCCGAATCCGTCGAATGGCTGGAAAACCACCTGAAGGAATACGCGGGCGCGGTGCTGATGATCACCCACGACCGTTACTTCCTCGACCACGTGGTGGACTGGATCCTCGAACTCGACCGCGGAAAGTACTTCCCCTACGAAGGCAACTACTCGACCTACCTCGAGAAGAAGGCCAAGCGCATGGAGCAGGAGGACCGCGAGGAATCCGGCCGCCAGAAGGCGCTCAAGGACGAGCTGGAGTGGATGCGGCAGACCCCCGCCGCCCGCCAGACCAAGTCGAAGGCGCGTATCCGCAAGTTCGAACAGCTTCAGGAAGCACAGGCCGGCCGCAAGCCCGGCAAGGCGCAGATCGTCATCCAGGTGCCTGAGCGTCTGGGCGGCAAGGTCATCGAGGTGAAGGGCATCTCGAAGGCGTTCGGCGACAAGCTGCTGTTCGAAGACCTGTCGTTCATCCTGCCGCCGGGCGGCATCGTCGGCGTGATCGGCCCGAACGGCGCCGGCAAGTCCACGCTGTTCAAGATGCTCACCGGCAAGGAAACCCCGGACGAGGGTACGATCGACATCGGTTCGACCGTGCACCTGGGCTTCGTGGACCAGAGCCGCGATCACCTGGACCCCAAGAAGAACGTCTGGGAGGAAATCTCCGACGGGCTCGATTACATGAAGGTCAACGGCCACGACATGTCGACCCGCGCCTATGTCGGCGCGTTCAACTTCAAGGGTGCGGACCAGCAGAAGAACGTCGGCAAGCTTTCGGGCGGTGAGCGCAACCGCGTGCACATGGCCAAGATGCTGAAGGAGGGTGGCAACGTCCTCCTGCTCGACGAACCGACCAACGACCTTGACGTCGAAACGCTGGGCGCGCTGGAAGAAGCCATCGAGAACTTCGCGGGCTGCGCCGTGGTCATCAGCCACGACCGCTTCTTCCTCGATCGCCTCGCGACTCACATCCTGGCGTTCGAGGGCAACAGCCACGTCGAATGGTTCGAAGGCAACTTCGAGGCTTACGAAGAAGACAAGCGCCGCCGCCTTGGCGATGCGGCCGACCGTCCGACCCGTCTTGCCTATAAGAAGCTGACGCGCTGAACTTAGCGATTTAGCTGACAAAAAGCTGACAAAAAAGACCGCCGTCCGGCTTTCCGGGCGGCGGTTTTGTTCATTTTGAAAACTCATATTATGAACGAATGGCAACAGCCCGGTTCACGGATTCGACAGCACGCTTCGCATATCCAAAGCCTTAGGATAAGCCGTGAAGGGGTGCGGCAAGTCCGGTTTTGGAGACCGGAAATGTTTACGAAGGGTACGACACTGAAGACCAAGTTCCTCAAGAGCGCCGGTGCGGCAGGTGCCATGGCGGTGGTGCTGACGGCGCTGGCAAGCCCGGCCATGGCCGACGATCGCCCGCGCTCCAACACGCGCCCGGAAGTCAACGGCCGCGAAGGCCGCAGCGCGCCCCAGCCGCGCCCCGCCCCGCAGGCGCAGTTCCGCCCGCAGATGCAGCAGCAGGCCCGTCCGCAAGCTGCGCCGCAGGGCCAGCCGCAAGCGCAGCCGCGGCCTGAGCATGCATGGTCGGGCTCCCGGCCGCAGGCGCAGGCTCCTCAGCAGGCACGCCCCCAGAACCGTCCCGACTGGAACGGCAATCGCGGCAACGACAACCAGCGTCCGCCTCAGAACCCCAGTTGGGCCGGACGTCCGCCGCAGCAGGACAACCGCGGCCCGAACGACCGTGGCCCCGGTTCCGGCCCCGATCGTCGCCCCGACTGGGCGCAGAACGGCAATCGTCCCGGCGGGTATAACCCCGGACGTCCCCCGCAAGGCGGGAACAATCCCGGGCGACCGCCGCAGGGCGGGTACAACCCCGATCGCCCGTCTCCGGGCGGCCCCGGTCGCCCCGGCAATATCGCGCCGGATCGCAACCGCCCGTCCTGGCAGGGCAACAATCCTTCGTGGAAGGGCAATGGCTCGCGCTGGAGCAACGACGACCGCCGCTGGAACAACAACTGGCGTCAGGATCGCCGCTATGACTGGCGCGACTATCGCAACAGCCATCGAGACGTCTATCGCGGCCGGCCGTACTATTCGCCCTATCGCGGCTACGCCTATAGCCGCGTGAGCATCGGCTTCACGCTGGGATCGCTGTTCTACGGCAGTTCCTACTGGCTGGACGATCCGGGCATGTACCGCCTGCCGCCGGTCTACGGTCCCTATCGCTGGGTCCGCTATTACGACGACGTGCTGCTGGTGGATGTCTACACCGGCGAGGTGGTCGATGTGATCTACGACTTCTTCTGGTAACGCCTTGATGCCTCCCGAAACTGCGGTTCCGGGAGGCATTTTCGCAGCATCCTCTCTGCGGATTGATCTTGCCCGCCGCTAGGTTAGTCTACCCGTCAATGCGGGGAGAACGACATCCGGACAGTGAGGCGCTTGCGCGGATCGGCGCCGACGTTCGCAGCCGCCTATCGCGCCTGCAATCGGTCCACCGCGCGCCGGTGGACGGTGCCGAAATCTATACCGTAGACAACTTCATAGCCGCCGAAACCTGCCGCTGCCTGACCGGGCTGATCGACGATGTCGCCTGCCCGTCCCGTCTGGTGGAGGAAGATGACTGGGCCGGCTATCGCACCAGCTATTCGGGGGACATAGACCCCGCCGATGCCACGGTGCGCGCGCTGGAAGGGCAGCTCAGCCGCCTTACCGGGCTGGATGCTGCCCGCAGCGAATGCGCGCAAGGCCAGCGCTACCTTACCGGCGAATACTATCACGAGCATTGCGACTGGTTCGACACGGCCGCCGCATACTGGCCCTATGAGGACGGCAATGGCGGCCAGCGCAGCTGGACGGCGATGATCTACCTCAATGCCGTGGAGGAAGGCGGCTATACCGACTTCACCAAGCTGGGCCTGCGGGTCCGCCCCCGGCCCGGCACCCTGCTGCTCTGGAACAACGCCTGCCCGGATGGATCGCCCAATCCATGGACCTTGCACGCCGCGCGCCCGGTGGAGCGCGGCGTGAAATACGTGCTCACCAAATGGTACCGCGCGCGCAACTGGCAGTGAGCGCCGCTCAGCACTCCTCGCCGTCTTCAACCGCCTGCCGCGTCTCCAGATACTCGAACAAGTGATCGAAGCGCCGGTGCAGCCGGATGATTTCCAGCTGCGTGCGCAAGTTCACTTCGTAATCGTGGCGGGCGGTGATGCGATCTTTGTCCGACTGGCGGTTCTGGCTCATCATGATCACCGGCGCCTGAATCGCCGCCAGCATAGAGAGCATCAGGTTCAGAAAGATGTAGGGATAGGCATCGAAGGGCTTGATGCCCAACATCTGAAGCACGCTGGAATTCAGCAGCATCCACGTGAACAACACCACCGCGAATGCGATGATGAACCCCCAGCTGCCGCCCACCGCCGCCACCTTGTCGGCAATGCGGTCGGCATGGGAGGCGTGCATCGCCGCCAGTTCATCGGCATCCGGGCCGACCAGCGTGCCCGCCGCCAAGCGGTCGAGCACGCGGCGATCCTCGGGATCGAGTTCGTCCAGCTTGCGCCCGAGGAGTTCTTCGGCAAGTTCCTCGGGCGTTCGCGGATTTTTACGCATTCAGGCTAGACTCCGACCTCAAGCGGCCGAAAGGGCCTCGGCAATCAGTTTGCGCGTTTCGGGCACGCCGTAAAGGGCGATGAAGCTGCCCATGCGGGGGCCCTGCGGCGAACCGAGCAGCGTTTCGTAAAGCGCCTTGAACCAGTCGCGCAGAGTCTCGAAGCCATAGGCCTCGTTCTTGCCGATTTCGTAGACGGCATTCTGCAGTTCTTCGGCAGAGGCACCGGCTCCGGCCTTTTCCAGCTGAGCATCCAGCACCTTGAGCGCCTCCGCCTCATTGGCAGTCGGCGCACGGCGCTTCAGGGTCGGTGCAATGAAGTCGCGGTTGGTGGCCAGCGCGGCGCGAACCATCTCGCCCAGTTCCGGGTGCGCTTCGGGACGGGCGTCCTCGATATAGTTGCCGAGGTAGGACCAGACCTGCTCCGCCGTGGCATCCGCGCCCAGCACGCCGACGAGGTTGAGCAGCAGCGAGAACGTCACCGGCACGGTATCGCCCGCGCCCTCACCTTCGCCGCTGGCGCGCAGCAGATGCCAGACGGGGTTGCCAAGCTGCTTGTCCAGCGCCTGATCGGCCAGATTGCCGCGGAACTGCCAGTACTCGTCAACCGCCTTGGGGATCACGCCGACGTGAAGCTGCTTGGCGCTCTTCGGCTCGCGGAACAGGTAGAAGCCCAGCGATTCCTCGGTGCCGTACGTCAGCCACTGCTCGATGGTGAGGCCGTTGCCCTTGGACTTCGAAATCTTCTCACCGTTCTCATCGAGGAACAGCTCGTAGATCAGCCCTTCCGGCTTCCGGCCGCCCAGCACCTGCACGATCTTGCCCGACTGGGTGACCGAATCGGTAAGATCCTTGCCACACATTTCGTAGTCGACGCCCAGCGCATACCAGCGCATCGCCCAGTCGACCTTCCACTGCAGCTTGGCCTTGCCGCCGAACACCGACTGTTCGACGACCGAGCCGTCCTCGTCGGTGAAGCGGACCATGCCGGTGGCCGGGTCGATCACTTCGACCGGAACCTGCAACACCACGCCGCTGGTGGGCGAGACCGGCAGGATCGGCGAATAGGTCTTGCGGCGCTCCTCGCGCAGCGTCGGCAGCATGATGTCCAGAATGCCCTGGTTGCATTCCAGCACACGGGTCAGCGCGGCATCGAATGCGCCCGAGTTGTAGCGATCGCTGGCCGAGACGAATTCGTAGTCGAAGCCGAAACGGTCGAGGAAGTCGCGCAGCATCGCGTTGTTGTGATGCGCGAAGCTTTCGTGCGTGCCGAAAGGATCGGGAATGCGGCTGAGCGGCTTGCCGAGGTTGGCGGCCAGCACTTCGCCACCCGGAATGTTGTCCGGCACCTTGCGCAGACCGTCCATGTCGTCCGAAAACGCGACGAGGCGCGTCGGCGCTCCGCCGGTCAGCGCTTCGTAGGCGCGGCGGACCAGCGTGGTGCGCAGCACTTCCTGGAACGTGCCGATATGCGGCAGGCCCGAGGGACCGTAACCCGTCTCGAACAGCACCGGCTCTCCACCAGGTTTACCATTCGGGAAACGCTTGAGCAGCTTCTGGGCCTCCTGGAAGGGCCAGGCCTTGGACACGCGTGCGGCTTCGATCAGGGCTTGTTCAGTCATGCGCGCGCTATGACGCGAATTTGCCGCATTTCGCAAGCGCGAAGCTATGCGGGGAACCACTGGAACGGGAACCCGTTCTGAATCCCTGGGTCGAAAAAGGACATATTACGCCGTGAAGTACGTCGACACCCTGCAAAGGCAGCTCGAAAGCATGGCCGATAGCTTCGTGCAGGCCCTCCCCAGTCTGGTGATCGCGCTGATGGTGCTGGTCATCACCTGGGCCGTCGCCCGCTTTGCCGTGCGCATCGCCGATAAACTGACCGGCCGCACCAGCATCCGCAACGATCTGAAGCAGTTGTTCGATACACTCGTCCGTTTGTTGGTCTGGATCTTCGGATCGCTGATCGCGCTGACCGTGGCCGTGCCCAGCTTCACGCCTGCTGGCGCTTTCGCCGGCCTTGGCGTCGGCGCGCTGGCCATCGGCTTCGCGTTTCAGGACATCTTCGAGAACTTCCTGGCCGGCGTGCTGATCATGCTGCGCGACAAGATGAACATCGGCGATTCGATCGACTGCAACAAGATCCAGGGCAAGGTGGAGCGCATCACCCTACGCGAAACGCATATCCGCCAGTTCACCGGCGAACTGACCGTCGTGCCCAACTCCATGCTGTTCAAGAACCCGGTCCGCATCCTGAATGACGAACCGATACGGCGCGACGAACTGGTCGTCGGCATTTCCTACGACGCCGATCTGGACCGCGCGGAAACCCTGCTTCGCGACGCCGTAAAGAGCGTGGAGGGCGTGGATTCCAGCAAGACCGTGCTGGTGGTGGCACAGTCCTTCAATTCCAGTTCGATCGATTTCCTGATCCAGTGGTGGGCCGATTCCAGCCCGCGCGACATGCGCCTTACCAAAAGCGATGCGATCAAGGCGATCAAGGCCGCGCTTGACGGTGAAGGGATAGAGATCCCCTACCCCTACGTCACCAACACCTTCAAGGAAGCACTGCCGATCGATCGCGCGCCTTTGCAAAGCAAGCGCGCCGCGTAATCCGCGCGTTCCCGGAACGGAAAACAAGATCGGCCCACCCTCCGGATGGAGAGCGGGCCGATGCTTTACCGGGATCAGCGGGTCACTGAGCCGCCGTTTCCTGCCACTGCCAGTCATAGGCCAGCGGCGCCTCGCGAAAGGCGAAGCGGTCGATATGGCGCGCGACCACGTCGGTCAGCTGCTCCACATTGCCGCGATCCTCGCCAGTGATGGCGATGGCAATGCCCTCGTCATCGGCTGCCATCGTCGCCACCGCCTTGGGGAAAGTCACCGTGCCGGTGTTCCCTTCCACGACGGTTTCCAGCTTGTGGCTCCAGTGCTTGCAAAGCTGCAGCACGTACTTTGCGCCGTTCGGCGTTGCGACCTCAGCCGCGATCGTGTGGCTCAACCTTCGATCCTTTCGATCTTGCGGGTGGCTTCGTCCAGCGCATCGGCGATCTGCAGGATCACCTCGCGATTGCTGCCATCCTTGGAAAGGCGATCGTGCATCGCGGTTCTCAGCGCATGGATCGCGCGGCGGACGGGAGCGGGATCGACCTTGTCACGCGCTTCGGCCAGCAACGAAAGGCGGGCCTTCAGTTCCACGGCCTTTTCTGCGTCGGTTTCCGCCTGCGTGCGGCCTTCCTCGGTCGCCTGATAGGACTTGCGCGCGCCGCCCTCGGCCTGCGCCGCGATCAGCCCCGCTTCTTCCATATAAGTGAGCGCGGGGTAGACCACGCCCGGGCTGGGCGCATAGTCACCGCCCGAAAGCGTTTCAATCTCGCGGATCAGTTCATAGCCGTGGCGCGGAGCCTCGACGATCAGCGCCAGCAGCAGAACCTGCAGTTCGGCCTGATCGAACAGACGCTTACGACGTCCGCCGCCCATGCGGCCGCCACCGGGGCCAAAGCCGCCGAAACCGCCGCCGAAGCCCTCACCCCGGCCGCCACGACCACGCCCACGGCCGCCGGGAAAACCCTCGCCGAAATCGTCGCCATCACGGCCGAACGGGCCGCGCTCCATACCGAAGCCGCCGCGACCGCGCATACCGCGCGGACCGACACGATCACGGCCGAAGCCTTCGCCCTCAAAACCTTCGCGGTCTCCGTTACGTTCGGTCCCGCGTTCGCACCCGCGGCCATGGCCGCGTCTGTGGTGGAAGTTCATCATTTTCATCTCTCTGTGTGTCTTCATGATGGCCACAAGATATATCTTAAAACAGACTTCGCAAGAGGTAAAAATATATCTTGATGCATTTTACGATGAAGCGAATGGATTCTGACGAAACCTGCCGCCGCACGGTTCCCCTCGCTGCCCACCGCGCCTAAGACGGGACGATGGTCGCCCTCCCCCTTCCTGCGCTTCACGCCAGCCATGCCGGTTCCTGGCTTCGGGAAGGCTCGGGCGCGACTCGCCCGGTGTCGAAAGGGGAATCCGTCACGGCGGCTGCCGATACGCCGCTGCTGATCCTGAATGCCCCGCTGGTGGCGACGCGCCTTGGCTATCCCGACTTGTCCGGGCTGGATCTGCTGGAACTCTTCGCCTTCATCCATCCCGCGCGCTTCGTGGTGCCGACGCCCAAGGGCCTGGCCCACGCGCTGGGTCTCGAAGAGCCGAGCGGCGACGCCGACGTGCCGCGCCTGCTGCAGGAAGCGGCCGGCGCGCTGCTGGAAACTTGCGAAAGCCCCAACTGGGCCGAACGCGAAGGCGCATGGACCGGGCTGCAATCGTTGGTCCGCATGCGCTGGCCATGGTCCACGCTGCTCAGCGGCCGCATCGCCAAGCCGCAGCAGGCCGAACGCTGGCTGTTCACGCGGCTTCCCGAATGGGAGGAAAGCCCGGAAGCCCCTCAGCCCCGCCAAGTCACGCTCCAGCCCGCCGAAGTGCTGCAACGCCTTGCGCAGCTGACCGGAAGCAATGCCGAACAGCGCCAGAGCCAGCGCGCCTATGCGGTGGAGGCGTCCGAAGCCTTCGCCCCGCGTGAGGCGCGCGGACGCCCGCATGTGGTGCTGGCGCAGGCCGGCACCGGCATCGGCAAGACGCTGGGCTATCTGGCCCCCGCCTCGCTCTGGGCCGAACAATCGGGCGGAACCGTCTGGGTTTCGACTTATACCAAGGCGCTGCAACGCCAGCTCCGCAAGGAAAGCCGCCGCGCCTGGCCGGAGTACCGCCCGGACGGCAGCCAGCCCGTGGTGGTGCGCAAGGGGCGTGAGAACTACCTCTGCCTGCTGAACCTTGAAGACGCGCTGCAAGGCGGTTTTGCCGGGCGCGCTGCAATCATGGCGCAACTGGTGGCGCGCTGGGCCGCGTACTCGCAGGACGGCGACATGATCGGCGGCGACTTGCCGGGCTGGCTGGGCACGCTGTTCCGCCAGCGCGGCATCACCGCCCTCACCGACCGACGCGGCGAATGCGTCTATGCCGGCTGCCCGCATTTTCGGAAGTGCTTCATCGAACGGGCCACGCGGGCCAGCGTCGGAGCCGATCTGGTGATCGGCAACCATGCGCTGGTGATGATCAACGCCGCACGCGGGCGCGATCAGGCATCGCGCCCTACCCGCGTGGTGTTCGACGAAGGCCATCACGTTTTCGATGCCGCCGATTCGACCTTCGCCGCCGCGCTTACCGGCGCGGAGGCGATCGAACTGCGTCGCTGGGTAATCGGCCCGGAAAAGAACGCGCGCGGCCGCCGTCGTGGACTTTCAGCGCGTCTTGCCGATGTCGCCAGCTATGACGAGGCGGGCGCCAAGGCGATCACCGCCGCCGTCGCCGCCGCCGAAGCGCTGCCCGGCGACAGCTGGATGCAGCGCATCGTCGATGGCGCCCCGTCCGGCCCGCTTGAGGAGCTGTTCGCCGCCGTACGCGCCACCGTCTACGCCCGCGACGAAAGCGGCGGCCAGGAAGCCGGCTATGGCCTGGAAACCGAAGCAGCCGGCCTCGACGGCGCTTTTGTGGAAGCATCCGAGGCCGCGCGAGAATCGCTGGCGGAACTGCGCCAGCCCCTCATGCGCCTTAGCCTCAGGCTGGAGGCGCTGCTGGAAGACGGGCCTGACTGGCTGGACGGCCCCGGCCGCGCCCGCATCGAAGGCGCGCGCCATTCGCTAAGCTGGCGAATCGACCTGCTGGCGGCATGGGAAGCCCTGCTCGCCCGTCTCGCCGGGCCGGCCGATCCCGAATATGTCGACTGGCTGGCCCTCGAACGCTCCGAAGCGCGCGAATATGATACCGGCATCCATCGCCATTGGCTGGACCCGATGAAGCCCTTTGCCAGCGTGGTGCTGGAACCCGCGCATGGTGTCGTGATGACTTCCGCCACCTTGCGCGACGGCGACACATGGGATCAGGCGATCAAGCGCTCCGGCACGCCCTATATCGACGTCGCACCCAAGCTTTCCGAGCATCTGAGCCCGTTCGACTATGCCGCGCAGGCCGAAGTGTTGATCGTCAACGACGTGCCGCGCGGCGATATTCCCGCGCTCGCCGGCGCTTACGGCCGACTGATCGAGGCCTCGGGCGGCGGGGTGCTGGGCCTGTTCACCGCGATCCGCCGCCTGCGCGCGGTCCATGGCCGCATCGCCGATCGCTTGGCGCGCGGGGGCCTGCCGCTTTATGCGCAGCACGTCGATCCGATCGACACCGGCACGCTGGTCGACATCTTCCGCGACGATCCCAAGGCCTCACTACTCGGCACCGACGCCTTGCGGGACGGTGTGGACGTGCCCGGCCATTCGCTGCGTCTTGTCGTCATGGAGCAAGTGCCATGGCCGCGACCGACAATTCTGCACCGCGCGCGGCGCGTTGCCGGCGGTGGCTCCGCCTATGACGACAGCCTGATCCGCGCCAAACTGGCGCAGGCCTTCGGCCGGTTGATCCGCAGCCGCGACGACCACGGGCATTTCGTCGTATTGTCCTCCGCCTTCCCTTCCCGCCTGCTCAGCGCGTTCCCGCAAGGGACCCCGGTGCGTCGCATTTCGCTGGAGGAGGCCTTGCATCGCGTGGCGGCAAGTGTTTCAGGGGAAACCGTGAAGGACGGCGATCCCGTCCGCCCCCCAATGTGAGCGCATCATCCGCATGAAGACTCTCGGCATTTTCAGGCACGCCAAGTCCGACTGGAACGATGCGCGCCTGCGCGACTTCGACCGCCCGCTGAACAAGCGCGGGCGCAAGGGCGCGGCGCTGATGGGCTTGCATATCCGCGATCACAAAGTGAAGTGGAACCGCATCCTGGCCTCCCCCGCGGTGCGCGCGGCGCAGACCATCGAACTGGCGGAAGAAGCAGCCGGCGAATCGCCCCCGATCACCTGGGATCGCCGCCTCTATCTCGCCAGTTCCGCGACGCTGATCGACGTGCTGCGCGAACAGAAGGGCGATCCGCGTACGATCATGCTGGTAGGCCACAATCCGGGGCTGGAAGATGTGATCTTCGACCTCGTGCCTGATGACGGATCGAGCCCGATGCGCGACGTGGTGGAGGAGAAATTCCCCACCGCCGCCTTCGCGGTGATCGAACTGAACATCGAATCGTGGAGCGAGCTTACGGACGGCTGCGGACGGCTCGTTCACCTCACCCGCCCGCGCGATCTGGACCCCGAACTGGGCCCGCAAATCGAAACGTGAAACAAGGTCGGACAGGCGGGAGCAGCTTCCGATCCGACTGCGTCGGCTTGATTAGAAACCGCTCCAGACTGCGACCATCAAGCGGCCTGAAGTGCCTCTGCCAGATGCGCGCGGATGGCGCGCAAACGATCGATCATCTCGCTGCCGAAAGCCGCCGCCGGCGCGGATTGCACGGGCGAAGCGGGTTCGGTCGGTTCCACCGCCGGCATCGCGGGCGTATCGGCTTGCGCCTCGATCGCCTGACGCGCGCCGCGCAGCGTATAGCCCTCGCGGTGAACGAGACGGTCGATTTCCGCAATCAGCGCAATGTCTTCGGGACGGTAATAACGCCGGCCACCAGCGCGTTTGATCGGCTGAAGCGCGGGAAACTGCTCTTCCCAATAGCGCAGAACATGCTGCCGGACGCCAAGCGCCTTGGTGACTTCGCCGATGGTGCGGAGCGCCTGCGCGTCCTTTCCATCGTCGAAATGGGCGATTGAACGGGTTTTCCCCGTGCTGCCGGACATCAAACTGGCTCCTTTGGGCGTTGCCGCCCCGCGGGAGCGGCCTGAATCACAATTCCGCGATGCGATCCTTGAGCATCTGGCTGGCGCGGAATGTCATGACCCGGCGCGGGGTAATGGGCACTTCCACCCCCGTCTTCGGGTTGCGTCCCACACGCTCGCCCTTGTCTCGCAACAGGAAAGTACCGAAGCCGGAGATCTTCACGTTCTCCCCCTCGGTAAGTGCTTCCGACATATGCTGAAGAATGGCTTCAACCATCCCGAGCGACTCGGACCGAGAAAGGCCCAGCCGCCGGTGAATGGCTTCGGCGATCTCCGCTCTCGTCAGTGTTTCTGTGGAGCGCATCAAAACCGCATCCCCTTCGAGCCCTAACCCCCATGACGATAATATGAAAAAATGAGGGAAAAGCAATGCTCGAGGCAGTAAACGCCGCGATAGTGTAAAGCGCCGCGCAAATTTACATGCGGACCAGGCTGGCGCCCCATGTAAAGCCGCCGCCCATGGCTTCCAGCACGACCAGATCGCCCTGCTTGATTCGCCCGTCACGCACGGCCTGATCAAGGGCTAGCGGGACCGAAGCGGCGGAAGTATTCGCATGCTGGCCAACGGTCTTCACGACCTTTTCAGCCGGCATGTTCAGCTTCTTCGCAGTAGCATCCAGGATCCGGGCATTGGCCTGATGCGGCACCAGCCAGTCGATATCCTGCGAAGAATGGCCGGTTTCAGCGAGCACTTCTTCAAGCACTTCAGCCAGATTCACCACGGCGTGGCGGAATACTTCGCGGCCCTTCATGCGCAGCTTGCCCACGGTGCCGGTGGTCGAAGGACCGCCATCGACGTAGAGCAACTGGTTATGCGCGCCGTCTGCATGGAGGCGGGTGGCCAGAACGCCACGCTCTTCAGTGCCGTCCTGCTCCTGCGCTTCCAGCACGATGGCGCCGGCGCCATCACCGAACAGCACGCAGGTCGTGCGGTCTTCCCAGTCGAGAATGCGGCTGAAGGTTTCGGATCCGATCACCAGCGCGCGCTGGGCCATGCCCGAACGCAGCATCGAATCGGCTACGCCCACGGCATAGAGAAAGCCCGAGCAGACTGCCGCAACGTCGAAAGCGATACCGCCGCGGCAACCGAGATTGGCCTGAACCAAAGTCGCGGTAGCCGGAAACGTCTGGTCCGGCGTCGCAGTCGCCAGTACGATCAGGTCGATCGCGGAAGCATCCATGCCGGCCGCTTCGATCGCCTTGCGGGCTGCATCGGTGGCCAGGCTGGAGGTGGTTTCGTCTTCAGCGGCGATGTGACGGTTGGAAATCCCGGTACGCTCGACGATCCACTCGTCGCTCGTATCGACCTTTTCCGCGAGTTCGGCGTTGCTGACCGCGCGGCGCGGCAGGGCTGAACCCGTGCCGACGATGACCGAACGGCGCATCAGGCGCTCTCTTCCTGGACGCGCGGCTTGCGCAAGGAGGCACCGCCCATGCGGGCAAGGTCAGCGGAGATCCGCTCGGTCACGTTTTCCTCCAGGAGCCGCGCGGTAACCGCCACGGCATTCGCGACGCCGGCAGCATTCGCGCTGCCATGGCTTTTCACGACGATACCGTTCAGACCCAGGAAAACCGCGCCATTATGATTATTGGGATCGAGATGGTGCTTCAGCAGTTCGGTCGCGGGTTTCGAGATCAGGAACCCGATCTTCGAACGCAACGAACTGGAAAAGCCACGCCGCAACAGGTCCGCCACGAAACGCGCCGTGCCTTCCACTGCCTTCAGGGCGACATTGCCCGAGAAACCATCGGTAACGACGACATCCATGTCGCCGCTTCCCAGCTTGTCGGCCTCGGTAAATCCGTCGAAGGACATCGACAGATCGCCAGCAGCCGCCTTGAGCATCGATGCAGCATCGCGCAGCATGTCGGTGCCCTTGGTCTCTTCGGAACCGATATTCAGTAGACGCACGCGCGGCTGCTCGCGCCCCGTGGCGACGCGGGCATAGGCAGCGCCCATGATCGCGAACTGCACAAGGTTGCGGGCATCGCACTCGGCATTGGCGCCAAGGTCGAGCATCACGATGTCGTTGTCGCCCAGCGTGGGCAGCAACGCAGCCAATGCAGGCCGGTCGATGCCGGGCATCGTGCGCAACGCCAGCTTGGAAATCGCCATCAACGCGCCAGTATTGCCGGCACTGACGGCGGCGCCGGCATCACCTGCCTTCACCGCCTCGATAGCGCGTCCCATCGAGGTACCCTTGGCCCGGCGCAACGCCTGGCTGGGCTTATCCTCGCCACTGATAACGCCCTCCGTATGGAGGATCTCGGAGCTGGCCCTGAGGTTGGGATGATTTTCCAGCGCGGTTTTGATCCGCGCTTCATCCCCCACCAACAGGAACTTGAAACGTTCATGACGACGGCGCGCGAGCGCAGCGCCTTCAATCATGACGCGCACGCCCTCGTCGCCGCCCATCGCATCGATCGCGATACGCGGCAGACTCATGGCACTCTCCGAGACTCGTTCGTGGTCTTAGACTTCGACCGCGACGATCTCACGACCGTTGTAGTGGCCGCAAGCGTTGCAGAGGTTGTGCGGACGCTTCAGCTCGCCACAGTTCGGGCATTCGTGGAAAGCCTCGACCTTCAGCGCGTCATGGCTGCGGCGCATGCCACGGCGGGAAGGGGTGGTCTTTCTCTTAGGGACAGCCATTTCGGCACCTGTTCCTGGAATAAATGAATGTCAAAAACGCCGCCGAGACCGTCATTACCCGGACCGGCGGCTTGCGAAGGCGCGCCTATAACCGATTTCTGACGAGTTGCAACCCGTTCCTCCCCGTCGCATGAACGCAGAACATTCAAGTTCCCGGGATCGGAGAGAAACCCCGCATGATTCTTCAGACGACATTGTGCCTGGCAGCCGCGGCCGCCGTCATCACCTTCTGGCATATAGTACGTATCGGGCAAGTGCGCACCAGGGCAAAGGTGCTTCACGGCGATGGCGGCGACGTCCTGCTGAGCCGCCGGATGCGCGCGCAGCTCAATTTCGTGGAGAGCACGCCTTTCGTGCTGATCCTGGTCGCCGCGATCGAGATGACCGCCAAGGCCGGTGCCTGGCTCGCCATCGTCGGGTCGATTTTCATGCTGGGACGCGTGCTGCACGCCTTCGGGATGGATTCGGACCGCCCCCACCCGCTGCGCATGGCAGGCGTGGCCATCACCGTACTGACGCTGCTGGGCCTCGCCGTCGTGGCCGTGCTGATCGCGCTGGGGCGATTCTGATTCTCTTATAGGTATGGGGGCACCGGCGTTTCGGCCGGTGCCATCCTGCTTCAGGCCGGCAGGCCGCGCTCCAGCGCAGCGTCGCCGACAAAAGGATTGCTCCGGCGCTCATCGCCGAAAGTGCTGATCGGGCCATGCCCGGGCACGAAAGTCACATCATCGCCCAGCGGCCAGAGGCCCTGGGTGATCGAGTTCACCAGATCCTCCAGATTGCCGCGCGGGAAATCCCAGCGGCCGATGCCGCCGTTGAACAGCACGTCGCCCACCATGGCGAACTTGCTGGGCGCGTGGTGGAAGATCACGTGCCCCGGCGTGTGCCCCGGGCAGTGGACAACATCCAGCTCCAGCTCACCCACCGTCACCTTGTCGCCATTTTCCAACCAGCGATCAGGCTCGAACGTGTGCGCTTCCATATTCCAGCGCGGGCCATCATCGTTGAGCTGGGCGATCCAGAAGCGGTCTTCCTCCTGTGGCCCCTCGATCGGCACGCCCATTTCCTTGGCGAAGACGCCGGCCATGCCGCAGTGATCGAGGTGCCCGTGGGTGACGAGAATCTTCTCCAGCGTCACCCCGGTCTTTTCCAGCGCCTGCCGCAGCTTGGGCAGATCCCCGCCCGGATCCACGAAGGCCCCGCGCATCGTCTTGGTGCACCACAGAAGCGTGCAGTTCTGCTGAAGGGGCGTGACGGGAATGATCCCCACGCGCATCGGGCGGTCGTCGGCAGTATCGGTCATGCCTGCGGAAATGGCGGCAAGCCGGCCCGAATGCAACGCCTCTGGATGCGCCCCTAGATCCGGCCGCCCTTCCACACGACGCGCCCGATCACCGCCACTTCGTCCAGCCCGCACTCGATCGGGCGATAGGCGGGATTGTCGCTGATGAGCGCAATCCGCTCCGCCCCCAGCACCCCAACCCGCTTTACCAGCACCGCATCGTCCAGCCGCACAACGTGAATGCCTTCACGCAGCGGCTGCCAATTGCTGTCGACTAGGATCTCGTCGCCATGGCGCAGTGTCGGCTCCATCGAATCGCCCGTCACGGTGATTGCCGAAAGCGTATCGGGCCGCAGCCCCATCGACCGCAGCCAACGGTCTGAGAATCGCAGCGTTCCGAAAACTTCCTCCACCCCGGCATGAGCGCCCGGGCCGGCGGAGGCCCCAACTGCAAGGCGCGGAACATCCATCCAGCCGCCCTCGCCTCGAATGTTCTCGGCGCGGTATTTTTCCTTTACCTTGC
The DNA here is from genome assembly GCF_055521675.1 of Novosphingobium sp. BL-S-19. Taxonomy (NCBI): domain Bacteria; kingdom Pseudomonadati; phylum Pseudomonadota; class Alphaproteobacteria; order Sphingomonadales; family Sphingomonadaceae; genus Novosphingobium; species Novosphingobium sp. BL-S-19. Next base: position 2,412,961 of record NZ_CM145498.1, read on the forward strand.
CGAGCTCGCTTTCCTCCACGCCGAAGAATCGGGCCAAGGCACCGCGATCGGCCTCCTCCAGCTTCCGAGGGCTGCCTTTTCGGATGAACTGTTGGAGATAACTCGCATTCTTGCCGATCATGCGGGACAAGGCGGACAGGCTTACTCCCCGCCCATCGGCGAGTTCCAGCAGGCGGGCACGGGCGTCTGGGCTTTCCACAATGTAATCCTACGTGAAGGAAATTTCCTAGACAAGTAGGATTTCAGTTGGAACATTTGGCGAACAAAAGCCCCACCCCGTTAGGAGGACACCCGGAAAATGCTCCTGCGCCACATCGAAAATTTCCTGAGAATCACGCACATGCCCTGCACGAAGTTCGGCCGACTCGCTGCCCATGACCCTCGCTTCGTGGGCGACTTGCGCAATGGCCGCGTGCCGCGTGCGGGCACCGAAGCGCGCATAGAAAACTTCATGACCAGCTATCTGGAGGCCCGCCATGCACGCTGATGCTGCCCAGACCACATCGCCGCTCGACACCGCCCGCGCCGCCGCGCGGCAGGCCTTCGGTTCCGAAAGGCGCGCACGGGGCCCCTGGCTGGCGCTACTGTCGGAAGTCCTGACGCTGGCGGGGCACCACGCCGAATTCCGCCATCATGCTGAACGTCCGTGGAGCAGCGCGACCTTTTCGGGATCGCGCCACACCATCGCGCTGGAATTCACCGGGCAAGTGGCGGTGGACAGTGCCGAAGCGCTGATCGCCGCCCTGCCCGATCACGAATTCACGGTGCCCGGCCAATTGGTCGCCGACGCCACGATTGCCTCGGTCGGGCACGAAACCGGGCCGCCGCCGCATATGATCGTGGAAGTGGAACTGCTGCTGCTCGACGAAAGCTAGGTTCAATAACCCCGAGACAGGTCGACCACGTGCGCGAGCGATTCACCGCGCACGAATCGGCCCAGATTGTCCAGAAACCGCGCCGCCCCCCGCTGAAACAGCGCATCCTGCGCCCGGCCGGACAAATGCATCGAGACATGCACGTTCTCGCGCGACCAGAGGGGGTGGTCGGCGGGAAGCGGCTCCGGATCGGTAACGTCCAGGAATGCGCCGCCGAGATGGCCCGAATCGATGGCTGCCAGCAGCGCGTCCTGATCGATCACCGTGCCACGCGCGAAGTTGAGCAGCACTGCGCCCGGCTTCATTGCCGCAAGCTCCGCCGATCCGAACATGCGATAAGTTTCGGGGGTCGAAGGGACGATCAGGATCACCCAATCGAAGCGCCCCAGCGCGCCGCGCCATTCGTCCGGGCCGAGTTCGCCAGCACCGGCACGCCGACGGGCAACGATCACGTCAGCCCCGAACACCCGCAGGATTTCTGCGATCCGCCCGCCAATTTCCCCGGCACCCAGCACCAGCACTTTCGAATCGAGCAGTTCCGCCTTCCCCGGCGGTTCGGCCAGCCATTCATGGCGATCCTGCGCGCGCACCACCTGGCGCCAGCCCTTGGCCGTCGTCAGCATCCCCATCACCGCATATTCGGCCACGCTCTGCGCATGGATGCCTGCCCCGTTGGTGAGCGTGACGCCGCGCTCGCGAAACAGATCGAGCGGCAGCCAGTCCACGCCGGATGACATCGCAATATACCAGCGCAGCTTCTCCATGCGGGCAATCGCCTCGGCCGCGAGCGGCGGCCGTACCGGATCCAGCCATGCCAGATCGGCCCGCGGCGCCTTGGCGATGAGGTCTTCCTCACCCTCCCACCACAGCGCCTCCACACCATCCGGCAACTTGCCTTCCAGCAGCGCGCGGGACTGGGCATTTATGAGGGCGATGGTCATTGACAGGCTCCGGGGCAAGGTAACAACTTGATCAAGGCTGAAATTGGCAGGGGGAGCGGGCATGGCAAGACGGGAATGGGCATTCGCGGTTGCGTTTCTGGGGTCGATCGTCCCTGTCGGCGCAATGGCGCAGGACGAAGGATCGCAGGAAGTGGTCGTCACCGCCATGCGGCGCGATGCGGATGACTATTCGGCAGACATGCCCGCCGTGGGCCTGCGCCGCAAAGCCGACTTCGCCGTGGTGGAAGTCACCGTATCCGGCGACAGCCGCGACAAGGCGCAGCGGGAAAGCGAAATCTACGACATGATCCGCGGCGCCATCGCTGCCGCCCCGCGCGCCGGCGTGCAATTGGCTTACGGCGAACGCACGCTGCAACCGCTAACCGTGCAGAACTATCGCGAACTGTCGCTCCGCAACGATTCGCGGCCAGATAGCCAGCGCACCAGCTTCCTTGTGAAAGTGCCGCTGACGGGATCGACGGACGCACAAGGTGCACAAGCAGCGATCACCGCATTCGTCAAATCGGTGAAGCCGGTGGGCCGCGCCCTGATGAGCGAGAGCGACGACCTCTCGCTGTCGGTCGTCGCGCCGGACCAGTATCGCGGCCAGATCGCCGATGCCATCGCCGCCGATGCCAAGGCCATGGCGGCGCGCCTTGGCGATGGCTACGGCGTGGAGATCGAAGGCCTCAATCGGCCAGTGGAATGGGCACGCTCAGGACTCTCGGAAGTCCTGCTCTACATGCCCTATAAACTGACGGTCGTTCCCCGGCGGTAAAACGCTCAGCCCAGCTTCCATTCCCAGCCGAGCGGATCGCCGTCCATCGCCTCCACGCCCTTCGCCGCGAGTTCGTCGCGCAGCGCGTCGGACGTGGCGAAGTCCTTCTCCGCACGCGCGGCCTTGCGGCGGACGAGCACGTCTTCGATCTCGGCCTCGGTGATCTCGGCGGCCTTGGGCCGGATGCGCAGATCGGCGCGGCCGGTGCCGAAAAGGTCTAGGCCGAGAACCGCATCCATGCGCTCGACGACGGCACGCTTGACCGCAGGGTCCACCTTCTTGGCGGCCAGCACATCTTCCAGCGCCGTCAGTGCGACGGCGGTGTTGAGATCGTCCCCAATCGCCTTCTCGAACGTTTCGAGCATCGGCGCGAGCTTCGGATGGCTGGGATCGCCAGCTTCCACATCGCCCAGACGCTCCACCACCATGATCATGCGCTTCAGACGCACGAGCGCGGCGGCAAGGCCCTCCCATGAGAACTCAAGCTCCGACCGGTAATGCGCCTGAAGGCACATCATGCGGTAACCGAGCGGGTGGTAGCCCTTGTCGATCAGCAGTTGCAGCCGCAGGAACTCGCCCGACGACTTGCTCATCTTGCCGGAACGCTCGACGAGGAAATTGTTGTGCATCCACACGTTGGCACCCGAATTTGCAGGCACGTCGAGACCGCAAGTGTCTTCGGGCTTGCAGCAGAACGCCTGGTTCTGCGCGATCTCGTTGGGGTGGTGGATCTCGCGGTGGTCGATGCCGCCGGTGTGAATGTCGAACGGGAAGCCGAGCAGGTCGCCCGACATCACCGAGCATTCGAGATGCCAGCCGGGAGCGCCCCTGCCCCACGGCGAATCCCATTCCATCTGGCGTTTCTCGCCCTCTGGCGTCTTGCGCCAGATCGCGAAGTCGGCGGCATTGCGCTTGCCCTCTACGGCCTCGATCCGTCCCTCACCCTCATCGGTAACGGCACGCGCGAGGCGGCCGTAGTCGGCAACGGTAGAAACGTCGAAGTAAAGGCCGCTTTCCAGTTCGTAGCAGTGCCTTGGCGCGATCTTTTCGGCAAATTCGATCATCTGCGGAACGTAATCCGTCGCGATCGACCACTTGGCCGGCTGACGGATGTTCAGCGCCTTGATATCGGCCCAATAGGCCTGCGTGTAATGCGCGGCGATGTCCCAGATCGACTGGGCCTGCTGCCGCGCCATCTTCTCCATCTTGTCCTCGCCCGCGTCGGCATCGTCGGTCAGGTGGCCGACATCGGTGATGTTGATGACGTGGGTGAGCTTGTAGCCCGCATGGCTGAGCGTCCGGCCCAGAATGTCTGCAAAGACATAGGCGCGCATGTTGCCGATGTGGGGGTAGTTGTAGACCGTCGGCCCGCACGTATAGACCCGCGCCTCACCGGCGTGGACGGGCTGGAACGGCTCCAGCTGGCGGGTCAGGCTGTTGAACAGCGTCAGGCTTTGCGTCTCGGTCATGACGCAGGGCAATTAGGCAGGAGCCGGGCGCAGTCAAGCCACGCCCGGCATTACCGTCATTCGAAACCGAGGAACTTCACCTGTTCGTCCAGCGCCACGCGCGGGCGGTCGAAGGCGTTTACCGGCGCGTCGAGGCGCTTGCCGATGGACAGGCCGCAGAACAGCAGGTGCGTTTCGTCCGACACGCCGATGTGCTCCTTGATCAGGCGGGCATAGAGGCCCATCCATTCCTGCGGGCAGGAATCGAGCCCTTCCTCGCGCAGCAGCAGCATGATCGTCTGCAGCCACATGCCCACGTCCGACCACTGCGGCGATCCCATGAAACGCTCGAAATAGCAGACCAGCAGTGCCGGCGCGCCGAACGAGGTGACGTTCTGGTGCATGAACGCCTTGCGGCCTTCGCTGTCGTCACGCTCGATGCCCATGGCGCCGTACATGAAGCCGCCCAGTTCCTGCAGCCGCGCGGCGTGGCGGGGGGACTGCATCGGCGCGGACCAGTTGTATTCCTCAGGATCTTGCGGCTGGCTGGCCAGCATCTTGTCCTGAAGCGCCTTCAACGGTTCGCCGGTCAGTACGGTCGCTTCCCACGGCTGGAAGTTGCAGCCCGAGGGCGCCATGCGTGCCTTGTCGAGCACGCGGCGCAGCACGTCGAGGCTCACCGGCTCGTCGCTGAATGCGCGGATCGAACGGCGGCTGAGGACGGCATCGGTAACGTTCATGAATTTCCCTTCGTTGGCGGCAGTTTGCAAACCGCCGCCGAACTTGGGAGCGGGCGGCACTTATTCAATACCGCCCGGTAGAAAAATCATTCCTCTTCAAAGAGTCCCGCCAACTGCTCGATCATCGTGCCGCCAAGCTGTTCGGCATCCATGATGGTGACGGCGCGGCGGTAATAGCGCGTGACGTCATGGCCGATGCCGATGGCGACAAGCTGTACCGGGCTCTTCGCCTCGATCCATTCGATCACGCGGCGGAGGTGCGCCTCAAGATAACCGGCCGAGTTCACCGACAGGGTCGAATCGTCCACCGGCGCGCCGTCGGAGATCACCATCAGGATGCGGCGATCTTCCTGCCGGGCGAGCATGCGGTTGTGCGCCCAGAGCAGCGCCTCGCCGTCGATGTTCTCTTTCAGCAGGCCTTCGCGCATCATCAGGCCAAGGTTCTTGCGCGCGCGGCGCCAGGGCTCGTCGGCCTTCTTGTAGACGATGTGGCGCAAGTCGTTCAGGCGCCCCGGATGCGCGGTGCGGCCGCCGGCCAGCCATGCCTCACGGCTCTGCCCGCCCTTCCACGCGCGGGTGGTGAAGCCAAGGATTTCCACCTTCACGCCGCAGCGCTCCAGCGTGCGCGCCAGCACATCCGCGCTGATCGCCGCGATCGAGATCGGCCGCCCGCGCATGGATCCGGAATTGTCCAGCAGCAGCGTGACGACGGTGTCTTTGAACTCGACATCGCGCTCGATCTTGTAGGACAGCGACTGGCCGGGCGAGACGACCACGCGGGCCAGCCGCGCGGCATCGAGCATGCCTTCTTCCTGATCGAAATCCCACGAGCGGTTCTGCTGCGCCATCAGACGGCGCTGCAGGCGGTTGGCAAGGCGCGTGACGACGCCCTGAAGCCCCTTCAACTGCGCATCCAGATAGGCGCGCAGGCGGGTCAATTCCTCATCGTCGCAAAGGTCGGCGGCGCCGATCACTTCGTCGTAAGCCTCGGTGAAAACCTTGTAGTCGAAGCTGTCAGGAATGTCGGTCCACGGGCGGTTCGGGCGCACGGGCAACATGCCCTCCTCGCCCTCTTCGCCGTCCTGGCCCTCATCCATATCGTCGGGGTTTTCGCCCTCGGCCTCGCTCTCGCCCTCGTCTTCGCCCTTCGAGGGTTCGGCGGCGGCTTCGGCAGGCTGCTCCTCACGCCCGCTTTCGTCGCCGGTCTCGTCTTCCTCGGTCTGCTCATCGCCGTCCATTTCGTCGGCGTCTTCGGGCGGCAGGTCGACTTCATCGGCCTGCGTCATTTCGAGGTGCGCGAGCATGTCGAGCGAGAGCTTCTGGAAAGCCTTTTGGTCCTCCAGCAATCCGGCGAGCGCATCGAAGTCGTCACCCGCCTTCGATTCGATCCAGCGGCGGACCATTTGCACGCCTTCGTGCGCCACATCGGGCACGGGTTGGCCGGTCAGACGCTCGCGCAGCAGCAGTGCGAGTGCGGTAGGCACCGGCACCTTGTCCGGCGCATCGGCGCGCGCGATCGGGTCGCTGGCGATGCGTGCTTCCAGCGAGGCGTCGAGATTGTCGCGCATGCCGGCATAGGCATTGGCGCCCAGCGCCTCGTAACGGACCATCTCCACCGCGTCATAACAGGCACGGGCGGAGGGTTCGGACGGGGCATTGCGGCGGTGCAGCGCCTCGTTGTGGTGGCGCAGCTTCAGCGCGAAACTGTCGGCATAGCCGCGCGCCTGCATGGCGGCGGCGCGGGGCACGGAGCGGCCCGGCATCGGAATGCGGAACGTGCCGCCGGTCGCGCTGGGGGCATCGGCGGTCCAGTTGACCTCTACTTCGGCATCGTGGGCGATGGCGCGCGCGGCGCCGGTCAGCGCAAACTTGAAGCGGTCGACAGGTGTTTCATCGGACATGACCGCTCAATGGCGGTATAGCCGCGCAGGCGCAAGACGCTGCATTGCACACTAACGGCAAAACGCCGGAGGCGCGATGCGCTTCCGGCGTTTGGATATCTGGCATTGTGCTGGCCCACCCCGCTGCGACTAGCCGGCACGCCGGCAAGTCTCGCGGCCCTCCCGCTTGCGGAAGGGCTTGGTTGCGCCACGTCTCAGCGTGGCGCTGAAACTCCTCTCCCGCAGGCGGGAGGGGCTGGGGGTGGGCTAAAACCTTAGAGCGACTGGCCGGTCTTGGCCCAGTCGGCCATAAAGCCTTCGATGCCCTTGTCGGTCAGCACATGCTTGACCAGGTTCTTGATGACCGCCGGCGGCATCGTCGCAACGTCCGCACCGATGCGCGCGCATTCCAGCACGTGGACGGGGTGGCGGATCGAGGCGGCGAGGATCTCGGTCTCGAACGCGTAGTTGTCATAGATCAGGCGGATGTCGCGGATCAGGTCCATGCCATCGAAGCCATTGTCGTCATGACGGCCGACGAAGGGCGAGATGAACGAAGCGCCGGCCTTGGCGGCGAGCAGCGCCTGGTTGGCCGAGAAGCACAGCGTGACGTTCACCATGGTGCCGTCGCTGGTCAGCGCCTTGCAGGTCTTCAGGCCGTCAAAGGTCAGCGGCACCTTGATGCAGACGTTATCGGCGATCTTGCGGAGGATTTCGGCCTCACGCATCATGCCGGCGTGGTCGAGCGCGACGACTTCGGCGCTGACCGGACCATCGGTGAGGCCGCAAATTTCCTTGGTCACTTCGATGAAGTCACGGCCGGACTTGGCGATCAGCGAGGGGTTGGTGGTCACGCCGTCGAGCAGGCCGGTGGCGGCAAGCTCAGCGATTTCGGCGGTGTCGGCGGTGTCGACGAAGAACTTCATGGCGGGGTTCCTGTAATGGCTATCGCCACCGGGAAGCACCTGCCCGGGGCGAATCTGGCGCCCCTATAGGCAAGCACGGCCTTTCTGGATACCCCGCCCGAACCTCAGGCAGCCTTGAATACGCCCATCAGCAAGGGATCGTTGGTCTGCGAAGGATCCTGCCGGATGGAGGCCTCTGCCGAACCGATCTCGTACCAGATTGAATTGTCTGCTTCGAGCGCCAGCGCATGCGCGGCATCGGTAACGGTTACGCCGTTCAGCGAGGCGATCGCCTTGGACAGCGTGGGATCGGTGGTCTGCTGCATGGCCGCTTCGATCTGCGGCATCATCGCATTGACCAGCGCCGGGCCCATCGACTTGCGCAGCAGCGTCGTCGCCTCGGTGCGGCCACCACGCAGCACGCTGGCGGGATCGGGAATGGGGACCTGCTTGGTGGCCTGCGCCACCAGGGGCGCCGCCGCGCCGGCGCTCTTGCCGGCGATGGTGTTGAGCTGGTGCTGAAGCTCCAGCTTGAACTTGGGATCGCGCAGGCTGGCGGAGCTGGTCTTGCCCGTGCGCGTGAACAGCACCGGCAGCGGAATGCGCGCGACCGGGCTGGTCCAGAAGCCATCGGGTTGTACCAGCCAGGTGAAGGCGCGTTCGGAGGAAAAGCGCATCAGGCGGCGCACCGGCTCCGCATCGCTGGCGCTGCCGCCCGTAAGCGCGCTGCCGATCCCGCTTGTGGCACAGCCGGAAAGCACCAGCGCCCCCACGGCCACCAGGCCGCCCAGAACGGTGCGGCGGGCCATCATATAGTCGTCCTGCTGCCCGACGGATTCAGGCGATCCCCAATTCACCATCATCATCTCCTTCACGTGCCCTTACCTCGATGCCTATATGCATTTCAGATGAAACGCATTCGAATCCTTGTCTTCAATGCCGCGCTGGGCGTGCTCGACTACCGCGTGCCCGAGGGTAAGCAGGTCGAATACGGATCCGTGGTGATCGCGCCGCTCGGCCCCCGTCAGGTTCTGGGGATCGTGTGGGAAGCAGAACGCCTGAGCGCGCAGGAAGTGCCTGAAAGCAAACTCAGACCGATTCTGGAAGTGCTGCCGGTGCCCCCTATCCCCGAGCGTCTGCGGCGATTGATAGAGTGGACGGCGGACTATTACTGCGCCTCGCTGGCTTCGGTGGCCCGCATGTCGCTGGGATCGATGGCGGCGCTGCGCGGCGGCGGAACGACCACGGAGTACCGGCTGACCGGCGAGGAACCGGCCCGCCTCACGCCGCAGCGCGCCGCCGCACTGGATGCCTTGCAGGGTGAGCAGGCCTCGATCAAGGAACTGGCGGAACTGGCCTCGGTCTCCGAAGGCGTGCTGCGCGGCATGGTCGGCGCAGGACTGCTGGAGCCGGTGGTGGTCGATCTGGACCGCCCGTACCCACGCGCCAATCCCAAGTTCGCGGAACCGCAACTGTCGGAAGGCCAGCAGGCGGCAGCGGACGTTTTCGTGGAAGCGGTGCAGACGCACAAGTTCGCGCCCTTCCTGCTCGACGGCGTAACCGGATCGGGCAAGACCGAAACCTACTTCGAAGCCGTGGCCGAAGCGCTGCGGCTGAATCGGCAGGTGCTGGTGCTGCTGCCGGAGATCGCGCTCACCGAAAACTTCCTGCGCCGCTTCGAACATCGCTTCGGGGTGCCGCCGATCCTCTGGCACTCCTCGCTCAAGTCCAGCGAGCGGCGCCGCGCGTGGCGCTCTATCGTTCTAGGTGACGCTCAGGTCATCGTAGGTGCACGCTCGGCGCTGTTCCTGCCTTACGCCAATCTCGGCCTGATCGTGGTAGACGAGGCGCACGAAATCTCGTTCAAGCAGGACGACGGCGTGCGCTACAACGCCCGCGACGTGGCGGTAATGCGCGCCAAGTTCGAGGCGTTTCCGGTCATCCTCGCCAGCGCCACCCCGGCGCTGGAGACGATGCAACTGGCAGAGGCCGGGGTGTACCGGAAGATCGACCTCCCCGCCCGCTTCGGCGGCGCGCAATTGCCCGACATCCAGATCGTGGACTTGCGCAAGGAAGCCCCCGAACGCGGCAAGTGGCTGGCCCCACGTCTTGTCGAGGAAATGAAGGCCCGCCTCGCACGCGGCGAACAGTCGCTGCTGTTCCTCAACCGCCGGGGCTACGCACCGCTAACGCTATGCCGCCACTGTGGCTACCGCTTCCAATGCCCGAACTGCACGGCCTGGCTGGTGGAGCACCGCTTTTCCAAGCGCCTTGCCTGCCATCATTGTGGCCACGAAGTGCCGGTGCCCGAGGCTTGCCCGGAATGCGGCACCGGCGACTGCCTTGTCGCCTGCGGCCCCGGCGTGGAGCGTATTGCCGACGAAGTGGCGGAAATCCTGCCCGAAGCGCGCGTGGCGCTGGTTACCTCGGACACGATGAACACGGCAGAGGTGATGAACGACTTCGTCGCCAAAGCGGAGAACAAGGCCATCGACGTGATCGTCGGCACCCAGCTCGTCACCAAGGGATACCACTTCCCCGAACTGACGCTGGTAGGCGTGGTCGATGCCGATCTGGGCCTTGAGGGTGGAGACTTGCGCGCGGCGGAACGGACCTATCAGCAGGTCGCGCAGGTTGCCGGGCGCGCGGGTCGCGGCGAAAAGCCGGGCGAAGTGCTGATCCAGACACGCCATCCCGAAGCCTCGGTAATCGCCGCGCTGGCAGCCGGCGATCGCGACGCCTTCTACGCCGCCGAAATCGAGGCGCGGCGCGATGCCAACGCCCCGCCATTCGGGCGCTGGGCGGCGATCATCGTCTCCTCGGAGGATCAGGCCGAAGCGCAAGCCGCCGCCCGCGCCATCGGCGGTACGGCGCCCAACTTACCGGACATGCTGGTGCTGGGGCCCGCCCCCGCGCCGCTGTCACTGCTGCGGGGGCGTCACCGGTTTCGCTTATTAATCAATGCGAAGCGCTCGGCGGAACTTCAGAGGGTGCTGCGCGAGTGGCTGGAACCGCTCCAGTTCCCGCGCGGCGTGCGCGTGCATATCGACGTCGATCCCTACAGCTTCGTTTGAGCGTTCTCGCGCCGCAGCAGTTCGCGTTTGATCGCCTCGCCATAGGCATAGCCACCGATCGATCCATCCGACCGGATCACCCGGTGACATGGGATCAGCACGGCGACATTGTTGGCGCCATTGGCAGATCCGGCAGCGCGAACGGCGCCGGGCTTGCCGACGGCTGCGGCGATCTGCGCGTAAGTGCGCGTCTCACCGGCCGGAATGCGCTGCAACTCGCGCCAGACCGCCTGCTGGAACGCGGTGCCTTGCACGTCGAGAGGGATCGCCCGCGATTGGCCCGGCTGCTCGACTTCGGCAACGACATCCCTTGCGATCCGGGCAAAGTCGTCCCCGCCTTCGACCAGTTCGGCCTTGGGGAAGCGCTCGGCCAGTTCCTCGCGCCCCTCGCCGAACGACAGGCGGCACACACCCTTGTCGGTAGCGGCGACCAGCATCGGCCCCAGCGTGGTCGGCACCACGGACCAGTGGATCGCCACCCCTGCCCCGCCGCCACGCCAGGCCGAAGGCACCATGCCCATCCGCCCGTCGCTGCCCTCATAGAAGCGCGAGGCGGCACCGAAACCGGCTTCGTAGATGGCCTCGGTCACACTTGCACCGCCGCTCAGCGCCTCCCCGGCGCGGTCGAAGCGGCGGGCGCGGGCATATTCGGCCGGCGAAAGCCCCACCGCCCGCTTGAACACGCGCTGGAAATGCGTGGGGCTGTAGCCGACCGCCTCCGCCAGTTCGGAAAGCCCCGGCGCGACATCGGCCACCTCGTCCAGCATCGCCAGCGCGCGGGTCACGGCCTCTTCGTCGCGGGAGACTTCGTTGGGCCTGCAGCGCAGGCAGGCGCGCAGGCCCGCATGCTCCGCCTCGCCAGCCTCAGCAAAGAAGCGCACGTTCTCCCGCTTGGGATGGCGCGCCGAACAGGACGGGCGGCAGTAGATGCCGGTCGAGAGCACCCCGGTAACGAAGCGCCCGTCGAAAGCCTTGTCCCGCGCAAGCACCGCCTGCCAGGCGCGATCGTCGTCGACGGGGGTGCGGTCCATATGCGCACTCATCAGAGTCATGTTCATATTCACAGCGCGTCTCCCACTCTCTCGATCCGGGCCGCGAAGCAGCCATAGGCGGCATTGTGCGCGTGAATGCAAGCGACGCGCTGCTCGGCAAAGAGCCCGGCGATGCCCTCCTCCACGTCATCGGGCCCCGCAAGCACCGCGCGGACCATCATGCCCTCGTCATCGAATCCACGCAGCGACATCGTGCGCCCGGCGAACACCGGCGGCAGCCGATCGACCGCCGGTTCGGCGCGCGCCGCGCCCTCGCGAACATATATCGCATGTGCGGTTCGGTAGGGATTGGCCACGTCGTGGCTGGTGAAATTGACCAGCAAAACCCGCTCCCCTTCCCGCGCATCCTCCAGACTGACCCGGCAAGGGTAGCCCGGATGGGCATCGGCGGTAAGCAACCGGGCACCGGAATGCCTCAGTTCCGCGTCACTCATGAAGAAATAGTGGGCGAAAGGGCCCGCATCCAGGCCAACGATTCGAAAAGACACTGCCACACTCCTGCCACGCTTCGCCCGAAGTTCTGCAGCACCTGAACCGCCCCCGCTTCCCGCACCTTGCTTTCAAACCGCTTTTTTGGGCATTGTCCCCAAGCGTCCTCCCGCACCTTGCATAGTAACACTATCGTCGCTATGCGCGCCCCGTCTGCGGGCCGGGGGGCACGTTATATTCGTGTACCCAAGTGCCTCAGCCCACCCGATGTAAGGATAGGACACGCGTGGAGAATTCCGGCGGCATCAAAGCCAGCTTGCAAGGGCGCTACGCTTCGGCGCTGTTTGACCTTGCCAGCGAGAACGGCGTCGTAACGAACGTCGAGGGCGACCTCGACCGTATCGGCGCTGCGATCAAGGAAAACGGCGACCTCGCCGACCTGATTCGCAACCCCGAAATCAGCCGCAAGGCGGCCGGTGCGGCCATGGAGGCTGTTGCCGACGTGCTTGGCCTCTCCGCCCTGACGAAGAACTTCGTCGGTGTGCTGGCGGCCAATCGCCGCCTTTCCGCGCTGCCCGAGATCATTCGTGCCTTCGTTGCGATCGCCGCCGCCCAGCGTGGCGAGGCGACTGCCGAAGTCACCACGGCGCACCCGCTAGGCGACGCTCAGGTCGAAGAGCTGCGCCAGAAGCTGGAACTGCGCGAAGGCCGCAAGATCAGCGTGAAGACCAATGTCGACGCCGATCTGCTCGGCGGCCTGGTCGTCACCATCGGCTCCAAGCGCATCGACAGCTCGATCCGCACCCGTCTCAATTCGCTCGCCCAGGCCATGAAGGGCTAAGAAAGGCACCACAATGGACATCCGCGCCGCAGAAATCTCGAAGGTCATCAAGGACCAGATCGCCAATTTCGGCACCGAAGCCCAGGTTTCGGAAGTCGGTTCCGTGCTCTCGGTGGGTGACGGCATCGCCCGCATCCACGGCCTCGACAAGGTCCAGGCCGGCGAAATGGTCGAATTCTCCAACGGTGTGCAGGGCATGGCCCTGAACCTCGAAGCCGACAACGTCGGCGTCGTGATCTTCGGCTCGGACGCCGAGATCAAGGAAGGCGACAGCGTCAAGCGCACCAACACCATCGTCGACGTTCCCGTCGGCAAGGGCCTGCTGGGCCGCGTGGTGGACGCCCTTGGCAACCCGATCGACGGCAAGGGCCCGATCGTTGCTGAAAAGCGCGCCCGCGTCGAAGCCAAGGCTCCCGGCATCATCCCGCGCAAGTCGGTGCACGAACCCGTGCAGACCGGCCTGAAGGCGATCGACGCCCTCGTCCCCGTCGGCCGTGGCCAGCGCGAACTGATCATCGGTGACCGCCAGACCGGCAAGACCGCAGTCGCCATCGACACCTTCATCAACCAGAAGGAAGCGAACAAGGGCGACGACGAGTCCAAGAAGCTCTACTGCATCTACGTCGCCGTCGGCCAGAAGCGCTCTACCGTTGCGCAGATCGTGCGCCAGCTCGAAGAAAACGGCGCGATGGAATACTCCATCGTCATCGCCGCAACCGCTTCGGAACCGGCTCCGCTGCAGTACCTCGCGCCCTACACCGGCGCCGCGATGGGCGAATTCTTCCGCGACAACGCGATGCACGCCGTGATCGTGTACGACGACCTTTCGAAGCAGGCCGTCGCCTACCGTCAGATGTCGCTGCTGCTGCGTCGTCCTCCGGGCCGCGAAGCTTATCCGGGCGACGTGTTCTATCTCCACAGCCGCCTGCTTGAGCGCGCTGCGAAGATGAACGACGAGAACGGCAACGGCTCGCTCACCGCGCTTCCGATCATCGAAACGCAGGCTGGCGACGTCTCGGCCTACATTCCGACCAACGTGATCTCGATCACCGACGGCCAGATCTTCCTTGAAACCGGCCTGTTCTACCAGGGCATCCGTCCGGCCATCAACGTGGGTCTGTCGGTGTCGCGTGTCGGCGGTTCGGCCCAGACGAAGGCGATGAAGAAGGTTGCCGGCTCGATCAAGCTGGAGCTGGCGCAGTACCGCGAAATGGCGGCATTCGCCCAGTTCGGTTCGGACCTCGACGCCTCGACCCAGAAGCTCCTCAACCGCGGTGCGCGCCTGACCGAGCTGCTCAAGCAGAAGCAGTTCTCGCCGCTGTCGTTCGAAGAGCAGACCGTGTCGATCTTCGCCGGCACAAACGGCTACCTCGACGCCCTGCCGGTTTCGAAGGTCACCGAGTACGAAGCCGAAATGCTCGACTTCATGCACGAGAAGCACGCCGACGTCCTCGCGCTGATCCGCTCGACCAAGGACTTCGGTGACGAAGCCAAGGCGAAGACCAAGGCTGCGCTCGACGCGTTCGCAAAGCAGTTCGCCTAATTTGCGTCACCCCGGCGAAAGCCGGGGTCGCTCTCGGCCAGGCCCCGCTTGGTTGCCCAAGATCCCAGCTTGCGCTGGGATGACGAATGGAGAAAATTGAGTGGCTTCGCTCAAGGAACTCAAAGGCCGCATCAACTCGGTCAAGTCGACCCAGAAGATCACCAAGGCCAAGCAGATGGTCGCCGCGGCCAAGCTGCGCAAGGCGCAGGCCGCCGCGGAGTCCGCGCGTCCCTACGCCGCGCGTCTCGCCGAGGTGATGGGTTCGCTCGCCAGCAAGATCACGGTCAGCGAGAACAGCCCCAAGCTGCTCGCCGGCACCGGCAGCGACAAGGTGCACCTGCTCGTCGTCGCGAACTCGGACAAGGGTCTGTGCGGCGCGTTCAACTCGAACATCGTCAAGGCCGCGCGCCTGAAGGCGAAGGAACTGGAAGCACAGGGCAAGACCGTCCTGTTCTACCTCGTGGGCCGCAAGGGTCGCGCGCCGCTGCGCCGCGAATTCCCGAAGCAGATCGCCCACATGTTCGACACCACCGATGTGCGCGATCCCGGCTTCAACGAAGCCGAACGCGTCGCCGATGAACTCGTCGCCATGTATGAGGCCGGCAAGTTCGATGTGGCGCACCTGTTCTATTCGAAGTTCCGCTCGGCGCTGCTTCAGGAACCGACCGACCAGCAGATCATCCCGGTGCCCGCCCCCAAGGCGGTCGTTACCGGCGATGCCGTGACCGAATACGAGCCGGAAGAGGAAGAAATCCTCGCCGCGCTGCTGCCGCGCTATCTGCGCACGCAGATCTTCGGTGCCCTGCTGGAAAACGCCGCGTCCGAACAGGGTGCGTCGATGACCGCCATGGACAACGCGACGCGCAACGCGGGCGACCTGATCAAAAAGCTGACCATCCAGTACAACCGCAGCCGCCAGGCCGCGATCACTACTGAACTCGTTGAAATCATTGCTGGCGCGGAAGCGCTGTAGCATCACCTGAAACAGCCGGCGCGGAAGCGCTGTAAGTAACCGCAGGCAAGGAAACCAAAATGGCCACCGCACCCGTGCTAAACCTGACCGCCACTGGCAAGATCAGCCAGATCATCGGCGCCGTCGTCGACGTCACCTTCGAAGGCGAACTGCCGGCGATCCTCACCGCGCTCGAAACCGAGAACAACGGCCAGAAGCTGGTTCTCGAAGTCGCGCAGCACCTTGGTGAGAACACCGTCCGCACCATCGCCATGGACGGCACCGATGGCCTGACCCGTGGGCAGCCCGTTGCCAACACCGGCAAGCAGATCTCGGTCCCCGTCGGCCCGAAGACCCTCGGCCGCATCATGAACGTCGTCGGCGACCCGATCGACGAACGTGGTCCCGTCGGTTCGGACATGTTTGCCCCGATCCACGCCAAGGCTCCCGAATTCGTCGACCAGTCGACCGAAGCGGCGATCCTGGTCACCGGCATCAAGGTCATCGACCTTCTCGCTCCTTACGCCAAGGGCGGCAAGATCGGCCTGTTCGGCGGCGCCGGCGTTGGCAAGACGGTTCTCATCCAGGAACTGATCAACAACATCGCCAAGGGCCACGGCGGCGTCTCGGTCTTCGCGGGCGTCGGTGAACGTACCCGTGAAGGTAACGACCTCTACCACGAGTTCCTCGACGCCGGCGTTATCGCCAAGGACGCCGAAGGCAACGCCACTTCGGACGGTTCGAAGGTTGCCCTCGTATTCGGCCAGATGAACGAACCGCCGGGCGCCCGCGCTCGCGTCGCTCTCTCGGGCCTGACCATGGCCGAGTACTTCCGCGACCAGGAAGGCCAGGACGTTCTGTTCTTCGTCGACAACATCTTCCGCTTCACCCAGGCGGGCGCGGAAGTGTCGGCTCTGCTCGGCCGTATTCCTTCGGCCGTGGGCTATCAGCCGACCCTCGCCACCGACATGGGCGCGCTGCAGGAACGCATCACCTCGACCACCAAGGGTTCGATCACCTCGGTCCAGGCGATCTACGTCCCCGCGGACGACCTTACCGACCCGGCGCCGGCCGCCTCGTTCGCCCACTTGGACGCAACGACCACGCTGAACCGCGCCATTTCGGAACTGGGTATCTACCCGGCCGTCGACCCGCTCGACTCGACCTCGCGCGTTCTTGAGCCCCGCGTCGTCGGTGCCGAGCACTACGAGACTGCTCGCAAGGTTCAGGAAACCCTGCAGAAGTACAAGTCGCTTCAGGACATCATCGCGATCCTGGGCATGGACGAGCTTTCGGAAGAAGATAAGCTCACCGTCGCCCGCGCCCGCAAGATCCAGAAGTTCCTGTCGCAGCCGTTCCACGTCGCGGAAGTCTTCACCGGCATCTCGGGCAAGTTCGTCCAGTTGGAAGACACCGTGAAGTCGTTCAAGGCCGTCGTCGAAGGCGAATACGATCACCTTCCGGAAGCAGCCTTCTACATGGTCGGCGGCATCGAGGAAGTGGTCGCCAAGGCCAAGAAGCTGGCCGAAGAGGCGTAATCGACCATGGCACTGCACTTCGAACTCGTCACGCCGGCGAAGCTCGTCCGCTCGGAAAGCGTCCACATGGTGGTCGTCCCCGGCACCGAAGGCGAGTTCGGCGTGCTGGAGGGCCACGCGCCCTTCATGTCGACCGTCGCTGACGGCGCGCTCAAGGTCTTCCGGACCGAAGGCGGCCCGGCGGAAGAAATTCGCATCACCGGCGGTTTCGCCGAAGTGGGCGAAAAGGGCCTGACCGTACTCGCGGAGCACGTCGAGGGCTGATTTCTTCCCTTCAGCAACAAAAGGGGCGCTCTCGCATGCCGAGAGCGCCCTTTTTTGTTGCCGCGCCATGCTCAGACACTGAAACGCGGTTCGTCGCGCTGGTCAATTTGCGGTTTATCAACCACTAGTTGTTTATGCGATAGCCCTTCTGACCATGGCCTATTACGCGATTACGGGACATTTCGCGGACCTGTGTCAGGCTCTGGTGCTTTCCAATTTCGACCGCCAATACATGGGGGGCCACAACGCAGCGGACGCGTCGTTCTTCTCGCGGCGATGCTGCCCTATCCCAACATTTTCCCGCATTACGCCTTGCCGCTGATCGCCCCGCTGTGCGTCCTGTCCGCCGGCTTTTTCGCGCGCGGGAACATAGGAACGACGGCGTTCGGCGCAATCGTAGTCATCGCGTTGATCTTTGGGCACACCTTGAACCTGCCTACGCGATTGCACGCACGTCAGGCAGAAGATCAACTGGTCTCCTATCTGAAAGCGCAGACCCCCGACCACTCGCTGCTGGTATGGGGAATGCCGAGTTATCTTTATCACATCATGGGTACGCCGCCGTTTTCGGCGCTGACCTTCCCCGCCCATCTCTATTCCTGGGACGAGCGCGGCACGAGCGGCCGCAATGAAGTTCTGGAACTGAAACGCATCCTGTCGTTGCGTCCGGCGAGCGTCGTGGAACAAGCCCCGCTGGAGGTTTCGCCTCTCAACATGGACAATGTCGCGCAAGTTCGGGAATATCTGCGAACCTGCCGCCAATCCCGGCACATGATGCTCTACGACCACAATGGCCCGCAGCCCCAGATCGTCTGGACCCATTGCGGTGGCAAGTGAGGCCGGGCTGCACGTCA
Source organism: Novosphingobium sp. BL-S-19 (assembly GCF_055521675.1). NCBI lineage: Bacteria > Pseudomonadati > Pseudomonadota > Alphaproteobacteria > Sphingomonadales > Sphingomonadaceae > Novosphingobium > Novosphingobium sp. BL-S-19. Next base: position 2,431,075 of record NZ_CM145498.1, read on the forward strand.
AACCGCGCCCATGACGTCCGAATGCCGGATCGCATTAGGAAGTTATCAAAGTTTCAACCTTAATCCTCTGCATATTCGCACAGGTTGCCGGCTTGGTCCGCGCAATCGGAGCGCTGGAAAGGTTTGTTGAAGCATGACGGCATTCGGGCGGCGTAACGGCATGGGAGGGATGGGCCAGGGCGCGCGTCCCGCGTTCGGCGTGGCCAAGCCGCTGAAGAGCGGCGTTGGAGAAAACCCCTCCATTCCCGGCAGCGGCGCCGTGCCCGGCGGCGACCAGTTTCCGCCCGTGCCCAGCATGGACGCACCGGCATCCGGCCCGCAGAATTCGCGCGACGATGCTATGTCGCGCCTGTCCGACCGCGCCAACTCGGTCCATTCGGGCGAGTCGGAGCAGAGCAGCTTCGAAGCATCGATCCACAAGATCAAGGAACAGGTCCTTCCCCGCCTGCTGGAACGCGTCGATCCCGAAGCGGCGGCCACGCTGACCAAGGACGAGCTTTCCGAAGAATTCCGCCCGATCATCATCGAGGTGCTGGCCGAGCTGAAGATCACCTTCAACCGCCGCGAACAGTTCGCGCTGGAAAAGGTGCTGATCGACGAACTGCTCGGCTTCGGCCCGCTGGAAGAGCTGCTGAACGATCCCGACGTGTCGGACATCATGGTCAACGGCCCGAACCAGACCTACATCGAAAAGAAGGGCAAGCTGCAGCTGGCCCCCACCAAGTTCCGCGACGAACAGCACCTGTTCCAGATCGCCCAGCGCATCGTCAACCAGGTCGGCCGCCGCGTCGACCAGACCACGCCGCTGGCCGACGCCCGCCTGAAGGACGGCAGCCGCGTCAACGTGATCGTGCCGCCGCTGTCGCTGCGCGGCACTGCCATCTCCATCCGTAAGTTCTCCGAGAAGCCGATCACCATCGACATGCTCAAGGACTTCGGTTCGATGAGCGAGAAGATGGCCACGGCCCTCAAGATCGCCGGCGCTTGCCGCATGAACATCGTCATCTCCGGCGGTACGGGTTCGGGCAAGACGACGATGCTCAATGCCCTGTCCAAGATGATCGACCCCGGCGAGCGCGTGCTGACCATCGAAGACGCCGCCGAACTCCGCCTGCAGCAGCCGCACTGGCTGCCGCTGGAAACCCGCCCGCCGAACCTTGAAGGCCAAGGCGCGATCACCATCGGCGATCTTGTGAAGAACGCCCTGCGTATGCGCCCTGACCGCATCATCCTGGGCGAAATCCGCGGCGCCGAGTGCTTCGACCTTCTCGCCGCCATGAACACCGGCCACGACGGTTCGATGTGCACGCTCCACGCCAACAGCCCGCGCGAGTGCCTTGGCCGTATGGAGAACATGATCCTGATGGGCGACATCAAGATCCCCAAGGAAGCCATCAGCCGCCAGATCGCCGAGTCGGTGGACATCATCGTGCAGGTGAAGCGCCTGCGCGACGGTTCGCGCCGCACCACCAACATCACCGAAGTGATCGGCATGGAAGGCGACGTGATCGTCACCCAGGAACTCTTCAAGTTCGAGTATCTGGACGAGACGGACGACGGCAAGATCATCGGCGAATTCCGCCCATCCGGCCTGCGTCCCTATACGCTGGAAAAGGCCCGCCAGTTCGGGTTCGATCAGGCTTTCCTCGAAGCCTGTCTGTAAACCTCACCAAGCGCACCCGGTTGACACCAAACCGGGTGTGAAACGGTGTAACCTTGTCTTCGCCTGGCGGTCCGGCTTTGCATGCCTGTCCAATTGCGCGAGATAGGCAAGAAGCGCGGAATTGTCCGCCTTTCGCTCGGTCGCGACATGCCTGCCCCGGTACATCCGCACCTTGAGCAAGCCGAACAGCGCGCGCTGCGCCCGCTCCCCGGCTGTGACCTTCCGTTTTCGCGATCCGTCACCTTGTGCGGACCTGTCACCTTGCGAGCCCGCGATCCTGTCCCACGCGGCGGCAAAGCTGCCCGCGTCCGGTTTGCGGCGCAGGCGATAGGCGGTCTCCCGCGCCATTCCCACGCGCCGCGCGGCGGCGGCGACCGATCCGGTTTCCGCCAGTGCGCCAAGGAACGCGGCTTGGCGCTCCGGCGTCCAGCCATCGGCGCGGGCGCGGGTGGGGACAGGCGCAAATGCGGGGACCCGAACGTGGCGGGCTTTACTGCGGGATGTGCGGAGTTTCATCCGCAAGGTTAGGCCAGAATTGCCGGCTGTAGGAAAGCGACAGGATCGGGCACGACCGACCCCAATGCCTCCCTCAGTCCGGCACGCCATCTTCGTCATTGCGAGGAGGCAAAGCCGACGAAGCAATCCAGTGCGGCGCAAGACTGCCTCTGGATTGCTTCGCTACGCTCGCAATGACGAAGGTGGGGAGTTGCAGGGCAGCGGCGACTGCAGCGTGACGACGACGACCGGCCACGCGCTCCCTCTACCCCAGCGCCCGCAAAACAAGCGAAGCGGCCAGCGTCAGCATCGTCATGCCCACCACCGCATCCAGCACCCGCCACGCCGCCGGGCGGGCGAACAGCGGGATCAGCAGGCGCGCGCCGTAGCCGAGCGCGGCGAACCACGCGAAGCTGGCAGTCGCCGCGCCGGCCACGAAGAACGGGCGCAGCGCGGGTGGCTGCGCCGAACCGGCCGCGCCCATCAGCAGCAGGGTATCAAGATAGACGTGGGGGTTGAGGAAGGTGAAGCCCGCCGTCGCCGCCAATGCGCGGCCCAGAGAGATGCCCTGCCCGTCCGCGATGTCCACCGAACCCGGCACCGCCATTCGCCGCAGCGCCTGGATTCCGTACCAGCCCAGAAACACCGCGCCGCCAACGGTGAGCACCGTTGCCAGCCCCGGCAGTGCCGCCAGCACCGCGCCCACCCCGGCCACGCCTGCTGCGATCAAGGTCACGTCGGCACCGGCGCAGAACAGCACCACTGGCCCGACATGTTCACGGCGGAGCCCCTGCCGCAACACAAACAGGTTCTGCGCGCCGATCGCCACGATCAGCGCCGCCATCAGGGCGAAGCCGGAGAAGAACGGATAGGCGGCACCGATCATCGATACGGTCCCGTCTTCAGACCGATCCAGAGCGAGAGAAGCTGGCCGCAGACCACGGCGAGCGTCAGGCAGCAGGGGAGCAAAAGCACGTTCATGGCCAAGCCATTTATCGCAAGGCCCGGGATGAATAAAACTTGATCGACTAACGCTAGTGAAGCATTGCTTCATCATGCTGGACTATCCTGCCCTTGCGGCGGTTTCCGCCGTGGTTCGCGAAGGCTCTTTCGAGCGGGCGGCCGATGTGCTGGGCATCACGCCATCCGCCGTATCGCAGCGCGTGCGCGGGCTGGAGGAACGGCTGGGCACGGTTCTGATCGTGCGCGCGCAGCCTTGCGAGGCCACCGAAGTCGGCCGCGCCCTCTGCGCGCATTTCGATCAGGTACGCCTGCTGGAGGCCGATCTGGCGCCGCACCTGAAACCGCAGTTCGGCAAAGGCGAAGCACCGCTGATCCTGAAGATCGCAGTCAATTCGGACAGTCTGGCAACCTGGTTTCCCGAAGCCGCTGCGCAATTCGTGCAGGGCACCGGTACGCTGCTGGATCTGATCGTCGATGACGAGGCGCACACGGCGGACAGGCTGCGAACGGGTGAAGTCTCCGCCGTGATCACGTCCGACCCTGAGCCGATTCAGGGCTGCAGCACAATCGAACTGGGATCGCTGCGCTATCGCGCCTGCGCCTCACCCGAATTCATCGCCCGCCATTTTGCCGATGGCGTCGATGCTGCCACCCTGTCGAAAGCCCCCTGCCTGCGTTTCGACCGGCGCGATGCCGTGCAGACGCGCTGGGCCTTGGACTTTCACGGGGTGAAGCTGTCGGCGCCGACACACTGGGTGCCTTCCACCCAGGGCTTCCTCGATTTCACCGCGAAAGGGCTGGCGTGGGGCCTCCATCCGGAGCCGCTGGCCCTGCCCCACATTGCGGCCGGTACTCTGCTTGAATTGCCCCCGCGCGCGCCGCTGGAGGTACGGCTCTACTGGACGGTCACGCGCCTTCAGGCCGGTTCGCTGCGATCGCTGACCGATGCGGTGCGCAAGGTGGCCGGGGCGGCGCTGGTTCAACGCGCGGCGTGAGACGGGGCGATTGCTACCCGGCGAACCAGTCCTTTGCGGAAATGCCCAGCAGCAGCACTGCCCCCATTAGCGCGATGAAGAATACCCCCGTCCACGGCATGAAGCCCACACGATCGAGATCCGTGCGTTTCATGCGGCGGCGGTCACCGATCCAGGCCACTGTCGCCAGAAAAACGCAGATGCCGCCGGCGACGGCCATGATGAGGTCGGAATCGGTCATCTGCCGCCCTTGCCTCCTCGCGACGGGAAGATAAAGCCCGACGCGTGAACGCTTCCACCCAACCGTCCTCTCCGGCCGCATCATCCCGGCGCACAGACCGGCCGATGCTGGCCATCGGCCTGCGCCTTATGGCGATGGTCATGCTCTCCACCATGTTCATGCTGATCCGCCTTGCCGGACGCGAAGGCGTCTCTGCGCCGGAAATGGTGTTCTGGCGGCAGGCCATGGCCGTGCCGCTGATGGGCGGCTGGCTGCTGGCGACCGGCCGGCTGGGTCTGCTGCGGACGCAGCGGCTGCGCAGCCATGCGATGCGGGCGACCACGGGCACGGTCGGCCTTGTCTGCAACGTCACCGCCGCGATGCTGCTGCCGCTGCCGGTGGGGACGACGCTGGGCTTCACCGCACCGCTGTTCGCCGTGCTGATCACCGCAATCGTCATGCGCGATCATGTCGGGCCGTGGCGCTGGACCGCCGTGATCCTGGGCTTTCTGGGCGTCTTGCTGATCACCCGGCCCGGGCAGCAGGATATTCCGCTGGCGGGCCTAGCCGCCGGGCTTGGCGCGGGGGTGATCGTCGCCATCGTCAGTTTCCAGATCCGCGACCTTGGCCGCACGGAGCAGCCGATCACCTGCGTGTTCTGGTTCTCGTTCTTCGGCGCGGTCTTCGCCAGCGTGCTGCTGCCGTTCTATGGCCAGTCGCACGAACCGCACGTCTGGCTGCTGCTGGTGGCGGTGGGGCTGGCGGGAACGCTGGCGCAATTGCTGGTGACGGCGGCGCTGCGGTTCGGCGCCGTCGCCACGGTGGTGGTGATGGATTACAGCGCGCTGATCTGGGCGACGCTTTACGAGCGCACGGTGTTCGGCGCGATGCCGCCCGCCTCGATCTGGCTTGGCGCGCCGCTGATCATCGCCGCCGGCTTGATCATCACCTGGCGCGAACACTATCTGGCAAAGCGCATCTCCCCCACCTCCGCACTGGACGAAGGCGCAACGGAAGAGATCGCGGACGAAAGGCCCTCGCGCTGATCGCAGGGAACCGGCTCCGGGATGGAGCGTTGCCTTGTGCGGATACCGGTTTTGCATGCCGGTGGTCGCACGAAAGGAACCCGGAAATGGTCAAGAAACTCGTACTCGCCCTTGTGGTTGGCGGCATCGTGGTCTCGGCATCGGCCTGCAATACGGTCAAGGGTGCGGGCAAGGATGTGCAATCGGTCGGTCAGGCCGGTGAGGACGCCATCAACAAGTAAGCCGAACCGCGCAGGCCGAGCGTCAAAGCGCTTGCTCTTCCCTCTTTCGCTGTCAGCCCTGATCGCCTAGCGGTCAGCGATCCGGTGCCAATCATGGCGCCGGATCAGAAGGATGGGGAAGAGATGATCAGGAAACTTGTCCTGGTTGCCGTGGGCGCGGGCCTCGTGCTTGGCGCGGCTGCCTGCAACACCGTTCGCGGTGTGGGACAGGACCTCGAATCCGCGGCGAACTCGGTCGACCGCGCGATGTGAGGATCATGGCCTGCCGACTCGCTCGGCAGGCCCCCGGCCCCTTCGCGAACAGGCTTTTCAGCTATCGGTGATATGCGCCGCAACCATGGCGCGGGCGCGCTGCCAGAGCACGAAGCGGCTCACCAGCACGACACCCAGAGCGAAGCCGAGCATCGCATCGGTCACCAGCATGGCGGTTGCAGCGGGATGGCCCGCACCCACGGTCATGCCGCTGGGCAGGATCAGGCGGCGGATCAAGAACACGCCCAGAATCAGCACCAGCGCCAGCGGCGACTGACGCACCATGACGCGGGCATCGTCGCCCTCACCCTCTACATGCAGCCGCATCAGGCGCGAACGCTGCATGCCGATGGCGCCGCCGACCACGAAACCGGCGGCAAGGCTGGCCCAGCCCAGCGGCGATGGCATCATCGCGCTGAGCGCAAGGCAGATCAGTGCCGCCACGATCAGCGGCATGATCCAGAGGAGGGGGAGCCGGAGCGGGCGGGCTTTTTCCAGATTGCGGAAACGCCAGAGCATTACCGCGCCGAAAATCGCCAGCGGCAACCATGCCGCCATACCGTTACCGGATCCCCCCATAGTCCTCAGCTACCCCCGAACTCGCTCAGCGAGGGCGTCCCCGGCTCACCCGGAGTGCCCTGCCACACGAGCACTGGCTTACGCGCCGCGAGCGTTTCGTCAAGCCGGCGGCGCGGTGCGAAGTGCGGTGCGCTGTGCAGGCTCTGGTCGCCATCCTTGGCGCGCTGGGCAAGACTACGCAGCGAGCCGATGAAGCGGTCGAGCCCGGCCTTGCTCTCGGTCTCGGTCGGTTCGACCAGCATCGCGCCCTTCACCACCAGCGGGAAGTAGACCGTCATCGGGTGGAAGCCCTCGTCGATCAAGCCCTTGGCGATGTCCAGCGTGGAGAAGCCCTCTGCGAGCCCTGCATCGCTGAACAGCGCCTCGTGCATGCACGGGCCGCTCTTGGCGAACGGTGCCGGCAGCAGGTCTTCGCACGAACGCAGGACGTAGTTGGCGTTGAGCACCGCGTCCTCGGCCACCTGGCGCAGACCGTCCGCGCCGTGGCTGAGGATGTAGGTCAGCGCGCGGGTGAACATGCCCATCTGGCCGTGGAAGGCGACCATGCGGCCGAATGCCTGCGCATGGCCCTCGCCCGCGTTTTCCTCTTCGACGAGATGGACGCGACCATCTTCACCGCGGCTGACGAAGGGCAGCGGCGCGAAGGGCGCCAGCGCTTCGGACAGCACGACCGGGCCGGCACCGGGGCCGCCACCGCCGTGCGGGGTGGAGAAGGTCTTGTGCAGGTTGATGTGCATGGCATCGACGCCCAGGTCGCCCGGGCGCACCTTGCCGACGATGGCGTTGAAGTTCGCACCGTCGCAGTAGACGTAGCCGCCGGCGGCGTGGACCGCATCGCCAATCGCCTTCATCTCCGGCTCGAACAGGCCGCAGGTGTTGGGGTTGGTGATCATCACGCCCGCGACGTTCGGACCGAGCTTGGCCTTGAGCGCCTCGACATCGACGCGGCCTTCCGGGGTTGCCGGGATCGACTGCACCTTGAAGCCCGCGAAAGCGGCGGTTGCCGGGTTGGTGCCGTGGGCGCTTTCCGGCACCAGCACCACGTCGCGCTTCTCACCGCGCGCGTCGAGCGCGGCGCGGATGCAGAGCAGGCCGCAAAGCTCGCCATGCGCCCCGGCCTTCGGGCTCATCGCCACCGATGCCATGCCGGTCAGCGTGATCAGCCAATCGGCCAACTGCTCGATCACTTCCAGCGCGCCCTCAACCGTCTTCTGCGGCTGGAGCGGGTGAACGTCGGCAAAGCCCGGCAGGCGGGCCATCTTCTCGTTCAGGCGCGGGTTGTGCTTCATCGTGCACGAACCGAGCGGGAACGGCCCGAGGTCGATCGCGTAGTTCTGGCGCGACAGGCGGGTGTAGTGGCGCACCGCTTCCGGCTCGGTCAGGCCCGGCAGAGCCGGAGCCGCCTTGCGCAGGAACTTCGAGAGGCCCGCCGCCGCCGGGCGTGCCGGGGTGTCGAGATCGACGCCGCACTTGGCGGACGAGCCGAGTTCGAAGCTGAGCGCTTCTTCCAGCATCAGGCCATAGTCGCCCGAGGCGGTCTTGAAGGCAGCGCCCTCACCGGCTTCACCCATACTGGGGCGCCAGCCGCTTGCGTTTACCGCGTTCATGCCAGCACTCCTTCAAGCTCACGGGCAAAGGTTTCGATATCCTCGTCGGTCACGGTCTCGGTCGCCGTCACCAGCAGGCCGTTATGCAGATCGCTGTCCTCGGGGAACAGGCGGCCGAGCGAAACGCCGCCCAGCACCTTGCGGTCGGCCAGGTCGCGCACGACTTCGCGGGCATCGCGCGGCAGCACGATGGTTGCCTCATTGAAGTAGGCGTCGTTCAGCACCTTCACCCCCGGCACCTTGGCCAGACGCTCGATCATGGTCTGCGCCTTGTCGTGGTTCACGGCGGCAAGCTGGGCCAGGCCTTCACCGCCCAGCAGGGTCAGGTGAATGCTGAATGCCAGCGCGCAAAGGCCGGAGTTGGTGCAGATGTTGCTGGTCGCCTTCTCGCGGCGGATGTGCTGTTCGCGCGTGGAAAGCGTCAGCACGAAGCCGCGCTTGCCCTCTGCGTCCACGGTCTGGCCGCAGAGACGGCCCGGCATCTGGCGCACGAACTTCTCGCGGCAGCCGAACAGGCCCAGGTACGGGCCGCCGAACTGCAGGCCCACGCCGATCGACTGGCCTTCGCCCACGACGATGTCGGCACCCAGCGCGCCCGGCGCCTCGATCATGCCCAGCGCAACCGGTTCGGTGACGACAGCGATCAGCAGCGCGCCCTTGGCATGCGCGGCATCGGCAATCGCGGCCAGATCGGGAATGCGGCCCATCACGTCCGGATACTGGACGACGACGCAGGAGGTCTTGTCGTTGATCGCAGCGATCACGGCGGCGTCATCGGCCTGCGGCACGAGCTGCGCCTTCAGCGAGACGATGTCGTCTTCGGTGAACTTGGCCATCGTGCGCACCACTTCGGCGTAGTGCGGGTGCAGGCCGCTGGACAGCACCGCGCGGTCCTTGCGGGTGATGCGGCTGGCCATCAGGATCGCTTCCCAGCACGCGGTCGAACCGTCGTACATGGAGGCGTTGGCGATATCGGTGCCGAACAGGCGCGCGACCTGCGTCTGGAACTCGAACAGCACCTGCAACGTGCCCTGCGCAATTTCCGGCTGGTAGGGCGTGTAGGCGGTCAGGAACTCGCCGCGCTGGATCAGGTGATCGACCGAGGCCGGAACATGGTGGCGATAGGCGCCCGCGCCGATGAAGAACGGCGCCGTGCCGGCCGAGAGGTTCTTGGCCGCAAGCGCGGACATGTGCCGCTCCACCGCCATTTCGCTGGCGTGGGCGGGCAGGCCTGCGATCGGGCCGGACAGGCGGGCTTCGGCGGGCACATCGACGAAGAGATCGTCAACGCTGGCGGCGCCGATGACGCCGAGCATCTCGGCACGGTCGGCCGGAGTCAGGGGAAGGTAGCGCATGGAGATATTCTCACATCAAGATCCTCCCCCGGTGGGGGAGGTGGCAGCCGCGAAGCGGCTGACGGAGGGGGGTGAGTGGCTGACGAGGGCTAACGGAGAGGGCAGCGCTTGCCCCCTCCACCACCCTGCGGGCGGTCCCCCTCCCCCGGTGGGGGAGGATCGAAGCTCAGAGGCTTTCGACATAGTCCTTGTAGGCCGCTTCATCCATCAGCGCTTCCAGTTCCGAAGCGTCCGACAGGGTGATGCGGAACAGCCAGCCGCCGACTTCCGCGTCGGTGTTCACCAGTTCCGGCTGGTCGGCCAGAACCTCGTTGGCTTCGGCGATGGTGCCCGAAACCGGGGTGTAGACGTCCGAAGCGGCCTTCACCGAGTCCACGACGGCAACCGAATCGCCCTTGTCGAAGGTGGCGCCTTCGGCCGGCAGGTCGACGAAGGTGATGTCGCCCAGCTGGCCCTGTGCGTAATCGGTGATGCCCACGGTGCCGAGGTCACCCTCGATTTCGATCCACTCGTGTTCCTGCGAGAAATAACGGGTCATGGGAGAAGTTCCTCAGCGGTGATAGCGGTTGGGGACGAAGGGCATGGCTGCGACTGTGGCGTCGAGCTTCTTGCCCCGGATTTCGATGGAAAGTGCGGTGCCATCTGCGGCAAGCGCCGCGTCGACATAGGCCATGGCGATAGGGTGCTGGAGCGAGGGCGAGAAACCGCCCGAGGTCACCACGCCAACTTCCTGTTCGCCATGGAAAACCTTGGCGCCTTCGCGCGCGGCTTGGCGGCCTTCGAGCTTAAGGCCGATGCGCTTCTGGGCAGTGCCCTCGGCAAAGTCGCGCTGGACACGCTCGGCACCGGGGAAGCCGCCTTCGAGGCGGCGGCGCTTGTTGATGCCGAAAGCAAGACCGGCTTCGACCGGGCCGCGTTCCGGGTCCATGTCATGGCCATAGAGCGGCAGGCCGGCTTCAAGGCGCAGCGAATCGCGCGCGCCAAGGCCGATCGGCTTCACTTCGGGCTGGGCCAGCAGCAGGTCCGCCACGTCGGCCGCGGATTCGCCGGGGATCGAGATTTCGAAACCATCCTCGCCGGTGTAGCCAGAGCGGCTGATCCAGGCGTCGACGCCGCCCAAGGTGAAGCGGCCGCCCTTCATGAAGGTCAGCGCCGAAAGCGGGTATTCACCCTCAGCCACGCGTTCCAGCGCAGCAACGGCCTTGGGGCCCTGCAGCGCCAGCAGCGCACGGTCGTCCAGGTGGTTCAGCGTGATGTCGTCCGGCAGATATTCGCGCAGCGTGCCGATATCGTCCCACTTGGTGGCGCCGTTGACGACGAGGTAGAAACCGCCCGGCCAGCGCGAGACCATCAGGTCGTCCAGAATGCCGCCGTTCTCGTCCAGCAGCAGCGAATAGCGCACGGCGCCCAGCTTCAAGGTCGAAAGGTCGATCGGCAGCGCGGCTTCCAGCGCGGGCTCGACATCGGTCTGCGCGCCCTCTTCGCCGGTCACGAGCAACTGGCCCATGTGGCTGACGTCGAACAGGCCGGCGTTCTCACGCGTCCAGAGGTGCTCGGCCATGATGCCCCCCCCTGCAACGTCGTACTGGACGGGCATCATGTAACCGGCGAATTCGACCATGCGGCCGCCGTGATCGCGGTGCCAGCCATCCAGCGGCAGCAGCATCGGGGCCAGTTCTTCGGGTTCCTGATCGGAATCGGAAATCGGGTATTCGCTCAAGACATGACTCCGCACAGTTCGGCACACCATTCCAGGTGCCCCCTCTGTCACGGAAACCTGAGAGCTTCCCTCGACAAGCCCATGACAGGCAGGCCAAAGTTACACCGTCGGCGGCCTCAATCCCCAAGGGAATGAGACACTTTCCAGAGTCTCGCTATCGACTTGGCGCGGTCCTTTTGCCTGAGAGATTCCGGGGCGGTTGCTCCTTCGGCGCCCACCTTTCCGCATGTGCGAATCGGCAGGTCTCTCCCGCGCTGTCAGCGATGTCCTGACCCTTGGGTGACAGGTGCGTATGTGTCAACGCCGGTTGCGCTGCGCTGCGGCACTATTTCCCCGAGATGCGCGCGTGGGCGACCGCGGATGCGGACGATTGTGCCCCCCTTCGTCATTGCGAGCGTAGAGAAGCAATCCAGCGACGGTTTGCGCTGCTCTGGATTGCTTCGCTACGCTCGCAATGACGAGGAAGGGTTGTTGGCCGAGCGGGGAGCGGAGTCCCCGCTCAATCCCCTGCCCGGCGCAGTGCCCGCATCATCGCCTCATGCTCATGAATGAAGCGGCCGCGCGTCTTCTCGGCGCTAAGCGCGAAGATCACATCGGCAAGGCGGCGCACGGAGATCGAGCGGAACTTGGCAAACCGGCCGTGCAGCACGATGGCGTCCGCCACTGGGTTCAGCACTTGCGCCATGCTTTCCAGCGGGCGGCTTTCGCTGCGATGGCCGCGCAGCAGGCCGGGGCGCAGGATATCGAGCCGGCGAAAGCCCAGCTTGTGAACGGCGTCCTCGATATCGCCCTTGGTGCGCAAGTAGAGATTGCGGCTCGCCCGGTCGGCGCCGACCGAGGAGACCAGGATCACATGCTCGATCCCGGCGGCGCGGGCGGCCTTGGCCGTTTCCAGCACCAGGTCGTAATCGACAGCGCGAAAGGCCTCGTCGCTGCCCGCCGCCTTGCGGGTGGTGCCCAGCGCGCAGACCAGCACCTGCGCATTGGCGGCGGCGATCAGCGTGGGCCATTGGTGGGTTTCGCCCACCAGCACTTCCATCTGCGCGCCTTCGGGCAGCGGCACTTCGCGCCGGGCAACGCCGATCACGCGAACGTCGCTGCGGCCGATGCTGCCGGCGATCACCGCCTGCCCGACCAGCCCGCTCGCCCCCACGAGGCAAAGACGGCGTGCGGGCGTTCCAGCGTCAGACATTGCGCAGCCCCTCCGGCGTCGATCCGTAGATCTGCGCGTGGCAGGCGATGGCGTAGCGGTCGGTCATGCCGGCGATATAGTCGGCGATGTGGCGGCTGCGCTCCGGCTCATGGCGCGGCAGGCCGTCGATCCAGCTTTCCTCCATCAGCACCGGCTCCTGCGAATAGGCGGCGTAGAGTTCGGCGATCAGCGCCCGCGCGCGGCGCGCGGTTTCCAGCTGTTCGGGGTGGTAATAGAGCTTCTCATACATGAAGCGCTTGAAGGCACGTTCGCCATCCTCCACTTCGGGCGAGAAGGTGACCAGTTGGCGACCGGCAGTGCGCACGTCGTGCACGCTCTCTATGCCGATCAGGTTGGCCTTGGTCTGGGCGAGCAGGTCGTTGACCATGAAGCCGATCTGGCTGCGGATCAGCTCGGCCAGTTGGCGGCTGCGCGCCACGCCGGGGAAGCGGCGCTCCACCTCGCGCCAGCGGTCCACCACGAAGGGATGCGCCAGCAGCTCGTCCAGATCGAGGAAGCCCGCGCGCAGGCCGTCGTCGATATCGTGGTTGTCGTAGGCGATATCGTCAGACAGCGCCGCCACTTGCGCTTCCAGCGAGGCATAGGAGCCGAGTTCGAGGTTATAGGCCGCGTCCAGTTCGCCCAACGCCCAGTTCGGCGTGGCGACCGGACCGTTGTGCTTGGCCAGCCCTTCCAGCGTCTCCCACGTCAGGTTCAGGCCGTCATGCTCGCAATAGGGGCTTTCGATGCGCATCAGCGTGCGCAGGCAATTGGCGTTGTGGTCGAACCCACCCGCCTTGTGGAGCGCGGCGTCCAGCGCCTCTTCCCCCGCATGGCCGAACGGCGGGTGGCCGATATCGTGCGCGAGCGCCAGAGCCTCGGTCAGATCCTCATCCAGCCCCAGAATCCGCGCGATCACGCGGGCGACTTGCGCGACTTCAAGGCTGTGAGTCAGGCGAACGCGGTAGTGATCGCCGTCGGGCGCGATGAAGACCTGCGTCTTGTAGCGCAGGCGGCGGAACGCGATCGAGTGGACGATACGGTCGCGATCGCGCTGATAGGCGCTGCGCGGCCCGCGCGCGACGCCGTCCTCCATCGGATATTCGCGCCCGCGCGTGCGGGCCGGATCGGATGCGTAAGGAGCGAGGGTCAAGCCTTGGTCTTTCCAGAACTAGGAATTTCTTGCCGCCCCTAGAGCATTTTCAGGGGTGGTGGAAACACCTGACTTTCAACTGTTTCACCGCCGGATCTTATTGCGCCAGGCCAGTCTTGCACAGCGCCGCCGAAGTGGTGGTGACAAGGATCACCTCACGGTCGTCCACCGACTTCACCGCGCGGACCCAGGCTCCCAGCGTAGGCTTCTCGCCTTCCAGCTTCTGCAGCTTCACGATCTGAATCAGGTTCAGCCGCTTCATCATGCGCTTGGTCATGCAAGTGGCGACGCGGTTGGACATGCCGTTTTCGATCAGCGCCGAATGCAGCCGCCACGCCGCATAGAAATGCGCGCCGACAACCAGCACCACGACAAGCCCGACGAGCAGCAGAAATCGCTTGAGAATACGCATAGCGCGCCCTTAGCGGCTCATCCTCAATCCGCCAGCGCCTTGTTGATGTCCTCGACCATCTTCTTCGCGTCGGCCAGCAGCATCATCGTCTGGTCCATGTAGAACACGTCGTTGTCGACGCCTGCATAGCCAACGCCGCCCATCGATCGCTTGACGAAGAAGATCGTCTTCGCCTTCTCCACATCGAACACCGGCATGCCGTAGATCGGCGAAGTCTTGTCGGTGCGCGCAGCGGGGTTCACCACGTCGTTGGCGCCGATGATGAAGGCGACGTCGCACTGCGCGAACTCGCCGTTGATGTCCTCCAGCTCGAACACTTCGTCATAGGGCACGTTGGCTTCGGCCAGCAGCACGTTCATGTGGCCCGGCATACGCCCAGCGACCGGATGGATCGCGTACTTCACGTTGACGCCGTGCTTCTTCAGCAGGTCCCCCATCTCGCGCAGCACGTGCTGGGCCTGCGCCACCGCCATGCCGTAGCCGGGGATGATGATGACGTTCTCCGCCTCCTGCATCAGGAAGGCCGCGTCTTCCGCCGATCCGCGCTTCCATGGGCGCTGCTCCCTGGCCTCGCCGCCACTGGCCCCGTTCTCGGCACCGAATCCGCCTGCGATCACAGAAATGAAGCTGCGATTCATCGCCTTGCACATGATGTAGCTGAGGATCGCGCCTGAAGAACCGACGAGCGCGCCCGTGATGATCATCGCCGTGTTGTGCAGCGTGAAGCCCATCGCCGCCGCCGCCCATCCCGAATAGGAATTGAGCATGGAGACGACCACCGGCATGTCCGCCCCGCCGATCGGGATGATCAGCAAAAAGCCGATGGCAAAGCTCAGGGCCAGGATGCCCCAGAACAAGTGCGGCGTGTTCCAGTGGAACAGGCCGACCAGCACCACGATGGCCACCAGCGCGCCCAGATTGATGACATGCCGCGCGGGCAGCAGGATCGGCGACCCGCTCATATTACCGTTGAGCTTGGCAAAGGCGATGACCGAGCCGGAGAAGGTGATCGCACCGATGGCGACGCCCAGCCCCATCTCGATGCGGCTGCCCTTCAGGATGTCCAGCCCGCTCGCGTCGAGAATGCCGAAGGCCGCCGGGTTGTAATAGGCCGCGACGCCCACCAGCACTGCCGCAAGCCCGACCAGCGAGTGGAACGCGGCCACAAGCTGCGGCATCGCGGTCATCTGGATCTTGCGGGCGATCACGAAACCGATCCCGCCGCCAATGGCGATGGCGATGGCGATTTCCGGCAGGCTGGCGATCTCATGCGTCAGCAGCGTCGTCACCACGGCGATGCCCATGCCGACCATGCCGTAACGGTTGCCCCGGCGGCTGGTCGCCGGCGAGGAAAGCCCGCGCAGCGCGAGGATGAAGCAGATACCGGCAATCAGGTAGGCAACCGCCACCCAGGGGTTCACCGCATGCGCCTCCATCACTTCGTCTCCCTGGAGGCCGGCTTGTCCTTCTTCTTGTACATCGCCAGCATGCGCGCGGTGACCGCAAAGCCGCCGAAGATGTTGATGCTGGCCAATACGACCGCACCCAGCCCCAGCCACTTGGCCAGCGGCGAGCCCGAAGCCGCACTCGCCACCAGCGCGCCGACGACGATGACCGAGGAGATCGCATTGGTCACCGCCATCAGCGGCGTGTGCAGCGCCGGGGTTACCGACCAGACGACGTAGTAGCCCACGAAACAGGCCAGCACGAAGATCGAGAGGATCGAAACGAAATCCATGTCAGAAGCTCCGGACAGATCCTCCCCCCTCGGGGGAGGTGGCAGCGCGCAGCGCTGACGGAGGGGGTTCGGCAAAGCACAGTTGGCTGATGGACAAGGCAACACCCGAAGGGTCGCGAAGGACATCGGCGGCGGGAATGCGAACCACTCTAAAGCCTTGCGAGAAAAGCCAGGAGTCTCTCGCGATATCGCGTTCAGGCCGATCGCCCATCGAATGGCTCAATCCGTCGATCTCGACGACCAGCCGGGCATGATCACAATAAAAATCGGCGACGTAATTCCCGACAGGGTGCTGGCGGCGGAATTTCAGCCCCATTGGCCGAGCGCGAAGGTGCTTCCACAGGAGCACTTCCGGCAACGACATGGTCGAACGCAATCGCCGCGCGGATTCGAGCCCTTGTTCCGTGTGGTTGCGCATCAGTGCAGGACTCGCGCGCCGCTGCGCCCCCTCCACCACCGCTTCGCGGCGGTCCCCCTCCCCCGGTGGGGGAGGATCTTCGTGAGATCCACGTCGATCACCCCGAGAGCCTCTCGTTCACCACCTTGCCGCCTTGCGTCAGCCGGATGGCATTGCCGATTTCCTCATCGAGCACCGGCTTGCCCTGCTCCTTGTCCCAGAATGCCGAGACGAAATTGAACAGGTTGCGCGCAAAAAGCGCCGAAGCGTCAGCCGGAAGGTGCGCGGGCGTGTTCGAATAGCCGACGATCTTCACCCCGTGCCGCACCACGACCTGATCCGCTTCCGAACCCTCGACATTGCCGCCCTGCGACACCGCCAGGTCGAAGATCACGCTGCCCGGCTTCATCGTCGCGATCTGCGCATCGGTGATGAGGCGCGGAGCGGCCCGGCCCGGGATCAGCGCGGTGGTCACGACGATATCCTGCTTGGCGAGATGTCCGGACACGAGTTCGGCCTGCGCCTTCTGGTATTCCTCGCTCATTTCGGTGGCATAGCCGCCCGAACCCTCGCCCTCGATCCCGGCGACGTTCTCGACGAAGATCGGCTTGGCGCCCAGCGAGAGGATCTGCTCTTTCGTTGCCGAACGCACATCGGTTGCCGAAACCTGTGCGCCAAGGCGGCGCGCGGTGGCAATGGCCTGCAATCCGGCAACGCCGACGCCCATCACGAAGCACTTGGCCGCCGTGACCGTGCCCGCCGCCGTCATCATCATCGGGAAGGCGCGGCCATAGAGATTGGCCGCGACCAGCACCGCCTTGTATCCGGCAAGGTTCGATTGGGAGGAGAGGATGTCCATCGATTGCGCGCGCGTGATGCGCGGCATGAATTCCATCGCCAGCGCTTCCAGCCCCGCCGCGGCATAGACATCGACGCGGGCCCGCCCTCCATTCGGATCTTTACCGAAAGGATCGAGCCCGGCGACGATCCATGCGCCCGGCTTCACGCCCGAAAGCAGCGCCGGATCAGGCCCCTGCACGCCGAACACCACATCCGCGCCGGCCACAACCTGCTCGGCAGAGCCCACTTCGGCCCCGACAGCGGCATAGTCCGCATCGGAGATGGTGGCGGCCAGCCCTGCCCCGCTTTCCACGGCGACAGTCGCGCCCAGCGCGATAAGCTTCCTCACGGTCTCCGGCGTGGCCGAGACCCGCGTTTCACCCGCCGCCCGCTCTTTCAGGACGGCGAAGCGCGTTGCGCCCGCCACCGGCGGATCAGCGCGCGATGATACCGACGACGATCGCCACGATCACCACGATGGCAGCCGTGCCCCAGGTCGCGGCCTTGATGAAGCTGTTGTAGGTTTCGGTCGCAACCTTGATGTCGGTGCCGGAAGCCATCGATCGTATCCCCTGTGGTTGTTCTTGCGCGACCGCATGATACGATCACCTTGAATTCTTTCGCTTGGTCTAACCGGGCAAGGCTGGTCGCTCAAGGGGCAAGCTATCGCCCCTGTCACTTGTTTCAGGCGATTCGGATCGTTCGGGCGATTGAAGTAAGACTGCGACAAGGGTGCAGCACATCGCTTGCACGTGGCGCAGGCTTAATTTCGTCTTTACTGGTTTGCCCTAAGCAGCTTACGTCAAGAGCAGGAGGCGATGTAGCAGGCGTGACAATGGCGGAACCAGAACAGCGCCTCCTCATGCTGATCGACGACGAACCTGCGCAAAGCCGCCTGATCTCGGCACTGGCAGCGCGCGAAGGGTGGCGGACGTTGATCGCGCGTGATCCGGAGACGGCGATCGCCACGCTCGGCACGCGCCAGGGCATGCAGCTTTCCGCCATCATCCTGGACCAGTGGGTCCCCGGCGAAGACGCCTGCGCGCTGATTGCGGAACTGAAATCGCGCCGTCCGGCCCTGCCGATCCTGATGCTCACCGCCAATACATCGCCGCTGTTGGCAGTGGAGGCGATGCGCGCCGGGGCGACCGACTATCTGGTCAAGCCCATCGCGCCAGACCGGCTGATGCACGCCCTGCGCTCCGCCACCACGCGGGAGGCTCCGCGTGACGAACTGGCGCCGCTGACCGAGAAGATGCCCTCCAACCCCGATTTCGAATCGATGATCGGGGCCTCTCCCAATTTCCGCAAGGCGCTGGCCGTTGCCGCCAAGGCCGCGCGCGGCCACGGGCATGTGCTGGTGGAAGGCGAAAGCGGCACCGGCAAGGAAGTGCTGATCCGCGCAGTCCACGCCGCCAGCCCGCGTGCGCGCAATCCGCTGCGAATGGTCAACATCGCCGGACTGGCTGCCAATTCCATCGAATCCAATCTGTTCGGGCATGAAAAAGGCGCCTTCCCCGGTGCCTTCGAACGGCAGATCGGCGCGCTGCAGCACTGCGACGGCGCCACGCTGGCGCTGGACGAGATCGACCGCCTGCCGATGAGCGTGCAGGAACGTCTGCTCGAATCTATCCGCAAGAGCGACGTCCGCCCGATCGGCGCACGCCATTCTTTCCGCATCGACTTGCGCATCATCGCAGCGAGCAACATGCCGCTGCAGGATCTGGTTGATGCCGGGGAATTCCTGCCCGAACTGCTGGAAGCGCTGGCGCCCACCAAAGTGGAACTGCCGCCTCTGCGCGAAAGATCGGGCGACATTCCCGCGCTCACCCGCTTCTTCCTCGCCCGGATCGGCGAGCAGCCGGGCCTGCGCGAACTGGGCATCACCGATGGCGCACTGTCACTGCTGGCCGCTTACGACTGGCCCGGTAACGTGCGACAGTTGCAGGCGGTGCTGTTCCGCGCGGCGGTGTTCTGCGACGGCGATGCGCTGACGTCTGACGATTTCCCGCAGCTTCTCTCCATCCTCGGCTCTGGCCCCGCCACGGTGGCGGGCAATCCGCGGCAGGAAAGCTCCGGCGTGATGCTCTATACGCCCGACGGCCATCTGCGACCGCTGGAAGAGATCGAGGCGGATGTTATCCGTCTGGCCATCGGCCTCTACCGCGGGCGCATGACCGAAGTGGCGCGCAGATTAGGGATCGGGCGCTCCACGCTCTATCGCAAGCTTACCGAACTCGGCATCGATAACGCCGCATAATAGACGACCCCGGAGCCGTGGCTCCGGGGTCGCCGCCCCTTTCGGGGCTGCCCCCAAGGGGAAACTGGGGTTACAGGCTTTCCAGATAGACCTGCGGCACGCGATAGCCGCGCTTGGCCATGTACTTCACGTACTTGCCGCGTTCCTGGAACAGCTCGCTGGCGTATTCGCTGTAGGCGTCGCGCTGGTCTTCGATATCCGTGGCATGGCGCAAGTCGCTGGCGAGTTCCTTGCGGGTCTCGTTCACGTTGATGCGGTAATCGTACCACTTGCTGTTCTGCACGCCGCCGATCGGGCTCTGGATGATGCGGGCTTCCTCGCCGCGCGCCACTTCCTTCTCGTACATCGTCGGGACCGCGATCGCGGCACCGGCCGGAACAAGGGCCATCGCAACGAGTGCGCTGCGGAAAAACGTCTTCTTCATGGGACTTCTCCCTTCGCTTTCGTGTGGTGGGTTCGAAGGGAGAAACGAACCCACTGGCGTTTTACGTCGCGCCAATAGACGAAACGGGCATCGCGCCGGACGATCCGAAATGGTTCCGGATCATACGTTTACGGGTAAACACAATCCGCACGGCGGTTCATCCGCGCGCAAGGCGTGGTTCATCGGGGAGCCAGTTTTGTCGCAGCGATCAGCGTGGCAATTGCCCGAAATCGGTGAGCGCCGCATCGCGCAGGCCGCGCCAGACATGGACCGCCTGCACCGTCTCGCGCACGTCGTGCACGCGCAGGATATGCGCGCCGGCGTCCATCGCCTTGATCGCCAGCATCAGCGATCCGCCCAGCCGGTCATGCGCGGCCGCCTCGTTGGAAAGCGCGCCGATCATCCGCTTGCGGCTGGCACCGACGTAAAGCGGATGGCCCAACGCGTGGAAGATCGCGAGGCCGTTCATCAGCGCCAGGTTCTCCGCCACGGTCTTGCCGAAGCCGACGCCCGGATCGATCATGATGTTCTCTGCCCGCACGCCCGCCGCCACGCACTCATCGCGGCGCTGTTCGAGCCAGTCGTAGACGTCCAGCACCACATCGGCATAGTCGCCGTTGGAATGGAGATCGTCCGCCTTGCCTGGCGCGTGCATCAGCACAACCGGTGCGCCTGAGGCCGCCGCGAGTTCGAGGCTGCGCGGGTCGTAGCGCAGGGCCGAAACGTCATTGATGATATGCGCGCCCGCCGCCAGCGTAGCCTCCATCACCGCCGGGCGGCGCGTGTCGACGCTGATCGCCGCACCCATGGCGGCAAGCTGCTCCACCATCGGCACCACGCGCTTGATCTCGTCGCCTTCCCACACCGCACCGGCACCGGGACGGGTGGATTCGCCGCCCACATCGATCATCGCCGCACCTGCTTCCAGCATGGCGGCGGCGTGGTCGAAGGCGACCTGAGGCTTGTCGAGGAACGAACCGCCGTCCGAGAAGCTGTCCGGTGTCATGTTGAGAATGCCCGCGACTTGCGGCTGTTCGAGCCGGATCGTGCGCTGGCCACACTGCAGCGGCGGATGGACCTTCCTGAAGTTCGCCCACTGGCGTTCCGCATCGGCACCAAGATCGGCCGGAAGCGCCGCCAACGCGGCAGGGACATCGGCAGCGCCGAACCGCTCGCGCGAGATCACCTTGCCGTTTTCGCGCACGATCAGGGCGAAGCGGCTGGCCCAGACCAGCGAGCCGGCAAGGCGGACGGCCTCGCCCTCCTCGCTCTGCGGACTTTGGGCGAAGGCGATGGGCTGAATGTAGATCTTGCGAGTCATGGGGCGGCCCTTAGCTCTTGCGCGGGCCACGCAGAACAGGTTTCGAGGATCTGCCCATCACCTCTGGCTAACAGAGCATTTTCTAATCAGGTGGGACCACCTGATGACTCGGAAAATGCGGCACTCCAAAAACTTAAAACCGCCCTTCGAACATTTTCGAAGGGCGGTTCAAAAGCCTCAAGGCTCGGTAGCGAGGATGTAGAGCTGGCGGATCGCGTCGATCGGCTTGACCTTGCCTTCATGCTCCAAGTGCCAGAACGTCCAGCCGTTGCACGAAGGCGCTTCCTGCAGTTCCTTGCCCAGCCCGTGGATCGAGCCCGTGGCCTTGTCCGCCACCAGCGAGCCATCGGCCCGCACGACGGCGCGGAAACGGTTCTTCTTGTCCGAAAGCACGGTGCCCGGCGCGATCCAGCCGGTTTCGATCAGCGTGCCGAACGCCACCTTGGGCGCGGTGCGCTTCGACTGCATGGTCTTCAGCGCGCTTTCGTCCAGCGGCAGCGCCATTTCGATGCGTTCCAGCGCGGCTTCGCGGTAGTCGCCCTCACGCTCGCAGCCGATCCACTCGCGGCCGAGGCGCTTGGCGACGGCGCCGGTGGTGCCGGTGCCGAAGAACGGATCGAGCACGACGTCGCCTTCGTTGGTGGTGGCCAGCATCACGCGGTAGAGCAGCGATTCCGGCTTCTGCGTCGGGTGCACCTTGCGGCCACCCTTCTTCAGACGTTCCGCGCCGTTGCAGATCGGCAGGACCCAGTCCGAACGCATCTGCAGTTCGTCGTTGAGCGTCTTCATCGCGCGGTAGTTGAAGGTGTACTTCGACTTTTCGCCCATCGACGCCCAGATCAGCGTTTCATGCGCGTTGGTGAAGCGGGTGCCCTTGAAGTTCGGCATCGGATTGGCCTTGCGCCACACGATGTCGTTCAGGATCCAGAACCCCATGTCCTGCATGATCGCGCCGAGGCGGAAGATGTTGTGGTACGAACCGATCACCCACAGCGAACCCTCGGGCTTGAGCACGCGGCGCGCTTCGGTCAGCCAGTCACGCGTGAACTGGTCATAGGCGGCGAAGCTGGAGAACTTGTCCCAGTCGTTGGTCACGGCATCGACATGGCTGCCGTCCGGACGCGAAAGGTCTCCGCCAAGCTGAAGGTTGTACGGCGGATCGGCGAAAACCATGTCGACGCTGGCGTCGGGAATGGTGCGCATCGCCTCGATGCAGTCGCCCGGGATGATCTGGCCGAGGGGCAGCAGTTCCTTCGGCGTCGGCGCTGGTGCGCGCGCGCGGATCTTCTGCTTGACGAGTAGCTGGCCCATGTTTGCTCCGGGGAATTTGAACTGTGGATTGACTCCCCAATGAGTCTTTCCCGATTCACCGTCAAGCCGCGACTCGCCGGATTCCCTAGTGATTCACCTGTTCAGCAGTATGGAACAAAACGAATCCAACACAAGATATCGAGTCATGGACGAATCCCACGACTCAACATCTTGGGGTTCGCGACTCGAAAACGCCTCGCGCGATTCAGGCAAATTTTTTTATCAACATGGCGCGCGCCGAAATGCACAGATGCGTCTTTGAACGACCCTGACCCCTGCCCGGCCAGCCGAGATTCAAATCAGCCCGTAGTCCACGCCGGTCATCTGGAAACTCACATCCCAAAGCCTGCGCGCCGCTTCGGGATCGGTGGCCGAAGGCTTGCGCTTCGCCACGCCTGACGGGCCGGAAACCTCGCCCATCTTCTGCGGGCCGTAGTACTGGCCCGGCTCCACCGCGTCCGTCGCCGCCTGCAATGTGGGCCACGCGCCGTCGGCCGCGCTGTTGAGCACCATGCCCACGATCGGGAACAGCGCCCGGAACGCCAGCGAATGCCGCCCCAGTTCGGTGGAAGCCACACCGGGATGGCAGGCCACGGCCGTAACCGGCGATCCCGCTGCGCGCAGGCGCCGGTCCAGCTCGAACATGTGCAGCAGGTTCATCAGCTTGCTGTCGCCATAGCGCTGCGATCGGTTGTAGCTGCGATGTGCATCCAGATCGTCCCAGTCGATCTTGCCGCGCCGATGGGCAAGGCTGGCGGTGATGACCACGCGCGAACCCTGCACTTCGGAAAGCTTGGGCAGCAGCAGACCGGTTAGTGCGAACGTGCCGAGGTGGTTCACACCGAATTGCAATTCGTGCCCCTGCACCGTGCGTTGAAGCGGCGGCATCATGACGCCGGCGTTGTTGACCAGCACATCGAGCCGGGGCTCATCGCGCGCAACGATCGCCGCGCATTCGCGCACGCTGGCAAGGTCCGCCTGATCGAGCGGCACGAAGGAGAGGTTGGCGCCCGGCACTTCCAGCCGGATGTTCTCCATCGCCTGCCGGGCCTTCTCCTCGCTGCGGCAGGCGAGCAGAACGCGGGCTCCGCGCGCGGCCAGCACTTTCGTCGCCTCGTACCCCAGCCCGGTATTGGCACCGGTGACGAGGAAGCACTTGCCGGCCTGCCCGGCCACGTCCGCAGCGGTGAATCCCTTCAAAGCGCCATCTCCAGTTGAGCGACCGGCGCGAAGCTGCGGCGGTGGTGAATGGTGGGGCCGTGGAGGCGCAGGGCCTCAAGATGCTGGGCAGTGCCGTAACCGGCATTGCGTTCCCAGCCGTAGTGCGGGTGCGCCAGGGCGAGGTCGCGCATCATGCGGTCGCGATGTTCCTTGGCAATGATCGAAGCGGCGGAGATGCACGGTTCCACCGCGTCTCCACCGACGATGGCGCGGGCCTTCCAGCGCCAGTCCGCCGTGCGGCCGTGCGGCGTCATATTGCCGTCGATCAGCACTTCGTGGGGGTCCTCCCCGAGCTCAGCACAAAGCGCGGCGACGGCCCGGGTCATTGCCAGCATCGTCGCACCGAAGATGTTGATCCGGTCGATCTCTTCCACGTCCACCACGCCCACGGCCCAGCGGCAGCGGCGCTTGATCGCTTCTTCCAGCTCAGCCCGGCGCTTGGCGGAAAGCTTCTTGGAATCGTCCAGACCCGAAGGCCGGGGCTTGCACAGCACGACCGCGCCCGCCACAACCGGACCCGCCAGAGGGCCACGCCCGGCCTCATCCACCCCGATGATCAGGCGGCCCGGTGCATTGGCAACAGGGGATGTAATCGACGTGACCAAGCGGAAAACCTCCAGACCTTTCCTTGCGGCGGTATCGCCCGTAGCCTTCATCCTCGCAAGCTGCGGCGCCGCAGGCTCCGGGGATAAGGCCTCGGCCGCCACTTCCGATGCGGCGCCGTTCAAGGTCTCGCAAGTGGCCTCTTTCGACGAGCCCTGGGCGATGGATATCGACAAGGCCACCGGGGCGATGATCGTCACCGAGAAGAAAGGCAAGATCCGCCTGCGTCTGGCGGATGGTACCTTGGGCGAAGTGAGCGGCGCGCCGACGGTGGCCTATGGCGGCCAGGGCGGCCTTGGCGATGTGATTTTCGCTCCGGGACAGACCGGAAAGACCTTGGACGGCCGCGTGGTCTACCTCAGCTGGGCCGAGGCGGGCCAAGGCGATACGCGCGGCGCGGCAGTCGGCAAGGGCACCCTCTCCTGCCCGCAACCGGCCAATTGCGCGCTGCAGGGCCTGAACGTGATCTGGCGGCAGACGCCCAAGGTCTCCGGCGAAGGCCACTATTCGCACCGCCTGGTGTTCTCGCCCGACGGTAAATACCTCTTCGTCAGTTCGGGTGAGCGGCAGAAGTTCACGCCCGCGCAGGATCTGGGCACCAATCTCGGCAAGATCGTGCGCCTCTTGCCTGATGGCACGCCTGCCCCCGGCAATCCCTATGCAGACAAGCCTGCGCCGACGAACCAGATCTGGTCCTACGGCCACCGCAACGTCCTTGGGCTGGTGTTCGACGACAAGGGGCAGCTCTGGGATCTGGAGCATGGTCCGGCCGGCGGCGACGAGATCAATCTGGTGAAGCCGGGCCAGAACTATGGCTGGCCGCTGGTTTCAGACGGCGACCACTACGACGGCAGGCCGATCCCGCGCAACAAGACGCGGCCCGATCTCGCCGCGCCGGCCATCAGCTGGAACCCGGTGATCGCGCCGGGTGACTTCATCTTCTACACCGGCGACAAATTCCCGCAGTGGAAGGGCCAGTTCATGATCGCCTCGTTCACCGTGCCCGGCCTCGTCCGCGTGCGGATTGATGGCGAGAAGGCGGTGGAGGAAGCGCGCTACCCGCTCGACAACCGCATCCGCGAAATCGAGCAGGGTCTGGACGGGTCTATCTGGCTGCTGGAAGATGGCCCCGCACCCGATTCCGGGCGTCTGCTGCATCTGACGCCGCAGGCGTGATCGCTATCGCGCTAATCCGACATTAGCCGAATTGAATCGACAAAGGCGCGCGCCGTACCTATCGGCGCGCGCCATGTCTGATACTGCCACGCTCATTCCGCTCGACAATGTCGATCCCGCGCTCGTCGAAGCGCTGCTCGATCGTGCGTTCGAGCCGGAACGACACAAGCGCACCGCCTACAAGGTGCGCGAAGGCACCGACTGGCTGCCCGGTCTGTCCTTCGCCGCGCTCGACAGCGAGGAGATGCTGGTCGGCTCGATCCAGTGCTGGCCCGTGGCACTCACCGATCCGGACGGCCGTGCGCATCCGCTGATCATGGTCGGCCCGGTGGCCGTGCTGCCCGAACTGCAGGGCCAGGGCTTCGGCAAGGCGCTGGTTTCGGCCAGCCTAGCCGGGATCGATGCCCGCGCGCCGCTGCCGCAAGTGCTGATCGGCGATCCCGAATATTACGACCGCTGGGGCTTCACCAGCGAGGCGACCGGCGGCTGGAGCCTGCCCGGCCCGTTCGAACAGCACCGCCTGCTGGTGCGGAGCGAGAATCCCGCCGTTCTCCCGCGTGAGGGCATGCTGGGGCCGTGGTTGCGTTAACTCAGGAAACCGGGCCGCGTTAAATCGCGGACGGGACCTTGGCGCGGGCGCGCCTATCTGGCATCGCGAAGCCATGCCTTATGACGTGCCGCCCGATCTGAACGCCCTGACGCTGGCCGAAGCGGCCGAGCTGGTGGCCGCCCGCAAGCTGCCACCGGTCTCGGAATGGTCGCCTGCGGTCATCGGCGACAGCGAAATGCGCATCATGGCGGACGGGCGCTGGTTCCATCAGGGCGGTGAAATCCGCCGCCCGGCAATGGTCCGCGCCTTCGCCTCCCTGCTGCTGCGCGACGATCAGGGCCAGCATTGGCTGGTCACGCCCGCCGAGAAGCTCTCCATCGAAGTGGAAGACGCCGCTTTCATCGCCACCGACGTGCGCGCGGAAGGCGATGCGCTGGTCTTCCGCCTGAACACCGACGATATCGTCATCGCCGGGCCCGATCACCCGATCCGCAGCGAAGGCGATCCGGAGACTCCCGCGATCTACCTTTCCGTCCGCAATGGCACCGAGGCCCGCCTCAACCGCAGCACTTATGGCCAGCTTGCCGAAATCGCGCTCGCGGGCGGCGATCTTTCGGTGACGAGCCAAGGCGCGACTTTCGATCTGGTGCCCGCATGAGCCTGCTGTTCGACCGCCTGCGCCCGCGCTTCGACGCCGCGCACAGGAACGCCCCGCCGGAACTCTGGCTCGATCCCCGCATCGACGAGATTCCGGAGTTCAAGCCCGCCGCCGTGCTCGTCACGCTGACCGAGCGGGACAAGCCCGGCACGCTGCTGCTCCATCGCCCCTCCACCATGCGCGCGCATCCCGGCCAGATCGCCTTCCCCGGCGGCCGGCTGGACGACGGCGAAACCGCCATCGAGGCGGCGCTGCGCGAGGCGGACGAGGAACTGGGCATCCACCCGCGCGACGTGCAGGTGCTGGGCACCAGCGACGTCTACCGCACCGGCAGCGGCTACGAAATCACCCCGGTTCTCGCGGTGATCCCGGCCGACCTGCCGATCCACCCCAACCCGGCCGAAGTGGCGCAGTGGTTCGAGGCGCCGATGGGCTTCCTCCTCGATCCCGCCAACCAGCAGCAATGCTCGGTCGAATGGGAAAACCGCCACCACCGCTTCGTGGAGATCAACTGGCACGACCACCGCATCTGGGGCGTGACCGGCGCGATCCTTCACAACCTTTCCCGCAGGCTCGACTGGAATGACTGAACACTTGCCCACCCGCATCGCACCCGACTGGATGCACCGGGAGGACATCGCCGCGCTGGTCGAAACGCTGGGCGCCGAAAACGCCCGCTACGTGGGCGGCGCCGTGCGCGACACCCTGCTGGGCCAGCCGGTGAAGGACATCGACATGGCCACCACGCTGGAGCCGGACGAGGTGATGATCCGCCTGAAGCGCGCGGACATCCACCGCGTGCCCACCGGGATCGACCACGGCACCGTCACTGCCGTGCTGGCCAGTGGTCCGGTGGAGATCACCACCTTGCGCCATGACGTTTCCACCGACGGCCGCCGTGCCACCGTGGCCTTCGCCGAGGACTGGCGCGAAGACGCCGCCCGCCGCGATTTCACGATCAACGCGCTCTATGCCGATCCGCTGACCGGCGAGATCTTCGACTATTTCGGCGGCCTGGTCGACCTTGCCGCCCGCCGCGTGCGTTTCATTGGAGACGCGCGCCAGCGCATCCGCGAGGATCACTTGCGCATCTTGCGCTACTTCCGCTTTCAGGCCCGGTTCGGATCGCAACCGGCCGACGCGGAAGCCGAAAGCGCCTGCGCCGAACTCGCCGCCACGCTCAAGGGCCTGTCGCGTGAGCGCGTGGGCATGGAGATGATGAACCTGCTCGGCCTGCCCGATCCCGCGCCGACCGTGGCGCGCATGGCAGACCTCGGCGTGCTTGCCGTGATCCTGCCCGAGGCCGATCCCGCCGCGCTTGCCGCGCTGGTCGCTGCTGAGCAGGCGCAGGGCATCGCCCCCGATCCGCTGCGCCGCCTTGCCGCGCTGCTGCCCGCGCAAACCTCGCTGGCCGAACAGGTCGCATCGCGCTTTCGCCTCTCCGGCGCGCAGAAGAAGCGCCTTTCCCTCGCCGCCGCCCGTGAGGCCGAGCCGGGCGACGCCCGCGCCCTCGCCTATCGTTTCGGCCATGACGGCGCGCTCGACAGGCTGCTGATCGCCGGGGCCGACGCCTCGCCCATCGCCGGCTGGCAAATCCCCGAATTCCCGCTCAAGGGCGGCCGGATCGTCGCGCGCGGCGTCAGCGCCGGGCCGGAAGTCGCCCGCATTCTGAGCCGCGTGCAAGACCGCTGGATCGCCGAAGGTTTCCCCGCCCCATCCCGTGTCGAGGCCTTGCTTGACGCCGAACTGGCGGAGCAGAACTCGTGAACCTCGGCGAACTTTCCGATTTCCTCTACCAGAAGCCGCTGATGGCGCTGACCATCGCGGCGATCCTCGTCTCGATGCTGGCGGGCATGATGACCGTGCGCTACCCGCGCCTGAGCCACGGGCTGCGCAACACCGCCTATCTGGGCCTCACCGCCGCGTTACTGCTCACCGTCGCCAGCCTTGCCGGCAACGCCCACCGTTCCGATGCGGCGCTCTGGCTCGATCAGGTTCGCCCGGCCGCTGTAAACGGCACGCAGACGGTGCTGCCGCTGCGCACGGACAATCATTTCTGGGTCGAGGCCCAGTTGAACGGTGAGCCGGTGAACTTCCTGATCGATACCGGCGCGACCTACACCGGAATCTCGCAATCGGTCGCCCGCCGCGCCGGCATCGTTCCCGATGAGGGCGATGAGGGCGTGATGCTGGATACCGCGAACGGCACTATCGTCGCCCGTATGGCCACCGCCAGTTCGCTACGCTTCGGCTCGATCGAGGCTACTTCCCTGCCCGTCGCCATCGGTCCGGACAACGAAGTGGAGACCAACGTCATCGGCATGAACCTGCTGTCGCAACTCGGCAGTTGGCGCGTGCAGAACAACCAGCTGATCCTTGAACCCAAATCCGCGGCAGAGGCGACCAAGGCGGACTGAGCCCCGCGATATCGCCGCGGCGACCCGCCCCCGTCTGGACGCCCTGACAGCGCAGCGGCAAGGACAGGGCATGACCGATAGTGCCGATCTAGACGCGCTGCGCAGCGAAGTCCGCAGCTTCCTTGCCGCCGAAGCGCCCACCGGCTGGCGCGATGCCAGCCGCACGCAGGACGATTTCGTCCGCACCCAGCGCGACTGGTTCGGCAAGCTTGTGCGCGCCGGATACGCCATCCCGCACTGGCCCGCCGAATTTCCCGGCGGTGGCCGCAGTCTGGCCGAACAGAAAGTGATCTACGAGGAACTGGCCGGCGCCGATTGCCCGCGCCTATTGCTCTCGTTCGTGTCCACATACCACGCCTTCGCCACCCTGCACGAATGCGGCAATGCCGAGCAGAAGACGCGGTACCTGCCGAAAATCCTTGAGGGCGAGACGTGGTGCCAGGGCTTTTCGGAGCCCGGCGCCGGATCGGACCTTGCCGCGATCAAAACGCGGGCCGAACTCCAATCACGCCCGGACGGCGACGTCTACGTCATCAACGGCCAGAAAGTCTGGTCGACGATGGCCCAGTTCGCGGACAAGTGCCTGCTGCTGGCACGCACTTCGTCCGACGGCGTGAAGCAGGCGGGCATAACCTACCTCCTCATGGACATGAAGGCGCCGGGCGTCACCGTCCGCCCGATCCACCAGATTCAGGGGGACGAGGAATTCGCCGAAATCTTCCTCGACAATGTGGAAATCCCGGTCTCCGAGCGTGTGGGAGAGGAAGGCAAAGGCTGGGCCGTGGCGCAGGCGACGCTCGCCTCCGAACGCGGGCTGACGCTGATGGAACTGTCCTACCGAATGCGCGGCGCGCTGGGCCGCGTGGCCAAGCTGATCCGCGACCATGGCCACTCGGAAGATCGCGGTGTGCTGCGCGATTTCGGCGTGTTGGTTACGCAAGTGGACGCCGTCTGCGCGATTGCCGACCAATTCCTCGACAACCGCATCAACGGGATCGAGCGCATGGGCGACGCCTCCATCGTCAAGAACGCCTATAGCCGCGCACTGCGGGCCTATTCGGCGCTCGGCCTGCGGCTGGGCGGCATGGACGAACAATACGTCGCGCCGATCACCTTCGGCGATCTCAATACCGGCAACTGGATGGCCGATTTCATGAATTCCTATGCCTGGACCATCGCCGGCGGCAGCGAGGAAGTGCAGCGCAATATCATCGCCGAACGCATGCTGGACATGCCGCGCGAGCCGAAGGGGTGGGTGCTGTGATTGCACTGAACGAACTGACCGACGCCGCGCAGAAGGCATTCCCGGCCGACAAGCTCTCGCCCGGCCGCGATGAAAGCTGGGGGCTCGCCGCCGAGATGGGCTGGCTGATGGTGCGCCTGCCCGAAGAGGACGGCGGCCTTGGTTTTACCCGTGACGCATCGACCGCGCTGCATCTGGAAATGGGGCGCGTGCTCTCCGCGATGCCGCTGATCCCGGCGCAACTTGGCCTTCAGGCGATTGCCGCCAGCCACGACTTTGCCGAACGCGCCGACTGGCTGGAACGGCTGGCCGGCGGCGAATATGCGCCGCTGCCGATGCTCTCCGCCAAGCTGGCGCAGGCCTCGGACGGCACCGTTTCCGGCACGATTTCCGGCGTGTTCGAAGGCGACATGGCGGTTGCCGTGGTCGCGCAGCTTCCCGGTGGCTATGCGCTGGTGCCGCTGGATGCGCCGGGCGTCTCGCTGGTCGAGCGGCCGATCTGGGACCCCAGCCGCCGCCTGTTCGACGTGGTGCTGGATGGTTTTGCCCCTGCCCTGATGCTCACCGACGCGGCGGGCGCGAAGGCGCTGCACGACCGGCTCTCGGGCGAAGCGCAACTCGCGCTTGCGGCCGATTGCATCGGCGCGGCAGACGCGGCGCTCGACATGACGATCGAGTACATGAAGGTCCGCCGCCAGTTCGACCGGCCGATCGCGCTGTTCCAGGCCCTGAAGCACCGCGCAGCAGACATGAAGACACGCATCGTCGTCGCCGAAGCGCTGCTGTGGAAGCGCGTGCGGGATGAGAGCGCCAGCGTCACCGAACTCGCCGCCGCCAAGGTACTCGCCGCCGAAGCCTTCCGCTTCGTGACCGAGGAAATGGTGCAGCTTCACGGCGGCATCGGCCTCACCGACGAGCATCCCTGCCACCTGTTCCTCAAGCGCGCGCTGCTGAACCTGCAACTCTGCGGCAATGCGGACCTGTGGAACGAGCGCGTGGGGCGCGAGGCGCTACAAGCTTAAGACACTTGCGGAAACTTGCCGGGCCGGTGACAGTTGAAGGTGCTTCACCGCCTTTGACGAGGAACCGGCCCGCGATGGACCAGCCCGACAGCGTCGCCGCGCACTTCAAGGCGAATATCGTGCTTTATGGCGCGTTGGCCGCCAACCTCGGCATTGCCGTTGCCAAGTTCGCAGCGGCCGCAATCAGCGGCTCCTCCTCGATGCTGACCGAGGGCGTACACTCGCTGGTGGACAGCGGCAATCAGGTGCTGCTGCTCTACGGCCAGAAACGCGCCAGCCGAAAGCCGGACCCGACGCACCCGTTCGGCTATGGGCGCGAACTCTATTTCTGGGCCTTCGTGGTCGCCATCCTGATCTTCGCGATCGGCGCGGGCGTGTCGATCTATGAGGGCGTGGTCCACATCCAGCAGCCGCACGCGATCGAAGACCCGACGCTCAATTACATCGTGCTCGCCATCGCATTCGTGATGGAAGGCGCGTCATGGTCCATCGCCGTGCGCGAATTCAACGCCGGGCGCGGGGAGCAGACGTGGTGGCAGGCGATCCACCGCAGCAAGGATCCGCCGGGCTTCATCGTGCTGTTCGAAGACAGCGCGGCGCTGATCGGCCTCGTCATCGCTGCAGTGGGCGTGTGGGCCTCCATCCACTACGCGGACCCGCGCATAGACGGTGCCGCCTCGGTACTGATCGGCTGCGTGCTGGCGGGCGTAGCCGTGCTGCTCGCCCGCGAATCCAAGGAATTGCTTATCGGCGAGGCCGCCGATCCGGTTCTCATCGCGCAAATCCGCGAAGTGCTGAACGGCCACCCGCGCATCGACGCGGTGAACCATATCCGCACGATCCATACGAGCCCGCAGGCCATCTTCGTCGCCATCAGCGCCGACTTCGCCGACGACCTACGAATGGGCGATGCCGAAACGCTGATCGAGGATCTGGAGTGCCGGATGAAGGCGCTCTCCCCGTGGATCACCTCGATCTACATCCGCCCGGAAAAGAGGGTGGATGCGATGGTCTGGTAAGTTACTTCAGCGTCATCAGATAATCGATCACCTGCTTGCGCTTCGCGGGATCGGGGATGCCGGCGAAGGGCATCTTCGTGCCCGGCACTTTCTTCTGCGGCGCCGTCAGCCAGGCGTCGAGCGTGGGGCGATCCCAGGTGAGGCCGGATGCTTTGAGTGCGGGGCTATAGGCATAGCCGGACTGGCTCGCCGCCTTGCGACCGGCGACGCCGTGGAGGTTCGGGCCGTAGGAGGTCTTGCCCGCCTCGGTCGCGTGACAGGCGGCGCAAGTGGCGAACATGGCGGGGCGCGGGGCCGCGTTTTGCGCGGAGCCGGTGGAGGCCAATGCTATGGCCAGAACCGCGACCGGAGCGGCGGCGAGGAAATAGGTCTTCACAAGAAAACAATCCGATGAATGGGGGCTGTCAGGTGGGTTGGCGCCTGTAACGCCCGATGCCGATCCAAACCACCCCGTCATCCCCGCGTAGGCGGGGATCCCGCTTGTTCTTGAAACGTAGCGCGAAGGAAGCGGGGCCCCCGCCTTCGCGGGGGCGACGAAGTTAGGGTAGCGGCGGCGCCGGATCGCCAGCGCCGCCATCCTGAGATCAGAACCTGTCGAGGTTCATCACTTTGCCCCAGGCCGCCACGAAGTCGGTCACGAACATCTGCTTCGCGTCATCGGAGGCATAGGCTTCCGAAACCGCGCGCAGTTCGGAGTTCGATCCGAACACGAGGTCCACCGGGCTTGCCGTCCACTTCAGCTTGCCGCTGGCACGGTCATAGCCTTCGTAGACGCCGGGGGTCTTGGCCGACTTCTGCCACTTCGTGCCCATGTCGAGCAGGTTGATGAAGAAGTCGTTCGACAGCGTACCCGGCGCAGCAGTGAACACGCCGTTCGCCGAATGGCCGGCATTGGCGTCAAGCGTGCGCATGCCGCCCACCAGTACAGCCATCTGCGGCACCGTCAGTTCCAGCTGGTTCGCCTTGTCCACCAGCATCTCCGCCGGCGAGTGATCGCTGTCCGCCCCGTAGTAGTTGCGGAAACCATCGGCGCGCGGGCGCAGGTAGTCGTAGGACTTGGGGTCGGTCTCCGCCTGCGCGGCATCCACACGGCCCGGCGTGAACGGCACCGTCACGGTGTAGCCCGCCTTCGCCGCCGCCTGCTCCACCGCCGCGTTGCCGCCCAGTACGATCAGGTCCGCCAGCGAGACTTGCTTGCCGGCCGGAGCCGAAGCGTTGAACGCCTTGCGCACGCCTTCCAGCTTGGCCAGCACCTTCGCCAGTTCCGCCGGGTCGTTGACCGCCCAGCCCTTGGCCGGATCGAGCCGCAGTCGCGCGCCGTTCACGCCGCCGCGCATGTCCGTACCGCGGAAGGTTGCCGCAGCCGCCCATGCCGTCTTCACCAGTTCGCGCGGGGTAATGCCGGTGGCGAGGATCTTTGCCTTAAGCGCGGTCGCATCGGCCTGATCGATCGCGGCGTAAGTGGCCTTGGGCAGCGGGGCCTGCCAGACGAAGCTGACATTCGGCACATCCGCGCCAAGGTAGCGCGCCGAAGGGCCCATGTCGCGGTGGGTCAGCTTGAACCATGCCCGCGCGAAAGCCTGCCCGAAGAGTTCGGGGTTCTCACGCCACTTGGTGGTGATCGCGCGGAAGCCGGGGTCTTCCTTCAGCGCGATGTCGGTGGTGAACATGATCGGCGCGTGACGCACGTCGGGCCGGTGTGCATCGGGAACGAGCTGACCGGCGTTCGGATCGCTGGGAATCCACTGCGTGGCGCCTGCCGGGCTCTTGGTCTTCACCCAGTCGAAGCCATAGAGGTTGTCGAGGTACTGGGTGGTGAACTTCACCGGATCGGCCGACCACGCGCCTTCAAGGCCGCTGGTGATCGTGTCCTCTGCATTGCCCTTGCCGCACTTGTTCGCCCAGCCGAGGCCCTGCTGCTCCACCGGCGCGGCCGAGGGATCGCCGCCAAGGCATTCTTCCGGCTTGTGCGCGCCATGAGCCTTGCCGAAGGTGTGGCCACCCGCGATCAGCGCGGCGGTTTCCTCGTCATCCATGGCCATGCGGCCGAAGGCGAGGCGGATATCGGCAGCGGCGGCCAGCGGATCGGGATTGCCGTTCGGGCCTTCGGGATTAACGTAGATGAGGCCCATCTGCGTGGCGGCCAGAGGGCCTTTCAGGCCGGTCTTGGCATCGCGGCGCTCATCGCCCAGCCACTTCTTTTCGGGGCCCCAGAACACCGTGTCCGGCTCCCAGCTATCGGCGCGGCCACCCGCGAAGCCGAGCGTCTTGAAGCCCATGTCCTCCAGCGCGACGTTGCCCGTCAGCACCATCAGATCGCCCCAGGATATCTTGCGTCCATACTTCTGCTTGATCGGCCAGACGAGGCGGCGGGCCTTGTCGAGGCTGACGTTGTCCGGCCAGGCGTTGAGCGGATCGAAGCGCTGCTCGCCGCCCGCGCCGCCGCCGCGACCATCCACAACGCGATACGTGCCGGCGCTGTGCCAGGCCATGCGGATGAAGAACGGGCCGTAGTGGCCATAGTCTGCCGGCCACCAGGGTTGAGAGGTGGTCAGCGTCTTGCGGATATCCGCCTTCACCGCCTCTATATCGAGCGTGGCGAACTCCTTGGCGTAATTGAAACCGGCGCCGTAGGGGTTGGATGCAGGATCGTTCTGGCGCAGCGGCGAGAGGTCGAGCCGGTCCGGCCACCAGTCCTGATTGGTATTGGGCGCAGCAGCAGCAGCAGCCGGTACCCCCGCACCGTCTGCATAAGCGGGCGTTGCAGCGAGTGGCAGCAGCACGGCGGCCATCAGCGCGCAAAGCGAAGTCGATGTTCTGGACATTGGTTCCTCCTCCTGTTGATCGAACCTTGTTGGAGGTCCGGGATAGCGGCGGAGAAATTTTCCAAAAAACTGATCGATTTAATGATTGTGATCGCCTGCCACGATTACGCAATGTTTTGTCACAAATGCACATCACGGCAGCAAAGGATTTCTCCCGCTCTCCTGCCAAAGTCCGAAAATTCGCGCCGCAGCGCAGCACGAAAAAGGCCCCCGTATCGCTACGGAGGCCCTTCCCTTACAGTCAATTTCGTGCACCGTTTCAGTTCGTTTGAAAATCCGGCAAGGCCGGATTTTGCAGCACCGGCCCACTCCCCCACCCGACCACCCATCAGGGTACACTCGTGGGAGGTCGGGTGGGGGAGTGGGCCGGTGCCGCTCCGAAAATGCCCCTCAGGGCATTTTCGAATAAAACGTCAGCCCATGGCGACGAGTCGCTGCGCTTCGGCAATGATCTCCGGCGGCTGCACGAGGAAAGCGTCTTCCAGCTTCTTGGCGAAGGGCACCGAGCAGTACGGCGCGCCAAGGCGGCCGACCGGGGCCTTCAGCTTGCCGAACAGCGTTTCCTGCACGGTCGCGGCGATTTCCGCGCCGGGGCCGAAGTTGCGGCCGGCTTCGTGGACCACCAGCAAGCGGCCGGTCTTCTCGGCCGAGGCCAACACCGTTTCCTTGTCCCACGGCGAAATCGTGCGCAGGTCCACCACTTCGACCGAGACGCCCGCCTTGGTCAGTTCCTCATAGGCCTGCATGACGGTGAACATCATCTGGCCATAGGAAACGATGGTGATATCGCTGCCGGGCGCGACGACATTGGCCTTGCCCAGCGGGATCGGGCCCTGATTGACGGGCACGTCCATCGGCACGAACAGCGTCTTGCCGCTTTCGACGATGATGACCGGATCCGGATCCTGAATGGCCGAGAGGTAAAGGCCCTTGAAGTCCGCCGGGGTCCAGGGGATCACCACCTTGATGCCGGCGGTGTGGCAGAACCATGCCTCATAGAAGTCAGCGTGCTGCCCGGCGGTCTGGTTGCCCGCGCCGGTCAGGGTGCGGATCACCATCGGCACCTGGCTCTGGCCGCCCGACATGAAACGCAGCTTGGCCGCGTGGTTCACGATCATGTCCATGGCGACAGTCGTGAAGTTCATCAGCATGATTTCGGCAACGGGCTTGTAGCCGCCCATGGCCGCGCCGATGGCCGCGCCGATGATCGCCTGTTCCGAGATCGGCGTGGAGCGCACGCGCATCGTGCCGAACTTGGTGGAAAGGCCGCGGGTGACGCCGACGACGCCGCCGCCTTCGTTGTCCGCAATGTCCTCACCCAGCACGAGGACCTTGGGATCGGCCTCCATTGCCTCCATCAGCGCAGCGTTGATCGCCTGAAGGCCGTTCATCTTCACCGTTTCCACGGCGGGTGCTTCCAGAGTTTCAGTGCTCATGCCGGAATCTCCTCGGCAAAAACGTCGCGGCGCAGTTCGTCGTCGGACGGATATTCGCAGGCCATCGCGAATTCGATGGCGTCGTTCACTTCGGCCTCGATCTTCGCGGTCAGCGCGTCGAGTTCCTCAGCCGTGGCGATCCCATCGTCGATCAGCTTCTGGCGGTAGATCGGCAGCGGATCCTTGGCGATCGCCTCTGCCTTCTCTTCCTTGGTCATGTAACCATCGGCATCGCCGAAGACGTGGCCCATGAAGCGGAAGGTCTTGCATTCAAGAAGCGTGGGCCCCTCGCCCGCACGCGCACGCTCGATGGCGGCGTGGGCATGGGCGTAGACGTCCACCGGATCGTTGCCGTCCACGGTGTAACCCGGCATGCCGTAGCCGATCGCACGCTTGGAGATCTGGTCCACCGCAGTGCCATTTTCGTAGCGGGTGTGTTCGGCAAAGCCGTTGTTCTGGCACACGAAGATCACCGGCAGCTTCCACACGGAAGCCAGGTTCAGCGCTTCGTGGAACGCGCCGATGTTGCTGGCGCCGTCACCGAAGTAGGCCACGGTCACCTGCTTGGTGCCGTCCAGCAGCGCCGCCCAGCCGAAGCCGTTGGCGATCGGCATGGACGAACCGACGATGCCCGTCGTCACCATCACGCCGGTTTCCGGGTGGGTGAGGTGCATCGGGCCGCCCTTGCCCTTGCAAGTGCCGTCGACACGGCCGCAGATCTCTGCCCAGAGCGGGCGCAGCGGCATGTCCTTGGCGACCATGTCGTGGATGCCGCGGTAGATCGTGCAGATCTTGTCGTCGTTATTCAGCAGCACCGAGATGGCCGAAGGAATGCATTCCTGCCCGCGCGCCGAGTAGTACGGCGCGGTAATGCGGCCGCGACGGATCTGGGTGCGGGTGGCGTCGTCGTTGCGCTCGATCCGGATCATCCGGCGATAGATGTCGAGCTGGGTCTTGGCGTCGGGCTTGGCCCGGTTCTCCAGTGTCTGGCTCATAGGTCCTCTCTAGAACAGCCTCATTCCGCCCAGAGATGAACGTGGCGGGCTGACCAATAGTTCAGTACGCCACGGGCACGGTCACGCAAGGGTAGGCCGGACCGCCTCGGCGTTATCGGCTGCCAGCCGGGAGACGGCCAGCGCGCGA
The DNA here is from genome assembly GCF_055521675.1 of Novosphingobium sp. BL-S-19. Taxonomy (NCBI): domain Bacteria; kingdom Pseudomonadati; phylum Pseudomonadota; class Alphaproteobacteria; order Sphingomonadales; family Sphingomonadaceae; genus Novosphingobium; species Novosphingobium sp. BL-S-19. The sequence continues at coordinate 2,468,531 of NZ_CM145498.1, forward strand.
ACTTCGCTTGACTTCACCTTTTCGCTGCCGGTGATGGCGTAGTCTTCGTCGCGGAAGAACAGCACCCGGCGCGGCACCTTGAAGCTGGCGATCTGGGATTTGCAGGCGGCGATCACCGCTGCCTCTTCCAGCACCACGCCGTCCAGCGGGACGATGCAGGCCACCACCATCTCACCCAGCAGATCGTCCGGCACGCCCACCGTCTGGGTGCGTTTCACCCCCGGAATCCGGGCGATCACCTCGTCCACCTCGATCGGCGCGACATTGGCGCCGCCGGTCTTGATCATCTCGGTCATGCGCCCTTCCCAGAAGAAGCGCCCCGTCCCATCCACCCGCCCGGCGTCGCCCGTGCAGAAGAAACCTTCCGTATCGAGGCACTCTTCGGGGGCCTTGCCGAGGTAACCGGACATCAGCGTAGGCCCCTTGATGCACATCTCCCCCACCGTTCCCACGGGCACGAGACGGCCCGATATCGGCTCTACGATCTTTAGGATATTCCCCGGCAGAGGCGCCCCGAATGCGCCCTCCACCCGGCCTTCCACATCGTCGGCAACGAAGGAAGTGCAGATCGTCATCGTCTCCGTGCAGCCGAAAGACATCGGCACTTCCCACTGGGTGGAGACGCTGGGATGCTGCCAGATCAGTTCGCCGCGCGGCACGTATTTCACGCTGGACAGGTCTGCGCCCGCCCACCTGGGCGAAGCCTGAAGTCGCGCCCACTGATGCGGCCGGCCGTTTAGGAACGTCACCCGCTCCTTCTCGGCAAGTTCCAGCGCCTCGTCCGCGTCGAACATGCGCTGGAGCACCACGGTGCCGCCGGTCGAAAGCGCGGTGCCGACCACCATCGAAATGTTGCCGGACCAGAAGAAGCCGTTGCCCGTCCAGCTTCGCACCGGCTCACGCATTGCGAAAAGGCGCGGCCAGCGCCACCACTGCACGGCGAAGGCCCGCTGCGAATGGACCACGCCCTTGGGCAGGCTGGTCGTGCCGGATGAGAAGAAGATGCCGCCGGCGTCGGCCGGATGCACGGCATCGGCGCGCGCCAGCACCAGATCGTCTGCAACGCCCGCGCCATGGGCCAGAAACTCGTCCCAAGTCTCCACCGCGCCGGTTGCGCCCACGGCGAAGGGCTCTGCCTCACCCGGCGCACCGCCCAGCGCGACAAGCTGCCGCAAGTACGGGAAACGCGCCGAGGCCAGCCCGCCCCGCGCGGTGAGGATATCCGGCTCCAGTTCGAGCAGCATCGCGCCGAAGTCCTTCTTCAGCACTCGCGCCTCATACAGCAGCAGCGTCACTTCCGATGCGCGCAGCAGGTGATCCAGCTCCTGCGGGGTGGAGAACGTGCTCAGCGCCACCGGCACACCGCCTGCCAGCGCGGTGCCGAACAGGCTGGAGAGGAACTCCGGCCGGTTGGTCATCAGGATGCCCACGCGCTCGCCCTTGCCGATGCTGCGCGCGACCAGTGCGCGGGCCACTTCCATCGAGCGGGCGAGCAGGTCGTCGTAAGTCCACGAAGTGCGGTGTTCGCCTTTCCGCAGCACCACCGCCTCGCGCGCGCCGTAGCGTGCCGCCACCTCCCGCAAATAACCACCGATCGTATGCGCGCCCTGCCCCGGCTCCTCCGCCAAAGGGGGTGCCTGCACCAGCGACATGCCGGGATCGGGCAACGCACAGGCGCTTCCGCTTGCTGACGTGCCGGCATGATGCATGATTTTCAATCCTCCCACTCGCGGGTCCACTCTCGCGATGGGGCCTAGCAGCGGCGCGAAGCCCTGCGAAAGGCGCGAAAATGCGCAAGGTACGCCCAGTCACTTCGCTGCGCCGACGCAGACAAACAGATTGCGTGGAACCGAACGGCGCTGCGTTACTTATTGCACATGGCAGTCCAATCTTCCGTTCACCCGAACGGAGGCACGGTCGGCCAGAATCGCATTGTTCACGCTTACCCGCTCGGCTTGGAACTTTTGCGGGGCTGTTAAACAATATAGACATAAGGAGTGAATGCGATGTCGCCATATCTGACGAAACTCGCCCCCGTAGCGATCGTGCTCGTGGGTTCGGTCGGCCTTGGTGGATGCGCCACCAAAGGTTACGTGAACGACCAGATCGCCACGGTGAACCAGCGCATCGACGGACTCGATTCCCGCCTTCAGCAGACGGATGCCACCGCCAAGCAGGCCCTGGCAGAGGCGCAGGCCGCTTCCGGAACTGCCCAGCAGAACGCCCAGCGGATCGACCAGCTGAACAGCCGGGTCGATGGCGTCGAGCAGCAGTTGCAGAACAGCCAGCGCAAGAAAGCCCGCAACTGAGCGCCTGTTAAGCCTTAATTTGGCTTTACTGTGAGGTTATGTGTCGGCGTCGTCCACGACGCCGACCATTTCCATGTCTGCCTTCTTCGAGTACATTCACACGATGATAAGTGTCCCTCTGGCGTTCGCCGCGCTTGCGCTGGCCGGCGCCGCCCCGGTGAACACGCCCACGCCGGCAAAGGCCGTTGCCGAGGCTCAAGTCCCGGCAAAAGTGAAAGCGCCCGCCAAGGCGAAGAGCACGGCGAAGGCCAAGACCTCGGCCAAGGCTGTCCCTAAGGCTTCGGAAACCGAGCAGACGGGCGCGCCGAAGGAAGACGCCGCCGAATATGCGCCCACCTTGTCAGACGCCGCCGCGCTCGTTTCGCGCTGGATCGCGGGATCGCAGGACAACGGCGCGCTGCCCTACATCATCGTCGACAAGCCATCCGCGCGGGCATACCTGTTCGATGCCACGGGCAAGCCGCTGGCCGATGCCCCGGTGCTGATCGGCAAGGCGCTGGGCGACGAAGCCACCCCGGGGGTAGGCGCAAAATCGCTTTCAGAGATCGGCCCGGCCGAGAAGACCACGCCGGCAGGCCGCTTCCTCGCCAAGTTCGGGCTGGCGGCCGGTAACCAGAAGGTGCTCTGGGTGGATTACACCACGTCCGTGGCGCTCCACACGATCCCCGTCGGCAACAAGGAAAACCGCAAGGCGCGGATGCTGTCGAAGACGATCGAGGACAACCGCATCACCTTCGGCTGCATCAACGTGCCCATGGCCTTCTACAACAAGGGCGTGGTGCCCCTGTTCCAGAAGAAGGGCGGCTACGTCTACGTCCTGCCCGATAGCACGCCGCTGGAAGACGTGTTCCCCCGCGTGCGCGTGCAGACCGTGCTGGAAGCCGCGCAGAACTGAGCGTTGCACTGAGCCTTGCGCAGCCGCTTGACCGCGCGGTCAGAGCTGGTTGCCCAGCCCTGCCGCATGCTTGGCAGCTACCCAGCCGAAGGTCATCGACGGGCCCACGCTGGCGCCCGCGCCGGGGTAAACCCGGCCCATCGGCGATGCGGTGGTGACGCCGCAGGCATAGAGCCCCTCGATCGGTGAGCCATCCGCCTTCAGCACACGGGAATCACAGTCGCAGACCACGCCGCCATAAGTGCCGACATCGCCCGGCACGATGGGAATGGCGTAGAACGGGCCCTTCTCGATCGTGCCCATGCAGGCGTTGGGTCCGTCCTTGAAATAGGGATCGCCCAGCCAGTTGTCGTAGGCCCGCTCGCCCCGGTGGAAGTCTTCGTCCTTGCCGGTACGCACGAAGCCGTTCCAGCGGTCGACCGTGGCCGTCAGGGCATCGGAAGGCACGCCGATCTGCCCGGCCAGCGCCTCCAGACTGTCTGCCTTGCGCATCCAGCCGGAGGAGAGCCAGCCGGCCATGTTCTTCTTCGCCGTGCCTTTGCCGGCCACCGCGTATTCGTCCATGTACTGCTGGTCCATGATCGCCCAGCTGGGGATCGCGGGCACCGTGCGGTTGCGCACCAGCATGTTCTCGCAGAATTCCTCGTACGAGCCGCCCTCGTTCAGATAGCGCACGCCGGTCTGGTCCACCTGGATCGCGTGGGGCTTGCCGGTGGTGCTCTGGGTGCCGGGCTTGACGTAGTCGGTATCCCAGCCGGGGGCCTCGCTCATCTGGAAGCCGACCATCTGGTCCATCTGCGCCAAGACCGCGCCCTTGCTTTCCAGTTCGACATGCATGTCGCCGGCATCGCTCTCGATCCCGTTCGACCATGCCGCGCGGGTGCCGGGCATGTACTTGTCCCGCATCGCCTGGTTCTGGGAGAAGCCGCCCGCGTTCATCAGTACGCCCAGCCGCGCCCCCACGCGCCAGGGCTTGCCGTCCTTCACGGTGACGACGCCTACCGCCTTGCCGTCTTCGATGATCACTTCGTTGACCGGGGATTCCAGCCGGATATCGGCGGCATCCTTGGCGATCACCGCCTTCAGCATCCGCCCCTGCAGCGCCGCGCCCGCCGTAACCCAGTGCTTGCCGGTCAGCTTGCCCGCGATGATCTTCAGCCCCACGCGCACGAGCAGCATCTTGATCGCCCAGGAATGCTTGGCGAAAGGCAGCTTCATGCCGTCATCCAGCTTCACCGGCACTTCGGCGAAGCCCTGCCGCAGCCGCCCGGCCCAGTCCTTGCCCAGCTCGTTCTTGTCGAACGGCACCGCGGTGACGGTACGGCTGGTCTTCACGCCGCCGGGAAGTTCGTCGTAATAGTCCGGCCAGAAGGTCGATCCGCGCTCCATGGCGACGCCTTGCGAGACGATGAAGTCCAGCATCTTCGGCGCCTCGCGCGCATAGGCGCGGCGGCGTTCGGGGCTGGTTCCGGGGCTGTCCTCCCCATCGGGAACCACGGCGTCCAGATACTGGCAGGCCTGTTCGAAGCTGTCCTCACCCGGGTTCATGAAGCGGTTGTTAGGGATCCACATGACCCCGCCCGACTTCGCGGTGGTGCCGCCCACCCAGGGCGCCTTCTCCAGAATGACGACCGACTTGCCCGCCTGCTTCATCAGCAGCGCCGATGCCATGGACCCCGCGCCGCTGCCCACGACCACCCAGTCGAACGTCTCGTCGAATTCGGCCATCTCGCTCTCTCACCCACGCCCTGCGCTCCCGTGGCGCGGACTTTGGCCGAGATAGATCGGACTTGCCGAGCATTGGCAAGCGAAGCGGGCCGCCAAGGCCTTGCCACCACGAAGGTTTCGCTGGGGCGAAGCTTTGCCTGCCGAACGATTGCGGGGTGGCCGAAATCCCGGCTGCGCTTATGAGCGTTAGAGATAAAGGGAGATACGCCGAGATGAGCGACAATGCGCCGCCGCTGCCGGAATTCGAAACCATCCTGCTCGCGCGCGAAGGGCGGCTTCTGCGCCTGACGCTGAACCGGCCGGACGCGCTCAATGCCGTGAACCTGCAGCTTCATGACGAACTGGCAGAGGCACTGTGGTTCGCGCAGGGCGATGCCGGTTCGGACGTGATCGTGATCACCGGCGCCGGCCGCGCCTTCTCCGCCGGGGGAGACCTCGACCATATCGAGAATTCGGCCCGCAACCCGCATCTGTTCGATCACGAGGCCCGCATCGCCAAGCGCATCGTGCTGACGCTGCTGGATATCGACAAGCCGGTGGTCTGCCGCCTGAACGGCCACGCCGTCGGCCTGGGCGCCACGCTGGCGTTGCTCTGCGATGTGATCTTCGCGGCGGAAGGTGCCAAGATCGGCGATCCGCACGTGGGCATCGGCCTAGTCGCGGGAGACGGCGGCGCGGTGATCTGGGCGCAGCGCATCGGCCTCACCCGCGCCAAGGAATACCTGCTGACCGGCGATGTCCTCACCGCCAGCAAGGCGGCCGAGATCGGCCTGGTCAATCACTGCGTGCCGGCCGACGAACTCGACGCGAAAGTCGATGCCTTCTGCGCCAAGCTGCTTGGCGGTGCGATGATGGCGATCCGCGCGACCAAGGTGCTGACCAACCTTGAACTGAAGCGCCTCGCCACGGCGGTGATGGATGCCGGCATCGCCTATGAAAGCGTCTCGGTCCGCAGTGCGGATCACCTGGAAGCCGTTCTGGCCCTCAAGGAAAAGCGCGCGCCGAAATTTATCGGACGGTAAGAGGATCGAACCCTCGCGCCGACGTCGGCGCGAGGGTCGAATGTATCAGGCCGGCAGCACCGGTTCGCCCAGTTCGGAAAACAGCGCGGTGTAGCAGGTCGCCATGTCCGAGGCGTCGCTCTGCGTCAGTTCACCGGCGGCGGTTGCCTTGCCGATCGCGCCCAGCAGCGCCATCGGATCGTCGCACTCGATGTCGTAGATCGCCAGATAGGGATTGGCATCGTTGCCGATCAGCTTGGCCACCAGTTCATAGCGCTGCGCGCCGTTCATGCCGAACTTGTTGACCAGTTCCGGCAGGTGCTTGGTATTGTACCATTCATGATAGTCCTGCTCACGGCCGGGCAGCGGCGTTGTCAGCGCGACAAGCTTGTAACGGGGCATCGGCATCCTCCTGATTGTATGCTGTTGCGGCGAACATCACTCCGCGCCGCGCGCGCTGGCAAGCGCGGCGGCGCGGAGTGGGCTCGCGTCTGTGCAGGCATCGCCCGGGCGGCGCGCCGGTTACTGGAGCAGGCTAGAACCGCTGACGAAGTCCCCAAATCCGGTGGCCATCGCCGCCGGGCGGGCGATCTCCGCGCCGCTGTCCCCCCGGTATTCGCGCGGGTTGGCGCCGAACACGCGCTTGAACATGCGGCTGAAGTGCGCCGGGCTCTTGAAGCCCACGCCATAGGCGATCTCGCTGATCGAGATGTCGCGCGGGTCGGAATTGGTCAGCCAGTCACGCGCCTTGCCCAGTCGCTGTTCCCACACCAGTTCGGAGAACGAAGTCTCGCGCAGGCGCAGCAGGAACGAGAGGTAGCGCGGGCTGATCCCGCATCCCCGCGCGACCATCGCGGTGGAGAGTTGCGGATCGGACAGGTGTACCTCGATAAAGCGCAGCACGTCTTCCAGCCGGCGTTCGGCGATCGACTGGCGGGCCGGGCGCGGCTCTTCCAGCGCGCGCACGGCGTGGCCGATCAGGCCCAGCGCCGTTTCCACCAGCAGTCGCGCCGAGTTCTCGCAAAGCCGGCCGTCATCGGAAAAGACGTCACCCAGCATGTGCTCGGCAATGGCGAGTTCGGGAACCGCCCTGCCCCGCGAAGCCGGCACCACCAGCGCGCTGCTGCAATCCTGCGCGACATAGGCGCGCAGCAGATGCGTGGGCACGGTGACGTGCAGCACTTCGCTCAGCCCCGTGCCGTCGGTGCGGCATTCAATCAGGAACGGCTCCATGGAGCGGGTGATGACGAAATCGCCCTCTCCCGCGACTTTCGCGCCGCACTGGTTGGAAAACGCGAATTCGCCGCGCCGCACGAACCACAGGATCGAAAGGTCAGTCGCATCCTCGCGGATATGCTGGCGCGATCGGCGGAAGAACAGATTGCTGGCGGAGCGTTGGCGGATGATCGAAACCGCCCCCACCGCGCGCCGTTCGGAGCGCACGTCTACCGTTGGCGCATCCTCTACCCAGAAGTCTCCGCGATAGTATTCCTGTGCCCGGTCACCCCGGAACACTTTCTGGCCTTCGTGTACATTGCGCCTGTCCAGCGCGAACAAAGTTTCAGCCATGACCCTCTCCCCGGGTGCTGAGGCCCATGCGAATGTATGCACAATTCGCGTTCGGCCCATATTGGCGAGGCTGCGGCCGACTGCTGACGATCTCACAGTCTCACCCGCGAGAGTACCATCAGTACGCGCCGCAACTCTACATCAGATGCAACCGAATCTGCATTGGGTGCAGATTTCGTCCAAAGATGCAGCCTCCCGCCCGTTTCGACGGTCGATTCAGCCTTTCCGGCCCTTCATCGAGAGACGCCATTCGGGCGGATAGTTCTCGTCATGGCCCTTCACGACTTTGCCGATTCCCTGCTTGAACGTGCTGCCCTTGCCCAGATTGACGTCGTTCTCGCCATCGTCCTTCATCAGCGGCAGCATGCCTTCCAGCCAGCCGGTCAACAGGCTGCCCATATATTCGCCGCGATACTGCTTGTAGGCCTCGATGAAAGTCTTCTGCGCCACCACCACATCGGTCGGCCGGGTTATCGAGCAGGCATGGGCGTACTTGGCGGTTTCCGCCTCCAGCTTGTCCCGCGCGACGACCGAGTTCACGAAGTTGCAGTTGTACATCTCGTCCGCCGTGAACGGGCGGCCGGTGAACAGCATTTCGGAAAAGCGGCGCAGGCCCACCATCTCCAGCCACTGCCACATGCGCGGGCCCCAGCCGGCATAGCGGAACGAGGGATGCCCGAACAGCGCATCGTCGGACGAGACGATGATGTCCGCATCGGCGCACTGATAGAAGTGCCAGCCGTAGCAGTAGCCCTTGGCCTCGATGATCGAGATCTTCTTGAATTCCTGCAGCGGCCGGTTCCCCGAACGCGCCTTGGCGTAATAGTCGGTAAGGCCGTGGAGATAGCGGAAGGAACCCGGCGGCGGGTACTTCACGTCCGGATCGTCGATTTCCAGATCGACCAGGAAACCGTCGCCCGGCTGGGGGTTCAGGTAGAGATCGCCGTGCTCATCCAGATCGCCGCCGCTGCCCAGGTGATCGCCCATGCCGCGGATCACCAGCACTTTCACATCGTCATCGATGTTCGCCTTGAACACCAGTTCGCCGAAGCGCGCGCGCATGCCGATGGTGGCGGTGTTGTGCTTGTCCAGCCGGTTGAAGGTGATCGTGGCGATCTTGGTTTCGGGGTCCTTCTCGTAGAGGACATGTTGTTCGGCCACCTTCTTGTGGTCGGCTATCGTCTTCATGGTTCTCTCCGCCTTCAATTTTGGGCCCACTCATGACTTTCGGGGCTTTCCCGAGTGCTGCCACAGGCAAGGAAAGGGGGATTGGCATTAGGCGCGACCTTCTCGATATTGGATGCGCGACATGAGAGGCGGATACCGCCCGCAAGAGGGATGAGCATGGTCCACGGCAACAGCTTCTTCAGCCTCGACGGTCCGCTGGACGTTGCGCCCAGCGGCGGTCAGGTGCGCGCCGCCAATTTCGCCGGCCTCGCCAATCTTGCTCGCAGCCACGGCCGTGACGCGCGCGGCATCGTTGAGCGGCACGGCATGGAATCGCGGGTGCTGATCGATCCCGAAAGCCTCGTGGCGCCGCAGCAGGTGGCAGACACGTTCGAATATTGCAGCACGCTGTTCGACGATCCGCTGTTCGGCCTGCATTTCGCCTCGATGCAGGATCCGGAGGTCTTCGGCTGCGTCAGCGCACTCTGCCGCTCCGCGCCCACCGTGCGCGCCGGCATTCGCTGCCTGATCGAGTTCCTGCCGGTGGTCCACGCCCCCGATTGCGAGGTCGTGCTGATCGAGGGGCGCGAGACGGCGGAGCTGACCTGGCTGGTGAACACCGATATCGGGCTGAACGATCAGGCGAATTATCAGGCAGCGATGCTCAACCTGAAGCTGCTGCAATCCATCGGCGGCCCGGCCTTCCGCCCCAGTTGGGTGAGCCTTTCCGCCGATCCGCGCTCCAGCGACTTGCCGGAGATCGAAAAACTGCTGGGCTGCAAGGTGCGCGGGCAATCGCAGCGCAATTCGGTGGCGTTCCCGGTCGGCGCGCTGGAACAGCCGGTGCCGAGTGCCAATCGGCTGCTTTACAAGCTTCTGGGATCGTACCTGCAGCAAGTGAAGTCCACGCATAGCCCGTCGATCGTCGACAAAGTGGAGAGCTATATTCGCGGCTCGCTGGCGTACGGGCGCTGCTCCATCGAGCGCTGCGCGGAGAAGACCGGGATTTCAGTGCGTACCCTGCAATCGCGGCTGGCCGAGCAAGGCGTGCGGTTCTCCGAACTGGTCGAGAAACAGCGCGAAGCTTTGGCGCGCGCGCATCTGGCGGATCGGCGGCTCTCGCTTGACGAGATTGCCGACCGGCTGGGCTATGGCGAGCAGACCAGCTTCGGCCGGGCGTTCAAGCGCTGGACCGGGATGACCCCGCAACAGTTCCGCGCGGGGTGTTGAGGGGCGACCGCCCCCCCAACCTTGAAAACCCAACTCCGTCATCCCCGCGAAGGCGGGGATCCCGCTTGTTCTTGAGACGTAGCGCGAAGGCAGCGGGGCCCCCGCCTTCGCGGGGGCGACGGAGTAGGATTAGGGCTCCATCAGTTCACTTCGCCTGCACTTCCCCCAGCATCGTCTTCGCCAGTGACAGGAAGTTCTCCGTATCCTTCTGCGCCGAGGGGATATCCTTGCGGAACGTGGCGAAGCCGTGGACCAGCCCGTGTCCCTCGTAATAGACCGTGGGCACGCCCGCCTCGACCAGCTTGGCCGCATAGGCCCTGCCCTGATCGCGCAGCGGATCGAGGCCGGCGGTGACGAGAACGGTCGGCGGCAGCCCCTTCAGATCGCCCAGCAGCGGTGAGGTCCGCAGGCTCTTCGGATCGGCGGCGTAATGCTGCCGGAACAGCGCGGAGTCCTTCGCATCCAGTCCGTAGCCGCTGCCGAAAAGCTGCTGCGAGCGGTACTGGTCGACAAAATCAGTCGCCGGATAGATCGGCAATTGCATGATGACCGGAACCGCCGCCGGCTTGTCACGCAGCGCTGCGGCGGTAATCAGCGTCAGGTTGCCGCCGGCGCTGTCGCCGCTCAGCACCAGCCCGGTCACGTCGCGGCCCAGCGCCTTGCCGTTGGCGGCGATCCAGCGCGCAGCCGCCTCTCCATCGTCGGGGGCAGCCGGCCAGGGATGCTCGGGCGCGAGGCGATATTCGACCGAAACCACCGGAATATCCAGGCGACGGGCGATCTCGGCCGTCAGCGCGGCATGGGTGTCGATGCTGCCCAGGATGTAGCCGCCGCCGTGGTAGAACACCATGACGGGCCCCGGCCCGCGCTGCGCCCGCGCGTCGTAGAGGCGCAGCTTCATCGCCCCGCCCGGCCCCGGCATTTCCAGATCCCTGGCCACGGCGATCTCCCCCACCGGCAAGTCGCGCGAGGGCATCGATCCCGGTGGCATCTTGCGGATCTGCGCCAGCACGTCGGCCGTCATCACCGGCAGCGGATGCGCGGCGGAGGCCTTCAGGTAAGCAGTGACATCAGGGCGGACGTAGATCGCATCGTCGGAAGCGGCGGCGATCGATGCATCCGCCAGTGCTGGAACGGACGGCGCCAACACGCTGGCAGCCAGCGCCATCGGCAGCGCCATACCCCGCGCCGTACGATCTTCCCTCTTCATCGATGGATCTCCTCTCCCTGTTATGGAGCGGATCCTAACCTTGCTTTGTTATTCTGGCGAGACAGATACGAAGCGGCCCGGGCGATCATCCGCCCGGGCCGCTTGATCCTCAGTAAACGCCGCCTTGTTCCTCGATGAAGTTGGTCATGTCGCCTGAGTTCTCCGCACTCGCGGCCTGCCGTGCGTCGCGGGCGTGGCGGATTTCGGCCACCAGCGCATCGCGGCGGCGGGTGAATTCATCCTCCGGCGTGTACTGGCGCGGTTCGGTGTCGGGCTTGAAGGCTTCCCAGATCACCGCCGCCTTCGGATCGTCGCTGGGCTCCACGCCCATCACCCGCTTGCCGGTCACGCGGTCGATGCGGACCATGCGGATCCCGGCCGGGGCGATGAAGGGCTGCATGCCCCAGCGCGGGCGCGTCGCCTCCACCACTTGCTTGAAGATGGGCGCGGCAATGCGGCCGCCCTGGGCATAGCCGCCCAGCGAACGCGGGTTATCGTAACCGAGGTAGACGCCGCCGACATAGTCCTGCGTGCCGCCCATGAACCACACGTCGGTCGGGCCGTTGGTGGTGCCGGTCTTGCCGAACAGCGGCATGTTGAGTTCGCGCAGACGCACGGCGGTACCGCGCGTCACCACGCCTTCCAGCATGTGCACCACCTGATAGGCTGTCGGTGCATCCAGCACCTGCTTGCCGCGGCGGGCGATGCGCGGCATCGGCTTGCCATCCCAGTTGGCCATGTTGCAGGTGTCGCAGCGGCGATTGTCCGATTTCCAGATGACCTTGCCGTTGCGATCCTGAATGTAGTCGATGGGCGAAGACTGGAACTGCACGCCGTTGTTCGCCAGCGCCGAATAGGCGTTGACCATGCGCGCCACGGTCGTCTCGCCTGCGCCCAGCGCGAAGGAGAGATAGGCCTTGTAATCGCCGATGCCGACGTTGTGGAACGTCTTGATAACGCGCGGCATTCCCGTGTCGTTGGCAATGCGCACGGTCATCAGGTTGCGCGACTGTTCAAGGCCCCAGCGCATCGTGTGGCTGCCAGCGCCGCCTTCACCATTGAAGTTGCGGAAGCATTTGTCGCCCAGCGCCGCGCCTTGATAGACGCAGAACGTGCCGTCCAGCACCTGCGTAGCCGGCGTCATGCCGTATTGCAGCGCGGTGGCGTAGACGAAGGGTTTGATCGTCGAGCCCGGCTGTCGTTCGGCCTGAACCGCACGGTTGAACGAATCGAGGCCCGCGTCGAAACCGCCCTGCATGGCGACGATGCGCCCGCTGCCGGGCTGCTCCATCATCATGCCGCCCGAAACTTCCGGAATCGTGCGCAGCGCATATGTATCGCCGGCAACCGGCGCCACCGCCACCACGTCGCCCGCGCGAGCAGCCTCGGCGATATTGGTGAGCGTGCCCGTGCTGCCGTCCGAGAAGCCGATGCGGCCAGTACCGCCCGATCCGCTGCCGGAACGGTCAAGGATCACGCCGATGCGCCAGTCCTTGTAGTCGATCGTCTTGTTGGAAACGATCAGCTCGGTCTGCCAGTTGTCCAGATTGTTGATGTGCGCAATCGGGCGCGCCCATTCGCGGCCGCCCTGGTAGTTCAGCAGGCCCGCACGCAGGGAATCGCGCACGGCCTTCTGCATCTCCGTATCCAGCGAGGTTCGCACCCAGAGGCCGCCGGCATAGACGCTGTTCGGGCCGTCCTCTGCCTTTTCGCCGTACTGATCGATCAGGCGGCGGCGCACTTCCTCGATGAAGTAGGCGTTGGCGGTATCGTAAGTCTCGACGCGGCGGGCGATCAGGCCCAGCGGCTGCGCCTTGGCGGCATCGGCTTCAGCGCGCGTGGCCCAGCCATTGTCGACCATCTGATCGAGCACCCAGTTGCGGCGGGTGATCGCCATTTCCTCGTACTGCTTGCGGCCATAGCGTTCGGGCGCCTTGGGCAGGATCGCCAGGAATGCCGCTTCATGCAGGTCAAGCTGATCCACGTCCTTGCCGAAATAGGCACGCGCGGCGGCCTGCACGCCGAAGCTCTGGCGGCCCAGCGGAATTTCGTTGAGGTAAAGCTCAAGGATCTGCTGCTTGTTCAGCACGCCCTCGATGCGGCGGGCAACGATCATTTCCTTCAGCTTGCGCGTGACGGAATATTCGTCGCCGATCAGGATATTCTTCGCCACCTGCTGGGTGATCGTGGAACCGCCGCGCGCGCGGCCGCCGGTGCCCAGCTTGGTGGCATAGTCCACCACCGCGCCGGCCAGACCGCCGAAATCGACGCCGCCGTGCGTCCAGAACGTCTTGTCTTCGGCCGAGAGGAAAGCGTCGATCAGCTTGGGCGGAAAATCGACATAACGCAGCTGCACGCGGCGTTCGCGGGCGTAGGAATAGACGATGTTGCCATCGACACCGCGCACCATCGTGGGCAGCGGCGGCTGGTATTCCAGCAGCTTGTTTGCGTCGGGCAGATCGTGCGCGACGACGATGTAGAGGCTGCCGGTGGCGATCAGGCCGACGGCGGCCAGATAGCCGAAGCGGCGGAACCACTTGCGTTGGCGCCACGCCCTGCGCAGGCCCGCGAAGCGACCGGAAATGGCGGCACGGGCGCCGCGACGCAGGCGGAAGTGGGCATCCTCGGGAGTCTGCTCGGCGCCGTTTTCGCTGGTATCGTCAGTCATTGCGACCGCCCTCTAGCATGGGGATTTTGTGCTAGGCCAGACTGCAGACGATCCGCCGCGCGCTTTTCGCGTTCGACGATGCCCATCCGTCACGCCCCGGCCCGGCGTGCGAACCATGCGCGAACCGCCCGCGCGGCGGCTTCGGCAAGCTGCGCCTGCCCTTCCCGCGAGGTAAGGAAACGCGCATCGTCCGGATTGTTGATATAGCCCGTTTCGAACAGGACGGAGGGGATATCCGGCGCCTTAAGCACGGCCAAAGCCGCCGTTTCGATCTGGTCGCGGTGCAGGCCGATGCCGCCGTCCTGCATTTCGCGCAGGATCAGCCCGGCCAACTGGCTGGACCCCGCCTGCGCGCCGCGCTGCGAAAGATCGAGCAGGATCGCGCCGACATCCTGGCTGGTCTGCGTCAGCGCCACGCCGTTGACTTTGCCCGACTGGTTTTCGCGCGCGGCGAAACGTTCCGCCGCCTCGCTCGATCCCCTTTCGGAAAGGACGTAGACGCTGGCGCCGCGCGCGCCGTCGCTATCGGCGCTGTCGGCATGGATCGACAAGAACAAGTCGGCATTCAGGCGCCGCGCGATATCCGGCCGATCCCCAAGCGCGATGAAACGATCGGTGTCGCGCGTCAGCGCCACGCGGATGCCGCCGTTTGCCAGCAGTTTCGCGCGGATCGCCAACGCGATCTGCAGCGCCACGTTCTTCTCTCGCACATCGCCCAGCCCGGCACCGGGATCGAAGCCGCCATGGCCGGCATCGATCACCACCAGCGGACGGCTGGCATCGGCCGGTCCGTCCACCCGGGGCAGTCCCACCGGCGCATCGGCAGTGGGCAGATCGAAGCGCACCACATAGTCCAGATCGCGCGCCGAAACCGCCAGATGCGGCCAGAGCACGGGCAAGGCCACCAGCAGCGCCAGCGGCGCCGAAAACAGCAGAACCTTTTGCAGGTTGGGCGACATAGGGCAGTGGCTATGCCGTAACCTCGGCACGGGGCAATCCCCCAGCCGCGCGGTTTCCCCGGCTTATCAGCGAAAATTTGCCCGGCGCGCAACAGAATGCGAGCCGCGATCCGGATCGGCGCAACAACCTTATCCGGGACTCGGAAAAGACAAAGTCAAGATTGTTGCTCCGGAGTCGTATGAAAGCATGGCAATGACCTTGTAGTGCAAGGCCATGAATGCTAGGCCCTTTCGTTCCGGGGAAACGAAGCTTCGGGTCATCGCCATCCGGCAAGTGCATTCCAATATGCCGCCGGTCGAGACCGACGAAGCCAGCACCCCGGTCGCCAAACCGGATAAATTCCGTCCGGTACGAACAGGTTGACGCGAGAGATGAGAAGCCAATTGCCGCCCTGCCAGCCGATGCCCGAAGGGGCATGGGTGGTGTGGTCGCAATTTTCCGCGTGTCCAGTATCGCCACGCGAACTGTCTCTCGCAGACACGATCACGCCCCACGGCATGTCATCGGACATGCCTGCACGGGCGATAGACAAAAGAGTCGCACTGCGGGCGCCGAACAACGGCCCCCACTTCACCTTTACCCCCGTCCGCGCCGAAGCGAGCACTCGCTCAGCAGGCCCAGCCGCATCCGGCCGGCCTTGCGCCGAGGCAGCGGACATTCACGAACAGGATCGCGCCGTCACCGCCCCAGAGGCCGGGACCGAGCGCGCATGGAGAATACACAATGGCAACGCGCATGCTCATCGATGCGCGCCACCCGGAAGAAACGCGGGTGGCGGTACTCAAGGGAAATCGCATTGAAGAGTTCGATTTCGAATCGGCCGACAAGAAGCAGATAAAGGGCAACATCTACCTGGCGAAGGTTACCCGCGTGGAACCTTCGCTGCAGGCGGCGTTCGTTGACTTTGGCGGCAATCGCCACGGCTTCCTGGCTTTCAGCGAAATCCATCCCGACTACTACCAGATCCCGAAGGAGGACCGCGAGGCCCTGCTGGCGGAAGAAGCCGCCCATGCCGAGGAAGAAGCCGCCCTGCGCGCTTCGGAAGGCGATGACGAGGATGAGGAAGGCGGCGAAGGCTTCGAGGAAGGCGGCCTGACCGAGGTCGACACGTCCGAGAAGGACCAGGTCGCCACGATCGAGGACGGCAACGTCGAGAACGGCTTCGAAACTTCGGAAGAAGAAGCGGCCGAGGAAGACAATTCGGGCCGTGGCCGTCGTGGCCGTGGTCGCCGTCAGGGTGGCCGCAGCGGTGGTCGCTCGAAGGAAGCCGACGAACTGCGCGCCAAGCGCATGGCGCTGCGCCGCCGCTACAAGATCCAGGACGTGATCCACCGCCGTCAGGTGCTGCTGGTTCAGGTCGTGAAGGAAGAGCGCGGCAACAAGGGCGCCGCCCTCACCACCTACCTCAGCCTTGCCGGCCGCTACTGCGTGCTCATGCCGAATTCCAGCCACGGCGGCGGCATCAGCCGCAAGATCAGCTCGGCTTCGGACCGCAAGCGCCTGAAGTCGATCATCGCCGAACTGGAACTGCCGCGCTCGATGGGCTGCATCGTCCGCACCGCCGGCCTCCAGCGCACCAAGACCGAAATCAAGCGCGACTTCGACTACCTCGCCCGCCTCTGGGACGAACTGCGCGAACAGACGCTGCGTTCGGCCGCGCCGGCGCTGATCCACTCGGACAGCGACCTGATCAAACGCGCCATCCGCGACATCTATAACCGCGACATCGAGGAAGTGATCGTCGAGGGCGAGGAAGGCTATCGCGCGGCGAAGGACTTCATGAAGCTCCTGATGCCCAGCCACGGCCGCAAGGTTAAGCCTTACGCCGATCCGGTTCCGCTGTTCCAGCGCTTCGGCGCCGAAGACCAGCTGACTGCGATGTACGACCCGGTCGTGCAGCTCCGCTCGGGCGGCTACATCGTCATCAATCCGACCGAGGCACTGGTCTCGATCGACATCAACTCGGGCCGCGCCACCAAGGAGCACGGGATCGAGCAGACGGCCGTCGCCACCAACCTTGAAGCCGCGCAGGAAATCGCCCGCCAGCTTCGCCTGCGCGACATGGCCGGCCTCGTCGTCATCGACTTCATCGACATGGAGTACGGCTCCAACGTCCGCAAGGTCGAGAAGGCGATGAAGGAAGCGCTGAAGAACGACCGCGCACGCATCCAGGTGGGCCGCATTTCCAGCTTCGGCCTGATGGAAATGAGCCGCCAGCGTCTGCGCACCGGCGTTCTGGAAGCGACCACCCGCTCGTGCCCGCACTGCGATGGCACGGGTCTGGTTCGCACCGCCAGCTCTGCCGGCCTTTCGGCGCTGCGTCTGATCGAAGACGAAGCCGCCAAGGGCAAGGGCGTCGTGGTCTCGCTGTTCGCGTCGACCGAAGCGGCGATCTACCTGCTCAACGCCAAGCGCGCCGACCTTGCCGACATCGAGGACCGTTACGGCGTCAACGTCGAAGTGATCCCCGAGGGTGAGAACGAAGGCGCGAAGATGCGCGTCATCTCCTCCGGCCCGCGCAACGAATTCGTTCCGCGCTTCGACCCGATCGCCGAAGACGTCGAAGACGACTTCATCGACGAAGAGGACGAGTTCGAGGAAGAAGAGCGCGAAGAAGCGCGCGCGCGCGGCGAAGACGAGGACGGTGAAGGCGGTGCCCGCCGCAAGCGCCGCAAGCGTCGCCGTGGCCGCAATCGCGACCGTCAGGACGAGCAGGTCTCCGAAGACGCCGAGGACGAAGCCGGAGAAGGCGACGAAGCCGACGCGGAAGGCGATGACGACAGCGTCGCAGCAGCCGAAGGCACTGGCGAGGACGATGGCAGCGAAGCCCCGCGCAAGCGCCGCCGTCGTGGTGGTCGTCGCCGTCGCAACCGTCGCAATGGCGAAAACGGTGAGCATGGCGCAGAAGCCGGCGACGTGAGCGAAGACGGTGACGCCGTCGAAGAGGCTGTCGTCGTCGAAGCCATCGAAGTCGTGGCCGAACCGGTCGCCGTCGAGGCCGAGGAAGCGCCTGCGCCCAAGAAGCGCACGCGCCGCAAGAAGGCCGACGCCGTCGAGGTCGCCGCTGAACCGGTTGCCGAAGTGGTGGCTGAGGAAGCCCCTGCCCCGGCCGCGGAAAAGCCCAAGCGCACCCGTCGCAAGAAGGCCGAACCCGCCGAAGCAGCCGCTGCCGCGCCGGTTGCCGAAGTGGTGGCTGAGGAAGCCCCTGCTCCCGCCGCGGAAAAGCCCAAGCGCACCCGTCGCAAGAAGGCTGATGCCGTCGAGGCCGTGGCCGAAGTGGTGGCTGAGGAAGATCCGGCCCCGGCTGCGGAAAAGCCCAAGCGCACCCGTCGCAAGAAGGCCGAACCCGCCGAAGCAGCCGCTGAGCCCGTGGCCGAACCGGTTGCCGAAGCCGCGCCCGAGCCTGCTCCGGCAGAAGCGGTTGCAGCGACCGAGGAAGCCGAAGCCGCACCGCGTCGCGGCTGGTGGCAGCGCACGTTCGGTGAGTAATCCGGCGGCGAGCAATCCTGTGAACGCCTGACGGTCTTCACGGACCTCCGCCAGAAACAAGGCCCCGCATGGCAACATGCGGGGCCTTTTTCATGCCCCTTACTCTCCTGCCCGCGCCCTTCCTCGCGCCGAGCCGCAATCCCCGCGATCAGGCGAGAATGCAGCGCTCGGTCGTGGGGTCGATGATGGCCGTCACTTCGGTGATGCGCGTGGCGGGAAAGCCGGACTTGTCGGCATGTTCGCGAATGCGGTCCTCGCTTTCGGCAAGGTAGATGCAGAACGTCTTGTTGCCGGTGACGTAGGAATGCTCCCACTGCAGGCCGGGAATTTTCGCAAGCGCATCGTTGGACACTTTCGCCGCGCCGCCCAGTTCCGACTCGCTCATCGTGCCCACGCCCGGCAAATCCCGCTCGATCACGTAACGCTTCATCATCGCCTGCATCCTTTCCGTCGATCCGCCCGGGCGGTGCATCCGCGCCGCGCGGCCCGAACATCGGCGCAGAATACCGCGAAAACGGGCCGGTTCCGCCTGCAAATTCGGAGGAGCCCCGCACTCCCACGGCCGCAAACCGCTTGCGTTTCGCGTCAAGACACTTGCAATCCGCCACGGCGTGCACAGTTGCGCTTGCTACGCGCCGCACAATCGCTAGAGGGAGGGGCAACAGTCGCGGTTCATGCCGCAGTGCAAGATCACGGGGATTTTTCATGGCGACCTTCACCCTCCCGGCCAACAGCAAGATCAAGAAGCAGGGCAACGTCCACAAGGCCGTCGGGGCGACGCACGCCAAGAAGTTCACCGTCTACCGCTACGACCCTGATTCGGGCGAGAATCCGCGCTACGACACGTTCGAGATCGATCTCGACAAGTGCGGCCCGATGGTTCTCGACGCGCTGATCAAGATGAAGAGCGAGCAGGATCCCTCGCTCACCTTCCGCCGTTCGTGCCGCGAAGGCATCTGCGGTTCCTGCGCGATGAACATCAACGGCAAGAACGGCCTCGCCTGCACCACCGCGATCGAGGATCTGAAGGGTGACATCCGCATCACCCCGCTGCCGCATATGGAAGTGATCAAGGACCTCGTCCCCGATTTCACGCACTTCTACGCGCAGTACGCCTCGATCCGTCCCTGGCTGCAGACGGTTTCGACCACGCCTTCGGGCAAGGAGCGCCTGCAGAGCCCCGAACAGCGCGAAAAGCTGGACGGCCTCTATGAGTGCATCCTGTGCGCCTGCTGCTCCACCTCGTGCCCCAGCTACTGGTGGAATTCGGACAAGTTCCTGGGCCCGGCGATCCTGCTGCAGGCCTACCGCTGGCTGGCCGACAGCCGCGACGAGATGACCGGCGAGCGTCTGGATGAGCTGGAAGATCCCTTCCGCCTCTATCGCTGCCACACCATCATGAACTGCGCGAACGTCTGCCCGAAGGGCCTCTCGCCCGCGCGCGCGATTGCCGAAATCAAGAAGATGCAGGCAGAGCGCCAGGTCTGATCGGCCTTTTGGCTGGCGGATCGATTGCAGTGAGCCGGATTGACGCAGCCCGGTGCGGACCCGCTATGCGGGTCTACACCGGCTGTTCCATGTATTCCGTCTTCATCGCCTCATTCCGAATGCTCACGCCTGTCACGCTATCATGACTGCAATGCTCGAACGCTACGAGACGCTGGTTGCGACCGGCGAGCTGCGCTCCGATCCGGAGCAGGCCGCTGCCGCACAGCGCCTCGACCGGCTCCAACGCGAGCTTTACAAGGCCAATGCGGCCTCCGGCCTGCTGGGCAAGTTGCTGGGCAAGAAGGCACATCCGCCGCGCGGACTCTACATGTGGGGCGGCGTCGGGCGCGGCAAATCGATGCTGATGGACCTATTCCACAACACGCTCGACATTCCCGACAAGCGCCGCATCCACTTCCATGCCTTCATGCTGGAAGTCCACGCGCGCCTGCGGGATGAGCGCAAGAAGGAAAGCGGCGATCCGATCCCGCCGGTGGCTGCTGCCATCGCCAAGGACGTGCGCTGCCTCGCCTTCGACGAGATGGTCGTCAACAATTCCGCCGACGCCATGATCATGAGCCGGCTGTTCACGCACCTGATCGCCAACGAGGGCGTGACCATCGTCACCACCTCCAACCGGGCGCCCAAGGACCTCTACAAGAACGGCCTCAACCGCGAGCATTTCCTGCCTTTCATCGACCTGATCGAGAAGGAACTGGACGTGCTGACGCTGAACGGCCCGACCGACTATCGTCTGCACCGCCTGGGCGGCATGGACACCTGGCACTATCCGCTGGGCGAGGAAGCGACCGACCAGACGCGCGAGGCGTTCTATCGCCTGACCGACTATCCGCCGGAGGACAGCGAGCACGTTCCCTCAGCCGAACTGGACGTGGGCGGCGGGCGTATGCTGCACGTGCCCAAGAGCCTGAAGGGCGTGGGCGTGTTCAGCTTCAAGCGCCTCTGCGGCGAAGCGCGCGGCGCGGCGGACTACCTTGCGGTGGCCCGCGCCTATCACACCGTGATCATCGTCGGCATTCCGAAGATGGGCCCGGATCGCCGCAACGAAGCCGCCCGCTTCGTGACGCTTATCGACGCCCTCTACGAGCATAAGGTGAAGCTGATCGCGGCCGCCGATGCACCGCCTGAAGAACTTTACGAAGCCGGCGACGGCCGCTTCGAATTCGAGCGCACCGTAAGCCGTCTCAACGAGATGCAGAGCGCCGAATATCTGGCGCTGGGCCACGGCGAAGACTGACGCCGCTACCGGCAATTTCGATGCCGGTAAGCGTTAATGAAGCCTGCTTCGAAGTGCTTCCACCCCGCCGGCAATCACTATTAACATTTTGTAAGACCGTTAATCCTTGCCCCGCGGGTTAAGGAATTAACGGTCTGCCAGCCTTCGAACGACGTTCGCGCCGCTTTCGATTCGGGCCACCCCGCGACGGCCTTGCGGCACTGCCGCCCTCAACCCGGGCAAAATTAAAGCGCCCGGTCCTTAACGGAGGGGCGCTGCGGTGGAATATCCTTAAGAAACAATCGAGCGTTTAAGCTTGGCTATTTTTCGCGGATTTCCGTGGTTTTTTCTTAATTCATTTGCGGCGTTTCCTGGGACTTTCCCGAGAAACGCCGCATGAAACTGATTACTTGCTGCCGTAGCCGCCCCAGTACCAGTCGTAGATGCCCTTGGTCAT
Organism: Novosphingobium sp. BL-S-19; assembly: GCF_055521675.1. Lineage (NCBI taxonomy): Bacteria > Pseudomonadati > Pseudomonadota > Alphaproteobacteria > Sphingomonadales > Sphingomonadaceae > Novosphingobium > Novosphingobium sp. BL-S-19. The sequence continues at coordinate 2,489,939 of NZ_CM145498.1, forward strand.
TGTAATAACCCCATGTGAACCGCCGCTGTTCCGCGGCTGCCACAATGGATAACAATGGGTTAAAGGGTCATCAAGACTTTTTTAACCAGTTCGGCGGGCCTCCCGCCCTTTGATTTCGGTTAACAAATCCCGGAATGGAACAGGGCGGCAAACATAGTACCCCTGGATCACGTCGCAGTTCATCGCGCGAAGAATCTCCAGTGCGGCGTGCGTTTCCACGCCTTCGGCCACTACCGTGCGGTCTTGCGAGTGCGCCATGTCGACAATCGACTGGACCAGCAGCAGGTCTTCCTTGTTCGCTTCCATCGCCTGGACGAAGACCTTGTCGATCTTGACCTCGCTCGCCGGAAGGTAACGCAGGTAATCGATGGTGGCGTTACCCGTGCCGAAATCGTCGATCGAGAGGCGCAGGCCGGCCTGGACCAGCTTCTGCAGCATCTGGAACGTGCGTGAGCTGCGATCCAAACGGTCAGTCTCGGTAATCTCCAGGATCAGCATTTCGGGCTCAAGCCCATGCAGCGCCAAGATATCGAGGATCATCGTTGGCAGGCCGGGATTGCGCAGGAGCTGCGCGGAGATATTGACCGACATGGTCAGGCCAAGCCCCTGCCGGCGCAGTTCTACCGCCGCCCGTACCGCGTCGTTGATGACGAAGCGGGTGATGCGCTCAATCCGGTGGAATTCCTCGGCAATGCGGATGAACTTGTCTGGGCTGATCGGTCCGCGTTCCGGATGCGTCCAGCGCACCAGCGCTTCCGCGCCGGTGACGCGATTGCTCGCGACGTCCAGCTTGGGCTGGTAGGCCACCCAGACTTCGCCATTGTCGATCGCGCGGTCCAGTTGGGTCAGCAGCGAGATTTCCCAGCGTGCTTCATGCTTGTGGCTGTCGTACTTGTAGACGAGTTCGTCATTGCGCACGGCTTCTTCGGCCGACTGCATGGCGCTGGCCACGCGGCTGGAGACCGGGCGGTCGAACTCGGAATCGATGCCGCAGTTGAACGAAAGGTCGATATCCAGACCGCTGACCTGGATCCCGTTCTGGACGATGCGGTGCAGTCCTTCCAGATTCTCGAACAGATCGAACGTGCTGCGGATCGTCGAGAGCCACAGGAACATGCCGCCTTCGTGGTAGACCACCACCTGGCTGTCGCTGATGCGGATGCGCCGCACGATCTCATGAGCGATCTGCGCTTCCAGCTCGCCCGCGAAACTGCCGATGATGGCGGAATAGTTGCGGATCTTTAGCGCCACCAGAATGCGACTCGATCCAGCCTCATACTTGCGCAATACCTGCACGCTGGGCAGCCCGGAGCCGGCATTGGTCTCCCCGGCGACTTCCACCTTGTCGAGATGGCGCATGCGAAACACCGCCACGGCCGCCATCGCGATGGCCGGCACGATGTCCACGCCGATATGCCGTCCATCGAGCATCAACGGCGCGCCAACGAGAACGACCACCAGCCCCGAAAAGCGATAGACATCCAGCGCACGGCCGCGGCCGATGCCCGATATGATCAACACCAGCACCAGCGCGAAGGCCGGCATCCACCCAAGCGAGATCGGCACGCCGCCTCGCAGGGTTTCCGCGCCGATGGCGTGGAAATAGGCGCCCGGCGCATAGCCCTGCGTCGGCATGGGATGAATGTCGTGATAGATGTCCGCCGCGGGCGCGATGATCACGTCCTTGCCGCGCACGATTCTTGCGTCCAGTCGTCCCTTAAGGACGTCGACGTAGCTGACGGTTGGGATCGTCGAGTGATCGATCGAGTAGTCGGGGCGGAACACCTCGCGTTCGGAACCGGTGATTCCGGCGAGCCTGGCCGATATGCTTGGGATGTGCCCGATCGGACTGTCAGATGCGAACGGCAAGCTGGCGCTCAGGTTGAACGGATGGTTCAGAACCAGCAGCGAAACGATGCCGACATTGGTGCGGTACGCGGCCGGCGGAATCGTACCGGCATAATTGCCGCGGCTACCTTCGCTGCTGGGCATCGCGCCCAGGAAAATCCGTCCTCGATTGGCCTTGAGAACGTCCAGAAAGTCCTGATTGTCCTGGCCTTCGCCCATGTAGCTGAGCGTGCGGTCAAAATATACGTGCCCGGCCCCGGCGCGCAGCAGGCTTGCAACGACGCGCGCATCGTCGCCGCGCGAGATTTCAGCGTAGTTCAGTTCCTGCAGTGTCCGCTCGTCCTGGAACACCATCACGATCCGCCCGTCGGACGGATGGGAGCGCAAGATCGTACGGCCGTTGACGATCGCGTCCTCCAACGGAAGACCGACGCCGCTGACGCCGAACAGAATGCCGGTCACGGCCGCCCAGAACACGATGCGGAATCGCGGGCTCTTCCAGATTCGGGTCAAACGAGCGAGGATATCGGACATTAGGCGGCGCCCCTGTGAAGGTGCGCTCTGCCGCAGCATTGCACGGATTCGCGCAGCGCGGGAAAGCCGCGCTCAAGCGTCCGATATTGGCGACCTGGTATCTTCATGCACGTCCTGCGATGAGGCCTGGAGCACCCACCTAGGACAAAGCTACTAACAAGAGGTTAGGTTAATCGACGTTCACGATGATTTCCGGCCGAATGCGGCTTTTCCGGTTAACTTCACGCGATTCCCAGCCGCGAGAGCGACCTGTCGAGCATAAGTAGTTGCCACAGCAGTCGCGCGTGGTCGGCCCGGCCGGTAATGTGCGCCTCCGCCAAAGCCGTGATCCGGCGCGAATCGAACCAGCCCGTGCGGGCCAGCGTGGCGCTGGTGGCGATTTCGCGCGCGGCGCCGGCCAGCGGGCCGCGCAGCCATTGTGCGATCGGCGTCACGAAGCCCTGTTTGGGGCGGTAGAGAATATCGTCGGGCAACATCCGCCGCATCGTGCGCTTCATCAGCCACTTGCCCTGCCCGCCCCGCACACGCATCGATTCAGGCAGGCTGGCGGCGAACTCGATCAGCCGGTGATCCAGCAGGGGCTCGCGCGCTTCCAGGCTTACCGCCATGCTCGTGCGATCGACCTTGGTCAGAATATCGCCGGGCAGCCAGTGCTTCAGATCGGCGTATTGCGCACGGTCCAGACCGGATCGGGCGGGCGCATTCCGCATCGTGCGGATCACCGCATCTTCCGCCCGATAATCGCCGCGCAGCCGCCGGAACGCGTCCGAATAGAGCGTATCGCGCAGTTCCGGCGCCGTAAAACCGATCGCCCGCGCATAGCCCGTCGCGCTGTCCGCAGCCAAAGAGAGCAGTGTCGCCTTGGCTCGCAGCGGACGAGGTGCCCAGTCGGCCTTGGGCCATATCCGTCCCATGCCGCCAAAAACCGGCCCGCGCAGCGCTTGCGGCAGGATCGCGCGAACCCGATCCTCGCCATGCTGGAACACGTGACGGCGGTATCCTGCCAGGGCCTCGTCCGCACCGTCCCCCGAAAGCGCGACGGTCACCGATTCCCGCGCCAACTGGCAAACGCGCCATGTCGGCAGCGCCGACGCATCGGCAAAAGGCTCATCGAACATGCCCGCCAACGTATCGATCGCCCCGAAATCGTCTGGTGAGACCCGGCGCGATACATGATCGGTCGAAAACCGCCGCGCGACGACATCGGCGTAGCCGGTCTCGTCCAGCGCCTCGACATCGAAGCCGATCGAGCAGGTCTTTACCGGACGCGATGACGCCTCCGCCATCAGCGCGACGACGCTGGAGCTGTCCACACCGCCCGAGAGGAAGGCGCCCAGCGGAACGTCAGCCACCATGCGCGAGGTTACCGCCTCGCGCATCAGGTGCAGCAGTTCAGCCTCAAGGTCAGCCACGCTGCCCTTGCGTCGTTCGGCAAATGAAACGTCCCAATACTGCGTCGGCCTGGGCATGGGCGCGCCGTGGCGCAGCAGCAGCGTGTGGCCGGCCGGCAGCTTGCTGACGCCCTTCAGGATCGCGCGGTCGTCGGGCACGTAACCCCAGGCGAGGTAGTCCTCCACCGCCAGCGGATCGATCTCTCGCCGCAGCAGCGGATGGGCCAGCAGCGCCTTCAACTCCGAACCGAAGGCCAGACTGCCGTCGCTGAGCGGCGCAAGGTAAAGCGGCTTCACCCCCAGCCGGTCGCGCGCCAGAAACAGCGTGCGTGCCTCCAGATCATAAACGGCGAAGGCGAACATGCCGTGGAGGCGCGAAACGCAGGCTGGCCCCCAGTGCCGCCAGGCGGCCAGGATCACCTCGCTATCGCCTTCGGTCTGGAACACGGCCCCGTGCGCCGCCAGTTCGCGGCGCAGTTCCTGAAAATTGTAGATTTCGCCGTTGAAGACCAGCATCGCCCGGCCATCGGGAGAGGCCATGGGCTGCGGCGACCCGGCAAGGTCGATGATCGAAAGCCGGCGATGTCCCAACGCCACGCCCGGCGCTGTCCACACGCCATGGCCGTCGGGTCCGCGGTGCGCGATGGCATCGCACATCGCCTCCACCCGCGCGGGATCGACGGGTTTTGGCGTCTCAAGGTGGTAGATTCCGGCTATCCCGCACATAAATGAAGGGCCTAGCGGAGCTTGCCGACGCGGTCCATCCACGCGCCCGGGTCGCCCGTCGCGGTGAGGAACCGGGCGATCGCGGTTTTTGCGGGCCGGCCGGGGCGATCTTCGGCGGACAGGATCAGCATCATCGTCGGCCTTGCACGCAGCAGCAGGTGGTCACGGATCACGGCAAGCTTCAGCTGCGCGTTGCTGCCGGTCAGCATGTCGCCCGTGCGGAACCACGTTACCGCAAGCCGTTCGACGCTGCCGTGGCCCAGCAGGCGCTCACTGCGCGCGTCGGTGAAAGCAGGACCATTGCCTTGCCAGGCCCATGGGCTGTCCGGCATCAGAGCGCCCTGCCCGAACCCGCCAGCCTCGCGGCCTTCGCCCTGGCTGGTGTAGAAGGCGACGAAGACGTCCACTTCCTGACCGCCCTCGTCCGCATAGCGGCCCAGCAACCGGTGCTCCGCCCCTTGCGCGCGCGGCTGCCACCAGATCTGGGGATCGTAGTCCACCCGGTGCCATCCGGACACTTCGGGCAGATCGATCCGCTGCGGCATGGGCGCCGCCAGCGCGTCGGCTCCGCGCGCCCACAGCAGCAGACCCACCACCAGCGCCGCCATGGCGACCAACGCCGCGAGCGCAGGAATTTTCCCACGCGCCTCGATACGGGTCAGCAGCGGGCTGCCCTCTATCTTCGCCGCATCGATCATCGGCGCGTCCACCGGCCGGTCGAAGAAGCGCCAGCCGCCCGCGATCACGGCCGCCAGCACCAGCGCGAAGAATATCCAGCCGTAGACGATATGGTCGAAGCCGGACGCCTTTTCGGCGCCGACGAATTGCGCGGCATAGATCGTCGCCCATGCCCGCACGCCGTTGGCCAATATGGGCACGGTCACGCAGGCCAGCATGAACAGCCCCCGCCTGCGCCATGCGACGAAGCAGACATTGGCCGCCAGCGTGCCGAAGGCGACCATGGCAATCAGGAACTTCACGCCCGAACAGGCTTCCGCCACTTCGAAGAGGCCCGCCGGCGTATCGATGAACACGCCGTCGATCCGGGCGTCGATGCCGGAAAGATGCGTGAGCGCCACGGTGATCGCTGCCGTCAGGGTCTGCAGAACTTCGACCAGTTCCTCTCCGAACGGGACGAGGAAGCCCATGTAGCAGAGCGGGAACAGCAACCCGGCCGTAACGCGCGGACCAAGCAGCAGTGGAACCGTCGCCGCCAGAAGGCCGACCGCGCCTGCCTGCCGCGCCAGATCAAGGCCCGAGATGGCCCCCAGCAGCCACAGAAAGCCCGCGCCGGCGAACGGGATCAACCCCGGCGCCCAGGCGCATGGCGTCAGCCGCGCGAGTTCGCCCCGCCTTTGCCATACCAGCCAGCCAAGGATCGGCGGGATCAGCACGACATGATTGTAGGTGGAAATGTCCCACCACTGACGTGCCATCGCCGCCCAGTCGGGCAGGAACACCGCGAAGAGCGCCAGCCATGCCAAGGCGACACGCGCCAGCGCATGGCGCCAGTTTTCCGGCAGCAGGGTCATGGGCAGGGACGGCGCCAATCGGCCAGCCTTAGGCGGCATCGCTAAGCCCGGCGGGTTTGCAGCCCATCAGCCCCGGCAGCGATGCAAGCGCGGCTTGCCAGCCGGCGTTCGTCTCGATCCAGGACCGCGCGCTGTGCCCCATCGCGGCCGCCCGGGCCGGATCGCCGGCCAGCATGCATACCGCAGCGGCCAGCGCGGCATCGCTGTCCGCCACCGAAAAGGCCTCCGGCCCGGCCGGAATGCCGGTTGCGGCGCCCGAGGAAAGCACGACGGGCAGGCCCATGCTCATCGCCTCCAGCACCTTGTTCTGCACCCCCCGCGCGATTTCCAGCGGCACGAGCGCCATATCGGCCGCCGCCAGAAAGGGCCGCACGTCGTCCACCCGCCCCCAGACGCGGATGCCGTCGCGCCCGTCCTGAGCGACAAGCGACGCTGGCGGATTGCGGCCGACGACATGAAGGCTGGCATCCGGGAACGATGCCCGCACCACGGGCATGATCCGCGTGATCGCCCGCTCCACGGCGGCGATGTTGGGGGCATAGTCCATCTGCCCGGTGAAGATCAGGCGCGGACCGGGCATGGCGGCCATGCGCGGTTCGGGCGAGATCTTCGCAGGATCGTAGAAATCGCTGTCGATGCCGTTGCCCAGTGCGCGGACGGTGCAGGACGGATCGGCCAGACGCTGGCGGAACAGCGCCGCTTCCGCCTCGCTCACCAGCAGTGTCGCTGCCGCGCGGCGGGCGATGCGGGCTTCCTCGGCGGCGAGCAGGCGCCCTTCGCGCCGCTCCATCCAGGCACGAAAACCGCGTCCATTGGCGCCGTAGGCTTCGAACTTGGCGGAATCGACATCGACCAGATCGGCGATCACCCGCCCCGCGAAATCGGTCGGGACATATTGGCCGACTTGCCCGGAAAACAGGTAGATCGCGCCGATCGGCCGCGTGCGCAGGGTTTCGACCACCCAGCGCGCCATGCGGGCATCGTGAAAGGCGGTGACGCTGATCGGCGCGCCGCGTGCCAGAGCCTCCAGCCCCGCACGCGGCAGCGACTTGCCACGATCGAGCAGCAGGTGGCTGGTCGCCAGTTGCGCCAGATCGCTCTCGCTCGCCCGGTCGGCCGGATCGTCGGCGAAGCAGCCCACGTGAACCGGGCCCATCCGTGCCAGCGCCTTCAGGATGTGGTGCGAACGGATCTTGTCCCCGCGATCCGGTGGAAACGGGATGCGGTGGGCCAGGAACAGCACTTCCATCAGCCGATCCCGCGCGCGATCAGCGGCCCCAGCCGGTTGGCGAGCGCCAGCGGCAGGCGTTGCCAGACCTTGATCTGCAGCGAGAGTCCGGAGCTGGTGGGATCGGCATCGCGCTTGGCGGCGCCGGGCGCGGTCCATGCGGCATAGCTCAAGGGTTCCGGTTCGAAGCCCCAGTTCCGCTTGAAGTGATAAGCGCCGCTATTGGTCTTGGAACGGCCGAAGTCGAAATGCGAGGCTCCACGCACGCGGGCATGGCGCATCAGTTCGAAATACATCCGGTCATTGGCGCGCAAGGCCCGTGCGGCGTGGGTGCCCCCGCCCCAATAGGGCATCACCGCGCCCCGGTGGTAGAGCGAGATCACGCTGGCGACGGGTACGCCCTGATGGCGCACGGTCAAGATGTCCGCGTCGGCGCCGAATGCGTCAACAACCGCGTCGAGCAGCGCGCGGGGGAAGACCGGAGTACCGAGATTGCGATAGCTTTCGGCAAAGACCGCGTAGTGCGCCGCGCGGTCGCGCTCGCTGGTGCCGACCTCGATTTCGAGGTCGAAGCCCAGCCCTTTGCGCACCTCTGCACGCTGTTTGCGTGGGATCGCCAGCAGTTCCGCCTCGTCATCCGCGGCAAGCGGGCGCGCGAAGTTGCAGTGGCTCTCCGTCTTGCGCACCCAGCCCGGCCGCGCATCGGGCAGAACACCGCCGCGCAGTTCGATGGCAGGACAGGACAGGCGCAGCGCCAGTTCCTCCAGCGCGGCGAAGATGACTTCCTGGTCTGCCTGATCGGTGGTGAGCAGCCCGCCGCCGACGGCGAAGCCGCTGGAGGCCAGCAGCCGCCCGAATACCGGCGAGTGGATCGCGTTGAGCGGCAGAAAAGCTGCCAGTTCCCCCTGCTTTTCCTGCACCAGCGCCAGAGCGCGATTGCCGGTGGCCTTGGCGGCGGCGACGAACCAGCAGGGGCGATGGAACGGCGTGGCGTCGGGATGGCGTGCCAGGAACCCCTCGATCCGCGCCTGTTCGTCCGGGTCGGCAAGATCGAGCAGGCGGATACTGGCCGGCAGCGAAAACGGCGCGTTCATGCCGCCAACGTTTCTGCCAACGCTTCGGCCAGGATCGGGGCGACCGCCGCCTCTCGCGCGGCCAGTTCGTCCATCCGGCCCCAGCGGAATTCGCCCACCAGACGCCGCAGCTTGCCCGCCATCACGCCCAGATTGGTGTAGTGCCGCAGCCGGGAACGCAACGGCGCATTGCCGACACGCGGCTGGCCGGGATCGATCTCCCACGGGTGGAAATAGAACACCGCCGGGCGGCCCTGCCCGTTCACCTGCCGGATCGCCCAGCGGGAGAAGGCATAAGGCAGCACGCGGAAGAACCCGCCGCCGGCAGCCGCCAGCCGCCGCCCACGCAGCAGCGCGGTGGTTACCGGGATCTCTACGAAATCGGCCCCCGCAATGGGCTGAAACGCGAAACGCGGGGCCTCTCGCCAGCCGTAGTGATCGTGCACCACCGGCGCCACGCTGGAGGAATAGCGATAGCCCTGCTCGGCCAGCACGTCGAAAGCCCAAGGGGTGCGCGCGTCGATGGAAAAGCTGGGTGCTCGATACCCCGTCACGGGCGTGCCCGCGGCATCCTCTATCGCCTTGCGGGCGCGCGACAGGTCTTCGCCGAAGCGTGCCGCGTCCATGCGGAACACCCGCTCATGATCCCAGCCATGGCTGGCAATCTCATGCCCGGCATCGACGATGCGGCGGATCATCGCCGGATGCCGCTCGGCAATCCAGCCCAGCGTGAAGAAAGTGCCGACGACACCGGCATCGGCAAACAGCGCCAGAATCTCGTCGCAGTTGCGCTCAACCCGGCACGGCAGCGAGGGCCATTGGGCGCGGTCGATCACGGTTTCGAACGCGCCGACCTGAAACCAGTCCTCGACATCGACCGAAAGCCCGTTGATCGCCTGCCCGCTTACCGGGCGCACATCGCGCATGTCTCGCTCCGTTTCCGGGACGCGGGTTTGAATCAGGCCGCCGCGCGGTGGCCTGCGCCGCCCTCGAACCATTCGATCAGCATGGTCAGCATGTGGCGCAGCGTCGCTTCCTGCTCCGCCACGCGCGCTTCCTGCTCCGCCACGCGCGCTTCCAGACTGGCGACCTGCGCCTGGGCCTGGGCCAGTTGATCCTGCAAAGCCGCGACGGCTGCACCATCGCTCTGACCCGCAGGCGCATGGCGCGCCTCGTCGGCCGCAGCGGCGAGTTCCAGCACCGCGCGCTGCAATTCGTCGATCTGCATGTCCCGATGCGTCAGCGCCGCCTCGATCATCGCGGCGGTCGCAGCGGTATCGATGGCGATGGCCGGCGCGGCGGCAGCGGCTTGCGCCGAAACCTTGGCCTTGGTCTTCTTCGGCTGCGGGCTGACCAGCGCGCGGGCGCCATCGTCATCCAGCTCGCTCAGCACTTCGCGCAGCATCTCCGCGTCGATCCGCGTCTTCTGCTCGACCGCGCCCAGCAGCAGCAGGCGATTGAGCACCTGGTTGATGCGGCGCGGAATGCCGCCGGTGGCCGCATGGATTTCGGCATGGACATCGTCGTCAAAAGCGGGCTGCCCCTGCCAGCCGGCGCAAGCCAGACGGTGTTCGACGTAAGGCTTCACTTCGCGCACGGTCATCGCCGTCAGATGATGCGTGGCGATCACGCGCTGACGCAGCTGCTCCAGCTCCGGGCTTTCCAGCAGCGTCGCGCGGAATTCCGGCTGGCCCAGCAGCAGCGTCTGCAGCAGCGGATGCGCGCCCAGCTGGAAGTTGGAGAGCATCCGCAGTTCCTCGATGGCGCTCACCGAAAGGTTCTGCGCCTCATCGACGATCAGCAGGCAGCGGCGGCCGGCACGCGCTTCCGAATGGAGGAAGCTTTCGATCGCGCCCAGCGCTGATGCCTTGTCATGCCCCGCCACCGGCAAGCCGAATTCCTGCGCGACGACGTGGACGATCTCTTCGCCATCCAGCGCGCTGGTCACCACCAGCCCCACGGTAAGCTGCGCGGGATCGATCGTTGCCATCAGGTGCGCGACCAGCGTGGATTTGCCCGCGCCGACTTCGCCGGTGATGACCACGAAGCCCTCTCCCTGCGCCAGGCCATAGCCCAGGTAGGACAGCGCCTTGCGGTGCGTCGCGCTCTCGAAATAGAACGCCGGATCGGGGGTGAGTTGAAAGGGCCTCGCCCGGAGCCCGTAGAAATCTTCGAACATTTCTCTGTTCTCCCACGAAACTCTTAAAAACTGTACCTCAACCCTGCCAGGGCAGATGCGGTCCAATAATCATCGCTGAGTGAATCGTCACGGCTTGCCCCGTCTAGGCTCAGCGCCAGCGTTGCCCGCAGCCGGCGCGCCAGCATCCGGTAATAGGACGCGCTGACGCCATAGCCAGCCACGTTCCCGGTCAGAGAATCGTTGCTGGACAGCCAGTTGGCATAGGCACTGGTGGACCAGCCCGCCTCGCGGCCCAGACGGCCGGAGAGATAGGCGGCCACCCACCAGTTTTCGTCGATCACGCCGTTCGCGGCTGCCAGCACCGAATCCTGCCGCGCGATGAAGCGGCGATTGTCGTAACCGAAGCCGACGCCGCCATCGAGACGGCCGATCTTGGTGGACCAGCTGGCCGCGAAACCGCGCGCGCGGAACACGGCGGAGCGCACCGAACCCAGCGTGCCCGAAAGGCAGTTGCCACCGTCCAGAGAGGATACGCAGCCGCGCAGATCGCCCGTCACGGGATCGCGCACCGCCTCGAAATCGTCGGGCAGTTGGTCGATCGCGCGATTGAGCTGGCCGCCGAAGCCGGACAGGTTGTTGTAGACCACCACGTTCACGCTGTTGCGGTCGTTCGGTGCCCAGGCCAGCGTGCCGCCATAGGCCGTGCCGCCGTAACGCCGGCCGAAATGCGCGGTGAGCGAGGTGCGCGGGCCGGGCCGCCACATCACCGCCACGTCCCAGATCAGTCCGCTGACGTCATAGGCCAGTTCGCGCGGTGCGCTCTTGTCTGTCTTGTAGCGGCCATTGCTGCCGATCACGGGATTGCCGTCCGCATCGCGAAGCACATCGCGGCTGGAGACTTGCACATCCTCATAGCCCAGCGCGCCGACCAGACGCACGGTGCGGCTGACGGGCACTGTCACCAGCCCCCGCGCCTGTGCGTCACGCACGCGCTGATCAAGGTTGGAAACGTCTTCCTGATAGAAGCTGCCGGCCACGCCCAGCCCCACGGGGGCGATGACGTAAGGCGCAACGCCCGCTTCCGCATCGGCCACTTGCGTAACGCTGTGGTCGAAGATGTCGGTGGCCGACGCCCCCGGCGTGGCGACGTAGGCATTGGGCTGGTCTACCTTGGTATAACCCGCCCGGTAATCGGCCGAGAGGTCGATATCGCCCGCCCGCGTCTTGAACGAAGGGCCACCGTAGACCGAATAGATATTGGTGCGCGACTTCGCCGGCACCAGTCCGCCGGAAAGCGCCGCGCCGCGATTGTCCACGCTGGTCTGCGTGGCGAGAGCACCCGCCTCCAGCGTCAGGCCCGGGGCGATGGTGGTGTAGCCACGCGCAACGCCGCTGATAACGTCGCCGTTGGTCGCCTTGCCCCAGCCGATCTGCTTCTGATAGCGGACCGATGCCGCCAGCGCGTTGTTGCGCCCCTCGATCGAAGCATCGACGCCCACCGCCAGCTGCGTCCAGGTCAGCACGTCGTTGCCCGGCGAAAGCTCCGCCGTCACGATCTGGTCCACCTCGATATAAGGGGATACTTCCAGACGGCGCGCGCCCTTGGTGCCGCCGCGGCCTTTTCGGCCGCCGGATTTGCCGAGCGTGCCGGCATCGCTGCCGGCACCACTGGCGCCATCGCCGGAAGCCGAGGAACCGCCCGTAGGCTCATAGCCCATGGATTGGGCCAGAGCAGTCGCGGGTATCAGGGCAATAGAAACAAGCGCACCGGCAAGGCACGCCACCGAACGTCCAAACTTCATCCACTGTACCCGTAATAGGCGCCGAACCGGCGGCCGCTCGGGCTGAACTGTGCAGCGTTGAGCAGGAGTTGAACATTCGGGCAGCCGTCCAGGAGGGAGACGGCATCTTCCAGCGCGCCCTGCCCGGTACGGTCTGCGCGCACGATCACCACCACCTGACCAACATGCTTGGCCAGTTCGGCGGCGGGCGATGCGGCCAGCGCGGGCGGGGAATCGAAGATGACGATGCGGCGCGGCGCGCCCTCGGTCAGCCGGGCCAGCACTTGCGCCGCGCGCGAAGTGCCCAGGTATTCGCTGTCGTTCACCGTCGTATCGCCGGCCGGCAGTACCCAGAGGCCGGGCACATCGGTGCCAAGCACGCAATCGGCCACGTCGATGCTCTCGTCCATCAGCGCGTCCATCAGCCCGTGCCCGCCGGGGAGGCCCAGCGTGGAGAGGATCGACGGCTTGGCGAAATCGGCATCGACCAGCAGGACCTCGCTCTCCTTCTCGGCCGCGATGGCCAGCGCAAGGTTGAGCGCGCAGTAAGTCTTGCCCTCGCCCGGGTGGGGTGAGCTGATCAGCACGCGCTGTGCGGCGGCACCGGCGTTCTGGCGGCGAAGCTCGGCCGACTGCACCAGAAGGTGACGCTTGACGATGCGGAACTCTTCCAGAAGCGCGGTCACGGCACCTTCGGGCACGATCAGGCCCTGATCGCGCAGCCGATCCCGATCGATCGGGTGGCGCAGGCCGGTGAAGGACAGCGGCGCGACGGCTTCGTGTACGGGCGCTGCGGCAGCCGAAGTTTCGACTGCAGGAACGGCAGCCTCTTCCGCAGCCGGGGCCGCCAATGACGCAGGCGTAACGGGCTTCACCGGGGCAACCGGCTTTACCGGCGCCTGCACGGGGACAGGCGATACCGGCGGCACCGAAATCGCCGGACGCATCATGCGCGTAAAGTCGAAGCGGCTGGCAGCGCGCTCGATCAGCGATTCGCGCGGCTGCGCGTTATCGCCTGCGTCTGCACCGTGATCTTCTGGCACGGGAAGCTTGCTGTGTTCGGTCATCGTTGCCGTATCCTCAGACCACCGTGCCGCGCTGGATGAATTCCACCGCCAGCAACACCACGAACAGCGCCCCCAATCCGGCGCCAACACCGCAGAACTGTTTCAGGCGGCGCGCACGCACGGCCCGCGCGCCATCGGTAAGGTGCTGCGAGATCGCGCCCAGCACCGGCAGCCCGGTCGCCTGTTCCAGCCTGCCGGCGGTCGCGAATACGGAACGCAGGCGGCTGAGGGCAAAGGCCGCCATGCAACCGCCACCGATGCCGACCAGCAGCACGCCGAACAGCAGCAGCGGGCGATTAGGCGCCACTGGCTTGCGCGGGCTCGTCGGCGGATCGACCACCTGGAACTTCACCGCCTCGCGCCCGGTCTTCACTTCGCCGCGCAGGCGCAGCTCCTCACGGTCCTGCAGAAGCTTGTCGTACTGTTCCTTGAGCACGTCGTAGTCACGGTTGATCCGCTGCGCCTGGGTGGCCAGTTCGGGGTCCTGAATGGCCGATGCAGTGAGCGAGCCGATGTCGGACTGCAGGCCCGCCTTGCGCGCCACCAGCGCCTGCACCGCTGCCTGCCGCTCCGCCCGGATCGACTGCAGCGAGCTATAGGCCGGGTTCGGCGTGCCGCCGCCACTCGCCGCTTCCTGCGCCGCCGGGCCTTTCAGCGCGGCGATCTGGTTGCGGGCGGCGATCACGTCGGGGTGATTGTCGGTAAGGCCGCGCGCCTTCATCGAAGCGAGGTCGGCCTGCGCACGCGCCAGCGCCGCACCGGCGCCGCTGCCGGCCGTACCGGGAAGCGTGCGCGGGGTGCTGGCAAGCTGCCCGTCCATGGAGGCAAGCGCGCTCTGCGCCGCCACCAGATCAGCCTCCACATCGCGAAGCTGCGTGCGCGACGAATCCAGCCGCTGCACGACGGCGACGCCGCCCTGCGCGAGTTCCGGGTGCTGCGCTTCGAAGGAAGTGCGGCGCTGTTCGGCGCTTTCCAGCTCCTTTTCGCGCTGGCGCAGCTGCTGGTTCACGAATTCCAGCGTCTCCACCATGTCGCCCTTGTCGCCGGCGAGATTTTCCTCACGGAAGATGTCGATCATCTTCTGCGCGATCTCATGCGCCAGCTTGGCATTCTCGGCATCGGAGAACGATCCGTAGTCCGCGGTGGCGGTGATCTGGAAAAGGTTGTCCTCCTGGCTGACGACCTTCACCTTGTTGCCCAGCCGCAGCACCGCAGCTTCCATCTGCGCGGGCGAATTGACGGTGGCGCCAAGCCGCGTGCCGCGCACGACCTTCTCCAGATTGACGGCGCTGGTCAGCGTCTGGCGGATGCGTTCGATATCACGCTTCTTGTCAGCCACGCCGATGCCCACCTGCTCTGCCAGGGCATCGTCAAGCTGGATGAAAATGCGCGCCTGCGATTCGTAGCCATTGGGAATCAGGGCGACCACCAGCCAGCCGGCAAGGCAGATCGCCCAAGCCACCGCCAGCGCGATCCAGCGGCGGTGCCAAACGCTGTGGACCGCGCTCAGCAGTTCTTCGTAGAGGCCGTTCATGTCGCCCTAAGCCCCTCTCAGAACATGCTCTCGGGGATGATGATCACGTCACCGGGGCTGAGCATGACGTTAGCCTTGCTCTCGCCCTTCTTCAGCAGATCGGCCAGACGCAGAGCATATTCTTTCTGCGTGCCGCTGGCCTTGTCGAACCGGATCAGCTTGGCGCGATTGCCCGCCGCGTATTCGGACAGGCCGCCCACCGCGATCATCGCGTCCAGCACGGTCATGTTCGCGCGGTAGGGGATCGACGCCGGCTTCTCGGTCGCGCCGACGATGCGGATCTGCTGGCTGAACGTGCCGGAAAACCCGTCCACGATCACGGAAACCAGCGGATCCTCGATATATTGCGAAAGCTGGAGGCGGATGTCCTCCGCCAGCATCGCCGGCGTCTTGCCCACGGCCGGCATGTCCGCGATCAGCGGGGTGGTGATGCGTCCGTCCGGCCGAACCTGCACTTTCGCGCCCAGTTCCGGGTTGCGCCAGACAAAGATCGTCAACTGATCGAGGGGCCCGATCACGTATTCCTCGCCCGGCCCCTCCTGCATCGCCACGAACTGCGCCGGCGGCAACTGCGGCCGCGAGGCCGCATCTGCGCAACCCGTCAACACCACGCCGGCCAGCGCGGAGCCGCCCAAAAGGCGGATAATTCGGGACTGCAGCATAATTACATTCCTCCAGCGCCGGCCCGTGGAGGAAGGCACCTCATACGGACATGGCAGAATCCAGCCTCCGCTATCGGTTAAAAGGGTGAACATTGCGTTAGCCAATTCACCCCGATTCGGGAGTAGTCCCGAGTTGGGACAGACTTGCCGCTAATGCTGACGCCGCCGTTAGACCAGCATTTCGCGCGCTGGCCCCTGCCCCAGGAACGTCGCCGGGCTGGCGCTGGCACCATAGGCACCGGCACAGAACACGGCGATCAGATCGCCTACTTCGGCGCGGGGAAAACCACCTTTATCCGCGAGCTTATCGAGCGGAGTGCATAAGCATCCGACGATCGAGGCCTCTTCCTTCACCGGCGCGCCAAACCGCGTGGCGATGGCCGAGGGGTAATTGCGGCGAACCACCGTGCCGAAGTTGCCGGAGGCGGCAAGCTGGTGGTGCAGCCCGCCATCGGTGACCAGGAAGACTTCACCATGACTGACCTTCCGGTCGATCACGCGGGCGATGTAGACGCCTGCCTCGCCCACCAGATAGCGGCCGAGTTCGATGCAGAATTCCGTTTCGCGCAGAATTTCAGGCAGCGATTCGAACCGCTCCGACAGGCGCGCGCCCACTTCCGAAAGATCCAGCGGCACATCGCCGGGGAAGTAGGGGATGCCCAGCCCGCCGCCCAGATTGCAGTGCGGCAGCGCCGCGCCGCTCGCTTCGGCCAGACGGGCGGCAAGATCCAGCGTCTGCCCCTGCGTTTCCGCGATGGCCGCCGCATCCAGCGCCTGTGAACCGGCGAAGATGTGAAACCCACGCCATTCCGCGCCGCTGGCGATCACTTCGCGAACCAGCGCGGGCACACGCTCGGCATCGATGCCGAACGGCTTGGCACCGCCGCCCATCTTCATGCCCGACCCCTTGAGATCGAAATCGGGGTTCACGCGAATGGCGAGGCGCGGCGTGCGGCCCAGTTTTTCACCAATGGCGAAGGCACGGCGCGCCTCGGCCTCGGATTCGAGATTGAGAGTGACACCGGCCGCGATCGCCGCCTCCAGTTCGCGGTCACGCTTGCCGGGGCCGGCGAAGCTGACGGTCGCCAGATCGATCCCGGCGCCGCGCACGATGTCCAGTTCGCCACCGGATGCGATATCGAAGCCGTCGACCAGTCCGTTCATCAACGTCAGCAGCGCGCCGAAGGGATTGGCTTTCACCGCATAATGCAGCGCCAGTTTCGCCGGCATCGCCGCGCGCAACTGCGCGACACGGCGGCGAACCAGTTCGGCGCTGTAGAGGAACAGTGGCGTGTCACCGGCCTGCGCAACCCATTCGGTCACCGGCTTGCCGCCCACCGCGAGCACGCCGTCGAGGGCTTCGTAACCATCCGGTATCGGACCCAGCGGCTTCACGAGGCCATCTCCGCAAGTTCGGCCGCAAGGCCAGTCCGATCGATCTTGCCATTGGGACCGATGGGCATGGCATCACGCCAGTGAATGACTTGGGGCATCATGAAATTAGGCAACTCTTCCTTGAGCTTACGCGGCAATTCTTCTGCGCTATCCAAGGTTCCGGGCGCAGCGCGAACGACGAGGTGAACCGCCTGCCCCAACCTTGGATCGGCCACGCCCAGCGCGACGGCTTCGGCGACGAGGCCGGTGGCCAGCGCGGCCTCTTCCACTTCCTGCGGGCTGATGCGATTGCCGGCGGACTTGATCATGGCGTCACGACGGCCGACGAAATAGAGCAGCCCATCGGCTTCACGCTTCACCCGATCCCCCGACCAGACCGCCATGCCGCCATAGCGGGAAGCGGCAGGCGCAGGCTTGTAGCGCTCCGCCGTACGCTCTGGATCCTGCCAGTATCCTTGCGCCACCAGCGGGCCGGAATGGACGAGTTCGCCCTCCTCTCCATTCTGAGAAATATTTCCCAAATCATTGATTACAAGCACTTCTGCGTGGGGAATTTCCTTGCCCATCGATGTCGGGTGCGTGTCTATCAGCGCGGGATCGAGATAAGTGGAGCGGAACGCCTCGGTCAGTCCGTACATCGCGAAAAGCCGGGCTTGCGGGAACAGTGCGCGCAAGCGGCGGACCAGATCCACGGTCAGCGCCCCACCGCTGTTGGTCAGGCGGCGCAACCGGGCAGCGGTTTCCACCGGCCAGTCGAGTTCGGTGATCTGCACCCATAGCGGCGGCACGGCAGCTAGCGTGGTGATCCCGTGCCGCTCCACCGCCTTCACGACGTCGCGCGGCATGAGATAGTCCAGCGGCACCACGCAGCCGCCCGCATGCCACGTAGAAAGCAACTGGTTCTGGCCGTAATCGAACGACAGCGGCAGCACCGCCAACGTGCGATCATCCGAAGCAAGGCCCAGATAGTCGTGAACGCTCTCCGCCCCCAGCCACATGTTGGCATGGCTGAGCATCACACCCTTGGGCCGCCCGGTCGAACCGCTGGTGTACAGAATCGCGGCCAGATCGTCGGGATCGGCTTGCGATGGCGCCAGATCGCCGCCAAATTCCTGCGCATTGGCCAACGCCGCCGCTTCCTCCACCAGACGGCAGGCAGCCGGAACGTCCGCTTCGCCCAAGGTCGCCAGCCGCGCAGGGGTGCCGATCAGCATAACCGCGCCGCTGTCCGCAAGGATATGCGCCACTTGCGCGTGCTTCAGCAGCGGATTGACCGGCACATGCACCAGCCCCGCCCGCGCCGCCGCCAGCGGCATCAAGCAGGTCAGTTCACCTTTGGCCGCCCAGGTGGCGACACGCGCGCCTTTTTCGGGAATTTCACGTGCCAACCATGCCGCAACGCGAGAGACACGCGATCTTAAGGCCTTGTAGTCCAGCGTCTCTCCGCGCAACACCAGCGCCGGGGCATCGTCTGCCCCGCGCAGCGCCAGATGGTCGAGCGGCAGGATCGGGTTTTCGGGACTGCCGCTCATGGTGAGGAAAGGCTCCGCAAGAGGTTCGTAGCTACGTGGTAAACGTCGATTATCACCGCGATCTTAAGCAAGTGCAATCGGATGGCCCGCTAGCGCTGTGGCTGTCCGAGAGCAACCAGCGTGCGCCGTTCGACCGGCTGGAGTGGTTTGCGATGCTGGCCGAACATTGCGGTATCGCCCCCTTGATGGCCGTGGCGCGCGACGGGAACGAGCTTGCGGTGCTGCCGCTGACCGGGAAATCGGGTGAGCTTAAGGCACTATCCAATTGGTATTCGTTCCGTTTTCGGCCTCTTCTCGCAAAATCCGATGAGCCGCTCACCGCGCTGGCCCGCGATTTGGGCAAACGCGCGCACCGGGTGACGCTGCATGGCGTCCCCGATGAAGAAGGCAGCGCCACGCGGCTGGAACAGGCCTTCAGCAAGTCCGGCTGGGTCGTCTCCCGCTCGCGGTGCGATACCAATCACGTGCTGCTGATCGCCGGGCGCGATTACGACGAATATATCGCCTCTCGCCCCGGCCCTTTGCGCACCACGCTGAAGCGCAAGTCCGGCAAAGTGACGACGGCTGTCTTCGATCATTTCGACGCCGCTGCATGGGCGGCTTATGAGGACATCTACGCCGAAAGCTGGAAGACGGCGGAAGGCAGCCCCGCATTCCTGCGTGCCTTTGCGGTGGCCGAAGGCGCCGCCGGGCGGCTGCGGCTGGGCGTCGCCCTTGTGGGCGGAGAGGCCGTGGCCGCGCAGATGTGGACGGTGGAAGGCGGCACCGCGTGGATCCACAAGCTCGCCCATCGGGAAAGCGCCAAGCCATTCTCCCCCGGATCGGTGCTGAGCGCGGCGCTGTTCCGCCATGTGATCGACATCGACAAGGTAGACCTCGTCGATTTCGGCACGGGCGACGATCCCTACAAGCGCGACTGGATGGAAATTGTGCGGCCGCGATACAGGTTGGAGATGTATCGGCCGCTTGATCCCAGAAACTGGCTGCATATCGCCAAACACGGCGCGCGCCGCCTTGCCGCAGCCGCGAAGCGCGGCTAGAGGCGCGGAGATTACGACAATGCCCGAAGAGAGGGGCCATGCAAGACGACACCGACCTGCTGCTGCGCCGCATCCTGACGGACGTGCTGGGCCTGAAGCAGGGACAAGCCGAGACTTTTCAGGCCGATACCGGCCTGTTCGGACACCTGCCCGAACTCGATTCGATGGCCGTTGCCGGCCTGCTGACCGAGTTGGAAGACCGTCTGGACATCATCATCGAGGACGACGAGATCGACGGCGAGATGCTGGAGACTTTCGGCGCCTTGCTGGAATTCGCCAAGGCCAAGCGCGCCACGGCCTGACCTGCCTTGATGGGGGGATCGCCCGATGAGCCCCCTCACCTGGCCCTGCCCCCTGCCTGAAGGTGGTGCGAGCGAGGAATATGCCCTCGCCTGCGATCGCGGCCGCGCGTCGCGCCTGCTGATCGTTCCCGCACTTTTCGACGAAGCGAACCGCCTGCGGCGTTTCTGCGCCGAAGTCATGCGGCGGCTCGACCGTGCGGACATCGATGCATTTCTGCCCGACCTTCCCGGAACCAACGAAAGCCTGCGCGATCTTCGCGATCAGGACGCCGAAAGCTGGCGCGCGGCGATGACGGCTGCAGCCGATCATTTCGGCGCAACCCATGTGCTCGCCCTGCGCGGAGGATGCCTGTTCACCCCGGCCGGACTTTCCGCGTGGCATTATGCGCCAGTGAAGGGAGCCAATATCCTGCGCTCGATGCTGCGCGCCCGTATGCTCGCCAGTCGCGAGGCCGGGCGGGAGGAAAATCGCGAGGTCTTGACGGAAACGGCGCATCGCGATGGCATCGTGTTGGCCGGATATCCGCTGGGTCCGGCATTGTTCCGCGATCTGGAAGCGCTCGCACCCGATCCGTCAGTGCCCGTCATCGCGCAGGAGCAATTGGGCGGCAGCGGCCTCTGGCTGCGCGCCGAGCCGGACGAGGATGCGGCACAGGCCGATGCCTTGGCCGCCTTGCTGATTGAGGGGGTGCGCGGATGACACGGCGGCATTTCACGTTCGCCTGCGAAGGCTCGGAGCTTGCCGCCAGTCTCGATGAAGCTGCCGGAACCACGGCACTGCTGATTGTTTCCGGTGGCAACGAGACCCGCGCCGGGGCGTGGAACGGGCAGGCCCTGCTCGCCGCGCGCATCGCTGCCGAGGGCTATCCAGTGCTGCGTTTCGACCGGCGCGGCGTGGGCGACAGCACGGGAGACAACCGGGGATTTCGTTCCAGCGGCCCGGACATGGCCGCCGCGATTGCCGCGCTCCGCGTGCAATGCCCGCAAGTCTCCCGCGTGGTCGGCTTCGGCAATTGCGATGCCGCCAGCGCGCTGATGCTGGCCGGTGGCGCGGGTCTGGATGGGCTGGTGCTGTCGAACCCATGGACGTTCGACGAGGATGCCGCCGACGATGCTCCCGCCGAAGTCGTGCGCGATCACTATCGGCGCCGACTTGCTGATCCGGCGGCTTTGAAGCGGCTTCTTACCGGAAAAGTGGCGGTGGGCCCGCTGCTGCGCAGTCTGCTGGCGGCCGCGCGCCCTGCTCCGTCCGCGCCGAAGGGACTTGCCGCGGAAATCGCGGCGGGGATTGCGGAGTTCGGAGGACCGGTCCGGTTTCTGGTCGCGGGGCGGGATCGTACCGGGCTCGCCTTCGCGGCGAATTGGAACAAGGCCGACGCCCGCCTGCAATCATGCCCGGAGGCTTCGCATAGCTTTGTCGAGCCGATAGCGCAGGACTGGCTGGCAGGTCAGGTGTTGGCATGTCTTGAGGCTGTGACGGCACACTGAACGGGCGGCTTTCGGCGGCGCCCTTCAACAGCGCCCATCAAACTCCGTCGCCCCCGCGGAGGCGGGGGCCCCGCTTCCCTCGCGCTACGCCTCAAGAACAAGCGGGATCCCCGCCTTCGCGGGGATGACGGGATTTGGGCAGCGTTACTTAGGGGCAATGGTCAAAGCAAGGCGGGAAAGCCGTGCCTTCCCGCCCCACTGATGCTTACGCCTCGACCTTCGCCGCTTCGGCAAAGTCGCGATGGGCAAGGTAGCGCTCGGCATCGAGCGCGGCCATGCAGCCCGTACCGGCGGCAGTGATCGCCTGGCGGTAGGTGTGGTCCATCACGTCGCCGCAGGCGAAGACGCCAGGGATTTCGGTCTTCGGCGTGCCGGGTTCGACGAGCAGGTAGCCGGTTTCGTCCATCGGCAGCTTGCCCTTGAACAGTTCGGTCGCCGGTGCGTGGCCGATGGCAACGAAAGCGCCGTCGGTGAGGATTTCACTCTGCTCGCCGGTGTGCGTATCGATCAGGGCCAGCGCGCGCAGTTCGCCGTTCTCGCCTTCCATGAAGCGCTCGACGCGCTTGTTCCACACCACCTTGATCTTCGGATTGGCGAAGAGGCGATCCTGCAGGATCTTCTCGGCGCGCAGCGTGTCGCGGCGGTGGATCAGGGTCACTTCGTCGGAGTGGTTGGTGAGGTAGAGTGCCTCTTCCACGGCGGTGTTGCCGCCGCCGATCACCACGACCTTCTTGCCGCGATAGAAGAAACCATCGCAGGTGGCGCAGGCGGACACGCCCTTGCCCGAAAGCTCCTGCTCACCCGGAACGCCCAGCCACTGCGCCTGTGCGCCGGTCGCGATGACCAGCGTGTCGCCTTCGTAGATGTCGCCCGAATCGCCCACGGCGCGGAACACCGGGCCTTCCAGATCGACCGAAGTGATCACATCGTACATCATGCGCGTGCCAACGTGGACGGCCTGCGCCTCCATCTCCTGCATCAGCCACGGGCCCTGGATCACTTCACGGAAACCGGGATAGTTCTCGACATCGGTGGTGATGGTCAGCTGGCCGCCGGGCTGAAGACCCTGCACCACGATCGGCTCCATGCCAGCGCGCGCGCCATAGATCGCGGCGGACAGGCCACCGGGGCCGGAACCGATAATGAGCATGCGGGTCTTGTGCGTGGTCGCCATTTACGAAGCCTCCGGCCTGAATCTCAAACAATGCAATTCGTGAAAATCGTCGGGGCGCGAGATAGGGGCAAGACCCCCGGTTTGCCAAGCGTTCCGGTCCTCATGGAAATACTTGATCCCCGCAAATCATCGCTTCGCCGTGGTTGACGGGCCCCGCGCGGCGGACCACGCTCAGCCGATGGACACACAACTCGGCCCCACTTCCAACCACTTCGTCTCGCAGCGCCTGCGGCTCAACTATGTCGACTGGGGCAATGTCGACGCGCCGCCGCTGATCCTGCAGCATGGCGGGCGCGACCATTGCCGCAGCTGGGACTGGGTGGCCGAGGAGCTTCGGCGCGATTGGCACGTGATCTGCCCGGACCTACGCGGCCACGGCGATTCCGAATGGTCCCCCGAAGGCCACTACGGCATGGACGCGATGGTCTACGACTTCGCGCAGCTGGTGCACACGCTGGGTTATGACAAGGTGACGATCATCGCCCATTCGCTGGGCGGCGGCATCGCCACGCGCTTCACCGGGCTGTTCCCCGACAAGGTGGAGAAGTTCGTCAATATCGAAGGACTCGGGCCGCCGCCGCATATCCGCCGCCAGATGGAAGAGCGCGGCGTGGGCGAACGGCTGCGCCAGTGGATCGACGACAAGCGCAAGGCCGCCGGCCGCACACCCCGCAAATACGCCACCCGCCGTGACGCCTATGAGCGCATGAAGGAAGAGAACTCCTTCCTGACCGACGAGCAGGCCCGCCACCTGACCATCCATGGCACCAACCGGAACGAGGATGGCACTTGGAGCTGGAAGTTCGACAATTACGTCAACATCTGGTCGGTCTCCGACATGCCGACCAGCGACGTTACCGCACTGTGGCAGGCGATTACCTGCCCGATGCTGATGCTGTGGGGGAAGAACAGCTTCTCGCAGAGCCCCTCGATCGACGGGCGGATCGACTATTTCCCGACGGCGCAGCTGATCGAGTACGACGATGCCGGGCATTGGCTGCACCATGACCAGTTCGACCGGTTCATGGGCGACGTGAAAGCGTTCCTCGCCAGGTGACGGCCGACATGATCGCAATCGCGATCACCCGATGCGCACCCTTGCGATGGTTGTATTGCTGATAATAACTATGCTTAGTATCTGCGCGCAGAAGTTCCGGGCCCGAGTCTCGGCCCCAGCGCGCACCAAGGGCATAGGAACGCATGAACGCCGAAACCTCGATCAAGGCCGAAGACAACATTGTTTCGGTCCCACGCGCAAAGCGGCGCTCCCTGCGGGCGGTGCTGATGATTGCCGGCCCGCTGATCGTGCTGGCCGGCGCGGGTTGGTTCTATCTTTCCGGCGGTCGCTATGAAGAGACCGACAACGCCGCACTGCAGACCGGCATGGTCGCGGTCAGCCCCAATATCGCGGGTACTGTCGTCGCCATCGAAGTTCATGAGAACGACCGCGTTCGCAAGGGGCAGGTGCTGTTCCGCATCCGCCCGACCAACTTCGCCGCCGCCGTCGATTCCGCCGAAGCCGAACTGGCCAAGGCGGAAACCGATGCGGCTTCGCTGCGCGCCGATTACCGCGAGGCCCTGACGCAAGTTTCCACCGCCAAGGCACGCCACGATTTCGCCGTGGGCGAAGCCGCCCGTCAGAAATCGCTGACCGGCGAAGGCATTTCCTCGCGCGCGCAGTACGAACAGGCCGCGACCGAGGCACGTGCCTCGCTGCAGGCCATTGCCGCTGCCGAGGCGCGCGTCGAAAGCCTGCGCGCCAGTCTGGCCGGGCATATCGACGGCGACACATCCGCCCTGCCCGAAGTGCGCAAGGCTGCCGCGAAGCTGGCGCAGGCCCGCATCGACCTTGGCGATACCGAAGTGCGCGCGGCGCAGGACGGCGTCGTCACCCGCGGGAACCAGCTTCAGGTCGGCAACTACGTCTCGCCCGGCCGTGCGGTATTCATGCTGACCGGCCAGAACTTCTGGGTGCAGGCGAACTTCAAGGAAGACCAGCTTCACTACATGCGCGCGGGTCAGCCGGCGACGGTGAAGCTGGACGCTTTCCCGGACCGCGCATTGAAGGCCCATGTCCAGAGCTTCAGCCCCGGCACCGGGTCCAGCTTTTCCGTCCTTCCTGCAGAGAACGCCACCGGCAACTGGGTGAAAGTGGTGCAGCGCCTGCCCGTGCAGATCACGCTGGACGAACCGGCGGGGAACCTGCCGCTGGGCGCCGGACTTTCCGCCACGGTCACGGTCGATACCGGGCACCAGCGCCATCTCTTCGCCGCCGATACGACGGCCAAGACCGCACCCCAAAAGCGCTGAGGAGCGCGGGTCATGCCGGCAACCTCGGCCTACCCGCCGCCGCTTGAGCGGCTGCTGATCACGGTGCCCTGCATGCTGGCATCGACGATGGTGGCGGTGGACGTGACCATCGCCAACGTCGCCTTGCCGCACATGCAGGCCAGCCTCTCCGCCTCTCAGGAGCAGGTGCTGTGGGTGCTTACCAGCTACCTTGTCGCCAGCGCCATCGCCACACCGCTCAGCGGCTGGCTGGCCGGGCGCGTGGGGCGCAAGAATGTGATGCTGTTCTCGGTCGCCGGGTTCACGCTGGCCTCGGCGCTCTGCGGGCTGGCCACCGATCTCCAGACGATCATCCTCGCCCGCTTCCTGCAGGGAGCCTGCGGCGCCGGGCTGGTGCCGCTGAGCCAGGCGATCCTGCTGGATATCAACCCGCCGGAGGAACACGGCAAGGCCATGGCGATCTTCGCGCTCGGCTCCATGGCCGGGCCGATCATCGGGCCGACGCTGGGCGGATGGCTGACCGATGCGCTGTCCTGGCGCTGGGTGTTCTTCATCAACCTGCCGTTCGGCGCACTCTCGTTCCTGGGAATGCTGGCCTTCCTGCGCCGCCGCCCCAGCCGATTGCAGACGCGGTTCGATCTGCTGGGCTTCATACTGGTCTCCATCGCGCTAACGACATTGCAGCTGATCCTCGACCGCGGCGAGCATCTGGACTGGTTCGATTCCGGAGAGATCCGCATCTATGCGCTGATCTGCTCGGTGGCGACCTATCTGATGGTCGTGCACATGGCGACCGCGCGGGACACTTTCATCCGGCCCAGCCTGTTCAAGGACCGCAATTTCGCGATCGGATCGATCTTTTCGATGATGATCGGCGTGGTGGCCTTTGCTACGATCCCGATGATCGTGGTGATGACGCAGTCGCTACTCGGCTATTCGGCGCTGCAGGCGGGCTTCATCAGCCTGCCCCGTGCGATCGGCACGCTGACGTCGATGCTGATCGTTTCCCGCGTGCTCAAGTATGTCGATACGCGCGCGGTGATCGTCACCGGGCTGGTGCTGATGGGCACCGGAATGCTGATGTATTCGCGCGTGGACCTCTATGTGGACCAGCGCACCTTGCTCATCTGCGGGCTGGTGCAGGGACTGGGCAGCGGGATGATCTTCGTGCCGCTGTCCGTCATCGTCTTTTCCACGCTGGATCCGGCCTTGCGCAACGAGGGCGCGGCGATCTTCGCGCTCACCCGCAATGTCGGCAATGCGGTGGGAATCTCCGCGATCCAGTACGAATATCTCCACCTGATCGCCCAGTCCCGCAACGATCTGGTGCAGCACGTCCGCCCGGACAATCCCGTGTTCGCCTGGGCCCGCCCCGATTTCGACTTCGGATCGCAGCAGGCCCTGTCCGCCATCTATGGCGAAGTCTCCCGCCAGGCGACGATGGTGGGCGACGTCACGCTGTTCCACGCCGTGTTCCTGCTGACCCTCTGCCTGATCCCGCTCGTGATGATGATGCGCGTGCGCAAGATGCAGGTGGACACCCATACGCTGCCCATCGGGGAATGACCTTGCGCAAGACCGCCACTCTCGTCCCGCTGCTTTTCTGCGCCGCCTGCACGGTGGGGCCGAACTATGCGCCCCCTGCCCCGCCTTCAGCCCAAGCGGGCTATGGCGCCGCGGCCGCAAGCGCATCGTTGGGCGAAGCGGCGCAGGCGGATTGGTGGAAGGCTTTCGGCAATGCCCAGCTGGATACGCTGGTAGCGCAGGCGCTCGCAGGCAATCACTCGCTGGCCGCGTCGCGCGCGACGCTGGAAAAGGCACGCCAGCAGGTCGCCGCCGTGGCCGGCAGGCAATTGCCGCAACTGGATGCCAATGCCCGCGCGGAGTACGAGCGGGTCAATCTGGCTGCCTTCGGACTTTCCAGCGATTCCCAATTCGGCGCGATCCCCAATCCGAAGTTCGATCTCTACACGCTGGGCGGCGGCGTCAGCTACGACCTCGACCTGTTCGGCGGCAACCGCCGCGCGCTGGAACGCGCCGCCGCGGAGGCCGAGGCGGAGGAACGCGCGACCGAGGCGGCGCATCTGCTGATCGCAGGCCGCGTGGTCGCTCAAGTGCTTGCCATCGCCGCGCTGAACGACCGGCTGGCGACCGAGCGCGCGCTGATCGCAGAGGATGAGCGCAACGTCACGCTCACCCAGAAGCGGGACCGGGCGGGCGAAGGCACGCAAGTGGAAGCGCTCAGCGCCCAAGGCCAGCTCGCCAACGACCGGGCAGACTTGCCAGGGCTGGAACAGCAACTGGCCGAAGGCCGCGCGATGCTGGCGGTTCTCCTTGGCATTTCGCCGCAGGAACTGGGTGAGACCGGGTTCGATCTCGACGCTTTCGTGCTGCCGAGCAATGTGCCGGTCGCCCTGCCCTCCACGATGGTCCATTCCCGCCCGGACATTCGCGAGGCGGAAGCGCGGCTCCACGCCGCCGTCGCCGGAGTGGGCGTCGCCACCGCCAACCTCTATCCGGACATCACGCTGGGCGCGACGACCAGCCAGTCGACATCCGAAATCGCCAGTATGTTCAGCAGCAAGTTCAACGCGTTCGACATCTTCGTCGGAATTTCCGCGCCGATCTTCCACGGCGGCACGCTGAAGGCCGAAAAGCGCGGGGCAGAGGCGGAAGCAAGGGCGGCTGCCGAGCAATACAAGCAAGTCGTCACCGAAGCCTTCGGTCAAGTATCCGGCCTGCTTTCGGCACTGGGCAACGACGCCCGCGAACTCGGCGCACGAGAGACGGCGGCTCAGGTTGCCGACCATTCGCTACGCCTCTCTCGCCGCAGCTTCGAAGTGGGCAACAGCGGCGTGTTGCAGGTGCTGGATTCCAGCCGTTCTTCGCAACACGCGCGATTGGCGCTGGTCGATGCCCGCGCGCGGCAGTTCCAGAACGTCGCGCGGCTCTATGCGGCAACGGCGGGCGGCTGGGTGCCGGCGGAAACCGTTGCCGCCCGCTGAAGCGGCCTCAGGTCAGCAGGTAGTAACCCAGCACCAGCCAGCAGGCGACGCACATCGCCACGGCGGTAATCAGCGAGCGAACGTCCTGTTTGTCATCGCGCTTGCCGCTTCCCAACGCCATCGCGGGCGCGGGAATCACCATTCCCCCCGCCGAGTCGATGCGGCGTTCGAAACGGATAGTCTTCTCATCAGCGACCTTCATCCACGCATCCTCTCTCGTGCGCGGGCGCGATGTGGAGGCTTTGCGCCTCCTTTCCTGTTCAGGCCCCGTGTCCTGTTCCGGATCGCCCCCGCCGGTCCCCGATCGCCCGACCTTTTTGGCCGTGGCGATCCGAAGCCACTGGCTTCACCCGGCATGCTATCAGACGGATGCGTTCCTGCAATCTCTCTCCACATTGCCCGCTTGCCTCCCATGGCATAGGTCTTTTGCCAGTTTACCACGGACAATTCCTTCATGACCG
This sequence comes from Novosphingobium sp. BL-S-19, assembly GCF_055521675.1. Lineage (NCBI taxonomy): Bacteria > Pseudomonadati > Pseudomonadota > Alphaproteobacteria > Sphingomonadales > Sphingomonadaceae > Novosphingobium > Novosphingobium sp. BL-S-19. The sequence goes on from NZ_CM145498.1 coordinate 2,518,141, forward strand.
ATCATGCCCTGCTCTCCATCAAGTCGCGCCTCGTATGCGGCGGCGAAATCGCCATGGGTCCGGGCAAGGCAGACCTGCTAGAGTCGATCCGCGCGCATGGCTCGATCTCGGCAGCGGCGCGGGCCATGGACATGAGCTATCGCCGCGCCTGGCTGCTGGTCGATGCGATGAACCGCTGCTGGGCCAGCCCGCTGGTGGCCACTTCTCCCGGCCGCGCGGGCGGTGCCGGCGCCGTCCTTACCGCAGCGGGCGAGACGGTGCTCACCCATTACAGGGCGCTGCAGCAGCGGATCGAACAGGCGGCCGACAATGCGGATCTGGCCGCGCTTTCAACGCTTCTGCGGCAAACCCCGGCCGAACCGCGCGGGCACTGAACTGCACGTGAAGGCACCCTAGGCAAGACCGGACGGACCATATACAGCCGGATACAGATATATTCGGAAGGTTTTCCAAGATGCTCCGGCTGCGCGCGCTGTTCCTGCCTGTACTTCTCCTGCTCGCCTCGCTCTGGACGCCTGCTTTCGCGCAGTCGGAAGGTCCGCTGGTGCTGGCCGCCGCCAGCCTGCAGGAGGCGATGAATGCCGCTGCCGATGGCTGGGCGAAGAAGGGCCATCCGCGCCCGAAGATCTCCTTCGCCGCCTCTTCCGCGCTGGCGCGCCAGATCGAGGCGGGCGCGCCGGCCGATGTCTTCGTTTCCGCCGATGAGCCGTGGATGGACGAAGTGCAGGCCAAGGGCCTTGTCCGCAAGGGCACGCGCGTCTCGTTCCTGACCAACGATCTGGTCATCGTGGCGCCCAAGGCCAAGCCGCAGCGCATCACCATCAAGCCCGGCTTTCCGCTGGCCCGCGCGCTGGGCAATGGGCGACTGGCGGTGGGCGATCCGGCAGCGGTTCCGGCGGGCATCTATGCCAAGCAGGCGCTGACCAAGCTGGGCGTGTGGGATTCGGTGAAGGACAACCTTGCCCCCGCCGAAAACGTGCGCGCCGCACTGGCGCTGGTGGGCCGCGGCGCCGCGCCGCTGGGCATCGTCTATGCCACCGATGCGCGCGCCGAGCCGGCCGTGATGGTGGCCGGCGTGTTCCCCGCCAATTCGCACCCGCCGATCAGCTATCCGGTTGCCGTGCTTTCCGCCTCGCGCAATGCCGATGCCGAAGGTTTCCGCCGCTACCTGATCTCGGCCGAGGGCAAGGCGGTGTTCCGCAAGTTCGGCTTCGGCACGAAGTAACCGGACCCACGCGTGAACCTGACGCCAGAGGAATGGGAAGTCCTGCTGCTGTCGCTCAAGGTCAGCGGCGTGGCGATGGCTTGCGCGCTGCCGGTGGCCTTCGCGCTGGCATGGGTGCTGGCGCGCTGGCGCTTTCCGGGGGTCATCATTCTCGACGCGCTGATCCATCTGCCGCTGGTGCTGCCCCCGGTGGTGACCGGCTGGCTGCTGCTGATCGCGCTGGCCCCCAACTCCGCGATGGGCCGCTTTTTCGAGAATGCGTTCGGCCTCACCTTCATGTTCCGCTGGACCGGGGCCGCACTGGCCGCGACGATCATGGCGCTGCCGCTGATGGTGCGCGCCATGCGCCTGTCGATCGAGGCGGTGGACCGCCGCTACGAACTCGCCGCGCGCACGCTGGGCGCCGGGCGATGGCGCACGTTCGCCACGATCACCCTGCCTCTGACCCTGCCCGGCATTCTGGCCGCGCTGGTGCTGGGCTTCGCGCGTTCGGTGGGCGAGTTCGGCGCCACGATCACCTTCGCCTCCAACATTCCGGGCGAGACGCGCACCCTGCCGCTGGCCATCTACAGCGCCCTGCAGGTTCCCGGCGCGGAATGGCAGGTGGCGCGACTGGCGGGCCTCTCGATCGCTCTCTCGCTGGGCGCCCTGGTGATTTCCGAATGGATGGCACGCCGTAACCAAGCGGGGGCGATGCGCTATGTCATTTGACGTTTCGCTCAGCCTCAAGCGCGGGAAACGGACGTTCGACTATGCCTTCCGCGCCGAACAAGGCGGATTGACCGCGCTGTTCGGCCCGTCCGGCGCGGGCAAGACCACGCTGCTGGACATGATCGCCGGCCTGGCGAAGCCATCGCGCGGCCATATCGCGGTTTCGGGCGACATCCTGTTCGATGCCGAACGCCGCATCAACCTGCCGCCCGAACGCCGCCGCTGCGGCTATATCTTCCAGGACCTGCGCCTGTTCCCGCACAAGACCGTGCGCGACAATCTGCTCTACGGCTGGCGTATTGCCTCGCCCGAGCACCGCTGGCTGGAACTCGATACCGCTCTGGAGGTGCTGGGCATCGGGCACTTGCTGGAACGAATGCCTGCCACTTTATCGGGCGGCGAAGCGCAGCGCGTTACAATCGGCCGCGCACTGCTGTCCGGCCCACGCTTCCTGTTGATGGACGAACCACTTGCCTCCGTCGATGCGGAGCGGCGCGAGGAAATCCTGCGCGTGATCGAGCGCGTACGCGACGAACTGCGCCTGCCGATCCTCTACGTCAGCCACGACCGGGCCGAAGTTGACCGGCTGGCCGACCGGGTGATCGAAGTTCCCGCGCCGGCCGGTGTCTCGACCTAATTCACTTGAGCGCCAGCGCTACCACCGTGCGCGGACGCTGATCCGCCAGCACTTCCTGCGCCGCATCCACCAGCGCCCCGCGCCCATGGCTATGCGCCAAACCGCGCGTGATCTGTTTCAATTCGTGGCAATTGAGCCAGGGATGCCCGGCGCCATACTGGTTCGCCATCACCACGCTGATCTTGTCCAGCGCGCGGGTCGCCCCTTGATCGCCGTAACGCCCGACGAAACCGGCCTGAAGTGCGCGCGCCGCATCGTTGAGGTCGGCCAGATGCTCCTGCGTAAAATCGCCGTAGTCCGCCTGAAAGTCGTCGGCAGTCCGGCGGCAGCGCAGGCTGGTCACCATCAGCATGATGTCGAGCCGGCGCAACTGCTCCGCGCTGTCGCCCGCCCCGGCGGTTGCGGCCGGAACCGGCCCGGCCTTGTTCTTTTCGATGCCCGGCTTGGCCGCGTGTGCCGGATCGGACAGGCCGACCGCCAGCGCCGCCACCAGACCCATGATCGACCCCGCCAACAAGCGACGTTCGCCGCCGCGCGAGGTTCGATGGCCCAGTGTCCCTCGAACCAACAAGCGACGTTCGCCGCCGCGCGAGGTTCGATGGCCCAGTGCCCCTCGATTATGTCGTCCCCCTACGGCGACGCGCTTCATGCTCATCATCGCTTGCCTCCTCCGACGATCCGGCATTTGCCGAACCCCGCAGACAAGCTCTCACGCAGTGGTTCACCGGATTTTAATGGCTCAGGTGAAGGCGATTTTAACCACGTTCGGCACGCGCACCGTTTGCGCCTGCGCACTGCCGCCCTATATCAGCGCGCATCCGCGATTCATTTGCAGACAAAGGATAAATCCATGACCATCGCCGTTGGTGACAAGCTGCCTGACGTAAAGCTGATCAAGGCCGGCGAAAGCGGCCCCGAACCGGTTCAGACCGCCGATTTCTTCGCAGGCAAGAAAGTCGCGCTGTTTTCGGTGCCCGGCGCCTTCACGCCCACCTGCTCTGCCAAGCACCTTCCCGGATTCGTGGACAAGGCCGAGGAACTGAAGGCCAAGGGCATCGATGCGATCGCCTGCACCGCCGTGAACGACGCTTTCGTGATGGGCGCATGGGGCAAGGCCTCGGGCTCCGACGACGTGGCCATGCTGGCAGATGGCAACGGCGATTTCGTCAAGGCGATCGACCTCGTGATGGACGGCACCGGCTTCGGCATGGGTGAGCGCGGCAAGCGTTTCTCGATGGTCGTCAACGACGGCGTGGTCGAACAGCTGAACGTCGAAGCGCCGGGCGCTTTCGAAGTCAGCTCGGCCGACTACATGCTGGGCCAGCTCTGAACCGGACCAGCTCTGATTTCAGACTGACAATTTGAAAAGGCGGCGCTTCCGAATGGAGGCGCCGCCTTTTTCCTGAGCATCGGTAGGGCGTTGGCTCACACCCGATAGTCCGGCCCGGCTTGCCCCTCCCCGACCGGCGCGATAGCGTCCGCGCAAAGAGAGGAATTTCCATGGCCCGTTCGGTTATCGTCACTGGTGGATTTGGCATACTCGGCAGCGCCGTCGCCGCCGCTTTCGCCGCGCAAGGCGACAAGGTCGCCCGCATAGACTTCGCCCCTTCGGCCCGCGAGCCCCTGGCCGGCGCGCTGGATATCGGCGGCGTCGATCTGACCGACGAAGCCGCAACCCGCGCCGCGCTCGACACGGTAGCGGCCGCGCATGGCGGCATCGACGTGCTGGTGAACATCGCGGGCGGCTTCATCTGGGAAACGCTGGAAGGCGGATCGCTCGCCTCGTGGGCGAAGATGCAGGCGATGAACCTGACGACCGCCGCGACCATCACCCAGCTCTCGCTGCCGGCGCTCAAGGCTTCGGCTGCCGGGCGCGTGATCAGCATCGGCGCGGGCGGCGCCGTGAAGGCGGGCATGGGCATGGGCGCCTATGCAGCCTCCAAGTCCGGCGTCCACCGCCTGACCGAAGCGCTGGCCGAGGAACTGGCCGGCACCGGCGTCACCGTGAACGCCATCCTGCCCAGCATCATCGATACGCCCACCAATCGCGCCGATATGCCGGACGCCGATTTCTCGACCTGGGTGCAACCACAGGCGATTGCGGACGTGATCCTGTTCCTCGCCTCCGACGCCGCGCGCGCGGTGACGGGTGCACTGCTGCCGGTTACGCGCGGCGGTTGAGGCGGCTTGCGCGGACCCTTGCGACTGAACCGATTTGGGTCGGGACCGCCCCTGCCCTAACTCATATTACCTCGTCATCCCCGCGGAGGCGGGGATCCCGCTTTTCTGGCGATGTCGCAGAAAGGCAGCGGGGCCCCCGCCTTCGCGGGGGCGACGGGGTTGGGGGTCTTGGGGGCGCTTAGCTAGCTCTGGGCAAGCTGGGTCGGAAGGCTAGCGCCGGACGTAAACCACCACCCCGTCAGCACCCCGGAATATCCGCTTCCAACGCGGTGATCTGGCCAGTTCCCCGGCGATCGGCGCATTGTGGTCTTCCTGAATGACGAAGGCCACCGGGTGCCACTTGGCGATCACGTCCACCAGCGGGACATAGCCGTTCTCGATCCCGCCGTTGTACTGCCATTCGTCGTGGCTGTAGCGGTAGTAGCGCCCGTCGTAAGCCACGCGCCAGTTAGGCCATCCGGCATCGATCACCGGGCCGCCGAACGGGAAATCCGCATAGACCGTGCCGCGCAGGTTTTCCTGTTTCAGCCGCGCTATGCTCTCCAGCGGCAGGCTCGGCGCAAAGCGCGTGGGCGCCAGAAACGGCAAGGCCAAGGCCACCACTGCGACGGCGGCAGCGGGCAACCAGCGTGGGGCGGCAAGTGCGCGCTCTTGCGAACTCGCCCCGCGCGCGATCACCGGCACCATCGCCAGCGCCCAGAACAGCACAAAGCGATAGGCGAAGATCGTCATGACCAGCAGCGCCAGTGCTACCAGCACTTCGGCCGGATCGTAGCGACGCCCACGCAGCACGATGCGCGCCGTCAACAGCAGCACGATCACCACCGGCACCGCGTTGTTCCAATTCGCCGGGATCCACAGCGGGCGCCACTCGCTGGCGCCGATGGCCAGGCTCATTTCGGTATTGGTGGCGGAGATGGCGAGGATGGAGAAACCGTCCGGCGTCGCGAAGATCGCCGCGATGGCGACCAGCGTCAGCACGGCAGGGGCAACCGGCAGCGGGCGATTGCGGTCGCGCAGCCAAAGCAGGCCGCCGGCGACGGTTTGAATGCCCAAGGTCAGCACACCGATGCTCGCCGAGGGGTGGAAATTCTGCCAGAGCACCAGCAGCGGCGCACCGAGCGCGATCGTTAGCAGCGGTCGCAGGCGTAGCTGCATCAGCGCCAGCAGCAGGCCGAAGCACAGCGCCGCGAAGCTCTGCGGCCGGATGCTGGCGGTCGGCAAGGCTGCGAAGAAGGCCAGTGCCAGTGCCAGCGCGACTGCGGGCGCGGTAGCGCTGCGGTGGCGGCAGGCGGCGGCGACGGCCCAGAACCCGCCCAGCCAGACCAGCGAATCGAACACCCGCAGCAGGCCCCAGCCACCCAGTGAGCGCACCCAGGCCATGCTCGCCTGCGCCAGCCAGCCTACCGCCGGCAGCGGCTCGCCCAGATGAAGCGCGGCAAACGGCTCGCGGGAAATCGGGCCGCCGTGGGCAAGGATGATCTCGCCCAGTTTCAACTGCCAGAAGATGTCGACATCCCAGACGCTGCGCAGCAACAGCACGCAAAGCATCACGGCCGGAACCAGCGCAGCCCCGTAACGCAGCAGAGGGGCGCCCTGCCCTTCGACGCTATTCTTGAAACCGCTCAAACTACCCCCGGCGCGGCGCGAAGGGCGCCGCCAAGCCTCCATCGCCGCACGGCGGGAGCCGTTCAAGCTCCCGGCGCGCGGAAACGGGGATAAGCGCCGGTTTGAAAATTCGCGAAACGCAAATTGTGCGGCACCGGCCCGTTCCCCCACCCGACCTCCCTACAGGGTAGAATCTGGGAGGTCGGGTGGGGGAGTGGGCCGGTGCCGCGCCAGAATGCCCGCCTCAGTAGCCCATCAGGCTCAGCACTTCCTTGCGGCTGCGCTCGTCTTCAAGGAACGTGCCCATCATGCGGCTGGTGATCATGCTGACGCCCGGCGTGCGCACGCCGCGCGCGGACATGCAGGCGTGGCTCGCCTCGATCACCACGGCAACGCCGTGCGGCTTCAGATGCGTCCAGATGCATTCGGCCACTTCGGCGGTCAGGCGTTCCTGGATCTGCAGGCGCTGCGCATAGCCCTGCAGCACGCGGGCGAGCTTCGAGATGCCCACCACGTGATCGCGCGGCAGATAGGCGATCGCCGCCTTGCCGATGATCGGCGCCATGTGGTGTTCGCAGTGCGACTGGAACGGAATGTCCTTCAGCAGCACGACTTCGTCGTAGCCGCCCACTTCCTCGAACACGCGGCTGAGGTGGATGGCCGGATCCTCGCCATAGCCCTGGCAGTATTCCTTCCACGCCCGCGCCACGCGCTTGGGCGTGTCCAGCAGGCCTTCGCGCTCCGGATCGTCGCCGGACCAGCGGATCAGCGTGCGGATCGCTTCCTGCACGTCTTCCGGCACCGCAGGCTTCTTTTCGAAAGGGCTGTCCTCGTCGGGACCGACCAGGCTGCTCATCCCTTGATACTCCTTCGCAATCTTTCCTGTAGGCGCAGCCGCATAAGCTGCCCCTTGCGGCGGAACAGACCGCGCCGCTCGATCGGCTCGAACATCTCACCGGGTCGTTCCGGATCGAGCAGAGCGCTTTCCCCCAGCGCTCTTTCAGCATCGGAGAGATGTTTCAAGGGCAAGCGTTCGAGATGTTTGCCCGTGGGCACAAGACCTTCGATCATCGCGGCCATCGAATCGTAACGATCCAGCGCCTCCGCGATCACGTCCTCGGTCTTCCCGCAGTGCTCCGCCAGCAATCGAATGCGCAAGGCGCGGATGGCTGGAACCACATGGGCATTGGCCGGGCGTGCCGCATCGATGAACACGTCGCACTCCGAATCAAGACCCATCGACCGGTTGTTCATGTTCGCCGAGCCTACGCGCAGAATCTCGTCATCGACGATCAGCAGTTTGGCATGGACGTAGATGGGCTCGCCGTCCGCCGCGCGCGGGTGGAAGATGTGGAAGCGGCCGGCGTGATCGGCATTGCGCAGCGTCTTCACCAGTTCCACGCGCGCGGTGTCCATGGCCACCTGTTCCAGCCAGCCGCTGGCGCTCAAAGGATTGATGATGACGATTTCCGGCGGATCATCCTCCAGCAACCGCTCGGCAATCGCCTCCGCCACCGCGCGGGAGGCGAAGTACTGCGTCTCCGCATAGATAAAGCGCTTCGCACGGCGAATCTGCTCGACGAAAAGCTGCTCGATCTCTGCGACTTGCGAGCAGCCGTCATATTCCGCGCGCGTGCGGGCTATGCCGATCTCCACATTCTCGAACTCGGCCACCAGTCCTTCGGGCCAGGGTACGAAGTCCTGCGGGGCGCAGGGCACGATCTCGTTGCCCCCGGCCGCCGCCCAGCGCGCCCGCCCGAGTTCGGCCAGCGTGCCGGCCACTTCGCCTTCCATCACCATCGTCAGGTCGTGCCAGGGGCCGTAGAGCCGGCCGCTGGGCCTGCGGCGGCGCGGGTCGTGCGGGCGATGCTCGGGCGTGTCCCAACGGTCGGAGGTCATGTCGATGCCTCCACAGGCAGCGAACACATCGTCGATCACCACGATCTTCTGATGGTGACTGCAGCCGATCGGATGGGCGCCGTCGAAGCGGAAGTGGATGCGATCGCGAAAGGCCCAGCGGATCAGGTCGATCACCATGGTGCCGCGAAACAGCGACTTCACCAGAGAGACGTTCCACTTCAGCAGCAGAATCTCCAGCCGTGCCTGGCTTCGCACCAGCCAGATGATGAACGACCCCAGGCGTGCCGGAAACCGGTCCTTGCGGCCGCCCTGCCACCAGCGCCGGCCGGATGTGAGCAAGATGCGCGAATCGAAATCCCAGCCGATCATGAAAATCCGCTGCCGCGCCGATTCCATCGCTTCGCGAATCACGGAGAAGTAGTCTGCGGCGTCGATCACCACATGCGCCCGGCGCGCCATCGCATAGCGCCAGACCGACGGAGAGACGGCAGGCTCCTCCGCCTCTTTCAAAATCTCGCTTTCCAATGCGTTCCCCCGTTCGATCTCAATCGCGCGCGCGTACCCAGGTGCTGCACCTAGCGAACAAGAGCGCAACATGTTCCCTGCGGCAAGGGCCATGGCATTTCGCCGCCGTTACGCAGTTCACCGCATACAGCGAACGAAACGACGGGTTTGGGCCGTTTCATCGCAAAACGAGGTCGGCCCAGCGGTTGATCCGGCACCGTTCACCCGCCATTCCGTTACGCACATGCAAACAAGCATGTCTTTCACCCCGCTCCTTCCCACGCGCAACGGCGCGCGGAGCGGGTTCCGGCTCTGGCCGGATCGTATCGTCCGGGTCGTCAACTTTCCGGACCTGTTTTTGAGGGCCCTCTTGCGTTGGAGGGCTGCGTGTCGGTCGCCGTTGGGTCGGCTTCCGCATCGAGAAGGAGTACGCCATGAAGAAATCGATCATCGCCGCCGCGCTTGCCGCAGCCACGCTCGTTCCCGGCGCCGCCATGGCGCAGGCCGCACCGGCAACCGCTGCCGCCGCAGCCGAGCCGACTGCCGGCGCCAAGGTATTCGATGCCGAAGGCAATGAAGTGGGCTCGGTAGAGGCCGTGCAGGGCGACGTGGTGACCGTCAACACCGGCGTCGCACGCGCGGGCCTGCCCAAGTCTGCCTTCGTCACCCGTGACAAGGGTCTGACGATCGGCATGACCAAGGCCCAGCTGGAAGCCGCCGTGCAGGGCGCGCAGGCCAAGACCGGCGAAGCGCTGGCCACTGCGCTGGTGCCCGACGCGCCGTTGAAAAGCAGCGACGGCGTCGTGCTCGGCACCGTCAGCAAGGTTGAGGGCGATAACGTGACCGTGGCGCTGCAGACCGGCTCGCCCGTCTCGCTCAAGAAGAACACCATCGGCCTTGGCGCCGACGGTGCGCTGGCTGTCGGCGTGACCGCCGCCCAGTTCAACGCATCGGTTCAGGGTGCTGCTGGCGGCTCCAGCGGCAAGTAAAAATCGGCCCCGGATTTGCCGGGGACCTGATGGGATGGAGGCCCGGGATCGCAATGCCGATCCCGGGCCTTTTGCATTTTTCGGCCAAAGTCCTTGCGATAATACCCCGTGTTGGCCCACTAGGGCGTCGATCTGCCGCTTTGCGACGATCGCCCCCCTCGCCTATTTTGGTGCCTGCCTTTCGGCGCCTGAGCCGGGCCGCCCGCTTTCGGGCTTGCCGCGATGAGATGATCGGAACCGAATGACGCCCCTGGAACACTTTCGCTCATTCCAGAAGTCGGCACCCGGCCTCGACAGTTCGCTCGCCATGGCCCGCAGGCGCGCAGCGACGGTGCTCGGCGCAGTGGCGCTGGGCATGATCGCCATAGTCTTCGCCTGGATGGGCGATCTGGCGCAGAAGATTTTCACGCAGTTCCAGGCCCAGCATCGTTATGCGCCGCTGGTGATGACCCCGCTGGTCTTCGCGGCGACGGTTGCCATTACCAAGCGCTGGGCGCCGGCCGCCAAGGGATCGGGCATCCCGCAGGTCATGGCCGCCGGACACGACCTGCAACTCGCCAATTCACGCCTGCTTTCGCTGCCGACCGCCATCGCCAAGCTGCTGCTGACCACGGTGATGCTGCTGGTGGGCGGATCGGTGGGGCGCGAAGGGCCCACCGTGCAGGTTGCCGCCGCGATAATGGTCACCTGCCACCGCATTCTGCGCGTGCCGATCTCCGCCGGTGTGCTGATCGCCGGCGGCGCCGCCGGCGTGGCCGCGGCTTTCAACACGCCGCTGGCCGGTGTCGCCTTCGCGATCGAGGAACTTGCCGCCGCCTTCGAACAGAAGGTCGCGGTGCTGGTGATGGGGGCCGTGGTGATATCCGGCCTCGTCAGCCTGGCGGTGGCCGGCGACTACGTCTATTTCGGCGCCATGCGGCAGACGCTGGGCGTTGCCTCCGTCCTGCTGATCACACCCGTGGCGGGCGTTGCGGGCGGCGTGCTGGGCGGCCTGTTCTCGCGCACCCTGCTTTCTTTCTCGCGCAGCACGCACCCCTTGTTTCAGACGGCCCGGACTCGGCCAGTCACGCTGGCGCTGGTTTGCGGGATGATCGTGGCGGTAACCGGCGTGCTTACCGGATCGACCTGGGGCACCGGCTACGAAACCACGCGCCACATGATCGAGGGGACGGCAAACCCCTCCCCCTGGTTCGGCCCGGCCAAATTCCTCGCCACGGCGGCCACGGCCGTCTCCGGCGCGCCGGGCGGCATCTTTGCCCCCTCGCTTTCAGTAGGCGCGGGACTGGGGCAATTGCTGTCTTACGGATTTCCGGACGATCCGGCCCCGGCCATCGTGCTGCTGGGCATGGTCGCCTATTTCGTAGGAGTAGTGCGTGCACCGCTGACGGCCGTGATCATCCTGATGGAAACCACCGCCAGCCGCGGCATGATCGTGCCGCTGTTCCTAACCGCCATCATCGCCGATGCCGCCAGCACGCTGGTTTGCAAGGAAAAGCTCTACCACGGCCTGTCGCGCGCTTTCGCTCGCCCGCAGGCTTCCGATGAGGCGAAGGCTGGCAGCTAAAGCGACGGGCGATGCGATTCGCGCCGCCCGATCGCGCGCCGCGCAGATAATAAAAAACCCCCGAATAATCGAGGGTTGCTGTTGTGAGGCAAGTGGCGCGCCCGGAACGATTCGAACGTCCGACCCTCAGATTCGTAGTCTGATGCTCTATCCAGCTGAGCTACGGGCGCGCAGATGCCCTATGTATCCATACGGCGAAAGGTCTGGAAACCTCTCTATGGAGAAATGGCGCGCCCGGAACGATTCGAACGTCCGACCCTCAGATTCGTAGTCTGATGCTCTATCCAGCTGAGCTACGGGCGCGTGCCAATTTCTATCCAACCAAGGCCACGATTTCCCCGAAAGGAAAGTGGCGCGCCCGGAACGATTCGAACGTCCGACCCTCAGATTCGTAGTCTGATGCTCTATCCAGCTGAGCTACGGGCGCGTTGGAGTGGCGCCAATAGAAAGGGATCCGCCCCCCGTCAACGCCTATATCGCACTTGAGCGCAGGAATTTGCACAAGGCCGCTGCCAAAGGATAGTCGAGCGGCGGCATTGCCAGCGTTTCGATGGCTTCGGGGGCATACCAGCCAAGCGCCTCCGCCTCGTGCGGGTGCGGCTCGCCCCGCCATTCGCGGCAAACGTAAAGAAGTATGACAAGCGACCGGGCCCCGTCCCCGGTTCGCCCGCTGGCGAAGCTCACCGGCTCCAGCACGGTGCGATCGAGCCCCAGCGCCAGTTCCTCGTCCAGTTCGCGGACGGCCGCCGCTTCCGGGCTTTCGCCCGGCTCGACCTTGCCTCCGGGAAATTCCCATAGCCCGCCGTGCATACTGGTGAAGGGTCGCTGCTGCATCAGCACCCGCCCGTCTTCGCGCACGAGCGCCACGGCGACGACGACCATCGGTGTAAAAGAATTTTCCAGCATCGATACCCTTATTAGGAACTCGTTAACGCCACGATGGCATCCCCGAGAGTGTTCTGGAGAACTGCAGGGTGCATCATGACTGTTCGATCGATCGGTGTGCGAATTCTTAAAGAAGAAACCGCCGCCACCACCGTCGAATACGGACTGATCCTTGGATTGATTGTACTTATGGTTGTCGTAGCAATCAGCGGCGCCGCCGATGAAGCTGTTGGCATGTGGAATAGCATCGCTTCGAAGTCATCTACTGCAATCTCCGCAAGCTGAAGAAAATTCCAACTTAAACATTTTTCAACACTTCCAACCTAAAAGCGAAATTGTCCGGAGCGCTGAAGCGAGACGCCAGGCGGGATGGACCGGGTACAGAAGACTGCTTTACATCAGGAGACATACCATGAAGTTTCTCGCCAAGCTGCGTCGCAACGAAGAAGGCGCCACCGCTATCGAATACGGCCTGATCGCCGCCCTCATCGCTGTTGCCGCGATCGCCGCCATGCAGGGCATGGGCTCGCAGCTCACCTCGACCTTCTCGAAGACCTCGTCGACCCTGGGTTCGACGAACTCGTAAGAAGCTTTCGAGCTAAACGGTTCAGGGCGGCAGGGAAACCTGCCGCCCTTTTCCGTTTCCGGCTCGGCAATCTTGAAGGGCTCTCGGGAAACCGGGGGCCTTTTCAGTATGTGACGATCTTCACCTTCTGCCCCGGCACCAGCCGGTCCGCCGCCTGCAGTCCGTTGAGCACCAGAAAACGGTCCAGTTGCGCATCGGAAAAGGCCATGCGCGCGGCCAGAGACTGCGAAGTGTCGCCCGCCTTGACAGTCACCACCCGCAGCAGGCGCGGCCGCACCTGCCCCGCTTCGGCAGCGGAGATGCGGCGCATGGACTTAAACATCGGGTTGAAGACGCCAACGCCCCCTACTTTCGTCATCGTCAGGAAGTGATAGGCATTGCCGCCACCGAAGTCGTAAGCGAAGACCGCTACTTCCACCTGATTGCCCGAAGTCTGCACCCGCGCCACGCCATAGGCGGCGGGAATACCATTCACGGTTGCGCGCTCGACACTGTCGGGCCGGATTCGCGCCTGCCCCTTGTCGGTCAACCCGGCGAAGACCTCGTCGATATAAGCGTCGAGACCCGTGCCCATCCGGCCACCGCCGAATTGCGCCTTACCCGATTGCCCGCTGATCGAAACCGTCTGCGTGCCGTTGACCATGTAGAAGCCGGCAGGCGCCTGGAACGCCAGCTTCAGGTCGGGATGGATGAAGCGGGTACCGTCGATCACCCCCTGATGCGGATCGTCGCCGTAAGTCAGGCCGTCGATTCGCGAGAGGAACATGTCGCGATTCGTGGTTCCGGTGGCACCATTGCCGGCAAGCGACTGAGCATCGCGCACGCGCGAAGCCGGATCGGGGTGCGTCGATGCCCATGCGGGCACCCGCGCCGAGTTGCCGTTGAGCCGCGCTTCCAGCGCATTCTGCCGCGCCAGACTGTCCAGCACTGTCGCCATCGCCCGTGGATCGTACCCGGCCCGCTTCAGGTAAGTGATGCCCAGCCGGTCCGCCTCCTGCTCTTGTGAGCGCGAATATTGCAGCGTCAGCATCTGCGTGCCTTGCGTGGCCACCTGCTGACCCAACTGCCCCAGCGCGCTGTCACCCAGCAGGACGCCGGACAGGATGGAGCCCAGCACGCCGATAATCTGGTTGCGATTCGCCGCCTGCTGACGCTTTGCGGAGTGCCGCGCGGCCACGTGGCCCACTTCGTGGCCCAGCACTCCTGCCAGTTCCGCTTCGTTGTTCATCAGTTCGGTCAACTGGCGGGTGACGTAGATATAGCCGCCTGGAATCGCGAAAGCGTTGTTTACCGAGGAATTGAGCAGCGTGACCGTGAAGTCGCCTTTCGCGTTGGAAAGGCCGGACTGGACGGCGATGTTCTTGCCCACCTGTTCCACGTAAGCGGCTTGCGGCCCGGTCACCGCGCCGCCGAATTCCGCCAGAAGATCGGGATGGGCCTTGGCCCCTTGCGCCTTGTCAGCCTGGCTGATCGCGGTGACGGCCGGGTAGGCCGCAGCCGCCGTGGCCACCTCCACACTGCCCGGTGCCAGGGCCAGCACAATCGCGCCCGACAGCGCCGCGCCCCGGCCCCGCCCCACCTTTCCTACAGTCATGGCTTCTCCCTTCGCACCTTGGTTGCCGTAGACAACTGGCCGGACAAGCCCCTGTTCCGCAAGAGCGTTCGGGAGAGTGGAAGGAGCCCTATCCCTGCCGTGCCAGCGGATGCCGTGCATTCACCAGGGCCACCAGTCGCGCGCTTTCGACATGCGTGTAGATCTGGGTGGTGGCAATATCGGCATGGCCGAGCAGGGTCTGCAGCACGCGAAGATCCGCCCCGCCTTCCAGCAGGTGCGTGGCGAAAGCATGGCGCAGCACGTGCGGAGAGACGCGTTCCGGATCGAGGCCCGCACGAACCGCAAGATCGCGCAGCAGTTGGAACAGCCGCACCCGCGTGAGATGGCCGCTTTCGCCGCGCGAGGGGAAAAGGTGACGCGATCCCTCCGGCCGAACCGCCAGCCAGCGCGAAAGCACCGCGCGGGCGCGCCCGCTGACCGGAACCATCCGCTGTTGCCCGCCTTTGCCGGTAACGTGAAGGAACGGCGCATCGCGCGGCACTGCCGCGACCGGCAGCGACACCAGTTCGCTGGCGCGCAACCCCGAACCGTATAGCAATTCCAGCAAGGCGAGCATCCGCACCGATTCGGGCTTGTCTGCCGCAGCTTCTTCCTCGGCCTGCGTCAGGAAGCGCTCCACCTCGTCCCGCGACAGCAGGCGCGGCAAGGCGCGGCGCGTACGCGGGCGCGGCAGCGAGGGAGAGGGATCATCTTCCCGCAGCCCTTCGTCGACAAGAAAGCCGTAGAACTGGCGCAGCGCCGAGCAGCGGCGGGCGAGCGTCGCGGGCGCAACCGCGCTCCACGCCTTGCCCAATCCGGCAAGCGCATCGCCTTGCGCCGTGACGAGATCGCCCACCTCATCGGCCGCCGCATCGAGATCGCGGCGATAGGCCGCCAGCGTATTGGCCGCCGCGCCGCGCTCGGCCGCCAGCATCGTCAGGAAACGCTCGGCAGCTGAAGATCCTGATGGCGACCTTGCCCGGCTCATCGCCGCATCGGCTCCATCAGGCCCGCGCTACTGCCTCGGCCGCGATCATCCGTGCTTCCGCGTCCAGCCCGACGGCGCGCAGGGCGGAAACGATGTGGAAGAGATAGCGCGGCGTCATAAGATGCCAATCGCCGCCCTGCATGCCCAGCCCGGCCAGCAGCGCCACACCCGCCTGATCGCCATTGGCAGCGGCATGATCCAGCGCCTCGGTAAAGCGGGTCGAACCATCCAGCCCAAGGCCAAGCTGGCCGGAGAAGCTGCCAGCATCGCTTTGCTCGATGCGCCCCAGCGCCGCCAGACCGGCAACGAGGAAGGCGCTGCGGCGCTTGTCGGTGCTGTCGTCCGCATCGAGGTAAGTGCTAACCGCGCTGGAACCCACCGCCCGGATCCGCCCCGGCGCGGCAAGCACCAGCAGTGCCCAGCCCTGGCTGCCGGATGCCACCACGGGCGACCATGCAAGGGCATTGGCATCGAATCCGGCCGCCAGCATCGAGGTCAGCAGCAGCGGTGCCTGCTCCTCCATGTCCTTGCTGGGGGTGATGCGGGCAGCGGCAGCGGCGGTCAGCACCTGCCGCGCATACGTGGCATCGGCGCCGCTCGCGCTGCTCCACAGGCTCTGCATCGCCGAAAAGCGTGCCGAAGGATCGTCGAGCACATAGGCATTGCGCAGCGTTTCCGCGCGCTGTTGCCAATCGCCGCTCACTTCCGGATCGGAATAGAGCTGGCTGTAGAGATCGACCATCGCCGCGTTGGAGAGGACGCCGGTAGCGCCAGCGTGATCGGCGGCAGCCGCTCGGCGCGTCAGCCCCACCATCGGCGCCAGCGCAGTCATGTCGTCAAACAACGGCCCGGCATCTTCCATGGCGCTGTCCGGCGGCGTCAGGCCAACGGCATTGGCAAGGCCGTAGCGCCACGGCGTCATCGTCGTCACGCCGTCCCACTCGATCGTCACTGCCTTGCGCGATCGTCCGGCGGCTCCGGCATACTTCTGCGCCAGCAGCACGTCGATGCGGTCCATCGATCCGCGCACGCGCATCTTGTCCAGCTTGGCCATGGCCGAAGCGCCGCTGCCGCGGAACGCCTCGCAGATGGACTTTGCCGCATTCCACTGCGCATCGTCGCGCAGCGAACCGACCGAGGAGAAGACCGGGCACAGGCCGGTGAAATCGGCCGTGCGCTGGTAAGTCTCGAACGCCTGATCGCCCAGTTCGGGTGTGTAATTGGCGATATCGATATCCTGCAGCACGGCGCGCGCGGCATCGCTTTCACCCATGCGCAGCAGCAGCGAGACGCGCAGCGCCAGGAAGCGCTGCGGGCTCATGCCGGCGGGCGGCGAAAGGCGCGAGATCAGCGCGCGGCGCAGCAGGACATGGCCCCAGCGCGAGACGAGCTGCCCGCGATTGGCAGCCAGCGCCGCCTCCACCACCGTCCAGTTCATCGTCGAGAGCGAGGAAGCCGCAAAGCCGCCTTCGCTATCGTCGATCAGGCCGACGCGCTCCATCGAACGGCGCGCCTGCGGCGGCATGTCGAGATCGATCTTGTTGCCCAGCAGATCCTCGAAATCCTCGGGCGACATGCGTTCGAGTTCTTCAAGCGTGGGCACGCGCGTCAGCCCGCCCTGCGCCGTCAGGCCAGGAATGCCGCCGCTCGCATCAATGGCGGCCGGCGCAATGCTCGGAAGCTGCTGGATCACCGGCGTGGAGGTGGCACGCGGTGCGGGCGCGGCGCTGCCTCCGCTCGCCGGCGCCGCTGCGGGCGCCTTGGCCGGGGCGGGTGTGGGAGTCGGCGTCGGCTGCTCGAAGCCTTTGGGCAGAAGCGATTCGGGGCCGTCCTGCGCCATGGCCCAAACGGAGGTGAGCGCCAGCGCGGTGCCGGCCATCACGTGCCAGGCGCGAATGCGAGCGTTCATCATGGCGTCTGCGTTACCTTCTGGTCGGGGACCTTCACCGGCTGGACGATATCGCGGACCTGCCGGTGACCACCGTCAACCCAGGCCAGCCCCCCGATTACCACCACGATCGCGATCACCACGGCCACAGTCACGCCCGGGATCGCTCCCGAAAGCTTTCGCCTGCCCTTTGGTACCGTCACTCGCCTTCCTTCACCGATGCTTGCGCTGCGACCTAGCGCAACTATAGGCGGTGGGGCAATGGACGTTCAACAGACCCGCTTTTCCGCGCAAGAAATTGCTGCCCTCGCCCGGCGGATCGATCGCCCCATCGTGCTGGTCGGCATGATGGGCGTCGGCAAGTCCAGCGTCGGCAAACGGCTTGCCACCCTGCTGGACTTCCCCTTCGTCGACGCGGACGAGGAAATCGAACGTTCCGCCCAGATGACCATCCCCGAGATTTTCGAAACCTACGGGGAATCCTATTTCCGCGACGGGGAGCGGCGGGTGATTGCCCGCCTGCTCGGTTCTGGCGCCGAACCCACCGTGCTTGCCACCGGCGGCGGGGCATTCTGCAATGCGGAAACGCGCGCGCTGATCCTGGAACACGCGATTACCGTGTGGCTGGACAGCGAAGTGGAAACACTGGTCGATCGCACGGCGCGCAAGGACAATCGCCCGCTGCTGCAAGGCGGCGACCCGCGCGATATACTGGCCCGCCTGCGCGAGGATCGGCGCCCGCATTACGAACAGGCCCCCATTCACGTGCTAAGCTCCCCCGGCCCGCATGTGCAGACCATCAACAAGGTACTTCAGGGACTATCGCAATGGCTGTGATTTCCGTCGACATCGCCGGACGCCCTTATGAAGTGCGCGTCGGCGCCGGGCTGCTCGCCGAACTCGTGCCGAACTGCCGGGGTCTGCTGCGCAAACGCGGCGTGCCGATCGTCACCGACGCCCATGTCCACGCGGCATGGGGCGAAGTGGTGGAACGATCGCTACGCGACAACGGGCATGAGCCGCACTGGCGCATCCTGCCGGCGGGCGAGGCCACAAAGTCGTGGGACGAACTGGCCGCGACGGTGAACTGGCTGCTGGAACTGGGCGTGGAGCGCGGGGACAGCGTGATCGCGCTGGGCGGCGGCGTGATCGGCGATCTCACCGGTTTCTGCGCCTCCGTGCTGAAGCGCGGCTGCAAGTTCATCCAGGTGCCGACGACCTTGCTGGCGCAAGTCGATTCCAGCGTCGGCGGCAAGACCGCGATCAACACGCCGGCCGGCAAGAACCTGGTCGGCGCGTTCCACCAGCCCTCGCTGGTGCTGGCGGACTTGTCCGCGCTGGAAACCCTGCCCCGCCGCGATCTGCTGGCCGGCTATGCCGAAGTGGTGAAGTACGGCCTGATCGACGATGCCGACTTCTTCGCATGGTGCGACACCAATGCCGCCGCCATGATCGCAGGCGACGCGGCGCTGCGCGAATATGCCGTGGCCCATTCGGTGGCGAGCAAGGCGCGCATCGTTGCCGAGGATGAGTTCGAAACCACCGGCAAGCGCGCCCTGCTGAACCTTGGCCACACTTTCGGCCATGCGCTGGAAGCGGAAACCGGCTTCTCCACTCGCCTGCTCCACGGCGAAGGCGTGGCACTGGGCACGGTACTGGCCGCGCGCTACTCCGCCCGCCGGGGCCTGATGCCGCAGGCGAGCGCCGAACATGTCGCCCGCCATATCGGCGAGATCGGCCTGCCCGCCAGCCTCTCCGCGCTCGGCCTCGAATGCGATGGCCGCGCGATGGTGGAGCACATGCTTCACGACAAGAAGATGGACGCCGGCACCCTGCCCTTCCTGCTGATGAAGGGCATCGGCCAGACCTACCTCGACCGCGAAATCTCGCTGGAGGATGTGGCCGTGTTCCTCGACGAGGAACTGGCCCGCGATCCGGTCTAAAATCTGATCCGAATGGGGCTGCTTCGGCAGCCCTCGGGAACTTTCATGGCATGCTGCGTGTCATCTCTTGCATCACGGCAAGGGAGCATCAGCCATGCCCGCAAAATCGAAAGCCCAGCAGAAAGCCGCAGGTGCGGCCCTCTCCGCCAAGCGCGGGGAGACGAAGAAGAGCGACCTCAAAGGCGCATCCCGCGAAATGGCCGAAAGCATGACCGAGAAGCAGCTGGAGGAACTCGCCTCCACCAAACGCAAGGGCAAGCCCGAGCACGTCTCAGACTGAGACGCCGATGCGACGTCATGACGTCAATAGCGTGACATTTCCCGACCACGCCATTATACGCATGCGCCAAGAACATAAACGTCTTTCAAAAATAACAATATTTCCGGGATCGCCATGACTGTTGCCGAAGCTACCGCCCAGCTCGACTTCCCCGAGGAAGCGGCGCGAGACGATCGCGCCTTCCTGGGCCATCCGCGTGGGCTGGGTTATCTCTCGTTCGTCGAGGGGTGTGAGCGCTTTTCCTACTACTCCATGCAGACGCTGCTCGTGCTCTACATGGTCAAGTATTTGCTGCTGCCCGAGAACGTGGGCAAAGTTCTGGGCCTGTCGTGGCTGCGCGGCTGGCACTATGCCGGGCTGGACGGACAGCCGCTCGCTTCGGCGATCTTCGGCGACTACACCTCGCTCGTCTATCTGACGCCGATCCTGGGCGGAATCATCGCCGACCGCTGGCTGGGCCGCAAGGCAACGCTGATCGCTGGCGCCGTGGTCATGTCCATCGGCCACTTCCTGATGGCGTTCGAGGGGATGTTCCTCTTCGCGCTGATCTCTCTGGTGGTGGGCGTCGGCCTGTTCAAGGGCAATATCGCCAGCCAGGTGGGCGAACTTTACGGCCCCAACGACTTGCGCCGCGCGATGGCGTTCCAGATCTTCTACATCGCCATCAACGTCTCGGTGATCGCCGCGCCGCTGATTTCGGGCACATTGGGCCAGGAAGTCGGCTGGCATTACGGCTTCGGCGCGGCCGGCGTGGTGATGGTGTTCGGCCTGCTGCTCTACCTGAAGGCGCAGCCGTGGCTGCCGGCCGACAATCGCGCACCGAAGGGCGCCGACAAGACGCAGCGCACACGCCTCACCAAATCGGACTGGCCACGCCTTGGCGCGCTGGCCGTGCTGGTGCCGGTGCTGGCCATCGCGATGCTGACCAATCAGGAAATCTTCAACGCCTACCTTGTCTGGGCGGATGCCAAGTTCCAGCTTACCTTCTTCGGCATCACCCTGCCGTCCAGCTGGATGATCACCGTCGACGCCACGCTCAGCTTCTCGATGCTGGTGGCCGTGGCCGCGTTCTGGAAGTTCTATGCTGACCGTACCGGCCGTGAGCCCGACGAACTGGGCAAGATGATCATCGGATCGCTGTTCTCGATGACCGGCGGCATGTGCCTGGTGATTGCGGCGGCGACGGCCGGAGGCGGAAAGATCGGCCTGTTCTGGCCGGTGATGTTCCACTTGTTCAATTCGATCGGCTTTGCCCACATCATGCCGGTGAGCCTCGCGCTCTTCACCAAGATCGCGCCGCGTTCGCTGAATGCGACGGTGGTGGGCATCTACTATCTGGCGTTCTTCGGCGCCAACAAGGCAGTGGGCATCGTCGGCGGCTGGTATTCCTCGATGGATACCGTGTCGTTCTGGCTGATGCACGTCGGCGCCGCGACCTTCGGCCTGATCGCCTTTGCCGCGTTCAAGATCCTGCTGGGCAAGACACTGGCGGGTGAGCCGAAGGCGGCTTGACCGGACAGACAAACAATAACCTCGTCATCCCCGCGAAGGCGGGGATCCCGCTTTCTTCCTCCGACCTCGCGAGAAAGAACAAGCGGGGCCCCCGCCTTCGCGGGGGCGACGAGGGTTTTTGATATTGCAGGGTTGGCGGGACAGCCCCCTCAGCCGAACACCGCGACCGACTGCATTCCGGCAATCACCGGCTTGCCCGCAGCATTCCACTGCAGGATATGCTCGCTGGCCCCGCCATCGCGCGCGAATTCGCTGGTGGAGCGCAGCAACCACCAACCGTCCTCGGTCGTCGGCGCGGGCTCCAGCATGTTGACGTGCCAGTGCATCGAACTGATCGGCACGCGGAAATTGAGCAGCGGCAGCACCGCCGTCGGCAAGGCATCGCCGATCAGCACCGCCTCCAACGCCGGATCGAGCCCGTCACGCTCCTTGAGGCGCACCCACCAGCACAGGTCCGCTTCACCCAACGCCGACTTCGGCAGGGCAAAGCGCGCATCGAAATTCCGTTTCAGGAATTCGGGAGCGACCTCCATCGGCACCGGCTTGGCATCGGCAACGGGATTCACGCCTTCCGGCATCGGATAGCCGGCGATATCCGCCGCGCTTTCGATCTGGCGCATGAACACGAAGCTGGCGCTGAAACCGACGCCCTTCTCGTTCGACAGTTCCGCCGCAACCCAGGTGGCATTGCGCCCCTTGCGCACGATCCGCGCCCGCGCTTCGACACGACCCGCCAGCGGGGCGATCATCGCGAACTGGCCCGAACGCAGCGGCGGCAATTCGGGATCGACGCGCTGCGCCGCTGCCAGCGCCAGAGCCGAAGTCAGCCCGCCGTAAGCGGTGCGGCCCTGAAGCCAGTCCTCGGTAATGTCGAAGGCGAAACCGCCATCGATCTCTTCCGCTGCGGCCAAAAGCGCGGCAAAACCCGTCATCAGAACAACCTTGAACCGTTGGGAACGCGGCTGTCCGGCGCGAAGAGGACCACCCGGCCCTCCTCGTCCGCGAAGCCGAGCGTCAATGCCTCGGACAGCGCCTTGCCGATCTGCCGCGTGGGAAAGTTCACGACCGCCGCCACTTGCCGGCCGATCAGTTCCTCCGGCGAATAGAGCGCGGCGACTTGCCCTACGCTCTTTCGCTCGCCGATGCCGGGGCCGAAATCGATCCGCAACTTCAGGCTTGGCTTGCGCGCTCCCTCGTAGACTTCCGCGGCGACAATGGTGCCGACGCGGATGTCCACTTTCAGGAAATCGTCGAAGGAAATCTGCTCGGCCGCAGGTGCGGCGGGGTCGTGGTCTAGATGCATTTATTCCATTTCGAGGATCACGGCGTCCACCGCAAGGCTTTCGCCCGCCTTGGCATTGACCGCCTTCACCACGCCCGACTTCTCGGCGCGCAGGATGTTCTCCATCTTCATGGCCTCAACCACGGCAAGCGGCTGACCAGCCTCCACCTTGTCGCCCTCACCCACATGGAGCGCGACGAGCAGGCCCGGCATCGGGCAGATCAGGTACTTCGAAAGATCCGGCGGGATCTTTTCGATCATGTGCTTGTTCAGCGAGGCGATGTGGCTGGGCAGGATCAGCACATCGTGGATCGCGCCGCGCGTGGTCATCTTCAGGCCCGTGCGCGTGGGCGCAACGCGGATGCCGATGGCTTCGCCGTCGATCTCCGCTTCGATCAGGCTGTCGCCCGGCGTGTATTCCATCGCCAGTTCGACCGAGACGCCGTTCACGGTGACGTCCTCATCGTCGATGACGACCTCATACGGCGCCTTGTCGATGGTGACGGTCCATTCGGAAGGCGGAGCCAGACGGCGCGGCGCCAGTTGCCCGTCGACGCGGCGCGCACGGTCGGCCCGCGCGGTGGCGACGAAGGCAGCGACGGCGGCCAGCTTGCCCTTCAGTTCTTCGGACGCAGGCGCGCCGGTGAAGCCTTCGGGATATTCCTCGGCAATGAAGCCCGTGGTCAGCTCGCCCGAGCGGAAGCGCGGGTGCTGCATGATGGCCGAGACGAAATCGATGTTGTGGCCAAGGCCCTCGATCTCGAACAGGTCAAGCGCGGCGACCTGCTTGTCTGCCGCCTCGTCGCGGGTTTCGCCCCAGGTGATCAGCTTGGCGATCATCGGGTCATAGAACATCGAGACTTCGCCGCCTTCGTAGACGCCGTCATCGACGCGAATGCCGTCCACACCGCGGCGGCCATTCTCCGAACCGTCATCGGTCCAGCCATCCACCGGCGGCTGATAGCGCACGAGGCGGCCGGTCGAGGGCAGGAAGCCACGATAGGGGTCTTCGGCATAGACGCGGTTTTCGATGGCCCAGCCGTCGATCTTCACATCGGCCTGCGTCATCTCCAGCTTTTCGCCGGCGGCGACGCGGATCATCTGCTCGACCAGATCGACGCCGGTGATCGCTTCGGTAACCGGGTGCTCCACCTGAAGACGGGTGTTCATTTCGAGGAAGTAGAAGCTCTCGCCCGTCGGGTCCGCGCCCGAGACGATCAGTTCCACGGTGCCCGCCGAGTAGTAACCCACCGCGCGCGACAGGGCGACGCACTGCTCACCCATGGCCTTGCGCATCTTTTCGGTGACGAAGGGCGACGGCGCTTCCTCCACCACCTTCTGGTGACGACGCTGGATCGAGCATTCGCGCTCGTTCAGGTAGAGGATGTTGCCGTGCTTATCGCCCAGGATCTGGATCTCGATGTGGCGCGGGTTGAGGATGAACTTCTCGATGAAGACGCGGTCGTCGCCGAAGGAGTTCAGGCCTTCGCGCTTCACGCTCTCGAAGCCCTCACGCACGTCCTGCTCGCTATAGGCAAGGCGCATGCCCTTGCCGCCGCCGCCAGCCGAGGCCTTCATCATCACCGGATAGCCGATCTCGTTCGAGATGCGCACGGCGTGCTCGGTATCCTCGATCTCGCCGACGAAGCCGGGCACGACGTTGACGCCGGCCTGCTTGGCAAGCTTCTTGGACTCGATCTTGTCACCCATCGCAGCGATCGCGCCGACGGGAGGGCCGATGAACTCGATCCCCTCTGCGGCCAGCGCCTCTGCGAAGGAGGTACGTTCGGACAGGAAGCCGTAGCCCGGATGGACGGCTTCGGCGCCGGTCTGCTTGCAGGCCTGGATGATCTTGTCGGCAATCAGGTACGACTGCGCGCGGGCGCGGGGCCGATGTGGACGGCCTCATCGGCCATCTGCACGAACGGCGCGCGGGCATCGGCGTCCGAATAGACGGCCACCGTCTGGATACCCATGCGGCGCGCAGTCTTGATGACGCGGCAGGCGATCTCGCCACGGTTTGCGATCAGGATCTTTTTGAACATGTCACCTCGAAGCCCCATTCGGGGTCATGCTTGTTGTCGGTCGGAAACAGGAATTGCAGCGCCTGCGGCGAAAGGACGTGATAAGCAGTCGCGTGGGTCAGGTCGGTGCGCGGGGACAGGCAGACGAGCGAGCCCCCCACACCGGCAACGCGCTCTGCCGCCTCGGCGGTCTCAGGCCCCTCATTGGAATAGGTGAGGAACAGGGAACCACGCGGCTGCTTGGCAGCAAGAAGCCCCGCCGCCGATTTCGAAAGCGCGCCGTCGTCCCACCACAGGCTCGCATCGATGGCGGCATAGCGGTGGAACAGGCCGGGTTCACGCAACCACGTTTCAACGATGAACAGCCCGGCGAGCGACTCGCCGATCACACCGTCATCGCCATTGGTGCGATAGTCCGCTTCGATCAGGGGCTTGACCCGATCGCGCAGGAAAGCGCGGAACTGAGCCGAATGCCCGGCGGTGGGATACTGTTTTTGTTGCGCGGCGTTACCCGGTGTGCCGATCAGTTCGGCGCGCCGGTCCTTGCTCTCGATCCCCACGACGATGACCGGCAGCGAGCGGCCCCACACGGCGTTGAGCGCGGTGGATCCGGCGACATGCAGGAAATCCTGAGAGAGCCCCCCGTCGATCAGATAGAGGACGGGGTAACGCGCGTTTCCTTTCGCATAGCCTTCGGGAAGGTAGACGTTGATCTGTCTCTGATCGCCATCTGCAAAGGTGACAAGATGCGTCTCGCCGATCGTGATCGGAGACGCAGCGGGCGTTGCGGCAGCCGCAACGCCCGGCGTAAAAGCAAGGCAGGACAGCGCCAGCAGCATTGATCCTGCCCGGTGTATCACTCGGCAGCTTCCAGCTTCGCGCAGCCCTTGGGCATGCGCTGGGCTTCGACTTGCGCCGGGGTCAACTCGATGGCCATCGGCTTGATGCCAAGGCGGGCGAACATCGCCGCGTCATTGTCGTCGCCGGAGTTCGGCGCGGTCAGCAGCTTGTCGCCAGTGAAGATCGAATTCGCGCCGGCCATGAAGCACATCGCCTGCGTCATTTCGGACATCGATTCGCGGCCGGCCGAGAGGCGCACCATCGACAGCGGCATGGTGATGCGCGCGACCGCCACGGTGCGCACGAATTCCACGTCGTCGATCTTGGCGAGCGGGGTATCGGCCAGCATGTCGCCCAGCACGGTGCCCTTCACGGGAACCAGCGCGTTGACCGGCACCGACTGCGGGTGATCGGGCAGCGTCGCCAGCGTGTGGACGAAGCCCACGCGGTCGGCGCGCGTCTCGCCCATGCCGACGATGCCGCCGGAGCAGACGTTGATGCCCGCCATGCGCACGTTCGACAGCGTATCGAGGCGGTCGTCCATCGTGCGCGTGGTGATCACCTGATCGTAACGCTCGGGCGAGGTGTCGATGTTGTGGTTGTAGTAGTCGAGGCCCGCTTCGGAGAGCATGTCCGCCTGATCGGGCGTCAGCATGCCCAGCGTCATGCAGGTTTCCATGCCCATGGCGCGCACGCCCTTCACCATCTCGATGATGGCGGGCATGTCGCGGTCCTTGGGGTTGCGCCAGGCGGCGCCCATGCAGAAGCGCGTGGAGCCCTGATCCGCCGCCTGCGCCGCGCGCTGCAGCACCTGCTGCACTTCCATCAGCTTCGTCGCCTTGACGCCGCTGTTGGCCGAAACCGACTGCGAGCAATAGCCGCAGTCTTCCACGCAGCCGCCGGTCTTGATCGAAAGCAGCGTGGAAAGCTGCACTTCGTTGTGCGGATGGCTGGCGCGATGGACTTCGGCTGCGCGGAACACCAGTTCGGTGAACGGCAGGTCGAACAGCGCCGCGATTTCCTCACGGGTCCAGTCGTTTCGTGCAGTGACGGCGGGGGTTTCGGTCATAGTCATTCCTCAGGCGGTGCGCGCGGGATGACGCGCGGCCAAACCCCGGTCATAGGGGCAAGCGCGGCGTCGATCCAGCATCACCGTCCTTATTCCGCCGCTTCCAGCGTGGATCCAAGCGGCGGCATGTTGTGGCCAAGCAGACGCAGCACGTCGGCGGCGCATTCGACCACGTTGGAGCCGGGGCCGTAGATGCCCTGAACGCCCGCATTGCGCAGGTATTCATAGTCCTGCGGCGGGATGACGCCGCCGGCGATCACCTTGATGTCGCTGCGGCCGGCTTCGCGCAGTTTCTGGATCAGTTCGGGGATCAGCGTCTTGTGCCCGGCCGCAAGGCTGGACGCACCGACCACGTCGACCGCACTATCCAGCGCCAGCACCACGGTTTCTTCCGGAGTCTGGAACAGCGGGCCGGAAACGACGTCGAAGCCCATGTCCCCGAAGGCGGAGGCGATCACGTTCGCGCCGCGATCGTGGCCATCCTGGCCCATCTTTGCGACCAGCACCTTGGGCTTGCGGCCGAGACGGCGTTCCACCGCCTGCACGCCGTCCAGCACCTGCTGCCAGCGGCTGTCGCCCTCATAAGGCGCTGCATAGACGCCCTTCACCGGGGTCGGCTGGGTGCCATAGCGCTGGAAGCTGTCTTCCATGGCCGAGCTGATCTCGCCCAGCGTGGCGCGCGCGCGAGCGCACTCCACGGCGAGCGCGAGCAGGTTGTTCTCGATGCTGGCGGGCGCGGCGGCACCGTCGCGCAGGGCCTTGAGCGCGGCCTGGCAAGCAGCCTCGTCACGGTCCGCCTTCATCTTGTTGATGCGGGCGATCTGGCCTTCGCGGACCTTGGCGTTGTCCACTTCCAGCGTTTCCAGCAGATCTTCGCTGGCAAGGCGGTACTTGTTGACGCCGACGATCACGTCGTCGCCCCGGTCCACGCGGGCCTGACGGGCCGCGGCGGCGGTCTCGATCATCGCCTTGGGCCAGCCGGCGGCGACCGCCTTGGCCATGCCGCCTTCAGCCTGCACGCGCTCGATGATCTCCCACGCCTGGTCAACCAGCTGCTGCGTCAGCGCCTCAATGTAATAGGACCCACCCAGCGGATCGACGACATTGCACATGCCGGTCTCTTCCTGGATGATGATCTGCGTGTTGCGGGCGATGCGGGCCGAGAAGTCGGTCGGCAGCGCAATCGCCTCGTCCAGCGCGTTGGTGTGCAGCGACTGGGTGCCGCCGAGCATCGAGGCCATCGCCTCGATCGTGGTGCGGATGACGTTGTTGTAGGGGTCCTGCTCCTGCAAGCTCACGCCCGAAGTCTGGCAGTGGGTGCGCAGCATCTTCGAACGCTCGTCCTTGGCGCCAAGGTTTGTCATCACGCGGTGCCACAGCACGCGTGCGGCGCGCAGCTTGGCCACTTCCATGAAGAAGTTCATGCCGATGGCGAAGAAGAACGACAGGCGGCCTGCAAACTTGTCGATATCGAGGCCCGATGCCACGCCGTACTTCACGTATTCCGCGCCGTCGGCGATGGTGAAGGCCAGTTCCTGCACCTGCGTGGCGCCGGCTTCCTGCATGTGATAGCCGGAAATCGAAATCGAGTTGAACTTCGGCATCTCCCGGCTGGTGTAGCCGAAGATGTCCGAGATGATCCGCATCGAAGGCTCTGGCGGATAGATGTAGGTGTTGCGGACCATGAACTCCTTGAGGATGTCGTTCTGGATGGTCCCGTCGAGCAGCTTGCGGTCTACGCCCTGCTCTTCACCGGCCACGATGAAGAAGGCCAGGATCGGGATCACCGCTCCGTTCATCGTCATGGAGACCGACATCTTATCGAGCGGAATGCCGTCGAACAGGATCTTCATGTCCTCGACGGAATCGATGGCGACGCCGGCCTTGCCCACGTCACCCACAACGCGCGGATGGTCGCTGTCGTAACCGCGATGGGTGGCAAGGTCGAAGGCGACCGAAAGGCCCTTCTGACCCGCCGCGAGGTTGCGGCGATAGAAAGCGTTCGATTCCTCGGCGGTGGAGAAGCCCGCGTACTGGCGGATGGTCCAGGGACGGCCGGCATACATCGAAGCGCGCACGCCGCGCGTGAACGGCGCGAAGCCGGGAAGGCCGGGATCGACGGTCACATCCTCGGCAGTGTAGAGCGGCTTCACCGCAATACCCTCGGGCGTGTTCCAGGTCAGGTCCTTGCCCTTGACCTCCTTGTCGGCGGCTGCCTTCCAGTCGTTGATGTCTGCCATATTCCGCATCCCTTCCGGCCCGCTCTCACTGCCGCGGACCGTAATTTTTCTCAGTGAGCGCCCTTGGGCGTTTCCATGATCTCGGTGAGCTGACCGCCCATGTCCTTGGGGTGGACGAAGAAGATCAGCGTCCCGTGCGCGCCCATGCGCGGCTCACCCAGCACGCGCTTGCCAAGGCCTTCGAACCATGCCTTGGCCGCGTGAATGTCCGGCACTTCGTAGCAGATGTGGTGCTGGCCCCCGAGCGGGTTCTTTTCCAGCCATTTCCCCACGGCCGAATCCGCCGCAGTTGGCTGGAGCAGTTCGATCTGCGTACCGGCCGTGCCGTCCTCGCCAGGCGTATTGACGAAGCAGACGCGCACTTGCTGGCTTTCCAGCACGAACGGCTCGGTAATGTCAGTCGCACCCATCACATCGCGATAGAACGCAATCGAGGCGTCGAGATCGGGGGTGGCGACGCCGATGTGGTTGAGGCGACCGAGCTTCACGCCACGTTCTCCAGCACAAGGGCGATGCCCTGCCCGCCGCCGATGCACATGGTGACAAGGCCGTACTTCCCGCCGGTGCGCTTCAACTCGTACATGCACTTGATGGCGAGCATCGTGCCGGTGGCGCCGACCGGGTGGCCGATTGAAACGCCCGAACCGTTGGGGTTCACCTTCTCCGGATCGAAGCCCAGCACCTTGGAAACGGCGGCAGCCTGCGCGGCGAAAGCTTCGTTGCTCTCGATCACGTCGATCTGGTCAAGCGAGAGTCCGGCGCGCTTCAACGCCACCGGCACCGCCTTGATCGGGCCTTCCCCCATGTAGGCAGGCTCGACACCGGCATGGCCCCAGGCGACGATCTTCGCCATGGGCTTGAGGCCCCGCTTCTCGACTTCCGAAGCGGTTGCCAGCACCACGGCAGCAGCGCCGTCGTTGATGCCCGAGGCATTGCCGGCAGTGACCGCCCCGTCCTTCTTGAAGGCGGGCTTCATGCTGCCCAGCGTCTCGACAGTGGTGTCGGCGCGGACATGTTCATCGGTATCGAAGACGGTGACGCCCTTGCGGGTCTTCACTTCGATGGGAAGGATCTGGTCCTTGAAGCGACCTTCCGCAATCGCGCGAGAGGCGCGCTGATGGCTGGTCGCGGCAAGCGTGTCCATGTCCTCACGGGTGACGCAGTGGCGCTCGGCCACGTTCTCTGCCGTAATGCCCATGTGGTAGCCGCCGATGGCGTCCGACAGGCCGACCGTCAGCGCGTCTTCCTGCGTGTTGGCGCCCATCTTCTTGCCCCAGCGCACGCCGTGGTCGTGATAGGGCACGTTCGACATCGATTCCGCGCCGCCCGCAACGGTGATCCCCGCCTCGCCCAGCTTCATCATCTGCGCGGCCGAAACGATGGCCTGCACGCCCGATCCGCAGAGGCGGTTGAGCGTCAGCGAAGGCACTTCGAACGGCACGCCGGCATTGATGCCGATCACGCGGCTGAGCATTTCGTCCTTGGCGCTGGTCGGCATGACCTGACCAATGACGATATGGCCGACGTCCTCGGGCGAAACGCCTGCACGGGCCAGAGCCTCGGTCACGACCTTGCCGCCGAGATCGGACGGCATGAACGACTTCAGCGAGCCGCCGAAATCGCCGACTGCCGTGCGCACGCCGCTGACGATGTAGATGTCTTCCATGATTACAGCCTACCTCTACCCCTGACCGACGTTAATGCGGCCTAATTACAAAAGTGAAGACCCCTTGCCCGGCTAGAAGAACGGCCCAGAGAGACAAAAATCGAAACGCGAATACGTAGAATTTGAATCTCTTGGGCTGTTCCTCTTGCGAGATCACCGCACCCCGCATTGCAAACCGTCCGGATTTCGCGGCCAAGCCAGCCCGGCGCCACATATCGACCGCCATCAAAACGAACCCGACCGCTACGATCAAAGGGATCAACATCGCACTCACAGCGGAATGTTGTCGTGCTTCTTCCAGGGGTTTTCGAGGCTCTTGGTCCGCAGCTTGCGCAGCCCCAGCGCGATGCGCTTACGGGTCGAGTGCGGGTAGATAACCTCATCGATATAACCCCGGCTCGCCGCCACGAAGGGGTTGGCGAAGCGGTCTTCGTACTCCTTGGTCTTCTCGGCAATGCCTTCGGGCGAGAGGCCGCGGAAGATGATCTCCACCGCGCCCTTGGCGCCCATCACCGCGATTTCGGCGGTCGGCCAGGCATAGTTGAGATCGCCGCGCAGGTGCTTGGACGCCATAACGTCGTAGGCGCCGCCATAGGCCTTGCGGGTGATCACGGTGATCTTCGGCACGGTCGCCTCGGCATAGGCGAACAGCAGCTTGGCGCCGTGCTTGATGATGCCATTGTGTTCCTGATCGGTGCCCGGCAGGAAGCCCGGAACGTCCACGAAAGTGATGATCGGGATGTTGAAGGCATCGCAGAAGCGCACGAAACGCGCGGCCTTCTTGGACGAGTTGATGTCCAGCACACCCGCCAGCACCATCGGCTGGTTGGCGACGACGCCCACGGTCTTGCCCTCGATACGGCCGAAACCGACGATGATATTGCCGGCATGCAGCGGCTGAACCTCGAAGAAATCACCCTCGTCGAGCGTTTTCTTGATCACCTCATGCATGTCGTAAGGCTGGTTGGCCGAAGGCGGAATCACGGTGTCGAGGCTTTCCTCGGCACGGTCCCACGGATCGGCGCAGGGACGCTCGGGCACTTCCTCGCGGTTGTTGAGCGGCAGGAAGTCGAAGAAATCGCGCGCCGCCAGCAGCGCCTCGATATCGTTCTCCAGCGCGAGATCCGACACCGAGGTCTTGCTGGAGTGCGTGACGGCACCGCCCAGCTCTTCCTGCGTGACGACTTCGTTGGTGACGGTCTTCACCACGTCCGGCCCGGTGACGAACATGTAGGAGCTGTCCTTCACCATGAAGATGAAGTCCGTCATGGCCGGCGAGTAGACCGCGCCGCCCGCGCAGGGGCCCATGATCAGAGACAACTGCGGCACCACGCCCGATGCGAGCACGTTGCGCTGGAACACTTCGGCATAACCGCCGAGCGAGGCCACGCCTTCCTGAATGCGCGCGCCGCCGGAATCGTTGAGACCGATCACCGGCGCGCCGACCTTCATCGCGTTGTCCATCAGCTTGCAGATCTTCTGCGCGTGACGGTGCGACAGAGAGCCGCCGAACACGGTGAAATCCTGGCTGAACACATAGACAAGGCGGCCATTGATGGTGCCAGAACCCGTGACGACGCCGTCGCCGGGGATGCGCTGGCTTTCCATGCCGAAGTCGGTGCAGTCATGCTCGACGTAGAGGTCGAATTCCTCGAAGCTGCCTTCGTCCAGCAGAATGTCGAGACGCTCCCGCGCGGTCAGCTTGCCCTTGGCGTGCTGCGCGGCAATGCGCTTCTCACCACCACCCAGCTTTGCTGCGGCGCGGCGCTTCTCCATTTCAGCGATATTGGCTGACATCCGTTATCCCTTGCAATGACCCCGGCCTTCGACTGGCCGCTCGGCGCGAATTTGCTGTGACTGCTAAGGCAGGTCGAACGCCTCAGGTCAATAGTTTTAATCGCTCGGTTAAATGGTCGGAGTAATGTTCTGACGGTAAATTCGCCCCGGTGATGGATGAGCAACGCCCTGCCGATGGAATGGCGCAATTTCGCGATATCGACCGCCCAGGACAGGTCGAAAACGAAAAGCCCGGCAGGCCGCCTGACACTAGCGACCCCCGGGCTTTCTTCACTCCCGCGCCGAGGCGGTTGCGACATTTGCATTCGGAACGGGACAGAGACCCCGTCTGCGCTCATTTCATCAGCACAAGCTCTTCCGACATCGTCGGGTGGACGGCGACGGTGGCGTCGAAATCGGCCTTGGTCAGCCCGGCCTTCACCGCGATGGCGGCGGCCTGGATGATCTCCGGCGAATCCGGGCCGATCATGTGCAGGCCCAGCAGGCGGCCGGTGTGCGCCTCGCAGATCATCTTGTAGAGCGAGCGTTCGTTGCGATGGGCGACGACGTTCTTCATCGGGCGGAAGTCGCTGGTGTAGACGGCAATGTCGCCATACTTCTGCCGCGCCTGCGCCTCGGTAAGCCCCACCGCGCCGATCGGCGGGTGGCTGAACACGGCCGAAGGGATGCACGAATAGTCCACCGTCGTCGGCTTGCCGCCGAACACGGTATCGGCAAAGGCATGGCCCTCGCGGATCGCCACCGGGGTAAGCTGCACGCGGTTGGTCACGTCGCCGACTGCGTAGATGTGATCGACGCTCGTCTTCAAATATTCGTCGACCTTGATCGCGTTGTGGTCGTCCAGTTCCACGCCGACGTCCTTCAGCCCCAGCCCTTCGACATTGGGCACGCGGCCGGTGGCGAACATCACGCAATCTACCACCAGCGGCTCGTGGTTGGTCATGGTGACGGTCAGCGAGCCGTCGTCGTTCTTCTCGATGCCGCGGAAGTCCGCGTTGAAGCGGAAGTCGATGCCCTTGGCGAGCGAGATCTGCAGCAAACGGTCGCGAAGCTGCTCGTCATAGCCGCGCAGAAGCTGGTCGGACCGGTTGATCAGCGTCACCTTGGCGCCGAATTCGTTGAAGATGCCGGCGAATTCGTTGGCGATATAGCCGGCGCCGGCGATCAGGATGCGGCGTGGAATGGCGTCGAGGTGGAATGCCTCGTTGGACGTGATGCCCAGTTCGTGGCCAGGGCAGCTGGGCACGTGCGGACGCGCGCCGGTGGCGATCAGGATCACCTTGGCGGTCTTCTTCTCGCCGCTGGACAGGGTGATCTCATGCGGCCCGGTGATCACGGCGCGCTCGTGGAAGATCTCCACCTTGTTGTTCGAAAGCGTCTGCGTGTAGAGCCCGTTCAGCCGGTCCACATCGCCCAGCACGTTGTCGCGCAGCTTCAGCCAGTCGAACTTCGCTTCCGGAATATCCCAGCCGAAGTGCTTGGCGTCTTCCAGATCCTCGGCAAAGTGGGCGCCGTAGACCAGCATCTTCTTGGGCACGCAGCCGCGGATCACGCATGTGCCGCCGACCCGGAACTCCTCCGCCACCGCCACGCGCGCACCGTGCGATGCGGCAATGCGGCTGGCGCGCACGCCGCCCGATCCGGCGCCGATGGTGAAGAGATCATAGTCGAATTCGGACATGCGGCTTGCTCCTGTGCACCCGTCGCCTGAAAGGATGATGGGGGCGTTATCTTTTGCGGGGCGCATATGGGGCATGGGCACGCGGATTGCCAACGGGTCATTTGCGACTGACCTGCTTCCCCCTCGAAACCACTTCAAATCGGATCGTCGAAATCCGCTCTCTGCTGGGCGCAGAGTCATTGTCAACTTTTTTGGTTGAGTTATAGAAAGCCATGTCGCCCGCCGCTTCCCCCGATCCCCTTGCCGGCGGGCGCCCCTTTGGGAGAAGATTGATGGCACAGACGCAAACCCCTGCAGCGCCTGCCGAAAAGCCTCTCATCCTGCTCATCCCCGGCCTTGACGGGAGCGGCGCCGGCCACTGGCAACGCCGCTGGGCGGACGAGATGGAGGATGCCCAGATGGTCGACCTTGGCCTATGGGAAAAGCCGCATCGCAACACCTGGATCAACCGCCTGAACCTGTCCGTACAGCGCGCTGGGCGGCCGGTGGTGCTGGTGGCGCACAGCCTGGGCTGCCTGCTGACGGCATGGTGGGCGAAGTTCGAACAGCCCGGCTGGTCCAGCCCGGTGATCGGCGCCCTGCTGGTCGCCCCGCCGGAAGTGGACTTCTTCCCGCGCGACGACCGGTTGAACGGCTTCGCGCCGACGCCGGCTGACGCCCTGCCCTTCCCCTCCATTCTGGTCGCCAGCCGCAACGATCCGTGGATCGGCTTTCCCACCGCCAAGCTGCTGGCCCGGCAATGGGGCAGCCAGTTCGAGGATGCGGGCGATGCCGGCCACATCAATGCCGATTCGAAGATCGGCAGTTGGGAAGACGGTAAGCGGCTGTTGCATCGCCTGATGAACACACGGCCTTCGGATAGCGCGCCGCACGTCCCCACGCATGGAGACTGGTCGGAAGGGCTCGAATACCGCTCCTGATTTTGCTTCATACCGCCGGGAACCTGCGCGTTCCCGGCGGTTTTGCATTTAGCGTAGCTTCAGGCGCCAAGTGCCCATCAGACGTACATCCCCGCCATCGGCCCGCGCGGCAGCGGCAAGGCGCAGTTGTGAGGCTTCCCCGCCCTTTTCGAACCCGAAGGTCAGCAGCGGATTGATGCCGCCCGAAAAATCGACTTTGCGGGCGCCGAAGACCAGCGAACGGCTCAGCAAGTCGTAGCCGGTAGCCAGCGTGTAAGTCCCCTGCCCGGCGATCACCGTCAAAGGCTGTGCCAGACCGAACCGCAGCACGCCGCCGCCGCGCAAGCGATGGCTGGCAGCGAGACCGAAGCGCGTGGTCGCCAGCATGCCGGCGTGAGTCAGCAGCATATCCTGCGCCAGCTTTAGCTGCGTTCCGCCAAGGCTGGCATAGCCGGACAGGCCCCATCCTCCCCCCAGTTCCACATCATGCGCAGCCTCCACG
Organism: Novosphingobium sp. BL-S-19; assembly: GCF_055521675.1. Lineage (NCBI taxonomy): Bacteria > Pseudomonadati > Pseudomonadota > Alphaproteobacteria > Sphingomonadales > Sphingomonadaceae > Novosphingobium > Novosphingobium sp. BL-S-19. The sequence goes on from NZ_CM145498.1 coordinate 2,553,096, forward strand.
AAGGCTGTCGTCGCACCGTCGCCCAGACGCAGCGCGCCATCGCCGGTGGGCGTGCCGAAAACGGCACCCTGCTCGTCGATCACGCCGGCCTTGAAGCTGGTGCGGTGCTTTCGCCAGCTCACCACGGTTCCGGCGGCACGCAGGGAGGCGCGGCCGGAGGTCAGATTGACCTGCTCGGATCCGCCCACAACGGAGATTCCCAGCCTGCCGCCGGCCAGCGGATGCTCGGCGCCAAAGGCCATGTCCGCCAGCGGCGAATAGGCAAAGGCCGCGTCCGAACTGGGTGCCAGCCCCATGAATTCGGGCGAGACGGCATCGATGGAATGGAGGGACGCGGTCAGCCATGTCGATCCGGTGCGCACGGCCAGTTCGCCGCTGGTCAGCAACCCGCGCACCTCCCCCGCGCCCGGCCCTTCGCGCAGCGCGGAAAAGCCCATGCTGGCCTGAAGCCCGTCACTCTCGAAATGGCTGCTGCCGGCGCGCGCCTGCACATCGACCTGCCGCTCCATGCTGCGCGGTGCTTCGCTCAGCTTGCCGACAAGGCCGGAAAGATCGCCGGTGAAATCGCGTCCGAAAGCGTCCAGCACGGTGACGGACGACAAGGCCTTGGTCTTGATCCCGGTCGTGCCGATCGCGCCGGGCGCCAGCAGTGTCGCGGTGCTCGCGGCCGTCGTCACCGTGCCGTTCGACAAGGTGGGATTGACCGGCGACAGGGCCGCCTGGACATCGACCAGACCGTGCCCGTAGACCGGATCGACACCGGGAGCGCCAATATCGCGCGCCGTCGAAAGGATCACTTGCCCGGCCTGCACGCCGGTCAATTGCGGCCACTTCGAAAGGATCAGCGCGGCCAGCCCGGAAACCTGCGGTGCCGCCGCGCTGGTGCCGGAAAACCAGACGTAGCTGCCGTCCACCGCCTGCGACGCATTGGTGCCCATTGCGGAGACGCAGTGATCCATCACCGTCGCGCCGCACTGGTTCGAATAATCGGTCAGTTCGTAACTGGTCTGCGTGCCTTCCAGCGCCACCACGAAGAGCCAGCCATCCCGGTTAGCACTGTTGACGTCCAGATAATTCGCGGCATTGGCTTCGCTGTCATTGCCGGCCGCATTCACGAACAATCCGCCCGTGGCAACGTACCGCGCCACCGCCTGCGACCAATAGGCGCTGGGCACCGAGGAATCGGCCTTCGCGATCGAGGCATTGACTACCTTGACCCCGTTCTGGCCCGCGTAATCCAGCGCTTCGGCCATGTGGATGCCCAGCGTCTCGGCCTTGTCGACATCGGTTTCGTCCAGATCGACGGCGCTGATGCGCAAGGCCACGATCTTCGCGTCGGGCGCGATGCCCTGCACGCCGGCACCGTCGTTACGCGCGGCGATCACGCCGGCGACCATGGTGCCGTGATCGGACCAGTCATCACCCACCACATTGCGGGTGGTGGTGACCCCGTTCTGCGTGACCGTGCCGAAGTCGCGACTGAGCGAGGATATCTGGCCGGACAGTTCGGAAACGGTCTTCACCCCATCGTCCAGCACGCCGACCAGCACGTTCTGGCCGGTATAGCCGGCATCCAGCGCATAGAGCGCGTTCACGTACTCGAACGAGACGTAGTTGCGCCGGTACTCCATGTCGTCGTTGGCCGATCGCTTGGACTGCTGCGAAGCCGGCGTGATGACGTAACCCGCCGGCGGCGTGCTGCCGGATGAAGGCGTCGGAGTGGGCGTGGGCGTGGGCGTGGGCGTGGGCGTCGGAGTTGGGGTAGGCGTTGGAGTGGGTGTCGGGGTGGGAGTGGGCGTTGGTGTCGGCGTCGAGCTGACCCCGCCGCCGCCTCCGCAGCCCGTCACGGCAAGCGCCAGCAGGCTCGCCGCCGCTGCGCGGTGCCACGCCCGCACGCTTGGGCGCGCCGGCCTGCCTTGCGTTCCTGCACCCGCGTTTCCGCCCGCCATTGCCCGCCATTCCCCGTGATACATCCGGGGCGGCCATGCCTTGCCGGCACGCCAGCCCGGCGTTGTCCCTATTGGGGCATTATAGCGCAGGAAGCCCTAATCCGGGCTACCGCGCCTCCGCCGTATTCCTGCGGAGGCGCGGTTCGGTTCAAGCCCTCACTTTGGGGCCTTATTTCATGACTTTACTTGATACCGGCAAGTTCCAGCAGCGCCTCGGTCGACGGGTCGAACGCGGTGCTGCCCTGTTCGATCTGCTTGGCGATTTCCTTGCCCAGTTCGACGCCGAACTGGTCGAAGGGGTTGATCCCCAGCAGCACGGCATTGGCGAAAGTGCGATGCTCATGGAAAGCGACAAGCGCACCGAAGGTGGCGGGACTCACTTCGTCCAGCAGGATCGTCGCCGAAGGACGGTCGCCCGGATAGGCACGCGCGGGATCCTCGCTCGGCTTGCCCGCCATCAGCGCGGCGCCCTGCGCGAAGCAGTTCGACAGCAGGATGCGGTGGTGCGCGGGGTTCAGGTCATCGCCCGGCCCGATCGCGGCAATGAAGTCGACGGGTACAAGGTTGGTGCCCTGATGGAGAAGCTGGAACACCGCGTGCTGCGCATCGGTGCCCACGCCGCCCCAAGTGATCGGCGCGGTCGGTCCATCGACCGGCGAGCCGTCCACCTTCACGCTCTTGCCGTTCGATTCCATTTCCAGCTGCTGGAGATAGTCCGGCAGCAGCTTCAGCCGCTCGTCATAGGCGAAGACGGCGCGCGTCTGGCAGCCGCGCAGACGGGTGTAGTACTGGTCGGCGAAGGCGGCGCGCAGCGGCAGGTTAGCCAGCCCATCGGTATCGCGGAAATGCGCGTCCATCGCGGCGGCACCGTCCAGGAACTCGGCAAAATCCGGCCAGCCCAGCGCCATGGCGACCGGGAACCCGATCGAGGACCACAGCGAATAGCGGCCGCCCACGCTTTCCGAGAACGGCAGGATGCGGGTTTCGTCCACGCCCCATTCGATCGCCTTGTCCGGCGCGGCGGTCAGCGCGACGACGCGGCCGTAGGGATCCTCCACGCCGTTCTCGCGCAGCCAGGCGATGGCGCTTTCGGCGTTGGTCATCGTCTCGATCGTGGTGAAGGTCTTGGACGCGACCGCCAGCATCGTCGTCGCCGGATCGCACTTTGCAAAGGCCGCTTCCAGCGCGCAGCCATCGATGTTGGAGACGACCTGCACGTTCACCATGGCGCCATCGCGCGCAAGAGCGTCGATAGCCAGTGCCGGGCCCAGCGCGGAACCGCCGATGCCGATGTGGATCAGGTGTTTCACCTCACCCATGGCGCCGCGGTGGATGGCTTCCACGATGGCGGCCATGCGGTGGTGGTATTCGGCGGCGAGAGCAACGCTTTCCTCATTGCCGACGCCGCGCTGGGCGGTGTGCTCTGCGGCGCGGCCCTCGGTGGTGTTCACGATGTCGCCGTTGAACAGCGCGGCGCGGCGGCCGTCGAAGTCCATCGCGGCGGCCAGTTCCTCGAACGCGGCAACGTGCGCAGCATCAAGGTGCGTCTTCGACCAGTCGAAACGCATGCCGCAATCGGCTTCGATATCGCTAGCCTCGAAATGGGTGGCGAAAGTGGCAAGGCGGTCGGGATCGGCGGCAAAAAGCTGCGCCAGCGTGGGCTTGGGAAGGCCTTCCAGCTTGGTCCACAACGCTTTGCTCATGCCTTTGATTCCTTCATTTTGTACCGGCCCGATGTGCGGCCGAAATCGCGCGGCGCGTTATGCATCGCGGGCACGGCTTGGCCAAGGCCCATTGTTGCAGACCAATCCTGCCCGAAAGATGACGATTTTGGTCGATCCGGATGGCATATCCAGCGGGATTGCGCTTGACGGAAGCGTGCGCGCACAACAAGGGTTCGCCTCATGAGCGAAACCGACACTGCGGCTCCGGCCCCGTCATCCGCAACCCCGGCAAACAGCACCGGCCAGTCTCCACCGACCGCGCGCGACAAACACTCCGGCAAGCCCGCCAAGAAGGACGAAAGCTTCATCGCTTTCCTGTTCTGGCTGGTGCTGGGCGTGGTGGTGCTGCGCAGCTTCATCATTTCGCCGTTCAACATTCCCAGCGAATCGATGCTGCCGCGCCTGCTGAACGGGGACTATCTGTTCGCGTCGAAGTGGTCCTACGGCTATTCGAAGTACTCGCTGCCCTTCAGCGTGCCGCTGATCCCGGGCCGCATCTTCGCAAGCCAGCCCGAGCGCGGCGACGTGGCGATCTTCAAGGCGCCGCCGGGCAACGATGTGGACTACATCAAGCGCGTGATCGGCCTGCCGGGTGACGAGATCCAGGTGAAGGGCGGACAGGTCTGGCTGAACGGCAAGCCCGTGCCTCGCGTGAAGCAGCCGGATTTCGTGCTGCCGGTAACGCCCAACACCCATTGCTATGCGCCCGAATTCGAACGCACCGACGCCAAGGGCGCCCCGGTCTGCAACTATCCGCAGTACCGCGAGACGCTGCCGAACGGTAAGAGCTACAACGTGCTCGACCTGGGCCACACGCCGCAGGACGATACCGGCGTCTACGTCGTGCCCGAAGGCCACATGTTCATGATGGGCGACAACCGCGACAACTCGCTGGACAGCCGCTTCCCCGCCGTCGAAGGCGCGGGCATCGGCATCGTCCCGCAAGACAACCTCGTCGGCAAGGCGGCGGTGATGATGTTCTCCACCGACGGTTCGGCGAACTGGTTCCTGCCGTGGACGTGGTTTACCGCCGCGCGCTGGAGCCGTATCGGGAGCGTTATCTGAGTGATTGACGCGCAGGATCGCGCCTTCATCGCCGCAGTATCGGGGGCAGAGCCCGCCGATGAAGCCCTGTGGGCCGCCGCACTTACCCACGGCAGCACCGGCGAGAAGCGCAATTACGAACGACTGGAATTCCTCGGCGACCGGGTGCTTGGGCTCTCGGTCGCCGAATGGCTCTATCAGAACAGCGAGGAAGCCGAAGGCCGCCTTTCGCAGCGCCTGAACGCGCTGGTCGCCCGCACCACCTGCGCGCAAGTGGCGCGCGGGATCGACCTTGGCCCGCGCATGCGGCTGGGCAAGCAGGCGCGCGACGATGGTGGCCAGGACAGCGACAATATTCTGGGTGACGTGATGGAAGCGCTGATCGGCGCCTGCTTCATCGAACACGGCTTCGAAGCGGCGCGCGCCATGGTGCGCACGCTCTGGGCCGAGGCGATGCAGGGCAAGGCCGGCAAGCGCAAGCATCCCAAGTCCGCCCTTCAGGAATGGGCTGCCGGCAATCGTCGCCGGATGCCCGAATACAAGCTGGTCGAGCGCTCCGGCCCCGACCATGCCTCTCAGTTCACTGTAGAGGTGACCATTCACAACGTCGGCTCGGCGCGGGCAATCGCGAATTCCAAGCAGGATGCCGAAACGCGCGCCGCCGAGGAATTCATGAGGAAATTCGGATGACAGAGGCATGCGGTCTCGTCGCCGTGATCGGTGCGCCCAATGCGGGCAAGTCGACACTGGTCAACGCACTGGTCGGGCAGAAGGTGGCGATCACCTCCGCCAAGGCCCAGACCACCCGCGCACGCCTGCTGGGCATCGCGCTGGAAGGCACCACGCAGATCATCCTGGCGGACACGCCGGGCATCTTCGCACCCCGGCGCCGGCTTGACCGCGCAATGGTCTCCGCCGCCTGGGAAGGCGCGCAGGAGGCCGATGCGGTGCTGCTGGTGGTGGACCCCATCAAGAAGCGCCGGCATGAGCTGGAACCGCTGCTGGAAACGCTGGCCACCCGCCCCGAACGCAAGATCCTGGTGATCAACAAGGTCGATGCCGGCGCCAAGGAACCGCTGCTGGTGCTGGCGCAGGAACTGACCGGCAAGGTCCAGTTCGACGAAGTGTTCTTCGTCTCCGCCCTTTCCGGTGACGGCGTGCCCGAATTGAAGGCCCATCTGGCCAAGCTGATGCCCGAAGGCCCCTGGCATTATCCCGAGGATCAGGTTTCCGACGCCAGCGAACGTCTGCTGGCTTGCGAGATCACGCGCGAGCAGCTCTACCGCCAGCTGCACGAGGAACTGCCTTACGACGCCGCCGTGCGGCCGGAGGCTTACGAGCAGCGCAAGGACGGTTCGGTGGAGATCCGCCAGCAAATCGTCGTCACCCGCGACAACCAGCGCGCCATCGTGCTGGGCAAGGGCGGCGCCAAGATCAAGGCCATCGGCGAGGCTGCACGCAAGGAACTGACCGAAGTGCTGGGCCAGAAGGTGCACTTGTTCTTGCACGTGAAGGTTGAGGAAAACTGGGCCGACGCGCGCGATCTCTACGAAGAAATCGGGTTGGACTGGGTGAAGTAATGCCCAGCACCCGGTTTTCCACGCTCGCCGCGACGGCGATCGCACTCTGCTGCGCGGCGCCTGTCACGCAGGCACGCGCGGATGCGGATGTCGTCTCGTCCGTAGACGATACGCTGGCCGGCCAGCGCTACGTCGCCATCGGCTCCTCGTTCGCAGCGGGGCCGATGCTGCCGCCCGCCAAGCCCGGCGGCCCGGCCCGCTGCGGCCAGAGCATGAGCAATTATCCCACGCTGCTGTCCGAATACTTCGGCATGGTGTTGACGGACCGCTCCTGCTCGGGCGCGACGACGGACAATGTGCTAGGCCCGTGGGGCGACATTCCGCCGCAGATCAACGCGGTAACGTCGCAGACGCGCCTCGTCACGCTCACCATCGGCGGCAACGACCTCAACTACGTCGGCAACCTGTTCAACGCCACTTGCGCCTACCGCGCGAAGCAGTCGCTGGCGGCCGGCGGGAAACCACACCCCTGCGCGGCGGTGAAGGTGCCGACCGAATACGACTACGCGCGCGACGAGATGCAGCTGATGGAGATCGCGCGGCGCATCCGCACGCAGGCACCGCGCGCCCGCATCGTCTTCGTCCAGTACCTGACGCCGCTGCCGGCGCCGGGCAAGCTCTGCGCGGATACCCCGATCAGCGAGGATCATGCCGCGATCATCCGCCAGATCGGCGTGCGGCTTGCCGACATCACCACCCGCGTCGCATCGGCGAACGGGGCCTTGGTGGTGAGCATGAACCAAAGCTCCGCCACGCATACGCCCTGCGATACCGTGCCGTGGCTGATCGGCTCTCCGGAGGGTTACGACGGCCGGCTGGGCCTGCAGTGGCACCTCAATTTCGCGGGCATGGAAGCGACCGCCAACGACATCGCCTGGTGGCTGACGCGCACCGGGGTCAAGCCGGTGAAGCCCAATCTGCCGCAAGTCGTGGCCCCGCCGCCTGCCCCGCTGGTCACGCCGCCGCCGGTTCCTGCACCCACGACCAAGCCGGTTGCCAAGCCCGTTCCCACGCCGACCGGCACCGGAACGCGTAACCGCCGTTAAGCCACCTTCGGCGCCTGCTCCGCCAGCCTCCACCGTGCGAGGCTGGCGAGAGCCGCCACACCGGCCAGCACCGCGCAGGCCAGCATCGGCACCGGCCCCTCTCCCAGCCCCAGCGACAGGGTAACCCCCACCAGCGCCGCGCCCAGCGTCTGCCCGAACAGCCGCCCCGTCGCCAGCAATCCTCCTGCTGCCGCCGCGCGTTCTCGCGGCGAATTGCCCACGATCATGCGTGCGTTGGGGGAGAAGAACAGCGAAAAGCCCAGCGCGGCGACCACCAGCCGCCATGCCACGTCGAATGCACCCGCATGGCTTGGCAGGAAGGCCATGAAGCACAGGCCGGCAACCGCGATGGCCATGCCCACCAGCCCCATGATCGAGGGTGAGGCATGGTCGGACAGCCAACCGGCAATCGGCGCCACCACCAGCATCGTCAGCGGGAACGGCAGCACCATCAGCCCCACTTCCTGCGGTGTGTAACCCATGCCCTGCTCCAGCCGGAACGGCAGCGCCACGATCAACGCCGCCGACCCGACGAACGCCGCCACCGCCGCGACCGTAGACAGCCCGATGGACGGCATCGCCAAGAGGTCCACCGGAAACACCGGGCTGGCCTGCCGCCGCTCCCGCCACGCCAAGGCCAGCGCCGAGCCCAGCCCGGCGAGTGCGATTGCAATGCCCACGGCCACCCTGCCGCCATGTGCGGCCATCTCGATCCCGCCGATCAACATGGCAAAGCTGGCCGCGCTCCACAGGCCGGAACGCCAGTCGAACGGGGTCTTGCCCGGCTGGGGATCGGGCAGGAAGCGCCCGATCAATAGCGAAATCGCCGCCAGCGGCACTGCCGCCACGAAGACCCAGCGCCAGTCGGCATCGGCCACGATCAGCCCGCCCAGCACCGGCGCCACGGCGTTGGAACTGGCCACGATCACCGAGTTGATGCCCAGCCCGCTGCCCAAGCTGGCTTTCGAATAGATCTGGCGGATCAGTGCCGCCGAAACGCTCATCGCCATGCCGGCGCCGAATGCCTGCCCGGCGCGGACAATCAGCAGCACCGGCAGCGAATGGGCCAGAAAGGCCAGTGCCGATGCAGCCATGAAGATCAGCTGGCCGAACTGGTAGACGCGCCGCAGCCCCAGCCGCTCGCCCAGATTGGCGAATGGCAGAAGCGCCATGACCATGACCAGCTGGTAGACGGTGACGACATTGACCACCATGCCCTGCTCCACGCCCAAGTCGCGGGCGATGGTAGGCAGCGCGACATTGGCGATCGTGCCGTCCAGCACGAACAGCGCGGTGCCGAATGAGATCGCGACGATGGCCCAGAGGCGCCGCGGCATCGGCAGGCCGGGATCGATCTCTGCCGCATGGCCGGTTCCGGCTGGGGTATTGGCCATGGCGGCCGGCTCATCATCTCGCGCTTGCAACATCAATCGACCAACACCCCTCAGCCGGATTCGTCGCAAGTCCGGCATGGTAAGAAATTGTCGCAGGGCATCGCGTGAAAGCAAGCCGATGATGTGGCGGCCCGGCAATGCCGCTGGATGCAAGCAGCGATGAGCAAGGCAGGCGCTGGGCCCGGACGGGCAGACCGGCCGCGAAGGAAGCGCCTGGCCGAGAGGTTATTGCCACGGTGCATGGCGTAACTCTCGGCACTCGCAAATACGGTCTATCGCCTCAAGAACTGAGTTCCGTGACGCACTTGCCGGGCGGCGTTTTCAGCGCGCCTTGGCGATGGAGAAGCCGTGCTGGCGCGCGGCGTCCTTCGTCGATTCCTCGGTACGGTTCAGGGCCTTGGCGATCTCCTTCAGGCCCTTGCCCTTTCCGGCAAGGGTCTGAAGCTTCTGCAGCTCTTCCGGCTTCCAAGGCTGCTTGTGCTTGGCGATCTTGTCGCTCATTCGGCCGCCTCCTTCTTCGCCGCCTTCTTGGCCGGAGCCTTCTTGGCGGCGGGCTTCTTCTCCACCGTCTTGGCAGCGCCGTCCTTCTTCGCAGCAGCCTTCTTCGGCGCCGCCTTCTTGGCGGGGGCCTTCTTCTTGCCCTTCGCCGGGCCCTTGGCGGCCTTGGCGTCAATCAGGGCAATTGCCTGCTCGGCCGTCAGGTCCTCCGGCTTCTGGTCGCGCGGCAGCGTAGCGTTGGTGGTGCCGTCGGTCACATAGGGGCCATAGCGGCCCGCCATGACCTTAATCTCCCCGGCCGAAGTCGGGTGAGCGCCCAGCACCTTGATCGGTTCCGCCTTGGTCCGCGCGCCGGCGCCGCCACGGTTGGCGGCATCGGCCAGCATCGACACGGCGGCATTCATGCCCGTCTCGAACACTTCAGCAGTGTTGCGCAGGCGGGCATACTTGCCATCATGCGCCAGATAGGGGCCGTAGCGGCCGATACTGGCGGTGATATCGTTGCCCGTTTCCGGGTGCGGACCGATCGTGCGCGGCAGGCTGAGCAATTTGATGCCCCATTCCAGCGTCAGCTCATCGATGTCCTTCGGGATCGACGCGCGCTTGGCCTCCTTGCCTTCACCCAGCTGGATGTAGGGACCGAAGCGGCCGGTGCGGCGCACGATTTCCAGCCCGGTTTCCGGATCCTTGCCCAGCGCCTCATCCTCGCCGCCGCCATCGGCGCTGCCGCCGGGCTGCGCGAACTTGCGCGTGTACTTGCACTCCGGATAGTTCGAGCAGGCGACGAACGCGCCATAGCGGCCACCGCGCAGCGACAGGCGGCCCTCACCGCACTTCGGGCAAAGGCGCGGATCGCTGCCGTCGGCCTTGGGCGGGAACAGGTAGTCGGACAGGAACTCGTCCAGCGCCTCGGTCACTTCCGAGGGCTTCTTCTCCATCACCTCGTCCGATTTCGGCTTGAAATCGCGCCAGAAGGCTTCGAGCAGCGCCTTCCACTCCTGACGGCCACCCGAAACGTCGTCGAGCTCGTCCTCCATGCCCGCCGTGAATTCGTAGGCGACATAGCGCTGGAAGAAGCGTTCGAGGAACGAGGTCAGCAGACGGCCCGATTCCTCCGCGAAGAAGCGGTTCTTCTCGGTGCGGACGTAGTTGCGGTCCTTGATGACCTGGATCGTCGCGGCGTAGGTCGACGGGCGACCGATGCCGAGTTCTTCCAGACGCTTGACCAGACTCGCTTCCGAATAGCGCGGCGGCGGCTGGGTGAAGTGCTGTTCGGCGTTCACGTCCTTCTTCGCGGGCATGTCGCCCGACTTCATGAAGGGCAGCAGGCCCGAATCGTCGTCATCCGATTTGTTGTCCTGACCTTCCTCGTACACCGCGAGGAAGCCGGGGAACTTCACGACCTGGCCGGTGGCGCGCAGTTCGTGCTGGCCGGTGCCGTCGCGCAGGGTGACGGTGGTGCGTTCCAGCGCGGCGGAGGCCATCTGGCTGGCCATCGCGCGCTTGAAGATCAGGTCGTAGAGGCGCGCCTCGTCACCCGAACCGTAGCGGTCCTTGGTGAAGTCGGTCGGGCGGATCGCTTCGTGCGCTTCCTGCGCGTTCTTCGCCTTGGTTTCGTAGTGGCGCGGCTTTTCGGGCAGGTAGTGGCCCGAAAAACGCTCGGTGATCGCCGCGCGTGCCGCCGAGATGGCACTTGGGTCCATCTGCACGCCGTCGGTACGCATGTAGGTGATCGCGCCCGCTTCGTAGAGCGTCTGCGCCACGCGCATCGTCTGGCTGGCCGAGAAGCCGAGCTTGCGCGAGGCTTCCTGCTGCAAGGTCGAGGTGGTGAACGGCGGCTGTGGGTTGCGACGGTGCGGCTTGGTCTCCACCGTCTCGACGCGGAAGGCGCCGTTCTCGACAGCGGCCTTGGCGCGAAGGGCCGTGCCTTCGTCGCCGATGCTCAGGCGGTCCAGCTTCTGGCCGTCAAACGTCACCAGACGGGTGGTGAAGTCGGTGCCGTCATGCGCCATCTGCGCGGTGACGGACCAGTATTCCTGCGGCGTGAACGCCTCGATCTCACGCTCGCGGTCGACGATCAGGCGCAGCGCCACGGACTGCACGCGGCCGGCCGACTTGGCGCCCGGCAGCTTGCGCCAGAGCACCGGCGAGAGCGTGAAGCCGAACAGATAGTCCAGCGCGCGGCGGGCCAGATAGGCGTCGATCAGATCCTGATCCAGCTCGCGCGGCTGGGTCATCGCCTTGGTGACGGTTTCCTTGGTGATGGCGTTGAAGGTAACGCGCTGCACGTCCTTGGGCAGCGCCCGGCGCTTGGCCAGAAGTTCCTTCACGTGCCACGAAATCGCCTCACCCTCGCGATCAGGGTCAGTCGCGAGGATCAGACGGTCGGCTTCCTTGGCCGCGTCGGTGATGGCCTTCACCTGGCGCTGCTTGTCGCCATAGAGTTCCCAATCCATCTCGAAACCCTCGTCCGGGCGGACCGATCCGTCTTTCGGCGGCAGGTCGCGGACGTGGCCATAGCTGGCGAGGACCTTGTAGTCCTTGCCCAGGTACTTCTCGATGGTCTTCGCCTTGGCCGGCGATTCTACGATGACTAGCTGCATTCGTTACTCTTATAGCCCCTACGCGCGCGCTCCCACGCGGGCGCATGTGTGTACACGCATAGGGTGGGAAGCTTTGGGGGGCTTCGTCAAGCACCCCAATGCGACAAAGGCAAGTCAGGGAGAAACGATCCAGCCGGATCGCTTGCCGCCATACCTCTCAGGCAAAAATTTCCTCTTCGGCGCCCGAACGCTCCAGCAGCAGAGCGAAAAGCGCCACGTTGGCGCAAAGACCCACGCCCGTAACAACGTATTGGACCGCGGATTGGACGAACTGAACCGCAATGCCCGCCGCGGTACCGCTATCCACACCCGCGTTCAGCTTCAGCGCCAGGGCGCCGAACGAAAGCGACCCCAGGATCGCAACCATCGCCAAGCCGAAAAGAAAGTAGAACCCCACGATGGTCCACTGGCGCGATCCGGTCAGTCCCCAGCTTTCGCGCATTGCGTCGATCAGTCCGGCTCCGCGTCCGACGATCAGTTGAGGGGCAACGGACCAGCGCGCCATGAGGATCAACCCCGGCACGATCAAAAGGACAAGTCCAAAGATCATGCCCAGAGTCATCACGATGGCGGCTACGATATTGATGATGATGAGCTTTGCCGATCGCTCCGTCGTCGCAAGACCAAGATTGGCAAGCACCTGCCACATCAGAAAATAATTGACTACATTCGTAACCAGTACGATCAACCAAGTATAGACCGCCCCGCTCCCGAACACCTTGCTCGTATCGGCTGCGTTGACCCAAACTGCCCACTGCATCGGGCTCGCCACAACTGCGAGGATCACGGCGTAAATGACCACAGGCCTCCAGTTTGCAGTAAAAATTGCGAAAGTTTCGGTGAAAAGATCGCCCACCGAAAAGGCGCGTGCGTAGATGCTCAAGACTTCCCCCTGTGTATTTAACGCTGATGCGTGCTGAACAATCGCATCTGCAGCAAGCCTGCTACTATTTTGTAATCGCCCTCGCCCCGAACCTCAGGATAGGCTCACCCTGCCGCCCGCATGGCGCAAAAGTCGACCCGCGATCTCCAGTTCGAGTAGTTCCATTTGCACCGCAGACGGACTCGCCCCCGACTGGCGGATCAGTTCATCGACCGCGATGGGCGCGGTGGAGAGCATTTCCGCGATGGCGGAAGATGCCTCCGCTTCTTCCATCAGCGGTGCCCAGCCGGCCGGCTCTTCCCGAAAGGTAGAGCGCGGCACGCCATCGAAATGGGTGATTAGCTCGATCACGTCCTCCACCGACTGCACCAACACCGCCCCGTCGCGGATCAACTGGTTGCACCCGCGCGAGCGCGGATCGAGCGGGGAACCAGGCACGGCCATGACCTCTCGCCCCATCTCCCCGGCAAGCCGCGCGGTGATCAGCGAGCCGGACTTGGGCGCTGCCTCCACCACCACGGTGCCGGCCGAAAGCCCGGCGATGATGCGGTTGCGGGTGGGAAAGTGGCGGGCCAGCGGCTCGGTACCGGGCGGCTGTTCGGCCAGCAGCAGCCCCTCGGCGGCGATGCGTTCCTGCAATTCGCCATGTTCGGGCGGGTATGTCACGTCGATCCCGCTGGCGATCACGCCGATGGTCGCGCCCCCGGCCAGCGCGCCCTGATGCGCGGCTCCGTCGATCCCACGGGCAAGGCCCGAAACGACGACGTAGCCAGCCTCGGCCAGTTCTTGCGACAGCGTGCGCGCCAGCCGCACCGCCCCTGCAGAGGCATTGCGCGCGCCCACCATGGCGACGCAGGGCTTGGCCAGCAGCGCCGTATCGCCGCGCAGCGTCAGAATCGGTGGAGCGCCCTCGCTCTGCGCGAGCAGGCGCGGATAATCGGGCGAATCGTGGAACAGATAACTGGCGCCGGCCTTGCGGATGCGGGCCACTTCGGCCTCCACCACCCGCTCCGCAGCGGGCTGGTAACGGCGCCCGGCGCGTCCAGCCAGTTCGGGCAAGGCCTCGATCGCGGCCACTGCGTTGCCGCAGCGGGCCAGCAACTGGCGGTAGGTGACAGGCCCGACATTGGGCGAGCGCAGCAGGCGAATGCGCGCGAAAGCCTCGTCCTGCGAGATTTTGGCTTGGCTGTCCCCCTCCGCCAGACTCACGGTTTCTTGCCGCTCCCGATCCGGGGCTCGGTGCCGGCGCGCAGGCGGGCGATATTTTCGCGATGCAGGAAGATCACAATCACGGCGATCACCGCCAGCACGCCTGCCGCCTGCGTCTCACCCAACAGGAATGCGGTGATCGGCGCGATCACGGCCGCGGTCATGCCGGCGACCGAGCTGATCCGCACGATCAGCAGCAGCCCGATCCACGTCAGCGCGTAAGCCAGCCCCACCGGCCAGGCGAGGCCGAACGCCACGCCGGCCATCGTCGCGACACCCTTGCCGCCCTTGAAGCGCAGCCAGATCGGGAAGCAGTGGCCAAGGAAAGCGCCCAGAGCGCCCAGCCAAGCGAAACCCGGCCAGAAATGTGCGGCGATCAGCACGGCGGCCAGGCCCTTCAGCAGATCCAGCAGCAACGTCGCCGCAGCCAGCCCCTTGCGGCCGGTGCGCAGAACGTTGGTGGCGCCGATGTTGCCGGAGCCGATCGAGCGCAAATCACCGCCCCCCGCGATTCGCGTGAGGAGGAGGCCGAAGGGGATGGAACCGAGCGCGTAGCCGATAACGAGGGGAAGAATCCAATTCATGCGCGGTCTCTTAGCCGCTCCGGCAGGCAAGGCGAAGGGACTTGCAGCATTCGACATTGCCCTTCCCGCCCAGACACGGTTAACAGTGTGCAAGGTACAGGGAAAAACGATGCCTTCCGAAAATTCCGCCGTGTTGACCGCCCATCAGGTCGACCCCGCCGCGCCGATCCTGGTCTTCGATTCGGGCGTTGGCGGGCTTACCGTGCTTTCCGCCTTGCGCGATGTGCTGCCGCAGGCGCCCGTGATCTATGCGGCGGATACGGCGGGGCTGCCCTATGGCACCAAGACCGAGGCGCAGATCGCCGCGCGCGTGGCCGGGCTGCTGGGCCGGATGACCGAACGCTTCGCCCCGCGCCTTGTCTGCATTGCCTGCAACACCGCCTCCACCATCGCGCTGGGCATGGTGCGTGAAGTGCTGGAGGTGCCCATCGTCGGCACCGTTCCCGCGATCAAGCCTGCCGCGGCGATGACCCGCACCGGCACGATCGGCCTGCTGGGCACGCAGGCCACCATCCGGCAGGCCTATGTGGACCGGCTGGAACAGGAATTCGCCGCCGACAAGCGCCTGCTACGCCACGGCGCACCCGAACTGGTGGAAGCCGCCGAGGCCAAGCTGCGCGGCGAGCGCGTCGATCCCGCCGCCATCCGCCGCGCCGCAGAGACGCTGCGATCGATGCCCGGCGGCGGCGATATCGATACCGTGGTGCTGGCCTGCACCCACTTCCCGCTGCTGGAGGACGAACTGGCCGAGGCATTCGGGCCCGGCGTCTCCTTCGTCCACGGCGCGCAGGGCATCGCCCGTCAGGTCGCCCGGTTGACCGACGGGCAGCCCTATGCCCGCCGCGTTCCCGACCGTGCGCTGTTCACCGGCCCGGCGGATCAGGCGGCCGCCTATGCAGCGGCCCTCGCTGGCTATGGGCTGGAGCAAGGCGGCCGGTTTTGACGCCGCGCCTGAACGTCTTCCTGCTTTTCCTTCTCGTGCTGTTCGGGCTGCCGCTCTACTGGTTCCAGTTCGATGCCAGCGCGCCCGGCGCCCGGCCCAAGCCGCTGGATATCGAGCAACTCCGCACGCTGGCCAATACGGAAAAGGGGCAGCACCCGAGCGAAATCCGCCACGAACTGATCGGCACGCGCATTTCGCTGCACAACCGATTGGCCGCAGGCACCGGATTGCGGCCGATGCGCACCGGGCTGCGGGCCTATCAATTGCTTGTGCCCGGTTCGCCGCCCATCCTTATCGACGCCGGCACGACGCGCGAACTGGCTGAGGAGGCCGGCGTCCGCGATTTCGATGAGGCCGCGCAAGCCCGCGTCGATCATGAGGTTGCGCAAGCTGCCGTGCGACTGCACCTGCTGAACCACCCAATCCACAGCGGCAACCCGGCGATCCGGTCGCTTCGCGCCATACCCTTGCCGGACTTTTCCGACGGCCTCCCGCACGCAGTCGCGCCTGGCGTCGTTGCGATACCTCAGCCCGGGCTGCCCGACGCGCCGATGATGGTCTTCGTGCAACTGGCCGATGGCCGCGAATTCCTGTTCACCGGCGACACCGCGCAAGTGCCGGAAAGCTGGCAGTTTATCCGCCCCCCCGCACGCCGTCTTGCCGATATCGGTCATCCGGAGAAACGCACGGAAATCGCGTCGTGGTTGATGACGATCAAGGCGCTGCATGGCGCGGCGCCGCATATGGTGATCGTCAGCGGGTACGATCCGGCGGCGCCCCAGGGCATCCCTCGGGGTTTCGTGCGTTCCTGACGATCGGGCCGGCAGGCAGGATGCGAAAAATTCGGCTGGGCGACCGTTTATTTCAAGCTGGTCCCGGGGCGATATCGATCACAGTAACTGATACAAGCGGCTGGTCAGGCTTCCAGCGATGCGGTATTGGCGCGCAACAACAGGTAGAAGCCTCTTACGGCCAGTGCAGGATAGAGCCCAGGTGAACTACGAGCATATTTTCGAACAGGCGATCGAACGCCTGCATTCCGAAGGTCGCTACCGCGTCTTCATCGATATCCTGCGCAACAAGGGCGCCTATCCCAACGCCCGCTGCTTCGCCGGCCACAATGGGCCCAAGCCGATCACCGTCTGGTGCTCCAACGACTACCTTTCGATGGGCCAGCACCCCAAGGTGATCGAGGCGATGGAAGAGGCGCTGCACGACGTCGGCGCCGGCTCCGGCGGCACCCGCAACATCGGCGGTAACACGCACTATCACATCGAACTCGAGCAGGAACTGGCGGACCTTCATGGCAAGGAAGGCGCGCTGCTGTTCACCTCGGGCTATGTCTCGAACGACGCCACGCTCTCCACGCTGGCCAAGCTGCTACCGGGCTGCGTGATCTTCTCGGACGAGCTGAACCACGCATCGATGATCGCCGGCATCCGCAATTCGGGCTGCGAAAAGAAGGTCTGGCGCCACAACGACCTCGAACATCTTGAGGAACTGCTGGCCGCCACGGACCCGAACCTGCCCAAGCTGGTGGCCTTCGAGTCGGTCTATTCGATGGACGGCGATATCGCGCCGATCCACGCGATCTGCGATCTGGCCGAAAAGTACAACGCGCTCACCTATATCGACGAAGTCCACGCGGTCGGCATGTACGGCCCGCGCGGCGGCGGCATTACCGATCGGGACGAGGCGGCGCACCGCATCAACATCATCGAAGGTACGCTGGGCAAGGCATTCGGCGTGATGGGCGGCTATATCGCGGCCGACCAGAAGGTGATCGACTGCATCCGCAGTTATGCCCCCGGCTTCATCTTCACCACCTCGCTCTCGCCAGTACTGGTGGCGGGCGTTCTGGCTTCGGTGAAGCACCTCAAGAGCTCCAGCGCGGAGCGTGAGGCGCAGCAGCACTCGGCCTCCACGCTAAAGCAGATGTTCCGTGACGCGGGTCTGCCGGTGATGAATTCCACCACGCACATCGTGCCGCTGATGGTGGGCGATCCGGTCAAGGCCAAGAAGATCAGCGACATTCTGCTGGCCGAATATGGCGCCTATGTGCAGCCGATCAATTTTCCCACCGTGCCGCGCGGCACCGAACGCCTGCGCTTCACGCCTGGGCCGACGCATACCGGAGCGATGATGCGCGACCTGACCGACGCGCTCGTCGAGATCTGGGAACGGTTGGAAATGCGACTGGCGGCCTGACGCTTTCGCGCCTGCAATATATTCTTTGCATCGAAGGGCTCCACCGCAAGGTCGGAGCCCTTTTCATTTGGGCAAGGCACCCCAAGTTGCCTGCCGTCGCAGGTGCCGCTCGGCGCGCTCTCTCCCCCCAACTGCGACGACATGACCGGAAGGACCCGCATGGCCAAGCTTTTCGAACCGACTTCCCTCGGCAAGCTCCCTCTCGCAAACCGCATCGTCATCGCGCCGATGTGCCAATATTCCGCGCAAGACGGCAAGATGACCGACTGGCACGTCCAGCATCTGGGCAACCTGTCCCAGTCGGGCGCCGCCATCCTCACCATCGAGGCGACCGCCGTCAGCCCCGAAGGCCGCATCTCCTACGCCGATGTCGGCCTGTGGGATGACGAGACCGAGGCAGCCATGGCCAAGGTTCTCGAATCCGTGCGCCGCTGGTCGGACATGCCGATCGCCATCCAGCTTGCGCATGCGGGCCGGAAGGCCAGCACCGCCAAACCTTGGGACGGAGGCGGCCAGATCGCCCCTCAGGACGCGAACGGCTGGCAAACGGTCTCCGCATCGGACATCCCCTTCCTTCCGCATGAGAACGCGCCTGAGGCGCTCGACAAGGCCGGTCTCGCCCGCATCCGCGACGCTTTTGCCGATGCCGCCCGCCGCGCCGCCCGTCTGGGCATCGAGGCCGTGCAGCTTCACGGCGCCCACGGCTATCTTCTGCACCAGTTCCTCTCGCCGCTCTCCAACAAGCGCACCGACGAATACGGCGGCAGCCTGGAAAACCGCATGCGCTTCCCGCTGGAGGTCTACGACGCCGTGCGCGCCGCTTTCCCGGCCGACAAACCGGTCACCATGCGCGTCTCTGGCACCGACTGGGTCGAGGGCGGTTGGGACATCGAACAGACCGTCGCGTTTGCCAAGGCGCTGGAAGCGCGCGGCTGTGACGGCTTCCACGTTTCCAGCGGCGGCCTTCATGCCGACCAGAAGATCCCGGTCGGCCCGAACTATCAGGTGCCGCTCGCCCGGAAGGTGAAGGAAGCGGTGGAGACCATGCCGGTGATCGCCGTGGGCCTCATCACCGAGCCGGAGCAGGCCGAGGCGATCCTTGCCAATGGTGAGGCGGACATGATCGCGATTGCCCGCGCCGTGCTCTACGATCCGCGCTGGCCCTGGCATGCCGCCGCCGCTCTGGGCGCGCGGGTCAAGGTATCGCCGCAGTTCCTGCGCTGCCAGCCGCATGGGCTGAAGGACCTGTTCACCGCGAACTGAACAGGCTCGGCGCCCAAAGAAAAAGGCCCCCGGTCATCGCTGACCGGGGGCCTTTTCTCTGTTCGTAGCTCGGCGGCTTAGCGCAGCGAGACGACGTTGTCCGAAACGCGCGGATCCTTGCGCTCGCCGGTGTAAAGGCTCGCCATCGGTTCGTCCGAGACGGTCACCACGTCGCCGGTGCCGAAGCCGTTGAACGCGGTGCGCATGGCTGCGCCATAGGCGCCCAGCATGCCCACTTCGATCCAGTCGCCCGCCTTGATGTCGGCGGGGAGCATGAACGGGCCTTCCATGTAGTCGGCATCGTCGCAGGTCGGGCCATAGAACGAGAACTCCTGAAGGTCCTCCGAACGCTCACCGTCACGCGCGATGCACTTCACCGGGAAACGCCACGCCACGTGCGCCGCGTCGTAGAGCGCGCCATAGGCACCCTCGTTGATGTAAAGCTCGTCACCGCGACGCTTCTCGACCTTGACGATCATCGAGCTGTATTCGGCGGAGAGCGCACGGCCCGGCTCGCACCACAGTTCGGCGTTGTACGCGATCGGCATCGCTTCGAAGTGGCGGTGGATGACCTGGAAGAAGTCTTCCAACGGCGGCGGTTCCATGCCCGGATAGACCGAGGGGAAGCCACCACCGACGTCGATCATGTCGATGACAACGCCCGCGTCGGCAATCGCCGCACGCGCACGTTCCAGCGCCTGCACATAGGCAAACGGCGTCATCGCCTGCGAACCGACGTGGAAGCACACGCCCAGCCAGTCGGCAACCTGACGGGTTGCCTGCAGCAGCGGACCGGCGTCGGCCAGATCGATGCCGAACTTCGAGGCGAGGCTCAGTTCCGAATATTCCGAGGAAACGCGCAGACGCACGCAAAGACGCAGGTCCGTGGCCGCATTGCCTTCGGCATCGGTGGTCGCTTCGAGGATCTTTTCGACTTCCTCGATGGTGTCGAGGCTGAAAGTGCGGACGCCATGCTCGAAATAGGCTTCGCGGATCGCGCTCGCGGTCTTGACCGGGTGCATGAAGCACAGGGTCGCGGCCGGCAGGGTCTTGCGAACCATGCGGACTTCACCGATCGAGGCAACGTCGAAATGCGTGATCCCATTGTCCCACAGGATCTGGATGAGATCCGGCGAGGGATTCGCCTTCACGGCATAGAGCGACTTGCCCGGAAACTTCGTGGCGAAGAAACGGGCAGCGCGCGCAGCAGCATGCGGGCGATTGAGAATAACGGGTTCGTCAGGCGCGATGGTGCGCGCTACGACCGATGCATCAAGATGTTCGAGCAACTCAAGGGACCCCCAAACGGAATTGTTAGCGAAAAGCTGCCTTGCGGTTTGGAAGTCCCCATGGGGCAGCGAGGGGCCGGATATAGGGCTGAGCGGATGAATCGCAAGTGAAAAAACACCCCCTTCACGAAAACGTCACATAACAAACATGACGTGCCGGAAGTGGCACCCTGGACCCGAATTTAGGCGTTCAAATACAAGTGGTTAAACGACCTATCGCAGCAACCGGAGCATCACTCCGGCAGGCTGCAATAGGCGTCGCGATTCACGGTTAAAACGCGCCCGGGGATCAAGGGTTCACACGACTCGCCCTTGCAGGGGATCAATCGGTGCCTCGATCGTGGCAGGGACAAGACGGACAGAGCCGCCCTGCCCCATTTCCATTCGGATGCCGTCAGCTGAGACGGCTGCGGAAATCCTCGTAATCGAAACGGCGAATGCATTCGAGCGAGTCCGTCTCGGAATCCCAGAGCCAGATCGACGGCAGCGGCACGCCGTTGAAGGTCGTGGTCTTCACCATCGAATAGTGCGCCTGATCGAGGAACGCGAAGCGCATGCCCGGCTCCGGACGTTCGGGCAGAACATAATCGCCGATCACATCCCCTGCGAGGCAGGACGGCCCGCCAAGGCGCACCGGCTGGCCATCGCCATCCTCGCGCTCCCCCAGCATCGCCGGGCGATAGGGTGCCTCGATCACGTCGGGCATGTGGCAGGTGGCGGAAATGTCCACCACCGCCACCGGCATGCCGTTGTGGCCGATGTCGAGCACCGAACCGACAAGGATGCCGGCATCCAGCGCCACGGCCTCTCCGGGTTCCAGATAGACTTCGGCGCCGGTATCTTCCTGAAGGTCGATCAGGAACTCCACCAGCTCCTCGCGCTGGTAATCGGCGCGGGTGATGTGGTGGCCGCCCCCCAGGTTGATCCACTTGAACTGGCCGAAGAAGGGTTCGAGGTAGTCGAACGCCTTGTCCCACGTGCGGCGCAGCGGTTCGAAGTCCTGCTCGCATAGGGTGTGCATGTGGATGCCATCGATCATCTCGATATGATCTTCGGTCAGCTGATCGATCGGGAAGCCCAGGCGCGAATGCGGCGCGCAGGGGTCATACTTCGGCACTTCGCCTTCGGGGTGCAGCGGGTTGACGCGCAGGCCGATATCGAAGTCCTCCCCGCGCGCGCGGGCAGCCTCGATCTGCGACCAGAAACGCTCGATCTGCATCGGCGAATTGAAGATCACATGGTCCGACAGGCGCAGGATCTCGTCTAGGTCCTCGGCCTTGTAGGCAGCGCAATAGGTCGCGATCTCGCCATCGTAGAACTCGCTGGCAAGGCGCGCTTCCCATAGGCCCGACGTGCAGACGCCGTCCAGATACTCGCCGACGATCGGCGCGGTGGACCACATCGAGAAGGCCTTGAGCGCGGAGAGCACCTTGACGCCTGCACGCTCGCCAATGTCGCTCAGCACACGCAGGTTATCCCGCAGTTTCGCGGCATCGACCACGAAACTGGGGCTGTCGACGCGCGACAGGTCGAAGTGAACGAAGGCTCCCGGATCGCCGGCGCGGGTTTCCATGACGGGTTCAGTCCTTTTCGGTCAAAGGCAGGACATCGCGCAACAAAACGGCGAAGACCTTGCCCGGCTCCTCGATCATTCCGAGGTGGGCCGAATTTTCCAGCCAGATGGTCTTCTTCGACGGCGCCTGCAAGTGGTCCATCCACTCGCCCGCCAATGCAGCGTCGGTGGTATGGTCGTGGCGACCGATCATCATGACCACCGGCACTTTCATGCGGGTGAGCGCGGTATAGCTGACATCGGCCAGTTTCGGCCAGAGTCGGCTAATCGTGTACTCGGAGCCTTGCCCCCAGGCCTTCACGTCATCCGGCGTGTAGAGCGGGGAAAGGCGCGGTGCCTTCAGATAGAAATCGGCATTCTCACGGCCCCAGGCGAGCGAGCCGTAAGGGATGGCGAACTGGCGCCAGCCATCGGCCTTTTCGATCGTGAAGCCCTGATTGGGATAAGGGCGCAGCGCTTCCACGGCGGCAGCGGCCTTGGCATCGCCGCGCTTCTTCGCCTCGGCAATGGTCCAGGCCATGCCGCGCCGTTCGCTTTCCTTGAAATCGATGATCTGGCCAAGGCCGACATAGGCGTGAAGCAGGTCGGGCCGCTTCGCCGCCACCGCCATGCCCACGGCCGAACCCCAGCTATGGCCCAGCACCACGACCTTGCGCTTGCCATAGCGCTTTTGCAGCCACTCGATCAGTTCGATGGCATCGTCGCGATAGCGTTCGAGCGTGAGGGTCGGCGCCAGCGCCTCAGGATCGTTGAGCGGATAGGAACGCCCGGCCCCACGCTGGT
Organism: Novosphingobium sp. BL-S-19; assembly: GCF_055521675.1. Classification (NCBI taxonomy): domain Bacteria; kingdom Pseudomonadati; phylum Pseudomonadota; class Alphaproteobacteria; order Sphingomonadales; family Sphingomonadaceae; genus Novosphingobium; species Novosphingobium sp. BL-S-19. Next base: position 2,575,669 of record NZ_CM145498.1, read on the forward strand.
CCCACTGTACCACGGTGAAGTAATCTTCCCAGGGCCGCTGGAAGGCCCAGGCGATCGGCATTTCCACCGCGCCGGGGCCGCCGTGAATGAACAGCAGGATCGGATTGTCGCGATCCGCACCGCGGATGTTCACGACCTGCTTCGCCCCGCCAAGCGTGACGACTTGCGTCTCATCCACGCCCTTGGCGGTAACGATGCGGTCGATATCCGCGAGCACCGCGCGGCCGGGCGCGTAAACGTCGGCCTGCTGTGCATGAACCGGCGATGTCAGCGCGCAGCAGGCCAGCATGGCCGCCAATGGGCGCTTCATCCGAACGGCCCCTTGAAGATGAACCAAGCCCCTGCCCCCACCAGTGAAAATCCGATGACTTCGTTAAGCCCCGGTTTCTGGCCGAACAAGGCCCAGGCCACCAGCACGAAAGCGGTGAGGGAGAACGCCTCCTGCAGCACTTTCAGTTGCCCCAGCGAATAGACCTGACTGCCGATGCGGTTGGCTGGGACAGCGAGGCAATATTCGAAGAAGGCGATGCCCCAGCTCATCGCGATCGCCACCCACAGCGCCTTGCCCGGCATCTTGAGATGCAGGTACCACGCCGTGTTCATGAACAGGTTGGAGCCCGCCAGCAGAGCAACCGGCGCCACGAAATTCCAGTTCATCGGTAATTTCTCAGTCGACGCAGATCGCGGCGGGCGCTTTGCCGTCGCGCAGTTCGGCATAGCAGCCGTAGAGCTTGTCGTCGGCCTGACATTGTCCGACCGCCGGCTTGTCGGGTGAGACGTCACCGGCGCTGGCCACGCACTTGCCTTCGCACTGCGCCTTGTCGGTGCAAGTCTTGCCGGCATCGGCGAAGCGGTGGACGCATTGCTCCATGCCCATCCGGCCGCGCCGCTGCACGGTGCCGCCGGATTGCTCGCACGCCGCGCGGTCGGCCGCGCTCATCTCGCGCGTCAAACCGCCGGGCTGTGAAGTTTCGCCTGTTGGGGTAACAGGCGGCTGCGGACCGTCCTGCGGCGCGCAGGCGGCAAGCGCCAATGCGCCCGCAAGAACGGTCCACAGCCCGCGCATCAGAACGTCAGCGGTCCGTCGAGTTCCTCGACCGTCCAGGGCAGGCCGTGCTTGTTCAGCATGTCCATGTAGGGATCGGGATCGAACTGCTCCATGTTGAACACGCCCTCACCCGACCATGCGCCGGTCAGCACCATGGCCGCGCCGATCATCGCCGGAACGCCCGTAGTGTAGCTGACGGCCTGGTTGCCGGTTTCGGCATAGGCGTCTTCGTGATCGCAGATATTCTTGATGTAGAACGTCTTCTCACCCGAACCATCGAGCGCTTCGCCGGTCGCGATGTCGCCGATGTTGGTCTTGCCCTTGGTGGTCGAACCGAGCGAGCTGGGCTCGGGCAGCACGGCCTTCAGGAACTGGAGCGGAATGATTTCCACGCCGTTGTAGATCACCGGATCGATGCGGGTCATGCCCACGTTCTGCAGCACGGTGAGGTGCTTGATGTACTCGTCACCGAAGGTCATCCAGAAGCGCGCGCGCTCCATTTCCGGGATGAACTTGGCGAGGCTTTCCAGCTCCTCGTGGTACATCATGTACATGTTCTTGGGGCCGACGGCTTCGAAGTCGAAGCTCTGCTTCACGCCCATCGCCGGGGTTTCGACGAACGCGCCGTTTTCCCAGTGGCGGGCCGGCGCGGTGACTTCGCGGATGTTGATTTCCGGGTTGAAGTTCGTCGCGAAAGCCTGGCCGTGGTCGCCGCCGTTGCAGTCCAGAATGTCCAGCGTGCGGATGGTCTTCAGCTTGTGCTTCTTCAGCCACATCGCGAAGACCGAGGTGACGCCCGGATCGAAGCCCGAACCCAGCAGCGCCATCAGGCCGGCCTGCTTGAAGCGCTCCTGATAGGCCCACTGCCAGTGGTATTCGAACTTGGCCACGTCCTTGGGCTCATAGTTCGCGGTGTCCATGTAGTGGGTGCCGGTTGCCAGGCACGCGTCCATGATCGCGAGGTCCTGATAAGGCAGCGCCAGATTGACGACCAGCTTCGGACCGATCGAGCGGATCAGCGCCGAGGTCGCCTCAACATCGTCAGCGTCGATCGCATACGTGCCGATCGTCACGCCCGTGCGCTGCTTCACCGATTCGGCGATCGCTTCGCACTTGGAAACCGTGCGGCTGGCGAGATGAATGTCGGAAAAGATATCCGGATTCATCGCCATCTTGTGGACCGCGACCGAACCGACGCCGCCTGCGCCGATCACCAGAACCTTGCTCACCAATCTATCTCCTTGAACGCGCAAGCCGCGAAAGGGCCGCATATAGTGCCCCTGTGTGACAACTCAACTCTTGTGCGGGCCAAGCCCCGCACAAGAGGTTTTTGTTGGTGCGCCTTCGACATCCGTCGAAGGCTTGCGGCAGAGTCCTTTGTCCGGACTGACGTCCGGAAGCGGCACCGGCCCACTCCCCCACCCGACCACCCATCAGGATACACTCGTGGGTGGTCGGGTGGGGGAGTGGGCCGGTACCGCAAGCTCGTCACGGATGTGACGAGCGCACCTAAACAAGGACTGTCATAAACCGCCATCGTCCCGTCATCACGCGGTCACCCTGCGGAGGCATTGCCGCCACGACACGCCGACCTGGCACCGGGGGACCACTACCATGCCGCACGCACGCCCTGCTTCCGATCTGATCGAGGGAGCGGTCGTCCGCTCGGAATCCTCGCGCGCCGCGCGCCTGCTGGACAAGGCTTTCGCGCTGGCGTTCAAGGGCCTGGTCTATGCGCAGATCTGGGAAGACCCGGTGGCGGACATGGCCGCGCTGCAGATCGGGCCGGACAGCCGCGTGCTGACGATCGCTAGCGGCAGCTGCAACGCCCTCTCCTACCTCACCGCGAATCCGGCCGCGATCACCTGCGTCGATCTCAACACCGCGCATATCGCGCTCGGCCGCCTGAAGATCGCGGCGATCCGCAACCTCGATTACGCCGATCTGCGCAGCTTCATCGCCGAAGCCGACAAGCCGGAAAACGCCGCGATCTATCGTGAGAAGCTGGCCCCGCACCTAGACGAAGCGACGCGCCGCTATTGGGAAGGCCGCGATCTCGTCGGCCGCCAGCGCATCCGGGGCTTCACGCGCGGCATCTACAAGCGCGGGTTGCTGGGCCACTTCATCGGCGCGGCGCATGTGCTGGCCAAGCTCTACAAGATCGACCCCAGCGAGATTCTCGGCGCCGAGACGCTGGAAGAACAGCGCCGCGTGTTCGATGAGCGCTTTGCCCCGATCTTCGAGCGCAAGCTGGTGCGCTGGCTGACCGACCAGCCCGCATCGCTGTTCGGCCTTGGCATTCCGCCGGCGCAGTACGACGCGCTTGCCGGGGGCCAGCGCATGGCGGACGTGCTGCGCGCGCGCCTTGAAAAGCTGGCCTGCCACTTCCCCCTGAACGACAACTACTTCGCATGGCAGGCCTTCGGGCGCGGCTATGGCCGTCAGGACAAGGCCCCGCTGCCGCCCTACCTTCAGGAAGCCAACGTGGCGAACGTGCGCGAACGGCTCGGCCGCCTCACGCTGCGCCATGCCAGCTTCACGCAGGTGCTTCAGGAAAACGCGGACGCCTCGCTCGACCGCTACATCCTGCTCGACGCGCAGGACTGGATGAGCGACGCCCAGCTTACGCAGCTGTGGAGCGAGATCACCCGCACCGCCCGCCCCGGATCGCGCGTGCTGTTTCGCACCGCCGCCGAACCCACGTTGCTGCCCGGCCGCGTGCCCGAGGAAATCCTGTCGCGCTGGGATTATCGCGAGGAAGAATCGCGGGTGGCGACCGAGGACGATCGCTCCTCGATCTACGGCGGCGTCCACCTCTACGTCCTGAAGGACTGACGGTGCCCGAAACCGCCTTTCCCGCCGATCACGCCGCGCTGATGGACCGCGTCTATCGCGGCCAGCGCCACATCTACGACCTGACGCGCAAGTATTACCTGTTCGGCCGGGACCGGCTGATCCGCGAACTCGACGCCGCGCCGGGCATATCCGTGCTGGAAGTGGGCTGCGGCACCGGGCGCAATCTGGAACTGGTGGGCAAGGCATGGCCCGGCGTGGCGCTGCACGGCTTCGACATTTCCAGCGAGATGCTGAAGAACGCCAGCAAGCGGCTGGGCGCGGATGCCCACCTCGCCCCCGGAGACGCCACCCGCTTCGATCCCAAGGCGCTGTTCGGGCGCGAGGGGTTCGACCGAATTTTCCTCTCCTACACGCTCTCCATGATCCCCGGCTGGCAGGATGCCCTGTCGCGCGCGGTGGCGGCGCTTTCCCCCGGCGGCGTAGTCCACGTCGTCGATTTCGGCGACCTCGCGGGCCTGCCTTCCCCCTTGCGGGCGGGCCTGCGGGGCTGGCTGGCGAAGTTTCATGTCACGCCTCGGCTCGATCTGCCGATCATGGCAGCGCGCATTGCCGGGGATCGCGGGATGTCGGTGGAATTCACGCGTGGCCCGCTCGGCTATTACCAGATGGTGCGCCTCGCTCGCTGAGGCTATGCCGATCGACATAGTTGCGGCTATGCCGCGGGGCATGAGTACGAATCTTCAGCGCCGCCCGACCCATGAAGGGGTCATCGAAGCCGCCGCCAAAGTCGCAGCGATCCTGCCGCGCACGCCGTTGCTGCCGCTGGAGGTCGACGGCCGCACCATCTGGTGCAAGGCGGAAAGCCTTCAGCCGGTCGGCGCCTTCAAGATTCGCGGCGCGTGGCACCGCCTTACCGCGCTTTCCGAAGACGAACGCCAGCGCGGCGTCGTCGGCGTCTCCAGCGGCAACCATGCGCAGGGCGTTGCCTGGGCCGCGCAGAGGCTGGCCATCACCGCCGCCATCGTCATGCCCACCGATGCGCCGGCAGTTAAACTGGCCAATACCCGCGCCTTGGGCGCAGAAGTCGTGCTTTATGACCGCCCCGGCGGCGAGGACCGCGACGAGGTTTCGCAGCGCCTCTGCGCAGAGCGCGGCGCAACGCTGGTCCATGCTTTCGGCGATCCGTGGATCATCGAGGGCCAAGGCAGCGTCGCCATCGAAATCGCCGCGCAGATGGCAGAGCTTGGCCTTGGCAGTCCCGACCTTATCGTGACGCCCTGCGGCGGCGGCGGACTGACCGCGGGCCTTGCGCTCGCCCTGCCCGATGCCGCCGTGATCCCCGTCGAGCCCGAGGGGTGGGACGATGTCTGCCGCAGCCTTGCCAGCGGGGAGATCCAGCGCGTCGCCGCCGATGCGCCGCCCACCGCCTGCGACGCGCTGCAGACACCGGCCACATGGCCGGTGAATTTCGACGTGCTGAAGGCGCGCTGCCCCTTCGGCCTGATCGCCACGCCCGCCGAAGTGCGCGCGGCGCAGCGGCTGGCTTTCGCCAAGCTGCGCCTCGTGCTGGAGCCCGGCGGCGCAGCAGCGCTGGCCGCCGTGCTGGCCGGCAAGGTGGAACTGACCGACCGCACCGCCGTTGTGCTTTCGGGCGGCAATACAGACGCCGAAGCCTTCGCCAAGGTATTGGCCGGAAACGCCTAAGTACTGGATTGACAAGAGGGCCGGCGCGGCGGACGCTCCCTTGGCAAGCAAGGGAGCGTCCAATGACTGGAATGGCAATCCTGCAACCGGTGGTCGCGCTGGCGGCCTGGACCATGGTCATGTGGTTCTGGCTTTACGGCTCGCGCATTTCCTCGTTCGGCAAGGTCGATCCAGAGGAACTGATCGACGATCCCCATGTCTCGCTCGATCATGTCCTGCCCCCGCAGGTGGAGTGGAAAGCCCACAATTACCGCCATCTGCTGCAGGATCCGGTGATATTCTACGCGGTCTCGCTCACTCTGGCGCTGCTTCGACTGGGGGACGGACTGAATACGCAGGTGGCCTGGGCCTACGTCGTATTCCGGGTGCTCCATTCGCTCGTGCAGACCACCTTCAACCAGATGGTTCCGCGCTTCACGCTTTACGCGCTTTCCAGCTTCTGCCTGATGTTCCTGGTGGCCCGCGCAGCCATTGTGATGTTCTAGACGAAGCTCTCCGGCGGGAGTACTCTCCACGTCGGGAGTGCGTAGTTCGGGAGGTGCTGCGTGAAAACAGTGCGTCGGCAATTGGCCAGTCCGCCGGTGTGTTGGGCCGTTCTTGTGATGGAGGTCGGCTTTCTTGTGCTGACGCTGGCCGTGGTGGTCACCAAGGCGCTGGGAACCAGCTGGAACCTCAGTTGGTCGCTGTTCTTCGTTGGCGTGATCGGCAGTGCCTGGGGCGCAGTGATCTACCAACTGCTCTCGTGCAACGCCGAGGATACCGAGAGTGACGGGAACGCGTGACGTTTCGCCCTGATCGCTGCTAAGGCGCCGCCATGGACTTCGACGATCAGCTGCGCCGCTACTTCGGCACCGACGACCTTGCGACCATCGCGCCGACCACGCTGGAAACCGGGCTGGACCGGATGCGCGTGGACCTTGGCATGGAGAAGGACCGCGCGCGGCGTTTCGCGCTGTGGTCCCTGCTCTACATGTTCGGCGCCTCGCCCGATCTGGACGTTGCGTTCGACAACGAGGATGACCGCAACGCCGCGCGGGACTTCATGGACATGATGGCGAAGGCGCAGGAATCCGACTGAGCCTGAGCGACTGAGGCGAAAACCTCAGCCGCGTTCGAAATAGCTCGCCAGTTCCACATGGGTTGACCAGCGGAACTGGCCCACCGGGCGCAGTTCCACCAGCCGGAAGCCGGCCTCCACCAGTCGCGCCGCATCGCGCGACCAGCTGGACGGGTTGCACGAGATATAGACCACCCGGCCCACGGTGGAATCGGCGATGCAGTCCACCTGTTCGCGTGCACCCGCCCGCGGCGGATCCAGCACGACCGCCTCGAACTTGCTCAGTTCATCAGGCTGCAGCGGATTGCGGAACAAGTCGCGGTGGGCGCTGAAAACCGGCAATTGCGCGCGGTCGGCGGCGGACTTGCAGGCCAGATGCGCATCGCGTGCCGCTTCGGCCGCCAGCACACGGGTCTGCGGCCCGGCAAGCGCCAGCGCAAAGGTGCCGAGGCCGGAGAACAGGTCCGCCACGGTCGCCGCACCTTCCAGCCATGCCTTGGTCGCATCTACCAGCGCTTCCTCGCCATCGACGGTTGCTTGCAGGAACGAGCCCGGCGGCAGCAGTACCTGAACGCCACCTAGAGTGACCGTAACCGGCACCGGCTCCCACACAGTCTCGAACCCGTAGCCGCCGTCCATCGTCAGGCGGGCAAGACCATGCTCACGTGCAAAATCGAGCATCGCCTCGGTCGCCGAAAGCCCCTTCGCGGTGAGGCCCTTGACGCCCAGATCGACACCCTGATCGGTCAGCGTCATCTCGATATCGGCGGCCATGCGGGTCTGCTGGTGCTTACCCGGCTTGCCGTGACGGCCTTTCTTGGCCGGCGCGGCCTTGCCCATGGTGATGAGCAGCTTGCGGAGCGGACCCAGCACCGCGAACAGTTCCGGCGCCATGACCGGGCACTCTTCCAGCTCGACCAGCCGGTGCGACTTCGCCTCCCGGAAGCCGATCCCCACGCGCCCGCCCGAGCTTTCCGCGCGCAAGGATACGCGGCGGCGCGCATGCGGCGGCGAAAGGTAGGGCGGCGCGATCGTTTCGGCGCCCAGTTCCTGCGATGCCGAGGCATTGGCCACGCGCCCTTCCACGAAGGCCGCCAGCGTTTCCTCATCCAACTGCTGAAGCTGGCAACCGCCGCAGCGCCCGAAATGGGTGCAGACCGGCTGGATATGATGCGGGCCCCATTCCAGGGTGCCGTCTTCATGCAGCCGGTCGCCGGGCGCCGCGCCCCAAGCGAAGCGGCCGGATGCGGTTACGCCATCGCCCTTGGTGGCGATGCGGAGAATTTCTTCGATTTCGTCAGTCACAGGCAGGCCGCTAGCGCAGCCGGCACCATTTGTCCAAGCTGACCGGCGGTAAATGCGGGCGGAGCGAGCCGCGCCGCCTCTCCATGAAGCCAGACGCCTTCGCAAGCGGCGGCGAATCCTTCCACGCCAGCGGCGAGGCGGCTGGCGATGCAGCCCGCCAGCACATCGCCCGTCCCCGCCGTCGATAGCCACGAAGTCGCACGCGGCGCGCAGGCGATCCGCCCATCGGGCGCGGCGATCACCGTGTCCGGCCCCTTGGCCACGATGATCATGCCGCCCGCCTTCGCCAGCGCGAGCGCACGTTCCGCCTTGCTGCCAGTGCCTTCGCAATCGAAGGCGCGTTCCAGCGTCATCAACTCGCCCTCGTGCGGCGTCACCACCGTCGCGCCGCCGCGTTCAGTGAGATGACGCGGCCCCAGCAGCACCAGCCCATCGGCATCGACCACCGCCGGAACCCGATCCGCGAGCGCGATCGTCAGTCGCTCCCGCGCGGTGGTGTCGCGGCCGAGCCCGGGCCCGACCAGTACCGCGGTATTGCGGCCATCGGTCAGCACATCGATCAGCGCGCTCTGGTCCACCACCAGATCGGCGGGCACATTGCGGCTGCTGTCAGCAAAGAGCTTCACATAGCCCGCCCCTGCCCCCTGCGCGGCGAGGCTGGCCAACACCGCCGCCCCGGGCATCGCGCCGCCGACCACCGCCAGCAGCCCGCGCCGATACTTGTGCGCGTCCGCCAAAGGCGCGGTGATCCGGGGCTTGGCGAGCGCAACCGCCGCCCCCTCCACTGCCGCGACGCCGATGGGGACCTGCCGCAGCGCGCCCATTGTGGTCGTGGCCGGCATCAGGAAATGGGCAAATTTCCAGGCGCCCAGCGCCAGCGTCGCGTCATAGCACGGCAGCCCCTGATTGAGCAGCATTCCGCTATCCGACTGCACACCGCTCGGCAGGTCCAGCGCGATGCGATGGTGATGCGCCTTTGCCAGCCGCACAAGCAAAGCTAGGTCCTGTTCGGAAAGCGGCCGCGTCAGCCCGCTGCCGTAGAGGCAATCGACGAAAACATCGCCATGCACTTCCGCATCCGCCCCCAGCACCGCGCCGTGATAGCGCGCGCGGGCATCGCGCGCCGCATCGGTCCGGGGCTCCGCTGGAGCCACCACCGTTGCCGGACCGCCCCGCTCGCGAATGGCCTCGGCAATAACATAGCCGTCGCCGCCGTTGTTGCCGGGGCCGCATAGCACCGTGACCGGCCGCCCCGCCGAAACCCGCCAAACCCATTCCGCCGCGCCCAGTCCGGCGATCCGCATCAGCGCCTCTACAGAGGAACCCGCCGCAATCAGCGCGTCTTCCGCGGCGCGCATCTGCGCAACGGTCAGGATCTGGTCATTGGGGGGGAGCAGCCTGTGGGGCATGGGACTTCCTCGTTGCCGGGAACAGGTAGCGGTCCGGCCCGACCGAAACGTCAAGCCTGTCGCCTTCCAGCCTTGTTACCGCCACTTGCGCCCCATCGGCAACCACCAGCCCGCGTCCATCGCCAACCACGGCGAACCGGCGGAAGCCGCCGTCCGGATGACGGACCAGCAAGGTTAGGCCGTCGCCGCCCTGGTGTCGCTCCACCGCGCAGATGGGCTTGAGATCGCCGGAGCCGGAAACCGCGCAGGGGATATGCTCGTCCCCCTCGGCCACCTTGGGCGCCTCCTGATGCGAGGAGCAGGCGCCAAGCGCGAGAGCAGGGATGATGCCGATCAGAAAGCGAGCCATACCCCTTGGCTACAAGGACTTTCCCGCCGCCGACAAGCGCTCACCTCGCCCAGCCCGAGAATGGGACACACTGGCAAAGGGGATTAACGTCCGGCGGAAAGCTCCAAAAACAATCACATCCGTTGGCAGGGAGAGCGAACGGGACTAAGCGTGCGCAATGGCTGACAGCGATCATAATTGGCGTGTCTGGGGCGAGCGCGACCCTTACTATGCCGTGCTCACCCAAGCGCAGTTTCGCAGCGAGAGCATCGCAGCCAACCGGCAGACTTTTTTCGAAAGCGGCGAGGCTTTCGTTGCGCACTGGCTCGGGCAAGTCGAGCGGCATTTCGGCGGCTTGCCGCGCGGACGCGCGCTGGATTTCGGATGCGGTGTGGGGCGGCTGACCATTCCGCTGGTCGATCATTTCCAGAGCGCAGTCGGGCTCGATATCGCTCCGGCCATGCTGGAGGAAGCCCGGCGCAATAGTGAAGGGAGGGAGATCGACTACCTGCTTTCCGATGACACGCTTTCGCGGGTTGAGGGATCGTTCGATTTCGTCATCAGCTGCATCGTGCTGCAGCACATCCCGGTGGCGCGCGGAATGGCCATCCTGAAGCAATTGCTGGACCGGGTGCGGCCGGGCGGCGGCACAATCATCCAGCTTTCGACGAAGCGCAACCACAGCCGCTGGGGCAAGCTGGGCTACCATGTTCGCCATGCTCTTCCCGGCGGGCAAGCGGTGATGAACCTGCTGGGCGGCCGCGCGGCCGATACGCCGGTCATGCAAATGAACGAGTATCCGCTCGATCAAGTGCTACGCCTGTTCGACGAAAGCGGCTTTCCCGAAATGCTGGTGCGTTATGAAAACCATGGCGGCACCGATGCCGCCATGATCCTTGCCCGGCGTTCGCACGCCTAATCCGGTGGCAGGGGCGAGCCCCCCTGCCCCTTCTATCACTTGCGCTTGAGCTGCGTCACGTCGCGCACAGCGCCCTTGGCGGCGCTGGTGGTCATTGCCGCATAGGCCTGCAGCGCCGCCGAAACCTTGCGCGGGCGCGGGTGGACCGGCGACCATGCATCGGCACCGCGCGCTTCCTGCTGGGCGCGGCGATGGGCCAGCACTTCGTCCGAAACCATCAGGTTGATGGTGCGGCCGGGGATGTCGATCTCGATCGTGTCGCCGTTCTCGACAAGGCCGATGGCGCCGCCCTCGGCCGCTTCCGGCGAGGCGTGGCCGATCGAGAGCCCCGAGGTGCCGCCCGAGAAACGGCCGTCGGTCAGCAGCGCGCAGGCCTTTCCGAGGCCCTTCGACTTCAGGTAGCTGGTCGGGTAGAGCATTTCCTGCATGCCCGGCCCGCCGCGCGGTCCTTCGTAGCGGATGACCACGACGTCACCCGCGCCAACCTGCCCGCCGAGGATGCCGGCAACGGCAGCATCCTGCGATTCGTAGACGCGCGCAGTGCCGGTGAACTTCAGGATGGAATCGTCCACGCCCGCCGTCTTCACGATGCAGCCGTCCTGCGCGATATTGCCGTAGAGCACGGCCAGACCGCCATCCTGGCTGAACGCATGTTCCTTGCTGCGGATCACGCCGTTCTCGCGGTCGAGATCGAGTTCTTCCCAGCGGCGGCTCTGGCTGAACGCGGTCTGCGTCGGCACGCCGCCCGGTGCGGCCTTGAAGAATTCCTGCACCGAAGGCGCGTTGGTGCGCGAGATGTCCCAGTGGTTCAGGGCATCGCCCAGCGTGCGCGCGTGAACGGTCGGCAGATCGGTATGCAGCAGGCCGGCACGGTCGAGCTGGCCGAGGATCGCCATGATGCCGCCGGCGCGGTGCACGTCTTCCATGTGGACGTCGTTCTTCGCGGGCGCGACCTTGGAGAGGCACGGCACCTTGCGGCTGAGGCGGTCGATATCCTCCATCGTGAAGTCCACGCCGGCTTCGACAGCGGCGGCCAGCAGGTGGAGCACGGTGTTGGTGGAGCCGCCCATGGCGATGTCCAGGCTCATGGCGTTCTCGAACGCCTTGAAGCTGGCGATATTGCGCGGCAGCGCGGTCTCGTCTTCCTGCTCGTAATAGCGGCGGCAGAGATCAACCGCGAGGCGGCCCGCTTCGAGGAACAGGCGCTGGCGGTCCGAGTGCGTCGCCAAGGTCGAGCCATTGCCCGGCAGCGAGAGGCCCAGCGCTTCGGTCAGGCAGTTCATCGAGTTGGCGGTGAACATGCCCGAGCACGACCCGCAGGTCGGGCAGGCCGAACGCTCGATCGCCTTCACTTCTTCATCGGTGTAGCTCTCGTCGGCGGCGGCGACCATGGCGTCGACCAGATCGAGCGCCTGCTCCTTGCCGCGCAGCACGACCTTGCCCGCTTCCATCGGTCCGCCCGAGACGAAGACCACCGGAATATTGATACGCAGCGCGGCCATCAGCATGCCCGGCGTGATCTTGTCGCAGTTGGAGATGCAGACCATGGCGTCGGCGCAGTGGGCGTTGACCATGTATTCGACGCTGTCCGCGATCAGGTCGCGGCTGGGCAGCGAATAGAGCATGCCGTCGTGGCCCATGGCGATGCCGTCATCGACCGCGATGGTGTTGAATTCCTTGGCGACGCCGCCCGCCGCCTCGATCTCGCGCGCGACCATCTGGCCCAGGTCCTTGAGGTGGACGTGGCCGGGCACGAACTGCGTGAACGAGTTCACCACCGCGATGATCGGCTTGCCGAAGTCCGCATCCTTCATGCCCGTCGCGCGCCAAAGGCCACGCGCGCCCGCCATGTTGCGGCCGTGGGTGGAAGTGCGGGAACGATAGGCGGGCATTGTGCGAACTCCGGGATTGGTCATGGGTGCGGTGCGCGATGGCGACCGTCTTGCCGCGCCCCTACGCGATGTGCCGGGCTTTTGCGAGGCATAAAATTTCCGGAAATGCGCTTTTTGCTTTTCGGATCGTGCGAGATCAATCTTCCGGTGAGGCTCCGTAGCGGTTCTCACCCTTGCTTCCCGAACGGGCGAGCAACAGCGCGAGCACGCCAAGAGCGCCGAGATAACAAAGGTTGTTGAGGAACAGCAGGCCGAACAGCCGCATGTCCGGATCCGGCGCGGCAAAGAGGGTGGGCATCTGGGTGAAGCCGATGAGCAGGAACGGCAGCGGCAAAATCCCCCATGCGCCGGCCCTGCCCGTGTCGTGCAGACGCCTTGTGACGGCGGCGGCAAGCAGGACGATAGCGACGGCGATCACTGCCTCCATCGCCCCGGTCACGGCCGAAAAATCGGGCATGAGTTCGGGGTGATGCCCTTGAATGCTGATCTCGTAATGGCCCGGCCCCGCAGACACCGTGGACTGTTCCGGGTGGTCGCGGGCGAACTGCTGCATCTTCGCCATGCTGCTCGCCATCATCGGCCCGATCGCGGCGAAGCTGGCGAGAAATATCAGGCCGATGACGATCCCGGCCCAGGGCCAGAACTTCGCACGCGCCTCCCGGCCAGAGAATTTCGCCAGTCGTACAGAGTGATAGCCGATCATGATGCCCCCCGGATTTAAGGCCGGGAGACTATCCTTGCGGCAATTGCTTCACAAGTCAGGTGAATGCGACCGCAACCTCGCGGCAGATACGCGCCATGCGTTCGGCCCAAAGCGCCTGCCCTGCGGCGTCGCCGATCTGGTCCTGCCGGATCTCGATGCCGAGGTAGGGGCGGCCATGCGCTTCGGCGTGGCGGTTCATCGTCGCGTTCAGCACTTTGCCCGAATAGGGAAGCTGGTCGCCGACAACGAGACCCTCCGCCTCCAACAGCGGAATCGCGATGCGCGCGGCGCGGTCGTCCTCGTTATAAAGCACGCCGACATGCCACGGGCGCGGCTTGTCGCACGTCGCCAGCGCGGGCGTGAAGCTGTGGAGCGAGAGAATCAGTCCCGGTTCGGCAGAGGTAAGCTGGGCTTCCAGATCATCGTGATAGGCGTGGAAGTACTGGGCAAGGCGCGTCGAACGGCCTTCTGCGCAAAGCACATTGCCGGGGATTTCGTGGCCGTCCGACACTTCGGGCAGCAGGCCGGGCGCGTCGAGATCACGGTTGAAGTCGCAGACGAGGCGGCTGACGTTGGCGAGCCATGCGCCGATGTCGCCATCAACCATGCGCTCCGCAACACCGGCAACGCCGATGTCGATGGCGATGTGGCGGTTCAGCAGTTCGCCGTCGATGCCAAGATCCACGCCATCGGGCACGCGGTTGGAGGCGTGATCGGCGACGATCAGGATGCCGCCGGCGCGCGGCGTGCCAAGCAGTTGATAAGATTCGGTAATCAACGCAGTTTCCCGGACAATTGCCACCAGTCGGGGCGGGTTGCGGCGATCCTTGCCGCCGCTTCGCTTAAGGCTTGCTGACTGTCGTAAAGCGCAAAGCACGTCGCGCCGGAGCCGGACATGCGGGCGAGGAACGGTGCGGTTTCGCGCAGCGCTGCCAGAACATCGGCCACGGCCGGGCAGATTTCGATGGCGGGCGTTTCAAGGTCGTTGCGGCCGGTCAGCGCGATTTCGCGCAAGCTTCCGGTGAGCATCGGGCCACGGTCGATCCGGTCCCAGGCCTTGAACACCGGGCCGGTCGGCACCGGCAGGCGCGGGTTGACCAGCAGGACCGGACAATCGGCGAGGTCGTTCTCGGCCACTTCGGCAAGGTCGGTGCCGGTTCCGGTGCCGATGCAGGGCCGCGACAGCACGCAGGCCGGGACGTCCGCGCCAAGCTTGGCCGCGCGGGCGTGCCAGTCATCCGGCAAACCGTGCGTGCGCTCGACCATGCGGAATACCGCGCCCGCGTCGGCAGAGCCTCCGCCCAGCCCTGCCGCCACCGGCAGGCGCTTTTCGAGGTCGACGGCCCAGCCCGCATCCGGGCCTTTGCCATGCGGCAAGGCGATGAGCGCCTTGGCGACGATGTTGCCGAAGGGATCGTCGATCTTCGCGGCGAACTCGCCGTGAGTCGTCAGGCGATCCGCGTGGGCGGGTGTCGCCGTCAGTTCATCCCCCGCGTCGACGAAGGCGAACAGCGTTTCCAGCTCGTGATAGCCATCCTCGCGCCGTTTGCGGACATGGAGCGCGAGATTGATCTTGGCGTAGGCGGTTTCCGAAATCATCGCACCGTCCATGCGATGCCAGAGCCATCGGCGCAAGTGTCCTCCCCGGCATGGGGAGGTGGCAGTCCGCAGGACTGACGGAGGGGATTTTCTGCCTGCGCTGGCGTCGCGCCGTGGCGAGAATCCCCTCCACCATGCTTCGCATGGTCCCCCTCCCCGTTCCGGGGAGGATTGCATTACATATTCGGGTAGTTCGGACCGCCGCCGCCTTCGGGCGTGACCCATTCGATATTCTGCGTCGGATCCTTGATGTCGCAAGTCTTGCAATGGACGCAGTTCTGCGCGTTGATCTGCAGGCGCGGGCCGGCGCCGTCCGGATCGACGAATTCGTAGACCCCCGCCGGGCAGTACCGCGCCTCAGGCCCGGCATAGACCGGCAGGTTGACCCGCGTGGGAACCGTCGGATCCTTGAGCCGCAAATGGCAGGGCTGGTCTTCCTCGTGATTGGTGAACGAGTAGGATACGCTGGTCAGGCGATCGAAGCTGATCACGCCATCCGGCTTGGGATAAGCAATCGGCTGATAGAGATCGGCGCGCTGGGTGCACGAGGCATCGGTGTGATGCTTCATCGGCTTGGCGAGGCCAAAGCCGAACAGCGTGCGCAGCCACATGTCGGCGCCGGCAAGGATCGTGCCCAGTTCGCCGCCCCACTTCGCCACCATCGGCTCGGCATTCTGGACCAGCTTCAGTTCCTTGGCGATCCAGCTTTCGCGCACGGCACTATCGTATTCGGTCAGCGCATCCTGCTCGCGGCCCGCCTTGATCGCGGCGGCAATCGCCTCGGCCGCCAGCATGCCGCTCTTCATCGCGGTATGCGTGCCCTTGATGCGCGGCACGTTGACGAAACCGGCCGAGCAACCCGCCAGCACGCCGCCCGGGAAGGCCAGCTGCGGCACCGACTGCCAGCCACCCTCGTTGATCGCACGCGCACCGTAAGCGACGCGCTTGCCGCCTTCCAGGATCGCGCGGATTTCCGGGTGCTGCTTCCAGCGCTGGAATTCCTCGAACGGATAGACGTAGGGATTCTTGTAATCGAGCGCGGTCACGAAGCCGAGCGCGACCTGATTGTTCGCCTGATGGTAGAGGAAACCGCCACCCCAGGCGTTGTTCTCGCTCAGCGGCCAGCCCTGCGTGTGGATCACGCGGCCCGGAACGTGCTTGGCGGGATCGATGTCCCACAGTTCCTTGATGCCCAGACCGTAGATCTGCGGCTGGCAATCCGCCTCAAGGTCGTACTTTTCCTTGAGCCGCTTGGTCAGGTGGCCGCGCGCGCCTTCGCAGAACACGGTGTACTTGCCCAGCAGGTTCATGCCCGGCTGGAAATCACCCTTCGGGTTACCTTCACGGTCGACACCCATGTCGCCGGTCTGCACGCCGATCACGGCGCCTTTGTCGTCGTAAAGGATCTCGGCAGCGGGGAAGCCCGGGAAGATCTCGATCTCCAGCGCCTCGGCCTGTTCGGCCAGCCAGCGGCAGAGGTTGCCCAGCGATCCGGTGTAGTTGCCGTCGTTCGACATGAAAGGCGGCTGGATGAAGTGCGGCAGCGCGAACTTCTTCTTCTTGGTCAGATGCCAGTGCAGGTTGTCCGTCACCGGCGTTTCCGCCAGCGGGCAACCGTCTTCGCGCCAGGTGGGCAGCAGTTCGTCAAGTGCCTTGGGATCGATGGTCGCACCCGAAAGGATGTGCGCGCCCACTTCCGAGCCCTTTTCCAGCACGCAGACAGCCAGTTCGGGATCGACCTGCTTGAGCCGGATCGCCGTGGACAGGCCGGCAGGCCCACCACCGACGATCACCACGTCGTAAGGCATCTCTTCACGTTCAATCATGGCAGTCCCGACTCCTGGCCCCTGTCATCGACCCTAATGTGGGCCTTTTTGCCCCAAAAATTGCGATTCACACACTTAAGCGCGCGATTAATTCGTGTTGTGCCTTGATTGGTGGAATGCGACAGGTCAAGACCCACGCGATGGATCAGGCCCCAAATCGGCAATTTCTGGACGATATCAAATCCGATATCACCGCCGCGCTCGACTGGTGGCGCGATGCAGGCGTCGATTGCGACTTCCAGGACGAACCGCGCGAATGGATCGTGCCGGAAGACGAGCAGGACGAAAACGGCGATCGCCTGCCCCCGCGCCGCGTGCCGGTGGTGGTGGAGGCGCCGGTGGTGCCCACGCGCATCGATCCCGCCCTGCTGCCCGCCGATCTCGATGCATTCCGCGCCTGGTGGCTGACCGAGACCTTGCTCGATGATGGCGGCCCCATCGGCCGCCTCTCGCCCGAAGGCCAAGCCGGCGCGAAGCTGATGGTGGTGGTGGAAACGCCGGAGGCGGGAGACCGCGACCGGCTGCTGAGCGGACCGCAAGGCAAACTGCTGGACGCCATGCTTAGCGCCTTCGGGATCGTGCGAGAGGATATTTACCTCGCCAGTGCCCTGCCCCGCCCTGATCCGGTGCCCGATTGGCGCGCCGCGGCGGAACGCGGGGTGGGCGATGCGCTCGCCCGGCACGTGAAATTGGTGGCTCCGGAGCGGCTGATTGTGCTCGGCGGCAACGTTCTGTCGCTGATCGGCCACGACGTGCCGCAACGCACTGCCGTTTTAAGACAATTTGATCATGAAGGAGTGAGGATACCTCTGTTGGCCGGATGGGGGCTTGCCGCGCTGCTGCAGAATCCGCGCGCGAAGGCAGGCATCTGGAGGGCTTGGCTGGACTGGACGAACCCCTGACGGGCGCATCCGGACGGCCACCAAAATGCGGGGTTAGGTCGCACGATGCGGGGAATTTTGACGTGAAAAACTTTGCCATGGCAGCGCGCGCCGCGGGGGTGGCAGCGCTTGCTGTAGCCACGCTGGCCACGACGCCGGCATTCGCCAACAGCGCGGCGGTGGAATATTTCCGCACCCGTGCAGACAGCACGGCGGTCCCTTCGCTGCTCAGCCAGGACGACCGATCGTACTACAAACAGGCCTTCGCCGCGATCGACGCAAAAGACTGGGCCACGGTCCAGAAGATGCTGTCGGACCGGCCGGATGGCCCGCTGCACCAGCAGCTTCGCGCCGAATACTATCTGGCGTCGGGATCGCCGAAGATCGAACTTACCGACCTGCAGACCTGGCTTTCGCAGGGGACGGAGCTTCCCGGCGCGGACCAGATCAGCCGTCTGGCGCTGAAGCGTGGCGCCCTTTCGGTGCCCAGCGTTCCCAGCGAACAGGCTTTCGCCCGCTTGCCGACGATGGCCAAGCGCGTGCGCCCCGCCTCGATCGACGATGGCACGATGCCCGCCGCGATCGCCTCCGGCATCAACGATCGCATCAAGAACGACGATCCGATGGGCGCGCGCCTGCTGCTGGACGGTATCGATTCCGGGCTCAGCGCCTCTTCGCAGGCCGAATGGCGCCAGAAGGTCGCCTGGGCATTCTATATCGAGAACCAGGACGCATCCGCCTACCAGATGGCCCAGCTGGGCGCGATGGGTGGCGGCCCGTGGGTGGGCGAATCGTGGTGGACCGCCGGGCTTGCCGCATGGCGCCTGGGCGATTGCGACGGCGCCGCCGACGCGTTCGACAAGACGGCGAAGAATTCCGAGAACAGCGAACTAACCAGCGCCGCGCATTATTGGCGCAGCCGCGCGCTGGTGCGCTGCCGCAAGCCGGAAGCCGCCGCCACCGAACTGCGCCTCGCCGCCGCCCGGGATGAGACGCTGTACGGCATGCTCGCGGCCGAGCAACTTGGCATGCGCTTGCCCGAGCAGCATTCGGGGGCGGACTTCACCGCGTCCGACTGGCAGACGCTGCGCGACACGCCGAACATTCGCGCCGCCGTGGAGCTTTCCGAAATCGGTGAGGACGGGTTGGCCGACGAAGTGCTGCGCCATCAGGCGCGCATTGGCACGGCTTCTCAATATGCCTCGATCAGCCGTCTGGCGCGCGATCTGGGCCTGCCCTCCACCCAGTTGTGGATGGCCTACAACGCGCCTGCGGGCGGACGGCCTGAACCGGCCAGCCGCTTCCCGACGCCCAAGTGGACTCCGGCCGGTGGCTGGAAGGTGGACCCGGCGTTGGTCTATGCGCACACGCTGCAGGAATCGATCTTCCAGACCAGTGTCGTCAGCCCTGCCGGTGCGCGCGGGCTGATGCAGATCATGCCCGCCGCCGCGCGCGACCATGCCTCGCTTTTGGGCGTTTCCGGCACCGCCAGCGATCTCAACAAGCCTGAAGTGAATCTGGCGTTCGGCCAGCAGCATTTGCAGACGCTGCGCGATTCGTCGGGCACGCAGGGCCTGCTGCTGAAGGTGATGGCGGCCTACAACGCCGGGCTGGTGCCGATCTCGCGCTGGAACACCGAAGTGAACTGCGGCGGCGATCCGCTGCTGTGGATGGAATCGCTGCCCTACTGGGAAACGCGCGGCTACGTGAACATAGTGCTGCGCAACTACTGGATGTACGAACGTCAGGCCGGCGGCCCTTCGGAAAGCCGCATGGCGCTTGCACAGGACATGTGGCCGACCTTCCCGGGCCTCACCGGTTCGCAGGGCGTGCGCATGGCAGCGAATGGAGCAATAGTGCGTGGCCATTGATCGAGAACGTCAATTCAAGCCCATCAACATTGCCCTGCTGACAGTTTCCGACACCCGCACGGCCGAGAACGATACCTCGGGCGACATTCTCGAAGACCGCATCCGCAAGGCGGGCCACAACCTTGTCGTCCGCGCGATCGAGAAGGACGATGCGGCGCGCCTCGCCAGCCGCTTCAACAACTGGATCGATGACCGCGAGATCGACGCCATCGTCGTCACCGGCGGCACCGGCCTGACCGGCCGAGATGTGACGCCGGAAGCGATCGACCGGGTGAAGGACAAGGACATTCCCGGCTTCGGCGAACTGTTCCGCTGGATCTCCTACAAGACGATCGGCACCTCCACCGTCCAGTCCCGCGCCTGCGCGGCAGTGGCGCGGGGCACTTACATTTTCGCCCTGCCCGGCTCCAACGGCGCGGTGCAGGATGGCTGGGACGGCATCCTTGCCGAACAGCTCGACAGCCGGAATCGCCCCTGCAATTTCGTGGAACTGATGCCGAGGCTGCGGGAAGTCTAAGGGGACGGCGTCAGTTCGCGTCAGGCGCCGCGTTACCAATGAATCCTATTTTTAGGCCAAGTGTGTCAAGGCTTTGATCCTGCGCCATCAGGGCCCCAAACAGACATTGGAGATTATCAAATCTCTTCGATTTGATCGTCCACTTTCCGCCATTCCCAAAGGCGTGCGGATCTATCGTCCAGTCGTTCTCCGCGGTTTTGACGAAAACAGAACCCGCTTTCCAACCGCAATGAGTCTCCACCGCCCTCAAGAAATCCGATGGATCGGAGAACCGCTCAAGCAGCGGCAGCCCCGCCAGCATTCCTTTTTCAGCCAGATCCTTGCGCGCGGATGCAACCATTTCCAGACGCATCGTATCCCCAAGATACGTCCGATAAGCTAATCCCAGCGCCTCGTCTTCGAAGGTGACAATATCCTTGTCCGCAGCGGCGCTTATGCAGGCAAATTACCCCTGATTCGCTTTAGCCGTCACCTTGATGCGCACCACATCGGACCGGACATCGTCGTCATAAACGATAGAAACGCCAGCGGGGTTCAGTCCGCAATCGACCAGCGCCGTAGCAACCTGCTCCTGAGCGGGGAGAGGAGGTGGTGGCAAATCGGGCATCGCCAATCTTTCAGTCGAACAGCGGCAGGCGCGCGGCATCTTCGTCCGAAAGCGCTATGCCCATGAAACCACGCAGAGTGCGGGCGTAGTCGGCAGCGTTGGCGATCTCGCGCGTCTCGCTCGCGCCGTTGCGGTAGATCGTCAGTTGGCGACCGGTCATCGCCGCGAAACCGCCATCGAGGGCCACGCTGGCGACGCAAAGCGTGGTGAACCGCGTGTCGGGCCGCGTGGAGGTCCAGTGATTGCCCATCTCCAGATCGTCCTGCGCCACTTCGGCCAGATCGAAGCAATATTGCGGCTGCCAGTCGCCATGCGGTGCGCGGCGCCCGTCGGTGGCGCTGGCCGGGCCTGCGCGTTCGATGCGCCATTCGCCGCCCAGCGATCCGCGTTCGCCGCTGCGCAACAGCCGGTGCCACGCGCCATCCGTCGTCTGCACTTGCGCGCCGTCTTCCAACGGCAGCGGCGGGACGTAACTGCCGCCGAAACCGGCGTCAGCGATCCACGCCGCGCCGTCCATGTTCACCAGCAGCAGTGTA
The DNA here is from genome assembly GCF_055521675.1 of Novosphingobium sp. BL-S-19. Taxonomy (NCBI): domain Bacteria; kingdom Pseudomonadati; phylum Pseudomonadota; class Alphaproteobacteria; order Sphingomonadales; family Sphingomonadaceae; genus Novosphingobium; species Novosphingobium sp. BL-S-19. The sequence continues at coordinate 2,596,667 of NZ_CM145498.1, forward strand.
TGCGTGCGCGGCGGCGCAGCGTGCTCCGGCAGCCCAAGCAGCACCCGCGCCAGCAAAGGCCGATTGACCAGCCCGAGTGCGCTAAGGGCATCGGAGAACAGGCGGTTTTGCTCGAAGCAATAGCCCCCGCGCCCGCGCACGACGAGTTTGTCGAAGACGCTGCCGCTATCGATATGGATGCCCTCGCCCAGCGGGATCGCAAGATTTTCAAAGCCGATCGCGCGCCGATGCGCCAGTTGCATCGCGGCAAGCCCTTCCGGATCGAGAGCGGGCGCGGCCGTCAGGCCGATGCGGGCGAAGTAGCGCGAGAGGTCCATTCTCGCTCTAGAGCACTCCCGCCCACCAGCGGGCAAGCCTGTTGATAAGATTGTGCGTAATGATGGGATATGGTGTTCGGAAACTGTCGAAATGGATTGGGTATTTCTGGATAACTGGCTGCATCCCTGTTGATAAATGTTGTACAGCCGGTGGACGAACTGTGCACTTCCCGTGGGTATCCTGTGGAACCACAGCAGCAGGCCCGGCCGCTTGCCGCTGTGAGTGGCGCAAGAAAGCGGGATCCCCGCCTTCGCGGGGATGACGGGAACGGCAGCACCCCCTCCTCGCCTCACGGCTAATCGCGGTTCTCGCCGCTCACGCTGGCCTTACTGCGCTGCGAGGTCGAGGATATGCGGCACCAGCTTCGGCCATGAACGGAAAAGCGTATGCCCACTCTGGCCCGAATGCGTCTCGACCGAACGATCGTTCCACTCATCGTTGCCCCATGGCGGATCGATGAAGCGCGAATGCGGGATCAGGCGGTGCACCCACTCCGATGTCGCGCGGGTATGCGAAAGATCGCTGGTGCCCGACCGGAACACTAGCGTTGGCATCGTCAGCCGCGCAAAATCGCGCTGGCTCATGCCCGGTACCGGGCTCACCGGCGAGGGAACATAAGCCGCCGCCCATTTCTGCATGACGGCGATGAACCGATCCGGATCCTGCGCCAATATGTAGTCGCGCGCTTGGGGGCTCTTGGCGAGGTTCTCGGCCCAACTGGTCGCCTGCAGCACCGCCTCCATGCCGCCCCGGCTGGCCAGCGTCCCCGCCTCTCCGCAATAGTAAGTGGCAAGCTGCATGAGGCCGATCGGATCGCCCGAAATCCACCACAACGCGAGGTGCGAACAAATCTCCGGATCGCGCGCTGCCGCCAGCATCGATACGCGGCTGCCGCCCGATCCGCCGGCGATCACCGTTGGCCCAAGGTCCAGCTTGCGGATCAGGCCGGCCAGCGCCTCCGCCTGCATTTCGGATTCGCTCTCGCCCAGCAGGCATGCATCGGATGCGCCGCAGTTGGGCCGATCATAGATGAGCACGCGGCGGCCGGCTTTCACAAAGCCTTCCGCCATTTCGCGCAGCCCCGGCACGTCCATCGTGAAACGTCCACCCGGCGTCAGGGCCACCGCCGGATCGCCCTCCTTGCCCAGCAACTCAAAGGCAATGCCGATTCCACCCACGTCGATCCGAGGCATCCGCGTTCTCCCCAAAGCGCCCTTCGGGGCGTCGTGGCGGAGATGCTCGACCGCAAGCGACATTCGCGCAAGGCGGCGGGCAGCGCCGCGAGGGCGATACCGCCCCCGCGTTACGCCGGCACGCCCTGGTGACTACCCTGTGGATATTCTGTGCGAATAGTGCGCAAAACCTATGAACTGCCGTGGAAAGCCGCGCAAAGAATGACGTTCAGGTAATCACGTCAGGCGAGGTCCGGCCTGTATGACGGGCGATGCCGGCGATGGCATCGACGGCATCGATCTGCGATTGCAGCATCGCTTCCGTATTGGCGAGAATATGCCCGGAAGGCAGCTCGTAACGCTCCAAATAGACCCGCAGCGTCGCCCCTTGCGTGCCCGTGCCGGAAAGGCGGAAGACCACCCGGCTGCCATCCTCGAACAGCACGCGCACGCCCTGGTTCTCGCTCAGCGAATGGTCGACCGGGTCGGTGTAGGCGAAGTTGTCGGCATGAGCGACGGTCAGCGGGCCGAACGCCTTGCCGGCAAGGCCGGGCAGCGATGCCTTGAGTTCGGCCATCAGCGCATCGGCAGCAGACTTGTCGATCGCCTCGTAGTCGTGCCGGGCGTAATAGTTGCGGCCGAAACGTGCCCAGTGCGCCTTGGCAAGATCGTCCACGCTGATCCCGCGCACGGCCAGGATGTTCAGCCAGAGCAGCACGGCCCACAGGCCATCCTTTTCCCGCACATGGTCGGATCCGGTGCCCGCGCTTTCCTCTCCGCAGATCGTCACCTGGCCGCTATCCAGCAAGTTGCCGAAAAACTTCCAGCCAGTGGGCGTTTCATAGCAGGGAATGCCGAAAGCCTCGGCCACGCGATCGGCCGCGCCGCTGGTCGGCATCGAACGGGCAATTCCCGTCAGCCGTCCGCGATAGGCGGGCGCGATCTCGATGTTGGCCGCCAGCATCGCCAGCGAATCCGATGGGGTAACATAGCGGCCGCGGCCGATGATCAGGTTGCGGTCCCCATCCCCGTCCGACGCGGCGCCGAGATCGGGCGCGTCCGGCCCCATCATCACGTCATAGAGCGCGCGGGCGTGGATCAGGTTGGGATCGGGATGGTGGCCGCCGAAATCCTCCAGCGGCACGCCGTTGATCACCGTGCCGGGCGCGAAGCCAAGCCGGCGCTCCAGAATCTCATGCGCATAGGGGCCCGTTACCGCGCTCATCGCATCGAAGCGCATCGTGAAGCCGGAGGAGACGATGCGGCGGATCTCGTCGAAATCGAACAGCGTTTCCATCAGGTCGGCATAGTCTGCCACCGGATCGATCACCTGAACCGCCATATCCCCGACCATGACCTCGCCCAGCGCGTCTAGTTCTATGTCGGGCGTCTCCACCGTAAGCAGGCGGTCGATCTCTGTAGTGCGATGGTGGATCGCCGCTGTCACCGTTTCGGGTGCCGGCCCGCCGTTGGCGATGTTGTACTTGATCCCGAAATCCTCGTCCGGGCCGCCGGGATTGTGGCTGGCCGAAAGGATCAGCCCGCCACTGGCGCCGTACTTGCGGATCACGTTGCTGGCCGCCGGGGTCGACAGGATACCGCCCTGCCCCACCAGCACGCGCGCATAGCCATTGGCCGCCGCCATGCGAATCGCCAGCTGGATCACCTCGCGGTTATGGAACCGTCCATCCCCGCCGATCACCAGCACCGCACCCGGCGCGGGTTTCACGGCATCGAACACGGCCTGGATGAAGTTTGCGGCATAGTTCGGCTGTTGGAAAACCCGGACTTTCTTGCGCAAGCCCGAAGTACCGGGCGCCTGACCTTCATAGGGTGTTGTGGGAACGGTCACGATCCGGGTCAAAGCGCGGGTCTCCATAAGCGGTGGGGAAGGAAGGTGTGCAATCGACGAAGTGCCAAGCTGTTCCAGTGATTGTGGAATCTCCGGAACGGCTCCCCGTCGCATTAGATGTGTGGAAGCGACTGGCGACAGTCTGGTGACACGGCACCCAATGTCAAATGCGCGAACGGGTCAATTCGGTGCAACTGTGCCCCCTTTGGGACCAGTTACACGATTTTTCGTGTCAGATCAGTCCTCTGTCCCGCATGCTTACCACGCTGCTGGCACCAACGACGACGTGGTCGTCCACCGAAAAGTCGAGGGCCGAGGTCACATCGATGAAATGGCGCGTCGCGCGAATGTCGGATGCGCTGGGCTCCGGATTGCCGGAGGGGTGGTTGTGCGCGATCACCAACCGCCGCGCATTCAGATCGAACGCACGGCGCACCGTGCTGCGCAGCGGCAGCGTGACCACGCTGCACTGTGTCCCCGCGTAGAAGTCCTCAGCAATGAACAGCCCTTCGGCGGTGAGGAACAGCACCAGCACGCACTCTTCCCGCAAGGCGCTTAACCGGCGCACAAGGTATCGGCGCAGGCGTGGATTGCCGGGTTCGGTCGGCTCGCCATAAAGCGCTTCGCGGGCTGCCAGCATGGCGATGTCGCGAGCGACGGCGATCGCGGCGGCCAGCAGGTTCTGGCTGCAGGGTTCTCCACTGATGACTTCGGCCAGGGCATCAGATGACGCGGTGTAGATACCGCGCAAAGAGCCGAAGGCGCGGATCAGGCGGAGCGCAACCTCTCTCGATTGTTCGCCGGCGTAGGGATGAAGCACGCGCGCCAGGACCGATAGTTGCCCGGCGTCTTCTGCCGCCGCATGTGAGCGATCAGGCCAAGCCCCATCGCGGTGGCCTGCACGTAAGAAGGCATTATGCTCATCGCCAGATAGGCCGGACCGCGCAGATCCTGCGCCAGCATCGGATAGATATGGCTTGAAAAAGCGATCAACTGTGCCGCCCCTATCCACAGCGGATAGCTCCGGTTCGCGCAGAGCGCCACGGTGAGGAATACACCAAGAGCGATAGTGTCGATCGCAAAGTGGCCAACGTTCACTCCCATGACGATCACGCCGTGCTGGCTGGTGATCAAATGATAGATCCGATCGACGACCAGCATGGCCAGAAGTGTAGTGGTCAGGATGCGTTCGGGCGCCGCGCCGCGACGCAGCGCCTGAACGAACAGCACAATGAGCACGACGTGAAGCAGATAGGCCCGGGCTGCCAGGACGATCAGCATGACAGGCCCCGATCGGCCGGGATCGGCATGGCCACCCCCCGGTACCATGCCGTCCCACGCGCGGGCGCCGCAGCGCCCGCCGTACGGTTCAGGCGGAGAGCGCCATCCCCGTTTCCTCGATCAATGCCGCGGAGGGCGGGCAGGCTTCGGGCTCGTCGATGATCGCGTTCACGTCGCGCCCGGCATCCAGCAGCGCGCGATGCACACGGATCATGTCGTTCTGGCATTCCAGCAGCGACCGCTGCGATTTGGCAAGGCGCAGCAGCGCGCTCTGGCCAGTGAAGTTGGCAATGCCTTCCACCTGGCGTGCCAGAAGCATCGATTCCATGAGACGGGCGGAAGCAAGCAGCGCCGAATCCAGCGAGCCTTCGGCCTCGGGAAGCTGGCGGGTGATGCGGGCGGTTGCTGCGGAAATCGTCATCGACATGTAGACCCTCCTTCGACGTCCCCGGCACGAACGGGGAGCCCAAGCATGACCAGGATCGAGGCTGGCTCACGAGAGCCGACCCAACGCCGTGGCAAGATCCAGGCCGAACACCGCCACGAGCAGCAGCCCGCCGGCGATCAGGACCATGGCTGCCATGCGGTTGAGACCGGCATCGTTGCCATCGAGCACCTCGGGGACGAGCCGGTCTGCCGGTTCTGCCTGCCAGGGCGCTTCAATCCTGAAGGTCACCCCATCCGACAGTCGCAGCCGATCGCCCGGCTCGTCCTGCTCCCACTCTTCGGTCGCATCGGCGGCAGTAGGAACCTGAGGATTCTTGTCTGGTAGAGGATTATAGGCTGTATCTGCGGGGCGCAGGTAATGCCTGTAAGCGCGTGCAAGTTCGGCACGCGGCGGGGCGCCGGTGCGGTTGCGAACACCTTCGATGCGCTGGTTCACCGCGCTTTCGGAAATGCCCAGTTCCCAGGCGATTTCCTTGCTCGTCCGATTCTCGGCGACGAGGCGAAGCACTTCGTGCTGCTTTTCCGTCAACGATGGCAGAACCTCCAGAACCCGCCGGAACTGCGCCGGTGTCTGTTCATGTGCCCAACAATCGATTTCCATCGGACCCGTTTATCCCCGTTCCGACAGGGTACCCTCCACCCTGCCAGTCGTTATTGCTACATATATGTCGGTAACCAATTCGTGATCAACCCGCGCTCCAGTCATATACTATCGACAGAGCGCTTTCCTCACGCACGAATCGTTCATTTCGGATGGTTGCTCTGCCGATCACCGGCATTTCCTGCAATGGCTTTAACTATCCTTGAAAACCCAATACCTTAGCGGAGATGGCCTGCCGCGTTGAGGCCGAATTGGGAGCGTCCGCGACAACTCTGCCCGGCTCATTACAATTTCTTACTATTCGAGGATTTCCGCCGGGCGCCCCGCGATCTAGCCGGGAATCATGAGGATGCCCGAAGCTGTCGCCCCCCTTTACGCCTCTCGGCCCAGCCCCCGTTCCGCCGGGGGCTGCCACGGCGTACTGTGCCTGATACTCGCCTCAACGGCGATTACCGCACCGATAGAGGCCCGCGCGCAGCAGGCTTCGCCCGCCGCCACAACCAGTGCAAAGGGCACGGCGGCCAAAACCACCAGCCAGCCCGACACCGCCGAAGACAGCGGCAGTACGGACGAGATCGTCGTCCGTGGGCAAGCCGTGCCGGGCGCAGTGATCGGCGACATCCCGCCCGAGAACCAGATCAATCAGGGTGAGATCGCCTCCTACGGCGTCGATTCGATCAGCGACCTGCTCAGCGAGATCGCCGACCAGACCGCCAGCATCTCGGGCCGCGATTCGTCCAGCGGGCCGGTCGTTCTGGTGAACGGCAAACGCGTTTCCGGCGTCAACGAAGTGGGCGACCTGCCCGTGGAATCGGTGCTGCGCGTCGATATCCTGCCCGAGGAAGTGGCCATCAAGTACGGCTACGACGCACAGCAGAAGGTGGTGAACATCATCCTGAAGCGTCGCTTCCAGTCGCGCGTCGCCAATCTGGAGGGCGGCATGTCCACCAAGGGCGGCGGTGGCCAGGGCAACGGCGCATTCGCCTACACCAGGATTCATGACAACGACCGCCTGAACGTAACCGGCAAAGTTTCGGGCCAGGCCTCCATACTGGAGAGCGACCGCGACATCGTGCCCGATCCGGACAGCGGCATCACGCCGGCAGACGGTATCGCCGACGATCGCGCCTACCGCACCCTGCAGGCATCGACGCGCAATTACGCGCTGGGCGCCAGCCTTGCGCACGATCTGGGCGGATCGGCGAACCTCTCATTCAACCTCAAGGGCACCTACAAGACCAGCCGCTCACTGGACGGTCTGGCCACCGGCGATCTGACGGTTCCGGCCGACAATCCCTATTCGGACGGAACCGAGGCGGCCTTCACCCGCTACCTGTCCACCGATCCGCTGAACAAGTCGCTGAATTCGGCGGACGTTTCGGCGGGGTCCACCTTCAACATGGACCTGTCCAGCCGCTGGAAGCTGTCGGTGGTCGGCAGTTACGAGCACAGCGAATCGGACACCCGCACGGAGACCGGCTACGATACCGACGCGCTTCAGGCCGCGCTGGACGCCAACACCCCCTCCGTCGATCCTTACGGCCCGCTTTCGTCTGATCTGCTGGGCCAGATGCTGACCAACCGGGCGAAGTCCAACACCGATACCGGCAGCGCCAGCGCGCTGATCTTCGGCAAGCTGCTGAAGCTGCCGGCCGGCGACATGGGCGTCAGTTTGAAGCTGGGCGGTGATTTCACTGCGCAATCGTCAAGCACTACCCGCAATGGACTGGTGACGGACAGCGACGCCAACCGCACCAACGGCAACGCCAAGCTTTCCGTCGACATTCCGCTGACCAGCCGCAGCAAGCATTTCCTGGGCGCCATCGGATCGCTGAGCCTGAACCTCAACGGCGGCATCACCCAGGTCTCCGACTACGGCACGCTGGGCACCTTCGGCTATGGCCTGACCTGGACGCCGGTGGACGGCGTGACCGTGATCGCCGCGGTGAACGAGGACCGCAGCGCGCCCACCGTATCGCAGCTGAGCGGCCCGGTGATCACCACCACCAACCAGCGCGTCTACGACTATGTGACCGGCCAGTCCGTGCTGGTGACGACGGTGACGGGCGGCAATCCCGACCTGAAGGCGGATGACCGGCACAGTTTCAAGCTGGGCCTGACCGCCAAGATTCTGGACGAGCCGAAGCTCAATTTCAGCGCCAACTACGTCAACAGCCGCAATCGCAACGCCGTGATGAGCATCGGCGGCGTGACCGAGGAAATGGAGGATGCCTTCCCCGATCGCTTCGTTCGCGATGCCACGGGCACGCTGGTCGGCGTCGATGCGCGCCCGGTGAACGTTTATATGCAGCGCACCGAGCAAGTGCGCTGGGGCTTCAATTTCTCCGCCCTGTTGCGCAAGCCCAAGCGTCCCGAGCGGCCGCCATGGGCGCGCCCCGGTGAGAATGGGCAGTGGCGCGGTCGCCGTACCGGAGAGCAAGGCGGCCAACCGGGCGGCGAACAAGGTGCGCAGGCACCCGGCGCCCAGACTCCGCCCGGTCAGCCCGGCGCGGATGGCGAGATCACCGTCAACGGCCAGCGCGAGCAGGAAGGCCCTGGCGGCTTCGGCCCACCCCCCGGCGGTTTCCCGCCAGACGGCTCTCCGCCGGAAGGTTTCCGCGACGGCCCGCCACCCGATGGCTTCGGCCCGCCTCCCGGGGGTGGCCCCGGCGGACCGGGTGGTCCCGGTGGTGGACCTGGTGGCCCGGGCGGCGGCTTCGGCGGTGGACGCGGCGGACGCGGGTTTTCCGGCGGCAGCGACAATGGCGCGCGTCTGCTGGCGTCGGTCTATCACACCTGGGTGCTGCGTTCGGACGTGCAGCTTACCGAGGATGGCGAGACGATCGACCTGCTCCACGGCGGCACCGTCACCGGCAGCACCACGCCGCAGCACAAGATCACCGCCAGCCTTGGCGTCGTGGACAATGGCGTCGGTATGCGGCTTGAAGGCAACTGGCAGAGCGCAACCAAGGTCACCGGCGATGCCATGTCGAGTTCGACCGGGGACTTGCACTTCTCGTCTTTGGCGACGCTGGACCTTCGGCTGTTTGCGAACCTGCAGAACCGGTTCCGCGGCAAGGCATGGGCGCGTGGTACGCGCGTCAGTCTGTCGATCGAGAACCTGTTCGACACGCGTCAGACGGTGACCGATGCCACCGGGGCGACGCCCTATTCCTATCAGAAGGACTATCTGGACCCGATGGGGCGCACAGTGCTGCTTTCTGTGCGGCGGATTTTCTGACGATGTGATTGCCGGGGAAGTGGTTTGCGCTCTTCGGCCGTCGCGCTTGGCTTAAGAACAAGCGGGATCCCCGCCTTCGCGGGGATGACGATGTGGTGGGGGCGGGGGTGCTCAACACCCGCCAGCAACCTCAATTTTCGTCATCCCCGCGAAGGCGGGGATCCCGCTTCCTTCCTCCCACGCACACAGCAAAGAAAAAGGGCAGGAGAGCCACGGCTCCCCTGCCCTTTTCTCAATCTGCCAGAAAGCAGCGAGGCTAAAACCTCACTCCTCGCCCATGCGAAGCGCGGCGATGAAGGCTTCCTGCGGGATCTGCACGTTGCCGTACTCGCGCATGCGCTTCTTGCCTTCCTTCTGCTTTTCCAGAAGCTTCTTCTTACGCGTGATGTCGCCACCATAGCACTTGGCGGTAACGTCCTTGCGCATGGCCGAAATCGTCTCGCGCGCGATCACCTTGGCGCCAATCGCCGCCTGAATCGGGATCTTGAACATGTGCCGCGGGATCAAGTCCTTCAAACGCTCCACCAGTGCACGGCCGCGCGGTTCGGCCTGGCTGCGGTGGACCACCATCGACAGCGCATCGACCGGCTCGTTGTTCACGAGGATGTTCATCATCACGAGGTCACCCTCCTGAAGCCCGATCTGCTCGTAGTCGAAGCTGGCATAGCCGCGGCTGATCGACTTGAGGCGGTCGTAGAAGTCGAACACCACTTCGTTGAGCGGCAGTTCGTACGTCACCTGCGCACGGCCGCCGACGTAAGTAAGGTCCTTCTGGATACCGCGACGATCCTGACAGAGCTTCAGGATCGAGCCGAGGTATTCGTCCGGCGTGTAGATCACCGCCTTGATCCACGGCTCTTCCATGAAATCGATCTTCACCGGATCGGGCATGTCGGCCGGGTTGTGCAGTTCCTTCACGGTGCCGTCGGTCATCGTCAGGCGATAGACCACCGAAGGCGCCGTGGTGATGAGGTCGAGGTCGTATTCGCGGCTCAGACGCTCCTGGATGATTTCCAGATGCAGCAGGCCCAGGAAGCCGCAGCGGAAGCCGAAGCCCAGCGCCGCGCTCGATTCCATTTCGAAGCTGAAAGAGGCGTCGTTCAGGCGCAGCTTGCCGATCGATTCGCGCAGCTTCTCGAAGTCGTTGGCGTCGACGGGGAAGAGGCCGCAGAACACCACGGACTGCACTTCCTTGTAGCCCGGCAGCGCCTGCGTGGCGCCCTGCTTCACGGTGGTGATCGTGTCACCGACCTTGGCCTGCTCCACTTCCTTGATCTGCGCGGTGATGAAGCCGATTTCGCCGGGGCCGAGTTCGGGCAGATCGATCCGCTTGGGCGTGAAGCAGCCGACGCGGTCGACCAGGTGATCGGTGCCGCCCTGCATGAACTTGACGTTGAGGCCCTTCTTGATGACGCCGTCGATCACGCGCACCAGAATGACGACGCCAAGGTACGGATCGTACCAGGAATCGACCAGCATCGCCTTCAGCGGCGCGGTGCGGTCCCCCGAAGGCGCCGGGATCTTGGCGACGACGGCTTCGAGAATCTCGTCAATGCCGATGCCGGACTTGGCGGAGGCCAGCACGGCTTCGGAAGCATCGATGCCGATCACTTCCTCGATCTCGTTGCGCACCTTTTCCGGTTCGGCGGCGGGCAGGTCGATCTTGTTGATCACGGGCACGATCTCGTGGTCATGCTCGATCGACTGATAGACGTTGGCCAGCGTCTGCGCCTCCACGCCCTGCGCAGCGTCGACGACCAGCAGCGCGCCTTCACAGGCGGCAAGGCTGCGGCTGACTTCGTAGGCGAAGTCGACGTGGCCCGGCGTGTCCATCAGGTTCAGCTCATAAGTGAGCCCGTCGGACGCCGTATAGTTCAGGCGCACGGTCTGCGCCTTGATGGTGATCCCGCGTTCCTTCTCGATATCCATGTTATCGAGCACCTGCGCGCTCATCTCGCGGTCGGAGAGGCCCCCGGTGCGCTGGATAAGACGGTCGGCAAGCGTCGACTTGCCATGGTCGATGTGGGCAATGATCGAGAAATTACGGATCTGGGCGAGTTCGGTCATGGATGCGCCGTTAGCAGCGCTTGGGCCATTTGAAAATGCGGTGTGCGCGCATTTTCAGGCCCGCCATTCCGGGCGCCCGTCACACGGCTATCAGCCGACCTTGCGCAGCGGCCCGTCCTCGCTCGCCTCGAACAGGGTCCGCGACGGTGTGAACAGCACCGCGCCGTGGGCATCGAGTTCCAGCGGCGTGCCGAATTCCACGCCCATGTGATCGTCCCGGCACCAGCGTGCGGTGGCGAGAACCACGTTATCCTCGGCCAGATGGAGCGCAAAGCAGGTCTCCACCGGCACGTTCCACAGCCCTTCCACCAGCGCCCCGGTCTGCGAAACGTTGCGGATGGTGGCGTGGTAGATGTGGCCATCGTGTTCCAGCACGACCTTGCGCAGCATCGTCTGACGCGGTGCGCGCGCCGAACGCGGCCCTTGCGCCACGGCGCTCAATCCCTGCGCCAGCCTTGCCGCCGCGCCGATGGCGGTGAGCGGCTTTTCATAGATATAGCCCTGAATGTGGCTGCATCCCAGCAGGCGCACCAGATCCAGCTCGTCAAGCGTCTCCACGCCTTCGGCCGTGGTTTCCATGTTCAGCGCTTCGGCCAGGCTGACGATCGACGAGATGATCGCCCCGTTGCGGCTGCCTTCGATCGTAGCGCCGCGCACGAAGCTCTGGTCGATCTTGATCTTGTCGAACGGCGCGCGCTTCAGATAGCCGAGCGAGGAATAGCCGGTGCCGAAATCGTCCAGCGCCAGACGCACGCCCACCGACTTCAGTGCCGCGAACATGCCTTCGGTGGACTTGTCTTCGCCCAGGAACACACTCTCCGTGATCTCCAGTTCCAGCCGGCCGGCCGCAATCCCCGCATCGGCGATGGCCCGCGTGACGATCTCCGGCAGCGCCGGGTTGGAGAACTGCAACGGCGAGACGTTGACCGCCACGCGCACATCTTCCGGCCAGGCGGCAAGATCGCGACAGGCCGTGCGCAGCGCCCATTCGCCGATCTGGGCGACCAAGCCGGTCTCTTCCGCCACCGGCACGAACTTGGCGGGCGACAGGTAGCCGTGGCGCGGATGGTTCCAGCGCAGCAGCGCCTCGAACCCGGTGATCCGCTCGGTCGTCGTGTGGATTTGCGGCTGGTAGTGCAGTTCCAGCGTTCCCAGCACGATAGCATCGCGCAGGTCCTGCTCCAGCTGCTGGCGCTCCTTGGCGTCCGAATGCAGATCGTCATCGTAGAAGTAATGCCGCCCGCGCCCGCTGCCCTTGGCGGCATAGAGCGCAAGGTCGGCGTTGCGGATGATCTCTTCGGCCGTGCTGCCGTTTTCCGGGCAGAGCGATATGCCGATGGAGGCACCGATGGTCACCCGCACGCCGTCGATTTCGTAAGGCTGCGACAGGTTTTCGATGATCCGGCGCGCGATATGGGCAAGGCCCTCGTGCTGGTGATGGCCGGGTAGCAGCACTTTGAACTCGTCCCCGCCCAGGCGCCCCACGCGGCCCATCGCGCCCACCGTGGTGGTCAGGCGTTCGGCCACTTGCTTCAGCAGGGCGTCACCGGCCGGGTGGCCCATCGTGTCATTGACCTGCTTGAAACGGTCGAGATCGAGCAGGAACACCGCGCAGGCCCGGCTTTCCAGCCGCGGAGAGGTCAGGATCTTCTCCAGCCATTCCGCCATCTGGAATCGGTTGGCGAGCGAGGTCAGCGAATCGAACCGCGCCAGCAAGGTAACATGCTGCTGCGACTTGCGGGTTTCGGTCAGGTCCGTGCCCGAACCGCGAAAACCCAGGAAATTATGGAACTGGTCCAGCACCGGCCGGCCGGAGATCGACCACCAGCGCTCATCCGCCTCACCCGTGGCCGCCCGCACCGTCAGGTCCTGAAACGAAGACCGTGTGGCGAGATGGAAGGCCAGCGTGCGTTCGCTTTCGGGCTGCCCGTCCGCTTCGACATGGAACAGGCTGGTGAACGCGCGGCCCGCCACTTCGTCCTGCGTGCAGCCCAGCAGTTGTGCAATGCGCGGCGAGACATAAGTGACCATGCCGCGCCGGTCGCTTTCCCAGAACCAGCCCTGCCCGGTATCCTCGTACTCACCCAGAAGTTCCTCGGCGCGGTGCTGGCGCATGTCCTGCTCGGCCCGGTGCGCCGATTCGGCGGCAGCCTCGCGCACTTGCCGCATGGCCACCACCAGTCCCAAGCCGCAGCCCGCCGCCAGCAGGCCGAACGAATAGACAGAGGCCGATGGCAGCGAGGCGCCAAACCACAGCGCCACCGTGGCCGCCACGATGGAGGTCATCCGCCCGTTGAGCAGCACTGTCGCCAGCAGCACCAGCAGGACGTGCGCCTTGACCGTGTAGCCCGCATCGACCGCCGGCGCCCAAAGCGAGGTGGCAAGGCCGAACAGCGCCATCGGCACGCCGATCGCCAGCAGCATCAACGGATAGCGCATCGGGCTGTCGTGTCGGCGTCGCTCCTCGATTCGCGCCAGCAAGGGCGCGGCAAGGCAGCCGGCCATCGCCAGTAGCGCCAGCAGAATGGTCGCCCGCCCCGGCCGAGTGCCGGAAAGCACCGCGGTCATCGCCAGCACGCATACCATCGCCGGGGCCATCAGCTCCCACCGGCGCGCGACGAAGTAAAACAGCGGATCGCTGCTGGGCCCCTTGGGCCGCAACTGCGCAAAATTCCCGGCCATGCCGCGCGACTCGGCGGTGACGGGCAAATCGGCAACGGGATTGTCCGTAATGGGCGAATCCGTATCGGCTGCCGTACGCACGCGGGCACGCACCTGCAAAAGCCCGGATTCGCGCCCGCCCGGCACGCCCTTGCGCACGGTGTACCGTCTCCTGCGGGAACCTGTCATCGCCATGTCCCGCTCTTGCGGCCCGGCCCATTTCAAAAGGGTTAAATCCGCAGCGGCTCAAAAGGGCAAAAATCCGATTTTGCGGCGCATCACAGGGGCTAACGCGTAGATTAACGGCTGGTCGCAAGTGGGCGTTTTCGCTTGCCCCGCCCCCTGCCCCATGCTTGCTTGTTTTTTGACGGGGCGCACGCCCGGTGCGCTCTTTCACGGGAGAGCAAGTCCATGCGACATATCGCGATCGTGGGTTCGGGACCGGCCGGCTACTACACGGCCGAAGCAGCGCTCAGACAATGGGGGGACGGGGTTCGGGTCGACATTTTCGACGCCTTGCCGGTGCCCTTCGGACTCATCCGCAGCGGCGTCGCCCCCGATCACCAGTCGATCAAGGGCGTCTCGCGCCGATACGAGGCAACCGCGCAGACTGACAATGTGCGCTTCATCGGCAATGTCTGGATCGGCCGCGACGTCACCGTGGGCGAACTGCGCGAACTCTATGATGCGGTGGTACTGGCCACCGGCGCGCCGAACGATCGCAAGCTTGGCCTGCCCGGTGAGGATCTGGCCAATGTCTTCGGCTCCGCCGCCTTCGTCGGCTGGTACAACGGCCACCCGCACTTCTCCGGCCTTAACCCGCAGCTTGCGCACGATACGGCGGTGGTGATCGGCAACGGCAATGTCGCTCTGGACGTCGCGCGCATCCTGGCGAAGTCGCAGAAGGAGTTCGAAGGCTCCGACATCGTCACCCACGCGCTGAAGGCGCTGACCGGATCGCGAGTGCGCCGCATCGTCATCCTTGGCCGGCGCGGGCCGTTCCAGATCGCGATGACGCCGAAGGAACTGGGCGAGCTGACCCTGCTCAGCCGCGCCCGCCCGCATGTGGACGCGGCGGACCTTCCGGCCGAAACCGGCGATGCCGCGCTCGATCCCGGCCAGCGCAAGGCCGTGGGCCACTTGCGCAACTTTGCCAAGGCCGCGCCTGCCGAGCCGCAAGTCGATGAAGTCTCCATCGAATTCGACTTCTACGCCGCCCCGCGCGCGATTCTCGGTGACGGCCGCGTCGAAGCGGTGGAAGTGGAGCGCACGCGGCTGGAGGATGGCAAGGCGGTCGGCACCGGGGAGACTTATCGCATCCCCGCCGGTCTGGTCGTCGCCTGCATCGGCTACCAGACCTCCCCGATTCCGGACGTGCCCTATGACGATCAGCACGGCCGCTTCGCCAACGAAGACGGGCGGATCGCGCCCGGTCTCTACTGCGTCGGCTGGGCCCGGCGCGGCCCCACCGGCACCATCGGCACCAACCGGCCCGACGGCTTCGCCATCGTCGAACGCATTGCCGAAGATCTGGGCGGCTTCCGCGCCGACGGCGCCGGCAAGCCCGGCCGCCCCGGTTTTGACGCGCTCGCGGCCGAACGCGGGATCGACTATGTGAAGTTCACCGATTGGCAGAAGATCGACGAGGCGGAAGTCGCCAATGCCCGCAACGGCGCCCCGCGCGAGAAGTTCGTGGCGGTGGAACAGATGATCGAGGCGGCCGGCAAGCGGTAGGCTTGCCGGCGGGGGCCATCCTTTCGACCTCTCTCGTCATTGCGAGCGAAGCGAAGCAATCCAGGGCAGTTTACGCCGCGCTGGATTGCTTCGTCGGCTTCGCCGCCCCAGCCCCACAACCTTACGGCGATTTCATTGGTTCGCCCCCAACCCGCTGCTATGCGCAATGGATTGGCGAACAGGGGGTTACGCGACATGAAGATGATGCACGTTGGCGCTGCTTTGGCGGCGGCGCTGATGCTGGCCGCGCCGTCGGGCATGGTCGATTCCATGGCCGAGGCAAAAACCTCCACCCCGGTAGTGGGGCAACCCGCCCCCGATTTCGAAATCACCCTGATGGACGGCAGCAAGGTGACGCTGGCGCAGCTTCGCGGGCAGGTCGTCGTGCTCAATTTCTGGGCGACCTGGTGCGTGCCGTGCCGGACGGAGCTGCCCACGCTGGACAGGTATTATGCGATACAGGCCAAGCACGGGCTGAAGGCCTTCGCCATCACCACGCAGGATTCGCTCCCGCTGTACCAGTTGAAGGCCCTGTTCAAGGCCATGGCGATCCCGGCGGGCCGCAGGATCAAGGGCCCTTACGGACCGCTGACCGGCGTACCGACGAACTTCGTGATCGATAGGGCCGGGGTGGTGCGCTACGCCAAGGCAGGCGCTTTCGATCTAGACGATCTCAACGCGGTATTGATCCCGCTGCTGGCTGAAAAGCCGCCGGCCTGATTGGCTTTAGGCAAGCGTACTTCCAAGAACTGATTCAAATCCCTTTTTCTTGTTACGGTTTGATGACAGTTTATCGAAATAAATTATTGTTATTCTTATGATTTTTTAGGTTTTCCAGTCTAGTTCACCATCCGCAAATCAAGTCCGGGACCGGAGATCGTTCGACTATCTCCGGCCAGACAAAGAATTTCGGGTGCGCTGATGTTGTCATGGAAACCGGCCTTGGGCCGACTGTTCTCTTCGCTGGAAACGCGCTTGGTCGGCGCCCTTATACTGATCGTCGTGGCGACCGGCCTGCTGCAAATCGTCACCCAGCGTGAGGCATTCGGGCTGCGCCGTGATGGTGAGGCACTGGTTCATGCATCGGCGATCGCCGAAAATGCGGACCAGTTCGCCGAAGCGGTGGGCAAGCTGCGCATGGCCACCAATCGCGGCCTTGCCGCCAGCGACGAAGACGGCACCGGTAACGAGCTTACCGATGCCGCCATCGCCATCGGCGACAAGCTGGGCCGGCTGCGCAACAGCGGCATGGCGCTCTATGACCTTCCCGAAGCGTCCGATCCCTTTGCCGATCTGGATCGCCACGTTGCCGCGATCCTGGCAGTCCAGTCCGGCGATATCGCCCGGCGCGGGCTGATCAACCGGATCGAAACGCGCAACAATGCCATGGCGGTGCTGGCCACGCGCATCGTCGAGCGCGCCCATGCAGAACGCGAAGCCGCCCAGCGCCGCCTCGTCGCCTCCATCGCGCGCTGGCAGCTGCTGGTGCTGAGCGCCGGGCTGGTCACCATCCTGATCGTTTCGCTGGTGCTGTTCGATATCCTGAAGAACATCCTGCCCGCCGTGCGCCGGATGCATCGATCGCTGCAGAGCCTTGCCAACGGCGATCTCGATATCGAGATCGGCTCGTTCCGCCTCAAGGAACTTCAAGACCTGTCCGGCCCGCTGGAAACCTTCCGGCGCAATGCCAAGGCCGTGAAGAATCTGGCCTTCAGCGATGCCGCCACCGGCCTGCCCAACCGCCGCGCGTTTCAGGAAGACGTCAGTTGGCTGCTCAGCGCCGCGCCGGAGCACTACTTCGCCTGCATGCTGATCGATATCGATCGCTTCAAGCACATCAACGACGATTACGGCCACGCCGCGGGTGACGAACTTGTACGGCTGATCGGCGCACGGCTGAAGACCAACCTGGGCGATTCCAGTATCGTCGCGCGCGTCGGTGGTGACGAGTTCGCCGTCTGCATCGAACTTTCCGACGGTGAATCGGTGACGGGGCTCGCCTCGCGCCTGACCGATTCGATGCGCACGCCGTTCAGTCTGGGCGAATATTCGGTGGCAATCACGGTCTCGATCGGCGTCACCGAGGTCCACGGCGCCCCGGATGCCGATATCGACGAGATCCTGCGCAACGCCGACATGGCGCTCTATGCCTCCAAGAAGACCGGCCGCAACTGCGCCACCGGCTTCGCGCCGCAGATGGCGGAAGAACGCGCCGTGGACCGCGCGCTGGAAAAGGATCTGGAAGCCGCATTCGAAAAGGGCGAACTGCGCATGGTCTACCAGCCGATCCACCCGGTTTCCGACAAGGCCCGCGAAGTGGAAGCGCTGGTCCGCTGGAAGCATCCCGCGCTGGGCGAAGTGCCACCCTCCACTTTCATTCCCGCGGCCGAGCGCAGCGGTCTGATGGTGCGGCTGGGCGAATGGATCATCCGCCGCGCGCTGCAGGACTTTGCCCAATGGCCGCAAGACATGCTGATGAGCATCAACCTCTCGCCCCTGCAGCTGCAGCACGACGGGTTCAGCGCCTTCCTGCTGGATGCCTGCGGCCGCCACGGCATCGCCCCGCACCGGCTGTTTCTGGAAGTGACGGAATCGCTCTCCATCGAACGCAACACCCGTGCGCTGCTGACGCTGAACCTGCTCCGCAACCTGGGCTTCCGCATCGCGCTGGACGATTTCGGCACCGGCTATTCGTCACTGTCGATGGTCAAGAGCTTCAAGTTCGATCGCATGAAGCTGGATCGTAGCCTGGTCATGGACCTTGGGCAGGATCCCGCCTCCGTCGCGGTGCTGGAAGCGGCGGTGACGATGGCGCGCCACGTCGGTGCCGAAGTCGTGGCCGAAGGGATCAGCGAGGAGCATCTGATCGACGCGACCAAAGGCGCCGGCTGCACGCACCTACAAGGCTATTTCTACAGCCGGCCGATCGAGGCGAACGAGGTACCGAACTATTTCACCGCGTCGATGATACCGCAGAGCGAAGTCGCCTGACGTCACACTGGGCGCATAAGAAAAAGGGCCGGGGTTCGCACCCCGGCCCTTTTCATTTTAGCGGCAATGCCTGCGATCAGACGCGCATCGGCATCAGCACGTAGAGCGCGGGGCTCTTTTCGTCCTGACGGATCAGCGTCGGCGCGCCGGCGTCGGCAAGGTGCAGTTCCACTGTGTCACCGTCGATCTGGCCAAGGATGTCCTTGAGATAGTTGGCATTGAAGCCGATCTCGAAACCATCCGAGGAATAGTCCGCCGGCACTTCTTCGGCCGCCGTGCCGTTGTCCGGCGAGGTGACCGAAAGCGTCACGCGGTCCTGCTCCAGCGCCATCTTCACGGCACGGGTCTTTTCGGTGGCGATGGTCGCAACGCGGTCCACGCCTTCGAAGAAGCTCTTGGGATCGACCTTCAGCAGCTTGTCGTTCCCGGTGGGGATGACGCGCGTGTAGTCAGGGAACGTGCCGTCGATCAGCTTGCTGGTCAGCACCACGCCGTGCTCACCGCCCAGCGTGAAGCGGATCTTGCTGGCAGAAAGGTCGACCAGCACGTTGGTGTCCAGCGCCTCTTCCAGCAGCTTGCGCAGTTCGGCCACGCACTTGCGCGGCACGATCACGTCCGGCATCCCCTGCGCGCCCTCGGGGCGAGCAAGGGTGAAGCGGGCGAGGCGGTGGCCGTCCGTGGCGGCGGCCTTCAGCTCGTCATCGGTGACGTGCAGGAAGATGCCGTTGAGGTAGTAGCGGGTTTCCTCGGTCGAAATCGCGAAGCGCGTGCGATCGATCAGCTGACCCAGCGTTGCCGCCGAGATTTCGAAGCTGGTCGGCAGTTCGCCCTCGGCAATCACCGGGAAATCGTCACGCGGCAGCGTCGGCAGCTGGAAGCGGCTGCGCCCGGCCTTGACGACCATGCGGTTGTCCGAGGCGTCGAGGCTGACCTGGCTGCCATCGGGCAGCTTGCGCGCGATGTCGAACAGCAGGTGCGCAGACACGGTGATCGCGCCGGCCTGCTCTACCGAGACCGCACCGAGGGTCTCGACCACTTGCAGGTCAAGGTCGGTCGCCATGATACGCAGGGAGCCGGTGCCCGAAGCCTCGATCAGCACGTTCGAGAGAATGGGAATGGTGTTGCGCCGCTCAACAACGGACTGCACGTGGCTGAGGCAGCGCAGGAGCGTGGAACGTTCGATGGTGGCCTTCATGTCAGCCTCAGGTCCCCCTTGGTCGGGCTTGGGACGCCCGGTTGACACGGACAATCCCGAATTTCAGGACGAATATCTCTAGCGAACGTAAGGCTTGCGGCAAGCGAGTAATGGCCCACTCAAGGCGAAACTGGGGATAAATCGGGGGGTTCTGCCGCGTTTTGGACGGTTACGGCACGTCTTGCCGCAGGATTGGGGCCAGACGGCACCTTCCCCTTGCCCTAAACGTTAGCGCAGAGCATGCTGCACTGCACCCCCAATAGCCCCGAAATCGTGGGAGCCTAACGACTTGTCTCTAGGTTTGCGCATCGAACGCAAGGATGAAAGCGGCGAAATCAAGCCCATCACCTTGCCCGAATGGAAGGATGCCGTTGGCGGTATCGAAGGGGTTCGCCTTGCCGAAGGCGATGCCAATGCCCTCAACCCCGTCACCCGCGAATGGGTGGTGATGCCGAACCGCGGTGGCGATGTCGAAGTATGGCGCGATGGCTATGACGGATGGCTGCGCGCGCTGTGGTGGTCGCCCAACGGCACCGTCAGCTTCAGCGCGCCGGATCCGGAGCCGGACGGGCACTCGATTCTTGCGGTTGCGCGGGACATTGCCGGAAAGCTGGGTGCCAGGATCGTCGATGCCGACGGCACCGTTCAAGGCTGAGGCGGAAGGACTTTTCCAAGACAGATCGACTGCGGCCGATCCGCATAGTGGCCATAGGGCGCGACTTCGGCGTAGCCATGGCGCCTGTAGAATGCGACGGCACGTTCGTTCACGCGGCGTGTCGAGAGCCACGCCTGCCGATAGCCGTCAGCCACCGCGGCCGTTTCAAGGTGGGCGAGAAGCGGCCCGCCGCAGCCTTGCTCTGCATACATGCGCTTGATTTCCGCCACGTCGTCTTCAAGCGGCCGGTAAGCGCCG
Organism: Novosphingobium sp. BL-S-19; assembly: GCF_055521675.1. NCBI lineage: Bacteria > Pseudomonadati > Pseudomonadota > Alphaproteobacteria > Sphingomonadales > Sphingomonadaceae > Novosphingobium > Novosphingobium sp. BL-S-19. The sequence goes on from NZ_CM145498.1 coordinate 2,617,140, forward strand.
CAGCCAATCACCGCGCCCTCCCCGTCCCGCGCGACTACGAATAGCGCGCGAGGCAGGAGAACGTCCGCCGGATCGAACGAAGACGTACCACCGTCGCCGGTGATGGCGGCGAGCGCCCCGGAAAGGCGCGCCATCACCGCAGCAGCATCGGGATCGCGCGGATCGCAGGGCTCCACCCTCACCATCCGCGCCAAACCCGACACCACCTCAGATCATCACCATGCCGCCGTTGACGTGGATCGTCTGGCCGGTGACGTAGCCCGCTTCCTTCGAGGCCAGGAACACGGCGGCAGAGGCAATGTCCTCGCCCTCACCCATGCGACCCATCGGGATGCGGCCGTTGAGCGCGTCCTTCTGCGCGTCGGGCAGAACGTCGGTCATCGCGGTGCGGATGAAGCCCGGCGCGATGCAGTTCACGGTGACATTGCGGCTGGCGAGTTCCTGCGCGAGGCTCTTCGACATAGCGGTGATGCCGCCCTTCGCCGCGCAGTAGTTCATCTGGCCGGGGTTGCCGGTGGTGCCGACGACCGAGGTGACGTTGATGATGCGGCCGAAGCGGGCCTTCATCATCGGCTTGGTCACGGCGCGCATCAGGCGGAAGGTCGATTCGAGGTTGATCTTGATGACCTGATCCCACTCCTCGTCCTTCATGCGCATGGCAAGGTTGTCGCGGGTGATGCCGGCGTTGTTGATCAGGATGTCGATCTTGCCCAGCGATTCGAGCGCGGCGGGAACCAGCTTCTCGACCTGCTCGGGGTCACCCAGGTTGCAGGCGATGGCGACATGGTCGACGTCCTGCACATGCTGCGGGGTGTGCTCGTCCAGCTCATCGCGGAAGGCGCGCAGCTTGTCCGCGTTCGAGCCCGAGATCGCAAGGCGCGCACCCTGCGCGGCCAGCGCGCGGGCGACGGCGGAACCGATGCCGCCCGAGGCGCCGGTAACAAGGGCGGTCATTCCGTTGAGGTTGAACATCTGGGTCACTCCGTGATGGCTTTAGTTGTAACGGGTTCGCGCAAAGGCGCAAAGGCGCGAAGGCCTCAGCGATCGGATCGATGGTTGTTCACCAACCGCCGAATTCCTTCCTTCATCGTTTCACCCGAGAAATTGAGCAGCAGCCCTAGGGGCTGATCGAGCAAACGCAAGTAGGTGAGAACCTGCTTGGCATGGGCGCGGCTGAGATTTTCCACCGACTTGATTTCGATGACGAGACTGTTCTCGATCAGTAGATCCACCCTGAAAGCCGCTGGAAAATGCATATCGTCGAAACGGATATCGACCGGCTTCTGCCGGTCAACCTTGTATCCCCGGCGCTCCAGTTCAGCCCCGAGGACAGTTTCGTACACGCTTTCCAGCAAGCCTGGACCAAGGCCGCGATGTATTCGAACGGCAGCATCAACGACATCTGCGCTGATCGCATCGACATCAACCAAGGCCGCCCCCTTTGCGCCTTCGCGCCTTTGCGCGAACTCTTAAAGGCCCTTCGCCAGTTCCTCGATCTCAGCCATGGTCACGGCGGAGATCACTTCCACCTCACCGGCCGAACGCTTGATCATCGGGCCGAGTACCTTGCCGCCGAGTTCGACGAACGTCTCGACGCCCGCCTCGCGCATGGCGATCGCGCTTTCGCGCCAGCGGACACGGCCGGTGACCTGTTCGACCAGCAGGCGCTGGACTTCGGCGGGATCGGTGACGACCGAGGCGGTGACATTGGCGAACAGCGGCACATGCAGGCTGCCCGGAGGGGTCTTGGCCAGCGCCTCCGCCATGGCATCGGCAGCGGGCTGCATCAGCGGGCAGTGGAATGGGGCCGACACCGGCAGCAGCACGCCGCGCTTGATGCCGTGGTCCTTAACGAGAGCGATGGCGCGCTCGATGGCTTCCTTGTGGCCGGAGATCACGACCTGCGTGGGGTCGTTGTCGTTGGCGACGGTGCAGACCTGGCCTTCGGCAGCGGCTTCAGCCAGCGCGGTGGCCTTTTCGATGTCGGCGCCCAGCAGTGCGGCCATGGCGCCAAGGCCGACCGGAACGGCCGCTTGCATCGACTGGCCGCGCAGCTTCAGCAGGCGCGCAGTGTCGGCAAGGCTGAAGGCACCGGCGGCGCAGAGCGCGGTATATTCGCCCAGCGAGTGGCCGGCAACGAAGTCCGCCTTGTCGGCGAGCGTGATGCCGCCTTCCTTCTCCAGCACGCGCAGGACGGCGATGGCATTGGCCATGATCGCCGGCTGGGCGTTCTCGGTCAGGGTCAGTTCCTCTTCGGGGCCCTGCGTCATTACGCGGAAGAGGTTCTGGCCGAGCGCCTCGTCCACTTCCTGGAAGACTTCACGCGCGACGGCGCTGGCTTCGGCGAGTTCGGCGCCCATGCCGACTTTCTGGCTGCCCTGTCCCGGAAATACGAATGCACGCATCTTGGCGGCTCCTTCTGTCCGGCGGGCTTGCAATTGCGCCCTGCCGGTTTGTGAATCTCTATATGTGGCGCGGCGCGTTATTGACCTTAGGGCCGCTCGGCAAGCCCGAACGGGACGATCCGGTTCATCGCGTCATGCCCGATATCGGCATTGCCGAGGTAGGCAATCGAGTGATGCGCACACCAATGGCGGGCGATTTCCTCCGCCTCGACGCCGAACGGACGGTCGTTTTCCGGCACATCGCTGACTCTGCCGAGTCGCAGGCCGGCCACGCCGCCGAGGTGCGCGGTGAGGTGGAAAAACAGCCGGTCCACCGCATAGAGATACTCCGATACCTCCTCCACCAGCACGACATGTTTGGCCAGCCCCGGCATCAGCGGGGTGCCGCAGAGCATCGCCAGCGTCATCAGGTTGAAGGCCACGCGCGGATGATCGTCGCCGGTGGGCTCCACGCCCGAGGCATCGCCGGTCAGCCACCGCAATGCGCGGCGCACCGCCTCCGCCCCACCTTCCCGGCGAATATCGGCCAGCATCGGTCCGTGGACGGGCTTGCCGATGCGCGCGCGGTAGAGCCCGCCCAGCAGATAGCCCGCGTCGGAATAGCCCAGAAAAGTCTTCGCCTGCGCATCGTGCGTGAACTTGCCGATGGCCGCTTCCGCCACCCGGCATGCGCCATAACCGCCGCGCGCGAACCACACTGCGTCCATCGAGGGATCGTTGGCGCACTCCACCAGCGCCGCGATCCGCCGCGCGTCGCTGCCGGCGAAATGGCCTTCCACTTCGAAGCACTGATCGTGAATCACAATCTCCACATCGGGGAACTCAGTAGCCGCCAGAGCGACGACGGCCTCCGCATCCTCGCGGGTGATCGGGGTGGACGGTGCACAAACTGCGATACGGGTCATGGCTCCTTCCTATCGAGGTTGTCAGGACGAACAAGGCCGCATACCGAAGCGTCATGACTTCCGATCACGATCTCACTTCACACCCCTGGTTCTTCTGCGGCATCGGCGGATCGGGCATGTTGCCGCTTGCACTGATCCTTCGGGGCCACGGCGCGCAGGTCGCGGGATCGGACCGTAGCCGCGATCAGGGCCGCACCCCGGAAAAGTTCGCCTGGCTGGAAAGCCTTGGTTTCGAACTGCACCCGCAGGATGGCAACGGCATCACCGGCGCTGAGCAGACGCTGGTCGCCTCGGCCGCCGTGGAAGACACGGTGCCGGAAGTGGTCCGCGCGAAGGAATTCGGCTGCCCGCGCATGAGCCGTGCGCAGCTTCTGGCCACTCTGTTCAATGCGGCGCCCTTCGGCGTGGCCATCGGTGGCACATCGGGCAAGTCAACCGTCACCGGCATGACCGGCTGGATCATGACCCACGCAGGCCGTGATCCCACGATCATGAACGGCGCGGTGATGAAGAACTTCGCCAGCCCCGACGCCCCTTTCGCCAGCGCCCGCGTGGGTCAGGGCGAGGTGTTCGTGTCGGAAGTGGACGAGAGCGACGGCTCTATCGCGCTCTATCGCCCGAAAGTCGCGGTGCTGGGCAACGTCAGCCTCGACCACAAGAGCCTTGAGGAATTGCGCCAGCTTTTCGGCGATTTCCTTGCCCGCGCGGACACCTCCGCGATCAATCTCGACGATGCGGAAACCGCTGCCCTCGCCCCGCATGCCAAGGCACTGGTGACGTTCGGCATTGCATCGCCGGACGCGCAGATCGGTGCGAGCGATGTGGTCGAAGGGCCGACTTCGCTGACCGCCACTGTGCTGGATCGCCGCGATGGAACTTCGCATGCGCTGGCGCTGAAAGTGCCGGGTCGTCACAACCTCTACAACGCGCTCGCTGCCATAGCCGCGGCCAATGCCGCCGGGGTTTCGGTGGCGGAGGCGGTTGAGGCGCTGGGCAGCTTCGTGGGGCTCGCACGCCGGTTCGACATCGTCGGCACCTCGCCCTCCGGCGTGACGGTGATCGACGATTTCGGCCATAATCCGGACAAGGTTTCGGCCACGCTGGCGACGCTCAAGGCCCATGCCGGCCGCGTGATCGCGTTCTTCCAGCCGCATGGTTACGGCCCGCTCAAACAGATGGGGCATGAACTGGCCGAAGTGCTCGCCACCAAGCTGGGGCCGGACGATGTGACGATCCTGTGCGATCCGGTCTACTTCGGCGGCACGGTTGACCGCTCCGAAGGCAGCGAGCGCATCGTGCGCCTGATCGAAGCGGACGGCGGAAAGGCCGAATATGTGCCCTCCCGCGAAGACTGCGCCAGCCGCATCGTGGAAATCGCCAAGCCCGGAGACCGCGTGGTCGTGATGGGCGCACGCGACGATACGCTGACGGTTTTCGCGAAAGACCTGCTCGCGCGCGTGCCCTGATTGGAAAGTCCGGGGCGCGATCAGTGCGCCCCGGCTTCGTCCTTCCCGCCGCGCATGTGGGCGATCACGTGCACGGCAACGGCAATCACCGCGCCCAGCACCAGGCCGACCACCGCCGAAGCCAGAGCGTAGCCCAGCCAGCCCAGCACGCCCCCGAGAGGGCCGCCGAGCACGGCCAGCCAATGTTCGATGCCGTGCGCCAGATGCGCCGGAGCGGGAACGCCCAATTGCTCGAGTCCGTGCAGGATGATCCCGCCGCCGACCCAGAGCATCGCCAAAGTGCCGACAGAGGCCAGCACCGTCAGCACCTTGGGCATGCCGTTGACGAGCATGCGGCCGAAAGCCTGCGTGCCCTTCCCATCCTTCTTGGCGAGATGCAGGCCGATATCGTCCATCTTCACGATCAGCGCGACCGCGCCGTAGACGCCGGCGGTGATCAGGATGCCCACCAGCGCCAGCGCCACCGCGCGCGTGATCAGCGAACTGTCGGCCACTTCCGAAAGCGCGATCGCCATGATCTCGGCGGAAAGAATGAGGTCGGTACGGATCGCGCCGGAAACGCGAACCTGTTCGAACGTCACCGCGTCATGCACCGGCTGCTCAAGCGTTTCGCCGTGCTTGGCGCCGCCGAATTTCTCGATGACCTTCTCCGCCCCCTCGAACGCGAGATAAGCCCCGCCGATCATCAGGATCGGCGTGATGAGCCACGGCAGGAAGGCGCTGAGCAGCAGCGCGATGGGCAGCAGGATGAACAGCTTGTTGCGCAGCGACCCCTTGGTGATCTTCCAGATGATCGGCAGTTCGCGCTCGGGCGTGAAGTCGGTGACATAACCCGGCGTCACCGCCGCATCGTCGATAACCACGCCGGCCGCCTTGCTGCCGGCCTTGGCGACCCCCAGCCCCACATCGTCCAGCGAAGCGGCAGCGGCGCGGGCGATCACCGCCACGTCATCGAGAAGAGCAACGAGGCCGGAAGCCATCGGAAGAAAAATCCCTCATCATTGAAACACAGACCGCTGCCATGCGGGCGAATTTTTCGCCGATCAAGCAAATCCCGCAAAATCCTTGATTGCAAAGGGACTTGAGCAAGGTCTTGCAACCGGCTCTCCGCGACTTTTCCGCTTTCCTCGCACCCCTGCCCTTAACGGCTTCGGGCGCCAACCGTTCTCTGGACTGTCCGGAGGGAGCCTCCCACGGCACCTTCCAACTTCTTGATACTGGGGAATAATCATGTCGGTCATCAACACGAACATCAGCGCCATCCGCGCGTCCAACGCCTCCATCGCCGCCAACAAGACGCTGAGCACCGCGATGGAACGCCTCTCCACCGGCAAGCGCATCAATTCCGCCAAGGACGATGCCGCCGGCCTTGCCATCTCCACCTCGATGAGCTCGCAGATCCGCGGCATGAGCCAGGGCATCCGCAATGCCAACGACGGCATCTCGCTGGCCCAGACCGCCGACGGCGCGCTGGACGAAGTGGCCAACATGCTGCAGCGGGTTCGCGAACTGGCGATCCAGTCGGCATCGGGCACCTATCAGGACACCGACCGCGACGCGATGCAGCAGGAAGTGACCGCGCTGACCGACCAGATCGGCGACATCCTGACCACCACCACATTCAACGGCAACACGCTGTTCTCCACCACCTCGGGCTCGGACGTCACGTTCGACATCCAGACCGGATCGAACTCCGGCGAGAAGGTCACCCTCACCTCGGTCGCCATCGACGGCACCCACCTGGGCACGGCACTGGACGTTTCGGACAGCACCGCCGCCTCGGCCACGCTGGACCATGTTGACGCTGCGCTGAAGTCCGTGAACGCCAACCGCGCCTCGCTCGGCGCCGGGCAGAACCGGCTGGAATCGGCGATCAACAACCTGACCAGCAACGTGACCAACCTGTCCGACGCCCGCTCGCGGATCGAGGATGCCGACTATTCGGTGGAAACCACGTCGCTGGCCAAGGCTCAGATCCTCAGCCAGGCCTCCACCGCGATGATCGCACAGGCCAATCAGGCCCAGCAGGATGTGCTTTCGCTTCTGCGCTGATCAGTTCCCCAGCGAAACCCCTGCGGTTTCGACAAGACCCAGCGGGCAGCGATGTCCGCCGGGTTCGTTTTGTTCGGTGGCCGCCGCGTCGTGGCCTTACTCATCGCCCCCACCCTTCGTCATTGCGAGCGCAGCGAAGCAATCCAGGGCGGTTCAGCGCCACTCTGGATTGCTTCGCTGCGCTCGCAATGACGAAGGAGGCTAGGAAAGTGCCCTGCCGGCTGGCCTCAGAACTCGACGTCGAGTTCCTCGATATCCTCCGGCTCCGCCTTGGCAGCCACCAGCCATTCGGCCATCGGCGCCCAGGCCGCAACGGCGTCGCAGTAGGCGCGCAGGCGGTCGTCCATCGGCACCGCATAGCTCAGGAAACGGCGCGTGACCGGGGCATACATGGCATCGGCCACGGTCGGCTTCTTGCCGAACAGGAACGGGCCGCGATAGGTGTCGAGGCACTCGTTCCAGATCGCTTCCACCCGCTCGATATCCGGCCGCGCGCCGGAGAAGATCGGGAAGCTTTCGTGCTCCACCTTCAGGTTCATCGGCAGCGCAGAGCGCAAGTTGGTGAAGCCCGAATGAATTTCGCCCGAGACCGACCGACAATGCGCCCGCGCGATCGGATCGGCCGGCAACATCCCGGCATCGGGGAACTTCTCGTTGAGATATTCGGCAATCGCCAGCGTATCCCACACACTCGCCCCTTCATGGTCGAGGCGGGGCACCAGCACCGATGGAGTGAGCAGCAAGAGTTCGGCCCGGTTGGCCGCATCGTTGACGACAGTCTTCTCCTCAACCTCCAGCCCGGCCAGACGGCACAGCAGCCAGCCGCGCAGCGACCAGGCCGAATACGTCTTGCTGGAAATCGTCAGCCTCGCCCCGGCGGAACCCTTAACGCCCGACTCGCTCACTGCTGTCTCCGCCTAAGTGTGCTTTTGCTTGCATCAGCTTATGATGCAGCGCAGCATGAATCCAGCGCCGATTGCACGCCAGAGCGAATCGCGCACGTACTGCCCACAGGGAACAGACCGCGCATGCTCTATCAGGCGTATCAGACGTATTCGGACTTGCTCGAACTGCCGCGCTGGGCCGCCCGAAATGCCGTTTCCCTGCGTGACGATTACCTCGGCGGCGCCCATGAAATGCCCTGGATGCGGCGGTTTTTCGCGCTCGCGGAGACGTTCGAGAAGGCGACGATCACCCACCAGCGCCCGTCCTACGGCATTACCTCCGTCATGAGCGGCAATCGTGAGGTTGCGGTGCGTGAGGAAGTCGTGGTGGACCTACCTTTCGGCAACCTGCTGCACTTCGCCAAGCATGATGTTGCAGTGCCGCAGCCCAAGATGCTGGTCGTCGCCCCGCTCTCCGGACACTACTCCACGCTGCTACGCGATACCGTGTTCACACTGCTGCGCGATCACGACGTCTACATCACCGATTGGAAGAACGCCCGCGACATCCCCGTGAGCAAGGGGCAGTTCGGGTTCGACGACTTCGTCGATTACGTGATCCACTTCCTGCAGGAACTGGGCGATCCGGTCGAACGCCGGGGCGCGCATGTGCTCGCCGTCTGCCAGCCCTGCGTTCCGGTGCTGGCTGCCGTGGCACTGATGGCGCAGGACGACGATCCCTGCCAGCCGCGCTCCATGACGCTGATGGGCGGCCCGATCGACACGCGCGAAAGCCCCACCAGCGTCAACGAACTCGCGACCGAGCATCCTTTCAGCTGGTTCGAGGATACGATGATCCAGGAGGTGCCCTGGCGCCACAAGGGCGCGGGGCGCAAGGTCTACCCCGGCTTCATCCAGCTTACCGCCTTCATGTCGATGAACATGGGCCGCCACTTCGGCCAATTCCGCAAACTCTATCAGGCTCTGGCAGACGACCGGCAGGCCGATGTCGAAAAGATCGAGACGTTCTACGAAGAATACCTCGCCGTGCTGGACCTGACGGCCGAGTTCTATCTGGAAACCATCGACAAGGTATTCCAGCGCGCGCTGCTGGCCAAGGGCGAACTCGAACACCGCGGCCGCAAGGTGGACTGCGGCGCCATCCGCAAGACCGCATTGCTTACCGTAGAGGGCGAGCGGGACGATATCTGCGCGGTAGGCCAGACAGCGGCGGCGCATTTCCTCTGTTCCAGCCTGCGCCCACACCTGAAGCGGCACCACCTGCAGCCGGGCGTCGGCCACTATGGCCTGTTCGCGGGATCGCGCTGGGAAACGCAGGTCTATCCGCAAGTCCGCAATCTGGTGCTGGCGGTCAGCTAAGCCTATCCTTCCGGGAACTCCTCGTGCCCTAGGTTGGGCCAGAGGAAATTGGTGCAGGTCATCATCACGCTGAAATCCAGCGAGCGTACCTGATGCCACCAGCCGATCGGGATGTAGAGCATGTCCCCCGGGTCCAGCGTCACGTCATAGCTTGCCACCTGCTTCGCCAGCGGATGGGCATCCAGACGCGCGGGATCGTCAAGGTCGTGCACCGCGCTGAAGACATGCCGGTGGTTATAGAGCAGCCGCGTCTGCGAAGGCGGCACAAGACGCACCTGCTTACGACCGGTGATCTGGATCAGCAGGTTGTTGGTCAGGTCGAAATGCAACGGCGTGAACGTGCCTTCCGGCCCCACCCATAGCATCCCCGGCTCCGGCGTCAGATACTCCGAAATCGGCGTCACGTCCGCCATCAGGGGTGCGAAGGCGGTCGCGTTGGTGCCGCTGTTGTAGGCGGTGATATAGGCATCGTTGCCCTGCCCTTGCCCGATCATCGCCAGGAAGGCGTCGAACGCCATGCTGCGCTTGTGGCGATCCTTGGCGAGTTCGAAATCGGCGGCGCCGTTGCGCCCACCCTGATATTCGACCTCTGCCGAACCCACCGCCCCAGCCAGATAGTCGGGCGTCCACTTCGCCAGCGCGGGCCACTGGTCGATGGCGCCTTCGATCACCACCGGGCGACCGGGCGCGTAGAAATGATCGAGGAAAGCGTGCCCCGGCAAGTCGCGGCATCGCATCAGCGCACTGGCGTTCACGGAAAGTCTCCTCTGCCGTTCCTGTACCTGCATGATCCAGTCCCGCCGCGCGGCCGCGATGGAATCGGATACCTCGGCCGCAGCGTTCGCCACCCCGGCGCGCGGGCCACCCGTATAGGGCCGCGCCGCGTCGAGGCCGCCCAGACCGATGGCCTTCAGCGCCGCATCGAGCCTGTCGTTTCCCCCTGCCATCCGAAGTCTCCTGCCGGCCCATACCGTCCCGATTAAAAGCGCTGTCAACTTGCAGGCCACTATTGCGCGCGAATGGCAATGGCCTACACATTCGCGCCGTCAGAATTGGGGGAAATTCAAGTGTATCTGGGGAAAGTCTCGCGGGCCGTGCTGGCCTGCGCCATCGTCTCTGCCGTTTCGGCGCCGGCTTGCGCGGGGGAGGCGATTCTCTACCAGCCCGCCCCGGCATGGGTGAAGATCGCGGCCCTGCCCGCCACGACTGCCGACGCGCCGCCGTTTACCGTGTTCGATGCGCAGGAAAAAGTCGAAGGCGGGCAGCTCTGGCGCTATTCGGATACTGCCGTGCGCATCGGTTCGGCGGAGATGCTGGCACAGTTCTCCACCGTGGGCGCGCAGTGGTCGCCCGATCAGGGTGACCTTATCATCCACGAAATCTCCATCATCCGCGATGGCGAGACGATCGACCTGATCAAGAACGGCATGAAACTGGACGTGCTGCGGCGCGAGGAACTGCTGGAACAGCGCCAGCTCAACGGCGTGCTCAGCGCCACCGCCGCGATCCAGGGCCTGCGCGTGGGCGACATGTTCCGCCTGCGCTATTCGATCACCCAACGCGACAAGGTACTGGGCGACCGCGTGCAGAGCACGATCGGCCTGCCCACCCGCCCGCTTCGCATGGGCACGGGCCGCCTGCGCGCGATCTGGCCAGTGGCGGAGAACGCCAAGTGGCAGATCCTCGCGAAAGACTTCGCCGCCACCCCCGTGCGGCATGGCGATACGATGGAGCTGGAAGTCGCGCTGCCGCTCGCCAAGCAGCCCGAGATGCCGAACGATGCGCCTGCCCGTTTTCGCCCGCTGCCGATGTTCGAACTCACCACATTCCGCGACTGGGCCGACGTCTCGCGCACGTTCGCGCCGCTCTATGCCGCCAAGGGCCTGATCGCGGACGGCAGCCCGCTCGCCGCCGAGGCGGACAAGATCGCCGCGACATCCACCGAACCGCTCATCCGCACGCAGGCCGCGCTGCAACTGGTTCAGGACAAGGTGCGCTATCTGGCGGTGCAGATGAACGGCGGCAACTATACGCCGCAGAAGCCGGACGAAACCTGGCAGCTGCGCTATGGCGACTGCAAGGCCAAGACCCTGCTGCTGCTCGCCCTGCTGGACCGTCTGGGCATCGAGGCGGAGGCCGTGACGGCCAGCGCCACCGGCGGCGCCTATGACCTGCCGCGCCGCCTCCCCAGCGCCGCCGTGTTCGATCACGTGTTGGTCCGCGCCAAAGTGGGCGGGCAAAGCCTCTGGCTGGACGGCACCGGGATCGGATCACGGATCGAGGACATCCATGACACGCCGGACTTCGGCTATGTCCTGCCCTTGCGCAGTGCCGGGGCCGAGCCCGAACTGATCGAGACCCACGCCAACGCCCGCCCGACCATGGAGCTGGATGTCGATTATGACGAGAGCACCAGCCTGGATCTGCCCACCGTGGTCACCGCCAAGGTCACGCTGCGCGGGCCGCAGGCGCTGAGCCTTGGCCTCGCCGTGAACTCACTCGATGCCGAACAGCGCGACGAAATGGTGCGCGGCCAACTCGGCAGCATTCTGGGCGAAGGCCAGTTCACCGACCTTTCGCTGGAAGCTTCCCCCGACACCGCCACTACCGTGCTGAAGGGGCGCGGTATCATGACCACCGAGTGGAAGCGGCGCGACCGGCAGATGAAGCGCGGCGTGGAGGGCATGCTCAGCAGCTTTACCTTTGCGCCCGACCGCGCCCGCGCCGAATGGCGTGAAATTCCGGTGGCAACTCCTCAGCCGGTGAGCATGGTTTATCACTTGCGGGTCAAGCTGCCCGATGGCGGCGTCGGTTATACGATGGAGGGCGCCGGCGATATCGATGCGACGGCGGGCGGATCGCACTTTACCAGCCATGCCGCCATTGCCGACGGCGTCTTCACCTATACCGAACGCAAGGAAGGCACCGGCCGCGAGGTTCCGGCCGATCGTATCGCGGCGGACCGGGCCCAGCTTGCCAAGGCACAGACGCAAGTGCCGCAGCTCGTCGCGCCGGCCAATGCAACGCGGCGCTGGCAACTGGGATCCGCCGCGAAGGGATCGACCCAGCTTGCCGCCATCGAAAGCGTGTTCGGCAAATCCATGGCCGCGAAGGAGCCGGAAGCCCTTCCCTGGGTCGCCCGCGCCAGCCTGCGGCAGGGCACCGGCGACTACAAGGGCGCGCGCGAGGACCTGACCCGCGCGATCGCGCTCTCCGCCGATGCCGCTTCCTACCTCGATCGCGCTTCTGTCAATCGCGCGCTGGGCGACCTGCCTGCCGCCATGGCCGATGCGCGCAAGGCGCAGGAACTCGATCCATCGGACAATGCCGCGGCCGAACTGGTGGCAACGCTGCTGGCGCAAGACGGCAAGGCGGCCGAAGCGCGTGAACTGCTGGACGAGAAGATCGCCCTGGGCGGCGAGCAGAAGCGCGGCTGGGAAATGTCGAAGGTGGAAAAGCTGGGCCTCTACGCCGATGCCACCGAAGCGCTGACGATGCTGGACACGATGATGACCCAGCGCCCGCAAAGCCCCGAGCTGCTCAACCTGGCCTGCTGGATCAAGGGTATGCGCGGCATCGACGTGGAAGGCGCAGTGCGGCAATGTTCCAGCGCCGTGGAACTCGCCGCCAGCCCGGTAGGCCCGCTGGACAGCCGCGCCGTCGTATGGTTCCGGCTTGGCCGCTACGACGATGCGCTCAAGGACCTCGACGCGGTGATCCTTGAGGCACCCACACAGGCGGAAAGCCGCTACATGCGCGGCATCGTCCTGGCCCACCTTGGCCGCGCGGCGGAAAGCAAGACGGAAATTGCGGTCGCCCGCAGGCTGGATCCCGGCGTGGACGCGCTATACACGAAGCTGGGGATCAAGCCCTGAGCGGGAGCGGCGTCTGATGGCGCCGCGCCCGAAGCGCTTCACCCCGAATCCGCTTGCATTCCCCCGCCGATCCGCATAAGGGCGCGCCTTCCGTCTCCACCCATGTGAGGCGGAAAGGACGAAAGCCGGAGGGGCCCCGCAATCCCGCGGACAAGCCAGCGATCGGTTAGATTAGAGAAAAGGAAGCTGCCGTGGCTCTTTATGAGCACGTGTTCCTGGCGCGCCAGGACCTCAGCCAGGCGCAAGTCGATGCGCTTGCCGCCACCGCTACCGAGATCGTCGAGTCGAACCAGGGCAAGGTCACCAAGACCGAGACCTGGGGCCTCAAGAACCTCGCGTACAAGATCAAGCGCAACCGCAAGGCGCACTTCGTGATGCTGAACATCGAAGCTTCGGGCGACGTCGTCGCCGAGCTCGAGCGTCAGACCCAGATCAACGAAGACATCATCCGTTACGTGACCATCCGCGTCGACGAGCACGAAGCTGGTCCGTCGGTCATGATGCGCAAGACCGACCGCGAGCGTACTCGCCGTCGCGAACGTGAAGGGAACTAATTTCCATGGCACGCGCATTCTTCCGCCGCCGCAAGTCCTGCCCGTTCTCGGGCAAGAACGCTCCGGCTATCGACTATAAGGACGTTCGTCTGCTCCAGGGCTTCATGTCCGAGCGTGGCAAGATCGTTCCCAGCCGCATCACCGCGGTTTCCGCAAAGAAGCAGCGTGAGCTGAGCCAGGCGATCAAGCGCGCCCGGCACATCGGCCTCCTGCCCTTCATCGTCAAGTAAGGGGGACGAACCTCATGGATATCATCCTCCTCGAGCGCATCGAAAAGCTGGGCGCCATTGGTGACGTCGTTTCCGTCAAGGACGGTTACGCACGCAACTACCTGCTGCCCAACAAGAAGGCGCTGCGCGCCAACGAAAAGAACAAGAAGGTCTTCGAAGCCAACCGCGCGAAGATCGAATCGGACAACGCTGAGCGTCGTTCGGCTGCCGAAGCTCACTCGGGCAACGTCGAAGGCAAGCAGGTCGTCCTGATCCGCGCTTCGTCGAACTCGGGCCAGCTGTACGGTTCGGTTTCGGTGCGCGACATCGTCGACGCCCTGAACGCCGAAGGCGCCGAAGTGACCAAGCAGATGATCGTTCTCGAACGCCCGATCAAGACGATCGGCGTGTTCGACGTTCGCGTCAGCCTGCACCCCGAAGTCGCCGTCACCGTCAAGGTGAACGTCGCTCGCTCGCCCGACGAAGCCGATCTGCAGTCGCAGGGCGTCGACGTCATGGCCGCGATGTTCGAACAGGACGTCTCGGGCTTCACCGAAGCTTACGACCCGAACGCCGAACCCGGCGAAATCGCGGTTGAAGAAGCTGCCGTGGAGAGCGAAGAGGAAGCCTGAGCTTCCCCTTCCGCTTGACCACTGTTTCGAAAGGCCCTCGCTCCCTCGCGGAGCGGGGGCTTTTCTCTTATCTGCGGACGAGATGATGACCGAAACACCCATCGACCTGCGCGCCGATTATGCCGCCGACGCGGAACTACGCGAAGCGCTGCTGGCACTGAACAATGCCCACGCGGTCGAACTCTCGCTGGCCGACGAAGCACGGATGGACATGCTGGTGGAGCGAGCCTTCGTGGCGGCGCGGATCGGCACGCTTGATGCTGCATTGATCGCCTTCGATCAGGACGCGGATTACGACAGCGCCAACTTCCAGTGGTTCCGCGAACGCTATCCGCGTTTCGTCTACGTGGACCGCGTGGTCACCGCGCCCGAGGCGCGCGGGCGCGGGCTTGCCCGCACGCTCTACGCCTATCTGTTCGAACAGGCCCGCGCCGCCGGCCACGAACGCGTAGTCTGCGAGGTCAATTCCGATCCGCCGAACCCGGCCAGCGAGGCATTCCACCTGGCCCTGGGCTTCGAACCCGTCGGCGAAGCACTGTTGGGGAACGGGAAGACCGTGACCTACCTCGCCCACACACTTCGCCGGTGACTATTGCACTGCAACACGAATCGCGTAAGTGTGGGAGATGGAAACGATAGAAAGCACGATCGCGGAACTGGTCCGCGTCTATGAAACCGCCGTCACCACTCTGAAGGCCGACATTGCCGCCTTTGTAGAGAACGGCACCCTCCCCCCCCATGATCGCCGCGAAACGCGAAGCTGGTGCTATCCGGAACTGCGGATCACCTATAGCGGCGTGGAGCGCGGTTCGTTCTATAGCCGCTCGTTCGGGCGGCTGAACGATGCGGGGACTTACGTCACCACGATTACCCGCCCCCGCCTTTTCGCGGATTACCTGCAAGAGCAGCTCGGCCTTCTTCACGAAGATTACGAGATCGCGATCGAGGTCGCCCCGTCCACGCAGGAGATCCCGTTCCCCTACGTGCTGGACGGCATCGGCATGGGCAGCGTCACTCCGCAGGAACTGGCCGCACATTTCCCGACCACCGAACTCGCGATGATCGGGGACGAGATTGCCGACGGCATCTTCACTCAGCCGCAGGACGAACCCGTGCCGCTGGCGTTGTTCGATGGCCTACGCACCGATTTCAGCCTGGCGCGCCTGCAGCACTACACCGGCACCAGCGTGGAGCACTGCCAGCGCTTCATCCTCTTCACCAACTACCACCGCTATGTGGACGAGTTCGTGGACTGGGCCGGCCAGCAGATCGGCACCGATGGCTACACCGCGCTTTCGGGCGCCGGCGGCCTCTACCTCGATGCGCCGGTCGACAATGCGCGCGAGCGTCTGTCGGACACCGCATGGCGCCGCCACCAGATGCCGGCCTATCACCTGATCCGGCCGGACAAGTCCGGCATCACGCTGGTCAACATCGGCGTCGGCCCGTCCAATGCCAAGACCATCACCGATCACCTCGCCGTGATCCGCCCCGAGGTCTGGCTGATGATCGGCCACTGCGGCGGCCTGCGCGAAGGGCAGCGCATCGGCGACTACGTGCTCGCCCATGCCTATCTGCGTGACGATCACGTGCTTGACCACGTATTGCCGCCCGAGATCCCGCTGCCGGCGATCGCCGAAGTGCAGCAGGCCCTTGCCAGCGCCGCGGAAACGGTCAGCGGCGAAGGCGGGGCAAACCTGAAGAAGCGCATGCGCACCGGCACCATCGTCACCACCGACGATCGCAACTGGGAACTGCGCTACACCGAATCCGCGCACCGCTTCAGCCTCAGCCGCGCGATCGGCATCGACATGGAGAGCGCCACGATCAGCGCCCAGGGCTATCGCTTCCGCGTACCCTACGGCACCCTGCTCTGCGTTTCGGACAAGCCGATCCATGGCGAGTTGAAGCTGCCCGGCCAGGCGAACCGGTTCTATGAGGAAGCGATCGCCAGCCACCTGAAGATCGGCCTCCAGGCCTGCGACCTGCTGCGCGCCGAAGGTGAGCGCTTGCACAGCCGCAAGCTACGCGCCTTCAACGAACCGCCGTTCCGCTGATCGACGGCGGCAGCAAGCCGCCATCCCGATGAACGCCAGAAGCCGCCGCCTTCCAAAATGAAGGCGGCGGCTTTTTACTGCGCATTTCACAAGCCTCATTCGCGCATCGACACGCTCGCTGCGCCCGTTCTGAAAGGCCCATCGGCCCCAACACGCCCGCCACGCAATGAATACCGCGATGCAGCGCACGCAGGCGGCATCAAATTATAAAGCGAACGCCATTAGGGACATTTTCGAGCTTGATTACGCCACGCGCAACAGCTATTTCCTAGAATTGAAGCCGCTGAAAAATAGCTGAAATGATGTTTCAATTGAATTTCTTGTTGTAGCTGTAAATTTTCATATACTTCTCTCATCATGAAATAGTTGTGGCGATTCTACAACTCCCCTAAATTCAATCGAACATTACTATTAATCCTGCATGACAACCGCAGAACTCCCCCGCACACCGGCGGCCTGATTTCGACGCGCACACCCTCTCCCGCGTCGAGATCCGCAATAGGGAGTAATCAATGACATCCGAGATGAAGCGCCTTCTGCTGGCGTCCACGCTCCTCATGGGTCTGCCGGTCGCAGCACAGGCCCAGGACAACACCGCCGCCGCATCCGGCGCGGAAGCCGAACCCGATAGCGGCGCCATCGTCGTCACCGGTTCGCGCCTGTCCAACCCCAATCTCGAACAGGCCGCGCCGATCATGGCCGTCTCCGCGCAGGAGATGAAGCTGACCGGTCAGGTCAACGTAGAGAACATCCTGAAGGACCTGCCGCAGATCCTGCCGGGCACGACCGCAGCATCGAACAACCCCGGCGGCGGCGTCGCCACGGCCGACCTGCGCGGCCTGGGCGCGGCGCGCACCTTGGTGCTGGTGAACGGCCACCGCTACGTTTCCTATGATACCAACCAGATCGTCGACCTCAACACGATCCCGACCGCGCTGATCGAGCGCGTGGACGTGATGACCGGCGGCAAGTCCGCCGTTTACGGTTCGGACGCGGTTACCGGCGTCGTCAACTTCGTCACCAAGCAGAACTTCGACGGCGTGCAGGCCAATGCCAACTATCGCCTGACCGGCGAAGGCGACGGCGCGACGTACAATGGCGGCCTTCTGGTCGGCAAGAACTTCGCCGACGGCCGCGGCAACATCACCGTTTACGGCGATTACACGCAGCGCAAGTCGATCCTGCAGTCCGGCCGTAGCTACACCTCCGTGGCACAGACGGACGACGGCGCAGGCGGCCTGACCGCCGGCGGTTCCAGCTCGATCCCGGCCGGCCGCATCGCGCTGGGCGGCAACAACTACAAGTTCGGCGAAGACGGCAGCTATTCGCCCTACACCTCGGCCGATGCCTATAACTACGCCTCGGAAAACTATCTGCAGGTTCCGCAGAAGCGCGTCCTGTTCTCCGGCCAGGGCCATTTCGACTTCAGCGATCACCTGACGCTCTACGGCGAAGGCCAGTTCATCCATAACAAGGTGAAGAACCAGCTGGCCCCGACGCCGCTCACCGGCACCTACTCGCTCGACACGGATTCTTCGTTCCTGTCGTCCGATACCCAGGCGCTGCTCTCCAGCTACGACACCGATGGCGACGGCTACACCTCCGCCTCGGTCTATCGCCGCTTGTCGGAAGTGGGCAACCGCGTCTCGAACATGGACAGCAAGGCCTATCGCGGCTTGATCGGTGCCCGCGGCCAGATCACCGGCAGCTGGAACTACGACGCGTACTTCAGCTATTCCCGCACCAAGCAGGTGGAGCGCCAGTACGGCAACGTCTCGGCCAGCCGCGTGCAGCAGGCCCTGCTGACTAGCTACGATTCGAGCGGCAATCTGGTCTGCTCGGACACCAGCAACGGCTGCGTCCCGCTGAACATCTTCGGTGCCGGCAACATCAGTCAGGAAGCGGCCGACTTCATCTCGATCGACACGGTGAACCGCTCCACCATCACCGAGAAGGTCGCCAGCGGCGCGATCACCAACGACAACCTGTTCGATCTGGGCGCCGGCGCTGCCAGCATCGCCTTCGGCGCGGAATACCGCAACGAACACGGCAGCTTCAACCCGGACGAGGCGCTCGCTTCGGGTGACGTGATCGGCTTCAACGCCTCCGAGCCGACCTCGGGCGGGTACAACGTGAAGGAACTCTTCGCGGAAACCTTCGTGCCGCTGCTGGCCGACAAACCTTTCGTCGATCGCCTTGAATTCAACGGTTCGTACCGCTTCTCGGACTATTCGACGGCGGCCGATCAGGTCAGCACGTTCTCGCTCGGCCTCGTCTGGGCGCCGGTCAAGGACATCAGCTTCCGCGGCCAGTTCTCCCGCGCGGTGCGTGCGCCGACCGTGAACGACCTCTACAGCGGCAGCGCACAGAACTTCGAGACGGCGACCGATCCCTGCTCGACCTCGACCGCGCTGACCAATGCCAACCTCAATGCAAGCTGCCTGTCCTCCGGCATCCCGTCGAACCTGATCGGCACCGAATACAACGGTGGCGACGCGCAGATCGACAGCTACAACGGCGGCAATCGCAACTTGCGCGAAGAGACGGCGTACACCTGGACCGTGGGCACCATGATCCAGCCGCGCGCAATCCCGGGCCTGTCGCTCACTGTCGATTACTACCACATCAAGATCGACAACTTCATCACCGCCGCCGGCACGTCGAACATCATCTCGGCCTGCTACGGCACCGCATCGAACGGGTGGACGCCTTACGACACCAGCTACTGTTCGCTGCTGCCGCGTGACAGCAACAGCTACACGATCACCGGCGCGGTCGATAACCTGTCGAACTCGGGCGGCGTGAAGACCGACGGCATCGACTTCGACATGCAGTACGCGATCCCGCTGGCCTTCGGCGTGCACGATTCCAGCAAGCTGACGCTGCGCATGAGCGGCACCCGCCTGCTGAACTGGACGTTCAAGCCGATCGCCGCGCTGTCCGACCTGACCGTGGACTGCGCCGGCAAGTTCGGCCTGCTCTGCGGCAACGTCTATGCCAAGTGGCGCCTCAATGGCCGCATGACCTGGGCAACCGACGGCAAGACCCTGTCGCTCGCCTGGCGCCACCTCTCGCCGGTCAAGGACGATGATTCCTCCACGGAATACAGCGTGGAGAAAATCAAGGCCTACGACTACTTCGACCTCACGGCGAGCATCGACGTGGCCAAGCGCTTCACCTGGAATATCGGGATGAACAACATGTTCAACAAGAAGCCGCCGATTCTGGGCGACAACCAGGAACAGTCGAACACCTATCCGACGACTTACGACGTCTACGGCCGGACTTTCTTCACCGGCATCACAGTCGATTTCTAAATCGGCGATCTTCCGATTTCGTCACGGGAAGGGAGCCGGGTCAAACCGGCTCCCTTTTCTTATGCCCGATCCGAAACTGTGTTTTGGACGGTTCAGACTACCCGGTTGCCAGACGGCAAAAGGCAAGTCATCCTCTCCGAAAAAGACGGCGACAAAAGTCGGCCGTAAGTTGGGAAGAGGACAAGACTGCTTATGAAAGCTGCCCGTGCCGGCGTTTCTCTTGCGAGCCTGCTTCTGCTGACGGCCACCGGCTGTTCGGAACTGAAGCCCGCCGCCGATCTTGGTTCCTGCTGGAACGTCAACTCCTCCACATCCGGCCCCGTGCAGGGTCAGGCCGTGCTGGTATCCAGCGTGGACGGCTTCTCGCTGCAGGCGCCCGGCTGCGACGATCATACCGGCCGCAACCGCTTCGAACTTTCCCGCGATGCCACCCAGGCGCTGTCCGGCGTGCTGGCCGGGCATCCGCGCTTCGTGACGTTCCGGTTCTCCGGCCACATCCTGCCGCGATCCGGCCACAAGTCGCTGTGGATCGGCAACCTCACCAATGCCGCCGCCAGCGACAATGGCCCGGCATGGATGCCGAAACTGCAGTAGATACGAAAAGGGGCTCTCCGCCACTTGGCGGAGAGCCCCCTTCTCTCAAGCGATCAGCCGCTGTTACCAGCCGGCCTTCTCGCCCTTGTTCTGCTCGCCCAGCCACTTCTGCAACGGCGCGAAGTAGGCCAGCATCGGCTTGGCGCTCAGCTTGTCGCTGCCGGTGAAAGCCTTCAGCGCTTCCGGCCAGGGCTTCGACATGCCCATCTTCAGCATGCGGTCGAGGTTTTCGCCCACCTTCTTGTTGCCGTAGAAGCTGCAACGGTGGAGCGGGCCCTTCCAGCCGGCCTGCTTGCAGGCGGCTTCGTAGAACTGAAACTGGAAGATGCGTGCCAGGAAGTAGCGCGTGTAGGGCGTGTTGCCCGGCACGTGGAACTTGGCGCCTGCATCGAAGCCGTCATCCGGGCGGGCCGAAGGCGGCACGATGCCCTGATAGTCCTGACGCATCTTGGTCCAGGCCTTGTTGTAGTCGGCGGGCTGGATCGAACCGTCGAAGATGCCCCAGCGATAGCGGTCGATCAGCAGGCCGAACGGCAGGAACGCCACCTTGTCCATCGCCTGGCGCAGCAGCAGGCCGATGTCCTTGTCGGCGCTGGGCACCTTGTCCTTGTCGAGCAGGCCGATCTGCACGAGGTACTGCGGCGTGATCGACAGCGCGATGAAGTCGCCGATCGCCTCATGGAAACCGTCGTTGGCGCCGTTGAGGTAGAGGTAGGGCTGCTGGTTGTAGGCGCGCTGGTAGTAGTTGTGGCCCAGTTCGTGGTGAATGGTGACGAAGTCTTCCGAATTCACCTTGGTGCACATCTTGATGCGCACGTCGTCCTTGTTGTCGATATCCCAGGCCGAAGCGTGGCAGATCACCTCGCGGTCGGCGGGCTTCACGAACATGGAGCGCTTCCAGAACGTTTCCGGCAGCGGCGCGAAGCCGAGCGAGGAGTAGAAGCCCTCACCATACTTCACCATGTCCAGCGGGGTCTTGCCCTTGGCCTTCAGCAGCGCGCCGATGTCATAGCCAAGATCGCCCGCGCCGGCCGGAGCCACCAGCGGGTAGATGTTGCCCCATTCCTGCGACCACATGTTGCCCAGCAGGTCTGCGCGGATCGGGCCGGTCTTGGGCTGCACGGCATCGCCGTACTTCTCGTTCAGCTTGTGGCGCACGTAAGTATGCAGCGCGAGGTAGAGCGGCTTCACTTCTTCCCACAGGCGCTGCGTTTCGGCCGAGAACTGCTCCGGCGTCATGTCGTAGCCCGAACGCCACATGGCGCCGACGTCGGCATAGCCGAGTTCCTTGGCGCCCTGATTGGCGATGCCGACCATCTTGACATAATCGCCCTTCATCGGCGCGCCGACGTTGTTGTGCCAGCTGGTCCACATCTCGGCGAATTCGGCCGGCGTGTGCGAGAGGTTGCCCATCTCCGCCTCGATATCCGAACCGTTGATTTCCTTGCCGTCCAGCGTGCCGCGGCCTTTGCCGTAAGCGGAGGCAAGACGGGTGGAGATCGTGCTCAGCTCATCGGCCGCGCCGGGCTTGGTCGGCGCGGGCAGGACGATGCCCTGACGCAGGATGGAGAGCTTGCGGGCGACATCGGGATCGAGGCCCGGAACGTTCGCGTACTTCGCTGCGGCGACGGCATAGGCCACCTGCTTCTCGGTAATCGCCGCGTTCGACTGCGCCGCCAGCGCGTCGGTATCGTCGGTGATATTGGTATAGTTCACCCAGTTGATGCGCGCATTGTCGACCGAGGCGGGGAACAGGTCCTTTTCGGCATCGGCGATGAACTGCGCGGCGCCGGCGGCGGTGACGGGATAGTCTGCCTTGGCTTCTTCGGCGAAGGCCGGAACGGCAAGGCCGAAGCAAAGCCCGGCGGCAAGCGCCGCGCGTGCGGTGGATGCGAATTTCATGGGGGTGCCCTCTTGGTATGTTCTGATGGCGCCGGAGACTAGCCGGGCTTCCCGCGAGATCAACCGTGTAGGGTTACGGATGCCGGATAATTCTCAATTCAAGCCGGCCGATGGCAGAAGAAGTGGTTCGCGCAAAGGCGCAAAGACGCGAAGAGCTTATTCCTTCTTTGCGCCTTTGCGCCTTTGCGCGAACTGAAAGGAGTGCAGGCGCATATCCTCGCTCCAACCTTTTCGCCGTCTCCGCCTGCGCGGGGACGACGAGGTTCAGTGGTGATGGAAGTGAGCTTGTCCCTGCTCAATCGAGCAGGAACGCCGCCATGGCCCGGCCCATGTCCTTGAATGTCACCGAGGACATGTGATTGCCCGGCGTCTCCACATAGTGCCCATCGGGCAGCGCCGCCGCCAGTTCGGGCGCGGAACCGTTGTCGTGATCGTCCTTGCCGCAGACGCAGAGCGTGGGCATCGAAACCTGCGCGATGGCATCGGCGGGCGTATCGTCC
Organism: Novosphingobium sp. BL-S-19; assembly: GCF_055521675.1. Taxonomy (NCBI): domain Bacteria; kingdom Pseudomonadati; phylum Pseudomonadota; class Alphaproteobacteria; order Sphingomonadales; family Sphingomonadaceae; genus Novosphingobium; species Novosphingobium sp. BL-S-19. The sequence goes on from NZ_CM145498.1 coordinate 2,639,872, forward strand.
ACCGACTGCAGCAGCAGTCGCGCCGCCACGCGGTCGATCTTCATGGACTTCATGAACGCCTGCGCCACGAAGGCCTTGTCGCCGCGTTCGATGGTGCCGAAACGGTCGATGGCATCCACGAAATGCGCCGAACGCCGCGCCCAGCCGGACAGGCCGGTCAGGCCCATGCCGCCCAGGATCAGTTTGCGCGGCGCCAGCCCCGCCAGCACGCCGCGCACCGATGTCCGCGCACCCAGCGAGAAGCCGCCAAGGTCGAAGTCGCCGAGGCCAAGCTGATCGACCGTCGCCTTCAGATCGCGCACCAGCACGTCGCCCGGATAGGCATCGGCGTCGTGCGGCGCGCCGCTCTGCCCGTGGGCGCGCAAGTCCGGCATGAACACCTCGAACCCGGCATCGGCCAGGATCTTGGCATTGCCGTACTTGATCCAGTTCACGTCCGCGCTGGAGAACAGCCCGTGCAGCAGCAGCAACGGCCGCGCGCCGTGATCGCCCATGACATGCACCGCCAGCCGCGTACCGGCATAACCTTCGAGATATTCGGTCTTCGCTTCGCTCACTGCAAATTCGCCTGCTTTACGGGATGGTCGATCATTCGGGCGATCACTCGGGCGGCTCCATGCCGGCCGCCTTCCAGCGATCGATCACATTGGGATTCTCCGCGCTCGTGTAGCCGGGCAGATGCCTTACGTCAGCCCATGCCGGCAGCATGGATTCGGTGGCATAGTTGTGCTCCGGCCGGAACGGCGTGGGATCGTCGAAACTGCCGACGGTAAGATCGATGGCCTTGGCGCCTTCCAGAAACTCGAACCCCAGCGGCGTGCCGCAGTGCGAACAGAACGGCCGCCGCGCGATAGGGGAGGATTGATACCAGTCCGGCTCGCTGTGCCAGGTCACGTTCTCACGCGGCGGATTGATGAAGGCGATGGAGACGCCCCCGGTCGCCTTGCGGCACATCTTGCAATGGCAGAGGTAGGCCTTTTCCGGCTCGACCTCGGCCATGTAGCGAATGCGGCCGCACTGGCAGCCGCCGTCCATGGAAACGGTCATACCGCCCTCCTCAGACGGGAGTCGGCTGGATCGGCCGGATATCGCCGATGACATGCGCCATGAAGTCCGCCTTGCCGAACTCCAGCCCCTGCATCCTCAGGATCGCGTAAGTGGTGATGAGGTGGAAATAGAGGTTGGGCAGGATCCAGTCGTCGAGATAGCGCTGGCCGGAAAGATCGAGGCACATGCCGATGGCCTCCAGCCGGATATGCCGCTTTTCCGGCATGACCAGCCCCTCGGCCACGCCGGCCTCCACTTCGGCCAATGCCGTGGCGAGCATCGTCTTGGCCTCTGCCCAGCCGCTCGGCGCCGTCACCGCGTTCGAGCGATCCTCGCCCCGGCACCAGCCGAGGAACAGTTCCGCCTGCGTCACCGTGGCGGCCACCTGCCAGCTCAGCGGATGCATGTCCGGCGCGACGCGTGCGGCGGCCAGCGCGTCGAGATCGCGGCCCACCCAGAGCCCTTCGGCCTTGTCGAGCATGGCGGACAGCGTCTTCAGGCGGCTGGCGATCAGCGTCAGCGCTTGCGTGGCGTCGGTATCGGGCATGGAATCCTCCGTTGATCGGGTGCGCCCTAGATGGAACCCATAGGCGGCCGCGACAAGCGCTCAGAGTCCGTTTGAAAATCCGCCGCGGGCGGATTTTGCGGCACCGGCCCTCTCCCCCACCCGACCACCCACGAGTGTACCCTGATGGGTGGTCGGGTGGGGGAGAGAGCCGGTGCCGCCGCAAAAATGCCCTCATGGGCATTTTTCAAACAGGCGCTCAGGCACCCTTACGCCGCTTGTGCAGGAAATGGCCGACCACTCCGATTAGCACCGCCACCGCGACCACGCCGCCGATCAGCGGCTCCAGCGCATGAATGCGCCCGAACAGCGCCTCCACCGCCTGCCCGCAGAAATAGCCGAGAGAAACGAAGACCAGCCCCCATACCGCCGCCGCCACGGCATTGATGGCAAGGAATGTCGTCGTCCGCAGCCGGGTGGTGCCGATCGCCATGGGGCTGACGGTGCGCAGGCCATAGAGGAAGCGGAACGCGAACGTGAAGATCACCGGATGCCGTTCGAACGCCGCCAGTGCTTTGGCGAAGGCGGGCTTGGCCTGCGCCTTCCTCACCAGCCCATGCCCGCGAAAGCGCCGTCCGATCAGGAAGAACAACTGGTCCGCCACGAACGATCCGGCCGACGCGGCCAGCACGGCAGGCCAATAGGACAGCAGCCCGCGATGCGCCATCAACCCGCCGAGCACGGTGACCGTCTCCCCCTCGAACCCGGCGCCGAGGAACAGGCCGGCAAGCCCGAAGCGAGCGATCAGGTGCTCGATCATCAACGCGCGCGGCTCCTGCAATCACTCCAATGGACGATGGGCAACATCACTTAATGGCCTTCCGCTGGGGGCCGCCCCGTATTGAGGCGGAGCATACGCCTTGGTAGAACCCCAAAACGAACCGCAATCCAGAGTGTTTCGCCATGAAACGATCGCTAAGGACTGCGGCCGTGACGGGGATGGGACTTTCGCTCGCGAGCTTTGCGCCGGATAGCGCGATCTCGCCTGCCTTGCTGGCCATGCTCGATCCCGGCCGGATTGCCGAAAATATCTGCAACGGGCAACGTGATGGCGCGCCGCTGATGCAGCGCCTGCTGATCTCCACCGCCGTCGCCGCTCCCGCCAGCGCTGGCCGGACGATCCCGCTCTATGACGACCTCACCCGATCCGGCTTCACGATTTCCACGCACGATCCGCAGGCGCAGCGCTATTTCAGTCAGGGGCTGACGCTGGCTTATGGTTTCAACCATGCCGGCGCGGTGCGTTCCTTTCGGGAAGCGCAGCGACTCGATCCCCAATGCGCGATGTGCTGGTGGGGAGAAGCCGTGGCGCTCGGCCCCAATATCAACGCGCCGATGGACGACCGCGACCGGGGCGCGGCGCTGGCGGCGATGGACCGGGCGATGGCGCTGCGCGGAAATGCCACGCCGGTAGAACGCGCACTGATCGAGGCTGTCGCCCAGCGCTATTCGCGTGATCCGGCCGCCGACCGCGCCGCGCTGGACGGGAATTATGCCGATGCCATGATCGCCGTCGCCAAGCGCTTCCCTGCGCAGGACGACGTGGCCGTGCTGGCCGCCGAAGCCGCGATGGACACGACGCCGTGGAACTATTGGCAGGCAGACAGGAAAACCCCCATCGGCCGCAGCGGAGAAGCCGTGCGGCTGGTAGAGACCGTCATTACCCGCAACCCGCAGCACGCGCAGGCGGCGCACCTCTACATCCACCTGCTCGAAGCCTCCGACCCCAAGCGCGCCGAAGCGGCGGCGGACCGGCTGAACGCGCCGCTGGTGCCCAGTGCCGGCCATCTCGTCCACATGCCCGGGCACATCTATCAGGTGCTGGGCCGACAAGCGGATTCGATCCGCGCAAACGTCGCTGCGGCGCGCGCGGATGAGGCCTATATCCGAGACGCCGGCGACAACGGTCTCGTCCGCTATGGCTACTATCCCCACAACGTCCATTTCATCGTCACTTCAGCGCAGATGGCGGGCGACATGGGCATCGCGATCCGTGAGGCGAAGCGGCTGCGCACGCTGCTCGATACCGAGACGTCCGCGCGGATCGCGTGGCTTCAAGCTGTCGATGCCGCGCCTTACTTCGCTATGGCGCAATTCGCCGCGCCTGCCGACATCCTCGCCCTGCCCGCGCCCGATGCGCGGCTGGCCTATGCCACGGGGATGCACCACTACGCCCGCGCCGTCGCGCAGGCTGAGCGCAAGGACCGCGCCGGGTTCGACCGCGAACTGACGGCCATGGCCGCGCTCAAGGCGTCCCCGGCGATGGCGGACATGGTGGCGCAGGGAATGCCCGCGCCGGACCTGCTGGCGCTGGCCGACCACGTCGCACGCGGCCGCTTCGCCGTCGCGTCCGGGCGCTATGGGGAGGCAGCGCAGCACTACCGCCAGGCCATCGCGATCGAGCAGCGCATTCCCTATCAGGAGCCGCCTTACTGGTACTTCCCGGTGAACCAGTCGCTGGGCGCTGCGCTCTACATGGACCGCCGCTATGCCGAAGCCGGCGCCGCCTTCCGGGCCGCGCTGGTGCAGACGCCGAACAATGCCTGGGCGCTCTACGGCCTGTCCCAAGCCGAGGAGGCGCAAGGTCATGCGGCCGAGGCGGCAGCGGCAAGGCAGGCCTTCGGCCGCGCATGGTTGGGCGATCCGAGCTGGCTGCGGATGGAGCGGATTTAGAGCAGTTCTCGACCCGGCTGCGCCGGATCCACTGCTCTAAGATTTTGGTTTAGCGCATTTTCCGAGTCATCAGGTGATTCCACCTGATTAGAAAATGCTTTAGCGCCCCCTCCCCAAATCCCGGACTTTACCGCGCGTGGTTGGGCCTGGTTGGTCGCCCCGTCCGTTCGGCCCACTCGACTATCAGATCGTCGTAGAGGTTCTGGTCGATCAGATCGTACTTCTCCGGGAAATTGGCGAAAGCATTCATGGCGCTCTTCACCGAGCCGGTTTCCATCAGTTCGCGCGCCATGGCGAGGTGGCCGACCGCCGCCGAAACCCAGCCCCACCCGGTGGAAAGCGTGAAGGCCGTGTTCGGCAGGTTGAAGCCCAGCGTGCAGACGGGAATCTTCATCTGCGGAATCACTTCGGCCTGCTGCTCGGGCGGGGCGCTGGCGAAGACGATGGCATCGGCCCCCGCCTCCGCATAGGCATGGCCGCGCCGTACCGCTTCCTCGATCGACCCGGTGCCGCCACCGCCATTGGCGCTGGTGTACAGTTCATCGCAGCGGGCGATGATGACAAGCCCGGAATCGCCCCGCGCCTTCACGCCCGCCTCGATGCGAAGCTGCATGTCCTCGATCGAGCAGAGGCCGTTCACATGCTTGGAATGCTTGGGATTCACCTCGTCCTCTACGTGGTAGCCGGCGATCCCGGCGGCGGCGTAGCGGCGGGTAAAATGGTAGGCATCGGCCACCGTCTCGCCCAAAGTATCGGCATCGACGATCAGCGGAATGTCGATGGCCTGCGCGATCCGCGCGGACTGGTCGATCATCTCCACTTGCGAAAATACGCCATTATCCGGCACGCCGTAGTGAAAGGCAGAGCAGGCATGGCCGCCCATATAGGCCGCCTTGAAGCCGACATGCTGGACAGCGCGGCCGGTCAGTGCCGAATAGGCTTCCGCCGCCACGAAATGCTCACCGCTTTCGATCAGCGCACGCAGCTTTTCACCCGGTGTCGGCATCGCATTGATCTCCCGTCATCGCGGCCCTTTGGCCGTCCTCGGGAAGCATGGCTGGCATGATCCGGACATACCGGCAAGCACATCGCGCCGCAGTCGCGGCGTTCATCGCCCCCGCATAAAAGAACACGCGGCGAGGCCGAAGCCGCGCCGCGTGCAGGAATGCAGGCAGGACCTGCTGGCAGGCTCCGAGGGAGAGCCTGCCCGGGTTGGTAAGCGATCAGAAGTTGACGGTGCCTTCCACGCCGAACGTGCGCGGCGGGTTGAAGTTGGCATAGTCCCCCAGCACGCCGGCATAGCTCTTCGCGCCGGTCTGCGGGTTGACCGTGTAGACCGAGTTGGCGGCCGAACGGCGGTAGATGTGGGTTTCGTTGAACAAGTTGCGGCTCCAGAGCGAAACCGTCAGCTTGGTGCCGGCCTCGGTCAGCGGAATATCGGCAAGCGCGATACGGCCGTTGACGATGAAGCTGCTCTGCGTCTTCGTGCTTTCATCCTCGAAGCTGTACTGCGGATCCGCGTAGGCCGCATCGAGGTGGAACTGCACGCTTTCGTCGCCCGCACCCACCGGGATGCTGTAGTCGATGAAGCCCGAAGCCGCGTTCTTCGGCGTGTAGACGATGAAGACGTTCTGATAGACCGGGTTGGTATCGGTGCTGAGGAACGGATTCAGCGTCTTGGGCACCTTGGTGTAGGTATAGGCGTAGGATGCGCCCAGCGACAGGTGATCAATCGGGTTGATGTTCAGTTCAGCCTCGACACCGCGGATCTTGGTGGTGCCCGGTGCGTTCAGCGTCTCCTGCGTGTGCAGGCCGTTGTAGGGGCTGGTGGGATCGTTGTTCACGTTGTCGAAGTCGACCTGCGTGCCCTTGCGATCCATGATGTAGCCGGCCAGGTTCAGGCGAACCTTGCGATCCAGGAACATCATCTTGGCGCCGGCTTCGTAAGAGTTCACCGTTTCGGGACCGAAGGCAGTGAAGGTCTGCGAACGATCGTTCGCACCGCCGGCGCGGTAGCCGGTCGAATACTTGGCGTAGAGGTTGATGTCCTGCGTCGCATCATAGGCCAGCGTGACCATCGGGTCGAAGCGGTCCTTGCGATAGCGGAAGGTGTAATCGACGACGGCGCCGTTCACCATGTCCAGCGTACCGTCGCGCTTGTCGTGCGTGTAGCGGCCGCCGGCGGTCAGGTGCAGCTGGTCGAGTCCGGCCGGGGTGTAGGTGGCCTGTGCGAAGGCAGCCAGGCTCTGCGCCTTGGCGTGGCTGTCACGCTGCAGGAACAGCGAGCTATCGTCCCAGCCCTGGTTGCCGGAAGTGACCGGGCCGGTCACGATCGGGCTGAGCACGGTGTAGCCGGTTCCGTCCGCGTTCCACAGGTTGGAGCTGGGCGTAGCCGCGTTCTCGTTGGCGTGTTCGTTGTAGTAATAGGCGCCGGCCACGAAATCGACCTGCGGCAGGCTGCCAACCAGCTGCAGTTCCTGGCTGAACTGGTGCTGATCGAGGAACGAGAGCGAATAGCGGCTGAACTTCGTGTTCGGCAGGAACACGGTACGCTCCGGGCCGCCCGAGTTGTCGTACTGGTCGGTGTCGACCTGGCGCCACGCGGTGATCGAGCGCAGGGTCAGCTGCGAATTGAGATCGTAGCTAAGGTTGCCCATCACGCCCTGCGTGCGATCGGTGCTGACCTGCTGCGGCACGCCGACAGCGGCCGTCTTCACGCGCTTGTCGCCCGTGACCTGAACGAGCGGCGAAAGCGGCGAGATCGTGTTGGGCAGCAGCTTGCCGCCGTTGCCGGCGATATCCGCGAGTGAGGAAACCGCGTAGCCGTTCGGGTTGTAGTTGACCAGCTGGCTGTACATCGGCGTGTTGTCGTCGCGCGACTTGTCGAACGAGATGTTCGCGGTGAAGCCGTCGACCGGCTTCCACTGGGCCTGGATGCGGCCGCCCACGCGGTCGTAGTAGTTCCAGCCCTTCTCGCTATCGAGCGGGTTCTTAACCGTGGCATCCTGATGCTGGTAGACGCCGTCCACCTTGATCGAGATGTGGTTGAATTCGGGGAAGTCGATGTGCGCTTCGCCGGTGCGCTGGCCGTAGTTGCCGATGCCGGCTTCCACGCGGCCACCGAATTCGCCGGTGGGCGCCTTGGTCACGATCGAAAGCGCGCCGCCTTCGGTGTTGCGGCCGAACAGCGTGCCCTGCGGGCCGCGCAGCACTTCGATGCGCTGCACGTCGAACAGCGCGGCGTTCAGGCCCTGCTGGCGGCCGAGGTAGACGCCGTCGAGGTAGACGCCCACGCCCTGATCGCGCGCGGTCTGGTTGGCGTCGAACGGAACGATGCCGCGAATGCCGACCGTGAGGGCCGACTGGCGCGCTTCGAACGTAGCGACGCGGAGCGAGGGCACGGTGCCGCTGGCAAGGTCGATCAGGCTCTGGACATGCTGCTTTTCGATGTCAGCGCTGGAAACGACGGCGATGGCGATCGGCGTCTTCTGCAGATCGGTCTCACGCTTGGTGGCGGTAACGATGATGGGCGCGCCTTCACCGGTATCGGCGGCAGCGCCAGCATTAGGGGCGGCATCGGGGGCAGCAGCGGCGTCTGCTGCGAACGCGGCAACCGGCATCTGGGCCAGCGCGACGATGCTGCAAGTGGCCGCCAGACGGATGGCGTGGCGAATCATTGTAAACTCCCTGAGACCCTTGGGTTTTCCTCGTGCAATCGCAGCACGGGGTCGCCCGTCGGAGCGACAGGGAGGCTGACTAGGCAGCGGTCAGGTCAGAACTGTGTTGCTTTCTTGGAAAATTCTTGACCAGATTGTGACAGGCCAAACATGAAAAATTTGACACGTGTGTGGCGAGCCTAGTGCCACTATGTGGCCAGATCATTTCTATCGAATTGCAGGATGTAATGATCAAATCCGGCGACATCGTGCTGACTTCGGGCGATTTGACCCATGTTAGCGCCATCCGCGACAACTTCCTGACCTTTGAGGCGGAAGTGACCGACGCAACCGAACTCTGCGCCCGCGCGCTGCGGGGCCCTACGTGGGCCTTCGTGGACTGGCTGCTGCCCGAAATGTCGGGGCTGCAGCTGTGCGGGTTGCTGCGTGATCGCATCAACGATCACCCGCTCCACATCACCATGGTACTGCCGGAACCCGATCCGCGCGCGCAGGCCCGCGCGCTGGAAGCCGGCGCGGACGATTACCTGATCGGCCCGCTGACGCCGAAGGCACTGGTGCAGCGCCTGCGAATCTACCAGCCGGTCTCGGCTGCGCGGAAGGAAGCGCCGGCGATCCAGATCGGCGAGCTGGTGATCCAGCCCGATTCGCACCTGACGCGGTACAAGGGCCTCGTGGTGCCGCTGCAATCGAACGAGCAGCGCCTGCTGAACCACTTCGCGCGCAATCCCAACCGCGTGTTCACGCGCGGCGAACTGATCGGCGTATTGGGCAAGAGCGTGGAAGTCTGTGACGAGCGCACTGTCGATTCGTGGGTCAGCCGCCTACGCCGCAAGCTGCGCACCATGCAGGTGCCGCACCTGCCGCGCACGGTACGTTCGTTCGGCTACGTGTTCGACAACATGGAAGCGTGAGATAGGCCCAGACGCTCCAGCGTGGGGATCAGTTCGTCGAAATGATCGATCACGGCCGTGGCGCCCAGCTCATGCGCGGGCTTATCGTTGAATCCGAAGCTGACCGCGACGCAGGGAATGCCTGCGGCAGCGGCGGCCCCGGTGTCATAAGTGGTATCGCCCACGAAAGCGGCGCGGATCGGCCTGTCGCCGCCGCCGGCCCGTTCCAGCATCAGTTCGATCAGATCGGGCTTGGGCTTGGCGCGACCGGGGCCGAGCGTATCACCGCCGATCACGGTGAAGAAGCGGTCCGCAATGCCCAGTTCGGCGAAGATCTCCACCGCCAGCCGCTCCAGCTTGTTGGTGACGATCGCCACTTTCACCCCGCGCGCGGCAAGGCCGTCCAGCATCGCCTCACCGCCGGGGTAGAAACGCGTGGTGTTGGCGATGTTGTCCGCATAGAATTCAAGCAGCGCGGCGTGGAGTTCGTTCAGCCGTTCGTTCGAAACGCCGCCGCCCGTGACTTCCAGCCCCTTGGCGAGCATCTTCTTGGCACCGCCGCCGACGAGGTCGCGCACCGTGTCCACGGGAATGGCGGGCCGCCCCTCGATCGCCAGCGCATGGTTGAGCGCCACGGCGAGATCGCCCAGCGTATCGAGCAGGGTGCCGTCAAGATCGAAGCCGACTACGTCGAAAGGGAACTGCGTCATCCGCCCTTCAGTGGCCTGACCCAATGAAAACCTCAACGTAGAAACCGCAACAATTTGCTGGCAAGTGATGAACATGGTCGAAAATTCCAATCCGCTCGCAATCGTCGTCCTCGCCGCTGGCAAGGGCACCCGCATGAAGAGCGACCTGCACAAGGTCCTTCATCCCATCGCCGGCCGGCCGATGCTGGAACACCTGTTGCAAAGCGCGGCCGCGCTTGCCCCGGCACGGCAGGTCGTGGTGGCCGGGCATGGCCGCGAACAGCTTGAAAAGGCGCTGGGCAGCCGCGCCACCATCGCGGTGCAGGACCCGCAACTGGGCACCGGCCACGCGGTGCAGCAGGCGGAAGCGGCGCTCACCGGCTTTTCCGGTGACGTGCTGATTCTCTATGGCGACGTGCCTTTCGTCAGCACCGAAACGATGCGCGCGATGATCGATCGGCTTCACGCTGCCGACGCGCCGGCCGTGGTCGTGCTCGGCTTCAAGCCGGAAGACCCGCTGCAATATGGCCGCGTGCTGGCCCATGATGACGGCCGGATCGTCATGATGGTCGAATACAAGGACGCGAACGAGGAACAGCGCGCCTGCCGCCTGTGCAATTCGGGCCTTATGGCGGTGAAATCGGCCGACCTGTTCGATCTGCTTTCGCGCGTCGGCAACGACAATGCGCAGGGTGAGTACTATCTGGTCGACATCGTCAACGTGGCCACGCTGGATGGCCGCACTTGCGCCGTGATCGTCACTGAGGATCCGCACGAAGTGGGCGGCATCAACAGCCGCGGCGAATTGGCAGAGGCGGAAGCCCGTTGGCAGGCCCGCCGCCGCGTGCAGGCCATGGCCGACGGCGTATCGCTGATCGCGCCTGAAACCGTGTTCTTCGCCTGGGACACGCAGCTTGGCCGCGACGTGACCGTGGAACCCAACGTGGTCTTCGGCCCGGGCGTTTCGGTGGCCGACGGCGTGACCATCCACGCCTTCTCGCACATCGAAGGGGCGACCATCGAAACCGGCGCAACCGTCGGACCCTATGCCCGCCTGCGCCCCGGCGCGCTGCTGCGCAAGGGTTCCAAGGTCGGCAACTTCGTCGAGATCAAGAACGCCGAACTGGGCGAAGGCGCCAAGGCCAACCACCTTACTTACGTGGGCGATGCCACGGTGGGCGCCAAGGCCAACCTCGGCGCGGGCACGATCACCTGCAATTATGACGGCTACTTCAAGTACCGCACGGTGATCGGCGAGCGGGCCTTCATCGGCTCGAACAGCGCGCTTGTCGCCCCGGTGAAGATCGGTGCCGACGCCATCGTCGCAGCAGGCAGCACGGTGACGCGCGATGTTGCTGATGGCGAGCTTCGCCTTGTGCGCGGCGAACAGCTGGTCAAGCCCGGCTGGGCCGACCGCTTCCACGATGCGATGAAGAAGAAAAAGGCCGAAAAGGCCGCAGGCGGAAAGTAAGGGACGGGAGGGCGGCTTCTGCCGCCCTCACCGTTCAGGTCAGGAGCCGATGGCCTGACGCTGGGCGATGAAGTCCAGTTCGGTCTTCGCCGCCGCGTTTCCGGCATCATATGAAAGCGACTGGGTGAACATCGTCTTGGCCTCGTCCAGACGGCCAAGTTCGATCAGGTTGAAACCCATGCCCCGCAGCGAACGCGCGGCGATACCGGCGTCCGGCCCCTTGGTGTCCTTGTCCACCACCGACCAGGCGCGCGCGAACAAGTCGTAGCTTTCCTGGAACTGCCGGCGGGACTTGAAAAGCTCGGCATATTCATTCGCATAATGCGCATTGTCCGGCGCGAGTTCGGTGGCGCGGCGCAGTTCCGCCTCGGCCAGATCGCCGCGGCCCAGATCGACCAGTGCGTAGCCCTTGCCGAAGTGCGCATCGCAGACGGCGCTGCTGACCATCACCGCATCGCCCGGAACGGCATGGTTGGAGGTCTTTTCCGACATGCAGAGACGCGGACGGGCATCGCCCGCCAGCCCCTGCTCATTGGCGGAAATCACCGAATCGAACAGCTTCACCGCCTTGCCGGGCTTGCCCGCGCGGATCATATCGAAGCCCCGGCTGACCGTGCCGACATATTCGGCATGGGCCGCGCTGCTGATCAGCGCGATCGGCGTGGCTTCTCCGGCCATTGCAAGCCCCGGCATCGCCAAAGCGGCGACGGAAACAAGCAACGAAACCGACTTCATCGTGAAGTTCATCGGCATTGTCCTCTCCCGATCGGACCTTCGCGCGCCAGTCTTCGCCGGGCTGTTTCATCGAACGGTCTTCGTCGAAGCAGGTAGAGTATCGGACGACTGCGGTTTGACAAGATGTTTCGCCGCACCCAGATCACGGCAAACCTTATTTCAACAATCGGAGTTTTTCATGCCCGCCAGCCCCTGGAGCCACAGCCGCAACGCGTCCGTGGCCGATGACGTCGACTTCGAAATCAAGGGGCAGGAACTCCAGTTCGTTGAAATTGAACTCGATCCGGGCGAGAGCGCCGTCGCCGAAGCGGGCGCGATGGTGTGGAAGGACGCACCGATCACCATGTCCACCGTGTTCGGCGACGGGTCCGAACAGCAGGGCGGCGGCTTCATGGGCAAGCTGCTCGGCGCCGGCAAGCGGCTGGTCACGGGCGAAAGCCTGTTCACCACCGTCTTCTCCCACGAAGGACGCGGGAAAGCCCGAGTCGCTTTTGCCGCACCGATTCCCGGGTCCATCGTGCCAATCAAGCTGGACCAGATCGGAGGACGCCTGATCTGCCAGAAAGACGCCTTCCTCTGCGCCGCGCGCGGCGTTTCCATCGGCGTTCATTTCCAGCAGAAGATCATGACCGGAATGTTCGGCGGCGAAGGCTTCATCATGCAGCGGCTGGACGGGGACGGCTGGGTCTTCGTGCAGATGGGCGGCACCGTGATCGAACGCACGCTGGAACCCGGCGAGGAACTCCACATCGATACCGGCTGCGTCGCCGCCTTCACCTCCGGCGTCGATTTCGATGTGGTGCGGGCAGGTTCTGTCAAATCCATGATCTTCGGCGGTGAAGGCGTGTTCTTCGCCCGCCTGCGCGGGCCCGGCAAAGTCTGGATCCAGTCCCTGCCCTTCTCCCGCCTTGCCGGCCGGATGATGGCAGCGGCGATGCCTTATGGCGGACAGAACCGCGGCGAGAGCACCCTGCTCGGCCTAGGCGCGCTGGGCGGGCTTGCGGGCATGATCGACGGGGACGACTAGAAGGCGATCAAGCCCTCGATCTCCGTTGAAATTCCCTCCGCTTTGCACACATTACCAAGCCTTCATGGTGGCGCCACAAAACGCCAACGATTATCGGCGTAGTGGCAAGGCAAATTCCGTCTCGAACAAGGTACTTCAAGCGCATGTGTGGAATCATCGGCATCGTCGGCAAGGAACAGGTCGCGGATCGGCTCGTCGACGGTCTGCGCCGCATGGAATATCGCGGCTATGACAGCGCGGGCGTCTGCACGGTCGAAAACGGCCAGCTGATCCGCCGCCGCGCGCAGGGTAAGCTGATCAATCTGGTGAACGAACTAGCCCGCGATCCCGCGCCGGGCCTGATCGGCATCGCCCACACCCGCTGGGCCACCCACGGCGCGCCCACCGCCGCCAACGCCCACCCTCATGCCACCGAACACCTCGCCCTCGTCCACAACGGCATCATCGAGAACTTCAAGCCGCTGCGCGAAGCCCTCGAATCGCGCGGCCGCACGTTCGAGAGCCAGACCGATACCGAAGTGGTCGCCCACCTCGTTTCCGAACAGGTCGAAGCCGGGCTCTCACCGGAAGAGGCTGTGAAGGTCGTCCTTCCGCAGCTGCGCGGCGCCTTTGCCCTTGCCATCGCCTTCCGCCAGCACCCGGACCTGCTGATCGGCGCCCGCCTCGGCTCGCCGCTGGTCGTCGGCTATGGCGACGGCGAGACCTACCTCGGCTCGGACGCGCTTGCCCTTGCCCCGCTGACGCAGCGCATTTCCTACCTTGAGGAAGGCGACTGGGTGGTCATCACCCGCGACGGCGCACGCATTTTCGATGCGGACAACAACCCGGTGGAGCGCGAAATCGTCTCCTCCGGCGCCTCGGCCGTCGCCATCGAGAAGGGCAATTACCGCCACTTCATGCAGAAGGAAATCTTCGAGCAGCCGACCGTGGTGGCGCAGACCCTGCGCAGCTACATCCACCAGGTGGATCAGTCGGTCGCCCTGCCGCAGATCGATTTCGACCTTTCGGCAATCAAGCGCATCACCATCGTCGCCTGCGGCACCAGCTTCTACGCCGGCATGGTCGCGAAATACTGGATCGAGACCTTCGCCCGCCTGCCCGTCGACATCGATGTGGCTTCCGAATTCCGCTACCGCGACCCCGTTCTGGAGCCGGGCGGCCTCGCTCTATTCATCTCGCAATCGGGCGAGACGGCAGACACCCTTGCCGCGCTGAAGCACTGCAAGGCGGCCGGCCAGACCATCGCCGTCGTCGTCAACGTGCCCACCAGCACGATGGCGCGCGAGGCGGACTTGCTGCTGCCGACCCACGCCGGGCCGGAAATCGGCGTCGCCTCCACCAAGGCCTTCACTTGCCAGTTGGCCGTGCTCGCCGCGCTTGCCGCGCACCTTGCCGTCAAGCGTGGTCGCATGGACCGCGCGGAAGAGAACGAAGTCGTCCAGCACCTGCTGCAGACCCCGGCCAGCCTCAACGCCGCGCTCGCCTTCGACGAAGAGATCGCGGCGATGGCGCACCTGATCGCGCCTGCCCGCGACGTGCTCTACCTCGGCCGTGGTCCCGACTATCCGCTGGCCCTCGAAGGCGCGTTGAAGCTGAAGGAAATCAGCTACATTCACGCGGAAGGCTATGCCTCGGGCGAGATGAAGCACGGCCCCATCGCGCTGATCGACGAGGCTGTGCCGGTGATCGTGCTCGCCCCTTCCGGCCCGCTGTTCGAAAAGACCGTCAGCAACATGCAGGAAGTGCGCGCGCGCGGCGGCAAGGTGGTGCTGATCTCCGACGCCGAAGGCATTGCCGAGGCGGGCGAAGGCTGCATCGCCACGATCGAGATGCCCCGCGTCCACCCGCTGATCGCGCCGCTGGTCTATGCCGTGCCGGTGCAGCTGCTGGCCTATCACGTCGCCTGCGTGAAGGGCACCGACGTCGACCAGCCCCGCAATCTGGCCAAGAGCGTAACCGTCGAATAATCGCCCGCGGACGCGCGGAATGCGACGGACCGAAAGAGGGTTTACCTGGTAATAACCCTTCCAAGGGTATGTCCCGGTCCGTGGAAAAACGGTCGCAAACCCCTCAAGCGCTCCCGAAAGAGCTGCCCGTCCTCGCCGTGCTCGGCTTTTCCGAGCCGGCGGAGGGCGATTGGGCACGCCTTCGCGGTCTCCAGTACTCCTGCCTCGGTCGCGGAAAGGCGGCACGAATCGCAACGCAAGTGGCGGCCATGGTCGCCACGGTCGCGGTGCTGTTCGGGCACATGCACCCCGCCGCGATCGGCGCCTGGGCTGTGGCTGTCTGCGCCGTACTGTGGTGGGGCGCCAGCGTGGAAGGCGGCCTTGCCGATGCCGACCGCCGCCGCCTGACCAGCGCCGAGATTCGCCGCCATGGCATGACAGTGGCGGCGCGCGCCGTTGTCTGGGCGATTCCGGTCTGCGCCTTCGGCCCCTTCATCGACGTTCAGGCGCAAGTGAAGCTGTGGGCCGTGATGGCCATGCTGATGACCGGCTGCGCGGTGCTGATGCCGGGTGTGCCGCTGGGCACGCTGATCTTCACCGGCATCGTCGGCGGATCGACGATCGGTTATTTCATCGTCTTCGGCAGCTATGACATGGCGCTGGTGGGTCTGGCCTTCGTCGGCGTGATCATTGCCGGCGCGGTCGAAAGCGCGCGCCAGTACCTCTCCACCAAAGTCGCCGAAGCCGGCATGCATGAGCGGGACGAGGTCGTCTCCATGCTGCTGCGCGAGTTCGAGGAGGGCGAGGCGGACTGGCTGTGGCAGATCGATACCGCCCGCCGCGTGCGCGCCGTATCGCCGCGCTTCGCCTATGCGCTGGGCCGCGACGCTGTGGAGATCGAGGGCGTTCCCTTCATCCAGCTGATCGCCGGTTCCGCGTGGGACAGCGGCCAGTTCCCGCCCAGCCTCCATGACCTTGCAGAACGCCTGAAGCGCCGCGAAAGCTTCTCCAATCTGCTGGTGCGCGTCACCATCGACGGCCGCCCGCGCTGGTGGGAGCTTTCCGGCACCCCCAAGATTTCCGATAGCGGCCAGTTCGACGGCTTCCGCGGCGTCGGTTCCGACGTGACCGAAGCGCGTGAGAACAGCGACAAGATCGCCTGGCTCGCCCGCTACGACACGCTGACCGGCCTGCCGAACCGCCTGATGCTGACAGAGGCGCTGGGCGAAGCGCTGGCCTATGCCGAAAAGTGGCGCACCCGCTGCGCCTTCCTGATGATCGACCTCGACCGGTTCAAGGCCGTCAACGATACGCTCGGCCATCTGGTCGGCGACCAGTTGCTGGCGCGCGTGTCCGAACGGTTGAAGGGCCAGATGACCGACAAGGAACTCTGCGGCCGCCTTGGCGGGGACGAGTTCGCCGTCGTCATTCGCGACGCCACCGATCTGGAACACGTCAACCGTGTGGCCCAGCGCGTGATCCAGTCGCTCTCTCAGCCCTATCATGTCGACCATCACACGCTCTACGTCGGCGCTTCCGTAGGCTCGGCGATCGGCCCACGCGATGGGCAGACGGTCGAAACGCTGATGCGCAATGCGGACCTCGCGCTATACCGTTCCAAGGACGGCGGCGGCAACGCGCACTTCACCTACGAACCGGCGCTCCATGCTCATGCAGAGGAGCGCCGCCAGCTGGAATTCTCGCTGCGCAACGCGCTGCAGCGGCAAGAATTCACCCTCAACTACCAGCCGGTGGTCGATGCCGACAGCGAAGCCGTAGTCTCGTTCGAGGCATTGCTGCGCTGGACCAGCAAGGAACACGGTTTCGTCAGCCCGGCGAAGTTCATCCCGCTGGCAGAGGACACGCGCCTGATCGTCCCCATCGGCGAATGGGTGCTGAAGGAAGCATGCCGCGAAGCGATCAATTGGCCCGAACATGTCCGCGTGGCGGTCAACGTCTCGGGCGAGCAGTTGCTGGACCACAACTTCGCGGCCAGCGTCGTCGCCGCGCTTACCCAGAGCGGCCTCACCGCCTCGCGTCTCGAACTGGAAGTCACCGAAAGCATCTTCCTGCGCGACGCCACCCTCGCCCGCTCTGCGCTGGAGCAGGTCATGGCGCTGGGCTGCAAGGTGGCGCTGGACGATTTCGGCACCGGCTATTCCTCGCTCGGCTACCTGCGCAAGCTGCGCTTCTCCACCATCAAGGTGGACCGCTCCTTCGTGCAGGGCGCGGCGACCGGCAATGCCGAAAGCCTCGCCATCATCCGCGCCGTCGTCGCCATGGCGGACAGCCTCGACATGTCCACCACGGCCGAAGGCGCCGAGACCGAGAAGGAAGTGGAAATGATCCGCCAACTCGGCTGCCGAAAGATCCAGGGCTACTACTTCGGCCGCCCGATGGCGGCGAAGGACGCGCTCGGCCTGTTCCATAACCGCAGATTCGCCCACGACCAGACCGCCGCCTGAGGGCGTGGGTCCGGTCGTTCGGGCCGCGCACGAATAAATTGTGGTTGCCAGTTTCCGCCGGTTTCGCTGACATGATCCCATGTCCGACGAGACCATCGACCTGTCGAAGCTGAGCGAAGCCGAACTCCATATCCTTCGACTTTTCGCGCAAGGTCACACTGCCAAGAGCGTGGCGACGGCGACCGAGCGCAGCGTAGGTGCCGTCAACGAGCGACTGCGCGAGGCGCGGCGCAAAACCGGCATTGCCAGCAGCCGCGAACTCGCCCGCATTCTTGCAGCCCAAGAAAATCGGGACGAAAAAATCGATCTCGATCCGCGTGATGAAGAAGGCAACGACCTGGAGGCCGGCCACGCATCTACGCGATGGCCATGGTTGACCGGAGGGCCCTTCATCATGATCGCCATCGCGCTTGTCGGCAGCGTACTCGCCGCAATAATGCTTACACCGTCTGCCCCCGTACCGGACATCGTACCGGGCGTCGAACCGGCGACGCAGCCTTTGCCGATAGACCCCGCAATCGGGTCCATGGCGTCCAGCATGTCACCGGGAGAACAGTATCGGCAGATCCGGGCGGAGAAGCGCGACGATTCTTGGGCGGCATCGGCAGAACGCGCCGTCGCTGCGGAATACGACAAGATTTTACGCCATCGCGGCGTCAAGGAGAAGGCGCGTGTCTACTGCGCAGCCACCATCTGCGAAGTGACGCTTCGCGCAGCCATCAATAACGCCCAGAGCGCTGCGCTCGCGGAAGACTTCCAGAAACGTTCCTTCTACGATCGACTTGCCGCGCAGGGCTATGTAGGGAAAAGCGCCGGCTTCGGCGGAGATAAAACAGCCGACGGCCCTGTTTTCATCCACTTTTCCTATTGGACCAAATCCGCATCGGACAACGAAAAACGCCCCCGGTGACGGGGGCGCTCGTTCGATCCGTACTCCCGGAAGGTCGCGTCAGGCGCCGACCATGCCGCGGATGGCGCTTTCGAACAGCGCGCGGCCGTCGGTGCCGCCGTGCGTCGCCTCGATAGCGCGTTCCGGATGCGGCATCATGCCCAGCACGTTGCCTGCGGCGTTGAGCACGCCGGCGATCTGGCGGGCCGAGCCGTTGACGTTGTCCACATAGCGGAATGCCACGCGGCCTTCGCCTTCCAGGCGGTTCAGCGTTTCCTCGTCGGCGTGATAGTTGCCGTCGTGGTGGGCCACGGGGATCGAGATCTCCTGCCCGGACTCATAGCCCGAGGTGAACAGCGACTGCGCGTTCTCCACCTTCAGCGTCACGTCGCGGCAGACGAAGCGGATGCCGGAGTTGCGCAGCAGCGCGCCCGGCAGCAGGCCGCTTTCGGTCAGCACCTGGAAGCCGTTGCACACGCCGAACACCGGCACGCCGCGATTGGCGGCATCGATCACGGCGCGCATCACCGGCGAGCGCGAGGCGATCGCACCGCAGCGCAGGTAGTCGCCGTAGGAGAAGCCGCCGGGCAGGCCGATGAAGTCCAGATTGTCCGGCAGATCGGCGTCGCCGTGCCAGACGCGAATGCATTCGTTGCCCGAGATCTTCTCCAGCGCCACCGCCAGATCGCGGTCGCAGTTGGAACCCGGGAACGTGACGACAGCGGAGCGGAACGACATCAGGCGACCTTCTCGATGCGGTAGTTCTCGATCACCATGTTGGCGAGCAGCTTGCGGCACATGTCGTCAAGCGCTTCGTCGGTGACGGTTTCGGCAACGTCCAGCTCGAAAAGGCGGCCGGCACGCACGTCGTTGACGCCGGCAAAGCCGAGGCCTTCGAGCGAGTGATGGATCGCACGGCCCTGCGGGTCGAGAACACCGGGCTTGAGGCTGACGTGGACGCGGACTTTCATCTGGGGACCTTTCGCTTCGCGGAGCGCAGATTCGTTTCACAGCGCCTATGGCCCCGAGAACGCTTCGGGGCAAGGTGTGAGCGGCCGTTCGATGCCACCTTTGCAATTGAAGGCCGTTCGCCAACCTGCCATTTCGGCGCGATGCAAGATCCCATCTCGTTCGCCGGACAAGTCGCCATCGTTACCGGAGCGGGCCACGGCCTTGGCCGGGCCTATGCGCTAGAACTGGCGCGGCGCGGCGCGAAAGTGGTGGTGAACGATCTTGGCGCCGCGCGCGACGGATCGGGCCATTCCGATGCCGCGCTTGCCGTTGTCGAGGAAATCCAGGCGCTTGGCGGCGAGGCCATGGCCGATGGCGGCGACGTTTCGGATTTCGCGCAGATGCAGGCGATGGTTGCCCGCGCGAAGGAAGCCTGGGGTGGCATCCATGTACTGATCAACAATGCCGGCATCCTGCGTGACCGCACTTTCGCCAAGATGGACATGGCCGATTTCGAACTGGTGGTGCGCGTCCACCTGCTGGGCAGCGCCTGCGCCACCAAGGCGGTGTGGGACACCATGCGGGAGCAAAACTATGGCCGCGTGCTGATGACCACCAGCTCCAGCGGCCTCGGCGGCAATTTCGGGCAGGCCAACTACGGCGCCGCCAAGGCGGGCGTGCTGGGGCTGGCCCGCACCTTGCGCATGGAAGGCGCCAAGTACGGCATCCGCGTCAATTCGCTGGCGCCCACCGCCGGCACGCGGATGACGGCGGACATCTTCCCCGACGAAGCCTATGCCGCCTTCGAGCCGGAGGCCGTGGTGCCCGCCGCACTCTATCTCGTTTCTAACGATGCCCCTACCGACGCCATCGTCGCGGCCGGGGGCGGAGTCTGCCAGGGCGTGTTCATCACCATGAACGAAGGCGTGTTGCTGGAAGGCGATGCGCTCACCGTCGAAGGCTTTGCGGCCGCGTGGAACCGCGTGCGCGACCGTGCGGGCGACCGGGTGCTGGAAACCGGCATGGAACAGGCGCATCACGCCTTGTCGTTGCTGCTGAAATCCAACGATTAAAATTCGTACTGCTGCGTTGACGCCCCTCTCCCCGCACTACAATTCAAAGAACGCGATATTACCGGGGGAATACAGGGCAATGCAGGGGCAGATTGCACCGCGCGACAAGGCGCGGCTGAAGACTTATTCCATCGTCACGCAAGTGGCCGCGGCGGGCAGCGCACTGTGCTGTGTGGTGATCGTTCCGGCCATCGCGGTCATGCAGTACTTGCTGCGCCATGGTGCCTACCGCACCGACTCGCAATTCACGATTTGGGCGGGTGTCGCCGGACTTGCGATCATGGCTGCCGCGGTCTTTTACCTGATCGCCGTGGTCGCGTTCCTGCTGTGGTTCCACAAGGCCATCGCCAACTTGCGCAATGTCGGCCTGTCGGGATTGGTGGCTAGGCCGCTGTGGGCCGTGGCCAGCATGTTCGTGCCGATAGCGCAACTGTTCGTCCCCTTCGCAACGATGCGCGAACTGTGGAATCGCAGCCATGGGGAAGACGAATATCAGGCGCGGGCCAGCGTCGGGGCGGTGACGACATGGTGGACCTGCCTGCTGGCCGGAACGCTGCTGATGACCATGCAGTTCATCACCGCATTCATCAACCTATTGACCCCCTTCAAGATCTTGACGCCCACTGCGCTGGCTTTGGGGCTGAGCCTGGCTGGCCTCGTCTTCTGGTGCCTTGCCGCGGGCTATCTGACCGTGATCGTGCGCCGGATCACCACTGCGCAAGACTCACTGATGGACGGAAAATCGATCTTCGCCTGAGCGTCAGTCCTCAACCACTTTGAGCAGTTTGCGCTCCAGCGGGCTGAGTACATTCACCAGTTCGTGCCCGCGCTTGAGGATTTGCCCGGCCTCACCGAACAGCGTCCACATGCCCTGCTTGGCGCGCAGGGCCGGACGCTTTTCGATGCGTGCCTGCGGGCGCTCCGCCGCGCGGCGGAAGGCGCTAAACTGCGCCGCCTCCTTGTCGAAATCCATCGCGTAGTCGCGCCACATTCCGGCTGCGACCATGCGGCCGTAGAGATCGAGGATGCGCTGGAGTTCCAACCGGTCGAAACCGATCTGAAGCGGCACGCGCCCCGGAAAGGCGACTACGCCTGCCGGAAGCGAACTTGCGCTGCCCGGATTCCCGCTGCCGTGTGGGCCTGCCGCCATTCCCGCGTCAGGCGCCCTTCACGACCGGTTCGGCGTGTTTCTCTACCTCACGCGCTTTCAGCAACTGATCGACCTGCGCCCGCAGCGCGGCAACCTGCTCTTCCAGTTCGTCCACGCGCTGGCTGCCCACCGGTTCGCACGGCTCCTTGCAGGGCGTGCCGTAGGGCATGAATTCCTTGGCGTAAGTCTCCGCCTTGACCAGCGTGGAGCGGGCCTTGACGCCGATCATCGTCGCGCCTTCTGGCACGTCCTCGGTCACCACCGCGCTGGCGCCCACGCGGGCGCGCTTGCCTACGGTGACGGGGCCGATGATCTGCGCGCCGGAGCCCACGATCACGTTGTCCAGCAGCGTCGGGTGACGCTTGCCGCCCTTTCCGTTGGTGGGGTTGGAACCGCCCAGCGTCACGCACTGGTAGATCGTCACGTTGTCGCCGATCTCGGCCGTCTCGCCGATCACGGTGAAGCCATGGTCGATGAAGAAGTTCTTCCCGATCGTCGCGCCCGGATGGATGTCGATCGCCGTCAGGAAGCGGGAGATGTGGTTCACCACGCGCGCCATGAAGAACAGGTCGGCACGGAACAGGCGGTGTGCGATCTTGTGAAAGAACAGCGCCCAGACGCCCGGATAGAGCAGCACTTCCCACCGCGAACGCGGTGCAGGGTCGCGCGCGACGACCGAGTCCAGATAGCGGACGAGATTACCCAGCATCGCGCGAATCTCCCATCAAACGGTCCGCATGGCAATGCCTGCCGAACCGATGGTCAAATACCTTTGGTGTCGCCGCCCTTAACCTCTTCCAGCGCATCGCGCCAGATCGCCAGTGTCGGCGGCTGCTTGCGTTCCAGACTGAGACGATCGATCGCGCCGACCAGCCGCTCGACGCCCAGATGGCTACGCTCCGCGCGCGGTACAAGGTAGTCGATCGCCGTCGGATCAAGCGCCAGCCCGCGCATCTGCGCGTGAACGTCGATCAGGTCGGCCATCATCGCCTCATCCGGCGCGTCGATTTCCAGTTCCAGCGCGGCGCCAAGGCGCGAACGCAGGTCCGGCAGCGCCACCTGCCAGCGCCCCTCGCCTTCGCCACGGCGATGGCTGGCAACGATCAGCAGCGGCCGGTGGCTTTCCTGCGCACGGTTCCAGGCGTGGAACACCGCGTCCTCTTCCATGCGGTCCGCATCGTCCAGCGCGTCGCCCTGCCCGGTCTCCACGAACCAGCGCGCCAGCAGGGACTTGCCCGCCCGGGCCGGCCCGGAAAGAATCGCGGCGTGAAACGGCCACTGGCCCGGTTCCAGCAATGCATCCACCGCATGTGCGTTGGCGTTGCCCACGACAATGCGCGGCGGGCTGTCGCTCGCGGTCGACAGTGGAAGTGGTATCTGCCTCATCCCCCGAAACCTTCTAGCGGCTGATTCTCAGCGCGCCGCCCCCTGCCGAAACCTTCCAGCCCTGCGCTTTCAGAGCGGCAGCCAGCCGGTCGGCACCACCTTCGGCGCTCACCCGCAATACGGAAATGCCACCGATCGCCAGACTGACAGTGGCCGCGCCCTTCACGCCGGGCGCACCGCGCACGGCGGCGAGCGCGGCATCGACCGATGCAGCATCCGGGCTGGCGAACTGGACCGAAACCGTCTCCACCGTCGCTGCGGCAGGCGCGCCCGCCGTCGGGGCCGGCGGCACCGGAAGGTTCGGCACGATCGGCGCCACATCCACATCGGGCGGCGGCGCGCCCTGCGGCATCAGTTTCTGGCGCAGTTCGGCGAATGCCCGGTCCAGCGCGGCCTGGCTCATCGTCAGCGTGGGATCAGGATGCAACTGCCCGCTGGCCAGCGCCGTGCGATAGATACCGTCGACCCGGTCCACCGCCTTCGCCATCATGGCGGGCAGTTCCTGATCGCTTGCCGCGTCCAGTTCGAAACTGTCGAGGAAAGTATTGTCCGGGCCGTAGCGCGCAGTGAACGTGCCGTGGATCGGCCCACCGGGCCACTGACGCTCAAGCCGGGCGACCGGGATCAGCACGTCGGTCGCGCCGAACTGATCGAGCACGCCGCGCCACCACAGGCGGCTGCGGCGAGTCGCCTGCCCGGCGGTCAGCAGCAGCGAATCGCCGCCTGCGCCCACGGGGCGAACGTAATCGACCGGGCTTTGCGAGGCCTGGAACTCGGCCCATGCCTTCTGCCAGGGGCCGCGCACTTCGAAGACCTGCTGCACGCCGCCCGAATAGAGCACCGGCACCAGCAGCAACGGCGCGGACCGCGCGACGGCACCGCCACCGCCCACGAACTGACCTGCCTTGCCCTTGTCGAAGATCACGCCCAGCGTGGCGATATAGCGGCGCGGGCCGACCTGTTCCTGCCCGATCACCACTGATGAGACCATGGCATCGATCGATTCGACCGGCATGTCCGGCCCGCCCAGTTTCTTCCAGGCTTCCTTCTCGGCCTGCTTCCAGCCTTCGAGTCGCGCTTCCGCGCCGGTCTTGGCCGTCACATCGACCTGAATGCCGTTGACCTGGATGTCTTCGGAATTGGCGAGCGGAGGAATTCCGCGGTCGCCTTCAACTTGCGCGGCGATTCGCCAGGCGCCGAATCCGACCATTCCAAGCGCCGCGCAGCCGCCGAGCAGCACTGCTGCACGTGCCGCAGTCCAGCGCCGACCCTTGTCGTGGCCGGCCAATCGCCGGAAATTCTGGGAGAACGTGATCGCCATCGTCGAAACCGATGCGCCTTTTGCCTAAACGGGAATGGAAATCCAAGCCGGAAAGCGATAGGGGCGCGCAATGTCCGACGATAACTCCCCGAAGAGCTACTCTTACGAGCAGGCCGGCGTCTCGATCGCCGCAGGAAACGCACTGGTGAAGGCCATCGGCCCGCTGGCGAAATCCACCGCACGCCCCGGCGCCGATGCCGAACTGGGTGGCTTCGGTGGCTTCTTCGACCCACGCGCCGCCGGCTATAAAGATCCGCTGCTGGTCGCCGCGAACGACGGCGTGGGCACCAAGGTCAAGCTGGCGATCGATCATGACCGCCATGATCATATCGGCATCGACCTTGTCGCCATGTGCGTGAACGACCTTATCGTCCAGGGCGCGGAGCCCCTGTTCTTCCTCGATTATTTCGCCACCGGAAAGCTTGAGAACGGCGTGGCCGAGCGTGTGGTCGCCGGTATTGCCGAAGGCTGCAAGATGTCGGGCTGCGCCCTCATCGGCGGCGAAACCGCCGAAATGCCGGGCATGTATGCCGCCGGCGATTACGATCTTGCCGGCTTCTGCGTCGGCGCCGTGGAACGCGGCGAACAGCTGACCGGCGACAAGGTGGCCGATGGCGACATCCTGCTGGGCCTCGCGTCCTCGGGCGTGCACTCGAACGGCTATTCGCTGGTTCGCCGTCTGGCCGAAGACAAGGGCTGGAAGCTCGACCGCCCCGCACTGTTCGATTCGGACGTGCTGCTGATCGACGCGCTGATCGCGCCCACGCGCATCTATGTGAAGAGCCTGCTGCCCTTCATCCGCGCCGGTCGTATCAATGCGCTTGCCCACATCACCGGCGGCGGCCTGCTTGAAAACATCCCGCGCGTTCTCCCCAAGGGCCTGCATGCCCGCATCGACGTTGGCGCCTGGCCGCAACCGCGCCTAATGGCGTTCCTGCAGGCGCAGGGCAATATCGAGCCGGGCGAGATGGCCCGCACCTTCAACTGCGGCATCGGCATGGTTCTGGCAGTCTCGCCGGACGAAGTCGCTTCGCTGAAGGCCGAACTGGAAGCCGCCGGCGAAACCGTCTTTGTGATCGGCGTGATCGAAGAAGGCGACAAGGGCTGCACCGTTCAAGGCAAGGCCGAGGAATGGTCTGCCCGCGAAGACTGGGAAGCCATCCACCTTGCCTGACAAGGCAAAGATCGCGGTCCTCATTTCGGGCAGCGGCACCAACATGGCCGCGCTGCTCTATGCCAGCCGGCTGGACGGCTGCCCGTATGAGATCGTCCTCGTCGCCAGCAACAAGCCGGACGCGTCGGGCCTTGCGCTCGCCGCGACCGAGGGTGTGGCGACCTTCGCGCTCAGCCACAAGGGAATGAGCCGCGAGGAACACGACGCGGCGATGGATGCAGCGATTCGCGAATCGGGCGCCCAGTGGGTCGCTCTCGCCGGTTACATGCGCATCCTCACCGACACCTTCGTTGAGAAGTGGAACGGGCGGATGGTCAACATCCACCCTTCCCTGCTGCCCAAGTACACCGGCCTGCAGACCCACCAGCGCGCCATCGACGCTGGCGACAGCCATGGCGGCGTGACCGTTCACCTCGTCATCCCCGAACTCGACGAAGGCCCGATCCTCGGCCAGCTTCCGGTCGCCATCGTACCCGGCGACACCGCCGAGACGCTGGCCGCGCGTGTGCTGATCGCCGAGCACCAACTCTATTCGCGCTGCCTGGCCGATCTCGTCTCGCGTGAGGCGTCGCCCGAGTGGCTGCTGGAGCGCGTGCGCGAACGCGCCATGGCGCTGCCGGAAGCGGATGAGATTTCCAGCCACGGCATGCCTTGTTTCGGCATCGTGAAGGGCAAGAAGTTCGCCTACTTCACGTCCGACCATCACGGCGACGGTCGCACCGCGCTGCTGGTGAAGATCAGCGGCCCGGACGAGCAGGCCATGCTGATCGAGCAGGACGAAGACCGCTACTTCCGTCCCGCTTATTTCGGCGACGGCTGGATCGGCATCCGTCTGGATCTTGGCGAGAACGACTGGGATGCGATTGCGGACTGGCTCTCGCGCTCATGGCGCGCAGTGGCGCCGAAGAAGCTGACCGCGCTGCTGGATGTGGCGGATCAATTCTGAGAGAGCGCCGATAACCCGGCGCTAAATTCCCCACCCTCACCCATCAACATAACTCCCGTCATCCCCGCGAAGGCGGGGATCCCGCTTTTCGTCGCGCGCGTGGAGAAAAGGAAGCGGGGCCCCCGCCTTCGCGGGGGCGACGAAATGTAATGGGTTCGGCGGGCGTGTGCCGGCCACCCAACCTGGCAGCCCCAACACCCCAAACCGCCGCTTGAATCAGGCCCCAACCGCCCTCGCGTCGCGGATCATCCGGCCGATCTGGTCAAGCAGGGTCAGACGCTCCTTCTTGAGGTCCTCCAGCCGCGCGTCGGAGGCGACTTCCAGTTGCTCCTCGATCCGGTTTATCTTCCCGTTCACCTCGCCATAGCGATCGACAAGCGCCGCAAAATGGCCGCGCGTGGCCTTGAGGTGGTGCAGGACTTCGATATCCTCGGGAAATTCCTCGGCGAGTTCGTGGGGCTTGTAGGTCATCGGCTCTCCTCTGTGCTCGATCGAGCTTCGATTTTAGCCCCTCGCCCCTCGCCGCATCTTGCGCGAGATCAAGCGCAAGGCGGAAAATTTCAGATCTGCGAGTAATCCACCTGCGGCCGGCTTTCACGGGTGCCGAGATAGCGCTTGTCAGGCTCGCGCGGATCACCCGCGATCAGGACGTGGTCGTCGTGAACCTCCACCAGCGTGCCCACGAAAGGAAAGCCTTCAAGGCTGCCGTTGACGCGGTAGCTGACGGTATCGCCCACCTTGAACGAGGCGGCGTCGAAATTGAATTCGAAGGGGCAGGCTTCGCCCGTTTCACCCATGCCTTGCATTTTTCTCTCCTCTTGGCGGGGAAAGTAACTCAGATGCCGGCAGCGCCAAATCGAAAAGCATGCCGCTCAGCCGATTTCCTCGATCTTGCAGGTCTTCTGCGTGCCGCCGGGCAGCGTCAGCATAGCGTCGTCACCCTTGGTGAAGAGGCTGGCCTTGCCGGCGTAGTTCTGCCCTTCGTAAAGCGCGCCCGATGCACTGACGACATGGGCAAGCCCCACCCCCTGATCCTTCCACGCCAGCCAGACCGCACCGGGATCGGTGTTCACGAAAGTGACGGAGACGCCGAAGTCCTGACCGTTGCAGGCCAGCGCCAGCGGGCCTTTCGACACCCCCTTGGCATCGTCCGCACGGGCATCGGCATAGCCTTCACGCAGTTCGTGAATGCGCATGGCATATTGATTGCGCACGCAGGCGGGCTTGTCGTCGGCCTTCCAGCAATCGTCGCGCCCCTTGATCCAGCCGCGCTGGGTGGCCTGAAGCTCCTTCTTGCGCTGCGCGTTTACGTGCGGGCCGGTAAGGGCAAGCTCGTAGAGCCGCATCAGTTCGCGATCCATCGCCGCCAGTTCGGGCGTGGTGCAGATCAGCTTCTGCGTATCGCCATCCGCCTTCGCACAATCGAAGCTGGGCGTCGCCACCGCGGCCGGTGCCGCATCTGTGGCCGCCACCGTCTCGGTGACGAACTCGGTGGCCGTATCCTCTACCTCGGGACTGGCTGAAGGACTGGGTTCTGCGCCTCCCCCGCCCGAACAGGCTGCGAGGAACAGGAGTATGCTAGGTACGGCCAATTGCTTCATCGCCTGCCTCCAGTCGCATGAGACGGACAACCAATTACCAGTGAAACCACTCGAACAAAAACAAAAAGGCCGCCCAACTGGACGGCCTTCTCATTATCGAATGAAGCGCTTGCTTCAGCCGACGATTTCTTCGGGCTTGAAGAAGTAGGCGATTTCGATCGCCGCGTTCTCGTCCGAGTCCGAACCGTGGACCGAGTTGGCTTCGATCGATTCGGCGAAGGTCTTGCGGATGGTGCCTTCAGCAGCGTCGGCCGGGTTGGTGGCGCCCATCACGTCGCGGTTGGTCTTCACGGCGTCTTCGCCTTCGAGAACCTGCACGACCACCGGGCCCGAGATCATGAACGACACCAGATCGTTGAAGAAGGGGCGTTCCTTGTGGACGGCGTAGAAGCCTTCAGCCTGCTCCTGCGAGAGCTGGATGCGCTTCGAAGCGACGACGCGCAGGCCGGCTTCTTCAAGCAGCTTGGTCACGCCGCCGGTCAGGTTGCGGCGGGTCGCGTCGGGCTTGATGATCGAGAAGGTGCGGGTAACCGCCATGGTAGGTTCCTTGCGAGAGGGGTTTTGAATTGTTGCGCGGGCCCGTAGCCGGGAACGCGTCGCTCCGCAAGAATTAGGCGCTGTAATGATTAACCCTCAGAGGGGGAAAATCATCCGGCCTGAACCCATCTCCCGCCATCCTGCTTCCAGTAATAGTGCTCCACGCCCTCACGTTCGCGCAGCGCGCGCCACGTATCGCGCGCGTGCTGGAGGGTGGACTGGTCGAACAGGAAGAAGGTGCGCGCGAAAGGCTCCGCACCCTCGCGCCACTGGCCATCGGCAATCGCCATGAATTTGGCGCCGTTGGCAGGCTCAGGCGCGTCGGAAATGAGGATCGGCTGGCGACCCTCTCCGTTCTCGCCCGCGAAACCGTTGGCGAGGAAACTTTCGGGGCCAGTGGACCACAGCGCCTGACAGATGCGCTGGCGCTGGCCAAGGTCGGCGGAGACGACGAGCAGACGCTCGCCATTCCCCGCGACCTTTCCGGCGATCAGCGCCAATGCGCTTTCGGCAGGGTCACGACTGAGCTGATAGAAATCGACGCGCATGTCGCGGCCCTGCCCGTTTTACTTATGCTTCGAGGTTGTCGCGCACGAAGCGGTCGAGCAGGCGCACGCCGAAGCCCGAAGCACCCTTGTCCCAGGTCGCGCCCGGCTTGTCGGTCCACACGGTGCCGGCAATGTCGAGGTGTGCCCAGGGGGTGTCGTTCTCGATGAAACGCAGGAGGAACTGCGCCGCGGTGATCGAGCCGCCAAAGCGCGGCCCGACGTTCTTGATGTCGGCGATCGGGCTGTCGATCATCTTGTCGTAGTTCGGGCCCATCGGCATGCGCCACAGGCGGTCGCCCGAGGTGTCGCCGGCGGCGGTGAGCTGCGCGGCAAGGTCGTCGTTGTTCGAGAACAGACCCGCATATTCGTGCGCCAGCGACAGGATGATCGCGCCGGTCAGGGTGGCAAGGTCCACCACCTTGGCCGGCTTGTACTCACGCTGCACCCAGGTCAGCGCGTCGCACAGCACCAGACGGCCTTCGGCATCGGTGTTGATGACTTCGATGGTCTGGCCCGAGAGCGAGGTGACGACGTCACCGGGGCGCTGGGCATTGCCGTCGGGCATGTTTTCCACAAGGCCGCAGACGCCGACCACGTTGGCCTTCGCCTTGCGCAGCGCGAGGGCGAGCATGGTGCCGGCCACCGCGCCGGCGCCGCCCATGTCCCACTTCATGTCTTCCATGCCGGCCGCCGGCTTGATCGAGATGCCGCCGGTGTCGAACGTCACGCCCTTGCCCACGAAGGCAACCGGGGCTTCGCCGGCATTGCCGCCCAGCCATTCCAGCACCAGCAGGCGCGCCGGACGCGCAGAGCCCTGCGCCACGCCCAGCAGTGAGCCCATGCCGAGATCGGCCATTTCCTTCTCGTCCAGCACGCGAACCTTCAGGCCGCTGCCGGCCATCTTAGCCTCGCAGCGCGCGACGAACGATTCCGGATAGATCGCGTTGGCCGGCTCGGTCACCAGTTCACGGGTGAAGGACACGCCTTCCACGATGGCCTGTTCCACGGCCCAGACCGCCTCGGTGCCTTCCGGCGCGCCGATCACGGCGATGTCGACCAGGCTGGGCTTCGCGTCATCGGCCAGCTTGGTGCGATAGGTGTCGAGACGCCATGCGCGCAGCACTGCGCCGAGGAGAGCGCCAGCCGCTTCGTCGGCCGAAAGGCCGGCGCCGGTCAGGTCCAGCGTCACAGCGGTTTCGCCCGAGGTCAGGTACTTGGCGACAATGCCCGCGCCCGCACGCTCGACAGCGCCCTTGCGGTCCTTACCATCGGCAGCACCGATCCCGGCCAGCGCCACGCGCACGATCTTGCCGTCACGCTCTACGAAGCCCTCGAACACCTGTCCGGCCTTGCCGGTAAAGCGCGAGGCTTTCGCGCCTTCCGCCAGCACCGCTTCCAGATCGGCGGGAATCGCGTCCTGATTCACGAAGCGGGCGACCAGACGCGCCGTGGGGGCGGCAGCGGCGTCAAGGAACTGGATATTCATGGGATCTCCTGAATTCTCGTGGGCGAGCGACGGACTTGTGCGCTTCGCCGCAACAGCGGATTGCAGTTAGGCACAGGCGGTGCGATAGGCAAGCCATGCTCCCGGCCGCTCAGACCCTGCTGCATGTCCGCAAATTGCGCTTGCTTTCCCTCCCGCTGCCCCTGCTGGCCGTGGGAATTGCCTCCATTTCATTGCCTTGCGCTGCATCGGCACAGGACCTGACCCGTCCGGTTGACACCACACCGATCCAGGGCGCGCCGCCGGCGCCTCCTGCAGAAACTGCGGAAGAAGTGCCCGTCGCGTTCGAGGCGGACACTGTCGAGTACGATCAGAACGGCGAAACGGTTACCGCCAAGGGCAATGTCGTGCTGCGCAAGGACAAGCAATCCGTGCGCGCCGATACCGTCACCTGGAATCGCAACACCGGCCAGATCGTCGGCACCGGCAATGTCCGTTTGGTCGATCAGAACGGCAACCAGCTCTATACCGAACAGGTCGAACTGACCGACGAGTTGAAGACCGGCGCGATGGAAAACCTGCTGCTGGTGCTGCGCGAAGGCGCGCGGCTGGCGGCGAACAAGGGTGAGCGGCTGGCCAACGGCGATGTCGTGCTGCACCACGCCGCCTACACCGGCTGCGCGGTGTCCGACGACAGCGGATGCCCCAAGAGCCCGACCTGGAGCGTGCTGGCCAAGACGGTGGTCTACAGCGAGGAAAAGAGCCTCGTCCGCTTTTCCGACGCGCGGCTGGAACTCTTCGGCAAAGTGCAGATCCCGCTGCTGGGCCTGACGGTCAGCACCAATGGCGGCGCGGTATCGGGCTTCCTGGTACCGGATATCAAGTCCAGCCCGTCCAACGGCATCGAAGTCGCCCAGTCGTACTATTGGAAGATCGCCCCCAACCGCGATCTCACCGGCACACTGCACGTCTTCACCAAGTCGGCGCCGATGGCCTCGTTCGAATATCGCGCGCTTACCGACAAGGGCGCATATCAGATCACCGGCTATGCCACCTCGTCCAACCGCATCTCGCTGGACGATACCAATCCCGATCCAAACCGCGAACGCGCGTTTCGCGGCTATATCTTCGCCAACGGCAAGTTCCAGCTCGACCCGAACTGGAGCATCACCGCCTCCATCCGCCGCGCGACGGATCGCACGTTCCTGCGCCGCTATGACATCAGCCGCGACGATCGCCTGCGCTCCAGCGTGGAGATCGAGCGGATCGATCAGGACAGCTATTTCTCCTTCGCCGGATATACCACGCAGACCATGCGCTCCGGGCAGGACCAGGGGTTGATGCCCGTCGCCATTCCGGTGATCGACTATCGCCGCCGCATCGACGATCCGCTGCTGGGCGGCAAGTTCGAGATTCAGGCGAACACCATGGGCATCACGCGCAAGGAGGGGCAGGATACGCAGCGCGCGTTCGCCAGCGCCCAATGGTCGCTGCGCAAGATCACCAGCATGGGCCAGGAACTGGTGCTGACCGGCCTGCTGCGCGGCGACGTCTATCATTCCGACGAGAACGACACGACCACCACCCTGCTCTACCGCGGCGAATCGGGCTGGCAGGGCCGCGCAATCGCGCTGGCCGCAGCCGATGTGAAATGGCCGCTGGTCGGCCAGGTCTTCGGCGGTACGCAGGTCCTCACCCCGCGCGTCCAGCTGGTCGCCACGCCGCATATCCGCAACCTTGAAATCCCGAACGAGGATTCGCGCGCGATCGAACTGGAGGATACCAACCTCTTCTCGCTCAATCGCTTCCCCGGCTATGACCGGTTCGAGGATGGCGTGCGCTTCACTTACGGGTTCGACTGGACGTTCGAACGCCCGCGCTGGCGCGTGAAAAGCACGCTGGGCCAGTCGATCCGGCTCAGCAACGAAGAACAGATCCTGCCCGACGGCACCGGCCTTGCCGACAAGACTTCGGACTATGTCGGCCGGACCGAAGTGCGCTACCGCAACTTCGTCAGCGTGATCCACCGCTTCCGGCTGGACAAGGACAGCCTGGCCTTCCGCCGCAACGAATTCGACCTTTCGCTGGGCGGCAACCAGACCTATTTCGAAATGGGTTACGCCAAGCTGGACCGCAACATCTCGAACATGATCGAGGATCTTCAGGATCGCGAGGAAGTGCGCGCCGCCGGCCGCGTGGCCTTTGCGAACTACTGGTCGATGTTCGGTTCGGCGGTGGTCAACCTGACCGACAAGAGCGAGGATCCCACCAACGGGTCGGACGGTTTCCAGCCGCTGCGCACGCGCCTTGGCTTCGCATACGAGGACGATTGCCTCGAAATCTCGCTGACCTGGCGCCGCGACTACGTATCCAACGGCGACGCGCGCAAGGGCAATTCCTTCCAGCTTCACTTCGCCCTCAAGAACATCGGGGTTCACTGAGGCAAGCCTTCTTGACATCGACAGGCACATCAATTGGTTGACCGGCACGCGTCCGGGGCGTTGGCAGGCCTTGCCAAAGCCGCTATCGGACGCACTCAGTTTCGGTTAAGCCGCAGGCCGACATAGGCCGGAAAACGTGCGCGGGGTGTTTTGCACCCGCGCCCGGGGACCGGGAATGACCGGTCGCAGACGGGATAGAGAACACGGTGACAGCAATCCAAGGTAGCAGGTTCAAGCGCGCGGCACGCAATTGCGCGATCGCCGGTGGCGCAATCGCGTCCGCTTTCTCCCCGCTCGCGACGTCGACGGTCGCGCTTGCACAGGCCGGCGCGCAGGCCGATGCCCCGGTGGCGTCTTCCACGTCCGAACAGGGCGACATCGTCATCCCGGACGACGTCAAGATCTTCGGCAACGACAACCCGAACCTGCGCCGCGCGACGGCCGTGGTTAACGGCGACATCATCACCGGTACCGACGTCGACCAGCGCCTGGCGCTGATCCTGGCCGCCAACCAGGGCAAGATCGATGAGGAAGAGAAGAAGCGTCTGCGTCTGCAGGTGCTGCGCAACCTGATCGACGAAACCCTGCAGATCCAGGGCGCCAAGGCTGCCGACGTGACGGTGGACGACGCGGAAGTCGACCAGACTTATGCGCGCGTTGCCTCGCAGAACTTCGGCCAGGATACCAAGGCCATGGACGGCTACCTGAAGCGCGTCGGGTCTTCGCCCGAATCGCTGAAGCGCCAGATCCGCGGTGAGCTTTCGTGGCAGCGCCTGCTGCAGCGTAACGTCCAGCCGTTCATCAACGTCTCCGACGACGAAGTGAACGAAATGCTGGAACGCATGAAGGCGGCCAAGGGTACCGACGAGTACCGGCTGGGCGAGATCTATCTGTCCTCGACCCCGGAATCGTCGCAGCAAGTCTACCAGAACGCGATGCAGATCGTGCAGCAGCTCAAGCAGGGCGGCAGCTTCGTCGCCTATGCCCGCCAGTACTCGCAGGCGTCCACCGCCGCGGTCGGCGGCGACCTTGGCTGGATTCGCCTTGGCCAGCTGCCCGCCGAACTGGCCACTGCCGCGCGCGACATGCAGCCCGGCCAGTTGGTCGGCCCGGTGGAAGTGCCCGGCGGCTACGACATCATCTACCTGATCGACAAGCGCCAGGTGCTGACCGCCGATCCGCGCGACGCGGTGCTGTCGCTGAAGCAGATCTCGATGAACTTCCCCAAGGGCATCAGCGAGGCCGACGCCAACAGCCGCGCCGAAGCCTTCGCCAAGAGCATCGCCACCGCCAAGGGCTGTGGTGATGTGGACAAGGTTGCCACCGGCATCGGTGCGCAGGTCGTCACCAACGATCAGGTCAAGGCGCGCGATCTGCCCGGCCCCATCCAGACCTCGATCCTCAACCTCTCGCCCGGTGAGACGCTGCCGCCGTTCGGTTCGCTGACCGAGGGCGTGCGCATCCTGATGCTCTGCGGCCGCGACGATCCGCAGGTCGATTCGGGGCCCAGCTTCGAACAGCTTCAGGCCCAGATCGAGGACGACCGCGTCAACAAGCGTGCGCAGATGTACCTGCGCGATCTGCGGCGTGACGCGATCATCGAATACAACTGATCGCTGCGTGGGCGGCACCGAAGTCACGCCTGCGGCGCCGCTTGCCGTTTCGCTGGGCGATCCCGCCGGGATCGCCCCCGAACTGATCGCGGAAAGCTGGGCCCGCCGGGACGAGGCGGCGCTCACGCCGTTCTTCGTGGTGGGCGGCAGCCGGGTGCTGGCCGCCGCCGCACGCACGCGGGGCATCGACCTGCCGGTGATCCGCATCGCCGATCCGGCCGAGGCCCGCGAAGCCTTTGCCCACGGGCTGCCCGTGCTGGGCGATGCGGACGCACCCGCCGATTTCGGCCGCCCTTCGCGCGAAGGCGCCGAACTGGCACTCCATTCGCTCTCTCAGGCCGCCGCGCTGGCGGTTTCGGGTGCGGCGGGCGCCATCGTCACCGGCCCCATCGCCAAGTCCAAGTTGGCCGAAGTGGGCTTCACCCAGCCCGGCCAGACCGAATTCTGCGCCGATGCCTGCGGTGTGGCACATGACGATGCGGTGATGATGCTGGCCGGGCCGAACCTGCGCACGGTGCCACTAACCGTCCACGTGGCGCTGACTCAGGTGCCAAGGCTGCTTACCCGCGACCTGATCGAACGCAAGGCGCGGATCGTTGCCCGCGCGCTGGCACGAGACTTCGGCCTTTCACCCGCCCGCATCGCGATCACCGGCCTCAACCCCCACGCCGGCGAAGACGGCCGCATGGGGCGCGAGGAAATCGACACAATCATCCCCGCCATCGCCGCGCTTGCCGCAGAGGGCCTTGCCGTCACCGGCCCGCATCCCGCCGACGCGCTGTTCGCCGCGCATGAGCGCAGCCGGTTCGACGTGGCGCTCTGCATGTATCACGATCAGGCGCTGATCCCGATCAAGACGCTGGATTTCGACGCCGGCGTCAACGTCACGCTCGGCCTGCCGATCGTGCGCACCTCGCCCGATCACGGCACCGCGTTCGCCATCGCCGGCAAGGGCGTGGCCAGCGCGGGCGCGATGATCGCGGCGCTGCGCATGGCCGGCGAATGCGCCGCGCGGCGGCTCTCCACGGAATTGACTGCATGACCACCCTTCCCCCCTTGCGCGAAGTGATCGCGAAGCACGGGCTTTCGGCCAGCAAGGCGCTGGGCCAGAACTTCCTGTTCGACGAACAGTTGCTGGACCGGATCGCCGCGATCCCCGGCAGCCTTGATGGCGCGAACGTGCTCGAAGTAGGCCCCGGCCCCGGCGGCCTGACCCGCGCGCTGCTCCGCGCCGGGGCGAATGTCACCGCGATCGAGATGGACCGCCGCTGCCTTCCCGCGCTTGCCGAACTGGGAGCCGCCTTCCCCGGCAAGCTGAAGGTGATCGAGGGCGACGCGATGAAGATCGACCCGGCGACGCTGTTCGACGGGCCATACCACATCGCCTCCAACCTGCCCTACAACGTCGGCACCGCGCTGTTCACCAGCTGGCTCTCGGGCGCGGCCTGGCCCCCGCAATGGCTATCGCTGACGCTGATGTTCCAGGAGGAAGTGGCTCGCCGCATCGTGGCCGATCCCGATACCTCCGCCTATGGCCGACTGGCCGTGCTGGCGCAGTGGCGTTCGAAGGCGAAGCTGGCGCTGAAGGTGCACCGCAGCGCCTTCACACCGCCGCCCAAGGTCATGTCCGCCATCATCCATGTGGTGCCGGGCGAGGCGCCCGAAGGCGTGTCCATGCGCGTGCTGGAACGGGTGACGGAAGCCGCCTTCGGCCAGCGCCGCAAGATGCTGCGTCAGAGCCTGAAGGGCGTGCCCGGCGCGCTGGATGCGCTGGAACGGTTGGGCATCGATGCCCAGCGCCGCGCGGAGACGCTGTCGGTTTCCGAATTCGTCAGCGTGGCGCGCGAACTGTCCTGACGCGCATATTGTTTAAATTCAGGGCCTTAGGTCAGCCGGCCATGCCGGCGAGGTGGAGAACCCATGCCGTGCCGCATGTCAGGATCGCCAAAATAACCGCTGCCTGAAACAGGCGCGCCTGTATCGGACCGTCCGAGGCAAGTGCCACCGCCAATGTGCGGCGACGTTCGAAAGCGATCTCCGTCGCAGGCGGCAGAACAAGCGGGACCACGTCGCCCGCCAGCAGGGCGATGACGTTGATCGGCTCGGCCAACCCGATGCCGCAGCGCCGGCCGATCCGCCAACGCACCCAGCCGACCAGCGACTGACGGCCCACCATGATCTCCACGATTTCGCCCCGTGCCGGCGGTGCGCTCATCGATACGCGCAGCGCACGTGTACTGGCCGCCAGCACCTGCGCATCGCCGCCACTCGCAGACCCCCGCACACGCAGCCGCACAGACATGCGCGCGTGCTCCCCCGCGAGAATCTTCTGCTCCTTCATGGAATACGGCCCCCGGCACTCGTCACCCGGGGACCATATCCGCCAAGCTTCAAAAGGAAGTTAATACTGATAAGCAGTGTAAATCAGGCATCAACCATAGTCGGTGCTTCCGCCTTCTTCCGCAGACGCCACGCATGGAGCAGCGGCTCAGTATAACCGTTGGGCTGTTCCACGCCCCTGAACACCAGATCGCAGGCCGCGCGGAACGCGAAGGACGTATTCCAGTTGCCCGCCATCGGCTCATAGAGCGGATCGCCTGCATTCTGGGCATCGACCTTGGCCGCCATGCGGTGCAGCGCATCCATCACCTGCGCCTCGCTGCAAACGCCGTGCAGCAGCCAGTTGGCCATGTGCTGGCTGGAAATGCGCAAGGTCGCCCGGTCTTCCATCAGGCCCACATCGTTAATATCAGGCACCTTGGAGCACCCGACACCCTGATCGATCCAGCGCACGACATAGCCGAGCAAGCCCTGCGCATTGTTCTCCAGCTCCTCGCGAATCTCCTCCTCGGACCAGTTCGCGCCATCGGCCAGCGGAACCTGCAGCAGCAGGTCGAGCCCCGGAACGTCACCCTGCCCTATTTCT
The DNA here is from genome assembly GCF_055521675.1 of Novosphingobium sp. BL-S-19. Taxonomy (NCBI): domain Bacteria; kingdom Pseudomonadati; phylum Pseudomonadota; class Alphaproteobacteria; order Sphingomonadales; family Sphingomonadaceae; genus Novosphingobium; species Novosphingobium sp. BL-S-19. Next base: position 2,677,060 of record NZ_CM145498.1, read on the forward strand.
TCGCGCAGACCGAACACGTCGACCTGATGGTAATGCATCGCATGGAGCGTCGCCGCAGTGGGCGAAGGCACCCACGCGGTGTTCGCGCCCGTCTTCGGATGGCCGATCTTCTGTTCCAGCATGTCGCGCATCATGTCCGGCGCGGCCCACATGCCCTTGCCGATCTGCGCCACGCCCGAAAGCCCGTGCGCCAGGCCGATGGCGACATTGCGCTTCTCGTAAGCGGCGATCCAGGTCGAGGCCTTGATCGCATTCTTGCGGATCATCGGCCCGGCCCGCATCGAGGTGTGGATCTCATCCCCCGTGCGGTCGAGGAAGCCGGTGTTGATGAAAACGATACGGTCCTTCACCGCATGGATGCAGGCGGCAAGATTGGCCGAAGTCCGCCGTTCCTCGTCCATGACGCCGACCTTGATCGTGTGGCGGTCCAGCCCCAGCAGGTCTTCGACGGCATCGAACAGGTCATTGGTGAAGGCGCACTCTTCCGGCCCGTGCATCTTCGGCTTGACGATGTAGATGGACCCTTCGCGGCTATTGCCGAAACGGGTGAGGCTCATGACATCCTGCTTGCCGATGGCGCTGGTGAGCACGGCATCCATCACGCCTTCGGGAATCTCGCTGCCATCGGGCAGCAGGATCGCCGGATTGGTCATCAGATGGCCGACATTGCGAATGAACAGCAGCGAACGCCCCGGCAGATCGACCGACTTGCCGCCGGGCGCGGTGACGGTCTTGTTCCCCGCCAGTTCGCGGGTCAGCGTCTTGCCGCCCTTCTCGAACGTCTCGGTCAGGTCGCCGCGGATCAGGCCCAGCCAGTTGGAATAGGCGGCCAGCTTGTCCTCGGCATCGACCGCCGCGACCGAATCCTCCAGATCGACGATGGTAGTCAGCGCGGATTCGAGGACGATGTCGGCAATGCCCGCCTTGTCGGTCACGCCGACCGGGCTCGACGGATCGACCACGATCTCGACGCCGAGGCCGTTCGAGCAATAGAGACGACCGTTGGCAGTCTCCCCAACGAACTGCGACGGATCCGCCAGCGGGGCATCGGCCGTTTCGGCATCGGCCCAGGACCCTGCGGCCAGCGGCAGCGCCTTGTCCAGAAATGCACGCCCGGCCGCGATCACCGCAGCGCCGCGCACCGGGTCATAGCCCTTGCCCTGCGCAGGCGCCGCATCCAGCGCGTCGGTGCCGTAGAACGCGTCGTAGAGGCTACCCCAGCGGGCATTGGCAGCATTCAGCAGGAAACGCGCGTTGAGTACGGGAACGACCAGCTGCGGCCCGGCCATGGTCGCGATTTCGGAATCGACGCCCTTGGTGCCGATGGTGAAATCGCCCGGTTCGGGGACGAGATAGCCGATCTGGCGCAGGACGGCCTGATATTCGTCCTGATCGATCGGCTTGCCCGCGCAGGCCAGATGCCATGCGTCGATCTGCGCCTGAAGATCGTCCCGCTTCGCCAGCAAAGCGCGATTGCGCGGGGCGAATTCGTCCACCAGCGCCGCAAAGCCGCTCCAGAACGCCGCCGCGTCGAGGCCAACGGGGGGCAGGACCTGCTCCTCGACAAAGCGCGCAAGTCCCGCGTCGACCCGCAGGCCCGCTCTTTCCAAATTGTCCGTCATCATTCCTCGCAGTCCATACGCGCGGCTCAAGAGAGCGCGGCGCGTCCGTGATAGTAGCCAAGACTGTCCCGGGGAGGAATCGCTGCACCTATGCCCGATCGATCCGCAATTGGCAACAGCGCCTTCGCCGGTGTGCCGCAAAGGGAGTACCTCGTCGGTCCCTCTTACAACGGCGTCGGAAAGGCTTACATTGTAAGGACTCGTCAACCATCAAGTCCGCCTGGAACCCGTGACTGGCATGGACGTTGCTCAGTGGAATGAGAGCAAGGTGGGGGCGAGGCCGAGAAGGAACGTCATGTTTCGCAAAATCGCCCGGCTTTTCGTCATCAAGACGAATTGGGAAGCTTACATGATCATTTATGCGCTCGCGCTGGGCGCGGTGGAGCGCGGCAGCGTCTACCTGACGCGGTTTCCGGGTTTCGGCGGCAAGCTGCTGTTTCTGGCCTGCACCGGCGCGGTGTTCATGGCCGGCGGCAAGATCCTGGACGCGCTGAAGTACGAGAAGGCGCAGCGACTGGCCGCAGCTGAAGCGACCCACGGCGCACCGTCGCTTCGGGACCGCGAAGCCGCCTGACCACTCCCGATTCTTCCGCACTCGATTTGCCGTCCGCAGTCCTGATTCTTGCGGGTTCCGCGCGCTTGCTGACACTGTGCCGTCATGTCGGAGCCACGCGTCAATTACACTGTGATCCAGGCATTGCGCGGAGTGGCCTGCCTTTGGGTGCTGCTTTTCCACGCTGCCGAAGGTGGGCAACTCAAAAGCGTGGCCCCGCTTTCGCCGTTTCTTTTCGCGGATGGGCATCTGGGTGTGGCGATCTTCTTCACGCTCAGCGGATTCGTGATCGCGCATAGCCTTTTCGGCAAGGCGCCTGCCGAAACCCCGATCGCGAATGGCGCAGACTTTGGCCGGTTTCTGTTGCGCCGCTCCATCCGCCTGGCCCCGGCTTATTGGCTATCCATCGCTTTCGTCGTGGCGCTTGCCGGGTTTTCGGCGATGATCCGGCATGAGCCCCATCTGGTGCCCACCGGCGGCCAGATCGCCGCACATGCGCTCTATCTTCAGGACGTTCTGAAGATCGCACCGATCAATCCCGTCTACTGGACGCTGGCGTGCGAGATCCAGTTCTACGTCTTCCTCGCCATGATGCTGCTGATCCGCGCGAAATGGTCGCGTCACGGTTGGCCGCTGGCGCCATGGCCCAGTCTGGTGATGTGGGTACTCGCACTGGCATCCGCCCAGGGGTGGTTCGGGCAGAACTGGTCCGGCTGGTTCGTCCAGTTCTGGGGGGTCTTCTATCTGGGCGTGCTGGCACGCAGGGCGCTGGATTCGGAAGTGGCCAAGCTGGCAGCAATAACGCTGGGCGCGGCGCTGGTGACGACGCCGGGGTTCGACCGCACAGCCGCGCTGACGGCGATCTTCCTCTATCTGGCGATGCGCAGCGGCTGGGCGCGGACGGGCCTCAGCTGGCGCTGGTTGCAGTTTCTGGGTGCGGTTTCCTACAGCCTCTACCTCATCCACAACCCGCTGACGGGCGCGGCAGGGTTCGTAGGCCACCGACTGTTCGGCGATGGACCTGCCGCCGATCTTCTCTGCCTGGTGCTGATCCTGGCCGCCTGCATCGCCGGTGCCACGCTGTTGTGGCTGGGAGTGGAGCGCCCATCGCACTGGCTGGCGCGCCGCATCCGGCCCGCACGCGGCGATGCGCCGCTCACGCAGGCGGCCTTGTGATTGCAAAGGAAAGGAAGGTAGGGCGATTCTGTTGCAAGGCTCGCCCCCAGCCCCTGGAATCCGCTTCTGTTACCCGGTGGGTCCAACCGTGTTCTAACTTTGTAACTTCAGGCCGCTAAGCCCTAGAATTACGCCGCGAGAGCAAGTGCTTCGTTGTCGTTGGCACTTATGAGTTTTGAGCCTTGAACGGGTTACTCAGCCCGGAAGAAAACACCGCTTTTCAACACACGTCGATCCTAGTTCGGCCCCATCAACACCCCTGCGACAACAGGGTTGCCCAGCCTGGCTGGACGGGTGATGGTGGAGCCGCCGGGTACCGCCCCCGGGTCCGCTGTGCCTATTGAACGGCGCAGTTTATCCTCATAGCCGGCAAGCCGGCAAAGACGCATATAGGGTGTCCGCCGCAAAAGAAAAGGGGGAGAGCTTGCGCCCTCCCCTCCCTTCGCGCCGGGGCTTCCCGGACCGTTTGCCTCGGCGGTCTACTTCTTCAGCGCGTCGCGGATTTCGGCCAGCAGTTCCACTTCCGTCGGGCCGGCAGGCGCGGCTTCCTTTGCCGGCATCAGGCGATTGGCCTGACGCACGATCAGGAAGATGACGAAGGCCAGGATCAGGAAGTTGATCACCGCGTTCAGGAAGGCGCCATAGCCGAACATGGCCACGCCCGCCGCCTTCAGTCCGGCATAAGTCATCGGCCCGGTATAGCCGGCCGGAACCGAACCCAGCACCACGTACTTGTTGCTGAAATCGATGCCGCCGGTGACCAGGCCAATAAACGGCATGATCACGTCGTCCGTAAGCGAGGACACGATCTTGCCGAACGCGGCGCCGATGATCACGCCGACCGCCAAGTCCAGCACATTGCCGCGGGCGATGAAAGTCTTGAATTCCTGTAGCATAATTAGCTGATCCCCTGAGTTTCTCGGGCAAGTCTGCCTGGCCGCACCGCGCAAAATTGCCACAATGGCCCTTTGGTAACAATCGGTTGCGGCCATAAGTTGCAATGGCGCCAGTCCTTGAACCGGCATATACGCCTGCTATCTATGCCAAGAGGACGAGACGCGGCCCTTCCGGCCCGTCATGAGCATAGTCCATCAGGAGGATCACCCCCCATGCGCCTTTCCCCTGCATCGCGTATCGGCCGCACCGCCCTTATCGTGGGCGTAACGGCATCGCTGGCCGGCTGCGGCTTCAACTCGGTGCCTACCAAGCAGGAAGCCGCCAAGGCCAAGTGGGCCGATGTGCAGGCCGCGTTCCAGGAACGCGCCAATCTGGTCCCCAACCTTGCCGCCGTCGCCAAGGGTGCAGCTACGCAGGAGAAAGAAATCCTGACCGGCGTGGTGGAAGCGCGCGCCAAGGCCACCTCTATCCAGCTTTCGGCCGACGATCTGAACGATCCGGCTAAGATGCAGCAGTTCCAGGCCGCGCAGGGCCAACTGGGCCAGAGCCTCTCACGCCTGCTGGTCAGCGTCGAGCAGTATCCCGAGCTCAAGTCGATCGTGAACTACCAGATGCTGCAGACCCAGCTTGAAGGTCAGGAAAACCGCATCCGCATCTCCGTGCGGGACTACAATGCGGCGGTTCAGGACTTCAACACAGAGGTCCGCACCTTCCCCACGATGATCGGCGCGAAGCTGCGCGGCGCCAGCCCGATGGTGCCCTATCAGGCGACGACGCCGGGCGCGGAAGTGGCGCCCAGCCTCGAAGGCAAGATGTAATACGGTGACCCGCGTTCGGGCCGTCCTTGCGGCCATCCTGTTGGCCTTCGGTGTGCTGCTTGCCCAGCAAGCGGCCGCCGAGCCGACATTTCCGAAACTGACTGGCCGCGTCGTCGACGATGCCAACATCATCCCGGACGATCAGGAAGCACAGCTGACCCAGAAGCTGGACGCGCTGGAGAAGAACTCCGGCCGCCAGCTTGTGGTCGTCACCCTGCCCAGCCTGCAGGGATACGAGATTTCGGACTACGGCTACCAACTCGGCCGCGCCTGGGGCATCGGTGAAAAGGACAAGAACACCGGCGCGCTGCTGATCGTCGCGCCGAACGAGCGCAAGGTGCGGATCGAGGTGGGCTACGGCCTGGAACCGATCATCACCGACGGCCTCTCTTTCCTGATCATCAACAACGACATCCTCCCCCGCTTCAAGGCGAACGACTATCCCGGCGGCATCAACGCCGGCACCGATGCGCTGATCAAGCAGCTGACCCTGCCGCCCGATCAGGCGCGTCAGGTGGCCGCAAACGCCGATGCCGCGCGCAAGCCGCAGGAAGGCGGCTTCCCGCTTGGCACCGTGATCTTCATCGGCTTCATCGTGCTGTTCGTGGTGCTGCCGATGATCAACGAGGCGCGCGGCGGCGGGCGGCGACGCAGCGGCCTTGGCGGCCCGATCATCTGGATGCCCGGCCCGTTCGGCCGCGACGACGATGACGACCACTGGGGCGGTGGCGGCGGCTGGGGCGGCGGAGGCGGCTTCGGTGGAGGCGGCGGTTTCTCGGGCGGCGGCGGCAGCTTCGGCGGCGGCGGCGCGAGCGGAAGCTGGTAGAGGAGAGAGACCGGACATGCCCTCACCCATCTACCTCTCCGCCGAGGATCACGCCCGTATCAGCGCCGCCGTGGGCGAGGCGGAAATGCACAGCTCGGGCGAGATTGTCACCGTGCTGGCGGATCGTTCGGACGGCTATACCGACGTGGCGCTGGCGTGGAGCGTCGTCGTGGCGTTCCTCGCCCTCGCCGCGCTGGTGATCGCGCCGCATTTCTACATGGGCCTCTATGACCGGCTGCTGGCCGACTGGGGGCACGAATGGACGCCGCGCATGATCATCGGCCTTGCCGCCGGGGTCGCCGCGATCAAGTTCGCCGCCATGCTGGCGCTGCAACTTTGGCAACCGCTGAAGTTCTGGCTGGTGCCCGGCCCGGTGAAGACCATGCGCGTCCACGCCCACGCCCTGCGCGCCTTCCGCATCGGCGCGGAACAACGCACCACGGGCCGCACCGGCGTGCTGATCTACCTTTCGATGCGTGAGCACCGCGCGGAAATCGTGGCGGACAAGGCCATCGCCGCCAAAGTCGATCCCGAGATCTGGGGCCATGTGATGACCGCGATGCTCACCCATGTGCGCGAGGACCGCGTGGCGGACGGCATGGTGGTCGCGGTGGGCAAAGTGGGCGAAATCCTCTCCCAGCACTTCCCCCGCGCCGATGACGATATCAACGAACTACCCGACAGGCTGATCGAAGTATGACCGAAGTGACCCAACTGCCCCCCGATGCCGACGCTCCCGATGAGGTGATGTGGCAGGGCCGGTTCATCACCACCCGCAAGCGTGGCCGCTGGGAATACGTCAGCCGCGCGCGCGGCATCCGTGCCGCCGTGATCCTGCCGATCGATGCCGAAGACCACGTGATCCTCGTCGACCAGTACCGCGTGCCGCTGGGCAAGCGCTGCATCGAATTGCCCGCCGGCCTTGTCGGCGATCATGACGATGTCGTGGGCGAAGACGCCAGCGTCGCCGCCGCGCGCGAACTGGAGGAAGAGACCGGCTACCACGCCGGCCGCATGGAAAACCTGGGCGAATTCTACTCGTCCCCCGGCATGGTCAGCGAAAGCTTCACCCTGTTCCGCGCGCACGATCTTGTGAAGGTCGGCGAAGGTGGCGGCGTGGACAGCGAAGACATCATCGTCCACCGCGTGCCCATGGCCGGCATCGAACGCCAGATCGCCGAGTGGCGCGACGCGGGCTACGCGATGGACGTGAAGCTGCTGATGCTGCTGGGCGCGCGGCTACTGGGCTGAGCGCTGTGCGCACTCGGCTCGGCATCTGCCAGCGCAAGCGGCGCTTCGAAACCGAAGAGGAAGCATTGGCAGTCGCGGCGCAGGCGGACGTCACACTGCGCCCCTATCGCTGCCCGCTCTGCCGGCGCTGGCACCTGACCAGCCGCACCAAAGGCATGCGCCTGCCCCGATTCGAGCGTGAGCGGCGCGAACGGCACTCCGACATTCCGTAATCCGCGTCGCGCGCCCGTCACATGGCAAAGACGCCGCGGGTTCGCGCTCAACTCGTCGATTTCCCGGCCACTGCACGGCAAAAAGTTGGATCGATGCAACCGATTGAGGTTGCAAGAATCCTACGATTGACCGAGGGCTGAACCTCAGCCCCCTACGGAGTTTCCCTTGGTCGGATCGTTATCCCGGCGCATCGTCGTCCTCTGCGCAATTCTTAGCGTGGTGCTGGCCGTCTTGGCCGGCCTGCTGCTCGATGCGTCGGCACAGATGCGCACGAGTCTTGGCTGGGTAGCGCATTCGTCCGAAGTGCTGGAAACCGGCAGCCGGTCGCTGCGCCACCTGCAGGCCGCAGAGTCCGGCCAGCGCGGCTTCGTGCTGACGCAGAACGCGGAATTCGCCGCCAGCGTCACCGACGAGATCGCCGCGGCCCGCCGCGATGCCGCGACGCTGGTTGCCTTGACCTCCGACAATCCGCTGCAAAGCACCCGCGCCCGGCAGGTGCAGTCGCTGATCGCCCAGCGCGCACAGGCGCTCGATGAAACCGGCCAGCTAGCCCGTGACGGCGACTTTGCCGGCGCCCGCACCCGCGTCGCCACCGGCAAGGGCCGCGACCTGATGATGCTGGTCAACGCCCGCCTGAACGACCTGCTGGATGCGGAACGCGCACTGGCCGCTGAGCGCATGGCTGCCGTCCAGTTCCGCCTCGACAACATCCGCTGGCTGGTGATCTTCGGCACGCCGATTACCGTCATCACCATCACGTTCATGGCCACCGCGCTGATCAGCCGCCTGCGCCGTCCCGTCGAACAGATGATGGCAGTGATGGGCCAGCTCGGCTCTGGCGACCGCAGTGCGCGGATCACCGCGCGCATGGAATCGAGCGAATTCCAGCGTCTGGCCCGCGGCTATAACGCAATGGCCGACGAGTTGCAGGCCGCCGTTTCCGATCAGGTGGCAAGCTCCGAACAGCTTCACCACGCCAACGCCGAACTCAACCGCAACGCCGAAGTTCTGCGCGAACGCGGCGAGGTGATCGAACTGCTGGGCGGCATGGCCCATCGGATGCAGGCCGCCCGCACCGACGAGGAACTGGCCTCCATCATCCGCGTCTTCGTGCCGCGCGTACTGCCCGAGATTCCCGGCGCGCTCTACGCCCACAACAATTCGCGCAACCTGCTGGTGCCGATCGCGGCATGGGGCGGGCTGGAAGTGGAAGCTGCCGGCTTCGCGCCGGACCAGTGCTGGGCCCTGCGCCGCGGCCAGAGCCATTTCGTGATCGAGCCGGGCTCCGACATCGTCTGCGCGCACATCGGCCACGATACCGACCATTACCACTGCGAGCCGCTGCTGGCCGGCGGCGAAGTGATCGGCGTGCTCTACCTGAAGGGCGTGGTCGGGGCCGAAAACCGCTTCCGCCTGACGGTGCTGACCGAGAACATCGCCTCCGCCCTCGTCAACCACCGCCTCCAGCGCGGCCTCCGCGAACAGACGATCCGCGATCCGCTGACCGGTCTGTTCAACCGCCGCTACATGGAAGAGACGCTGGCGCTGGAAATCGCCCGCGCCACGCGCACCGGCAGCCCGCTCAGCCTGGTCATGTGCGACGTCGACCACTTCAAGCGCTTCAACGACGAGTTCGGGCACGAAGCGGGCGACGCCGTGCTGCACGCGGTGGCGGCGGAAATGCGTTCACGCTTCCGCGACGGTGACGTGGTCTGCCGCTTCGGCGGAGAGGAATTCACCATCATCGCCCCGGGCACCTCCGCCACCGTTCTGGCCGAGCGCGTGGAAATCGTCCGTCAGGCGATCAGCGAGCTTTCGGTGCATCAGGGCGGACGGATGTTGGGGCTGACGACCATGTCGTTCGGCATCGCCACCTGGGAAGAGAACATGGAGCGCGACGGCTCCACGCTGATCAAGGCCGCCGACGCCGCACTCTACCGCGCCAAGCGCGACGGCCGTAACCGCGTGGTGCTGGACGGCCGCGCGGAGATGATGGCGGCGTAAGCGGGGACTAGATCCGCCCCACCAACTCAATTCTCCGTTTTCAAACTCTCTGTTCTCAACATAACACCCCGTCGCCCCCGCGCAGGCGGGGGGCCCCGCTTTTCTTCTCCGGCGCCGCGTCTAAACGCGGCCGTCGCCAAGGAAGCGGGATCCCCGCCTGCGCGGGGATGACGAGTTAAGTTTGATAAGGCAGCACGCCGATCACAGCGTCGTGAAGATCGCGCCGAAGTCCTTGCCGCCGTTGCCGGCCTCGACGAAGGCCTCGTAGATCTTCGTCGCATGCTCACCCATCGGCACGGTGGCACCGGACGTTTCCGCACCGGCCATCGCCAGACGCAGATCCTTCAGCATCAATGCCGAGGCGAAGCCGCCCGCATAGCCATTGTCCGCCGGGCTGGTCGCCCCCACGCCGGGCATCGGCGTATAGTCGTTGAGCGACCAGCAATAGCCGGTGGCTTTGGAGCTGATTTCATAGAAAGTCTGCGGATCGAGGCCCGCCTTCTCGGCCAGCGCCAGCGCCTCGCACGTGCCGATCATGTGGATCGCCAGCAGCATGTTGTTGCACATCTTGGCGACCTGCCCTGCCCCGGTATGGCCGGCATGGATCACCGCCTTGGCCATCGGTTCAAGGATCGGCTTGGCCCGTTCGAACACCGCATCGCTGCCGCCGACCATGAAGGTCAGCGTGCCACCATTGGCCGCCGCGATCCCGCCGGAGACGGGGGCGTCGGCCATCTCGTAACCCGCCGCCTGCGCTAGTTCGACCACTTCGCGCGCCGTGGCCAGGTCGATGGTCGAGCAGTCGAGGAACAGCGCGCCCTTGGGCGCCTTGCCGAAAACTTCCTGCGTATAGACCGCGCGAACGATCCCGCCATTGGGCAGCATGGTGACGACGGCATCGACACCGTCGACCGCATCGGGAACCGTTTCGAAGATCGCGCAGCCCTGTTCAGCCGCGCGGGCCAGCGCATCGCCGGAAAGGTCGAAGGCGTTCACGGAATGCCCGGCCTTCACAAGATTCGCGGCCATGCCGCCGCCCATGTTGCCAAGGCCGATGAAGGCGATTTTCATGACATTCTCTCCCAATTCATGCGGGCAAAGGCTTCCATTCGGAGCGTAGCGCCCCTTCCCCGTCATCGCCGCGCAGGCGGGGATCCCGCTTGCGGAACAGCACTTGTGCAGCCGGCCAGAAGCGGGATTCCCGCCTGCGCGGGAATGACGAAATTGCTGACGAAGGGGATCGCCCCAATCAGGGCGCCCCCTTCACGCAAGCTTACTTACCCTTCCAAACGCCCGGCCGCTTCTCAACGAACGCCGCCATGCCTTCGACCTTGTCCTCGGTGGCGGTCAGCACCTGGAACATGCGGCGCTCCATGATGAGGCCGGTGTCGAGCGTGGTCTCGAACGCGAGGTTGACCATTTCCTTGTTCATCGTCGCGGCCAGCGGCGGCATGCCGGCGATGGTGGCGGCGGTCTTCAGCGCCTCATCCAGAAGCTGGTCCAGCGGCACCACGCGGCTGACAAGGCCCGAACGCTCGGCTTCCGCCGCGTCCATCATGCGGCCGGTCAGGCACATGTCCATCGCCTTGGACTTGCCCACAGCACGGGCCAGACGCTGCGATCCACCCATGCCGGGGGCAACGCCCAGCTTGATTTCCGGCTGGCCGAACTTGGCGTTTTCGGACGCGATGATGAAGTCCGCCATCATCGCCACTTCGCAGCCACCGCCGAGCGCAAAGCCGTTCACCGCCGCGATCCACGGCTTGCGCGTGGCCTTGACCACATGGCTGGTCCAGCCGGCGAAGAAGTCCTGCGAATAGAATTCGGCGCTCGGCTTGTCCGACATCTCCTTGATGTCGGCGCCGGCGGCAAAGGCCTTCTCGCCCGATCCGGTCAGCACCGCGCAGCCCTGCGAGGCATCGGCTTCGAATGCGGCGAAAGCCTCGATCAGTTCGGCCAGAACCTTCGAATTCAGCGCGTTCAACGCCTGCGGCCGGTTCAGCGTGATGAGAGTGACGTTGTCCTTTTTCTCGACCAGAATCGTCTCGTAGCTCATCGCAATTCCTTCAGGTGTTCGCTTCGATGTTGGCGATCAGCGCGGCCAGATGGGCCGGGCTGGCGTGTTCGTGCGCCTCTTCGGAAGAGGTCAGCGTGTTGTCGTAGGGGATCGGCTCGTCGAACTGATCGGTCGCCAGATCCCAGAACCGGCCGTCGATCCGGTTGTAGAAATGCGTGCCGCCCTTGGTGGCCGTCTTGAAGATGTCCCCGCCGAAGTAGTGCCGCACCGCCAGCGCCGTTACCGCGCACTGGTTGCGCGCGGGATTGGCGGGATCGAACGGATCGGGAATGCTGTCGGGGCCCCAGGATTTCTTGACGACGTGGTAGAGATCGATCGGCGTCGCAAACGTCAAATCGGCCTCCATTCTTCCTCAGGTGGCAGCAGCGCGAAGATCGCATCGAGCATCTCTTCGGTCACGCCCTCGGGCTCGGCCGGTTTCCAGCGCGGGGCATGGTCCTTGTCGACGATCACCGCGCGCACGCCCTCGGCAAAGTCCGGCAGGACCAGCACGCGGCTGCCGATGCGGTATTCCATCGCCATGTTCTGCGCGAAGGTGTCCAAGGTCAGCGAGGTGGCAAGCTGGCGCAGCGAGACCTTGCAGGCCTGCGGGCTCTTGGTGCGCAAGGTCGCCAGTTCGCGCGCGGCCCATTCGCTGTCGTCGCCTTCCAGCGAGGTCAGCACCTGTTCCAGCGTATCGAACGCGAAGTGCTTGCGGATCTGCGCATCGTGCGCGGCGATCTTCGGTTCCGGCGGCGTCACCGAAAGCGCGGTGAGCACGGCGCCGATGTCATGCCCGGCGGCGATACGGCGCTTGGCTTCGGGCAGGTCCTCGCTCTGCAGGTAATGCGTGGCGAGCCCGGCCCAGAGGCATTCCGCGCCGTCCAGCCGCGCGCCGGTGAGCGCCAGGAACTGGCCCAGCCGCCCTTCCAGGCGCGACAGATACCAGCCGCCGCCCACGTCAGGGAACAGGCCGATGCCGGTTTCGGGCATGGCGAAGCGGGTGTTCTCGGTCGCCACGCGGTAATGCGCGGGCTGCGAGATGCCGACGCCGCCGCCCATGGTGATACCGTCCATGAAGGCGACCACGGGCTTGGGATATTCGAACAGCTGATGGTTCAGCCGGTATTCGGCGAAGAAGAAGCGGCGGCCCGAATGGCCGTCATCCTCCAGCGCGGAACGGCGCAGCAGGTTGATGTCTCCGCCGGAGCAGAACCCGCGTCCTTCGCTGTGCTCGATCCACACGGCTTTCACCTCGGGATCGTCCGCCCACTGGGTCAGCGAATCGCTCATCGACTCGCACATGCCCAAAGTGAGCGCGTGGATCGCCTTCGGACGGTTCAGCGCGATCACGCCGGCAATGCCTTCGCGGGACGTAAGCAGTTCTTCAGTCAGCAAATCGGTGGTCATGGTCGTCCCCGTTCCGGCTTACTTGAGGAGGTCACGCCCAATGATCATGCGCATGACCTCGTTGGTGCCTTCGAGGATACGATGGACGCGCAGGTCGCGCCAGAACCGCTCGATGGGATAATCCTTCAGATAGCCGTATCCACCGAACATCTGGAGCGCCCGGTCGACCACCGAGGAGCCGGTGTCGCTGGCCATCATCTTGGCCATGGCGGCGAAGCGGGTCTTGTCCGGCGCGCCGGCAGTCACCTTGGCGGCGGCCAGATAAAGCAGCGCGCGGGCAGCTTCCAGTTCGGCAGCCATGTCGGCCAGACGGAACTGGGTGTTCTGGAATTCGGCGATCGGCTGGTCGAACTGCTTGCGGTCCTTCACATAGGCGACCGCTTCGTCGAGGCAGCGCTGCGCGCCGCCCAGCGAGCAGGCACCGATGTTGAGGCGGCCGCCGTCAAGGCCGGCCATCGCGAACTTGAAGCCGTCACCCTCTGCACCCACGCGGTTCTCGGCGGGGATGCGCGCATCCTCGAAGATCACCTGCGCGGTGGGCGAGGCATTCCAGCCCAGCTTCTTCTCCGGCGCGCCGAAGGAAACGCCGGGCGTATCCTTGTCCACCACGAAGCAGGAGACGCCGCGCGACTTGTGCTCGCCCGTGCGCGCCATCACCACGTAGACGTCATTGACGCCGCCGCCGGAGATGAACTGCTTGGTGCCGTTGAGAACATAATGATCGCCATCCAGCCGCGCGGTGGTCTTCAGCGCCGCCGCGTCGGAGCCGGAGCCCGGCTCGGTCAGGCAGTAGGAGCCGATCTTGTCCATCGTCACCAGATCGGGAAGGTAACGGTCCTTCAGCTGCTGGTCGCCGAACTTGTCGATCATCCAGGCTACCATGTTGTGGATCGAGATATAGGCGCTGGTGGCCGGGCAGCCGTAGGACATGGCCTCCATGATCAGCGCCGCGTCCAGACGGCCAAGACCGATGCCGCCGTTCTCTTCCGAAACGTAGATCGCGCCGAAGCCCAGTTCGCCCGCGGCCTTCCACACGTCTACCGGATAGTGGTGCTTCTCGTCCCACTCGGCAGCGTATGGCGTGATGCGATCGGCGGTGAACTTGCGCGCCGTTTCCTGGATCGCGAGTTGGTCTTCGGTGAGGCCAAACTGTTCGGTCATCTCAATCCTGCTGTCTGGTGGGTGCCCTAGGGGCACTTCTTGTATGTAAGCGTTCCGGGTGCGGCATCCGGCCCGGTGTCCTTGCGGACCAGCGTCTTGCCGCCGTCGGGGCTGGAGAGCGCAACGTCAAGGTTCCAGCTCTGCCCTTCGCCCGAAAAGGCGAAATCGGCCTCGATCGCATTGTCGGCGGCCGACTTGATGGTGCCCAGCGAGGCGACGGCTTCGTAGAACGTCAGCCGCTTGGCATCGACGGTCAGCAGGCCCTTGGCATCGCCGGCGGTGCTGGTGCAGTCCGCATCGACCATGCCCCAGCGCCCACGCAAACCCTCTGGAATCTCGGTGGGCAGCGGGGCCGGCACGACTTCCGTCGTAGCCTCCCCCACCGGTGTCTCGCTCGTCGCGGTCGCTTCGGGCTGCGGCTGCTTCTGGCAGGCCGACAGACCCAGAACGAGCGCGACGGAAAGGGAAAGCGGGGCGGCTACGGTCCTGATATTCATCACGAAACGTCCTTTTGCACTTCGGGCATTCAACGAAGAACGCCTTCGATGGCCCCGCTGTTCCTTCCCGTCTAGCTCACCCCATGGTCGGAATGATGAAGGCGCTGTCACCCGCGCCGCCGTCCGGCCAGCGCTGGGTCACCGTCTTCACCTTGGTCCAGAAGCGCACGCCTTCCATGCCGTACTGGTTGTGATCGCCAAAGGCCGAACGCTTCCAGCCGCCGAAGCTGTGGTAGGCGACCGGCACCGGGATCGGCACGTTGACGCCGACCATGCCCACCTGCACGCGGTTCACGAATTCACGCGCGGCGTGGCCGTTGCGCGTGAAGATGGCGACGCCGTTGCCGTACTGGTGCTTGGTGGGAAGCTCCACCGCTTCCTCGAAGGTCTTGGCGCGGACGATCTGCAGCACCGGGCCGAAGATCTCTTCCTTGTAGGCGCTCATCTCGGGCGTCACATGGTCGAACAGCGACGGGCCGACGAAGAAGCCTTCCTCATAGCCCTGAAGCGAGAAGCCGCGACCGTCGACGACCAGTTCCGCGCCTTCATCAACGCCGGTCTGGATCCAGTTTTCGATCTTCTGCTTGTGCACGGCGGTGACGACCGGGCCGTACTGTGCCTCGGGATCGTTGGAGACGCCCACCTTCAGCTTGTCGATCGCGGCGATCAGCTTTTCGCGCAAGATCTCGGCGGTTTCGTCACCCACGGGAACGGCAACCGGCAGCGCCATGCAGCGCTCGCCCGCCGAACCATAGGCAGCGCCCATGATGTCGTTGACGGCCTGATCCATGTCCGCATCGGGCATGACGATCGCGTGGTTCTTCGCGCCGCCCATCGCCTGCACGCGCTTGCCGGCGGCAACGCCGCGCGAATAGACGTAGTGCGCGATGTCGGACGAGCCGACGAAGCTGACGGCAGCGATGCCCGGATGATCGAGGATGGCGTCCACCATCACCTTGTCACCATGCACCACCTGCAGCACGCCTTCGGGCGCGCCGGCTTCGATGAACAGTTCGGCAAGGCGGTTCGGCACCGAGGGATCACGCTCCGACGGCTTGAGGATGAAGGTGTTGCCCACCGCGACGGCCGGGGCGAACATCCACATCGGGATCATCGCCGGGAAGTTGAACGGGGTGATGCCCGCGCCCACGCCCAGCGGCGCGCGCAGCGAATAGACGTCGATGCCCGGACCAGCGCCCTGGGTATATTCGCCCTTCAGCATATGCGGGATGCCGCAGCAGAATTCCACGACCTCAAGCCCGCGCTGGATGTCGCCCTTGGCGTCGTCCACCACCTTGCCATGCTCGCTCGCCAGCAGTTCGGCGAGGCTCTGCATGTTCTGCTCGATCAGTTCCTTGAACTTGAACAGCACGCGGGCGCGGCGCTGCGGGTTCATGGCCGCCCATTTGGGCTGCACGGCCTGCGCGGTAGCCACTGCACGGTCGAGCAACGCAGCGTCGCCCAGCGGCACTTGCGCCTGCACCGCGCCGGTGCTGGGGTTGAAGACATCGCCGAGACGCGCGGACGGACTGCCGGGTCCGCCGACTACGAAGTGGTCAATCAGGCGCATTCCTCATCCTTTCGAAATTCTGTCTTCGGGCACAGGCGCGCCCTTTCAAGGCTAGGTGGTCCCGGCTCGATTTGCAGGCAAGCTGAAAATACGCCATCGATAACTGCACATTTGCAGCCCAGAGAGTGATTTCCCGCAGTGACGATGCCTTACTGATGCCATCGATAGACTGGAGCGACTATCAGGCCTTCCTCGCCATCGCCCGGGCGGGGCAATTGGCCGCCGCCGCGCGCGCGCTGGGCGTGGACCCTACCACCATGGGCCGCCGGTTGCGCCGTTTGGAAGCGGCACTCGGCACCCGCCTGTTCGAACAGACCCGCAGCGGGCAGGACCTGACCGAGGCCGGTGAGGCGCTGCTCGCCTCCGTGGAGTCCATGGCCAGCGCCGCCGGACGGATCAGCGAGCGGGCGGACCAGAGCGACGGACTTTCCGGCACTCTGCGCATCAGCACCTCCGAAGGGTTCGGCTGCTGGTTTCTCGCTCGCCACCTGCCGCAATTCCAATCCGCCCACCCTCGCCTTGCCATCGACCTTGTCGCATCCAGCGGCTTCCTCAGCCCCGGCCGGCGCGAGGCGGACGTGGCCGTAATGCTCTCGCGCCCGCGCACCGGGCCGCTGGTGGCGCATAAGCTGGCCGACTACACACTGGCGCTCTACGGCAGCCGCGACTACCTGAGCGCGCACGGCACGCCGAAACGCCCGGCGGACCTGCTCGAAGGGCACGCGCTCGTCGGCTATATACCAGACCTGATCTACGCGCCCGAACTGCGTTATCTGGACGAGATCCACGCCGGGCTGCGCGCCACGGTCCGCTCCCCCAGCATCACCGCGCAGCAGAGCCTGATCGCCAGCGGCGCCGGGCTTGGC
Source organism: Novosphingobium sp. BL-S-19 (assembly GCF_055521675.1). Classification (NCBI taxonomy): domain Bacteria; kingdom Pseudomonadati; phylum Pseudomonadota; class Alphaproteobacteria; order Sphingomonadales; family Sphingomonadaceae; genus Novosphingobium; species Novosphingobium sp. BL-S-19. The sequence goes on from NZ_CM145498.1 coordinate 2,693,980, forward strand.
GTGCTGCCCTGCTTCATGGCCGATGGCGATCCCCGACTGGTGCCGGTGCTGCCCGAAAAGCGCATCCTGCGCAGCTTCTGGTTCGTCACGCACCAAGACATCCGCAAGCTCCCCCGCGTAGTGGCGTTCCGGCAGTGGCTTGACGAAACCGTCAGGCGCATGGAGGGAGTTCTCACGCCATGACTGGCAATATTCAGGGACAGCACGCACAGTGACCACGACGACCATCGATCCGGCCGAATTCCGCAAGGTTCTGGGCAGCTATCCCACCGGAGTCTGCGTGATCACCGCGCTGGACGAAGACCGCCCGGCCGGCATGGTGGTGGGATCGTTCACCTCGGTCTCGCTCGATCCGCCGCTGGTGGGCTTCTTCCCGGACCGCCGCTCCACCTCGTGGCCGCTGATCGAAAAGGCGGGCCACTTCTGCGTGAACGTGCTGGCCAGCGATCAGGCGGCCGTCGCCCGCGCGGTCACCGCCAAGGGTGCGGAAAAGTTCGTGGGTGTGGAATATACCGTATCGGAGCACAACCTGCCGATCATCGCCAACTCCATCGCCGCCATCGAATGCCGCCTCTATTCGGTGACCGAAGCGGGCGACCACTGGTTCGTGCTGGGCGAAGTGCTGCGCATGGAAACCGTGCGTGAGGACGATCCGATGCTGTTCCACAAGGGCCGCTACGGCGGCTTTGCCGAGCGGATGTGATTGCCGGAATGCAGGACTTTCGTGTCGATCTGCCGGGCGGAGCGCTCGTCGGCGTGCGGCGCGAAGGTTCGGGCCAAGGTTCGGACGCGCCGCTGGTTCTCGCCCACGGCTTCGGCGGATCATGGCAGGACTGGGACGCGGTTATTGCCGCGCTTCCCGCCGAACTGCCGCTGATCGCCTACGACGCGCGCGGCTTCGGCACCTCTCCCGCCGAACCGGGCGTGCCCTTCTCTCACGCCGACGACCTCCTCGCCCTGCTCGAAGCTCTGGGTGTCGAGCGCGCCGATCTTTGCGGCCTGTCGATGGGCGGCGGCAATGTGCTGCACTTCGCGCTTGACCATCCAGAACGCGTGCGCCGGCTCGTTCTGGTCAGCCCGCTGATGCTCGGCTGGTCATGGACAGGCGAGTGGATCGACCGCTGGAAAGCCATGGGCCGCGCCGCCCGGGCCGGAGACATGGCCACCGCGCGCAGCCTCTGGTGGACCCATCCGCTGTTCGACAGCACGCGCGAAATTCCGGCTGTCGCCGCGCATCTCAAGGCATCGATAGAGGCGTTTCCCGGCACGCAATGGGTGCAGGACGACCAACGCCCGGAGCTGCCGGACGTGGACCGGCTGACCGCCCTCTCCGTGCCGACACTGTTACTGACCGGAGAGCGCGACACCGAGGACTTCCGCCTGATCGCGGAGCTTGTCGCCAGCGCCGGTCAGGACGTCACGCGCATCGACCATGCCGGGGCCGGTCATCTGCTCAATCTCGAAATTCCCGAAGTGTTGGCGGGAGAAATTGCGGCGTTCTTGAATTGAAACTGCCAGTTGCTTGCCGTTGCCAGAGAACGCTACTCATGTTCGGATGACGGACACCAAAGAACTGCAACGGCAGATATGGAATTACTATCGACCCCGGCAAACCCATGCATGGAATATGGTGGTATTAGCCTTCCGATCCTTTGAAGACCTCAAGGGCGACGACGATTTGGGGTTTCCGACAGAGTACTGCTGGGAAAATCTCATCATACGCCTTTGGCTATATCGCACCACTATCAGAACACTCACCAAAATCGACGAAGCAGCGATAGCAGCACGCGCTGCTATCAAGCGGTTTGATGCCAACTTTGATACCGGCGGACGCAACGGGCTTAAAGCCCTCCGCGACATGATCGAACACTTCGACGATTATGCGTCCGGCATAGGGCGCGGCCCCGCCCAACGCGAAACAGATCTCGATCCGTGGCGCAAATTTACAAGGGATTGCTACGTGCGCGGCAGTTTCCGCTTGGAGCGGGCTAAATCACTTGATGCCATCATCGCGTTGCGAGCAGATGCCAAGAAGGCAAGCGAAGGGTTCATTGCTTGGCTAGGCGGCGTGGACAAATTTGAGCCAGTATCTGGCGGTAGCGATATGAACCATGCCGAGGAAGCTGTTGGCAAGCTGGTCGTAGCGGGTGGCGATGGCGCGATTGATCTTGAGGTGGCCGAACATGCGCTCAATGCGGTTGCGCTGCACGTAGAGCGCCCGGTCATGTTCGATTTTCACGCGGCGGTTTGACCGGCCAGGAATGACGGCCTCGATTTTCCGCTTGGCGAGATCGGCACGGATGGAATCGGCGTCGTAGCCCTTGTCGGCGAGCAGGGCGTCGGGCGTGCGCTCGGGCAAAGCTATGAGCGCATCATACGCCTTGCAGTCTGCCGCTTCCCCGACCGTCAGGTGGAAGGCAAGCGGTCGCCCGAGGGCATCAGCCAGGCAGTGAAGCTTACTGGTGAACCCGCCCCGCGAGCGGCCAAGAGCGCGTCGATGAGTCCCCCTTTTCCGCCCGCTGCCGAGACGTGGGCGCGGACTGTTGTGCTGTCGATGCTGTAGTGGCCGCTGTCCGCCATAATCTCGGCCAGCGTCACCGCCACGATTTCCCAAACCCCGGCTTCGCTCCAGCGCCGGAACCGGCGATAGATCGTGTTCCAACTGCCGTATTTGGGCGGCACGTCGCGCCACGGAGCACCGCAGCGAAGCCGCCAAAGAATACCGTTGATGATCGATCGGTTCTGCTCGGGCGGCCTGCCTCTGCCACGGTTCTCGGACTCGATCGGCAGCAAGTCCTTTAGGATGCGCCATTCCGCCTCGGTAAGATCGCCCCTGCTCAAGCCTGCCTCCAAAAAGCAGCCTTGAATCAACTTCATCGCCTTACGTCAATCGCTGCGCGCCTTTCCAGCGGTTCGATTGCGAAAGCCGCTGCTTTCCGAGATAAGGTGCCTATGATAGCCACGCCAATAGACGAAGCTGTGCCCAAGGCATCGACATTGAAGCTGGCGGTCATGGGCTTTCTGACGCTCTGGTGCCCCTATATCTTTGTCTGGTTCATCCAAAAACCGGAATACCCATCGACGTTCCGCAGGGCCTTCACGGCATGGGCGATCTTTTGGTGCGGGTGCGCAGTGCTGTTCTTCGTCGTGCAATTTGCGACGGGCGATCAACCCAGATAAACGCCGAGCCTCGCACCCTTAATTTGTCAACGCCGCCTAAATCACCCTTAAGAGCCAGCAGAAATGCGTTACATCTTTCAGCGCAGCATCAGGACCAACCAACCCCACACGCCATAGACAATTGCTCGCAAGATGGCCAAGCTCACCCTTCAACTTGCGACCACCCGCTGGAGATTTCGCGTTGAACGCCTTTGCACATGGCACCGTCCACGAAGCAGGCGAAGACCTGCAAACCGCCCTGCGCGCGGACCCGGACATCCTGCAGCTATGGGAAAACCTGACGCCGCTTGGCCGGAACGAGTTCATCTGCTGGGTGGATGATGCGAAGCAGGCGAAAACCCGTCAGCGCCGGATCGAGCGGACTTGCGAGGAACTGGTGGAGGGCAAGAAGCGCCCCTGCTGTTGGCCCGGATGCATTCACCGTACCGACAAGGCGCCGAGCAAGTGGCAGCAGGCCGTGTTGATCGAGAAGCAGAAGAAGGCGCCGTGAACTGGCGGTAGCGTAGCGCCGGGTTCCCATCCTTCGACAAGCTCAGGATGAGCGGTGTGTGTTGGGGGCGGGAGCGATCAAACGATATTCGTCATTGCGAGCGTAGCGAAGCAATCCAGAGCGGCGCAGAACCACCGCTGGATTGCTTCGCTACGCTCGCAATGACGACAGGGGCCGGAGACATCCCCGGCCCCTGCCCTCAAATCAGAACTTGCCCGAGATCGAAGCGCCGATCACGCGCGGTTCGTTGAACACGGCGGCCATGTAGTTCTCGATCACACCCTTGAGGTTCTTTTCATTGGTGATGTTGCGGGCGAAGGCGGCAATCTCGTACTGGCCGCCGGGGGCCGAGTAGCCGATCTTCAGACCGCCCTCAAAGTCACCCTTAGAGTAGAACTCCTTGGTCTTGTAGAGCACGAAGTTGGTGTAGCCCTGGAACATCCAGTCGGTCGCCGCGAAGATCGAGCCGCCGTTGCCCAGCGGCACATCGTACCGCGCGGTGACGTTGGCGGTATACTTCGGCGCGTTGGGCAGTGGATTGCCGTCGATCTGCGCGAAGACGCCCTTGCCGGCGACGGTGATCGTCGGATCTTCCACCGTGCAGACCACCACGCCGTTCAGCGCGCAGACCTGTGCGTAGACGTTCTTGTCCTTGATCTCGGTATGCAGCAGGCTGAGGCCGGCGGTCAGCGTCAGGTTCGGAACCGGGCGCGCTTCCAGTTCGGCTTCCATGCCGTAGGCCTGCGCCTTGTCGGCATTGAACAGCACGCCGTTGCCATCGGCATCGTTGCCATTCAGCTGGATGTCCTTCACCCGATAGGCGAAGCCCGAGAGGTTGAAGCGTACCTTGTTGTCGAACAGCTGCGTCTTGATGCCGGCTTCGCCCGAAAGGATCGTTTCCGAATCCGCCGTGGTGAAGTCGGTATTGAACACCGCCGAACGGCCCTGAATGGTGGGTCCACGGAAGCCGGTGGCGACGCGGGCATAGACGCTGACGTCCGGGTTCACCTTGTAGTTCAGGCTGACGTCCCAGCTGGGCTTCTCGTCCGACAGGCGCACGTTGTAGCGGCCCTTGTAGGTCACCACGCCGGCGGCGGTATCGGCGGTCTTGATCAGGCGGGTCTTCTTGGTGTCGTTGGTATAGCGCGCGCCGGCGGTCAGCGTCAGGCCATCCACCAGTTCATAGCTGGCCTGGCCGAAGAAGGCCCAGCTGGTGTTGACGTTGCGCAGGCGCACCCAGTTGTTGGGGTTGTTGGCCGGCGGCGTCAGGAAATAGGCGCGCTGGTAGAAATCGGTGATGTCACGCGAATCGAACCACATCGCCCCCACCTGCCATTTGAAGCGGGTGTCGCCATTGCTGGCCAGACGCAGTTCCTCACTCAGCTGGTCCAGATCGCGCACGTTGCCCTGCGACTGGCCATAGCCGTTGGGCACGCCGTTCACCGGGAAGTCCGCCGCCGCGCCGCCATCGGTATCGCCGCGGCTGTAGCCGGAGGTCGTTTCCCATGCGGTGATCGAGGTCAGCGTAACCGGACCGAAGTCCATCGCGATGCGGTTGGACGCGCCGTAAGTGTCATAGGCCTGCGGATTGTTGTGCGCCTCATCCAGCGCGATCTTGCTGCGCGGCTCATCCGAAACATCGTTCGAACCCTTGGTGAAGGCACCGCGATGGAAGATCGTGGAAGTGCCGTCATACTTGCGGGCGTGGAAGCTGGTCAGCATCGAGAAACCGCTGCCGGTCGGCGCCAGCAGCAGCTGCACGCGGGCGTCGCGCTCCTCGAAACCGCCCATCACGTCCTTCTTGGGCGATACGGTGCCGTCGGCGCTGGGGCCGTCATAGGTGTTGTCCACCCAGTCGTCACGGCGCTGGTAGAGTGCGGAAACGCGGATCGCCAGCAAGTCCTGAATGATCGGGCCGCCCACGCCGCCGTCGAACGTGGCGGTGTTGTACGAACCGTAGCTGGCGCTGGCGCGGCCGGTCCAGCGATCGGTCGTCGGCTTGATCGTGTCGAACTTGATGATGCCGGCAGTGGTGTTGCGGCCGAACAGCGAACCCTGCGGGCCGCGCAGCACTTCCACCTGGTCCATGTCGTAGACCGGGTTGGACTTCAGCACCACGTGCTCCAGCACCACGTCGTCCTGGATGATCGACACCGGCTGCGAGGCGCCGAGGTAGAAGTCGATATTGCCAAGGCCGCGAATGTAGAAGCGCGGGAAGATGCGGCCCGTGGTGGTTTCGGCGTAAAGGCCCGGAACGCGGCCCGCCAGCGCCAGCGTGTCGTCACCGGCGGCCTGGAAATTGCGCAGCTGGTCGCCGGAGACGACGCCAACCGAAACCGGCACGTCCTGAAGGTTTTCGCGGCGACGCTCGGCCGTGACGACGATCTCGCCCAGACCTTCGCTGGCGGCGGGAGCGGCATCGGCCGCGTCCTGCGCCATGGCGGCATCGGCGAAGCCGAGCGAGGCGAGCGCTGAGCCAAGAAGAAGGGCAGGTCGAAGGCAGGAAATGTGTCGCACGGGGGGATGTCCCTTATGGGTTGAGCCGAACGGGCAGCTAGAAACGGGCTGTTACATTTCCGTTACAAGAACTTCACACGCCAGTCCGGGCAACATTCAGGGCGATGATTTCCAATTCAGCGATGCAATTAGGCAACGCTTTTCACCTCCACCATGGATTGAATGGGCAATTGGCGGGCTTGCGACAAGTTCGTCGCAAACCCGCCGGTAATTCAGAACTTGTAGCTGATCTCCAGCCCGTAAGTGCGCGGCTCACCCACAGCGGCGGCATTGTGACCCAGCGCGGCGGCCAAGGTCATGCCGCCGACGAAATAGGCCTTGTCCGTCAGGTTCTTGGCAAACAATGCGGCCGAGAAGTCCGATCCCATGATGCCGTTCCAGTTCAGCCGGCCGTTCACCAGCACATAGCCCGGCAGCTTGGTCCCCGGCGCGATCGAATCCGCCGCGTTGGAGAAATACTGCGCGGTCTGCCCGTAAAGATCGCCGCGCAAGGAGACGCCCGCATCCTCACCCACTGGCAGGAACACTTGCGCATAGGCGGTGCCGGAGAACTTCGGCGTATCGCCCACCGGCCCGTAGGAATAGGGCGTGCCGAACAGTTCGATCTCGCCGTCGGTGAACGTCGCGTTCGTATAGGCCGCCGAACCGCCCAGTTCGAGCCATGCGGCGGGCCGGATATTGCCCTGCGCCTCGAAGCCCCAGATGCGTTCCGAAGGCACGTTTGCGGTCACCGCGATCGAGGCGAGGCCGCCGGGGCCGTCCGGATCGGGGAACTCCACGCGCTGCACGTCCTGCACCCATTGGATGAACACGGCGCTGGCGAAGTTGGCGGGGCGCCCCATGACATCGCCGGCGAACTTCACGCCGCCTTCGATATCCTGCGTATGCTCCGAATTGAACAGGTTGCCGCCATCGGTCGCCGTCGCGTTGACCGGCGGGGCCGCGCCGTTGAAGCCCCCCGAACGGAAGCTCCCACGCGTCTTGAGATAGGCGAACCAGTCCGGCGTGACCTTGTATTCCAGCCCCACTTCCCATGACGGATCATGGAAGGTCTTCCTCTGATCCGGCGCGCCGTAAGTGTAGGTTGCGGCGGGAAGCTGGGCAATCGAGACGCGCTCCCACGTATAGCGCAGGCCGCCGGTCAGCTTCAGGTCCGGCACCACTTCATAGGAGACCTGGCCGTAGACGGCATTCGTCCGGTTGCGGATGCGGAAGTTATTGGTGACGTAGCTGGGCGGAATGATCGGCGAGACATCGAAATAGGTCTGCGGCCAGAGCGTGTCGCTGCGCTGGTTCTGGAAGTAGTAGCCGAAGATATAGTCCAGCTTGCCGTCCATGGCATCGCCGACCAGCTGCAATTCCTCGGATATGGAGCGGACCTTAAGCTGGTTGCCGAACTCGTCCGCAGCGGCATTGGCGGTCAGGATCGTCACGAAGGGCGCGCCCAGCTGCGGCTGCTCGGAACGGGTCTTGGAGTCCGACCAGCCGAAGATGTTGCGCAGCGTCATGCTGTCGCTCAGCTCCGCCTCGGTCGTGTTGGTGACGAACCAGTCCTTGCCATGGTGGCTGGCCCCGCCGGGATGGCGCGTCTTGTACGGCCCGATGCGGCGCTGTTCGTTCACGTAGTCGATCAGGCCGGGTGCATAGGCATCGGGGTGTGCAGCGAGATAGGCGTCCCACGATCCGGGCCCGGTGATCGCGTCCAGCCCCGGTCCGAACAGACTTCCCGCCCCGCAGGTCAGCGCGAAGCCGTTGTTGGTCTGGCCGCAGGAATAGACACTGTAGGTGTAGGACGCGCCGGTATTGGTGCCGCGCGTGTTGGTATATTGCAGCATCGTGGTGTTGCTGATCGTGTCCGTGGGCTTCACCGTCAGCGTCACGCGGCCGCTATCACGGCGGATATCGCCCAGCCGCTCGTCGTTCAGCAGGTTGCGAATGTATCCATCCTTGCGGATCACATCGAAGGCACCGCGCAGCAGGATCTTGTCCGCCAGCAGGGGCACGTTCAGCATCCCCTCGCCTTCCCACATGTCGTAGTTGCCGACGCGGCCGGTCAGCGCCGCCTCCAGCTTGTCGCTGGGCTTGGCCGAATTGTAGAGCACCGCGCCGCCGGTGGCATTGCGGCCGAACAGCGTGCCCTGCGGGCCTTTTAGCACCTGCACGTTTTCCAGATCGTAGAACGAGGAGGCGCTGTTGATCGTCAGCGGCACCTCGTTGAGGTAGGCGATGACGGCCGAGGGCGAACCCGAGAACGTATCGGCGGACTGCCCGCGGATCGAGTACGTCAGCGAGTTGTTGCCCTGCGTCTGGCGTATGGTCAGGCCCGGCGCGATGCGCTGCAGGTCGGAATCGGTCTTCACCCCGCGCTCGACCAGATCGGTGGCATTCAGCGCGGTGATCGCCGCCGGCACGGTAGACAGGCTTTCGTCACGCCGCCGCGCGGTCACGACGATATCGCCTTCGTGGATGGTAACGCCGCCACCCGCCGGTGCCTGCTGCGCCTGTGCATAGGCGCCATCGACGCCCGACAGCACGGTTCCGGCCGCAAGCGCGACCTTCAGCCAGTTCCTCATGTTCCCTCTCCTCCCTGAAGCGGCACACCACCGCCTCAAAAGCCTTGGCCCCGTATTCGGGATCTCTCAGCCTTCCACGCGCTCCATCGCCGCGAATGCCGCAGCGCGAGCGTCGAAAATCTGCTCCAGATGGTTGACCGGATCGCCCACGGTCACGCCGCCTTCCACCGGGATCACCGCGCCGGTCATGTGGCGCGCGCGGTCACTGGCAAGGAACAGCGCCACTTGCGCCACGTCATCCGGCTCGCCGCGCCGCTTGATCAGCTGGTTGGAGAGGTAGACCGCGTTCACCCCTTCCTCGATCCGCGCGGCAAGGCCGCTTTCCGCGCCTTTCTCCCCGAACGAGGACAATTCCGTCCGCACATGCCCCGGCACGATGCAGTTCACCCGGATGCCGTGCCGCGCCAGATCGATGGCGGAGGACTTGGAAAACTGGATCAGCGCCGCCTTGGACGCGCGATAGGTCATCATCGCATGGCCCGCGAGCGTGCCGGCGATGGAGGCATTGTTGAGGATCACGCCTCCTCTGCCCTGCTTCGCCATGATCCGCGCGGCATTGCGGGTGCCCAACATGGGCCCCAGCACGTTGACGCGCATCACCCGGTCGAAATCCTCCAGCGTATCGTCCAGAAAGCTGGGAAATGCGCCGCAGGACATGCCCGCATTGTTGAACAGCACGTCGATCCCGCCGAAGCGGGTGACGGCGGCCTCGATCATCGCCCCCACCGCCGCAGGATCGGATACGTCGGTGCGCTGGTAGACCGCCGAAGCGCCTAGCCTTTCCGCGAGCGCCTCCCCCGCTTCGTCCGCGATATCGGCGATGACAACTTTTGCCCCCTCCGCCGCGAACAGTTCCACGGTGGCGCGGCCGATGCCGCTGGCGCCGCCGGTAACGACCGCTACTTTGCCCGCAAGTTCCATCAGCGCGCCTCGAAAGTGATCGGCAGCGACTCGATGGTGCGCGTGGCGACGGTGGGCGTGTAGCGGATCGCGCTTTCGGGAATGGCCAGCTTCAGGTTCTTCATCTGCCGGGCGATCTCCCGCGCAGCCACCTTCACTTCCATGCGTGCCAGCGCCAGCCCGATGCAGCGGTGCGGGCCGCCGCCGAAGGCCACGTGGCGGCCGAGATTGGGGCGGGTCAGGTCAAATTTGCGCGGCTCCGGGAACACCGTTTCGTCATCGTTGCCCGATCCGTAGACCAGCAGCATATGCGCATGGGCGGGGATCGTCGTGCCGTTCACGGTGACTTCGCGCGTGGTCATGCGGCTGAGCGCACGCACCGGCGGTTCGGCCCGCAGATGCTCCTCCACGAAACGGTTGAGTTGGCGATCGTCGTCCGCCACGCTGTCCAGCAGTTCGGCCATGCCGGGGCGCGTGGTGAGGACGTAGAACAAGTTGCCGATGGCAGTAGCCGTGGTGTCGTTGCCCGCGATCAGCGTGGCCCGCACCAGCGAGACGGCCTCTGCAAAGGTCAGCTTCTCCTTGCCGCCATCCTCATTGGTGACTTCGGCATGGACCAGATCGGAAAGCATGTCTTCCGAAGGGTTCGCCTCGCGCTGCTTCATCTTGGCAATCAGGTATTGCTGAAGCTCCGCGATCTGCGCGGCATTGGCCAGCATCGTCTCGCGGCTCTGCATCGCGCCGATCTGCGCCGTGACCGCGACCGACCAGCGCGAAATCTGCTCCTCCATGCCCTGATCGAGCCCGAGCTGCTCAACGATCACGCGAATGGTCAGCGGGATCGCGATGTCCTTCACGGCATCGCACTGGCCATCGCCGCGCGCCACCACATCGGCGATCACCCCGCGCACCACTTCGGTAATGCGCGGCTCCAGCTCCTTAACGCGGTGCGCGGTGAAGGCCTGCTCCATCAGCTTGCGAATGCGCGTGTGATAGGGCGGATCGGACATGATCGCGTCCGGGAAATAGCCGCCGCCATGTTCCTGGAGGTAGGCCTGAAACTCCTCCCGCATGCCGCGCGCCTGCTGTTCGGAATAGCCGTGCTTGACCGAGAAGGTCACCGGGTCCGACTGGATCTGCGAGATATCCTCGTGCCGCGTCACCAGCCAGGAACCGAGCCGCTCGTCATAGTGGATCGGATCGCCGTGGCGCATGGCGCGATAGAACTCGTTCGGCTGCGCCTGGATCGCGGTATCGGCCAGCGAACCGCTATCGAGCAGCGCCTGTTCCTCGGCGGTCAGTTCCCGCCGCTCGCTCACCCGATCTTCGCTTGCCTGTGTAGCCATATGCCTGTCCCGTATTCTGTGTCCTTGCGATCTTTTATGGACCGGGCGGCGACGGCCAGCCATGCCCGCCCTCGAACCTGTGCTTGCCCCAACGGGCAAACTCTCAATATCCCGACGCCGGCGCCACGGTGACTTCCAAGCCATCCAGATCGTCGTTCATCTTGATCTGGCAGCCCAGCCGGCTGGTGTCCTTCATGACGTCCGCCACCATGTCGAGCATGGCGAATTCCACATCGTCCGGCTCGCCCACCTCGTTCCACCAGTTCGCCGCAACATAGACGTGGCAGGTCGCGCAGGCGCAGCCGCCGCCGCAATCGCCCATGATCCCGGCGACGCCGCGCGAACGGCCCAGTTCCATCAGGCTCACGCCCTCCTCCACATCGGAAAATTCGTGCTTCACGCCGTCGATGTCGGTCATGGTGACATGAAGGTTGCCCATAAATCCGGCCCGGTCCTCTTCGTTTGATTTTCACACGTGATGCCGCAGCCGGGGGGCCGCGCAAAGCGCTCCCCATGCCTTGCGACTTGCCCCAGCGGGAAAACCGCCACCACGTAGCCCGCGCGCCTTCCCTTACAGGACAAGCCCTCTGCCCGGCCCGTCATTTGCCGCGCCCCTCCCCGCTCCTAACCTGCGTTCCACGAGCCACGCACACATCGATGGCCGAAAGGAGAAAAACCGTGGGACGGACACTGATCCAGAACGCCACGATATTCGACGGGACAGGCAAAAGCACGATCAAGGGCGATCTGGTGGTCGAGGGCAACCGCATTACCTCGGTCGGCACCACGACCGTCGCACAGCCGGACGACATCACGATCGACGCCAGCGGCATGTTCCTGATGCCCGGCATGGTCGAAGGCCACGCGCACCTCTCGTTCGAGAACGTCTGCGCGACCGAGGACCTGATCACCCCCTGTCCCGAAACGCAGGTCTTCACCGCCGCGCGCGGCGCCAAGGCATTGATCGAGGCGGGCTTCACCTCCGCCTACGGCGCGTCCGAAGCGAAGCTGAAACTGGCCGTCGCCGTGCGTGACGAGGTCAACGCCGGCCGCCTTCCCGGCCCGCGCATCCGTGCCGGCGGCCTCGAAATCTCCGTCACCGGCGCGATGGGGGATGAGAGCAAGCTGCACAATCCGAGGCAAGGCCCCTCCGCCATCGTCGACGGCGTGGAAGAGATGCGCAAGACCGTGCGCCTCCACTGCCGCGAGGGGATCGACAACGTGAAGCTCGATGTCTCGGGCGATCCGTTCTACCCCGGCACCCCCGGCAACACGACGCCGATGACGTTCGAGGAAGTGCGCGTCGCCGCCGAAACGGCCCATGCCTATGGCCGCAAGATCAACGCCCACACCCGTTCCATCGAAGGATCCAAGCACTGCGTCCGTGCGGGCGTGGACGGCCTGTTCCACTGCGAATACGTGGACGAGGAACTGCTGGACATGATGGAGGAGGCGCGGGACCGCATCTTCGTCGTCCCCACCGTCGGCCTCTTCGCGCAGATCATGGCGGGTGAGGCTTCGGCGCACGGCCTCTCCCCCGAAGTCGGCGGCTACATGAACATTCCGGACCTGCTGGAAAACTCGCTGAAAACGCATACCGAACTGCGCAAGCGCGGCATCCGCCACCTGATCGGCGGCGACTACGGCTTCGGCTGGAGCCCGCAGGGCACGCAGGGCCGAGACCTCAAATCCTTCGTCGATTTCTACGGCTATACCCCAGCCGAAGCGCTGGTCTGCGCCACCCGCAACGGCGGCCTCGCCATGGGATATGGCGGCGAACTCGGCACGCTGGCGCCGGGCAAGCTGGCCGACCTGATCCTGGTCGACGGCGATCCGCTTGCCGACATTTCCATCCTCGCCGGGCCGGAAAAGGTCGCCTTCGTGATGAAGGACGGCGTGGTCCAGAAAATCAGCCCTGCCCTCGCGATGCGCGCGAATACGCCGACGCTCGAAGCGGCGGAATAAGGAGCCTCAGAATGAACGTCGCCACCGGAACGCTGCAGCCCGGCGAGGCCCGCTGCCCCGCCGAATCCACGCAGGACATCATCGCCGCAGACCGCAACGCCGCGCCCGCCTGGGCCGCCAGCGAAAGCTACCACTACCTTGGCAGTGAGGACGTTTCCAAGGAACGCTACACCGATCCCGCCTTCGCCAAAGCGGAGTTCGAGCGGATGTGGACGCGCACCTGGCAGATGGCCTGCCGAGAGGATCACATCCCCGAAGTGGGCGACTATTACGTCTACGACATCGGATCGTACTCGTTCGTCGTCACGCGCTGCGCCAATGAAAATGGGGGGGACGACGAGATCCGCGCCTACTTCAACGCCTGCCTCCATCGCGGCACCAAGCTGAAGCCCTCCGGCACCGCAGGCTTTGCCGCGAACCTGAAGTGCCCGTTCCACGGCTGGACCTGGAACCTCGACGGATCGCTGAAGGAAATCCCCGAAAAGTGGGACTTCGCCCATGTCGCCACGCAGAAGATGTGCCTGCCCGAGGCACGGGTGGAGCGGCTGGGCGGCTTCGTCTGGGTCAACATGGACCCCGCCGCGCCCAGCCTTGAAGAGTACCTCGGTGCGGAGGCCCTCGCCCATCTCAAGGCGTGGAAGCTGGAGGATCGCTACATCTACCTCCACGTCCAGAAGAGCTATCCGGCCAACTGGAAGCTGACGATGGAAGCCTTCATGGAGGCCTATCACGTCGGCGACACCCACCCGCAAGTCGCGCCCGCCAATGGCGACGTGAACTCGCAGTACGACGTCTACGGCGATCACGTGGACCGCTTCATCTCCACGCTCGGCGTGGTCAGCCCCAAGCTGCGCGACAAGTACAGCGAGGCGGACATCATCGCCAACTTCACGCTGGGCGACAGTTCCTCGCTGGGCGGCAGCAAGCCCGAACTGAAGGCGGGCGAACGCGCGCGGCAGGTGATGGCGGACATGTTCCGCGACATGTTCGAGACGGCGACGAACACCGATCTCAGCCACGTTTCGGATACCGAACTGCTCGATACGTACAGCTACACGTTCTTCCCGAACCTGTTCCTGTTCCCCGGCATCTCGCTGCCGATGATCTACCGCTTCCGCCCCGACGCGCGCGACCATCGCCGCACGATCTACGAAGTGATGTTCATGCGGCCCAAGCCCAAGGACGGCAGCGAGGTAGAAACGGCCGAGGTGGAGATCTTGGCTGATCACCAGTCCTTTGCAGAGGCGCAGGGCATGGACCCCGGTTTCGGCCATATCCTCGATCAGGATACCGACAATCTCTACGCCCAGCAGGAGGGGCTGGAGGCCAGCGCCAAGCCCGGCATCACCCTGGGCGACTATCAGGAAGTGCGCGTGCGCCACTTCGAACAGACCATCGACAAGTACATGGCGCTGCCGCCCTATCATCCTGATTTTAGGGCCCTTCAACGCTGATGACGTTTTCACTATCGGGTCGCACCATTTTCGTGGCCGGCGCCTCCTCCGGGATCGGCGCCGGTTTCGCGCGGGCCATTGCCGCTGCGGGCGGGCAGGTCGTGCTGGGCGCGCGGCGCGTGGACCGCTGCGCCGAGCTGGCGGCGGAATTGGGCGAAGCGCTGGCGGTCACGCTGGACGTGACGGACGAGGCTTCGGTGCGTACCGCCTTCGATGCGGCAGAGGCCCGGTTCGGCGTGATCGACGGCGTGATCTGCAATGCCGGCGTGGGCACCGGGGGCCGCTCCACCGATGTGCCGGAAGACGGGCTCCGCCGCGTGCTCGATACCAACCTGCTCGGCGCGATGCTGGTCGCGCGCGAGGCCGGACGGCGATTGATCGCGGGCGGCAGTCGCGAGCATCAACGCGGGCGCGTGGTGCTGATCGGATCGATCACCGCGCAGCAGAACGGCACTGGCGATGCGATGTATGCGGCCACCAAGGCCGGGCTTGCCCACCTAGGCCGACAGCTGGCGCGCGAATGGGTGCGGCAGGGGATCAACGTCAACACCCTGCAACCCGGCTGGATCGCCACCGAGATCAACACGGACTGGTTCGCCAGCGAGCGCGGACAGGCCGATATCGCCGCCCTCCACCGCCGCCGCCTGCTCGATGCCGAGGCGCTGACGCCCACGCTGCTCTACCTGCTTTCCGACGCCTCCGCGCAAGTGACGGGCGCGACATTCACGATCGACGACGGGCAATCGTTATGACGAGCAGAGGTGCCCTTGAGGGGCTGACCGTGATCGAGGTCGCCGAGCGGGTGAGCGGGGAATATACCGGCAAGCTGCTGGCCGATCTCGGCGCCGAAGTGATCAAGGTGGAACGCCCCGGCGGCGCTCCGACGCGCGCCATGGGGCCTTTCGCCGCGGGGGAATCGACGCTGTTCGCCTACCTCAATACCAACAAGAAATCGGTCGTGCTGAACCTTGCCGATGCGGCCGACCGCAAGGTGCTGGACCGCCTGGTGGCGCGCGCCCATGCCCTGATCGACGATCACGATGCCGGGTGGTGCCGGGCGATGGGCCTGACGCCCGAAGCCGTCGCCGCCGTCCATCCCGCGCTGGTCCACACGCTGATCACGCCGTTCGGACAGGACGCGCCGGAAGGCTGGCAATCCGCCCGCCCGATCAACGTCATCGCCGCCGGCGGCTGGGCCTACCACAGCCCCAGCGAAACGCATGCCGACAAGCCGCCGCTGAAAGGCGCGGGCCGGTTCCTCTCCGACTACGAAGCCGGGATCGACGCCGCGCTGGCCACCATGGCCTCGCTGCTGCGCCTGCGCCGCAAAGGTCAGGGGCAATTCGTCGATATTTCCGAAGTGGAAGTGCAACTGAACCGCATCGACTGCGTGCTAGACCGCATGCTAGCGGGAGAGGCCGAGCCCAGCGACGCACGCACCGCCTACGACATGGGCGGCCCCGGCACCTCCTTCGCCTGCCGCGACGGGCATGTTTTCTTGCTGATGACCAGCCGCGCGCACTGGAAGGGCCTCTGCGCGCTGATGGGCGATCCGGCCTGGACGCAGGAACTGCGGGAGGACTGGTTGGAGTTCGACTGCACGCCGCCCAATGTCGCGAAATTCCGGGAACACTTCACCGGCTGGATCGCCCGGCAGGACAAGCATCCGATTACCGAGGCCGCGCAGAAGGCAGGCGTCGCCATGGTGCCGGTCCAGACCGCCGACGATCTTCCGCGCCATGAACAGTTCGTCCATCGCGGCTTCTTCCAGCAGGCCCAGCATCCGGCGTTTGGAGAAGTCTCCTATCCCACCGCCGCCTACCGCATGAGCGCTACCCCGGTCCGAATTCGCTCTGCCGCGCCGGAACTGGGCGCCAGCCAACAGGAGGCGGAAGCATGATTGGTTTCACGCGGAGGCGCGGAGACGCGGAGAAGAAAAGAGAAGTAGGAAGGTTGGCTTCACGCAAAGGCGCAAAGGCGCAAAGGAGTCGCGCTGCGCCGCAGGCTTCCTCATCTTCCAAACGCTGCGGCACGCGCCATCGTCGCAACGTAAAGGGCTTCGCCGAAAACACGACATCTTTGCGCCTTTGCGCCTTTGCGCGCATCCCCTTCTCTTCCCTCTTCTTCTCCGCGTCTCCGCGCCTCCGCGTGAACCCAATCCCGGAGCGCCACCATGCCACTCCCTGACCGACAAGGCCCCCTCGCCGGCATCCGCGTCGTCGAACTCGCCAAAGTCTGGGCCGGCCCTTACGCGGGCAAGCTGCTCGCCCACCTCGGCGCGGAAGTCATCAAGATCGAATCCCGCTCCAACCTCGACGAGATGCGCGCCTATGGCGGCGTGGACATCGACGCGGCGCCCTATTTCCTGTCGATCAATCAGGAGATCCTCTCAGTTCAGGTCAACATGAAGACCGCCGAGGGCCTGGACCTCGTCAAACGCATGATCGCCGAGGCCGACATTCTGATCGACAACATCCGCCCCGGCGCGATGGAGCGGTCCGGGCTCGATTACGAAAGCCTCAAGGCGATCAAACCGGACCTCATCCAGTGCGCGATCAAGATGTGGGGCAGCGACGGCCCGCTGGGCTATCAGACCGGCTACGCGCCCTGCTTCGCCGCGCTCTCCGGCCTTACCGCGCTAGTGGGGCATGAGGGCGAAACGCCCAAGGGCATGAACATCCGCTACGGCGATTCCACCGCCGGCGCGCTGGCCGCACTCGCCTGCGTGGCAGCTCTCCACCACCGCGAGAGCACCGGGGAAGGCCAGTTCATCGACCTGTCGGCGGTAGAGGCGATGACCAGCCTTGTCGGCGACAGCCTCTTCGCCGCCAGCGTCACCGGAGAAGTGCCCAAGGCCGATGGCAACTACCATCCGGAGATGGCCCCGCACGGCTTCTACCCCTGCGGCGAGAGCGGCTGGACAAGTATCGCAGTGGCGAACGAGAGGGAATGGCAGGCACTCTGCGACACACTGGACGCGCCTGCCCTCGCCTCCGATCCGCGCTTTGCGACACTGGCGGACCGACTGACCGATCGCGCCGAACTCGATGCCGAACTCTCCACGCTCACCCGCCCGCGCGACGCTGCAAACCTTGCCGAAAAGCTCAGAAATGCAGGCGTTCCGGCGTTCAAGGCGATGAGTTCAATGGACTTGTGCTCGGACGGTTTCCTCTGGGGCCGCGACGCCTTTCGCATGGTCAGCGACCATCGCAACGGCACGCGCCCGATCATCGGCCCGTCATGGCGGATCAGCCCCGAAGGCCCCTTGGTCGAACGCGGTGCGCCCCTGCTGGGAGAGCACAACGGCTATGTCTACCGCGAGCTTCTGGGCTTGTCGGAAAGCGAAATGGACGATCTGATAGCCCGCAAAGTGATCGACTGAAGTCGGTCCGAAGTCACGCGGGAGGATTAGATGAAACTGGCCTTTGCCATGCCGCACATGCTCGAACTCAAGGCGACGATGCAGCCGTGGGAACTGGCCGTCACCGGCGCCGACCAGACCGCGCTCGCCAAATGGGCCGAAAAGCTGGGGTTCGAGATGATCGCGGTTCCCGAGCATCACGTCATTCCGAAGCGCCATGTCGATCTCTCCGGCCCGTTCTACTTCAACGCCTATACCGCGATGAGCCACTTCGCCGGCGCCACGGAGCGGGTGCGGGTCAATTCCTGCATCGCCATCCTGCCCGCCCAGCACCCGATAGTCACCGCCAAGGCATTGGCGACGATGGACTGGCTCTCTTCCGGCCGCGTGACGATCACGTTCGCAGTCGGCTGGCTGGAGGACGAATTCGCCCTGCTCGGCATTCCTTTCCACGAACGCGGGGCCATGGCGGAGGAGTACATTCAGGCGATCCTCGCGCTCTGGACCCAGGAAAACCCGGAGTTCGAGGGCAAATACGTCTCCTTCCGCGATGTCGCGTTCGAGCCGAAGCCGGTGCAGAAACCCCACATCCCGGTGTGGTTCGGCGGCGATGCCGATGCCGTGCTGACGCGCACCGCGCGCTATGCGCAAGGCTGGTGGCCGTTCCTGACCAAGCCCGAGATGATCCCCGACAGGATCGACTTCATCCGCTCCCAGTCGGACTACAATGGGCAGTTGCAGGACGTGTTCTACGGCATCTCCACCGCCCGCGTCGGAGAAGGGCACAAAGTGCAACACGATCCCTCCGCCCGGCCCGGCCAGAGCAAGGAGGAACTGATCGACCGCCTTGGCACACTCGCGCGGATGGGCGTTACCTGGAGTTCGGTGCCGATCCCGCCGCTTTCCGGCGTCGATGCCTACCGCGATTACACCCAGTGGATCGCCGAGGAGATCATGCCGGCCATCGCCTGACCGCCCCATGGGAGCGCTGGCACGATCAATCCCCCGCCCGCCTTGACGCCGGGGCCCCTGCACCGGACTTCTCATCCCAACGAATGGGAGAGGAACGATGAATCCACCGCGGCCCCGGCCGAAGCTGGACCAGGAGAACACCGCGTTCTGGACAGGCGGCAGCGAAGGCAAGCTGAACATCGTGAAGTGCGGCGATTGCGGTGAGTTCACCCATCCCCCGCGCCTGCTCTGCCGCCACTGCCAGTCCGAGAATGTCGCGGCCCACGCGGTGCCCGGCACCGGCGTGATCGACAGTTTCACGGTGAACCACCAGCCCTGGGCCAAGGATCTGGAAGTCCCCTATGTGATCGCCCGCGTAAAACTGGACGGCGCGCCGGGGGTCTACCTGACCACCAACATCGTGAATTGCCCCGTCGATGCGGTCGATTTCGAGGACAAGGTCCGCGTCGTGTTCGAAGAGCAGGACGGCATTTTCTACCCCCTGTTCGAGAGGACCGTCTGATGGCCAGTGCGGAAGCCTATATCACCGGCCTCGGCCAGTCCGAAGTCGGCGTGCGCCTGCCGCGCCATCCGCTGCTCTTGACCGTCGATGCCGTGCGGGAAGCGCTGGACGACGCGGGGCTGACGCTGTCGCAGATCGACGGCGTGTTCACCTACCCCGGCAAGATGAACGGCTACACCGCCTTCTCCCCCGTCAGCAGCGACGATCTGATCGAAGTGCTGGGCATCAAGTCCAAGTGGCACCTTGGCGCTGCGGAACAGCCCGCCCAGCTTGCCGCCATCGGCGCGGCGGTGATGGCGGTAAAGCAGGGCCTCGTCCGCCACGCGATCTGCTTTCGCACCGTTTACGAGGCGGGCGGCATGGCCGATCCGGGCACCTATATGTCGGGCGCGCGGCAGGACACCGTCACCGGCTCCTCGCAGTGGACCAGCCCGTTCTGGGCCACGTCCGCCGCCTGCTGGACCGCGCAATACGCCGCACGCCACATGCACCGCTATGGCCTGACGCGCGAACAGCTTGGCCAGATCGCCATCAACGGTTCGAAGAACGCCATGCGCAACCCGCGCGCAAGGGCGATCACCAAGGAAGAGCTGACGCTGGACAAGTACATGTCCGCGCGGATGATCACCACGCCGCTGTGCCTCTACGATTGCGACCGTTTCTCCGATGCCTCCACCGTGGTGATCGTCTCGGCCGGAGATGCGCTGGGCGAGGTGAAATCCACGCCCGTGCGCGTGGCCGCGATGTCCGGATCGGTCGATCGCTACTCGTGGGATCAGGTCGAATGGCCCGCCGCCTATGAAACCGGCGCCGACCTCTGGACGCGCACCGACTATACCGTGAAGGACGTGGATACCGTCCAGTTCTACGACGGTTTCGCGTTCCTGCCGATCACCTGGCTGGAGGGCCTCGGCTTCTGTGAAAAGGGCGAAGGCGGCAAGTTCATCGAGGGCGGCACACGCATCGCGCTGGACGGCGAACTGCCGATGAACACATTCGGCGGCCAGCTTGGCGCGGGCCGCCTCCACGGCTTCGGCTTCGCGCATGAGGCCGTGAACCAGCTTCGAGGCACGGCCACCGGGCGACAGATCGCCGGCGATCCCAAAGTGGCCGTGGCGACTTCGGGCGGCGGCCCAATGGCGGCGGCGCTGCTGCTGGCACGGGATTGAAAGCTCCGGCCTCGCGGGCTCTCCTCCTGCGAGGCCGGGGATGGCTTTCGGGCGGTAATCCGCCACAACAATTCCCGTCGCCCCCGCGAAGGCGGGGGCCCCGCTTACTTTTTACCACGCACGCGAGAACAAGCGGGATCCCCGCCTTCGCGGGGATGACGGGGTATTGATTTGAAGAGTTAGCCTTGGCGGTGTGAGGCTCGATCAAAATCGTATTGTCGACGGGTGCTCAGGCCGCCCTCAAGCCACCGCCACCTGCGGCACCTTACGCGGCGCCCGATGCCGCTTCAGCCCGATCAGCGGACGCAGCGGGCCGATCTCGCGGCCGATCAGGTAGAAGATCCAGGATCCCCCCGCCACGGTCACGCAAAGCGTCAGGAACTCCGGCAGGGCGGTCAGCCCCATGTCGCGAATGGCGTAGCTGACGAAGACCATCACCGTCTGGTGCGCGATGTAAATCGGGAACACGGCTTCAACCAAAGTCGCGCGCCACTTGCTGTCGAAGTTCCAGTAGCGGTCGGCAATGCCGAACAGCGCGACGACCGTGCCCCAGCACTGCACCGACTTGGCGAAGGACAGCGGCTGTTCCCACGCGGCCGGCGTCGGCGTGTTGCCGGGCCAGAGCAGCGTATCGCCGATCACCCAGACATAACCGAGCACGCCCAGCACCAGCGCGGTCTTCCACTGTTTCGCAATCGCCAGTCGCATCGGCTCGGACCCGCGCAGCAGGAAGCCGTAGAGGAACATGCCGAAGTAATGGAGATGCGCGGCGCGGTCCACGAACAGGCTGTGGATGTCCGTCCAGCCATCGTAGAACATGCGGATGCCGAAGATCAGCGCGATGCCCAGCGGCAGCATCAGCGGCCCGGAAAGCAGCATTTCCGCCTTTTCGCGCATCCAAGCCCGCCATGAATCCGGCAGGAACATCAGCCCGGCGCAGAGCACCAGCGTGTAGACGAGAAGGTAGATGACGAACCACAGATGCATGGTCGCCGGCAGGTCTTCGTAGCCCACCTTGCGGAAGCTGAAGGCGTCATGGAACAGGAAATAGCCGTAGCCGTGCTCGTAACCGCTGTTGATCAGGCCCATGTAGGGCTGCGGCGGGACGACGACGGTCAGCCCGAACAGCAGCGGAATGCCAAGGCGCAGCAGCCGGCTTTTCAGGAAGACGCGGTTGTTGCCGTCCTTCTTCAGCAGCGCCGCGCTGGCATAGCCGGAAATCGCGAAAAGCAGCGCCAGACGCCACGCACTGAGGCCAAGGAGCGGGATTTCCGCCCAGCTCACCACACCGCGCGTGGGGGTCTGAAAACCCCACGGCGTGAACGAAAAGCCGACATGATAGAAGATCAGCAGGACGAAGGCGCCAACGCGCAGCCAATCCATTCCATAGTGGCGTTGCGACGGGGCGGGCTTCATCGTTCTCCAACGGGGATGGCGGTTCCACACGGGGGAACGCGGCTCACAACACTCACGCGCCGGCTTATAGCACAGCTTATGACATTGCGGCCCACTTAGGGATTTCTGCGCTTTTCCGCAATGACGGGGTTGTATCATTCCGTCGCGTTTGACGCGCGGGCCCGCGCGGATTGCGCATCCGGGGGGGCGATTTCGCGGTCCATCCGGAATGGATCAAACTGGGCTTGGGGCGGCAACCGGCCCCCGCCATCATGGCGATATGACGCCGACGAACCCACGCCCCACGATGGACGATGTCGCCCGGATCGCCGGTGTGTCGAAGAAGACGATCAGCCGCTTCATCAACAATTCGCCCGACGTCAGCGCCGCCATGCGCGCGCGGGTGGAGGCGGCGATTGCCGCACTTGGCTTCGTGCCGAACGCGCAGGCCCGGGCGCTGGCGCTCAGGCGCAGTTTCCTGATCGCGCTGGTCCATAACGGATCGGATCGCGGCATCCGGGAGGCGGTGGAAGCCGGCATGGTGCGTGCGATGGAGGGCAGCGAACTGGCGCTGGTGCTCTCCCCCCTGCAGCGGGACGAGGCGGCTGGACTACGCGCCTTTCTCGATCGCCATTCGCCCGCCGGCGTGGTGCTACTGCCGCCGCTGGCCGAGCGGGACGATCTTGCCGACGTCTGCCGGGCCGCCGGCACTCGCTGCATCCGGTTGGGGCAGGAGGACGGGGAGACCGGCCCCGCTGTCAACGAGCGCGCCATGGACGAGCGAGCAGCCATGGCCGATCTGGTCCGCTGGCTGCTCGACAACGGCCACCGCCGCATCGGCCTGATCGCCGGTCCGGACGACTCGCGCGCCGCCCGGCTGCGGGCGGCGGGCTATCACGATGCCTTGTGCGCGCGGGGGCTGGATCGCGGGCCATGGCTGGTTGCACCTGGAGACAATTCCTTCGCCTCCGGCATGGAAGCGGCGTGCCTGCTGCTGGAACTGAGCCCCCGCCCCACCGCCATCGTCGCCTGCAATGACGAGATGGCCGCCGGCGCCCTCGCCGCGGCGGCAGGAATGCGGATCGCGGTGCCGGGGGAGCTTTCCGTGGCCGGTTTCGACGATACACCGCTGGCCGCGATGACCGTGCCGCCGCTCGCTTCGGTGCATGTGCCGTGGGATCGCATGGGCCACGCCGCCGTGCTGCGCCTGTCCGGCGGAACGCTGCCACCTCCCGCCGATCTGGGCTTCGATGCGAATTTCGAAGCCCGGCCGGTCCTGCGCGCCTCCGTCGCCCCCATCGGCGAAGTGCCGCTGGCGCAAGCGGCCGCTATGCCGCGCTGACGCTCCCCTTGGCGGCATTCGCCGCGCGCAGTTCCTCCAGCGTGAAGCCGTTGGCCGGCATGCACTGCTGCACCTCGATCACATTGCCCTCGGGGTCATAGCCATAGAGCGTGCGCACGTGGCCCACGTCCACGAAATCGCGGTCGTTGAAGGTCATGCCGCAGGCCTTGAGATGGACGATATCGGTTTCGATATCGGTCACGTCGATGCACATGTGCGTGTAACCGCGATCGTTGGGCCGCAGCGGCCGGGCGATATCCGAAGCCGGCGCGGAATATTCGAAAAGTTCGAGGTAGCACTGCCCCGCGCGCAGCATCACACCCTTCGCGGCGGATCCCGGCACATCCACGATCAGGTCCATCACCGGCTCGTCCGCCCAGCCGAATCCCTCGCCCACCGGCTCGAACCCGAAAGCCTCGCAATAGAAGCGCTTCATCCGGCCGATATCGCGGCAATTCACGCCGACATGGTGGATACCCCGGATCATGGCCTGCTCTCCCTTATGGTTTTGCCGCAAGTATCGGCGGACCGACGCCAAGGGGCAATCGCGGCGGCTTGCCTCCCTCGGCGGCGCGCTTGCCCCTCAGGGACGGTTATTGGACATTTACCATTTCCCTTTATTAACTTGAGTGCTTTCCCGGAGACGTTAGCGTCGCCCCCATCCGAGGACATTCGCTTGCTCCATTCGCCCGTCGGCTCGCCCATCGCAGCCGTACCGCAAACCGGACCTACCGCCAGTGCCGACCCGGCGCTGTTCGCCAATGCCGCTCGCCTGATCGGTCTGGGCGCATGGTCTTGCGATCTGGCGACGCAGAACCTGTCATGGACGGAATGCGTGTTCGATCTGTTCGGCCTGCCCACCGACCGACGGATCGACCGGCGCGAGGCCATTTCGTTCTACGCCGAGGAATCGCGCGAAACGATGGAGCGGCTGCGCGCTCATACCATCGCCACCGGAGCGGGTTTCACGATGGATGCGCAGATCCGCCGCACCGATGGCGAAACGCGCTGGATGCGCCTTACCGCCGCCGCGCGCATGGAAAACGGCCGCACGGTCGAACTGTTCGGCACCAAACAGGACGTGACCGAGGAACACGCCCGCTGGCAGCGCCTGCGCCACATGGCGGAGAACGATCCGGTCACCGGCCTGGCCAATCGCGCGCTGTTCGAAATGCACTTCCTCGACCGGCCGATGGGCGACCAGATGCTGGCGGATCTGGGCACGCTGGTGCTGTTCGACCTCGATTCGTTCAAGAAGATCAACGACTGCTGGGGCCATGTCGCGGGGGACACCTGCCTTGCCGTCTTCGCCCGCCGCCTGTCCGAATCCTTCCCCGATGCCCGCATGATCGCGCGGATCGGCGGGGACGAATTCGCCATGCTGCTGAACCGCACGGGCGAGATCGAGATGACGGACTGCATGTTGCGCCGCCGCCTGCCGCACTTGCTGACGCCGGTGCCCTGGGGCCGCGAACTGCTGCCGCTCAGCGCCTCGGCCGGGATAGCGCAAGTGCCCGCCCGGGTGGACGTCGATCCGGAAATCCTGTTCGTCCGCGCCGATACCGCCCTCTACAGCGCCAAGAACAAGGGCGGCGGCGCGATCATGGTGGCGGCGTAGTATCTGTCTGGAAATTCGCTTTCAGCGAATTTCGCGGCACCAGCCCACTCCCCCACCCGGCCACCCACGAGCGTACCCTGATGGATGGCCGGGTGGGGAAGTGGGCCGGTGCCGCAAGAAAATGCCGGGATGGCCGTTTTCCAAACGGACTTACGCCTCGCCCGGCTCCACCCAGGTCGTGCGCGTCACGCGCGGGCTAAGGTACTTGGTGGCCGTCCAGCCGCCATCGACCACGATCGATTGGCCATTGATCATCTCGCTGCCCGGCAGGCAGAGGAAGGCGATGACGCTGGCGATATCTTCCGGCTGTGCAAGGCGCGGATAGGGCGTGGTTTCCACGTTGGCGCGCTTGAAACCCTCATCCTCGAACCGGTGGCGCACCATGTCGGTCATCGTCACGCCGGGCGCCACGCAGTTCGAACGGATGCCGCGCGGGCCGTATTCGCAGGCCATGTGCTCGGTCAGCGACTTGAGGCCGCCCTTGGCCGCAGAATAAGCGCCGCCGCGCCGCCCGCCGATATGCGCGAAGGTGCTGGTGACGTTGACCACGCTGGCCCCTTGCGAAAGGTGCGGGATCACGTCGCGGCACAAGCGGAACGGCGCAACCAGCATGATGTCCAGGAAGTCGTCCAGCGTCTCGTCATCGGTCTCGTCCAGCGGCTTGGGGCTGCCGACGCCGGCATTGTTCACCAGCGCGTCGATCCGGCCGAAGCGTTCCAGCGTCGCCTTCACGATCGCGCCGGGTGCGGCAGGGTCGGTCAGGTCGACGCTGATCGCCAGCACATGGTCCGGGTTGCCGATCGCGGCCTCCAGCGTGGCCAGCTTGTCCTTGCTGCGGCCGACGCCGACGATGGCGAAGCCTTCGGCATGAAGGATTTTCGCAGTCTCCAGCCCGATGCCGCTGCCCGCGCCGGTGATGATCGCCGTCTTCATCGCATACCTCTCGTGATCGTCTTTCACCTTCGGCTAGGCGCTTTCGGCGCGGCGGATAAGCCTGACCACGGCGGCAACGATGCTTGATCGCTTCTGCGATAAGCGGGGCCGCGCACCTTGGCCGCCCCCGTGGGCAGGTCTAGCCTTGGCCCATCATGAGCACGAACCAGAACGATAAAGCCGCCCCCAATGCCGCTTTGGCCGGCATCCGCGTCATCGACATGAGCCGCGTCTTCGCCGCCCCCGTAGGCGCGCAGATCCTTGGCGACCTTGGCGCGGACGTCATCAAGATCGAGCGCCCCGGCGTGGGCGACGACGGGCGCGGCTACGGCTTCTCATGGGTGCCCGGCAAGGACGGGATCGAGACCCGCCATTCCAGCTTCTTCACCGTTTCCAACCGCAACAAGCGCTCCATCACGCTCAACCATTCCAAGCCGGAGGGTCAGGCGATCCTCAAGGAACTGGTGAAGACGGCGGACGTGCTGATCGAAAACTACAAAGTGGGAGATCTGGCGCGCTTCGGCCTCGATTACGATAGCCTGAAGGCCATCAACCCGCGCCTGATCTACTGCTCGGTCACCGGCTTCGGCCAGACCGGCCCGATGGCCGCACGCCCCGGTTATGACGGGCTATTCCAGGCCACCGGCGGCATGATGGCGGTGACCGGCATTCCCGAAGGCCAGCCCGGCAACGGTCCGCTGAAGACCGGCCCCAGCCTCGTCGACTTCGTGACCGGCCACAACACCGCCCTCGCCATCCTTGGCGCGCTGCAATACCGCAATCGCACTGGAGAGGGCCAGTTCATCGACATCGCCCTGCTCGACAGTTCGGTGGCGATGGTCAGCCACATCATGCAGGATTACCTGATCAGCGGTCAGGCCCCTCCCCGCCTTGGCAACGGCGGCAACGGCGGCGGCCCGGCGGACCTGATGCGCTGCGCGGACGGCATCATCTACCTCACCGCCGGCACCGACGAGCACTATCGCCGCCTGACCGTGCTGATGGAACAGCCCGAACTGTTCACCGACCCGCGCTTCGACAGCAACCTGAAGCGCGGCAAGACCAACCGCGCCGAATTGATGGACTTGATCAACACCTGGAGCAGCGGCTTCACCGTCACCCAGATGCAGGACATGCTGGACGGAGTCGGCATCCCCGCCGCGCGCTACAACGAACTGGCGGACGTGTGGGAGGACGAGCAGGTCAAGCACCGGAACTTGCGGGCCACCACGCCGCACGCCTTTGCCGAAAGCGGTTCGGTGGACCTGATCGCCAGCCCGCTCGCCCAGATGTCCGCCAGCCCGGCGACCATCCGCATGGCTCCGCCGATGCTGGGCGAACACACCGCCGAAGTGCTGGCGGAGATCGGCATAGACGAAGCGCGACTGACGGAACTGCGCGCAGCCGGGGCGGTGTAAGCACCTCTCGGCTGATCAACCCGCGTACCATTACCAATCCATCGTCGCCCCCGCGAAGGCGGGGGCCCCGCTTCTTTTGCAACCTCTCGTCCTGCCGCAAGATAAGCGGGATCCCCGCCTTCGCGGGGATGACGAAACTGGTGTCTGACTGATCGGCGCGGGCCATCAAACCAGCAGGTTCTTCAGCGTCTCCAACACCACGTCGAACGGCATCGTCAGGAACAGCGCAGCCACGAAAGGCAGCAACGTCGCCAGCGCGAGCATGATGACGCTGCGTGTGTCCACCGGAATGAAGCGCATCGACTGAACGCTGCCCGCCACCGCAAACAAGTCCGCCGCTGCCGAGAAATCGGGCGCTTCAAGGATCGCCGGCCGTCCGTCATCGCCATCCGTAGGCTCAGTGCGCTCCACCTGCCTGCTGCCCTGCTCACCTTCCGCCATCAGCCGATCGTGCCGATCCAGCCATGCCGCTTCCAGCCGCGTGCCCAGTTCGGTCGCCAGCGCGCCATAGGCCATCGAACCCCAGCGCCAGGTCTGCATCATCCGCCCGGAAAACGCGCAAAGCGGGCCGATGCACAGCAAGGCGACCACCGCCACCGTCCCCACGGCAAGAAAGCCGTCGGTGAAGGAAGTCGAGGTTCCGGCGAGATGATTGTGCCCCAGCCGCCCCGCCGAAATCGCGCCGAGCGCCATGCCGAACGCCGCAAAGGCCCGCAGCGACTGGCCTAGAAAGCCAAGCCCGCCGCACTGGTCCGGATGCGATGCGATCAGGTTGAGATCGAGGCGCGACAGGCGGACCAGCAGCCGCGCCCAGACGGCGATGCGCCAGAGCCAGCCGAACCACAGCGTCAGCAGCAGCGGCAAACTGATCGCGAATTGCCAGAGCCCCGCCATCGAAAGGTCGCTCGCCCCGGCATTACGCGTCCAAGCCGCCATCTCCTCGGAAATCGAAAGGCTGCTCAGCGTCGCTGCCGCCGAGGCGACGGCAAGAACGACCGCAACCACTTCGACCGTGCGCGACTGGAGCAGCCGTCGACTGACCGCGACCTGTTCGACCAATATCTGCCGCCCTGCTGTATCCAGCAGACCGGCGCGCGCAAAGTTACCGGCGATCAGCCCCAATCGCCGGCCGCAGGAGGAATAAGCCACCACCAGCAACGGCGTCGCCACGGCATAGCGCGCATGGACGGCAATATCGCGCACAAGATCGCGCATCTGGTCCGGCGCGCTCATGGCCGTCAGCAGGAAGAGCGGCAGCCAGCCCACCGCCAGCACCAGCAGCACGCGCGGCATCGGCTTGACGAACGGCGGGCGGGACGCACGAACGAAACGCGCCAGATGTCGCGGTGGACCGAGCCGGAACAGCTCTTCGAGATCGTGCATGGCGAAGACCTTGCGACTGGCGCATCGAATGCGAGGAGCATGCGACTATCGAGACCCGAGTATCAGCCCGAAATCGGGAGAAACCCGCAGGTTCCGCAGGTGGGCACCCTAGCCGGTACGATGGCAAGGAACGCGCAGGGATTGCTGTCCCCGGAATTGGCGCGCGATCAGGGAATGCGGCGCAGGCGATCGATCAGGTCTGGGGTGGATACCTCATATCCATCCGGCTCACCCAACATGACTCCAGCGGCTTCCCTCAGAAAGAAGCCATCTGGGACGTCCTCCAGCATCGCAATCAGCGGCGCAACCGCCCGTCCGTCTCGCCGGAGACCGAGCCCGCAGGTCGCCTCGTAACGAACCATGTCGTCGGGATCGTCCAACTGCGCTGCAAGCGCGTTTCTGATCTCTGGGGTGTTGGTTGTCGAAAGGCCGCCCATCCCGAAGGTCGCCCAGTCGCGAACGCGATTGTCCGGGTCAGTCATCAGCCGCATCAGGGCTTCCAGTGCCGTCGGAGCCTCGGCGCCACCCAGCGCCATTGCCACGCCCAGACGGATATCGCCGTCCTCATGGGCATGAAAAGGGGCTATAAAGTCGGCAGAACGATCACGATCGAGATGGCCCAATGCCGTGATCGCAGAATCCAGAACCCCAAGATCGCCATCTGCGAGCAGCGGAACGATCGACTGGAAGCATTCTTCCGGGAAGGTCCGGATCGGGATGCCCAACTGACCGAGAATATCCGCACCGCGCATGCGCATGAACGCATCGTCGCTGCGGGTCAGGTTGATCGCCCGATCGAGTACCTCTCGCGATCCCCGCCGCTGGAGCACAGGAATGGCTGCCCACGCGACATCGTCATCGGATTGAAGCGCGGCCGCGAACAGGTCCGGCGTCGAGCGGGGATCATCCGCAAGGTCTTCCATAGTTCCCGCCCTACGAGCTGATGCGGCCTTCTCCGCTATCTCGCGAATGCCGGCAAGTGGTCGAAGCGATGCGGATACCGCAGTTGCCTCCACCCGCCCGGGTGTGGCGTGGTCGGCCATTTTCCTACACCCTGTCACCCGCGCTATTCTGCGGGTGATGTCGCCTCACCTTTCACCTCAAACCCAATGCGCCGCCCGGCAAAGGCCGCGCGGCACAAGGTTACGCTTTGCTCCACAAGGTGACAGTTCCGGCCCCAAGGTGACACTTTTCCCCCTGGACCGTGTCAACTGTGTCAACCGAACTGTCACCTTGTGCTCAGCGCCCCTTGAAAACCGGGCTGCGTTTTTCGGCAAAGGCCGTGACGCCCTCGACGAAATCCTCGGTGCGGGAGGCGTCGCGCTGGCCGAGGCGTTCGTTGGTCAGGGCCTGTTCCAGCGTGCAGTCAGTCGCCGCCCAGGCCACTTGCTTGATCCGGCGCAGCGACCAAGGGCCTTGCGCCAGTTCGCCCGCCAGCGTGAGGGCTGCGGCATCGAGGTCCTCGTCGGGCACCACGCGGTTGATCAGGCCCCATTCCAGCGCCTTGGCGGCAGGAAGACGCTCACCCAGCAGCATCATTTCCATGGCGCGCACGCGGCCCACTGCGCGGGTCAGCAGCCACGAGGAACCGCCATCGGGCACAAGGCCGACATGGCGGAAAGCCTGAAGGAAAAACCCGCTTTCGGCGCAGAGGATCAGGTCGCCCGCCATGGCGAGCCCGGCGCCCACGCCTGCCGCCGCGCCGCGCACGGCGGTGACGACCGGCTGCTCCATGTTGCGCATGGCGACGATCACCGGGTTGAAGTGCCGATCGAGCAGCGTGCCCACGTCGCGGCGCGGATCGGCCAGCATGTCCGACGCATCGCCAAGATTCGCGCCCGAGCAGAACGCCTTGCCCTCGCCCGTCAGCACCACTGCGCGCGCTTCGAAAGAGGCGCGGTTCATGGCGTCGAACAGTTCCTCGCCCATCTGCGCGGAGCCGGCATTGCGCGTGGCCGGATCGTTCATCGCGATCCGCGCGACGCCGTTCTCAAGGCTGTAGAGGACTTTTTCGTACATCATTTCAGGCATCGCTCCGTCCCGTTTCGTGCCGGCTCAGGCCAGCATCCCGCCCAACCGGCCTTTCACGATCTCTTCCGCATCGGCAACGATCCTTTCGATCAGCTCCTTGCAGGTGGGCAGGTCGTGAATCAGGCCCTGCACCATGCCGGCCCAGAAGATGCCCTTGGTCAGATCGCCGCTCTGCAGCAGTTCGCGGCCCACTGCGCCGGCGACCAAGTGCTTGATGTCGTCGAAAGTCGATTCGGGGCGGGCGGAGATCTCCACCACTTCGTCGGACACGCCGTTCTTGCCGACGCGGGCGGTGTTCTTGAACTTGCGGAAGATCAGGTTGGTGCCGCGCTCATCGTTCTCGATGTACTTGGCCTTCACATTGTCGTGGATCGGCGCTTCCTGCGTGGCGCAGAAGCGCGTGCCCATGTTGATGCCCTCCGCACCCAGCGCCAGCGCGGCGGCAAGGCCGCGACCGTCGCCAAAGCCGCCGCTCGCCAGCATCGGAATCTTCACCTTGTCCGCCGCCGTGGGGATCAGGATCAGGCCGGGAATATCATCCTCGCCCGGATGGCCCGCGCACTCGAAGCCGTCGATGGAGATGATGTCGCAGCCGTGCTTCTCGGCCGAGAGCGCGTGGCGGACGGCGGTGCACTTGTGGAGCACGGTGATGCCGTGGGGCTTCACCATCTCCCAGATCTCGCGCACTTGCTGGGTGCCGGCAGTCTCGATGATCTTCACGCCGCCGTCGATCGCGGCCTGCGCATAGGCCTTGTAGTCGGGCGGCAGCAGCGTGGGGAACACGGTGATGTTCACGGCGAAAGGCTTGTCGGTCATGGACCGGCAGCGCTCGATCTCCTCGCGCAGCGCCTGCGGGCTGGGCTGGGTAAGCGCGGTCAGCGTGCCCAGGCCACCGGCGTTGGACACCGCGCTGGCCAGTTCGGCCAGGCCCACGCCCTGCATACCGCCCTGCACGATCGGATGTTCGATGCCGAGCATCTCGGTAACGCGGGTCTTGAACGCCATGCCTGTGAACTCCCCAGAAAGCCTCTTTCCGGCGGTCCTAGGGGGGATTGATGCGCTTGGGGACACCGAAGGCGCTTGGGGGCAAGCAATTCGCGCAGGCGATGTGGTTGTTGGCAATCCGGCCGACGGCCGGATTGGCGGCACCAGCCCACTCCCCCACCCGACCGCCCACGAGTGTATCCTGATGGGTGGTCGGGTGGGGGAGTGGGCTGGTGCCGCAACGACAATGTGCCCCGGCACATTGTCAGACAACCCGTTCCGGATATTGAAAGCCGCGATGTGATACCCAGATGCGACATTCAACCAATTCAAGGAGTTTAAGGAAGTGAACGGGATGAAAACGGCCATGCTGCTGGCGGCGCTGACGGCGCTGTTCATGGGGCTGGGCTATGTGTTCGGCGGCAGCGGCGGCGCGGTGATCGCGCTGATCGTGGCGGCGGGCATGAACCTGTTCACCTTCTGGAACGCCGACAGCATCGTGCTGAAGATGCACAACGCGCGCGAGGTGGACGCGCGCTCCGCGCCGGAGTTCTACGGCCTTGTCGCCGAATTGGCGCGCCGCGCGCAGCTGCCGATGCCGCGCGTCTACCTGATCGACAGCGCCAACCCCAATGCCTTCGCCACCGGCCGCAATCCGCAGCATGCCGCCGTCGCCGCGACCACCGGCCTGATCGACCGCCTCACCCGCGACGAAGTGGCCGCCGTGATGGCGCACGAACTGGGCCACGTGAAGAACCGCGACACGCTGACCATGACCATGGTGGCGACGATTGCGGGTGCGATCTCCATGATCGCCAATTTCGGCATGTTCTTCGGCGGCCACGGAGAAGACAGGCCGAACCCGGTCGTGGCGATCGCGGCAATGGTGATGGCGCCGTTCGCGGCCATGATCGTGCAGATGGCAATCAGCCGCACGCGTGAG
Organism: Novosphingobium sp. BL-S-19; assembly: GCF_055521675.1. Classification (NCBI taxonomy): domain Bacteria; kingdom Pseudomonadati; phylum Pseudomonadota; class Alphaproteobacteria; order Sphingomonadales; family Sphingomonadaceae; genus Novosphingobium; species Novosphingobium sp. BL-S-19. Next base: position 2,726,456 of record NZ_CM145498.1, read on the forward strand.
TTCAGTGCGGACCGCGCAGGCGCCGAAATCAGCGGCAATCCGCGCGCGCTCGCCTCCGCGCTCGCCAAGATCGCGGGGCCGGCGCAGGCGATCCCCAGTGTCGCGTCGGAACGTAATCCGGCCGCCGCGCAGCTCTATATCGTGCCGACTGGTGTGTCAGACCTGTTCTCCACCCACCCGGCGACCGAGAAGCGCATTGCCGCGCTGATGGCGATGGACGGTGCCGAACGGCCGGTGCCCGCAACGCCTCCACGCCGGGCTTCGGCGCTCGATCCACTGCGGAAGTGACCATTCGGACGCGCTGGGCCTCCCCCACTTAGCGCGCCTGCGATGCGCCTCGCGCGTCCGGCCATTGCCTGCCCGGCGCAGGGTTGTACATTCGTTCAATACGAATTGAAGAACAACCCGAGAGGTGTCGGAGTGCTGAAATCCCATGACGGCGGACTGCGGTCCGTCCCCTATCCGATCGACGATCCGGAACGGATCCCGGTCAAGCGCTACTACGATGCCGAGTTCTATCAGGCAGAGTTGGACCACCTGTGGCCGCACGTCTGGCAGATGGCCTGCCGCGAGGAGCAGATCCCCGAAGTGGGAGACTGGATCGAGTACGAGAACGTCGGCAAGTCCGTCATCATCGTGCGCACCACCAGCGGGGTGAAGGCCTTCCACAACGCCTGCCGCCACCGCGGCGTGCCCTTCGCGGGCGGCACCGGCCATGCGCATGGCAATTGCACCAAGTCCGGCTTCGTCTGCCCGTTCCATGGCTGGCGCTGGAACATGGACGGCGAATCCACGCAGGTCTACGGCAAGCACCTGTTCTCCGACCGCCAGCTGAATCCCGACGATATCAACCTGATCCCCTGCCGCGCCGAAACCTTCATCGGCTGCGTCTGGATCAACCACGACAACGATGCCCCCTCCGTGCGGGATTCGCTGGGCCCGGTGGCGGGCAATCTCGAAGCCCGCAATCTGGACAAGATGCGCGCGGAATGGTGCTACGGCGCGGAACTGCCGGCCAACTGGAAGGTCGCGATGGAGGCCTTCATGGAAGGCTACCACGTGATGCAGACGCACCCGCAGCTGCAGCACGCCGCGCCGATGATGTACGATTCGATGTACCGCAGCCCGCGCGGCCCGGTGCCGATCATGGCCGAACCGCACCTTTCCTATCGCGAGAACCAGGAACTGCAGGTCAAGTCCATGGCCCTTCTGAGCGAGGGCATGGCCGGCATGGTCCACGAGAAGGAAGTGGAAATCGCGCGCGGGTTGATCGGTATCGAGGAAGGCCTGCCCGAAGACCAGAACATGGCGATGTTCCACTGGCTGGGCATCGTCATGCACCAGATCTCCGCCCAATTGAGCGCACGCGGCGAGCCGGTGCCGGACCTCTGCGCCGTATCGCAGACGCATCCGGTGAAGGCAGTGGAATTCCTGTTCCCCCACTACTTCCTGCTGCCCTACTTCACCTCGATGTCGGCCTACCGCATCCGCCCGACCGGACCGGAAAGCTGCTACTTCGAGATCTGGTCGCTGACTTACGTGCCAGAGGGCGAGGACTTCGAAACGGTGATGGAGCCGGTGGTGCTGCCCTATAACAGCCCGGAATTCCCGCCGATTCCGCGTCAGGACTATTCGAACATCCCGATCCAGCAGAAGGGCCTGCACGCGACCGGCTTCGAATTCATGCGCCTGTCCAAGGACGTGGAGGGGCTGATCAGCAATTACGAACGGATCATCGACGGCTACCTGAAAGGCGTGCCGCAGGATCAGCTCGCCAAGGCCATCCACAAGCTGGGCGGCAATTTCGACGGGCCGATCGAGGATCTCGGCTTCTGAAAATGCGCGGCCGGGGGCGGTTCGAGCCGTCCCCAGCCCGCTTGCTTACCTACCCGCTTACTTGCCCACCCGCATGGCCGGCGGGATCGGCAGCATTTCCACTTTGCCCGTCGCGACATCGTAGACCGCTGGAACGACCTTGAGTTCACCGGCCTTCACTTTCGCTTCCACCACGGGTGACGAATTGATCAGCGTCGCCGCCTGAATCACCGCGTTCTGGCGGGTGACGACCATCGGATCGCTGCTGTTGCTCATGTAGACGGCCGGCAGGATCGCCGGGAACAGTGCGCTGATCTGGCCCGGCACTTCCGGGTTCTCGATAGCCGCCTTCACCGCGCCGCAGTTCGAATGGCCCATCACCACCACCGCCTTGATGCCCAGCACGGCGATCCCGTATTCAAGACTGGCGATGATCTCCGGCGTGGTGATGTTGCCGGCGACACGGGTGACGAACAGGCGGCCGATCGGCTCGTCGAACACCATCTCCACCGGCACCCGCGAATCCGCGCAGGAGAGCACGTCGACGATCGGCCACTGCCCCTCCGCCACGCGGGCCTTGATGATGGCCAGGTCCTTGGTGTGCGCCGTGGGCGCTCCCGCAACGAAGCGGGCATTGCCGTCCATGGTCTCCTTCAGCGCCTGATCGGGCGTCAGCGTTTCGGGAGATGCGGCTGCCGCCAAGGCTGGCTCGGCAGCCAGCCCCAATGCAGGCGCGGCCGCCAGCGCGGCCATCGCGCCGATCATCTCTCTTCGAGAAGTACGGCAGCACGTTTCGGGATGTTCCGGGGGGATATCGCTCAAGGACATGGCAGTCTCCCGCTTGATGCAGCCGGAACCTACCACGCCATTCAAGTCGCTCGCTATCAGGGTTTTCAGTCGCCTTGGATCAGCGCGGCGACCAGTTCCTTCACCTTCTTCTGGCGCCACTGCGGCAGCGGTGCCACCAGCCAGTAGGCACGGCGGCAAGGCGAACTGGCGCCGACCTTGATCTGCTTTCCGGCGGCAAGCCCCTCGGCCAGCAGCGCCGGAACGCGCACGCGGCCAAGGCCGGATGCGGCGGCGGCAACAGCCTGACCGGCATCGGCGAGCTGGATTGCAGGCTTGGCGTCCTCACTCTCGGGGCCATCGTCGCTGTCCGGCGCAGGATCGCCCGGCCAGCCGATCCAGTCGCCCTCGCCCATTTCGACCCATTCGGCCGCGCCAAGGCGCACGCCTTCCAGATCGTCCGGCCCTTCGGACCAGCGCACGGCCAGATCGAGGTTGGCCTCGGTAAAATCGGTCAGTTCACCGTCGACAAGGACGTAGCGCACTTGCGGGTTCGCGGCCCGGAACGCGGCAAGACGCGGCGCCAGCCAGGCGGCGAAGAACTCACGCGGAGCGGCGATGGTGTAGACGTGGCTGGACTGGCCGGCCTGCATGGCCTGCACCGCATCCTCGAAATGGAGGAACCCGGTACGCAGCGCCGAAAGCCCCGCGCCTGCTTCCTCGGTCAGTTCCAGGCCCTTGCTGGTGCGGCGGAACAGCACCACGCCCAGCAGGTCTTCCAGCGCGCGAATCTGCTGGCCGACTGCGGCCGGCGTCACCGCCAGTTCGTCCGCCGCGCGGGTAAACGAGAGATGCCGCGCCGCCGCATCGAAAACGCGCAGGGCATTGAGAGGCAAGTGCGTCCGCTTCATGGCGCTTCCCTAAGCGCTCACAGACAATCGAGCAAGGCGGTCACGGCATGGCAGTCAATGCAGCCCGGTGGGCACGACTTTAAGCAGGATTGACGCTGCCACGATCACGGCGGCCACCAGCGCCATCAGGCTTTTGGCTCGGCCGCGCAAAAAGTGCCCTCTTCCGATCGGCAGCGGGCGTGACGATCGATGAGCCAGATAAAGCGGATATATGCGAACGGCGATCATAGGCAGAAACAGCACGGCCATGATCACCCACGACGGCAGGCCCAGCATCTCGCACAGCACCACGACGAAAACCATGGGAATGAAGGCGGCCGCGGCCATCATGCCAAGGCTGTGGATCTGCTCCCGGCCGCCCGCCTCTTCAATCAGGTGTTGAGAATAGTCCCACTGCGCCTTTCGATCAGCTGCCGCGCCCTCATCGAAAAAGTATTGCGGATCATCGCCGTAGCCATGTTCAACCTGAACATCGCGAGCGCCAGAGTCCGAACGCGCTTCGTCGCTCACCCGACGCGGGCGGGAGCGGCAAGCGGAAAGAAAGGAATCTGCGCCTCGACCTCTTCACCGTCGCTGCGGACGAAAGTGTAATGCCCTTCCATCGAGCCCTGCGGCGTCGAGAGCGGGCAGCCCGATACGTAATCGTGGCTGCGGCCGGGCCGGATCACCGGCTGTTCGCCCACAACGCCTTCACCTTCGACAAGGTTCACTTCACCGTTGCCGTCCGTGATGCGCCAGTGGCGCGTCATCAGCTGCAGCGTGTCATCCGAATCGTTCTCGATCCGGATGTGATAGACCCAGAACCATTTGCCCGCCTCGATACGAGACTGCTCGGGCAGAAAGTTCACCGCGACGCGGACGGTCACCCCTTCGGTGATGGCGCTATGTTGGAACAATTCCTTCATGATACGGCCAACCTTACCGGTTAACGACTTATACGCAACTCTTAGACCTATTGCCCTGCTCCCGCAAATCGCAGGAAAATTATCGGTGGATCACGATAATGCCGAAACGGGACATTGGAGTTGCCAGGCGAAACCGGCAGCGTCGTAAGTTGTCTCGACATGCGCGTTCAGTTTCATGCGCGGCACATCGACGATGATGCGGGTGCCGAAGCCGGGGCGTTCGGGGGCCGAGACGGGCGGGCCGCCCTGCTCACGCCATGAGATGCGGAACAGTTCGTTGTCGTCACCGGCCTGCGCCGCCTCATCGGGGCTGACCGACCATTCGATTGCAACGCGCCCGGTCATGCTGGAAAGGGCGCCGTACTTCAGCGCATTGGTGCCCATCTCGTGAAGGGCCATCGCCAGGGCCTCTGCTGCGCCGGGTGACAGCATCACTTCCGGCCCGTGGCAATCCACCTGGCCGCGCGCATCGCCCAACGTCTGCAATTGCGCGTCCACCATCTCGCAAACCGGGATGTGCGCCCAGGCGCGCCGCACCAGCAGGTCCTGATTGGCGGCAAGGCTGCGGATGCGCTGTTCCAGCCTTTCGAGGAAGTCCGGCCGCGCGATATCGGTGCGGCGCGCCAGCGACTGGATGATCGCCAGCATGTTCTTGCTGCGGTGGTTCACTTCCTGAAGCAGCAGTTCGATGCGCTGTTCGGCATCGCGCATCTCGGTCACATCGGTATTGGTGCCGAACCAGAACAGCACCGCCCCGTCGATATCGCGAATCGGCGTCGCGCGGGAAAGGAACCAGCGCCATTCGCCGTTGGCGCCGCGCAGCGGGAACGTATCTTCCCAATCCTCGCCCGAGGCGAGATGTTCATGGAAGCGCGCGTTCACCGACTCGATATAGTCGGGGTGCTGCACCGTCCGGCGCCCTTCACCCCGCATCTCTTCGGGCGTGGTGCCGGTGTAGTCGAACCAGCGCTTGTTGCGCCAGATCACCTTGCCGTCGCTTTCGGCAATCCACGCCAACTGCGACATGTTATCCGCCAGCAGGCTGAGCCGCGCCTCGCTTTCCTCAAGCCGGCGCAGTGTCTGCTTCTTGGGACCGATGTCGCGGGCGATCTTGCTGGCGGCGACCACCCGGCCACTGGCATCGCGCACGGGGGAAACTGTGACCGCCACGTCGATCGGGCTGCCGTCCTTCCGACGGCGCACCGTTTCGAACATCGGCACGCGCTCGCCCCGCGTGATGCTGGCGATGATCGCGTCCTCCTCCGCCAGCCGATCCTCCGGGATCAGCGTGCGGACGTTCATGCCGACGATTTCGGCGGCCGGCCATCCGAAGATGCGTTCGGCCGCCTGGTTCCAGCTGAGGATCGTGCCGTCGAGCGACTTGCCGACGATGGCATCGTCGCTCGATTCGACGATCGCCGCAAGGAAGGCCGCGGCGTCGGTCCCAAGCTGGGGGCCAGGTTCGGAAGGATTCAGAGACCCGCCTTGGCCAGCGCCTGATCGAGATCCGCGATCAGATCCTCGGGATCTTCCAGACCGATGTTGATGCGCAGCATGCCTTCACCGATTCCCATCGCCTCTCGCGCCTCCGGCCCCATGTTGTGGTGCGTCGTGGAGGCAGGATGGCACATCAGCGAACGCGAGTCGCCGATGTTGTTGGAGATGTCGATCAGCTCCAGCGCATCCAGCAGCGCATGCGCCTGCGCGCGGCCACCGTCGAGGACAAAGGAGAAGATCGGGCCGCAAGCGTCCATCTGCTTCATCGCCAGTGCCTGCGCCGGGTGGCTGTCCAGCCAGGGGTGCAAGATCTTCGGCACCCGGCCGGCGACGAACTGGCCGACCTTCAGGGCGTTCTCGCTCTGCTTCTTGGCGCGCAGGTCCAGCGTCTCAAGACCCTTCAGCACCACCCAGGCGTTGAACGGCGACAGGTTCGGCCCGGTGTTGCGCTGGAACGGCAGTAGCTTGTCGTTGATGAATTCCTCGCTGCCGCAGACGGCGCCGGCCAGCACGCGGCCCTGCCCGTCCATCAGCTTGGTGGCCGAATAGGCAACCACGTCGATGCCGAATTCCAGCGGACGCTGGAGCGCGGGGCTGCAGAAGGCGTTGTCCACCACGGTGGTGATGCCGTGGGCCTTGGCGATTTCGGCAATGGCGGCAAGATCGGCGACGTCCATCGTCGGGTTCGCCGGGGTTTCGAAGAAGAACACCTTGGTGTTGGGGCGGATCGCCGCTTCCCACGCGGAAAGGTCAGTAGCGTCCACCACCGTCACGTCCACGCCGAAGCGCGGCAGCAGGCTGTCGCCCAGCCAGCGGCACGAACCGAAGGCGGCGCGTGCGGAAACCATGTGGTCGCCCGCCGAAAGCTGGCAGAGCAGCGCGGCGGTCATCGCCGCCATGCCCGACGCCTGCGTGCGGCACGCCTCGGCCCCTTCCAGCAGAGCGATGCGTTCTTCCAGCATCTGCACGGTCGGGTTCTGGAGACGCGAATAGGTCATGCCGTCGTCCTCGCCCATGAAGCGGGCGGCAACGGTGGCGGCATCGTCATAGGAATAGCCCGAGGTGAGGAACAGCGCTTCGCTGGTCTCCCCCATTTCCGAGCGCCAGGTTCCCCCGCGGATCGCGCGGGTGGCCGGGCGCCAGTTGCGGGTCTTGGTACGGTCCTGTCCGGTGGTGCGTTTCATGGGCACGGCTCTAGGATCGCGAAGGCAAGGATGCAAGCGCCGGTGACACGCTTCTTGGCACCCTTGCAGTCGCCCCGCATCCCCCTTATTCCGCGCCTTCAATGCTGCCGAACGCTTCCCGCTACGACCGTGACCCGCTCGGCTGGTGCCTTGCCGTTACCGCACTTTTCTTCGCACTGGCGCTGTGGCGGCTGGCGACACCCAGCGTCTATTATTTCGACGAGGTTCACTACGTTCCCGCCGCGCTGAAGATGCTCCAGCTGATTCCCACGAATCGAGAGCATCCGCTGTTCGGCAAGGAAGTGATCGCCACCTTCATCCACTTCCTGGGCGACAAGCCGATGGGCTGGCGACTGGGGCCACTGCTGTTCGGCACGGCGGGCCTGTTCGCCTTCGGGCGGCTGGTCTGGCACGCTTCCCACCGCCGCCGGGCGACGATCACCGCGATCGTGCTGCTGGCGACCAACTTCATGTGGTTCATCCAGAGCCGCATCGCCATGCTGGACATGGTGGAGGCGGCCATGTGCATGGTCGGCCTGTGGCAGTTCGCCGCCGCGCTGAACGCCAAGACCACCGGCGCGGCGCGCGTGCGCCTGGCTCTGGCCGGCGTCGCCATGGGCCTTTCGCTCGGTGCCAAGTGGAGCAGTGCGCCGGCGCTGATCATGCCGGGCCTGTGCTTCTTCGTGCTGCGCGTGCGGGAGACGGGCTGGAAGTTCATTGGCAAGCGCCGTGCGGGACCGATCCCCGGCATCTCGCTGGTAGAGGCGGTTTTCTGGCTCGGCCTGCTGCCCCTCGCCGTCTACTGGGCCACTTACGCACCGGCGATGTTCTACGCACGCCTCACGCTTTCTCCCTACGACTTCATCGGCCAGCACGAGCTGATGGTGCGCCTGCAGGATAGCGTGAAGAAGCCGCACCCCTATCGCAGCTTCTGGTATCAGTGGGCGGTCGACTGGCGGGTGATCTGGTACCTGTTCAAGAACGTCGACGGCGCGCATCGCGGCATCGTGATGCTGGGCAATCCGTTCTCGATGCTGGCGGGCCTGCTGGCGTTCTTCTGGGGCCTGTGGGCGGCACTGTTCCGCCGCCGGGGCGACATCGCAGCCTTCTGCGTGCTCTATGCCGCCACGCTGATGATCTGGGCGGTGAACGGCAAGCCCGTGCAGTTCTACTACCACTACCTGCTGCCGGGCGCCTTCCTGATGGCGCTGCTGGCCTTCGCGCTGGACGCGCTGTGGCAGCGCAAGGACCGCTGGCGCAAGCTGGCGACGCTTTCGATGGCGGTGACGCTCGGCATGTTCGTGCTGTTCTTCCCGATCATCTCGGGCCTGCCGCTGCCGAGCGACGAGACCTACAACTTCTGGATGTGGCTGCCGAGCTGGCGCTGACCGAACCGTTCTCGCAGTAGCTTTCCAATAGCACTTCGTCGCCCCCGCGAAGGCGGGGGGCCCGCTTGTTCTTCGCTACGCCGCAGGCAGGAAGCGGGATCCCCGCCTTCGCGGGGATGACGAATGAGTGTTGGTTCCAGACCGCAACCCACTCACGCCATCACGCGATGCTTCTCATCCCCATGGGCCAGCATCGCCTTCCAATTCGGCAAGGTCACTGCCGCAAGGTATTCCGCCTGCATCTCGGGCGTGAGCACTTCCACCACCCGATTGCCTTCCATCCATAGCTCGATCACGCCGAAGGCACCGCCGCGCTTGCAGTACTTGGCAGGCAATCTCGGGCGTGAGCACTTCCACCACCCGATTGCCTTCCATCCATAGCTCGATCACGCCGAAGGCACCGCCGCGCTTGCAGTACTTGGCAGGCCAACCTTCGCGCGCGGCGATCAGGAAGATCTGCGCGGGGCCAAGCTGCGTCGCCATCGCGAAGTGCGTGGAGGTCAAGCCGCCCTCCCCCGGCACGCCAAGGAAATCGGCCTTGCCCGGCGCTTCCACCAGCTGCGTGCCGCGCGGATAGACCTCCACCATCGTGTTGCGATCGTCACCCGCATGGGCGAGCCAGCTGCCCTCGGCCACCGGCGGAAACGGCGTCGCTTCGCCGCCCATGAGTTCGGCCAGCACTTCGGCGACGCGCTGCGGATCGCGTGCATCGATGGAAACGTGAAAGATCATCGCCTTCTCCCCGGCCCCATGAGGGCCAATTCGCGAGAAAGGAGAAACAGGATTACGGCGATCTATTCAAAACAACTTCGGCAAACGTTCAAGTAACGCCGACAGACGACACCCGCGTTACTTCCGGCGCGCGTTCAACCGCAGGACGATCGCGGCGCTGACCGCACCGAGCCCCGCCATCGCCATATCCTTCTGGGGATCCCACGGATCGCCCTGCTGGCCATTGTAGGCCAGCGCATCGGGCCCGGCCATGAACACCGTCAGCAGCCATTCGAAGATTTCGTAAAGCGCGCTGCCCGCCAGCACGAACTCGACGGCGATGTAGGTCGCAAGCGCCGGAGACAGCCCCTTGTGACGCGCCAGCCAGGCCGAGATCGGATGCACCCAGAGCGCGCCGAACGCGAAGTGGACCAATCGGTCCCACGAATTGCGCTCCAGCCCCAGCGTGGCGGCGGGCGAAGGCAGGCCGAGCGTACGCGCCCAGTCCTCATAGGGAACGTAGGAATAGATGTAGCGCCCGCCGATCGTGTGCAGGATCAGGAACAGGCAAAGGCAGGCAATCGCGCTTGTCGGCATCGGCCAACGCCGCAGCGACCAGCCTATCGCGGCAAGAACCGCCAGCGTCGGCAGGTTCTGCAAGGGCGCAAGCCGCGGAAACGGCGTATCGACAAGACTGAAAACGGCCGCTGCCGCCGTAAGCAGCAGCAGCCCGATCTGTACGCGCGGCACGCCGTGCCGCGCGGTGGTTCCGGAGGTCAGTACTTGCCCCAGACGAACTTGTTCGACAGCGCGAAGTTCCAAACCGAAGCCAGCACGATGCCGATGATCGCCGCCGCATAGTCATGGAAACCGATGCGGACTAGCGCCGTCGATGCACCGATATTGGCGATCATGCCGAAGGCGCAAGTCAGCGCAAACTGCGCCCAGCCACGCACCAGCGGGCCGAAGCCGCGCAGTCGCTTGTCGGCGTAGGTCAGTTCGTTGTTCAGCACGAAGTTGAACGTCATCGCGACGATGGCCGCGATCGTCTGGCCGGTGATGAAGGCCGCTTCCTTGGGATAGTGGCTCATCGCGAATTCCGCGCCGAACAGGTGCAGAACCAGCGCCAGCACCGTCATGTGCAGCACTGCGCCCAGGCCGCCGACCGTGCCGAACAGGGCGAAGCGGGTGGGAATGAAGCGGCCGAGCCACTTGTCGTAAAGACCGATGAGGAATTCGAACACGACCGTCCTGTCCAGCTTGCTCTCGCCTTCCGCGCGCGCGGCGAAGTTCAGGGGAAACTCCTTGACCCGCAGCGGTGTGTCCACCGTTGCCAGGATGTCGAGCAGGATCTTGAAACCCACGCCCGAGAGCCGATGCGCGTCGGCCCGCAGAGTCTTGGTCTGCAGCATGAAGAAGCCGCTCATCGGGTCGGAAAGATCGACGCCGGTGACCTTGTTGGCAATCTTGTTGGCAAGGCCCGAAGCCTTCACGCGGTCGGGCCGGCCCCATGCCTCGGTGCTGGCGCCTTCGGCGAAGCGCGAGGCATAGGCCAGGTCGTACTCGTCCGAGGTGATCGCCTTCAGCATCTGCGGCAGCAATTCGGGATCGTGCTGATGATCCGCGTCCATCACCGCCACGACGGGCGCGGCGGTGGAGCACATGCCCTCGATCGCGGCACTGGCAAGGCCCCGGCGGCCGATGCGCTGGATGCAGCGCACGCGCGGGTCGCGAAGAGACAGGTTGCGTGCCTCGTCCGAAGTGCCGTCCGGGCTGTTGTCGTCAACGAAGACCGCTTCCCACACGACGCCCTTCAGCGCCTTGTCGAGGCGATCGATCATCGTCGCAAGGTTCTTGCGCTCGTTGTAGGTCGGCAGAACGACCGCCAGCTCAAGCGGCTTCGCGGCCTGAGCTGCGGCAACGTCTACGGCCTCTGCAAGATCGGAAGAGGTAATGTTCATGCGCCCTGTTTTACGTGGTAAATCTGAAGAAACCTTAGTCGCGGTCAAAGACGCGCTACGACTGCATCCCCGATCTCACGGGTGCCTGCCGAGCCGCCAAGATCGCCGCCCTTGATCCCGTCGGCCAGCGTCTTCGCCACCGCAGCCTCGATCCGCACTGCCTCGGCCTCAAGGCCCAGCGAGTGGCGCAGCAGCATGGCTGCCGAAAGGATCGTCGCCATCGGATTGGCAAGCCCCTTGCCGGCGATATCGGGCGCCGAACCGTGGATGGGCTCATAAAGGCCGTAGGAGCCTTCGGCAAGGCTGGCCGAAGCGAGCAGACCGATCGAGCCCACGCACATCGAGGCCTGATCGGAAAGAATGTCGCCGAACAGGTTGCCGGTGACGATCACGTCGAACTGGCCGGGGTTCTTCACCAGCTGCATCGCGGCATTGTCCACGTACATGTGGCTGAGTTCGACCTCGGGGTATTCCTTGGCAACCTCGATCACCACATCGCGCCACAGCTGCGAGGTTTCGAGAACGTTGGCCTTGTCCACCGAGCAGAGCTTCTTGGAACGGGTCATCGCCGCCTGAAAACCGGCATGGGCGATGCGGCGCACTTCGTCTTCGGCATAAGACATCATATCCCAGCCCTGACGGCGGCCGTCTTCCAGCGTGCGGATGCCCTTCTCGCCGAAGTACACATCGCCGTTCAGCTCGCGCACGATCAGCAGGTCGATCTTCGCCGCCACTTCCTCGCGCAGCGTGGTCAGGTCTTCCAGACCGGGGAACACGCGCGCCGGGCGCAGGTTTGCGAAAAGGCCCAGTTCCTTGCGCAGGCCAAGGATGGCCTGTTCGGGACGCAGGTGACGCTCAAGATGGTCGCACGAGAAATCGCCCACCGCGCCGAACAGGATCGCATCGGCAGAGCGCGCGATCTCCAGCGTTTCGGCGGGCAGCGGATGGCCATGCTTGCGATAGGCAACGCCGCCGACATCGCCCTCGACCAGTTCGAGGCCGGGAAGTTCAAGCGCCTTGAGAACACGCACTGCCTGCTCGGTGACCTCGGGACCGATCCCGTCTCCTGCAAATACTGCAATGCGCATGTACGTTCTCCGTTGGGCGTTTAGCCGTGAATCCGCCTGAGCCGCTCGCGCAGCAGGACGCGCGCCCCCATAGCGTCTCCGCGCCGTTCGGCAAGCGGATAGCGCGCAAGCTCGGGGCCGAGCCGGTCGAAAGTATCAAGGATCGCCCCCCAGTCGTCATCCGCCGGACGGTCCACCGGAACCCCGTATCCCAGTTCGCGGAGGAGCAGGACTTCGAAGGAAAGCAAGGGCATGACCCAGCCCCGCGCGGAGGGCGCGACGCAGATCGCATCGAGCACGGCGGCGAGTGCCTGATAGAGCGCGGGGAAAGCCTGTCGCTCGGGCAGCGCGGCGGCCGCCAGCGCCGTAACCCACGAAATCGCCGCGGCGGGCAATGGCTCGCTGAGCCAGGGCCCGCGAGATTCGATCAGTTCGATGCGCGCGAAAGGAAGCTGCTCGTCGGTTTTCGAGCGCAAGTCCGCTTCGACAAGGTTGCCGGGGATCAGCACCGGGCGAAGCTGCCGCCCGCGCCCTCCGGCGACATAGGCGGCAACGATCCCCGCCTCTTCGGTCAGTAACCGGGCGATGACGGCGGTTTCGCCGTGGGGCCGGGTGGCACAGACGATGGCAGGGGCGCGCAACTGCATGGCTGCGGCTACTGGGGCTTCAGGAAACGCGGAGCGAGATGGAGCGAGGCAGGCTCACGAAAGACTGCCCCGGCAGGCGATCACTCGCCCGACTTGCCTTCAAGCTTGGCGATGCGGGCCTTCAGGTCCTCGATCTCGCCACGCGCGGTGGCGGCCATTTCCTTCACGGCCTCAAACTCCTCGCGGCTGACGAAGTCCATGTCGCCCATGAATTCACGGAAGCGCTCACGCGCATTGTCGCGCGCCTCGCGGCCGACACCGGCCAGCGTGCCGGCAGCGCTGTTCATCATCTTGACGAAATCGGCGACGAAGGGGTTTTCGCTTTGCATGGGGGCTATTTGGTCGTTCACGGCCCCGCACGCAAGAGGGACCGTGTTTAGATGTTGAAACGCTCTACCGCGCGTGGGCCTTCCACGCCGTCCATGTCCGGATTGAGCTGGAGGAACGCGAAGTTCAGGTAACTCGCGAAGCAGATCCACGCGAGATACGGCACCAGCAGCAGCGCGGCGACGGGCCGAACGCGGGCGAACAGCAGGATCGTGACGATCACCGCCGCCACCAGCAGCCCCAGCACCACCAACCCGCCGGTCATCTTGTGCAGCGCGAAAAACACCGGGCTCCACGCCAGGTTGAGCACGAACTGCACGACGAAGGCGATCACTGCCACGCCCCGGCCGCGAGCGCCCCGCGCCGCGCAGATCATCGCCAGCGCCAGCCCCATGATGACGTAGAGCAATGTCCAGACGATCGCGAAAGTGATCGGTGGCGGATAGATGCCGGGCTTGGCAAGCGCGTCGAACCACGCGTTGCCCGGCCCGCTTCCGGCAATCTTGCCCGAAAGAAAGCCCAACAGCACGATCAACGGCACGAGCACCAGTGCCCAGCGCAAAAGGCTGGCACGCAACTGGGCCGGTGAGGCAATCGGGTTCATTCCCTGGCAACCCCCGAATCAGGAAAAACCATCAAGTCTGGCGGTTTGTGGTACGACAAATGCCAACACGCAATGCATGCGCAGCGCAAAAGTCGCCCGGCCCGCCCGGAAACCGTCATCCCCGTGATGCGGAGATGAGGAATTCCACGTTTCCTTCCGGCCCCTTGATCGGGCTTTCGACGATCCCCTGGATCGCCCAGCCCTCTCCCTCCAGCCAGTCGCGCACTTCGCCGCAGACGCGTTCGTGCAGCACCGGATCGCGCACGACGCCGCCCTTGCCCACTTCGTTGCGCCCCACTTCGAACTGCGGCTTGATCAGCGCCACTACCCTGCATTGCGGCGCGGCAAGGCGCAGCGGCACTTCCAGAACCTTGGATAGCGCAATGAAGCTGGCATCGCAGACCACCCATGTGCACGGCCGATCAATCTCGTTCGGCGTCAGGATGCGCGCGCTGGTCTGCTCCAGCACGGTGACGCGCGGGTCCTGCCGCAGCTTCCACGCCAGCTGGTTGGTGCCCGAATCGACGGCGAAGACATGCTCAGCCCCGTTCGTCAGCAGCACATCGGTGAAACCGCCGGTCGAACTGCCGATATCCATCGCGGTGACGCCGGTGGGGTCCAGCTGGAAATGCTCGATCGCATGCGCCAGCTTGATCCCGCCGCGCGAAACCCAGGGATGATCGCGCCCGCGCACTTCCAGCGGGGCATCGGCCTTGATGCTCTGGCCGGGCTTGGCGATCTTCGTCTCGCCCGAAAACACCAGCCCGGCCAGCACCAGCGCCTGCGCCCGCGTGCGGCTTTCGACTAGGCCGCGATCGACCAGCATCTGATCCACGCGCACCTTGGAAGGGCTTTTCTTTTCGATATGTCGGGGCTCGGACGGGTCGGTCATGGCTTTGCGTACTTGAGAAGGAGCGCGCCTCATTCCATACCGGGGCCATGAAGGCAAATCCGCGCCGGCTCGCAGCCGTCCCGTCGTTCCCCCGCAAACTTGTCGCAAGCGCCCCGCTGACCGTGCTGGCGCTGCTCGCCGCCTGCGTGCCTGCGCCCAAGGCGCCGCCGCCCGTCCCGCGCCCGGCGCCGACTCAGCCGCCGCCCCCTCCACCTCCGCCGCCCGCCAGCTGGCAGGATGCGCCGCAGACGCCCGGCGACTGGCGCATGACCGCCCCGGGCGCCGCCAGCTTTGCGGACGGTCTGGTCACGCTTACCTGCAATCGGCCGGCTGCCACCGTCACCCTGACCCGCGCCGGTACCGCAAGCACCCCCACGCTGGTCGTGCGCACTTCAGAAACCGCGCGCACGCTGGCGGCCACGGCAGGCACGACCGGGCTGTCCGTCGCCCTGCCCGCGCGCGACGCACTGCTCGATTCGATAGCGTTCAGCAAAGGCCGTTTCGCCATCGAAGCGCCGGGCGCAGCCACGCTTTACGTGCCCAGTTGGACCGAAGTCTCTCGCGTGGTCGAGGACTGCCGATAAGACCCTCGCCAAAGTGCACTTGTGAACGGGAATCGCCGCACGCCCGAAAAGGCGTTTCGGCACCCGTTCGGCGGTCGATTTCTGCAGCAAAAAAGGCGCTTTCAGGCCGCACTCGGCTGCCCCGGCAATCGAGCTTCAATGCGGCTCAAAGGCTGGGGATAACTGGCCCGAAGCATCAATAATGACCGCAAAAAAAACGAATACAAGACTTGTTGTGCGCTGCGGAATCGGAGACACATTTGAACAGGGCAGAGGGACCCTGGGAAACGCGCCCGGAAGCACCCCGAAGCCCAGCCGCTTTAACCAGCGGCGCCCTATGGCTCAAACAGCGCGAAAGGAGGTGATCCGATGTCTCATGGTTCAGCAGAGAGGTCGGCTTTTTCCGTCGCGAGGCATTATCGCTGAATTGAATTCGCGATAAAGGCTTTCGCTGGCGGCACTCCCGGCCGCTGACCATGCGAAGGGCCGCACCGGGCAACCGGGGCGGCCCTTCTCATTTTGGGCTTTCCTCTAGTCTTCCAGCAGCGCGCCTCCACAGGCACCGGCCCGCCATTGCGCAAGCGCGAAGGCGAATTTCGCACTGGCCCTTACCGTAAAGCGGGGGCAAGAGCATGCTGCCGCAGCCTAGGCCAAAGTTGCCGGTTCATCCGGCTTTGTCGCCGTGCTAAAGCTATAAGACAGAGTATCAAAATTACTTTTTGATTGCGCCGCGCGTAATTTTCGTTCAGAGGCGCCAGCAATCTCAGTTTAGAGGATTTCGTTCGATGGCGACGCTCGCCGATGCCGGCCTGACTTTCAGCACTCTGCCCCACCCCGCGCCGACCAGCGCCGAAACGCGCGAGACCATTCTCGCCAACCCCGGCTTCGGCACCAATTTCTCCGACCACATGGTCGTGGTCGAATGGACCGAAGGGAAGGGTTGGCACGATGCCGTGGTAGGCCCGCGTCAGCCGATCGCGCTCGATCCGGCAGCCGCCGTGCTGCACTATGCGCAGGAAATCTTCGAAGGCCTGAAGGCCTACAAGCAGGCCGACGGCTCGATCGCGCTGTTCCGCCCCGAAGCCAATGCCGCGCGCTTCAACAAGTCGGCAGAGCGTCTCGCCATGCCCGAACTGCCCGAAGCGCTGTTCATCGAGGCGATCGAGCGCCTGGTGCAGGCCGACCGTGACTGGATCCCGGCCGCCGAGGGCGCCTCGCTCTACCTGCGCCCGTTCATGATCGCCACCGAGGCGTTTCTGGGCGTGCGTCCGGCCAAGCAGTACAAGTTCATCGTCATCGCCAGCCCGGCGGGCAACTACTTCAAGTCGGGCGCACCGGCCGTCTCGATCTGGGTTTCGGACTATACCCGTGCCGCCCCCGGCGGCACCGGTGCGGCCAAGTGCGGCGGCAACTATGCTGCCAGCCTGGTGCCACAGGCCGAAGCGATCTCACGCGGGCACGATCAGGTCGTCTTCCTCGACGCTGCAGAGCACAAGTGGATCGAGGAACTGGGCGGCATGAACCTCTACTTCGTGTTCGAGGACGGCACCCTGCTGACCCCTGCCCTCACCGGCACGATCCTGCCCGGCATCACCCGCGACAGCCTGCTGCAGCTGGCGCGTGAGGAAGGCCTGAAGGTGGTGGAAGGCAAGTACAGCCTGGACCAGTGGCGCGCCGATGCCACATCGGGCAAGCTGATCGAGACGTTCGCCTGCGGCACTGCCGCCGTCGTCACCCCGGTCGGCAAGGTTTCGGGCCGCGATGGTGAATTCACCATCGGTTCGGGCGGCCCCGGCCAGCTC
Source organism: Novosphingobium sp. BL-S-19 (assembly GCF_055521675.1). NCBI lineage: Bacteria > Pseudomonadati > Pseudomonadota > Alphaproteobacteria > Sphingomonadales > Sphingomonadaceae > Novosphingobium > Novosphingobium sp. BL-S-19. Next base: position 2,743,516 of record NZ_CM145498.1, read on the forward strand.
ACCGCCAAGCTGAAGAACCGTCTGGTTTCGATCCAGCGCGGCGAAGCGGCGGACACGCACAACTGGATCCACAAGATCGCCTGAGGCCCTCAGGCCACGACAAACGAAAAGGCCCAGCGTGCAACCTGCACTCTGGGCCTTTTCGTTGCCGATTCTTCGATCCGGCGGCGCCTTAACTTTCGGCCAACCCGCACTGTCGCAACATCGCCATATGCGTGTGGGTTAGCCGGTCCACCGTCTCGTCGATGGAGAGTTCGGGCCGCACGCTGTTGCGATAGACGCGCGGCGCCACCATCGACCACGTCAACATGAACGTCGCAAAGACCTCCGGCTCCATTCCCGCAGCGCGCGGCTCGTCCGAGAAGCGAATGCCCAGATCCTCGGTCAACCGGGCGAAGGTGACGTAACGGTCGTGGATTCGGCCCGGCGCCAGGAACTCTTCGGTCCACAAGGCGACCACTTCGGGGTTTTCCAGCACATAGCGGATCACCATGCGCGTGCGGTTTTCCGGTGGATCGGTAGGCGTCAGCACGGCGCTGAGCTGCCTTTTCGACCATTCGCGGATGGCATCGATCAAGGCATCGCGATCGGTGAAGTGGTAATAGACCGTCGTGCGGTTGACCCCCGCCTCGCGCGCGACTTCCGAAAGCGAAAGCGCCTCCATCCCCTTCATCGAAACCAGTTTGACGGCGGTCTCGATCAGCACCAGGTGGGTTTCTTCAAACCCCTTGTTACGGCGACGCGACTGACGGCTGGTTTCCCCCGCATCTTCGGCGGGTTGTTTTTCAATCGATTGAATCATGCATGCCCTGCTTGGCCACCCCCGCCACTGCAGTCAATGATTTAAGAGGGGTTAGGTTCCTCATACTTTCGGCCCATAAGATTGATTTATTTCCTTTATTTAATACGCACCAGGTGTCTTTCCGAAGCGTACCAAAGGGTTGTCGGCAGGCACCGGCGCACCTACCTCTCCGCCAACGACACTGACGGAGTGCCCGCATGCTCAAGAGTACCTACAACCCGCCGAAAGTCTGGACCTGGGACAAGGACAACGGGGGTGAATGGGCCAAGACCAACCGCCCGGTTTCCGGCGCGACCCATCAGCAGGAATTGCCGCGCGGCACCCACCCCTTCCAGCTTTACTCGCTGGGTACGCCGAACGGCCAGAAGGTCACCATCATGCTGGAAGAACTTCTGGCGGCCGGAGTGGCGGGCGCAGAGTACGACGCATGGTTGATCGACATCGGCAACGGCGACCAGTTCGGATCGGATTTCGTATCGATCAATCCCAACTCGAAGATCCCCGCTCTGCTGGACCTTTCCGGCGATGAGCCAGTGCGCGTGTTCGAGTCGGGCTCGATCCTGTTCCATCTGGCCGAGAAGTTCGGAATGTTCCTGCCCACCACGCAGCCGGGCCGGGCGGAGTGCATGTCCTGGCTGATGTGGCAGATGGGGACGGCGCCGATGATCGGCGGCGGGTTCGGCCACTTCTACGCCTATGCGCCGGAGAAGTTCGAATACCCGATCAACCGCTATGCGATGGAAACCAAGCGCATTCTGGACGTTGCCGACAAGCGGCTGGCCCAGACCCGCTATCTGGCGGGTGACGAATACACCATCGCGGACATCGCCGCCTACGGCTGGTTCGGCGCCTTCCTGCGCGGCGATGCCTATGGCGACGCAGCGACTTTCCTGGATGTGCCCAGCTATACCAACCTCGTCCGCTGGGGTGAGGAACTGGCCGCGCGCAAGGGCATTCAGCGCGGCCGTATCGTCAATCGCAATGGCGACGGCTTCGTGCGCGAGCGCCACTCGGCGGCCGATATCGACGCGGTGCTGGCGGGATAAACGCAGGGAAGATGCGGCGGCAGCCCGGCCGCCGCATCCGACCGCGGGACGTAGTGGAACCATTCTCCATACGTTCCCCCGCGTCGCCGGCCTCTATGCCGAACGTCGATCCCTAGCCGCTGGAAACGGGAACGCTTCCCACGGCGGCATCGACCATGACCTGCCATGCATCGTGCGCGTCACTGGTTCCGGCGGAATGCCCCTCCTCCAGCAGCAGCTTGTGCCCGGCGGCGCACATGCCCGGAGTCGGAACGCGAAGAGCCTTGATCACGGCGATTACGGTGCTCTTCAATTCCTCCTGCGTCCTTGCGTCCAGATGATCCCAATCGTCGCTTCCGTTTCTGGACTTCGCCAGTACCCGTGCGGCCCGTTCGATCAGCGGCATCATGCTCTCCTTCGCAGGTTGTCGGGGCAGGCTATCACCTTGTCGGGCGTCGCGCACCCGAAACGGCACTAGATCGCAGGGCCCAGCGACTGCAGGCGCCATGCGCGGTTGAACGACAGTAGCGTATGGGAAAGCGGGGCAAGATCGATGGCAAGCGCGGCCGAAAACGGCATGCCGAGCGCATGGGCCAGCGCAGCCCGCACCATCATGGGATGGGTGACGGCACAGACCGGCGCGTCCTGTCTGGCAACCTCGTCCATCCATTCTCCTATCCGCCGGGACGCCGCCGCCATCGATTCTCCGCCCGGTGCGCCGCGGGACGGATCGGCAAGCCATGCCCCCAGTTCGGCGGGCGCGATTTCGGCAAAAGGCAGACCCATCCATGCCCCATGATCGATATCTGCCAGCGCCGGATCCGGCGTCGAGGCCAGACCCATTGCCGCGGCAGTCTCCGCAGCGGCCAGTGCCGGGCTGCGATGCACACGGGCATGGAAACGGGAAGCGGGCACCGCCACCGCCGCGTCACGCCGACCGGCATCGTCCAACGGCTCTGCCGGATCGGGGAAACCGCCCAAGCGACTGGACGACGTAGAGGCGATACAGAGGAGCAGAAGCGTAGTTGCCAAGGGAGGAAGCCCTGAAGTCGTTGACGGAAAGAGGCGCAGCGCCCAAAGGGACTTGTGTTCAGGAACGAAGAAGCCGGTGCAATCCCGGCGCGGTCGCGCCACTGTAATCGTGCGGTAACCACCCCGTCGAGAGCCAGACCTTCTTTCCCGGCAACAGGTTTTCCAAGGGACGCGCAATCCCGAAAAGGAGCATGACAATGGCAGCCAGTGCCGCAGTTTTCGACGATACCTTCATCCCCGTGCAAGGCGGCAACGCCATTCCGCTTGAGGATATCGCCCCCTGGGCCGTGCTGGGCACGCTGCTGGCGCTGATCTTCCTCTATTTCGTCAGCACCGAACAGGGTGCCTTCGCGCTGTTTCAGGGCATGTACGTGCACGAATTCGTGCATGATGGACGCCACCTCCTCGGCTTCCCCTGCCACTAAGGCGCCCGACATGACCAGGGACCTGCTCTGGCGCGGAATGCTTGCCGGCATTCTGGGCGCGCTTTTGGCCACGCTTTTCGCACGTGGCTTTGCCGAGCCGCAGATCGACCTCGCCATCGGCTATGAGGAAAGCCATGCGATGCATCACCCCGGTATGCCGGAGGAAGAGGAACTCGTCAGCCGCGCCACCCAGAAAGGCGCGGGCCTTCTCACCGCGCTGGCACTCTACGGCGCGGCGGTAGGCGGCGTATTCTCGCTGGTTTTCGCCTATGGCTATGGCCGTATGGCCCACTTGGGCCCGCGCAGTTTTGCGCTGGTGCTGGCGGCGCTGACTTTCCTGCTGGTCGTGATCGTGCCGGCATTGAAATATCCGCAAACCCCGCCTGCGGTGGGCAAACATGAGACGGTGGCGCTGCGCACGGCCGCCTATTTCGGCATGATCGCCCTTTCGCTGGGCGCCGCCGTGGTCGCAGCGCGCGTACGCAGGGCGATGGCGCGCCCGGGTCGCGGCTTCGATGCCACCCTTCTTGCTGTCATGGTCTATCTGGGTGCAGTTGCCCTCGGGCAGTTCCTGCTGCCGACCATCAACGAAGTGCCCGCCGATTTTCCCGCCGTCCTTCTCTGGAAGTTCCGCGTGGCATCGATGGGAACGCAGCTGGTGCTCTGGGTCACCATCGGCCTGGCCTTCGGGCTTTGGGCGGAGCGTGTGCTGAAGCGACAGAGCCGAATCTGAACAAGCCCGCCCGCTTACCGGGCGCCTTGCTGCCCGCCATTCCCTGATCCCAACGAAATCACCCCGCCCGCGCGTGCGCAAGCGGGGTGATTTCGTCTGTCCAACAGGCCCCACTCGGCGTTTGTGTGACGCCACCGCCAGGATTCGCGTTGACATTGGATCCAAATTCACAATTATTGGATCCAATAATTGATGGCAGGAGTGGATCCATGGACAGCGCAACCCCGGCTTCGGCCGCCCCGATCTGGCCCAAAAATGCCTGGTACGTCGCCTGCACGCCGGACGAGATCGCGGATGGACCGCTGGGCCGAACCATCTGCGGCGAACGCATGGTGTTCTTTCGTGGCCCGGACGGACTACCGGCGGCGCTGGAAGACTTCTGCCCTCATCGTGGCGCCCCGCTGTCGCTGGGCTTCGTGCGCGAAGGCCGGCTGGTCTGCGGCTATCACGGGCTGGTGATGGATTGTCTGGGCAAGGCGGCGGAAATGCCCGGGCAGAAAGTCGGCGGCTTTCCCGCCGGACGCCGCTTCGCAACAATAGAGCGCCACGGCTTCATCTGGGTGTGGCCCGGCGATCCGGATGAGGCCGATCCGGCCGCGCTTCACCCGCTGGAATGGGCGGATAGCGCGGAATGGGCCTATGGCGGCGGCTATTACCACATTGCCTGCGACTATCGCCTGATGATCGACAATCTGATGGATCTGACGCACGAAACCTACGTCCATTCCAGCAGCATCGGCCAGAAGGAAATCGACGAGGCGCCCGTCCGCACCCATGCGGATGCGAATGAGGTCGTCACCAGCCGCTTTATGGATGCGATCAAGGCCCCGCCGTTCTGGCGCATGGCCCTGCGCGGCGCCGGGCTTGACGAAGATGCCACGGTAGACCGCTGGCAGCTCTGCCGCTTCACGCTGCCCAGCCACGTGATGATCGAGGTGGGCGTCGCGCTGGAGGGACAGGGCGGGTACGACGCGCCGGAAGCCGCCAAGGCATCCAGCATCGTCGTCGATTTCATCACACCGGAAACCGAAACCAGCCACCACTACTTCTGGGGCATGGCGCGCCGCTTCGCCGTGGACGATGGGGAGCTGACGGACACGATCCGCGAAGGCCAGCGCAAGATTTTCGGAGAAGATCTGGAGATGCTGGAACGGCAGCAAGCGAACCTGCTGCGCTGGCCCGAACGGCGGCTGCTGAAGCTGAACATCGATGCCGGCGGCGCGCGATCGCGCCTGATGATCGATCGTGCCATTGCTGCCGAGTGCGCGGAGCAGGTTTGACAGGCCGCACCCGCGCGCCGAAAGCAAGCCATGGACGTTGAAGGGGATCCCCAACCGCAGGGCGGACGCCGGCTGAAGCCGGGCCAGCACGTGATCATCTCGCTGCGGCGGATGATCGCGGAAGGTGCATTCCGCCCCGGCGAGCGGATTGCGGAGATCGCCACGGCCGATGCGCTGGGCGTTTCGCGCATGCCCGTGCGCACCGCCCTGCGTGCATTGGAAGCAGAGGGCCTGGTCGAAAAGCTGGGCGCGCGGGGCTATACCGCGCGGGCAATCACCTCTGCAGACATCAACGGCGCCATCGAAGTGCGCGGCGTTCTGGAAGGCCTGGCCGCACGGCGGCTAGCCCTGCGCGGAATGACCGCGGCGGAGGAAATGCGGTTCGCCGATTGCCTTGCCGAAGGGGAAGCCATCTTCGCGAAAGGCACGCTGGCGCAGGGCGACGTGGACCGGTTCCACGACTACAATCTGGCGTTTCACACCCTTCTCGTGGATGCCAGCGGCAACCCCTCGATCGGGCAGGCACTGGCGCGCAACGACCACTTGCCCTTCGCCTCCGCCGTTGCGCTGACGCTGGAGAACGAACCCGCGGACGAGTTCGCCCACCTTTGCGCCGCGCATCGCGAACATGTGGCCGTGATCGCGGCGATCCGGCGCATGGACGCGGACACGGCCGAGCGCGCGATGCGCGATCATGCGCGCGCCGCTCTGGGCAGCGAACGTCTGTTCCGGCGGTTCCACGGCGAAAGCACCGCCGACGCCTGAGCGTGCTGGTTCGATTGCCTTAATTCGGGCATTCTCCACCGATGGTCGCGCCGATTCCCAAGCCTGCGGACGCCCTTCGCAACCTGCTGGTGCGGCAAGTCCGCGCGGTCTTCAACGACCGCTCGAAGGGCGAGGCGCCGGTCCTCCCTTCCGCCGACGCCCTGTTCCCGCCGGACAGCCCCATCCGCATGGTCCACGCCGATGTGGTGGCAATGATGGTGGGAGGGATGCGCGCGCTCCTGCTGCAGATGCTGCATCCCGTGGCGCTTCAGGGCGTGCTGGACCATTCGGATTTCCGGCACGACGTCGAAGGCCGCCTGCGCCGCACCGCAAGGTTCATTGCCACCACCACTTACGCCCACCGGGACGAGGCGCTGAAAGCCATCGCCACCGTCAACGCCATTCATACCCGAATCAGCGGAACGATGCCCGACGGCCGGCCCTATTCCGCAACCGATCCGCGCGTTCTGGCCTGGGTCCACGTTGCCGAGGCGACCAGCTTTCTGGAAGCCTATCTGGCCTATGCCGATCCCGACATGCCGGCGGCCGATCAGGATCGCTATTTCGAGCAGAGCGCCACGGTCGCCGAATTGCTGGGCTGTGCGCCGGTGCCGCGCAGCCGGGCCGAGGCGGCGGCGCTCATCGCCGACATGCGCGAGGAACTGGCCGGAAGCCCCGCCGCGCGCGAAGTCGCCGCGTTCCTGCTGGAAGGAGAGCCGGGCCGACGCCCCGGCACAGTGTTGCAGACCCTGGGCACCGCAGCCGTCGATCTGCTGCCGCCTTTTGCGCGGACGATGCTGGGCATCGGCCGCCCAGGCCTTGTCGCCCTGCCCGTGCGCGCCGGTACCCGCGCCATGGCCGCCACGATACGCTGGGCCTTTGCCGGGAAGCGCTGACGCGCGATGATCAGCCCGGCAGGCTGGACGTCTGCCGCAAAGCCTCACCCAGCGCGAGTGCCGCCGAAGTGGCAAGGTTCATCGAACGCACTTGCGGCCGCATCGGAATCCGCACCCGCTCCGCACAGGCGTCGGACACGAAAGCCGGCACGCCCATGCTTTCCTTGCCGAACAGCAGGACGTCATCGGCCCTGTACTGGAAATCGTAGGCCGACCGGTCGGTCTTGGTGGTGAACAGCACCAGCCTTTGCGTTCCGATGGAGGCCTTGAACGCGTCGAAATCGGGGTGACGCACGATCGTGACGTGGTCGATATAGTCCATCGCGGTCCGACGCACTCTTCGGTCATCCCATTCGAACCCCATCGGCTCGATCAGGTCTACGGTGGCGCCCATGCAGGCGGCGAGGCGAAGGACGGCGCCGACGTTTCCAGCGATTTCCGGTTCGAAGAGAGCGATACGCATTCGCGCCAATTGGCGGCCCCAGACGAACCACGCAAGCCTGCCATGCCGCTTCGCCGCTTGCGCAGGGATCGCGGTTGCCGATCGCCGCAACGGAACAATCGTTACATTATCCTCGCCAATTCACCCGAAATCGCGTTCCGGAACGGTAGTGAAATGAGCACGATCAATGCTTTTTATCCATCATATCGGCGATCATTGCGGCGGCCCATTTGACGCCAGGTTTGTCACAAGAGATACATACATCCGTTCTAGACGCGCCACCACCCACCACTCAGCTTGAGGTTTCGATTGATGCGCAAGGCCGCCCCCGCTCTTATCGCCCTGACCATTGCCTTGGCTGCCACACCCGCCATCGCGGCGGAGCCTGCCACGCTGGTTCGGCTCGATGACCAGACCGTGGAACTTTCGCGGACGGATACCGGCCCGGCCGCCGTGTGGATCAGCGCCGATACCGTGCTGGACAAGGGCGACCAGCGCTTCGCCACCGCCAGTACGGACGCCAGGCTCAAGCTGCCGATCCCGGTCAGCGAACGCCGCTACGTCATCCTTCAGGGCAAGAAAGGGAAAACCACCGTCGTCGCCGAGCGCGTGCTGCCACTGCAGCAGGGCAGCAACTTCCGCGACATCGGCGGCTATGCCACCAGGGACGGCCATACCGTGAAGTGGGACAAGGCCTTCCGCTCCGGCGCGATGCCGCTGTTGACCGAGGCCGACTATGCCCTGCTGGGCCAGCTCCATCTCGGCGCAGTGGTCGATCTGCGCTCCATCGAGGAACGCGAAGTCGCGCCCGACCAGCTGGACGACCGCACCGGCGCGCTTTTTCTAGCCAACGACTATTCGCTGAAACCCCTGTTCGCCAAGATGGCCAAGAGCGGCGGCGAGAACATGTACCAGGGCATGGAAGTGATGCTGGTTCCGCAGTTCCGCGCACTGTTCAACCGCCTTCTCGCGAACGAGGGCGCGGTGGTCTACCACTGTTCGGCCGGGCAGGATCGCACCGGCATCGCCACGGCCCTGATCTACGACGTGCTGGGCGTCGACCGCGAGACCATCATCAAGGACTATCACCGGTCCACCGAACTGCGCCGCCCGCAGTGGGAAATGCCCAAGGTCGACCCGGCCGACTTTCCGAACAACCCGATCCTGAAATACTACGCCGCCCGCGCCGACGGCCAGCCGCCCAAGGCCGAGCCGCTCTACACGCCCAGCGGTGCATCGAACCTCGCGCAGTTCTTCACTTATCTCGATCAGCAGTACGGCGGATCGGAAGGCTACCTGAAGCAGAAGGTGGGCCTGACCGACGCGGACTTCGCCAAGCTGCGCAAGATCATGCTGGACTGATCGCCCCGCCCGCATAGGCATCGCAAAGACCGGCGGGCGGGCGCTTCCCTGCCCGCCGGTGCGCCGTGCCCTTCCATATCAACGCAAGTTCTCGACCAGAAAGTCCACGAACACGCGCACGCGGCGCGGCACGTTCGCACCACCCACGAACACCGCGTGGATCGGCTCGACATCGCCCGGGTTGTACTCCTCCAGCAATGGAACGAGCCCGCCGGCGGCCAGTTCGGATGCCACGCTGAACGCGCCGACGCGGGTGACGCCCACACCATTGGCGGCAAGCTGGCCCAGCGTTTCGCCGTTGTTCGCCTCGATATTGCCCTTCACGCAAAGCGCGAAGTCCTGACCGTCGCGGCGGAACGGCCATGTCGGTTCGGCGCGGCGGAAATTGAAGTTCAGGCAATTGTGCCCGTGCAGGTCCTCCGGCGCGCGCGGCGTGCCGTGGCGGGCGAGATAATCGGGCGAGGCGACGATCACCCTGCCCGTCTCCCCGATCTTCCGCGCGGTCAGCGCGCTATCCGCCAAAGGCCCGAAGCGGACCGCGACATCGGCCTGCCCGCCCGCCACGTCCACCAGCGCATCGGTCAGCGCGATGTCGACAAGGATATGCGGATAGCGCCGGGCGAACGCGCCCAGCAGCGGGACGACGCAGAGCCGGCCGTGTGAGAGTGCCGCACTCACCCGCAACCGGCCGCGCGGTGCGCCCTGATCCGCGATCTCCTGTTCCGCGTCGTCCAGATCGGAGAGAATGCGCCGCGCCGCCTGCAGGTAGGCCTGCCCTTCCGCCGTCAGCGTCAGCGTGCGGGTGGAGCGCAGCAGCAGCCGGACGCCCAGCCGCGCCTCGATCCGGTCGATCGTGCGGCTGACGCCCGAAGGAGTCAGGTCCAACAGCCGCCCGGCCGCCGAAAAGCTGCCGGTATCGGCAACCGTCGCGAATATCTCCAGCGCCCGTGCCCGGTCTGCCCCCAGCGCCACTTTTGCATCCATGTCAAAAATCCTTCGCCACCAAGGGCGCTTCCGCCGCCGACATCCGTAATCCATTTATGCGCCTGAATATGAATTCGCGAATGAAAATTGGCGAACGCAAATCTGAAGGATCGTGCAATGGAATATCGGCAGCTTGGCGCATCCGGCCTGCGGGTACCCGCCCTGAGTTTCGGCACCGGCACTTTCGGCGGCAGAGGCCCGCTGTTCAGCGCCTGGGGCCAGAGCGACGCGCGCGACGCGCGGCGGCTGATCGACATCTGCCTTGAGGCCGGCGTCACCCTGTTCGACACGGCGGACGTCTATTCGAACGGCGCTTCGGAAGAAATCCTGGGCGATGCGATCAAGGGCCGGCGCGACGCGGTGCTGATCTCAACCAAGACCGGGCTGCCTATGGGCGATGGTCCGGCCGACTGGGGCACGTCCCGCGCGCGGCTGGTCCGCGCCGTGGAGGACGCCCTGCGCCGCCTGGCCACCGATCATATCGACCTGCTGCAGCTCCACGCCTTCGATGCCTCCACGCCGGTGGACGAACTGATGGAGGCGCTGGCTGGCCTGATCGACGCGGGCAAGCTGCGCTATGCCGGCGTGTCCAACTATCCCGGCTGGCAGCTGATGAAGGCACAGGCCCATGCCAGCCAGCACGGACTGCCGCGCTTCGTGGCGCATCAGGTCTACTATTCGCTGATCGGCCGCGCCTATGAGCAGGATCTGATGCCGCTGGGCGCGGACCAGGGCATCGGCGCGCTGGTCTGGAGCCCGCTCGGCTGGGGCCGCCTTACCGGCAAGATCGGCCGCGACCGGCCCATCCCGGACGGCAGCCGTCTGCACGAAACCGAACAGTTCGCGCCCCCGGTCGAACAGGATCTTCTCTACCGCGTGATCGACGCGATCGAGGCGATTGCCGCCGAAACGGGCAAGACCGTGCCGCAGATCGCGATCAACTGGCTGTTGCAGCGCCCCACCGTCTCCTCCGTCATCATCGGTGCACGTAACGAGGAGCAGCTGCGCCAGAATCTGGGCGCGGTCGGCTGGTCCCTCTCCGCGCAGCAGATCGCCGCGCTGGATACGGCAAGCGATGTGCTGCCGCCCTACCCCCACACCCCCTACCGCCAGCAGGAGGGCTTTGCCCGCCTGAATCCCCCGCTGGTTTGAACGGACATCTTGCCATGAAGCTCAACCCCGGCCTGCTGGCCCTCGCGCTTGGCGCCTTCGGCATCGGCGTGACCGAATTCGCCCCGATGGGCCTGCTGCCCGTCATCGCCGAAGGCACCGGCGTCTCCATCCCCGTCGCCGGGCTGCTGATCAGCGCCTATGCGCTGGGCGTGATGATCGGCGCCCCGCTGATGACGCTGACCACCGGCCGCGTGCCGCGCCGCACCTTGCTGGTGGCGCTGACCGGCATCTTCACGCTGGGCAACCTGATGGCGGCGATCTCCACCAGCTATTCGATGCTGCTGGTGGCGCGCATCGTCACCTCACTCAACCATGGTGCTTTCTTCGGCGTCGGCTCGGTCGTCGCCGCCAGTCTGGTGCCGCCGCAGAAGCGCGCAGGCGCCGTCGCTGCGATGTTCATGGGGCTCACCATCGCCAATGTCGTCGGCGTGCCGCTGGCAACCTGGGCGGGCGAGCACATGGGCTGGCGCGCGGCCTTCTGGGGAACCGCCGGGCTGGGCATCGTCACCATGGCGGCGCTGTGGCTAACGCTTCCGAAGCTTCCCGCACCCACCGGCGGCGATGCGATTGCCGAACTGCGCGTGCTGACGCGCGGCCGCGTGCTGGGCGCGCTGGGCCTGACCGTTATCGGGTCGAGCGCGATGTTCACGGTGTTCACCTATATCACGCCCATCCTGCGCGAAGTGACCCATGCCTCGCTGGGATACGTTACCGCGATGCTGGTGACTTACGGCCTGGGCCTCACCGTGGGCAATTGGCTGGGCGGGCGCTTTGCGGATCGGTCGGTAGACCGCACGCTGATCGCCGCATTGGGGTCGCTCGCCGTGATCCTTGTCGCCTTCGCGCTGCTGATGCCGCTGGCCGCGCCGGCCGCGATCCTGATCTTCCTGTGGGGCGTGGCGAGTTTCGCGCTGGTGCCGCCGCTGCAGGTTCGGGTGATGACCGCCGCCGCCGATGCCCCCAACCTCGCTTCGTCCGTGAACATCGGCGCCTTCAATCTGGGCAACGCCATCGGCGCGGCGCTGGGAGGCGGGGTGATCGCAGCCGGCCTTGGCTATCCGACGGTGGCGCTGGCCGGCGCGGCAACCTCCACGATCGGGCTGGTCATCGTCCTCCTCGTCGCGCGCGGCGGCGCGGCGGCGCGCGTCGCCCCGGCCTAAGGTCCTCTACATCCGTTGATGTTTCTTGCCCCGCTTTCGGATTGCAGCCGGAAGCGGGGCAAGGCAGCATGGCGGGCGGAGCAGAGGAGACCGGAATGGCCCGCGTAAGAGTTGCAGGATTTTCGATATCGCTGGACGGATTCGGCGCTGGCCCGGAACAAAGCCTGCAGGATCCGCTGGGCAAGCGCGGGACCGAGCTTCACCAATGGATCTACGTAACCAGAACCTTCAAGACCATGATCGGTGAAAGCGGCGGGTCCGACGGGGTGGACGAAAGCTTTGCCCACCGATCGATGGAAGGCTTCGGCGCCTTCATCCTGGGCCGCAACATGTTCGGCCCGTCACGCGGCGAATGGCCTGACGATGGCTGGAAAGGCTGGTGGGGTGACAATCCCCCCTATCACGCGCCAACCTTCATCCTGACCCACCACCCCCGTGACCCGATCGTGATGGAAGGCGGCACCACGTTCCACTTCGTCACCGATGGGATCCATGCCGCGCTGGAGCGTGCCCGCGAAGCCGCCGGCCCGCTGGACGTAAAGATCGGCGGCGGCGTCTCGACCGTTCGCCAGTATCTGCAGGCCGGCCTGATCGACGACCTGCACCTTGCGCTCTCGCCCGTCCTGCTGGGAGCGGGCGAGGCGCTGTTCGAAGGGCTGGACCTTCCCGCGCTAGGCTACCGCGTGACGCAATCCACCGCCACCGACCTCGCGACCCATATCGTGCTCGGCCGCGTGGACGGGGCGTAACGACGTCAGCCCTCTGCGGCGACGACTTCCATGCGCAGCGGAGCGCCGCCGGCAGCAATCGCCAGCAACAGGTCTACGTTCGGATGCGCGCCGGGGCGGTTGCGCGCATCCTCGGTGTGTTCGCAGAATATCTCCAGACCGTGTTCGGCAGCCTTCGCGTCCAGCAATCCGAAGCACTGCTTCAGGTATTGGTAGACCGCCAGCGATCCCTGCTTGCCCGGCTTGTTTTCGATACCGGCCACCACCGTGCCCGCTTCATCTACAAGGTCGAGGCGCTGCACGCCGTCGATCGACGGCAGCTTCTGAAGAGTGTCCTTGAAGGTCGCGCCCGGTTGGATCGTTGCCAGCATTTTTCGAATAGTCCCGTATCAATTGCGCGCGGCCCCTAACACCTTCCACCGCCCTCCGCCATGCGGCGCGGGACGGAGATGAACCGTCACGACGAAACGCCGCTGCCAAGGCGCGCCAGCACCCAGTCGGCGCGGGCCGGCACCGGCATCCGGGGCACCGGTTCCACGCAATATCCCAGTTGCTCGCAAGCCCGGACGAGCCTGTCATACTCGGCGACAGCCTCGTCGAAGCCATGGAGACGGTCTCCGTCATTGCGGAAGATTTCCGGCCAGGGCGGCGTCATGAAGACGCGGCGGTGATAGCGTTCGGCTCCGCAGGTGTACGCCGCAGGGATGCCGGCCGCATGTTCCAGCGCCACCGCCGCATCGATCAGCCCGCGATCGAAGAACACCGTGCCCGGCAGATCCGCCGCCTGCCTGCGGTCCTCCAATGCCATCGCGACCGCGCGCCGGGCGAAGGCGGTGGGATCGATCCACGGCAAGGCCGCGCCGCCGGTCAACCGCTCCTGCGCAACGATCCGGCGCCCAGGCTCCGCCACCACTGCGAAGCCGCGCCGTTCCAGTTCGTCAAGCAGGGTCGACTTGCCGCCGCCGGAGCAGCCGGAAAGCACTACAAAACGGTCCATTACACCTCTTTGTGATCATAGCGGCAGCACTCGGACGGGATTTTCCCTTCATTCCGACGCAAAACGGTTCGGCTTCCTACCCAAGCGGATAATTGACGACCGGGCGCGAAAACGCGAGATCGAACCGCCCATGGAGGATGGACATGAAGGTCTACACGCTCAAGTTTCTCGAAGACGGCATCGGCCTTGCCAAGCGCCTCGAGTTTTCGGCTCCCGATATTGCCGGCGCCTTGATCATCGCTCATCAGCAGGCGGCTCGGCGCAGCGCGGAGCTTTGGGAAGGCGCAAGGAAGCTCTGCACCATCCGGCGCGTGGCCCAGAATCTGGAAATTACCGGGTTGGCCTGATCGCGGACAGACAAGACCCATGAGCCTGCGGGGCGGTGATCTTGCCGCCTTGGCGTTTCCAGCCTTGGCATCATGGGTTAGTCTCGGGCCTCCACACCGCGCCGCGGAGGCCCCATGAGCACGATCGAGACGCGCGAATACCAGATGTTTCCGGTCCTGTCGGCGAGCGAGCTGTCTCTCGCCCGGCATTTCGCCAGCGGGCCGGAACGCCGCTTCGCCGCCGGAGAGACCGTCTACGCCATCGGCGATACGCAGGCGCCGACCTGGCTGGTACTGGAAGGCACGATCGAAGTGCAGCGACGGGATGGCCTGAACCGGGCTGCCCGCATCACTACCCACGGCGCCGGCCAGTTCAGCGGGGAAATCAATCAGTTGTCCGGCCGCCCGACGATCGCCGGCGGAACCGCCGGACCGGACGGCTGCACCGCCGTGCCGATCGACGACGTTCATTTGCGCGCGCTCATGATCGGTTCGGCGGAACTCGGCGAAAAGGTCATGCGCGCGCTGATCCTGCGCCGGGTCGGCCTGATCGAGGAAGGCGGCGCCGGCCCGATCATCATCGGCATTCCGCAAAGCGCGGAAGTGCTGCGCCTGCAGGAATTCCTCCGCCGCAGCGGCTACCCCTCGCTGGTTCTGGATGCGACCCGGGACGAGGAAGGCAAGGCCATGGTCGAACGCCTCGGCGTGGGGCCATCGGAATATCCGCTGGTGGTCTGCCCCAGCGGATCGATCCTGCGCGCACCGCACGAGGAGGATCTGGCCGCCTGCCTTGGCCTGACCTCGCACATCGATTCGGACGTGCTGCACGACGTTGCGATCGTCGGCGCGGGGCCGGCGGGGCTGGCCGCAGCGGTCTATGCCGCGTCGGAAGGGCTTTCCGTGGTCGTGCTCGATTCGCGCAGCATGGGCGGACAGGCCGGTGCTTCTGCGCGGATCGAGAACTATCTGGGCTTCCCCACCGGCATCTCAGGCCACGCACTCGCCGGCCGCGCGTTCAACCAGGCGCTGAAGTTCGGCGCCCGGATCGCCATTCCCGTCTCTGTCGAAGCGCTGATGCCGGAAGAGGAGAACTTGCGCATCACCATGTCCGCAGGGCGCTGCGTGAAGGCGCGAACCGTGGTGGTCGCATCCGGCGCGCGTTATCGCCGGCTTCCCATCCAGGGCCTCGAACGCTTCGAAGGCACGGGCATCTCCTACTGGGTCTCTCCCATAGAGGCCCGGATTTGCGCGGGTGAGGAAGTGGCGCTGGTCGGCGGCGGCAACTCCGCCGGGCAGGCCGTGGTCTATCTGGCGCCGCAAGTGAAGCGCCTGCATCTGATCGTGCGGCGGCCACTGGAACAGACGATGTCGCGTTACCTGATAGAGCGGATTGCCGAACTGCCGAACGTGGAAATCCACGTGGGCGCGGAAGTCATCGCGGTGGACGGGCAGGAGGACGGCACGCTGGCCACCATCGACATCCGCTGCGGCGACGGCGTGGTCCGCCAGCGCGACTTGCGCCACATGTTCCTGTTCATCGGCGCCGATCCCAATTCGGACTGGCTTCCGGCCGAGGTCGAGAAGGATGGGAACGGCTTCGTCGTCACCGGCGCGGCGCAGCCGCTGGAAACCGCCATGCCGGGCGTCTTCGCGATCGGCGACGTACGCGCCGGATCCACCAAGCGCGTTGCCGCCGCCGTCGGTGAAGGCGCGGCGGTCGTCTCGCAGATCCATGCCCTTCTTGCCCGAAAGGCCGTGCCATGAGTTCCTGCCCGCATAGTTCGACGATCAACACGGTCACGCCCAGCGCGCGCGGCTGTGAGGAGTGCCTGAAGACGGGCAGCTTCTGGGTCCATCTGCGCCTGTGCCGCAGCTGCGGCCATGTCGGCTGTTGCGACGATTCCCCGAACCGCCACGCCAGCGCCCATTTCCATGCGACGCACCACCCGATCATCGAGGGTTATGATCCGCCCGAAGGCTGGGGCTGGTGCTATGTGGATCGGGTGGAGGTAGACCTGCCGGACCAGACGCCGCAGCTTGGACCGATTCCCCGGTTCTTCTAGGCCCTCTTCCCTCCGCGCGAATCCATCACCATCTTCGCGCCAAGGAGAACAGTTCATGCCCACCTACCAGAAGTCCGCCGAAGCGATCGCGCGCCTGACGCCGGAACAGTTCCACGTCACCCAGCACAGCGGCACCGAACGGCCCGGCAGCGGAGAATATCTCTACAACAAGAAGCCGGGCATCTACGTCGACATCGTTTCGGGCGAACCCCTTTTCGCCTCTTCCGACAAGTACGAATCCGGTTGCGGCTGGCCCAGTTTCACCCGGCCGATCGAGCCGGCCAACGTGAACAACCTGGTCGACCACACCCACGGCATGACGCGCACCGAAGTGCGTTCCGCCCATGGCGACAGCCACCTTGGCCACGTGTTCGAGGATGGCCCGCTCGATCGCGGCGGCCTGCGCTATTGCATCAATTCGGCCTCGCTCCGCTTCGTTCCGCGCGAAGAGATGGAGGACCAGGGCTATGGCGCCTATCTCGATCAGGTCGAAGACATCGGCTGATCGGGATACCGAATGCGACCGCCGTTCGCCGCGGCGGTCGCGCAGGCTTGCGCGGGTCATGGATATCCCGTGCCGACCTTGGGATTCTTCCCGATTCCCTCACGTGAAGAATTCTGGAAAGCCATCCAGGCAGAACCTTTTCTGCACGATCGCATCGGCGAAAAGCCGAGCGTTTCCCCTCGCCGTGACGTGAACGGCGTGCCGATGCGACAAGCTCGGATGCATGATGATGGCAGATCGGCCCTATATGGAACGCCGCGCCCGTAATCGGGTGATCGGCATGGTGTTCGCCTGCGCGTCCTTGACGGGGCTGCTTCCCAGCGGATGCTCCGGGCCGAAAGACCAGACGAAAACGCCCGAGCACAAGGAAACCGCGACAGCCGCAGCCGGCGATGCCGCTCCGACATACGAACTGGGCCTGCCGCCCGACATGCGCAAACTGGTGGACATCAAGTTCACCGGCGACTTCGATGCGCTGATCGCCCGGCGCCTCATTCGCGTGGGCGTGCCGTTCAACCGCACCTTCTACTTCATCGACAAGGGCGTGCAGCGCGGCCTGTCTTACGAATATCTCACCATGCTGGAGCAGGAACTCAACAAGCGGCAACCGCCCGGCTCGCTGAAAATCCACGTCGTGCCGATCCCGATGCCGCGCGACGCGCTACTGCCTGCCCTGCGCGACGGCCGCGTGGACATGGTGATCGCGCAATTGACGATCACGCCCGAACGCCAGAGCCAGATCGATTTCACCAACCCCACGCGCACGGGCATTTCGGAAGTCCTCATCACCGGACCGGGCGCCGCGCCAGTTCACTCCACCGAAGACCTCGCCGGGAAGACCATCTTCGTTCGCAAGAGTTCCAGTTATTATGCCAGCCTGCAGAAGCTCAACATCGCGCTGAAGGGCGCGGGCAAGAAGCCTGTCGATATTCGCGCCGCACCGGAATCGCTTGAAGACGACGACCTGCTGGAAATGGTGAACGCCGGGCTGATTCCGGCTACGATCGTGGACGATTACCTGGCCCGGTTCTGGAAATCGGTCTTCCCCAATATCCAAATCCACGACGATATCGCCGTCCGGCGCAATGGATCGCTGGCGGTGGGAATCCGCAAGAATTCCCCGCAGATGATGGCGAACCTCAATCAGTTCATCCGGGACAAGGGGCTGGATTCCGCAATCGGGCGCGTGCTGCAGAAGAAGTATCTGCAGAACACGAATTTCGTGAAGGATGCCGCCTCGAATGCCGAACGTCAGAAGTTCCTGAACCTTGCGGAACTGTTTCACCGCTACGGCGGGCAGTACGATTTCGATTATCTGCTGATGGCCGCGCAGGGCTATCAGGAATCCCGGCTGGACAACAATGCGCACAGTCCGGTCGGCGCAGTCGGCATCATGCAGCTCATGCCGAAAACCGGCGAAACGCAAAAAGTCGGCGACATTCGCCAAGTGGAACCGAACATCCATGCCGGCGTGAAATACATGCGCTTCCTGCGTGACCGCTATTTCGAAAAGGAGCCGATGGATCCGCTGAACAAGGCTCTATTCACCTTCGCCGCCTACAACGCCGGCGCCGCCCGGATCGCACAGCTGCGCGCGATCGCCAAGGAACGCGGCCTGAATCCGAACATCTGGTTTGGCAATGTCGAACGCATCGCCATGGAAAAGATCGGATCGGAAACGACCACGTACGTCAGCAACATCTACAAGTATTACGTCGCCTACAGCCTGATCCAGGAAGCGCGGGAGCAAAAGGCAGCGGGCAAGGCCAGCATCACGGGCCACGCCACCGGAACGTAGCGAGCGCGCCCGAAACGGCCGGGAACGTTGTCTGCAGTGGATGGTTGTTTCCGGGCATGAGGTCCGTCATTCTTTCGAACATCCCTTTCCCGATGTCGTCGCCGCGGATGGCACGTAGGCCGTCGCATCCGTTGCAGGGCTGAGCAGGAGCCTTCGGATGTTGCGATCGTTTCCCGAAGGCTCGGCGGAAGGCAGCGCGGTTTGGCTGGATCTTCTATCGCCCGACGACGACGAGAAACGGGCGATCGAACAGCGCTTCGGCATCCGCATTCCCGATCTGGCCGCGCTGCGCGAGATTGAATCCTCCAGCCGCCTGCGCGTCGACGGCCAGATTCTCTACATGAGCGCGCCGTTGATCGGCGGCATCAACACCGGACACTGGCAACTGGCACCGGCGGGCTTCATCCTTACCCCCGATGTCCTGGTGACCGTGCACTATGCGGAGCTCTTGCCGTTCGACTCCGTTGCGAACGCCGTCCGCAATGCGCCCGATCTCACGCCGGGCTCTGCACTTGCGTCCTTGCTGGAAGACATCGTGGACCGCGACGCAGACCACCTGGAACACGCTTCGGAAATGGTCTCCCAGGCATCGCAGGCGCTGTTCTTCGAAGAGACGTTCCGATCCCGTCTGGGCAAGGAGACCCGCAAGATTCGCGAGATCATGCGCGACATGGGCCAGGCCAGCGATCGCGCCTCCCGCGTACGCTACACGTTCCTGAGCATCGGCCGCATGGTGAGTTTCGTCCTCGATCGCTGCACGCCGGAACTCGATCAGGCGCTGCGGGATCGTCTAGAGGCCGTCCAGCACGACATCGCATCGCTGGACGAGTTCGAGACGAGCCTGGGCGGCCGGATCCAACTGCTGCAGGACGCGGCGACCGCCTTCATCAGCATCGAGCAGAACGACGTGGTCAAAGTCCTGACGGTCGCCTCGGTAGTGGGAATACCGCCGGTTTTGGTGGTCGGCGTCTACGGCATGAACTTTCATGTCATGCCCGAACTGGCCTGGCCGCTGGGCTATCCCTTCGCGCTCATTCTCTGCCTGCTCTCCGCCCTTGTGCCCTACCTGTGGTTCAAATGGCGGGACTGGATCTGAGCAGGCCCGATTGCGGGACCTGAGCCGATGCCTATCGTGTTTCGGGAAAACCGACGTGATTTTTGGGAAACTGGCTGGGGCGGCAGGATTCGAACCTGCGAATGCCGGTACCAAAAACCGGTGCCTTACCACTTGGCGACGCCCCAGCAGGGATTGCGCGCTTAGCGGGTTAGCGGCGCGGTGAAAAGAGGCTTTGGGAGAAGTTTTCCGCAGGATCCTTCGCTCCGGAATTTTCCGCCCCGGCAACGCGCGCGTCGCGGTGCGGCAGCGGCGTGCCGATTCCTGCCGACATCATGGCAATTCCCGCCGCCTGTGCTGCCGCGCTGGGCGTCGAGGTTCCGACTTGCGACCAGTCGCTGCCGATCGCTTGCGCGCCGGATGCGCTGGATCGCCACACGGCATCGGCATTGACGCGGGCCCAGTCGGTGAGTTCCCGGCGTTCGGGCCCTTCCGCCATGTCGTCCAGCAGATGGCCGAGGTGAAACGCGAAGACGCCCTTGAAGATCAGCCCGTCCGAACCGATGGGAACCGGCTCTTTCAGGACACCCTCCGGCGTCGAAAGCCGGCGCGCGGCGGCGATGGCGGTCTTCGCAGCGACGATGCGGTAACGGTTGTCGCCGGTAATCGTCGTCAAATCGCTGAGCCCGCCCAGCAGCACGCCCTGGTTGTACGTGAAATAGGGCTGTCCATTGTTGCGGCATTGTGCGTCCAGCCCGTCATTGACCAGGCCGTCCGGGCCGATCATCGAGGAGTGTTCGAACCAGTTCCACGTGCGCAGCGCCCAGTCGCGATAGCCCGGCTCTCCGGTTGCCAGAAACATTTGGGTGGATGCGTAAAGCAGCAGTTCGTTGGTGATCGCGTTCTTGTAGGTACGCGCCGGATCCCACCACAGACCGCCCCCGCAGCGGTCGTCCCAATAGGTGCTGACAAGGCGCTGATACGTGGAGGCCGCATAGTCCATCAGCGCGGGATCGCGGTCGGCCTGCCAGGCGTGAATGCTGGCAACGACGGCCCAGAGCGCATCGTCGTTGAGATAAAGGCCGGCGCGGTTGCGCACGGCGGCGGCAATCTTGTCGTGCAACCGGCGATCGCCGGTCCGGCGCTGATAGTCGAGCAAGGCGTCGACCACGACGAAGCGCTGCCATGCCTCGATCCCGTTCCAATCGGCGGGCTTGCCCCATTGCGTATCGAGATAGTCGACCGCCATACGGGTCCGGTCCGGCCATGCCGCGTCTGGCTGCGGGGATGGGGCCGCCGCCTGAGCAATTGCCGGCGCCGCCATCAGCGCCATGAGCAGGCCGGGCAGTCCGCGCAACAGCGCGCGCCGCATCCCGAAAGCAGACCCCGTGCGCATCAGACGCCGTACCTCGAAAACGTCAACCGAGAATTCCTGTAATCCAGACCACAGCCGATCATGGCCGCCTGAGCGCCTCCATAACAGACCCGCGCCGATCTGCGAGCCCTCCCTGCCGATAACGCCGATCGCAGGCGCGCTGCCCATCTGCTTGACTCGCGCGCGCCCCACCAACAGACCCAGAGGTCAAGACAATGCGGGAGCGGAGCATGGACGAAAACGCGGCTGACCGGCCAGCGCACGTGTGCAGCGCTATCGCCGCCGGCATCTATCTGGAAGGGCTGGCGGTCGATCATGATCGCAATGCGATCTGGTACAGCGATGTGATCGGCGGCGGCATTCATGGCGTAAGGCCGGATGGGACCGCGATCGCCGCGCTCAACCCCGCGCGCATGTGGACCGGCGGGGTCATGATGAACGCCGACGGCTGCATCCTCTCCAGCGGGCAAGGCGGGATCATGTGGAATGACCCGGCTTCCGGTCGATCGGGCTGGCTGATCGATACCCTGGGCGACCGCCCCGTGAACGGCATCAACGAGATGGTTTCGGATGGGACCGGCGGCATCCTGTTCGGCACCATCGACATTGCCAGCGTGATTGCCGGAAACTCGCCGGAAACCACGGAAATCTACCGGCTGACGGCGGATCGGACAATCACGCGCGTCGCCGACGGCATCGGCTTCTCCAACGGTGTGATGTTCGATCCCGCCCGCCGCTACCTCTATTGCAACGACACCTTCCGCGGCACCTGGAGGTTCGACCTTGCCGCCGACTTCACCGTGACGGAGCGCCGTCTGCTGCTGGAGAAGGAAGACGCCGATGGCATGGCGCTCGACAGCGAAGGCAACCTCTGGCTTACCGGCTTCCGATCCCGCCATCTGACCTGCCTTGCGCCGGACGGCCGCGAACTGGCGCGCCTCGATCTTGAAAAGGGCTCGATCACGCAGCTCCGCTTTGGCGGTGCCGACATGCGCGATCTCTATTTTAACTCGGTGCCGGCCGATGGCGGAGATACCTTGAAGGAGGGCGGCGAGATCACCGCACGCAACTCCCACCTCTATCGCACCCGCGCGCCGATCGCTGGGATGCGGCTGGAACCGGCGCGATTTGCGTTGGATTAGCCCGGTATAGCGGTCATCCTAATATGTTAGAGGATGAAGGAGCTACCCTTCCACAGCACGCTGACCCTGCCCCCATCCGCCTCCTTGTGCAGCGCGGCGAGGTCCAGTTTGAATTCAAGGTCTTCGCTGGGCGTCTGGACGCGCGGGTTCCCCGTCCAGTAGATCACCCGGCAAGTCCGCCGAACGATACGCCAGCCTTCCGGTGTGCGGGTCCATTCATCGTCGTAATAGCCGCTGCCGTCCCAGACGGGCGGCTCGCCTGCCGCATAGCGGATCAGGCGCCATTGCCCGTAAGTCATCGAAAAGGCGCTGTTTCCTTCCACTCGGACGAGGTGATTGCTCATCATGTGCTGGGTGGCGTCGAACAATGCGTGAAAGGCACCGAACGCATCCTTGAAGGCACCTAACTCGCTCCAGCACGACCCGGGGCCGTAATCGACGGCGGCGAAGGGCAGAAAGATCTGATCGAACAGATCCCACCGCCGGGTATCCATGGCGAGCCCGTAGAGATTGAGCCGTTCGACGATGTCCTCACGGTCCGCCATGGTGCCCTTCCCCCTTACAGCGGCAGCGAGACCGTGGCGGTGCCCTTCAGGATCGTCGCGCCGTCCTGCGTCGTCATCCGGGTTTCGACCGTGACCACCGGCATGCCGAACTCGCTGGTCTCCTGCTTGTCGACCACGGTGGCGTCCACATAGGTCACGTCGCCTTCGAAGGCGGGGCTGCGGAACTGGGTTTTCGAGTGCCAGATATAGCCCTCATGCCCGGCCCAGTAGGCCACCGTGTCGAGGTGCCATGCATTCATCGACGATCCGTAGCCATAGGCGCCGCCCATGCCGACCTTCTCGGCCTTTTCCGGGTTGATGTGGCCGGAACTGGGGCCATGGAACAGTCCGTCCGCCTGACGAGGATCGATCTTGCGCGCTTCGAAATCGTAAGTCATGTCGCCGCCGAAGCCGGCGTCTTCCTGCGCCGGATCATAGACGCCCTCGGGCACATTCCAGCGCCAGGTGCCCCAGATGTTCTGCCGGTGCGCGCGGCATTCCAGCGCGAACGTGACGCGGCTGTGCGGCCCGATCACCCGGCGCGGCAGCGCATCGCCCACGTTCACCGCGCTCCAGCGCGGAGAAATCCCCTCGCGGCCGGACTTGATCCAGTCCAGCCGGATCTTGGCCACTTCGTCCAGTTCCGCCTTGGTCCAGAGCTTCGGCGCGCGGCTTTCCTTGTCGTAGACCTTGCGCTTGTTCGCTTCCTCCACGAGGTAGCGGATCGAGGTCGCCCGCTCCTTGGCAACGAGGGCGCCGTGCTGGTTGCGGTGCACGGTATCGCCATCGGCGAACATCGTCGGCCCGGCAAAGCCCGTTTCGGCAATGCGATAGCCGGCGAAGGTGCGTTCCTGCGTCAGCTTGTCTCCGGGGCGGACGGGACTGCCATAGAACCACCACTCCTCACCCGCGAAGATCAGGTGAGAGCCGGGAATCTTGCCCACGCAGGACGGGTGGCAGCCGTGGCCATAGTCCATCGCCACGGTGAAGCTCTGCGGCGCGACGATGCCGCCGAACTTGCTGGCGCGCGCGAAATTCTCGTCCCAGTGCAAGGGGTTGGCATAGTCCATCGCCTGTGCCCAGCGGCGGATGTCGGTGGCGTTGCAGGGGTCCCAGAACTCCGCGAAGATGACGGGCTTGCCCACCCACTTGTCGACGTCGCTGGTGTCCAGCACCACATCCCCTTCGGCCATTTCACTCTCTCCGCATGCTTGTTTGGGTGACGGTCTTCCACTGCCGTTCGTCGCTCGCCTGTCCGAAGGTGCAGCCTGATCGGCAATCGGCGCAAGCATGATGCGGCCATCGCGTGGGAGCGATACTTGCCGCCCACCCGCAATCTCTCCGCGCGGGCGCCTGCCGAGTTGCGCTAGCCCTTGGCGCAAATACGAATCGTGCCGGGAGACCATTGATGAAGATCGACACCACGCTTGCCGCCGTCGTTACCGGCGGCGCATCGGGCCTTGGCCGGGCGAGCGCCAAGGCTCTGGCCGATGCCGGCGTGAAAGTGGCCGTGTTCGACATCAGCGAGGAAGCGGGCGAGGCCTTCGCGGCCGAGATCGGCGGCGTGTTCTGCAAGGTGAACATCCTTGACGAAGACAGCGTGGAGGCCGGCTTTGCCAAGGCCCGCGCCGCGCATGGGCAGGAACGCGTGGTGGTACACTGCGCGGTGGTCGCCGGTGGCGGCAAGACCGTTTCGTTCGACAAGGCCACCGGCGCCTACAAGCGCGCGCCGACCGAGCAGATCGCCAAGTCGGCCGACGGCATCTTCACCGCATCCTACCGCGTCGCCTCCATCGCGGCGCTCGGCATGGCCAATTCCGATCCCATCAATGACGATGGCGAGCGTGGCTGCATCATCCTCACTTCCTCCGCCGCATCGCAGGACGGGCAGATCGGCCAGGTCGCCTATGGCGGCGGCAAGGGCGCGGTAAACGCCATGGTGCTGCCGATGGCGCGCGACCTGATGGACCTTGGCATTCGCGTCAATGCCATCCTGCCCGGCACTTTCGCCACGCCGCCGATGCTGCGGGTGAAGGAGATGAACGAGGCGGTCTACGAAGGGCTGGGCAAGGCCGTGCCCTTCCCCAAGCGCCTGGGCAATCCGGATGAGTTCGCCTCGCTGGTGCTGGAACTGACGCGCAACACCTACTTCAACGGCCAGTGCATCCGGCTTGATGGCGGCATCCGCATGCCGCCGAAGTAAGCGGCGGCCCCTACCAATCACATCGTCGCCCCCGCGAAGGCGGGGGCCCCGCTTCCTTCTGCCTCCGCGGAGAAGAACAAGCGGGATCCCCGCCTTCGCGGGGATGACGGGGTGTTTTGGCGATTGGTTTGAGCGAGGTTGAGAAGAATTTCCCCGCCCCTCGCTTGAGAATCGCCGGACATAATTCCAGAGCGCTCCGCAACTGGAGGCTCGCACACAATGCAGAATGTCATCGATTTCGTAATGGAACTGGACCGGCTCAAGGCCGTCACCCGCAAGGTGAAGCCGATCGGGCTGGACCGTTACGAAAACTCGGCCGAGCATAGCTGGCAGATCGCGCTCTTTGCGGTGGCGCTGGCGCCCTATGCCGTGGGCACGCCGGATATCGGTCGCGTCATGGCGATGCTGCTGGTCCACGACATCGGCGAGATCGAGACCGGCGATGTCATGGTGTTCTTCGAGGAAGGCCTGGCAGACCGCAAGCAGGCCGAACGCGCGGCGATCGACCGGATTTTCGGCATCCTGCCCGAGGCCGAGGCGGATTACCTGCGCGGCCTGTGGATCGAGTTCGAGGAAGAACAGACCGCCGAGGCCCGCTTCGCCCACGCCATCGACCGCGCCATGCCGGCGCTGCTGAACTTGCGCAACGAGGGCCAGAGCTGGCGGGAGAACGGCATCAGTCATGCGCGGGTGGTGAAGCGGTTGAAGCCGCAGATCAGCCTGGGCGCGCCGGCATTGTGGGATTACATGGAGCGCGAACTGGCGGTGGCTGAGGCGAAGGGCTGGTTTGGGGCCTGACCTCTCCAAGATCCTCCCCCACCGGGGGAGGTGGCAGCGCGTAGCGCTGACGGAGGGGGCTTTCGGCAGCACAGCGCCTGCCCCCTCCACCACCCTTCGGGCGGTCCCCCTCCCCCGGTGGGGGAGGAGCTTCCATCGCAATTCCTCCTTTTCTCCCAACACCCGCCTTGACTCTCCCACACCGTGAGGCCCAATCGGCGGCGATGCGACGTCCCGCCGTCAATGCCCTCAAAGCCCTGGTCGTCCGCCAGCGACGGCGCATGCGCGAAAGCGAACTGGCGTTCATCTTGCTTGCCGTCGGCGCAGGCATCGCCGCGGGCTGGCTGACCAATCTGCAGGGCTTTCTGGCCCACGCCATCCAGCAAGTGCTCTACGGCGTCACCGGCAACCGCCTGAGCGCCATCGGCGAAATCCGCCATCCGATCCGGCTGCTCGCCCTGCCCTTGGGTGGCCTCGTCCTGATCGGCATCGCCTATCTGCTGCGCCGCCGCCGCCGCGCGCCGATCGACGTTGTGGAGGCCAACGCGCTGCACAGCGGGCGGATTCCGTTCATCGATAACCTGATCATCTCCGCCCAGACCATCGTTTCCAACGGCGCCGGCGCCTCGGTCGGGCTGGAAGCAGCCTATGCCCAGATGGGCGGCGGGGTCGCCTCGGTGCTGGGGCAGTGGTTCAAGCTGCGCCGCGCGGACATGCGCACTTTGGTGGGCGCAGGTGCCGGTGCGGCGGTAGGGGCAGCGTTCGGTGCACCGCTGGCCGGCGCGTTCTACGCCTTCGAGATCGTGATCGGCACCTATACCCCGGCCGCGATCGCCCCGGTCATCGCCGCAGCCTTGGGCGCCGCCTTCATTACCCGGCAACTGGGCGTGGAGCCCTATCTGATCGCGGCGTCCAGCACCCGCGCGCTGACCACGCCGGACTATTTCATCTACGCCATCCTTGGCCTTGCCTGCGCGCTGGTGGGCATCCTGGTGATGCGGCTGGTGACCTTCATCGAGATCCATGTCCAGAAACTCACCCGCATCGCGAAGTGGCGCCCGCTGATCGGCGGGCTGCTGCTGATGCCGCTGGCATGGCTTTCGCCGCAGTCGCTCTCCGCCGGGCACGGGGCCATGCACCTCAACCTGGCCATGCAGCCGGCGATCCAGTTCCTGCTGATGGTGCTGGCATTGAAGATCATGGCTTCCGTCATCTCGCTCAGCTTCGGCTTTCGCGGCGGTCTGTTCTTCGCCTCGCTGTTCCTCGGCTCGCTGGTCGGGCTGATCTTTGCCGACGCGGTGCAGATGCTGCCGTTCGGTATCGAGCTGGACCCCACGCAGTCCGCACTGGTTGGCATGGCGGGCGTGGCCGTCTCCATCGTCGGAGGGCCGATGACCTTGGCGCTGCTGATCCTGGAGACCACGCACGACTTCGCGCTGATGGGCGTGGTGCTGACCGCCTCGCTCGTTTCCAGCGCCTTCACGCGGGAGACGTTCGGCTATTCGTTCTCCACCTGGCGGCTGCATATTCGCGGTTCGATCATCCGGTCCCCGCGCGACATCGGCTGGATGCTCAGCCTTACGGCCGGGCGGATCATGCGCACCGACTGGGTTTCGGCGCCGGCCAACCTGCCCCTCTCCGAATTCCGTGCGCGGGTGCCGCTGGGCTCCGCCAGCAAGGCCATCCTGCTGGACGTGGACGAGCGCTATGCCGGGATCGTCACCACCGCCTCGGCCTGGAACCCCAATCTCGATCCCGAGACCGAGGTGGGCACTTTGGCGACCTTGACCGAAACCACCCTCGCCCCGGCGACCGACATTCGTGCGATGATCAAGGCTTTCGACATTGCCGTGGCGGACGAACTCGCGGTGGTGGACGGCGTGGCCAAAGTCGTCGGCGTGGTGACCGAGCGCCATGCGAGGCGGCGGTACTTCGAGGAAATCGAGGCGTCCCAGCGCGAGCTGTTCGGCGAAAGCTGACCTAGATCCTCCCCCACCGGGGGAGGTGGCAGCGCGCAGCGCTGACGGAGGGGGCTTTCGGCAGCACAGCGCCATTCCCCCTCCACCACCCTTCGGGCGGTCCCCCTCCCCGTATCGGGGAGGATCAGCTTTCTTCGCCCCGGCGATGCCTCCAGCCCCACCCTTCCCGCCCCACACCAATCGCCTTACCTAGCGATCACTAGGTAACGAGAGGAAGCCCATGCGCACCCGCATGAACCGGGAGGATCGCCGCGCCGCGATTCTCGACAGCGCCATTGCCGTGATCGGCGAACGCGGCTTTCACGGCTTTTCGATCCGCGATCTGGCGCTGCGCTGCGCGATGACCGACGCCGGACTGCTCCACCACTTCGGCTCCAAGACCGACCTGCTGCTCGCCGTACTGGACCACCGCGACGCGCAGGACGAACACGCCATCGCCGGCCTGTTTCCCAGCGATGCAGCGCCCCGCGACCGTGCGGAAATGCTGCGCGTGCTGGCCGCCATCGTCGCCCGCAATGCGGAGCGGCCCGAACTCGTGCGCCTCTACGCCATGCTGCGGGTGGAGGCGCTGGCCGCCGACCACCCAGCCCACGCCTATTTCGTCACCCGCGACCGACTGGCGCGCCGGCGTTTCGCCGAACTGTTCGCGCCCTTAAGCAGCGCGCCCGAGTGCCTCGCCCGGCAAGTGCTGGCGGCGATGGACGGGCTGGAACTGCAGTGGCTGCTGGAGGATCGCGGCTTCGACCTCGTGACGACATGGAATGAAACCGCCGACCGGCTGATCCCGTAAACCGGCGCAAACAGGGAGAGTGAAGAATGGATCGAAGGACTGTACTGGCCTCCGGACTGGCGGCCGGCGCGCTGGCCACACAGGCGGGCAAGGCCATGGCGGCGGCGCCGAAGGGCTTCCCCAAGGGCTTCCGCTGGGGCACCGCCAGCGCCGCGCATCAGGTAGAGGGCAACAATACGCTTAGCGACCTCTGGCTGGTCGAACAGGTGAAGCCGACGATGTTCATGGAGCCTTCGGGCGATGCCAACAACTCCTTCGAACTCTGGCCGCGTGACCTCGATCTGGTGAAACAGATGGGGCTCGACACTTATCGCTTCTCGATCGAATGGGCCCGGATCGAGCCGCGCCCCGGCGTGTTCTCGATCGCCATGCTCGATCACTATGCGCGGATCATCGATGGCTGCCATGCGCGCAGCCTGACGCCGATGGTGACGTTCAACCACTTCACCGTGCCCCGCTGGTTCGCCGCGCAGGGCGGCTGGACCCAGAAGGACGCGGCGGACCTCTTCGCCCGCTATTGCGACAAGGCGGCGCGGCGGCTGGCGGCGGGCATGGGCTATGCCACCACGCTGAACGAGCCGAACATGATCCACCTGGTCGACAAGGGCCTGCCGCCTCAGATGGCCGGCATGGTGAAAGCGATGAACCAGGCGGCGGGCGCGGCCTGCGGGGCCAGCAACTTCAAGAACGGCATGCTGCCCGAGCATGACGACATTCCGCTGCTGGAAGAAAACATGCTGGCCGCGCACAAGGCCGGCCGCGCCGCGATCAAGGCCGCGCGTGGCGATCTGCCGGTGGGCGTCAGCCTGACCATGAGCGACGATCAGGCCGTGGGTGCGAATTCGCAGCGCGACGCGATCCGCAAGCAGTTCTACGGTGCCTGGCTGGACCTCGCCAAGCAGGACGACTTCATCGGCGTGCAGAACTATGCGCGGGCGATCTGGAATGCCGACGGTCAGGTCCAGCCGCCCGCCGACGCGCCGCGCAATCAGATGGGCACGGAAATCTACCCCGCCTCGCTGGCCGGTGCGGTGCGCTATGCCCATGAGGCGACCGGGCGCCCGGTGATGGTAACCGAACACGGCATCGGCATCGAGGACGACGCGGTGCGCGCGAAGTTCATTCCCGAAGCGCTCGCCGGGCTGCAGCAGGTAATCGCCGATGGCGTGCCGGTGCTGGGCTATGTCCACTGGACATTGGCGGACAACTTCGAATGGGTGTTCGGCTTCAAGCACAAGTACGGCCTGTGCTCTGTCGACCGCGCGACATTTGCCCGCACACCCAAGCCGAGCGCCGCGGTGCTGGGCGCGATTGCCAAGCGCAACGCGGTGTAATCCGGCGGGCGTAGCGAAGTATAGGAAATCTGACAGAACACGCTGACGAGGGAGCCCCGCTCCCCCGTCAGCACTTCACATCACCTCCCCACGCGGGAGAGGCTTCAGTCCTTGGCGATCGGCAGCCACACGGCGCTGGCGGCATCGCCACCATAAGTCACCGTCTCGGTCGCCTTCACATAGTCGCTGGCCTTGGCCTCCATGATCGAAGGCACCCACGACTGCGGGTTGCGGTCGTAGAGCGGGAACAGGCTGGACTGCACCTGCACCATGATCTTGTGGCCCGGCAGGAAC
The DNA here is from genome assembly GCF_055521675.1 of Novosphingobium sp. BL-S-19. Lineage (NCBI taxonomy): Bacteria > Pseudomonadati > Pseudomonadota > Alphaproteobacteria > Sphingomonadales > Sphingomonadaceae > Novosphingobium > Novosphingobium sp. BL-S-19. The sequence goes on from NZ_CM145498.1 coordinate 2,773,505, forward strand.
ACGTGATCGACGTTCGGCAGCGACCACTGGAAGGTGTAGCCCTTGCCCGGCTCCAGCGGCTGCGGCTTGTCGAAGCCGTTCACATAGCGGCCACGGAAGATCTCGATGCCGATCCCCAGCTGATAGCCTGCCATTTCCGGATTGGCCGAGTTCTCCTGCGGATAGACGTCGATCAGCTTCACCACATAGTCGCTGTCCTGCCCGGTGGTGCTGGCGTGCAGTTCCACCTTGGGTGCGCCCATGATGTGCACCGGCTTGTCGAGCACGCCGGTGGTGTAGCTGAGCACGTCCGGACGGCCATCGACGAAACGCTGGTCGTGGACGAGCCAGGTCTTCCACTCCTCACCCTGCATATGCACCGGGCGCGGCAGCATCGGCACCGGCTTGGCCGGATCGGACACGTAGCTGTCGCTGCCGCCAGCGGGCTTCGACCACGTGAGGCCGTAATTGCCGGCAAGGTAAAGCGGCGTGTAGTTCCCCGCCGGCCACTTCTGCGAAACCTCCCAGCCGCCCTTCGCGCCCACGGCGCCGGTGGCATAGGTCAGCACCGGCGGCGTATCGCATTTGGGTGCGTTAGTCTTCAGATGGCAGTCGAGGAACGGCTTCATGTAATTGCGGCGGAACTGGGCGCCGGTATCGCCTTCCCACTTCAGCGGGCCAAGCTCGCGCGCCTCGTAATTCACCTGCGAGTGGCGCCACGGGCCGATCGCCAGCGAAACCATGTCGTTGTTCGCGTCCTGCTGCTCCAGCGCCTTGTAGACCGCCGGGGCGCCATAGCTGTCTTCCTGGTCCCACTGGCCCACGACCAGCATCGTCGGCACCGTCAGCTTGCGCGCGGCCAGCAGCTTGTCCACCGCCTGACCCTGCCACCATGCGTCATAGCTGGGATGTTCCAGCACCTTGCGCACCACCGGCAGTTGCAGCAGCCCATAGGCCTTGGCGTATTCCATCGCCGATCCGGCATCGAGATAGGCCTGATATTCGTCGCCCGTGCCCTTCGGCACCGCGCCGCCGCCCTTCTTGACCGTCTGGCCAAGGTCGTAATCGAAGCCGAACATGCGGAAGGCGCCGTTGTGGAACCAGTCGTCGCCCATCCAGCCGTCGACCATCGGGCTCTGCGGCACCGAAGCCTTGAGCGCCGGGTGCGGATCGACCAGCGCCATCAGCGAGGTGAAGCCGAGGTAGGACGATCCGGTGATGCCCACCTTGCCGTTGCTTTCCTTCACGTTCTTCACCAGCCAGTCGATGGTGTCGTACGTGTCGGTGGCGTGATCGACCTTGGTGGGGTTCAGCGGCCCACGCAGCGGCCGGTTCATCACGTAATCGCCTTCGGACCCGTCCAGCCCGCGCACGTCCTGATAGACACGGATATAGCCGTCGTTCACGAAGTCCGCATCGGCGACCGGCAGGATCTCCTCGATCTTCTGGCTGCGGTTGCGGCTGGTAGACTTGTCCGCATTGTAGGGGGTGCGGCTGAGCAGGATCGGCCCGTCGTGCGTGCCCTTGCGCATGACGATCACGGTGTAGAGCTTCTTGCCGTCGCGCATCGGGATCATCACCACGCGGCGGATGTAGTCCGCCTGCGGGCGCACCCAGTCATAGGCGGCGACCTGCTCGTTCGCCATCGTGTCGGTGTGTGCAGCAGTATCCTGCGCGGAAAGCTGCGAGGCAGCGGCGAGAGCGAGCGGCGCGGCGGCGACGCTGATGGCGATACGGTGGGTGCGAGCCCGAAGTTTTTTTGTCATGGCCGCGATTGGTGGCCCGTGCATTTCATACGGTCAAGCGGGAAGCGGACCTGGACCGGAAAACTGCCCGGCGATCATCCGCACCGCCACCTGGACGTTATGGCCTGGAACGTGGCGGCGGCCGCCGTGCTGACAGACTATTCCACGCTGGAGGGGCGGCCCGATCTCACCATGATGGTCTACAATCCCGCGACGGCGGAGATTGCCGGCCGCTTAAAGCGATTGATCGAGGAATTTACCGGGGCCGAGGCAATCTGAGAACCTCGTTCGCAGGTTATCCGTCAGTTGCCGACGCCGCGCGTCACTTGCGAGCGTTCGATATTCATGCGGTCCTCACGCTTCTGCGCGTCCCACTGGCTTTTGGTGAGGCAGACTTTCTTCACTTTCAGGCGCGATCCGATTTCTTGAATCTTCTCGCACACCACCGGATCGGCCTTATCGATCGCGGACTGCGGCGCGGCCGGTTGGGCCGCTGCGGATTGGGCCCCTGCGGATTGGGCCTTGTCGCCTTGCACGACGATGGGCGACGTGGGGGGAGCGCTGGGCGCAGGCTGGCTCTCCTGCGCCAGAGCGGAGCCCGCTGCCAGCGTGAAACCGGCCCCCAGCGCCAAAGCGGTAAAGCCCGCAAGTCCAAGAATGCGCCGCGTATAAGCTTTCATCGCCCCAGCCTTCCCATCCACACCCAGGCGATCGGCCCGCCCGGCTTTCGGAAAATCTACGACGACATTGCCGGGCCGACAAGTTCGCAGCATGGCCGCAAGCACAAACGGGCAGGAGAGCCTTCTCCCCTGCCCGCTTGGAGCATTTTCCAGTTAGGTGGAATCACCTGATGTCTCGGGAAATGCGCCAACCCAAAAACTTAGAGCGGTTTTCGATCCGATGCAGTCGGGTCGAAAACCGCTCCAATACCGGCGGATCAGGCCGCCTGCTTCTGCCTTTCGGTCGCTTCCAGGTTCAGCAGGTCCGCCAGTTCGAAAGCGAGTTCGATCGACTGCGCACCGTTGAGGCGCGGGTCGCAGTGGGTGTGGTAACGGTCCTTCAGCGCCTCGTCGGTGATGGCGATGGCGCCGCCGGTGCATTCGGTCACATCCTGGCCGGTCATCTCGATATGGATGCCGCCCGCGTGCGTGCCCTCGGCCCGGTGAACGGCGAAGAAGCCGCGCACTTCGGCAAGGATGCGCTCGTAGGGGCGGGTCTTGAAGCCGGTGTCGGTCTTGATGACGTTGCCGTGCATCGGGTCGCACGACCACACCACCGGATGCCCCTCCGCCTTCACCGCGCGCACCAGCTTGGGCAGGCCCGCCTCGACCTTGTCATAGCCGTAGCGGCTGATGAGGGTCATGCGGCCGGGTTCGCGGCCCGGGTTCAGCGTATCGAGCATGCGCAGCAGCGCGTCGGGCTCAAGGCTGGGTCCGCACTTCATGCCGATCGGGTTGCCGACGCCGCGCAGGTACTCGACGTGAGCCGATCCTTCGAAGCGGGTGCGGTCGCCGATCCACAGCATGTGGGCCGAACAGTCGTACCAGTCGCCCGTCAGCGAATCGCGGCGGGTCAGGGCTTCCTCGTAAGGCAGCAGCAGCGCTTCGTGGCTGGTGTAGAAGTCGGTACCCTGAAGCTGCGGAACCGAGGTCGGGTCCACGCCGCAAGCCGCCATGAAGTCCAGCGCCTCACCGATGCGGTCGGCCATCTGGGAGAACTTCTCACCCCAGGGGCTGCGGTTGATGTGCTCCATCGTCCACTGGTGGACCTGGCGCAGGTTCGCATAGCCGCCATGCGCGAAGGCGCGCAGCAGGTTCAGCGTGGCCGAGGACTGCGTGTAGGCGCGCAGCATACGCTCCGGATCGTTGCGACGCGCTTCGGCGTTGCCTTCGATGCCGTTGATGATGTCGCCGAAGTAGCTGGGCATCTCGACGCCATTCACCATCTCGGTCGGGGCCGAGCGCGGCTTTGCGAACTGGCCCGCCATGCGGCCCAGCTTCACCACCGGCTGCTTGCTGGCGAACGTCAGCACTACGGCCATCTGGAGCAGCACACGGAAGGAATCGCGGATATTGTCTGCGCTGAATTCGGCGAAGCTTTCCGCGCAGTCCCCACCCTGAAGCAGGAAACCGCGACCGGCAGCGACTTCGGCCAGATCCGCCTTCAGAGCACGCGCCTCGCCCGCAAAGACCAGCGGCGGAAACTTTGCAAGCGTGGCCTCAACCTCGCCCAGCTTCTCCGCATCGCCATATACCGGAAGATGGCGGGCTTCCTTAGCCTTCCAGCTTTCCGGGGTCCAATTGCTAGCCACGTTACGTACTCCTGGCGGTTCCTTCGCCCTCACTCCCCGCGCCAAATGCATGGGGCCAAACCGGCAAGAACCGCAAACAAGGGGCGCGCCATAGCCGCTCCAAGCAATTTTTGCAAAGCCGGTTTAGGCGATCAGCGTGATCGATTGCGCCCTAGCATCGGGGCGATGGGTAAGATTGTTGCCAAGGAGGCTGCAGGACTGGATGCTTTCGTTCACGACTAATCCGCCTGCGCGTCCTCAATCCGCGCACCAAATCCCGGTTCGTCGCCCCCGCGAAGGCGGGGGCCCCGCTTCCTTTTCTCCCCGCCGCAAGAACAAGCGGGATCCCCGCCTTCGCGGGGATGACGGGGCCTAGGCGGCGTTGACAAATTAAGGGTGCGAGGCTCGGCGTTTATCTGGGTTGATCGCCCGTCGCAAATTGCACGACGAAGAACAGCACTGCGCACCCGCACCAAAAGATCGCCCATGCCGTGAAGGCCCTGCGGAACGTCGATGGGTATTCCGGTTTTTGGATGAACCAGACAAAGATATAGGGGCACCAGAGCGTCAGAAAGCCCATGACCGCCAGCTTCAATGTCGATGCCTTGGGCACAGCTTCGTCTATTGGCGTGGCTATCATAGGCACCTTATCTCGGAAAGCAGCGGCTTTCGCAATCGAACCGCTGGAAAGGCGCGCAGCGATTGACGTAAGGCGATGAAGTTGATTCAAGGCTGCTTTTTGGAGGCAGGCTTGAGCAGGGGCGATCTTACCGAGGCGGAATGGCGCATCCTAAAGGACTTGCTGCCGATCGAGTCCGAGAACCGTGGCAGAGGCAGGCCGCCCGAGCAGAACCGATCGATCATCAACGGTATTCTTTGGCGGCTTCGCTGCGGTGCTCCGTGGCGCGACGTGCCGCCCAAATACGGCAGTTGGAACACGATCTATCGCCGGTTCCGGCGCTGGAGCGAAGCCGGGGTTTGGGAAATCGTGGCGGTGACGCTGGCCGAGATTATGGCGGACAGCGGCCACTACAGCATCGACAGCACAACAGTCCGCGCCCACGTCTCGGCAGCGGGCGGAAAAGGGGGACTCATCGACGCGCTCTTGGCCGCTCGCGGGGCGGGTTCACCAGTAAGCTTCACTGCCTGGCTGATGCCCTCGGGCGACCGCTTGCCTTCCACCTGACGGTCGGGGAAGCGGCAGACTGCAAGGCGTATGATGCGCTCATAGCTTTGCCCGAGCGCACGCCCGACGCCCTGCTCGCCGACAAGGGCTACGACGCCGATTCCATCCGTGCCGATCTCGCCAAGCGGAAAATCGAGGCCGTCATTCCTGGCCGGTCAAACCGCCGCGTGAAAATCGAACATGACCGGGCGCTCTACGTGCAGCGCAACCGCATTGAGCGCATGTTCGGCCACCTCAAGATCAATCGCGCCATCGCCACCCGCTACGACCAGCTTGCCAACAGCTTCCTCGGCATGGTTCATATCGCTACCGCCAGATACTGGCTCAAATTTGTCCACGCCGCCTAGTTGCGAGAGTACTCGCAAACCTCATTGCGGTGCTGCCTGAAGGCTGGGGAGGCGATAGAAGCCGCGCCCCTTTGCGCGTTCAACGCCTAGCTACTGCGCCGGATTCTAATGCATCATCGCGCGGTTTATGCGCCCAGCAATCCGATCGATGATGCTACGCATAAAATGCCAAGCACCATGTAAATGGCATCAAGGATTACGAACAACCAAAAAAAGAACCTCGGATCGTCTGCACCGCATTCCAGCTTCATATTGCTAAGAATTGTAATTTCACCGGTCCGATAGGCCCTGACCAACTGATTGGCGGACCAGATAGCCACGAACAGTCCAACGAGCGCGAGAAAAATTCTAGCGAAATCCATGTTACCCCAACACGCTCATCGGCTGAAACGCCATGGCCCCGGTACATCACCCAAATAAAACGGGGCCCAAACAAAACGGGAGGCCGAAGCCTCCCGTTTCAATCAGCGCTTGGCTACCGTGCCGGAGCTTTTGCCTTCCGGCATCACCTCAAGCCGCCAGGACTTGTCCTTGCCCAGATAGCGCGCGGCCAGCTGCTGCATCTGCTGCGGGGTGACTTGCGTGTAGTCGTTGAGGATCGTGCGCACCGTGCCGATGCGGGAGGGGTCGTAGGTCGCGCCTTCAAGCTGGCTCATGAAGAAGGCCGTGCTCGATGCCGCGCGGGTTACCTGCTGGCGCATGGGTTCGGTCACCAGGGCCAGTTCCTCGGCGCTGGGCGGGTTGGCGATCAGGTTTTCGGCAATCTCGTCGGCGGTCTGGAAGAACACCGTGGCGGACTTGGGATCGATCTGCGCCATCGCGGTGATCGAACCGCCGGTGTTCATGTCCACCGGCCACTGCGAATAGACGTAGGGCGAATAGGCCACGCCCAGCTTCTCACGCACGGCGTCGAGCAGGCGGTTGGTGAAGAGCTGGGTCAGCACTTCCAGCTTGCGCGATTCGCTGATGCCCATGGCGCCGCCGCCGGTGGGCCACGAAATCACCGCTGCCGCCTGATCGGGATCGCCGTGGTGATGCAGCACGATCGGCACGTCGGACGGCGCGGGCACCTTTACCTCGGCAGCCGGTACGATCGGCGCCGGGCTGCGCGGTTTCAGCGCGCCGAAGGTCTTCTCCAGCGCGCCGATGGCGGCCACCTTGTCGAAATCGCCGTAGATCTGCACTTCCACCGGCCCGCTGGCCAACGCCTTGCTCCACGCCGCCTTGAAGCCCTTGGCCGTGGTGCCGGCCAGTTGCGCCGGCGTCGGCGTGGCGAAGCGAGGGTCCTGCCCGCGCTGATAGAACGTCAGATCGCGGTTCAGCACGCCCTGCGGAGAGGTGGAATAAGTATCGTACTGGATCTTCGCCGCCGCCTTGGCGCGGGTGAACGGGCTGGGATCCCAGCGCGGCAGGTCCAGCTTGGCCGCGAAGAGGTAGAGCTGGTCCGCCAGATCCTGCGGGCGCGTTTCCGCCGTGAAGACGAAAGAGGCGTCCTGCGTGTTGAAGTCAAAGCCCATCTTGCGACCGGTGGAAATCCGGTCGAGGTCTTCCTGACCCAGCGTGGCAAGGCCGGAGCCGACCAGCGCATAGTCCGCCAGCCCAAGGTACGGCGCATCCTTGGGCGAGAACGAGCGGGTACCGCCGCCGAAGCGCACCTTAACAGTCACGCGGCCAGGCTCTTCCTGCACCGGCCAGAGCAGGACCTTCACGCCATTGGCGAAGTCCAGCTGCTCGATATCCAGCAGGCCGGTCGGCTTGTCGGAAATCGCCTTCTGCGGCTTGCCGATGGCGGGCAGCGTATCGAACGAGACCGGCGGCGCGTTGCTGGCCGTGCGCGTGGCGGCGTCGGGCTTCACCGGCTCCATCAACGCGGTGCGCAGGGCATCGTCGGTGACGACGCCCGGCTTCTGCGTGGTGAACAGCGCGCGGGTAACGGTGCCGGAAAACAGCTGCTGGGTATGTTCCAGCACCTTGGCCGGCGTGAACATCGGCTTGGACTGGCGGAAGATGTTCAGCACGTCTTCCGGCCCGGCCACCGTCTCGCGAATGTCCAGCGCGTTGACCATGTCGTCGGCCAGCTTCGATCCCGGCAGGATGCGGCGCTGTTCGACGGGGACCTGGAAGCTGACGTCCAGCTCCGCCACTTCGCGGTCGATCTCTTCCTGCGTCGGCGGATGGGTCAGCGCATCGGCGATAACCGCGCGCACATCGCGCAGCGCGGCCTTCCAGTCGTCTCCCAACGGGGTGATCGAGACGAAGGTGGCATCGGCCGAACGCGACACGTCCTGCTGGTCGACCGAGGCCGAGAGATAGCTGCCTCCAGCCCGCGCACGCGTTTCCAGGCGACGATTGATGACGGCCTGCGCGATGGCATCGACCATCAGGCCCTGGTTATAGGCGATATTGTCCGTCACCTGCCGCCAGGGGCGCAAGGTGGCATAGAGCAGCGAGGGCGGCAGGTCCGGCTCCACCAGCACGCGCGTCTCGCCCACCGGGTTCTTGGGATCGGCATCGGCCGGCGCGGCGGGATCGCCAAAGCTGGGCGCGGTCGCCAGCTTGCCAGTGGCCTTCCAGTCGGCGAACCACTTCTTCACATAGCTTTCCAGCGTCGCCGGATCGGCGTCACCCGCCACGATCACGGCCACGTTGTCCGGCCGGTACCAGCGCGAATAGAAGGCGCGCACGCTTTGCGGCGTGGCGGAGGTCAGCGTTTCCACGGTGCCGATCGGCTCCCGCTGGGCCAGCGGCTGGCCGGCGTAGAGCACTTGCTGCATCGCCTGCTGCACGCGCTTGGAGGCTCCGCCCCGCTCGCGCATTTCGGCCATCACGATCGGCAGGTCCTGCTTCAGGTTCGATGCCGAAAGCGCCGGCGCGGTGACCATGCCGCTCATCAGCTTGAACGTCTCGTCCAGCGAAGTGGGCGTGGCGTTGGGCAAGTCCAGCTTGAACACCGTCTGCGTGGTGGAGGTCACTGCATTCGTATCACTGCCGAAGGTCGCGCCCAGCCGCTGGAAGGCGGCGATGGCGGTGCCTTCGGGAATGTATTTCGATTCGCGGAACAGCATGTGTTCCAGCAAGTGCGCATAGCCGCGTTCCGAATCGGTTTCGTACAGCGAACCGGCGTCGACGCGGATGCGGATCGAAACCTGACCCGGCGGCACACCGTTGCGGCGCACCGCATATTTCAGGCCGTTGGACAGTTCGCCGAAATGCCATTCCTTGTCATGCGGAATGTCGCTGCCGCGATAGAGCCAGGGATCGGCATCACCCACCAGCGGCTCATCATCGCCATCCTGCTTCACCACCACCGGCAGCGGGCGCTGGCGCGTCGAAGCCGGCGCACCGGGCTGTTGCTGCTTGGTGCCCGGGGCCGACTTCTGCGCCGTGGCGGCAGCATCCTTGCCGGCATTGGCCGTCGTTCCGGCAAGTGCCGGTGCAAGGAAGGGCTGCGGGAGCGGTGCCAGAAGCAGCAGGGCGGCGAGCGAGCGAGCGGCGCGCGAAGTAGTCGTCATCACTTTTGGTATAAGACCGCGATTGCTTAAGGGCCAGTGAATAGAAATAACACCGGAAACGCACCATCGGTTGCAAATCACGCGCGTAATTTGCCTCATTCCGGTAATCGCCGCACTTGACCCGATGGCCACTGCTCCTACATCGCGAGAACCATGTACATCGAAACCGAAACCACGCCGAATCCCGCTACGCTCAAGTTCCTGCCCGGCCGGCAGGTGATGCCCGCGGGCACGCGCGAATTCACCTCGCCAGAGGCGGCCGAAGCCTCGCCGCTGGCGCAGGGCCTGTTCGACCTTGGCGACGTGACCGGCGTGTTCTTCGGCGAACACTTCGTGTCCGTTACCGCCGCGCCCGGCGTGGAATGGTCGGACCTGAAGCCGCAGGTGGTTTCGGTGCTGCTCGATCATTTCGTATCGCAGGCCCCGCTGTTCGCCGGCGGCACTGCCAGCGGCTTCTCCGTCCCGCCCGAAGAGGACGTGGACTATGGCGAGGATCCCGCCGATGCGGACATCGTGGAGCAGATCAAGGACCTGATCGAAACCCGCGTGCGCCCGGCCGTTGCCAACGATGGCGGCGATATCGTCTATCGCGGCTTCCGCGACGGCGTTGTCTATCTGGCGATGCAGGGTGCATGCTCCGGCTGCCCCTCTTCCACCGCGACGCTGAAGCACGGCATCGAAAGCCTGCTGAAGCACTACGTTCCCGAAGTCACCGAAGTCCGCGCCGCCTGATCCCGACGCTGACGTGACCGCACCCGCCGATAGCCGTGCGCTGGATCTTCCCGGCCTGACTCTCGCGATAGACAGCGCCACCGAGGCTTGCTCGGTCGCGCTGTTCGCCGATGGCAAACTGATCGCGGGCGATTACCGCATGCTGGGCCGCGGCCATGCCGAAGCGCTGGTGCCGATGATCGGCGCCCTGCCCGATCGCGGCCGCGCTGGCCGGATTGCCGTGGCGCTGGGGCCCGGCAGCTTCACCGGCGTGCGGGTGGGCCTTGCCGCCGCCCGCGCGCTGGCGCTGGCCTGGGGCGCCGAAGTGGTGGGCTATCCGACGATGGACTTGATCGCCGCGATGGCCCGCAAGGATCGCGGCGACGTGCCCGTAGCCGTGGCGATGACCGGCGGGCACGGCGAGTGGTTCGTCCAGAGCTTCGACGCGGCCGGCGCCACGATCCGCCCCCTCGCCTCGCTGCGCCCCGATGTGGCGGTGGCCGAATGCACCGAAGCGGTGATCGCCGGCACGCAGGCGGAGGCGCTGGTCGCCGCGCGCGGCAATGGCGACGCGCTGCCGCTCTGGCCCGACGCGCGCTGCCTGCCGCTGCTGCCGGCCGGCGCCCTGACGGCCGAGGCGCATCCACTCTACGGCCGCGCACCCGACGCCAAGCCGATGGCCGCCCCCGGAGTTCGATAATGACCGGCGCCCGCATGTTCGACGATCTGGACCGCATCATGGATGTGATGGCCGCCGCTTTCGATCCGGCATGGGGCGAAGCCTGGAACCGCCGCCAGGTGGATGACGCGTTGGCCATCGGCAATTGCCATTACCGCCTGATCTCCGCGCAAGGCCTGCCCGTCACCGAAGACGAAGAAGCGGCCGGATTTTCTCTTTCCCGCACCGGTTACGAAGAAGAAGAACTGCTTCTTCTTGGCGTTAAGCCCGAATATCGCCGAATTGGACTTGGCCGCGCACTGCTGGATGCGCTTCGCGAAGATGCGGGAACACGCGGCGCCCGCAGGCTGCTTCTGGAAATGAGAAAAGGCAATCCCGCAGAATTCCTTTATTGCGGTTTTGGTTTCTATCCCATTGGCGAGCGTAAGGATTACTACCGCATGCCCAATGGCGAGCGGATCGATGCAATCACCTTCGCTTGCGACATTTGCGGCGAAATTGCGACCGACTTGCACTGACATTTCAACCGAACCGGCAGTATTCACGCTGGATTAACGCCCGACAATTAAAACAATTACGAACCATTAGGGAAACGTCTTGTTTTCTCCACAGGATTGGTTCATTGCGAACTGCGGAATGTGAATCCCTGTGGCGATTCCTTTCCAATAGGTCGCAAAAATAAGAGGTCGTTAGAAAATGGACACTATCCAGGCTGATGCCAAGGAAACACTGATCACGCTTACTTCTGACATCGTGGCCGCGCATGTCAGCAATAACAGCGTCGGTGTTGAGGACCTGCCCTCGCTCATCACCAATGTCTACGGCGCTCTTGCCGGTCTCGGCAGCACCCCCGTGGTCGAGGAAGAAAAGCCTGAGCCCGCCGTTTCGGTGCGCGCTTCGGTAAAGCCCGACTACATCGTGTGCCTTGAAGACGGCAAGAAGCTGAAGATGCTGAAGCGCCATCTGATGACCCACTACAACATGACCCCGGAAGAATACCGCGCGCGCTGGAACCTGCCCGCCGACTATCCGATGGTTGCCCCGAATTACGCCGAAAAGCGTCGCGAACTGGCCAAGAAGATCGGCCTGGGCCGCAAGCCCAACGCGCGCCGCGGCCGCAAGCCCAAGACCGCCGCCGCCTGAGCGGCGGCGCGCCGAACCATCCGATTTCGCACAAATTGCGGAAAGCCGGATCGTTCGGCCGCCCAAAGGTTGTGATTGGGGGCGCACCAGCCTAAATAGCGGGTGCGCCTCTTTTCATTGATACAGGTCAAACGTGCACCAACCCATCGACATCGAAGCCCTCTGCGCCGAACGCGGCCTGCGTATCACCGAACAACGTCGGGTGATCGCCAAGGTCCTGTCCGAAAGCACGGACCACCCCGATGTGGAGAAGCTGCACCAGCGCGCCTCCGCACTCGATCCCGGCATCTCGATCGCCACGGTCTACCGCACCGTGCGCCTGTTCGAAGAAGCCGGCATTCTTGACCGTCACGATTTCGGCGACGGCCGCGCCCGCTACGAAGCCGCGCCCGAAGCGCATCACGATCACATGATCGACGTCGAATCCGGCGCCGTCATCGAATTCGTCGACCCCGAACTGGAAGCGCTGCAGCGTCAGGTGGCCGAACGCCTCGGCTTCCGCCTCGTCGATCACCGCATGGAACTGTTCGGCGTGAAGATCGAACGCGAGGACGGCGAAAACCGCAAGTGACACAGGCTGCAACGGCCACCCCGGGGCGCACGATCGCGTTCTGGGGCTGGCCGCTTGTCGCCATCCGGCTGGTCGCGCTTCTCGCCACCCTGCTCGCCAGCCTTGCCGCCTATTACCTGATCGCCATCTTCACGCGCGCCAATCCGGCACCGCGCCTGTTCCTGCGTGCGGTTGCGGCGATTTCCGGCCTGCGCATATCGATGCGCGGCACCCGTCCGGTTGGCCACAGCGTGCTGCTGGCCAATCACGTGTCCTGGCTGGACGTTCCCGCATTGGCGGGGACGACCGGCACGGCCTTCGTCGCGCATGACGGCCTCGCCGATTTCGGCCCGCTCCGCTGGCTTTGCGAATTGAACGACACGATTTTCGTGGCCCGCCACGAGCGCCGCAGCGTCGCCGCGCAGATCGAGCAGGTCCGTCACGCGATTGCCGATACCGGCAGCCTGACGATTTTCCCTGAAGGCACCACCAGCGACGGCACCGACCTGCTGCCCTTCAAATCCTCGCTGCTCTCCGCCGTCGAATCCGGCTGCGGCGATCTGGCGATCCAGCCGGTCTGGCTGGACTATGGGCCGAACGTCGCGGACATGGCCTGGGTGGGCGAGGAACCCGGGCAAGACAACTTCCTGCGCATCCTCGCGCGCTGGAAGCCGCTACACCTCACGCTGCACTTCCTGCCACCACTGACCGCCGAACAACGCACGGATCGCAAGGCCATCGCCCGCCATGCGCGCGAGGCGATCGAGCGGGTGATGCCAGAATAAAAGCTCAAGGTCGCCAATTGAGGGCCCCGCCCCTACTTCACAAGCAGAACAGCCTCCGAATCCGGCCGCTCCCTCCACTGCCGGTCACGACCATTTGTTGCCATGGGTCAGTCTGTGTGAGAGCCTGAAAGCTGACATCAGCGGTGGGAAGCGGGCGTGCTCGGCAGGATAATCTTTTCGCTTCTGATGTTAAGCACGCCTCTGGCGACAGAAGCTCAGGTCCCGCCTCCGCCATCGTTGCCGGGGCAAGCCATTTTGGCGGAGCAACTGGTCCGCACCATCGAAAGCAAAGATGTGGACGGCTACGCCGCCCTCTTGGCTGATGACATTGTCGTTACCGAAGACGGCAAGGAAATAGCGCATGGCAAAGCCGACTGGATCGCCCAATACGGCAAGAAGCTGGCCGCATATGGCGTGTCGTTCAAGGTATCTCCCGGCTTTTCCTCCACGGGCCGCCTGCTGTTCATTGAATATTTCAATTCAGCCGGAAGCTGGGGCACCAACATCCCGTCGCATTGCTGCTGGTCTTATGATGCGGTGGCCTATGATGTGGCCGATGGCAAAGTAACGGCCATCCAACGGCTGCGCGGAGGCGACATGAAACTCGATGAACGCGGAAAGCCCGTAAAATAAAAGGCTTGCGCCCCCGCACGACGCTGCCGCGCGGGGTACAGGCCGTCCACCAACCTCAACGCGTGGCGTTGTATGCCAGCTGGCTTTCATCCAGCTGGAAGCCCACCAGCACTTCGAAGCTGGCGCGCGCCACGGCGCTCTTGACCTCGGGCTGCGACAGCGGATCGACGGCTGCGTCCTGATCGCCGGCCTTGCGCGGGCGGGTGATGCGTTCGCGAATCTCGGGCGGCAGCGTGGCGGCGGCGCGGTCGATGAAAGCGGTGCCGGCGAAGTGTGCCTGCGCACGGTCCTGGCCGGCGGCGAAGCTCACCTGAACCTGGCCGACGCGCTTGGAAACCACGGCCGAACCGCCCTGCAGCACGGTTACGAACACCGGCAGCGTCACCTGGCGGGCGCCCTGCGTATCGTTGCGGCGGGCCAGCACGTCGAAGCCGACTTGCGAGGTAACCTTGTCGTTCGCCTGCGCGCCGTTCTGGTCGCTGCACTGCGAACGTACATTGGTGATCGCCGCCACGACGTCGATATTGGTCGAGGTCTTGTCGTTCGGCGTGCGGAACAGCGTGATGTCGCCAGTGTAGTCCGGAACGCCCACGGCCGGGCACGCGGTACGCACTGCGGTGATGCCGACACCCGAATCGACCACGATATCGCCCTTCTTTGCACAACCGCTCAGCGCGGTCACCGCGGCGGCGGAGCAGAGGACGGTAGCAGTCAGGCGGCGTGCATTCATCGGTACATCCCTCGAGTGGCGTGCGCTTGCCCTAGCGGCGCGCGCGGCAAAGCGCTAGAGGCCCATTCATGAACGCGCCCTTTCCGCCTGAGAAGACGCTCGAAACGAACGAGCCCCTGCGCCTGCTGATCGCTGCACCCCGTGGATTCTGCGCCGGTGTCGACCGCGCGATCGAGATTGTCGAGCGTGCGCTGGAGATCTACGGCGCGCCCGTCTACGTCCGTCACGAAATCGTGCATAACAAGTTCGTGGTCGATAGCCTGAAGGCCAAGGGCGCCGTCTTCGTCGAACGCGTGGATCAGGTGCCGGACGGCGTGCCGGTGATCTTTTCCGCCCACGGCGTGCCCAAGTCGGTGCCCGCCGAAGCCAGCGCGCGCGGGCTTGAATGGCTGGACGCCACGTGCCCGCTGGTCAGCAAAGTGCACCGCCAGGCCGAACGCCAGATCGCGGACGGCCGCCACATCCTGTTCATCGGCCATGCCGGCCACCCCGAGGTGATCGGCACTTTCGGGCAAGTTCCCGAAGGCAACATGACGCTGATCGAAACGGTGGAAGACGTCGCCACCGTGGATGTGCCCGCCGACCGCGAACTGGCCTACCTGTCGCAGACCACGCTCTCGGTGGACGATACCCACGCGATCATCGCCGCGATCGAGGCGCGTTTCCCCCATGTCGTCGCCCCCAAGGCGGAAGACATCTGCTATGCCACGTCCAACCGGCAGGCCGCCGTCAAGCAGATCGCCCCGCAGTGCGAACTGGTGCTGGTGATCGGCTCTCCCAAAAGCTCGAACTCGCTGCGCCTTGTCGAAGTGGCGGAGCGTTCGGGATCGGTCGGCCGCATGATTCAGCGCGCCACCGATATCGATCCGGCATGGTTCGACGGCATCTCCAACGTCGGCCTCACCGCCGGCGCCTCCGCGCCCGAGGAGCTGGTCAACGAAGTGATCGCCCGCATCGCGGAACTGCGCGACGTGACGGCGGAACAGGTCGTCACTGCCGAAGAGACCATCACTTTCAAGCTGCCCCGCCAGCTCGTCCGCTGAGGATTTTCCAGACATGGCAGTCTACACCCGGCTCGGCGCCGAAGAGATGGCGGCGATCGTCGATGCCTTCGAAGTGGGCACGCTGATCTCCGCCAAGGGCATTGCCGAGGGCGTTTCCAACAGCAACTGGCTGATCGAAACCCAACAGGGAAACGAATCGCGGCGCTTCATCCTCACGGTCTACGAAAGCCGCACCGAAGTGGCGGAGCTGCCGTTCTTCCTCGATCTGCTGGACCACCTTGCCGAACGCGGCTGCCCGGTGCCGCGCACCATGCATGACCGCGACGGCGCCAGCCACCGCCTGATCGATACGCCCGAAGGCAAGAAGGCACTGGCGCTGATCGAATACCTTCCGGGCGTTTCGGTATCCGAACCCACGGTGGATCAGGCCCGCTCGGTAGGCGCCGCGCTGGCGCAAGTGCACCATGCCTCCGCCGAATTCCCGATGAACCGCGCCAATTCGCTGGACCTGCCCGCGTGGCAGCAGCTGCTGGGCGATTGCGGACATGACGGGCTGGCCTCCATCGATGCCGATCTGGCCGCGCTGGTGGAGCGCGAACTGCCGGCGCTGGCCACCGAATGGCCGGCGGACCTGCCGCGCGGCGTGATCCATGCCGACCTGTTCCCGGATAACGTGCTGATGCTGGGCGACCGGGTGACAGGCCTGATCGACTTCTACTTCGCCTGCACCGATCTGCTGGCCTACGACGTGGCTGTAACGCATGCGGCGTGGTGCTTCTCCAACGACGGCACCCGCTTCTATGCCGCACTCTCTGCCGCCCTGATCGCGGGCTACGAAAGCGTGCGCCCGCTCTCCGCCGCCGAACGTGCCGCCCTGCCCGTGCTGGCACGCGGCGCCGCCGTGCGCTTCCTCTCCACCCGCGCTTACGACTGGCTGAACACGCCGGAAGGTGCGCTGGTTACTCCGAAGGACCCCATGGCTTTCGCGCGACGCCTTGAATTCTATGCCGATCCGGCGAACCACGGTATCTTCGGCGCATGAAGAAGGTCGACGTTTTCACCGATGGGGCCTGCAAGGGCAACCCCGGCCCCGGCGGCTGGGGCGTGCTGCTGCGCATGGGCGTGCATGAGAAGGAGATGTCGGGCGGCGATCCCGATACCACCAACAACCGCATGGAAATGACCGCCGTCATCAAGGCGCTGAACGCGCTGACCGAGCCTTGCGAAGTCACGCTGCATACCGACAGCAAGTATGTGATCGACGGGATCACCAAGTGGGTGCACGGCTGGAAGAAGAAGGGCTGGATCAACGCCAGCAAGCAGCCAGTGCGCAATGCCGACCTGTGGCATGACCTGATCGAAGCCAGCGGCCGCCATCAGGTGGAATGGCAATGGGTGCGCGGGCATTCCGGCCATGTCGAAAATGAACGCGTGGACAAGCTGGCGAGCGACGCGGCGGTCGCAGCCGGCAAGAGCTGATGGTTTGCCGGATCGGGCTCTGACTCTCGACGCCTTCCGGCAGGCGTTTCGGAAGGAAGCGCGCGCGCTGATAACACCCGGCCCGCGCATGGCGGACGAGTGGGCCTGCGTCGCCTCCGTCATGCTGGCCATCGTCATTGCGCATCTGATCGGCGCGAAGATGGTCGGCTGGGCGGCCTTCACCGCCTTCGTGCTACTGAAAAGCGAGGCTTCGGAAACGATGCTGCGCGGGGTTCTGCGCATCGTCGGCACCGCGCTGGGATCGGGGTTGGCGCTGATCGTGGTGCCCTGGGCGGCCCGCTCTTTGCCGCTGGCGATGGCCAGCGCGGCGATCGTCGGCACCATCGGCCTTTACGGCATGATCACCGCGCGGCGCGCCTATGCCTGGCTGCTGTTCGGCCTGACTTTCGAAATGGTGCTGCTCGACAAGCTGGAGCACCCGGCGCTCGACACCATAGACTTCGCCCAGACGCGCCTGCTGGAAGTGATCGCGGGCACTATCGCCTGCGTGATCGTCAGCCTGATAACCGCGACGCTGGCGGGCAAGAAGTGGCTGGACCTGCAGAGCCCGCGTCCCGAACGGATGGGCTGGCACCCCCATGCGGCGCGGCACGCCGTGCAGGCGGGCATCGCCATTTCGGTATTGCCGCTGCTCCATGCGCTGTTCGACCTGCCGGAAATGGCGCAGGCGGCGGTCACGGTGATGGCGGTGATGATCGTGCCGATCGGCGGCATCGGCGCCAGCGGCTTCGTTCCGGTGACGCGGCGGCTGTTCCTGCGGACGATGGGCTGCCTTGCCGGCGGCGCGTTGGCGCTGACCGTGCTGCTGGTGGCGCAAGGCAGCGCGCCGGTGCTGATCGCGGGCACCTGCCTTGGCATCGTGATCGGCCGCCATATCGAGAATGGCCTGCCGCAGATCACGTACCTGGGCCTGCAGTTCACGCTAACGGTGCTGGTCGTGCTGGTGCCCGATTCCTATGCGGACGCGCATATCCTGCCCGCCATCCACCGCCTGATCAGCATCCTGATCGGCATGGCCGTGCTGGAGCCTGTCCTGCTGATCTGGCACTTCGTGGCGCCCGGCCGGAAACCCGCCGAGCGCGCCGAGGATGTGCCCGGTTCGGAATGATTATTCGGTGGTGGTATCCACCGTTTCGGCAGCCGGGCCGTTCTTCTTGATCGATTCGATGGCGCTCTTGGCGGAGGCTTTGCTGGAGTAGCCCTCGGTCCAGAAAATGGTTTCGGCATTGTAGAGGAAGTAGGCGACGAACTCGCCCGCCTTGTTCTTCCGGATCTCGAAACGGTGCGCCATCGTGGTTCTCCAGTCGCGAAACGAGCCCCCGCAGCGATACTTGAACAGGATCCGGCCCGGTGCAAGCAGGACTTCAGGCTGTCACGAAACGTCCTGGCGCGTAAGGCGCCGGGTCGAGATCGCCGCCCTGCCCGCCCATCAACAGCGAAGCGCCCAGCACAGCCGCCGCGGGCGCAGTCTGGATGCCGAAGCCGCCCTGCCCGGCGAACCAGAAGAACGCCGGGTCGGCAGGATCGAAGCCGTAGACCGGCAGCCGGTCCGGCGCGAAGGAGCGCAGGCCCGCCCAGCGATGCTCCACCCGCTCCACCGGCCAGTCCACCACCTGCTCCAACCGGTCTATCGCCAGCGCCACGTCCAGTTCCTCCGGCGCGGCATCGCAGGGGGCGCTGGGCGTCTCGTCATGCGGGCTGAGCCAAAGCCGGCCGTGCTCGGGCTTGAAGTAGAAGGTTTCGCCCAGATCCAGCACCAGCGGCAGATCGTCGGGCACCGGGCGGCCGACCGCAAGCTGCGCGACGGTGCGGCGATAGGGCGTGATCCCCAGCGGCTGCACGCCCGCCAGTCGCGCCACCGGATCGGCCCACGCCCCGGCCGCGTTGACCAGTATGTCACAGGCCGCCTCGCTGCCATCGGCCAGCGTCAGCGCCCAACCGGTCGCGTTACGCTGGGCAGCGCGCAGGCCCGCGCGGCATCGGATCTCCACGCCTTCCCGGCGCGCGGCGGCAAGGTAGTGCTGGTGCAGCCCCGCCACGTCGATATCGCAAGTGCTGGGTTCCAGCACGCCGGAGGTCCAGCCGCCGCGCAGCCCCGGCACGCGTGCGGCGATTCCGGCGCGGTCCAGCACATGGACCTCCACGCCCAGATCGCCGTAGACCCGCGCGAACCGTTCGACGTCGGCCTCCTCGCCCGCGCGGCCCAAGGTCAGCGCCGCGCGTGGGGCCAGCACGCCCAGCGCGCAAAGTTCGGGGCCGGACGCCGCCGTCAGCGGCTGCACGCCGGGGCCGCCATAGCTTTCCGTCCAGAACGCGGCGGAGCGGCCGGTGGCGTGGTAACCGGGGCGATCCTCGTGTTCGATCACCAGCACGCGCGGCCTATCTGCCGATGGGCCTGCCGAAGTGCCAGAAAGCCGCGCGGCAAGCGAGGCACCGGCCATGCCGGCACCGACGATGACGATATCGAACCGCGAATCCATAGGGGCCAGCCCCTAGAGCATTTTGAACGCCGGTGGCATCACCTGACGTCCCGGAAAATGCGGCGATCCATGAATAACCCGCGCACGATCCGCCTCAGGATAGGCCGATCATGGTTTGCCGGGCGCCGTGTCGTTCAGGAAATCCCGGATCGCCGCCATCGCCTGATCGCGCACGGGATCGACTTCCCGCAGGATTTCGTGCCGGCATTCGCGGCCCCAGTCGACCAGCCGGGCATGCGGCAACCGCGCGGCGGCACGGCGAATCGCGGGCCATGAGACCAACCCGTCATGGCGGGTCGCCAGCAGCAGCACCGGTATGTCTACCGATTCGAGCACGCCCTTCGCCTCCAGCCCCCGGATCGAGGCCAGCGCCCGTTCCACCCAGCCCCAGCTGGCCGGTCCCATGGCGATGGCCGGGCGTTCCCGCCGCCACCAGCCCTCATCGGCATAACGCGATTCGTCGTGAGTCAGCAGCAGCGCGCGGGCATTCGGGATCAGTTGCGGTTTCTCGTTACCCTTCCACGCCGGCCGGCGCGAATCGCCCAGCGCGGCGATGATCCGCGAAACCGGATGGAGCAGCGCAGCGGGAAGCGTGGTGGGATGGATACCCAGCATCGGCGCCGAAAGCACCAGCGCATCGGGATCGACGCGCCGCTCAGCGACCGCGCGCATGGCCAGATGCCCGCCCATCGAATGGCCGACCAGTACGTGCGGGCCGGGTGTTCTGGCGGCCCAATCTGCCCAGAATTGGGCCAGATCGTCGATCCAGAGGCCAAAATCGTCGACATGGCCGGTGGTGCCGTCGCGGCCCAGCCGGCCGCTCAGCGCCTGCCCGCGCCAATCGATCGAACTGACCGCCCAGCCTTCCTCGGCCCACTGTTCCAGCGTCTCCAGCCACTTCTCGTAGCAGTCGCCGCGCCCGGGCAGGAACAGCAGCGATCCGCGCGGGTTTTCGGGTTCTGCCCAGTCGATCCGGCGGATCGCGGTCTTGCCGTCGGCGGCCAGCCAGCGGCCCTCCACGGCGTCATACGGGATAGCCCGGCGGGCCCGGTCTTTCTTTTCCATTACCTTGAAAGGATGGGGAATTTCGCTTGTTTCGATGGTCACGTGGCTAATTCCAGCCTCAGTGCACTGGTTACTATTTGGTAAGTGATACTCGCTAGATCATTCCCCTGTTAAGGGGGGTCCTAACGCATGTACGCCGCGTATTTTGCCTACGCATTGCTGGCCGCATTGGCAACCGCGCTAGTCGTGGCCGCCTTCACCGACCTGAAACGCCGCGAAATAGCCAACACGCTTAACCTTGGCATCGCGCTGGCGGCTCCGCTGTGGTGGCTGGCAATCGGCTATGGCTGGGCGGAGGCCGGATTCCAGATCGGCCTTGCGCTGGCGACGTTCGTGGTGGCCTGCCTTCTTTTCATCGTGCGCCAGATGGGCGGCGGCGACGTGAAGCTGCTGACCGCGCTGGCGCTGTGGTTCTCCCCGCCTCATTTTCTGGTGCTGGTGGTGCTGATGGCCGTTGTCGGTGGCGGCGCCTCCGTCGCCATGGCCGCCTTCAACATGCAGCGTCGCCCCGGAGAGCTGGCGCGCGACATCGCCGCGTGGACCTTTGCCGCCGGCTGGGTCTGGCTGGCCGCCGCGACGACCTGGGCATTGGCCACCGGCCATCCGCTGCTGACGCCCGATACCTTCGCCGGGATCTCGGCGCTTGCCGCTGCGGCAGGCGCGCTGGCCATCGTCGTGCTGTTCATGCTGGCCTTCGTCCACATCCAGCGCCGCCAGAAATCGAAACTGAAGGTGCCCTATGGCGTGGCCATCGCTGCTGCCGCCCTTTGGGTGATCGCGGACCGCACGATCGCGGCGGTTCATACTAACGTCTTGCCGGGCACCCTGTTGGGGTGAACCTGATTTTAACCAATTTACCCGAAGGTACACAGAGTTAGTCGGGGATACTCAGGGGGCTTTTAAGCCATGGATAAGAAGAAGCTGGTGCTGCTGGTCGTCGCGTTGCTTGTCGCAGCCGGCACCGCCTTTGTCGCCAGATCGTTGTTCAGCGGTGCCGCCACACCGCAGGCCGGCGCCGTTGCCGTACCCACCGGACCCAAGGTTCTGGTGGCGCAGCGCGCGCTTCCGGTCGGAACGATCATCACCGCCGATTCGATCTCCTACCAGGACTGGCCCAAGGAACTGGTGAAGGACGCCTACTTCATCGAGGGCGAGGCCGACATGCAGAAGCTGCTCGGCACCGTGGTCCGCTATCCCATCACCGCCGGCCAGCCGGTCACCCAGGGCGGCCTCGTCGCACCGGGCGACCGCGGCTTCCTTGCCGCCGCACTGGCGCCCGGCATGCGCGCGGTGACCATCCCGGTATCCGCCAAGACCGGCGTCGGCGGCTTCATCTTCCCGGGGGACCACGTCGACCTCGTGCTCACGCAACAGGTCACCGGCAACGACGGCGGCCAGCCGCTGCGCGCTTCGGAAACGATCCTGCGCAACATGCGCGTGCTCGCCACCGACCAGGCCACCGACAACGAAGTGGTGGACGGCAAGACCGTGGTCCACGCCTTCAGCACCGTTACCCTCGAAGTGACCCCGCGCATTGCCGAGAAGGTCGCCGTTGCGCAGGAACTGGGCACGATCAGCCTCTCGCTCCGCTCGATCGCGGACAATCAGGGCGAATTCGAGCGCATCCTCGCCTCCGGCCAGGTCAAAGTGCCGGAAGGTGCGACCAAGGCGCAGGAAGAACAGATCATGCGCACCGCGATGAACCAGCCGATGGAAGGCAATACGACCTACCAGACCGGTGGCGACGTCTCGCGCTTCCAGCGCTCCAGCCGCCCGTCGATGTCTGCCCCGTCCGGGCCGATGATCGCCCCGGCACGGATCGCCGCCGGCGGCCCGAGCGTTCCGCTTGGCCCCGTGGTTCGCGTGACCCGCGGCAAGAACGTCACCGTCGAATCCGTGGGCAGCCACTGATGCGCGCGCCGAACCTCAACCGCTTTCACCCGACGAAGGGCAATCCGATGAACACGCGCCTTCTCAAATCCCTGCTGCGCGCCGCCTGCGTGCTCTCGCCGCTGGCCATGCCGCTTGCCGCCCCGGTCACCGCCCAGTCGGTCGTCCGCCCCGCGCAGGACATCTCGCTCTCGATCGGCAACGGCCAGCTGGTCAACGTGCCCGGCGCGATGACCGACGTGTTCGTCGCCAACGACGCGGTGGCCGACGTTCAGGTCAAGTCGCGCAATCAGTTCTACCTGTTCGGCAAGGCCGGCGGCACCACCACCGTCTACGCCAGCAATGCGGCCGGCGCGGTGGTCTGGTCGGCCACGATCCGGGTCGGCTCCAACATCGATAGCGTCGATTCGATGCTGCACCTCGCCATGCCGGAAGCCCGGATCGGCGTCTCCACCGTGGGCACCGGCACGTTCCTGCTGACCGGCACCGTGAAGTCTCCGGAAGACGCGGCCGAGGCGGAGCGTCTGGTCCAGGCCTATGTGGGCAAGGAAGCCAACGTGATCAGCCGCCTGCGTCTGGCGACGCCGGTGCAGGTCAACCTGCAGGTGCGCATTGCTGAAGTCAGCCGCACGCTGGTGAAGCAGTTGCAAACGAACATCACCACCATCGACGGCACCGGCGGCTTTCAGTTCGGCCTAGGCCAAGGCCGCACCGGCTGGTACGATCAATTCAATACCGGCGGCCCTCTCGGCATGGGAAACACCATCGTCCGCACCAACCCCGATGGGACGAAGACTCCCGGCACCGGGGTCAATCCCATCACCACTGGCAGCACGCTGGCAGGCATGGGCAAGCTGTTCGGCATGAACATCCTTGGCGCGCTCGATGCGGGTGAAACAGTGGGTCTTTCCACCACGCTGGCCCAGCCGAACCTGACCACGCTTTCGGGCGAGACCGCCAACTTCCTGGCGGGCGGCGAATACCCGATCCCGGTCGCGCAGGGCGGCACAAGCAACGCCATTTCGGTGGAATACAAAAACTACGGCGTCTCGCTCAGCTATACGCCCACAGTGCTTTCGAACGGCCGCATCTCGATGCGCGTGCGCCCCGAAGTGTCTGAACTTTCGGCTGACGGCGCAGTTGCGCTGAACGGATATGCGGTCCCGGCGCTCAACGTGCGCCGCGCCGAAACGACCGTGGAATTGGGCTCCGGCCAGAGCTTCATGATCGCCGGCCTGCTCAGCAACAATTCGCAGAACACCATCCAGAAGCTGCCCGGCGCGGGCGATATACCGATCCTCGGTTCGCTGTTCCGGTCGACCAACTACAAGCGCGGCGAGACCGAACTGGTGATCGTGGTCACGCCGTACCTCGTCAACCCGGTCGATGCCAACGACATCAAGCTGCCGACCGACGGGTTCAATGCACCCAACGACCTGCAGCGCCTGCTGGGCAACATGGCCAGCGACGGCGTCAGCGGCGCCAAGCAGCAGGCCCCGGCATCGAACGGCAACGGCGCTCCCGCCGCGCCTTCGGTGGGCAGTGGCGCCAGCGCAAGCGACGGTAAAGGCTCCAAGGGCGCTTCGGCACCCGCTGGCGCTCGCCCCGGCTTCAGCATGAAGTGAGAAAGGTGAAACCGATGACCCTTATCAAAAGCGCCCCCTCGCGGGCTCTTTCCGGCCGCATCGCCGGGGGCGCATTCGCCCTCTCGCTTGGCCTCGCGCTGTCCGCCTGCGGCGGCATCCCCACCAACCGCTCGATGAATTCAGTTCATCAGCCGGTGGTGGAGAAAGTGAACTACACGCTGGACGTCGGCATTGGCGGCGATGGCCTGGCCTATGGCGAACAGACCCGCCTTGCCGACTGGTTCACCGCCATGGGCGCCCGCTATGGCGACCGCGTCTATATCGAGGATACCAGCGGCAACCCGGCCACGCGCAGCGCGGTGGAAGCCGTTGCCTCGCGCTTCGGCATTCAGCTGAGCGAGGGCGCACCCGCCACCGAGGGCTATCTGGATCAGGGCCGCGCGCGCGTGGTGCTGGTGCGTGCCAAGGCGACCGTGGCCGGCTGCCCGGACTGGTCGAGCAACAGCGACTTCAATCCCGGCAGCGGCCTGTCCAGCAACTATGGCTGCGCCAACAATTCGAACCTGGCCGCCATGGTCGCCAACCCGGAAGACCTGGTCCATGGCCAGCAATCCGAAGGCACTTCCAGCGTGCGCAGTTCCAAGGCGATCGATGCCTGGCGCAACGCCATGCCCACCGGCGGTGGCGGCACTGCCGTTTCTGCCGTCTCTTCGAAGGGAGGGAGCTAATTCCATGAACGCACCCTGGAAATCCGGCGGCCCTGCTGGCCGCGACCAGTTCGCCGCCTATCTCTGCGACGAAGCCTCGCTCGACGTGCTGCGTCCGATCGCGATCGAGATGGGCTGGCAGCCCGAGAAGTGCAACAAGGGCGGCCTGCGCAACGCCGTGCAATCGCTGGCGATCACTGCATCGCCCAACATTCTGCTGGTGGACCTGTCGGAAAGCGGCGACCCGCTGAACGACATCAATGCCCTGGCCGAAGTGTGCGAGCCGGGCACGGTCGTCGTCGCGGTGGGCCAGGTCAACGACGTGCGCCTCTACCGCGATCTGATCGCCAGCGGCATTCACGACTATCTGCTGAAGCCGCTCTCGCCCTCGCAAGTGCGCGATTCGCTGGCACAGGCGCAAGCCGTGTTCACCGCGCCGCGCAGCCATGACGGCGGCGCCTCCAAGCCGCACATCGCCACGGCCGTGATCGGCACGCGCGGCGGTGTGGGCGCATCGACGCTGGCCACCTCGCTCGCCTGGCTGTTCAGCGCCGACAACAAGCTGCCGACCGCGCTGCTGGATCTCGACATCCACTTCGGCACCGGCGCGCTGGTGCTGGACCTGGAGCCGGGCCGCGGCCTGACCGACGCGATCGAGAACCCCAGCCGCATCGACGGCCTGTTCATCGAACGCGCGATGATCCGCGCCAACGACAATCTGGCGATCCTTTCCGCCGAAGCGCCGATCAGCACGCCCTTGATGACCGATGGCTCCGCCTTCGTCCAACTGGAGGAAGAGTTCCGTCAGGCCTTCGAGATGACCGTGATCGATCTGCCGCGCAACATGCTGATCAACTTCCCGCAACTGGTGGCCGACGTGAACGTGGTGGTTCTCGCCACCGAACTCACGCTGGCCTCCGCGCGTGACACGATCCGCATGCTGTCCTGGCTGAAGGCCCACGCCCCGCACGCCCGGGTGATCGTGGTGGCCAACAAGGTCCAGTCGGGCCTGGCAGAAATCAGCAAGGCCGATTTCGAGGCTTCGATCGAAACGCGCATCCAGCTTTCGATCCCGTACGATCTCAAGGCCGCCTCCACCGCGGCCAAGCTGGGGCAGACCTTTGCCGACGCCAACCGCTCCACCCGCGCGGGCGGGGCGATCCGCGAACTCTCGCGCATGATCCTGGAGGACGCCGGCGAAGCGTCCGAAAAGGGCGCGGCCAAGCCGTCGCTGCTCGGCAAGTTCGATCTCAAGGCGATGATGGGCAAGAGCACCAAGAAAGAAACGGCGGCCTGAGGGCACCGCGTGGGGAAACCCACGCGGTGCCTGGCCCGGTGACGGACGACGGCAATGAATGTGATGCAGCTCATCCTGGTGGCAGTTGGCCTGATCGCAGTGATCGGGCTGGTCCTGGCCGCGTTCTCCGGCCCTTCGGCCGCCAAGGAATCCTCGCGCCGCCTGAAATCGGTGCGGTTCCGCCATTCGCAGAGCCAGACGGATCGGATGGAGGCGCAGATGCGCCGCGCCGTCGCCGCGCGCAAGCCGCGCGTGCACAAGGTCACCGGATCGGGATCGAGGATCGATGCGCTGGCTTTGCGCCTGCACCGTTCGGGGCAGGCCTGGACGGTGTCGCAGTACATCTACGGTTCGGCGGGGCTTGCCGTGGCGCTGACCCTGCTGGTCTACCTCAAGTCCGGAATGCCGCTGTTCGCGCTGGCTTTCGGCGGGTTCCTGGGCTTGTGGCTGCCGCATTTCGTGCTCGGCAAGATGATCTCGCGCCGCACCAATTCCTTCAACGTGAAGTTCGCCGATGCCATCGACCTGCTGGTGCGCGGCCTGCGTTCCGGCCTTCCGGTTACGGAGACGCTGGGCATCGTCGCCGCCGAAGTGCCCGGCCCGGTGGGCGTGGAATTCAAGCTGGTGACCGAACGCATGAAGATCGGCAAGACCATGGAGGACGCCCTTCAGGAGACTGCGGACCGGCTTGAGATTCCGGAATTCAACTTCTTCTGCATCACCCTTGCGATCCAGCGCGAAACCGGCGGCAACCTGGCGGAAACCCTGGCCAACCTGGGCGACGTGCTGCGCAAGCGTTCGCAGATGAAGCTGAAGATCCGCGCGATGAGTTCGGAATCGAAAGCATCGGCCTACATCGTCGGCTCGCTCCCCTTCATCGTCTTCGGCATGATCTACTGGATCAACCCGGGCTACATCGGAAAGTTCTTCATCGACGAACGCCTGATGGTTGCCGGCATCGGCGGCGGCATCTGGATGGGCATCGGCGCCTTCATCATGGCCAAGATGGTCAGCTTCGAGATCTGAGCGGAAAGAACCACCATGCTCAACCAATCCGCGGGTCCCACCCTCCTCGGCTTCGACGTCTACTTCGTCGCCACGCTTCTCTCGGCGGTGGCCGCCGTCGCCGTGCTCATGGCGATCTATGCCGCCATCACCGTGCGCGATCCGATGGCCAAGCGCGTAAAGGCGCTCAACCAGCGCCGTGAAGCGCTGAAGTCCGGCCTCGTCACCAGCACCGCCAAGAAGCGCACCTCTGTCGTCCGCCGCAACGAGACGACCGACAAGATCGGCAGCGTCCTTGGCGCGATGCGGGTGCTGCAGGACAGCCAGCTGAAGGTGATCCAGCAGAAGCTGGCGCAGGCGGGCATCCGCAACAAGGAATGGGCGGTCGCGGTCGTCTTCGCGCGCATGGTGGCCCCGATCGTACTGGGCGGCACTGCCGCACTGGTGATCTACGGCATCAACTATTTCCCCGAATGGAGCGCCTTCAAGCGCTTCATGGGCTTTGCCGCCATGCTGCTGCTTGGCTACAAGGGCCCGGACATCTTCCTGCAGAACCTGATCACCAAGCGCACCGATCTGATCCGCAAGGGCCTGCCGGACGCATTGGACCTCCTGGTCATCTGCGCCGAGGCCGGCCTTACGGTCGACGCCGCATTCGATCGCGTCGCGCGCGAACTGGGCCGTGCCTATCCCGAACTGGGCGAGGAATTCTCCCTCACCTCCATCGAACTCTCGTTCCTGACCGAGCGCCGCCAGGCGTTCGAGAACCTGGCCTATCGCGTCAATCTGGACGCGATGCGGGGCGTGGTGACGACGATGATCCAGACAGAGCGCTACGGCACGCCGCTCGCTTCGGCACTGCGCGTGCTCTCGGCTGAATTCCGCAATGAGCGCATGATGCGCGCCGAGGAAAAGGCCGCGCGCCTGCCCGCGATCATGACCGTGCCGCTGATCCTGTTCATTCTGCCGACGCTGTTCGTCGTCATCCTTGGCCCGGCGGCCTGTTCGATCGCCGACGCCTTCTCCGGCGGCGATCCGCATCCGCCGCCGAAGTAAGCGGATCTGATGGTCACACCAGCCCCCTTCCCGGCACCGGCCGCGGAAGGGGGTTTGCTTTTTTGAACCCTATTCGCCCGAATCTGCCGCCTTTGCCATTCGCGCCGAAATGTCGCTGCGCTGGTTTGGCCCCCTGGCATCCACGGCCGAGCGATAGAGACCGCTCAGGAAAGCCATGTCATTGCCGGTCAATTGCCAGTGTTCCCCCGGCGGCCGGTCCCGATCGAACATCGCCATGATCGAGGTCGCGGGCGGGGCGCCACCTCCGCGCGGATTGGCCAATGCTACGAAGGCCACATAGTCGGACAACTCGGAAAGATCGAAACCGTCGAGCTTGCGGCCATCAATTACCATCAGCATCCCGGTCAAGACCGGGCGTTCGGCCGTGGTGAGGCGCGAATTGGACACCGCACAGCCTCCGAATCCGCAAGGTTTGGTGACGCTGAGCCAGCGGACCGGCCGCCGCGACTGCGCAAACCGGGGCAGTCCGTCCGCATCATCAGGCCGCAGCGATATCGGAAACGACTTCACCAACCGCGCGACGACGCCATCCGCATCGTTGTCGACAATGATCAAGAGCGAGTTGGCGCAGGGACTTCGACCCGCCCGCAGCCTCACGCTGGCTGCCACTTCGCCGATCCGCCGTTCCATTGCCCGTGCTTGATCCGGAGCGATGCCGATCACTTCGGGGCAGACCTGTCGGTCCCAGCGCGCAAGTTGGCTGCTTATATTGGCAGATGTCATGGCGGCAACGAAATCGCGTGCTTCCTGCTTACGCTGGGCCCGGACGACGATATCGGCATTCGTGTCCGCGGAAGTCTGCGCCGCCATCAATGACGATTCCGACAAAGTCAGTATGGCCATCATGCAGACAAGCCGCCTTTTGAGCCGCAAACCCGTCATAGCTTTCGCACCTTCGCATCCCCGCACGGTGGGCAGCCTATCGCATTGATACCCCGTTGAAAAGTACGGCGCGGCTCAACGCGCCGAAGAGGTCGCCAGCTTCAATCCGAACAGCACGAACACCCCGCCGGTCAGCCGGTCCATCGTCTTCACCGCACCGGGACGGCGCAGGAAGTGCCCGAGCGGGGCCGCCGCGCCGATCAGTGCGGCGAACCACACGACCGTCAGGAGCACATGGACCACGGCAAGGAAGAAGGTGTACCCGGCAACGCCCGCGCTGCCCGTTACCGAATGCGGCACGAATTGCGGCAGGAACGTCACGTAGAACACGCCGATCTTGGGATTGAGCATGTTGGTGAGGAAACCCTGCAGAAACGCCCCGCGCCCCGCCACTGGTGCGGCCACCGCCCCCGCCTTCACGTCGAGCGCCTCGCGCGGTCGCAACACCAGCTTCGCGCCCAGCCACAGCAGATAGGCAGCCCCGGCAAACTTCACGGCCGTATAGGCCATCTCGGACGCGCGCAGCAGCGCGCCCAGCCCCAGCGCTACCGCCGCGCCCCAGATCAGGCAGCCGACCAGAATGCCCATGCCGGCAAAAGCTGCCGGGCGGCGACCGTCCACAGTGGCGGAGCGCAGCACCATGGCCGTGTCCACGCCGGGCGTGATCGTCAGGATCGTCGCCGCGACGACGAAGGCAAGCAGCAGGGAAAGGCCGGTCATGACGCGCTTCTACAACCGCATCATGACCGTGCCACCCCTTTTGCCTGCAGATCCTATTGCCCGGGCTTCACCTCGATCTCCACCCGCTCCACCTTGCCGGTGAACTTGAACGGCATCTTGTAAGTGAAGTCGATCGGCGATCCGGTATCCAGGCCGATATCCAGCCCTTCCCCCAGCGAGAACTGGATCGGCACCGTCTTCTCCAGCCGCCCTCCGGCGATCTGCGCGCCATTGGCGGAAAGGGTGATCGTGCCGCCCTTGCCCATGCCGCCACCGTCGTACTTGAAATCGACCACCAGCGTCGTCTTGCCCTTCGGCAAGGCCGTTTCCGCCACGAATGTCGGCCGGTCGACCGAGAGGAAGTTATAGACGAACACCGGCTTGCCCTCCCGCAAGTAGAGGCCATAGCCGCCCTCCAGCCCGCCGTGGGTGACGATCATGCCTTCCGCCTTGCCATCGGGCACGTCGATCTCCGCGGTGATCGTCCAGCTCTTGTTGAGCATCGGCAGGCAAGCGGCATCGGGCAAGGCAACCTGCCCTTCGTAATAGACCGCCTTTGTCCGCCCGCCGACCAAGCTGGGCCGGCCCATCGCTTCGGCATTCATGCGGATCGTCGCGCGCCAGTCCAACGGGAGGACGCTGTACTTGGCCGCCTCCACCCACCACATGTCCTGCAGTTCGCGCAGCTTGTCGGGATGCTGGGCGGCCAAGTCGTTCGCCTGTGAGAAGTCCTCATCCAGCTTGTAGAGTTCCCATACCTGCTGGTCCGGATCCCAGTCTTCGGACCGGACCGGCTGCCACGGCACGAAAGACGGCGCAGAGGCCATCCAGCCTTCATGATAAAGCCCGCGATTGACGCCCAGTTCGAAGTACTGCGTCTTGCGCTTGCTGGCCACGTCCGCGTCATCGAAGGTCGCTGCGAAGCTGACGCCTTCCACCGGCTTCTGCTGGATACCGTTCAGCACGCTGGGGGCCTTCACGCCGCAAACCTCGTAGAGCGTCGGTACGATGTCGATCACATGGATGAACTGATCGCGCAGTGCGCCCTTGTCCTTGATCCCGTCCGGCCAGGAGATGATCATCGGATTGCGGGTGCCGCCGAAGTGGCTGGCCACCTGCTTGGTCCACTGGAACGGCGTGTTCATCGCGTGGGCCCAAGAGGACGGGAAGTGGTTGAAGTGCTTCGGCCCGCCCAGTTCGTCGATGGCCTTGATGTTGTCTTCCCACTTCTCGGGAAAGCCGTTGAAGAACATGTTCTCGCACAGCGATCCTTCAAGGCCGCCCTCCGCGCTCGATCCGTTGTCGCCGGCGATGTAGATGATGATGGTGTTGTCCGCGTCCGGCAGCGCCTTCACGGCATCGACCACCCTGCCCATCGCCGCATCGACTTGCGCGCCATATCCCGCGAAGACTTCCATCATCCGCGCATAGAGCCGCTTCTGATCGGCGTTTAGGTCATCCCACGCGGGCAGGCCCTTGGAGCGCACGGTCAGTTCGGTATCGGCGGGCACCACACCCAGCTTCTTCTGCCGTTCGATGGTCTGTTCGCGGTAGGCATCCCAGCCCTGGTCGAACTTGCCCTTGAACTGATCGATCCATTCCTTCGGGGCCTGATGCGGGGCATGGGTGGCGCCGGGCGCGACGTAGAGGAAATAGGGCTTGTCCGGCGCGATGCTCTTCACCTGCCGCACCCAGGTGATGGCACGGTCCGCCAGATCCTCGGTCAGGTGATAGTCCGGATCCTCCGATGCGGGGACGAGATTCTTGTTCTCGTAGAGAATCGGGTTCCAGTGGTTCATGTCGCCGGCGTTGAAGCCGTAGAAATAGTCGAAGCCCAAACCATTGGCCCAGCGGTCGAACGGCCCCGCCGCGCTGGTTTCCCAGGTGGGCGTGTTGTGGTTCTTGCCGATCCACGCGGTCATGTAGCCGTTCTGGCGCAGCACTTCGCCCACCGTGCCGCAATTGCGCGGCAGGATACAGCAATATCCGTCATAGCCGGTCGCCAGTTCGGTGATCCCGGCGAATCCGGTCGAATGATGATTGCGCCCGGTGATCAGCGCCGCGCGAGTCGGGCTGCACAGCGCCGTCGTGTGGAAATAGTTGTAGCGCAGCCCTTCCGCCGCCAGCCGGTCCATAGTCGGCGAAGGCACGCCGCCGCCGAAAGTGCTGAACTGCCCGAAGCCGACATCATCCAGCAGAATCAGCACGATATTGGGCGCGCCCTTGGGCGGCTGCACCGGCTGGGGGAAGGTGGCGGGGTCCGAATCCTTGTAGGTCCGCCCCACTTCGCCCTGAAAATGGAAATCCGGGCGAGGCAGAATGTCCGGCGTTTCGGCATTGCGGTGATCGTTGGCCATGGCGCGGCTCCTTCGCGTGGAACCCTTGCAACACCACGCCCGCGCGCCTCCGCCCATCGGGGAAATCCCGCGCAATGGGCAGGGTGAGCACCTCCTTCCCGCTCAGGGCACGGCTTCACCAAGACGCCTTTCCATCATCCGCCTGTCGATAACTTCATTTTTGTCTTGCCAGCCCGGCAAAGTCCCGCCAAAGGGCGCTCCTCCCCGGCGCAAGCAGGGGCACGGATCGACCTTCCCAGGCTCGATCTGCTGAAATGATTGGGGCCTTAGCTCAGCTGGGAGAGCGCCTGCATGGCATGCAGGAGGTCAGCGGTTCGATCCCGCTAGGCTCCACCATTTCCTTTCCGCCGATGCGGACTTCTTCAAAAAATCAGATAGTTCAGACCGGAATTTCAACCAGTTCCACGATCTCGAACTGATAGCTTTTCCAGCCGCGCATACGCTTGGCCTCTTCCGTGGCCGCGCGCTTGCGCTTCGCCTCGGCCAGCGAACGTTCGTGGCCCCAGAACACTTCGGTCTTGCCGTTTTCCAGCTCGGCCACGATGCGCCAGTAATGGGTGAACGGATCGGCCGTGGGCCCGATGGTCTTCACATAACCATCGGGCATCGTCGCCGTCAGATAGCGTTTCTTCCGCTTCGCCACCGCCGAATCACCCTTGCGGCGCGAGCACCCTGCCCGCCACTGCATCCAACCTTGCCAGCAGCCCGCCATCGCGCGCATCGGGCGCGGTGATCAGCGCGTGATCCAGCGCATGGTCGATCGGGCTGTGCGTGCGCTCCGCCGGCAGCGTGGCGGCCAGCAGGCGCAGCGTCTGGCGGGCGATCCGGGCATTGGCGTGCATCACTTCCAGCACGTGGCTGACCTCGACGCCGGCCTCGTCCTCGCGCCATGCGTCATAGTCGGTGACCATGCCCAGCATCGCGTAAGGCAGCTCCGCCTCGCGCGCGAGGCGTGCCTCGGGCATGCCGGTCATGCCGATCACGTCCGCGCCCCATGCCTGATACATGCGGCTTTCGGCGCGGGTGGAGAACTGCGGGCCTTCCATGGCAAGGTAGCACCCGGCCGGATGCACCGTGGCCCCGGCCAGCTTCGCCGCCTCCCCCGCCAGCGCGGAAAGGCGCGGACAGACCGGATCGGCCAGCGAGACATGCGCCACCATGCCGGTGCCGAAAAAGCTGCCGCTCCGGTCATGGGTGCGGTCGATGAACTGATCCACCATCACCATGTGCCCCGGCGCCATCGCCTCCCGCAGCGAACCGATGGCAGACAATGCCAGCACATCGGTGACGCCGCAGCGGGCCAGCACGTCGATATTGGCACGGTAGTTCACGGCGGAAGGCGGGATTGCGTGCCCTGCCCCGTGGCGGGCGATGAAGGTGAAGCGGATGCCTTCCAACCGCCCGGTCACGACCGGGCCCGAAGGCTCTCCGAAGGGGCTGGAGACCGCGATCTCCTGTGCTTCTTCCAGTTCGATCCCGGCAGTCAGGCCCGATCCGCCGATCACCCCGATGTGCCAGAAACTGCCTTTTTCAGCGCGCAAGGATACCTGCCATGATGATGTCTATGGTATGCTCGCGATAGCGGTCGCGCAGTTCCTCGGTCAATGTGTCCTGACCGAAACAATGCTTGAGAACCAGCCTGGCCGAAAAGAACCGGTCTACCGCCCCCGTCACCGTGAAGTAGAACAGCTGCGGGTCGATCTCGCGAAAGACCCCGGCGTCGACGCCGTTGCCGATCAGTTCCTCATAGGCCCGGTAGATCGGCGAGAGGTAGCTGTCGGCAATGCGGCGCGCCTCGGCATCGTCGCTTTCGCGGACCATGCGCATCGTCAGGCGGTTGAGGTAAGGCACTTCGTAGAAGGTATCGACCACCTTCCAGAGGTGACGGCGCAGCTTGGCCTCCGGCGACCAGCCATCTTTCGCCAGCAGCGCATCCACGCTGGTAACGATGGCCTGCCAGTCCCGGTCCAGCAGCGCCTTCAGCAGCCCGGCCTTGTTGCCGAAATAGTACTTCACCAGCGCCGAATTGAGGCCAGACCGCAAGGAAAGCTCCGACAGCGAGATGTCGATCACATCACCGTCGCGCATGATCGCGCTTGCCGTATCCAGCAGGTGCGCCCGCGCGCCCGGTGGCGGCGCGGTATCTTCGCTGTTGGAGCTATTCTGGGCCATCTGACCGGGCCCTCGCTTACTTCGGCCCCATGCGGATCGCGCCGTCCAGACGGACGCTTTCGCCATTGAGGTAGTCGTGCTCGACCATGAACAGCGCCAGCTTGGCGTATTCCTCGGCCTTGCCCAGACGCTTGGGGAACGGCACCATCGCCGCCAGCGCATCCTGCACCTGCTGCGGCATCGCGGCCATCATCGGGGTTTCGAAAATGCCCGGCAGGATGGTGTTGACGCGGATGCCTTCGCTCATCAGGTCGCGGGCAACCGGCAGGGTCATCGCCAGCACGCCGCCCTTCGATGCGCCATAGGCGGCCTGACCGATCTGCCCGTCCTGCGCGGCGACGGAAGCGGTGTTGACGATCGCCCCGCGCGCACCGAACTCGTCGACGGGATCGAGCGTGACCATGCCTGCGGCGGACTTGCTGATGCAGCGGAAGGTACCGACCAGATTGATCGCGATCACCTTTTCGAACACGGCCATGTCATGCGCGCGCGGCTCGCCCGTCTCGCGGTTCTTGCCCACGGTCTTGGACGCGGGCGCGATACCGGCGCAGTTGACCAGCACGCGTTCCTGGCCGTGCGCGGCACGGGCCTTGGAGAAACCGGCATCGACGCTGGCGTCGTTGGTCACGTCCACCTTGCAGAACACGCCGCCGATCTCTGCCGCGATCGCTTCGCCCGCTTCCTCGTTCAGATCGAAGATCGCCACCTTGACGCCCTTGGCCGCCAGTGCGCGGGCCGTAGCCGCGCCAAGGCCGGAGGCTGCGCCGGTGACTACGGCGGCCGTGCTGCTGTCCAGAATCATCGAATTCTCCCGTTCCACGAAGCCGCCCGTCCTTCGCCTGCACGGGAAGGTTGCACGACAATTTAATCGGCCGGTTAAGCGGCCTTCGTGGACAGGTCAACACTCAGCGCGAAAACCCGCCCCGGCGACGTTGGCCGCCGGAGGCAGGACGTCACTGAACCGGGTCAAGCCCGCGCTGGATCTGCGAACGTTCGATATTCTCGCGGTTGATCTGGCGCTGGGCATCCCACTGGCTCTTGGGCATGCAGACCTTCTTCGCGTGCAGCAGCGAGCCGATTTCCTGTTGGCGCTGGCAGACGATGGGATCCTTCTTTTCGATCGGCGCCACTTGCGAGGCCGGCTGGACGGCAGCCTGACCGGCGGTGGGGTTCGCGGCAGCGGCAGCGCCATTGGCCGCATCGGCGGCGGCCGGGGCAGCTGGCGCAGTGGTCTGGCCCGCAGCGAAGGCCGGTGTCGCAGTCAAAAGGAAGGCGGCAATCAGAACAGGGGTACGCTTCAACATTGTAATCTCCCGGGCGCGCGCCCCGCAGGCATCGCGCCGCTTTCTCAATGAAACGAAACTATGCTGCGTTGCGGCGCCGTTCAAGTGCCCAAGATCATCACGCGCGGGGCGGTGGGGCGACATCGAATGCCACCGACATGCGCTCGCCGGACGGGAACGGGCGGGTGCCGTGCCACATCCACGACGGGAACAGCACCAACCGTGCGGGGCGCGGCGTAACCGTAAGCCGCGGAGCCAATTCGATTCCCAGCGATGCCGGTGCGCCGCCGAGGTCAAGGTGCCCCTGCCCGTCCGCCAGCCCTTCAGGCACCGAGATATAGAGCGCCGAACTGATCCAGCCCTGCGGATGGTGATGCGGCGTATGAAACCCCGCCCCCGCCAGCCGGACCGACCAGCTGCCCGCAAAGCGCGGCCGCGCCGGACGGGCATGAGACAGCAAGGGATGCGCCGCATCCGGCGGCGGCAGATCGGCGATGTAACGCGTTACCTCACGGCGAAGCAGCGTGCGCAGGCGCACCACTTCCGGCTCGATCCGTGACAGCAGCGCCCCGTCGGTCTGCGAACCGCCGCGCACGGATTGATCGAGGAACCGACCCGAACGGCCATGCAGCCCGCCCAGGAAAGCCCGCAAATCGGCAAGGCCCATCTCCTGCGGATCGAGATCGACGACGCGGGTCAGCCCCGTCTGTCCATCCAACCACTCCGAACGCGGATCGCCCGTCAACCGCCATGCCAGCGCGGCATAGGGCCACATGCCCTCCGCCCCCGGTGCCGTCAGCCAGGGCTCGATGGTCTCTCTCGCATCGGCATGGCGCCCTGCCCGCAGCAGATGGCGAACCAGCCAGACCGCGTGCCCCTGATCCGCCGGAGCGCCCAGTGCGGCAAACTGCGCCGCCGCCTCATCAATCCGGCCCAGATCGTCCAGCGCCGCCGCGCGCGCCAGTTGAAACCGGGCGGAGGGGCCATTTCGCGCCAGCGCGCGGTCCGCCACTGCCAGTGCCGGGGCGAAGCGCTCGGCCGCCAGCAGCAGATCCACCGCCAATCCGCGCAGCGTTTCACTGTCCGGAAAACGGGAAAGCGCGGCCTCTATCGTCGCCAGCGCCCGAGCGCTTTGGCCCAGATGCGTGGCCAGCTGCGCGAATTGCCGGTGCCCTTCCATCCAGCCCGGATTGGCGGTGAGCATCGCCTCCATCTCGGCCAGCCCGCGCGCGCCCTCTCCTTCGGCATGGCGGGCCGATGCCAGACCCAGCCGAATCTCGGCCTTGGCCGGAGCCAACCGGATCGCCTGCCCAAACGCAGCCGACGCGGGAAGCCCTGCCTCCAGCCGGACATGCGCCAGGGCATGGGCAATGCCGCCATTGTCAGGCGAAAGGCGAAGCGCGTGTTCCAGCGCCGAAATCGCCCCGTCGCGCCGATCCAATGCGCGGCGCAACATCGCCGCCCAGTGCAAAAGCGCGGGATCGGCCGGATGACGGTCCAGATAGCGGGTCAGTCGCGCCTCGGCCGCCTCCTCGGTGCCATCCGCCAGCGCCTGTCCGGCAAGCGCGGCCAACTGTTCGGGATCGTCCCTTTCTGCCGCGACGGGCCGCATCGCCGGTCAGCCCCGCCCTTCGGAAGCGATGGTCGCCGCCACCGCATCGCGTTCGGGCTGGGAAAGGCCGGGATGCCAGACGTCGAAGATCAGCACCACGCGCAGCACATCGCTGGGGTTCATCGCCTCATGCTCGATGGTATCGTCGAAGACAAAAGCCTCCCCCTCGCGCCATTCGCGGGTTTCGGCGCCCACGCGGAACCAGCAGCCCGGCGGCACCACCAGCGGGAGGTGGCACACCAGCCGCGTATTGTCGACGCCGACGTGGGCCGGGATCGCCGTGCGCGGCGCCAGCAGTGAGAACATCGCATTGGGAGACGCGCCGGGAACCTGCGGCTGCGGCAGGCGCGACAGAATCTCCATCGTGCGCGGGGCCTGCGCGGCATTGCGGTCCACCACTTTGCCATGGCGCAGCAGGTGGATCGCGCTCCAGTCGGCATTGTGGTTCAGCGTGCGCCACTGATCCAGCGACTGGCGATCCTCGTACTGCACGTAAGGTTCCAGCTCGGCCCGTTCGGACTGGATCAGCGCCAGCATTTCCGCGCGGATCGCGTCGAAACCCGCCTCCACATCGGCCAGCCAGGGCATCGTATGGCGCGGATGGAACTCGCGCTCGACCAGTCCGGGATAATGGAAATGCGTGGGGGTCGAGTGATAGACGCGCGTCTTGTGCAGGATATTGTCGCGGAACCGCGCCAGCTTCCACGCCATGTCGTCGCCATTCTGATCGACCGCTTCGGCAGTGGTTTTCGCGCCGGGTTCGGCTTGAGACAGCGCCGCCTCGCTGGCTTCGGCCAGACGCTTTTCCCGCTCTGACTGCCAGACGGCATGAAACGCCTCGCCCGCCGTGAAGGCGGCAGCAAGCGGCGCCGGCAATGCGCCATCGGGCTTCTGCGCGATCGCCTGCCCCCACGCCTCACCGGCGCCGGGATCCTCCAGCCGTTCCAGCAAACCGGCGCGCATGACCAGCGCCATGACGTCCAGCGGTGCCAGTTCCAGCGCGCGGTGCACCGCGTCCAGCGCGCGGCGCGGCTGGCGCAGGGCGCGGCGCAGCGCGGCCAGCTTCAGCCATTGCGCCAAGGCCTGCGCACCGGCAAATGCCCCCGCATTCCCGGTCAGCAGCCTTTCAAGTGCATCCGCCGCATCGGGCAAACGCCCCGCAGCGACAAGTCGATCGATTTCCGCAAGTTGCGTTTCTGGTTGCGAAAGGCCTGAATTCATTACCCCCCCGGGTCCAATCAACTCTAAGGCACGACGGAACCGGACGGTTCCGACCATGGCGGCACCCGATCGTCATCGAGCGAATATCCAAAGCCCTCCACCCAGGGCTTCAGCGTTGCGAAAATGGGTGCAAGATGGCGCTCATAGCGCCGCCAGCGACCGGCCGCGCGCGTGTAGACCGCTTCGGTCACTTGTGCATAGCTAGCCGTTCGTACGACGCCGCGCGACCGGGCGGCCTCGCGGTGATCGAAATCCTCACCCTGCCAGGGCAGGCCCAGCCAATCGAACAGCGGTTCCAGTTCACGGGCCTGATCGGCCACCAACCGTTCGTAGACGACCGTGCGCACCGGCAGATCGAACACCGCGCGCGCCTGCTCCCAATTGGAGAAGCTCAGGTCGTAGAACGCGGCGGCCGTTTCCAGATCGAGGAAATTGCTCATCGCATTGTTCGGACGGAAGTTGGTGATGAAGCAGCTGAGAATGACGTCACACGGGTGGCGCAGTGCCAGCACGAACTTCGCATCGGGGAACAGGCGGCGGATCACCGGCACCTTGTTGAGATGCATCGGGTGCTTGTCGATTACCGTGGTATCGGGGCCGAGCGTGCCCAGTGCCGCAACCCGATCGAAATAACGTGCGCGGGCCGCTGCGATCGTTTCGGCGTCCAGCCTCGCCAGCGCCTCGATGCCGCCCAGTTCGGTCTCGAGCTGATCGAAGAGCGGCTCTTCCTCCAGCACCAGCGTGTCGGGCGCGGTCATCAACATGGTGTCGAGCAGCGTCGTGCCCGAACGCGGAAAGCCCAGCAGGATGATGGGAGCGGGGCGTTCGCCAGCCGGAGCAGCGGTCCAGCCGGCCACCCACGGCACCGTCACTTGCGCCTTCGCACGCGCGATGGCGTCTCGGAACTGTGCGGCGCGTTCCGCCGGCTGCGAGGGTTCGTCCAACTGGCTGGCATTCATCGCGGTAAATTCCGCGAACGCCTCGTCATAGTGTTCCATGCGATCGAGCATGATGCCCCGCAACTGGTGCAGACGGTGGGCGACCACCACCTCGCCCGCCTGCTCCAGCGCGGCGAACGCCTCATCGAACTGCTCCATCCGCTTGAAGCGCAAGGCATCGATGAACGCCAGAGTCTGGGCATCGGCGCCACTGGCGATGGCCCGTTCGCGCAAGGGTTCCAGTTCCGCCTCGCGATTGCTGCGTTCATAGACCGCGGCAAGGCCAACCAGCGAAGGCCCTAGCGCCGGATCGATGACCAGCGCGGCCTCGAACTGGCGCTCCGCAATCGCGAAGTCGTTTCGGCGCGCGGCCTCCTGTCCGTAATCGGAAAGAATGCCTGCATCTCCCGGCGCCCGGCGCGCAGCCTCGGCGATCGCTTCGTATTGCAAAGCATCCATGCCGGTATCGCGATAGAAGGTCGCAAGGGTCAGCATCGGCACATGGTCGTCCGGAAAATCCCGCGCAGCATCGCGCAGGACCTGCACGCCCTCGTCAGTCCACTCGGCGTGCAGCAGTGCAGTGCCAAGGTTCACGCGGATCGGCGGCGAGTCCGGCGCCAGCTTCATCGCGCGCTGAAGTACCTCCACCGCCTCTGCATGTTCGCCTTCCTGCGAAAGCGCATTGCCAAGGTTGTTGAGTAAGGACCAGTCATCCGCCCGCTTGGCGAGCACGATCCGGTAGAGGCGGATGGCCAGCGAAAAGTCACCGGCTTCCTGCGCCAGATGGGCGCCCAGCCCGGCCAGCCGCAAGCTGGGATCGGCGCGCGCGGAACCTTCGTCGCACAGCGCCAGGGCTTCGTCATTGCGGCCTGTCCGCCAAAGGCTCTCGGCAAGATTGGTGCGCACCACCAGATCCTGCGGACGCATGGCATGGGCGGTTTCAAGATAAGGCACGGCGCGCGCGAATTGGCCACGGTGAAACTCCACCGCGCCGCCCAGCGCTGCCAGTGTGGGGTCCGCCGGGCTTTCCGCTACCGCAGCGGCAACCGCCAAAGCAGCTTCATCGAGCCGCCCCATGCGCGCGAGCCCGGCGATCCGGCGAAGCTCATCGGAGGGCGTGGCGGTGTCGGTCATGCGCGGGGTCCGAAAATTCTGGGCCATTACCGCGAATTGCGTGGAGGCCGGATACAAAGGCGGCGGCCCTCCCAGGGAAGACCGCCGCCGAAGACTAAACGTTCAAGGGAACGATTAGAAGTTCATGGTGATGCCGGTGAACACATAACGACCCAGAGCGTCGTAGGTACCCGGGTAGGTGTTGCCGTTGCAGACCACGCTGGCGCAACCGGTCGAGGTGACCAGCGGCGGGTCCTTGTCGAACAGGTTGGTCGCACCCAGGCGCCAGGTCAGGTGATCGCCCAGAGCCGCCGTCAGAGTCAGGTCGAAGTAGTCCTGCGACTTGATCTTGGTGTCGAGATCGTTCTGCTGCTGCGGACGCGAGTCCTGCAGAGTGCTCGACGGGTTGGCGAACTCGGTGGTGACCGACGACAGGTGACGCCACTGGAACGACACGCCGATACCGCTGGCCGTGTTGAACGACACGCGGGCCTTATGGCGCCACTTGGGCAGCGGGGTGCCGCAAGTCGGGCCATAGTAACCGGCGCAGTTGTACACTTCGGTCAGACCGTTATCGACCGTGTAGTGGTTCAGCCAGGTGCCGACCATGTTCAGGGTCAGACGGCCAGCGTTACCGATTTCGGTGGTGTAGTTGCCGTTGAACTCCATGCCGCGGGTCTTCACGCTACCAACGTTGTGGTAGATGTCTTCCACGTAGCCGTCGGAGCTGAGCCACAGCGAACCGGCGGGGTTGCGATGGATGAGATCGCAAGCATCAGCCGTACCGCCCGAGACGCCGCAAGCAGCCAGGATCGCATCGGCGCCGTAACGCTGGATGGCGTCCTTCACCTTGATGTCGAACCAGTCGACGCTGCCGGTCAGACCCGGGATCCAGTGCGGAGCAAGCACCACACCGATGGTCTTGGTGGTCGACTTTTCCGGGTTCAGATCGGGGTTGCCGCCGATCAGGCCGTTGTACTGGCCAGCCGGGTTGAGCGAGGTACCACCGGTGAGGCCCTGTGCGGCGCAAGCGGCCGAAAGGGTGTCCTGGCCGGCGCAAGGATCGGTCGTGCCGTCAAGCGCGACGATCTGCGGTGCGAACAGTTCCTGGATGTTCGGAACGCGAACGGCGCGGTTGTAACCGGCACGCAGGCGGATGTCCGAGATCGGAGCGAGTTCCACACCCAGCTTGTAGGTGCTGGTGTTGAAGGTACGGCCGTTCGAGATGCTGTAGTGCGAATAGCGGTAGCCGCCATTGAACGACAGGCTCTGGATGAAGCCGTCCTGAACGATCGGAACGTCGATTTCGCCGAACAGTTCGCTGACCTTGTAGCTACCCGCAGTCGAGAGCGTGGGAGCGCCCTGGCCGGTGAGGTCGCCCGTGGTGAAGGCTTCGTCGGTGTTCAGTTCCAGCGAGTCACGGCGATATTCAGCGCCGAGAGCAACGTTCACGCCATCCGAAGCGAGCGGCGACTGGATGCCGTATTCGCCCAGCATGCCGGTGAAGGTGGCGCTGGCGACCTGCTGCGAGGTCTGGCCCTTCATGAAGCCGGTGGCCGACAGGTAATCGATCGCGGCCTGCGAAACGTTCCCGCTGAAGATGTCGTACGGGGCGCAACGCGACGCCGGATCGGACAGCGCAACGCGGCAGACCGGTCCGTTGGGGCCCTGCACCACGTCAAGCGCATTGGCCAGACGCGAGGCCGAGAACTCGTTCGAGTAGACCTGCGTGTAGTTGGTACGGCCATACTGGTAGTAGGCGTCGTACGACCAGGCCTTGCCCAGTTCACCGCGCGAACCGATGACGGTGCGGAACGCGGTGTGCTGGAGATCGCTCTGGCGAGCGCCGCCCTGGACGTTACGCTGCAGCAGCTGCATGAACGCCCTGTTGTAGGTCGCGCCAGTGGTGGGATCGATGTAGCTGATCGGAGCCGCACCCGGGGTCGGGTTGAACGGAGCGCCGGAAGCAACGGGGAAGTTGCCGATGAAACCGCTGATCAGGTTGCTCGACTGGCAGAGTTCTGCCTTTTGAGCAGCCGACATCAGAGGGTTATCGCAGTTGATGGTCAGCGTGTTGCCGAAGTCGCCCGAAGGGGCGATCTGCGCAACGGTGCGGTCATCCATGAACATGAATTCCATGTACGGATGGATCGCTTCGCTGATTTCGTAGTCCGTGAAGACGCCCGCGGTGTAGCGCTCGTCCGGACGCTGATAGTAGTTCAGCGGCGCGAAGTTATAGATGTTCTGCGCACCCTGCGTGATCGTGCCCGCACCCAGCGCGCCGATGGTCGACGACGAGGTGTTCGAGGGATCGTAGTAGAGCACGTTGCCCGGGTTGGCCGTGGCCGAACCGCCGCAGCTGAACACGCCGGCGCGATTCACGCCGATCGAGCACGACGAGTAATCGCGCTTGCGCTGCGTCACGGCGCTGGCACGGCGATAGCCGACATAGGCAGTGGCGTGGCCACGGCCGTCGTCGAAGCTGGTGCCGAACGCGGCAGTGACGTCATACTGACCACCGTCGGCATTGGTGCCGGTCGGGTAGGTGTAGTCGAGGTTGCCGGCACGCTTGTCGAGAATGCTCTGGGCGAACTCGTTGCCGTTGCTGTGCGTATAGAGGCCGTAGTTGGCGTCGATACGGAAGCCTTCGAACTCGGTGTCCATCTGGAAGTTGACGACACCGGCAACGGCGTCCGCACCGTAGGTGGCCGAAGCACCGCCGGTCAGCACGTCGATGCGCTTCACCAGCGCGGCGGGGATGAAGTTAAGGTCGGCAGCCGACGAGGTGCTGTTCGGATCCCCCGTCATCAGACGGCGGCCGTTGATCAGCACGAGGGTGCGCGACGGCCCAAGACCGCGAAGGTCGACCGTGGCGGTACCGGTCGCGCCGTTGGCGAGGCCCGAGCTCTGGCCGGCGACAACCTGCGGCAGCGAGTTCAGCAGGTCTTCGGTGCGGATCGTACCCTGCAGCTTGATGTCCTGCGAGGTGACGGTGGTGATCGGTGCGATCGAGGTCTGGTTCGGCGACGCGATGCGCGAACCGGTGACGACGATCGGCGTGCCGGCATCGGCAGGCGCGGCATCTGCGGGTGCAGCGGCGTCCTGCGCATAGGCAGCGCTGCTGACCAGAGCGAAGCCCAGCACCACGGGTGCTGCGCCTGCCTTCAGCGCGGTAAGAGTGGATTTTTTCACTGGTGTGTCCCTTTCATAAGGCGCGGCGTGACCCATGCGCCTTGAATTCCCCGGCAGTGCAAAATCCGAGCAACGATATTTCGCAACCCCGGAAGATGCCGTTTCATTGCGCAAAGCTGGGCTATCGCAAAGAGCCTTGCCTCTTGCGGCGCAACATTACCGTTACCTTGTGGCATATGCGCAACATTACAGATTTGCTGCGACGGGCAGCCGCGCGTCGCAGCCATCAAAACCAACCGATCGGTCGTGGCATTGTCGCAACATTGCAAGAAACACGCCCTTAAAGTTCGCCCTTTT
Source organism: Novosphingobium sp. BL-S-19 (assembly GCF_055521675.1). Lineage (NCBI taxonomy): Bacteria > Pseudomonadati > Pseudomonadota > Alphaproteobacteria > Sphingomonadales > Sphingomonadaceae > Novosphingobium > Novosphingobium sp. BL-S-19. The sequence goes on from NZ_CM145498.1 coordinate 2,817,193, forward strand.
ATTGCGCGACAGGACTCTCGCGCAGCCGATCCATTACGCGGATATGGCCCAAGCTTGCGAAAGCCCGCCGGGCCTTGCTACGCCCGTCTCGCGGCTGGCCGGATGCAGCCGACATAAAAAGGACACACGATGCGCAGGACGATCAGCACGAGTCTGAAGACGATTATCGCCATTGCCCTGCTCACCCCCATTGCCGCCACGGCCGCACGCAAGGAGGCGGAATCCCCGGCACAGCCGGAACTGTTCCAGCGCCTTCTCGATTGCCGCACGATCACCGACAACACCGAACGTCTTTCCTGCTTCGATCGCCAGGCCTCTGCGCTGGACGACGCAGCACGCAAGAAGGAGATCGTCGTTGCCGACAAACAGGCCGTGCAGCAGGCCAAGCGCGGCCTGTTCGGATTCGCCGCCCCGGTAGCCAAGCTGATGGGCTTCGGCGGCAGCGAGGAGGATGCCAACGAGATCAAGGAAGTGACCACCACGGTGCAAAGCGCGCGCCGCAACCCCAACGGCTGGGTGATCACTTTCGCCGACAACAGCACGTGGGAGCAGAACGACACCAACGATTTCGTCCTGTCCCCCAAGCCAGGCAACGAAGCTCGCATTACCCGCGGGGTACTCGGCACCTATTTCGTTTCGGTTCGCGGACAGACAGCGCTTAAGATGCGGCGTGTGCAATAATTCACACTTCGGCCGGCCCTTTGGAAACTGCACGATAATTACCAAAAGGACTTGGCGCGTGGAATTTTAACCCATGCCTCGTGCTATATTCGACGCATCGTTGCGACTTCCGCACGCAAGCTCTGTTAATCCTGAAAAATCTGTGCAATAAATCTGTTACATAAACGCCACAAAGCAAAATTCATTATCCGTTCAGGTAGGAATACGGGTTGAACGGCCCGTTGGCTGAGGCAAGACATCGTCCCATGGCGGCGGGCATTTTCCGATGCCTGTCAGCTACATCCACCCCCTCCCTGTTTGGTCACGCTGCGGGAGGCGGGTCGCAAACAAGGGACACACACTTGAAATCGACGCTCATGAAGGGCGCCCTGCGGGGCGCCACGAGCCTGACGGCGTTTGCCGTCCTGTGCTCGACCCAGGCCTACGCGCAAGAAGCGCCTGCCGACACCGCAAGCGACGCCGAAGCCGGCGAGGCCATCGTGGTCACCGGTTCGCGCATTTCGTCGCCGAACCTCGAATCGGCCAACCCCGTTGCCGTCCTCACCGGCGAGCAGATCTTCAGCTCCGGCAACCTTTCGGTGGGCGACCAGCTGAACGAACTGCCCATGCTGCGCAGCAACTTCAGCCAGGCAAACTCGACCCGCTTCCTCGGTACGCGCGGCCTTAACCTGCTCGACCTCTATGGTCTGGGCACGCAGCGCACGCTGGTTCTGGTGAACGGCCGCCGCCACGTCGGCAGCGACGTTCTCGTCAATGGCGTGTCGGTCGACGTCAACACGATTCCTGCCGACCTCATCGAACGCGTCGACATTCTGACCGGCGGCGCCTCTGGCGTCTACGGTTCCGATGCGATCGCCGGCGTCGTGAACTTCGTCATGAAGGAAGACTTCGACGGCATTCGCGCCCGCGCTCAGACCGGCATCTCCACGTACGGCGACGCTGGCAAGCAGTTCGTCTCTTTCGTGGCCGGCAAGAACTTCGCCGAAGGTCGCGGCAACATCACCCTGGCGGCCGAGTATTCGCACTCGGACGACTTCTACGCGTCCGACCGTCCCGGCCTGCGCCGCAACCAGAACTTCGTCATCACCGACGTGGATCCGGCCGGTTCGGTCAACGGGTCTAACGGCATCCCCGATCGTACGTTCTATAACGACATCCACTCGGCCACCATCTCGCTGGGCGGCCAGGTCGCAGCCTATGTGAACCCGACCGCGGCCCCCTGCGGCACCGGCACCAACGGCCGGGCCTTCACCTGCAACTACCTGTTCCAGCGCGACGGCTCGCTGGTGGCGCAGACCGGCGAACGCATCGGCATCGGTCCTAACGGCAGCTTCCAGGGCGGCAACGGCACGAACAGCCGCGAAGGCCAGCTGGTCGCGCTTTCTCCCGACCTGCAGCGCTACACCGTCAACCTGGCTGGCCATTACGAAGTCAGCCCCGCGCTGGTGCCGTTTTTCGAGGCCAAGTACAGCCGCACGGACGCCCGCGGTTCGCAGAGCGGTCCGTTCTTCTCGCAAGGCACCACGTTGGGCGACTCGCGTGAGCGGGTTCGCCTCGACAACCCGTATCTGAGCGACGACGCGCGTCAGACGCTGACCGATGCGTTCATGGCTTCGACGGTTAACGTGAACACCGGTGCTGCGCTCTCGTCCGCCGCACTCGCCGCACAGCGGGCCGCGATTGCCGATGGCTCGTTCCAGTTCAACCTTCGCCGCAACTGGACCGACTTCGGCATGCGCGACGAGCAGATCAAGCGCGAGACCTTCCGCATCGTCGGCGGCGTCAAGGGCGATTTCAACGATGACTGGCACTACGAACTGTCCGCCAACTATGGCGAGCACAAGGAACGCAACGTCATCACCGGCAACGTCAACGTTCAGCGTTACCTGCTGGCGCTTGACACGACGACGGACGCCAACGGCAACATCGTCTGCCGTTCGAAGGTCGATCCCTCGGCCGCGTTCTCGTACATCACTGGCGGCGACGCTTCCACCGATCCGCGTCTCGCCGGCGATATCGCTGCCTGCGTTCCGCTCAACCCCTTCGGTCAGGGTTCCGTCAGCCAGGCGGCCAAGGATTACATCCTGACCAAGAGCGTGGCGACCGGCAAGATCACCCAGTTCGACGCCGTGGGCTTCATTTCGGGTGACTCCAGCGAGTTCTTCAACCTGCCGGGCGGCCCGGTGGCCTTCTCGATCGGCGGCGAATACCGTCGCGAGACGCTGAAGTACAACCTCGATGACCTGACGCAGGAAGGTTACGCGTTCTACAACGCCATTCCGTCCTTCGACTCGCCCGCTTTCGAAGTGAAGGAAGCTTACGCGGAAATCGCGCTTCCGATCCTCAAGGACCGTCCGTTCTTCGAAGATCTGAGCGTGCGCGGCAGCGGCCGTATCTCGGACTACAAGGGCGCGACCGGCACCGTCACCACCTACGGCGCCGAAGCGATCTGGAGCCCGGTCCGCGACCTCAAGTTCCGCGGCACCTATGCCCGTGCAATTCGCGCACCTAACCTGAGCGAACTGTACTCGGCCGTCGGCCAGAACTACGCGCCGAACTTCACCGACCCGTGCTCGGCCCGTAATATCGCCACCGGCACGACCAACCGCCCCGCCAACTGCGCCGCAGCTGGTATCCCCAGCTCGTACGACTACGCCTATTCGAGCTCGCTCGAAATCCTCAGCGGCGGCAACGTCAACCTGCGTGAGGAAACGTCGGATTCGTACACCGTGGGTGCCGTCATCCAGCCCCGCTGGGTCCCCGGCCTGTCGATCTCGGTCGATTACTGGGACATCACCGTCAACAACGTGATCGCTTCGGTTGACGCGCAGACCATTGCGGACCTGTGCTATGACTCGGCTTCGCTCGACAACCCGTACTGCGGGCTGTTCCAGCGCGCCGGTGCAAACGGTGGTCCCAACGGCGAACAGCCGTACCAGATCCTCGAAGGTTCGCTGCTGCAAAGCTCGCTGAACTACGCGAAGATGAAGGTTCGCGGCATCAACGTGGAAACCAGCTACGATCACCGGTTCGACTTCGGTCGCCTGACGCTGTCGGCCTACTGGACGCACTACTTCCAGAACGACACCTTCACCGACCCGACCGATCCGACCTACAAGGACACCTATCTCGACGAGCTCAGCTACCCGTCGGATGCGGTGAACCTGAATGCGACGTTCCAGACTGGTCCGGTGAAGTTCAGCTACGGTCTGCGCTGGCTGGATGCCATGTATCTGAACGCTTACGAGGACTACAACTCGGTCAATGGCAACCCGCCGCAGAATGCGGACTACGCCCCGATCAAGAAGTACCCGGACGTGTTCTACCACGACATCCGCCTCGAAACGGAAATCGGCAAGGATTACACGTTCTACCTCGGCGTGGATAACGTCTTCAACAAGATGCCGCCGTACGGTCTGACCGGCGTCGGCGAAGGTTCGGGCGTTTACCCGAACATGGGTCGCTATTTCTACGCGGGCATCACCGCCAAGTTCTGATCGTAGCGATCACAAGCCTTCGAGGGGGCGGCGGGTCATCCCGCCGCCCCTTTTCTTTGAAGACATGTCAGGCCAAGAGACTTTCCATGACCCTAGCCAGCGACCGAGCCCTCGCCGCCCTTGAGAACGACGATAATGCCGACGCCGTCGCGATTGCCGAGGATGCCGCGGCTCGCGGCGATGCCGACGCCTTGGCGCTGCTCGGACAATGGCGGCTGATCGGCAGCCCGCTTGCGCGCGACCTTCCCGAAGCCCGGCGTTTGTTGCGCGCGGCAACGCTTGCCGGACATGAAGACGGGGCCCTGATGGAAGTGGCGCTGACCGCCAACGGCACCGGCGCGCCCGCAGACTGGGCCAGCGCCGTGGAATATCTCAAGGCGGCCGCGGATCGTTACGGCGGCACGGCTGCGGATGATCTTGCCCTGTTGGAACAGATGAGCCTCGACGCGCAGGGCTACCCCTCCGTCCTCGGCGATCCGGAAGTTCTCGATGAGGACTGCCAGGTCCGGCGCTGGCGCGGCCTTTTCACGCCTGCCGAGTGCGCCCACATCGCCATGGCCGCGCGCGACCTGCTCGCCCCGTCGACGGTGGCAGATCCGCGCACCGGTCGGCCAATAGCACACCCCATCCGCACATCCTCGGCTGCAGTCGTCGGCCCCACGCGCGAATCCCTGCCCCTGCAGGCCATTCTGCGACGGATCGCCGCCGCCACCGACACCCGCGTCGAGCAGGGCGAGCCGCTCAGCGTGCTTCACTACGCGCCGGGGCAGCAATACCGCGAGCACATGGACACCCTGCCCAACGAGCCTAACCAGAGGATCGCCACCGCTCTGGTCTATCTCAACACCGGCTACCTCGGCGGTGAGACGCGTTTTCCCCGGCAGGGCCTTTCCGTAGCGGGCGGCGGCGGCGACATGGTCGCCTTCCGCAATACCTTCGCAGACGGTTCGCCCGATCCCCGCAGCAGCCATGCTGGCGCACCCGTTCGCCAGGGCGCGAAGTGGGCGGCCACGCGCTGGATTCGTGCCGAACCCATCGACGTCTGGACTCACCGCATGCCCGCGTAACAGGCAGGAATAAAAACGGGGGGCCGGTTTCCCGTCCCCCCGTAGATTTTACGCCACGCTGATCGCCAGCGCCCCGTCGCCATCGTCGACCTTGACGTGCGATCCATCAGGTACCTCGCCCGCCAGCAGCTTCTCCGCCAGCGGATCCTGCAGATACCGCTGCACCGCGCGCTTCAGCGGCCTTGCGCCGTAGACCGGATCGTAGCCCACCCGGCCCAGCCAGCGTTTGGCGGCGTCGGTCAGGTCCAGCGTGATCTTGCGGTCCTTCAGCAGTTTCTGGACCCGCGCGACCTGGATATCGACGATCGGGCCCATGTGCTCCTGCCCAAGGCGGTGGAACAGCACAATCTCGTCCAGGCGGTTGAGGAACTCGGGCCGGAAATGCCCGCGCACCACTTCCATCACTTGCGGCTCCACGGTGTCCACGTCCTGCCCTTCGTCAAGCTGGGTCAGGTACTGGCTGCCGAGGTTGCTGGTCAGGATGATCAGGGTGTTGGTGAAGTCCACAACCCTGCCCTGCCCGTCGGTCAGACGGCCATCGTCCAGCACTTGCAGCAGCACGTTGAACACGTCCGCGTGCGCCTTCTCCACTTCGTCGAACAGCACGACCTGATAGGGCCGGCGCCGCACGGCTTCGGTCAGCACGCCGCCTTCCTCGTAGCCGACATAGCCCGGAGGCGCGCCGATCAGGCGGGCCACTGCGTGCTTTTCCATGAACTCCGACATGTCGATGCGGACCATCGCGCTGTCATCGTCGAACAGGAAGCCGGCCAGCGCCTTGGTCAGCTCGGTCTTGCCGACGCCCGTGGGGCCGAGGAACAGGAACGAGCCCAGCGGCCGGTTCGGATCCTGCAGACCCGCACGCGCACGCCGCACCGCCTTGGACACGGCGGCGACCGCATCCTTCTGGCCGATCACGCGCTTGCCGATCATCTCCTCCATCTTGAGGAGCTTCTCGCGCTCGCCCTCCAGCATCTTGTCGACCGGCACGCCGGTCCAGCGGCTGACGACACCGGCGATGTCATCCTCGGTCACTTCCTCACGCAGCAGCGCGTTTCCGGCCTGCGCCTGCGCTTCGGCCAGCTTGCGCTCCAGCGAGGGGATCGTGCCGTAGGACAGCTCACCCGCCTTGGCGAGGTCGCCGCCGCGCTGCGCCTGCTCCAGTTCCACGCGCGCGGCTTCGAGCTGCTCCTTGATCTTGCCTTCGGCGGCGATCTTGTCGCGCTCGTTCTGCCAACGAGTGGTCAGTTCGCTCGACTGCTGTTCGAGATTGGCCAGTTCCTCGCGCAGACTGGCAAGGCGGTCCTTCGATGCCTCGTCGGTCTCCTTGCCGAGCGCCATTTCCTCGATCTTCAGCTGGATGATCCGGCGGTCGAGCTTCTCGATCTCCTCGGGCTTGCTCTCCACTTCCATGCGGATGCGGCTGGCGGCCTCGTCCATGAGGTCGATCGCCTTGTCCGGCAGGAAGCGGTTGGTGATGTAGCGGTTGGAGAGCGTCGCCGCCGCCACGATGGCGCCGTCGGTGATCCGCACGCCGTGGTGCAGTTCGTACTTCTCCTTGAGCCCGCGCAGGATCGAGATCGTGTCCTCGACCGTCGGCTCGCCCACGAAGACCGGCTGGAAACGGCGCTGCAAGGCGGCGTCTTTCTCGACATACTTCTGGTACTCGTCCAGTGTGGTCGCGCCGATGCAGTGCAGTTCGCCGCGCGCAAGGGCGGGCTTCAGCAGGTTGCCTGCGTCCATCGATCCTTCGGAAGCGCCCGCGCCGATCAGCGTGTGCATCTCGTCGATGAACAGGATGATCTGGCCTTCCGCGCCCTTCACTTCGTCGAGCACGGCCTTCAGGCGTTCCTCGAACTCGCCGCGATACTTGGCGCCCGCGATCAGCGCGCCCATGTCGAGCGCCATCAGGCTGCGGCCCTTCAGGCTGTCCGGCACGTCGCCATTGGCGATGCGCAAGGCAAGACCCTCGGCAATGGCGGTCTTGCCAACGCCGGGATCGCCGATCAGCACGGGGTTGTTCTTGGTGCGGCGGGCAAGGATCTGCACGGTGCGGCGGATTTCCTCGTCACGGCCGATCACCGGGTCGAGCTTGCCCTCACGCGCGGCTTCCGTGAGGTCGCGCGCATACTTCTTCATCGCGTCATAGGCGTTTTCCGCGCCCGCGCTGTCCGCCGTGCGGCCGCCGCGCAAGTCGGTGATCGCGGCTTCCAGCGCCTGCGGGGTGAGGTTGGCCGCCTTCAGCGCCTGCCCGGCAGAGGTCGTGGTGGCGAGCGCCAGCGCCAGCAACATGCGCTCCACAGTAACGAAGCTGTCGCCCGACTTGGCGGCAAGCTGCTCGGCCTGGTCCAGCACGCGCACGGCGTCGTTATCCAGCCCCGGAGAGGCCTGCGCACCGCTGCCGGAAACCGCGGGCAGCTTGGCCAGCGCCTTGTCCACTTCCTGCTGCGCGAACGCGGCATTGCCGCCCGCGCGCTGGATCAGGCCGGACGCCATGCCCTCGCTGTCTTCCAGCAGGGCCTTGAGGATGTGATCGGGACCGATGCGCTGGTGGTTCATGCGGATCGCAACGGTCTGCGCCGCCTGAAGGAAGCCCTTGGCCCGGTCGGTAAACTTTTCGAGATTCATGGTCGTGAATGCCTCCTGACCTCGATCATATAGTGTTGCATATTTACAACACAAGACCTGCCCAGCGGATTTTCTTTCTGCCCGATTCTCAGGCTGAAAGCATTGATCGCGCTCAGTCTTTCCTCGTGACAGCGAATGCCGGAACCGGCCGGGCACCAAGATGGGTGTCTGCGCGCAGATTGCCACCCCCGATAACCCTGAACCGCGCGGCATTTTCTCCTCGCAAACGACGCCGGGGCGTTGATCGCGCGTCAAAGCTTGGCCTCCGCGCCCGCTTTGCCTAGCTTTCGCCCGGAAACCCGTAGCATCGGGCCAACCAACGGGAAGAGGCATCGACAGTGGCGAAATTCACCCCCCAGCAGGCAGCGGACGTGCTCGCGATCAAGCAGGTCGTCTATGAGTGGGGCGACGAGCTCGACCTCAACAACGGCCTTTCGATGCGCAAGGCGGACGTGCTGGCCGAAGACGTGGCCTACAACGTCGGCGGCGAATGGCGCGAAGGGTTGAAAGCGGTAGAAACCTTCTATCAGGGCCGTGCGGAGGCGCTGCGCGCGGGCGCCGGACTGATGACGATGCGCCACATCATCACCTCGCTGCGCGTCTCGTTCGACGATGCGGACAATGCCAAGGTCGGCTACCTGCTGGTGTTCTTCGCCGCCGTGGGCGAAGGACCGTTCGACAAGTATTGCGACCCGCTGGCGGTGGCCGACGTGAAGATGGAATGCCGCCGCGATGCCGATGGCGAATGGCGCATCACCCGCTTCGATTCGGGGCAGATCTTCCGGCGGGGGTAAGTCGCCCGGTCAGGAAGTTGGACAAAAAGCTCGCATCTTAAATCTCGTCGCCCCCGCCCTTCGACTGGCCGGCAGGCCGGCCGCTCAGGATGAACTGCCCGGAGGCAGGCGGGGGCCCCGCTGCCTTTTGCTACTTCGCCAAGAAAAGCGGGGTCCCCGCCTACGCGGGGACGACGAAGTTTGTGCAGCACAAGTGGTTCACGGGATCAAACGTCACCAACCGTCTGAAACTCTGCCATTCCGCATGGCTCAATCGAAACTCTGGTCACGCACGATCAACGTGATAGACCTTGCGCCATGCGTCTCGACCATCGTTCCAGCGCCATCGCGCTCGCCACCGCCCTTCTCCTGTCCGCCTGTGCCGGAGCGCCCGCCTCCAAGATGGCATCGACACCGCCGGCACCAGCCGTGCCCGCAGCGCCCCAGCCCGCTTCGCCGGCCGCGCTCGTTTCCAAGGTGGATATACCTTACGAGAACTTCGTGCTGGCCAACGGCCTCACCACCATCGTCCACACCGATCGCAAGGCGCCGATCGTCGGCGTCACGCTCTACTACCACGTCGGATCGCGCAACGAACCGCGCGGCAAGACCGGCTTCGCGCACCTCTACGAACACCTGTTCTTCGGTGGATCGTCCAACGTGCCCGATTTCGACGTGCCGCTGGATGCCGCCGGCTCCACGTCGAGCAACGGATCGACCTCCTACGACCGCACCAACTATGTCGAGACGGTGCCCACCGGCGCGCTGCCGCTGGCGATGTTCCTGGAAAGCGACCGCATGGGCCACCTGCTGCCCGCCGTCACCCAGGACAAGCTCGATAAGCAGCGGGGCGTCGTCCAGAACGAGAAGCGGCAGGGCGACAACCAGCCCTATGGTCTGGTCGAATATGCGCTGAACGAAGGGCTGCTGCCGGTCGGCCACCCCTATCGCCACACCACCATCGGTTCGATGGCGGACCTTGATGCGGCCAGCCTGAGCGACGTGCGCGCATGGTTCACCGATCACTACGGCCCCAACAACGCCGTGCTCGTGCTTTCCGGCGATATCGACGCCGCCACCGCCAAGCCGCTGGTCGAAAAGTGGTTCGGCCAGATCCCGCGCGGACCGGAAGTGGCGCCTGTCTCTGCCGGGCCCGTAACCCTGCCCGCCCCGCTCCATCGTGAGATCGCCGATCAGGTGCCGCTGGTCTACCTCTCCCGCAACTGGACCGGCCCCGGCCTCAACGATGCCGATGCCCCGGCTCTCGAAGTGGGCATGGACATTCTGGGCGGCCTCGCCAGCTCGCGGCTGGATAACGAACTGGTGCGCGGTCAGGAACTTGCCGTGGGCGTCACCGCCTCCGCGCAGATCGAGGAAGGCGTCAGCTTCCTGGGCATGGCGATGCAGGTGAAGCCCGGCGTCGATCGCGCCAAGGCCAATGCCGCCTTCGACAAGGTGCTGGCCGACTTTCTGCGTGACGGCCCGACCGAGGATGAAGTGCGCCGCGCCGTCGTCAGCACGCTGTCCGAAGAGATCGGCGGGCTGGAGCGCGTCGGCGGCTTCGCCGGCAAGGGCGCCACGCTGGCGGAAGGGCAGGCCTATTCGAACGACCCGGCCAAGTACAAGCATGACCTTGCCGCCATGGCCGCGCTGACGCCGGACCAGATCAAGGCGGCGATGAACAAGTGGCTCTCCCGCCCGGTCTACGCGCTGGACGTGGTGCCGGGCGAACGCACGATGGACGGCGCCAAGCTGGGCGGCTGGGGCGATGAGGACAAGACGCCCGCCCCGAAGCCCGATGCCAAGAAGCCTGCCCCGGCACTGCCGCCCGCCCCGAAGATTTCCGCCCCGCCGGTCGCCCCGGTGGGTGCGCTGGCCTTCCCGGCGATGGAGCGCACCACGCTTTCCAACGGCATTCCGGTAGTGCTGGCACGACGTACCGCTGTGCCCAAGCTGGTGCTGACGCTGGATTTCGACGCTGGCTATGCCGCGGATGCGCTGGATACGCCGGGCACACAGGGCCTGATGCTCTCGATGCTTGATCAAGGCACCGCCACGCTCGACGCCACCCAGATTGCCGAGGCGCAGGAACGGCTGGGCGCCAGCATTTCCATCGACGGTTCGCTCGACACTTCCAGCGCCACGCTGACGGCGCTGACCGACAACCTGGGCCCATCGCTGGACCTGCTGGCCGATGTGGTGCGCCACCCGGCCTTCGCCCCGTCCGAAGTGGAGCGGGTGAAAGCGCAGGCCGAAGCCTCGCTGGCGCAGACGCTGTCCTCGCCCCCCGCGCTCGCCCGCCGCGCGCTGGGCGCCGCGCTCTACGGTGCGCACCCCTATGCCCAGCCCAATGATGGACTGGGTCAGGCGGCCACCCTCGCCGCGCTGACACCGGATGCGCTAAAAGCCGCGCATGCCAAGTGGCTGCGGCCGGACCTCGCCCGCATCACCGTAGTGGGCGATGTGTCGATGGAGCAGTTGAAGCCCCTCCTGGAACGCGCGTTCGGCAACTGGCAGGCCCCGGCCACCCCGGCCCCTGTAAAGCCGCTGACCGCGCCGATCGCCGCCGGCAAGCCGCGCATCGTGCTGATCGACCGGCCGCATTCGCCCCAGTCGGTGATCCTGGCCGGCCGCGTGCTGCCGGTCACCGGCCGCACGCCCGATACCGAAACGCTGCAGCTTGCCAACGACGTGCTGGGCGGCGGCTTCCTCTCGCGCCTGAACAAGGATCTGCGCGAGGAGAAGGGTTGGTCCTACGGCGTCCACAGCGGCGTCAGCCAGCCGATCGGTCCCAGCGCCTTTACGGTCTCTGCCCCCGTCCAGTCCGACCGCACGGGCGATGCGATCAAGGCGATTCTGGCCGACATGACCGCCTATCCGGCTGCCAAGCCGATCACCGCCGAAGAGTTCCAGCGCGTGACCGACGGCGCGATCCGCCAGCTTCCCAACTTGTTCGAAACCAACGGGCAGGTTGCGGGCGCGATCAGCCAGAACGACCGCCTTGGCCGCCCCGAAGACTACTACGTAACCCTGGCCGCCAAGTACCGCGGCATCGACAAGCCCGCCGTCGCCAGCGCCGCCACGCAGTTCCTGCGGCCGCAGGGGTTGGTCTTCGTGATCGTGGGCGATCGCAAGGTGGTGGAACCCCAGCTCAAGGGGCTTGGCCTGCCGATCGAAATCCAGCAGGCACCCGCAGCAACGGGCGACGAATCGGAATGATCGATCCGCGCCGGACAACGAACAGGAGAATGTGAATGTCGCTTGGGGGAACCTACGAATGCTCGACCAAGACCCCGATGGGCAACCAGAAGGGCACGCTGACGGTCGTTCCGGGCGAAGGTGACAGCTTCACCGGCCAGATCACCGGCGACCTCGGCACGATGGACCTGCGCGGCGGCAAGATCAGCGGCAATCAGCTGAGCTGGAAGATGAAGATGACCTCGCCCATGCCGATCGACCTCGACTGCAAGGCGACCGTCGAAGGCACCGAGCTTACCGGCACGATCAAGGCCGGTTTCTTCGGCACGATGCAACTGACCGGCACCAAGGTCGCCTGAGATAGGCGAGCGACTGGGTTGACCCTGCCGATTGGGGTGGCTGTGCCGATAGCCATCCCAACAACCACCCCGTCATCCCCGCGCAGGCGGGGATCCCGCTTGTTCCTGATGCGGCGCAAAAGGCAGCGGGCCCCCACCTGCCCTCCGGGCAGTTCATCCTGAGCGGCCGGCCTACCGGCCAGCCGAAGGGCGGGGGCGACGAGATAAGGTTGATATGAAAAAGCCCCGGAAAGCGCGCTGCTTTCCGGGGCTTTTCTATGCGTTCGGTAAAGAGATCAGCCCAGCTTGGCCTTCAGGATCTCGTTCACCACCTGCGGGTTGCCCTTGCCGGCCATGGCTTTCATCGTCTGGCCGACGAAGAAGCCGAACAGCGCAACCTTGCCTTCGCGGTACTGGGCGACCTTGTCGGCATTGGCGGCCAGGATCTCGTCCACCTTGGCCTCGATGGCGCCGGTGTCCGATTCCTGCTTCAGGCCTTCGCGCTCAACGATGACGCCGGCGTTGTCGCCGGTCTCGAACATCGTTTCGAGAACCTGCTTGGCGATCGAGCCGGAGATCGTGCCCTTGCCCACCAGAGCCAGCAGTTCCGCCGCCTGTTCGTGGCTGATCGGCGAATCTTCCAGCGACTTGCCCTGCTTGTTGAGCGCGCCGAAGAATTCGGAAATCAGCCAGTTGGCGGCCTGCTTCGCCACTTCGGACGGAGCCTTGCCCTGTGCCGCAGCGGTTTCGGCCAGCAGCGCCTCGAACCAAGCAAAGGTATCGACATCGGCGGTCAGCACGGCGGCGTTGTAGGCCGAAAGGCCCAGCTCGCCTTCGTAACGGGCGCGCTTGGCGTCCGGCAGCTCGGGCAGGCTCGCGCGGCATTCCTCAAGGAAGGCATCGTCGAGTTCGAGCGGCAGCAGGTCCGGATCGGGGAAGTAGCGATAGTCGTGCGCGTCTTCCTTCGACCGCATCGAACGCGTGGAGCCGGTGGTCGGATCGAACAGGCGGGTTTCCTGCACGATCTTGCCGCCGCTTTCCAGCACATCGACCTGACGGCTGGCTTCATGCTCGATCGTCTGCATGACGAAGCGCACGGAGTTGACGTTCTTGGTCTCCGTACGGGTGCCGAACGGCTCGCCCGGCTTGCGCACCGAGACGTTGACGTCGCAGCGCATCGAGCCCTGATCCATGTTGCCGTCGCACGAGCCGACATAGCGCAGGATCTGGCGCAGCTTGGCCACGTAAGCCCCGGCCTCTGCGGGCGAGGTCATGTCCGGGCGGCTGACGATTTCCATCAGCGCCACGCCGGATCGGTTGAGATCGACGTAGGACATCGTCGGATGCTGGTCGTGCATCAGCTTGCCCGCGTCCTGCTCGACGTGAATGCGCTCGATGCCGATCACCTTGTCGGCCGGGATGCCCGCCTTCTCGTCCGCCTCGATGGTCAGCGAACCCTCGCCCACCAGCGGGTGGTAGAGCTGGCTGATCTGGTAGCCCTGCGGAAGATCGGCGTAGAAGTAGTTCTTACGGTCGAAGCGCGACCACTTGTTGATCTGCGCCTCGATCGCCATGCCGGTACGCACGGCCTGACGGATGCATTCGCGGTTCGGAACCGGCAGCATGCCCGGCATCGCCGCGTCGATCAGCGAGACCTGCGAGTTCGGCTCCGCGCCGAATGCCGTCGCCGATCCGGAGAACAGCTTGGAGTTCGAGGTGACCTGCGCGTGGACTTCGAGGCCGATCACGACCTCCCAGTCACCGGTGGCGCCCTGGATGCGATAGGTTGATTCAGTCATCGTGTTTCGGTCCACTTCTGGGGCGACGCAGCAGCCGATGCCGCTGCCTCACCCCGTCATTTGTTTCCCGCTCCGGCACTTTGCGCCGAGTTGCGGGTCGGTCGTCTCTCCGCTTCGGTGCCCGGTCGGTCAGCATCTCCCCGATGCCGCCGACCAGTTCGAAAAGGAGCGACCAGCTTACCACCACTTCTCCGGCTTGGCCGCGAACAGCGCGCGCTGTTCCAGCGCGAGACCGGCGTTCAGCACGCCCTGTTCGTCGAAAGCCTTGCCGATGACCTGAAGACCCAGCGGCAGACCTTCGCGGTTGAGGCCGGCCGGGACCGACATCGCCGGAAGACCCGCAAGCGAGGCCGGCACCGCGAAGACGTCGTTCAGGTACATCTTCAGCGGATCGTCGACGTTCTCGCCAAGACCGAAGGCGGCCGAGGGCGCGGTCGGCGCGAGGATCACGTCGCACTGCTCGAAAGCCTTGGCGAAATCCTGCGCGATCAGCGCGCGGACCTTCTGGGCCTGCGTGTAGTAGGCGTCGTAGAAACCGGCCGAAAGCACGTAAGTGCCGATCAGGATGCGGCGCTTCACCTCGGGGCCGAAACCGGCGGCGCGGGTCGCGGCGTACATGTCCTGAAGGTTCGCACCGTCCGGCAGATCGCGCAGTCCATACCGCACGCCATCATAGCGGGCGAGGTTCGACGAGGCTTCGGCCGGGGCGATGATGTAGTAAGTCGGCAGCGCGTACTTGGTGTGCGGCAGCGAAATCTCAACGATCTCCGCGCCCGCATCCTTCAGCCAGGCGATGCCGTCGTCCCACGACTTGGCGACATCGTCATCCAGGCCATCGACGCGGTATTCCTTGGGAATGCCGACCTTCTTGCCCTTCATGTCGCCCGAAAGCGCGGCTTCCCAGTTCGGCACGGGGAGGTCGAGGCTGGTCGAATCCTTGGCGTCGAAACCGGCCATGGCTTCGAGCATGATCGCGCAGTCCTGCACCGAGCGGGCCATCGGGCCTGCCTGGTCGAGCGAGCTGGCGAAAGCCACCACGCCCCAGCGCGAGCAGCGGCCATAGGTCGGCTTGATGCCGGTGGTGCCGGTGAAGGCGGCAGGCTGGCGGATCGAACCGCCGGTGTCGGTGCCGGTCGCCGCCGGGCAGAGACGCGCGGCGAGCGCAGCCGAGGAACCACCCGAGGAGCCACCCGGAGCGAGGGCAGCATTGCCGCCATCGTTACGCTTCCACGGCGAGATCACGTTGCCGAAATAGCTGGTCTCGTTCGACGAGCCCATGGCGAACTGGTCGAGGTTCAGCTTGCCCAGCATGCCCGCGCCGGCATCCCACAGCTTCTGCGAGACGGTCGATTCGTACTGCGGCTTGAAGCCTTCCAGCATGTGGCTGGCGGCCGTGGTCTGCACGTCGAAAGTGGCGAACAGGTCCTTCATGCCGATCGGCACGCCGCCCATCTTGCCCAGAGCTTCGCCCTTAGCGCGCTTGGCGTCGGTGGCTTGCGCCGCCTCGATCGCCTTTTCGGGCGTGGCGATGATGAAGGCGTTCAGCGCTTCCTGCGCGGCGGCGACGTTCGCGTTGAACGCTTCAGCCACTTCGACGGCGGTGAAATCGCCACCCGCAACGCCGTCGCGGATCTGCGCGACGCCGAGTTCCGTAAGATCAGTCATTATTCGATCACCTTGGGCACGCCGAAGAAGCCGTGTTCGGCGGCGGGAGCATTGGCCAGAACGGCATCGCGCTTGTCGCCGCCGGTCAGCGGATCGGCATCGATCACGTCGTCGCGCAGGCGCAGCGTATTGGGGATGACGGCGGTCATCGGCTCTACTTGCGAAGTATCGACTTCGCCGAGCTGCTCTACCCAGGCGAGAATGCCGTTGAGTTCGGGGACCATCGCCTCGATTTCAGCCTCGCTCACCTTGATGCGGGCAAGGCTGGCGATCTTCGCAACGGTTGCGGTATCGACCGACATGGCTTTCCTTCAGGTTGATGGCGCCGCATCGAAAGCCGCGGACGCCAGAAGTTCAGAGTCTCATTCGAAATTCGCCGAAGAGCGAATTTCGGTTCGGCACCGGCCCACGCCCCCACCCGACCTCCCACGAAGTGTACCCTGATGGGAGGTCGGGTGGGGGCGTGGGCCGGTGCCGAACGATCCGAAACGACAGTTTCGGATCAGACCATTCCAACCGGGGCGCTAGCACCCGGCCGGAATTGCTTCAAGCATCGAGCGGCCCCGAAAGGCCGCCGACGTCTTTATTGCTTGGGTTGTTGTGTCGCCGGGGCGCCAGCCGGAGCACTCTGATCCGCTTCGTGCTGGGCCTGAACTTGCGCCATCATCTGTTCGAATTCGGCGCGGGTCTTCCAGTCGATCAGCTGCACTTCGAACACCAGGTCCGAATTTGCCGGGATCGGGCCGGTAGCTTCGGCTCCGTAACCCAGCGCGGCCGGGATCGTCAGGCGATAGGAACCGCCGCGCTGCATCTGCACGAGGCCATCGGCAAAGCCGGGAACCACGTCGCCCACGGCCATCGGCGTCGCGTCCGACTGGTCGAACACGGTGCCGTCCTTGAGCATGCCCTTGTAGGCGATCAGCACGAAGTCGTCACGCGTGGGCATGGCGCCCTCACCCTTGGTCACCGTTTCCACGGTAACCTTGGGCGCGGCCGGAGCGACAGCAGCGGGAGCCGCAGCAACCGGCGCGGCAGCGGGCTTCGCAGCCGCGTGAGCGGCCACCGGGAGTGCGAGCGCCAGCCCGGAGGCCAGCGCGAGGGGGGCGAACTTCACCGGGCGCGCGATCAGGGCTGGACCGGGGCGCCGGCAGGCGCGCCTTCGGGGGCCACACCGCCGGGGGCCACACCGCCGGGAACTGCGCCGCCGGGCATCGCGCCGGCCGCAGCGCCGCCCTGCTGCATCTGCATCTGCTGCAGCTGCTGAAGGATGCGCTGCTGCTGCTCGATCTCGGCGCGGCTCTTGAAGTCGATCAGTTCGATTTCGAACTTCAGATCGCTGTTCGGCGGGATCGGGCCGGCACCCTTGGGGCCGTAACCGAGCGCAGCCGGGATCTCGACATCGTACTTGCCGCCGCGCTGCATCTTCACCATCGCCTTGCCGAAGCCGGGGATCACTTCCGCCAGGGCCATCGGGGCGTTCTTCTGCTCGTCGAACACCTTACCGTCCGGCAGGGTGCCCTTGTAGTTGATCAGCACCACGTCATCCATGGTCGGCGATTCGCCCGAACCGGCCTTGATCGTCTCGACATGGACCGAAGGCGGCAGCGAGGCATAGGCGATGCCGGCAGCGGCGAGCGCGATTGCGGCCACGCCGATCCAGATCTTGGCAACGGCGCCCTTGGCAATCGGCTGCAGCGGGACGCGGGTGATCTCTGTCATGGAGCCTTCCTGGTTTATCTTGTGGCGCCGGTTGGGCTGCGTTCGCACGTGGGACGCGGATACGCAAAAGGGCGCGGGATTCGTCCGCGCCCTCATGGATCAGGAAAACGCAACCATCAAGCGATTAAGCCGCGTTTCCGGTTGCCCGATATGCAGCAGGCCGCAAGATCGCGGAACCGAACGAGCGGGCAGGCAAATAAACGGCAGGCAAACGAAAGCGGCCCGCGCCCTCACCCGACTTGTCCGCCCCGGCAAAACCGGCAGCAGGATCGGATGAGGGCGCGAGCCGCCCGAGACATGCCTGCAAGGCGCGGGGACGATCCCCACGCCTATCGGCAAGTGCTCTTACTTGACGCCGTCGCGCTCGAGACGCTTGCGCTCCAGCTTGCGGGCGCGGCGAACGGCAGCAGCCTTTTCGCGTGCACGCTTCTCGGAGGGCTTCTCGAAGTGACGACGCAGCTTCATCTCGCGGTAAACGCCTTCACGCTGCAGCTTCTTCTTGAGAGCCCGGAGAGCCTGATCGACGTTGTTGTCGCGGACGAGAATCTGCATAAACCGACACACCTCACAAATCGAAAGCACTGTTTCCGCATTCCGACGCGGAAGGTGCCCTGAAAAAATACGAAAATACGCCGAATCCCTTGCGAGGTCGGCTCGAAGTTGGGGGCCGCTAGCACCAACGGGGCTGCAAGGCAAGCAATCTCGGCTCAAATTAGCGCCGGAAAGCCGCCTTTGCACAGTCCTCCGCCGGGCGCGGCCGCCCGACGGAGGATGTTCTACACCAATCCGGCCGATCAGGCCAGTTGGTCGACGATCAGACCGGAAGCCGTGGTTTCGCTGACGCCGGAAGCCGAATACGTGCTGCCGGTGCTCTGCGTGTCCTTCAGGTTCTGGATGAAGGCCAGGATCGCATCGAGCGCTTCCGAAGTGGAATCGGTCGAATCCGTGGAATCGGTGTCGTCAGTCGAATCGGTAGAAGTCGAATCGTCCGTATCGTCGGTTTCATCGGCCGCGCCCGTCGGCGGCGGACCCGGAGGCGGACCGCCGGCACCCTGGGGACCGCCCGGGCCGCCCATGCCCTCGACACCGCCCATCGCCTCTTCACCGCCGGCCGAGGCCGAGGCATCCGTGGCGGACGAGCCCGAGGGCCCCTGCGCGAACAGCGATTGCAGCGCACTCGCCTGATCCTCGGTCAGCGTGCCCGACGATACCTGATCGGAAATTAGCGAATCGATCCGGTCCTTCATCTGCGAAGGATCGAGGCGGCTGGAGGACGAACTGCTGGAGGAAAGCGAACTGTCGATCGAATCGAGCGCCGATTCCAGAGCCGAGGCATCGGTATCGGTGATCGAACCGCTGGAAACGGCGGACGTGATCTTGTCGTCCATATCCTTGCGGGGATTGAACAGAGCGCTCATGGCGCTCGTTGCGGATGAGACTTGCATTGAATGTCTCCTTGCGGAGTGGGGTCGCACCCAGGCCTCTTTATAGAGTGCGGCACGCGGCAACCGGTCAAAGCGCACACAAGTATCTGCACGGATGAGGCGCTTCATTTGCCCATCCGCTCCACCACGATTGGAAATCCGCGCATTCGCGGCTAAGGCGGGCTCCATGCCCCAACCTTCCTTCCTCCTCGCCTCCTGTCTGGTGGTGCTGGGCGGCGCGGTCGGCTCATGGCTGCGGTTTGCCGTTGCCTATGCCTTCAGTGCCCTGCTTGGCCCCGTCCGTGCACTGGCGTTTCCCTATGGCACGCTGACGGTGAATATCGTCGGCAGTCTTGTCATGGGCCTGCTCGTCGGGTGGCTCGGCCGCTCGGCGCCGGGTGGAGAGGGCCTGCGCCTGTTCGTCGGCGTGGGTGTGCTAGGGGGCTTCACCACGTTTTCTTCCTTTAGCCTCGATACCGTTGCGCTTGCCCAGCGCGGCCAACCGGGGCTTGCCGTGTTTTACGTCGCGATTTCGCTGGCCGCCGGCCTTTGCGCGCTGTTCCTCGGCCTTACCATGATGAGGAGCGCCGCATGAGCCGCCCAGAGAATACAGATACCGTCCGCCAGTTCACCGTCGGCCACGACGACGAAGGCGTCCGCCTTGACCGCTGGTTCAAGCGCCACCTGCCGCAGGTCGGCTTCGCCATGGTCTCGCGCTGGGCGCGCACCGGCCAGCTGCGCGTCGACGGCAAGCGCGCCGATGTCGATACCCGCCTTTCCGCGGGGCAAGTCCTGCGCGTGCCGCCGGGTGGCGAGCCCAAGCCCGGCCTTGGCGCCTCGCGCCCGCGCCGCGAACTGACCGAGGAAGAGATCGAGCTCGCAGACGCCATGGTGCTGACGCAGGATCGCGCCGCCATCGTGCTCAACAAGCCGCCGGGCCTCGCCACGCAGGGCGGTTCGGGCATGAAGGAACATGTCGACGGCCTGCTGGACGCCTATGCCGACAAGGGCCCCCGCCCGCGTCTGGTCCACCGTCTGGACAAAGACACCTCCGGCGTCCTGCTCGTCGCCCGCACGCCGGGCAGCGCGGCGTTCTTCTCCAAGCGCTTTTCCGGGCGCACTGCGAAGAAGATCTACTGGGCGCTCGTCGTCGGCGTGCCCAGCATCAACGACGGCATGATCGAACTGCCCATCGCCAAGCAGCCGGGAACCGGCGGCGAGAAGATGCATGTGGACGAGAAGGAAGGCCAGACGGCCAAGACGCGCTACCGCGTGCTGGACCGTGCCGGCAATCGCGCCGCATGGGTCGAACTGCACCCGCTGACCGGCCGCACCCACCAGCTGCGCGTGCACATGGCGGCGATCGGCCACCCGATCGTGGGTGACGGCAAGTATGGCGGGCAGGAAGCGTTCCTCTCCGGCACGATCAGCCGCAAGATGCACCTCCACGCCCGCCGCCTGATCATCGAGCATCCGGACGGCGCCCCGCTGGACGTGACCGCCCCCCTGCCCGAGCACTTCGCCAATTCGATGGAATCGCTCGGCTTCGATGAGGCCGATGGCGCCGAACTGCCCGAAGGCGCGCCGGTGTTCACCAAGGACGACGAAAAGCGTGCCGCCAAGGCCCACGCCAAGCAGTACCGCAAGGAACGCCGCGGCGAACGCCGTTCGCGCCGCGACGGTGCCTCCGAACGCCCCGGTTCGCGCGGAAAGCCCAGCGGCAAAGCGGGTGGCAAGCCGAGTGGTCCGAAGGCCGGTCCGCGCAAGGCCAGCGGCAAGCCGGTTGCCGGAAAGCCGACGACCGGTAAGCCCGCAGGCGTTCGCAAGCCGGCCGGCCCGCGCAAGCCTTCCGGCGGCGCTGGCGGGCGGCCCAGCGGCCCTCCGGGCGGCGGCGCACCGCGCGGCAAGCGCTGATGCACCCCAACGCGCAGTTCCGTCCGGCCGATCGCATGATGGCCGAGGCGCTGGTGGAGGAGATCGGCTTCGGCATGATCTTCGCCACCACGCCGGACGGGCCGCGCGTTGCCCACACCCCCCTGCTCTGGACCGGGGATGGCGCCGTGCAGTTTCATCTGGCGCGCGGCAACGCCCTTGCCCGCCACATTGCGGACACCACTGCGCTGGCCGTCGTGAACGGGCCTGACGCCTACGTCTCGCCGCGCTGGTATGAGAGCAGCGAACAGGTGCCGACGTGGAACTACGTCAGCGTGGAAATGGAAGGCCGCGTGCGGCGGATGGACGACGAAGGCCTGATGGGCCTGCTCGAAGCCCTTTCCGCCCGTAACGAGGCGCGCATTTCGCAGGGTGAGGCCTGGACCATGGACAAAGTCTCGCCCGGCTATCTGGCAAAACTCAAGGCCGGCATCGTCGGCTTCGAGCTGGAAGTGCAGGCCTGGCGGCCGACTTTCAAGCTCTCCCAGAACAAGCCCGCCGACGAACGCGAACGCGTCGCGCTGGGGCTCGAAGCCGAAGGTTCGCGCGCGATTGCGCAACTTATGAGGGATCTGGTTGGATGAAATTCGCCGTCTTCGATTGCGACGGCACGCTGGTCGACGGGCAGGCACCGATCTGTGAGGCGATGGAGGCGACTTTCGCCCAGTTCGGCCTGCCCGCCCCCTCACGCGGGTTGATCCGGCGCGCGGTGGGCCTGTCGCTGCCGCAGGCGATGCGCCAGTTGCTGCCCGACAGCGACGAGGCGCAGCAGCACGCCATGGCCGATGGCTACAAGGCCGCGTTCCGGCAGGCGCGCACCGAGGGGCGCGTCTCGCAGCCGCTGTTCCCCGGCATTGCCGAAGTGCTGCACGGTTTGCAGAACGCCGGCTGGACGCTGGGCGTCGCCACCGGCATGTCCGATCGCGGCCTGTCGTTCTGCCTGGAGGCGAACGGCATCAAGGACCTGTTCGTCACGCTCCAGACGGCGGACCGTCACCCCTCCAAGCCGCATCCGGCGATGCTGGAGGAAGCGATGGACGATGCCGGCGCGCAGCCGGGCGAAACGGTGATGATCGGCGATACCGTCTACGACATGCAGATGGCCACCAATGCCGGCGCGCGCGGGATCGGGGTCGACTGGGGCTATCACCACCCCACCGAAATGATCGCCGCCGGGGCCGAAAAGCTCTTCGAAACCCCGCAGCAACTGCTGGAGCACCTCCTCGCATGACGACCGACAGCAATGGCGCCGGCGCCAAGGATCCGGCCCGCAACCGCTGGATCACCATCCAGCTTGTCCGCCTGTTCGGCGTGGCCTGCGTGGTCGCCGGCATGGCGATCGGCGCGAACAAGCTGCAATGGCCGCTCTGGCTGGGCTATCTGCTCATCCTCAATGGCATGATCGACGTCTTCGTCATTCCCCGCCTGCTCGCGCGCAAGTGGCGCAGCGGCAACTGACCGGAAATTCGTGAAGTGAAGCGTTTCTACAAGGAAGTAACCGTCGCCCAAATGGACGGCGATGCGGGCGGCAGCTGGCGCGTGCTGCTGGACGGGCGCGGCATCAAGACCGCCGGCGGCCGCGCGCAAGTGCTGCCCAGCCGCGCGCTGGCAGAGGCGATGGCCGCCGAATGGGCCGCGCAGGGTGAGGAAATCGATACCGCGACCTTCCCGCTGCGCGATCTTGCCGATTTCGCCGTGGATGCCATGGCGACCGACCCGCAATTGGCCGTGCGCGAAATCCTGCCTTATGCAGAGACCGACACGCTCTGCTACCGTGCCGATCCCGAAGACGCGCTGTACCAGCGCCAGCTGGCAGTGTGGGAGCCGATGCTGGCCGCCGCCGAAGCGCGCCATGCCCTGCAGTTCCCGCGCGTTTCCGGCATTCTTCACAAATCGGTCCCGGCCGAGACGCTGGCGCGTCTTGAAGCCATGCTGACGGCACAGGATGCTTTCACGCTGGCCGCGCTGCGCATGCTGTCCAGCCTTGCCGCCTCGCTGGTGATCGCGCAAGCCGCCATCGAGCCGGACGCCGATGCCGACGCCTTGTGGAACGCGGCCAATCTGGAAGAGGACTGGCAGGTCGAACTCTGGGGCGAGGACTGGGAAGCCGCGGAACGCCGCGCCACGCGCTTCACCGCGTTCAAGCTGGCGATGGATTTCGCCCGTCTGGCACGCGCGGGATAACCGCTGCCCCAGGCAGGTCGCAGCTTTCCATGCGACCTTCGGAACAGAAAAAGGCCCGCCCCGGACAAGCCGGAACGGGCCCCCTCGCGCGGACGGGGCTGGGTCGCTCGCCCCGCCCGTCAGCGTCGGTACCTCAGTTCATCAGAACTTGATGCCGAAGCCGGCCAGCGCCTGGTGGCGCGAAAAGCCGTCTTCATAGTTCGAATAGCGATATTCGATCTTGCCGAACATGTTGTGGCCGAGAGCCTGTTCGAAACCGGCGCCCAGACGGACGCCGTCGGCGTCGCCGCTGGCCTTCAGCTTGAGGTCCGGATCTTCGTAAGTCGCGGTGACGCGGCCATTGGTATAACCGGCAAGGACGTAGAGCTTGCTGTTCGCACCCACATTGGTACCCAGGCGAACGACGCCGGCGAGGTCGCGGCCGGTCTTCATGCACAGGCGGGCGATGTCGACATCGCCATAGCACTTCTTGCCGGTGCTGCCTGCCACGGTGCCCTCAATGCCCACAAACATCGCGTTACTGATCGGCAGTTCGTATCCGGCAGCGGCGCCGTAGTCGAAACCGTCGGAGTTGATATCGCTGCCGTAGGAGACGGCATCGTAGCCGCCAGTCACCTGCACATAAGCCTGCGCATTGGCAGCGGCAGGCATGGCAAACAGCGCCGCAACGGCGGCGAGGGTGATCTTCTTCATGGTAATTCGCACCTGTATTCACTCCCGCCCCCCTGGCGCGGAGTGGGGGCCGAATACAGGGCATCGACCTTGTTGCAACGACATAAGGAAGTGTACGGCCTACCCTCACCCTTGCCGTTGCAATCGGGCCACACAGGAATTTTCAGGAAAGGCAGTGCAACCCGCAGAAACGCTTGTGCAACAAATGACGAGCACCAAACAACAAACACACTGTCAAATATAAACGACCGGACTACAAAAAGTTCACACCTGGGGCGGGCAACGCGCGGGAATAGCAAAAATTACTTCCGCCATCCCCGCCTAATCGCAATCAAGTCTTTTCAGGAACCCTTGATCCAGTCGGCCGCCTGCTTGGCCACATCGTTGGCAGCCCGGTTCAGCGCCGGCCCCACGGCGGCGGCATCGGGCTTCACATCGGGCACGCTGGCCTCGAACCGGCGCGTGGTCAGCGGGCCGCCGCGCTCAACCTTGGTAACGTCCAGCCGGACGACCACCGAGCGGGTCGGCACGTCATAGCCCATCGCCAGCAACCGTCCACCGATCTGGACTTGTCCGGCATTCTCGAAATTCAGGCCTTCCACCACCATTCGGCCGGTGTGCGCACGCAGCGTTTCGGCCAGCAGCGCGCGCATCTGGCGCGCGGGCTTCTCCGTCCAGAACGCATCCTTCAGGTAGGAAAGGCTGGAGGCATCGATCTTCACCGGCACGCGCGGCGTATCCAGGCTGCGATCGGAGTCGGGATCAAGCACGACGATCGCTTCGGACAGCTGGCCGCTGACCTGTGAACCCGCAGCGGCGCTTTCGTCCGGCGTCAGGCGGATCAGCTGCTCGGGCGGCTTGGGGGCAAGGCTGATGCAGCCGGGCAGCGCCAGACAGGCCGCGATCGCAAGTACGCTGCCCAGCGCCTTCCGGTCGAGAACCTTGCCGGCGTTCGTCTTCACGGTTCGCATCGCAGTTCGCATTTCGGGCCCCATCATGGCTTATAAGTGGGCAGCTTCTGCCCCTTCAGCAGCGCGCCGGCGCCCTGTTCGTCGATCTTTTCGGTTACCGAGCGCAAGGCCCGGCTGGTCGCCTGCAGGTCGCGGATCGCGGCCTCCGCAGCGGGCAGCGTCTGGTCCGAAACCTTGTCGAACGCGGGCTGCGCATGTTGCAGCGTCACATCCAGCGTATCCATGGACTTCTGCGCCGATGCCAGCGTCTTGCGCAGCTGATCGGCCAGCGAATTGCCCTGATCGCCCAGGAGGTTGTCCGCCTTGCCGGCCACGCCTTCGAAGGCCGCCAGCGTCTTGGTCGCCTGATCCAGCGTGCCCTGAAGCTGGACGAGCGTCTTGCGCACTTCCGGCGAGGCGGCCGAAAGATCCTTGGTCATCTTGTCCGTGTTCTTCAGGATGCCGGTGATCGAACGCCGGTTATCCTCGGACAGCAGCAGATTCAGGTTCTCGGTCAGCGTCGCCAGACGTTCCAGCAGCAGCGGCGCGTTCGACAGGATTTCGCCAAGGCCGCCGCGCTTGGTGGGGATCACCGGCACGCCTTCGGGGCCCGGCTCGGTCAGCAGCGGCGCATCCTTCACCGCACCTTCCAGCTGGATGTCGGAAACGCCGGTGAAGCTGCCCTGGATCGTTGCCGTAGTGCCGACCGTCACCGGCACCTTCTTATCCACCCGGATGCGCACGCGCACGAAGCTGGGATCCTGCGGCCACAACTCGATCTCGCGGATCTGGCCCACCGGCACGCCCGCGTAATCGACGCCTGACCCCTTCGCCAGCCCGTCTACCGACTGCTTGAAGAAGATGTCGTATTCGTTGCGCGCACCTTCGTTCAGGCGGGCAATCCAGATGATGAACGCCGCAAGCGCCGCAAGCAGCACCAGCGTGACCGCTCCGACCCAGACGTGATTGGCGCGTGTTTCCATACTCTGGTGCCCTATGCCCCCGGCTCTTCAGAATTCTTGCCGGTATTGTCTTCCACGGCGGCGATCAGCGGCTCGTCCGCCGCTTTGCCTGCCGAAATCTCGTCCTTGGCGCCCAGCGCCGCACGGCCGCGCGGGCCGTTGAAATATTCCTGAATCCACGGATGGTCGAGCGCCAGAAGCTCCGGGATCGTCCCCACCGCGATCACCTTCTTGTCCGCCAGCACGGCCACGCGGTCGCAGATGGCGTGCAGCGTGTCGAGGTCGTGGGTGATCAGGAACACGGTAAGCCCCAGCGTTTCCTTCAGGCCGCGGGTCAGCCGGTCGAACGCGGCGGCACCGATGGGATCGAGGCCGGCGGTCGGCTCGTCCAGGAACAGCAGTTCGGGATCGAGCGCCAGCGCGCGGGCCAGGCCGGCGCGCTTCCTCATGCCGCCCGAAAGCTCGTTCGGATACTTGTAGGCCGCCTCTTCGGCCAGACCGGCAAGGCGCACCTTGAAACGGGCGATATCCGCGCGCAGTTCATCGCCGATCTCGGGGAAGAACTGCTTCAGCGGCACTTCCACGTTCTCACCCACCGTCAGCGTGGAGAACAGCGCGCCGCCCTGAAACAGCACGCCCCAGCGCGAGCGCAGGTCGATCCCCTCCTCGTCGGTGGAATCCTCCATGTGGTGGCCCAGCACGGTAATATCGCCCGACTGCGGCTGCTGGAGCCCGATGATCGAGCGCATCAGCACCGACTTGCCGGTGCCCGATCCGCCGACGACGCCCAGAATCTCGCCCTTGCGAACCTTGAGCGACAGATTTTCGTGCACCACGAAACCGTCGAAGGCATTGGTCAGCCCTTCGACGACAATGGGATATTCATCGTCCGCTTCGGCACGGGCGGCGGCGCGGTCTTCGACCTGTTCGGTGGCGATATCGGTCATTGCCAGCCGATCTTGGTGAAGAAAATGGCGAAGAAGGCGTCCAGCACGATCACCGTGAAGATCGCCGTGACCACCGCCTGCGTGGTGCGCTGGCCCACTTCCTCTGCATTGGAAGTGACCTGCATGCCCTGATAGCAGCCCGCCAGCGCCACGATCAGCGCGAAGACCGGTGCCTTCAGCAGGCCCACCCAGATGTCCGTCGTCGGCACCACTTCCTGCGTGCGCTGGAGGAAGGTCCAGAACGGAATATCCAGCGCGAAGTTGGCGATGAAAGCGCCGCCGATGATCGCCAGCACCGTGGAATAGAAGCCCAGCAGCGGCATCATCAGCATCGCCGCCAGCACGCGCGGCACCACCAGCGCCTGCATCGGCGAAACGCCGATGGTGCGCATGGCGTCCACTTCCTCGGTCAGCTTCATCGTGCCGATCTGCGCCGCAAAGGCGGAACCGGAGCGGCCGGCGACCATGATCGAGGTCATCAGGATGCCAAGCTCTCGCATCGCAAGGCGGCCGGTGAGGTTGATCGTGTAGATTTCCGCGCCGAACTGCGCCAGCTGCACCGCACCCTGCTGGGCGATGACGATGCCGATCAGGAAGCTCATCAACCCAATGATCCACAGCGAGTTGATGCCCACATGCTGCATGTGGAACACCAGCGCCGTGCCGCGCAGGCGCGACGGGTGGCGGATCGCCACGCCCAGCGCCAGGATCAGTTCGCCCAGAAAGCCGATGGCCTTGACGAAGCCCTTGCCCCAGTTGACCACGACATCGCCGAACTCACCCACCGTGCGCATCAGCAGGCCGGGCTGCGGCACGATTTCCGTTTCATCCTTGGGCATGCGGCCGATGGCGGCGAACAGGCGCTTGGCCCCTTCGCTTTGACCAACGATTTCAAGGCCATGTTCTTCGGCGAAACGCTTCACCAGCCAGGCGCCGGTGGTGTCTATATCGGTCACGCCGGACAAGTCTATGCGGTCTACGGGAGAGCCGCACTCCGCCATCTTGGCATCGAGATTGCCCAGCGAATGAACGCACAGCGGCCCCTTAAGCGCCACCGTGTGGACACCGCCTTGGTCGCTTCCCGACAGAGTGAATTCAGCCCATTCCCGCATGTGCGCTCGTATTGGGGGAAAATGCCTGTACCGGCAAGGGGTTCCCCGGTTGCGACGGATTGTTGATTTCGCAAGAGTCTGTCTGAGAATAGTCCGTGGCAATTTGATGGCAGAGTTAGCCCCCGCCCCTACGCGTACTTGCGCGCGAGGGGCTCTACTGGCAAAGCGCCGCGCCATGACCGACACTCCAGAAACCGCCCCCGAAGCCGCTCTCGAATCTGGGCTCGACAAGACCTTCGACCCCGCCCAGATCGAGGCGAAGTGGTACCAACATTGGGAAAGCGAAGGGCTGTTCCGCCCCGAGCGTGCCGATGCGCAGCCGTTCACCATCGTGAACCCGCCGCCGAACGTCACCGGATCGCTTCACATCGGCCACGCGCTGGACAATACGCTGCAGGACATCGTGATCCGTCACGAGCGCCTGAAGGGCAAGGACGCGCTCTGGGTGGTCGGCACCGACCATGCCGGCATCGCCACCCAGATGGTGGTCGAACGCCAGATGGAGGCGAAGCAGGACAAGCGCGCCAACTACACGCGTGAAGCTTTCATCGAGAAGGTCTGGGAGTGGAAGGCCGAATCCGGCGGCACCATCACCGGCCAGCTGCGCCGCCTCGGCTGCTCGATGGACTGGAGCCGCGAGCAGTTCACGATGGATCCGCACTTCACCAAGGCCGTGGTCAAGGTCTTCGTGGACCTGCACAAGCAGGGCCTGATCTATCGCGACAAGCGGCTGGTGAACTGGGACCCGAAGTTCCGTACCGCCATTTCCGACCTCGAAGTCGAAACGCGCGAAACCAACGGCCACTTCTGGCACATCAAGTATCCGCTTTCGGACGGTTCGGGCCATATCCACGTCGCCACCACCCGCCCGGAAACGATGCTGGCCGACATGGCCGTCGCGGTTAACCCCGAGGACGAGCGCTACAAGGAACTGCTGGCGCGCGGCGCCACCGTCACCCTGCCGCTCACCGGCCGCGAGATTCCGATCGTCGCGGACGAGCATGCCGATCCCGAACTCGGCTCCGGCGCGGTGAAGATCACCCCGGGTCATGACTTCAACGACTTCGAGGTTGGCAAGCGCGCGGGCTTCAAGGCCGGCGACATGCTCAACATGCTCGATGCCGATGCCCATGTCTGCCAGACGCAGGACGGCCTTGTCCCCGCGCAGTTCATCGGCATGGACCGGTTCGAGGCGCGCAAGGCGATCGTTGCCTTCCTCGAAGACGACGGGTTGCTCGAAAAGGTCGAGGATCGCGTGATCCAGACCCCGTTCGGCGATCGCAGCGGCGTGGTGATCGAACCCTGGCTGACCGATCAGTGGTACGTCGATGCGCAGACACTGGCCGGCCCGCCGATGGAAGCCGTCCGCTCCGGCGCGATCGAGATCGTTCCCAAGACCTGGGAAAAGACCTTCTTCAACTGGATGGAAAACATCCAGCCCTGGTGCGTCTCGCGCCAGCTCTGGTGGGGCCACCGCATCCCGGCGTGGTACACCGAAGACGGCGAGATCTTCGTGGCCGAGACTGAAGAAGAGGCACAGGCGCAGGCCGGCAACAAGAAGCTGACCCGCGACAACGACGTGCTGGACACCTGGTTCTCCTCCGCGCTCTGGCCTTTCGCCACGCTCGGCTGGCCTGATGAAGATGCTCCGCTGCTGAAGAAGCACTACCCGAACGACCTGCTGGTTTCCGGCTTCGACATCCTGTTCTTCTGGGATGCGCGCATGGCGATGCAGGGCATTCACTTCATGAAGGAAGTGCCGTGGAAGCGGCTCTATCTCCATGGTCTGGTGCGTGCTGCCGACGGCCAGAAGATGTCGAAGTCGAAGGGCAACGTGGTCGATCCGCTGGGCCTGATCGACAAGTACGGTGCCGATGCGCTGCGCTTCTTCATGGCCGCCATGGAAAGCCAGGGCCGCGACGTGAAGATGGATGAAAAGCGCGTGGAGGGTTACCGCAACTTCGCCACGAAGCTGTGGAACGCCGCCCGTTTCTGCCAGTCCAACGGCATCGTCGCCAGCACTTCGATCAAGGCGCCGGCAGCCAGTTCCGCCGTCAACAAGTGGATCATCGGCGAAGTCGTCGAAACCGTCGCCGCGCTGGACAAGGCCATGGCGGACTTGCGCTTCGACGCGGCCGCCAACGCGATCTACCACTTCGTGTGGAACCAGTTCTGCGACTGGTACATCGAACTTATCAAGGGCAACTTCGACGAAGAGACCAAGGCCGTTGCCGGCTGGGTGCTCGACCAGATCCTCGTCATGCTCCACCCCTTCATGCCCTTCGTCACCGAAGAGCTGTGGAGCAAGATGGGCGCGCGCGATCAGGACCTGATCGTCGCCGCATGGCCCGCGCCGGAAGCTTCGGTGGATGGTGAGGCCAAGGCGGAAGTCGAATGGCTGATCGCGCTGATCGGCAACTTGCGCGGCGCCAAGTCCGAACTCGGCATCGCGCCCGGCGCGCGCCTCACCGCCTATGTTGCCGATCCCTCGGACGCGACGCGCGCTGTGATCGGCCGCAACGGCACCGTGATCGACCGTCTGGCCCGTCTGGATGCGATTCTGTTCGAGGCTGCTCCGGCCGGTGCCGCCATGCAGGTGGGCGCGGGCGACGCGACGCTGGCGATCCCGCTGGAAGGCGTGATCGACATCGCAGCGGAGAAGGCCCGTCTGGAAAAGGCCATGGCCGCTTCGGTCAAGGAACGGGACTCGCTCGACAAGCGTCTGGGCAA
Organism: Novosphingobium sp. BL-S-19; assembly: GCF_055521675.1. Taxonomy (NCBI): domain Bacteria; kingdom Pseudomonadati; phylum Pseudomonadota; class Alphaproteobacteria; order Sphingomonadales; family Sphingomonadaceae; genus Novosphingobium; species Novosphingobium sp. BL-S-19. The sequence goes on from NZ_CM145498.1 coordinate 2,847,471, forward strand.
CCCGGCCTTCGTCGAGAAGGCCAAGCCCGAGGCGATCGACAAGGCGCGTGCGGACCATGCCCACCACTCGGCCGAAGCCGAGCGTCTCGCTGCGGCGCTGGCGCGGCTGGGGTAAGATGAAGCGGGGGGAGTGGGATTAAACCGACACCACTCCCCTCGTCGCCCCCGCGAAGGCGGGGGCCCCGCTTTCCTCATTTCACGCAGAGGCGCGGAGGCGCGGAGGGACAGTGCAGCAACCCTCTTCTCCGTGCCTCCGCGCCTCCGCGTGCTAAAAAAGGAAGCGGGATCCCCGCCTTCGCGGGGATGACGGATATTGAGGGATGGGCGTTCCTCCGCCGCCGTTTCGCGTCGTTTTCGATTTCCTACCCCACGCGCATCTGACACTTTTCCGCGCATGACCGCCCCGCTCTTTCCCCACGGTACCAGCCACAAGGTGACACCCTCGACACAAGGTGACACTTTTCCCTCTGGACCGTGTAAACTGTGTCAACCTCACCCCTTAAAACCGTAACCTTGCATTCGAGACCATCCGTGACGCTTGCGCTTGCCACCACCACTCCCGGCGAACCCGAAGTGTTCGCTTCGCTTCAGGGCGAAGGGCCCAGCATGGGGCGGCCGAGCACTTTCGTGCGGCTGTCGCGCTGCAACCTTGCCTGCCAGTGGTGCGACACCGCGTACACTTGGCGCTTCACCGGCGATAACCGCTTCCACCGCGACGATCTGGCGTTCGAGCGCAAGGCCAATCAGGTCATGGCCGAGGAAGCCGGTGTGGCGCGCATGGTGGCCGATCTGCCGCCTGACCGCCTTGTGATCACCGGCGGCGAGCCGCTGCTGCAAGGCCCGCAACTGGCGCGGATGCTGGCGGCGCTCGACGAAGAGCGGCCGGGAATGCACGTGGAGATCGAGACCAACGGCTCGGTCGCACCGCACGCCAGTCTCGATGCGCGGGTGCAGCAGTACAATGTCAGCCCCAAGCTGGCGCACAGCGGCAATCCGGCGGAACTGGCGCTGGTGCCCGAACGGCTGGCGGCATGGGCGGCGGACCCGCGCGCCTTCTTCAAGTTCGTGGTGGCGGAGCCCGCCGACGTGGACGAAGTGGAAGCGCTTAGGGAGACTTACGCGATCCCGCGCGAGCGGCTATTCCTGATGCCGGAAGGCCGCTCCAGCGATGTCATCCGGCAGCGTTCGGGTTGGCTCTCGGATTTATGCATGCGTGAGGGCTATCGCTTCACGGACCGCCTGCACATCCACATCTGGGGCGATACGCGGGGCACGTAAGGGGACATATGAACGAAGCATCGCCGATTCCCGCCGGGGAAACCGAACCGGGGGAACCTGAAACGCCGGCGCAGCAGCAGCGCATGAAGGGCGACCTCACGCAGGGGCCGATCCTCAAGACGCTGCTGGTGTTCTCGATCCCGATGCTGATCTCGAACGTCCTCCAGACGCTGAACGGGTCGGTGAACGCAATCTGGGTCGGGCGGCTGCTGGGCGAAAGCGCGCTGGCGGCCACGGCCAATGCCAACATCATCATGTTCCTGCTGATCGCGCTGGTCTTCGGCTTCGGCATGGCGACCACGGTGCGCGTGGGCCAACACTTCGGTGCGCGCGACATCGACGCGGCGCGCAAGACCTTCGGTTCGGGCGTCGGTTTCTGCTCGCTGCTGGCGATCGGCTGCGGCCTGGCCGGCTGGTTCGGCGCGGACGCCCTGCTTCATGCACTGGGCACGCCGGGCGCCAGCCGGATCGAGGCGCTGGCCTATCTGCGCGTGATCTTCGTGACGCTGCCACTGGGATCGCTCTCGTTGATGGTCTCCATGGGCATGCGCGGTGCGGGCGATTCCAAGACTCCGCTCTACGCGATGATCCTGACGGTGGCGCTGGACGTGATCCTGAACCCGCTGCTGATCATCGGCCCCGGCCCCCTGCCCACGCTGGGGATCGCCGGATCGGCGACGGCGACGGCCTTCGCGAACTTCGCCGGCCTCGTGTTCCAGCTCTGGACGATCTACCGCAAGGACCTGCCGATGCGCCTGCGCGGCGCGGAACTGGGCTATCTGATCCCGCGTGGCAGTGAACTGAAGTATGTGATCCTGAAGGGCCTGCCGATGGGCGCGCAGATGCTGCTGGTGTCGTCTGCCGGGCTCATCATGGTCAGCCTCGTCAACGCGGAGGGGCTGGAGGCGGCGGCGGCCTATGGCGCCTCATTGCAGCTTTGGAACTACCTGCAGATGCCGGCGATGGCGATCGGTTCGGCCGTCAGCGCGATGGTCGCGCAGTCGCTGGGCGCGCACGATCACGGCCGGGTGGGCAAGGTGACGGAGATCGGCCTCGTCACCAACCTTGCGCTCTCCACGCTGATGGCAGCACTGATCGTGGTGTTCGATCACCCGCTGCTGGCGCTGTTCCTGGGCGGGCATAGCCCGGCGATGCCGATCGCGCAGCATATCCAGTTGGTCTGCACCGCCTCGTTCGTGATCGTATCCATCACCATGATCCTCACCGGCACATTGCGAGCTTACGGCGCCGTAGTGGTGCCGCTGGTGATCATGTTCATCGGCCTCTATCCCGGCCGTCTGGGCTTCTACCACCTCGCCTATCCGCTGATCGGCAGCGAGGCGCTGTGGTGGTCCTACCCGGTCGGCTCGGCGCTGACCGTGGCGCTGACGCTGGCCTACTACCGCTGGGGCAAGTGGCGCGCGGCCTTCGATCTGTGAGACATTCCTCCCCTGCAAGGGGAGGTGGCAGCCCGAAAGACTGACGGAGGGGTATCCACGCCAGCCGCGAAACCCCTCCACCGCCTTCAGGCGGCCCCCTCCCCTTGCAGGGGAGGACACAAGCGCCGTTACCTACCCTGCGCGCGCCAGCGCTGAACGGTGCGCAGGACGGACTCCTCCTCCCCGCCGGAGCTGTTCCACAGCTCGGTGAACGAAGGGTCGGCCGAGGCGGGGCGCTTGTACTCTTCCAGCTCGTCGAAAGAGACGCGGATCGGGATCGTCACGCCCTCGCCGCAGATGATGCATTCGCGGTTGCGCAGCGCCGGAATGGAATCGAGGAACCCGCGTGCGCCTTCCGGCATGGCCGCGCGCACGAAAGCCTGGTCCCGATCGTTGTTGAGGCGCATCGAGATGATCGTGCCGCACTGCGACAGCACCCCCTCGGCAAGGTCGGACGGGCGCTGGGTGATAAGACCCAGCGAGATGCCGTATTTGCGGCCTTCCTTGGCGATGCGCGAAAGGATGCGGCCTACCGAGGATCCATCGGCGTTCTTCTCGCTGGGAACGTAGCGGTGCGCTTCCTCACAGACGAGCAGGATCGGCCGCGTCTTCTCCTCACGCCCCCAGATCGCATAGTCGAAGACCATGCGGCTGAGCACGGCGACGACAGTGCTGGTGATGTCCGAAGGCACGCCCGACACGTCGATGATCGAGATCGGCCGGCCATTGGAAGGCAGACGGAAGATCTTGGAAATGAACTCCGCCATCGTATCGCCCACCAGCATGCCGGAGAACATGAACTGGTAACGCGGATCGCCCTTCATCTCGTCGAGCTTGTTCTTGATGCGCATGTAGGGCGCGCTGGAGTGGCCCTTGTCCAGCTTGCCCATGTGGTTGTTGAGGATGATGGACAAGTCGGACAGCAGATAGGGGATCGGCGAATCCACGGTGATCTTGCCCAGCTGTTCCGCCAGCCGGCTCTTGCCCCGCGCTTCCAGCAAGCACTTGCCGAGGATCTCGGTATCCAGCTGGCGATCGTCCCCGCGCGAGGTCAGCAGGATCTCGCAATGCTCCTCGAAGTTCATCAGCCAGTACGGCATCTGCAGGTTCGACACGTCGAGGATCACGCCGGTGTTGCGGAACGCCGATGCATATTCGCCGTGCGGGTCGATCATGATGATGTGACCCTCCGGCGCATGTTCGCAGATGCGGTGCAGGATCAGCGCCGCACTGGTCGACTTGCCGGTGCCAGTCGATCCCAGCAGCGCGAAGTGCTTGCCCAGCAGTGCGTCGACATAGAGGCCCGCGCGGATGTCCTTGGTGGGATAGACGTTGCCGATCTGCACCGCGCTGCGTCCGTCGCTCGCGTAGATCTGGCGCAAGTCCTCCGTCGTCGCGGGATAGACCAGCGCGCCGGGAGAGGGATAGAAGGTGACGCCGCGGCGGAAGCCGTGGATGCGCCCGGTCAGCCGCTCCTCGCTCCCTTCGCCCAGAAAGTCCGCCTCGGCCACGATGCCGCCGGGGATTTTGCTGTCGCTCTTCTGGTTGCGGACGCTGGCGAGCAGCCACCCATTGCCGACCCGAATCTTCACCTGGCTGCCGACTTGTCCGGACTGCGCGACCGAGGGATCGCCGTCCTTCATCACTTCGCCCAGTCGGTTGATGTCGAGCGCGATGCGCGTGCCGGCGCCCGAAATCTCCAGGATCACGCCGATCGGCTCGCGCCCGGTATCCAGACGCGGCGCCTGCCGCTGGGCGGCGGCGTGAGCGTGGGGATTGGGGGCGCTGGTCCCCGGATGCGCGGCGGCCTGTGGTGTCGGTTGCCCCACAGGCTGCGCTGCCGGTTGCCCGGCCTGCGGCGCGCGCGCGGGATCGAAGCCTTCCATCTGCATCTGGTTCATTGTGCCCTCGAAACGGTACCGGAAGGAAAATTCCGGGCCATTGAGAGCTATGACCGGGCAGTTAATTTCCAGCTAAGATCGCACTCGTACAAAAGTCTCAGCACCAGGTCGAGCCAGCGCTTCAGCGCAGCGCGAAAAGCCGGCCGGCGATCCAGCCCATGCCCACCGAAACGATCACCGCCAGCAGGCCATAAGCAAAGCCGTAGTTCTCGGCAAAAGTGGCGATTGCCCGCTCCACGCCGAGCTTGCGCACTTCGACCTGGCTGCTGGCCGATGCCACCACGCGCCCCTTCGAAATGGCGAAAGTCTCGGCCGTGTAGGTTCCCGTCGGGACGCGCGAAGGCAGGCCGATGCGCGCCTGGTAGAGCACTTGCTCGCTGACCTTCACGCCGCCCTCATCCTCGCGATAGAGCCCGTTGCGGCGATTTAGGTCGACCAGTCCGTTGGCGAAGCGCGTCTGCTCATCCGGGTCGATCGCGCCGATCGGCGAGAGTTGCAGCCATTTCAGCCCCAATTCGTAGATCGCCGCTGTCTTGTCATCGACGATCCGGGCGATAGGCTTGGTCGAGGCGATGGCATAGTACGACGGCGCCGAACGCAATTCGGTGCTGTTCGTATTGATCCAGATTCCAGCCACCTTGCGCTTTTCACGCAGGATGATCGATTGGGTCGGCCCCTTCAGCACGACGACGATGTCATAGTCCTGCGCGGCGCGTGATCCTTCCGGGGTCAGGATCGCGCCGAACAACAGCAGTTCGGTACCGGTAAAACCCTGCTGCAGCGCCACTTCATGCTGCGAGACTTCGGGCACCAGGATCGGATCGCGCGCGCCGCCCAGCATGACCGCTGCCAAAAGAGCGAAAGAGGCGGCAACCAGCCTCATAGCGGGGCGACCGTGAAAATCTCGTCAGGCCGATATCCCAGCCCGATCGCCATGCGCCCCGCCACCAGCAGCACGATCACCGCCAGAATCAGGCGCAGTTTCACCGGGCTTGCCTTCTGCGCGAGCTGTGCGCCCATCTGGGCCCCGGTAACGGAGCCGAACAGCAGCAGCGAAGCCAGCACGATGTCCACGGCATGCGTGGTCATCGCGTGCATCATGGTGGTGGCGATCGTGGTGAAGAGGATCTGCCAGAGCGAGGTGCCGACGACGACATTGGCGCTCATACCCAGGATATAGAGCATGGCCGGCACCAGGATGAAGCCGCCGCCGATGCCCATCAGCATCGTCAGGATACCGGTGGCGACCCCCAGCAACAGTGGCGCCAGCGGTGAGATGTAGAGGCCGGATCGATAGAAGCGCCAACGCATCGGCAGGCTGGCGACCATCGGGTGATGTCGGCGTTTTCGCGCCGCGATCGGCACGCCGCTGCGCTCCGCCCGAATCGCCTGAATGCTTTCCTTGGCCATCAGGCTGCCGATCGAACCCAGCATCCCGACATAAAGGATGTTGATCACGGTATCGATCTGGCCCAGCCGCGCCAGCAGGTTGAACAGCAGCGCGCCGATCCCGGTACCGACGATGCCGCCGAACACCATGACCGACCCCATCAGGTAATCCACGCCGCCGCGCTTGGCATGGGCGAAGACGCCCGAAACGCTGGCGCCGGTAACCTGGCTGGCGGCCGATGCCGCCGCGACCGTGGGGGGAATGCCGTAGAAGATCATCAGCGGCGTCGTCAGGAAGCCGCCGCCCACGCCGAACATTCCCGACAGGATCCCTGTCAGTGCACCCAGCGCAACGATGACCAGCCCGTTGACCGAGAGATTGGCGATGGGAAGATAGACATCCATTCCAGTTCTCTCGCTAACGCAGCACGGCAGCGGAGAAAAGCCGCGAATCAGAAACCTGCGGAAAGAGTCAGCGCCGGTCCGGAGTCCGGTTTGGCGTCTCCGGCAACGCGGAAACGCCAATCGACCGCCAGACGCCCGAACACGTTCTTTGCCAGAGGCAGCGCCAGCGTGGCCGAGGGCCCCGCATCCAGCCTGCCCGCCCCCTTCTGGACACCGCCCCACAGCCCCCCGCCCAGCCGCGCTTCCGCGCGCGCCAGACTGAACAGGCCGCGATCAACCCGAAGCTGTCCTTCCGCAAACGGCGTCGCGAACTTGCCTCCGACATAGCCGGCTTGGCCATAGGTTTCACCGCGCAACCGGTGCGGCAGTTCGAACGGCGGCAGAGCGGTGATCGCCATGGCGACCGGCTGGAACCAGTGCTGCCCGGCCTGCTGGGTCATGCGCGCTTCAAGGGCGGTCACCACTGGCAAGCTTGGCAAAGGACGTGCGGCGAGGCCGATTGCGGTGGCGATCTCGTTCCGGGTCTGCCCCAGCGTGATCGTGGATCGCAGGTAGACTTCGGGGCGATAAGCAGACTGCCGCGCCAGTCGGTAGCGGACGATCGCACCCGTCTGGCTGGCGCCATAAGTGGCCGGCAATGCGCCGTTCGCCAAAGGCCCCGCGCCATTGCCGCGCAGCAACGCCCAGGAGTCGACCGACCAGCGCTTCAACGCAAAGGCGGGTCGTGCGGCTCCGTCCTGCCCCTCCGGCGGCGCGACCTGCCCGGCACCTGCAGGCGCATCGACGGGTAACGGCGCGGAAAGCAACGCGAAGGACGGCAAACCGGCAGGAAGCCGCCGCGGCGCAACGGCCCCCATCGGCGTTCGCGGAAAGTCCCGCCCAGGGTCGACAGCGGCCCAGCCTGGAGCCTGCTCGTTATCGGCATTCGCCTGCGCAAAAAGGGCCGGGTCGCGCCCCGCTGCACCTGCCGGACCGGGCACGAAAACATAGGCTATGCCGCCCGGATAACCGGCGACGCGAACCTGCCGGAAAACCGTCCCGCGCGGAACCATCGCGCCGGGCTGCCAGTACTGTGGAGGGCCATAGGCCTGGCCGACAGGTGGCGGCACGTCCGAATATCCGCCGGCATACGGATAGGTTCCGGTAAACGACTGGGGCCCCGTCGCAGGGTCGACGCGATAACCGCCCTCCCCTTCCGTGCCGGCGCTTGCCGTACCTATCGCCGGCGCCGCCACCGAAGGCTCCGCCTCCCATGCCGAGAGCCTGCCGCCCGCCCATCCGCAAAGCACCGCGAGCAAGGCGACCACGGGCTGTCCGCGCATACGCCCCGACATCATGCAGCCGTCCGCATAGGTTCGGCCGCCGCAGTCCCACGTATCGACGAAACGGCCGCCGCTGGGCGATTTTGAGCAACGCGGTGGCCACTTGCCGGAATGGCCGCCGGATGGGCCGCGTGGCGCGTCTTGTCCCAGACGACCGCACCGCCCGCCAGCGTCCGCACATAGCTGGTCAGTGCCCGGCGCGTGGCAAGTATCGCGATGATATTGGCCACCGGCAGGCGCAGAATAGCCCAAACCCCTTCCATCGCACCGTATTCGCGGGCGGTGAACATCCCTCTGAACGCGCATCGCCATGCCAGGCTGACGGCGCATGCAATCAGCATGGTCCGCAGCACGGGCGATTGCATCGGCAATATCTGCCAGCCACTGAGACGAAGAATTGCCAATGCCGCCTCCACCACGATCAGCAGATAGCTCGCCGCCAGGATCACCGCCGTCAGCGGCCCGCGCCGATCGCGCAGCGCCATCCAGACATCGGCCATGCCTGCGGCCCGCCCGGCGCGCCCGTCGATGCGGCTCCAGCCCAGCCGGTCCCAGGACTGAAACGCGATGCCATGGATCCAGCGCGTCTTCTGCCGCACCGAATCCTCCAGCCGATCCGGGAAATAGGCCCGCGTAGCGACCAGTTCGCCCTGCGGATCGCGCGCGCGGACGAAGCGCCCCTTGCCGCCTTCCCGCCAGACCAGCACGCCCAGTTCGTAGTCTTCGGTAAGGCATTCGGCCGCGAACGGTCCCTTGCCGCCCGCCGCCACGCGCTGCTGTGCAATCCGCGCCAGCATCTTGCGGGAGAACCCGCAGCCCACCCCTGCAGCCGGCAACGCTGCCCCCAAGGCATCGCGCACCACCAGCGATTTGCCATGGGCTTCGGCAAACTCGTCGAGATAATGCCCGCCCACCCATCGCGAGCGCGCCTCGCGTTCGGCACGGACCGGCAGCTGCACGAAATCAGCGTGGTCCAGCGTGCGATCGATCACGGTCAGTTCCGCGGAATGGACCATGTCCTCCGTAATGGTTTCGGTTGTACCCATTTTTTATTAACGCGTTCCGTCTAGGGGAAATACATGACCGACAAAGCCAAGCCTGCCTTCCTGTACGCTCGATATTCCTCCGCTAATCAGAAGGAGGACTCGATCGATCGACAGCTTCGTTATGGCCGACAGATGATCGAGAGCCACGGTTGGAAACTCGTTCAGGAATTGAAGGACGAGGCCAAGAGCGCGTTTAAGGGCGCAAACCGGGAGGTCGGAACGGACCTCTACGAATTCGAGCGGAGAGCCCGCGAAGGTGAGTTTGCTTCGGGCGCTGTCTTGGTCTGCGAAAACGTAGACCGCCTCAGCCGACAAGGTGCGAAAGCCTCAGCGCGTCTCATCTGGTCGCTAAACGAATCCGGCGTGGACGTAGCGACGTATCATGATGGGCACGTTTACAAGGCGGGCGAAGACACCGAACTGATGGACCTCTTTTCGGTCATCATCAAAGGCGCGTTGGGCCGAGAGGAGAGCAACAAGAAATCAAAACGGTCGCAGGCTCATTGGGACAAGACGTTCGCCGCAATCCAGAACGGACAGAAAGCGGTTCATACTCGGCAATGCCCAGCTTGGATCGACATCGTGGATGGGCAGTACGTTCTCAACGAGCATCGCGCCGAGATCGTCCGCAAGATGTACCGATGGTACTGTGACGGTTTGGGAAGCCTTCAAATCCTCTACAAGTTGCGCGCTATGGGGGAGATTTCATGGTCGAGCGAAAAGCGCTACAAAAACGCTAAGGAGTGGACGCCCAGGTATATCCACAAGGTCTTACAGGCGCGACAAGTCATCGGTGAATACGTAACGATCAAAGGCGAAACTCTCGCGACCGACTTCTACCCTGCGGTCATTGACGTGGTCACGTTCGACAAAGCACAAGCGGTTCGTAGAACTCGGAGGCGGTCTGGTGGCGATGCCCGTCGTCGCTCACAGAACCTCCTCGCCAACATCGTAAAATGCGGGGAGTGCGGGAAGTCGGCAACCCTACAGAGCAAAATGACGAAGAAGTGGGGAATGCGATATTATGTACGCTGTAACGAGGCGAGGTATCAGCACATCGCCTGCGATAACCGCGTAACAGTCAAGTACCATATTTTGGAGGCAACCATCCTTAACCAGCTCCTTCCCCTGATCGCCGAAGCAAGGGAGCGGGAACAGGAGACGGATCACAATCAGATCGCATTGGCAGAACTTCGCCGTGAGAAGGATATTCGCCAGCAGCAAATCAACAACGTGTTGAACGCGATCACTGAAGGGAACGCACCAAAGTCGCTGATACAACGGCTGACCGATTTAGAAGCCGAAATGGAGAGCTTAGACCTCCGGCTGATCGAACTAGGCGCGGCCCGAAATGCGGGCGCATACAAGCCGGTGAAATCTGTGGAGGCCTCTATCGTCGACGATCTTCGAAGTGCCATCGACAGCGATGATTTAGATGAACGGTTCGAAGCGCGGACTGCGGTGAACGCTGCGCTGAGCCGCCTCATCTTGCGCATTGACATCAACGCCGATGACACCTTCGTCGTCAGGCCGGATGAAAACTCATGGTGGCTATTCGACACCGAAGGCAAATTGCTTGAGGGCCAGTACGTTCCCTGAGAACTCCACACAGGGCCACTCAGTAGAAGAGCGCCTCGACTAACCGGAAGCGCTCTTTTTGCCCTCTATGGGCAGCGCAGGGTAGAATAGGCTACCCTTCAACGGATCAGCAGGTTAGGCGACCATGCGGCTAAACGTCAGGGGGATTTATGGGTGAAGTAATTGGCGCGATTGTATTCTGGGCCATCTTAATCAGCGGCTTCATGTACATCGTGCGTCGTGGGCGCAGGGCTGGAGCGCAACCGGCCAGCAAGCCCCTCCCCCGCTCCATGTCATCCCTGAACAAACTCGAAAAGCTGAAAGACCTTCGCGACAGCGGCGCGCTCACCGAGGAGGAATTTCAGGCCGAGAAAGCGAAAGTCCTTCGCTGACCTAGTTAGGTGCGAGGTAATTCAACGACATCATCGGGATGACCAACTTCAACGCGGAAGAAGTTGGAGTAGCGCTCCACAGAGCAACCAACACCCGCGAACTGAATACCGAACTGATCCTCTTCGTACTCTGCCGAGCAATCAATCTCGCAAACGAGGTAATCGGCAAGAGCAGCAAGTTCCTGAGTGTTGAGAAGCATTATGGGCACTCCGTGGTATCGTCGTGCCGATCTATCAATAGCCATCTACATCAGGTGTCATCCACTTTCTTCTTCAAAACACCGGGAAAATAGCCACTCCGCAGACCACTCTTTTCTTGCGATCCACTCCAGACGGCTTTTGATGTCCTTGAGCACATTTTCGAGAAAGGAAGTGCTCAATGGATTGGACCGAATTGCTTCGCCCCGAGACGCGCGTTGCGCTGCTCAAAAACTACAAGGAACAGGAACCCCGCAAGGGCACCGGCGGAGAGATCGACTTCCAGCCTGTCTGTCGGCTGTTCGTGCCCTATGGCGCTGCCACGTTCCTCATCACGGAATGCGATGCTGATGGCTTGGCATTCGGGCTTGCGGACATGGGGTTTGGCACTCCCGAACTCGGCTACATCAGCCTTTGTGAGCTTGCGGAAGTGAGGGGAATGAACGGGCTTCGTGTTGAAGAAGACCTCAACTGGACTGCCGAACACACCCTGAGCAAGTATGCTGCACAAGCGCGCTCCGCAGGGCACATCGTGGCATAAATACGAACGGAGGAAGAGGTCTTTGGCTTCCTCCGCTCCTTTATTCGGGAAAGGCCTCGCTCTCGCGGGGCCTTTCTTGTGTCACTTGCTTTTGGATTTTGTCTTCGGGCTGCTGACAATCTCGGCATCAGGCTTATGACCGACTTCCGCGATTAAGGTCCGATCCGGGTTCATCTTATTGCGATAATTCGCGGTGATGGTCTGCTTCTGCGCAAACGAAAGATCGCTCCAGTCCTTACGAGCGGTCCAAGCCTTATCGCCGCTCGACTTACGCGAACCACTGACAGTACGGACCTTGGCGCTTTCCAGCGCGGTCTTGATCTCGCTGTCGCACTCTTTGCCCTCGACGGCAGCCTTCAATTGCTTGAGAGCATCGACGAACCGCTCTGCCGGAATGTAGTGCTTTTCCTTACCACCCAGGATTAGCTCTTTGCCCTTGATGACGGGCGAGAAGCTCACGGCACCATTGGTGCCCTTCTTCCATACGCGGTTCGGTGCCTTGCTATCGGGGTTAGCTTGATACTGAGTGATCGCCTTGTCGATCATCGTTGCCACCTGAGTGCGTCCAGGCTCGGGCTTATACACGGGGGCATTGAAGCCATTTTCGAGAGACGGGTCGGTCAGATCAAGCCAGCTAGCCACATGTACCTCCTACGGCAATTTGCATGTGACATACCTCATCGAAGAGAGATGGCAAACTCCGACGATGTTTAGAGGCTAAAGAAAAAGGGAGCCACTAGGGCTCCCTTGAGGTCTTGTATGTTGGCTAGCTTATGCGGGCTGCGGCGCTGCCTTCTTGCTGGCGCGCGTCTTGCGCAGCTTCTCCTTGCGCTCTCCCATCGCCTTCTCAGCATCCTTCAACTGCGCATCGAAAGCGCCCTTCTCCACCTCTGCGGCAAAGTGCTTCATCGCGGCAGAGAAGTGTTCGGTCGGAACGACGACCTTGGTTTCCTCACCGTTGAGCTTGAGAGGCTTGTTCCCGATGCGCAGTGTGAGAGCGACTTCCTTCTGGCCGAGAGTGAACCAGCGGCGACCTTCCTTGCCGGGGTTGGCGTAGAAGTCCAACTGACGCTTGATGCCGTCGAGCAGGATGGCCTTGGCAGTACGTTCCTGGTTGGCACCCTCTGCGAATTCGTTGGACTTGCTTGCGGGCAGGATCATCGCGGGGTTGAAGTTAGCCATTTTGTAAACTCCGATCTGCGCAGCGCTTTATTGCCCTGCCCACATCGTATGTTGCCATCTACCCAGATAATCATCCGAAGAATTCAACCTCCTCCAACTCTTTTAGGTTGACGCGGAGGAAGACAGGTAGAGCCAGAAGCGCGGGTTATTCTCCCCCAGGAATAAATAACTCTGGAAGACACATTCCAGAGAGAGGAAACCCCAATGACATACATCTTAATCGGACTGGCAATCGTAACAGTCCTACACATCTACTACCGCATCGGCTGCGTTCATCAGGCAACTCAAGCCACTTACCATAGCGACCATATCATGGAGCATCACCTTGCACTCCAAGGACACGATGTTCGCCTAATTGCGCTTGAGAAGAGCCTCGTGGCCGTCGCGAACACGGCCAATGAAGCATACCGCAAGAGCAACCTCATCAAATGGGACAACGAAGGCGCTGCCCGCTTTCCCGGCAACGTGATTGCTCAAAGCAAGCTCAACGGTACTGTAACCTCAATCGGCCAGTACAAGGGTATGTGGCCTGCCTCTAGGTCCAGCTATTCCGATAGCGCGGAACATCTTCGTGATGCGCAACTAGATCAGGCTAATCGCTGGCACATGAGCAAGACCAATCGCCGCGATTTCGGGGACAAGACCGACACGAACGACAACGGCGGTGACGAATGAGCCGCCCTGCCTTGACGATCCCGAACGAGACTGTCGAGGATATCGCATTCCGTGTGGCAATTGGAGAGACTGTTCGCAGCATCTCCAAGGCCACCGGGCTTTCCGAATACTACGTCAAGAAGATCATCAAGCATCCTGGCTTCACGATCCTTCTCGACCACAAGCGCAGGGAGATTGCTGCCCTGAATGGAGGTGCGGCATGATTGATCATCCCGAAGGCTGGACCCTCGTTGAAACCCGGTGGTTGACCGAGAATGAGACATTCGAACTGAACGAATGGCTACGCGGGATGGCGACGTCAGATTACGACATCGCCGCTGATCAGCGAGCACCGCACCACTTGGTCGTGTATTTCGCGGAGAAATCGGACGCGATGTGGTGCAAGTTAGCATGGGGCGGCCAAACATGACCTACCACAATCAGCACGACACCCACGATGAACTCGTGGTTGTCTTTAGCGCCCCGAAAGCCGCTCTCATGCTGAAACTCGCCCTCGGATAGCTTTCGCAACCGCACCACCGGCAGCAGCAACACCTAGACTGGTCGGTGAGTATAGGACCAAGAGCAAAAACGCGCAGAAGAACATGACGGCCAATAGGACCGCCAGAAATGCCGCAATGTAGGGATGATCCTTCGCGAGAAAATCGCGCGCCAACCCGAGATAACCGTCAACTAGAGACTTGAACATGCCGCAAACCCTCAGCCCGCGACCACCTAGGTGATCGTCGTTGGATGATTGGGCCGCCTCGGTTTTCGGATGTTTTCGGTTTCAGTTTCGCGGTTTAGTCGAGTTTCGGTTTCGGATTTTCAACGGTAGCCCGCCCAAGACATAGGTCGAATGGGGCTCGATATCAAGCATGATAAGCAGCCAAGGTAACTAACCGGCGATCACCTGAGACGATAGGATCGACCGCTCCACCCACATTCCCTTCATTTCAAGGAAGTCTGGAACGCGAGGCAGAGCATTGTACACAGAAGCTGACGACTTCACATAAGGGCTCTGACCAGAGAACTTAATGCCGGTGCGGCACCAAATTGCGAAATGCTGGCAGTTATTGCTGAGGACCTTGTAGCCGCCTTCGCCAAGGCGGGATCGCGCGTTCGCCACTGTTTCCGTATCTGAGAGGCACTTCTTCCCCTCGATCTGATCGGGGAAGCCCACCACGTCCACCACATCAGAACCGCCAATGAACCGGGCCATGCCAGTTTCCTGGATGGTACAATGCTTGGACCGCTCGCCGTCGTTTGACGTGTAATGGATCACTCGACCGCCGCCGACATAGACGCCGTAATGGCGAAAGCCCTTCCTCTTAACCCGCAGCACCATCCCGGCTTCGATGCGCAGCTCCCCCTTCAGCTTCCCACGAAAGGCGGATTCCCCGAAGATGACAGGATCGGTTTGGAGCTGCCGGGAAAGATAATCCTCGGGCGGAGTGCCAGCTATCTTATCGACAAGATCGGCGGCCAGCATAAACGGCATAGTTGCCACTTCAAGCAAGGTGGAAAAAACTCTCATGCTCCCCGCCTATCCGGTAATGCTTAACAATCAGTCTCACTGAACCGCGCCCCAACAATCCACAAGGACGATCAACGCGAAGCGCCTTCTAGCCCTGGCACGTATGCGAGACTAATACTTCCCATATCCGGGGAGTTTGCGGCGCTGCTCCTCAATGCGCTTCTGCTCCTCCATATACTCCGGGGATGTCTTCTCCACATAGGCATCTGGATCAGTACAGAAGTCCCGCATCTGATCGTCCAGCTTATCCAACTCGTCCTTCTTGCTCATGTCTCAAACCTGTTGGCGTAGAGGTACGTTGCTATAGAAGATGCGCTTATCAGCATTCTGAATTCCAGCGGCCTCCATCTCGTCCTTCAATGCCCGGAAAACTGTCTCGGGATATGCGCACGGCCCTATCATAATACCGACGAGTAGTTTGTCTAAATCAAGTTGAGGGCAATCGAAGGTGCCTGGGTTGTGGAATGGGATTTTGTAGACGGACTGCGGAATGCCACCGATAGTGAACCGCTCTGGCTTCATGTATTCGGAACCAAAGTGAAGCGGGCGATGGAGTAGCCGCCACTCTTTCTCCTCAGCGAAGGCCGGATGCTTGATAGAGAGCATCGAGGTCTGGAGAACCTCAGTTGCCGTGTTTTTGATCATCTCTCTGTCGATGGTTTTCAAGAACTCGACGTTGCCCTCGATATTCTCAAGGCACTCCTCGAACTCGATATGGAACTTGGGGGCGTCACCATAGAGCACCGGCGTGGCACTCACCTCCAATGGAAGGTCTAGTTCCATATCCACCACGCCGCCCCGAAAGATAAAGGCAACACCAGCCACCGGCCCGCCATAAGCGCGCCACATTGACAATCGACCATACTGCTCTGCTATGTGATGTTCACTAAGTGATGTCAGAAAGAAGACTTCACGGGCATGATTAAGGCTCTCTTGATAAGAGGCCATTACCTCTTCAAAAACGCCCTCATGAACTGCATCCAGAGCCACTTTGAACCGGCCACCCAGTGCTTTAGTAAGAACCGTGTGGACGATGTTGCGACCATACTCAATCTCAGAGTAGTCATTCATAACCGCTGCGTTGCGCAACCAGAGTGACCGGCCAGAGAGTATCTTCATGGCTGTCTCTGCGGTCGTGTAATGCGCGAGTGACAAGTTCTCCTTTTCCATTATGCCCACTCGCTTGCGGTCATAGCAGAAGAACAGTTCAAGCATCTTGCGCGTAGTATCGTCGATTGCCACGGTTGCCCCCGTTAGGTGTCTAAATTCAGCGAAAAATATAAAGCAAGACTAGGCGCCTGCCAGACCTCGCCTGAACCATCGATTGCCGCACTCAGCGAATTCGACCTTGATGCCCTTGACCTGATAAGGCGCACACGATCTTACCTCCAGAGCATCTGGATCAAAGACGGCGATGTTGTAACCATCATCCTCGCCAAACTGGCTCTTGTAGATCAGAGCATCATACCCCTGACGCTTGAACACTTCCGCGAGTATCTGAGTAGGAGCATAATCGGCCACATTATCACTAGAGGTAACCGGCCTAGAGAATGCCTTGTCGATAGAGTTCCATACCTCTTTCCGTTTCTCTTCTGCGGTAAAGGGAATGCTGTTTATGAGTTTGTCCAGATGTGCAAACGAGACAGAGGATTTGTGTCCAACAGAAAGATCGAGAGCCCTCAAGGGACGAGTGACTACCATTTCGGCAACTGACAACTCAGCACCGATCCAGGGCCGGACTTCCGATATAGCAGTCTCGATGGTCTTCCCTACATACAAGACAGGAATGCCGACGGGATTTGCACGACCCTCTCTGGCACGATCACGCAGAGGCTTCATCCTACTGGCACTATAACCAACTGGCTCTTCGTGGATGAGTTCACCATCGTCATCATATCGGGGTTGATAATCAACACCCTGTTGCGCTCGATAAAGGGCGGCACCAACTGGAATGGGAGTGTCTCGCTGATTGATGGTCGCAACGACTGTTTCGAGGAACAAGCGCACTTTGTCATCGAACACGTAACGATTGGTAAGGCGAACGCTTTGGACGAACTTACTGTAACTGAGCCATGATGCGAACTCTGGCTTAGTGGGATCGTCGAACTCCATTTCATCACTCATCTGATCTTGCCCCCCTAGAATGTCCCTATTTCGGCCCCACGCCATAAATACGATATGGCAAAGAAATCCAGCACGATACAGGGTGATCCACCAGTTAAACACACGCAAACCGTTATGGCAGAGCTTGTGCCCGTCATTACGAGCATTGCACAGGATGCTACCAGGAACCGGCCTGGACAGCCCACAAGGCGTACAGAAGCCCTCGTGGACGAAATCTGCGAGCGTTTGGAGTGTGGCGAGGCTCTCACGATGATCTGTAATGATCCCGCCATGCCCGGATATCGAACCGTGATGACATGGCAGCGTAAGGACGCCGAATTGAAGGCCCGGTTCAACACGGCCCGAGAGGAAGGCACCTATGTTCTGGACGACATCGCGGAACTGATTGCGCGTAAGGTGCCCGGCTATTCAAGCAACGATTACCGTTACGACGATATGCTCGTGGGCGTTCTGGCGCAGCGCAAGCGATATGCGAACAGGAATCGCTTTGGGGAAAAGACCACGCTTGAGATCCAGCAAGCCCTACCCGTCATCATCGACGCCAGCATTATCGAGGGTGATGGCGGCGACGGCGTTTAATCCATCAAGCGATATACCGATTGCCTGCTGATCCCCAGTTCCCGTGCTACGGTGCTGGGGTTCATGCCCTCAGATAGCATCGCATTTACCCGCTGAGCGTCAATGCGGCCCTTCCCGCCCTTATACGCACCACGCGCCCGTGCCTTAGCGATACCCTCTCGTTGACGCTCTCTGCGTAGATCGTTCTCGAACTCCGCCACACTACCAAGCACACCCAGGATTAGCTTGCCCATGCTGCTGGTGGTGTCGATGCCTGCCTGATCGATACAACGGAACCCGACGCCCTTGTGGATAAGCGTGTGGATCATGTTGTGGAGGTCATGTGCAGAACGGGCAAAGCGGTCGAGCCTCGTTACCACGAGCACGTCCCCTTCCCGCACGAACTCTAGGCAGCGCTGCAACTCCTCACGGTCGGCTGTCGTACCGGATTGCTTCTCGCTGAAGACCTTCTCGCATCCGGCCTGCCCTAGCTTGTCGAGCTGAACTGCCAGGTCTTGGTCAGTGGTGGAAACGCGAGCATATCCGACGAGCATGTGTCACCTCAGGTTCTAAGACCCAGTGGCGATGCTGTCACATTCCCTGCCAATCAACCTATTTGTGACACCTTGCGTTACGTAACGGCAGGGATTGCCCTGTTGTGACACCCGGCTCACATGCGATGCCCGTAGATGCTCTTACAGGGCAGACCTGTAAGACCGCTACAAGGACATGTCCGAGGGGCGCCTTGGCCCTGTAAGAGCGTCACAGGGGAAGGATGAGCATTGTCAGGGGGTATATACCCCTAGGGTGTGGGAGGGGCGGTGTGGGGCACGATATCTATTTTCGACCTTCCAAAAACCTGACACCCTGGCGCGCGATCAGATAATCAGAGATACGGCTTTCAAACTATCGGGGGACACTATGCCTGTATTGGCGCTTTTACTTGCTGCTCAAGCTCTAACCTACGACGATATCAGCCCAGACCGATTTTACGTCGCTGGCGTCATCCAGGGCATGACGCTAGCCGAATATAATTCGATGATCGTCAACGGACGGCAGATTTCAAAGCCCATCGGCATCGATCGATACATTGCCACCATCGATAAGCAGGATATCGTTGTCCAGTTCTGCCAAGGCAAAGTGGTGTCGGCGATGCCGCAGTACACATCTGCCCAGTGGATCGCCTCCTTACAGGCGCTTCAGCAAAGAGGGTTCCAGTGGCTAAAGCCCTATCCTAACGCAGAAGATGGCAAACGCTCCGCCGTCCTAGCGATTTCCGGCATGGCCCCCAAGGGCTTCAACTACACAGCCAACCCTATGATCAAAGCCTTCTCCGTTGAAAATAGTGACCTTCCTATTTTCCAGATCGCTTTCGAAGCCCTCGATAACCCATGTCGGACCCAGTGACGCCACCTGAGATTTTTCTTTAGTCTCTAAAAAACCTGTCTCGGATTTTTTTGCCACCTTTCCAAAAACCTCCTTGGCGCACCGCGCATTGGTTTATAGGCGTTCCCAATTAGCTGAGACTACTGAGCAGAATGGGGGCCATATGAAACCGAAAGCATTGCTTCTTCTCACGTCTATCGCCTTGGTGTTTCCAACGGTGGCCGCCGCAAAAGAACAGCAAATCCGTTGCACCATGAATAAATCCCAGGTCACGACCAACAATCCCTACGCTGACCAGCGAGCGAACGGCCAGCAACAAACGACCGTTCGCAGATACATTTTGGACGATGTGAAACGGACCGTGTGGAAGGCCCCTAACGGTCAGCGCGTTCCCTTTTGCGAGGGAACGATTACCTGCAACGTGAAGTACAGTGCGACCACGATTACTCGGACATCCGAAGAGAACATGGGCTCATCGGAACTCGTCATAGATCGGATCACTGGGACGATTTCCGACACTCAGTTGCTTCGTAACGGTCAGGGTCAGATCGTCATGCGGATGTTTTTCGGCGGCACTTGCGTTCCCGAAACAGCAGCCGACCGGAAATTCTAATCCGATCAATCACACTGATGGCGGGAAACACGTCCCGCCATCAATCCCTTAGAGCTTTGCGATGATCTGTTCTGGCACCGCTGGAACGTCAATCCATTCCACGCGCCATTCGTATTTGTTGTAATCGGTAGTCCTGAGCCTGACCTCTACACCGCTAGGCAGCTTCCATGTGGAATAACGACGAACTTGCCTGTCCTCGCTACCACCCAGCCGACACAAGCCCCCGATAGCGCCAGAGCCACAGCGGTTCGGCTCCTTCACTTTGAAGTCCACACTATCGGGCTCGCCATACTTCGCGCCTAGCCCGCGAACCACTGGACCTTCACACTTGCCGATTGCCTTCTCGCTTCTCGACATCGAGACACTGGACAGTTTCCCGTCTCGATAGCCGAACTGCAAATCCGCAATACAGCTATCTCCCAGATCAACACGAACGAACTTCCCCAGGCCTTTCGTTGGGGGATAGAGCGCGTTCACTTCGGCTTCTGACATATCGGTTGCGAGGTTATTCCAGAGCGGCTTTGCCTGAACTGGAGTGCTGACTGTTAACAGGGCTACAACGGCACAAATTCGCGTTCTCATCGACTACTCCCTCTTGTCTACGACTTGCTTGTGTACTGCCGTAGTTAGCGCGCGTCACTAATCGAGGGCGAACGGGCCATTCCTCTAAATAAAGGATGGCAGGAGAGACTAAGAAACCGACCGCAGGCATTCGTCATGACATCAGCAAGCGCAACCCAGATCAGGTTACAGCGCACAAGATAGTTACGACGCCTGGATACAAGTTCTTTCTAGCATACGGTGGCTCGGGCGGTGGTAAGTCGTTCTTCTGGGTCGATGTTATCGTTGAGCGTTCTGTTCGCGCTCCGGGCTCGCGCCATGCGATCTTCCGACTAACTCGCAACTCGTGCGAGAAAACCCTCTTCGACAAGACACTTCACGAGGTGTTGGACAAGGCTTGGCCG
Organism: Novosphingobium sp. BL-S-19; assembly: GCF_055521675.1. Taxonomy (NCBI): domain Bacteria; kingdom Pseudomonadati; phylum Pseudomonadota; class Alphaproteobacteria; order Sphingomonadales; family Sphingomonadaceae; genus Novosphingobium; species Novosphingobium sp. BL-S-19. Next base: position 2,867,979 of record NZ_CM145498.1, read on the forward strand.
GGTTTGAAGGATCAACCGGGCTTCGAGATCAGCCAGAGCACCATGACAGTCACCTTCCCCAACGGGTCGAAGATATTCTTCGATGGCTTGGACGAGAACCGAATGACGAAGGTGTTGGGTGACGAGTTCAACACGATCCTGATTAACGAGTGTAACGAGGATGGCCTTGGCTACGGTCAGGTTTCCACCCTGCTTTCCCGACTTCGCGCGAAGACAGAAACCTACGATGGCAAAATCCTCACCAACAAGATGTTCTTCGACTGTAACCCGCGCTGGTACAGTGATTGGGAATACAAGGCGTTCATTCAGAAGATCAATCCGCTGGATGGTGATGCACTTCACAACGCAGAGCAGTGGACGGCTTTCAAAATGGAAGCTGAGTCCAACCAAGAGAACCTCCACCCAGATTACATAGACAGTCTGATGGCCGGTTCAGCTTCTAGCCGCCGTCGATATGTGACGGGTGAGTGGTCAGATGAGAATTCCAACGCACTTTTCGTCGGGAAGTATTTCGTAAATCACCGCATTCCCAAGCCAGCAAGCATCTCGACGCCAGAGCAAACGCTGGCATATTTGGCCGAGCAGGACATCGACCTCAACCGCGTCACACTGGCTGTTGACCCCGCGACGAAGGGCGACACTAAGAACGACCTTCACGGCATCACTGTTCAGGGCGTCTCTGGTTACGGCAAGGATGCCGAGGTCTATGTGTTGGCCGACTACAGCCGCAACGGCTCACCAATCCATGTCTGTGATGTGATCGCGGAGGCCTATAAACAGTGGGGCGCCTGCCGCATCATCATTGAAGACAACGCGGGTGGTAGATGGCTTCAATCGACCATCATCCAGCATAGCCCTCACCTACAGGGCGCTTTGAAGTTCGTGAACGCTAATCGAACCACTGGGGACAAGACTTCTCGCGCTGAACCTGTGGCTGGCATGTACGAAGTCGGCAAAGTCCATCACGTTGGCACTCTAGCGGAACTAGAAGCCCAGATGTGCGATTGGGGCAGTCCAGCTAGCCGCAAGAAGTCCCCTGACAGGATGGACGCCGTTGTCTGGGGCATCACAGAGCTTCTCGACCTCAACCAAGAGAAGAAGCCTTCCCCCGGTGCTCTCATCATCAACGCGGGAAACCGCCATAGGTAATAAGTAATTGGCAGGGCCGCTCCCTGCCATTGAAACGCGAACTCGCCACGGCGGCAGAGGAGACCTGTGTATAAGATCAACGAACCGACTAAGGAAATCGCAGCATGGCATGACCGCTGGAAGCGCAATCGCGACTTCGTAGCTGGTGAAGAGGCGGTGAAGAAGGAAGGGCTAAAGTACCTCCCGAAAGCCCGCATCGATGATTGCGAGGCTGAGTACGCAGACCATCTACAATCGACCGGCTTCTTTCCCGCCGCTTTCAAGATCGCTCAGGGTTGGACCGGCCTCATTTATCGCAAGCTGCCTAAGCGCTCCATCGCCAGCAAGCGCGTCGAACTCCTGACAAACCTCATCACCCGCGACGGTCGATCACTGGATGAAGTGTCCGAGTGGATGACCCGCGAAACGATGATTACCAATTTCACGATCTCGGTAACGGACCACCCTTCCCGCTCGCAATTCCCTGTCAACATGAGCGCTGCCGACGAACTACGCCTTGGCTTCCGTCCGTATGAAGCCCTGTACGTCGCTGAGAGCATCCTGGAAGTTACCCGTGGCTTCATCGACGAAGCCCGCGTCGGCCTTGTCCATGTGCGCCTGCTCGAAAACGAGGGCAAGCGCGTTCGCCAGATGCTCATCAATGGCGCTGGTCATTACGAGGTCCGCATTCACGATCAGGTTGAAGGCGGCGATTTCGTCGAAACCAGCGTCGTCGTGCCCACGGTGAACGATCAGCCGCTTACCGAATTGCCTGTTACGGTGCTGAACACCGAAGGCAGCATCGTTCCCACGCCATCGATGCTTCAGCACTGTGTGGACTTGAACCTCCAACACTATGTCGTCGAGGGCAAGCTGGCGGCAGCGCTGCAAATGACTTCCGGCCCTATCGCGTACATCACCGGCTTTGAGCCCGAGGTGGATCAGAAGACGGGCAAGGTCATCGACCCATTCACCGGCCAGCCAACCGACAAGATCGAGTTTCCTGTCGCACCGGGCGCGGTGTGGGCCTTCAAGTCGAAGGACACGACCGTCGATTGGTTCACCTACGACCCCAAAGGCCAGGAACTCGTCACCAATAAACTCCGCGACCTCAAGGACGCTCTCTCGGCTATCGGTCATTCCATCCTTGCCCCGGAGAAGCCCGCACCAGAAGCAGCCGAAACCCAGCTTATTCGCCGCGCAGCAGAGAACGCGATGCTCGCTGACTTCACGAACAAGTGCAGCGGCCAGCAGCAGGCGGTTTGGCAGCGCTATGCCACATGGGCAGACCCGAAGAACCCGGCGCTGACATTCGAACTGAACGTCGATTTCCTTCCGCAGCCCATGGACGCGCAGACCGGCGAATTTCTGTCCTCGCTCGTCGATAAGCGCCAGCTTTCACTCCAGACCTTCCACGAAGCCCTCGATGAAGGCGAAGTCATGCCGCACGGCTTTAGCCCGCAGGTCGAGGCCGAGCGCATCGCCCAAGAAGCGGCTGATAGGCCATCGACGCTCTGATGTCCGTCAACTCCGATCTACAAGACCGCGCCATTCAGCACGCCATAGCCATCTTGCGCTATGGCGCCGGCATCTCCGACAGGATCGTGCGGCTGCTCAACAGCGCGGATGCCGATCTCGTCGAGAAGATCGCTACCCGTCTCGCCGTGATCGAAGAGCGCGGGTACGACCTTGGCCCGAAAAGCACCAAGCGCTTGCTGGCGCTGCTCAATGAAATCCGATCCCTCAATTCCGAGATCTACCGTCAGCTACATGACAGCCTGGCCGACGAGCTAAACGAGTTCGCCGCCGCCGAAGCCGGGTTCCAGAAGGCAGCGATCGACAGCGCCCTCGTCGTTGATATCGCCACAAAGCTGCCCACGCCCACGCGCCTAAAAGCGATAGTCGAGGAAGTCCCCTTCAAGGGCCGCCTGCTCAAAAGCTGGACCGAAGGAATGGAGCAAGGGCGTATCGACCGCGTTTCGGAGGCCATTCGCAATGGCATGGTGCGCGGTGACACCACCGACCAGATCGTGCGCAGCATTCGCGGCACCAAGGCACTGCATTACAGCGATGGCATTCTGGACGTATCCCGCGCGTCTGCACAGAGCGTCGTCCGCACTGCCGTCAACCACGTCAGTAATGTCACCGCACAGGAGACATGGAAGGCCAACGCTCACGTTGTGAAGGGATGGCAGTTCCTAGCTACCCTGGACAGCCGCACCACTCCTCAATGTGGCAGCAATGACGGCAAGATGTTCCCGATTGGCGAAGGGCCAATCCCGCCACTTCACATTCGTTGTCGTTCGATCAGTGTCGCCGTCACGAAGAGCTTTCGAGAACTCGGCCTAGACAAAGACGAACTACCTGCCGGTGATCGCGCAAGCATGGACGGTCAGGTTGCTGGCGCGCCCCGCTTTGCTGATTGGCTGAAAGGCAAGGATGCCGCTACGCAAGAGAAGGTGTTAGGCGTCACTCGTGCCGAGATGTTCCGTTCTGGCAAACTGGACCTTGCGCAGTTCGTCAAGTCGGATGGCACCCTCCTGACATTGGACGAACTGCGAAAGAAGTACGCGGACCTATTAAGCTAACTTCGCAATCTCGGACCTACGCAAATGCATTCGGTCACGCATCTGACCCAGAATTGCCGCAACGTAGTTCGGTGTGGACTCCATAATGCCCACCTCGAATTTGCTCTCAAGATAGATGCGTCCGATCTCACCAAATACCTGCGGTTCCGACGTGGCGAGTTGTTGGATGGATAGAAGTTGGAGACGAAGACCTTCGATATCACTGATCGACTTCCTCCAGAGCGATCCCTCTCCGGCAGTCGCATTGACCTGACCTCTAGCCTCGTGGGTCTTTGCCTCGATTCCCGCAGTCAGTCTGATGACCTCACCAATCAGGTGGGCTCGCTTCTCGACGGTATCAGCCTTCTCCTGAGCTTTCATATGTCGGGCAAAGCGCTCTTGGCCATTCGCTATGTAAATTGCCACTGCCATCGCAAACAGAGTTCCGAAACCCGACACCCAATCTGCGACATTTCCCCAGTCAACGGCTAACGGACAGAACAATCTCACCCCCTCGATAAATAGTCATGGAGGCCAGCACGGCTCCTTACTAACCGGCCAGCATGGCGGAAAGGACATAATGACTATTGACGAGCTACAGGCTCAACTTGCTAAAGCGCAAGAGAGCATTTCAAAACTAGAGGCGACCAATCAGTCGCTTAAGGACGAGAACAAGTCCTTTTCCACAAAAATCCGAGAAGCCCATGAGGCTGCTGAAGGCGCAGAACGCGCTCGGGAAGCCGCCGCCGCCGAAGCCGAACGCGCTTCTGGCGACGTAGCCGCTATCGAGAAGCGCCTTTCCGACAAGTTCCAGAAGGAAATCGACAGGCTCAACGGTGAACTAACCGCTCGCGACAATGACCTTCGCGCAGTTCGCGTAGACAACGAGATTGCCAGGGCTCTCACGGAGGGCAAGGTACTCGATCATATGGTTGGACCACTCACCTATCAGTTCAAGGCGATGGCGCAGTATGACAAGGGTGTGAGCTCTATCGAAGGTAAGCCAGTGTCAGAGTACATTGGCGAGTATCTCGGGACAGATGCAGGCTCTCACTATGTTCGCGGCTCCACAACGAGTGGCACTAATGCGACCGGAAACTCCTCAACCGTCGCACCTGAGAAGCTATCTAAGCGACCGACGACACAGCCAGAGTGGGACTACCTGGATAGTCTCGAACTACAGGCTCGTAATGCTCTCTGTGATCGCATCGGTGCTTCTGATTTGAAGCTCTAAATGATCCTCAGAACATCAGCCGAATAAATACCGGGCAAGCCACTTACGCTTGCCCGGCTCCGACAGTGAGCCGCAGTTCACTAAGTTGGAGATAACAATAATGACAATTACCAACACCACTATTGCTGGGCTGGCTGGTTCCGAACGCAAGATGGACGTGCGCGTCACCGCTATTGCGCAGGAAACCAATGAGCTTGTTCAGTCCGGTCTCACCACCACTAGCACTGAAATCCAGGCGCTCGCAAATGGTGGTCCTCGTAAGATCACTCTCGACTACCTCAAGCCTCTGTCGGGTGAAGCATTCAACGTGACCAACGACAACATCAACTCCGAAGGCGATGTTGGTGCGATTGAAGGTGGCACCTTCAACGCAATGCGTCTCGATCTCAACTACGCTTTGGCAACCACTGACCTGACGCAGATCATCACTCAGTATGGCAAGCAAGGTGATCTCGCTGCCGCACTCGCTGGTCATCGCAATGCCATCACCAAGTCCATCTACTTCTCGATGGTAACTGGCGTTCGCGCTGCTCTCGCTGACAATGCCGCAATCACCCACGAAGTTGCCACGGATTGGGACATGTCGGTGATCTATGACGCAACCGCAACTGCTGAAGAGTGGTCGCCACTCTTCAACGTCCTCATGGTTTCGCACACTCGTTATGCGAAGCTACAGGCTCAGGAAAAGAACGGCTTCGTCCCGGCATCGCAGACCGGCACCCGATTTGCGGATTATCAGGGCTTCAAGCTCATCAAGTCGAACAAGCTGACCGATGACGAGGCTATCGTGGGCCGCACCGGCTCCATCGGTTACGGTGAAGGCACCGCACAGGTAGCTTTCGAAGTCGAGCGTAAGGCCAACGCCGCTGGCGGCGGTGGTGCTGACATCCTTCACTCGCGTTTCTCGCGCGCTGTTCAGGTGCTCGGAACTTCGTATGAAGGCAACATCCCGACCACCCCAGCACAGGTAAAGTCCTACCTTGAGGCTGCTGCTAGCTGGTCGAAGGTCGCTCCTGACGCCCAGTTCGGCCTGCGCTTCATCAAGTTCAACAAGGTCTAATCCATTCCTCGCGAACGGAAGGAGCCCGCTCTGGCGACGGAGCGGGCTTCGCCATGTCCCGACAATAAATAACGAAAAGCCGGGAGGACACATGGCAATCACATTGGATCAGGTGGACGCATTCCACACAGACAGGGGCAACACCGAGTGGGCAGACATTGCCGATCGCAATGCCGCCCTGCTCAAAGCATTCGATTACGTCGAGCAGGCATATGCTCCCCTCGTGGATGGCGCAGAGGATACCCCTCGTTACCTTCTCGCGGTGGCAACCCTTGCGCTGCGCATCAGCCAGAACCCCCAGGACGGCGTTGCCGCTCCGGTCGTGAAAAGCGAGAACAAGGAAGGCGCTGGCTTCAAGAAGGAGGTCGAATACTTCGAACCTGTCTCGGCCGATCCCTTCCCGGGCGTCACCAAGCTATTCGAGCCGCTGCGCGTTAGCACGGCCACCCCATCGGTCAGCTTCGGCAAGCTGGTGCGCCGATGACCTTCTACGATGAGATGGCTGAACTGGCCGGGGAAATGCTCGACGAATTCGGCGCGGACGGCATCCTGAAGCGCACCGGACCAGAGGGCCAGGAATGGAACCCCGTCACCGAACAGCTTGAGCCAGTCGGCGGGGCGCCCCTGTCCATCCCTGTAAGGGCCGCTGTAGGGCCTATCCAGATGAAGGACGACCAAGGACGCGCCGTGACCGTTAGTGTCGCTACGATGCGCGAGAAGCCCTTACAGGGCGACAAGTTCGAATGGGGCGACCTCACTTACATCATCGGCGATGTCACCGCCCTGCCCCTCCAAGGCAAGATCGTCGCGTACATTGCGGAGGTGCAGTGATGGGCATGAAGATCGACTTCTCCGACCTCCTCAAGACGATCCCGAAATTCAAGGAAGCTGCCGAACAGGCCGTGCTCGACGCCACCAAGAAGGTGACACTCGACGTACACGCCAACGTGGTTCGCGGTTCGCCAGTGGATAGCGGCGAGTTTCGCGGCAACTGGACCGTGGAGACACCATCCAAGCCGTTCGAGAGCGGCAAGGTGGAGAACAACACACCGTATGGCCCTGCACTCGTTCACGGCCATTCCGATCAGGCACCGAATGGATGGCTAGATAACGCAATCCTCGCCGCCACCAAACTGCGAGGCAAGTGATGCTCGACCTAGACGAAAAAGCCCTCAATGACCGCTTCGCGGCAACCGTGCTCTCTTACCAGAGTGGCACTAAGACTGTCACACTCTCAGCAACTCAAAGGCTCGTCCAGAACCAGCCAAAGACCAATCTGGATGAGACACTCCCTTGGGTGCGTTTCTCGATCTCTCCCGGTGAGAGTGAGCAGGATACGCTAGAGACGAACCCGGCCTATCTCCAACTCGGAGTTGCCTATCTTCAAGTGTTCGCACCGAAGGGAACAGGCATGGGCGCTGCTCGCCAGATCAGAGACAAGTTCGCTTCGTCATTCCGTGGTTGGACCTCGGAAGACGGATACACCTCTGTCACTCGCATTGGATACACGACAGTCGATCAAACCGATTACACGCAGATCAATGTGACTGTGACTTGGGAGAGCAAGAGGCGCTCCAACTAAGAGACAATTCAGTCGGCCAACTAAATAACGAAGGAGCCAGCGGGCTCCATTAACACGTTATTGGAGGCCGCGAATGGCATATCTCAATTCTTCCGATCCGACTTACTCGATCATCGAGGAAGTCGAGCCGGGCACTACTCCCGATGTCGCAACTCGTTTCGAGTTGCCAGTCTCTACCGATCAGGCTCCGCCTACCTATTCCACCGCTCAGATCGCGAGCAACACCAAGCGCCCTAACCGCGCGAGCAATGGCGCTCAGCAAGGCGCAAGCTCTCTTGAATGGAGCGTTGAAACCCGTCTCCAGAAGAGCGCTGTTTTTGATCTTCTTCTCAAGAGCGCACTGTCGGGTGGTTGGGCAACCAACAAGCTCTCCGCTGGCAAGACCGACACCTACTTTTCGGTCGTAACTGCCCTCAAGGCAAATGACGCTACTGACCCGGCTCCTGCTAACGGTATGTACTACGTCGATAGCGGGGTGATCGTAAACAACTTCGAACTGGCTTCTTCTGCCGGTGATGGCGTGTCCACCACCTTTGGTATGCTGGGCATGAAGCGCGTCACCGACGATACCGATCACGAAGCCAGCGTTACCGCGCTTGATGCTACTGCTCGCGAGTTCACCTACAAGCACCTCAGGAACGTCAAGCTGGTTGGTCCTAACGGCACTGTCGATCTTGGTGTTTCCTCTCTCACGCTAACCATCTCCCATGAACGTGAACAGCGTCTGGTTTGTGGCGTCGATGAAGCCGTTGACATCGGCACCTCCGGTGCGCGCAAGGTAACTGGCGAACTGAACATCTATCGCGAGAGCTTCCAGATCAACGAAGACGTTACCGGCCAAGCCCAGAAGCTGTCCTTTGAGGTCACTCTCAATGGCGTGGGTTATCGCTTCACCGTTCCAGCAGCTACATTCCAGAGGCCAAGCGATGAACTCTCGGGTTCGAGCATTCTGGCGAAGCTGACCTACGATGGTGGTTATGACGACACCGCGAAGACTGACGTGTTCATCGAACGTCTCTAACCCTTACTGAGCGGTCTTTCCTCTCTCCCTTCCTAGACCGCTCAGGTGGCGTGGCTCTCATGGGTCACGCCATTCCCTTGGGCAATAAATACTGGCGGTAAACAAACTCCAAGGGAGGAGAGACAATGGCAATTAAGTTCCGCAAGTATCACAGGTTTGACGCCGTTAAGGCACAGTACGGTGTCGAGCATCCCATCGAGGATGAGAACGGCAACTACTACGGCACATTCAAGACCAGCCTCTTCGATCCATTCAGCAAGTACCTCAAAATAGAGTTGGAACGCTTCGAACGCGAATGCGCGAACGACGACAGGAAGAACGGCGAGTATGCCAACGTCTTCGGCTTCATTCAGATGTGCTTGAAGGATTGGAAGGAAGTGCTGGACGAGGACGGCAACGAAGTCCCTTACTCGCCAGAAGCAGCATGGGAACTCTTCACCGATGAGGACAACCGCTTCCTCGTCGAACGCCTGATCGCTGAAACTCGTGACGTTACGAACTACAAGGCCGATCCTGTTGCCAGCCAGGAGAAGGCATTGGGAAACTCAAAGCGTACATCGACTGGTTCGAAGAAGGAGGACTGACCTTCCTAGAGGATGCCAAAGAGGGAAACCACTATGCGGTAAAGCAGGTGGAGAAGATGCCTAAGCTGAACATCAGCGAGCAAGTCTACTACGAAGCCTTCCTAGAACTCGGAAGTGATAGAAGCGCAGGCATGTCACTTGGTGCGATCCCTCGTAGGTCAATCAAGGACTATGCGGAGGAGTTAGGCCTCACCGAGCGAGAGACAGAAGCCTTCCTCTACGTCATCCGATACACAGACCTTCACTATCTGAAAGTCCAAGCGGACAAGGCAGCAAAGCGCGCCAAGTCCTAACCCAGAACACCCCGGAAATCGCCTTCCAATAAATACGGAAAGCAGTTTCCGGGGTGATCTATGTCAGACTTTAACGCAGCAATTTCCATCGATGTAGATACCGGCAGTGCTGAGGCGAAACTAGCTCGCCTTGGTGCCGAACTGGATCGCTTCGCTAACAAGGGGAAAGGCTCTTCCGCTGCGAACGATAACATCGCTGGCGGCTTTGATCGAATTGGAAGGAATGCCGGGAAGGCAGCTTCCGAAACAAGCAAGATCGGTCATGTCCTAGAAGAGATCAAAGGCAAGGCTGCTGGCGCTGTGCCAGAAGTTGGCGGGCTGCTCTCCAAGCTGATGGCGTTCGGACCCCAGGGCGCGGTCATTGCCACAATCGCTATTGCCCTCGCCGCTATTGGTACTGCCGCTGTCAAAGCTGCCGCGAAGGTGGAGGTCTGGAAAGCTAACCTCCTGACGATGACGAAGAGCACGGAGGCTGCGGACAGCGCCTATCGTGAGTTGGTCAAGTTCGGCAGCGACACGCCCTTCTCGACCGAACAATCCGTCAATGGCTTCATCAAGCTACGCGCGTTGGGAATGGAAACGTCCACCGCGATCATGACCAGCTACGGCAACACCGCTGCGGCCATGGGCAAGGACATGAGCCAGATGATCGAGGCGGTGGCTGATGCGACGACTGGCGAGTTCGAGCGCCTCAAGGAATTCGGCATCAAGGCCAGCCAGCAGGGCGATAAGGTCAAGTTCACCTTCCAGGGCGTCACCACTACTGTCAACAAGAACGCCCAGGACATCCAGAAGTACATCGTCGGCATCGGCAACACCAACTTCGGTGGTGCGATGGAGCGCCAGATGGCGACGGCTCAGGGTGCGTTCTCAAACCTAGAAGATCAGATTTTCAACACGCTCGCCGCTATGGGCGATGGCGTCCTCAATAAGACGGTCGGCAAGATCACCAACGCAGTGTCGGCAGGCCTCGGCGCTATCACACCATTGCTCTCGGGTATCATGGATGTGGTCGGCGGTCTTCTGTCCTACGTCACCGACGTTGGCTCCGGCCTCCTGTCGATGTTCACCGCAGGTTCCCAGGGCGCGTCCAACCTCAAGGAAGGCTTCGATAACCTAGCGGTCGTTTTCTCGTTCGTTGGTGAAATGATTACCATCGCGGGCCGCAACATCGGTTCGATGTTCAGCTTCGTCGGTGAAATCATCGGCACGGTCATTGGTGCGATCAGCAGTGGCTTTGCTGATCTGTTTAACTGGCTGGTCCCCTCAACCGATATCGCGGGACAGTCGATGGGCGAGAGCTTCGTCGGCATCCTACGTGCCGCGTCCTACGTCTCTGAGCAGCTTCCCAACATCTTCGCCGCTGCCCTGAATGACCTCAAGGCCATGTTCACGCAAACCGGCTCTGCCCTGGCCGCATCCCTGACCGGCGATTTCAGCAAGTGGGGCAAGGTAGACCTATCGTTCGGCTCGACCGGCAAGATCGTCGATACCGTGATGGCGGAGGCCAGCAAGAGGTTCAATGACCAGAAGGCGAACCGCAAGTGGATCGACGACGCCAAGGGCACCTCAGCCAAGGGTAACGTCGATTACAAGGCAGCGGGCAAGGACAAGCCGGCACCTGATAAGAAAAAGGGCAAGACCGGCAAATCCGACGCGGAGAAGCGCGCGGAGCAGGAAAAGGAATTCTGGGATACGCTGAAGGGCGAGGCCGAAACTGCGGCCCTCCTCCCTCTCGCCGCCGAGGACTATTCCAAGCAGCTTGAGCTACAGAAAATCCTTGGCCGCGATCTCAACGCTGCCGAGAAGACGCGCCTCGGCACTGCAATGCAGCAGGTCAGGACGGCCAAGTTCCTGACTGATGCGCTGGACGGCCACAACAAGAAATCCCTCGAACTCGGCCAGCAGGAAACCCTGTTCGCGGAGCAGCTCAAGGGCATGACCGAGGATCAGGCTTCCGTTGAGCAGGAAGTCTACAAGTTCCGCAATGACGCGCTGGCACAGGGCCTCGATCTACAGTCTGCCCAGTATAAGGCTGCGGAAGCTGCCGTTCGCGCAGATGCCGAGCGCGGCGTCCAGATCGCCAAGAACAACAAGCTGCTCGCTGATGGCAAGGACTTGTTCGCCCAGTACACCAAGGCCGGTCAGATTGGCGCGATCACCACGAAGTATGCTGACCAGCGCGAAGCCGCTGCCACCGCATATGCGGGCGGCAAGGGCAAATACAGCGCTGACGATTACCGCAAGGTGCTCTCCCGCATCGCGAAGGAAGAGGCGGAGGAAAAGCAAGACCTCGACGACCAGCTACGTCAGGCATCCTACGATAAGTGGTCCAAGGTCATTGGCAACTTGGGCGACGTGTTCGGTGGTGTCTTCGGCAAGATCGCTGACAAGCTGCAAAGCCTGATCGGTAGCCTCAAGGGCGAAAGCGGCATCGGCGGGCTCATGAAGAGCATCGGCCTCGGTGACGCTTTCGACAAGAGCATGTCCAAGATGTTCGGCAAGGACAGCATCTTCGGCAAGAACGGCTCGATGGGCAAGATGTTCAACGGCCTGTTCGGTAAGAACGGTACGGTCATCAAGGGCCTGGGTGATAAGCTGGGTGCGGTCGGTGCTGGTGCGCAGATCGGCCAGACCGTTGCCGCCTTCGGCAAGATGATCTCTAGCAAGTTCTCCACGATGGGTTCGACCATTGGCGGTGCGCTTGGTGGCGCATTCTTAGGCCCCCTTGGCGCTCTCGGTGGTTCGATCATCGGTGGTGTTCTGGGTGGCCTGTTGAAGAAGGCCAAGTGGGGCACGACCAGCGTTACCAACGGCGTCCTGACGACCAACGGCAACAAGCAGGCATACGAGGACAATTCTTCCACTGCCGGTAACAGCATCACCTCTGGCCTGGACAGCATCGCAGAGCAGCTAGGCGGCGATGCCAACGGCAACTATTCCGTGTCCATCGGCCAGTACAAGGGCAAGTGGCGCGTTTCCACTTCCGGTCGCTCGGGCAAGCTCAAGGGCAAGTACAGCGACGTTACCGATTTCGGTAAGGACGGTGCGGAAGAAGCGCTGCAATACGCTTTGGCCGACGCGATCAGGGATGGCGCGATTACCGGCGTCCGCGCATCGACACAGGCCCTCCTCACCGCTGGCGACGATCTACAGGCCCAGCTTGAGAAAGCCCTCAAGTTCGAAGGCGTATTCAAGGAACTGCAAAGCCGCGTGAACCCGGTTGCGGCAGCGGTCGATACCCTGAACACCGAAATGAAGTCCCTGAACAAGATATTCCAGGAAGCTGGCGCGACCAGCGAGGAATATGCCCAGCTTGAGCAGCTTCGCGCCCTCAAGCTACAGGACATTATCAAGGAGCAGACCTCTAGCTTCCAGAGCATCCTAGACAGCCTCAACGGTGAAGCTGGCGGCTACTCGTCCTTGTCCGTGCTCAGCCAGAACCTCGGCAAGTTCGAGGCGTTCAAGACTGACATCGCGGCAGGTAAGACGGTCAATCAGGATGACTTCTCGGCCCTGATGGACAGCATCATCAACGGCGTGAACGACATTTACGGCGCGAACAGCGCGACCGGCCAGAACATCCTTGGTGATGTGCGCAACTGGACCACTCAGGCAATGGCGAACGTGACAACGGAATTCACCAACGCGGTCGCGTCCGGCACCGATACCGTTTCGGCTATCCAGAGCCAGACGGATGCCTATGTTGCCCAGCAGCAGGAATCCAATTCGTGGCTCGCGAAAATCTATGCCGCCCTGTCCTCGTCCACCACGTTTGCGGGCACCGTCGTTTCGGCGGTCAATTCCGCGTCCAGCAACGTCAACGGCAAGGTCGTATCGGTCTACTAAGGGGGAGGTAAATAGGGGATGGCAGATAGCAGATCAGATTTCGTCAGGTACGAATTTAGGTACGTCACCGACACCAACGATGCCCTTGATCCTAAGACATCCAGGTCCGTCACCATCGACACGCAGTTGGACAAGGTACGCGCGGAACAACTCGCCGCGAAGGTATTGGCCGCCAATGCCGGTCCAGTGGTCTTTCAGGTGAAACTAGAAGGCTTGCTGCATTTCGACCAGTTCAAGAATGGCATCCCCAGCTACATTCCTGACTTCACCAAGTTCAGGACCGACGGACGCCAGATGAAGGTCATTTCCTTCGATAGCGATCTGGACGAAAACACCACAACTATAAAGATCAGGGGTTAAGATGGCGGCGGTATTCTGTAAACCACAGGCAATTACGTTCGAGACGAGCAGCACCATCACGGTCGCTGAACCCAAGAACATGACCAACGATGAACCCGGCATGGTCTATCGCTCGCCTGGCCTGTCCGGCGTTTATGTGGTCTTCGAGCTGGCTGGAACGCCCATCGACACAATTGCACTCGTGGGCAACAACCTACAATCGACCGCGACCGTGCGCGTTCGCATGGGTGCGACGGTGGCGGAATTGAATGGCGTTGCCGCGTTCGATCACACCTATCAGGCTTGGAACGGCATCGCGCCATTGGACGATGCGATTTCCGTGTTCCTGCTCGATAGCCCGGTGACGCACCAGTACATCCGCCTGGACTTCACCGACACTACCAACCCAGACGGCTACATTCAGTGCTGCCGCCTGCTCGTGGGCACCCGCGTTACGAATGTCGGTATCGACATCGGCCACGAAGAGGAAATGGACGATACCAGCAATATCGTTGACGAGTTCGGCTCCCTGACCATCGAGAACTACCGCGTTCGCAGCAAGCACAAGATCGTCGTGTCCGGCGTCAAGGACGCCGACTATTACACGAACTGGCAACCCTTCATGGTCGCCACTGGTATGGGCAAGTTCTTCCTTTTCATCGAGAAGGACGACGACGAGTTCATGCAGAGGAAAACCCTGTATGTCCGTAGCTCAGCCAATCCCAAGCGCACGGACAACGGCTCGAACAACAATACCGTTGAGTTCCAGGTGACGACCTACAAGTAATTTAGGCAACTGCTTATTCTGGATAGGGCTCGGTTGCGTAGGTTTTCCAGGTCGCGCTATGATCTGGCATCTTGCATTTTGCGAGCAGCATCCGCCCTTCAATGCTTTCTGCCCGCTGATAGCCCTTCGCCAAGTCCACCGAGATTTTTGTTTTATCCGCTGATGCTCGGTTTATGTCGTCGACCGCTTTCGTAGCATCGGCAGCTTTTTTCGAACTACGCCAAAACTGAACATCCACGTCGAAGATCATTCCCATGACCTTCTCGTTATCGTCCCACTCTTTCTGTTGTCGGACACAATAATCTGCGTTGGTCGTTCCGGCAGCGAGTAAGATCATCGAAGCAGCTAGAAACACTTTATCCCCCTGAAATCCCTTTTGACCATTTGATATAATGGTCACGCGCGAAAGCAACCGGGAACTGCCAACGAGGCGGCTTGCCTGAGGTCATCAATAAATAGCTGATGTCCATGGCCATCATCATGGAGGCTAAGCCTCTCAAGCGCTCCGGCGAAACCGTAACTGTCCGTATGTCCCACAAGGCCTCCGGTCCTGAGGGCACGCTTCTGGATGGCGAGTTCTGGCCTCCCCTTATCAGCAAACGCCCCAGCCACGGCGCAGACTTCCAGAACGAGGAAGGCGACTTCTCGACCAGCAGCGTCAGGCGCGGCAGCATCGAATTCCGTCTCGGTGAAGTGTACGAGAACGAGGATTGGTCAACCTACCGCTGGAACAATGCCGAGTGCAAAATCTGGATCGGTGAGCACGGCCAACCCTTCTCCGCATACACGCCCTATTTCACTGGCCGCGTCTCCGCGCTCTCGCGTGATGGCCTAACCGCCTCCCTCGATCTGATCGGCCCGGAAGCGACCCTCGACACGGATTTCCTTACCGCAACCTACGCGGGCACGGGTGGCGAGGAAGGCTCGGAGGACATGGAAGGCGCAGTCAAGCCTTGGTGCTCCGGTTACGCCCTGACCGTCGATCCCGAATTGGTGGATCAGGTCTACTGGGTTTATCAGGTTCACGGCTACGGCCCGGTACTCGACATTCCCGCCGTCTATGAGCGCGCTGAAGCCCTCCTCCCAACGAAGATGAAGGCCAGCGTCTCGACGTATGCCGAACTCATCGGCCTGTCGCTACAGCCCTCAGAATGGGCCGTGTGCTTGCCGTTGGGCATGTTCCGTCTCGGTGGCGCCCCTCGCTACAAGATCAGCGCAGACGTGCGCGGTGCCAAAAACGGATCCAGCACTCCGCTAACTCTGGATGAGATCATCCCGCACTTGTTGCTCAAGACGGGCGTTCCTGCCGACAAGATCGGGGATTTCTCGGCCTTCGCTGGCATCGTGTGGAACGTCTACGTCAACAGCCAGGTCAACACGGGCGAGCTGCTCCGCGATGCGGTTGCGCAGGCCGGTGGCATCCTCCTCGCTGACGGCAATGGTGTGTGGTTCGGTGCCGACTTTTACAGCATGGGTAACCCCAAGCCCCTCATGGCAGATCGCTCGGCAGCGCCCCTCGTCGTCACGGGCTCGATCAACCAGCTAAAAAACGCCGATCCCGTCTATGAGGTGAAGGTCGGCTATAATCGTTGCTGGGCCGTCCACGACAAGGACGACATATCGCCGGCACTCGACGAGGCCCTAAACGCCGCAACCGATACCGCGCAGCAAGTCGCCACCCAGGTTTCCGATCTAGCCGAACAGGTCGCGAATTACACGGGCACGGACCTCTATCCGTTCATCGAACAGGTGGAGGAGATGTCAGCGATCGGTGTCACTGCGATCACCGCAAACGACAAGGCGGCGCGCGCATACCGCGATGAGGCATTCGTCAAAATCGACAGCTTCGTAGCCGACTGGAACGAGAACGGCGAAAGCCTTGTGGAATCGGTTGAAGCGATCTCGGTTGCCCAGGGCGAAAACAAGGCCGCAATCCAGAACGAGGCGACCCTTCGCATCAGCGGCGACAAATCCAATGCCGACAACATCGCCATTGTCGCCGCGAAGACAGATCAGAATGCCGCCTCCATCGTCACGACCAACAATGCGCTGACGACCGCGAAGAACTCCATTGCGAGCCAAATCAGCGAACTTCAGGCAGACGTGGACGGCGTTGATGCTGGTTTGTCCGCTGAGCGCACCGCTCGTGCCTCGGCCATTTCCGCCGAAACAACAGCGCGCAATCAGGCTATCGCCAGCGTCAACAGCGCTTGGAATGCCGCAATTGTCACTGAGCAGACCACCCGCGCGACAAAGGACAACGCGCTCACCACGCAGGTCAACACCGCACAAGCCAGAGCAGACGATGCCCATGCGCGCATCTCATCGGAGGCCACGGCCAGTGCGAACAGGGATAGTGCAAATTCCACTGCCATCCAGACCGTCCAGGCCAACCTCAATGGCACGAACTCAAGCCTCGCTAGCGTTCAGCAGACCGCGACAGCTATCAGCAACCGCGTCGGCGTCGTGGAGGGCAAATACACCCTCGCGGTCTCGGGCGGCACCGACGTTGCGGGTATGGTTGTCGCTGCCGGTGGCGGTACATCCAAGATCGTGTTCCAGGCTGGCGCGATTGCCTTCCGTAATACGGCCAACGGCGTCTCCTATGACCTGATGGAGATTGTGAACGGCGAACTCCGCGTCAAAAACGCGCTGATCGGCACTGCGAACATCACATCGGCCAATATCCAGAACCTCACCATCGGCACGGACAAAATCGCGCTAAACTCGGTAACGGAGGTTCATTATGCCGAGCGCACGGCAATCCTGTACGGTAACAACGCCCATCAGACCGCACTCACGTACACGATCCCGGCTGCATACGATGCGTGGATTATCCCCCTTCTATCGGCAACACAGGGCTTCCCCAGCGGCGATAAGAACTGGGAGTGCATCATGTATTGCGATGGCATCGCTCTCAACGCCGCTGGTGGTGCGAAGACCGCTGACACCTTCTCGCTGTTCGGACGCATCCGCGTAGGGGCAGGCAACCACACATTCACAGCCACTTGGAAAGGCGAGAACTCGAACGTGCGTCTCGCGTCCATGAGGGTGCCAATTCTGGTGATCTATCGATGAAACACTACGCAATCGGAAAACCGAACAAGCAAATCCGCATCTGTATCCAGACCTCGAACGAGGATCACGCCAAGCTACAATGCGCTTATGGCGAGGTCTTCGTCGAGATCGATGCGCCACTGGACGGCAAGATCGCTCGCGATGGCAAGTCTGTCGTTCCTGCCGGGATTAACATGGCCGTCGAGCAAGACAAGATCAGGGGACGCAGGACCAACCTGCTTGCCCGCTGCGATTACACGATCTTCCCAGACAGCCCATTCACAGCGGAGGAGCGAGAGGCGTGGGCCGCATACAGACAGGCATTGCGCGACATCACACAGGATCAGCCCAACGCCACTTACGACGATGTTGTCTGGCCTGAACCACCTTCGGCGCTGAACTGAGGCCAGAAAAGCGCGACCAATAAATAGCTGACAAGTTCAGCGAGGTATTGGCGCAATGGCGGTTTCATTAGCATGGTATAAGGTAGGCACCCTTTCGGTCACGAACAACTCAGCAGTTGTCACCGGAACCGGAACGCAGTTCGCCACCTATATCCATGAAGGCTTCGGTATCTTCATTGAAGGTATCGGTTACGGCATTGCCTCTGTTGATAGTGCCACGCAGATCACACTTACCGAAAACTATTTCGGCGCAACCAAGGCAAACGCCCGCTATTCCATCTGGCCGACTGCCGCGCTGAATTTCCAGCAGTGGCGCGATGTCGTGGACCTCGTGAACACGTTCGGCCCGCTGCGCAACGATATGACGCTGCTAAACCAGCAGATCGCAGACACCCTCGGTTACAAGAATTCGGCATCTGCCAGTGCCATCGCCGCTTCCCAGAGCGCCGCCAATGCCCTCGCCAGTGCCAATGCCGCCGCGACCAGCGCCACCAATTCCGCGAACAGCGCGACAGCCGCCGCAGGTTCCGCGACCGCTGCAAATACCTCCAAGACTGCCGCCGCAACAAGCGCCACCGCTGCCGCCGGTTCGGCAAGCGATGCCAACGCATCCAAGCAGGCCGCTGCAACATCTGCCACCGCCGCAGCCTCGTCCGCTACCGATGCGGGCACCGCCAAGAGTGCCTCCGAGACAGCCAGGGACGCATCCCAGACAGCAAAGACCGCTGCCGAAGCTGCCCTGGCCTCCACACTGACCGCGAAGGGTGCGACCGAAACGGCCCGCGATACCGCTGTTACGGCGAAGACAGCAGCACAGACGGCCCAAACAGCCGCAGAAGGTGCGCGCGATACCGCCCTCACCTACAAGAATTCCGCCGCATCGAGCGCGACCGCAGCCGCGACCAGCGAGACAAATGCGGCCACATCGAAGGCAGATGCCCAGACTGCTAAGAATGCTGCCGAGACTGCCCGCGATGCAGCCGTTGTCGCGAAGGACGCCAGCGTTGCAGCAAAGACAGATGCGCAGACCGCGAAGACCGGAGCCGAGACGGCTAAGAATGCAGCCCAGCAGGCCCAAGCCGCCGCAGAGCTAGCAGCCGGTCAGGCACAGGAACCTGTGAACGCAGGCGCTATTGAGGATGCGCTTGGTGGCGTCCCAGCTTTGCTTAATGGCGCGGCTTTTTCCGGCGCTGTTTCCGTCACATCGGAGACCAAGCCGCTCGCGGTCACTCGCACCACCGCAGGTGATGGCTATACTGAACTCATCACTGGAACCCAGACCACCACGGATGGCAGCAACACTACGGTTTCAATCCACCAGTTGACCCCGAACGTCGCAGGTATCGAAGTTCGTTCAGGGTCAAATACCAAGGGCACCCTGCGCCTACAGCCATATGGCGGCACGGTTCAGGTCGGCACGAGCACCGTCTGGCACGCTGGGAATTTCACGCCTTCCACGAAGCTGGATGCTGCAGGCGGTACGATCAGCGGTAATCTCGGAATTAGTTCTACCAGCCCTCGCATAGTGTTCAGTGAAACAGACACTGGTAAAGTCTGGTACAACATCGTTGATGGCAGCAACTACTCTATCCGCGAAGACACGACTTCATCGGCAAACATCAAACTGAACGTAACGGCTGGTTCTAAGAAGCTAGACCTAACTGCCACTGACCTGACATGGGACAGCAAAGCGGTCTATCACACAGGCAACTTCGATCCATCGACTAAGGCCGACAAGAGCGGTGCCGCGTTCACGGGTCGCGTAAGCGTGCCATCCATCTACGCAGGCACGTCCACGCTAGACCGCGTCCTCCATAATTTCGAAATGGGCGGAAGTAACGGTTCGTACGGGATCAACGTGCAAGATGGTGCTGGTCGAGTAAACCACTACTGGAACTCAACAGGCACTTCTACGCCTACTCAGGTTGTCGCTAACGAACACTCGTTCCGTCTATCGATGACCAGTGATACTAGCGGACCATCGCTCGATTTCCTCGGCTGGAACGGCACCAGCAAAGCGGCTGGCAGCGCAATCACATGGTCCACCATCTTCCGCGCTGGTACTGACGACGCTGCGCCGAAATTCAAAGGCCAGGACATCTACCACACCGGCAACATCGCGTCGGCTCCGGTAACTTCTGCAACCCAGACAGCATTGAATGCCAAGGCTTCGTTGGCATCGACCAATACGTTCTCCGCAGGTCAGGTCATAAACTACGGCGGCAACGGGCAGCTATATCTCCGATCCGCTGCATCAGGCTATGGCGTGATCCAGCGAAACGACAATAACAATTTCTATCTTTTGCTGACGAACGCAAACACGTCAGGCGAAGCGACGTGGAACGACCTGCGCCCCCTTATGGTCAATTTGGCGACTGGTGGGCTGACCTCTTCTAATGGTCAGAACTTCGGCGGCGGTACGTTGGTGAGCGGCACTCTATCGGTCACTAGTACCACCAATCTAAATGCTCCCGCCTATGCTAATGGCGGGCTTACGGCGACAGGTCTGCAAGTTAACGGCAACACAGGCATGACTGGTAGCCTATCGCTTGGAACTAAAGTCTACAGCGCAAACCGTTTCAGCCTAGAAATCGGTGACGATGGAGACATTTGCGACCTAGACAACGGTTACATTTCCGTCCGCGCATCGAACGGTCTTTTGGTCTACAGCGGCAATAAAGCTGGCAGCGCGGTCATTACCCTCGGCTCAAATGGCAGCATCACCGCTGGCGCAAGTATGACCGCCAGCGAAGTGTACACGAACAACTGGCTCAGGTGTAAGAGTGACGGGGGTGTCTACTGGGAGGCCAGAGGCCGAGGCATCCAGGTAGCGGACGCTGGCGCGGGCTACGGCAACATCACCACGTATGGAACTGGTGTAAACAACTGGCCCGGCTACAGCATCGGCACATGGTCTACGTTCATGTCCAACGGCAGCGATACCGGCGTCTATTCGCAGAGCCGTGGCGCTTGGCTGCTCCGCATGGACAACAACAATGACGCTTGGTTCCCGGCAAACGTGGTCGCGTACTCGGACGAACGCTTCAAGGAGAACAAGCGCCCGATCGATAACGTGGCTGCTCGTCGTCAGGGTATGGCGAAGGCGTCCATGCTCTACGAGCGCGACGGCATTACCCGCGTCGGTTTCGGTGCGCAGACACTCGAATTGGCCGTTCCAGAAGTCGTGAAGACCTCGACCGATCTCGTCGGCACTAAGTCGGTCAACTACATGGATATGGTCGCAATCCTCGCTGCCGACAATCAGCAGCAGGCCGAGCAAATCGACGAACTCACATGCGTAAATGCCCGGTTTAGCGAACGTCTCGCGAAGCTAGAGAACATAATGACAAAGGCAGGTTTCCTATGATCCGAACGATTATCAGTCACGATACGACAACCGCTCTGGCGCGCATTCGATGGGAGCATAACGGCGTCACTCTCGAACAGACCTACGACTTGATGCAGGTTGTCCCCAGCACCGCATATGTCTTCGCAGCTATGAACATCGCATTTGATGAGACATTCCAGAACGCGGCTATCGACAAGCTAGAGGCCGATGTCATCCGCGCCATTGAAGACGGCATCATCCAGAACCCGCCACCAGTGACAGAGCCCGAAGTTCCAGAGGAAGAGCCAACTGAGCCAGAGGTGGAAGAATGACACTTCCCGGCTCAGGTCAAATCTCATTCAGCCAGATCAACACGGAACTAAGTCGATCATCCAACGCGCAAATCAGCCTTGGTGATAGCGCAGTTCGTAATCTCGCGGGCATCGGCAGCGGCACAATTGCGATGTCCAATCTCTGGGGCAAATCCTCTATCGCTTGGAATTACCCTCCCGGCGCTTACGAAGCATCGTCACTTAATTCCAATGCAGCATCATTCATCCTGACATGTACCAAAGCATGTGTTTGGACCTACTCCGTCACTGGGACAGGGTACACAACGTCCGTGGCGAGTGGCGGAACATCTACGTCATGTCAGATGATCGTGTCACCGTTGCGTGTCGGTCAGGTGTATGCGGGCAAAATGGCAACTTGGAACATCACCGCATCCGTCGATGGTAAGTCTTCCAGTTGGCAGATCACTTGTACCGCTGGCGGCTCAAACGGATAAGCCGGTCTCGCCAACTCCAACGAGTAAATAGTCAATATAAATCTCGTTGGAGGTCGCACATGAAAGCCACTACCAAAGCCCTTCTCAAGAAGGCACTGCCCATCTTCCAAAAGAAGGCCACATGGGCAATCCTCATCGCTATTCCGGTAGCTCTCCTCGGCATCAAAGCAGAGACAGCCGAGAGCCTCACCGACTTGCTCTCTCTGGCATCGAATGTCTTTGGCCTGGTGCTCTGATGGTTCACGAAACTCAAGATGTGAAGAACGTCATCGACGTAGTGAGTGCGGGAGTAGCATTCGGTACGATGGCCCAGATGCTGCCGACCATCGCGGCTGTGGCATCCCTGATCTGGACAGCTATCAGGATCGGGGAATGGGCATATGCGAAGTGGCATAAGCGCGGCTTCGATCCGCTCGATCACTAAAAGTCGCCAGAAGGAGGCATCACGCCCTAGGCTAGGATTAAGCCCAAGGCCAGCAGCAGGACGCCGATTACTCGCAGGGACCATTTTCCCAACGGAGTAAGGCCCCAATTGCCGAGTATCGTCGATGCTACAACGATGATCCCAAGGACGGCCATCGTCAGGCACGGCATAGATAACGATGACTGGACGGTCACAATTACCTCCCAACGAAAAAGCCTATGTTCACTCGGAACATATCAAGGCCGCGCTCGTGGTAAAGTGGGATTTTGTAAGCCGTCAGTTCACTCCTTTTCCACAGGGTTATGCCTGCCGGTCCCCGTTCATGGTTCCGCAATCAATTGCAGATTAATGACGGAACAAAGAAACCCGGAACCGTTAGGCTCCGGGCTAAGTTGAAAAGGGCGAGCTCGCCCCTCGGGTCGCACCGATGTTGTGAATAAAAAAGTGATTCGGTCCAAGTCGAAAAATACGACGAGCCGAAATTAAAGTGGGCCGCCTAATGGGAACATACCTGCGGGTTGTTCGTCTAGCGGCCCTTTTTTGTGTTGGGCATTATCAGTTCGCGAGCTTCCAGAGCATCGCAGCGCCCAGACCATGACGCCTTGCGATCCTAGAGCCGTTCAAGGTCCGAAGTCAGCGAGTAGCTTGTTCCATCGACGGGCCGCTCGCACATTCTTCTTCTCCGCCCGTTCCACTACATCATCGGGAACGCTAAAGAACCCAGTCTGACGGTACGGCTCAAACAGCACTTCCGCCTCGCGTTTCAATGCCACAAACTCCCGAGCAGGCTTGTTCGTGGCCACCGGGAAACGCTGGTTCAAAATACTTTTGAAGCCATCGTAAACGGCGGCATCGTCGCGGACAAATAAGATACGCTGCTCGCCGTCCGGCTTAGGAGTTATGTCTTCCCAAGTTCCGTCCGGCTTCTCCCAAACCGCATGATGTTCTGCATCAACCATAACCCCGGACCACTCCCAGAGCGTCCACCCATAAATGATCTTACCATCATGCTCTTTGACGTGCTTCTGGACGTTAACGAAGCACTGGCCGTAGATGGCTTTGCCCACCTCAACCACCGGCACGTAAACAGGGTCATTGGTGCTTATCTTCTTGGCGCAGGCCTGTACGAAAGGTGTGATACTCTGCGGCGTAGTCAACGGGTTTGTCATGCGTTCTGGGAATCTCATATAGATGGAATTGATGAAGCAGCCGAGCCACCATATTGGGCAACCCGGCTTACCTTCTCGTTATACTGCATTAGAGATGATTCCGTCACTATTATTCCGTGATTTTCGCACCTTACAGAGCTAGGCAGAATTTAGAATTCAGGAACGCTGCCTGTCGTTGAACGTGATAACGCGATCGATGATGAGGAGCAGCCAATCGTATTGCTTCTTGGTGAGAACCATCGCCATCCTATCGGCCTTTTTCGCCATTTCCTTGATGAATGGCTTCTCGCCTACAAACAGCGCCGGGTGATCCTGACAGAGAGCAACGTACCCTCTCATCTCTAAAAGCTCTGGGCCGGTGAACTTATGCATCATAGTCCTAGAGCCTCCCTCTCGACCCTCTTGCGAGCCATTGTTGCGACCCTTGCCGCCGTCCTCTTTTCAATCTGGGCTGGCGATTGCTTCGTGCCGCGCTTTGATGCTCCGATACGTGCCCGCGATGCCTCGGAGTGCTTGTCCCCGGCTACGAACTGGAACAGCCTCTTGCTATCCTCTGCGCTCCTGATCTTGGCATTGTGGACGGTCATTTCACCGCCGCGCACCATCGCTTCCCTGTTGATCCAGCTACACACCGGGCGAACGCTATTAGTCATGTAATAGCGAACCGCTTGCGGGCCGCGATCCATGCGAACTGTCAGGCTGTTGATGCGGGTGTTGGACCAGAGGCTTAGGTAGTCGTCGAACGTCATCGTGACCGTGATATCGTTCTTGTGCTTCTGGTAATTGCGGGTCTTGCAGAACTCGTCCCAGAGCAGTTCGAGGACGTCATTGCGGATATTATCTTTGGTGGCCATTTGGCTCTTCTCCCTGAATGCGAAAAGTCCGCTGCGCGGACTGAGATACACGCAGCGGACCAAGACTTTTCGCAAAAGGAGATTGAACCAGTTCAACCCGATTGAAGTGTCAGACCACTGCCGAAGACGGCAGTTTCTCAGTCTGCACTTCTTCTATGTCTATTTATACGACAGGGGCGTTTCAGGGTTCAATATAGAAGTGTCGATACGTCAGGATTTTATAAGACCCATAGTATGAATAGCTACTCCGGGCATACTCCCCTTATGACGAACTGGATTTTATAAGAGCCATATCTACGATAGTAGATATGTATCGCATACAAAGACCCACTTCATCACAAGGAGAATATGACCAGAGGCGCACACGGCGCGATTTCTCGCACCTTTCGCGTCGTCGCTGTCGCGCCGCCACGAAAGGCACGACAAATCTCCCGAGTAGGACACTTCGTGTTCAGGCCTGGGTTTGGCTTCGCCAGAGCATTGTCCTGCGGACAGCCAGCGCTTCGCTTCTCCCCAGGAGGTGTATCGAGAAGTATGGCTGCGCCGAGGGAAACGCGGCCCGCCCCTGCCCTGCGAAGCCCGTACAGCGCCTTGTCCGGTCCAGCACACCTACGCCCTATGTGAGCCTGCAGATGCCCTATGAGAGCGCCCGAAGGGCTGAGATGGGAGCCTGCCAGTCGGCTCCCATCTCAACACGATCTGAACTTCAGATCGTGGCGAACAGCGACTTGTGCCGCTTAACATGCCCCACCGGACTGTTGTGCCTGAACGCCCCACGCAAGACGTTGTAGGCAGTCACATGGCGCGACGGCGCAAGCTGGACGGCAAAGCTGCTCGGCATCTCCATGATGGAGTTTGCCTCATCGAACGCGGAGAGCATGGCATCCAGATTGTGATGGACGACAATTGCCTCTGCGAGAGCATCCCACGCGCTGTTGCGGCCCGGTGACGGCATGGCGCACAAGTCCCCGATGGTCAGCCCCTCGCTGATGCGGCTGCTCTTAATCGGAATGCTTCGCGTATCGCCTTGCGAGTGATCGGTGCTCGCTGGGGTCTTGAAGGTAGTATGCCCAAAGCGTCCCGGCGTGGTTCCACTGTCAGGCGTGATGAGCGGATGCCCGTACATCTGGCCGAACGTCATAACCTGCGAAGGGTTCGAAGTGTCGAAGGTGATTTGGAAATCCTCCTCACCCGGAAGCTCGGCAAAGGATTTCTGGATCGCGGAGAGCATGACACCCTGTGTGAGCGAACTGGTGCCCAGAACGTGAAGCCGATTCCGCTTGCCCGTCAGGCCATCATCGCGAAGCCGGGTCAGCAACTCCACAAGCCAGACGAAATCGAGCCGCATGTCGCCACCGACTGCCCAGCCCTCGAACGGCTGCACCTTCACTGCATCGAGCCACTGGATAGCTTCGGCCCGGTCCCTGCCTTGCAATACACTTAGGAACCGCGTGTTGCCCTGACGGTGCTGCTGGAAGAACGCATTGTTCGTCAGGGTCGTGCTGAGGCAATCTGCGAAAGTCGGAAACAGCGGATTATTGCCAATTGCCCTCGTGGGAATGTCCAACGTCATAGCTTCGTCGGTGTGCGCCTCCAGCCACGACAGGGCATTGGCCCGAGTAGTGTTGCCGTGCCAGAGCGCCGGATTGCTGATGAGCTGGAAGCCGCCGCTATCGCCAAGGATCGTCACACCGGCACGACGATCAAACATACCCTTGGGCGTGCTGCCGCCGATGAACTGCCCATAGGAGAACAGGGCGCGGTCGGTGACGAAGTACGGGTTGGCGGGATCCAGAAAATCAAGATCAGCCGGCGATGCGAGATGGGCCGGGAGATTGCCGCCGCGTACTTTGGCAATCGGGGTGACGGGCATCGTGTGGGTGCGCTTCTGACCGGCAATAAGATAGGTGGCGCGGCCCTGCTGGCGCGCCCGATAGTCGATAGTCATAGAAAACTCCGGGAAGGTAGCCCCGCGACGGACAAGCCTATCGCGGGGCTAGAGGGTCACGCGGCCAGATCGGCGGCGGGTTCTTCAGCGGCGGTCGAAGGCGTTGCCTCGACCAGTTCCAGCAACTTGCGATTGCAGGTGTCGCGCTCGATTTCCAGCGTCTGGATGTGGGCACGGAACGTGGCGACCTTGCTGCGAACCACCAGTACCAACATGCCATTCGCATCCACCTCGACTTCCAAGCCACCAGCGGCGTCCAGCGGTGCCAGCGTGGGCAGGCAAGTCAGGAGGTCACTCGCCATAACCCGCGCTTCCACATTGCCAGTCGTGCTCGCATCGATGGCGACGGTTTGGCCCTTGTCGTGCTTGAAGCCGATTTCCCCATCCCGGATAGTCACCGTGACTTCCTTGTCCTGACGGCGCTTCTTGGCGAGCACGGCCATGAACTCCTTGCCCAGCTTCGCGACCGCCACAGCATCGAGCGATGCGACTGCCGACGCCTTGAAGTTGGCGCTGACGCGGTGCGTCCAGTTCGAACCCAACTCGGAGAGCTTCGGGAAAGCAAGCTGACCGTTGAGCGCACGGGACTTGTGACCGAACTTGATGCGGAGCCGACCATCATTCGAAACGGACGAAATGCTGTCCTTGTCGCCGTAACCTGCGCACACGGTCGGCTTCGCAAGTCGCTCGAACATGGTGTTGCGGGTTTTCTTGTCCATGAAACGCGGGATGGAGGCGCTTGCTTGCGTCTCGACCCCATCGCGAGGCTCGATGGTCAGCACACGGGTATCGAGCATTCGCGAATTGGCGACCGACAGCGTGCTTCCGTCGAGCAGGTAGAGCGCATAGGCCGGGAGCATAGGCGTCGAAGCATTCACCTCGTCGTCATTGGCAACAGGCTCGACAGGGATTTTGCTCTTCTCGATGTCCTGAATGATTGCCGGTGCAACCGTCGCGACCTCATGCCAGAACAGCGCCGCATCCGAAGCCGTTTCCATGCCGGTGGAACGATACGCGGCCATATCGGCAATAACCGAGGGTGCGGCATTGGGCAGAGGCAGGAACACGATGTTGTCGCCATCGTTCCGCACGATGCACATCATGGGCTTGCCCATTGCCACACCGGGAAGCGCATTGCTCTTGATCGACTGCGCAGCCGTACTTTCCAGAGCCTCGTCAATCACGTTATCGGCCTGCGGGTCGCCTTCGCTATCCACGGGTTCCGGGCGCTGAAGCTGCTTCAACAGCTTTTCCATACCCGACTGCTGACCGGCATCCTTGTAGAACGTCACGAACTCGTCCTCGCCCATCGCGGTGAAGTCGTGCTTGTCGGAGACACGGTTCATGTAATCCACACTGAGCATGAAGGGACGGACCTTGTTGGTGCGATCCTTCTGCTGCTCGTCGGTGGTATTGTTGAAGATGTTCAGGCCAAGCACGAACTGTACCGCGACATGGAGCGGATACTTCGTCGAGGTGGACGAGTAACCGTTTTCCTTCGCGTGGGCATCCACGTTGGCAGCGCCGTTGTCGTTGATGAACTTCCAAACACGGTAAGTGACACGGGCACGGAGATCGGACGCCTTGCCCTCAAGTGCAAAGAGCTTTTCGGTGCTCTCCGCGATGTTGACCTGCTGAGTGAGCGCTTCGGTGCTCAGGGCTTCAATTGCGGTGTCGGTGTTCGAGTTATTCGTCATGTCTAGGGATTTCCTCTATTTTCCAGCGTTGCGGGTTGCTCCGTGGTGAGGATTTGATAGTCCGAGGTTATCCCAGAGCGTGATTATCTAGATCGCCTTGGCCCTAACGAGATAACCTATGGTCGAAAATCCCGCCGAAAATCCCTTGCCTTTGTCGATCGGAGGCCGCTGGGCTCACCTTGAGCAGGCGCGTTTCGGCGCTCTGTGGTTTGAGTACCTGCATATGAGCCCGAGCTACGAACTGGCACGGCGAGCGAGGACGAATACACTCAGGGATAGCGACCGTTCGAGACTGCCACCGGACTTTGAAGCCGTACTATCGGTTTATGATAATTTAGGCGATGTCGGCAGCATGACCTTTGACGAATGGTGGCTCGATAAAGGAATTCGTCACTTTGGGTTTCAAGGAGAACGACCTTCCGTTCAATTGATCGACGAACTTGTAATTGATACGGCCACACCTCTTTCTCGACTGAATGCGAAAGCCGACGAATACATAAAAGGTCGTTGGACTGATGAAGGCAAACGACCTTCTCTTATCGTGTCCATTCCCACGGGCTTATCGCAGTCACAGATAATCAATCAAATTGCACAAATTATGTCCGCGACAAACGACGATAAACAGATAATCGAGGCTTCACGCCCCACCTATTCCTTGCTTCCCGTAAAAAAGAATCTCGGGAGCCTGATGCGCTATTTGGAATGTATGTGGGTGAGGGCTGGATATTCAAGTGCCAAGCTATACGAGATCGGCGTAATCGCACAAATCAGCACCGCTTACAGCGCTCGAATTGCTCAAGATCAGCACAACGGTAACGACATTGGGATTGATGACCGTCACGCCCTCAAAATCCTGACCAGCCGCGCACTTCATCGCGGTACAATGATAGCTGAAAATGCTGCACGCGGTTTATTTCCAACCTACTCCA
This sequence comes from Novosphingobium sp. BL-S-19, assembly GCF_055521675.1. Classification (NCBI taxonomy): domain Bacteria; kingdom Pseudomonadati; phylum Pseudomonadota; class Alphaproteobacteria; order Sphingomonadales; family Sphingomonadaceae; genus Novosphingobium; species Novosphingobium sp. BL-S-19. The sequence goes on from NZ_CM145498.1 coordinate 2,897,020, forward strand.
AGTGCCAACACGCCATTCGGCCAGATTGGAAGGAAGAGTGTGATCGCCTCAGCGCCAGAATAGAACGAGACGAAGCGCTCGAAGCAGCCGGTGTCTACCAGAGAGGTCTGCTCACGATTTAAGCAAGTCCGAGAAGCTGAAACCCCGCAAGCATAAGCCTACGGGGTTCCTGTATCAATTATGCTGGATGCGTTTCGGATTGAGCAGCCCTTTCGAGCATCCCCCCTATTTACGCTTGAACAGATCGGCCTCCGCCGCACGGCGCTTCGTGAGCCCTGCCATTACCTTGCCCGCCGCCTTGTTCCAACGAGCGAACTGCTCTGCCGCGCCCTGATAGTTCCCGGCGTTGAGCAGCTTGAGCAAGGTGGAGGACTTGAAGGCTCCAACGCCGACATTGTAGGCGAAGCATGTTAGCGCCCCTAGCTGGTTCGCCGTAAGCGATACCTTGACCAGTGCGCGGACCTGTTTCTCAAAGCTGTCGTATTCGGCAACGAGCCAAGCATCTGCTTGTGCCTGCGTACAGGTGTCGCCCTTCTTGACGTTGGTGGTGCGCCCCCAGCCGATAGTCCAAATACTTGCGGGGCAGAGATAGGCTTTCAGCTTACAGTCTTCATATGTCTTTACGAGGCCAAGACCGGCACGGGATGATGTTGTCATCCCGTAGTTAGCAGATCAGGCTTTTGAGCCTATTTGAGCGGGTTTTTTGCTCCTTGGGATAAATAACTCTGGAAGGAGAAATCCAGAGAGGAGCATCCAAATGACCAACCCCAAGCTAACACTTTCCGAGTTTCCCGGACGCGCAAAGAAGAACGTCGTCCGCATGACACATACTCACGATTTTTACGCTGAACCCGGTAACGTGAGTATGGCAGATACTATGCGCAGCCTTCGCGATCAGCACAAGGTAAGCAACACCCGCCGCTATTGGACCTTCGCGCGATATGCTCGCAACCACATCAAGGATGACATCCTGGATATCACGGCGGCGGCAATCCAGTTTCCCTACACCGCCAAGCAAGAGCTTCTCGAAGCACTGGAAGCCTTCCCTTACATCTTCCATCTGGTTCACTCACAGAGCAGCATTGACATTCTCAACCCGTCGATGAGTGACGAACGCCTTGTTGTCGTCGTGCCGTTCGTGAACCCCGTTTCTAGCCCTTCCCGCTACACCCGCATTGTCACTCTCATCACCCAGAGCCTCGGCCTTGGAGAACATGCGGACGGTGACTTCTCAGCCACTTTCCTCTTCTCTCCATTCTACGGCCTTTGCTCTGAACCTCTCGTCCGCACATTCAATGCCGATAGAGAGTTCCTAGACGCAGATGCGTTCTACGAAGAGAACAAAGGAGTGTGGACGAATGGCCGTGCGTATCAGGAAGGTGCAGCACCACTACCAAGGCCAATGAAGCTGGATGAAACCGGCCTGTTTGAATTTCCGAAGTGAGGGGGAGAGACATGGATAAGATCGAACTAGAGGCAACACCGATCCCAGCCGATGAAGCGGTAGAGATCATGCTCGATGACGCACTGACGCTCTTGAGCAATGACATCTTTTGTCCACTTGCCAGAGCAATCGAGGAAGCAATTGCCTCGCTCAGTGTGCCGTTGGCACCACCACAGCCGAGAAACTAATTAAACGACAACCCGACACGAGAAGTGGGAGAGAGAATGATGAAGACCGTAAAAGAGATTATGCGCGAAGAGCTTGAAGAGGCGATCAAGCGCACCATGGAACGAGCGACCGCCCAGGCAATGCCTGACATGGTTCGTGTGGCTCAGGATGCCGCCGATGGGAACGCTTACGCAAAAGTGCTAATGGAAGACGGCAATACCCTTGGTGACATTGGCGCTCAAGTCGGCAGGTTGGCCGGTAGGCTCATTGGGGCTTTGCCTAGTAACATCGTGCTTAAGACGCCAGACGGCGACAGGGTGTTTGAAATGGCCGAAGACGAAATCCGCGTGAAGCCGGGTCTAATCGGTAAAGCTGACATCAACAATCTGGTCATCAAGGGTGGTAACACAATCTCTGGCTTCGGCCTGGCCGATATTGACCGTCTGTTCGACGAAGACGATTGCCCGCCTAAACGATAACCTGAGAAGCAATACCGAGGCCCGTCAGGATGCTGGCGGGCTTTTTCTTTGGCTGCTATTGGACCCGCGCAACAAGGGGGAATGACGTGGTACGGCTCTTTTTCAATGAGCATGGTTGGGCTTTTCACGACGGATTGCGGTCCATCATTGATAGCTATGACGCCGCTCACCTCGCGCTTGAGGAAAGGGCTACGAAGGCCCTTCATGAAATCGACGACTACGCGGAGGCCTTGAGCAACGGTGCCGAGTGGGAGGGCGAAGAAGATGAGGACGGCTTTATAGTTTGGAGCAAGGAGCAAATTCTCGATTATCAACATGGGCTAGCGGTGGAGAATGGATCGACGCTACGTAAGGCGTTCGTCATCACGCTCTATCACCATTGGGAGCGCAGCGCACTCAAGTGGGTGGATCAGGAATATGTCAAACACTATGATCTGGTAGAGATGGTGCGCGAGATGGGTTATCCGGTGGCCGAAGGCTTGGAAGACCTTTACCTGCTAACGAACCTGATAAAGCACAATCGCCGCACTTGGGGTGAGAAGCTAGCCAACAAGCGGCTCGATCTTTTCTGGCTGCACAAGCGCCCGGCGGACACAATCAAACACTGGGATGGGCAAGTCCGCGTCGGTCCCCACCATATGAACGAGTTCTTCCAGATCGTTGGAATGTCCGGCCCGGAAGCAGACATGCCGGTCGAACAGCAGAACGCCTAACGACCCGAAAGCCCGGCAGATGCCTTCCGGGCTTCGTCATCGTTGGATCACTGCCTGACTAGGTGTTCGTGCCTGGAAAGGTAAAATGCCTCGGGATCAATCCCGAAGAAGAAGTTCGCGTTCGGCGCTCCATAAATCCGCACCTGACCGAGTTTCCTCAATCCCTCGATGGCAGCCTCAACCTCGCCACGTTCATGCGGCGGGAGAGGCAGCGTTCCATCAACCGCCTCGACAGGCCCGTCTCGTAGCCGATCCAAAACGGCTTGCTGAACGATACGCGATGACATTTTCGAACCTCCGAACCAATGGAGGATCAGCCTGTCATTTGGTGCATTTGGTTTCAACCCGCTTGCCGATGTTCCTGTTACGTTCTATTCTCGCCGCATGGACCGACTCGAAACCAGCGAGCTATCGGAGGCCATCCTCAACGCCCCTGCTTGGGCGCGAGTTGGCATAACCATGCCCGACGAACGGATGCGCGAAAAAGCGGCCAATGAGCTTGCTCAGGCCATTGTTGATCGTCTGAACGACTACCCAGGCATACCGCACCCGGATCAACTCAAGCTGTTCCCGTGACGTTGGAGCGAACATCGGCTTCAAAGACCTCGGGGATTTTCCGAGGCGTGACGCAAACCTCGAAGTCGTGTGCAGACGCTGCGGCCACAAAGGCGTCCTCGACAGCGCCAAGGTCTATCGTTGGTTCCTATGCCATGGCTGGAACACGGCGACCGCCATCGCGCACCTGCATCTGCGCTGTTCCAAGTGCAAAGGACGACCGGACACGATCCGCCCCACTCCCAGCCTGCCTGATCACCCGCTCTGGATGGCGAGCCAGCAGGACTGGTCGAATTTGACCCCCAGGCTGTGGGGATAACGCAAATCTGCGGATTTTTAGGTGTGCAACCGAAACCACTTGCTCGGCATCGTGAAGCACTATGCAGCGGAACGGCTGATCCCAGCGCCGCTCATCCTCGCACAGGGCGTCGTAAAGGCGATTCAGGCAATCGGCCTTGGTGGTGGGGCCATGGCGCGAATGGATCACCAGGCGTACGCGGGCATCCTGCCCCGCTCCGTCCATCGCAGTCGCCAGCGTTGCTGGATCGTTGGCATAGCAACCGATGTAAAGGCGAAAATCCTGCTGTCGCCATGCCGCAAGCGCGTGCCGGATGGTGTGGCCGATCACCTCATCCTCTTGCCAGGCGGCCACAAGGATCGCGACGCGTCCGTTCAATGGCGCATCGCAGTCCTCCTGCGAAAGGCGTGTACCGCGCGCCCTGCCCGTCAGCCGCAACCAAAGCCACGCAATGTCCGTGCCCAGATCGTCGCAAGCGCCCAGCAAGAGCCAGAACGCCGTAAAGAGCAGCAGTTCCTGCTCGACATGCTGCAGGCACACGAGCGCCTGCTGAATCGCACCAGCTGTTACCACGTAGTCCCCCCGAACCCCGACAGGCCGCATTCCGGGTGAAGCCTTGACGTTACCGTCAGGCCGGCATCCGGATTGCATGGACGGCTTGCATCGCCGCCAAGTCTGCCCGAGACAGGACTTATGAGTGCACAGCGCAATTACGCCAATGAATTGGCGTTCCGTTTCATAAAGTTAATAAGCAGCGAGGCTTCGGCGGGGATTCTGCTGATTTTCGTCGCAATAATGGCGCTATTGGTGGCCAATTCGTCGCTTGGTCATGGTTACCATGAGCTGTTTCACCATCCGCTGAGCTGGACCCCCGTAGCGCGACTCGACACGCTACATGCCTGGATCAACGACGCGCTGATGGCGGTGTTCTTCCTTGTCGTCGGGATGGAGATAAAGCGCGAGATCATCGACGGCGAACTGTCCAGCGCGGCGCGGCGGCGGCTTCCCGTACTGGCGGCGCTGGCCGGAATGATTGCGCCTGCACTGATCTATCTTGCGACCGCCGGCCTGGAGCCACCCGCCCAGCGTGGTTGGGCGATCCCGGCAGCAACCGACATCGCCTTCGCAGTGGGCGTGCTTGCCCTGCTCGGCCGCCGCGTGCCGGCATCGCTACGCCTGTTCCTGCTGACCGTCGCCATTGTCGACGATCTTGGCGCGGTTGCGGTGATCGCACTGTTCTATACTGCGCACATTGATCCCGTTTGGGCCACTGGCGCAGCGGCAGTGCTGATCGCGCTGCTGGCCTGCGGACGCCTGCGGGTTCCGTTCCTGTCGGTCTATCTGCTGCTGGGCCTTGGCTTGTGGATCTGCGTGCTGAATTCCGGGATCCATGCCACGGTCGCCGGCGTCCTGCTGGCCTTCACGATCCCGCTGCGACCGCTGCACCGCGAATCGATGCTGCTAAGGCTGGAACATGCGCTGGCGCCCTGGAACAGTTTTCTGATCGTGCCGCTGTTCGGCTTTGCCAACGCGGGCGTTGCGCTTGGGGGAAGCGTTACCGGCGGCAGTTTGCTGGATCCGGTGCCGCTGGGCGTCGCCCTTGGTCTGTTTCTGGGCAAGCAGATCGGCATCTTCGCCGCGATCGTGCTGGCCGATCGTACCGGCTTTGCATCCCGGCCCGAAGGCGCGAGTTGGATGCAACTTTGGGGCATGGCAGTGCTGTGCGGAATCGGCTTCACGATGAGCCTGTTCATCGGCGCCCTTGCCTTCCCCAGCTTTCCGGATCTGGTGGAAGAAGCGAAGCTGGGCGTGCTGGCCGGATCGCTGTTCTCATCGCTGCTGGGCTTCGCGATCCTGCGTTTCGCGCCGCAGCCCCCAACTCGGCCCTAACCTGCCGGGGAAATGGTCGACGCCGCCAGAGGCAGCGTCGACTTTCCGTATTACCAGGAACCCACGTTCGGCATCGAGGTCCAGGGCTCTGCGGGTTCGAGGCGGCCGTCCTGCAGCAGTTCCACCGAAATGCCGTCGGGCGTGCGCACGAAAGCCATGTGCCCGTCACGCGGGGGGCGGTTGATGGTCACGCCCGCATCGGCCAGCGTCTGGCAGGTGGCGTAGATATCGTCGACCTGGAAGGCGAGATGGCCGAAATTGCGTCCGCCGGTATATTCCTCAAACGAACCGTCCTCGGCCGGCCAGTTATAGGTCAGCTCCACTTCCGATTCCTCGCCCGGCACGGCCAGATAGATCAGCGTGAAACGGCCCTGTTCGCTGGAAAATCGGCGCGTTTCCTTCAGCCCGATCAGTTCGAAGAAGGCGATCGTCGCGTCCGGATCGGTCACGCGGATCATGGTGTGAAGGTACTTGGTCACGGGATGTCCTTTGGAAAACGGCAGCGCACCTTTGCGGGCGTCCGCACGCATTTTTGACTTGGATGGGGCACGATAGACCAGACCAAGCCTGCCACTCCACCATGTTCTCGCAATCGCAGCGTCCGGACGCGAAAAACCCGCCCGGAATGCTCCGGGCGGGTCCTCCTGCGAATTTTCGTTGGATCAGAACGAAGCGGTAAGCGTGCCCACCACCGCGTCGTTGGTGTAGCTGTCGATGCTCGGGCCGCTGACGCCGACGTAGCTGACGCCAACCGAGAGCGGGCCGTACACCGTCATCGAAGCGCCGATCGAATAGTCGACGCCGGTCTTGTCGCCATTGCAGTAATAGCACGGCGCGAGCACGCCGTTGGTGTAGCCGAGGTGGCCCGACACGGTGACCGGCGTATTGGGGATGGCGACGTCGACGTTGCCGTAGACATAGACGTTGTCGTGCTTGTAGCCGTTGATGGTTAGCAGGCCCTTCTGCTTCCACGCATAGGCAAGGCCCGCCTTCAGCTTGGCCGGTCCGACCGAGTAGGCAAGCGATGCGTAAGGTTCCCAGTAGTTGGCATCGCCCACGTGGCCGCTCGGATAGGCGTAATACAGCATACCGGCGTCAAGCGTCAGGCCGCTGCTGCCCAGGCCGCCGGTCCAGCCGGCGATGAGGTCCAGTTCCTGATCGCCGTAGACGTCGCCACCATGGATCGAAGACGACCAGGTGCTGACGTAGACGCCGCTCTTGTGCGAAACGGTGATGCCGCCCTGGATGGCCGGATCGCCGTTCGACAGCGAAACGCCGCGGAAACGGTAATCGGTGGTGAGCGCAACGTTACCGGTGACGGTGAAGTCCTTGGGAGCGTCGGCTTCGTCGGCGAAGGCGGGGGTCGCTGCGAGCGCGGAGCCCGCAAGAAGGGTCGCGGCGATAAGGCCACGGACGGACATAACCATGTTCATTCCCTCACAAATTCTTTTTGGTGCTTCGTTCCCACCTGCGCTTTTCGCCGCGTCCTCGTTTCGGGACAGCGTGCGTCAGCACAATAATGCTGCATCGCACCAAGAAAACGCACAAGGAAAATTTCAGAAAAGCAACAATCGGGAAACGAAGTGTGGACTTTTTGCCACTCGCAGTTGCAGCGCGGCGCGCTTGCCCAGGCTCCGGGCGCGGCGTATACCGGCCGGCATAGAATGCTTTCAAAGCTCAAAAATCTTGTCGCCCGTCCCGCCAGACAATGGACGCCCAAGCTGCCGCCAGGCCAGCGCGTCTATGCCGTGGGGGACATTCATGGCCGGCTCGACCTCTTTGAGGGACTCATCGCCGCGATCGAGCGCGACGACGCCAATCGGGGTGAGGCCGTCAGCAACGTCATCCTGCTTGGCGATCTGATCGACCGCGGCCCCGCAAGCGCCGGCGTGATCGACCGGGCGCGGCGATGGTCGCGCGAACGCCGGGTGGACTTCATTCAGGGCAATCACGAGGAGATGCTGCTGGTCGCCGCACGCAAGCTGGACGCTTTCCGCAGCTTCGTGAAGTATGGCGGGCGCGAGACGATCATCTCCTATGGCGTGGACCCGGGTTTCGTGATGGCAGCCGAGCCGGAAGAACTGCAACTGGCGATGCTGGATGCCATCCCGCAGGACGATTTCGATTTCCTCGACGGGTTCGAGAAAATGGTGCGCATCGGCGATTATCTGTTCGTCCACGCCGGGGTGCGGCCGGATACGCCGCTGGACCATCAGTTGGGCCATGACTGCCGATGGATTCGCGAGCCGTTCCTGACGCATGCCGGCGATTTCGGGGCAGTGGTCGTGCATGGGCACACCATCACCCAGCAGCCGGAAATCCGCTCCAACCGCATCGGCATCGACACCGGCGCCTATGTCCACGGCACGCTGACGGCAATCGGGCTGGAGGGCGAGAATCGCTGGTTCATCCAGGCGTGCGACACTGCAGACGGCATTGTCATTCAGGTCGCCGCTCAGGATCGTAACGCACCGGGGAGCCTGTAAGCCGGGTTCTGTACCTGGCGTGGTCTCCCAAACAGAGGGACCTTACGCCGCGGTGGCAGCCATTCCTCTAGGCGACGCATTGCTGCGTCGCTCAAGCGACCAACCCGGGCTGCCTGGGTCCGAAACGAACCCGCCATTCAAGATGGCGCGCAGCCCCTATTCGGTCTTGCTCCGGGTGGGGTTTGCCATGCCGCTTGCCGTTACCGGTAGCGCGGTGCGCTCTTACCGCACCCTTTCACCCTTACCTTCCGGGTTGCCCCGGTTGGCGGTCTGCTCTCTGTGGCACTTTCCCTAAGCTTCGCCGGGCCTGAAAACCCGACTCGCCCGGCGGGCGTTACCCGCCACCCTTGTTTCGTGGAGCCCGGACTTTCCTCGCGCATCCGAAGATGCCCGCGGCTGCCCGGCTCCCCGGTGCGGGCGGTCACCTAGCACGACCGGTGTCACGCTCCAACAGCAGTTCGAAGAGAATTCCGCCGATTTCGCCATCGATCACGCCATCGATGATCTCGGGCCGCCAGCGGCGCTGAAACGCACTGACCGCCGCTCGACCATCCGCGATGTCGTATCCGAACCGTTCCAGCGCCAAATAGAAAGCCCCTGGATTGTCGTAGAACAGGTTCATCTTCGCCGGCGGGATTTCCAGCGCGAGCCCCAGTTGGCCAAGGCGGGCCCAGTCGAAGTACTCGCCCGGATCCAGCTTGCGCGACGGTGCGATGTCCGAATGGGCGACCACGTTCGCGCGCGGGATGTCGTGCCGGTCCATGATGTCCGCCAGCAGCGGCAGCAGCGCGTCCATCTGTGGTTCGGGGAACGGACGATAGCCCCATTCATGCCCGGGATTGACCAGTTCGATCCCCACCGAGGCGGAATTCACGTCGGTCACCCCGCGCCAGTAGGACCGGCCAGCGTGCCACGCCCGCCTGTCCTCCGGCACCAGCGAGGTGACGATCCCCTCCTCGTCGATCATGTAGTGCGCGGAGACTTCCGCCGCCGGATCGCACATGCGCTCCAGCGCCTCATCGGCGCTCTTCATGCCGGTATAGTGGAGCACCACCATGGAAACCGGCAGCTTGCGCTCATTGTGGTTGGGCGATTCGACGACTCGGTTGACCAGCCAGCGGTTCATCGTCCGATGCCCTTCCCTTGCGGCCCGTCAGATACCGGGAAGAACCGCGCCGAGCACCAGCGCATCGTCGCCCAGTGCATATTGCAACCGCCCGCCAAGGCTTTGCGCAAGCTGCTGGATCATCGCCGCCGGTGCGGTGCGGCTGGACAGGTCGCCCTCGGGCAGCGCGCCTTCAAGGGCCCGGCCGACGTCACGGTCGAAAGCTATACGCGGACCCGCCGCACGCACGACGATCTCGCTGGTGCCGCAAGTGAGCTGATCGGGGCGCAGTTCGGCAGCGATATCCAGTGTGCCGCCGCGCGGCAGCGCCTCGATCCCGATCAGCGCGAAGTTGAGCAGCGTCTTGATCGCCGGCTTGGGCATCGTGTCGCTGCCCAGCGACCAGTTGACGACGATCCGCGCATTGTTGGCGATCAGCGCATCGACCAGGGCCCGCGCCTCGGTAACCGGCACCATGTCTCCGAAACCGCCCGCTGCGCCGAACGCAAGGCGGAAGAACTTCAGCTTGTCTGCCGAGATCCGCGCGCTCTGGTCCAGCAGTTCGAAGCAGCGCTGGCGCATCTCCGGGTCCTTCTCGTCGGACAGGAGTTCAAGGCCGTTCGACAGCGCGCCCACCGGGCTCAACATGTCGTGACAGAGGCGCGAACAGAGGAGACTGGCAAGTTCGATCGCACTGGTGCTCATATTCGCGGAAACTTCCATGCTTTCAGGTGGCCAACAGATAGGTGGCGATCAGGTTTGGGCAAGATGCGCCGCATCAGCAGAATCTATAGGCGAATCCGGATGATTCCCGCCGATGACATCGCAGATAATTGGTGAAAAACCATTCCCGCTATCTCGCCAGAATGCAACACGCCCGTCGCCGATGATCGCCCAAATCCGCAAATCGCCGGTGGAATGTTCGCGATCCACGGCGGAAGGTACGGGCTGCCCCGTAGGATGCGAATGATAATAGCCGAGAATCTGCGGCCCGCCGGCCCGCTCGGCGCGATGCGCGGCCAATAGCATCGCCGGATCGATCTCGAAATGGCGGGTGCGTTCAGGGGCGACATTGGCAGCGGGAACCGCACGGTCGATGCGCGTGCCCTCCCCCGCCGCTGCCCCCAGCAGCAGGCCGCAGCACTCTTCCGGATGGCAGCGCGCGGCTTCCTCCATCAAAGCGGTAACAACCTCTCTTGTCACTTCGACATTCATCCCCAAATCGTACAGACAATGGGGGTCATGGAAAACATCATTGAAGGTACGATCGGGGAGGCCGGTGGCCGCCTCGACAAGGCGCTTGCAGAGGCCAGCGGCCTCTCGCGCGAACGCATCAAGGCCCTGATGGGCGAAGGCCGCATCACGCTTTCGGGCAAACCTGCCGCGCAGGCCTCGCTCAAGGTGGAACCCGGCACGCCTTTCGCCATCGCCGTGCCCGAAGCCATTCCCGCCGAAGCGGCGCCGCAGGACATTCCGCTGAACGTCGTGTTCGAGGATGAATACCTGATCGTCGTCGACAAACCGGCCGGCCTCGTCGTCCATCCCGCCGCCGGCAATCTGGACGGCACGCTGGTCAACGCCCTGCTCCATCATTGCCGCGGCCAGCTTTCGGGAATTGGCGGCGTGGCGCGGCCCGGCATCGTCCACCGCATCGACAAGGACACCTCTGGGTTGCTGGTGGTCGCCAAGACCGACCGCGCCCACGAAGGCCTTGCCGCCCAGTTCGCCGACCACTCGATCGAGCGTGCCTATCGCGCCGTCGTGGCCGGAAAACCGATTCCTCTTGCCGGCACTGTAACCGGATCGATCGGTCGTTCGAATACCAACCGAAAGAAGATGGCACTGGTCGAACAAGGCAGAGGCAAACACGCGGTGACTCATTACCGCACGATCGAAGCGCTTAAAGGCGCGTCGCTTGTAGAATGTCGCCTCGAAACGGGAAGAACGCACCAAGTACGCGTTCACATGTCGTCAATCGGGCATTCGCTATTGGGGGATCCAGTATATGGACGTACACCTTCAGCGATTCGTCCGGTCGTGCAACGACTCGGATTTCACCGCCAAGCGCTTCACGCAGCGGAACTTGGCTTCGTCCACCCCGTTACTGGGGAGACAGTCCGATTTTCCAGCCCCCTTCCCGACGACATGCGGGCTCTGATCGACGAACTGCGTCAGTGAAATCGGATTAACATGCTATCTTACAAAGGTGGCCCCAAGCTAAGATGCCTGCATAGGGTCTTCGACCGCGGGCCGACCGGAAAGGACGGATGACAGTGAACACCAAGCGACGCAATCTCCCGGCGGTACCTTCGCTGGGCAGCGAGCAGAGCCTCAATCGTTATCTCTCCGAGATCCGCAAGTTCCCTGTGCTTGCGCCCGAGCAGGAATACATGCTCGCCAAGCGCTACAAGGAACACGAGGATCCCGAAGCAGCTGCACAGCTGGTAACCAGCCATCTTCGCCTCGTCGCGAAGATTGCGATGGGCTACCGTGGCTATGGCCTGCCCGTTTCCGAACTGATCTCCGAAGGCAACATCGGCCTTATGCAGGGGGTCAAGAAGTTCGAGCCCGATCGGGGCTTCCGCCTCGCCACTTATGCTATGTGGTGGATCAAGGCGTCGATTCAAGAGTTCATCCTGCGCTCGTGGTCGCTCGTGAAGATGGGCACCACCGCGGGCCAGAAGAAGCTGTTCTTCAACTTGCGCCGCATGAAGAAGAACCTCGACGCTTACGAGGACACCGACCTGCATCCGGACGATGTCGCCACCATCGCGACCACGCTCGGCGTGTCGCAGCAGGAGGTGGTGAACATGAACCGGCGCATGATGATGGGCGGCGATGCTTCGCTGAACGTCTCCCTGCGCGAAGAAGGCGAAGGCCAGTGGATGGACATCCTTGCGGATGACCGCCCGCTGCAGGACGAGACCGTTGCCGATGCGGAAGAAGCCACCGTTCGCCACGACATGCTGGTCGAGGCGATGGACTCGCTGAACGACCGCGAACGCGACATTCTCACCGAACGTCGCCTGACCGAAGACCCGAAGACGCTCGAAGAGCTGAGCCAGGTCTACAACGTCAGCCGCGAACGCGTGCGCCAGATCGAGGTTCGCGCTTTCGAAAAGCTGCAGAAGGCGATGGCCCGCATCGCCACCAGCAAGAAGCTGGTTCCGGCGATGTAACTTCAGTCAGCATTCTGGTGAAAAGATCGGCCGGGTCGCTCGCAAGGGCGGCCCGGTTTTCTTTTGTCATTTGCACTGGCGTCAGGCCGGGCCGAAGCGCTTGGCGAAGTTCACGGTACTGCGCTTGCCAAGATGCTCGACATTGGCCTCGCACCACAGCTTGGCCGCCGCCTCGCCGGCATCGTGCAGTTTCAGCAGCAGATGCCGCACCGGCAGCAGCTTGGTCTGCGCCGGCATGGCGGCAAGCGTGGGCTCATCGTGAATCTCATGAAGCCGCAGCCGCTCGACTTGCGCGACCAGCCCATCTTTCGCGCCGGCCTTCGTCCGGGCCTGCCCGATCGCGGATTGCAGCAGCACCAACCCCTGCAATTCCTTGCGCATGGACTGGTTGAAGCCGATTTCCGTCAGCCGATCGATGATTGCGGCGGCATTGCGCGGGGTTTCGGAACGTACCTGGGTATTCACGGTGATCAGTAGCAGATCGTCGTTGGCGCTTTCCTGCACCAGCGGAACCAGCGGCGGATTGGCGCTGTAGCCGCCGTCCCAATAATCCTTCCCGTCGATCGTGACGGGAGGGAAATAAAGCGGCAGACAGGCCGAGGCGAGCAGCGCATCGCTGGTCAAATCGGCATTGCGGAACAGACGCAAGGCGCCCGATCGGGCATTGGTAGCCGAAACGAACAACGGCGGCGCCTCTTCGCTGCGGATCGCATCGAAATCGACGTGCTTGTCTATCACCTTGCGCAGGATTTCCTGCATCTCCCGACCCAGTTCGGGGGAAGCATGGGCCATGCCCACGTCTCCGAACACGGTCGACCACCAGGACGAGAGCGCGCGCGATGTCTGCGGAAACGCCTCGATCATCGGAATCAGCGGCCCCGCCTCTCGGCCGGAGCGGTTCAGCTCCTTCCAGAAGCTGCGAAGCCTATCCCGCGCGCCCTCGCGCCCGCCGCTAACGAGGCCCGAAACCAGCACGGCGGCATTCATGGCCCCCGCACTTGCCCCGCTCAGGGCGCCGGGGATCAACCGTTCATCCTGTAAAAGCCCGTCGAGCACACCCCAGGTGAAGGCGCCGTGCGCGCCTCCACCCTGAAGTGCGAGATCCAGGTAATGTACGTGCTTGTCTTTGGAAAACATGGCCGTGCCGCCGATGCTGCGCTGCAACATACAGTGATAGCACCGGCCGCCGGATGGTTCCAGCGGTGAGCCGTTTTTCAGGTGTGCGGCGCGTTGAGAGTGGCGAACGTCTCGGCATAGCGGCCTTCCGCCTCTGCATTGCGCAGAAAGCCAAGGCGCTGCACGCCGATCAGTTCGGGCGTCGGCTGCTGTGCGAACAGGCTCATCACTTCGTCGGTGAAATCGCCCAGCGGCATGTAGCCCTCCCGCGTGGACTGCCCAGGGGTCAGTTCGGTCTGCACCGCCGGCGGCGCCAGTTCGATAACCTCTACCTTGCCGGCCAGCGCGAAGCGCAGCGAATCGGTCCACGAATGGATCGCCGCCTTGGTCGCCGAATAGACCGCCGCCGCCACCAGCGGCACGAAGGCAAGCCCGGAACTGACATTGACGATCGCCGCATCCGGTCGCGCCGAAAGGTGATCGATCAGAGCATCGGCCAGGCGGATCGGGCCCAGCAGGTTGGTGGTCACGCAAGCCTCTGCCCGCGACAGATCACGCGAGCTCGAAATGTCCTCCAGCGGCATGATCCCGGCATTGTTGACCAGCACGTTGAGCGCCGGGAACTTCGCCAGCACATCCTGCGCAAAGGCACGGATCCCCGCCGGATCGCCGACATCCAGCGCCATCGGGTGAATGTTCGCACGCCCCTTTGCCGTCTCTTCCAGGCTGGAAAGCGTACGCCCGGTGACGATCACGACGTTGCCGGCATCATGCCAGCGCTGCGCCAGTTCGCGGCCGATGCCCGTACCGCCGCCGGAAAGAAGGATGGTGTTGCCACTGGTCTTCATGGGGAACTCCGTAAATACGAGGTGAGAGGAAGGTTGCGAAGACGATTTGGAACTTATACTCTCTTTTGGAAAGTAGGCACCTAACAGTATGGTACGAACCAGTAGGTAAGAAATGAAAAATCCGTCGATCACCAGCTATTCGAATGTCCCCGGCGTGGACGCTCTCGTCAACGAACTGATCGGACGCGTGGCCGACAAGTGGACCTTGCTGGTGCTGGAGGCTCTGGAAGAAGGTGGCGAATCACGCTTCAGCCAGCTTGCCCGCACGGTTCCCGGAATCAGCCAGAAGATGCTCACGCAGACGCTGCGCCAGATGGAGCGCGACGGTTTCGTCCATCGCACCGTCCACCCCGTGATCCCCCCACATGTGGATTATCGCCTCACCCCGCTGGGCCACAGCCTGGGCGAGGCATTCTGCGGCGTCTGGCTCTGGGCGGAGAAGCATCTGGGCGACGTTCAGACGGCCAGGACCGCATTCGATACCCGCGATTGATCGCACGCCACCTTTCGCCCCTCGCGCAACCTCGCTAGGCAGGCGGCGTCAATCTGAGAATTCGGGGCTCCCTTCCTTTGCTGCGCATCCTTGCCAAGGTCATCATCTGGTTCGTCGCCATCAGCGTGGGGCTGACCGTGCTCTACCGCTTCGTGCCGCCGCCGGTGACGGTGACGATGCTGGTGGACGGCAACGGCATCACCAAGGACTGGCAGCCTTTGAGCCGGATCGACCGCAACATGGTCGCCGCCGCCATCGCGGGTGAGGACGGCAAGTTCTGCACGCATAACGGCTTCGACACCGATGCCATCGAAAAAGCGTTCGAGCGCAATGCCGCCGGTGGTCGCATTCGCGGTGGATCGACGATCAGCCAGCAGACTGCCAAGAACGTGTTCCTCTGGCAGGGCGAAGGCTGGACCCGCTATCTGCGCAAGGGTTTCGAGGTCTGGTTCACCTTCCTGATCGAGAACCTGTGGGATAAGCGCCGGATCATGGAGGTCTACCTCAACGTAGCCGAAACCGGCATCGGCACTTACGGCGTGGAAGCCGGTGCGCAGCGTTACTACGGCAAGTCGGCTACCAACCTGACGCCTGTCGAGGCCGCCCGCATCGCCGCCGCCCTGCCCAGCCCCAAGACGCGCGACGTGAAGAACCCGTCCGGCTTCACGCGCCGCTACGGCAATATCATCGCGGCACGCATCGGCACGGTGAAGCGCGAAGGCTTCGATTCCTGCGTCTACGACTAAATCAGCATCTGGTTTGCCGCGTTTTCCGAGCCATCAGGTGATTCCACCTGATTAGAAAACGCTCTAGTACCCGTTATAGCGACCCGGCCGGTGCCACACGAACAGGATGCCGCCGGTCGCCATGACGCCCAGCAGCGACCAGAGGACCTGCACAAGGTCCAGCGCCAGCAGCGAAAACAGCAGAACGCCGATATCGAAGATCATCTGCGTGCGCCCTGCGTTCCAACCCCGGGTGCGGTAGAGCGACAGCACGACCGCACCGGATCCGCCGGACCCCGCCGCGTGCCGGGCCAGCGCCAATGCGCCCATGCCGATCAGCGTCCCGCCGAACACCGCGGCAACCGGCCGCGCGACATAATCCAGCACCAGCGCATGAGGCGCCAGCGCGGTAAGTGCGAAGAGTCCCAGCGTCACGATCATCGTCTTGAGGAGGAACGCACTCCCCATGGACCGCACGGTCAGTGCCAGCATGGGCAGTGACAGCACCGCATAGAGCAGTCCCACCGGTGCGCCCGTGAGGTAGTTCAGCGTCAGCGCAAGACCGGCCACGCCGCCAGTCGCAAGCTGGGCCTGCTGCAGCAGAATGAGCCCCATCGACAGCAGGATGGTGCCCACGACCAAGGCGTAGCCATCTTCGAACAGGCTATGTGGCGTGCCCTCGGGAATCGCTCCGGCATCGGCAAGATCGACGGTATCTTCGTGAATTTCCATGTTCCGCGCTGAATGATTTTCCAAAGTTGGCAGCCAACAAAAAAGGGGAGGGAACCGCAGTTCCCTCCCCTCCCCTGTTTCGCGTGACGCGATTTTTCGGATCAGAAGCCCATCGAGATGGTGCCGCTGACGGTGCGCGGCGAACCGATGTAGGCGTAAGGAACCGAGTTCGTAGCCGTGTTCGACGTGAAGCCGCCGACATAGAGCTTGTTGAACAGGTTGGTCACGTTGAGCTGCAGGTAGGTCATGTCGTTCAGGCCGAGGAAGCCCAGACCGACCTTCGCGTCGAGATCCACGACCGTGTAGGCCGGGGTCTTGGCGCCATAGACCTGGTACGTGGTGGTCGCACCGTTGACCGTGTAGGTCTGAACGATCGGCAGGTTTTGATCGTTCACGTAACGCGGACCGGTACGCTTCGCCTGCGCGCCCAGTTCGACCGGCCCCAGGTTGCCCTGCACGCGGCCACCGAACATGTAGGTGGAAGCACCACCTTCACGCTTGCCCTTGGTGATGTAGTAGATCGGATCGCCAACGGCCGAGCAGGTGCCGATGCCGGTCGAGACGCCGGCAGCCACGTTGGCCGCGGTGCACTCGCCCGACTGAACGTTGTCCATGATCTTGGACTTCAGCACCGAACCGAAAGCATAAAGCGTGACTTCCGGAATCGGCGAGTAGCCCACGCTGCCATCGAGGCCGTACTTGTGAACCTTGCCGAGGTTACGATAGGTCGTAACATCGAGTTCGGGGTTGTACGACGAAGCAAGGCGGTTGTTGAACCAGGTGTACCAGGCCGAGAACTGCGCCTGGAACTTGCCCGAGATGAAGCGCGTTCCGATGTCGAGGTTGTCGGTGGTTTCCGGCTTCGGCAGAGCCTGGCCAGCGGCAAAGCCCAGCGACTGATACAGGTTGTCCGTACCCGGAACCTGCATACCCTTGGTGTAGTTGGCGTACACGCTCAGGTTGTCGGTGACCGAGAAGTTCAAACCACCGGTCGGCAGGATCTTGTGGAAGTTGTAGTTGCGCTTGGTCGGGCCGACATAGGTCGGGTTGGCGGCCAGGAAGGTGGCCTGCTGCGCCGCGTCGGTGAAGCAGTCGACGAACGAACCGCCCGCTTCGGTGACGCAGAGGTTGTTCAGCTTGCGCGTGAACCAGGGCGAACGAATGCCCAGGTTGACGGTCAGGCGCTTGTCGATGAATTCGCCGCGGTACTCACCCGAAACCTGGTTGAGCATGGCGATCGACTTACGGTTGCGCTTCTGGATGATGCCGCCGCCCACATCGAGGAGCGGATTGTCTTCGGGGAAGTATTCCGTCGTCAGGCCGCTGCCGTAAACTGCGGCAACTTCGCCGGTCTGGCGGTGACGGCCGTAGTCGAACGAGTAGTTCAGGCGGAAGGTCTGGCCGTCGATCGGGTTCCAGATCAGGTTGGCGATCAGGCCGAAGCGGTTGGTCTTGGTTTCGCTGGGAGCATAAACCGTGACGCTGTCGCGCGTGTCACCGTCACCGTTCAGATCGACGCCGCCAAAGTAAGGCTTGCCGCCAATGTAGCCATAGATCGGCCCGATTGCCGCGAGAGTGGAGGTCGCAGCGCGGGTGTAGAAGCCTTCATAGCCGGTGACCGCACCCGTACCGCCGTTGGCCTTGGTGTACTGGTAGCTCGGATCCACGGTCAGGATCAGGCTATCCGACAGCGTGAAGCGCGAGTTGATGCGGATGTTACCAGTGTTCGACGGGTTGTAGCTCTCGTCGTAACGGGTGCCGCAAGCGTTCGGCGAGTCGGTGACGCCGGGATTGGCGGCAGCGATGTGGCACGACGCCAGCGTGTAATCGGCTTCGCCCATGCTGGTGGGGAAACGGTTGCTCGAACCCGAACCGACGACGCGATCGGTGCTCGTCAGGGTCTGATTCGGCGAGGTGCCGGACACGGCGAAAATCTTGCTGTCGGTGCGCAGCGGAACCGACGAGAAGTTGCGGTTACGGCTGATGTTGTAGTTGCCTGCAACCGACACGAAGTCGCCATTATCGCCGATCGGCTGATAAATCTTGGCGTTGAATTGCGTGCGGTCGGTCTTGCTCGAACGCTGATAGGGGTTCTCGTTCGTCGCATGGCTGGCGGCAACGAATGCGCGGGTGCCAATGCCGGTGAACACGCCGGTGTCGACCACGCCGAACATGCGGAAGTAGCCGTATTCACCCGCCGAACCGCGCACGTTAACGTGGAAGTCTTCGGTGGGGTTACGCGTGCGATAGTTCACCGTCGAACCCGACGCGGCAGCCGTGGGGCTGTCGATGTCGGTGGTGCCGAGGTTGACGTTCACCTGCTCGACCAGTTCCGAATCGAGCTGCTGGCTCGAATACTGGGCGTAGTTGCCCGTATCGTTCAGCGGCAGACCGTCAAAGGTCAGCGAGATGCGGCTGGCATCGAAACCACGGATGTTCAGCGTGCCGCCAGAACCGCCGTACGGGTCGTTGTTCTGGAAGCTGACGCCCGGAACCAGGTTGATCAGTTCGTGAATGGCCTGACCCGAACGCTGATTGGCGATCATGTCCTGGGTGATGACCTGCTTGGTCTTGGTCGAATCGGGCAGTTGGATTCCGTCGATGCCGCGCTGAGCGGAACCGGTAACAAGGATCGTGCCTTCTTCGAATTCAGTCGAACCGGTCGACTGAGCGAGAGCCGGCATGGCAAGAAACGCTGCGCCAACGGCCAGCGTGCTGGTCGCCGTAGAGAGAACGGTGTGAAATTTCATCTTAGCCCCCTGGAGCCATCTGAATGGGTTGGTTGCAATTTGCAGAAGGTTTGCCCCGCCACAGTTTTGCTGCGGCTGCTAAGAGCAGCGCAATATGACAAGTCTCTGACACAGTGGATTCATTTCTGGACAGGTCGCAGCAATTTTTGCCCCGTGTGGCAGAAACGATGCAGTCGGATCCGATTTTTTGTGACATTTCCGAGGATTGTCGAAAAATTCACGCTTCCCCACTGCGGCATAAATGTCACGAGGTGCCCGGTACCCGTTTTCCGCACTGCCGCATAAGAGCCGCCGAAGCCATGACATGTTACGACATCGCTTGATGGCGGCCGACTGGCCGTGGCAATCATCGTCGTCATGGGCGTCGCACACGATCATCATGGCCACAATCATGGCCACCACCACCACGGGCACCACCACGGGCATCATCATGCCGTTCCCGGTAATGTCGGTAGGGCCTTCGCACTCGCGGTAGGACTGAACCTGGTCTTCGTCATCGCCGAAGTCGCAGCCGGCTTCATCAGCGATTCGATGGCGCTGCTGGCCGATGCGGGGCACAATCTTTCGGATGTACTGTCGCTGCTGCTCGCCTGGGCGGCCAGCGTGCTCGCCTCTCGCCCGCCGACGGAACGGTTCACTTACGGCCTCAAGAGTTCCTCGATCCTCGCTGCCATCGCCAATGCCGCCCTGCTCTGGGTGGCGATCGGCGCGATCCTGGTGGAAACGATCCGCCGCTTCGCCGAACCGGCACCGGTTACCGGCACGACGATGATCGTCGTTGCCGCGCTCGGCATCGCGGTGAACGCGCTTTCGGCCATGCTGTTCGCCAAGGGCAGCAAGGACGACCTCAACTTGCGTGCCGCCTTCGTGCACCTGATGGCCGACGCTGCGGTCTCAGCCGGGGTCGTGATTGCCGGGATCGTGATCGTGTGGACGGGCTGGGCGATGGTCGACCCTATCGCCTCGCTGATCATCACCGCCGTCATCGCCTGGTCCAGTTGGAGCCTGCTGCGCGAGTCGCTTCGCATGGGGATGATGGCCGTACCCGAAAGCATCGATATCGCCGCCGTCCGCACCTTTCTGGAAGCTCGCCCCGGTGTCGCGCGCGTTCACGACCTTCACGTCTGGCCGATGAGCACGACCGAAACCGCCCTCACCGCGCATCTGGTGATGCCGGCCGGCCAGCCCGGCGATGGATTCCTGCATGATCTTGCCCACGATCTGGATCACAAATTCAAGATCGGCCACCCGACCATCCAGATCGAGACGGAGGCCCACACCCCCTGCGCCCTGGAAAGCGAAATGGTCGTCTGAACATTGATTGGACTGTTTGCGGCACCGCGCAGGCGCACAGGGAATTCCGCGACAATAAGGTACAATAATCCCGATTGCGGCGCGCGGGCCCGTGGCTAGGAATCGTGTCCATCACCGACTGGATGGACAGATCCGCAATGACACGTCGATACCCCGCCCGCCTGCTGCTTTCCGCGGCGCTTGGCTGCGCCCTGCTGCCCGGCCTTGCCCATGCCGACACCAAGAGCGACCTTGAAGCGCGCTACGCCGCCCTCAAGACCGCGATGGACACGCGCGAGCCGGACGATATCAAGCCGTTCCTTACCCCCGACTTCAAGCGCACCGATCTGGGCGGCAATTCGATGAATGCCGACGATATGATCGATCGCCTTGCAAATATTCCCGTCGACCCCAGCCGAAAATCGACCAACACGATCCTTTCGGTGACCGTCAACGGCCAGACCGCCGAAGTCGAACAGCGCCAGGACGCTGCGGGCAATCGGCAGGACCGCGATGGCCAGTCACACCAGTTCGCCATGAGCGAGCTTTCGCACGATACCTGGGTGCAGAGCGATAAGGGCTGGCTGCTCAAATCCACCGAGACCGAGCAGATGACCATCTCCCGCGACGGTCAGGTCGTTCGCACGATGAAGAAGGGCGATCCGATGCCCCCGCGCGGCCAGCGCGGTCCCGGTGGCCCCGGCGGCGGTGGTATGGGCCCGCGCCCCGACGGAAACTGAGGTCCGGCCCTACCCGCCTCGGCCAGCCGGCCGGGGCGGCAGGTGCCGGGACATCCGCAGTTCGAGCAGTTCGACCAGCGCCGGATCCATGAACGCATAGTCGTCCGGAATGTCGAGGCAGATCATCCGCTGACCATTGAGATGGCGACGGAACCGCTGCTGCACTTTGCTGCGATGCGCCTTTTCCATCACCACGATCACATCGGCCCAGGCGACCAGTTCGCCGGTCAGCGGCTCCACGGCATCGACATTGGTTCCGGCCGAGGCCACTTCGATATCGCCCCGGCTGGAGAATATCTGTTCCGCCGTCGGACTGCGCAGCTTGTTCTGGCTGCAGACGAAGAGATAGCGCTTCATCGCCCGACCGAAGCACACCGCGCGGACCACGGCAAATGCGCCGAACAACGAAAGCCCCACAACGAAAAGGGCCCGCCCGGATGATCCGGACGGGCCCTTTTCGTTTTGACCTTGGCGGCAGCGCTTAAGCTGCGGCTTCGGCCTTGTCACCCTTCAGCACGCGGACCGGTTCCTTGCGGCCTTCGACCACGTCCTTGTCCACGACGACTTCGGCGATATCGCCTTCGGTCGGCAGGTCGAACATGGTGTCGAGCAGCAGCCCTTCCACGATCGAGCGCAGACCGCGCGCCCCGGTCTTGCGGTCGATAGCCTTCTGGGCGATCGCCTCAAGCGCCTCGTCCGTGAAGGTCAGTTCCACGTCTTCCAGCTCGAACAGCTTGGCGTACTGCTTGATCAGCGCGTTCTTCGGTTCGCGCAGGATCTTGACCAGCGCCTCGATGTCGAGGTCGTTCAGGGTCGCGATCACCGGCAGACGGCCGACGAACTCGGGGATCAGGCCGAACTTCAGCAGATCTTCCGGCTCCGCCTTCTGGAGCAGTTCGCCCACGCGGCGCTTGTCCGGATCGGCGACATGCGCGCCGAAGCCGATCGAACGCTTCTGGAGGCGGTCGGCAATGATCTTCTCAAGACCCGCGAAGGCGCCGCCGCAGATGAACAGGATGTTGGTCGTGTCCACCTGCAGGAATTCCTGCTGCGGATGCTTGCGGCCGCCCTGCGGGGGAACCGAGGCCGTGGTGCCTTCCATCAGCTTCAGCAGGGCCTGCTGCACGCCCTCGCCCGAAACGTCGCGCGTGATCGACGGATTCTCGGCCTTGCGGCTGATCTTGTCGATCTCGTCGATGTAGACGATGCCGTGCTGCGCCTTCTCGACGTTGTAGTCGGAAGCCTGCAGCAGCTTGAGGATGATGTTCTCCACGTCCTCGCCCACGTAACCGGCTTCGGTCAGCGTGGTGGCGTCGGCCATGGTGAAGGGCACGTCGAACGTCTTGGCGAGCGTCTGCGCGAGCAGCGTCTTGCCCGAACCGGTGGGGCCCACCAGCAGGATGTTCGACTTCGACAGCTCCACATCGCCCTGCTTGCCGCTGTGCTTGAGGCGCTTGTAGTGGTTGTGCACCGCCACCGACAGCACGCGCTTCGCGCGGTCCTGCCCGATCACGTAGTCGTTCAGCGTCTCGCAGATATCACGGGGGGAGGGCACGCCGCCGTCCTTCTTGCCCGCAATTCCGGCCTTGGTTTCTTCGCGAATGATGTCGTTGCAAAGCTCGACACATTCGTCGCAGATGAAGACCGTGGGGCCCGCGATCAGCTTGCGCACTTCGTGCTGCGACTTGCCGCAGAAGCTGCAGTAGAGGGTGCTTTTCGCGTCAGATCCGCTCAATTTCGTCATTTTCCGTCTTTAGGCCATTTCCAGGCGACTCGTCGAGTCTACCTTGGACGGGGCCGGTTTTGCAATCCTAGCCCTATATGGGTACCCCGATAACCGTTGCAAAGAACTGAAGGTCGATACCCGCAGGCACCGACCTTCTGTGTCATGCTCAGGCTTCGGCCGGCTTGTCGGCGTCAGGCCGCGTTTCGAAGACCTTGTCGACCAGACCGAACGCCAGAGCTTCCTCGGCTTCGAGGAAGGTGTCGCGGTCCATCGCCTTCTCGATCTCGTCCAGCGACTTGCCGGTGTACTTCACGTAGAGATCGTTGAGACGCTTGCGCATCCGCAGGATCTCACGCGCCTGGATCTCGATGTCCGAGGCCATGCCGCGTGCGCCGCCCGAGGGCTGGTGCACCATGATGCGGGCATTCGGCAGCGCGATGCGCATGCCCGGCTCGCCGGCGGCGAGCAGGAAGCTCCCCATCGATGCGGCCTGGCCGATGCAAACGGTCGAAACGCGCGGCTTGATGTACTGCATGGTGTCGTGGATGGCCATGCCGGCCGTCACCACGCCGCCCGGCGAGTTGATGTACATCGAGATGTCCTTCGTCGGATTTTCCGATTCGAGGAACAGGAGCTGCGCGACGATCAGCGAGGCCATGTGGTCCTCAACTTCGCCGGTGATGAAAACGATGCGTTCGCGCAGCAGGCGCGAATAGATGTCGAAGCTGCGCTCACCACGGCTGGTCTGCTCGACGACCATCGGCACGAGTGCGCCGGTAACGGGGTCGGTAGTGAACTTTCCTTGGGCGCCCGAGGCGCCAAACAGGTCGAGCATGGGAGTCCTCTTCTGGTTTGGACCGCCTATGTCGCGTGCCCCTGCCCGATGTTCAAGGGCTTTAACCCTTCATTCGATGCAGGACACACAACTATCGGGGGGCAATCGGGCGGAACAGCGTAACTTGCGCCGGTTCCGATCGGATGGACGGGGGATTTGTGCCCTCTCCGTTGCCCGCCATCAATATTTCGGCCATCCCTTCATTGGATAAGGGAATTCACGTGTCGCCGGCTTCGGGGGGGGGGAGCCCACCATGTCGAAAAAGCTCCATGCGAGCACGATTCTGCTCGCCGCGATTGCCCTCGCCCTGGCGATTGCATGGGCCTGCCTGCATCGCGGGCCCTGGTATGACGAATTCTACACGCAATGCGTCACCCGCGTCGGCCCGGGCTGGCTTGAGGCGCTTCACACCAGCTGGCTGCCGGACAACCACCCTCCCCTCTATTATGCGCTCGCCCGCGCGACCGCGTGGTTAGGCCAGACCGAGACACACCGGCTGCTGAACCTGGCGATCGGCATGGTCAGTCTGCTGGCAGGAACGCTGATCGTGCGCGATGTGCCGCGCCTGCTGCCAGCCGGCACCGCGCTGCTGCTGTTGCTGATGGGCAACCTGTGGTCGGTGATGAGCGCCAGCGAACTGCGATCCTACTTCCTGTCGCTCTGCGCCGGCATTCTGCTGGCCCTGTCGCTTTCCGCGCTGGAACTCACCCGCGAAGGCGGATCAACGGCGCGGCGACTGGTCTACGCCGCCACCCTACTTGTGGCTTTCAACACCCATATCGTCACCACGCTGATCGCAGGGGCCCTTGTGGCGCCGTTCCTCGCAGCCGCGCTGCTGCGGCGCGACTGGACACAGGCCCGCGCCATTGCCCTGCCTGCCGTGGCGTCTGGGCTGATCTTCATGGCCGTCAGCCTTGCCCAACTGCCCTATTGGCAGGCCAATACGCAGACCTTTTGGATCAGCCCCGGCTTCGCCAGCGCACGCTGGTCGATCGAATATGCGCTGCTGCGAAGCCTGGAGGCGAATCCGCTGGTCCTTTTGGGGGCTTTGGCGGGCGTGGCATTGCTGGGGCGCGATCTCATGCGCAGCCGCTTCCCCTGCCGCGGCATCAGCACGCTGACGCTGCTGGCGGGCGGCGTCGTGCTCGGGCTGGGCATTCTCGTGGTGCTGCACCTGCTGCACCCGATCCTGATCGAGAAGTACTTGACCGCCATGATCGGCGCCGTCAGCGTCGGCATCGCTCTCGCCTGCGGGCGGCTGCTGCACGCGTTGGGGCCGCGCATGACCGCGCTATTCCTTGGCCTTGCGTTCATCCTCTCGGCATGGTCGCTGGTGGAGAACGTCGAAATCACGCAGGCGCGCTATTCGTGGTACGGCACTGGCGGCTTCATCGCCGATCAGGTCGCGCACTGTCCGCAGACGCTGGTGCATACCGACCGCTTCTGGAACGCCAACGTCATCGCCGGCCCGCCGGTGGACAACGGCGCGGTGATCCCCTGGGCCTACCGGGAGGTAGCCACGCACTTCGGCTTCGCGCTGGAATCGGACGATTCGCGCAAGCTGGCGCGGAATTGTCCCACACTGTTCTGGGCCGAGCACGATGCCGACCACCGGTTCGATGCCGCCGCGATCCTCGCCCACCTGCGAAGCAGCGGCTTTGCCGTGAAATCCATCGAACTTCGGCGCATCGGCAATGGCTGGGTTGCAGTGGCGCCGCCCGGAGACTGAGCACTCTCCCGACTCCGCAAAAGGAAAGGCCCGCCGTGCTTGCGCGCGGCGGGCCTTCAACGATCGGTCAGCGGTCTACGCGACGCGATCAGTCTTCCTTCTTGGCAGCAGCCTTCTTGGCCGGAGCCTTCTTGGCCGGCTTCGCCTCGGCTTCAGCTTCGACAGCCTCGTCCTTCTTGGCAGCGGCCTTCTTGGCCGGAGCCTTCTTCGGCTTTTCCTCGGCAGCAGCTTCCTCGGCCGGAGCCTCGGCTTCTTCCTTCTTGGCGGCAGCCTTCTTGGCCGGAGCCTTCTTGGCAGCCGGCTTCTTGGCTTCGGCGGCCTTCTCGCCGTCGGTGTCGGCTTCGATGGCGGCCTGCAGTTCGTCGCGGGTCACTTCACGCTCGGTGACGTCAGCCTTCTCGATGAGGAAGTCGACGACCTTATCTTCGTAAAGCGGCGCGCGCAGCTGGGCAGCCATCATCGGGTCCTGGCGGACATATTCCATGAAGCGCTGGCGGTCTTCCGGACGATACTGCTGCGCGGCCTGCGCAACGAGCATCGACATTTCCTGCGCGGTCACTTCGACGCCGTTGGTCTGGCCGATTTCCGACAGGAGCAGGCCAAGGCGCACGCGGCGCTCGGCGATCTTGCGGTAATCGTCCTTCTCGGCTTCGATCTCGGCCAGAGCGGCGGCGGGATCTTCCTCACCAGCGGCTTCCTGGGTCAGCTGCTGCCAGATCTGCGAGAATTCGGCTTCCACCATGGTCGGCGGCACGTCGAAGTCATGACCGGCGGCAAGCTGGTCGAGCAGCTGGCGCTTCATCGCGGTGCGGGTCAGGCCGGCAGTTTCCTGCTCCAGCTGGCCCTTGAGCAGGCCCTGGAGCTGCTCAAGGCTCTCAAGACCCAGTTCCTTGGCGAAATCGTCGTCCAGCTTCGATTCGGCGGGCGCCTTCACTTCGTGCACGACGATGTCGAAGGTGGTTTCCTTGCCGGCGAGGTTCGCGGCCGGGTAGTCCTCCGGGAAGGTCACGGTGATGGTGCGCTCGTCGCCAGCCTTGGCGCCGCCCAGCTGCTCTTCGAAGCCGGGGATGAAGCGGCCCGAACCGATGACCAGCGGGGCCTTCTCGGCCTTGCCGCCGTCGAACTCGACGCCGTCGAGCTTGCCGGTGAAGTCGATGATCAGCTGGTCGCCATCGGCAGCCGCACCGTCCTTGGTTTCGAAACGCTGCTGCTGCGAGGCAATGCGCTCGACCGCTTCGGTCACGGCGTCTTCCGACACGGGCACGACCAGCTTTTCAAGCTTCAGACCGTCGATGGCGGGCGCTTCGATGACCGGAAGGACTTCCAGGCTGACGGTCAGCTCGGCATCCTTGCCCTGTTCGTAGCCTTCGCCCAGCGCAACGTCGGGGTTCATGGCGGGGCGCAGCGCGTGGTCGGTGACCAGCTTGTCCATGGCTTCGCGGATGGTGGCGTTCAGCGCGTCCTGATGGATCGCTTCGCCGTGCATCTTCTTGACCAGGTTGGCGGGCACCTTGCCGGCGCGGAAGCCGGGCATCTTCACCTGCGGGGCGATCTTCTTGATTTCGCCTTCGACGCGCGCGGTGATGGCGGTAGCGGGAATGGTCACCGTGTAGGCGCGCTTGAGGCCCTCGTTGGTGGTTTCGACGATCTGCATTTCAAATGCCTTCCTGTGCAATTCAACGGGCCCGGCAACGAGCCTGCGGGCCGATTCTCGCGGCTACCCTCCCCCGGGGCGACGAGACTGGTGCGGGCGAAGGGACTCGAACCCCCACATCTTTCGATACTGGTACCTAAAACCAGCGCGTCTACCAGTTCCGCCACGCCCGCATGGATGAAAGCCAGAAACTCAAGGAACGTGCCCTTATAAGGACACGCGGGAAAGGGCAAGGGCGGCGATTCGCCGTGCCCTTATATTGTGCGCGGGATGGCCATGACGTTTCGGGTGCAAGACGGGCTGCGCCGCCTTGCCGGGGCACCAACTTGCGCCCTCAGGCGTTATCTACGAAGCAGACACGCACCAGCGAAGCGAGAGGCGACATGGCCACCCAACCCGCAGACGATCCCGGCAATACCCCACCCGAAACGCCCGTTCCGCCGATGGAGCCCGGCCCGCCGGACCTGCCAGAGGAACTTCCGCCCGAAGGACCGGACTTCGACCAGCCAGATACCGGCCCGCTGGAGATGCCGCCGCCGGATTAAGCGGCGGCATCCGGTTCCATCAGTCGAAACCGACCAGCTTGGCGAGCATCCGCAGGGTCGAAACCTGGTCCGCCTTGCGCGCAGCGCTACCCGGCACGACCGGGCATTCAAGGCAATAGGCCTGCGCCCCGCGGCTTGAGAGCATCGCAGTCAACTGCCCGGCCACACGCGAAGCCTGTTCGTCGCGGCGGCGGGAAACCAGGCTGGCAAAGTCGTAGGCACCCGCCTGCACGCGGGCGCTGTCATCCGGGGCCTGAGAGGTCATGCTGCTGAGGAACTTGCTGAAAGTGTCCTCCTCACTCTGCAGATAGACCGCATGCCACTTGCCGTTGCCGACGCCGCCGACGCGGGCCGCTTCGGCCAGAGCCGCGTCCAGATCGCCCATCTTGTCGACAAGGCCGATCCTCTGCGCTTCAGATCCCGGCCAGACGCGGCCCTGTGCGATCGTATCCATCTTTTCCGGCGTCGTCTTGCGCGCCTGCGCGGCAAGGGCGACGAACTTGCCATAGGTATTTTCGACAGAGGCCTGCAGCATCCCTTCCACTTCGGGCGTGAAGCCGCCGAGAATGTCGGGCTGGCCGGACAGCGGCGTGGTCTTCACCCCGTCGCTGGTGACGCCGTATTCGCTCAGCGTCTTCTCGAAGCTGGTCACCACCGCGAAAACGCCGATCGAGCCGGTGATCGTCGCCGGCTGCGCGAACACCGTCTGGCCCGGGGTGGAGACCCAGTAGCCGCCGCTGGCAGCAAGGTTGCCCATCGAGACGACGACGGGGATCTTCTTCGCCTTATACCGATCGATGGCGCGGCGCATCCGCTCGGCGGCCATGGCCGAGCCGCCAGGCGAATCGATTCGCACGACCAGCGCCTTGAAGCCCTCGTCGATATTGTCGTCCAGCAGCTGGGCGATGCGGTCTCCGCCTGCTCGGCCCGGTCCGGCGTCGCCGTCGACGATCTCTCCCGCGATGGTGATAACGCCGATCTTCGCGCCTTCCTGCTTTTCGGGATTGGCCTTCAGCC
This sequence comes from Novosphingobium sp. BL-S-19, assembly GCF_055521675.1. Lineage (NCBI taxonomy): Bacteria > Pseudomonadati > Pseudomonadota > Alphaproteobacteria > Sphingomonadales > Sphingomonadaceae > Novosphingobium > Novosphingobium sp. BL-S-19. The sequence goes on from NZ_CM145498.1 coordinate 2,925,540, forward strand.
ATGCCGCCAGATCGGTGTGCTTGTAGGGCAGGTCGTTATCGTCCCGCGCGTCGTCCTCACCCGCGATCTCGGTCACGCGGGCGTCGAATTCGCTCTTGTCGCCGATGCGGTCGACCAGTCCGGCCGCCTTTGCGCCTTGGGCAAAATCACCGCCGGTGGCCTTGGTCCAGGCGATAGGATCGCCGGTCATGCGGTCCAGCTGCGACTTGGGGCGGGCGCGGGCGACATCCGCCTTGTAGCTGCCCCACAGCGCGCCGTAGATGTCCTGATAGGCTTCCCGCGCGGCGGGGGACATGTCGTTGCGGAGATAGGGCTCCACGAAGCTCTTGTAGGTGCCCGCGCGATAGACGTGGGCGTTGACCTTGAAGCGATCGAGCAGCGCCTTGAAATAGACCTGGTTGCCGCCCGGCCCCGCCACGAAGGCGCCGCCCATCGGATCGATCCAGACCTCGCTGGCGTGGGATGCAAGCTGCACGCCGTCGTCCGCATAGGCATTGGCGAAAGTCAGCACCGGCTTGCCCGCCTTGCGCACATCGTCCAGCGCGTGGCCGATCTCCTCGATATGCACCATGCCGCCGCCCAGAAAGCGCGACATATCGAGCACGACGACCTTGATGCGCTTGTCCGTCGCGGCCAGCTTCAGCGCGCGTTCTATGTCGCGCGCCTGGAACTGACCGGCGGGCGCCTGGCTGCTCGCCAGCAGGCTTAGGGGATCGGGCCTGCTCTTCTCCTCGACGATGGATCCATTGAGGTCCAGCAGCAGCGCCCCGTCCTGAATGCGGGTGGCCGCCGGCCGGGACGTCAACACCGCGTAGAGCAGGCCGAAAAACAGCAAGAGGAAAACCAGCGCCAGCGCGTCCTTCACGCCGACCAGCAATTTCCAGACCCTGTGCGCGAACTTCATGGATTCACCAGCCTTTCCGGGAACCTGCATACGCCCCACGGCGGCCTGCCGCCAGACCGCGAAACAAGGTTTCCGGACACAGCGCATCTCTTGCGTGTTATTGCCCGTAAAATGCTTGAGCCTGGAGCCAGCTGGGCCTAGTGCCTGATCTTCGATGACATCCCCAGAATATATCTATCCGGAAGGCGCGCTCGCCTTCCCGCATCGCGGTCTCGTGGGCATTGGCGGTCTTGCCCCGCATGAGATCTGGTTCCTTCTCGACGAGGCCGAACAATGGGTCGAGATGAATCGCGGCACGCAGAAACGCCGCGATCTGCTTTCGGGCCTGACGATCATCAACGCGTTCTTCGAGAATTCGACGCGGACGCTGCTGAGCTTCGAGATCGCCGGCAAGCGCCTGGGCGCCGATGTGGTGAACATGGCGGTGGCGAATTCCAGCGTGAAGAAGGGCGAAACGCTGATCGACACGGCGATGACTTTGAACGCCATGCGCGCCGATGCCATCGTCATCCGCCATGCCAGTTCGGGCGCGGTGCAGCTGATCGCCAATCTGGTCGACTGCCCGGTTCTGAACGCCGGCGATGGCCAGCACGAACACCCCACCCAGGCCCTGCTGGACGCGCTGACGATCCGGCAGGCCAAGCGCGCCTTCAACGGCCTGCGCGTCACCATATGCGGCGATATCCTGCACAGCCGCGTCGCCCGTTCGAACATCCTCTCGCTCGCCTCGCTGGGCGCCGAAGTGCGCGTCTGCGCGCCGCCCGCGCTGATGCCCGCGGATATCGAGCGGATGAACGTGAAGGTGTTCCACGATTTCGACGCCGCGCTGAAGGGCGCCGACGTGGTGATGATGCTGCGGCTCCAGCTGGAACGCATGGAAGGCCAGTTCATCCCCTCCCCGCGCGAATATCGCCATCTTTACGGTCTGACGCTCGACCGGCTTGCCAAGGCTGAGTCCAACGCCCTCGTCATGCATCCGGGGCCGATGAACCGCGGCATCGAAATCGATTCGAACGTGGCCGATCTGGTCGGCCGCTCGCAGATCACCACGCAGGTGGAAATGGGCGTGGCCATGCGCATGGCCTGTCTTGATGTGCTGACCCGAAAAGCCCGCAATGTGGAGGGCTGGGCATGAGCAATCAGGCACCCCTCACCCTCACCAACGGCAAACTGGTCCTTGCCGACGGCACTATCACCCCCGGCGCTCTGCGCTGCGAGGGTGGTTTCATCACCGCGATCGGCGCCGACGTCTCCGCGCAACCGGGCGACACCGTCCACGATGCCGGCGGCCACCTGATCGCACCGGGTCTGGTCGACCTTGGCGTCTTCGCCATCGACAAGCCGGCCTTCCACTTCGGCGGCATTACCCGAGCAGCGCTGATGCCGGACCAGAACCCGCCGCTCGACGTGCCGGCCCGCGTGCGCTTTGCCGCGCAATCGGGCAAGCCGGACTTCTGGGTGCACCCGCTCGCCGCCGCGACGCAGGGGCTGGAAGGCACTTCGCTGGCCGAAATCGCGCTGATGCGCGATGCCGGCGCCAAGGCGGTCGCCACCGGCCGCAGCTGGATCGGCGATTCGGGCACGATGCTGCGTCTGCTGCAGTACACCGGCATGCTGGGCATGGTGGTGATGACCCATTCGGAAGACGCAGGCATCGTCGGCAAGGCCGTTGCCACCGCGGGCGAAATGGCGACTCGTCTGGGCCTGCCCTCCGCCCCCGCCGAAGCCGAAGCGCTGGCGATCGCCCGTGACATCGCGCTGGCCGAACTGGCGAATGCGCCGATCCACTTCCGCAAGGTGACGACTGCCAAGGGGCTGGACCTCGTGCGCGCGGCCAAGGCGCGCGGGCTGAAAGTGACGGCAGGCGTGACGCCGGCCTACTTCATGCTCTCCGACCTGGCGCTGGCAGGTTTCCGCACGTTCGCCCACCTCTCCCCGCCCCTGCGTTCGGAAGACGACCGCAAGGCGGTGATCGCCGCCATCGGCGACGGCACAATCGACGTCATCGCATCCGGCCATGATCCGCGCGGGCCTGAAGACAAGCGCCTGCCGTTCTCCGATTCGGCGCCGGGCATGGCGGGGGCAGAGACGCTGCTGCCGCACACCATGAACCTCGTGCGCGATGGCGTGATCTCCCTGTCGCGCGCGTTCGAGCTGATCGCCACCAACCCTGCGAAGCTACTGGGCGTCAATGCCGGCAAGCTTGAGGTGGGCGCGGAAGCGGACATCGCGGTGATCGCGCCGGACCGTCCGTGGATTGTCGATTCGGACAAGATGGCCGCCCTCGCCGGCAATACGCCGTTTGACAAGCAGCCCGTGCAGGGCCGCGCCGTGGCGTTGTTCAAGGGCGGCGTGGCGGTTCTTCAAAAGTAAGCGGTTTCATGGACCAAAGCGGGGCCGAACGCGACGCAGCCCCGCTCAAATCTCTCTCAAAACACGCCGTCATCCCCGCGAAGGCGGGGGCCGACGGATTGGATTTGATAAGCTCCGCTGCTCGCTGACCAGCCAACTCCATACCCACCAAAAAAGACGGCCCCTGTTCGAAAACAGGGGCCGTTCAGGTTCACATGGAACTGGTAAAGTAGTGAAACGCGTCAGCGGCTCGCGAGCTTGGCGCCCGGCAGCGGGCTACGTTCGGAATAGGCAAGGCAAGCCGATCCGCCCTGGCGGACAGTAGAGCACAGCGACTGTGCGCCATCGCGATCGAAGCCTTCGGCGGCAACGCGGTAGTAGCGCTGGCCGTTCACCTGCGCCTCGGTGATGCGCAGGGTGTGATCTTTCAGCTTCGGATTCTTCGCCTGGAAGATGGCCCAGGCGCGCTTGGCGCCGTCCATCGAGCGGAACGAACCGAGCTGGACGAGATGGGTGGTGGCACCGACAGCCCGCTTGGGCTGGGCGGCGGCGACCTTGGCCGGAGCGGCAGCGCGGCGCGCGGTCGGCGCCTGTGCGAAAGCAGGCTTGGGCAGGCTGCGCGCAGCAACGGCACCCGTCATGGCCGGACGCGGCGTGGCGACAGGCGCCGGGGCCGCTTCCTCGGGCTGGCTGGAACCCCAGAAGCTTTCGCCGGACTGCACGGCCGGAAGTTCGCCACCGGCGGCAGCAACCTGCACGGGTGCCGGAGCGGCAACCGGTACTTCCGCGGCCGGTGCAGGAGCTTTGGCGGTGGCAAGCTGCGCGCCGTCGGTCGACGGGTTCAGCGCCAGCATTGCCGGCTGACCCGCATCGCCACGCAGCGGCGCGCCGATTAGCGTAGCGATACGTTCACGACCTTGCGCCGGGGCGGCGCTGGAGGCCCATTCGTTGAGGCGCGCATCAAGCTGGTCGCCCGAAAGATCCTGCGACGCGATCAGGCGCGCTTCGCGCCAGCGACCGTCGAGGGCATAGGCATAGGCAAGGTTCTGGCGCGTTTTGGGCGTCGCCTCGCCGCCGCGCACGAGGTCGGTCAGGATTGAAACGCCGCTGGCCGGCTGACCGGCCAATGCCACGGCCAGGCCGAAATCGCTGGCAGGAAGCTTGTCCTGCACGCGCTCCAACACGGCCAGTGCCTCTGCATTGCGGCCGGCGCCGATATAGGCCAGCGCGGCACCAAGGGCAGTATGCGGATCCTGATCGCCCAGCGAGATCGCATCTGCGAACGTGGTGGCTGCCGAATCGAAGCGACCCGCAGCAAGATAAGCCTGCGCCAGAGCCGAACGACCGGCAGCGTCACGCGGAGACTTGGCCACGCGCTGTTCGGCACGGGCAATAGCCTTGTCACCCGCATCGGCCGAAGCCGTGGCAGGGGCGCCGGAGCTGGCGACCGGTCCGTGGCTCGCGCAGCTGACCAGCAGCGCCGCCGCCATGGCCGCGCCCATCGTCAGCCCAACCGTACGGGTGCGAGAAGAATTGAGGCGTTCCATCAGAATGTCCCCCCTAGGACGATCAGCTGCGCTTCGCCGCCATCCGGGCCGGCGCCGAAACGTCGGCGAATTCGGCCAGGTACTTGTCCAGCGCTTCGGTCACGATGGTCTGGGCGCTGCGGTTGAGCAGCACGCCGGCCATCTTGAGGCGGAAGTGACGTTCGGCATCGAGGCGCAGCGTGAATGCAGCGCGGCGACCTTCGGTGATCATCGGGCGCACCGACGCGGCGGTACGGTTGATCCGCTCGGCCAGATCCTCGATCTGACGCAGCACGTCCGGCTTGCGCGGCGCGAGGGCCGGCATTTCGGGCATGAGCGATGCCATCGGCGCGTCGGTCGAACCGTCTTCGCCTTCTTCCTCGACGAAGTGCATGTCGCCGAGATCAGCCTCTTCCACATGCGCTTCTTCGAAAGCCTGAGCCTCGAAAACCGGTTCCTCGATCGGAGCCGGGTTCGAAACCACCACAGTCATCGGTGCAACGGCCTCAACAACTGCAATCGAAGGTTCAGCCGCCACCGGCGCGACCTGCGCTGCCTGTTCGGGCGCACCCCAGTCGTTCCAGCCAAGGTCGTCGATCGGTGCCGGCGCGACGGCCATGCCGCTCATGCCGAAGGAGGCGTTGTCCTGACGGCGCATCGCCGGCTTGGCGCTGCCCTTGCGGGCCAGCAGGCTCGGCGAAAGCGACGCGAATGTACGGGGCTCGCTCATCGCGCCGGACATGCTCAGGACCCCGCGACGCGGCGGCCGAAGCCACCGACCGGACGCTGCGCGCCCTGGATCACCGGCTGACCGGGAACCGGCGGGGCCGAGAACACGGTGCGGCGGAAGTTCTTTTCGAGACGGTCCGAAATGTAGTTCCACAGCGCCGCCACTTCCTGGGAGGAACGGCCGTTGGGATCCACTTCCATCACCGTGCGGCCATCGATCATCGAGGCGGCGAAATCGGTGCGCTGGTGCAGCGTGACCGGGGCAACGGTGCCGTGCTGCGAAAGTGCGACGGCGGCTTCGGCCGTGATTCGCGCCTTGGGCGTGGCGGCGTTGACGACGAAGAGCAGCGGCTTGCCCGAACGCTCGCACAGATCGACCGTGGCGCCCACGGCGCGCAAGTCGTGCGGGCTGGGACGGGTCGGGATCACGATCAGTTCGGCAACCGAAATCACGCTCTGGATCGCCATAGTGATCGCCGGCGGCGTGTCGATCACGGCCAGCTTGAAGCCCTGCTGGCGCAGCACCTGAAGATCGGCGGCGAGGCGCGCCACGGTGGTCTGGGCGAAGGCGGGCAGTTCGGCCTCACGCTCGTTCCACCAGTCGGCCAGCGAGCCTTGCGGGTCGATGTCGATCAGCACGACCGGCCCGGCGCCGACGCGCTGCGCCTGGACGGCAAGATGTCCCGAGAGCGTGGTCTTGCCCGAGCCGCCCTTCTGCGATGCCAATGCCAGTACTCGCAAAGCCCTGTCCCCTGAGAATTCCATAAGGAATGTGAACCTGTCTGAGGGCTGGGATCGCAGATCGTTCCTAATTTAGAGTTAATTACGTACGCCGCGCTCCCGGCCGCAGGCTTCCCGCGCCCACCCTTTCATGCCACCATCGCGTCAGGAATTTGTTTACCATGTCGGTTAAGGGCGATTTTCGGCAGTAGCCCGTATTGTCCCGCGACCGGGCTGGTGCCATCCGTCAATCTTCGCGTAGCATGTCTTCCAGCCGGGAACGGTCATCGGGGCGGGATCAAGATGCAGAAAATTCTTCGTTTCCTTGCAACGAGCGCTGCGTCGACCGGGGCCTTCTGCACGTTTTGCGCCCTGATTCCGACTCCCGCCGCCGCCGACGTGAAGGCCGGAGTCGATGCCTGGTCGGACGGGAAATACGAAGCCGCCGTGCAGCAATGGCAGCCGCTGGCCGACAAGGGCGATGCCGACGCCGAATTCAACATGGCGCAGGCCTACAAGATGGGCCGGGGCGTGCCGCTGGATCTGGGGCAGGCCGAAACACTTTATGGCAAGGCCGCAGCGCAGGGCCATGTGCAGGCCTCGGACAACTACGGCCTGCTGCTGTTCCAGCGCGGAGAGCGTGAGAAGGCCATGCCTTATATCGCCGCCGCCGCCGGCCGCGGGGACGCGCGGGCACAGTACATTCTGGGCGTTGCCTGCTTCAATGGCGACCTTGCCGAGAAGGACTGGGTGCGCGCCTATGCACTGGTCAGTCTGGCCCAGCAGGCCGGCCTGCCGCAGGCCACCCGCGCGCTTGCCCAGATGGACGAGCACATTCCGCTGGAGCAACGGCAGCAGAGCGTCCCGCTAGCGGCCAAACTCTCCGCCGACGCCGATGCAGAGCGTACGCGCGTGGATGCATCCGCTGCGCTGGGCGCACCCGGAGCCGCTGCGACTCGCCCGCAACTCGCCCGCGAATCGGTGCAGCCCACCGGCCCTGCGACGGCGGGCGCCGACTATGCACGGCCCGTGCCCGCCTCGATCGAAAGGCCCGCCTCGATCGAAAAGCCCACGGTTTCGCCCACAAAGAAGCCGGCCATTGTCGCGACGGTGCCAAGCGCAAGCCCGCCCGAGCCGGCGCGGCTTGCCGTGGCGAAGCCCATTGCGCAGAAACCTGCCGCGCAAAAACCCGTTGCAATTGCCAAGCCCCCTACCCCCGCCCCGGCCCCCGCTTCCGCCGCCACGTCCGCCAAACCGGGTGGCTGGCGCCTCCAGCTGGGCGCTTTCGGCGTGGCCGCCAATGCCGACAAATTGTGGTCCAGCCTGTCGAAGCGCCCAGAACTGGCTGGAAGCCGCCGCGAGCAGGTGCGCGGCGGCCCGCTGATCTTCCTCTATGCCACCGGCTTCGCCGGCAAGGCGGAGGCCGATAAGGCTTGCGCGGCACTGAAGTCTTCAGGCCACGAGTGCATCGCTACACCGCCCAAATGACCGCCTGACAACGGCCTGAGGCAAGCGTCGGGGCGATAGCCCCCGCCATCCCATCTTCCATCGGCAATTTCCATGGACTCCGGCGAATCGCAGGCATAGCCTCCCGATTGGGAGACAGGGGCTATGCCGAAGGCATTGACGGGCGATAACGCCCGCGAGGTCCACTACGATTTCGAGGTGACCGGCGCGGCGGAAGCTGTGGACCGGCTCGAAACGCTTGACCTCATTCGCGGGATCGCCGTTCTGGGCATCCTGGCCATCAACATTTCGGGCTTTGCCGGGCCGGCGGTGGGATCGGCCTCCCCCGGATTTGCGATGCCCGCCAGCGGTGCCGACGAATGGGGCTATGCCATTGGCTTCCTGTTCTTCGAAGGCAAGATGCGCGCGCTGTTTGCGATGCTGTTCGGTGCCGGAATCGCGCTCTATTGCGAACGCACGGACGCCGCCGGCCGCGATGGCGACGTGCTGCAAGTGCGCCGCCTCGCCTGGCTGATGCTGCTGGGGCAGCTGCATTATCTGCTGCTGTGGTGGGGAGACATCCTGTTCGTCTACGCCACTTGCGGCATCGCCGTGCTGTTCGTGCGCCGCCAGCCTTGCGCGGTGCTGCTGGGGCTGGCGGGGGGCATCGCGCTGACCGCCGCGATCGTCGATCTTGCCGCCATGCTGCCGCTTCTGCGGGCCGAGGAGGCCGTTCGCCTGGGCGTCGCCGCGCTGGCGGAGCGCCACGAAGTCGCCGACCGCCTCGCCCTATATCGCGAAGCGGCAAAGGCGCAGACGGCACTCTACCACGCCGGTTTCTGGGACATTGCAGCAGCGAAGCTGCGCGACGATCCCTTCTGGCTGGTGACGATGACCCTGCATGCGTGGAGCGAGGTGATCCCGCTGATGTTGGTCGGTCTGGTGCTGCAGCGCATGGGGCTGGCGCAAGGCGCGGTACCACGCCGCACGCTGCTGCAGTTCGGCGCAGTGACTGCCGGCGCTGGCCTCATCCTCACCCTAATCGCGCTCCGTTGGGCTTGGCCGCGCCATTTCCCGCCGATCGCGATGTACGTGATGCTCGGCAAGGGGCTGATGCCGGCGCATTTCGTCACCGCCCTCGGCTACGGCGCGCTGATGCTGGCCGCCGCGCCGGCACTGCTGCGCAGCGGCATCGGCCGCCGTCTCGTCGCCTGCGGGCAGATGGCCTTCAGCAATTACATCGGCACCAGCCTGCTGATGAGCGTTCTGTTCTTCGGTTGGGGCTTTGGCCTTTATGGCAAAGTGGGCGCGGCGGCGCAGTGGCTGTTCGTGCTGTTGGGCTGGTCGATCATGCTGACCTGGAGCGCGCCGTTCCTGCGCCGATACCGGCGCGGACCGCTGGAGCTGGTGTGGCGTTCGCTGGTCGAAAAGCGCCTTCTGCCCAATCGGCGCCCACTATCTACCTGAGTTTTTTGGCGGATTTTCGGCCCCAAAGAATGCTATTGCGATCCATTTGCAGTTGCATATGATGGGCCTTGTAAGAGGATTCGCCCATGTACGTTTGCATCTGCAATGCGATTAAGGAAAACGACCTGCGCACCGCCGCGCGCTGCTGCCGTGGGGATGCCAATGCACTCTACGCCGCGCTCGGCCGGACACCGCAGTGCGGACAGTGCCTGGAAGACGCCGAAGACATCATCGCCGATGAAATGTCGGCGCTGGAAGCACCACTCAGCGCCGCCGCCTAAACGGTACACCCGGCGTAAGAGGTTCACCTCGCGGGGCTTTCCGCGGGTTGCACCCGTTTGCATACGCGCCCATAATGCGCCCTGAAATTTTCAGGAGCATCCCCCATGAAGGGCGACCCCCAGGTCATCGACTTCCTCAACAAGGCTCTCTTCAACGAGCTGACCGCGATCAACCAGTACTGGCTGCATTACCGCATGCTGGACAACTGGGGCATCAAGAAGCTGGCCGAGTATGAGCGCCACGAGTCGATCGACGAGATGAAGCACGCCGACGTGCTGGCCGATCGCATCCTTTATCTCGACGGGCTCCCCAACTTCCAGGCGCTGGGCAAGCTGCGCATCGGTGAGAGCGTTGAGGAAGTGCTTAAGGCCGACCTCGCGCTGGAACATGACGCCATTCCGCTGCTGCGCGAAGCCATCGCTCACTGCGAAGCCGTGCGCGACTACGTCAGTCGCGAAATCTTCGCACGCATCCTGGAGAGCGAGGAAGAGCACGTCGACTTCCTCGAAAAGCAGTTCGACATGATCGAGCGCATGGGCATCCAGAACTACTGCCAGCTTCAGAGCAAGCCGGCGGAAGACTGACTTTAGGAAGGCGCGCGGGTTAGATGGATTTTCTCGCGCGCCTTGGCCTTTCCATTCCGCTGATACAGGCCCCGATGGCCGGCACTTCGACGCCGGCCCTTGCCGCCGAAGTCTGCAATGCCGGGGCGCTCGGTTCACTGGCGCTCGGTGCCATCGGACCAGATGAAGCCCGCAGGCAGATCACCGATCTGCGCAGCCGCACCGACCGGCCCTTCAACCTCAACCTCTTCGTGCACGAAACGCCGCAGGCCGATCCTGCGGGCGAACAGGCTTGGCTTGATACCCTCGCCCCGCTGTTCCGCGAATATGACGCAGAGCCGCCCGCCGCGCTGGAAACGATCTACGACAGCTTCGCCGGCAATGCCGCCATGCTGGATGTCGTGCTGGAGGCGAAACCCGCCGTCGTCAGCTTCCACTTCGGCTTGCCCGATCCCGACGCCATCGCCGCGTTGAAAGCAACAGGCTGCTTGTTGCTCGGCAGTGTCACCAGCCTGGCCGAAGCGGAGTTGTCGCTGGCGGCGGGTGTCGACGTGTTGGTCGCGCAAGGGTGGGAAGCCGGCGGCCATCGCGGCATGTTCGATCCAGACGCGCGGGACGACCGGCTTGGCACGTTCGCGCTCACAAGGCAGCTGGCCCGCTGGGGCAAGCTGCCAGTGATCGCGGCGGGCGGGATCATGGACGGCGCCGGCATCCGCGCCGCGCTGAACCTTGGCGCCGTGGCCGCGCAGCTTGGCACCGCCTTTATCGCCTGTACCGAATCGAACGCCGATGCCGGTTATCGCGCCCTGCTCGCCAGTAATGCGGCACTCCATACGACGATGACGCGCGCCATTTCGGGCCGCCCTGCACGCTGTCTTGCCAATCGCTTTACGGAGTTCGGCGAACGCAGCGGCATCCCGCCGGTCCCCGCCTATCCGCGCACTTATCTGGCCGGAAAGGCGCTCAACGCCGCTGCCAAGGCCAAGGGCGAGTCGCTCTACGGCGCGCAATGGGCGGGACAGGGTGCGCCGCTGTCCCGCCCATTGCCGGCGGCGGAACTGGTCGCCCAGCTCGCCGCCGAACTTTCGCTTACTTAGCGTCCGCTGCCGGAGCGGTCTTGTCGGTCCGGTACTTGTCGAACCACGCCAGGATCGCCGAAGCCTTGGCGGCCGACTGCGAGGGCCGCGCAGCGATGCCGCCGTGGCTTGCACCCGGCACCTTCACCAGCGCCGTCGGCACACTGCGGATCTGCAGCGCGGCATAGTACTGCTCCGCTTCGCTGACCGGGGTGCGATAGTCTTCCGAACCCACCACGACCATGGTCGGCGTCTTCACATTGCCGACGATGCTCAGCGGCGAACGGCGCCAGTATTCCATCGGGTCTTCCCACGGCTTCTTGTCGAACCAGTAGCGCGAGGTGAAGGTGGTGGCGTCCATGGTCAGCGCCTCACTGATCCAGTTGATCACCGGCTTCTGCGTGACGGCCGCCTTGAAGCGATCGGTCTTGCCGACGATCCACGCCGTCAGCACGCCGCCGCCCGAACCGCCGGTGACGAAGAGGTTGTTCGGATCCGCCACGCCATCGGCAATCGCGGCATCGACGGCCGCCATCAGGTCGTCGTAGTCCTTGCCGGGATAGGCGCGGTCGATCAGGTTGGCGAACTCCTCGCCATAGGACGTGCTGCCGCGCGGGTTGGTGTAGAGCACCGCATAACCATGCGCCGCGTAGAGCTGATAGTCGGTCGCGAAGCCCGGCGCATAGGCGGTGTTCGGGCCGCCATGGATTTCCAGAATCAGCGGCGCGCGCTGCCCCGCAGCGAGCCCCGGCGGCGTCACCAGCCATGCGTCGATCGCACGGCCATCGGGCGCAGTGACAGCCAGCTTGCGCACCGGCGCCATCGCCTTGGCTTCCATCCAGGTGCCGTTGAGATCGGTAAGCTTGCGCCCCGCTCCGCCGCTACTGACCCAAAGGTCCGCCGGACGAGCCGCCGTGCCCGAGGTATAGGCGATGCGCCCATTGCCGGAGACCGAGAACTCGCCGCCGGTATAGGGGCGGTCATAGCCCTTGCCCGGGCTCAGCCCTTCCACCGCATTACGCACCGACCCGTCGAGGCCGACACGCGCCACGTAAGTCTTCGCGTGATCGTCATACTGGGCAAGCACCGTCGAATTGCCGGACCATGCGATCGAATCGATCGAATGGTCGAACTTGCCGGTCAGCGCCTTCACGCCCGAACCGTCGATGTTCATGACGTAAAGCTCGGTGTTCTCGTAAGACCGGTTCACATCGTCATAGCCGAGATAGGCCACGCGCTTGCCGTCGGGCGAGACCAGCGGATTGGCATCCGGCCCCTTGCGCGTGGTGAGCGCCGTCAGCGAACCGCTGGCGATGTCGAGCGAATAGACCTCGGAATTGTTCGCTTCCCGCTGCCAGTCGGCATTACGATTGCCCGAAAACAGGATGCGCTTGCCGTCCGGCGTCCACGAGAGCGGGCCCTCATCGTCGAAATTGCCGAAAGTCAGCTGGCGCGGCGCACCGCCATCGGTGGAGACGAGGAACAAGTGATCGTACCCCGGCTGCGTATAGCCGCCGCCATCGGCGCGATAGGTCACGCGGTCGATCACTTCCAGCGGATCGGCCCACTTGGCGCCTTCCGGCTTGTTGGCGGGGCCGGAACCCAGCTTCATCGCCTCACCCGGAACGCGCATGGTATAGGCGATCTGGCGGCCATCGGGCGACCAGGCGATGCTGCCGGGGCTATCCGGCAGGCCGGTCACGCGCACTTTGGCGCCGCTATCCAGCCACAGCACGTAAAGCTGCGGCGCGCCGCTGCCGTCGCTGGAAACGAAGGCCAGCCGCTTGCCGTCCGGCGACCAGACCGGTGAGAAATGCGCGCCCTGCCCGGTGACCTGCGGGCGCTGCGCGCCGCTTGCCACGTCCACCAGCCAAATCGACGGCACCTGCTTATCCACCATCACGTCCGCGCTGGAGCGCACATAGGCGATACGGCTGCCGTCCGGCGAGATCTGCGGATCGGTAACGCCCGAAAGCTTGAACAGATCGTCGGCTGTAAAGGCGCGCTGCGGGCCGGCATCGTCCGCCAGGGCGGGCGCAAAGGGAACCACGGCGCAGCCGAGGGACAGAATAGCGAGGCGAAGGGCGAGAGTTGTGCGCAAGACGCGATCTCCGGTTCTTTTTATGGATGCGCGGAAAGCCGTTCGCCGCCCGCCCGATGCGGCTTGTCTTGCCCAGCCGCCCGAAAAAATCCACCCCGTACCCGATCCGGGCTGGCGCAATATGAAATCGTGCTAAGACAGGATCATGGAGAGTCCACGTCCGCAGCCCCCCTATCGCCTCGAAGACTATGGCTTCGCATTTCTGGTCATCATCGTATCGGTCGCCTTCGCATGGCTGCTGATGCCCTATTTCGGCGCCGTGCTCTGGGGCGTGGTCGCCGCGATCCTGTTCGAGCCGCTGACCTTCCGCTTTTCGCAAAAGATGGGCGGGCGGCCCAACACCGCCGCCGGGCTTATGCTGCTGATGCTGCTGGCCCTGTTCATCATTCCGGCCATCCTGCTGGGCATCAGCCTGGTGCAGGAAGTGAGCGCGATCTACGAGAAGATCTCCACCGGCCAGTTGGATGTCAGCCACACTATCGCAAAACTGCGCGCCGCCCTGCCCGATTCGGTAGAGGGACTGGTGGACCGCTACGGCCTTGCCGACTTCGAATCGCTGCGCCGCCAGTTCGGCGCGGGGATCGCCAGCGGCTTGCAGGGGCTGGCAACGCGCCTCGTCTCCGCCGGTCAGGGCGCGCTGAGCTTCCTCGCCGCGCTGGGCGTGATGCTCTACCTCACCTTCTTCCTGCTGCGCGACGGGCGCCGTTACGGTGAACTGATCCGTGAATCGCTGCCGCTGCGCCCGCACCTTCGCGACCGGCTGATCACCAACTTCCTCGTCGTAGTGCGCGCAACGATGAAGGGAACCGTGGTCGTTGCCATCCTGCAGGGCCTTGTCGGCGGGGTCATCTTCTCGCTGCTGGGGATTCCCGGATCGCTGCTCTGGGGCGTGCTGATGGGCTTCTTCTCGCTGCTGCCCGCCGTGGGAACCGGCCTCGTCTGGGTGCCGATGGCGCTGTACCTGCTGGCGACGGGCCATGTCTGGCAGGGCTCGATCCTCGCCTTCTGCGGCATGTTCGTGATCGGCATGATCGACAACCTGCTGCGCCCGATCCTGGTCGGCCGCGACACGCGCATGCCGGACTTCGTGGTGCTGATCGCCACGCTGGCCGGCCTGCAGATCTTCGGCCTCAACGGCTTTATCGTGGGCCCGGTGATCGCCGCGCTGTTCATCTCGGTCTGGAACCTGATGCGCGAGATGCGCAGCGCAGACGGCATGATCGAGCCCGACGCCATCGAACTGGAAGACGAAGCGGCCGAGCAGCGCGGTGCCAGCGCCGAAACGGCAGCGCACCCCTCGTAAGCCACGGCTCCCCGCTCCCACGAAAAAGCCCGCTCCCGCACAATGCGGAAGCGGGCTTTTTCATGTCTGAGGCAATTGGCGCCTACTTGTTTGCGAAGGGGTTCTTCGCACTTCGCAGGTTCAGGCGGATCGGCACCGCGTCAAAGCCCAGTTCGCGGCGGATGCCGTTGACCAGGTAGCGCTTGTAGCTTTCCGGCAGCAGGTCCAGTCGCGTGCCGAACAGCACGAAGCCCGGCGGGCGGGTCTTGGCCTGGGTGATGTAGCGCAGCTTGATGCGCTTACCGCCCGGCGCCGGCGGCGGATTGGCCGACAACGCATCGTCGAACCAGCGGTTGAGCGCGGCAGTCGGCACGCGGCGCGTCCATGCCTCGCGGATCGAGAAGGCGGCGGCGATCAGTTCGTCCAGCCCCTTGCCGGTGCGTGCCGAAACCGCCAGCAGCGGCACGCCGCGGACCTGGGCCAGACCATCGTCCAGCGCGCCGCGAATGCCCTGGAACAGCTTCGAAGCGTCCTCGGCCACGTCCCACTTGTTGATCGCGATCATCAGTGCGCGACCTTCTTCCAGCACCTTTGAGGCGATGGTGAGGTCCTGATGCTCCAGCCCGCGCGTTGCATCGAGCAGCAGCACGACCACTTCGGCAAAGTCGATCGCATGGCGCGCGTCGGCCACGGCCATGCGTTCCAGCTTTTCGGTCACGTTGGCGCGCTTGCGCATGCCGGCGGTATCGATCAGGCGAACCGGGCGGACTTCGTCCGTCTTGGGATCGGTCCATTCCCAGTCGATCGCGATCGAATCGCGGGTAATGCCCGCTTCCGGCCCGGTCAGCAGGCGGTCCTGCCCCAGGATCTTGTTGATCAGGGTGGACTTGCCCGCGTTCGGACGGCCGACGATGGCCAGCTTGAGCGGCGCGCGCAGCAGCGCTTCCTCGTCCAGCTCCTCGAACTCTTCCTCTTCAGGCTGGAGCGGTTCCAGATGCGGTAGCAGGGCCTCGAACAAGTCGGCCATGCCCTCGCCATGCTCGGCGGAGATGCCAACCGGATCGCCAAGGCCCAGCGAATAGGCTTCGAGCAGACCACCCTCGCCCGCGCGGCCTTCAGCCTTGTTTGCCAGCAGGATTACCGGCACCGGCGAGGCGCGCAGCCAGTTGCCGATTTCCTCGTCCAGCGGGGTCAAGCCGGCACGCGCGTCGACCACGAACAGTGCGACGTCGGCAGTTTCCAACGAAGCCTCGGTCTGCTGACGCATGCGGCCGGGCAGCGTCTCCGCTTCGTCGTCCTCCCAGCCGGCAGTGTCGACGATCTGGAACTTGAGCCCCAGCAGTTCGGCATCGCCGAAGCGACGGTCACGCGTGACGCCCGGCTGATCGTCGACAAGCGCGAGCTTTTTGCCGACGAGCCGATTGAACAGCGTGGACTTGCCAACGTTGGGTCGGCCGATGATGATCACCTGGGGAAGCATATAAGAACTCGATAAAGGATTCGCGCCGATAGGGGAATTTGCCGCAAATGGAAATGACCCTGCAAAAAGACACGGTTTTCTGCGGTTTCGGCGCTCAAATAGTTACCGCGCCATTAACCACATAATTCAGGAAGCCCCTAACCCTGCCCGCCGAACATGGCAAACATGAAGGGTTACCGCAGATTCATCATGTTGGGCCTCGCACTTGCGGCGGCGGCACCAGCCATCAATCCGGTCGCTGCCAGCGCCGCCATCGACGATACCATGGCCGGTGCAAACGGGGGCGCAGATGGCGGATCGGACGCCGCCAAAGGCCCGGATTATCTCGAATGCGTGCCCTACGCACGCCAGCTTTCGGGCATCCGCATCTTCGGCGATGCCCATACCTGGTGGCAGCAGGCGCATGGACGCTATGCCACCGGCCACACGCCGCGCGTCGGCGCAGTCATGGCGATGCAACCTTACGCCAATTCCGAACTGGGCCACGTGGCGACGGTCAGCAAAGTGGTCGATTCGCGCACGATCCTGGTCAGCCATTCCAACTGGTCCCCGATCAATGGCCGCCGCGGCCAGATCGAGAAGAACGTGACCGTGCTGGACGTTTCGCCCGAGAACGACTGGAGCGAAGTGCGCGTGTGGTACGCACCGATCCATAACCTGGGCACCACGCACTGGCCAGTTTCCGGCTTCATTTATAATGCGAAGCCCGGCGCGATGAAGGATCTGGGCAGTGCCCGGCTCGACGCCATCGCGGAACCCGACGAATCGCCCGCCCTCACGCCGCAGGCAAAGAAAAAGGGCCGCCGAAGCGACCCTATCGGCGCCATCATCGCAGGCACCTACTGATAGCAATCGGGCCGCATCACGCGGCCCGATCCATATTCAGAGCTTGGCGACCGGCGCGTCCTCGCCCAGATCCTCGTACCAGGCCTCGACCGGACCGGCGAGCTTCACCGTCAGCGGATTGCCCTTGCGATCCAGCGTCTTGCCGGCCTGCACGCGCACCCAACCTTCGGAAATGCAATATTCCTCGACATTGGTGCGCACGGTGCCCTTAAAGCGGATGCCAACGCCGCGCTTCAGCTTTTCCTCATCGAAGAACGGGCTCTTCGGGTTGATGGCAAGGTGGTCGGGCGGCACGTCTGCGCCGGTCTTGGTCTCTTCGGTCATGCCACGCGATTTAATTGCAGATGCACGCTTGTCAATTCGATCCGACTCATCTAGAGGCGCGCTTCCGCAGCGGACATGGTCCGGCCGGCGGGCGCGTAGCTCAGTGGTAGAGCACACCCTTCACACGGGTGGGGTCGCAGGTTCAATCCCTGCCGCGCCCACCATTCCTTCTCTGGAATGGCCACCTTCAAACACTCCGAACATCGATGGCTTTTGAGGGCTTCCGCCGCAGCGACCCGTGCCGCCGCGACGGAATGACGCATCAGACGCGCCCGCTCACCAGCATCGGCCGGAAACCGCCCTGCGCCGGCGTCATGCGAAAGCGATCCGCTTCCGCCGCCAACGTGGCCACTTCGGACGTCAGATTGCGCGCCGCCGCCGAAGTCTGCTCCACCATCGCCGCGTTCTGCTGCGTCGAATGGTCCATCGCGCTGACAGCGGCGTTGATCTCGCCGATCGCGGCGGCCTGAGCGTCGTTGTCAGAGGCGATCAGCCCGGCCAGCCGTGTGACTTCCTCGCCCGAAACCGAGATCACGCCGAAAGCGGAATCGACCTTGTGCACCGCCTCCACGGCGGCCTCGATATCCGTCTGGGTCACGCCAAGCTGATCGCGCGCCCGCTTCGATTCCTCTTCAGCACGCATGGCCAGTGCCGAAACCAGATCGGCCACCACCGCAAAGCCGCGCCCGGCATCGCCGGCGCGTCCGGCCTCCACCGCCGCGTTCATCGCCAGCACGCGCGTCTGGAAGGCGATCTTGTCCAGCCCTTCGATCACCGCATCGATGCCCTTGGCGCTTTCGCTTACGCGGTTCATCGCCTCAACTGCGGCATCGGTGCGCGAGCGCCCCTCATGCACCGCATCCATCGCCTGCCCGGATGTCGCGACCGACCGCGTCGCCGCCTCCGCAGTGGCCTTAAGCCGGTGATCGATCTGCTGGATTGCCGCCGCCGTCTGTTCCAGGCTGGCGGCATTGGCCTCCGTCCGCCGGGCAAGATCCTCCGACGCCTGTGCAATCTCGCGCGACCCGACAAGGCTGTTCTGCGTGCCGGACTTCACCGATCCCAGCAACCCGCGCAGGCTGCCCAGCGCATCGTTGAAGCTATCCTTCAGCGCCGCATATTCGCCGGGATAGTCCTCGACGATGTCCGCCGTCAGGTCGCCATCGGAAAGGCGACGAAAGTTCATCGCCATGCCCTGCACCACTTGGGCATTGCGCTGCGCCTCGTCGCTCTTGGCGATCTCTGCCTGCGCGGTTTCGCGGAACTGGAACATCGCCTGCGTCATGCGCCCCACACAATCGCGGAAATGCGTGAACTCGATCGGACTGTCGAGATCGCCTGCGGCAAGTCCCTCCATGCGCACCACGGTGGCGACGTAAGGCCCGGCAATCGCCTCACGATAGGCGATGCCAAAAACTGCCGCTGC
This sequence comes from Novosphingobium sp. BL-S-19, assembly GCF_055521675.1. NCBI lineage: Bacteria > Pseudomonadati > Pseudomonadota > Alphaproteobacteria > Sphingomonadales > Sphingomonadaceae > Novosphingobium > Novosphingobium sp. BL-S-19. Next base: position 2,944,064 of record NZ_CM145498.1, read on the forward strand.
GAAAGTGGCCGCAACCACGGCCCAGCCCGCCATTCCGTCTGCCAGGTATAGCCCGGCCAGCCCGCTTGCCAAAGTCAGCGCCGCCATACTGCCAAATGAAATCAGCAATTTAAGCCGAATAGGCGCGTTTGCCCTGAACCACTCCATAGCTTTTACCCCAATCCCGCCCGCGCAAGTCGGAACCGTTCCGGCTTTTTGCGGACCCCTAGGGTGTTATAGGCGGCACTTTCGACCTTCGATTGCGAAGAATTATCAGCAGAGGTGTCGCAAGGGCAGCTTGCGGAAATTTAATGGCATTTTCCCGCTTAACAGGAAGCACTCTTCATATTCGTGGATATTCTTCGGGTTCGAATTCTCGTCCGAAGACGCTCTACCAGCGGGTCGAAGGTCAAAGTCAATAAACGGCCAAATGCAATCGAGACTATCAAGGTGATGAGGCAAAGGATCACCCGTTGCCACAAATGCGCCCCTTGCCAACCCAACGACCATGCAATGACCAACCCGACAATCCAGTGGGAAATATAAATCGGATACGACAAGTCCCCCAGGCGCTTGTCCAATGCGCGCGGAACGGGGTTCCAATCCGACACGGCCAATGGGGCAACGATCAGCAGGGCGATCGGGCCGGTCACGATCAGAGCGATCGCATCGCAAACGCTCGGTCCCCACAGGGCTCTCGCCGCAAAACGCAATCCGATGACGGCTGCAAATGCCACAAGCGCGCACCATGCCAGTTTCGGTGCGTGCCCGGCGATACGGGCACCGATCTCCTCCCGGTAATGATAGGCAAGCGCGCCAAGGCTGAACGGCAGACTGCCGCCGGGAATGGCAAGGTAGGAAAACAAGCCCACGTCACCGGCAAGTATTGCGACCATGCTGTAGGCGAGCGACAGGCCAAACCATACCAGCGTGATTTGCCGATTGCGGGAGATTCCCAGGCTGATGAGCAGGTAAAAGACCAGTTCCGTCGTGATGGCCCAGGTCGCGGGCGCCAGCCGCGGCGAAATGCTGCTGGGGACGATGGCCGGATAGATCATCGTCAGGTTCTCCAGCCATCGGCCGGTGGTAGCCGGAATCGCCATCTCCGGCTTGAACGCGATGCGAAAACCGTCGGGCACCAAGGCGAGCAGGCTCACCGAAAACGCAAGCACGAGCAGATAGGAAGGATACAGCCTCAGCGCCCTGTTACACCAGAACCGGGCGAAACCCTCCAGACCGTATCCGTAGCTGCGCTGCATGACGAAAGTCATGAGATAGCCCGAAATGACGAAAAAGCCGACAACGGCATTGTCTCCGCCGAACGGGAAGCGACCAATGTGCTGAAGCAGGACGGCGATGGCGAGGATCAGTCGAAGCGTTCCCATGGCAGGGATCGTTTCGCAATTGCGACATGGCGCCAACGGCAAATACGTCCGTTTCGGCCCGGGTTGGAACGGTGCCGGCACTTTACCCGCCATGCGCAAAGACTGTGGGTGCATCGAAGTTCGGCGGCACAAAGCGCATCGGCCAATCTTGCGCGTATCGGCGTGAGGCGGCATAGCCCCGGCCCATGCACGATATCCGCCTGATCCGCGAGAATCCCGAAGGATTCGACGCCGGCCTCGCCCGCCGTGGGGTTGCCCCCGTGGCCGCTGACATCCTCGCGCTTGACGAGCAGCGCCGCTCGGTCGCGACGCGCATGCAGGAGGGGCAGAATCGCCGCAACGAGGCGTCAAAGGCGATCGGCAAGGCCATGGGCCAGGGCGATACCGCCACGGCCGAAGCGCTGAAGGCCGAAGTCGCCCAGTTGAAGGACACCCTCCCCGCGCTGGAAGCCGAGGAGAAGGAGCTTTCTGCGCAGCTTCAGAGCGTGCTGGCCGGTCTGCCCAACATCCCGGTGGCCGAAGTGCCCGACGGCGCGGACGAGACTGAGAACCTTGAAGTCGCCAAGTGGGGCACCCCCGGCACTTTCGCGTTCGAGCCGAAGGAACATGCCGATCTCGGCCCCGCGCTCGGCCTCGATTTCGAGACGGGTGCCAAGCTCTCCGGCGCGCGCTTCACCTTCCTGAAGGGCCACATGGCCCGCCTGCACCGCGCGCTCGCGCAGTTCATGCTGGATACGCAGACCGCCACCAACGGCTACATGGAATGCATCGTTCCGCTGCTGGTGAAGGACGAGGCTGTCTACGGCACCGGCCAGCTTCCCAAGTTCGCGGAAGACCTGTTCAAGACTACAGACGGCCGCTGGCTGATCCCCACCGCCGAAGTCTCGCTGACCAACGCGGTTCAGGATGAGATTGTCGATCTTGAAGCCCTGCCCTTGCGCATGACCGCGCTCACGCCCTGCTTCCGCTCCGAAGCGGGTTCGGCGGGGCGCGACACGCGCGGATTCATCCGCCAGCACCAATTCGAGAAAGTGGAACTCGTCACCGTGTGCCAGCCCGACCAGTCGGAAGCCGAGCACGAGAAGATGGTCGCCGCTGCCGAAGGTATCCTGCAGGCGCTGGAACTGCCCTATCGCAAGGTGCTGCTCTGCTCCGGCGACATGGGCTTCACCGCGAACAAGACCTTCGATCTGGAAGTCTGGCTGCCCGGCCAGGGCGCCTACCGCGAGATCAGCTCGGTTTCGAACTGCGGCGATTTCCAGGCCCGCCGCATGAACGCGCGCTTCAAGCCGGAAGGGTCGAAGAAGACCGAGTTCCTGCACACCCTCAACGGCTCCGGCCTCGCGGTCGGCCGCACGCTCGTCGCCGTGTTGGAGAACTACCAGCAGGAAGACGGCTCGGTTCTGGTGCCCGAAGCGCTGAAGCCGTGGATGGGTGGGATCGAGAAGCTGGAGCCCTGCTTCTGATTGAGTTCCGAGGGGGCTTCGACAAGCTCAGCCTGAGCGGGTTTGGGAAGATATTCATCCAATCCCACTCCGTCTGAGCCCCCCTTCCGCTCATCCTGAACTTGTCGAAGGATGGATGGGCCCCCTCCGCTCATCCTGAGCCTGTCGAAGGATGAATGGGCCAACGCCCGGCCAAGTTAGAGAGACATCATGCGCATCCTCCTCACCAACGACGACGGCATCAACGCCCCCGGCCTCTACGTCCTCGAAAAGATCGCCGCCCAGCTTTCGGACGACATCTGGATCTGCGCGCCGAGCGAAGAACAGTCGGGCGCCGGCCACTCGTTGACGCTGGGCCGCCCGGTGCGGATGCGCGAACATGCGCCCAAGCGCTTCTCGGTCACGGGTACACCGACCGATTCGGTGACGCTTGGCCTCAAGAAGGCCCTGCCCGGCCCACCCGACCTGATCCTGTCCGGCGTCAATCGCGGCGCCAATCTGGGCGATGACGTGACCTATTCGGGCACCGTTTCGGCAGCGATGGAAGGGGCGATGGCCGGCATCCCCTCGATCGCGCTGAGCCAGGTCTATGCCGGCGAAGGCCATGGCAACAACGTCAGTTTCTCCGCCGCAGAGGAATGGGGCGCCAAAGTGCTGCGCCCGCTGCTGAACGTTCCCTTCGCGCCGCGCACGCTGATCAATGTGAACTTCCCGCCGGTGGCCGCCGCCGACGTGAAGGGCATCCGCGTCGTCCGTCAGGGCTTCCACGATTATGCGCGCGGTTCGGTCGTCGAAGGCATGGACCCGCGCGGGTTCCCGTACTTCTGGTTCGGCCTGCACGGCATCGAGCACACGCCCGGCCACAACACCGATCTGGAAGCAATTGCCGAGGGCTATATTTCGGTAACGCCGCTGCAACTGGACCTGACGCACGACGCCTCGCTGGCGCAGATCGCGAGCCGCTACTCGGCATGATCCGCCACGCGTTTCTCCCGATTGCGGCGCTCGCGCTGGCCGGCGCGCCCGCGCTTGCCGCCCCGGGGGCCGAAAAGGTCCACGTCGTCGGCCAGGGGGAAACGTTGAACGGTATCGCCAATCGCGCCGGCGTAGCGGCCACCGCAATCGCCAGGGCCAACGGGCTGAAACAGCCTTACGTGGTCAAGGCCGGGCAGAAGCTGACGATCCCCCGCAGCGCTTCGGCCAAACCTGCCGCCACACTCACGCCCACCGCGACGCCCACGCCCGAAGCGCGCACCGCCGCGCGCGCACAGACTGTGGCGCGCAGGGCTGCGGCCGCCTCTGCCGAGACCGAGGAAATCCATGAGGTCGAACCCGGCGAAACACTGGGCGGCATCGCCCAGCGCGCCGGCGTCGCCCGCGTTCTGCTCATTGAAGCGAACGGGCTGCAGCCACCCTATGTGGTACGTACCGGCCAGCAGCTCAAGATCCCGCGCACCCGGCGCCACACGGTGAAAGCAGGCGACACCGGCTTCTCGCTTTCGCTGAAATATGCCGTGCCGTGGGATCAGATCGCGCTTGCCAACGGGCTCGATCCCGCAGCGCCGGTCAAATCGGGCCAATCGCTGCTGATCCCGACACTGGTCGATGCGAAAGCCGCGCCGGTCGCAGCCTCCGCGCCGGTGCCTGCATCTAGTGCAAAAACCACCGCCGCCCGCTTCCTCTGGCCCGTGTCCGGGCCGCTCCGCCGCAAGTTCGCCGCCGGGACGGATCCGCATGACGGCATCGACATCAAGGCACCCGAAGGCACGATGGTCCGCGCCGCTGCCGCTGGCACCGTCAAATTCGCCGGACCGGAAAAACAGCAGTTCGGCAATCTGGTCGTGCTCGATCACGGCAACGGGTGGTTCACGGCCTATGGCTTTCTCAGCCGCGTCACCGTGAAGCAGGGCGCGAAAGTGGCCGCCGGCGAACGCGTGGGGCTGGTGGGCGACACCGGCCTTGCCAAGGGTGACGAGCTCCACTTCGAAGTGCGCCGCGACGGCAAGCCCGTAGACCCGCTGGACGAGTTGCCCAAGGCCCCGTAAGTTACGGGGGCATGTCGAAAAAGCGCCCTGCCCGTGCGGTGTTCAGGCCGCTGCGCCGCTCGCTGGCGGTTCCCGTCTGGGCCGATGTCGCCATGCGCCTCGGCGGCGCGTTCCTGCTGATCTTCATCGTCATCATGGTCCACTGGACCGACCGTGCGGGTCTGAACGACACGCACGATGGGCAGGTCAGCTTTCTGGACGTCGTCTACTTCACGATGATCTCCATCACCACCACCGGCTTTGGCGACATCGCCCCGGTCAGCGACCGGGCGCGGCTGATCGAGGCCGTGCTGGTCACGCCGATCCGGCTGGCGGTGATCACCATCTTCGTGGGCACCGCCTATAACTTCATCATCAAGCGAAGCTGGGAGACCTGGCGCATGAAGCACATCCAGGAAAGGCTGGAGGGCCATATCGTCGTTCTCGGCTTCGGGGTCAGCGGTTCGGAAGCGGTCAAGGAATTGGTCGAGCGCGGCACCGATCCCGCGCGGATCGTGGTCGTCGATCCCGCACAAGCCCGGCTTTCGTTTGCAGAGAGCATGGGCTGCAATGTCCTGCAGGGTGACGCCACGCGGGACGAAATCCAGAACGCCGTACGCGTCAGCACCGCCAGCACCGTGCTGGTGTCCGCCGGGCGGGACGATACTTCGGTGCTGATCGTGCTGACCACGCGCCATCTTGCGCCGGAGGTGCCGATCACCGTCGTGATCCGGGCCGACGACAACGAGTTGCTCGCCCGGCAGGCCGGGGCCAACAACGTGATCAACCCGGTGCGCTTCACCGGCCTGCTGCTGGCGGGATCGGCGGAGGGGCAGCATGTGGCCGAATATCTGTCGGACCTCGCCTCGGTCGCAGGGCGGGTGCAACTGGTGGAGCGGCCGGTCGATCCGTCCGAAATCGGCCAGTCGCTGGACCGCCTTGCCACCGGCGGCCGCGGCCTCAGGGTCTATCGCGGGGATCGCTGCATCGGCTTCTGGGAAGACGACGCCAAGGTCCTGCAGGCCGGCGACATCGTGGTCGAGATCGCGCCCACCAAGGCGTCCGACGAAGAGCCCTCAGGCTGACTCGGTCAGGCCCGAATCGATCAAGCGAGCACCCAGAACACCAGCCCCATCGCCAGATAGGCCACCAGCCAGAACGCGCAGTCGACCACGCGCTTCAGCGGCTCGGTGCCCTGGCGCAAATGCGTAAGCCAGACAGAGGGGATCACGAAGGCAATGGCGACGCCGCCCGTCTGCATGAAATAGAGCCACGGCTTCACTGCCAGCGTCGCTTCACCGATGCGCGCGAAGTTGTGGCCGAGCATGATCGAGGAAATCAGCATCACCAGCCCGACAACGCCGTAATTCGCCGTGCGCTTGGAATTGCCCGGAAACAGCTGCCGACCGGTGCGGAACATCGGCCCGTGCCACACGATCCCCACGGCGATCGCCAATGCCGCAGCAAGGAACACCGCCAGCCAGTTCACCGGACCCATTGCAAACCCTTTCGTCCATAGAGCACGAGCACAACCCGCACCCGCCGCACCCTGAAGCTACCGGCCTAGTGGTACAGCGGAACTCTCGCAAGTGATCCGCACAGCGGGGCCGCCCGCGCGCGAATCTCCCTGACGGCTTTTAGACGAAAACACCCGCCGCCCCGCGTCGCGACGGCCGCGTTCACGATTTTCCGCAACCCACGCTCGTTCGCAGAGGGGCCGCCTGCGAGGCGCAATTTCCATGACTTGCGCCCTGCCTCGGCACCGCCGCGGCAGGCCGACTCGCCCGGATTCCATTCAATTCGTGACTCCGGGGCGCAATCGGAGTATCGGGCCCGCCATTCCTATGGCTATTGAAATCCCCTCCCCGCCCAAGGTCGGCATGGTCAGCCTCGGCTGTCCCAAGGCGCTTGTCGACTCCGAACGCATCCTCACCCGCCTGCGCGCCGATGGCTACACGATGAGCCCGGACTATGCCGGCGCCGATGTCGTGCTCGTCAACACTTGCGGTTTCCTCGATTCCGCGAAGGAAGAGAGCCTGGCCGCAATCGGTGAAGCCATTGCCGAAAACGGCCGCGTGATCGTCACCGGCTGCATGGGCAATGAGGCCGACGTGATCCGCGCCCGCTTCCCGGATGTGCTGGCCGTTACCGGCGCGCATCAGTACGAAGCCGTGGTCGAGGCCGTGCATGACGCCGCCCCACCCGAGCTTTCGCCCTACGTCGACTTGATCCCACAGATCTACGACGAAGCGGGCGTGAAGCTGACGCCGCGCCACTACAGCTATCTGAAGATCTCGGAAGGCTGCAACCACGCGTGCTCGTTCTGCATCATCCCCAGCCTGCGCGGCAAGCTGGCGAGCCGCCGCATCGACGCCGTGCTGCGCGAAGCGGAAAAGCTGGTGCAGGCCGGCACCCGCGAACTGCTCGTCATCAGCCAGGACACGTCTGCCTATGGCGTGGACGTGCGGCATGAGACGCGCACGTGGAAGGACCATGAAGTTCGCACCCACATGACCGATCTCGCCCGCGAGCTGGGTCAGTTGAAGGATGCGCAAGGCCGCGCGCCGTGGGTGCGCCTGCACTACGTCTATCCCTATCCGCATGTCGACGCGGTGATCCCGTTGATGGCGGAAGGCCTACTGACGCCGTACCTGGACATTCCGTTCCAGCATGCCGCGCCGTCGGTGCTGAAGTCGATGAAGCGTCCGGCCAACGAGGCCAAGGTGCTCGACCGCCTGCACAAGTGGCGCGAAATCTGCCCGGATATCGCCATCCGCTCCAGCTTCGTGGTCGGCTTCCCCGGCGAAACCGAGGAAGACTTCCAGTACCTGCTGGATTGGCTCGACGAAGCGCAGCTCGACCGCGTCGGCGCGTTCCGTTTCGAACCCGTAGAGGGTGCTTCCGCCAACAACCTGCCGAATCCGGTTCCGGAAGAGGTGAAGGAAGAACGGTACGCGCGGATCATGGAAAAGACCGCCGCGATCAGCGCCGCCAAGCTTCAGGCCAAGGTCGGCCGCGTGATCCCGGTGATCATCGACGAAGTGGGCGAGCCGGACGAGGACGGCGAAATCGGTGCAACCGCCCGCTCGCAAGCGGACGCGCCCGAGATCGACGGCAATGTCTTCCTGCGCAACGTGGGCGACGTGCAAGTCGGTGATATCATTGACGTTCTTGTCGAAGACGCGGACGAACACGACCTTTACGGGGCATTGACCCATGGCTGATCCCGATCGGTTCTGCGCCTTATAGTTGCAAGTCTTGCAATCATCGGCGATTTTTTCGCGTTTGCGAAGAATCGCCCCGGCAAGCATATAGAGCGGGCCTTTCAGGCATCCTCTCCCAAAAACTTTCCAAAGGGGCTGGTCTTCGGACCGGCCCTTCTTTTTTGCCTGCTTTGCGCGGGAGGCTCGTTCGATCGGAGTGCGGATGGTAGCGCATGACAATGGCAGCTGCGACATGGTCCTCATCGCCGGGTGAACCGCTCAGCATCAGGACCTGACCAGCTAGCGGGCCCACGCACCCCTCCAAATTCGTCGCCCCCGCGCGGGCGGGGTCCCGCTTCCTTCCTGCGAAATGCGGGCAAAGAAAAAGCGGGATCCCCGCCTTCGCGGGGATGACGAGTTGGGCAGGCGTTCCGAGGGAAACTGCGGCGAATTAGACGGTTCGGCCCGCCCTCAAACCCAACCGAACATCGTTCAAATGCAATACTCACAAATCTGAACAACGCATTTCCGCGAGTTCACCGACCCGCCTAGTTGCACGTCTTGCAACCATGCTCCAGTTTTTCGCGTTTGCGGAGAATCGGTCCAGCGAGCATATGGAGCAGGCCTTTCAGGCATCCTCTCCCAAAAACTTTCCAAGGGGCTGGTCTTCGGACCGGCCCTTCTTTTTTGCCCTCAGCCCGTCCGGCTCTCGGCAAGGCTCTTAACAGCCCTCTACCGAAGACATGTCGATCGCAACAGCGGCATCAGGATCGTGCCTGAGCGCTCATTGATAGCGTCACCACTTCCGCACCAAACGGCAGCGCCCCCTTCCGCACGCCCGAACCGCGGGAAAACCGCGGAAAACGGTGGGAAATGCAAATGCATCAAGCCGCACTCACGCAAATCCGCCACTTCGCCCCTGTGATGGGTTGCGCGACACGCAACTATGCTCCATTTTTTCGCATTTGCAGCAAAACCTGTCTGGCAGCATAAGGATCAGGCCTTTCAGGCATCCTCTCCCAAAACTTTCACGGGCTGGTCTTCGGATCGGCCCTTTCTTTTTGCCCCGGTTCCGCGCGGTCCCGGCATTGAGTTTGCCGGGCTTGCCTGTAGCGTCGCGCCATGAATCGCACCGCTCTTACCCGCCTGCTGACTGCCGGCGCCCTCATCCTCGCCCCGACCACTCTCGCCGCCGCCCCCGCGTCGCAGCCAGCGCCCGCCGCCGCTTCGACGAGCGCCGCGCTTACGCCCGCGCAGGAAAAGGCCATCGACGAGGCCGTGACCAAAGCTCTCGCCCATAGCGGCGTGCCTTCGGCGCAAGTCGCCATCGCGCGCGGCGGCCAGATCGTGCTGGCCAGGGCTTGGGGCAAGGCGGCGGACGGCATGCCTGCGCGGCCCGATCAGCCCTACCAGATCGCCTCCAACTCCAAGCAGTTCCTCGGCGCGCTGATCCTGAAGCTGCGCGATCAGGGCAAGCTTTCGCTGGACGACAAGGTTTCCAAGTACCTGACCGGCGTATCCGGCGGCGATGAGATCACCATCCGCCAGTTGCTCTCGCACACGTCGGGCCTGCGCGACTTCTGGCCGCAGGACTACGATTTCGTCGATATGCGCACCCCGGTGAAGCCGGAGGAGATCGTCAAGCGCTGGGGCACCGCCCCGCTGGACTACAAGCCCGGCACGCGCTGGCAATATTCGAACACCGGCTATGTCGTGGCCGGCGTGATCGCGGAAAAGGCCGGCGGCGCCCCGCTGTGGCAGCAGTTCGAGCGTGAGCTGTTCCAGCCCCTCGGCCTGCATCCGCTGAAGCTGGACGATACCAACAAGCCCGGTTTCCCGCAGGGCTATCACCGCTATGCGCTCGGCCCAGTGGTTGCGGCCACGCCGCCCGCCTCGGGCTGGCTCTGGGCGGCCGGTGAAATCTCGATGACCGCATCCGATCTGGCGCGTTGGGATATCGCCCGCCTCCACCGCACCCTGTTGCCCGCCGCCGACTGGGAAGAGCAGGAAGCCCCGGTGATCCTCGCGGACGGCACCAACAGCGCTTACGGTCTGGGCGTCTTCACCCGCACGGCCGATGGACGCCGCATCATCAACCACGGCGGCGAATCGACCGGCTTCCTCTCGCAGGCGACGATGTATCCCGACAGCGATGTGGCCATCGTCGTCCTCACCAACGCCGATTTCGGCGCGGTGACGGGCACCGTCACCTCTGCAATTGCCGATATCGTCATGCCGCGCGACCTGCCGCTCGACAGCGGCGAGGCCCCGCGCACCGCCGATGCCCGCGCTGAACTGGAAGCGCTGGTGGCCGGCAAATTCGACGCCGCGCACTTCACCGCCCACGCGCAGGACTATTTCTCGGCCGCCGTGCGCAAGGATTATCGCGAGAGCCTGACGCCGCTCGGCCCACTCACCGCGTTCGAACCGGCGGGGAAGCCGAAGCTGCGCGGCGGTTTCGTCAACCGCGCTTTCACCGCCACCTTCGGCAACCGCAAGCTGGCCGTCTCGACTTACGCCGATCCCGGCGCGAAGGGCGCGTGGGAGCAGTTCATCGTAATGCCTTCCGACGATTGAGCACGCCGACGGGTGGCGGTGTCTCTTCGGGTCGGCTAGCCAATGCGGCATGGTCGATTCGTCGCGTATCTACACCGCCGCCCTCGTCGTCATCGGTGACGAGATTCTCTCGGGCCGAACCCACGACAAGAACATTGCCCAGGTCGCTACCTGGTTGCAGGTGCAGGGCATCCGCCTCAAGGAAGTGCGCGTGGTGGCGGACGATACGCCCGCCATCGTCGAAGCGGTGAACCTGCTGCGCGCGCGCAACGACTATCTGTTCACCACCGGCGGCATCGGCCCGACACACGACGACATCACCGTGGACGCCATTGCCGAGGCGCTGGGCGTCACCGTGATCGTCCACCCCGAAGCACGGGCGATCCTGGAGACGTATTACGAGACGCGCGGCGGCCTGACCGAAGCGCGCCTGCGCATGGCGCGCACGCCCGAAGGCGCCAGCCTGATCCCCAACCGCTACACCGGCGCGCCGGGCATCCGTTATGACAACGTGTTCATCATGGCGGGCGTGCCCAGCATCACCGCCGGCATGCTCGACGCACTGACCGGCACGCTGGACGGCGGTGCCCCGCTGCTTTCCGAAACCATCGGCTGCTGGGTCGGTGAAAGCGAAGTGGCGGACCTGCTGCGCGAGACGGAGAAGGCTTTCGAAGGCTGCCAGATCGGTTCCTACCCGTTCTGGGGCGAAGGCCGCACCGGTGCCAACTTCGTAATCCGCTCTGTTGATGCCGAACAGCTTGCCGCCTGCACGCGCACGCTGGTCGAAGGGCTGGCCGCGCTGGGCAAGGCGGCCGTGCCGGGTGGGATTTAGCCTTATCTCCCTCGCCCCGATCTTCCTTGCCGGCTCCGCGCCGCAAGAGGCCGAATTCGAACGCCTGCTCGCCCGCAACGACAGCGCCACGGCAGCGCTGGGCGAATGGTGCGCCACGCACCGCAGTGCCGACGCGCCGGTGGTCACCGCCAAGCCCGTGAAGGGCGAGGACGCTGTCCTGCCCTCCGATGCCCGCGCCCTGCTGGAAGTCTCCGGCGATCAAGCGCTTGGCTACCGCCATGTCCGCCTGACCTGCGACGGCGTGACCTTGTCCGAAGCGCACAACTGGTTCGTGCCCGCGCGGCTGACCGATACGATGAACGCAACGCTGGCCGATACCGATACCCCGTTCGGCAAAGTCGTCGAGCCGCTGCACTTCACCCGCGAGCGGCTCGAATCGCGCCATGGTCGCCTTGAGGGCTGCCCGCCCGGCACGTTCCTCACGCACCGGGCGCTGCTGCGTCTGCCCGACGGAAAGCCGATCAGCCTCGTCGTCGAATGCTACCAGCGCGAGGCGCTGGACAAGTAGTTTAGGCTGCTACCGTCTCGGTCCCGGCGATCGAGGTGCGGTGCATCATGCGGCCGGTCGACTTGTCGTAGGGGATCGCGCGGTGCATCGCGCCGGTGTTGTCCCAGATCACGAAATCGCCCTTGGTCCACTTGTGCCGCAGCGAGAATGCCGGCTGCGCCGCCCATTCCTGCAGGCGGATCAGCATCGCGCGGCCCGCCGGGATCTCCATGCCGACCACGTGATCGGCCGTGGTGCCGATCACCAGCGACTTGCGGCCCGATTCGTGCGTCCAGACCAGCGGATGCTCCTTGACCAAGCCGATGCCCAGCACCTTTTCGCGGTGCTTCTCCGGAATGGCGTCGGCAATCGGTGAGAGGCTGGCGCGCACCGAGTGGACCGCCTTCATCCCTTCAAGCTCGCCCTTTTCCTCATCCGACAGACCTTCATAGGCCGCGTAAGTGCTGGCGAACTCGGTCTCGCCGCCCTTGTCGGGAGCGATGCGGCAGGACAGCAGCGTCGCGAAGGGCGGCGGCATGTCCACGGTGATGCCGTCCATGTGCCAGAAGAACGTGCCCAGCACATATTCGGGCTGCGGGTTGATCTTCTCGTCCAAGGTGACCTGATAGACGTCCTCGTCATTCGACTGGACATTGTTCCGCGCGGTCAGGCGCACCTTTTCGCCCATCAGGTTGGTGATTTCGAGCTGTTCGGCATCGGTCAGGTTCAGTTCCGGGAACACCACCACGGTCCGTTCCTCCACCTTGGCGCGGATCGCCTTGGCAGCCTCGGGCGTGAATACGTCGGCGCGGTCGTCCCAGACCACGCGCGAGCCGATGTGTTCCTTGATGTCTTCAAAGCGGATAGCCATCTGGCCGCCTCTCCCGTTTCGTTATGCTGAACATGTGTACAGCACTCGCAAACCCCGTGCAACCTTGGACCGATGGATCGCGCCCGCGCGTCGCAAGGTGACACTTCGGTTGACACAGTTGACACGGTCCTGAAACGGAAAGCCCCGCCCCTGCATCGGCCGCCAGAATGGCCCCCGCCAAACGGCGTTCAGGCGCATAATCCCGACGATTTCAAAGAGCCTTGCCGCCGCGCAGGATGGCAGAACGAGGCCGCGTAGGAAAATCGCCCCCTCCTGAACCGATACTCCGGCAGATCAGATGCCCGCCGCCATGCCTCCGGTAACGCGCAGGGTCTCTCCGGTTATGAAGCGCGCGCGGGGGGAAGAGAGAAACAGCATGGCCTCGACGATATCCGCCTCTTCCCCGAAAGCTTCGAGGTATTGCATCGCCTTCACGCGCGCCTTGGTCGCTTCGGGCAGCTCGTTGCGGATCGTGTCGGTCAGGATCAGGCCGGGCGAGATTGCGTTCACGCGGATGCCTTCAGGCGCCAGTTCGCGGGCGAAAGTGATCGTCAATCCGGCAACCGCCAGCTTCGACGTGCCATAGGCCGTTCCGCCCATATGCGCGGCGGAGGACGAGATGTTGACGATGCTGGCGTTGGCGCGGCCGGCCATGAACGGCTTCGCCGCAAGCGTCGCGATCACGGTGCCCATCACATTGACATCGAACAGGCGGCGCACCTTGGCTGCGCCCATCGCGGCAATCGGTTGGCTATATTCGTCGCTGTGCAGGCCGGCATTGTTGATCAACAGGTCGATCCCGCCATGCGCGGCGGCGACTTCGGCCATCAGCGCATTCATCCGCGCCTCGTCGGTGACGTCGCCGGCATAGCCGATGGCGCTACCACCCGACGCCCGGATCGCCGCCGCGGCCGCTTCGGCTTCGGGCCCGTCGCGGTCGATCAGCACCGCATGGGCGCCCTGCGCCGCAAGGGCCTCTCCGAAAGACTTGCCGAAGCCCCGGCCCCCGCCAGTGACGACGGCGACGGTGCCCGCCCTCTCTCCTGCGGATGCAATCGATCCGTTCATCCCATCGCTCTCCATCGCGCTGTTACGCCGGAGAGGTTACGAGCGGGTGCCTAGGAACGCCAAGCGCGGGCGCGATGCCTGTCTGGCGTCGAGCACCTTCAACGCCATAAAGAAAAAGGGCCGGAGGTTTCCCCCCGGCCCTTCTATCCGTTTCGCCGATCCCGAAGGACCGGGCGCCTAAATCAGGCGCCGGCGATGTCGGTCGTGTCGATCTTCAGGCCCGGGCCCATCGACGACGACAGCGAGATCTTGCGAACGTACTTGCCCTTCGAGCCCGAGGGCTTGGCCTTGACGATCGCATCGACGAACGCGCTGAAGTTGGTCAGCAGGTCGGCGTCCGAGAACGACATCTTGCCGATACCGGCGTGGATGATGCCCTGCTTCTCAACGCGGAACTCGATCTGGCCGCCCTTGGCGTCCTTCACGGCCTGCGTCACGTTCGGGGTCACGGTGCCGAGCTTCGGGTTCGGCATCAGGCCCTTCGGACCCAGCAGCTTACCGAGACGGCCGACGACGCCCATCATGTCCGGGGTGGCAATGACGCGGTCGTAGTTCAGGTTGCCGGCCTGCATGTCTTCCATGAGGTCTTCCGCACCAACCTTGTCGGCGCCGGCGGCGAGAGCTTCGGCAGCCTTGTCGCCCTTGGCGAACACGGCGACGCGAACGGTCTTGCCGGTGCCGGCCGGAAGCGAAACCATGCCGCGAACCATCTGGTCGGCGTGACGCGGGTCAACGCCCAGGTTCATCGCGACTTCGACGGTTTCGTCGAACTTGGTCGTCTTCAGGTCGCGCAGGGTCTGCAGCGCGTCAGCGACGGGGTAGTGCTTGAGGTTTTCGCCGAGCTTTTCGGTCAGCGACTTCTGCTTCTTGGTCACCTTGGCCATGGAATCAGCCCTCCACCACTTGCAGGCCCATCGCGCGGGCCGAACCTTCGATGATCTTGGTGGCGGCATCAATGTCGTTGGCATTGAGGTCGGCCATCTTGACCTGGGCGATTTCGGCAAGCTGCGAGCGCTTGACGGTACCGGCGCTGATCTTGCCCGGCTCCTTCGAGCCCGACTTCAGGTTCACGGCCTTCTTGATGAGGAAGGTCGCCGGGGGCGTCTTGGTGACGAACGTGAAGCTGCGATCCGCATAGACCGTGATGATGGTCGGGATCGGCATGCCCTTTTCGAGCTCCTGCGTGGCGGCATTGAACGCCTTGCAGAATTCCATGATGTTCACGCCGCGCTGACCCAGCGCAGGGCCGATCGGCGGGGACGGCGTGGCACTGCCGGCCTTGACCTGCAGCTTGATGTAACCTTCGATCTTCTTGGCCATGTGGCCACTCCTTTCACACTTTCGCACCTGCCGGGCAGATGCTCATGTTTAGCGGTCTTACGGACGCCGGGGGCATCCTCCCGCAGGGAATCGGTCGGCACAGGGCCGCTCCGAAGGGCGCGCCCCTAAACGAAATCGGGAGAAAAGAAAAGGGCGGAAAGTGATTCCCGCTCAGGCAGCGGTTACTGCCCTGCGCGCGTCCACCTGCCGCTGCCAAGCCGCGCGGATCATGCGGCGGGCCGGGCATTCCAGATAGCGGAACGAAAGGTCCGACACCAGCAGGACCAGTGCGCCGAAGCCCAGCGTCACTGCGAACCAGGTGACGATCCCGCCCGAGATGGGCCCGTAGTGCCCCTCAAGGACACGCAGCAGCGGCCAGTGGACAAGGTATATCGCGTAAGACCGGTCCCCCACCCAGCGCATGGGCGCGGAACCCATGAACTTCAGCCGCAGCGCCACCAGCAGCAGCGCCGGCCATGCCAGCAGGCTCAGCGGCAGCAACGAACTCATCCGGCCCATGTCGAGCGCGATGCCGATGGCCATCAGGCAGACCAGCAGCCCGGTCGGCGCATGGCGCAGCCGCGCCCGTGCGTGCCAGAGTACCTGCCCCAGAAAGAAGCCCAGAAGCCCGCGCGGAAGTCCGTCGCCCACCCACGGGCCGCCCGCCCTGCCCTGCACGGCGAAGTGCAGCAGCGCGCCGGCGATCGCCAGCACCGTCACCCGCTGCAAGATCCGCTTGCCGCCCACGGCACCCAGCGCGAAGAGCACGTAACACAGACACTCGACGGAGATCGACCAGCTCGGCCCGTTGAAACTGTGCCCCACCGTGCCGACGAAGCCCTGCAGCATGAACAGGTTGGCCATGAAGGTCAGGGGCGTATTGTTCGGATCGCCCAGGAAGGTCACCGCGCAGACCAGCAGCGTGACGAGGTGCAGCGGATAGAGCCGCGCCACCCGCGCCGCCGTGAAACCGCCGAGTGCACCGCGTCTCAGAACATAGCCCTGCCCCGGACCACGCTCGATCAGGTAGACATGCGCGAAGATGTAGCCGGAGATCAGGAAAAACAGGTCCACCAGCGTCCAGCCCCAGTGCTGGAACCAGCGCAACAGACCCGGCAACGCCTCGTTGACAGCGGGCTCGAACAGCGACTGCGGGTGGTAGAGCAGCGCCACGCCGCAAGCGGCGAGACCGCGCAGCCCATCGAGACGCGTCAAGCGTCCGCCCGGCCCTGTCGCCTCTCCTTTCAAGGTCGCGAAAATCCCCATCGCCGGGACTATTACAGAGACAGGGTTAAAAGGCTGATAATTACGTCTTCACGCGGAGAGCCGTGCCCGCCATAGCCCCCGGCATGGATAATTCGCAGCTCGACCGCCTGATCTGGACCGCGCTTTCCGGCGAACAGGCCCACTTCGCCCTGGGCACGGAAAACGCCCGCCGCTTCCATCCCGAGATCGGCCCGCTGGCCGCCATTCGCGACTTTTCGGACGAAAGCATGGCGGACTTTGCCGCCCTCGCCCGCGAGCATGGGCCACTGGCACTGATGCAGCCGGGCGAACCGGTGGCGATCCCCGGCATCGAACTCGTGAAGTCGGCCCAAGGCGTGCAGATGATCTTCGCCGGCGATGCCGCCGCGCTGGAAGCAATCGCCGTGGCCGCGCAGGATCCGCGCATCGTTCCTCTGGGGGAGGACGATTATCCGGAGATGCTGGAACTCGCCACGCTCACCCAGCCCGGCCCGTTCGGCACGCGCACCGGCGAACTGGGCGATTTCTGGGGGGTGAAGGAAGACGGCCGCATCCTCGCCATGGCCGGGCAGCGCACGCGGACGGGCAACTACGTCGAGATCAGCGCCGTCTGCGCCCATCCCGACGCGCGCGGTCGCGGGCTGGCCGGCCTGCTCTCACGCCGCGTCGCCGCCGCGATCCTCGACATGGGACGCACGCCGATCCTGCATTCTTATGCCGATAATGAGGCGGCGCTTTCGCTTTACCGCAAGCTGGGCTTCGTGGAGCGCGCGCGAGTGGGGCTGACGATCTACGGCCCTTATGACTGACATGAAAAAGGGCGCCTTCCGCTGGGAAGGCGCCCTTTTTCGCATCCACAGGCCACAAAGGCCCAGCAGATTACTTGCTGAGTTCGACGTGCTCGAAATCGAGATCGACCGGCGTGGCCCGGCCGAAGATCGACACCGAAACCTTGACACGGTTCTTGTCGAAATCGAGTTCCTCGACGATGCCGTTGAAGCTGGCGAACGGGCCGTCCAGCACCTTGACCGAATCGCCGATCTCGTAATCGACGCTGACCTGCTTGCGCGGGGCGGCGGCGGCGGCTTCGGCGGCGCCGAAGTAGCGTGCGGCCTCGCTCTCGCTGATCGCCTGCGGCTTGCTGTTGTTGCCCAGGAAGCCGGTGACCTTCGGTGTGTTCTTGACGAGGTGGTAGACGTCGTCGTTCAGGGTCAGCTTGGCGAGCACGTAACCGGGCATGGTCTTGCGCTCGACCTGGACCTTCTTGCCGCGCTTGACCTCGGTGATGGTCTCATGCGGGACCTGCACGTCCTCGACGAGCTGCGAGAGGCCGATACGCTCGGCTTCGGCGAGGATCGATTCCTTCACCTTGTTCTCGAAGCCGGAATAGGCGTGGATGATGTACCAGCGGGCCATGGTTCTCTCTTCGTTGTCTGGTTTCAGCCGATCAGCGACAGGAGCGAGCTGACGATCCAGCCGAACAGTGCGTCGATGCCCAGGAAGAACACTGCCAGCAGCAGCGTCATCAGGCCGACGAAGATCGCGGTCGTCACCGTCTCCTGGCGCGAGGGCCAGTGAATCTTGGAGGCTTCGGTGCGCACCTGGCGGAAGAATTCGCCGGGAGTGGTCTTGGCCATGTCAGTCGTACTCGCGTCTCTGCCTGGTGCCCGAAAGGCAATCCGGGCGGGAAAAAGTCTCTTGTCTTCCGCCTAGGGCTCATCGCCGCCCCGGCCTAGGCCGGGAGGGGCAGATGGGATCCGCATGTCGGAAGGAAAGCGCGACTTAGCGCCCGTCGCCCTGATTTGCAAGGTCTGCCGGATCGGCAAGACGCGCAAGGAACGAGTTGGAGCTGGAATAGAGCACGCGCGCGCCATCGGGCAGCGCCACCGGCTTGATCGTGCCGATATACCACAGGTAATCGGCATGGCGCGCGGGCGGGAATGTGCGCAGATCGATGTGCTGCTGCGGCGAATAGAGAATCCGCTGCGTGGGATCTGCGAAGCGGTAGGAAAGATCGCGCATCGACAGCATGTGAACATCGGGCAGCGCGAAGTTCGAATTCTCCATCGCGCTGCGGCGGACCACGGCGTAGGAGCCGAAATGCTCGAACGGGCCGAAGCGCCACTGGCTGCGCGGGATCGCCACGGCGGTGGCGACACGGGCGCCTTCGGGCACTTTGTCCAGCGCGGCGATCAGTTCGCGCGCGGTCTGCGCATCCTGGTACCAGACCACCGTCGTCACCAGCGTGCGCGCCACGAACAGCGCGGTCGCCCCGCGTACCGCCCAGCGCGGCAGGTTCCAGTCGATCGCAAGGCAAGCCACCATCAGCGCCATGGTGGACAGGCGATAGTCGGCATAGTCACCGCCGAAGATCTGGCGCGGCACGATCAGCGTCAGCACGAACAGGATCAACGCGGCCCAGCCGAAGCGCCCGTCGATCTTGCGCAGCGCCAGCGCCCCGCCCAGCACGCCCAGCACGATCCACAGGCTGGCGATATCGAACGTATAGTCGAAGCTGCGCATCGACTTGTAGAGGATGCTCCACTTGTAATCGAGCACCCACCGTCCGTAGGAAACCTTGGAGTTGCTGCCCATGCCCATCAGCATCGGCAGCATGGGGAAGATCAGCGGCCAGGGCTTCAGGAACGGGCGCCAGTCGCGCCAGCTTTTCCGGTGGCTCCATTCATAGCCGAAGATCAGCACGCCCATCACGCCCCAGCCGGACACGTGGCTGAGCCAGACCACGAAGCTGGCCGGCACCATCGCCGCCCAGCGCCACGGCTTGCCCTCCAGCTTCACCCAGGCCGCAAAGACGAACAGCGCCAGCGCCACCGAGAGCGACCAGTTGACGAAGCCCATCAGCAGCGAGGGCGACCAGATCATCGCCAGCGACAGAATCGGCCCCACGCCCATCTTGCGGTTCAGCGAACGGCACAGGGCGTGGACGGAAAGCACCGAAAGGAACGGAATCAGCGCGACGATGATGCGCCCGGCCTGCTCCAGCCCGAAGATCGGCGTCATCGGCACCATCAGCAGTTCGACGCCGAGATTGCCCGTCCATTCCCAGTTGAAGCGGAAATAGCGCGTCAGATACGGGTCCTGCCCGTGATCGAGCGCGACCTTGTATCCCGCCAGGTGCGAGGGATAGTCGGTCATCTGCGGCGCCCAGGCGACCAGCACCGGCAATGCCGCCAGCACCGCCATGGCAAGCGCGAACATCAGTCCGCGATCCATCGTCGGCAAGCGGAAGCGGCCGCCGAAGCGACTGGCCGCAGCCTTGAACAGGTCCTGGGTCTGCGGTTGCGCGGTACCGTGCATCTGCGGCGTAATCTTTCCCGACTTCAAGCCAGTCTGGTGCCCAACGGGGCGGGAGATCGGCAAGCTTGCCGGCTTCTCCACGGGTGCCCGAATCGCCAGACGCGGCCCCTCCTAGAGCGCGCCTAACCGCAATCGCGGTATCGGCAAAGCGAATCACGGTATCGCGGCTTGCGGCTTATCGCAAATGCGAAGACGGGAACGGCACCCCAAGCGGCACGCAACGGCCACAACCGACCCGCCAAACGCGATCCGAATACGAATCACTTCGTCGTGAACGCACAAAGGCCCCGGAGATGTCCGGAGCCTTTGTATTTCAGCGCGTTCCAGCGAAGGAAAATGCTGGCAGGAGTGGAGGGACTCGAACCCACGGCCCTCGGTTTTGGAGACCGATGCTCTACCAACTGAGCTACACTCCTGCGGGCGGGCTGGCCTCTAGACACTGTTCCGCAGGATGACAAGGGGATTACGGCAGATAGTGCCGAACTTAATCCACAGGTCCGGCAACACGCCCGATATCCCGGATGCATTTCCCGCCCCTTTTCGGCCTACAATGCGACTTGCAATCCACTGGCCCCTGCGTTCACCCTGAGGCCGACCACCTTCAAGCCGCCATTCCAACCAGGCGAGAGACGTGCACGCACCCAATTCCACCCGAGCGATCGAGCCAGACCTTCTGATGCTGGCCTATCGCAGCGGGATCTTCCCGATGGCGGACAGCCGCGACGATCCGGAAATCTTCTGGATCGAGCCGCGGCTGCGCGCGATTCTGCCGCTGGATGGCTTCCACCTTTCGCACTCGCTGGCGCGCACGCTGCGGCGCGGGCGTTTCACGGTTACCTGCAACACCGCCTTTTCCGAGGTGATGGAAGCCTGCGCCGCACCGCGCCGGGTGCGCGAGGATGACGACGAAGACGAATCGGGCAGCTGGATCAGCCATCGCATTCAGGCGAGCTACGAAACGCTGAACCACTTGGGGCAGGCCCACTCGATCGAGGTCTGGCAGGAGCATGACGGCGCGCGCAGGCTGGTCGGCGGCCTCTATGGCGTGGGGTTCGACCGGGTGTTCTGCGGCGAAAGCATGTTCTCACGCGAGACCGACGCGTCGAAAGTGGCGCTGGCCTGGCTGGTGGCGGCGCTGCGCCTTGGCGGCGCGACGCTGCTGGACTGCCAGTTCATGACGCCGCACCTCGCCTCGCTTGGCGCGGTGGAAATGCCGCAGAAGCGCTATCTGGCGCTGCTGCAGCAGGCTCAGTCGGCAGTATCGTCCGAAGGTGACGGCGATGCGGAAGGCGTGGCAGTGGCTGCCGGAGCAGGCGCGGCCGAATCGGTGGCATCCGAAGAAGGCGCGGTGCTGGGCTTGCCCGATGCCTTCGCAGCGCTGCTGGAACTGGTTGCCGAGGCGGGCAGCGCTTCCTCACCCGGGAAAGTCATCGCGCAGCTCTTGACCCAGACGTCATAGACCGGGTGCTGCACCGTGTTCAGCGCGGGCGAATTCTTGAACAGCCAGCCAGAGAACACTTTGTGCCAGGCAAGCTTCTCGTTGGCGTTGGCGCGTTCTTCGACGAAGACCTGGACGAAAGCGCCCTCTTCCTGAGGACGTTCCCACGGCAGCGACTTCTCGCAGGTGGCGACTTTGACCACCAGATTGCCGATGCGCTTCGCCTCACCCGGCTTCATCACCAGGTCCTGCGTCAGGTTGTTGCGCTTGTTGAGCACGCCCAGCGTGACCACGCGATCCTTGTTCGGCGTGCCCAACTGCTGGCCCTGCGCTGCCTGCGCGGGGCCAGCCTGCATGCCGGCAATGGCATCGGGGATCGAAGTGTCCTGCGCTTCCGGCGCGGGTTCACCCTTGCCGCAGGCGGCCAGCGCCAGCGGCAAGGCCAGCGCAACGACCGGCGCGTAGGCGAAGACCCGCTTCACAGGCGCGCCCTTCAGGCTTCGGGAGACCAGGCCTCGTAATCGCCGGTGGCCGGCGCTCGCACGCCACCGCGTTCGAGCGCACCCTGCGGGCGATAGGCGGAGCCGGTGCCGGTGGCATTGGGGGTGTAGTCCACTTCCCAGATGCGCGGCGGCGGCAGGTGGCTTTCGGGAACGCCGTCATAGCTGTGGTGCAACCAGCCATGCCATTCGGCAGGAACGTTGCTGGCATCGTTGGCGGCCGCATAGATCACCCAGCGACGTTCGTACCCCTCGGTCGTCCGCACTTTGGCGGACTTCGAGCGATAGTACTTGTTGCCCTGCGCGTCGGTGCCGACGTGCTCGCCATTGCGCGAGCTCCAGAGCGAGGTGCCGATGGTGGCGCCGTCCCACCAGGTGAAGATCTTGGACAGGATTCCCATGGGCTGCGCGTTAGCGCCGTTCCACGCCGATGCCAAGCATGTTCCCGCGCGAAAACGACAGTTATGCCGAGCATGTAAGGCGGATCGCACGCCTTTCCCGCCCACTTGGCGGGGCAGGCGCCCGCAAGGCTTGCGCGCGGCGCTTGCGCCTTGCGCGTTTTTTCAACCGCCCCCGACCTAGCAGGTCTCGCTACCAGCTCACCTTGTCGCCCGGCGCGATGCCGAGTTCGGCGGCCCGGCCACCGTTGAGTTCCAGCACCCCGATCACGGGCCCCGCCGAAGGCAGCGGCTTTTCATCATAGGGCACCGCATTGGCGGCGATGTTGAGCACGCGGTGGTCCGGGCCGATGAACAGGATGTCCAGCGGGATCACCGTGTTCTTCATCCAGAACGCCGCCTTGCGCGGGGCTTTTTCGGGGAAGACCATGCCCTCGTCCGCGCCCATCGCGGTGCGGAACATCAGGCCCGTGGCCTGCTCCGCCTCGCTCGCGGCAACTTCGACCTGGAAGACGTGCGATTTGCCGGCGGACGCCACCGTCAGCGGTACGACCGACAGGCCCGATTCGGGATGGACCGCGCCGGTCTGCGTCGCAGCGCTGATCGCGGCCTCCGCACCGCTTTTCGAACAGCCGGCCGGCAACAACAGTACGGAAGCCAGCAGGCACGCGGCGATGGGGCGATTGAGGGGCATGGTTCAGGCTTCTCCGGATTCCGATTCTGCTTCCTGCACCCAGGCCTCTGCCGCCTCCTGGCTTTCCGCGTTCATGATCGCGCGCGCCATGTCGAGGCGGTGCCCCGCCCGCAGCATGGCCGCGATGTGCTTTTCGCGCAGTGGCCTGTCGGCCGGCTGAACGGCAAACGGGCCGAACCGACGGCGCCGCGCCAATATAAACGCCGCGCGCCGGGCCGCGCCCTCATCCGGGCTTGCCTCATGGCGCAAGTCCTCGTCCACGCCGGCCTGACCCAGCGCCTCGCCCACGCGCCGGGCGCCATAGCCGCGCCGCAGCAGGCTGCCCGCCTTCATCCGCGCCCAGGCCGCGTCATTGACGTAACCCAGCTCGCAATAACGAGCGATCAAGGCATCCAGATCGGGGAAATCCCCATCATCCCATCCCCGCTCACGCAGTTTACGTTGCAGATAATCGCGCAGCTTCCCTTGCGTCGTCGCGAAACGCGCGACATAGGCGAGCGCCAATTCCTCCAGGCGGGTCTGGTTAAGCGGTTGTGGATTACGACGCTTGTCCGACATCTTGCCCTATTCGTGCCACAGTCGGCTCGGAATGGGGAGAGCGCACGGAACCATGCAGGTGGGATAGCTGTGAAAATTGCTATGTCCGGTTCAGGTTGGGCCGGATAGAAGTCCCAGGTTCCGTAGAGAATTAAACGGTATAACAACAACGGGTTATAACGAGATGAACGACACCATCAACATGGTGCCGCAAGCGAGTGAAGCACTTGTCGCAACCCCCAACGGGGACGCGCTTGCCCGCCGTTTTGCCGATTTCGACACTTTCTGCGATGCCCTCGACTATGCGGCGAAGGGCCAGCGCGGCTTCAATTTCCACGATCCGCGTGGCGTGCTGAAACGCGTCTATCCGTTTTCGCAGCTGCGCGAAGATTCGATCAAGGTCGCCCACGCGCTGATCGCGCGCGGCGTGAAGCCGAACGATCGCATCGCGCTGATCGCTGAAACCGGCACCGATTTCGCGGCGCTGTTCTGCGGCGTCGTTTACGCCGGTGCCTGGCCGGTGCCGCTGCCCCTGCCCACCAGCTTCGGCGGCAAGGACAACTATATCGAGCAGCTGGCCGTCCAGCTTTCCAGCTCGGACCCGATGCTGCTGGTCGGCCCGGACGAGATTGCCGAGATGACCGCCGCCGCGGCCGAGCGTCAGGGCTGCGGCCATGCGACCTGGGCCGATTTCACTGCGAAAGACGCGCCCGAAGTCGCGCTGCCCAAGGCCAGCCCGGACGATATCTGCTATCTGCAGTATTCCAGCGGCTCCACTCGCTTCCCACATGGCGTTGCCGTTACGCACCGTTCGCTGATGTCGAACCTGGCCGCGCACAGCCACGGCATGCAGGTTTGCGAAACCGACCGCTGCATCTCGTGGCTGCCCTGGTACCATGACATGGGTCTGGTCGGCTGCTTCCTCTCGCTGATCGCCAACCAGGTCTCGGGCGACTACCTGAAGACCGAGGACTTCGCCCGCCGCCCGCTGGCGTGGCTGGACATGATCACGCGCAACGAAGGCACCTCGATCTCGTACTCGCCGACTTTCGGCTACGACATCTGCGCCCGCCGCATCTCCAGCCAGAGCCATGTCGATGACCGCTTCGACCTGTCGCGCTGGCGGCTTGCCGGCAACGGCGCCGACATGATCCGTCCGGACGTGATGCAGAACTTCGTCAACGCCTTCGCGCAGGCCGGCTTCAAGGCGACTGCCTTCCTGCCCAGCTATGGCCTTGCCGAAGCGACGCTGGCCGTGACCATCATGCCGCCCGGCGAAGGCATCCGCGTCGAACTGGTCGAGGAAGAGCGCCTCTCCGGTTCCCCGCGCGACCTCAGCCGCCCGGCTCGCTACCGCGCCATCGTCAACTGCGGCAAGCCCGTGCTCGACATGGAAGTGGTGATCCGCGGCGAGAACGGCGACAGCCTTACCGACCACAAGATCGGCAAGGTCTGGTGCCGCGGCACCAGCGTCATGCACTCCTACTTCCGCGATCCCGAAGCGACCGAGGCCTGCCTCGTCGACGGGTGGCTGGACACGGGCGACATGGGCTACATGGCCGATGGCTACCTGTTCATCGTCGGCCGCGCGAAGGACATGATCATCATCAACGGCAAGAACCACTGGCCCCAGGACATCGAATGGGCCGTGGAACAGCTGCCGGGCTTCAACCATGGCGACATCGCCGCCTTCTCGGTGGAAATGGACAATGGCGAGGAAGCCCCCGCCGTGCTGGTCCACTGCCGCGTCTCCGATCCGGCCAAGCGCATCGAACTGCGCGACCTGATCCGCGACAAGGTCCGCTCGATCACCGGCATGAACTGCGTGGTCGAACTGGTGCCGCCCAAGAGCCTGCCGCGCACCAGCTCGGGCAAGCTCAGCCGCGCCAAGGCGAAGAAGCTGTACCTTTCGGGCGAGATCGAGCCGTTCAAGCTCGCCGCCTGATTATCGAGTTCTGATTTCAGGAACGGGCCGGAAAGCTTTGCGCTTTCCGGCCCGTTTCGATTCGTCGGTCCGTGCGTGGCGACACTCCCTCGTTCAGTCACTCCGTCGCCCCCGCGAAGGCGGGGGCCCCGCTTTTCTTGGTTTCACGCAGAGACGAGGAGGCCCAGAGCGGTCGCGCAGCAATCCACCCGCCCCTCCGCGCGCCAAAAAAGAAGAAGCGGGATCCCCGCCTTCGCGGGGATGACGGGAATGTTGTTTGCCGGGCGCCGTTGTCAGCCCGCCACCTCGCGCACCGTCCAATCGGGATAGCGCGGCAGGGTCACCAGCAGTACACCGCTGATCACGCAGCCCACCACGCCGGCCCACAGGAACGGCCCATATCCGCCGAACTTGTCGTAGACCACGCCCGCCAGCCACGGCCCCAGTCCCGAGGCGAAGGCGACCATTGCCGCCATCACGCCGTAGATCGCGCCGAAGTGCCGCATTCCGGCGTAACCGGCCGTGAGGAAAGCGCAGATCTGCGTCTTGGTCCCGGCCGCATAGCCGTTCACCAACAGGCCGAAGATCACCGCCGCCGTCGAATCGATCCACCAGATCAGCACGATGAAAGTCACGGCGGTAACGGCCATGGTCACGCCGCCGATCCAGTTCGGCTTGTAGCGGTCCATCAGCACGCCGGTAACGAGCTTGCCGATGATGCCCGCAACGCCGGTCAGCGCCGTCAGCCACGCAGCGTTGGCTCGGGTAACGCCCGCTTCGGTCAGGATCGGGAAGAGGTGGATGCCAAGGCCGACGGTCAGCACCATCACAAGGAAGGTCGATGCCGCCAGTTGCCAGATCGCCCGGCTGCGCAGCGCCTCTCGCGGAGTAAGCCCCGGCAGGTGCAATGTGCTGCGCGCGGCGGCGGCCTCGCCGGCCTTTTGCGCATCGCGCCGCGCGCGGTCGTGAACGTCGTAGAGGAACAGCGCGCAGAGCAGCAGCGTCAGCCCGCCCCAGCCGATCCCGAACCAGACGAAAGCACCGCGCCATCCGGCATGTTCGATCAGGTAATTGCCAAGCGGCGGCACGACCGCCTGCGCCACCGCCGTTCCCGCCACCGTCATGCCGAGGGCAAGCCCCCTGCCCTTGTCGAACATGCCGGCGACAGCGGTGGTCCAGACGGTGGACTTGATCGTGGTGAGCAGCACCCCGAAAATCACCCAGAGCGCAATCCACTGCACTTCCGACCCGTTGGCGAGCGCAAAGGAACTCATCGAGACCATGACCAGCACGATCCCCGGCAGCGCCAGGCGCCGCGACCCCATGCGATCGATCAGTGCACCATAGAAGGGTGAGAGGATCGCGGTGACGAATGTGGCGATGCCGGGCCCTGCCGAAAGCAGTGAGCGACTCCAGCCGAATTCCTTGCCCAGCGGCTCGAAGAACAGCCCAGTGCCGGCCAGCAGCACGGAGAAGAACGAGAAGCCGACGGC
The DNA here is from genome assembly GCF_055521675.1 of Novosphingobium sp. BL-S-19. Classification (NCBI taxonomy): domain Bacteria; kingdom Pseudomonadati; phylum Pseudomonadota; class Alphaproteobacteria; order Sphingomonadales; family Sphingomonadaceae; genus Novosphingobium; species Novosphingobium sp. BL-S-19. Next base: position 2,970,802 of record NZ_CM145498.1, read on the forward strand.
CGAGGCCAGCACGAGCTTCCAGCCCCGTCGCCATTCCTCCCGCTGGCCGGTCGGTTCCGGCGCGGCTCTACCCGGTGCGTGCATCTGTTCTCTCCCTTGGGAGAGAGCCTAGGGCATGCGGCCAGATCGCCAAACGCCCCGGCGATACCCGCACGATCAGATGGTCCGGTGCAGCTCCAGATAATCGCGTGGTATGCTGAGGGCTTGCTTGGCCACTTGCGTCTCGCGCAGGAACAGCACCAGCGCCACCAGCAGCAGGACGATCGAGGCGAGGAAGATGATCGCCGCAATGCCGTGCATGTCGAAACCGGCCAGCCCCTGAAGGAACAGCACCGCCACGGTCGTACCAATGCACAGCGCCGAAAGCACCATGAAGCGGATGGCGTTGGTGATGATGTTGATGCGCTTGTCGACCAGCCGGATTTCCAGAACCACCATGTCGTGGGCCGGGCCTTCGGTCTCGTTATGGCGTTCCTGAAGCGTGCGGGCACGGTCCACCACCCGGCCCAGCCGGGTGGAGAGGATGTTCAGGATATTGCCGATGGCGACCAGCACGAACACCGGCGTTAGCGCCAGTTGGATGGTCTGGACGATCGTTGAATCGCTGATGGTGAACACAAGTCAGCTTTCGCAGGCCCGTGCCAGCAGGCACACTCCGTTTTCCGCGAAAGCGACTTCAGCCAGCGAACTGGCAAGACCGCAACCGCCGGGCGCGATCAGATCGTCGCCCACCTTCACCGATTCCTCGCGCGGGATCACCAGCAGCGCGCCGGGATAGCGGGCCGCGATTTCCGGCGTGGGGGTACCCGCCACCTGATCGAGCAGGAACAGCGGGCCATCCACCAGGACCTGCGTGTCGTTCGAGCCAATGCGCTTGTGCCAGCGCGCCAGATCGTAGACCTCGCCCTTCGACACCGCCATGCCCTCGTCCAGATGCAGCTCGCGCGGGCGACCGTAGTCATAGAGGCGATAGGTGATGTCGCTGTTCTGTTGCACTTCGATCAGGCTGACGCCTTCACCGATGGCGTGCACGGTGTTGGCCGGAATATAGAAGAAGTCGCCCGGCTGCACTTCGTGCCAGGTCATCAGCCCTTCGATGCTGCCATCCAGCGAGGCGGCGCGCATGGCTTCCTCGGAAATCGGCGCATCGAAACCGATGCCCAGCGTGGCACCCGGCTCGGCGGCGAGGATCAGCCAGCACTCTTCCTTGCCCTGCTTGCCAAGGCCCTTGGCGATCGTCTGCGCATCGCTGGGATGGACCTGCACGGACAGCTTTTCGCTGGTGAAAATGTACTTCACCAGCAGGTCCGGCAGTGCGGCGGGCGGTTCGAACCAGACTTCGCCGATGCGCTCACCTTCCGGGGCGACGAAAGGCGCGGGCAGGACGTCCTTGCCCCAGGGCTTCTCGACTTCGCGGATCGCGAGTGCGGCAGTCATGGCAGGTCCTCTATTACTGGTGCGTCTACTGGTTTGCGGCGCCGTGAAGCTTTCCGACCTTTTGCACGCCTTCAACCGTAGTGACCAGCACCTCGTTCCCGTCCACCACAACTATGACGTTGGAAAGCCCGATCACCGAGACGCGCGGCCCGTCGCTATCGACCAGAACATTGCTGCAATCGACGAGTTCGGCCTCACCCGGTCCGCGTACCGAATTGCCGGTTTCGTCGCGTTCCAGCGCGTCGTGCAGCGCCTGCCAGTTGCCGATGTCGGACCAGTCCATGTCCGCCGGCACCATGGCCGCGCGGGCCGTGTTCTCCATCACCGCATAGTCCACCGAATCGCTGGGCACTGCGGCAAACGTCGCCGCGTCGGGATGGAAGCGCTGGCCGTCCTCGGCGCCCTTCACCACCGCCTCACGCACTTTGGCGGCGATCTCGGGACGGTGGGCGGCGAGTTCGGCCATGAAGTCCCCGACGCGGAAGGCGAAGATGCCGCCGTTCCAGGCATAGCCGCCGTCTTCAAGAAACGCCTTTGCGCGTTCGAGATCCGGCTTCTCGACGAACTGCGCAGTGCGATAGCCGGGCGTGCCCTCGATCGCCTCGCCGCGCTTCAGATAGCCGAAACCGGTTTCCGGCGCGGTCGCCTCGATCCCGAAGGAGACCAGCCAGCCATCGCTCGCCAGTGCGGCAGCGGCGCAGGCGGCTTCGGCGAAGACCTCGGGGCGGCCGATGTGATGATCGCTGGGGCAGACCAGCATCACCGCATCCTCGGGCAGGCGGCAAGCCGCGAGCGCGATGGCGGCGGCGGTGTTGCGCGCGGCGGGCTCGACGATGACGCTGGCACCGGGAGCACCGACAAGCTGCGCCTCGACATGGTCGAGATGCTTGGTGCCAGTCACCACCACGGGCGCGGCGAAGCCGAGATGCGCCGGGCAGCGGGCAAGGCTCGCCTCGAACAGCGTGCTGTCCCCCACCAGCGGCAGGAACGGTTTGGGCTTGGCAGCGCGGCTGCGCGGCCACAGCCGGGTGCCGCTGCCGCCGCACAGGATGACCGGGACTATCGTGAGGATTGGGCGCGAAGCATCGCGGGAATCGGAAGACATGCCCATCGCCATACCGCGCCTTCGGGGCAATGCAACGGGGGTGATGAGGGATGCCCGATTACCGGGTGTCGCCATCCTGCCCCTTCAGGAACCAGCGCTGACGCCAGCCATAGTTAGCCTCAATCTCTTCGCCCGCCGCATCCCGCGCAGGGCGGAAGCGGAACCGCTCCATGGCCAGGCGGCACGTGATGCGATCCGCCTCGGCATCGGGGCTGGGCTGCGCGACCCGGCAGGCTTTCGCCTTGCCGTCGACGCCCACGCGCAAGACCACCACGACCTGATGGCCAAGCCTAAGGTCGCGACTGGCCGCTGGGTAATCGCGGGCCGAGTTGATGTCTCCGGCGATCTTTTCCGGCTTGCTGGCCAGACCGCCCCCGCCGCCCTGGCCCGATCCCGATGTGCCGGAACCGAGCCCGGTGCCCTGCCCGCCCGCCCCCGTCCCCGTGCCCGCGAGACTGGCGCCCGCAGCATCGTTGTGCCCGGCGCCGGCCACCGGTGGCGCCTGCGTCGGCGCGATGGCTATCGGCGCCGTGGGCACTGCCACGTCGCGCGGAGTGGCGCGCTTGCCCGGCGCGCCTTCGGCTCCCGGTGCGCGCGGCGGCGCAGTCAGCTGCGCGGAGGCGCGGACTTCAGGCTGCGGGCTTGGCGGCGGCGAAAGCGGAATGTCGAACGCGCGCGTGGTCGAACGCACCACGTCTTCCGCAAAATGGGGCGCGAAAGCCCGCACCAGCAGCGCCAGCACCAACAGATGCAACACCAGCACAAGCGCGGCCATGCCCCACCGGATGGACCTCGGCGGCCGCAGATCGGCTCCTGTAGTCACCGGTCGCATGGCTCTTCGATGCCACGCCCTCCGCGCGAATGGCAAGCCATGCCGCGCCGGACCGAAGTGACTGTTGCCCCTTTGACAGCCGGCCCGGCCGCCGTCATTCTCATATGCGAACCCATGTTCCCCAGTGCGACAACGATTCGCCGGATATCCAGCGTCAGCATCGCCGAAGACAGAGAACAGGGTTTTGGAGAGGGGAGGCGCATGGCGGGTTTCGAATCCCTGGAGTGCGAGCATGAGGGCACCGTCCTTCGGGGCCTTGTTGCGCGCCCCGAAAAGGCGCCGTCCGGCGCTGCGGTCATGATGTTTCCTGGCGCCACCGGGCCTTCGGAATGCTTTTACGCGGCCATGCGCGAAGTGGCTGCAGGCGGCAGGCTGGTGATCGCGCCCGACATGTACGGCGCCGATGCCGACATCTCTTCCAACCAGGCGGCAGGCACGCATTTCGCCGCGCTGATGGCCGCGCCGCACCGCTTGCGGGAACGCGTACTGGTCTGGTTCGAGACCGTCCGCGCACTGCCCGGCGTCGATCCCGATCGGATTGCCGCGATCGGTTACTGCTTCGGCGGAAAATGCGTGCTGGAACTGGCGCGCAGCGGCGCGGCGTTGCGATCGGTCACCAGTTTCCATGGCCTGCTGGGCACCCATGCGCCGGCCGGTGCCGGCGATATCGGTGCGCGGATCGCGGTTTGGACCGGGGGTGAGGATCCATACGCCCCCGCCGCCGATGTCGATGCCTTGCGCGCGGAATTGGATGCCGCCGGCGCAGATTACCAGCTGACGGTTTTCGCCAAGGCGGCCCACGCCTTCACCGACCCCGATCACGACGGCATCGCCCCGGGGATCGCCTACGACCGGACGGCACATCGTATTGCCTGGAACGGAACGATTATCCTGCTGGAAGAGACTGTAGACGCCTGAACGGCTCCAAAGAGTCTTCTACAGGCAATTGTTCCCCCACAAAGAAATGAGGGAGGTTCATCAGACGAATTGCACCGGAACGACAGGAGGGTTAGTTTTCGCGAAGACGCAGACTCAAGCGCGCACGCGGAAAAAAACCGCCAATAAATACGGTCCATACAAAAACAGCACCGCCCAGAAGATGCCGCTCATCGGCACGGGGAGAACGTGGGGAGGACAGATCCGGGAAACCGGGCCCAAACATACTGCAACGGGACATGCGCCTATTGTCGTCCGGCCATCTGCCGGCGCGGCGCATTTTACCCGGAACGCCGAATCCCAAGAATTTCAATGCAGGCCCGTGTGCGTGTCGATCGGTCAGAACCGGCGTCGCGCATCGCCCCGGAATCGAGGCGGTCTGCCGTGAGAACATGGTTTCCGTGAGGAGAGGAAGAACATGCTTGCAAGGAATTTCAGGACTTCGCTGATGATCGGTGTCGCGGCGGTGGGGACCGGCGCGGGGCTGGTCGCGTCACCCGCATTCGCCCAGGATGGAACGCAGGATCAGGCCGCTTCGACGGCGCCGCAGCAGGCCCAGTCTGGCCGGCGCGAAAGTCCCGCGGTCAATCCCGGCGACATCATCGTCACCGCCCGGCGTACCGAGGAACGCCTGCAGGACGTGCCGATCTCCATCACCGTGTTCAACCAGGAGCAGCTGACCAACCGCAACGTCGTCAGCGCGTCCGACCTTGCCACCAGCACGCCTTCGCTTTCCGCCAACACCAACTTCGGTTCGCAGAACTCGTCCTTCGCGATCCGCGGGTTCGTGCAGGATCTGGGCACCGCGCCTTCGGTGGGCGTCTACTTCGCCGACGTGGTGGCCCCGCGCGGCGCATCGAACGGCCTGCCATCGGGTGACGGCGCCGGTCCGGGTGCGTTCTTCGATCTACAGAACGTGCAGGTGCTGAAAGGCCCGCAGGGCACGCTGTTCGGCCGCAACACGACGGGCGGCGCGGTGCTGCTGGTTCCGCAGCGGCCGACTGACCTGTTCGAAGGCTATGTGCAGGGATCGATCGGCAATTACGACATGCGCCGCGTCCAGGCCGTGTTGAACGTGCCGCTGGCCGATACCTTCAAGGTCCGCCTGGGCGTGGACCGCATGAAGCGCGACGGGTATCTGCACAACACCAGCGGCATCGGCCCCAAGGATTTCAACGATGTGGACTATACTTCGGTCCGCCTCAGCGTGGTCGCGGAACTGACGCCGGACCTCGAAAACTACACGATCGCCACCTATTCGCGCTCGGACACGCATGGTGACGCGCAGAAACTGATCGCGGCCGATCCGGCCTACAGCCTGGGCCATTTTGCGGAAGAGCAACTGACTCCGGGCAGTGCCAACTATCAGGGTTCGGGCTTCTACGACTTCGCGCAGGACGTGCCCGATGCGCGCTCGTTGCTGACCGTCTGGCAGGTGATCAACACCACCACCTGGCACGCCAGCGACACGCTGACCTTCAAGAACATCGCCAGCTATGGCGAGTTGAAGGACAGCTTCAACAACCCGATCTTCGGCACCGCCTTCGAAACGCCGGCGATTCCGCAGATCGGCCTGTCCAGCTATCGCTTCGGCTTTGCCAGCAGCCGGCCGTTGCCCGGTCGCGACACGGCGGCGGAATCGACCTTTACCGAGGAATTCCAGATCCAGGGCCGCAGCAGCAACGACAAGCTGACCTGGCAGACCGGCGCCTACTTCGAATCGGTGCAACCGCTTGGCCTCGTCGGATCGAAATCTCCGGTGATCCAGTCCTGCGCCGATTCCGCCGCGCTTGCGGCAAACCAGTGCTATGACATCCTGGGCTATCTGGCCGCCGTCACCCCGGTATTGCTCTCCCGGAATCCGGCGCTTTACGATCCCACCCAGCACGCCGGCGCCATCAACACCACGGCGGGCCGTACTTCGTTCCGCAACGTCGGCCTCTATGCCCAGGCAACCTACAAGTTCACCGACCAGCTCAAGCTGACCGGCGGCTTCCGCTACACCTGGGACCGGGAGAACAACACCAGCGTCCAGACGACGACGATCACCGGCTATCCGCTCAGCTTCCCATTCTTCCAGCCGGTGCCGGCCGGCCCGTTGTTCACGTATTGCACCTATCCGGACGCCCCGGTGCAGGATCCCACCGCCGCCAACGGCTGCCGCCGCGACATCAAGCAGAAGTCGCAGAAGCCGACCTGGCTGATCGATCTGGACTATACGCCGGTTCAGGACGTGCTGATCTACGGCAAATACGCACGCGGCTATCGCGCCGGCGGCATCGCGCCCAACGTGACCTCTGCCTTCGCGGTCTTCGGCCCGGAAAAGGTGGATGCCTTCGAACTGGGCGCCAAGACCAGCTGGCGCGGGTCGGTGCCCGGCAACTTCAACATCGCCGGCTTCTACAACAAGTTCAGCAACCAGCAGCTGCAGCTGGGCTTTAACGCCAACCCCTGCCAGTTCACCGATCCCGATACCGGCGCCTGCATCGCGGCTCCGGTCTCGCCCACGGCCGCGCCGGTCAACGCCGGCAGGTCGCGGATCTGGGGTATCGAGGTGGACGCATCGGCCAGCCCGTTCGAAGGCCTGCTGCTGCAGGTCGGCTATACCTATCTGAACACCAAGCTGACTTCGGCGGAGACCTTCTCGCTCGAACCCGGGTCACCCTATGTGCTTTCGGGCACCTACCTGGTGGGTGATCCGCTGGCGCTCAGCCCGAAGAACAAGGTCACCGTCAGCGGCACCTACACGCTTCCGCTGCCCGACAGCGTGGGCAAGGTCTCGTTCGGGGCCACCTTCACGCATACCGACAAGATGCTGGCGAACACCGGCAACCGTTTCTACTTTGGCTGCAACGGTACGGCGAACACCTACCTGCCGAACTGCCAGGCAGGAGCGGTTTCCGATCCGGCCACGGTCGCCTACATCCAGAGCCTGACGTTCCTGCCGGCAACGGACCTGCTGAACCTGAACGTCAATTGGGACAATATCGGCGGCCTGCCCGTGGATGCGGCGTTCTTCGCCACCAATGTGACCAAGGAAAAGTACTATACCTTCTATCCGGGCCTTTCGACCGGCACCGGTTTCGAAACCGCCTCGGTCGGCGCGCCGCGCATGTACGGCTTCAGCCTGAAGTATCACTTCGGCGGCTGATCCGGTTTAGAGCAGTCGACCCGACTGCGTCGGATCGACTGCTCTAAGTTTTTGGTTTGTCGCATTTTCCGAGTCATCGGGTGATTCTACCTGATTGGAAAATGCTCTAATCGCTTCGTCGGAGGGGCCGTCCGCACTGCGGGCGGCCCTTTTCCGTTCAGGTGGCCAAAAGGCCGAAGCTGCCGTGCCGCATGACCGCGCGGCCAAGGCGGCCGACGAACGCCTCGATGATCGGCGGATCGACGCGGCGGGTGATCGCCCAGAGATAGTACCCGTAGACCACCGCCTCCCGGTACTGCGCCCAGGCCTCGTCCTGATCGGGCATGGCGCAGCCGTACCCGCGCATCGCGGCGAGATACTCGCCAAGCAGCCGCCGCTCCTCCGCTTCCGCCACTTCCACCGGCAGCACGGCGTTGATGTGATAGGCGACATCAAGTGCCCAGCCGCCGCGCTGGAGAAGCTGCCAGTCGATCAGGCCCATGCCCTCGCTCGTCCGGTAGAGATTGCCGGCATGAGCATCGCCATGAAGAAGGAACTGCGGCCGCCCCCCGTCGCGCGCGGCCAGCGCCTGCATTGCGGTGACGAGATTGCCGGCATGGCGCACATCGGAATCCAGCCCCTCCCCGCGCGGCCCGTCGAGAAGGTCCTGCAACATCTCCGGCGTCACATACGTCATCGCCGCAAGCTGCGCCGCGCGCGGGGCGATCCAGTCCTTGCCCGCAAGCAGGTCCGCCCGCGAATGAAGCCGGGCAAGCAAGGAAAGGCTCCGTACCGCATCGTCCGCCGTGAAGGGATCGAGCGCCGAACAGAATGCCGCCCCTTGCGCGATCAGGTCACGCATCACCGTCACCGCCTGCTGCTGCTGCCGATCGACCACGGTGGCGACGCAGGGCGGCACCCGCAGATCCAGCACCGGGGCAAGCCGGTTGTAGAAGTCCGCCTCCAGCACGCAAGTCGGCCCGCCGCGCGCCGTCGCCTCGTCCACGTCGAGCAGGCCCTTGATGCAGAACTGGTGCGTGGCCTGCTCCCCTTCGAAGCGAACAGCAAAGCGCACTTTGGTGGCGACCGTGCGGATCACTTCCAATGTCTCGACAGAGGCGATCCTGCGGCCGAACACGCCTTCCAGCCAATAGGGATCCAGCGCTTCGGCCAGCGTCGCGGGCACCGGCCCGGCATGTTCCACAGGCCCGTTCCGGGGCGGGGCGGCTGTGATCGTCATCGTCATCTCCCACGGGTGCATCGGCTTGCCCAATTCTCCATTTCGGTACATCATTCGCAATAGAGAATTTTAACGGTCACGCGATGGTCGTCGAAAAGGCCGAAACGGGAGAGGCAAACGATGGGAAAGCCACTTGAAGGCATCCGCGTGGTCGAAGTGGCGATGTGGGCTTTCGTTCCCGCCTGCGGCGGCATGCTGGCCGATCTGGGCGCCGAAGTGATCAAGGTGGAACCGCCCAGCGGCGATCCGCTGCGCGGGCTGAAGATCGGCAGCCTTGGTGTGGCTGAAGCCGCCTACGACTGGTCGTGGGAAAGCTATAACCGGGGCAAGCGATCGATCACGCTGGACTTGCGGCAGGAGGCCGGGCGTGCGGTGCTGGAGCGCTTGCTGGAAGGGGCAGATGTGTTCCTCACCAGCCTGCTTCCGCCCGCGCGCCGGTCGATGGGCATCGATGCCGCAACCCTGCGCGCCCGCTTCCCGGGCCTGATCTATGCCAGCGGTAGCGGCACCGGCCCCAACGGCCCTGATGGCGAGAAAGGCGGCTACGACGCGATCACTTTCTGGGCGCGCGGCGGCATTGCTTCCTCGCTCACCGAGAACGACGCGCCCGCGCCGGTCGGCCCGCCCGGCCCTGCCTTCGGTGACACGCTTTCGGGCGCGATGCTGGCCGGCGCGATCTCCGCCGCGATCGCGCGACGGGCCATGACCGGAGAGGCCGGCGAAGTGGACGTATCGCTGCTGGGCACCGCCATGTGGTCCCAGCAGCGGCTGATCTGTCAGGGCACGGCGGACGGCGTGCAGCGCTTTCCGCGCCCGTCCGGCCCGCCGCACAATGTGCTGGTGGCGAATTATCGCACGGCGGACCACCGCTTCGTCGCGCTCTGCATGTTGCAGGCGGACCGTTATTGGGCGCGCTTCTGCGAGGCGGCCGGACGGCCCGACCTCGCCGCCGATCCGCGCTTTGCGGATGATGCCGCGCGGCGAGCGAACGGTGCCGAATGCCATGCGGAAGTGACCGCCCTGTTCGCCTCCAAACCGCTGGCCGAATGGAAGCAGATCCTTGCCCGGCAGGACGGCCAGTGGGACGTGGTGCAGGACGTGGGCGAGCTGAAGGACGACCCGCAAGTGCAGGCCAACCAGTACTTGCGCCAGATCGATGCCGGAAACGGCGCAACGATCCCGATGGTGGCCAGCCCCATGCTGTTCGAAGGCCAGGCCCTGCCCTCCACCCGCGCGCCGGAGCTTGGGGCGGATAGCGACGCCGTGCTGGCCGAACTCGGCTATGACGAGGATGCCGTGATCGACCTCAAGGTGCAGGGAGTGGTGTTCTGATGGCACCCGAAAGCGTTCCGGCACGCAAACTGCCCGCGCTCGAAGGCGAAACCGCGTTCTTCTGGACTTCGGGCGCGGACGGCCAATTGCGCATCCAGCGCTGCACCGAATGCCGCACATGGCAGCACCCGCCGCTTCCCCGCTGCGCCGCTTGCGGCAGCGAGGCGCTGGAAGCCGAGCCGACTTCCGGCAAGGGCCGCCTCGCCAGCTACACCATCAATCACGAGGCATGGCTGCCGGGCCTGCCCGTGCCGTTCGTGCTGGCGGCGGTGGAACTGGCCGAACAGGCCGGCCTCTACGTCCTTGCCAATCTCGACGATGCGCCGCAGGCCGCGCGCGTGGGTCTGCCCGTGACCGTACGGTTCGAACAGCATGAGGACGTCTGGCTGCCCTTCTTCACGCCGGAGGAAGGTCTATGACCACCCTTCCAGAGAAGTCCGTCTGCGTGACCGGCGCCGCGCAATCGGAAGTGGCGCGGCCGTCCGCCCGCAGCGCGCTGCAACTCACTGCCGACGCCTGCCTTGCCGCCATTGCCGATGCCGGCCTGACCGTGCGGGAGATCGACGGCATCGCCACCTATCCGCCCAAGTCGGCCGAAGGCGGCGGCATCGCCCCGGTCAGCACATCGGAAGCCGCCGCCTTGCTGGGCATCAATCCGCGCTGGATTCTCGCCTCCGGCGAAGGGTTCAGCCACATGGCCCCGATCTTCAACGCGGTGACCGCCATCGCCTGCGGCCTTGTCCGCCATGTCGTGGTGTTTCGCACCGTCGCGCAGGCCAGCGCCCGCGCACAGGCCCGGGCCTCCACACTGATGGGCGGCCGCGGCGCGCGGGTTGACGGAAACAGCGCCTGGACAGTGCCGTTCAACGCGCTTTCCCCGATCAACATGTTCGCGCTCTACGCGCAGGCCTATTTCGACAAGTACGGCGCCACCGAGGCACAACTGGGCGCCTTAGCGGTGAATGCCCGCAGCCATGCCGCGCACAACCCCGCCGCGATCTACAAAGCGCCGCTGACGCTGGACGATTACCTGCGATCGCGCGTTATCTCTTCCCCCCTCCGACTCTACGACTGCGACGCCCACGTCGACGGCGCTACCGCCATCGTCCTCTCGCACCGGGATGCCGCGAAGGACCTGCGCAATCCGCCGCTGCACATGGAGGCGATGGGCATGGCCGTCGGCGGTCTCTGGGCCGGCCGGCACGAGGGGGACTTCACCAGCCTGCCCGCCGCCCGCCGCGCGGGAGAGATGCTGTGGTCCCGCACCAGCTTGCGGCCGACGGACCTCGACTGCGCGCAATTGTACGACGGGTTCTCGATCCACACCTGGCTCTGGATGGAGGCGCTAGGGCTGGTGCCGCAGGGCGAGGCCTGCCGCTTCGTGGAGGGCGGCACGCGGATCGGGCTCGACGGGGACCTTCCGCTCAACACTGGCGGCGGGCAACTCTCGGCCGGGCGCCTGCACGGCTATGGCCATATCCACGAGGCCTGCGTGCAACTCTGGCATCGCGGCGGCGGGCGGCAGGTGCCGGATGCGCGCACCTGCCTGATTTCCAACGGCGGCTTTGGATACGGCGCGATGCTCTTGCGGCGTGATTGATCCTGAGTCGTCGTCTTGACTTTTCTTGTTCGTTATGCCGATAATATATTCACAATAGCGAATAATAGATCGAGAGGAATGGGAGATGAGCGAGGCTGATCCGGCCATCCGCGCAGGCGCCGCAACCGAATGGGCCTACGGTCCGATCTTCGATGCGGACGCGCACATCGATCCGCCGCATGACATGTGGAAGGACTACCTGCCCGCGCACCTGAAAGACCGCGCGCCCTATATCGAGCATGCGGAAGACGGCGATTACATCTGCTTCGAAGGCAATCGCCGCCCCTTCATGATGATCAACAATCAGGCGGGGCGAGAGGGAAAGAACTTCAAGATGAAGGGCCGCCTTGCCGACCAGCGCAAGGTGTGGGAACCCGCGACGCGCCTGGCCGACATGGATGCGGACGGCATGGACGCCGCGCTGCTGTTCGGCGGCGGGCCGCTGGGATCGTTCGACAACGAACTCTACGTCGCCAGCTACGAAGCCTATCAAAACTGGGTGCTGGACTTCTGCGCGGCGGCGCCGGATCGGCTCTTCCCGGTCGGCTACGTGCCGATGCGCGATATCGAGGAGACGTGCGCCCATGTCCGCCGCCTCGCTTCCAAGGGCTTTCGCGCGATCAACCTGCCCGCCTTCCCCCAGAATCCGGAGGCGTGGAAGACCACTTCGGGCGTGCAAGCCCTGAAGGACGGGCAAGTCTCCGCGCTGACCGGCGATCCCAAGGGCGCGCTGCAATATTCGAACCCCGCCTTCGATGCGCTCTGGAAGACGGTGGTGGACGCCGGGATCGTGGTGACCTTCCACCTCGGCGCCCGCGTGCCGCGCTTCGGGCAGAAGGAATACTTCCTGGCCGACATGCCGATGAGCAAGCTAGCGATGGCGGAGCCGATCGGCATCCTCATCTACAACGGCGTGTTCGACCGTTTTCCTGACCTGAAGATCGGATCGATGGAATCGGGCGTGGGCTGGTTCACGTGGTTCGCCGAATACAACGACCGCACCTGGGAAAAGCAGCGCTACTGGACGGAATCGCCGCTGAAGAACCCGCCCAGCTACTACATGGACCGCAACGTCTACGGCTCCTTCATCCAGGACCGCGCAGGCATTTTGAACCGCGACCAACCGGGCGGCCGCAACATCATGTGGTCATCGGACTATCCGCATTCGGAAACGACCTTCCCGCATTCGCGCGATGTGATCCTGCGCGATTTCGCGGGCGTGCCGGAAGCCGATGTGCGGGCGATCATTCACGACAATTGCCGGCGACTGCTGGGGTTGTCGTAGGCGGCGTAAATACGGTCAACGAGGCGGATAAACGATAGCCCAATACACTTCGTCGCCCCCGCGAAGGCGGGGGCCCCGCTGCCTTCTTCCCCCGCGCGCAAGAAAAGCGGGATCCCCGCCTACGCGGGGATGACGGTGCGGAGGGAAGGTACGGCCCGCAAAACCCAACCCCGCTCATCCTGAGCTTGTCGAAGGATCCCGCGCCCCCTAGCCCTCACCCCACCTTCAACCGTCTCGCCATCGACGCCTCATCCATCATCGGTGCACCGCGCAAGTGGCCAAGGCGGATGCCGGTGCAGGTCATCTTGAACTTCGCAAAATCCTCGTACCATTCAAGGACGGCGGCGGATTTGCCGGTCAGGTCTTCCCACAAGCCCACCGTTTCTTCGCGGCTGCCCATGCCTTCCAGCGGCGCGCCATAGGTCGAGCCCGGCCCGTGCATGGTATCCGCAATCACGCAAAACCACGCCAGATCGTGCAGCGCGCCGCCGAGCGAGGGCTGCTCCCAGTCCATCACCGCGACGACATCGAAGTTCGCATCGAACATCATGTTGCCGATCCGCGCATCACCCCAGACCAGCCCCTCAGGCTGGTTCTCCGGCCAAAGTCCGCGCAGCCGTTCCAGCGCCGCGTCGAGTATCGGAAGCGGCTCGACCTGCTGAAGCCAGCGGGCGAAGCGCGTGTACTTGTCCCATTCCTGCGCCAGCCCCCGCTCTCCGTTCGGCCCAGCAAGGAAATCGAACCCGTCCAGCGGCACGCGCTGCACCGCCGCCAGTTGCTCCACCGCATGGCGCCAGAGCACGCGGCGCTGCGCGGGCGCGGCGTCCCTCAGCCAGCCTTCGCGCGCATAGGGCGGGATCGACACCGGCACGCGGCCGGTCTTGCGCTCCATCACGAAGAAGGGATTGCCCAGCAGCGCCGGATCTTCCTCGAACCACAGCGGGCGGGCGACACGCACCTCTCCGCTTTCGGCCAGCGCCTTCATCACCCGGTATTGCTGCACGAACAGATCGTCGGGGAAGACCGTGAAGCCGCCCGGTTTGATCCGCACCACGCAGCCCCGTTGGCGTTCTTCGCCCTGCTCGCGCCAGTGCGCTTCGAACAGCACCGTCTCATGGCTTTGCCCGGCGCCGCGCGGATAGGCGAGATCGGTAATCCGCACCGCGCTTGCCTGCGGCATCCGCGCCGCCAGCCACTGCGCCAGCGCGCCCGCCAGTTCGTCAAGGTCCCGGGTTTCCGGCGCGACGATCACGTCCGACATCCAGCACTCTCCCGCTTGCCTCGCAATTCTAAATCGCGAATTTATTTTCGACTATTTGATAAGTCGACAAGCGAGGATGGTCAAGCGAAGCCGGCTTTGAGGGTGCGGGAACCGCCGGGGCGGCGGCGGTCAGAAGTCTTCGGGCTGGCCGATCAGAAAGCGGGAGATGCGGGCGCAAGCTTCGGCCAGCGCCTCGCCCGCCCTGCGCACTTCGGCGCCGGTCATGGCATCGTTGAAGCCGCCCAGCACCAACGAGATGGAGACGCGGTCACGCGCGTCGTAGATCGGCGCCATGATTCCCATCAGCGAATAAGTCCGCGCGTCGTCCAGCCTGATTTCGGGCACGACCGGCGGGTCCTGCATGCCGTTGATCGTGGTGATACCGTCATCGGGCACGGTTCCGGCACGGCGCGACAGGGCGATGAAGCCATGTTCACGCACGAAAGCCATGCCGCCGTGAAGCTGTTCCAGTTGCTCGGCCGTGGGCGCGGGATTGGTGCGGGCCTGCACCGCATCGGCCTCTCGCGGCGTGCGCGCGAAGAACGAGGTTGCCTGCACCCAGCGCAGCGGCATGCGCGTGCCCAGCGGCACCGGATAGCCGACGTGGCTGGCCGACGCAGCACGCTCGCGCAGGTGGATCATGTCGCCTTCCAGGAAATAGGCACCGCAGACCACGTCGAAATCGTCCGCCAGCTTGCGCATTTCCGGCTGCGCGACCTGCAAGGGTGAGAAGTGCTCCGCCGCCGTACGCCCGATCGCCGCCAGCACCGGGCCCAGCACATAAGTCTTGTCGCTGGTGCGGTAGAGATAGCCCACGTCGACCAGCCCGGTCAGCAGCGCATGGCACGTTGCCCGGCTGAGCTTCAGCGCGCGCACCAGATCGGTAAGCGCGAAGGACTGCCCCGGATGATCGGCGATGAAATTGAGAATGGCGGCCATGCGGGCGACGCCGGGGGAAGAACGCGACATGGGTGCTTTCGCTATTTCGAATTACCTGTCGGGTTATGGGGCGTGGAGAGGTTCGTCAATGGGGGCACAGAGGTGGCGGCCCCACATGCACGGCTCGCAAAACCCCTTCGTCGCCCCCGCGAAGGCGGGGGCCCCCCTTCCTTCTCGCCGCGCCCGCCAAGAAAAGCGGGGTCCCCGCCTTCGCGGGGACGACGAGGTTTGGTGTGCGACGTTCGGGTTCAATCGTCGGACGCTCTAGCCGCCGACCGCGGTTTCCTTTAGGCGCTCCGCCACGATCCGCGCGATTTCGCGGCGGGCGACCTTGTTGGAATGCAACAGCGGCACCTCATCGCGGGTAAGCTCCACCCACGCGCGCGGCACTTTGTAGGACGATAGGCTGGCCTTCATCCGCGCCTCGATGCCAGGCAGATCGAGCACCGCCCCGTCGCGCGGAACCAGCGCCGCCACCAGCAGCGCACCCCGCTCGCGATCCGGCAGGCCGACGACATAAGCGCTGTGCACGCCGTCCAGCGCCTGCAATTCCATCTCCACCTCGGCGGGCGAGACGTTCGATCCAGACACCTTGATCATGTCCCCGCCCCGGCCGACGAAATGGATGCGGCGGCCATCGGCGCGATCCTCGACAAGGCAGAGGTCGCCAGTGCGCAAGTAGCCGTCCGGCGTGTAATGCTCCGCCCGGTCGATCTTGTGGAGCGCCGGCGCGACGGCGGGGCCGCGCACCTGCATTTCACCCACTTCGCCGTTGGCGACCGGGCGGCCGTCCTCGTCCGCGATACGCACCTCATAACCTGGGGCAAAGTGGTCCATCGGCGCACAGACCGGGCGGCCGGGGACGCGGAACTCGTCGCCCCAACCGTAAGGGCCCAGCGTCTCGCTCATGCCTAGCCCCCACCAGGGTTGCGGGCCCTTGATGCGTTCAAGGTCTTCCTCGGCCAGTACCGAGCCCATGGCGAAGCGGCTGTTGCTGAGCGTCCGTTCGGAGCAGACGGTAACCGCGCCCTGCTCCCAATCCGGCAGCAGCGAGAGCATCAGCCCGCCCACCCAAAACATCGGCAATTGCGCGGGACGCTCTTCGCCCTGTTTCACGCCGAGCATCTCGACCAACCAATGGCTGCGCGCCAGAACCGCGCCGTGGAGATGGCGCACGCCCTTGGGCAGCGCCATCGAGCCGGAGGTGTAGATCTCGATCATCTGGTCGGTCGGATGAACTTCGGACTCGACCTCTCGCAGCACCTCTTCGCCCACATCGACATTGGTAAGCCACGCCATCGGCGCCACGGCGGCGGGCAAGTCCGCGCCGCTGGAGACAATCCAGCGCAAGTACGGCACACGCGGCAGGCGCAGCGCACCGCAAGTCTGCCCGGCGAGTTCCGGCAGCGCCTCGGTAAGGCGGGCCACGAGGTCCTTGCCCAGCATGGTCCGCTGGACGATCAGCCCCTGCACGTCGCTCTGGCGCAGCACGCGGACCAGTTCGTTGGCGCGGATCATCGTGCTGATCGGCACCGCGACCGCGCCGATGCGGGCGATCGCGGCCAGCGCCAAGGCAAAGCCCGGACCGTTGCCGAAGATGAACCCGACGCGCGCGCCCTTCCCCACACCACGCGCCAGCAGTCCGCGCGCGAGGTCTGCGGATTGGCGGTCAAGATCGGAGAAACTGGCGCTTTCGCTGCCGGTTTCGGTCTCCAGCGTGATCGCCACGGCATCGCCATAAGCAGCGGCGGCGGAGCGGATCAGTTCGGGAAAGGTCCGGGCCGCGCCAGGCGTGCTTTCGCTGCTCAATGCACTCATCCTCTCGCCCGCTCCAGGACGCGATCCTGCGTCGCGACGGCTGCCATCGCAAGCATTTGCACCGCGCCATCGCCACGGCGGAATCGTCACATTAGAGAATTTATATTCGCAATGGAGAATATTAGCTTTCAGAGAAGGTATAAGGCTGCGCCGCACGGCGATAGTCGTCGGCCAGCACGTCACGCCCGATCGGCGGCACCGATCGGGCCGCGCAATCCGCGCGCTGGCAGAGGCGGCAGGTCACGCCGATAGGCGTCGCTCTGGCCTCAGCTTCACCGCCATAGACCAGCTTTCCCGCCTCTTCCGCGGCGCAGGCGAGCGCCACGGCGCGGGTGACTTTCATCCGCCCATGCCGCCCCTCGCCCGAGGTGACGGTGCGGGCGATCGAGAAGAAGCGCTGCCCGTCCGGCAGTTCCAGCCACTGGGTGCGCACTACGCCCGGCCAGCGGAACACCTGATGCACCGACCATAAGGGGCAGCCGCCACCATGTGCCGCAAAGGGGAAGCCCGCGCCGTCCAACCGCTTGGACACATTCCCCGCCTCATCCACGCGCAGGAAGAAGAACGGCACCCGCTCCTCCCCCGGACGGTGCAGCGTGGTGAGCCGGTGCGCGACTTGCTCGAAACTGGTGCCGAACAGCCCGCAGAGCGCCTCGATATCGTAGCGCCGCGCCTCGGCCGCGCGCGCGAACCTGGCATAGGGCATCAGGATCGCCGCCGCCGCGTAGCCCGCCAGCGCCCGGCGCACGAGCGTCGCCGTGGTGGTTTGCACAAAGGCGGCGGCGCGCACGACCGCCACGATATCACTGCGCATCGCGGTATGGGCGATGTGGGTGGCGATCTGGAAAGCCCGGCTTGAGGGGCCGAGCGTATCGTCGATCAGCAGTTGCTGGTTGTGCCGGTCGAACCGCCGCAGTGAGTCGACCATGACGTCGGGCGGCAGGAAGCGCACCCGCACGCCCTTGGCGGCCAACCATGCGGTGGCGCCGCCGGCCTGCTCGATTTCGCCGGCGAGTTCCTCCGCCCGCACGTCGATGGCGTGGAAGTAGTTGCGCGATTGGCCGAGGAACCGCTGCGCCTCACGCACCGGCTCGTTCTCTTCCGCGCCCGGCCCGGAAGCGCGCTGCTCGGCCAGAGCCTGACTCTCGCGGGTGTAAGCGCCGTGAAGCCGCAGCAGCGCTTCCGAAATGCCCGGAAAGCTCATCGCCAGATCGGCCACTTCCAGCGAGGGCAAATCGATATCGGCGAACAACGGATCGCGCAGCACATCCCCCACGCGGCGGGCATAGTCCTCGCCATCGTCCCCGGCGATATCGGCAATGTCCAGCCGATAGGTCCGTGCAAGGCGCAGCAGCATGTCCGCCGTGACCGGGCGCTGGTTGCGTTCCAGCAGCGCGACATAGCTGGGCGAGATCTCCAGATCGTCCGCCATCGCCTGCTGCGTCAGGCCCAGTTCGCGGCGCAGGCGGCGCAGCCTGGGGCCAAGGTAGAGAGGTCTCGATTCCGCCATGGCTCAGCACTTTGTCATGCCTGTACATCTTTACAAGGAATATCTGTAAAGTTTGACAACCGGACTTCGCAGGCCGTTCCGCGCCGCAAAAATGGGGCCTAGCTCAAGGTCATCGCCCAAACACATTTTTCGGCGCCCATTTTTCAAGACGGGGACTTTTGGCAGTGACCTACCAGAGCAAGATCACCGAAGCCGGCCAGACCATCGGCACCGAGCCCAACTGGAACGGCATCGAACCGGAATCGGTCGCGCGCATGCGCCTGCAGAACCGCTTCCGCACCGGCCTCGACATCGCCCGCTACACCGCGCGCATCATGCGTGAGGATATGGCGGCTTATGATCGCGACCCTGCCAACTACACCCAGTCGCTGGGCTGCTGGCACGGCTTCATCGGCCAGCAGAAGATGATCTCCATCAAGAAGCATTTCGGCACGACCAAGGGCCGCTACCTCTACCTTTCGGGCTGGATGGTCGCGGCGCTGCGCAGCGAGTTCGGCCCCCTGCCCGACCAGTCGATGCACGAGAAGACCTCGGTTCCCGCGCTGGTGGAGGAACTCTACACCTTCCTGCGCCAGGCCGATGCCCGCGAACTGGGCATGCTGTTCCGCGATCTGGACAAGGCACGCGAAGCCGGTGACGAAGTCGAGGCCAAGCGCCTTGAACACGCAATCGACAACCACGAGACGCACGTCGTGCCGATCGTCGCCGATATCGACGCGGGCTTCGGCAATGCCGAGGCGACCTACCTGCTCGCCAAGAAGTTCATCGAGGCTGGTGCCTGCTGCATCCAGATCGAGAATCAGGTCTCTGACGAGAAGCAGTGCGGCCATCAGGACGGCAAGGTCACCGTTCCGCATGAGGACTTCATCGCGAAGATCCGCGCGGTCCGCTACGCTTTCATGGAACTGGGCGTGGACGAGGGCCTGATCGTGGCGCGCACCGACTCGCTGGGCGCGGGACTGACCAAGCAGATCGCCTTCACCCGCGAACCGGGCGATATCGGCGACCAGTACAACAGCTTCCTCGATTGCGACGAGATCGCGTCAAGTCAGGTCGGGCATGGTGAAGTGCTCATCACTCGCGACGGCAAGCTGATGCGGCCGAAGCGGCTGCCCTCGAACCTCTACCAGTTCCGCAGTGGAACCGGCGAGGATCGCTGCGTGCTCGATTGCATCCATGCGCTGGAGAACGGCGCGGACCTGCTGTGGATCGAAACCGAAAAGCCGCACATCGGCCAGATCGGCGGAATGGTCAGCCGCATCCGCGACGTGATCCCGAATGCCAAGCTGGTCTACAACAACTCGCCCAGCTTCAACTGGACGCTGAACTTCCGCCAGCAGGTCTTCGATGCATGGGAAGCGGAAGGCCGCGACACCGGCGCCTATGACCGGGCGAAGCTGATGAGCGTGGACTATGATGGCACCGAGCTGGGCAATGAGGCCGACGAACGCATCCGCACCTTCCAGAAGGACGCGGCGCGCGAGGCGGGGATCTTCCACCACCTCATCACCCTGCCGACGTATCACACCGCCGCCTTGTCGACCGACAATCTGGCGAAGGAGTACTTCGGCGAGGCGGGCATGCTCGGCTACGTCAAGGGCGTACAGCGTCAGGAAATCCGCCAAGGCATCGCCTGCGTGAAGCACCAGAACATGGCCGGATCGGACATCGGCGACGACCATAAGGAATACTTCGCCGGCGAGGCGGCCCTGAAGGCGGGCGGCACGCACAACACGATGAATCAGTTCGCTGCCTGAGGCGGCGACGAAAACGAACTTCGAAGGTCTCCGGGAATCGTCCGGGACCGCCAAGCAAGGAAAGGAAGGTACTATGACCACCATGACCACCGAACCGGCCCGCGCCCGCGCGGTACTTTCGAATCAGGACTTCAGGCTGCTGCAGGAAGCGGTGCTCTTCTACATGCGTGCGCATGAGGACGATCCGATCTCGTCGCAGTACTCGAACCTTTATCACCGCCTCGGTAGCGCCGGACGGCGTTGAGCGGTAACTCGACACGAAACACGAAGAATGATGGTGCCGGACGATCAACCGGCACCGAAACCCCGCCTTTGCCAACCGGCAAGGCGGGGCCACTCAAGACCTTTCCTGGGGAGGAAAGCCGCCCGTCGCACCTTGCGTGCGGCGGGCTTTTTCATTGGCCACCGGAAAAACACCGATCGCCGCGATAGCCGGTCAGCAACCAGAATGGATCATACTCTGGCGCTGCCACTCGTCCCGTCGCATCCGCATTGACAAGAAAATTAACGGCTTGCCTATATCCCCGGCTGCCAGCTTGGGGGCACCATGTTGATTCCTGGGGACGAATTCAAAGGCGATGTAAGCGAAACGGCGGGTGAACCGGCGATCGCAGACGCGCACGAATCGCTGGAGGCTGCCCTTGCCGCCGCCTCCCGCGCCGAACGTCTGCTGCGCGACGCGATAGAGGCGTTGCCGCAGGGAATCGTGATTCTCGACGAAGATGACCGCTACATCCTGTGGAATCGCCGCTACGAGGAAATCTACTGCCGCTCCGCCGACCTGCTGAAGCGGGGCGCGAAGCTGGGCGACACCCTGCGCATCGGCGTGGCGCGGGGCGACTATCCCGAAGCGATCGGCCGCGAGGAGGAATGGCTGGCCGAACGCGTGGCCAAGCTACGCCAGCCCGATTGCCGCCACGAACAGCGCCTTTCCGACGGCCGCTGCATCCTGATCGAGGAACGCAAGACCGACAGCGGCGGCACCATCGGCGTGCGCGTGGACATCACCGACATCAAGCAGCGCGAGGAAGCCTTCCGCCTGCTGTTCGAACAGAACCCGCTGGCCATGCTGGTCTACGACGATGCCACAGGCCGCGTCCGCTCCGCCAACGAGGCCGCCTGCCGGCTGTTCGGCTATGCCGGGGACCAGATCGCCGGCATTGAAGCGGTGCGCCTGTTCTCCGCGCCCGAGCGGGAAACTGCCGCGCGGATGCTGGCCACCGATTGCCCCGAAGGCGATTCGTGCTGGCGCCTCGTCCGCCGCGATGGCGGCACGGTGGAGGCCATGGTCTCCACCCGGCTGTCGCAGCTTGAGAACGAGACCGTGACGATCGTCTCGATCGTCGACGTGACCGAGCGCCGCCGCATTGAGCAGCGCATGGCCCACATGGCCCGGCATGACGAGTTGACCGGCCTCGCCAACCGCGCACATTGCCGCGAATACCTGAGCCAGGTGCTGGAGCATGCCTCCCCCTCGGACACGGTGACGCTGGCCTTTGTGGACCTCGACCACTTCAAGGCGGTGAACGACACCTACGGCCACCACTTCGGCGACATGCTGCTGACCGATGCGGCGCGGCGGATGCGCGAGCTGATCCCGCCCGGCGCCCTGCTCTGCCGCATCGGCGGGGACGAATTCGCGATCATCTTCCGCCGTTCCAGTCAGACGCAGGCGGAACTGGTGTCCAAGTCGATCATCACCGCGCTGAGCGAGCCGTTCTTCGTCCACGGCAACATGCTGCACATCGGCGCCACCATCGGCTTTGCCAGCGCCCCTTACGATACCACCGATCCGCAGACCTTGCTGCGCTACGCCGATCTGGCGCTATATGCCGCCAAGGGCGAGCGTCGCGGTTCGTGCCGCGGCTTCGAAGCCCGCATGGACGAGGCTGCACAGGCCAAGAGCCGGCTGGAAAAGGACTTGCGCAAGGCCGTGCAGGAAGGCGGGCTGGAAGTTCACTACCAGCCGCTGGTCAACCTGGAGACCGGCGAGATCGAATGCTGCGAGGCGCTGCTGCGCTGGGATCATCGTGAGCGCGGACCGGTCTCCCCCGAAGTGTTCATTCCGCTGGCGGAGGAACTGGGGCTGATCGACCAAGTCGGCCGCTTCGTGCTCAATTCCGCCTGCCGGGAAGCCATGACATGGCCGCAGCACGTGCGCCTGTCGGTCAACGTCTCGCCCTTGCAGTTCCGCAATGGCAACCTGCTCAGCACGGTGATCAACGCGCTTTCAGCCTCGGGCCTTCAGGCGGAACGGCTGGAACTGGAAATTACCGAGGCGGTACTGATGGAACGCGGGCCCCGCCCCGCCGCGATCATCCGCAACTTGCGCGCCTTCGGCATCGGCATTTCGCTGGACGATTTCGGCACCGGCTATTCCTCGCTCAGCTATCTGCTCAATTACCCCTTCACCAAGATCAAGATCGACAAGTCGTTCATCCTGAACCTGCAGCGCGAGGCGAATTCGCGCGCGGTGATCCGCGCCGTGATCGGCCTGGGCCGCAGTCTGGGCGTGGCGGTGGTGGCCGAAGGGATCGAGCGCGAGATGGAGCGCGAATACTTGCGCACCGAAGGCTGCACGCAGGGCCAAGGCTTCCTGTTCGGCCGCCCCGGCCCGGCCGGCACGATCACCTTCGAAGCGCGCGAGACCGGCAGCCGCGACGCGGCCTGACACGCTACGAAGCCCGGCCGCACGTTCTGGCCCCGGCCCGGCCCGCGCCTGACGCCGCTTGACGCATCTTTGCGATGACGGGCATGATTTCCGATAGATAAGCGCGCCATCGCCAGCACCGGCACTCCCTTCCCCCCGCCACGGAGCCCGCCTCGATGAAAAGCATCGCCACGCTGACCATGAACCCGACGATCGACGTGTCGTACGATGTCGGAAAGGTCCGCCACACGCACAAGATGCGCACCGATAACGAGCACTATGCGCCCGGCGGCGGCGGTATCAATGTGGCGCGCGTCTTCGTGCGCCTGGGCGGCAATGCGCGCAGCTACTACCTCTCGGGCGGTGCCACCGGCCCGGCGCTGGACGGGTTGATAGACCTGCACCAGCTTGTCCGCACCCGGATCGAGATCGAGGGCCCCACCCGCATCGCCGCCGACATTCTGGAGCACGAAACCGGTAAGGAATACCGCTTTACCCCCGCCGGCCCGCATGTCAGCGAGGCGGAATGGACCCACGCGCTGGAGGTTCTGGACGAGGCCGATTGCGACGTGATGGTGATGAGCGGATCGCTGCCGCCGGGCGTCCCGACCGACTTCTACGCCCGCGTCATCCGCCTGCTGCGGCCCAAGGGGATCGAGATCGTGCTGGACACCTCTGGCGAAGCGCTGGCGGCCGGCATCGCCGAGGGCGGGCTCACGCTGGTGAAGCCCAGTCATGGCGAATTGGCGCAATATGCCGGCCGTCCGCTCGACACACATGAGGCACTCGGCAAGGCGGCGATGGAGATCGTGGACGCCGGCAAGGCGCGCCTCGTCGCCGTCACCATGGGTCACGAAGGCGCATTGCTGGCCCACGCCGATGGCACCAAATTCCTGCCCGCATTGAAGATCGACGCCGCCAGCGCAGTGGGCGCGGGCGACAGCTTCGTCGCGGCCATGGTCCACGCCTTGTGCCGGGGGGACGATGATCTCACCGCGTTCCGCATCGGCCTTGCCGCCGGCTCCGCCGCCGTGCTGCGCGCCGGCACCGACCTTGCGCGGCCTGCGGATATCGAGCGACTGCTGGAGCAGGTCGAGCCGGTGTAAGAAATCCGCAGGAGGGTCCATCAAAGGCGCTATCTACCGATCCGCGCAAGTGATATTGACGTATACGTGAACTACGCGATTCCCCACCGCTTCCCGATCGGCATCGATCCCGAGGACATCGACTTTATGGGTCATGTCAACAATGCCAGCTATCTGAAGTGGGTGCAGGCCGCCGTGCTCGATCACTGGCGAGCGATTGCGCCTTCGGAAGCGATCACGCAGCACCTCTGGGTCGCGATCAAGCATGAGATCACCTATCGCAAGCCCGCTTTTCTGGAGGATGACGTGATCGCCACCGTCCTTCTGGAAAAGGTGCAGGGCGCGCGCGCGTTCTATGAAACCGTGATCCGTCGCGGCGAGGAAGTCCTGGCAGAGGTCAAGTCCAGCTGGTGCTGCCTCGATGCCGATACCATGCGCCCGGCGCGACTGGCACGCGACGTGATCCAGCGCTTCTTCTCCACCGAAGACGGCGAACCGGCGGCGGTCTGAACCCGCCGCTCAGCGTGCATGCAGCGCTGGCCTAGAGCGTTTTCTAATCAGGTGGAATCACCTGATGACTCGGAAAATGCGACAAACCAAAAACTTAGAGCAGTCGATCCGACGCAGTCGGGTCGAAAACTCCTCTAGACCCTGATCGCCCGCAGGCAGAACGACCAGATCGCCTCTGCCAATGCCTCTCGCTCGGCGCGGTCGGGCGCGCGGCCTTCCTCTTCCAGCAAGAGCGTGTGCACCGTGGTCGAAACCAGGTTGTAGATCAGCCGCGCCTGCAGCGACGGATCGGCCTGACGGAACACGCCTGCCGCCATCCCCTTGGCGATATAGCCGGCAATCAGATCCAGCAGCGGCTCCAGCGCCGCCTTGAGTTCGGCCGGACGCTGCTGGGCCAGCCGCAAGTGTTCGCGGCTGAGCGCGGCGCTACGCAAGTGTGCACCGGCAACGGGCATCTGCCCCAGTTGCGCCTGCCCCACCACGATGCCGCGCACCACACCCTCCAGCGCCTCGGCCGGGCCCACGGCATCGGCGGTCATCGCCCGGAACTGATGCGCGGCCGTGCGCAAGGTGGCGTCGAACACCGCCAGCACCAGATCGTCCTTGCCCTGAAATCGTTCGTAGAACGCGCGCCGCGCAAGGCCCGTGCGCGCCAGCACGGCGCGGATGGTCAGCCCTTCCAGCCCCGCCTCGTCCAGCAGATCGTGCGCGGCGGCGATCAGCCTGCGCGTGCGATCCTCATCGACATCGTCGAAGACCACGGACGGGTCGAGGCTCGGGTTCAAGGTGGCCATCGCCAAAGGGTTATCGCCTCCGCGCCGCATGGTCCAGCCCCGCCCCGCGCGAGCAGATCGACGCCCAATTGACTCCCCACCTCCCTTCGCGCTAGAAAAACGAGAACAGCGTTCTCAAAGCAACGCGGCAGACAGGATTTCAGGAGAGCAAGATGCCCAAGGTCACTTACGTCGACCATTCCGGCCACGCGACGACGGTGGAGGTCGAAGCCGGCGAAAACGTCATGCGCGGCGCGCTCTACAACGGGATCGACGGGATCACCGGCGAATGCGGCGGCGGCCTCTCCTGCGCCACCTGCCATTGCTACGTCGATGAGGAATGGACCGACACGGTGGGCGGCCCCGCGTCGCAGGCCGAGGAAGAACTGCTGGAATCCGCGGCGGACGAAGTGAAGCCTTCCAGCCGCCTGTCCTGCCAGATGGTGATGACCGACGCGCTCGACGGGCTGGTCGTCCACCTTCCCGAACACCAGTTCTAAGCGGGAGAGAAACGATGCCGATCGACGCCGCCAACCCCGTTCCGCCCAGCTTCCCCCGCCATGTCGGGATGGATCAGGTTCCCGATCACGTGCCGGCCGATCTGGTGCGCCAGGTGGGCCTGACTTTCGGGCCGGAATTCCTGGCCTCGCCCCACGATTTCATGGCCGCGCTGCACGAAAAAGAGCCGCCGATCTATTACGACGTCAGCCCGATGGGCAACATGTGGCATCTCACCAAGCATGAGGATGCCCTGTTCGGCCTGCGCCATCCGGAAGTCTTCTCGAACGAAGGCGCCACGCCCTTCCCCCGCGATCCGGACGACTATTTCTACTTCATCCCGATTGAGATCGATCCGCCGCACCACCGCAAGTATCGCAACATCGTCGATCCGGTGTTCAGCCCGCAAGGCGTTCTCAAGCTGGAAGGGCTGATCCGCGAACGCGCCAACGCCCTGATCGACGAGATCGAAGCCAAGGTCGCCGCCGGCGGCACTTGCGAATTTACCGAGGATTTCGGCCGTCCGCTGCCCGTGGCCGTGTTCCTGGACATCATGGGCCTGCCGCAGGACATGCGCGACACCTTCGTGTCATGGGCGATGGACCTGCTGCATTCGAACGACCGCGCGATCATGGGCGGGGCGATGCGCAACATCACTGCCTACCTGAAGGAAGCCATCGCCGAAAAGCAGGTCAATCCGGACGACGGCGTCGTTAGCCGGATCGCCCATGCCGAACCGGGCGGCGTGCCGATGTCCGAAAAGGAGATCTTCGGCTTCGTCTGCTTCCTGTTCATCGCCGGGTTGGACACCGTGTTCGCCACACTCAACAACATCTGGGCCTGGCTGGCGGAGAACCCCGAAAAGCGGCAGGAGATCATCGATCGCCCGCAGGACATCGACAAGATCGTCGAGGAACTGCTGCGCCGCTGGTCGGTCACTTTCTCCGGCCGGGTGCTGGACAAGGACCACGAAATGCGCGGCGTGCAGATGAAGAAGGGCGACCGCGTCACCTTCATCCTGCCCGCCTGCAACTTCGATCCGGACGTCTTCCCCGATCCTCTGACGGTGGACTTCGACCGTCCGCGCAAGACCATCCTGGCCTTCACCGTGGGCGTGCACAGCTGCATGGGCGGTCACCTCGCCCGACTGGAAGTGAAGATCGCGCTGCAGGAATGGTTGAAGCGCATTCCGAACTTTGAACTGAAGCCCGGCACCCGGATCGAGTACCGCCCGGGCGGCGTGATCGGGCCGGAAGAAGTGCCGCTGGTCTGGTAAAGCGCCAGCCCGCCGTAGTGTCTGAAACGAAAGGGGGCAGCGTTCAGCACGCCCCCTTTTTTTGTGCTGAGTTGCGCCCAAATTTCGGCGCGCAAATTCCGACTGGAGCGAAAAGGAGGGGCGGCGGCGCAAGTCGTTTGCCGACTTGCGCCGCCGGGGCGAGTCCGCGCTGCCCCTCACGCGCACGCCCTCCCCCCTGCGGTCCACCGAGACCCACGCGACCACGAAGGACTCTCCGGCGGAAATAACGGGATGATCGATGCTTCAGCTCTCGACCGCGATGCGCGCGGTGATGCCGGTTCTTGACCGGCAGTGCTCAAGCGATCCTCTCCACGATCCATTTTGATGGGAACATCTGTCTTCGATCAGCGGCCTTTCCTGGTCTGGAGCGCGAAGCTGTCTGAAGCGGATGGGCAGGATCGCATCGGCGCAATTCGCAGGAAAGACGGGATCGATCCAAATCCGAGCGATCACGGCGCCCCGCCATGCGCAGTCCTCTCAAGAAGAACCCTTGAGGTGCCTGTGCCGGCGCATTGGTTAACCGACCGAAAACGGAGCCAATTGGGTGACTACGCAGCGCCCGTTCATTCCTCCGGCGCGAACAGGCTGCGTAATGCCGGTCCACACGCCCGCGCAGGATGCTGCAGCAATGCCACAGTCATGGCCTTGTCCGCCCCACTGTTATTCACCGATGCAAATTCGGACTTTGCGAAAGCGGAAAAATGTTTCAAGGTGCAAGGCGAAGGGCCGTTCTCGGCCTTGCCGGCGTTGGGAGAGAGCGCGTCGGGGAGAGTAAAAACCTCTCCGGCGCGCCGATACCTTCGCAAGTGCAGCATGATTTGATTATCTTGAATTCGCGCCCCTGTCCCTCGGAAAATGAGGACAGGGGCGCAATTCGTTCGGCCATCTTCCCGGCGATTTTTGCGCAGTTGCAGCATTAGTCGTATCAACTTGAAGCTTAAGCAAAAGACCCAAGGTGATTCGTCCGAATTCATGGGTTCGAATCGCCGGGATGATGGACTGGCCAAGATGCCGGATATCGAGTGCGACGTCCTTATCGTCGGCAGCGGAGTCGGCGGACTTACCGCGGCAATTGCCGCGCGCATGGCCGGTCTCGAAACGCTGGTGATCGAGCAGGACCTGCCGATCGGCGGCCCCTCTTCCTTGTCCAGCGGAATGCTCTGGTTGCCCAACAGCCCGCTGATGCGCCGCGATCGCGTACATGATTCGCGCGGTGAGGCGCTCAACTACCTGGGCAACTTCGTAGCCGAGGGGGATCCCGCATCCACCCCCGAACGCCGCGCCGCCTTCCTCGACGGCGTGGCGCCGCTGGTGGCGCTCTACGATGCGCGCGGCGTGCCGCTGCGCCGCTGCCAGGGCTATTCGGACCATTACGACACCCTGCCCGGCGGACATGCGGATGGGCGCGCGGTAGAAACTTCGGTGATCGACTCGGACAGGCTTGGCTCCTGGCGGCGGCGCATCCGGCCGCAGAGCCTACCGATCCCGGCGCGTGCATCCGAACTGGCGCGCCTTGGCCGCACCGGCACGACATGGGAAGGCCGACTGGGTGCGGCACGGCTGCGCTGGCGTCG
The DNA here is from genome assembly GCF_055521675.1 of Novosphingobium sp. BL-S-19. Classification (NCBI taxonomy): domain Bacteria; kingdom Pseudomonadati; phylum Pseudomonadota; class Alphaproteobacteria; order Sphingomonadales; family Sphingomonadaceae; genus Novosphingobium; species Novosphingobium sp. BL-S-19. The sequence goes on from NZ_CM145498.1 coordinate 2,999,371, forward strand.
GCTTGCGGGCAAAGTGCGCGCGCAGGAACTGTTCACGGCGGGTGCGGCGCTGCAGGCGCGCTTGCTGCTGGCCGCGCTGGAACTGGGCGCCGAAATCCGCACCCGCACCGCGCTGTTGGGTCTGGAAAGCGAGCGCGGCCGCGTGAGCGGCGCGATGATCGATTGCGAAAGCTGGCACCGCCGCGTTCGGACGCGCCACGGTGTGATCGTCGCCAGCGGCCGCGTGGCACCCAACGCATCGCAGGGCTGTGATGGCGACGGCGTGCGCGACGCGGTTTCGGCGATGACCGGGCTTGGCGCCGGCACTGCCTGGATGAATGAGGCCTGGCGCTTCGTGCGCCTCGCCTCGGACCGGACCCCGCCAGCGCTGATCGTGCTGCCGGCACTGGCCAAGCCGCATCTGGTGATGGTGGACGCGCGCGGCAATCGCTTCGTCAACGAGGCTGCTCCGCCGATGGAAGTGGGGCGCGCCTGCCTCGCCCGGCAGGAAGCGGCCGGCGACACGCCCGCCGTCTGGGCGATCTGCGACGCCCGCCACCGCGCGCTCTACCGGTTCGGTCCGTTTCGAGCCGGCTCCCTGCCGCGTGAACGGTTGCACGACGGCACCGTCCACAAGGCCGGCACCCTGGACGCCCTCGCCCGCGCTTGCGGGATCGATCCCGCCGGCCTCCACGCCACCGTGACGCACTGGAACGCCATGGCGACCCACGGAGAGGACGCGGACTTTGCCAAGGGCGCTTCGGCTTACGACCGCTATCACGGCGATCCGCGCCACTATCCCAATCCCTGCGTGGGGCGCATTTCGCAGCCGCCATTCTTCGCGATTCCGCTACGTGCCGACAGCCTGGGCTCTTGCGGCGGCGTGTTGGTCGATGCCCATGCGCAAGTGCTGCGCGGCGATCTTCGGCCGATCCCCGGCCTCTACGCCATCGGCGGCTGCACTGCGCCGCTTTCCGGCCCCAATGACATTGCCCCCGGTTTCGCGGCGGGCGTCGGCGCGGTGTTCGGGATGATTGCCGTGCGCCACATGGTCGGATAGGCGCACGAGACCACTCCGCCCGACAGGTTCCACTTGCTCCGCTTCTCCCGCCCCGACACCGCACAGGCCCGCCTGCTCTGGTCCATCGCCCTGCCCGCGATGCTGACCAATCTGGCGACCGCGCTGTTCGGGCTGGCGGACATGTGGGCGATCGGCAGGCTGGGCGACGCGCCGGCGCAAGGCGCAGTGGAACTGGGCGCCAAGTTCATGATGGCGCTGCTCAACGTCTTCAACTTCCTGCGCACCAGCACCGTGGCGCTGACCGCGCAAGGGGCCGGACGCGGCGACACGCAGGCGCAGGCGGCCACGCTGGCACGCGCCATGGCGGTGGCGCTGGGGATCGGCACATTGCTGATCGCCGCGATGCCGCTGGCGATTCCGCTCGGTCTCGACCTGCTGGATGCCAAGGCGGCGGTGCGGGAGAGCGCGCAGCATTACATCGCCATCCGCTATTGGGCGGCGCCGCTGTGGCTGGGCAACTGCGTGCTGGTGGGCTGGCTGATCGGCCAGCGACTGGTGCGCCATGTGCTGGTGGTGGAAGTGGCCGCCAATGCCGTCCACATCGCGCTGGACCTGTTCCTGGTGCTGGTGGTGCACTGGGGCGTTGCCGGCGTGGCGACGGCGACTTTGACGAGCGAGGCATTCAAGTTCCTCGTCCTTGCCGCCATCGTGCTCAACCGCCCTTCGGCGCGCGCCGCCTTTGCCGCGATGCGCCGCCGGGTAACGTGGCGCCGTGCCGATCTGGCCGCGCTGTTCGCGCTGAACCGCGACTTGTTTTTGCGCACGCTGCTGCTGACTGCAGTGCTGCTGCTGTTCGCCCGCACCGGCGCGCAGGGCGGACCGGTGACGCTGGCGGCCAACGGCATCCTGTTCCAGCTGTTCATGCTGGCGACGCTGATCCTCGACGGGTTCGAAAGCGCCGCGCAAGTGCTCTGCGGAGAAGCCCTCGGCGCCGGCGAGCGATCGCGCTTCAACGCCGCCGTGCGCGCCGCGCTGTTCTGGGGCGGGGTGACGGCGCTGGTGCTGACGCTGGGCTACGTTATCGGCGGGGAAGCTCTGGCCGCCCGCTTCAGCACCGACCCGGCCGTGATCGCCCGCGCCGCGCAGTTCGTGCCGTGGGTCATGGTGCTGCCCATCGCCGGCTATGCGTCCTACGTGCTGGACGGCGTCTTCGTCGGCGCGGGATGGACGCGGGCGATGCTGGGGACGATGGCCGTCTCCATGGCGATCTACGGCGCGCTGATCTGGCTGCTGCACCCGCTTGGCAATGCCGGATTGTGGACCGCCTTCACCCTGTTCTTCGTCGCCCGCGCAGCCAGCCAGCTGGCCGTGCTGCCGCGCAAGGTGCGGGGAAGCTTCAGCGCTTCCTGAAAACGACCGTAAGGTTGTTCGCCGGCATCTCGATCACGCGTTCGAGAGCAAACCCGCGCGCATCGGCCTCCCGCGCAACGTCTTCCAGCAGGCGCAGGCCCCACGCCGGATTGCGACGCTTCAGATCCTCGTCGAAGGCGGCATTGCTCGGCTCGATTGCATGGCCTTCGCGGTGATAAGGGCCGTAGAGAACCAGTGGTGCGCCGGCGGGCAACAGCCGCCCCGCCGCCGCCATCAGCCCTTCGGTCGCCGCCCAAGGGCTGATGTGGATCATGTTGATGCAGACCACGGCATCGGCGTGCGAAACCGGCCATTCCGCTGCGGCGGCATCGATCTCCAGCGGAGCGAGCAGGTTCGGCACGCTCTCCGCCTGCCGCCACGCCTCGATCGAAGCGCGCGCCTCTGCATCCGGATCGCTGGGCTGCCAGTCGAGATGCGGCAACCCGCGCGCGAAGTGGACGGCGTGTTCGCCGGTGCCGCTGGCGACTTCCAGCACCCTGCCCGATGCCGGCAGGACATCGCGCAGCACGTCTAGGATGGGATCACGGTTGCGGGCGACGGCGGGTGCGGTGCGGCGAAGATCGGACATGGCGCGGGGGTTAGCCCCGGCCGATCACGCCCGCAAGACGCTCACTCCCACAGGCCGAGCGTGTCCATGTCGTCAGGCTCCTGCGGGTCCAGCGGCACTTCGCACGGCATTTCGCTATCGTCCAGAAAGCCGCAGAACCGCTGGTGCAGCGTTTCCAGATTGATCCGGCGCATCTCCGCCGCGCTGAACCCTGCGGCGACGATGGCCGCCAGCGCGCGCTGCTTCTGGGCGATCAGGTCTATCGCCTGAAGTTCCCGCAGATGGCGCGCGGCAAAGTCCTCGTCACGGCAGAGCACTTCGCCCAGCGCCTCTATCTCCGCGCCCAGTTCCACCAGCACATCGGCCATCGCCACGAACTTCGGGGCCATGAATTTGGAATCGTGGATCATCCGATCACGCTGCCAGAACCGGCGCGTCCGACGCGCTGAGCGATTGCAGATCCAGCACCATGACCATGCGATCCTCTATCGCCACCAGCCCTTCCAGGAACGGGATCACTTCGTCCCGGCCCGCGCTGGGCGGGGCCTGCAGGGCCTCTGAGTTGAACGCCACGATGTCCGACACCGAATCGACGATCAGCCCCTGCGATTGCGTGTGCGCCGCATGACCGTCCACCTGACAGACGATGATCGCGTGGCGCGGCGTCGCCTCGGTCGGCGTCCAGCCCAGCCGCGCCGCAAGGTCGATCACCGGCAGCACGGTGCCGCGCAAGTTGACCACGCCCGCCACGTAATGCGGCACGCGCGGCATCGGGGTTACCGGGGTCCATGCCCGGATCTCGCGGATCGACATGATATCCAGCGCGAAGATCTGGCCGGCGACTTCGAAAGTGATGAGTTCGCGGTGCATGGTCCCGGGTTCCTTCAGTGGGCGACGCGGCGCACGGCCGCGACCAGCTTGTCGGTATCGAACGGCTTGACGATCCAGCCGGTGGCACCGGCGGCGCGGGCGCGGGCCTTCTTCTCGTCCGAACTTTCGGTGGTGAGGACAAGGATCGGCCGGTCGCGATGGCGGGTTCCACCGCGCACCTGCTCGATCAGGCCGAACCCGTCGAGCCGGGGCATGTTGATGTCGGTAATGACGACATCCACCTCGTTGGCAGCAAGCCATTCCAGCGCGGACATGCCATCGTCCGCCTGCGCGACATCGAAGCCGTTGGTGGACAGCGCATGATTGAGCAGCGCGCGCATCGATGCGCTGTCGTCGACGGTGAGGACACGGGTGGTCTTGGACATCAGGGGCCTCGATTCCTTCAGAACAGTTCGACTTCGCCGCGCTGGGCCAGTTGGGCGGCGGCGAGCGGGGCGGCAGGTTGGGTGATGGGCTCGGGCGCATCGGACGCGGCGACAGTGCGGCAGCGCACCAGTCCCGAAGCGGGGCGGAAATCGACGCGGCGGGCACTGGCGCCGCCCAGATCCTGCTTCACCAGCTCGATCCGCTCGCGCTCCAGAAAGCCGCGCGCGAATTCGGCGTTGGCGGTGCCGATCCGCTGCATTCCGGCGCGGATATTGGCGCCGCCGTAAAGATGCGCGCGCAACCGGTCCTTGCGCGCGCCGTAAGACAGCATCTCATTGATCAGCATCTCCATCAGATAGACGCCGTAGTGCACGTCCACCTCGCCCCGCGCGTGTCTGGCGGGCGGTTCGGACAGTAGGAAATGGTTCATCCCCCCCAGCTCCGCCACCGGATCGTAAAGGCAACTGGCAACGCAGGAGCCGAGCACAGTGCTCAGTTCCACGCGCGGCCCGGCGCTGACCTTGAACTGGCCTTGCAGCACGGTGAGGCGCAAAGGCTCTCCAGCGGTTGTCGGGCCGGTCTGGGTAGGCTGGAAATTCATCGCCTCAGGCCGCCTTGTTGAACGCGTGGCGGGCGATGCGCCCGATCGGGGCGACGACCCGCGCCGCGCCCAGCGAGATCGCCGCGCGCGGCATCCCGAACACGGTGCAGGTCTGCTCATCCTGCGCGATGGTGTGCGCGCCCGCCTCGCTCATCGCCAGCAGCCCGCGCGCGCCGTCCTGCCCCATGCCGGTAAGCAGGATGCCGACCGCGCCCGGCCCCACCTCCTTCGCCACGGAAGCGAACAGTGCATCGACGCTGGGCACATGGCCACTGATCGCCTGCCCGCGCCGCAGCCGCGTCGTCAGCGTAGAACCGCCGCGCACAGTCAGGTGATGATCGGCCGTGGCCGCCAGATAGACGTGGCCGGGCAGCAAGGGCATGTCGGGCTCCGCCACCTGCACCTGCGCCGGGCCGGCCTGATCCAGCGTGCGGGCAATGGCCGGGGCGAAACGCGGGTTCACGTGCTGGACGATCATCGTCGGCGGGCAATCGACGGGAAACTCGCGCAGCAGCACCTGCAGCGCCTCCACCCCTCCGGTGGACGCGCCGATGGCGATCAGGCGATTGTCGCGGCGGATCGAGCGCCGGCTTTCCTCTGCCACCACCGGCGCGGTCTTGCCCGGCTTGTGGAACTTCACTTGCGCGGCATCGCGGATCAGTTCGGCCAGCTCGCCGCCGTCCTGCAGGGCCAATTTGCCGGTGGGATCGTACTTCGAATAGCAGCCCACCGCGCCCAGCCCCAGCGCGCGGGCAGTGACATCGTTGCCCTCTTGCGTGGCGCCGGAAACGATGATCACCGGCGTCGGCCGCAGGGTCATGATCTTTTCCAGGAAATCGAGCCCGTTCATCCCCGGCATCTCGATATCCAGCGTGACCACGTCGGGATCGAGCCGCTTGATCAGCGCCCGCCCCTCCGCCGCGTCGGACGCGGTGCCGACGACTTCGATATCGCGCTGCTCGCTCAGCCGCGACATCAGGATCGCGCGCATGGTGGCGGAATCGTCGACGATCAGGACCCGGATGCTCACGCCTCGTTCCTCTTGTAGATGGTGGGGCCGACCAGCCGCAGCATGGCGGCGGCGGGCCCGGTCACGCGTTCGGAATGGCCGATGTAGAGATAGCCGCCGGGGTTGAGCGCCTGCGCATAGCGGGCGACCAGCCGCTCGTTGGTGGGGCCATCGAAATAGATCATCACATTGCGGCAGAAGATCGCATCGAACCGGCCCTTCATCGGCCAATTGCCATGCAGGTTGAGTTGGCGGAAACGCACGATCGCGCGTGCCGGATCGGCGATCGTGGTCTCCTCCCCCCGCGTGCTGCTCCACACCGTGCGCAAGTCGGCGGGCACCGGCTCTACGTCCTTGGCCGCGTAAGTCGCCGCCCGCGCCTTGGCGAGTGCATGGGGCGCGATGTCGCTGGCCAGCACCGCCAGATCGCGCCGTGCCAGATCCAGCCCTTGCGCGCGGTCCGGACCCAGCAGGGTCATGACCATCGACCACGTTTCCTCCCCGCTGGAGCACCCGGCCGACCACAGGCGCGCCGGTTCGCCGGCCTTCAGCTTGCGGATGAGATGCGGGCGCACTTCGCTGGCGAGGTGCTCGAAATGATGCGCCTCGCGGTAGAAGAACGTGTGATTGGTGGTCAGCGCGGCCACGGCGCGGGCCAGTTCCGCCTCGTCTATCCGCATCAGTTCGATGTAGCGCCCGAAGCTGACCGAACCGGTGGAGCGCACCAGTGGGGCCAGCCGCGAATAGACCAGCATCGCCTTGCCCTGCGGCAGCACGATGCCGACCTCGTCATAGACGATCTTGGATACCGCCGCGAAATCGCGCGCGCTGTAGATATCCGGGCTGATGCCGGGGATCGGGTCCATGGTGAGCGCCGGTGCGGTCACGCGGCGTGTCTTTCATGGCCGGGCTTGTCGAATGGGGGCCGATCTTGCGGCGGCAGCGCGCAGGCCACCAGACTGTCGACATCGACGATCAGCGCCACGCGCCCGTCGCCCAGGATCGTCGCCCCGGCGACGCCTTCCACCACGCGGAAATTGGTGGCCAGGCTCTTGATCACGAACTGCCGCTGGTCCTGGATATCGTCCACCAGCAGCGCGGCCTGCCCGGCGCTTTCGGTATCGACGACCACCAGCACGCCTTCTTCGGGCGAAGTCGCGCCCAGCGGCGATCCCAGCGCATCTTTCAGCGCGATCACCGGAATGAACCGCCCGCGCACATTGAGCATGGCCTGACTGGAACCAAGACCCTGCACCGCACCCTCTTCGGGGCGCAGGCTTTCCACCACATGCGCCAGCGGCACGACCAGCGTCTGATCGCCCACGTTGACGATCATCCCGTCCGAAATCGCCAGCGTCAGCGGCAGGGTGAGGATGAAGGTCGTGCCCTTGCCGGGCGTACTTTCGATGGTGATGCGCCCGCCCAGATCCTTCACGTTCTGGCGCACCACGTCCATGCCCACACCCCGGCCGGAGATGTTGGACACCACTTGCGCGGTCGAGAAGCCGGGGGCGAAGATCAGGTTGTCGATCTCCTCGGCGGAAAGCTGCGCCTCGGCGCTAACAATGCCTTTCTCGATTGCCTTGGCCAGCACGCGTTCGCGGTTGATCCCGGCGCCGTCGTCCCCGATCGAGATGAGAATACGGCCCGAACGATGCTCGGCCGAAAGCGTCAGCGTGCCTTCGGGCGATTTGCCGGCGGCGATGCGTTCTTCCGCCGTTTCGATGCCGTGGTCTACCGCGTTGCGGATCAGGTGCGTCAACGGCTCGCCCAGCCGTTCGATCACGGTCTTGTCGAGTTCGGTAGTCTCCCCGAACACTTCCAGCTTCACGTGCTTGCCGGTGGTCGAGGCGAGATCGCGCAGGATGCGCGGCACGCGGCTGAACACGCTGCCGATGGGCTGTGCGCGGATCGACATCGCGCTTTCCTGAATGTCGCGCGTCAGGCTTTCCAGCAGCGATAGCTCCTCGGTGGCGGTAACGCCGGCGCCTTCCAGCCGCTGGTCCAGCATGGCCTGTGCAATCACCAGTTCGCCCACCAGATCGATCAGCCGGTCCAGCTTGAACAGATCGATGCGGATCGACTGGCCGGTGGCGACCGGCGGTGGCGTCGATGCCGCCGAAGATTGAGTGGTGGACTGGGATGCAGGCTGGGGCGCGCTCTGTGTTGCAGACTGAGGGCCGGAAGCCGACGGAGATGCCGGTTCCGGCGCGGCGGGTTCGGCAATGGGCAGCGAGAGTTCGACCGGCGGAATGTCCTCATCCATGCCGAAGGCGAGCGCGCAATCGTCTCCGATGAAATCGAAGATATCGCGCACGGCATCCTCGGCCACGTCCTGCGGCATGGAGAAGGTCCAGCCCAGATAGCCCTCGGAAACATTCAGGCTATCCAGCGGGGGCACCGGTAGGGCGTCGCACCGCTCGACCTGCCCGCCCAGCGCCACCACCTCCCGCAACATCAACAGCGGCTCGCTGCCATTGCGCATGGCGGCGGCGCGGGGGCGGAGATGGACATTCCAGCGGTCGGCTTCCGTGGCCTTCGGCGCATCGAAGCCGCTGGTGAGATCATCGAGCAAAGCATCGAGATCGAGGCCGAAATCGTCATCGCTGTCAGAGGCGGGCTCCGGTTCGGGCTCGGGCTCCGATGCAGCCTTGTGCGCCGCTCCGGCCCCGTTTGCCGCCATCGACGCTTCCATCTCCGCAATCAGCGCAGCATCGGGCGGCGGTGCCCCGCCCTCACGCGCCGCCTCGACATGGTCGGACAGCGTATCGAGCGCGCGCAGCAGCAGGTCCACCAGCTTGGGCTCGATTGCCACCAACCCCTCGCGCACGTCGGACAGCAGCGTCTCGAACGTATGCGTGTAGGCCTGCAGCGCGGTGTAGCCGAAGGCCCCTGCCCCGCCCTTGATCGAATGGACCGCGCGGAACACGGCGTTGACGGTGTCCGCATCCTGCGTGCCTTCGCGGCAGGCGGCGAGGCCCGCTTCGGCAGCCGAAAGCGATTCCTCGCACTCGGCAAAGAAGATCTGCTGGATTTCCTCGGGGCTCACAGTGCGGGCTCCTCGAACATTTCGGCGTTCAAACCGGTCAACCGCGCGGCTTCCTCCAGCGCCGGCGATGCGGTGATGCGCGCGCCTGCGCCGCTGCGCCGGGCGGAAACCAGCAATTGCAGCACCGCCTGCCCGACATGCGCGACGCCGGTGCCGTCGATCTGCATCGGCGCATCGCCCACGGCAGCCACCAGTTCGGGCCAGAGCGCTTCGGCGGCGGCCCGGTCGCAGCGAGCCGGCAAAGTGATGCTGGTCATGCAAATCCCCGTTTTTAAGTGGCCCCGGCCGCCCCGCACTGGATGCGAAGGGCGCGCTGAACGCCCTGTCCTATCCACGACGATGCCAACACGGCGTTTGCCGCAAACTCAGGCGATGCCCTTATGGCGGCTAAGGGAATTGGTCTCAGGCTGGGGGCTATCGGAACTTTCGGTCTCAATCCGAAAGGCGAACCCCTCATGCATGACGCCCGCGTCCTGGTGGTCGACGATTCAGCCGCGATGCGCGCGCTGTTCTGCGACGTGCTGGAGCAATCCAAGAACGTCGTCGTCGTCGGCACCGCTGCCAGCGCGGCGGAGGCCCGCGACCAGATCGCCGAACTGCGCCCCAATGTCGTCACGCTGGATGTGGAGATGCCGGGGATGAGCGGGATCGAGTTTCTGGAAGAGATCATGACCACAAACCCGATGCCGGTGGTGATGCTTTCGGCGCTTACCCAAAGCGGCACGGAAACATCGCTGAAGGCCTTCGAACTGGGCGCGGTGGAATGCTTTCCCAAGCCGCTGAAGGCCACGCCCGAACAGTTCGCCAAGACGGTGGGCAAGCTGGGCAAGATCGTGATAGCCGCCGCCAATTCGAACGTGCGCGATCGGCCGCGCCATCGCGGACCGAAAGCGGAAGGGGCGAGCGCGGGCGGCTATGCGCCCAACGGCAAGATCGCCGCGTTCAGCACATCGATGGGCGGCGTGGATGCGCTGACCGAAGTCTTGGCGCACTATCCGAAGAACTGCCCGCCCACCGTCATCATCCTCCAGACCGAGCCGGCCTTGGCCGAGATGTTCATCGCCCGCGCCGACAAGGACTGCGCCTGCGCGGTGAAGGCTGCGGTGGACGGCGCCGAACTGGCGCCGGGCACGGTGCATATCGCGTTCAATCCGGGCAAGCACGTGATCGTCGAGCCCGGCAGTCCGGCCAAGCTACGCATGGTGGAGCGCGATCCAGTGGAAGGGTTCCGCCCTTCCGCCACGCTGTTGTTCGGAACGATCGCGCGTGGCGGGCTGCCCGCGATCGGCGCGGTGCTGACCGGCATGGGCGAGGACGGTGCCAAAGGCCTGAAGCTGTTGCAGGCGGCGGGATGCCGCACGCTGGCGCAGGATCGCGGCACGGCGACGGTTCCGCAGGCCCCGGCAGCGGCAGTGGAGGCCGGCGCGGTGGATGCGGAGCTGAAGCTGGAAGAGCTTGCCGGCGATGTGCTGGGCCAGTGCGGAACGGCTGACGGCTGACGGCGGAAGAAAAGCGGGGTCCCCGCCTTCGCGGGGACGACGGGTAAAAGCGCCCACCTGTCCTGCGGTACCAGCCCACTCCCCCACCCGACCTCCCCTACGGGGTAGAATCTGGGAGGTCGGGTGGGGGAGTGGGCTGGTGCCGCAAGCCTTCGACGGATGTCGAAGGCGCACCCAACGAAAGACTCGGGCTGGTGCCGCAAGCTCGTCACGGATGTGACGAGCGCACCCACAAAAAAAGCCGCCGACGCCAGGGATAGAGGGGGGAGGCGTCGGCGGCTGGCCGGTCGGCAGGCTAAGGCGGTTAGTGCCCGCCGGAGGCCGGCTTCGCACCACGCGGGGGACGCGGTGCAATCCAGATAGTGCATGCTGCGATGAACAGCAGGATCGCGCACAGGGCGAAGACGTGAACGGTGCCCAGCGCCGTCCCCTGCGCGTTGACGAGGTTGGCCAGCGTCTGGCGCGCCTGCTCCATGGAGAAGCCGGCGGCCTGAAGCTGATCGACCGTCTGCTGCGCACCGTTCATCGATGCGGCCATGTCCGCCCCGTTGGCGCGGCCCATGTCCTCCCATGTGGTTGTCACCAGCGCCGTCGCGATGGCGCTGGCCAGCGTGCGGCCGAAGTTGGCGATGCCCGCCGCGCCCGCCGTCTCGTCCGGGTCGACCGAGGCGAGGCTGATGGTCGTCAACGGCACCATGAAGAACGAGACGCCGATTCCCTGCACCAGCTGCGGCCAGGCAATCGTCCAGAACGGCACTTCGGTAGACCAGCTGGTGCGGAAGATCGCGCAGATGCCGATCCACGAGATGCCCAGGAACACCAGCAGGCGCGGATCGAAGCGCTGCATCATCTTCGGCACGAAGGGCGATGCGAAGACCGCCAGCACGCCGGAGAAGGCCATGGCCTCACCCGCCTGCGTGGCAGTGTAGCCCATCGAGGTCTGCAACCATTGCGGGATCACCACGACCGAGGCAAAGTAGGTGCCGAAGGCGATAGTGAGCGAGAACGTGGCTGCGGAAAAGCCGCGATGGCGGAACACTTTCAAGTCCACCACCGGGTGATCCTCGGTCAGTTCCCAGATCACGAAAGCGATGAAGAACAGCACCGCGATCACCGCCAGCGCGACGATGAACGGCGAACCGAACCAGTCCCGCTCACGCCCAAGGTCCAGCATCATCTGGAACGCGCCGACCCAGGCGATCAGCAGGGCCAGACCGATGACATCGATCGGCAACTTGCGGGTGGGCGTCTCGATCCCGCGCAGCATCGTGAACAGGCCGAAGAAGACCAGCGCCACGATCGGCACGTTGATGAAGAAGATCCACTCCCACGACCAGTTATCGGAGATGTAGCCGCCGACGATCGGGCCGGCGATCGGCGCGGTGACGACCGTCATCGCCCACATCGCCATGGCGCGGGGATGCATGTGCTTGGGGAAGATGCGCAGCAGCAGCGTCTGCGTCAGCGGCATCAACGGGCCGCCGCAGAAGCCCTGCCCCAGACGGAACAGCACCAGCAGCGGGAACGTATGCGCGATACCGCAGAGCGCGGAAAACACGCCGAACCCGATCAGCGAGAGCAGGAACACGCGCAGGCTGCCGAAGCGCCCGGCGAGCCAGCCCGTAAGCGGCACGCAGATCGCCTCTGCCACGGCGTAGGAAGTGATCGCCCAGGTGCCGTTCGACACCGAGACGCCAAGGCCGCCCGAAATATGGGGGATCGAGACGTTGGCGATCGTCATGTCGAGCACGACGACGAAGTTGGCCATCGCCAGCAGGAAGCCGGCGATGAGCAATTTCGCACCGGTAAAGGTGCCGCTATCGCCCGCCCCAGCAGTTGGGGGAGCGCCAGCCATCAGTCAGCGTCCGTCAGGTGGACTTCGGCGTCCATCGACAGGCCCACGCGCAGCGGGTGCTGCTGCAGTTCCTTGGGATCGAGTTCGATGCGCACCGGCAGGCGCTGCACCACCTTGATCCAGTTGCCGGTCGCGTTCTGCGCCGGGATCAGTGAGAATGCCGCGCCGGTACCGCCGGAGAAGCCCACGACCTTGCCGTGGAACGTCACGCCGGAGCCGTAGAAGTCGGAGGTCAGCGTGGCCTTCTGTCCGGGACGGACATTGCCCAGCTGCGTTTCCTTGAAGTTGGCGTCGACATAGAGCTGCGCGACCGGAACCACCGTCATGGCGACGGCGCCGATCTGGACCTTCTGGCCGACCTGGATCGCACGCTTGGCGATCACGCCGTCGATCGGGGCGCGCACGATCGTGCGTTCCAGATCGAGCTTGGCCTGATCGACCTTGGCCTGGGCCTGGCGGATCTGCGGTGCGGTATCGAGCGTGGTGCCCTTGGTGATGGCCACGGCAGCGTCTTCCTGGCGGCGGGCGCTGATCGAGTTGGCCTGCATCTGGGCCAGCCCGGCGCGGGCCTCACCCTCGCTTGCCTTGGCGGAGGCCAGCGCTTCGCGGGCAGTGGTCAGGTCTTCGGCGGAAACCGCACCCGAACCGACCAGAGCGGCACGGCGGGAATAGTCCGCCTGCGCCTTGGACAGCGTCGCCTGCGCCGAAGCCAGCTTGGCCTTGGCAGAGTTGATCTGCGCGTCGCTGGCGTCTGCCGAGGCGCCCAGGGCGCGGTTGTTGGCCAGCGACTGACCATAGGTGCGCTGCGCAGAGGCGAGTTCCGCCTCGGCCTGTTCAAGGGCAATGCGCTGATCCGAATCCTCGATCCGGAACAGCAGCTGGCCCTTCTTCACCGGCTGCGTATCGGTAACCAGCACTTCGACCACGCGGCCCGAAGTCAGCGGCGTCACTTGCGCGTTGTCGGCTCCGACATAGGCATTGTCGGTAGAGACCGAGCGGCTGCCGATGAAGAAGTCATAGGCGCCATAGAGCACCGCGACCACGACCACGGCGACACCGAGGCCCACGAGCAACGGTTTGCGGCGGTCCTTGCCCAGCACGCTACCGTCTCCAGCGTTTTCAGCAGGCGAACCCTGCGCTTCGTCAGTCATTTTCGGGGGCCTTCTTGCTGGAATTGTCTTCGTAACCGCCGCCGAGCGCGCGCTTCAGCGCGACGTCTTCGGACAGGGTCCGGAAATGGGCGTCCACCGCCTGCTGCTGCGCATCGAGCGCGGTGGTCTGGGCGGTCAGGGCATCGAGGTAATTGCCGATGCCGCCGTGATAGCGCTGGAACGCAAGGTCCTGCGCGCGGGTGGACTTGGAGGCAGCGTCTGCCGAGGCCCGGTCCTGATCCTGTGCGGCATTGCGGCTTGCCAATGCGTCGGCAACCTCCTGCAGCGCACCGATCAGGGCGGAGTTGTAGTCCGCCACAGCCAGATCATAGCCGCCGCGCGCCTGGCGATAGTCGCCCTGCAGGCGGCCGCCCTGGAAGATCGGCAGACTGATCGCGCCGGTGCCGTTGCCGTACGTCGATCCGCTCTTGAACAGGTTCGACAGGCCCAGCGATTGCAGGCCGATCAGGCCCGAGATCGAAATGTCCGGCATGAAGGCGGCCTTGGCGGCGCCGATCCGCTTGTCCGCCGCTTCTGCGCGAAGCCGCGCGGCAACGATGTCGGGACGGCGCCCGAGCAGGTTGATCCCGGCATCGGCGGGAACCGCAGCAACCGGGATCGCACCGATAGCGGTCGGCGTGATCGAGAGTCCGCGGTCCGGCCCGGCGCCCAGCAGCGCGGCAAGCGCGTGGCGGCGCAGCAGGATCTGCTCGTCATTCTGCGACAGCGCGACGCGGGCGGAAGCGGCCAGCGCTTCGGACTGACGCAGCGGCGCTTCCTGATCCAGCCCCTGGCGCACGCGCTGGCCGGTAAGGTCCACCAGCGTCTCGCGCGCCTTCACCGCATCCTTCAGCGCCTCTCCCCGCGCGATCAGGCGGGCAAGGTCGAAGTAGGAGGAAACGACGTTGGACGAGAGCATCAGCTCGGCCTGCCGGGCATCGGCCTCGGCAGCCATGCGTTCGGACGTCGCGGCGGCGAGTTCCTTGCGGTTCTTGCCCCAGAGGTCGAGATCGAAATCGCCCGAAAGCGCCAGATCGCCGGTGCTCTTCCAGCCCTTGGGAACGAAATCGGCCGGAATGCCGTTGTTATAGCTCTGCTTGGCCATGCCGGCGGAGCCTTGGCCATTGAGGCTCGGCAGGGTCGCCGCGCCGGCCACCTGGGCGGCGCCGCGAGCCTGCAGGATGCGTGCCTGTGCGGCGGCGACATCCGGCGAGCCGGCAATGGCTTCGGCCACCAGCGCGTCAAGCTGCGGATCGCCATAGGCGGTCCACCACTGCTGCTGGGGCCACTGGGCAGCCTCACCGGCAGAAAGTGACCCTGATAGTGACTGGGTGCTGTCCAGCGTTGAAGGGGTCCGCAACTGCGGCTTCGGCCCAAGGTCGGGCACCGCGCAGGCGGATAGCGAAAGGCCGACGGCCAGCATGGATGCTGCCGCGACTCGGGGGAGCGGGATCGTACTCATCAGTACAGTTTTTATCCTCCTCGACCTTGCCCCTGTCAATCGAAAAGCGTACTATGCAGTACTATGACAGCATGTACGGGTAAGAGAGAACTCAACAAGGCCAGGAAGCGGGCGGAGATCGTCCAGGTGGCGACGCGCTCGTTTTTCGAGCGCGGCTATGCCGCCACCAGCATGTCCGCCATTGCCGACGAACTGGGCGGATCGAAGGCCACGCTCTGGGCCCACTTCAATTCCAAGGAAGAACTCTTCGCCGCCGTGGTGGACGACAAGGTGGAAGCGTTTTCCAAGGACGTGGACGAAGTGCTGACCGGGCAGACCTTTTCCTACCCGGCGCTGCGGCGGGCCTGCTTGCGCTTCCTCGATTGCCTGCTGCGCGAGAATTCGGTGCAGATTTTCCGGCTCGTCGTCAGCGAGGGAGAAAGATTCCCCGAAATCAACGAGATGTTCTACGAACGCGGGCCCACCAAGTTTCGCGCCTGCGTGACCAAGTTCTTCGAAACGCGCTTCTCGCACGAAGAGGCGGAGCGCCTGACGCTGATGACGGTTTCGGCCATGGTCGGCTATCGTTCCGACGTGCTGATGCGCCCGCAGCGCCCCACCCTGCGCGACCGTGAGGCTTTCGTGGATACCGTGATCGGCCTGATCGACTGGCCGACGCACCACGCCGTCGAACAGGACTGATCCCCAACCCCATCGGCTGCCACCCAGCATCAAGCCGCGCGCCATAATTGAACACTGTCTTTTTATAATTGAACGACGTTCAATTTCATGTCATCACCGTCATGGCGATAACGAATCGCCTGCGGCTTAACCCTCCGCAAAGTCCTTGAAGTCCAGACAGCGCATTCAAACAGGGGATACGGGCGTGGCGGCACCAGACTTTTCATTGCTGACCAAGCGGCGTTTCGCGCCGATGTTCTGCGTCCAGTTCCTGGGCGCCTTCAACGACAACCTGCTGAAGTACGCGATGCTGCTGCTGGCCAACTATGGCCTTCTGCGCGATGCGCCGGATAAGGCGGGGATGCTGTCGGTGGTGGCGACGGGGCTGTTCACGCTGCCCTATTTCCTGTTCTCCGCCCTCGCCGGCCAGATCGCGGACCGGATCGACAAGGCGAAGCTGGTCCGCTGGATCAAGCTCGCCGAAGTGGGGATAATGGGCCTCGCGCTTGTCGGGTTCGCGTGGGAATCGATCGCGGTCCTGCTCGCCAGCCTGTTCCTGATGGGCCTGCACTCCACCGTGTTCGGCCCGGTGAAGTACTCGATCCTGCCGCAGCACCTTGGCGAACGTGAAGTCATGGGCGGCACCGGCCTGATCGAGGCGGGCACTTTCCTTGCCATTCTGGGCGGCCAGCTGCTGGCCGGGCAGGTCTTGCCGTGGGAAGCGGGCCTCGTCGCCATGGGCATTGCCGTGCTGGGCTGGCTGGCCGCGCAGGCGATCCCGCCCGCACCGCCCAGCCGCGACGGGCACCCGATCGACTGGAACATCGCACGCGGAACATGGCAGGTGCTGGTCGCCGCCCATCGTGGCCGCGGCGTCTGGCTCGCCGTGCTGGGCATCAGCTGGTTCTTCACGGCCGGCGCGATCCTGCTGACCGAATTCGTCCCCCTCGTTTCCGACACGCTGCAGGCACAGAAGGAAGTGGCGACGCTGTTCCTCGTCGTCTTCTCGGTGGTCATCGCGCTCGGCTCCATGACGGTGAACCGGCTGCTCAAGGGCGAAGTTTCCGCCCGCTACGTGCCGGTCAGCGCGCTGATGCTGGCCATCGGCCTGATCGATCTCTGGCTCTCCACCCGCGCTTTCGTGCCCACGGTGATCGATGCCGATGTGCGCCAGTTCGTGTCCAACCCGCAGTCATGGAAGATTTTCGCAGACCTGATCATCATCGCCTTCTCCGGCGGGATGTTCATCGTGCCGCTCTACGCGATCCTCCAGATCCACTCGGCGCCCGAGGAACGTTCGCAAGTGATCGCCGCCAACAACATCCTCAACGCCGGCATGACCGTGGCGGCCGTGGGCATTGTCGCAGTGCTGCTGAGTAGCGGCGTCAGCGTGCCCGGCGTGATCGGCGTGCTCGGTTTCGCGACGCTGGTGGTCGCAGTGATCTCGATCTGGCTGCTGCCCGAAACGCTGTTCAAGGCGGTGATCCGCGCGGTGCTGCGCATGCTCTACCGCGTGGAACTGACCGGCATCGAGAACATGCCCAAGCCCGGTGAGCCGGCCGTGGTCGTCGTCAACCACCTTTCCTATCTCGACGGCCTGCTGCTGGGCGCCTTCCTGCCCGGCAAGCCGACATTCGCGGTCCACACCGCGATCGCCAAAAGCTGGTGGATCCAGCCCTTCCTCAAGCTGTTCCGCGCCTTCCCGGTCGATCCCACCAACCCGATGGCGGCCAAGGCCATGGTCCGCGCCGTCAAGGAAGGCCGCACGCTTGTGATCTTCCCCGAAGGCCGCATCACCGTGACCGGCGCACTGATGAAAGTGTTCGACGGCCCCGGCATGGTGGCCGACAAGGCCGACGCTCCGATCATCCCCGTCCGCCTCGACGGGCCGCAGTACACGCCCTTCTCCCATCTCAAGGGCAAGGTGCGCCAGCGCTGGTTCCCCAAAGTCTCGATCGAAGTGCTGCCCGCGCGCCGTTTCTCGATTGAAGGCGAGATGACCGCCCGCCAGCGCCGCGCCATCGCCGGCCGCCGTCTCTATGACGAGATGAGCCGGATGATCTTCGACACCAGCCACACCGACCGCACGCTGTTCGCCGCGCTCTGCGAAGCCCGCGCGGTCCACGGCGGCAAGACCAAGGTGGTGGAAGATATCAAGCGCACGCCGCTCGCCTACAACCGCCTGATCCTGGGCGCCGAGCTGCTGGGCGAACGGCTTGCCTATCGCACCCGCCCCGGTGAAACGGTGGGCCTGCTGCTGCCGAACGTCAGCGGTGTCGCCCTCGCCTTCTTCGCGCTTCAGGCCGAGGGGCGCGTGCCTGCGATGCTGAACTTCACGGTGGGTCAGGCCAGCCTCGTTTCAGCCTGCGCCACGGCGAAGATCGAAACCGTCGTCACCGCGCGCGCCTTCGTCGAACAGGGCAAACTGGACGCCGTGATCGCCGCACTGGAGGCGGACGGACGCAAGGTGCTCTACCTCGAAGACCTGGCCGCAGAGATCGGCACCGCTGCCAAGCTCTGGCACATGGCTACCGGCCGCCTTGCCGCCAGCCGTCATGCCCGCCGCAAGGTTTCGCCCGATGCGCCGGCGGTGATCTTGTTCACCTCGGGCTCCGAAGGCGCGCCGAAGGGCGTGGTGCTGAGCCACCGCAACCTGCTCTCCAACTGCGCGCAACTGGCCGCGCGGATCGACTTCAACCCTGCCGACGTGGTGCTGAACGCACTCCCGGTGTTCCACTCGTTCGGGCTGACCGGCGGCACCCTGCTGCCGCTGCTCAACGGCATCCGCACGGTGTTCTACCCTAGCCCGCTGCACTACCGCATCGTGCCCGCGCTCGCCTACGACGCCAACGCCACGATTATGTTCGGCACCGACACCTTCCTCTCCGGCTATGCCCGCATGGCGCACAGCTATGACTTCTACTCGCTGCGCTACATCTTCGCGGGCGCGGAGAAGGTGCGCGAGGAAACCCGGCGCACTTATGCCGACAAGTTCGGCCTGCGCATCCTCGAAGGCTATGGCGCCACCGAGTGCGCCCCGGTGATCGCCGTGAACACGCCCATGCACTTCAAGGCGGGCACCGTCGGGCGGATGCTGCCGGCGATGGAAGCGCGGCTTGAAGAGGTGCCCGGCATCACCGAGGGCGGCCGCCTCTATGTGCGCGGGCCAAACGTCATGGCCGGATACCTGCTGGCCAGCGAGCCCGGCGTGCTCCAGCCGCCCGCCGAAGGCTGGCACGACACCGGCGATATCGTCACCATCGACGAGATCGGCTTCGTCACCATCCGCGGCCGCGCCAAGCGCTTTGCCAAGATCGCGGGCGAGATGGTCTCACTGCCGGCCGTCGAGGGTTATGCCGCCAAAGTCTGGCCCGATGCGGAAAGCGCCGTGGTCACCCGGCCCGATGCCAAGAAGGGCGAGCAACTGGTGCTCTACACCACCGCCAAGGGCGCCGATCACAAGGCGCTGCAGGAATGGGGCCGCGCCAACGGCATTGCCGAACTCTCGATCCCGCGTGAGATCCGCGTGCTGGACGCCCTGCCCGTGCTGGGCACCGGCAAGCTGGACTATGTGACGCTGAACGAGATGGCGAAGGCGTAGTTGGGGGCAGCGGAGCCAAGTCCCTGACCTAACTTCGTCGCCCCCGCGAAGGCGGGGGCCCCGCTTTTCTTCGATTTCACGCGGAGGCGCGGAGGCACGGAGAGACAGTGCAGCAATCCGCCCCTTCGCGTCTCCGCGTCTCCGCGTGCTGAAAAAGAACAAGCGGGATCCCCGCCTTCGCGGGGATGACGGTGTGTGGGGAGGGTATCGGATATCCGCCAACAGTTGCCCCTCCCCCGTCGCCGGTTTAAAGGCGCGGGCATGACCCAGGCCCTTCCCCCCATCCTCGTCGTCACCACCGGCGGCACGTTCGACAAGCAGTATTTCGACGCGCTCAGCGAATACCAGATCGCCGAAAGCGTGATCGAAAAGCTGCTCAAAACCTCGCGCGTCGCCCATCCGTTCCGCGTGGTGGAACTGCTCCGCAAGGACAGCCTCGAACTCACCGACGAGGATCGCGCCTTGATCCGCGCCACCATCGCCGCCGCGCCCGAGAGCCACGTGGTCGTCACCCACGGCACCGACACGATGACCGATACGGCCAAGGCGCTGGACGGTCTGGACGGCAAGACCGTGGTGCTGACCGGCGCGCTCGCCCCCGCGCGCTTTGCCGAAAGCGATGCCGCCTTCAATCTGGGCATGGCCTTCGCCTGCTGCCAGGCCGCGCAGCCCGGCGTGTGGATCACCATGAGCGGATCGGTGTTCAACGGCCTGAAAGTTCGCAAGGATCGCGAAGCCGGAAAGTTCGTCGCCATCTGAGATTGACGCTCGGGGCGCTGCCCCCGGTGCCGCAAAATTCGCGTTTCGCGAATTTTCAAACGGTCTCTGACGAAACAATCGTTGCGAAGCGCTTGCATTAGGGGGTTCGACGGAACGCTCCCTTGGTAAGCCGCAAACGCCCCATGCCCCAAACCATGACGCAGGAGGTTCGCCGCCCGCGTCGCTGAACGAACGCGAACGACCCTCCCGGTCGCCCTGCCGGACCCTTTCCCATTCCGGGGAAGCGGCCTGCTTCTGTACTGGGAGGTTGCGTGTCGATCGTAGTCGATGGCCTTGCTGAAGTTCACGCGGCGCTGCAGCACGCACCGATCGGCGCTGCCGTGGTGGACCGTGCCGGCGTCATCTCCTGGGCCAACCCCGCCTTCGCCTCGATCGTTGGCGAAGCCGATCCGGCGGCGCTGCGGCTGTCGCTGGTCACGCTGTGGATGGAGCAGGAAGACGGCGAGGCGCTGCTCCAAATGCTGGAGTCCCACTTCGCCACGCCTGCCGAAGCGCGGCTGCCGTGGACGCGCGCCACCACCTTCAAGCGGATCGACGGCGCGGAACAGCCCGGCGAGATCACGCTGGCCCCCTGCACCGGCGCGTTCGACCATTGGGCGATCCTGCACGTGCGCAGCATGGTCCGCCTCGCCACGGCAGAAAAACGCTTTTCCCAGATATTCGAGAATCTGCCGCTGGGCCTGATCGTGATCGACGCGCGCCAGCGCATCGTTCAGCTCAATCAGGCGCTGGCGGATCTGTTCGGCTATACGCGGGAAGAACTGGTCGGCCGCCCGCTCGATGTCCTGCTGCCGCCGCGTTATCGCACCGATCACCACCACCATGTCGACGGCTATACCCACTCGCCCGTCGCCCGTTCGATGGGCCTGGGCCGCGACCTGACCGGGCTCCACCGGCTTGGCCGCGAGGTTCCAGTGGAAGTGGCGCTGACGCGGTTGGAGACGATGGCCCAGCCGCTCTACATGGCCATCGTCACCGACATCACCGTGCGCAAGCGCGGGCAGGAAGCGCTGCAGCAGACCAACGCGCAACTGGAAGAATTCACGTACGTCGCCAGCCACGACTTGCGCTCCCCCCTGCGCGGCATCGGCGATCTGGTCACCTGGATCCGCGAGGATCTGGGCGACGACAACATGACGCCTGAGGTGCGGCACAATTTCGATCGCATCGCCCTGCGCATCAGCCGCGCGGAGCAGATGATCGACGACCTGCTGAGCTATGCCCGCGCCGGCAACCGCGATCGCGAGACCGAGATGGTCAACCCCTGCGATCTGGTGGACGAGGCGCTGGGCCTGGCCTCGGTACCGGAAACCTTCACGGTCGATATCGACATAGAGGAAGGCGGCAGCCCGTTCCGCGCGCCCCGCGCACCGCTGGCCACATCGCTGCGCAACCTGATCGGCAATGCCATCAAGCACCATGGCGGCGATGAAGGCCGGATCCGCATCTCCGTGCGGGAGAATGGGCGCTACACCGTGTTCACCGTGGACGATAACGGGCCGGGCATCGCCAAGGGCAACGAGGAACGCATCTTCAAGCTGTTCCACCGCGCCTCTCCCGGCACCAGCGGCGAAGGCCTCGGCCTCGCCTTCACCCGCCGCATGATCAACGCCCATGGCGGCATGATCACCGTGCGCTCCCCCGGCGATCTGGGCGGCGCCTGCTTCGAAATCCACTGGCCGCGCGTCCTTCTGAAGGAGATGGACGATGATTGATGCCGGACCAGCCATGCAGGCCCTGCAGGACATGAACTGCTCCGTACTGGTGGTCGATGATGACGATGTCGCGCTGGAAGGCGTGCTGCGCAGCTTCGCCCGCCATCAGGTGCCCTGCCCGCAAATCACTGCGGGTGACGGGGCGGAGGCACTGCTGATCTTGCGCGGACGGCACCCGTCGAAGCACGTCGAAACCCCGGTGATCGTCCTGCTGGACCTCAACATGCCTAACATGGATGGTTTCCAATTCCTTCAGGCCGTGCGTGCGGATCCCGAACTGGCGCGCACCGTGGTCTTCATCCTGACCACCAGCGCCCGCGATCAGGACCGGTCGCGCGCCTACGACGAACATGTCGCCGGATACATGGTGAAGTCCGCGGTCGGCCCGCAGTTTTCCCAGCTTGCCCAGTTCATTTCCCAATACGCCTGCACCCAGAACCTCCCCTGACGAGAGGCCCTATTGTCATGACTTACCAACCTTCCTCATCCTCACTGCCCATTCCGCCCCAGAACGTGCCGATCGAAGGACAATTGCGCATGGAATACCTGCACAACGGCACGAACGACATTCAGGCGCTGGTGATCGATGACGACGATGTCGACCGTGAGCGCCTGATCAGGATGCTGGAACGCTGCCCGCGCCGGATCAATGTGATGGAGGCCGCCTCTCAGGCCGAAGCGCTGCAACTGATCCGTCTGGCCGAACCGCAGTTCGATATCGTCTTCCTGGACTTCGGCCTGGGCGATGGCGACGGGCGCGATCTGGTGCCGACGATCCGCGCGGAAGTGGATCCCGACTGCCCGATCGTGGCCGTCACCGGCAATTCGGACGAGCAGATCGCGGCCGATTCCATCAAGTCCGGCATGACCGAATTCCTCACCAAACGCGCGCTTTCGCCCGAACGCGTCGCCGCCTCGGTCGAGGAAGGGATCGCCTGGCGCAAGTACCGGCAGGACCTGCGCCGTGCCGAGGAGGAACTGACGCACCGCAGCCTCCACGATCCGCTGACCGACCTGCCCAATCGCACGCTGTTGTTCGACCGGCTCGGCCAGTCCTGCGCCCGCGCGCGCCGCACCGGAGACGGTTTTGCGGTGATGATGATCGATCTCGA
Organism: Novosphingobium sp. BL-S-19; assembly: GCF_055521675.1. Classification (NCBI taxonomy): domain Bacteria; kingdom Pseudomonadati; phylum Pseudomonadota; class Alphaproteobacteria; order Sphingomonadales; family Sphingomonadaceae; genus Novosphingobium; species Novosphingobium sp. BL-S-19. Next base: position 3,022,100 of record NZ_CM145498.1, read on the forward strand.
CCGGTTCAAGGAGATCAACGACAGCTTCGGCCATGCCGTGGGCGACATCGTCCTCACCACCGTCGCGCGCCGCCTGCGCGGCCACTTGCGCGAGGTGGATACCGTGGCCCGCCTTGGCGGCGACGAATTCGCCCTGCTGCTGCAGGACGTAGACGATGAGGAGAACGCCGCCGCGCTGGCCGCCAAGCTGGTGCGCCTGATCGAACAGCCGATCGTCCACGAAAGCCGCGTGATGCATGTCGGCGCCTCGCTGGGCATCGCGCTCTGCCCGCAGCGCGGCTTCTCCCCGGCCGGCCTGCTCTCGGCCGCGGACGACGCCATGTACGAGGCCAAGCGCGGGCTGGCGAAGCTGGCCACCTATCAGGAGGGCATGCCCTCTCACCCGCCGGTCGATCCCAAGATCATGCTGGACGAACTGGAAGGCGCCATCGCGCACGACGCGCTGCAGTGGCACTGGCAGCCCAAAGTGGATATGCGCGACGGCCGCGTGCTCGGGTTCGAGGCGCTGGTGCGCTGGAACCATCCGCGCATCGGCAATATTCCCGCCGACCAGCTGATCCGCGCGGTGGAGCACAGCCCGCTGCTGGAGACCTTCACCCACCAGTGCATCGACAAGGTGCTGGAACAGTTCGCGCAGATTCAGGACAAGGTCGACGGCGCCTCGATCTCGATCAACCTTTCCGCGCGAATGCTGGAACGCCCCAGCTTCGTCGACGATCTGGTCGACATGGTGAACTGCCATCGCATCGATCCCAAGCGGGTGACGCTGGAACTGACCGAGACGGCGCTGATCACCAACCCCTCACAGGCACGCCGCGTGGTGGAACGCCTGCGAGAGAACGGCATCGCCCTCTCCATCGACGACTTCGGAGCGGGCTTCACCTCGTTCGGCTATCTGCGCGATTTCGCGATCAGCGAGATCAAGATCGACCGTTCGTTCATCCAGCGCTTCACCGAAAACCGCTTCGACCAGTCGCTGGTCAACAGTCTGGTGGTGCTCTGCGAGAGCCTTGGCATTCCGCTTGTGGCCGAGGGCGTGGAGAACGAGGAAATCCGCGACCTGCTGGTCTCGCTCGGCTGCTATAACGGCCAAGGCTACGGCATCTGCCGGCCGATGCCCTACGAAGACGTGCTGGACTGGATGGAAGGCTGGCAGGAAAACACGCCGATCCGCCAGCTCAACGCCTGACGGTTTTAGCCCGGCGCATCGGAGGTCCGATGGGCCGGGCAAGAGCCCTCAAGAAGCGCAGCGATATTCGGCCAAGGTCTTCACCACCTGCCCATTGGCATCGACGATCCCAATGCCAACGCCCTCGACCGTGCCTGTGGCCTTGGGCGGGTTCGCCTCCAGTTCGGCCATCACCGCCGCGAGGTTGGGATTGGCCTCGTTCGCAAGCAGCGTCAGATGCGGTTCGAACTGCATGAAGACGTTGGGCGAGCCGTAGCGTTCGAACGCGGGAATCTTGGCCGGATATTCGCGCATCCACGCCGGCGGGGCAATGTCGTGGGAGCGGAAGGGCTCCGCCGTCAGGGTGAGCTGATCCGCCAGCCGCTGCAGAGCGGCGCTGTGCGTAACCCGCAGGAACAGCCAGTTGGACGCCGTCCGTTCCGATCCGTCGACGATCAGGGGGAAGGACTTGCAGCCTTTCACGGCCCTGGCGATCGCCGCCTTGAGCTGCGGCTCCGCACTCACGGGATATTTCGTCAGGTACAGCGTGACATGGGCGGCGTGGCCCTGCGCGTAGAATGACGTCATGCCGTGCTCGGCAAGCTTGCCGCTGGCCTGCGCCACGGCATCGACGATCGGCTTCGACGGGATGGCATAGACATCGATGCTGACGGTGTCCTCTGCCCGGGCGGGCAAAGAAACGGTCATGATCGTCATGAAGGCCGGGATGAGATAGCGGCGCATGAGGGGCACATTTCCAACAATCGAATCGGCAGGCCCGGTTCTTAGTTGGCGCACCCGCAGCGAGGCAAATCTCTTCGCCATGCCCGGTGATCGGCAAAACCCGCCCCGGTGATACTTCCCGGCCAGAACGCATAGTTTCTGGACCCGCCGCGCAACCTTCGCGATCTTCCGCCCCAATTCGCATGAACAGGCGTAAACCGTGGAGAGGAGCGCGGCATGAGCGACGAAACCGCAGCGGCCATCAGTGCCGTCAGGCGCGACTGGGTGACCGAGCATCGCGAGATGTACTTGGGCTCGGGCGGCGTGCAGGGCCATATCGTGGACATCACCCCCGTCGGCGGGCGCAAGTTCGCGACGCATTGCCTGGTGAAATACACCGGCCGCAAGAGCGGCAAGGTCTTCATCACCCCGCTCTGCTACGCCGATATCGGCGGCGAAGTGGTGATCTGCGGCTCCAAGGGCGGGGCCGACAACCACCCGCAGTGGTATCTGAACCTCATCGCCGATCCGCAGGTAGAATTCCAGATCGCCACGCAGGCCTTTCGCGGCACCTGGCGCGAGCCCGAAGGGGCCGAGCGCCAGAAGGTGTGGGACTTCTTCATCGACTGCCACCCTTTCTATGCCGACTACCAGAAGTCGACCGACCGCGTGCTGCCGCTGATCCTGCTGAAGGCCGACGAGGAAATCCCGGTTTTCAAGCCCGAGGACGCGACCGGCCTGCGCACCGCCTGATCCTTAATCCGAAACAACATCGGCGGCGCATTTGCCGCCCAGGGACACTTATCCGATGAACGCCACCGCTACCGCCGCCACGCTCGACTGTTCGGACATCGACCAGTACCTCGGCAAAGTCATGGACTTCTCGCCGCTGCGCGAGCCCATCGCCGCCAACGATATCCGGCGCTGGGTCCATGCGATGCATTACCCCAACCTCGTCCATTTCGATCCGGACTTTGCGGCGGCCAGCCGCTGGGGCGGCCTTGTCGCGCCGCAGAGCTTTCCTATCGCCACCGACGACGGCCACGGCGCGGCCCCGGCCTGCGTGGGCTGCATTCCCAATTCGCACTTGCTGTTCGCGGGCGACGAGTGGTGGTTCCACGACACCCGCATCAAGGCGGGCGACGTGATCACCAACACCCGCATTCCCTTCGACTATGCGGTGAAGGAAACCGGCTTCGGCCCCACCTGCTTCCAGCGCGGTGACAACAACTACACCAACCAGCATGGTGAGAAGATCGCCACGCAGCGCTCCACCGCGTTGCGCTACAACGCCCATGCCGGCGGTGCCAACGTCAACCCGGCCGATTTCGACGATCCCGAGTGGACCGACGAAGCGGTGGCCGACATAGAGGAACGCGTCTTCGCCTGGGTGAAGATGCTGCACGATCTTGGCCACAAGGAACGCTGGTGGGATGACGTGGCTGTGGGCGATCAGCTTCCCGAACGCGTGTTCGGCCCGCACTCGCTGGCCAGCTTCGCCACCGAATGGCGCGCCTATATCGTCAACACCTGGGGGACGATGAACCTTCGCAAGAACGATCTGGAGGCGCTCGGCTTCACGCGCGAGATGGCCGGGTACGAGAACGATCCGGACATGATGAAGGAGAACCCCTTCCTCACCGACGGCGCCTATTACGGCCCCTCACGCGGACACCTGTTCCCCAAGTACGCCCGCCGCATCGGCATGCCGCGCGGCTATGGCTATGGCGCGTCGATGGGTTCGTGGGTGACCGACTACCTCTCCGGCTGGGCGGGCGAGCATGGCATGCTGGTCCACTCCATCTCGAACTATCGCGGCCCGGCATTGACCGGCGACGTGACGATCCAGACCGCCGAAGTGGTCGAAAAATCGGTCGATGCCGAAGGGCGCCACCTCGTCCACGTCAAGCATCTGATGACCAACCAGCGCGGCGTGAAGATGTGCCTCGGCACCGCCGAGATCGCCCTGCCCAAGAAGCCCGGTTAAGCGCTGAGGGCTCCGCCCGAAGACACCGTATCCACGCGGCCGGCGATCCAGATCGATCCGTCGGCCGCTCGGGTGCAGTGGACCAGACCGTCCGCACCCACCTTGCGGCCCTGCGCGGCGACATAGCTGCCTTCTGCGAGCCCCATCCCAAATAGATACTGCGCCACCGCCGCATTCAAGCTTCCAGTGACAGGATCCTCGACCATGCGCCCCTGCGGGTCGGCGAAGAAAGCGCGCACTTCGAACTGCGCCGGGCCGCCCGGCGCACAAGGCCCCAGCAGCGCGACATCGGTGCCCTTGGGCGCTTTGGCGACCGGCTCGGCCGCCAACACGGCTTCCGCGCTCGACAGGTGGAGCAGCTTCCACGCCGGTCCGTTGGCGGCATGGACGGCGGCGACCACCGCCTGCGCATCGGCGCCGGTCAGCCGGATCGTTTCCGCCAGATCGGCCTCGTCCAGCGCCCCCTCACGTAGGAGCGGCGGCGCGCGGAAAGCCAGCATCCCGTCCTGCTGGCGCACCTCCACCAGTCCGATCCCGCATTCCTGCACGATCTTGCCCGGCACTTTCGGCACGCCGCCCGCCGCCAGCCAGGCATGGGCGCTTCCCAGCGTCGGATGACCGGCGAACGGCAGTTCGCCCGCCGGATAGAAGATGCGCACGCGATAGTCGGCATCCGGATCGGTGGGCGGCAGCAGAAACGTCGTTTCGGAGAACCCCAGCCAGCGCGTCAGCGCCTGCATCTGCCCGCTATCCAGCCCCTCACCCCCGCGCACGACCGCCAACGGATTGCCCTGCAGCGCCGTGCCGGGAAAGACATCGACAAGATCGAGCAGCATTGACGTCATGATCGCAAAGTCCTTCGTTTCGTCGCGCACACAGGGCGCTTCGCCTCTCACCGCACGGCAGGCGGCACCCATTAATCCAGAGTTCCGCAGCCTAAGTCCATCACGGCCGTTATCGTCCTAAGATACAGATTTCCAACAAGGACAGAATTCATGAAGAAGCTTCTGCTCGCACTGTCCATGGCGAGCGCGATCCTCCCGATGGCCGCCCCCGTTGCGGCCGATCCGCCCCACGGCCGTTACGGCGATCCGCGGCACGGCGGCTACAACGCCTCTTCCCACCGCCCTCCCCAGCGCGACTACCGCTACGATTCGCGCGGCCGCTATCGCAATCCGCCCCGCATCAGCCGCAACGACCACGTCTGGCGCGGCCGTGACGGGCGCTATTATTGCAAGCGCGACAACGGCACCACCGGCCTCATCATCGGCGCCGGCGTCGGCGCGCTGGCCGGCCACCAGATCGCCGGCAGCGGCGACCAGACGCTGGGCGCAATCATCGGCGGCGTCGCCGGCGGCCTGCTGGGCCGCGAGGTCGATCGCGGCGATCTGAAGTGCTATTGATCTGAAACAGGCGGGCCTTTTCCTAGGGCCCGCCCTTAGTCGTTCCATCTCATCATCTTAGTCTCTCACCGGTAAACCCGCCGCTATCGGGGGCTTGCCATCGCGGCGATCCTGCCCGCGCCAAGAGACTTGCGGCCCGCTGCCCCGTCGCCCGGCGCAGAGGCGGGCCGCCGATGGGATGGACCGAACATGAGCGCCACTGCCGCCGCCAAACCCGCCAGCAACGCCGCACCCCGCGTGAACATCGCCCCGCTGGACGAGGCGAACTACCGGCATTTCCCGAAGCTCTGCGCCGCCATGCGCAAGCACGCCCGCAAGGCACTGGCCAAGCTCTACACCCGGATCGAGGCGACGCCCGAACTCTCCCGCCTGCTGCCCACCACCGCCATTCGCGAACGTGCGTCCAGCGCGCAGTACGAGCACTGGATCAAGCTGTTCTCCAACCGGTTCGACGGCGAAGCGCGCGCCCGCAGCGAGAAGATCGGCGAAATCCACGCCCGCGTCGGGCTCACTCCGGACTACTACGTCTCCTCCTATGCAATGGTGCTGGAAGAGGTCATCACCGCGATGATGACCGGCCGCATCGTCACTCCGCTCACCAGCCGCAGCATGGGCCACGCGATCGGCACGCTGGTGAAGGCGTCCATGCAGGACATGCAGATCGCGCTGAACACCTACTTCGTGCACGAGGCGCTGGACCGCGACCGGGCGCTGGACGCGATGAGCGGCGCCATGGAGCAAGTGGCCCACGGCAACCTCCAGGCCGAACTGGGCAACCTGCCTCCCGCCTTCGAGAAGCTGGCGATAGACTTCCACGAAATGCGCCGCCGCATCGGCGCACTGGTGCTGGACATCACCGATTCCTCGGAAAGCGTGAAAGTCAGCGCGCAGGAAATCAGTGCCGCCGCCAACGATCTGGCCTTCCGCACCGAAAGCCAGGCCGCCACCATCGCCCGCGTTGCCGAAGGCATCCGCGAGGTGACGGGCGCCATCGGCACCACGGCGGACAATGCCGGGCAGGTCAACTCCAGCGTGTCCGAAGTGGCGCACCATGCGCGCCATGGCGGCACCGTGATGGAATCGGCGGTAGTGGCGATGGACAAGATCAAGACCAGCTCGGCCGAGATCGCCAGCATCATCGACGTGATCGAGGCGATCGCCTTCCAGACCAACCTGCTGGCGCTCAACGCCGGCGTGGAGGCCGCACGCGCGGGCGAGGCTGGGAAAGGCTTCGCGGTCGTCGCCACCGAAGTGCGCGCGCTGGCCCATCGCACCACGGAATCGGCCAACAACATCAAGGACCTGATCACCAAGTCCACGCAAGACGTGCACGAAGGCGTCGACCTTGTCGCCCAGACCCGCGCCGCGCTGGATGAGATCATCACCAAGCTGGCCGACACCACCTCCCGCGCGGAGGACATCTCGCGCTATTCGGCCACGCAGGCGGAAACGATGCGCGGCCTCAGCGGCGAGATCCAGCAGCTGGACACCAACACCCAGCAGAACGCCGCCATGGTCGAACAGTCCAACGCCGCCGCCCGCGCGCTGACCGAACAGGCCGGCGCGATGAGTTCGACCGTGGGCAAGTTCAAGTTCGAGCGTCGCCCCGGTTCGCATGACGATCATGGCTACGGCCGCGGCGGCGAGCGCGAAGTGCGGCGCGCGGTCGGCTATTGAGGCTGCGGGAATAGAAGGGGATTCCGCGCGGCGACTGACTATCTGCGCCTTACCTTGAAAAACCGCCATTCCGCTCGCCGCCATTGCGGACGTTCACCGGCCAGCTTCGCAGGCTGCAATAGCTTCTGCCAGCACGTCATCGGTCCAGTCATTCTCAGAATGTAATGCAAATCTCTTCAACGACTCCACCAGAGATGGATGCGCTATAATCGCCGCTGCCTCGAATATGTTGACCGTGGCACGTGAACGCGCAAGCGCCCGCTGGACGTAAGGAAGTGCAAGGACCTTATCCTTCTGGGCCAGCCCCCGGATCGCCTCTGCGCTAACTTGTTCCACTGGGTCATCGGCCCCAGCAATTAAGGCGGCTCTGATAGCAGGCGTATCAACATCGAGATCCCCAATAATGAGCGCTGCCCAGTTTCGGTTCGTTTCGTCGTCGTCGGCAATGAAGCCTATTACACGCCGCAGGTTTGCTTCCGCAAATTCACTTCCAACCAATGGCACTTCGCCGTTCAATACTTGAACGAGAAATGGTGACGAGGGTTCGTAGGCAGCTTGCATTTGACCGTGTTAATCCGGGTTCCGTTTATGTACGGTTTCCCGCTAAACTTCCCCATCAAATCCCGCTCAGGCTGAGCTTGTCGAAGCCCCCGGCGCGTGGCGCCGCCCCCCGCCCGTTTGCCGATCCACTCACTCGGGCATCAGTGCCGATGGCCAGCCGATCCGCACCAGCAACCCGTCAGGCCCCGCGATGCCGACTTCGTAGAGCCCCCATTCCCGGTGCCGCAACACGCCGCCGGGCCTGATGATCAGGTCATCCACGCGCGCGGCGACGGCATCCACATCGGGTGTGCGGATGAACACACCGAAGGGGTTGTGCTCGGCCGGAACGCGCCAGGGGCCGGTGCCGGCCTGGGTCAGGTGAACCTCGCAGCCCCAGCCGGTCATGATCGCATAGTGCGCATCGCCGCCGGTGCGGGCAAAGCCCAGACGTTCCCAGAACGGAATGGCATTCGGCAAATCGTTGGTGGGAACAATGGGGAATGCGCCGATGGGTGGTACTTCGGACATCGACGATTCCTCCACGATCTCGGCACCGGTTGTAATGCGCGCCTGTGGGATTGGAACGCTGCTGGCTGACACGACTCCGCACTCGCAAATTTACTTACAAGCAAGTGGCATTCACCGACGCGGAGGCACATTCCGTCGCTTAGGGCCGAAACTTGCGCCTCATTCATCGTGCGTTGAAGTGCCGCCAGCAAAGAGGGGGGCAAGTCGCAATAGAGATGAAATCAGGAGGAAATATTTTGCGTAAAGCCCTGTTCGCCGCTGCCATCGCCACCGTTGCCGTTCCCGTCGGCATGAGCGTTGCAGAGACCGCAGAGGCGCACGGCCGCGGCCGTGGCCCGGAATACCACCACACCAACAACGGCATCCGCTACTGGCGCGGCAATGACGGCCGTTACCGCTGCAAGAAGTCGAACGGCACCACCGGTCTGCTGATCGGCGGCGTTGCCGGCGCGCTGGTCGGCCGCGCGATCGACACGCGCGGCGATCGCGCCACCGGCACGATCCTGGGCGCCGGCGCCGGCGCGCTGCTGGGTCGCTCGATCGACCGCAACAACAGCAGCCCGCGCTGCCGCTGATCCACGACGGATCCGGCCGAAAGGCCTGTTTACATGACAGGGGGGCGTACCGGCACAGGCCGGTGCGCCCCCTTTTCCTTTCCGGCCCAGCGCTTCCGCAATGCGGATTCACCGCCGAAGACGGGAACTGAAATATCCTGAAATTCGCCCCCCACATGAAACCGCCATTGCCTTGCGCCATGGCGACTGTCCTCCCGCATCCCGCCCTTGACCGGACTTCCGGAACGAGCGGCCTGAACCGCATCGTCGCGTCCGCTTTCGGCGTCCGGCTCGTCAGCGACGTGCACGAGCGGCTGACCCGCTCTGGCGTGCGTCCCTGGCTTGGTGCCAAACGGCGCGAGCGGCTGCACCGCATCCGCGCCAGCGGCCTGCTGTTCATCCACGTTCCGAAGAATGCCGGCACTTCGATCAGCGACCGGCTCTACGGCGCGCAGACCAAGCATGCCTCAGCGATCTACTACGCCCGCACCGCGCCGGACCTGCTGGCGCTGCCCAGCTTTGCGATCGTGCGCAATCCGGTCGACCGCTTCCTTTCCGCCTATCGCTATGCCCGTTCCGGCGGGACGCGGCATCGCAAGATTTCGCAACCTTTCGCGGAACGTTACGCACGCTTTCGCTCTATCGACGATGCCATCGATCATCTGGCATCCGCGCGCAGCCCGTTCGACATCGATCACGTGTTCCGGCCGCAGGCCTGGTACCTGCTCGATGCCCATGGACGGCCGGCCATCGACCGCCTCCTCCCCTACGAGCGTCTTGGCGAGATCGGACGCCTGCTGGGTCGCGTAGACCTGGACAATCTGCCCCAGTTCAACCGGTGCGAGACGCCATGCGACCTTCCGGGCCGGGCCCAGTTGGATTTCCTGCACCGCTTCTATGCGCGTGACTTCGAACTGCGCGAGCGGGCGTTTAAAACCTGCACTTCATTGCCGATCTGAATCCGGGCGGGCCAGTATAGGCCCGCCCCGTTTATCGATCCGCCTGCGGTATCGCCCGCTGTTCGGCTTCGGTCATGGTGCGATGCCCATAGCTGAGCACTTGCGTGGCGTGCCATCCATCCTCGCGCCGCGCCCAGACCATCACGAACTTGGCGATCCCCGCGCACTGCCCGGTGGCGCGTTCGCAGAAGTAGTGCTCCCCCTCCTCGATCGCGCCGTAATCCTTGATCGGATAGACATGCAGGCTGCCCGGCAGAAGTTCGCGGCGGACTTTGCCGCAGATATACTTGCGGGTGCTGTCGACCACGAACTTGCGATCGAAGGTAGCGCCGCCGGTGTCGTGGAAGAACGCCACGTCCGGATCGAAATAGCGGGCGAAGGTGTCGAGATCGCACGTGTTGTACGCGGTGAAGACTTTGGCATCGACGGCGGCGATCTCCGCCATCAACGGATCGACTGGCGCGGGCGGCACGACGGCAGCGGCAGTAACCGCGGCAAGGAAAGCGAAAATGGCCATGCCCCGCAGCCTATCCGGCGCCCCCGGAAAATCAATGAATTGCGCGGTGGATAGGGGCCTTTCCTAAGGCGCCGGACTGTGCTCCTATGCTGGCGATGTTCGCGTGGAATCCCCCCTTCCCATCCCATCCGGAAAGCGCCCCGCACGGGTGCCTTTCGGCCCCGGTCGGGAAGGCCGGCGGAACTTCCCCTGAACCGTGTCAACTGTGTCAACCTGCCGGCATCGGAGCAGCGAAAGCGTGAGCGACAGGCCCGCGATGCTCGTCACCGGCGGCGCCAAGCGGATCGGCGCGGCCATCGCCCGTGCCTATGGCGCGGCGGGCTGGCATGTGGTGATCCACTACGGAACCTCACGCGGACAGGCCGAAACGCTCGCCGCCGAACTGCCCAGCGCGGAGATCGTCAGTTGCGAGCTGAACGACTGGGACGCGCCCGTGGCGATGGTGGAGGCGCTCTCCGCCCGCCTGTCCGACTGGCGCGTGCTGGTGAATTGCGCCGGGATGTTCGACCTCGACACCGCACAGGATCTGGAGCCGGCGACGTTCGAAAAGGCGATGCGCGTGAACGCAGGCACGCCGGCCAGGCTGGCGCAGGCCTTCCTCGCCCGCGCACGCAGCCCGCATGGACGGCGAGTGATCCACGTCACCGATCAGAAGCTGCTCAATCCCAATCCCGATTTCTTCTCCTACACGATGAGCAAGCACGCGCTTGCCGCGACGGTGCCCATGCTATCCATGGCGCGCCCGCGGGAGGAAGACCGGATCTACGCACTCGCGCCCGGCGCGATCCTCGCCAGCCATGACCAGACCGAGGCGGAGACCGAAGTATCGCACCGCCTGAACCTGCTCCACCGCAAGACCACTCCGGCAGACGTGGCGGATGCCGCGCTGTTCCTTGGACAGGGCTGGCTGGCGAGCGGAGAGACCCTTTTCGTCGATTCCGGACAGCACCTGCTCGCGCAGCCGCGCGATGTGCTGTTCCTTGCCCGGCAGTAGGAGAAAGACTGCCGGATTTCTCGCCTTCGCTTGCGGTATTCGCACGTGAAACCTCCTTGTTCCGGGCCGAAGCGCCCTTCACAAACGGCTGATGGCAATGGGAATTCTCGATCGCTTCCTCGAACGCGGCGTCCGACAGGGGACGCTTGAACTGACCCGCCCCGATGGCAGCGCAAAGCACTTCGGAACGGCAACCACGGGCTTCCCCGATGTCCGCATCCGCTTCACCGATGCCAAGGCCGAACGGCAGATCCTCACCGATCCGCGCCTGGGTGCGGCGGAAGCCTACATGGATGGCAAGCTCATCGTCGAGAACGACGACATCATGGGCCTCGTCGAACTGCTGCGCGCCAATTCCAAGTGGGACAAGGGCGGCGAACTGCACGAACAGTCGGCGCTGAAGAAAGTCACCGGCAAGCTGGTCACGCTGGTGGACGGCATCAACAAGGCCGCCAGCGCCAAGAAGAACATCGCCCATCACTACGACATCGGGAACGAGCTGTATAAGCTGTTCCTCGATATCGAGCACATGCAGTATTCCTGCGCCTACTGGGCCGATCCGGAAGGCATGACGCTGGAACAGGCGCAGACCGCCAAGCTCGCGCATATCGCCGCGAAGCTGGCGCTGGAGCCGGGCCAGCGCGTGCTGGATATCGGCTGCGGATGGGGCGGCATGGCGATCTACCTCGCCAAACATGCCAATGTTTCCGTGCTGGGCATCACCCTCAGCGAGGAACAGCTCGAACTCGCCCGCGAACGGGCCGAGCAGGCGGGCGTGGCGGACAAGTGCACGTTCCAGCTCGTCGATTACCGCGACCTTGCCGCGCGGGGCGAGAAGTTCGACCGGATCGTCTCGGTCGGCATGTTCGAACATGTGGGCCAGGCCCAGTTCGCGCAGTTCTTCAAGGCCTGCGGACAGCTGCTGCCCGACGACGGCGTGATGCTGCTCCACACCATCGGCCGCATGGGCGGCCCCGGCGCGACCGACGCTTTCACGCGCAAGTACATCTTCCCCGGCGGCTACATCCCCGCGCTCAGCGAGACGGTGGCGGCGAGCGAAAAGTTCCGCCTGATCGCTACCGATGTCGAGAACCTGCGCCTCCATTACGCCTATACCCTGCGCGAATGGTATAAGCGCTGCGTCGCCAACAAGCAGGCGATCGTCGCGATGATGGACGAACGGTTCTACCGCATGTGGATCTTCTACCTTTCAGGTGCCACGGCGGCCTTCGAAAGCGGCGGCATGTGCAATTACCAGATCCAGTACACGCGCAATCGTCGCACCCTGCCGCTGACGCGCGGATACATGGCGGTGGCGGAGGCCGCGCTGCTCGGCGAATAGGGCCGCACCTTTCCTTCATTGCGCAAGGGGGCGCGTGCTGATAGGCGCGCGTCCCGAATCCCATGCCCATTCCTTCGGAGCCCGCGCCCATGTCCGACAGCATCAAGAAGGTCGTCCTCGCCTACTCCGGCGGCCTCGACACCAGCGTCATCCTCAAGTGGCTTCAGGTCACCTACAACTGCGAGGTGGTGACGTTCACCGCCGACCTCGGCCAGGGTGAAGAACTCGAACCCGCCCGCGCCAAGGCCAAGCTGATGGGCCTGCCGGACGAGAACATCTACATCGACGACTTGCGCGAGGAATTCGTGCGCGACTTCGTCTTCCCGATGATGCGCGCCAATGCCCGCTACGAAGGCGACTACCTCCTCGGCACCTCGATTGCCCGTCCGCTGATCTCCAAGCGCCTGATCGAGATCGCGCACGAGACCGGCGCCGACGCCGTCGCCCATGGCGCCACCGGCAAGGGCAACGATCAGGTTCGCTTCGAACTCTCGGCCTACGCGCTCGATCCGAACATCAAGGTCATCGCCCCCTGGCGCGAATGGGACCTGACCAGCCGCACCGCCCTGATCGCCTGGGCAGAGCAGCACCAGATCCCCGTCCCCAAGGACAAGCGCGGCGAAAGCCCGTTCTCGACCGACGCGAACCTCCTCCACACCTCGTCCGAAGGCAAGGTTCTGGAAGATCCGTGGGAAGAGACCCCCGACTACGTCTATTCGCGCACCGTCAACCCGGAAGACGCGCCGAACGAGCCGGAATACATCACCATCGATTTCGAGAAGGGTGACGGCGTCGCGCTCAACGGCGTGGCCATGAGCCCCGCCTCGCTGCTCACCGCGCTCAATGACCTCGGCCGCAAGCACGGCATCGGGCGCCTCGATCTGGTCGAGAACCGCTTCGTCGGCATGAAGTCGCGCGGCATGTACGAGACGCCGGGCGGTGAAATTTACGCCCGCGCCCACCGCGGCATCGAGCAGATCACGCTCGACCGTGGCGCCGCGCACCTGAAGGACGAACTGATGCCGAAGTATGCGGAGCTCATCTACAACGGCTTCTGGTTCGCGCCGGAGCGTGAGATGCTGCAGGCCGCCATCGACCACAGCCAGCAGCGCGTCAACGGCACCGTCCGCCTGAAGCTCTACAAGGGCAATGCCTCGGTCGTCGGCCGCAAGTCGGCGGACTCGCTCTACTCCGAACGCCACGTCACGTTCGAGGACGATGCCGGCGCATACGACCAGAAGGACGCGGCCGGTTTCATCAAGCTGAACGCCCTGCGACTCCGCCTGCTGGCCCAGCGCGACGCCAAGTAACGGCCCGGATTCGGCCATCCGAATCCTTTCAATGCGTTAACAACATCGGGCGGCCCGTTGCCAAAGTGCGACGGGCCGCTTTTGCATGGGTCCTCAAGGCGATGAACTGCCTGTAGGAGTCCATCCCCATGACGGGGAAGCAAAACCAACCGCCTAAAGCTCGCGCAAAGCGCATCGGCTTCGTTCTGGCGACCGCCGCGCTTATCGCAGCTCCTGCCTCTTCGGCGATTGCCGAGGGGCGACTGGCCAAACTGCCGGGCTCCGAGCCCGTTGCCGCTGAAGCGCCGGTAGCCATGGTGCCGCCCGCCGCGCTGACGCCGGCTCCGGCCGCCCTTCCCGCCACCCCGCTTATCGAGGCCGTCCAGCCCGAAGAGCAAGAATTCGAGACCATCGGTTCCGGCATGGCCAGCTTCTACGGCCGCGAACTCGCCGGCAATCGCACCGCCAGCGGCGACCGTTTCGACCCGACTGCCCTCACCGCCGCGCACCGCACCCTGCCGCTCGGCTCGCAGGTTCGCGTCACCAATCCGGCCAACGGCCAGTCGGTGATCGTCACCGTCAACGACCGCGGCCCGTTCCATTCGAACCGCCTGATCGACCTGAGCAAGGCCGCCGCCGACAAGATCGGCATCTCGCGCGCCGGCTCCGGCAAAGTCGATATCGCCGTCCGCGACGACGATTGATTTCTCGTTTGGCCTGATCTGGAAGAAGGTTAGGCCGACGCGGTATCGGAGGGGGGTGGGGGAAGCACCGCGCCGGCCTTCACAGATACAAACATCGCCAGCGGCATAGAGTTCCCGGCCCGGACGATTTTTTTGCGCGCCCGCCGCGCCGCGCGGTTGACACAGTTGACACGGTCCAGCGCAAAACCACCCAGCCCTTTCTCCAGCGCCGCCAATTCGGCATTTGGCCCGCCATCGAGCCCGCCTCTGGCCCCGCCTCGCAGCGACTTGAACTCCACCGGCGGCTCGTCCCCCGCCAACAGGCCATCCACGCGCGCGACGGCACGGGCCCGCCACGCATCCCAGTCGCCCGCCGCCAGCGCCCGACACGCCTCCAGATCGAGCGCCGGCGCATCGCCGACCTCCTCCCCCGCATCCGCCGCATCGAGCCACGCCTCCCGCTCGGCCCCGGCCAGCGCCGCACCCAGCTCCGCCACATAGCGCGCCCGGTCCGCCGGTAGCCCGGCCTCGTCATCCTCGCCCTCCAGCAGAGCCACCTCTTCCGGCACCTCGCCCGCCACCAGCGCCAGCACCTCGTCGAACCGCTGAGCATGAGCGCCCGCCTCGGTCTCCTCCGCCGCCCGGTCGAGCCGCGCCAGATACGCCAGCAACAGCCGCGCATCGAACCGCCGCCGCACCGCCACCTGCTCGCCGTGGTAGAACACGGCCTCCTCCACCCCATCGAGCGCCCGCGTCGCCAGCACTTCCTCTACATGCCGCCGCGCCAGCACCAGCGCCGCATCCCACCCCTGCGCAAAGAGAGCGTCCCGCCGCCGCAGCATGTAGGCCGACTGCCGCGACAACCCCACCGCCGCACTCGCCGCCCGCACGTCCCCCTTGTCGGCCAGCCGGTGCAAAAACCGAACCTTCCGCTCCGCCGTCCAAGAATTGTGAGGTGAAAGATCCTCCCCCACCGGGGGAGGGGGACCATCCAAGGGATGGTGGAGGGGGAGAGCCACAGCGCCACCGCCAGCCGTACAAGAACAAGTCAAAATGCGAGGGCCATCGCCCTCGCGCTCCCCAACCCTTGCCCTCGCGCCCGACGCCCCCAAAGCGCCCTGCCCCGCGCCGTCATCAAGCCCGTCACCGAAGCCCGGCGCCATGCCGCCCCCCGGCGCCATACCGTCCCCCGGCCCCATACCGCACCCCAGCTCCTCCCCGTCATCCCAGCGAAAGCTGGGATCGCCCTCAACCAAGCGCCCACCTCGCTCACCACCCCGCCCACGCGGAAAGGACTCCCCCGGCAACCCGATATCCCGAGAGCCCGGAATCCACCCCCGCCCGGCAGCGGTGGGATACGAAGAGTTTGAATGGTCGGACATGGTTCACCCGCGAGACTGGAGCCAAAGCCCCGGCGCAGCCGCGCCGGGGTGAACCGGATCATTTATCGCATGTGGGGAGGTGTAGGAAAGATCAGCGAACGACCATCAATCAATCGCGATGCATCCTATCAATCAGGTAATGCAAGCCAACGAGTGTTGCACTAAGCAAACTTAGCAGCATCCATATATAAATATACCACGAAATTTCAAACAACACCGAATTAACGTGATAAAAAAAATGATTCAAATTCTTCACGGTTAAACTAGATTGACCAAGGCCAAATAGAAATATCAATATTGACAAAAATGAACAGTATCCAAAGACAATGGTCATATATCTTCTACGGCTAACAATCTCGTCAGAGACACTCTTACCTCTTCTAACCCTAATGGTCGTTGGGTCTCCCGACAGATTGTTATCAAGTATAGGATTAGGAAATGTGGCTGTCGCAGTCAGGGCCGCGATATAGAATCCGATTAACACGCCAAGCAGACCGTTAATCGATTGAAAAAATTCTTTATATGAGAAATCAAAGTATGATCTTCGAGGATTCATAATAAAAATAAATACAATTGCGGACCCCAAAGTGGGCACGATCCATTGAAAGACCTTCAAATTCCGATTTCGCAGGCGCAAAAAACTGAATGGCGTAATAAAAACCTTCAGGTTTGCCAAGAAAACCAGCAAAAATCGGACTATGGCCTTAATCATTCAAACCGCCACCTATTTCTAATATTTTAGAAACCACTTCTGGGTGAAAATCGTCATAACGTGATGGCAAAGAGTGAGAAAACCCACTAATTACTTCGTTCTGCCCGAATGCCTGTTCCAAAACTTCTTCTTCATTAAGATTAAGCTCAGTGGTCTTAATCTGACCACCATCAGTTTTAATGCGTACAAGCAGATGCGAATCATCTACGTCTGCAGCGAGCTCGTTTAAGTAATTTCTAGCGCGCTGGAACAGGCCCTGAGCCTGCTGATCCGTAACACGTTTGCCGATTTTCCAATGCGCTTCGCGAACGACCTCTTCGATGAGCGCCTCTTCGTCATGCCCAACCGCACCTTCAGCCTCAAAGGAAATGAACTCTATATCCTTCAGCACTCCAGTCCTTAGCGCCTCACGAATTGTCCGCGATTGAAAATTATCAAGCTCGAAAATCGCGCGATATGCTTTGGGCCAGCCATCCGGCCCGGGCACCGCCTTCTCGTAGGCAGGGTCGTTGCACGCCCATGCAAAATGATCCTTTAATGACGACAAATGAATGCCTGGAACCTTCTCCACCAGCACCAAATATCGACCATTTGCTTCAGGAATTTTTTTAATCAGAACATGTGCGCTGTAATGCCCACCTTCTTCATCGTCCTTTTCCACATCTCGCGACATTTTATGTTCGAAATGAAAGAACGAGACACCCGATACATTTTTATCGCCGACTTGGATCAAGAATGTATAAAAATCACCTTGGTCATCGCAATTCTCGCACCACATCAACCGTGATTCACGCGCATACTCCCTGTATTGTCGATCAGAACCGGATCGATCTGCAAGCGCGTGATACAAATCAGCAGCATTAAAGTCAGGGGCATTCTCAGGCGAATTCGAGCGATTCCGAACAAGCAAGCTTCCAATAGCAACCCACCGATACTTTGACGAAACCGCCACTCTTCATCTCCCGCTTAAATGATGAAGCTCACGGTAGTCCGCACCAATAGAGAGACAAAGTGCAACAGGCATGCTTTTCCACCAGCAAGTTACACAACTGGAACAAATAGAACAAAAACAGAACGCAAGCAAGTAACTTTTTTGCGCCTCTCCACCCCACCACAAAGCCCACTCTTGATCACATACGCAACGCCAGCGGGCGATTCTCTCTATTTTGGGAGGGTATGCGTAGGGTTAAACCATAAGGTTGGAACGGTCCGCCAGCGCCCAGTTGACAGCAGACGACGGGCCATGAAGTCGCCAACAGGCCACAGCCTTACTTCCTCACATCAAGCAGCAACTTCAAATAGTGCCCGGTGAAGGACTTCTTCACCTTCACGATATCCTCCGGCGTACCGGCCGCGATCACCTCGCCGCCGTGCGCGCAGCCTCCCGGGTCCATGCCGATGATCCAGCCGACGGACTTGATACAGCCCACAACGCCCCACCAAGCCTTCACATCATCGCGTAAGGTGACTTGCTCCAGGTAGCGTAACCCTGCCGCACATCGGACGGCTTGAAATCGAGCCGCCAAGTGCGGCCATTGCTCCGCAACAAGACGTGGACGCCGGAACGATGCAAGTCCTTGCCAGCCTGCTCGCCGCGCCCTTCGTCGCAGCGCACAGGAGCCGCCGCTTGCGCGCGGCGTGAGACTGCGATCGATGGAGACGCCGGCGCTGCCACCGGCAACAGTCCGAGCGATCCGGCTTTGTCCGCCACGGCGCCGACTGCCGAACGCGGCGCGGTGCTCGCGCCGGCGAGGGTTTGCGGCAGGATCGCAAACGCCGTCGTCAGGACGGCAATGGTCACGGTATTGGCTCTGCTGTTCGCGCGCATGTCTCCCTCCCGAAACAAGCGCCACTTCGCGGGTCTCGCGCCCAAACGGCGCGGCCGGCCCTGCGAAGGACTGAGCGTGCCCCTACGCTTCCGTAGCGGCAAAGAGCGTGATGCCGCTCACACGTCCCTCTATACCGCGATCCGCCGCGCCGAGGCGTATTCCCGGCGCGGCGGATCGATCACTTGGCCAGCAGCGGCTTCAGATAGTGCCCGGTGAAGGACTTCTTCACCTTCACGATATCCTCCGGCGTTCCGGCCGCGATCACTTCGCCGCCGCGCACGCCGCCTTCCGGGCCCATGTCGATGATCCAGTCGGCCGTCTTGATGACATCGAGGTTGTGCTCGATCACCACCACCGAATTGCCCTGCTCGACAAGGCGGTGGAGCACTTCGAGCAGCTTGCGCACATCCTCGAAGTGGAGGCCGGTGGTCGGCTCGTCCAGCACATAGAGCGTCTGGCCGGTGGAGCGGCGGGCCAGTTCCTTGGCGAGCTTGACGCGCTGCGCCTCGCCGCCGGACAGCGTGGTCGCCTGCTGGCCAACCTTGACGTAGCCCAGGCCCACCTCGTTCAGCATGTGCATCTTGTCGCGGATCGGCGGCACGGCCTTGAAGAACTCCTCCGCGTCCTCGATCGTCATGTCGAGCACGTCGGCGATGGAGTGGCCCTTGAACTTCACTTCCAGCGTTTCGCGGTTGTAGCGCTTGCCGTGGCATTCCTCGCACGTGACGTAGACGTCGGGCAGGAAGTGCATCTCGATCTTGATCAGGCCGTCGCCCTGGCACGCCTCGCACCGGCCGCCCTTGACGTTGAAGCTGAAGCGCCCGGCCTTGTAGCCGCGGGCTTCCGATTCCGGCAGCCCGGCGAACCAGTCGCGGATCTGGGTGAAGGCGCCGGTGTAGGTGGCGGGGTTGGAGCGCGGGGTGCGGCCGATGGGGGACTGGTCGATCTCGATCACCTTGTCGCAGTGTTCGAGCCCGGTGATCCGGTCATGCGCCCCGGCGACGACGCGCGCCCCGTTGAGCTGGCGCGCGGCGCCGGCCTGCAAAGTGTCGATAGTGAGCGAGCTTTTGCCCGATCCGGAGACGCCGGTGACGCAGCAGAAGGTGCCGAGCGGGAATTCCGCCGTCACGTTCTTCAGGTTGTTGGCGCGGGCGTTTTCGACCACGATCTTCTTGCCGTTGCCCTTGCGGCGCGTGGTCGGCACCTCGATCTTGCGCGTGCCGTTGAGGTAGGCGGCGGTGAGGCTGTTCTTGCTCTTGAGGACTTGCTTCAGCGTGCCTTCGGCCACGACTTCGCCGCCGTGGACGCCGGCGCCGGGGCCAAGGTCAACAATATGGTCGGCCGTGCGGATCGCGTCCTCGTCATGTTCGACGACGATCACGGTGTTGCCCAGATCGCGCAGGCGCTTGAGCGTTTCCAGCAGCATGTCGTTGTCGCGCTGGTGGAGGCCGATCGAGGGTTCGTCGAGCACGTAGAGCACGCCCGACAGGCCCGAGCCGATCTGGCTGGCAAGGCGGATGCGCTGGCTTTCGCCGCCTGACAGCGTGCCGCTGGTACGGTCGAGATTGAGGTAATCGAGCCCGACGTTGTTGAGGAAGCCGAGGCGCTCGTTGATTTCCTTGAGGATGGCCTTGGCGATCTGCTGCTGCTGGCTGGTGAGCTTCTCCTCCAGCGCGCCGAACCACGCGAAGCCGTCCGCCACCGAAAGGCGCGCGGCATCGGCAATGTCGCTGCCGGCGATCTTCACCGAAAGCGCTTCGGGCTTGAGGCGCTTGCCCTCGCACGTTTCGCAGGGCTGCGCGGTCTGGAACTTGGACAGTTCCTCGCGCATCCAGGCGCTGTCGGTCTGTATCATGCGGCGGTTGAGGTTGCCGATCACGCCCTCGAACGGCTTGTTGACCGTGTATTCCTTCTTGCCGTCCTTGAACGTCAGCGGCACGGCCTTGCCGCCGGTGCCGTAGAGGATGACGATCTTCAGCTCGGTCTGCAGCGCATCCCACGGCGTGGTGAGGTCGAAACCGAAATGCTCGGCCAGGCTGGAGAGCACCTGCATGTAATAAGGCGAAGGCGGGTTCGACTTGGCCCAGGGCACGATGGCGCCCTGCTTGAGGCTGAGATGCTCGTTCGGGACAACCAGCTGCGGATCGAACAGCAACTTCTCACCCAAGCCGTCGCAGGCCGGGCAGGCGCCTTGCGGGGCGTTGAACGAGAACAGGCGTGGCTCGATCTCCTCGATGGTAAAGCCGCTGACCGGGCAGGCGAACTTTTCGGAGAAGACGATGCGGTTCGGCGGCAGGCCGGCGCCCTTGAGGTTCTTCTTGCCCTTACCCTCTTCCTCGCGCCCCGGCACGACGCCATCCGCAAGGTCGATATAGGCCAGCCCCTCGGCCAGCTTCAGCGCCTGTTCGAAGCTGTCGGCAAGGCGGGTCTGGATACCGTCCTTCACCGCGATGCGGTCCACCACGACTTCGATGTCGTGCTTGTACTTCTTGTCGAGCGCGGGGGCGTCCTCGATGGCGTAGAGTTCGCCGTCGATGCGCACGCGGGTGTAGCCCGCCTTCTGCCACTCGGCCAGTTCCTTGCGGTATTCGCCCTTGCGGCCGCGCACGACCGGCGCGAGCAGATAGGCGCGCGTGCCTTCGGGCAGTTCCATCACCCGGTCGACCATGTTGGACACGGTCTGCGCCTCGATCGGCAGGCCGGTGGCGGGCGAATAGGGAATGCCCACGCGCGCCCAGAGCAGGCGCATGTAGTCCCAGATCTCGGTCACCGTTGCCACCGTGGAGCGCGGGTTGCGGCTCGTAGTCTTCTGCTCGATCGAGATCGCGGGGCTGAGGCCGTCGATATGCTCGACGTCCGGCTTCTGCATCATCTCCAGGAACTGGCGCGCATAGGCGGAGAGGCTCTCCACATAGCGGCGCTGCCCTTCCGCATAGATCGTGTCGAACGCAAGGCTGGATTTCCCCGAGCCCGACAGGCCGGTGATGACGATCAGCTTCTCACGCGGGAGTTCGATGTCGAAACCCTTGAGATTGTGCTCACGGGCGCCGCGGACGGTGATGTGGGAGAGACTCATGGGGGAGGTATGTTCCAGATTTGTTCGCGATACGCAAGGCACGGGCTAATGGCACGCCGCGGGTTCGCGACGCCATGTGGGAACGACGGTCCCGATTGCAACAGAGCCATGTACGCAGGTCATGTCGCACCCGATGCCGTTCGTCGGCGGCGGAATGTCGTCCATCGGTCGTCAGATGCCGTTCACCGATCCGACGGCCCGCGGACTTGAAAGCGTCATGCATATGCGCAATAAAAACACTGCCCGAAAAGAATAACGACTCGCTTCTTGCTTAAATGCCGATCTACTTGAAATAAGTAGATGTCGGGCATCAGGGAGAGCCAAGGCGATCGTGGTGGGCCGATAGCAGAAATTTGCATCGAATTGAGAGTGTGGGGTTTATCGAGCACAGGTGCGCCAAGCGTCTGTGTGAGAGGGATTTTTTCAGATCGCACAGGGTCGTCGCAGCACATGCGCCGTGGAACCGATGTTCCGGGGACATGCGACTGTGCCCTTGAAGGAGGAGAACCCAAAATGTCCAGGAATTCCATGATCGCTTCCGCCGTCCTTTTCGGGGCCGCGCTTGGCCTTGCCATGCCCGCCGCTGCGGAGGACGTCGTCGTGAAGAACCGCGTCATCGATCCGAACGTGCCGCACGTTTTCGTGACTTACAACGACCTCAACCTCGACAGCGAGGCCGGCCGAGATCGACTGACAACACGGCTTGATTCCGCCGTTCGCACCGTCTGCGGCACCGCCGACGTGCGCAATCTGGACGAATTGAGCCACATGATGGACTGCAGGGACGAGTCCACTACGCGGGCCTATGCAGCCCGCGACGAACTCTTCGCTCAGCACATGGCCGCGCGTGCGCAGGGACAAAACCTTGCCGCGGCCAGCACGCCGACACTTGCCGTTGTTGCCATGCGGTAACGACGGCGGCGCACCTCCGGCCCGGACGACAACCGGGCCGGAAGGTCGCACGAATGGATCGGATTGCTGAAACTTTCGGCAACCCGGCCGTAGCGACCGCAAACATGCACACACCAGAGACTACTTCCTGTGGGAATGACTTTCCCATCTTCGGAACTGATCTTCCACGAGGGTAAGTTATATTTCAATAGCCCGAAATAGACTGGATCAAGCAGACTGCATTGCATGATCCGGACGACAAATCGTGTCGCACCAGGGTGCGGCAAGATCCCGCGCGGCCGCCATTCATGCGGATTGGTCCGACGGCAATGCGGCCAAACGGCGCGTCAACCATCGCTGGGAAATGTCCAGCAGTTCCAAGGCAATTCAGAACAACTGAACGTTCGAATATCGGCAACGCAATGAGGGTCGCTCGCAGTCCACCACCGCGCCGGGGCATTTCCCCGGACCGACCGGAGATACGAGCATGATGCAATCGAATATTCGCAAAGTTCCCGCTTTCATCCGCGCGCCCCACACCGGGGCCATCGCAGGCGTCTCGCTACTGTGCGCGGCGCTGGCGGTAGCCACGCCTGCCATCGCGCGCGAGGGATCCACCCCGGCAACCACTGCCGAAGGATCCCTTCCGACTGAGGAAGTGCACTACGCCGACCTCGATTTGGGTACGCCGCAGGGCCGTGCGCAACTGGATACGCGCATTTCAACGGCCGTCGATCATGTTTGCGGCACTGCAGACCTGCGCGATCTGCCGGCCTATGCCGACATGCGCGCCTGCCGCACCCAGAGCACACAGCAAGCCTTCGCGGCGCGCGACACCGTGCTCGCCGCTCGCGATCACGGCGGGCAGGTAGCCGTCCTGGCGGTTGCCCGCGGTTCGACCGCCGGGCGTTCCGCGCGCTGACGGGACGGGATCGCCGCCCTGCCCCCGTGGGCGGCGATCCCGGTTCCCGACGATCCTCTCTTCTCGCCGCAGGCGCAGCACACTCCATCTCCCGCCGCCACCGTTCGTCGCATAGGCTTTGCACGGCGTTTCCCGTGACGGCAGAGCTTGGCGCAAATACCTCAGGGATGGAGAAAATGATGAGGGGGTCGCGTATCCTTCTGGCGCTTGGCGCGCCGATTCTGGCGTGTGGGGCAATGGTGGCCATTGCCAGCCCGGCCCTGGCCGACGATCCGCGTGATCCGACGATGACGCCCGACGCCATTGCCCGCGATCGCGCGATCATCCGCAAGCTCAATCAGGACCAGCTGGCCTATGTGCGCAAGCGTGATGCGCAATATGCGGATGGCTGGAAGTCCTACAAAGGCCAGCGCGGCGATGAAGGCTACGCGAACGACGATGCGCAGGACTATGCGCAGGCACGACGCCAGTACGAAGCCGACCTTGCCAAATGGCGCCGCGACGTGGCCGCCTGCCGCGCGGGTAACTATTCGCGCTGCCGCTGAAGGCAATAGTTGAGGCAATCGCTGGGGCTGAGGCTGGGCTTCGACACGCTCAGCCTGAGCGGAGTTGAGGGGGCGGCTTGCTATAGCCCCCCCTTCCCTACCTTCCCATGCAAGCGCCCCCATCCGCTCGGGCTGAGCCTGTCGAAGCCCCACAGCGCCCCTCCGCCGTTCGCCCCTCCGCCGTTTCCCAGGCGTTTCCCGTGGCGCGCGCGTGCGATAGGCGGTAGTCAGCCCTGATGAGCCTGCGCCCCTTTCACCTCGCCTTCCCCGTCCACGATCTTGACGCCGCGCGCGCGTTCTGGGGCGGCCTGATCGGTTGCCGCGAAGGGCGCAGTAGCGACGCCTGGGTCGATTTCGATTTCTACGGCCACCAGATCGTCGCCCATCTGGTGCCGGACCTTCTCGCCAGGAAAGAGCGCGATAGCGCAACCAATCCGGTGGACGGCCACGGCGTGCCGGTACCCCATTTCGGCATCGTATTGGCCATGGAAGACTGGCAGGCCCTGGCGCTGCGCCTGCGTGAGGCCGGCGTCGCCTTCGGCATAGAACCTTACATCCGCTTTGCCGGGCAGGCAGGCGAGCAAGCCACGATGTTCTTTCGCGACCCCTCTGGCAATGCCATCGAGATGAAGGCTTTCGCCGATCTGGACCAGCTTTTCGCGACCTGAGAGTCTGTTTGGAAATTCGCGGAAGAGCGAATTTCGCGGCGCTCTGAAAATCCCCCCCATGCGCATTTTCCAAACGGTCTCTGACCGGCCCCGAACCCGGAAAGGGAGATTCCCGCACGAATTCCGGTGCGTTCCCGCCCTTCACGGCGGAAACACCCGATGCCGCGCCGCTGGAACAGGCGGGCTCTCTCGCGTATTTGTCACCTGTCGATCGTGTCGCCCATCGACGGCGCAGGCGGATCCGAGGTGAGATGAAGGCAAGACGCGTCCCCCACTTCGTGCCGCCGGCAGCCTTGCTGGCACCGCTGACCTCGTCGCTCCTGCTGGGCCTCGCCGCTTGCGATCGCACGCCCGAGGAAGGTCCGCCCCCGCGCGCCAACGACGCCATCGTCATCGAACCGCAGGCTTCGGTGCTGACAGTGCCGATCGATGCCGACATTTCCGCGCTGGGCCCTGCCCTGGAGCGGCAGGTTCCGCGCACCCTGTGGTCGATCGACAAGGTCGGGCTGGAATGCGTTCCGTCGAAAAAGGTCAAGGTCGCCTTCGTCAAGCTGAAGACCCCCAAGATCAAGTGCGACATCGTCGGCGACGCGCGGCGCGGCCCCTTGCGCTTCGCCGGCAAGGGGCGCGATCTGGTGTTCACCATGCCGATCACCGCGCAAGCGCAGGCGCGCGACATCGGCGGCGTGCTGAAACATGAAACCGCAACGGCGCGTGCCGAAGCCACGGCGCGCGTGAACCTGGACATTTCGCCCGACTGGCGGCTGCGCGGGAAAGTGGCGATCAGCTATCGCTGGATCGACAGCCCGCATCTCGATTTCCTGGGGCGGCGGATCGATCTTTCCGAAGCGGCCGACAAGAAGCTGGCGCCGATCGTCGCCGGGTTGGAGCGGCAACTGGCTGCCGAACTGGCGAAAGTCGCGGTGCGGCCACCGATCGAGCGGGCCTGGACCTCCGCCTTCACCTCGCTGGAACTCAACCGCCGCAATCCGCCGGTGTGGATGCGGATCACCCCGCAGGAAGCGCAGTACGGCGGCTATACCGTTTCCGGGCATCATCTGCAGTTGCGGCTCGGCCTGAAGGCGCTGACCGAGACGTTCGTGGGTGATCGGCCGGAAGATCCCGCCCCCACCGCCCTGCCCCCGCTGCGTCCGCTGAAAGGCGATACCGGCAAGGTGGCGTTCTTCATCCCGGTGATCGCCGACTACCGCGAACTGGAGCCGGTTCTGTTGAAGGCGCTGGTCAAGCGGCAGCAGCGGCCTTTCGTGGTATCCGATATCGGTGCCGTCCATGCCGAGTTCCGCAAGGCGACCATCTATGGCACCACCGGCGGGCGCATCGCGGTGGGCATCGAACTGTCCGTGTGGGGCGACAAGGGTTATCTCCACAAGTCCAGCGGAACCGTGTGGCTGACGGCCAAGCCCGCCAATGCGCCGGATTCCCGTATGGTGGAGTTCACCGATCTGCATGTCAGCGGCGGCACCGACATGGTGGGCAGCAAGCTGCTGCTCAGCTTCGCCAACACGCCGGAGCTTTCGGCCACGCTGTCTGGCGCGCTGGGGCAGAACTTCGAACACGACTATCAGGACCTGCTCGGCAAGATCCATCGCGCCATCGCCGAAAAGCGTGCTGGCAAGTTGGTCATCCGCGCCGAGATCAAGGACGCGCGCACCGGCACCATCCGCGCGGCGGGACAGGGCCTGTACCTTCCGGTACACGGCAGCGGCGTTGCGACAATCACACTTGCCGAATAGTCCTTCACCGGCCATCGCCGCGCTCTCATACGAAAGGCGGAGTCCGTTGCACCCCCGTCGAACTACGTATACAATATTTCGCTCGATGATTTCATAAGAACACAAAGCAGAACACAAGTTGTACGCGGTATTCCAGCATGGCGGCGATGGCCAGATCGACCTGCGCTACGCACCGGCTACAAAGCCATCGCTTGGCACCGACACCGTACTCATTCAGGTGGAGCTCGCTTCGCTGGAATGCGTGGACATCCACAAGCTGGTCACGCTGCCGGCGCCGGTACCCAAGCTGATCCCGGGTTGTCAGGCTGCAGGCACCGTCGCGGCGATCGGACCCGCCGTTACCCGTTTCGCGGTGGGGGACCGCGTGGTCGGCCATCATCTGGGCGGGGCGTTTGCCGAATATTTCGCCGTGCCGGAAGCGACGGTCTGGCACATGCCCCAGGGCATCGATCCCGCCTTCGCGGCTGCCGCCCCGTATGTCGTCGCCTCCGCCCATGCCACGCTTTTCACGCGCGGATGGCTGCGGAAGGGGCAAACGCTGCTGATCAACGGCGTCACCAGCGGCACCGGCGTCGTCATCCTGCAGATGGCCGCGCAAGCCGGCGCGCGCGTGGTCGGCATCGCGGCGGACACGTCCTACCGCTCAAACCTCGGCGATTTCGGCCTCTCCCGCCTGATCGACAAGTGGGATGAGGATATCCTTGCCGCCTGTGTGGAAGAGACGCAGGGGCGCGGGTTCGATATGGTGGTCGATACCGGCATGGGCGCCGACTACCCCATGCTATCGCGCCTGGTCGTATCGGGCGGACGCTATGCCAGCTTCCACGCCGATCACTTCGCCACCGAGCGGTTCGACCTGCTGCCCATCGCCCCCGCCGGGGCCATGGACGATCCCGAGATCTACGCGCTGGTCTGTAGCGCCCTGCAGCGCGTCGCGGACGGCGCGCTGGCAATCCCGGTGGAGTACGAATTCGCGCTATGCGAGGCGGACGAGGCCTGGGCCTTCATGATGCGCGGGGGCGTCTACGGCCGCGTGGTGCTGCGGCCGTAGAGCCAATCGAGGTCAGACGCTGTCCGGATAGATCGGGCGGATGTCCACCGGCAGCGTGCCCATCGCCTTGATAACGCCTTCCGCATCGGGATCGAGCCTGGCCCAGCGGTCCATGAAGGCGATCGTGCCGGCATAGTCGCCGCGTGCCTGCAGCATCAGCATGTCATGCAGCAGATCGCGCAGGCCCGCTTCCATCTTCGCATCGTCCACGGTGAAGCGCTTGGTGGCGGGATCGTACGTGAAGGCGCCCTTGGCGCGCAGATAGCCGTACTGCAGCGCCGCGCCCTTGCCATGCGCCTCCACCGCGCCGAAACGCACCGCGCGGAACACGCCGACCATATAGGTGGCGAACAGCTGCGGCTTCTCCGCCACCGGCAATTCGCCCTTCTGCATCATCAGCAGCAAGTCCCACACGCCGGCGACGTCCGCCTTGGCCTCCTCGATGGCGGAGTTCTGCTCCTTCAGCGCCTTGTCCACGGTGGTCTTCTCACCATTCACCACGATCGAGCCCGGCCCGAGGCTGTGCGACAGTTCGTGGAACAGCGTTTCCAGCTGCATGTACTTGCGGTCGACCAGCCCGGCCTGCGCGGGCACCAGCACCAGCGCGGCCATCGGCTTCAGGATCAGGTCGAACTTGGCGCCCAGCACGTTGGAGAGGATCACCTTCTTCGCGCCCTTCGCCTCCCGCACGCGCTCGTCGTTGGGCAGGTTGAAGGCGATGGTCTGCGGCCCCGGCACATTGTCGCCGCCGCCGCGCACCTGTTCGGCCACGGCGATGGGGCTGGCGAAGCCGCGCTGGAAGTTCTTGTACTCGTCCGGGATCGGCAGGTTCGCTTCCATGTCGCGCAGGAACGCCTTGTACTTGGCGAGCTTGGCCGATTCCTCGGGATCCTTCAGCGTCACGAAGCTTTCGAAAGAGGCCTTCGCGCCCATCAGACGGTCGGTATAGACCTCGTAAGGCCCGATCGCCGGTTCGATCGGCGTCCCCTCGATATCCATCCACGCCAGTTCGCTTTCGAAGTAATCATCCGTGCGCAGCGCCTTGGCGCGCAGGCTGAGGAACTTCTTCAGGCTGGCATTGCTGGTGCGCGCCGCCGCCTGGTCGAGCAGCTTGGCCGCAGGCTCCAGCCATTCCTTGTACGCCTGCGAGTATGGCACCGCGACCAGCTTGTCCCCATTGCGGCGCACCACGGTATAGGCACTGGTGAGCGCGGCCTTCTGGTCGGGATGCGCGGTCAGGTAAGCCTCGAACTCCTGCCGCGTCAGGTCTTCGGGATAGAAGCCCGCACCTTCCGGCATCGGCTTGTCGCCCCAGAACGGGTGGAGATCGGCCAGTTCGTCCCACGGGCCGAAGTTGCGATCGAACATCTCGACCAACAAGTCGCGGTCCGCGCGGCGGTTCATGGAGATCGCACGCTTGACCTGCGGGTTCTCGACATAGCGCTGGCGCAGATAGACTTCGCTGAACAAGTCCGACACCTTGATCAGCATATTGACGACATCGCGCTCCTCGGCAGTGAGGAACTTGGTATCGACCTGCATCGGCACCGTCGCCAGCTTCGCCTTCTGCGCGGCAAGATCGTAAACCGGCTCCGCGGCCTGCGCCATGGCGGGTGCGACCTGCAAGGCGCTGGCGGCGAGCAACAGCGGAACGAGGGCAAGAGGGGTGGCGGAGCGCATTTGGGGGGCCTTTCAGGTCTGTTTTCGGCGCGAACCCTAGACCCAAGCATGGCGAGAGAAAAGCCGCGAGCGCAGCCGTTACGGTTTGGCTCTCCGAAGACCGACGCCGCTTTCTTTGCTAGGATATCAATGAAAAGCATGGCGGTATGCCGGGAGAAGTAATGGAGCGGTCATCCCTTGCGCGCCGATTTTTGGCGGCCTCGGCCTGCCTCCTCGCGACAGCGGGCGGCTTTGCCGGGCTGGCGGATACGCATGAAACCATCGGCGATCCGATCGTGGTCACCGCCCGCAAGATGCGCGTGACGAAAATCGAATATACCGTGCGTGGCCCCTATCTTCAGGCCTGCGCGCCGAACCCATCGGTGGGATCGCCCGCCGCCGATCGCATCCTTTGCAAGATGCTGCAACAATGTCTGCTGGAAGGCCACTCGGGAGAGGTCCGCGCCAAGGCCTGCCTGGACGAACGCATTCGACAGTTCGCAGAGCAGGACGTGCCGATAGCCACCGCCGAAGCGTCATTCGACGCGGAGATCAAAGAAGCCCTCGCCGCTGCGCAAAGCGATGCCCCACCCCCTCCGGACAATCCCGGCGAGATCACGGTTACCGGATCACGCCACCCCATTCCGCCCGGACTGTGGCGCTTCGTCGAATACAGCACCTACTCCACCAGTCGAAATCGGGTCATGGCGCCATCGGCGCGTCAATGGCAGGCGTGCATGACCGACGACGACCTCCATGTCTTTGCAAACGCGCTGCGAGCGCCAGACACTTTCGTGAGCCTAAGCGCGCCGCCAGGATGCCGAAGCTGGAAGATCCGGATCAAGGGCAAAGACATCTCCGGATCCTTAAGCTGCTTCCTGCAAGGCGGCGCCATCAATCAGGGCAAACTCACCGGCCGCATCGACGCAGACCGTGTCGAGATAACCAAGCAAGAACGGTTCGTCATGAAAACGTCGACGGGGCCCTTCTTCGCCGTGACCCAATCCGAACTGAGCGCCCGACGGATCGGCGCGTGCACAGGCCGCTAGCCGGTGCACGCCGCCTCCGATTGACTTGCCCCACTAAAGAAGCAGGCTCGCCAGCACGCGCAGCACGTGCCCGATCTCTGGCGGGCAGTGCGATGCCTCTACCATCCGCGCCCCGGAAAAATCCTCACATCCCACAACTCAGCACACGACTGCCGGGTTCATCGAGACCGGCGCGGCTCCGTCCAATGTCGGTGCACAACTTGTCTCTATTGCCGAAGCGGGCGCGCCAATCTCGTGGCGAAAACCGAATGTGGCGCACCCTTGGTCATACCACCGCATTCGAAGATCGGAGTTACGCCAGTAAATGCCCGGCTTCACAGATGGCTTCGCCCCCTGGTACGGCACCGCCAGATTATAGACGCCAACCAGTATTTTCTTCCCGAACAGCACGCCGCCTTCTCGGACTACGGCATAATTCCGTTCATAGCAGGCAAGTCTTCCCGCCCCTTTAGGCAACACGACCCTTCGTTCGGCATCTGCGATATATCTGGCTTGTTCCTCCTTCGAGGGTTGCTCGATACATCCCGTGATGAACAAAGCCATGATTACTGACAGGAATCTTGCCATTCATCACAGATGGCAGCGGGAAGGACCGGGTGCAACAACCGCAGTCCTTCCCGCGCCTGATTGACGCTCGAAAAATAAGGCGTACTCCGCAGGCTTTAGAGCGGATCGAACTCCAGATGCAGGCTCGCCAGCGCGCGCAGCACGTAAGTCGGTTCGTAGTCGAAATGCCACGCCCCTTCGCGCCCGTGATGCGCTTCGGACAGGCGGATATTGCCCATCCGCGCGAGCAGGCGCTCGATGCTGGTGACGACTTCCCGACGGGCGAGCGGTGCGCCGATGCAAGTATGCGCGCCGCGTCCGAAGGCGAGGTGTTCCTTGAGCTTCGGCCGGTCCATGTCGAACACGCCGGGATCAGGAAAGCGCGAAGGATCGCGGTTGGCGGCCATGTGCGACATCAGCACCGCCGTGCCCGCCTTGATCTCCACGCCGCCCAGCACGGTCGTCTTCTGGCACATGCGGCCGCCGCTCTTCACCGATCCGTCGAAGCGCAGCACTTCCTCGATGAAGTTCGGAATCCGCACCGGATTGTCGCGCAGTTCCTGCTGGATATCCGGCCGCGTGGCGATGACCTTGAAGGCGTTGGCTAGCAGGCGGTTGGTGGTGTCCTGCCCGGCGCCGAACAGGAAGGCGGCCAGACTGGTCAGGTCCACCAAGGTCGGCTTGCGACCGTCCGGATAGCGCGCCTCCGCCAGTTCGGAGAGAATGTCCTGCGGGGCCAGCATGCCGCGCAAGGGGCGCATCAGCGGGTGTAGCGCAAGGCGGCGCTGGGCGATCAGCTTGAACAGGTCCTTGCCCACGCCCACCAGCGGGTTCTTGAGCATATCCTCCTCGCTGGCGTCCATCGGCACCGGGATCGCCCCTTCCAGCAGCCCGCGGAACTTGGCGCGGGTATTTTCGGACAGGCCGAGCAGGTCTGAAATCACAAGCGCGCCGTAAGGGCCGCCGTACTGGCGCACGAGATCGACCTTGCCGTCGCGGTGGAACTCGTCGATCAGCCCCTCTGCCGTGGCGAGCAGCTTGGGCTGCAGTTCCTTCAACCGGCTTGGCGTGAACAGCCGCGCGAGGATCGAGCGCAAGTCGGCATGGCGGCTGCCGCTTTCGGTAACGACCTGATCGGCAAACGGGATCTGCTTGCGATGCGCCTCCAGCGTTTCGGTAATGTCATCGCCCTGCGGCGTGAACGGCAGTTCGGCCAGCGGGCCGGTGACGCCGTTGATCGAGGAGAAGTGCTCGGTATCGAGCATGACCTGAATGGTCTCCTCAAACCCCGTCACCGCCACGGCATTGCGATAGGGCAGGCGCACGACCGGCCCCTGCCCGCGCAGGAAATCGAAGTAGGCGTGGGGATCGTCCACCAGCGAAACGTCAGTGTACCAATCGGCGGTTTCGTAAGGCGTGGTTTTGGGCACTGGATTGAGCACGGCGCGACATCTCCCGCATTTATGATCCTATGTGTATCACATATGCAGAGATGGTCAAAGGCCGGCTGCTGTGATATCGCCCCGGCATGGCCAGCACCGCCGCCCTCACTGCCCCCCGCAATCGCCAACAAGGCGATAGCGTCGGGTCGTGCGCGCGCGGCAGGTAAGCGGCTGTTTGGAAATTCGCGGTACGCGAATTTCGCGGCACCAGCCCTCTCCCCCACCCGACCACCCAGCAGGATACACTCATGGGTGGTCGGGTGGGGGAGAGGGCTGGTGCCGTAACGAAAATGCCCTAGAGGGCATTTTCCAAACGAACTCTAAGGCCTCCCTTCCCTCCACCCGCGACACGCCCGGCCCCTTCGGCCGGCCGGATACATGCGCGCTTGCCGTCGGAGCCGGTCTCCAGACACAGGATACCGACGATGACTTCCCATAATGACGAAACGATCGAACGCATTGCGCACGGCGTGCTGGACACGACTTGGCCCTATGCCGAGTGGAGCCACGCCGCCCACTTCGCTGCCGCGCTCTGGCTGCTGCGCCATCCTGCCGTGCTGGTGGAGCATGGCGGGATCGAGAGCGTGATCCGCCGCTACAACCGCGCGGTGGGCGTGCCGGAAAGCCCGACACGCGGCTTTCACGCGACGATCACCGAAGCCTCCATGCGCATTGCCGCGCTGGAACTGGCGCGCCATGGGCCGGACGCGCCGCTCTCACGCGTATTGGCGGCGATCATGGGTTCTCCGCTTGGCGGTTCGGGCTGGCTGCTGACCTATTGGAGCGAGGGCCTGCTGATGAGCCCGGAAGCGCGCGCGGGCTGGATCGCCCCCGATCTCGCCCCGCTTCCCGAACGCCTCGCAACGGGTCTATGATACTGAGATGCCGACGATCGTCCCACCCTTAGCCCCTGCCCTGCCCCCGGCGATCGACTTGTTCGGGATCGCCGTCTTCGCGCTGTCCGGCGCGCTGTCGGCGGTGCAGATGCGCCAGACGTTCGTGACGGCGGCATTCTTTGCGCTGATGACCGGCGTGGGCGGCGGCACCTTGCGCGATCTGCTGATCGGCGCGCCGGTTTTCTGGGTGCGCGATCACACCGTTGCCCCGGTATGCCTCGCCGTCGCGCTGCTGGCGTGGTTCACGCCGGTGCGCTGGTGGGAGGGACGCCTGCTGGAATGGGCGGATGCGTTGGGGCTGGCGGTCTATGCGGTGTTCGGCACGATCAAGGCGCTGGCCTGGGGCGTGCCCGCCGTGCCGGCGATCCTGATGGGCGTGGTGACAGGTTGCGTAGGCGGCATCATCCGCGACGTGCTGGCCGGACGCCCTTCGATCCTGATGCGGCCGGAGCTTTACGTGACGGCGGCCGCGCTGGCCGCTTCGCTCGCAGCGGCCGGGATCGCGCTGGGACTTTCTGCGGGGCTCAGTTGGGCCCTTGCTGCCGCTGCCGGCTTCGCACTGCGCGGCGCGGCGATCCATTGGTCGCTCGGCCTGCCAGCGCACATCGGCGCGGACGACGAGAAGTAACTACACGCCGGGAATATCGTCGAAGTCGAGATCGACGATGTTGCCTTGCTTGACTTCGCAATCGACCGTGCCGCGCAAGGGGCCGCCCTTGTCGCCATCCGTGCCGCGCCAGGCGGGGCCGCCGCCGGAGACGCTGACCCAGGCTTCAAGCTCATAGCCTTCGGCCTTGGCCTCCACTTCCTTCAGCCCGACCACCTGCACGCCTTCGTAGCCTGCGCCCTTCAGGGCCTTTTCGGCAGCCGCAAAGCACATATGGGCAGCCTGCCTTGAACTGACGCCGAAAGCATCGCGTTGGTTGCTCAAACGGGGATCGCTCGCCAATCTGTCGGCTTGCGCATAAGCGGAACC
Source organism: Novosphingobium sp. BL-S-19 (assembly GCF_055521675.1). Classification (NCBI taxonomy): domain Bacteria; kingdom Pseudomonadati; phylum Pseudomonadota; class Alphaproteobacteria; order Sphingomonadales; family Sphingomonadaceae; genus Novosphingobium; species Novosphingobium sp. BL-S-19. The sequence goes on from NZ_CM145498.1 coordinate 3,055,865, forward strand.
GGGCAACGAAATCGCAAGGATGGCTACGGTGAGGAGTCTGGCGTTCATGGATCGGGCTCCTTCGGGTTCGGGCAACGATCATGGCGAGGCGCTTGCCTGCCCTCCGACCATGATCCCTGCAATTTTCCCGAAATTCAACCCGCTGTCAGAACGCCGTGCCCCTCACAGGCCCCGGATGCCCTTGAAATCGACGTTGTAGACGCGCCCGCGCCGGTCGACCTTGCATTCGAACGTGCCCGAATCCCAACCGCGCATGTTCGCATTCCACCCGCGATAGTCGCGGCCCCAACCCCGGCCGTAATCGGGATCGCCGCCGCGCCAGTCGCGGCCCATGGCGTTAACGGCGATGCGGCCCTTGACCTTGAAGCCATAGTCCTTGCGGTCAACGCTGCGGATATCGGTTACCCGCGCCCGCCCGCCATAGCTGTAGCGACTGGCCGTACGCTCCGCCGCCGCGCTGCACTGCCCCGCCGGATCGCGCGACCAGCCCTGCGCCGAAGCAGGCGCCGCCACGGCCACCGCAAGGCCCGATGCCAGCAGCGCCGTGCAGAGCCGGGTCGAAGTTTCGTTGAAGATAGCCATGTGTCGCACTTCCCAATCCGGGCCCTATGCCCGGTCAGGGGATCGACACTAAGTGCCTGAGCTTGTGAACATCCTGAACCGTGACGACAGCCACGGTTCAGGATTATCACTCATTTCATTAATGGATTACTGCGCCGCCGGCTTCAGGCCCGTCCATTGCGCCATGAAGGCCAGAACGTCGGCATTTTCCTCGATCTGCTTGTCGGTCGGCTTGCCCGAGCCATGGCCCGCGCGCGTATCGATGCGGATCAGATGCGGCTTGTCGCCCAACGAAGCGTGCTGGAGCGCGGCGGCGTATTTGAACGAATGGCCCGGCACCACACGGTCGTCAGTATCCGCCGTGGTGACGAGGATCGCCGGATAAGGCGTGCCGTCGTGGATGTTGTGGTAGGGCGAATAGGCGCGCAGCACCTTGAAGTCCGCCTCCCGGTCCGGATAGCCGTAATCGTCCACCCAGTAGCGGCCCGCCGTGAACCGGTCGAAGCGCAGCATGTCCATCACGCCCACTTGCGGCACGGCAGCAGCGAACAGGTCCGGCCGCTGGTTGGTCACCGCGCCTATCAGCAAGCCGCCGTTGGAGCCGCCCTGAATGGCCAGACCGTCCTTGGCAGCGATGCCCTGCGCCTTCAGGTACTCGCCGGCGGCAATGAAGTCGTCGAAGACGTTCTGCTTGTTGGCGCGGCGGCCCGCGTCATGCCAGTCACGCCCGTACTCGCCGCCGCCCCGCAGGTTCGCCATGGCATAGGCGCCGCCGGCCTGCACCCAGGCCATCGTCTTCGGCGAATAGCCCGGCGTCAGCGCGATATCGAAACCGCCATAGCCGTAAAGCAGCGTCGGCACCGCCTTGCCCGAGGCCGCCACGTCCTTGCGGCGCACCAGGAACATCGGCACGCGGGTGCCGTCCTTCGAAGTGTAGAAGCGCTGCTCCACCACGATCTGGTTGGGATCGAATTGCATCTTCGGTTCGGCGAAGATCTCGGACTTGCCGGTACGCATGTCGAGCCGGAAGATCGAGGCCGGCCGGTTGAAGCTGGAGAACGAATAGAACGTCTCCGGATCGCCCGGCTTGCCGTGGAAGCCCGAAGCCGTGCCGATCCCGCTGAGCGCCAGCGAACGCGGGCTCTTGCCGTCCAGCGACAGGATCTCCGCATGGCTGGAGGCATCGCGCATGTAGTTGAGCACGAGGTTGCTGCCGATCACGCCCGCGCGTTCGAGAATATCGTCACGCTGCGGCACGATCTCGGTAAAGCTGGGCGCCGCCTGCGCCAGGTCGATGCTGACAAGGCGATAGCGCGGCGCGTTCTGGTTGGTGACGAACCACAGCTTCTGCCCCGCCCCTTCGACCAGGCTCCAGTCGTCGGCAAAGCCGGAGACGATCGATGTGGCCTGCCAGCCCTTCGTCTTGCGCGCGGCCAGGTCGATCACATGGATGTCGTTGCGCGCATCGGTGCCGATGGTGGAGGCGATTACCACCAGGCGGCCGTCTTGCGTGACTTGCGCGGTATGGCCGTAGTCCGGATGGTCCGGCGTGGCATAGACCAGCTCGTCGGCCGACTGCGGCGTGCCCAGGCGGTGATAGTAGATGCCCTGGTTGTAGTTACGGCTCTGGAACGTCTCGCCTTCCTTCGGCGCCGGGAAGCGCGAATAGAGGAAGCCGTCCTCACCGATCCACGACAGCGCGGAGAACTTCACCCAGCGCAGTTCGTCGGCCATGACCTTGCCGGTATCGACGTCCAGCACATGCAGCACGCGCCAATCGCTGCCACCGTCCTGCACGCTGTAGAGCAGGTAGCGGCCTTTGTCCGAAGGCTCCCAGCTATCCAGCGCAGTCGCGCCGTCCTTGGCCCAGGCATTGGGATCGAGCAGCAGGCGCGGCGTGCCGGTAAGGCCGTCGCGCACGAAGAGCTGCGACTGGTTCTGCAGGCCGGAGTTGCGCGTGTAGAAATAGCGCTTCCCCGCCTTCTGCGGCAGGCCGAAGCGCTCGAAGTCGGTCAGGGTGCTGATCTGCTTCTGGAACCAGGCGCGCTGCGGCAGCGTCTTCAGGTAGGTTTCGGTGAAGCCGGATTCGCGCGTTACCCAGTCGGCCACATCGGCATCGTGCCGCACATCCGCTTCGAGCCAGCGGTAGGGATCGGCGATCTTCTCGCCGAACTGCGTTTCCACCACGTCGCCACGGCGCGTTTCGGGGTAGCTCATTGCCGACTTGTCCTGTGCCGAGAGAGAAGTAGCCGCCAGAAACGCCATGCCGACAGCCCCGCCAAGAAGCCACTTACGGCCGGCCAAACGCACCATGTTATTCTCCGAGAATGAAAAAAGCGGCCGTGAGCCTAGCACTCACGACCGCCCTTTCAATCTCGCCAGCGGCTTTCCTGTTGGAAAGCCCGGGCTTTAATCCGGCTTATGCCGGATTGCGGCACCGGCCCTCTCCCCCACCCGACCACCCAACAATAGTACCCTATGGGTGGTCGGGTGGGGGAGAGGGCCGGTGCCGCAAGGAAGATGCGCTTCAGCGCATCTTCCCAAGCCCGATTACGCTTCGGCGTATTCGTTTTCTTCGGTCAGGACCGGACCCGAGTCCTTGCCCTTTTCCGAAACGTCGCGGTCAACGAGTTCGATGATCGCGATCGGAGCGGCGTCCGAAGCGCGGATGCCGGCCTTGATGATGCGGGTGTAACCGCCGCTGCGGCCTGCATAGCGCTCGGCGAGCACTTCGAAGAGCTTCTGTTCCTGAGCCTCGTCCATCAGGCGGGCGTGCGCCAGACGACGGTTCGAAAGGCCGCCATGCTTCGCGAGCGTGATCAGCTTTTCGATGTAGGGGCGCAGTTCCTTCGCCTTGGGCGTGGTGGTCTGGATCTGCTCGTGCTTGATGAGCGCGGCAGCCATGTTGCGCAGCAGAGCGGCGCGGTGGCCCGAGGTACGCTGCAGCTTGCGCTGGCCATACTTATGACGCATGTCTTCTTCTCCGTTCGTCAGGCAGCCGTTCAAGGTACTGCCTGCCGGGCGATGTGGTACGGCCACCGCCCCAAGCCGGTTCACTTACGTGTGAAGGGCGCCCTCAATACGAAAACGGCGGGAGAGTCAAGGATTGATGCCCTCCCCCTTACCCTAGCAAGGCCAAGACCGGCGGCCCAAGCGTCAGAAATCCGATGCCTGCAGCCGAGATCGAGGCAACTAGAACCGCGCCCGCCGCAATATCCTTGATGCGACCTATCGCCACATCGAAGCCGGGCTCGATCCGGTCACACAACGCTTCGACCGCAGTGTTGAACGCTTCGGCCAGCCAGACGAGCCCCATGGCGAGCAACAGCCAGCGCCATTCGCCTGCCGAAACCTTTAGAAACAGTCCAGCGGCCACCACGCCGATTGTCGCTGCCAGATGCACCCGCGCATTGTGCTCGCGCAGCACCATGCGACAAAGCCCGCGCCAGGCATGACCAAAGCTGGCGAGACGGGCGCGTGGGCTAAACCGGATACCGTACCTGTGCCGATCGTCCATACCGCCTGCTAGCCGCCAAACCCAGCGCGCGAACAGCGATCTTTCCGTGGAGATCCGGTGCACTATGCGTGCAGACGCCGCCCAAAGAAAAAGGCCCCGCGGTTTCCCGCGAGGCCCTCTTCAATTCGGTACCGAAGGTGCCGATCAGCCAAGCAGTTCCTGCTCCAGCTTCTTCGCCATCTCTTCGATGTTCTCGGGCGGCCAGCCCGGAATGTCCATGCCGAGGCGCAGGCCCATCGACGAAAGGACTTCCTTGATCTCGTTGAGCGACTTGCGGCCGAAGTTCGGCGTGCGCAGCATCTCGGCTTCGGTCTTCTGAACCAGATCGCCGATGTAGATGATGTTGTCGTTCTTGAGGCAGTTGGCCGAACGGACCGACAGTTCCAGCTCGTCCACCTTCTTGAGAAGGTAGCGGTTGAGCTGGTTGGTGTCGCTCTCTTCCGAAGCAGCAGTGCCGCCAGCAGCCATGCCGATCATCGGCGAGGCGCCAACCGGGGCGATATCTTCGAAGTGGACGAACAGCGCCAGCTGGTCCTGAAGGATGCGCGCGGCGTATGCCACGGCGTCTTCCGGGGTGACGGTGCCGTCGGTTTCGACAGCGAGGCTCAGCTTGTCGTAGTCGAGTTCCTGACCGATACGGGCATTGTCGACCTTGTAGCTGACCTGACGGACCGGCGAGTAGAGCGAGTCGACCGGGATAAGACCGATCGGCGCGTCAACAGGACGGTTCGACACGGCGGGGACGTAGCCCTTGCCGGTGTCGGCGGTGAGTTCCATGTTCAGGACCGCACCATCGTCGAGATGGCAGATCACGAGGTCCTTGTTCATGACCTCGATATCGCCCGACACGGCGATGTCGCCGGCCTTCACTTCGCCCGGGCCAGTGGCCGAGAGCTGGAGACGCTTCGGGCCTTCACCCTGCATCTTGAGCGCGATCTGCTTGACGTTGAGGACGATGTCCGTGACGTCTTCGCGAACGCCGGCCAGCGACGAGAATTCGTGAAGGACGTTCTCGATCTTGATCGAGGTGATCGCGGCTCCCTGAAGCGAGGAGAGCAGCACGCGGCGCAGCGCGTTGCCGAGCGTCAGGCCGAAGCCACGCTCCAGCGGTTCGGCGACGAACGTCGCCTTCAGCTTGGGGTCGGGTCCCGGCTTGATCTCAAGGCTGTTCGGCTTCTTGAGTTCCTGCCAGTTCTTGATGTTGACAGTCATGGACTTCCCCTGGGAGTGATGGCGGTTACGCCCCGAAGCCTGGTGGAAAGGCCCGGGACGTTCCGAAGTCGGACGACGACCGGTTCGCCGCCCGTATTAGCTCGATCAGACGCGGCGGCGCTTCGACGGACGAACACCGTTGTGCGGGATCGGCGTCACGTCGCGGATCGAGGTAATGGTGAAGCCGACAGCCTGGAGGGCGCGCAGAGCGCTCTCACGACCCGAACCCGGGCCCTTAACTTCGACTTCGAGGGTGCGCACGCCGTGCTCGGCGGCCTTCTTGCCGGCGTCGTCAGCGGCGACCTGCGCGGCGTAGGGAGTCGACTTGCGGCTGCCCTTGAAGCCCATCATGCCGGCCGAGGACCACGAAATCGCGTTGCCTTGGGCGTCGGTGATGGTCACCATGGTGTTGTTGAAGCTAGCATTCACGTGGGCGATGCCGCTGGTGATGTTCTTGCGTTCGCGGCGCTTAATGCGCTGGGGTTCGCGTGCCATGTCCGTATATCCTGTAGATTAGTCGCTGCGGGAAAGAAGCCGAAAGGCGACTTACTTCTTCTTGCCGGCGATCGGCTTGGCCTTGCCCTTGCGGGTGCGCGCATTGGTGTGCGTGCGCTGGCCGCGAACCGGCAGACCCTTGCGATGGCGCAGGCCGCGGTAGCAGGCGAGGTCCATCAGACGCTTGATGTTCATCGCGGTTTCGCGACGAAGATCGCCTTCAACGGTGTGTTCGGCGTCGATGGTTTCGCGAATCTGCAGGACTTCGGCGTCCGACAGGTCCTGAATGCGACGGCTGTGGTCAATGCCCAGCTTGTCGGCGATTTCCAGGGCCTTGGTACGACCGATGCCGTGGATATAGGTCAGCGCGATGATAACGCGCTTGTTGGTGGGGAGATTTACCCCTGCAATACGAGCCACTTAATTCTCCATGCTCCACAGGAATGCCCCTTCGGGCTTTCCCATCTCAACGCTCATGCACCTGAAACTGCTGAAATGGCAAAAGGTCCGGAGCACAGCAACATGATTGCCTGTACCATCCGGACTTGCCGCAAGTGTCAAGTGAACGGCGCGCTTAGAACGATTCGCAAGGCATGTCAACGCCCGCGAAGTCGCTTTCAAGCGCTCGGGCGACTGGGCCCGGACTGCGACCCGATGTGCGCAGCGTGCCGCGCTCCATGGCCGACGGGATCGTCGCCGCCTTTGTACGGTCGATCGGAACCCCGCTATGTGCGGACTGTAACTCATCCGCGCCGGCCAGTCAAAGAAACCGCTGCAAGGGCAAGCACCTGCCCTGCACGATTGCCCAGCAAACCGGTTCAACGCCCGATGATCCTTCCCTTCGTATCCGGTTCGGGCGCAGGCGGACCTGCCGGCTCCGCGCTCTCCACAGCGGCCGGATCTGCTGGCGGGGCTGATTGCAAATCCAGCGTCCCCGGCTTGAACGCCGCCGCGAAACTGCCGCCCAGCTTTTCGACCAGGCGGTCGACCTGCCCGCCCAGCACCCCGTCAAACATAGGTGCCAGTTTTGCAGCATCGCCACGGAAGAATCCGCCGACGACATATTCCACCAGAATCTGGGTGCCGGTCTCATCGGGCTTGAACTGGAACGTCAGCGTGGCGACCGCCGCATCGGCTTGCAGGGGCCCCAGCGGGCCGGACATCCGCAGCGCCCTGCCCTTGTCCACATAGATCACCCGCATGTGCTCCACGCCGCCCCGTGGCCCACCCTTGGCCCCATCCTTGCCCGGGAGCACTTCACAGAAGCAGCCGCCCGGCCGGACATCGAGCGAGAGGTTCGCCGCATCGCCCGAATAGGTGTGATCCGAATCCCACCACTGCGCGGGCTTCACCAGCACCGCCCACGCCTCGTCCGCTCCGACCGGCACATGCGCGACATAGCGCACGACCATGCCGCGCTCGCTTGCCTCCTGCACCCGCGCCGCCGCCGGTGCGGCGGCGATCGGACCCAGCCCCGCCAGAGCCAGAGCGGCAATCACAGCTACCTTCATATTCGTGGATCCCCCTGTCGGCCCCGCGCCTGCCCTGACGCTGCGAACCACTCTGCCCGGCCAGATACGAAAAGGGCCCGCGGTGTGCCGCGAGCCCTTCGATGCTTAGGATTTGAGCACCGCCTCGATGCCGGCGGTGACATTGTCCATCTCGGCCATTCCGTCGACCTTGGCGACGATCCCCCGTTCCTCGTAGACCGGCAGGATCGGCGCCGTCTTGGCGCGATATTCGGCCATGCGGGTGCGGACGGTTTCGGCATTGTCGTCCGGACGGCGCTTGAACTCGGTGCCACCGCACTTGTCGCAGACGCCCGGAACCTTGGGCTGTTCGAACTTGTCGTGATAGCCCTTGCCGCACGTGGCGCAGGTGAAGCGGCCGGTGATGCGCTCTACCAGCGCATCCTCGTTCACTTCCAGTTCGATCACATGGTCAAGCTTGCGGCCGCGCGCGGCCAGGATCTCGTCCAGCGATTCGGCCTGCGCGGCAGTGCGCGGATAGCCGTCGAAGATCGCGCCGGTGCCGGCGCCCATTGCGTCCAGCTCATCCCCGATCAGCGCCGACACGATCGCGTCGGACACCAGTTCGCCACGATCCATCACGGCCTTGGCCTCCAGCCCGGTCGGCGTGCCCGCCTTGACCGCGGCGCGGAGCATGTCGCCGGTCGAGAGCTGGCGCATGCCATGCTTCTCGACCAGACGCTGTGCCTGGGTGCCCTTGCCCGCCCCCGGCGGGCCCAACAGGATGATATTCACGCCTTACCCCTCAATTATCCCTGTGCCTGCGCCCCTCAGCGCATGCGTCCCTTCAGCTTGGCCTTCTTGATCAGGTCGCCATACTGGTGTGCCAGCAGGTGCGACTGGATCTGGGTGATGGTGTCGACCGTCACGTTGACGACGATCAGGAGGCTGGTGCCGCCCATGAACAGCAGCGGCAGACCCGTCATCGAGAGGAAGTACTCGGGAACGGTGCAGACCACGGTCAGGTACAGCGCACCGATCACGGTCACGCGCGTCAGCACGTAATCGAGATAGTTCGCGGTGTTCTTGCCGGGACGGATGCCGGGAATGAAGCCGCCATTCTTCTTCAGGTTATCGGCAGTCTCTTCGGGATTGAAGACGACGGCAGTGTAGAAGAACGAGAAGAAGATGATCCCGGCGGCATAGAGCGCCATGTAGAGCGGCTTGCCGTGGCCCAGGTACTGGTTGAGCGTGACGACCATCTTGCCGCCGACCGAATCCGGATTCAGCGACTTGCCAGCGAACTGGGTGATGGTCAGCGGCAGCAGCAGCAGCGAGCTGGCAAAGATCGGCGGGATTACGCCGGCCGTGTTCAGCTTGAGCGGCAGGTGGCTGCGGTCCGCCTGCATCATGCCGCGCTGGGTGGCGCGCTTGGGATACTGGATCAGCAGGCGGCGGGTCGCGCGCTCGAAGAAGCAGATGCCCAGGATCATGAGCACGACCAGCGCGATCAGCGAGATGATCAGGATCGAGCCGGTGTCGCCGGCGCTGTAGGCCTGGCCCACGTTGCTGGCGAAAGTCGGCATCTGGGCGACGATGCCCGCCATGATGATCAGCGAAACGCCGTTGCCGATGCCGCGCGAGGTGATCTGTTCACCCAGCCACAGCAGGAACATGGTGCCGCCGACGAGCGAGATCACCGCGCCGATGCGGAAGACCATGCCAGGATCGACGACAGCAGCCAGGCCGCTGGAAGCGCCATAGGCTTCAAGGCTGACGGCAAGGAACCAGCCCTGGATCGCGCAGAGCACGACCGCGCCATAGCGCGTGTACTGGTTCAGCTTCTTGCGGCCAGCTTCGCCTTCCTTCTTCAGCGCCATCAGCGCCGGGTGCAGCGCAGCGGCAAGCTGGACCACGATCGAGGCGGTGATGTACGGCATCACGCCAAGCGCGATCAGGCTCATGCGCGAAAGCGAACCGCCCGAGAAAGTGTTGAAGAGGTCGAGAATGCCGCCCTGCGTCTTGTCATAGAGCTTGGCGAGAATCACCGGGTTCACACCCGGGAGCGGCACGAAGCTCAGGAAGCGGAAGACGATCAGCGCACCGACCGTGAACCAGATACGGTTCTTCAGTTCGGTGGCCTTCGAGAAATTGGCCAGGTTCAGCGAGCTGGCAACGTTGTCGGCGCGAGAAGCCATGACGATTGGTAATGCCTCGAATAGTCGGTTCGCATTTGCCTTAGCGACTGCGCGCAGGCTTGTCGAACCCCGGTTCTGGTCCGCTCATATAGACATTCGTCCCGGGTCTGGAAGACCCGCCCTTGTCATTGTTCCCATATCATCCGTCATAATGCGGGTCCGGGAACAAAGAGAGGGCGAAGCGCATGGCGCCCGCCCTCTCCTATGAGCTTATCGCGGATGCGATGCCAACGGGCCTCAGGCCTCGGCGGCTTCCTTGGCAGGAACGATCACCGAACCACCAGCCTTCTCAACCGCGGCAACGGCGCCCTTCGAGGCACCGGCAACGTTGAAGGTGACCTTGGCGGTCAGTTCGCCCTTGGCGAGGAGGCGCACGCCGTCCTTACCACCACGAGCCAGACCGGCGCCCTTGAGAGCGGCGTGGTCGACAGTGCCGGCGATGTCCAGCTTGCCCGCATCGATGGCCTTCTGCACCATGCCGAGGTTCACTTCAGCGTAGTCGCTGGCGAACTTCTTGTTGCTGAAGCCACGCTTCGGCAGTCGCATGTGGAGCGGCATCTGGCCGCCTTCGAAGCCGTTGATCGAAACGCCCGAGCGTGCCTTGGCACCCTTCTGGCCGCGGCCAGCGGTCTTGCCCTTGCCCGAACCGATACCACGGCCCACGCGGATGCGGCGGTGACGGGCGCCGGCGTTGTCACGGATGTCATTCAGTTTCATAATCTGCACTCGCTTTCGCTTTAAATCGCGCTTGAAAGGAAGGCGGGCCCTTAGGGGAAAGCCGTCGGGCTGTCACCCCCTAATCCGGTGATCGCTGCGCAAACCGCCCGTTTCTGCCCATTTCCAGCCCTACACTGGTCCGTTTGCCGGCTTTCAGGTGCCGCGAAGGCGGATCATCACCTTGCCCTCGCCGCCAATCGGCCGGCCTTCCGAATCGCGGCCGGGCTGCCATTCCAGCACGTCGCGGCCCAGCTTGCAGATATCGGTGTCGAACTCCGGCGAAATGGTCTTCGGCGCGAATTCGCACGAGGTCATCTTTCCGCGCGCGTCCACCTTGAAGGTCAACGAATGGCGGGTCATCTCGTCCTTATGGAAGATCGTGCCGTAGCGTTCGCCCAGCTTGCCCAATTCGTTGTTGAAGTCCGCCTTGCTGCCGTCGGCCAGTTTCGGCTCCTCCGCCAGGGCGGCGTAATCCTCATCGGAGACCATCGGCTTCATCCGGCGCACCATGCCGACCCATCCCGATCTGCGCGCGATCTGCATCGGCGAATCGCGGTCGACCAGCGCCTGGCACTGCGCGCCCGAGGGGCTGGCCTTGCGCGAGAGGAGAAAGCGCACCGCCTCATCCCGGTGATAGGCCATGGCCCAGGCCAGCGGCGTCATGCCGAAGAGATCCGGAGCATCGATCATGCCCATCGGCATCGGCCTGCCCGTGGACTGATCCGCAGGCTTTTCATTGCCCTTTTCATTGGGCTTTGCAGATGGCTTGTCCGTCGCGGCAGCCGCAGCCTTCTTCAGTTCGCGCGCCTCTTCATCCAGCATCCGGCGCATCGCCGCGACATTTCCGCGCCGCGCCGCGTCCGCCAGCGTCGCACCGGTCTGCAGCGGGCCGAGATCCGGGAAGCCATAGGCGCGCGTCGGCGCCTCGCTGACAGCGCGAACGACCGCGCCGCGCGCAGACCCCACATCCTTGCCGGCCGCATCGGCCTCCTGTGCCGCGAGCGGCCGGCAGATATCGCGATAGGGATAGGCCGGATCGGCGATCAGCGCTTGGTTGAAGGCGCGCGCAAAGGCGACCAGCTTATCCTCGCTGCCACCTTCGGCAGACCCGCTCGCGGTGTCGGAGGGTTCGGGCGACGGCTCGCCATCCTCACCATAATACGTGACCACGCGGGCCATGCGCGGATTGAGCCCACCACGCAGCGCGCAGATCGCGCCAAATTCGCGCGTGTCGATTCCCTCGACGGTAACGGCGGCGACCAGACGGAAATCGCCGGCAGCGGCAGCCTTTTGCGCTTCCTCGATCGGATCGGCGCGACCGGAAGCGAGTGCCGCCTTCAGCGCGCGATCGGCATTGCGATTGCGCTCCAGCATCGCGGGATCCGCCAAGGGATCGGCGCAAGGCGGCTCGGCAGCGGGGCTTTCTTCAACGTAAGTCTCGTCGTCGCCCGAGGTGCCGCCACTGCAGCCGGTGACGGCAAGCGTGGCGAGAATCAGCGATGAGGCCGCGATTGTCCTGCGAAGCAAGGTATCCCCCAGGGAAGTGCAGTGTGCCGGAATGGGGGGCGCTTAGCACAGGATTCGGGCTCGGGTGGAGATGAACTTGCACCAACGCACAGCTTTTCGTGCCGCAGCCGGCCGATCAACGGCTTCGATTGCAGTCCGCCCAGACGTCGATGGTCTCTTCGTGCAGCCATTCCGGCGTGAGCACGCGGGCAACGAGGCGGCAGTTGCGCAGGGCATAGGCACGGACCGGCACCATGGTTTCCCAGTTCACCGGACCCTGTCGGGGCTTACTGGCCGTGACCAGCGTGCTCGGCCGCTCGGCGAGTACCCGGCGGACCTCGCCAAGCGTGGAAAGATGGCTGACGTCCTTCTCGATGCCCTGCGCAAGATGGGGGCCGAAAACCAGCGGGGTGACGAAGCGGTGGCCGGTCATCGGATACAGCTGGAAGGGGCCATCATAGACAAATAGCGGGCCGCCATCGTCGTGGCTGTGCACGGCCTGCGCCAGTTCCGCAATCGCCGCGCGGGATCGGGCGGCGTGATCGAAGTCGAACGCCTGCGTGTCGCGGAAAGCCAGCAGCGCCATGAAGGCGAGCGCCACCGGCCCAGTCCAGCGGCCGGCCAGAAAACCGGCGCCGGCGATGCTCAGCGGAACCAGGATCGGCAAGGCATAGTGCGGATAGAAGTTCGGCACCGACAGCAGCCCAAGTCCCGCCGCCGCGAGCCATCCGAATAGAAACACGCGCTCGCCCCGCGCCATCCTGGGAAGGCTCAAGACAAGGAGAATCGCGAAAGGCGCCAGCATGACGAACATGATAAGCGCGCGGATCGCGGAAGACGTGGGATCGATGGTCTTGTGCAGGTTCGCCCCGACCATGGCATGCCACCAGATCGGGCCATAGCCGGCAAGCGCGTAACCGAAAGCGATCGCCAGCGTCGGCGCGGCGCCCACCAACGCCCATCCAGCGATAGTCTGCAGCTTGCGCCGCGTGGCGAGAGGAGAACGCCAGAGCGCATGCGCGGCGTAAATGCCCAGCCATGCACATTCGAACAGGCTGGTCTGCTTGATGGTGATCGCGCAGCCGCCCAGCGCCATCGCCAGCCAGCAACGCCACCCCGCCCTACCCTCGCGGAGTTCCTGCGCCGATTGCAGGATCAGCAGCGCGGCGATCGCGACGAAGAGGTTGTACCAGACCGGCGCTTGACCGAAGAAACCCTGCGCCTGCTCCAGCCAGAGCAGATAAGCCAGGCCTGCGAATATACCCCCCTGCCCGCCGTGCCACCGGCGCGCGATGCGGCTGATGACCCAGGCCGTCGCCGCTGCGAAAGCCGTTGAGGCGAGTTGGTAGGCGATCGGTTGATCCGAAATCGCGGTGATCAGGTAATAGAGGAAGAACAGGCCCCAGGGCTTGCGGTCCCACACATCCACATAGGGCACGGCGCCGTGATGCATGGCCAGGCCCACCGTCTGGTAGAACACCTCGTCGCCGTGGACGTTGGGGTCACCGTAAGTGCTGGCTCGAAGCAAGACCGCCACGCAAAGGAACAGCAGCGCGGTCGGCGCCCGCCTTATCGTCCAGCCCCGCGCGAATCCGCCCGTGAGCCTGGCGATGTCGTCGGCTTCGGAACCGAAACCGGCACCCGCTTGCCACGTCCTGCGCTGGAATACGCCTGCCTGCCCCACGCGGCCCCCTTTCCGCTATCCGCATAAGGCCGCATGGTTAACGAACACCCACGCACATCTACTTGGCACAAAGAAAAAGGCCCCGGCGTTTCCACCGGGGCCCTTTCATGTTCCTGTTCCGAACCTTTCGGTTCGAGACCGGAGGATCGATCAGTCGATCACCGCAACCATGTGCGGCAGCTTGGCGATCGCACCGCGGACTTCCGCAGTGTCTTCCAGCTCGACGACCTTGTGCATCTTGCCGAGGCCCAGACCGATCAGGATCTTCTTCTGGTTCTCGGGGCGACGGATCGGCGAACCGATCTGCTTGATCTTGATCTTCGCCATGACTGCTTACTCCGCGATGGCTTCGGCAGCGGCTTCCGCCTCTGCCTCATTCGCGCCGCCGCGACCCAGCAGGTCGGCAACCTTCTTGCCACGACGCTGGGCAACCGACTTCGGCGAAGTCTGGTTGGTCAGCGCGTCGAAGGTGGCGCGGATCATGTTGTACGGGTTCGAGGTGCCGACCGACTTGGTCACGACGTCATGGACGCCGAGGCTTTCGAACACGGCGCGCATCGGACCACCGGCGATGATGCCCGTACCGGCGGGAGCCGTACGAACGTTCACGTTACCGGCGCCGAAGTGGCCCTTGCCGTCATGGTGCAGCGTGCGACCGTCCTTCAGCGGCACGCGGACCATCTTCTTCTTTGCAGAAGCAGTGGCCTTCGTGATCGCTTCAGGCACTTCGCGTGCCTTGGCGTGGCCGAAGCCGACGCGACCCTTGCCGTCGCCAACGACGACGAGAGCTGCGAAACCGAAGCGCTTGCCGCCCTTCACGGTCTTCGAAACGCGGTTGATGTGGACGAGCTTCTCGATGAGCTCCTCGCCCTGTTCTTCCTCGTTGTTGCCACGGCCGCCACGGCGGTCGTCGCGACGGCCACGGCCGCCACGCTCGCCGCGTTCGCCACGGCCGCGACCACGACCACGACCTTCGCGGACTTCCTGGCCTTCAGCGGCCGGAGCCTCGGTCTGGATTTCGGTGTTTGCGTCAGCCATGATCAGAACTCCAGCCCGCCTTCACGGGCGGCTTCGGCCAGCGCCTTGACGCGGCCATGGAAGAGGAAACCGCCACGGTCGAACACAACCGAGGTAACACCCGCCTTCTTGGCGGCCTCGGCGAGTTCCTTGCCAACGCGGGTCGCGGCATCCATGTCGGTGCCCTTAGCGCCAAGAGTATTGGCGGCGGCCAGCGTACGGCCCTGCGCATCGTCGATGATCTGCGCATAGATGTGACGGCCGGTGCGGTGCACCGACAGGCGAGGACGGCCGCCCGAACGGGCCTTCAGGGCCGTGCGGACGCGGCGAGCGCGGCGCGCGAAAAGAGAAAGCTTGGCCATTACTTCTTCTTCCCTTCCTTGCGGAAGATGAATTCGCCGCGGTACTTGATACCCTTGCCCTTGTAAGGCTCGGGCTTGCGCCAGCGACGAATTTCGGCCGCGAGTTGGCCGACCTTCTGCTTGTCGATACCGGAGATCTCGACCGTGGTGTTGTCCGGCGTCTTGACCTCGATGCCTTCCGGCACAGCGATGTCAACGTCGTGCGAGTAGCCGAGCTGCAGCTTCAGGTTCTTGCCCTGAGCCGCGGCGCGGTAGCCGACGCCCTTGATTTCGAGGACCTTGGAGAAGCCGTTGGTAACGCCTTCGACCAGGTTCGAAACGAGGGTACGCTGCATGCCCCAGTGGCTGCGGGCAGCCTTGGTCTGGTTGGCAGGCTGAACGGCGATCGAACCTTCTTCGACCGAGTAGGTCACGAGGTCCGACAGACCCATGGTGAGGGTGCCCTTGGGGCCCTTCACGCTGAGCGTGCCGTTATCGATGGCGGCAGTGACCCCGCCAGGGATCACAACCGGCTTTTTGCCGATGCGGCTCATCAGAACACCTCCGCAAGCACTTCGCCGCCGACGTTCTGCGAACGTGCTTCGGCATCCGAAAGCACGCCGCGCGGCGTCGAGACGATGGTGATGCCAAGACCGTTGCGCACAACCGGGAGTTCCTTCGAACCCGAGTAGACGCGGCGGCCAGGCTTGGAGACGCGGGCGATGTGCTTGATAGCGGCTTCGCCCTCGAAATACTTCAGCTCGATGCGCAGCTGCGGGTGGGCACCGGTGGTGTCATCGCTGAAACCACGGATGTAACCTTCACGCTGCAGAACTTCGAGCACGCGCGCACGCAGCTTGCTGGCGGGAGAAAGGACGGAGTCCTTCTTCGCCTGCTGGCCGTTGCGGATGCGGGTGAGCATATCACCCAGGGGATCGGTCAATGCCATTGCTTCTAACCCTTACCAGCTCGACTTGGTCACGCCGGGGATCATGCCCTTGTTGGCAAGATCACGCAGCTCGACGCGGCAGAGGCCGAACTTGCGGTAATAACCGCGCGGACGGCCGGTCGTGGCGCAACGATTGCGAACCCGGGTCGGGTTGCCGTTGCGCGGGATCTCGGCCAGCTTCAGGCGAGCGATGAGGCGCTCGGTTTCGTCGAGCGATTCATCAGCAGCGACCGCCTTGAGGCGCTCGTACTTGCCTGCATACTTCTTGACGAGCTTCTTGCGACGCTCGTTCTTGTTCACGGAACTCAGTTTCGCCATGGACTTAAGCTCTCTCTATCAGCGGCTCACGCCGCTTCCTTCTGTTCCGAAGCCGCTTCGGCCGGGAACGGGAAACCGAAAAGACGCAGCAGTTCGCGTGCTTCTTCGTCGGTCTTCGCGGTGGTGGTGACGATGATGTCCATACCACGCACCTTCTCGATCTTGTCGTAGCTGATCTCTGGGAAGATGATCTGCTCCTTGAGACCCATCGCGTAGTTGCCGCGGCCGTCGAACGACTTGGGGTTCAGGCCACGGAAGTCGCGAATGCGGGGCATCGCGATCGTGATGAGGCGATCGAGGAATTCGTACATACGCTCGCGACGCAGGGTCACCTTGCAGCCGATCGGCATGCCTTCGCGCAGCTTGAACTGTGCGATCGACTTGCGGGCCTTGGTGATCACCGGCTTCTGACCAGCGATGGCTTCCATTTCGACAGCGGCGGTCTGGACCTTCTTCTTGTCCTGGCTCGCCTCGCCCACGCCCATGTTGAGCGTGATCTTTTCGATCTTGGGCACTTCCATCGCGTTCTTGTAACCGAACTTCTCGGTCATCGCCTTGACGATCGCGTCGTCATAGCGGGTGCGCATACGCGGAGTGTAATCAGCCATCCATGGTCTCCCCGGACTTCACGGCCACGCGGACCTTCTTGCCGTCCTTGACTTCGAAGCGAACGCGGGTCGGCTTGCCGTCCTTGTCGGCAACGGCAACCTTGCTGATCGCCATCGGAGCCGGAGTGCGCTCGATGCCGCCCTGCGGGTTCTGCTGGGTCGGCTTGCGGTGCTTGGTAGCGACGTTCACGCCCTCGACCACGACCTTGGCGTCCTTCGGCATAACCTGAAGCACGGTGCCGGTGCGGCCCTTGTCCTTGCCGGACAGGACGACGACGGAGTCACCCTTCTTGATCTTCGCGGCAGCCATTACAGCACCTCCGGAGCAAGCGAGATGATCTTCATGAAGCCCTTGCCGCGAAGCTCGCGCACGACGGGGCCAAAGATACGGGTGCCGATCGGCTCCTCGTTCTTGTTGATCAGCACGGCGGCATTGCCGTCGAAGCGGATCACGCTGCCATCAGCGCGACGCACGTCCTTCTTGGTACGCACGATCACCGCACGGTGAACGTCGCCCTTCTTGACGCGAGCGCGGGGCTGCGCCTCCTTAATCGACACCACGATGATGTCGCCGACGCCTGCGAAACGACGCTTCGAGCCACCCAGCACCTTGATGCACTGGACGCGCTTTGCGCCGCTGTTGTCCGCGACGTCGAGATTGGATTGCATCTGGATCATCGATCCGAGTCCTTCTCAACTGGCTTGCCGGAACCAGTCCGGCAGTTCCTAAAAAGACAGGCCCACGAGGGGCCCGAGTCGCCCCGACGGGCGAAGTGCGGCCCTTTGCCGCATTCACCCGCCCAGGTCAACACTCTTGTCCGGCCCTGAGGCCGAGGCTGACTTGATCCGGAAATGCCCCGAAGGACATTTCCGTTTCAGATCTTATACCTCGGCTTCGAGCGCCGTACCCTTGCTCGCCTGAAGACGGTCAAGAACCTTCCAGGTCTTGGTCTTCGAGAAGGGCTTCGTCTCCTCGATCCGGACGCGTTCGCCGGTCTTGAAGGCGTTGTCTTCGTCGTGAGCGTGATACTTCTTCGAGCGACGGATGATCTTCCCGTAGAGGGGGTGCTTCACCTTGCGCTCGACCAGTACGGTCACGGTCTTGTCGGTCTTGTCGGAAACGACGGTCCCGATCAGAATACGCTTGGGCATCGTGTTTCCTCCTTAGGCCTGCGCCGAACGCTCGGCCTGGAGCGTCTTGATGCGGGCGATGTCACGACGCACCTGCTTGATGCGCGCGGGCGCCTCAAGCTGGCTGGTCGCGGCCTGGAACCGCAGGTTGAACTGTTCGCGCTTCAGCTCGACGAGATCAGCAGTGAGCTGGTCGTCGGTCTTGGCACGAAGGTCTTCGATCTTGTTTGCCATGATTCGACTTCCTTACTCGCCGCCAAGGTGCGAAGTGTCGCCGAGGCGAGCAACGACCTTGGTCTTGATCGGCAGCTTCATCGCAGCGCGGCTGAAAGCCTCCGCTGCGAGGGGGCCAGCGACGCCGTCCAGTTCGAACAGGATGCGGCCCGGCTTGACGCGAGCTGCCCAGTATTCGATCGAACCCTTGCCCTTACCCTGACGGACTTCAGCAGGCTTCTTCGAAACCGGCACGTCGGGGAAAACGCGGATCCAGAGACGGCCCTGGCGCTTGATGTGACGCGTGATCGCGCGGCGAGCCGCTTCGATCTGGCGGGCGGTGATCCGCTCCGGCTCGAGGGCCTTGAGGCCGTACGAACCGAAATTCAGGTCGGTGCCACCCTTGGCTTCGCCCTTGATCCGGCCCTTGAAGGCCTTGCGGAACTTGGTCTTCTTTGGTTGCAGCATGGTGCTTACTCTATCCTAAGCCTCAACGCGCGGGACGAACGCCGGAGGTCTGAGCCTCCAGCATCAGGCGGTCCTGCGCCGTCGGGTCGTGGCCCAGGATCTCACCCTTGAAGATCCAGACCTTGATGCCGATGATACCGTATGCAGTCAGCGCTTCGGCTTCGGCATAGTCGATGTTCGCACGCAGCGTATGCAGCGGCACGCGACCTTCGCGGTACTGTTCGACACGGGCGATTTCAGCGCCGCCGAGACGGCCACCGCACATGATCTTGACGCCTTCGGCGCCCAGACGCATCGCGGACTGCATCGCACGCTTCATCGCACGGCGGAACGCCACACGACGGATCAGCTGATCGGCAATGCCCTGAGCGACGAGCTTGGCATCGATTTCCGGCTTGCGGATTTCGACGATGTTCAGCTTCACTTCGCTGCCGGTCATCGTGGCCAGCTCCTTGCGGAGCTTCTCGATGTCAGCACCCTTCTTGCCGATGATCACACCGGGACGGGCTGCGTAGATCGAGATGCGGCACAGCTTGGCCGGACGCTCGATGACCACCTTCGAGATAGCGGCCTGGGGCAGCTTCGCGACGATGAACTTGCGGATCTTGAGGTCTTCCTCAAGCAGCTTGCCGTAGTCCCGGCCTTCCGCGAACCAGCGGCTGTCCCAGGTACGGTTGATCTGCAGACGCAGACCGATCGGATTGCTCTTATGACCCATGGATCAGGCCTCCTCGACTTCGCGAACGACGATCCGCAGGCGCGAAAACGGCTTGAGGATACGGGTGGACTTGCCGCGACCACGAGCGTGGAAACGCTTCATGGTGATCGACTTGCCAACCGACGCCTCGGCGACGACGAGAGCGTCGACGTCGAGGTTGTGGTTGTTTTCCGCATTCGCGATCGCCGAAGCGAGGATCTTGCGAGCGTCCTGGGCCATCGCCTTCTTGGAGAAGGCCAGGATGTTCATCGCGTCCTCGACCTTGCGGCCACGGATAAGCGCGGCGACCAGGTTGAGCTTCTGGGCCGAACCACGAATGGTGGTGCCGACAGCCAGAGCTTCCTTTTCGCCTACGCGGCGGGGTGCTGCCTGCTTGCTCACTTGCGCTTACCCTTCTTGTCGGCAGCGTGACCCGGGAACGTGCGCGTGGGCGCGAATTCACCGAGCTTGTGGCCAACCATGTCCTCGTTGACGGCAACGGGGATGAACTTGTGCCCGTTGTAGACCTGGAAGGTCAGACCAACGAACTGCGGAAGGATGGTGGAGCGACGCGACCAGGTCTTGATCGGACCAGCGCGGGTGCCGGCATCCTGCGCGACCTCGGCCTTCTTGAGAAGGTACAGGTCGACGAAGGGGCCTTTCCAGACGGAACGTGCCATCGTGTCTTACCTCTTCTTCTTGGCGTGGCGCGAACGGATGATCATCTTGTCCGTCTGCTTGTTGTTGCGAGTGCGAGCGCCCTTGGTCGGCTTGCCCCACGGAGTGACCGGATGACGGCCGCCCGAGGTACGGCCTTCACCACCGCCGTGCGGGTGATCGACCGGGTTCTTGGCAACACCACGGGTAAGCGGGCGACGGCCCAGCCAACGGCCGCGACCGGCCTTGGCAAGCGTCTGGTTGGCGTTGTCGGGGTTCGACACGGCGCCAACGGTGCCCATGCAGTCGCCACGCAGGTAGCGCTGCTCGCCCGAGTTGAGGCGAACGATGACCATGCCGCGGTCACGACCGACGACCTGAACATAGGTGCCTGCCGAACGTGCGATCTGACCGCCCTTGCCGGGCTTCATTTCGACGTTGTGGCAGATCGTGCCGACCGGCATCTGCGACAGAAGCATGGCATTGCCGGGCTTCACGTCGGTCTTTTCGCCGGCGACGACAACGTCGCCAACGGCCAGACGCTGCGGCGCGATGATGTAGGCCAGTTCACCGTCGGTGTACTTCACGAGCGCGATGAAAGCGGTGCGGTTGGGATCGTATTCGATACGCTCCACAACAGCTTCCATGTCCCACTTACGACGCTTGAAGTCGATGAAGCGGTACTTCTGCTTGTGACCACCGGCGATGCCACGCGAGGTGACATGACCCTTGTTGTTGCGGCCGCCAGTCTTGCTCTTGCCTTCGGTCAGCGCCTTGACGGGCTTGCCCTTCCAGAGCGACGACTTGTCGACGAGGACCAGGCCGCGGCGAGCGGGGCTGGTCGGGTTGTAGCTCTTAAGTGCCATCGGAATTAACCCCGCACGCCTTCGGTGATGTCAATCGACTGACCTTCGGCCAGCGTGACGATCGCCTTCTTCACGTCGCTGCGGCGGTAAGCCTTACCGCGCCAGCGCTTGGTCTTGCCCTTGACGTTCAGCGTGTTCACGCCGGTGACCTTGACGTCGAACAGTGCTTCGACGGCGGCCTTGATCTCGGGCTTGGTCGCCTTGTCAGCAACCTTGAAGACGACGGCGTTCTGCTCGGAAAGCAGGGTCGACTTCTCGGTGATGTGCGGCGAGAGGATCACGTCGTAATGACGGATGTCCACGTTGGTCTTAGCCATTGAAACGTGCCTCCAGCTTTTCGACAGCGGCGCGGGTCAGCACCAGCGTATCGTGCTTCAGGATGTCGTAGACGTTGGCGCCCACGGCGGGGAGCACGTTGATGCCGACGATGTTGCGGGCAGCGCGGGCGAAGCCCTCGTTGACCTGCTCACCATCGACCACGAGCACCTTCTTGCCGAAGCCGGCCTTGGCCAGCTGACCGACGAGCACCTTGGTCTTGGCATCGGCGACATCGAGCGAGTCGACGACGACGAGGCCGTTCTGGGCCTTCGACGACAGAGCCATCTTCAGACCGAGCGCGCGGATCTTCTTGTTCAGCGAGACGTTGAACTCGCGGCGACGGGCACCGTGAGCCTTACCACCGCCGATGAAGACGGGAGCAGCGCGGTCGCCGTGACGGGCAGTACCGCCACCCTTCTGGCGGCCGAACTTCTTGCCGGTACGGGCAACGTCCGAACGCTCGCGGGTCGCGCGGGCGATGCCGCGGCGGTTTTCGAGCTGCCAGGTGACGACGCGGTGCAGGATGTCGGCGCGCGGCTCGAGACCGAACACGTCGTCCGACAGTTCGATGTCGCCCTTGCCGGCAGTGCCGTCGATATTGAGGACCTGAACCTTCATGATTAGCCCTCCTGGCCTTCGGTCGCTTCGGGAGCCGCGGCTTCAGCCGGGGTCACGGCAGCGGCCGTATCATTGGTGTTGGCAACCGACTTGATGCCGGCGGGGTACGGAGCCTCGACGTGACGGTCGACCTTGACGGCGTCCGAAACGGTGAGCCAGGCGTTCTTCGAACCGGGGACCGAGCCCTTGACGAAGATCAGGCCACGCTCGTCGTCCACGCGGACGACTTCGAGGTTCTGCTGGGTGCGCTGACGGTCGCCCATGTGGCCGGCCATCTTCTTGTTCTTGAACACCTTGCCCGGATCCTGACGGTTACCCGTCGAACCGTGGGCACGGTGCGAGATCGAAACACCGTGGGTGGCGCGCATACCGCCGAAGCCCCAGCGCTTCATGGCGCCCTGGAAGCCCTTACCCTGGGTGTGGCCGCCTACGTCGACCAGCTGGCCGGGCACGAAGTGCGAGGCAGCGATCGTGGCGCCAACTTCGAGGAGGGCGTCGTCGGCGACGCGGAATTCCGCGACGCGCATCTTGAGGGGGACCTGAGCCTTTGCGAAGTGCTCACGCTGCGGCTTGGCAACGTTCTTCTGCTTTGCTTCGCCTGCACCGAGCTGAACCGCGACGTAGCCGTCACGATCAGCGGTACGGACAGAAACCACCTGACAGTCTTCAAGTGCCAGGACAGTGACGGGCACGTGGCGACCGTCCTCCTGGAACAGGCGGGTCATCCCGACTTTCTTGGCGATCACGCCTGTACGCATGACCTTTCTCCTTACAGAGGCGTACGCAGGACCATCCCCCGTACGCGTGTCCAACCCTGTTATGATACGAACCCCGTCCGGGTCAGGTGTTCCCTGCAAACCCACAACGGGCAGCGGAAACGAGACGGGGGACGCATTCCCGACGCTTCCCGAAAGAGGCGGCGGAGGTATCCCTTGTGTCCCCTCGGTTTCCCTTAGGGGCGCTGTCTCTGCGAACTGCTGTTCGCAAAGCCGGCCGCGAGGCCGACAAGGTAATTTGGATCCGAGGATCCGAATTTCACCTGATCATTTTAAGTCCGATCAAAAAGACTGTCGGGGCAACCTTGGCGGTCGCCCCGTAAACCGGCTTAGGCCAGCTTGATCTCGACGTTCACGCCGGCAGCCAGGTCGAGCTTCATCAGAGCGTCGACGGTAGCTGCGTTCGGCTGCACGATGTCAAGCAGACGCTTGTAGGTGCGGACTTCGAACTGCTCACGCGACTTCTTGTCGATGTGCGGACCACGGTTAACCGTGAACTTTTCGATCTTCGTCGGCAGGGGTATGGGCCCACGAATCAGAGCGCCGGTGCGGCGGGCCGTGTCGGCGATCTCGCCAGTGGCCTGGTCGAGCACGCGATGGTCAAACGCCTTGAGGCGGATACGGATGTTCTGAGCTTCCATTACCTACTACCGATGAGAAAGAGCCAAAGGGCATACGCCCCGTCAAATTCGAACCGCGCCCCTACACGCGGAATGCGAGTCGGGCAACCCCTGATTTCACGTAGCACGGCAGGTTTTTCGCAGGCCGCCGACGCCGTTCGTCGCATCCGCCCTTCCCTACCCTCTGCGTGCTTCCTACGTTGAAAGCGCGACGCCTAACAGAAGCCGCTCTCAATGCCCTCCATCATCACGACAATTTCGAGCGCGTTCGCCGCGCTGACTCTTGCAGGCCTGGCCCCCAATGCCCTTGCAGCCGATGGCCCAACCTACGCCCAAAGCGAAACCGGGACCCCCATCAACCTCGACGAGACCGACGTATTGACCGCCCACGTCGGCATACCCGATGCAACGGGCGGCCCAGTGGACGACGCCTGCCGGGCAGCCGCCCGCGCCAGCAATGGCGGCAATGACGGCACGATCGTCGTCTGCTCCCACGGCGGCGACGGCACGGACCCGCGCGTCCCGGCATCGAAGTCCGTAGACGAAAGCACGCGCACGGGCGCTGCGTACCCACCGGACGTCGGGCACCTGCCCGGCTGCCTTGGCCCCTGCATCACCATACCGTTCGGCCGCGTGCCGGAACCGGTCTACTACATCGACCTCAAATCCATCCCCGAGACCCCCAAGGGTTCGGATGCCTGGAAGGTCGGACAGGGTGAGTTGCGAGCGCACTAGTGCGGTTTCCGATCCAATTGCATCGGCTCGACCCCTCTAAGTTTCTCGCTTGCCGCATTTTCTAATCAGGTGATGCCACCTGATTAGAAAATGCTCTAAGGGCGCCCGCCAAGACTTCGAGCCCCATCAACGCGAAAAGCCCGGACTTCCTTTCGGAAGCCCGGGCCAATCACGTTAGCCGAAGCTGACGATCGACGAATTACTTCGTGATCGTGGCAACGACGCCCGAACCGACGGTGCGGCCGCCTTCGCGGATTGCGAAGCGGAGACCTTCGTCCATGGCGATCGGAGCGATCAGCTTAACCGACAGCGAAACGTTGTCGCCGGGCATGACCATCTCGGTGCCCTCGGGGAGGATCACTTCGCCGGTCACGTCGGTGGTGCGGAAGTAGAACTGCGGACGGTAGTTCGCGAAGAACGGCGTGTGACGGCCACCTTCGTCCTTCGACAGAACGTAAACTTCTGCCGAGAACTCGGTGTGCGGGGTCACGGTGCCGGGCTTGGCGAGAACCTGGCCACGCTCAACGTCGTCGCGCTTCAGGCCACGAACCAGAGCACCGATGTTGTCGCCGGCTTCACCCTGGTCGAGCAGCTTGCGGAACATTTCGACGCCGGTGACGGTGGTCTTCTGCGTGTCGCGGATACCGACGACTTCGACTTCTTCACCAACCTTGACGATGCCGGTTTCGACGCGGCCGGTAACAACCGTACCACGACCCGAGATCGAGAACACGTCTTCGACGGGCATCAGGAAGGGCTTGTCGGTCGGACGCGGCGGCTGCGGGATGAAGTCGTCAACGGCCTTCATCAGCTCGAGGATCGAGCTCTTGCCGATGTTGTCGTCGCGGCCTTCAAGAGCGGCCAGAGCCGAACCCTTGACGACGGGGATGTTGTCGCCGTCGAAGTCATACGACGAGAGCAGTTCGCGAACTTCGAGTTCGACGAGCTCGAGCAGCTCGGCGTCGTCGACCTGGTCGACCTTGTTCATGTACACGACCAGCTGCGGCACGCCGACCTGGCGAGCGAGCAGGATGTGTTCGCGGGTCTGCGGCATCGGGCCGTCAGCAGCGTTCACGACCAGGATAGCGCCGTCCATCTGGGCAGCACCGGTGATCATGTTCTTCACGTAGTCAGCGTGACCCGGGCAGTCGACGTGCGCGTAGTGACGGGCTTCGGTCTCGTACTCAACGTGAGCGGTCGAGATCGTGATGCCGCGCTCGCGCTCTTCCGGAGCCTTGTCGATGTTCGCGAAGTCAACGGCTTCACCGCCGAAGGTTTCCGACATCACCTTGGTGATGGCGGCCGTCAGGGTGGTCTTGCCGTGGTCAACGTGACCGATGGTGCCGATGTTGCAGTGCGGCTTGTTCCGCTCGAATTTTGCCTTCGCCATCTTTCAAACCTTCTTTGCTTGAATTGTAATCTGCGGGATGTGAGGCAGCGCCCGCCGAAACAGGCGCCGCCCCTAGAATGATCTTGCCGTTTAGGCAAGCTTCTCCTTGACCTCGGCCGCGACGTTCGCCGGGACCTCGTCATAGTGGGAGAAGATCATCGAGTAGTTCGCACGACCCTGGGTGAACGAGCGGAGCTGGTTCACGTAGCCGAACATGTTCGCCAGCGGAACCATCGACTCGACAACCTGAGCGTTACCGCGGCTGTCGGTGCCCTGGATCTGGCCACGACGGCTGTTCATGTCGCCGATGACGTCGCCGAGGTATTCCTCGGGGGTGACGACTTCAACCTTCATGATCGGTTCGAGCAGCTTGATGCCGGCCTTCTGGGCGACTTCACGCATAGCACCGCGACCGGCGATTTCGAAGGCCAGGGCCGACGAGTCGACGTCGTGGTACGCACCGTCGTAGAGGACGATGTCGAAGTCGATGATCGGGAAGCCGACCAGCGAGCCCGAGGCAGCGGTTTCGCGCATGCCCTTTTCGATCGCGGGGATATATTCCTTCGGAATGTTACCGCCCTTGATCTCGTCCTTGAAGGTGATGCCCGAACCGCGCTCGCCCGGCGTGACCTTGATCTTCACGCGACCGAACTGACCGGTACCACCCGACTGCTTCTTGTGGGTGTAGTCCACATCGACAGGCTTCGCGAGGTATTCGCGATAGGCAACCTGCGGAGCGCCGACGTTGGCTTCGACCTTGAACTCGCGACGCATGCGGTCGACGATGATGTCCAGGTGAAGTTCGCCCATGCCCTTGATGATCGTCTGGCCCGACTCGTGATCGGTGGTGACGCGGAACGAGGGATCTTCCGCCGAGAGGCGGTTGAGGGCGACGCCCATCTTTTCCTGGTCGGCCTTGGTCTTGGGCTCAACCGAGAGTTCGATGACCGGTTCGGGGAATTCCATGCGTTCGAGAACGATCGGCGCCTTTTCCGCGCAGAGCGTGTCGCCCGTGGTGGTTTCCTTCATGCCGGCAAGCGCAACGATGTCACCCGCGAAGGCTTCATCGATGTCCTTACGCTCGTTGGCGTGCATCTCGAGGATACGGCCAACCTTTTCCTTCTTCTGCTTCACCGAGTTCAGGTAGGTGCCCTTCGAGAGCGTACCCGAGTAGATGCGGATGAAGGTGAGCGAACCCACGAACGGGTCGTTCATGACCTTGAAGGCCAGCGCCGAGAACGGAGCGTTGTCTTCCGGCGGACGGCTGTCGGCCTCGTCGCTGTCGACCTTGACGCCCTGGACGTCTTCGATGTCGAGCGGCGAAGGCAGATAGTCGACAACGGCGTCGAGCAGCGACTGAACGCCCTTGTTCTTGAACGCCGAGCCGCAAACGACCGGGACGAACGAGTGGTTCAGCGTGCCCTTGCGGATCAGCGACTTCAGGGTGGCTACATCGGGCTCGTTGCCTTCGAGGTAAGCTTCCATGACCGCATCGTCCTGCTCGACAGCGAGTTCGAGCAGCTTTTCACGGTATTCGGCAGCTTCGTCGACGAGGTCGGCCGGGATTTCTTCGTAGAAGAATTCGGCGCCGAGCGATTCATCCTTCCAGATGATCGCGCGGTTGTTGACCAGGTCAACCAGGCCCTTCAGGTCGGATTCGAGGCCGATCGGAATGTAGAGCACGGCCGGGGTCGCACCGAGGCGGTCGATGATCGACTGCACGCAGTACTTGAAGTTCGCACCGGTACGGTCGAGCTTGTTGATGAAGCACATGCGCGGAACGCCGTACTTGTCGGCCTGGCGCCACACGGTTTCCGACTGCGGCTCAACGCCGGCAACGCCGTCGAAGCATGCGACCGCACCGTCGAGCACGCGCAGCGAGCGTTCGACTTCGATGGTGAAGTCGACGTGCCCGGGGGTGTCGATGATGTTGATGCGGTATTCCTGGCCCTCGGAAGTCCAGAAGCAGGTGGTCGCAGCCGAGGTGATGGTGATGCCGCGTTCCTGCTCCTGCTCCATCCAGTCCATGGTAGCAGCGCCGTCGTGGACTTCGCCGATCTTGTAGGACTTGCCGGTGTAGTAGAGGATACGCTCGGTAGTGGTGGTCTTACCGGCGTCGATGTGCGCCATAATACCGATGTTACGGTACATATTGAGCGGATGGCTGCGTGCCATGGTGAGAATCCTTAGCAGGAGTGTTTCGGGAGCGAGGCGGCCTTCAGATAAGACCTCGCCCCCTGAAATAAAAGTGTGACGCCCGGATGACCGATCACCCGGGCCCACACACGCGCATTACCAGCGGTAGTGCGAGAAGGCGCGGTTCGCGTCCGCCATGCGGTGCGTGTCTTCGCGCTTCTTCACGGCATTGCCGCGGTTGTTGGCAGCATCGAGCAGCTCGCCCGACAGACGCGCCGCCATGGTGGTCTCGGGACGGTTGCGGGCGGCCGTGATCAGCCAGCGGATGGCGAGAGCCTGGGCACGCTCCGGACGGACTTCGACCGGAACCTGATAGGTCGCACCACCGACGCGGCGGCTGCGGACTTCGATCTGCGGCTTCACGTTGTTCAGGGCATCGTGGAACAGCTGGACCGGATCGGCCTTGGCGCGGGTTTCCATGGTTTCCATGGCACCGTAGACGATCGATTCAGCGACCGACTTCTTACCATCGAGCATGAGGTTGTTCATGAACTTCGACAGAACCTGATCACCGAACTTCGGATCAGGCAGGATTTCCCGCTTCTCGGGACGACGACGACGTGACATTTTTTAAACTCCAAAAGGTCCGGAGCGTAGCGGAGGTCTTCAACCGTCATCCCAGCGAAAGCTGGGACCGCTGGCCTCACTGGGCGCTCGGTATGTTTCCTGTCTTCAAGGTCGCTTCAGGCTGCCAGCGGTCCCAGTCCGAAGTTTCCTTGGCGCTGGGATGACGGGCTTCCTGCCGCGAGCCTTGCGAGCGGCTTACTTCGGACGCTTGGCGCCGTACTTCGAGCGCGACTGCTTACGATCCTTGACGCCCTGCGTGTCGAGCACGCCGCGCAGGATGTGGTAGCGCACGCCGGGAAGGTCGCGAACGCGGCCGCCGCGGATGAGCACGACCGAGTGCTCCTGAAGGTTGTGGCCTTCACCGGGGATGTACGAAATGACTTCGCGGCTGTTGGTCAGACGCACCTTGGCAACCTTACGGAGAGCCGAGTTCGGCTTCTTCGGGGTCGTGGTGTAAACGCGGGTGCAAACGCCGCGCTTCTGCGGGTTCTGCTCCATCGCAGGGACCTTCGACTTGGTCTTCTGCGGTTCGCGGCCCTTGCGGACCAGCTGGTTGATAGTGGGCATCTATACTCTTCTTTCGAAATGTGGAGTGCGATGGATCCGGGCCGAAACGCCCGGATAGACCGGATCGGCACGGACCCGTCGCACCCCGTGGTCCACGGGCCGACGCATTTCGAAAAGGAAGAGTGAGGTCACGTACGGCGGAAGTTTCGAAAACCGCATCGTCATCCCAGCGAAAGCTGGGACCGCTGCCGGTTTACGCCCACCTTTCGGCGGGAACCGTCGCACGTGAGCCGAAAAACACTCCACCCGGCCGATAAGGCGCCGGATTACTTTGCCACCGCTTCCGCGAAGCCCTCACCCCGAATCGGGCATGATGGTTTCGGATGGGCCGATCCACCGCCAAACAGCGGTAAAGCCCCCGGAAAAGCTGACGTGACAATGTTCAGCTCTATGTCGTTTCCTGAGGGCAGACCCACAGGAGATGCGCGCCCTTAGGAGATTTGGGGGTTGGGGTCAAGGTTGGGGTGAGTTTGCCCACCCCGCTGCGACTAACTTCGCTACGCTTCGTAAGTCTCGCGGCCCTCCCGCCTGCGGGAGGGCTTTGTTGCGCTGAAACTCCCCTCCCGCAAGCGGGGGGGGTTGGGGGTGGGCTTTCGCTGCCCTTACCCGTTTCAGCACTTTAACTACTAGCGCATCGGCTCTTCCATCACCCTCTCGCGATGCGCCCTTTTCAGCCTCGCAACACCGTTCGCGCCCGAGAACTTCGGCGCCAAGCCACACCGGCGGAGCGGCTGCTTTGGCACTACCTTTCGCGATCACAGCTGGGCGCCAAGTTCAGCAGGCAGATGCCGGTGGGCCCGTATTTCGCGGACTTCCTCTGCCGGGAATTGGGTCTTGTGGTCGAACTCGATGGCTGGTCGCATGAAGTCCGGGTTGAGCATGACGTTGCCCGTGATCGCTGGATGATCGCGCATGGACTTCGCGTGCTGCGGTTCTCGAACGCGATGGTGCGGGGCGATCTGGAAAGCGTGGTTACTGCGATCCGGGAAGAAGTTGCGGGGTTGCTGCGGCGGCGGGAGGGCCCACCCCGCTGCGACTAGGCAGCAAGCTGCCAAGTCTCGCGGCCCTCCCGCCTGCGGGAGGGCTGAATTGCTCTGCCATCTAGCCGTAGCGCTGGAACTCCCCTCCCGCAGGCGGGAGGGGTTGGGGGTGGGCTTTCAATGCCCCCTCGTGACAAACCATTTTCCTACACACTGCCGCTCACGGTACACCGTCCCGCCAAGGGGAAATCAGGTCCAACAGCGTGAGCGAGGTTGCCTCATGTCCTCCACGAAACGTTCGGGTGCCCGGGCGGGTTTGAACTCTTCTGATAGGGCAGCGCTTGGCCGCGCCCCCTCCACCGCCTGCGGCGGTCCCCCTCCCCCAGAGGGGGAGGATCTGGTGGGTTCCGGCGCTGGTAGGGCTAGGCCGCGAGTCCCCTCCACCATCCGCAATGCGGATGGTCCCCCTCCCCGTATCGGGGAGGACTTGTTTTGCGCTTCGAAGCGGCCGGGGCGGCGGACTTCGCGGGTGGCGTTCTTCGAGGATGAACCCGACGCCGACGATCCGCTGCTGGGCTTTGCGCCCTATCTCCACAAGGCGCCGCGGGGCAACTCGATCACGCCGGAGCGGCAGCGCGCCTTTATCGCCGCGCTCGCGGCCACCGGCATCGTCACGCAGGCGGCGCGGACGGTGGGCGCCTCCATGGAGGCGCTCTACAAGCTGCGCGCCCTGCCCGGCGCCGAAGGCTTCGCCGCCGCGTGGGAAATGGCCATCGACCGGGGCATGGCCCGGCTGGAGGACTGCGCGCTGGAGCGCGCGATCCGGGGCGAGGAACGGCCGGTGGTCAGCCGGGGGGAAGTGGTGGCCACTTATATCCGCCATGATACGCCGTTGATGCTGTTCCTGCTGCGCCAGCGCCGCGCGCACCGCTATGGCGCGGATGTGGACTTGCGGCCGGGCTCGCCCACCTATGAGCGCATTCGTGCGGAGATCGAGGCGGAATATCCCTCGGTGGAAGAAATACGCGCCTCGATCCAGGCCAAGGTGGCGCGGCTGCGCGAGGAAGTGGAGGCGCGCAAGGCGCGTGAGGCTGCCGATGCACGCGAGGCTTTGGACTGAGCGCGGCCCGCAGGCTTCAATACGTGACGGTGATCGTCACCGTATCCGAATAACTGCCTATGGGAACATTCTGGAGCGCCGGAATGCGCCCATAGGCCGTGGCGCTGGACGTGAAATTCAGCAGGCCGTTGAGCGGCACTTGCACGATGGGCGCGCCGCCGGTGCCGTTGCCCCAGATGATGCTGTAGGCCGGGTCCGAATAGATGTTGTAATAGAGCAGATTGCTGCCTGAGATCATGCGCCGCGCGGCGACGTTGTTGGACCCGCCGGTGCTGAGGGCGATGTCGGCGGTGCTGAGCACGCTGGCGACGCTGGTGCAACTGATGGTCACGGTGGCGTTGACGTCCCTGGGGGCGGCGGAGGTCTGGTCGTAAGTGCCGAAGGCCATGGGCGTGGTGCTGACGGTGCAGGAACAGAGGCACAGCGCCTGCGCCGGTTCGGCAGGCAGGATCAAGCCGCAGAGGGCGAGCATAGCGGGCAGGAGACCGGTAGCTTTGCGCCGGATCGGGATCATGGCCCGGCGATCCGCGGTTCGGGCTGGCAGGCGGCCTCGATCGGATGGGCCAGCACGTCGGCGGGGGCGGCGCCTCCCAGGCGGACGATGCAGTGGCCGCCCCGCCCGTCCGCAATGCGCAGCACGGCGTGGGGAACGAAGTCCTCAAGGTAGATTTCGCCGTCGTGGCCGGTGAGCGTTACCGTAGCGGGGCTGGCGGTGGCGGCTGTGGGGCGGGGGCGGCCCTGCGGTTCGATCACCACTTCGCGGCCGGCCTCGAGCGGCACGCCGGCAAGGTCCACCACGCGCAAGCGCGCGGGGTGGGTATCGCGCTTGCCGAAGGTGACTTTCACCGCCTTGCCCCAACCGGGGGTGACGGTCTGCTCCACATCGCCCAGCGGCACTTCGATGGGGATTCTGGCGGGATCGATGCCGACGCGATTGGCGACATAGGGCGCAAGGCCGGTGACGATGACGTGGCTGGCTTTGCCGATCTTGCCAGCGCTCTCCGGCATGGTGTCGGGCATCGGTACCGGGCGGTTTTCCAGCATGACCACCGCGCCGGGATCGCCGGCGATGTCCACCACGGCGAAGGCGTCTCCCACGCGCTGCGTGGCGGCCAGCCCTCCCCCCGCGGCGACGAGCGCGCCGCGCGCCTCGACCCGGGTGAACAGGGCCTGTTCGCGGTAGAGGCCGGCCACTTCGATATCTCCGGCGGTAGTGCGCAGCGTCGCCATGCCTTCGGCCCAGCCCGCGCCATGGTTCTCGCGGCCGATACCCACGCGGTAGCCAAGGCCGGCGTCGGTGGGCACGGCCTTGTCGTAAAGGGCGGAGACTTGCTGTGAATCCGCGCTGAAAGAGAGGTGGCGCGTGCGGCCCAGCGGCAGGGTGACCATGCCGAACAGCCAGTTCGACCGGCCATCGTCGCCGCTCTGCCGCTGCGCGCCGAAGCTGACGAAAGCGTCGCCCAGCATGATCGAATAGCTCGCGGAGGCCAGCGTGCTGCGCGAAGGGCCGGTGCGGGTGGAAAGGTAGCCAAGGTTGACCGACCCCGCGCGGCCCATCGCCAGACTGCCCGAAAACGCCAGTTCGCGCCGGGCGCCGGGGGTGATCCAGGGGTCGCCTACCTGACGATAGTCGGCACTCATCGCGCGGTAGCTGGCGGTGACGCCGTAAGCGTGCGTCAGCCGCTGGGCCTGAACCTGGAACAAGGTGCCGGTCCGCCCCCCACTGGTGGAGAGCGCGCCGGCAAGGCGGATCTCGCCCAGCGGCTGCACCACCAGTTGCCCGCCGAAACCGCCGACCGTCACCCCCGCGCCGCTTTCCAGCCGGCTCTCCAGCGTGAGGGTCGAAGTCAGGCCGTACCGCAGCGACGCCGCACCGAAGCCGGCGCCGTAATCGAAGCTGCGGATGCCGTAGTTCCGCCGCAGCAGCCCGCCCTCCAGCGAGAAATCGGCAAGGCCGTCGCGTAGCTGGCTGGTGCTGGCGTAGAAGCTGCGCGTCACCACGCGCTGGTTGCCGGCGACGTCGCGCACGATCATCGTCACGTCCCCCGCGCCGCTGAACTGCGGGCGGTAGGCATAGCTGAACAGCCCCGGCTCCACCGCGAAATCGCGCACCCCCTCCCGCGCGGCCAGCTCCACGGTCGATGGCAGCGCCGATCCCCCCTGCAGCACCGGCAAGGGATATGTGAGGCGCGAGGGGTCGAGCGAGAAATCGGTGCCGATGCGGATGCCGCCGAAGCGCACGGG
The DNA here is from genome assembly GCF_055521675.1 of Novosphingobium sp. BL-S-19. Lineage (NCBI taxonomy): Bacteria > Pseudomonadati > Pseudomonadota > Alphaproteobacteria > Sphingomonadales > Sphingomonadaceae > Novosphingobium > Novosphingobium sp. BL-S-19. The sequence continues at coordinate 3,088,620 of NZ_CM145498.1, forward strand.
CTGGCTCCATGCCGATCCGTTGCCCAGCGTATCGCCCACCACCAGCCGGATGCGGCGCCCGGGAAAGTCCAGCGTATAGGCCGTGTCCAGCCGCACGTTCGGCGTCCTGCCGGTGCCGACAAGGCCGGTGGCCGCCAGCACCCCCCAGCCCCCCGAAACCCCCGCATCGAGCAGCGCGGAAAAGGCGGTGGTCCGGCGGTCCTGCGTGAAGGTCAGGTCATAGTCGATATAGGCCGCCGGGATCGACCGGCTGACCGCAACCGGGCTATCGGGCGGCCCGATCCGCAACGGGCCGTAGCGCTCTGCCGAAACCTCGATCAGCAGCAGCGTGCCGCTGGCGTCCAGCCGCGCGCTCACCCCCGGCACTTCGTCCAGCGCGACGTAATCCTCCCCCGCCAGCGTGATCGAGACTGCCTTTTGCGTGCCCCCGGCAGGAAGCGGAACCCCGCAGGCGGCAAGATCGGCCCGGCGCAGATGCAGTCGCTTCCCGATCATCACCAAGAGCCCGTTGCAGCCGCGATCCTGCCCGTTGACCACCACGCCCACCGGCATTGCCGCCGGTACGGAAGCCGGCGCGCCGGCTGCGGCACCCGCCGTCCGGGCCGAAAGGGCCAGCACGGCCACCGCAAGCAGGAAAACATGGCGGGAAGACACCGGGAATGGCCCATGACGCCGCTCAAGGCCCCGCGCGTGCGCGCAGGTCAAGCGAACCGTCGGGCGTGCTGGCGCGCACCGATTCGGGCGCACCGACAAATCCGGCCGGCAGGGGCAATTCCACGCGCCCGCCGGCGAGGACGTAGAAGCTCTTGGCAATCGCCGCGTTTCCGCCGCCGCGGCGCGTCAGATCCAGCGAGAGCACTTGCGCATGCCGCCGCCCCCGGTTCTCCACCACCAGCGCGCCGCCCGGGGCCAGTCCGCCGCCGTCGCCGCCGCCGTCACCGATGGACCAGACAAGATCGGGTTGCGCATCGGCCGGCGCGCGGAAGACGGGAACGCTGATCCGCAGCAATGTGCGGATCCCCCCGTTGGCCGGGCCGGGCCGGGGCAGCTCGTCCAGCACCATCCGCCAGCTCTGTTCGCCCGCGCCGCTGACGGGGGGCAGGCCGCAACGCACCAGCCGCTCCTCCTTGCCGCCCAGGGTTACGATCGTGGGGTTGATCTGAAAGCCCGGATCGTCGCTCAGCACATCGGCGCCGGCCGCATCCTTCGACCAGGCAAAGCCGCGCACTTGCACCGAGACGGGCGCATCCTCGTCATTGGAGATCTTCAGGCTGCAGAACCGCGCATCGGCCGCCACTTCAACGCGGATCGGCATGATCCGCAGACTGCCTGCCTGTGCCGATGGGGAAATGCCGGCCGCCGCAGCCGCCGCGATCGCCACAGCCAGCGCCCGGCCACCGCGCGCGGGCATCAATAGTTGACCGTGACCGTGACCGTATCCGTATAGGCGCCCGCCGGCACATTCTGCAGCGCGGGAATCCGGCCGTAAACGGTGAGCGAGGCGGCCGAGGTCGTCGCCGTGGCGGAGGCCGGCGTATCGGTGCCCGGCGTGTTGCCCCAATTGTTGGTGCGGCCGGAATCGCGATAGAGCGTGTAGTTCAGCGCGTTGGCGCTCAGCAGCATCTGCCGCGTCGTCACCGTGGCGCCGCCAGTGGTGCCGGCATTGAGCCCCACGGTGTAGACAGTGCCAGTCGTACAGTTGACGGTGATGGTGCTGGTCCCGTCCAGCGGCGTTGCCGACAGCGGGTTGTACGATCCGAAGGCCAGGGCCGTTGCCGAAACGGTGCACGAAGGCTGGACCGTCGCCGTGACGGCGATCGTGGTGGTGGTGGTGGCCGCCTGCGCAGAATCGGGTGATGCGATCGCGAACGCGGTTACCGCAAGCGTAAGGAAACCGGCCTTGCAAACGTTTGTGAAAAGCCGCTTCCGACGCGTGGCGAATTGAAAGACAAGATTTTCCATGCCCAGGAGTATGCTTGAAAATCCTTGACGCTGGCTGGCTGGCGCCCCTGCGGACTCTACCTAGTTGCCTGTGTTCCCCGTGACTTGAAGGGTTAAGAGCCGGGGAAAGATCGCGGGGCGGCCGGCAGGCGCTTTCGCCCTGCCGCCTATCCGGCTGTGGAAAGGCCCGATATGCGACCTACCGATCCGCCGAACCACCGCTTCCGGGTATTCCCCGATTTCCCGCTTCCCGGCCGGCCCCCAAAGTTGGCCGGACCAGATTGGCCGGAAAAGGGAGTTTGCGACTATGTCCGATCGATCCGCCTTCGCCCCCCCGATCCCGGTGACACCGGAAAACTTCCTGCGGGCCGAATCCGATCTCTACTTCACCGCCGTGGCCGTGCGCGAAGGCGGCTTCGGCAAATTCGAACATAAGCGAGAGCTTTCCCCGATCGATCAGCAAAACGTGATCCGCCAGAACCGCGATACGCTCTATTCGGCCGCCGTCTTCGATCTCGAAGCCGGCCCGGTGACGATCACCATGCCCGATGCGGGCGGGCGCTTCATGTCCTTGCAGATCATCGACGAGGATCAGTTCGTGCCGGGTGTCTATTACGATGCCCGGCCGCACCGGCTGGTGCGGGAAGAGATCGGCACCCGCTATGCCATGGCCGCCGTGCGCACGCTGGTCGATCCCGATGATCCCGCCGATCTTGCCGCGGCCCACGCCCTGCAGGACGCCATCAGGGTCGATCAGATCGATATCGGCAGCTTCGCGCCGCCCACCTGGGACCACGCGAGCCAGGACGAAGTGCGCAGCGCACTGCTGACGCTGGCCCGGCACATGCCCGATACCAGCAAGGGCTTCGGCCCGCGCGGCAAGGTCGACCCCGTGCAGCGGCTGATCGGCGGCGCCATGGGCTGGGGCGCCAATCCGCCCGAGGATGCAATGTACGTCAATGCCACGCCGCCACAGAACGATGGCCAGACCGCCTATCGCCTGACGGTCAGGGACGTGCCGGTGGACGCCTTCTGGTCGGTGATCGTCTATGACGAGAAAGGCTTCATCCCCGCCAATGACAAGGGCGTCTATTCCTTCAACAGCATCACCGCGAAGAAGGATGCCGATGGGTCGATCACGATCCAGTTCGGCGGAGAGGACACCGGCGGCAATTGCATCCCGATCGTGCCGGGCTGGAACTACATGGTCCGCCTCTACCGCCCGCGCCGCGAAGTGCTGGACGGATCGTGGACATTCCCGGCGGCGCAGCCGGTGGGGTGATCGCGCGCGGAGGCCAGCGGCACGGATCATGCCTTGGTTTTACGGGAAGGTGGGGTTGTTGTGCCAGCTTTCTGTACTGACCGCTTTTGCGGGGCAAGCAGACATTCATGATGTGTTTCACGAAACGATCTTCAAGCTAGAAAAACACCAGTGTTTCGCTACCTTTTCGGTATGAAACTCGAGAAGCTAAGCGCAATCTTTCGCAAACGCCCAACCACGCAAAACCCAGAGGTCAAGGCCGTTCTATCGAGCCCAGTCCATTGTGAAACACATGGACCGCAACCTGAAACCTTTGTTTGTCAGCATATTGCCGTCGGTCTCATTCAGCATGACCGCGTGGGCTTCTTCTGGACGCAAGAAGATCCGACAAATCCTCATCCAGACGCGTGGTGTTCGGAATGTGAGGAAAGGGTGAAATTGACCGATGGTGAATGGATTGGGGAAGCTGGAGAGCACCTGAAACCGAAGATCATGTGTGGTCAGTGTTACGAGGTCGCCAAGGAATTTCATATGGGGGGTGACCCTTGGCATTAACATCCGCAAAGTCGGCGTGTCCGGAAGGGCAAGTTTCGGAATAAATTTCTGAAAATCCGCCATTCGCTTTGTCGGGGCAAGCGGGCATCAGTTTAAGCGGAATAAACGCCGAAGCCTTTCGCTCCAAGACACCTGATTGACTGCACGACCTTCCACGCCTCCAAGGCGAGCGGACGGCTGGCCCGCAAACAAGATGTTCAGCATATCTTTGGTGAGGCCGTCAGGGATCGCCACAATTGCCGAAGTAGAATCTTGACGCTGGCCATCGATGAAAACTTCAACGGTTTTCGCACTTGCCCACACGACGACATGGTCCGATGCCCATTCGATGTCACCGATCGCATTCTCTTCGAGATTGCTTGATGCCTTTAAGGCGACAGTGGATTTCGCCGGGATCACGAATTCTTCAGCCCATGGCTCAAGCCAGACGACGAGTTCATCCGGCCCGGGGTTCGAAAGGCTCCAGTCACAATTGATGATCGCCATCCGTGCAACATTTCAGAAGACCTTCGTGTCCGCAACGTGGGCGATCCGGAAAGGCAGGTTTCAGATTAAAATCGTGCAATCTGCCAGTCCGATTTTGGGCGCGCCGTCTCTATGATCGGGATTGCGGGCAAGCGGCCTCTGTTCTGACTTGCTGGGTTTTAGCCCCACCCCGCTCAGCCTGAGCGGGGTGGGGAGAGTGTGCCGCGGGCTGCTGCGAGCAAACTTCCTCGTTATCACAAGGCGGGAGGGGTTGCCGGTGAGCCCCTCGATGTTCGAAATGGAGCGAGCGGACTCCCGGCACCCCGATTGTCCGCGTCACGCACCTGGCGCTATCATGCGAGCGACCATCGGAGCGCGGCCAATGAGCGATACCTTCCGAGAAACCTCAATCGAAGCGCAACCCCTCATCGCGGTGCAGGACGTTCGAGCAAGCAGCCGATGGTATACGTCGCTGCTGAACGCCGACGCACTGCCGGAACATCCCCACCGCGACCGGTACGACCGCCTGTTTTGCGGCGGCAGGCTGGTGTTGCAACTGCATGGTTGGGATGTCGAGAACCACCCAAACCTCGTCAATCCACGGGAAGCCAGACCGGGACACGGCGTTCTCCTGTGGTTTGAAGTCACCGATTTCGATGCCGCGCTGGATCGGGTCTACACGCTGAAGGCAGACATCGTCGAAGGACCTCTGGTAAACCCTGCGCCCATGCACAGGGAAATCTGGCTGAGAGATCCCGACGGCTATGTCGTGGTCATAGCCAGTCGGGACGGTGAAGCCGGCGCGTGATGCGGCCGTACGCGGGGAAGCCCGCTCGCTCCGCGTTTCCCCTGCCGTGCGGGTCGGCCCCCTCAGTCGATATCCAGCAGCCTTGGCGCGCTCATGCCATCCATGAAATTGGCAAGGTTGCGATGGAGGTTGATGACCTTCTGTTCCTGATGCGGGTTGGGCAGCGGGCCGCGGAAGCCGGAGGACTTCATGCCCTTCTGCACGAACTGCATGTTGGAGAAGTCCTGCGCCAGAACCGAGCCCCAGTTCTCACCGATCGGATCGGCATAGACCCACTCCGTCACCGGCTCCTCGCCTTCGGGGAAGCGTTCTAGGGCGTAGCTTTCGAACACGCACTTGTCCGGATCGTCGCCGTAGGGGCGCACGCGGTAGCAGAGCGCGAAAGTCTCGCCGTGGAGGATGTTCTGGTTGGGGAACAGGCCCCAGGCGAGGCCGCCTTCCTTCTTGATCTCCGGCGGGACTTCCGGCCAGACCACCCCGCGCGCGGCGTCGTCCGCCTTCGCCGACTTGAGCCAGTGGGCGATGATCTCGCCCGGCGTGGCGGTTTCGGGCAGTTCGTCCACCAGACGGCTGGCGGCGTTGACCAGCGTTTCGGTGGAGGCGGAGTAGTTCACCGTCTCGTAGTTTTCACGGATCAGTTCGTAGGTGGAGACGCGGGCGTCATCCCCCTTCCCGGCGCGGGTGGTGCCGGCGCTTTCGCTCATCTGGAACTTGCTGTCGCGGGTGTCGTAACTGGAGACCGAGTGCAGGCCGTACTGCTTGGACAGCGCGTAGTAATCGCCATAGGCCAAGAGCTGCGTGTGGGTGCCGGCGACGTGGTAGGGTTCCAGGAACGCCTCGATCGCGGTCTTCCAGTTGCAGTCGTAGATCGCCCACTGGCGCCACTTGTAGTGCATGCCGGCAAGGTCGAAATGATCGAGGATCTCCCCCGCGCGGCCCATCCATTCCTTCAGCGGCACCGCATCGGGGTCCATGCTGATGTAGATGTAGCCGCCCCAGGTATCGACCTGCACGTCCGACAGGCAGGTCATTTCCGGCGTCAGCTTGTTGTGCCAGTCCTGCGGGTCGAGGATGTAGGTGTTCTGGCCGTCGAGATCGAAGGTCCAGCCGTGGAAGCCGCAGATGAAGCTCTTGCGGTTGTTGCCGCGCACATCGTGGACTTTGCCGGGCAACATGCTGGGCACCGAGACGAGCTGGCGGCCGCGATGCGGGCAGACGTTGTGGAAGGCCTTCAGCGTGCCATCGTCCTTGCGCAGCACGATGATCGATTCGTCGGCGACGTCGTAAGTCATCCAGTCGCCGGGATTGGGCAGGTCGCTCTCGCGCTCCACCATCTGCCAGACCTTGGGCCAGAGCAGCTTCTTTTCCGCTGCAAGGTAGTCCTTCGAGAGGAAGGCGGTGGTGGGATAAGTGGCGAGGCGTTCCTCGTCCATGTCCTTGGCGGTCAGCGTGGCCGTTTTGGTGCCCGTCTCTTTCACGTGGCCTCTCCTGTTATCAACAGGACTGTTCATTAAGCCATCGCCGGGGCGAGGGCCAGAGGGCTTCTGCGCATGATCGCTGCCGGGATGGATGCGCGCGAAGGACGCGATTCAGGCGCGGTTTTCCAGTTCTTCCACCAGGGTGCGCAGTTGCTTGAGGGCGGCGCGAAGGGCCTCCTTGTCCTCCTTGCGATCTGACGTGCGCAGGGTTTTAAGGTCGCTGCTCACCTGCTTCACGCTGTGGAGGGCGGTGTCCTTCTTGATCGTATCGATGCGTTTCTTGAGGGTGGCGACCTCTTTGAACGCCTTGTCCGTCTCGTGATCCGGCTGCCGCTCCACCAGCAGGCTCAGCGCATCGAGCATCTTGCCGATCTGCCGGCCATAGCTTTCCTGCGCTAGGATCGCTTGCTCGGTACCCGGCGCGCTGGAGTTCTGCGGGTTGACGATCACATTGCCGAACGACCAGCCGGAATTGATCGACTGCGCCAGAGCCTGCGGCGCCAGCACCAGTTTCGTGCCGAAATCGGTCCAGGGCTTCCACAGCGCAGCCCAATCGTCGAGCGTCGTAGCAGTCATCGTGGCCCCCGCAGCAAGCAAAGCGATGCGCGGATCATGCCCTCTCGGTGCGTCCAGCGCCAGCGCCGTCAGGCGTGCTTCCGGAAATCCGCCGCCGGGATCGGGCCGATCAGTTCGCCATCGTCCCACTCGACGCGGCGGTAGCGGTTCTCGTCCAGGCCCAGCGGAGGCAGCGGGGTGTAGACATAGCGGCTGAAGGCATAGACCCGGCGCGCCGGCAGCAGCGCGGCACGGACTTGCCGGACCGGGGTGATGCGGCCGCGATAGCCGCCGAAGGCCCAGGCGTCGGTCGGGGCGCGGCTGGCCATGACCACCAGCGGGAACGGGCAGCCGCCGCGCCGGAATTCCAGCATGCAGGCCTGCTGGACCACCAGCCCCACCGATTCGTGCGAGACCAGCAACGCCGCATGGGGTGTCTGCGCGACCGTCTGCACGGTGCGGCGCCAGTCCTGCGGCTCGGGTATCCAGACGAGCGTGACCAGTTCGTAGAGCCCCACCGCCGCCATCACCGCCAGCGTCGCGCCGCGCGCCGTGGTACCGAGGATCTTACCCCTCCCCGCCAGCGCGGCAGCAGCGAGCAGGACGGTGAAGCTGGCGCACCAGTGCAAGGTGTAGTCGGAGATGATCGGATGGATCCGGTCCGCCACCTTGAACGCCATCAACGCGCCAAGGACGATGAACAGCGCCAACCGCGTCGCACGGTCGCGGAAGGTGCGGATGACGCCCACCGCCATCAGCGCCGCCATCAGCCCCGAACCGATCTCGCCATCCAGCAGCAATTGCAGGTTCACGCTGGAGAGCCAGTCGTCGAACGACAGCCGCTCTATCCAGGCGATATTGGCGGAGGCGGCGTGGACCTGTGCCGCCGCGATCCACAGCGCCCAGCCGGACAGGAGCGCAACCGCAAGGTTCGCCGCGAACAGCCGTACCAGCGCGCCGCGCCCGACGCCCCGGCGCAAGGCCGCTTCCGCCAGCACCGCCAGCATTGCGACCGGCGGCCAGAGCAGCATCGTCGTATGGCTGTAGATCGCCACCACCGCGCCCCCGGCATAGAGCGCCCAGCCCCGCAGCGGATGCGGCCCCTCCTCCTCCAAAGCCGCCAGCAGGCCGATGAACGAGACCGTCACCGCCAGCTTCGCCAGCACATAGCCGCGCAGATATTCGGACTGATAGATGTCGGAGGGCGACAGCGCGAAAAGCAGCACCGCCATCGCCGCCGCCGCCCAGCCCCAGCGCCGTCCGGCAAGGCGCGCGACCAGCCCGATCTGCGTCAGAGACAGCAGCAGCGGCAGCAGGCGCAGCGCCGGCTGGCTGTCCGGCACCGCCATGCGCCACAGCTTCAGCAGTGTGTAGAACAGCGGCGGGTTCGTCTCCCGCAGCATCCACGGCCCCCACAGTTCCGCGAAGGATCGGCCGGAGAAATAGAGCGAGGCATATTCGTCGAAACCCAGCGGCGCCGGTTCCTGCCGCAGCCGCAAGGCCAGCGTCAGCGCGAAAGTGGCCGCCAGCGCGCCAAGCGGCAGCAGTCCTGCGAGCACCGAACGCGATTGCAGCCTGGCGTACATTCGTTTCCCCCGAGGGAGCGCACGCAGCGTCCCCCATCCCCCCGGATGTTCGGGCCGATGTTTAGCCGCAGAGCGTCAGCGTGCAAGTGCCCGCTATCGCGCACGCGCTTGGCCTTTGGCGTATCCGTGCCGAACATAAAAAAAGCGGGCCCCGAATTGCTCGGAGCCCGCCCGTTTTCTGTCGGAGTACGCCGATCAGAAGCCGTCCACGGCCTTGCTGACCATGATGTTCACGGCAACGCGGCGGTTCTGCGCCTTGCCTTCTTCGGTGGTGTTGTCCGCCAGCGGGTCGGCCTTGGCCATGCCGGTGGGGGTCAACATGCGATAGGGCTTCCAGTGACAAACCTGCTGGAGGTAGTTCACCACGCGGGTGGCGCGCTTTTCGCTGAGCGTCTGGTTGTAATCGTCGCTGCCGACGGAGTCGGTGTAGCCGACCACCAGCAGAAGGGCATTATCCATGCCATCGGCCGAAGTCGCCGCCGAGCAGAGGTTCTGCTTCGCTTCGGGCGAAAGATCGTACTTGCCTGTGTCAAAGTTCACGTTGGTCGTGCCCTTGATGTTGTACTTGTCGATGTCGGCCATGCGGCCGCGCAGTGCCTCGGTCGCCGCCTCGTTCGACGCGAAGCGCTGATCCGTGCCGTTGTGGATCATGGAGGCGACCTTCATGTCCTTGTTCTTCAGGTCGATCGAGCTGGCCACCAGCGCGCCGCCGCCCTGCAAGGTGTCGATCGAAACCGGCAGACCGTTGAGAAGCTGGTTTGCCGCCAGCTTGTTGCTGTTCATGCCGAGGAAGCCGCCGCTGGACTTGATCTTGGTGGCATTGGTAAGGGTGACGATGGTCTTGTTGCCGTTGGCGCTGGTAACCTGGACCCGGTCGCCGCTGCGGGCGGAGATGATGCCTTCGACCTTGGGCCCCTTGGTCATGCCGGCCGTGTCGACCGGCTGCTGGCTGGAGGCGTCTGCCGTAACGCTGCCTTCCAGGCCGTCCTGCTGCTGCGCGGAAACGCTGGCAGAAGCGGTGCCGGCCAGCGCGGCAAGCAGCAGAAGGGCTTTGGGGCTTTTCGAGATGTTTTTCATTGGCTGCTCCTTCACACAGGTGGGCCCGCGCCGATCGCGGCTTCTCGTCCGACCGGCACGCCGACGGTGGCGTGTGTGCGATCGGAACCCCCTCCAATTTCGGTGTCCGGAAGAGCGGAAAATGGTTGCTGCATCCGGATCGATTTCCTGCGTGTTCAGCTTTAGCTTGCGCGTACATGAACAGTCCCCGCAGCAGGGGTCTTTGCGCCGTCTATGCGGGCGGGCCGTGCGACGAACCGAAGCGAAGTGTGCTGCGTGAACGGCGTTCACAAGCTGTCACAGAGCCGCAATGAACCCTCAAATTACGCTCTGCAGACCCGCCGCGAGCCGTTTCGGAGCGGCGTCGAATCGACCCCGATTCCCTCCTGCGGGATCGATCCGGACGGGCAAAACGAAAGGGAGGAGACGCAAGGCCCCCTCCCCCCTTCATGCTTTGAGCCGATCGGTCAGAGGCCGATCACGCCGCCATCGTCCTTGGTGATCGCCACGATGGCCGAACGCGGACGCACGGTGGCCGCCGCGGTGCCGGTCTGGCTGTCGGGCCAGTGGCTGGACGGGGCGGTCACCGCGCCTTCCTCACCCGGGTGCTGGATGCCCACGAACAGCGTGCGGCCATCCGGCGTCATGTCGATGCCAGTGATCTCGCACTGGACCGGGCCGACCAGGAAGCGGCGCAGCGTGGCCGCCGTCGCCGCCTTGCCGGCAATGGTCGCCTGCGTGGCGGTGGCGCCGGTCGAGTCCTTGTTGGTGATCGTCTTGGCGCCGCCGTCACCCACTTTGCCCGGCAGCGCGGCCAGCAGCATGCAGTTGGTGCGGTCGGTCAGCGCGCCGTCGTCCGTCTCCACCCAGAGCACCGGATTGATCTGCCCCGCCGGGTTGGTGTCGCGCGAGAAGTAGCAACCGTCCGGGCTGGAGAAGTCGTTGTCGGCCGTCAGGCCCGAAATGTTGACGTTGGCGGGATCGGCATCTGCGGCATCGGCGCCGAACAGGTAGATGTCCCACTTGAACGTCGTGGCGGCGGTGGTGTCGCCATCTTCGCGCAGGCGGATGATGTGGCCGTTGGGATTGCCGTACTGCGCGGTGTTCGCCGTGCCCTTGGGATCGTTGTAGTGGCGCGGGTTGGCGGCATCGGTACCGTTCAGCGGGCGACCGGCGGCGTTGTTGTTGGTGAGCGTCAGGTAGATTTCGCCGTTCACCGGGTTGCCGGCGGTCCATTCCGGACGGTCCATCGGCGTTGCACCCACGGCATCGGCAGCAAGGCGGGTGTTGACGAGGATGTCGGCCTGATCGGCGAAGACATAGGCCGGCGTAGAGCCGCTGGCCGCACGGTTCGGCACCGATCCGAACACCAGCGGCAGCCATTGGCCGCTGCCATCGGCATTGAACTTGGCAACATAGAGCGTACCGGCGTCCAGATACTTGTCGCCCATGGCCAGGCGGCTGGTGCTGGCGGCGTCGGCGGCGGCGTAAGTGGTGCTCGACACGAACTTGTAGAGGTATTCGCGGCGGGAATCGTCACCCATGTAGACGCCCAGCTTCTGCCCGGCGACGGCGCGCACGAAAGCGCCTTCATGGCCCATGCGGCCCAGTGCGGTACGCTTGCGCGGGGTCGATGCCGGATCGTAGGGGTCGATCTCGACCACCCAGCCATACTGGTTGGGTTCGTTGCGATAGTCGTCCGCCGCGGTGGCGCCGGTGATCGTCGCGTTCCACTTGGTGTAGATCGAATCCGTGCTGTTCGCAGTGGACCAGGCGAAGTTGCCGGTACGGCTGGTGACGCCGTAGCGGCTGATCGCGGTCATCTCGCGCACGGTGCGCTTGGCATCGTCGGCCGCGTCCCGGCGGAAGTAGCCGGCCCAGTTTTCCTCGCACGTCAGGTTCGTCGCCCAGGGGGTAATGCCGTTGGCGCAGTTGTTGATGGTGCCGCGCCCGGTCTTGCCGGTGGGCGAATAGGCAGTGAACAGCAGGGCCGAACCGGCCGCCGGACCGTTGAACGCCATCGGCGTGTTTGGGGTGATGCGGCGGTTGTAGGCGCTGTTCCGGACATAGGCCCACTTGCGGCTGCCGGCGTCCTGATATTCCGACACCGAAACGCCGTGCGCCTCGATCTCCTTCAGCGCTTCATCCGCCGGACGCGGGCCGGTGGAGACGTTGGTGGGGCCGTTGGGATGGAGGTACTGCACGTTCAGGTTCTCATGGTTCTGCACCATCAACCCGCGCGTGGAGCTGGTATCGTCGCGCGCGCCGGCGGTGGAAAGGCCGAAGAAGTGCAGCGCGTCGCCATGGTCGCCGATGCGGTGGGCGAAGTCGGTATCGGTGCCATTGTTGGCATAGGCGGGCGTGGCGGCGGAGAGCGGGTCGCCCAGGCGGGTCATGACAGTGACCGAATAGCCCGTGGGCACCGCCACCACGTCGGCAAGGCTGTGCGGCACGGCGGTAAAGCCCAGCGTATTGGGCGATACGCGCACGGTGGTCTGGGCGGTCTGCGAATGGCCGCCGGTTTCGACCACGGCGAACGTGAACACCAGATCGGTGGCGGCGCTGACGGCCGGCGCGATGAAGCTGACGGTCGATCCCGTGCCCGTCAGCGTGACGGCGGTGCCCGAATTCTGCGCCCACGCCGTCGACGCGATACCGCTGGTGCCGCTGGCCGGTGTGCCCGTCAGCGTGACCACGCGGCCCGAGCTGGTGGCCGCATTGGCCCCGGCGGAAATCGTTAACGAACTGGCGTTGTCGTCATCGTCGCCGCAGGCCGCCAGCAGCGCGGTGCCCATGAAGGCCATGGTCGTGGCGCCGGCGCCGCGAAACAGCGCCTGACGGCGCGAATAGCGCTGGTCGGCCAGTTCTTCGAGCGAGGTGACGGAAGTGGAATTGGTATCGACGTCGCCGTCGGTATAGCCGTTGGCCGGCAGGTCATGTGTCATGGATGTGCCCCTAGTATTGCAGGTCTTTCAGTCGCGGGGCGATTGCTAGGGGGAAAACATGGCAATCTGGCGCAAGTTCGATGGCAGTTCGCGGACGGTTTCACGACAATTACGACAAGACCGGCCCTTCGCCATTTCGGCTCTACTTCGATGTTACGCAGCGGGCAGTTCAGGTGGCGAACAGGGATTTCGCAAAAGTCTTCGCGATGCCTTGTGCCTGCGCGGACAAGACTGCGCATCGATGCAGGGCAGGCGCGAACCATCGATGCTATGACGACCAAGCCGCTCATATTTCCGGGTTTTACGGTCGATTTGCGCGATTTTCCGACACGCTTCCCGCTCCCAGCCACCGCCACGATTAGCCAGAACCAATCGCCGCGCACGGCAACCGGCTTCCCCTTCGCGCGTCCCTCAGGGCATGTGCCCCTCTTCGAATCGATCTTGCCGGGAGTTCGCCATGAGTGAAGTACGCGTTATCGAGGGTGTGGCCTGCATGTGGATGCGCGGCGGCACTTCGAAAGGCGGCTACTTCCTCAAGTCCGATCTCCCCGCCGATCCGGCCGCGCGCGATGCCTTTTTGCTTTCCATCATGGGATCGCCCGATCCGCGCCAGATCGACGGCATGGGCGGCGCCGATCCGCTGACCAGCAAAGTTGCGGTCGTCAGCAAGTCTGCGCGCGAGGGGATCGATGTCGATTACCTGTTCCTGCAGGTCTTCGTCGATCAGGCGCTCGTCAGCGATCAGCAGAACTGCGGCAACATCCTTGCCGGCATCGGCCCCTTCGCCATCGAGCGCGGGCTGATCGAGCCCAAGGGCGACGAAACCAACGTTGCCATCTTCATGGAGAACACCGGCCAGGTCGCCGTCGCCACCGTGCAGACGCCGGGCGGTAAGGTGACGTACAAGGGTGACGCCAAGATCGACGGCGTGCCCGGCAGCCACGCGCCGATCCCGCTGGAATTCCGCGACACCGCCGGCTCCTCCTGCGGCGCGCTGCTTCCCACCGGCAATGCCGTGGACGAAGTGAACGGCGTGCGCGTGACGCTGATCGACAACGGCATGCCCTGCGTCGTGATGAAGGCCGAAGATGTCGGCATCACAGGCTACGAAGACCGCGAAAGCCTGGACGCCAATACCGAGCTGAAGGCGAAGATCGAGGCCATCCGCCTTGCCGTGGGCGAGCGGATGAACCTGGGCGACGTCAAGGACAAGTCGGTCCCCAAGATGATGCTGGTCGCCCCGCCCAAGCATGGCGGCGCGGTGACCGTGCGCAGTTTCATTCCCCACCGCGCCCACGCCACCATCGGCGTGCTGGGCGCAGTCTCGGTGGCGACGGCCTGCCTGATCGAAGGCTCGCCCGCCGCCGAAGTCGCCATAAGCCCCGAGGGTCGCCGCAAGACGCTATCGGTCGAACATCCGACCGGAGAAATGTCCTGTGTCCTCGAAGTGGACGAGGGCGGCGCCGTTGTGAGCGCCGCCCTCCTTCGCACGGCGCGAAAGCTGATGGACGGCGTCGTTTTCGCGGGCTGACGAACGATGCGGCGCTGAGCCGTATTCGCTGCGTCGGCGCGTCGGGAAAGCCGACCACGAAACCCGTCCCCGTCCCCATCCCTCCTTCGTCATTGCGAGCGTAGCGAAGCAATCCAGGGCAGTCCCACGCCGCTCTGGATTGCTTCGCTACGCTCGCAATGACAAGGATTCGGGCAAGGCCTGAGCGGATGGCGTGATCGCCGCCCAGCGCCTTCACTCGCCATTTTCCCAACGATTTCAGAATCTATTCGCCGCAACGCAACATTCCGCGTTATCAGGGCTTCAAGGGATTCATAAGCATCCCGCCCGACAAGGAGTTGCGACCATGGCCAAGACACTCGCCCTGACCACGACCATTGCTGCCGCCGCGCTGTTTGCCGTTGCCGGCTGCAAGGGCCCGCAGACCGCGCCCGACAGTTCCACCGACGCATCGGATGCCGCCGTGGACGTCGGCACGATCGTCAAGGAGCGCAAGGCGAACTTCAAGGACATCGGCAAGTCTAACAAGGTGGCCAAGGCCGCGCTGGAAAGCACCCCGCCGGACTTCACCACCGCCGCCTCCGCCGCCGCATCGATCAAGGACGATGCCGGCAAGATCGTCGGCTTCTTCCCCGAAGGCACCGGCCCGGACGCCAGTTCCAAGACCGAAGCCCTGCCCGCGATCTGGGAAAAGAGCGGCGAGTTCAAGGCCGCCGCCGCCAAGCTGGCCAGCGCCGCCGACGAGTTGAAGACCGCCGCCGACGCCAAGGACCTTGCCGCCACCACCAAGGCGATGGGCGACATCGGCGGCGCCTGCAAGGGCTGCCACGAGCAGTTCCGAAAGAAGGACAAGTGAGCCCATCGGCAGAGGGTGCGGATAAGGTCCGCACCCCGCTCTGGGATCTTCCCGTCCGCTTCATCCACTGGGCTTTCGTGGTGCTGATCCCGGCTCTGTGGTGGACGGCGGAAAACGGCAAGATGGCCCTGCACATGCAGATCGGCACGGTGCTGCTGCAACTGCTGGTGATCCGTATTCTCTGGGGCTTCGTCGGCGGATCGACCGCCCGCTTCGCCTCCTTCGTGCGCGGCCCCGGTGCGGTGCTGGATTACTTTCGCGGCAGGGCCGGACCAAGTGCCGGGCACAATCCGGCCGGCGGCTGGAGCGTGATCCTGCTGCTGGGCCTGATGAGCCTACAAGTAACGCTGGGTCTGTTTTCAGGAGACGAGGACGACGGCGTGACCGGGCCGCTCAACCACCTCGTCTCGTTCACCACCGCGGACCGGGCGACCGATCTGCACGGGATCGTGTTCTACCTGATCCTGGCGCTGATCGCGGCGCATATCGGCGCGGTGCTCTGGTACCGTCTGGTCAAGCGCGACAACCTGATCGCACCGATGGTCACCGGCAAGCGCGTGCTTCCTGCCGGCACGCCGGGGCTGGTCCGCGCACCGGCATGGCGGTTCATCGCCTGCGTGGTGGTGGCATGGCTGGTCGGCTGGGCGATCTGGAGCGGGGTGAAGGTTTAGGTTCGTTTAGGCCAAACCAAAGCCGCACTTTCGCCCTAACGCCCGTCGCCCCCGCGAAGGCGGGGGGCCCGCTTTTCTTGGTTCAGGTGGAGAGGCAGAGGCGCAGAGAGATCGTGTCGGACTGATATGCCCCGCGCGGGTCACCGTCGCGCTAATCGCGGCCTTGAAGGAAGAAGCGGGATCCCCGCCTTCGCGGGGATGACGAGGATTTGGGGCGATGGGTTTTCCTGCGCCTTAGGCGGACTATCGAACCGCCCCCTACTCCTTCAACTCCCGCAACTCCTTCCGCGCCGCCATGTAGTTCGGCAAGACACTGCCCGCATAAGTCCCGAAGATCGGCAGGTGCGCCCGGTCGATCGTTTCCACGTCGGCATAGTGGGCGATGATCGCATCGGAATCGTTCATGTACTTGCCCGGCGCGTACTGCACTGTCGGGAAAGTCACTTTCTCGAAATGCGGGGCGAGTTCGGCGCGGATCGCCGCCTCGTTCTCATCCCCCGCCGTGAAGATGCGCTGCTCGAACCGGTCCAGCAGATCCGCTTCCAGCAGGAATATCCGCAGTTTGAGGCAGTGCGGGCATGTCGCCTTCAGGTAGAGAACGGGGCGAAAGTCGTTGTCAGCCATGGATTTCCTCGGGGATCGTCATTCCGTGAATGAGATGGAGGTCGGCTTGGCAACGTCAAGCCCGCTGCCCGTGGCGGTCAGCCTTCCGCTGGCACGGTCCACCGCGAAGACGGCGAGATGGCCCGACGACTGCGCCCCGCCCTGATTGGCCACCACCAACCACTTGCCATCGCGCGAGAGCGACAAGCCCCAGGGCACTTGGCCGCCGCAATCGACTGCGTCCACCGGGGTCAGACCGCCGTCCTGCCGCACGGCATAGATCTGGATGCGGTTGGCCGCGCGATTGCCCGTATAGAGAAAACGTCCATCCTGCGAGACGGCGATTTCGGAACCGCTGCGCGTGCCCGCGAAGTCGGCGGGATCGAGTTGGGTGGTCGTCAGCGGGGTCAGCTTGCCCTGCCGGGCGTCCCACGCGAAGCTGACGATCGAACCGCCCATCTCGGTGATCAGGAAGGCATGGCGGCCGTCCGGCGCGAAGACGATATGGCGCGGGCCCGAAGCGGGCGGCAGCGTCACGAACGGTTCGCGCGCGGGCGCAAGCGTGCCCTTGGCGGCATCGAAGCGGTAGATGAAAACCTTGTCCGCGCCGAGATCGGGCGAGAGCACCCAGCGGCCTGAGGGATCGAGCGTCACGCCATGCGCGTGCGGGCCCTTCTGCCGCTTGTGCGGGCCGGAACCCTGATGAGTATCGACGCTGGCAGGCTGAGCCGCCGGCTTGCCGTCCCCCGCTGCCAGCAGCGCGGCGACCGGGATCGCGGAGACTTGTCCGGTGCCGTAATTGGCGACGAACAGCGTGCGTCCGTCTGCCGAGAGCGCCAAATGCGTCGGCCCGCCACCGCCCGAGTCCGCTCGGCCTTTAGGGGTCAGCGCGCCGGTCTTGGGATCGTAGGCGAAGCCGGTCACGGTGCCGTGGGTCACGCCGTCATTGCCGGTTTCGCTCACGGCGAAAAGGCGATGGCGGGCGGGATCGGCCAGAACCCAGGTGGGCCGCTCCATCTGCCCCACCACACCCAGCGAAGCGAGCGCGCCGGTCTGCGGATCGAGCCGCACGCCGACAATGCCCTGCCCCGGCCCGCTGCCCTGCGTACCGACATAGGCCAGCGTCTGGCGCGGCGCTTCGGGCGCGGACACGGTGGCGCATCCGGCCAGCGCCCAGCCCATTATGCCGCACAGGGCCGCGCCCCAGAGCTTCGCTTTCATTTCGCTTCCTTTCCCGGTCATTGCCGGCACGCTAGCGAAGGTCCGTCGGCAGGGCCACGCCGCCGCGCGCAATCTATCGGGGACGGCGCGAAATCGAGGTCCGGTGCATCGGCTGCGCCCGCGCAACATCACGATATTTCAAGACTTCGCGGGTAGGCGGGCAAGGCGATGATCGAGACGATACTGGACCGGACCGGCCTGCGGCTTTTCCCGAAGGACCGCAAGGCGGCGCTGCTGGCGACGCTGGGCTGCGTGGTCGGCGTCACCGTCTTCGTGCTGATCCTCGACGGCCTGCTGTTCCGCAGATCGCTGCCCGCCGGCTACGAGGCGCTGTTCACCACGCCCCTGCTGCCGCGCATGCTGTTTTCCGCCACCGGGTCGATGATCGAGGAGATCCAGTACCGCCTGCTGGTGATGACGGCGCTGGTCGTGCTGGCAACCGCCCTCACCCGCAAGCGTCTGCCGCCTTGGGGCGTTCTGCTCATCATTGGCGGCGTGCAGATGTTCAACGCATGGATCCCGGTTTCGCATTACCCGCTGTACGGCACCCTGCGGTACTGGCTGGTGGGCTGCGTGTGGGGCCTGCTCTACTGGCGGCATGGCTTCCTGTCGGCACTGGTGGGGCATGGGGCCGTGCATCTCCTGCTCGACCCCGCACTTCGCGAGATGCTGCTGCTTACGCAGTAGCCATGCCGCTCAAAGATCGATCGAGATCAGCAGGTTGATCGTCTGCTGGTTGTAGATCCCCTTGGCCCCATCCCGCCGCGCGTAATAGAGGTCTAGCCGGCCATGCCCGCCCAGCCGGGTGGAGCCGCCTATCTTGCTGTAGAACACCATGGGATCGTTGCCGGCATCCGTGCCCCTGGGACTGATGTCCTGCACGAACTCCCGGATCAGCCCGCCCTCCACATAAGGCGCGAAGTGCCAGTTGCGGAATTCCTGCTTCTCAAGCCGTACGCTGCCTTCGACGAAGCCGTAGTTCTCGTCTGTCGCGGGATTCGCACCGTACCCGCGTGAGGCCTGATAGACCGCCTCCACCGCCGGGCGCAGGAACCAGCCATCGGGCACGAAGCTGGCGGCGCGGTGGTCCAGCGTCTTCATCAGCTTGGCTTCGGTGAAGTAGCGGCGCCATTTCTGCCGTGTCTCGGTACTAGCTGGCATCGTGGTCACATCGCGGCCGTCCAGCACGATGGCTCGCACGGCAAGGCCCGTGGTGGGGCTGAGACGGTTGACGTAATCGAGCCGCACGCCGGTGCCCCGGCTGTCGATGTGGCCGCCGCTGTCCTTCAGGTCCACATCGGTAACCTCGGTGGCGAAGCCCACGCCGATGGCCTGATTGGGCGAGATGCGGCGCAGCACTTCGGCCAGGAAATTGTAGCCGTCGCTGTCCTGATCGGTGGGCGCGCTTTCGTTGCCACGCGCGTAGATCGCCGCGCCGCCGACCTTCAGCAGCGTGTTGCCGTCGCCCGGCAGTTCGAAGGTGACATGCGCAGGCACGACGTAGGACGTGGCATTGTCACGCACTTCGTTGAGATCGTCGCCATACTGAGCGGCCTGCGCGTCGTGGGCGGTGTATTGGCCGATGCGCTGCTGGACGGCGCCGTACGTCTCGGACGAGTTCATCTCGCCGATGATGCCCACCCCGGCGAACGTGCGCATGAAATCGGCGATGCCGTAGCCGGGGGTGCCTGCTTGAGGCGCTGCTGGCGGGGTAGCTGGCGGCGGAGAAGCGGCCTGCTCCGCGCCGTCCGTCGCTGTGTCCTGTGCCATGGCCGGAATGCTGTTCACGAATGCCATCGCGGCGACGGCTGCGGCAGCCACGCCGGGGCGGAACCCGCCCGAAATCCTTCTCACGACCCGTATGCTCCGATTGCTGGATGCTTGTTGAAAGTGGACCTGCCCGGCGGACGGCGCCTTGGCCATCGCGGCGGGAGCGGCTTCAATCATCGCGGGCGCGATTCAAATGGGCGTGACAGGCACGTGCAGGACCTTGTGCGAGAGGCGTTGCGCCTGCCCGTTCCGATACTTAGGTTACTCCCGCGCGCCCTTCCCCTCTCCCCCTCCCACACGGGCTCGGGCGCGGCGATAAAGGAGGCTGTCCTCATGGAATTCCGTCGCGAATCGGACTCGATCGGCGAAATCGACGTTCCCGCCAGCGCCTACTGGGGCGCGCAGACCGAGCGCAGCCTGCACAATTTCCCCTTCGGGCCGACCGAGCGGATGCCCATTGCCATCGTCCATGCCCTTGCCCGCGTGAAGCTGGCCGCGGCGCGGGTGAATGCGAAGCACGGGCTCGACGCAAGCCTTGCCGAAGCCATCGAGGCTGCTGCTGCCGAAGTGATTTCGGGCACGCTGGACGATCAGTTCCCGCTCGTCATCTGGCAGACCGGATCGGGCACCCAGAGCAACATGAACGTCAACGAGGTGATCGCCGGCCGCGCCAACGAGCTGCTTTCGGGCAAGCGCGGCGGCAAGAGCCCGGTCCACCCCAACGATCACGTCAATCGCGGCCAATCCTCCAACGACAGCTTTCCCACCGCGCTCCACGTGGCGGCGGCGGTCGAAGTGGAACGGGCGCTGCTGCCCGCGCTGGAGCGGCTGACCCAGTCGCTGGACGCCAAGGCCAAGGCCTGGACCGAGATCGTCAAGATCGGCCGCACCCACTTGCAGGACGCGACGCCGCTGACGCTGGGGCAGGAGTTTTCCGGCTACGTCCAGCAATTGCGCGATGCGCGGGAGCGGCTGGTCCATGCCGAACAAGGCGTGCTGCGGCTGGCGCAAGGCGGCACCGCCGTCGGCACCGGGCTCAACGCGCCGGAGGGCTTTGCGGTGGACGTGGCGGCGGACCTCGCCACGCAGACCGGACTTGCCTTCGTGCCCGCGCCCAACACGTTCGAAGCGCTGGCCAGCAACGATGCGCTGGTGCAGCTTTCGGGCACGCTTTCCACGCTGGCGGTGGCGCTGACCAAGATCGCCAACGACATCCGCCTGCTCGGTTCCGGCCCGCGCTCCGGCCTTGGCGAGCTGGACTTGCCCGCAAACGAGCCCGGCAGCTCGATCATGCCCGGCAAGGTCAACCCCACCCAGTGCGAGATGCTGACGATGGTGGCCGCGCAAGTGATCGGCAACCATCAGGCGGCGACCGTGGGCGGCCTGCAGGGCGCGTTCGAACTCAATGTGTTCAAGCCGCTGATCGGCTCTGCCGTGATCCGCTCGATCAGTCTGCTGGCGATCGGCATGGTCAGCTTTGCCGAGCGCTGCGTGGACGGGATCGAGCCCAACCGCCGCCGGATCGCCGAACTGGTGGAACGATCGCTGATGCTGGTGACCGCGCTGGCGCCCGAGATCGGCTACGACAATGCCGCCAAGATCGCCAAGCATGCCCATGCGGACGGGCTGACCCTGAAGGAGGCAGCGCTCGATCTGGGGCTGGTGGACGAGGCGACGTTCGACCGCGTGGTACGGCCCGAAAGCATGGTCTGAACCGAGGGGGCGGCCTGCAATCAGGCCGCCCCTTCCCCGTCACAGCTTCATCGAAAGCTCGACATCCTCGGCAAACGGCACCGAGAGATAGCCGCCATCCGCCGCACGCACGCGGGCGAGGTATTCGGGGCAATAGTCGGCATTGTCGGCCAGCACGAAGGCACCGGGGCGCAGGCGGCTTTCCAGCCGGTCCAGCACATCGCCATAGAGCGACTTGGCGCCGTCCAGCAGCACCAGATCGATGCTGTCCGGCAGACCGTCGGCCAGCGTTTCCAGCGCATCCCCCACGCGTATCTCGACGAGGTCGGCCAGACCGGCCTCGGCGAGGTGCGCGCGGGCCTTTTCCACTTTGGCCGGTTCGAACTCGGTGGTGATCAGCAGGCCGCCGCCATTGTCGCGCAGCGCGGCGGCAAGGTGGATGGTGGAAATGCCGAAGGACGTGCCGAACTCCACCACGGTGCGCGCATTGCCGCTGCGCGCCAGCATGTAGAGCAGGCGGCCCGCTTCGGGCGAGACGGGCAGCGGCACTTCGCGCAGCGCACCGTACATCGTGCGCCAGGCGGTCTTGTCCTGCATCAGCGCGGTGGTTTCCTGTTCCGACATGCCTTCGAAAGCGCGCAGCATCTCGGCGCGCAGGCGGTCGGACTCCGCGAACAGCCGCGTCAGCAGCGGGGCGACCGGGCTTTGGGTCAAGGTGGTCATCGTATTCTCCGTGACGCGTCGTTGCGTCGGAGAGAAAAATATGAGCAATTGATCACGTTTTCTAATCGCATTCCCGAGGGCACGAATGGCCGCCGCCGAAACCCCGCAGATTTCCACGCGAAAGCGTCCCCGCCAGAGCCGTTCGGAGGCCACCGTAAAGGTCATCCTGGAAGCCGCCGCTCAGGTTCTGGCGAGCGAGGGCGCCACTCGCTTCACTACCGCGCGCGTGGCCGGGCGGGCGGGCGTCAGCATCGGTTCGCTCTACCAGTATTTCCCGAACAAGGCGGCGATCCTGTTCCGCCTGCAGAGCGAGGAATGGACCGAGACGCGCGACATGCTGGGCGAAATCCTGTCGGACACCAGCCGGACCCCGGCCGAACGCGTGCGCCGGCTGGTCCATGCCTTCGTGCGATCCGAATGTGCGGAGGCCGACTTGCGGCAGGCACTGAGCGACGCCGCCCCGCTCTACCGCGACGCGCCAGAGGCGCAGGCGGCGCGGGCCGGCAGTCAGGGGGTGATGCGCCGGTTTTTCGCCGAAGCGCTGCCCGATGCGTCGGAGGAAGTGCGCGATCTGGCGGCGCGGCTGATCAAATCGACCATGCGCGAAGTGGCGAAGACCTTCTCCGAAACCCCGCGCAGCGAGGAGGAGATCATCGCATGGTCCGACGCGATGGCGGACATGCTCTGCGCCTATCTGGAAAGTCTCGGCGCCCGCGACGGGGGGATCCGCGAGCGCCGAAAGGGGGTGACGGCAGGGGTGGCCCCTGCCCAATCCTGACTTTTCTTTTGTCATCGCGAGCCCGCGAAGCGGGGGAAGCGATCTATTGCAGCTTTAACCGCCCTGGATTGCCACGCGACCTGCGGCCGCTCGCAATGACGAAGGGGGCGTGGAGGGCCCGGGTAATGAGACCTTAGCCGCCCGCCTGTTCGGCAGGGCCGCCAATGGCCTTCACATAATCCACCGCCGCGCGCATCCGCTCGGTCTCCACCGCGATGGCGGAGCGCTGAGCGTCGAGCGCGTCGGTCTGCGCGGTCACCACGTCGAGGTAGTCCGAAGCGCCGTCGCGATAGCGGGACATGGCGATCTCGCTGGTGCGCTGGGCGGCCTGCGCAGCGTCCTGCTGCGCTTTGCCCTGTGCTTCCAACTGGCGCATCGCCGCGATCGAGTCTTCCACTTCGCGGAAGGCACCCAGCACGGTGGTGCGATAGTCGGCAGCGGCCTCGTCATACTCGGCGCGCGAGATCTTCACTTGCGATCGGCGGGCGCCGCCGTCGAACACCGTCAGCAGGGCCGAGAGCGGGCCCAGCGCCCACATCGAGTTCGGCGCACTGAGCAGGTTGCCGCCGGTGGTCTGCCACCCGCCCGATCCGCCAAGGCCGATAGTCGGGAACCATGCCGCGCGGGCCACGCCGATGCGGGCATTGGCGGCAAAGACGCGGCGTTCGGCGGCGGCAATGTCCGGCCGGCGCTGGAGCAGCGTGGACGGGGTATCGACCGCCAGCACCGGCACGTCGAACGGCGCGACTTGCGGGGCGATGTGGAAGTCCGAAGCGATGGCGCCGGTCAGCGCCGCCAGCTCGTGTTCGGTCTGCGCGCGGTCGTTGGCGATGGAGGCCACTTGCGCGCGGGCGTTGGACAGCACCGTGCGCGCACGGTTGACGTCGATGCCGGAGGACACGCCGCCTTCATGACGCGTCTCGGTCAGCTGGTAGGCGCGCTGGAAGGCGTCCACCGAACGGTCCAGCAGTTCGGCCTGCGCATCCAGCCCGCGCAACCGCAAGTAGGCATCCGCCACCGAGGCCTGCAGGCTGAGCCGGGCCGAGGCGAGATCGCCGGCCGAGGCATCCGCATCGGCCTTGCCCGCCTTCACGCTGTTGCGCACGCGGCCCCAGAGGTCCAGCTCGTAGGAGACGCTGCCGCCGACGATGTAGTTGTTGTACGTCGCCGACGATCCCGAGGAGAGCGGACGGCCCGCCGAAACGCGGTTGCGCGAGGCATCGGCGGAAACGCCGATCTGCGGATAGAGGCCCGCCTGATCGAGCCCGACGGCAGCGCGCGCCTGATCGTAACGGGCCAGCGCGGCAGCCAGCGTCGGGCTGGCATCGGCGGCCTTGGCCTCCAGATCGTTCAGCACGGGATCGCCGAACACCGTCCACCAGTCCCCACGGATATCGCCATCCTGCGGCGCGGCGGGGGCCCAGCCCTGCATCTCTGCGAACTGCTGCGGCGCGGCGGGCAGGCTGGACTGCGGCGGCGTATACGTGGGCGCCATCGAGCAGCCCGCCAACGCCGTCCCCGCCAGGAGGGACAGCGCGAGGAGCGCCCGCTTAGCCATGCGTCGCGGCTCCCTTCGCGGGCGCAGCAGCATCGGGCGCCTGCACCTGCACGCGGTCGCCCGTGCGCATCGAGTCCGGCGGCGAGTCCACCACGCGGTCGCCCAGATTGACGCCGACCGAGACGATCACCGACTTGCCCTGATCGCGGGCGATGGTGATCGGGCGGACGGTAACCTTGTTGTCCGCGCCCAGCACGGCCACACTCGGGCCCTTGTCGGTATAGAGAATGGCGCTGCCCGGCAGCGTCACGCCCTTCAGCGTGGCGTCCACGTCGAAGTGGGCCTGCACGAAGGCGCCCGGCTTCAGCGCGCCATCGTTGTTGTCCGCCTGCACTTCGACCAGCACCGCGCCCGACTGCGCATCGACCGCGCCGGCGCTGCGGCTGACGGTGCCCGGGAAGGTGCGGCCCGGATATTCGGGCAGGCTGAGGTCCACATTGACGCCGGCGTTGACCAGCGATGAGTAGATCTGCGGCACGCGGACATAGACGCGCATGCGGTGCACGTCGGAAACCGTGAACAGCGGCTGCGCGGCGGCATTGCCGGCCACCACCAGTGCGCCGATCTGGGCCGAGCGGCTGGTGACGACGCCCGCGAACGGGGCGGAAAGCTGGGTGAAGCCGTGCTGGGCCTGAAGCTCCCGCACTTGCGCCAGCGCGGCATTGGCCAGCGCGGTCTTGGCGGCAAGGTCGCCCGCCTTCTCATCCACTTCCTGCTGCGAGACGGCGTCCTTCGCCAGCATCGCGCTCCAGCGCTTGGCGGTCGTCGCGGCAAGGCGCTGGTTGGCCAGCGCGGTCTGGTAGTCCGCCTTGGCCTGCGCCAGCTGCTGGTCGATTTCCGGCGCGTCCAGAATGGCCAGCGGCTGGCCGGCCTTCACGTGATCGCCGATGTCGGCCAGCCACTTGCTGACATAGCCGTTGGTGCGCGCGTTGATCGCGGCGCTGTTCCACGCCTGCGCGGTGCCGGGCAGGGTCAGACCGCCCTCACCCGCCGCCGTCTTCGGCGCGATCACCGCGACGGTGGGCAGCGCGGAGTCTTCGGCCACGGTCTTCAGGTCGCGCGTCGCCTGGATGCGGGTGGCGGTGCCGATGCCGACCACGGCCAGCGCGACGATGGCCGCGCCGATGCCCACGCGCTTCAGGGTGCGGGAGCTGGGACCGGTGGGAGTGTCGTTGTCCATGGGGGCCTCGGGAATCTGGTGCATCTGGGGATCAAGCATGGGCTGCCTCCATCGTCGTGGGGGCTTCATGGTGCTTGCGACGGCTATGGAAGAAAGCGAAGACGGTGGGGACGAAGAACAGCGTGGCGATGGTGGCGCAGATCAGGCCGCCGATCACGGCGCGGCCCAGCGGAGCGTTCTGCTCGCCGCCTTCGCCAAGGCCCAGCGCCATCGGCGCCATGCCGATGATCATCGCCAGCGCGGTCATCAGCACCGGGCGGAAGCGGACCAGGCCGGCTTCCATCGCCGCCTTCACCGGATCGCCCAGCTCGGCCAGCTTTTCGCGGGCGAAGCTGACGACCAGGATCGAGTTGGCGGTGGCCACGCCCATGCACATGATCGCGCCGGTAAGGGCCGGGACCGAAAGCGTGGTCCCCGTGGCGAACAGCATCCAGACGATGCCGGCCAACGCGGCGGGCAGCGCGGTGATGATGATGAACGGATCGAGCCAGGACTGGAAGTTCACCACGATCAGCAGATAGATCAGCACGACGGCGCCCAGCAGGCCCCAGCCAAGGCCGGAGAATGCGGTGTTCATCGTCTGGTACTGGCCGCGGATGGTGACGGTGGCGCCCTTGGGCACTTCGGCCTTCAGCGAGTTGATCGCGTGCTGCACTTCACCGGCCACGGCGCCAAGGTCACGGCCCTGCGTGGTGGCATAGATGTCGAGAACCGGGGCGATGTTGTAGTGCGAAACGATCGGCGCGGTGCTGGACCGGGTGAGCGTGGCCAGCGCGCCCAGCGGCTGCGGACGGGTGGCGGCGGCGCCGGAAACCGGCAGGTTGGCCAGCTTGCTCATCGAATCGAGCGCATAGTCGGGCGCCTGGGCGACAACCGCGTACTGCACGCCGTTGTCAGGGTTCACGAAGAACACCGGCGCGGTCTGCGAAGTGCCTGCCAGCGAGTTGCCGAGGCTGGTGGTCACGTCCTTTTCGGTAAGGCCGTACTGGCCCACGCGCGAACGGTCCACGTCCACGTCGATCTGCGGCGAGTTCTGCGGCTGCTGGATGCGCAAGTCGGCAAGGCCGGGGATGCGGGCCAGCTTGACCATCAGCTTGTGCGCATATTCACGCGCGGCAACCGGGTCCTTGCCGGAAATCTGCACGTCGATCGGCGACGGCGAACCGAAGTTCAGGATCTGGCTGGTGATGTCCGCCGGCAGGAACGCGAACTGCGTACCCGGGAAGCGGCGCGGCAGTTCGCGGCGCAGCTGGTTGACGTAGCCCTCGGTCGGCTTGTGGCCTTCCTCCAGCGTGATCAGCATGTCGCCGTCCTGCGGGCCGATCGTGCCCGAGTTGTTGTAGACGGTGTTGATCGAGCTGACCGGCAGGCCGATGTTGTCGGTAACCGACTTCAGCTCGGCAGTCGGGATGATCTTGCGGACTTCCGCGGTGATCTCTTCGAAGTTGCGCGCGGATTCGTCGATACGGGTGCCGACGGGAACGCGCACGTGCATGGCGATCTGGCCGGAGTCCACCGCCGGGAAGAAGTTGCTGCCCAGCAGCGGCAGCAGCCCGAACGAGAGCACGACCACGGCGAGGAACCCGATCATGAACGGCTTGCGGGAGCGCAGCGCGCGGGCCAGCATGCCGAGGTAGCCGTCGCGGATCTTTTCGAACTTCGCTTCGAAGCCGCGCTGGAACCGCACGAAGACATTGCGCGATTCCGGGCTGCCGGCGTTGTGCGAATTCTCGCCATGCGGGGTGTGCGGCTTCAGCAGGTACATCGCCATGGTCGGCACCAAGGTGCGCGACAGGATGAACGAGGCGATCATCGCGAAGACCACCGAAAGCGCCATCGGCACGAACAGGTAACCGGCAACGCCCGGCAGGAAGAACATCGGCACGAAGACGATGCAGATGCAGAGCAGCGAGACGAAGGCCGGGGTGACGATCTGGGCGGCGCCGTCCAGGATGGACTCCATCACGCCCTTGCCCTGTTCCAGGTGCCAGTTGATGTTCTCGATCGTCACCGTCGCGTCGTCGACCAGGATGCCGACCGCGAGCGCGAGGCCGCCCAACGTCATCACGTTCATCGTCTGCCCGAACATGGCCAGCGCGGCCACGGCGGCCAGCACGGCGAGCGGGATGGAGACGGCGATGATGACGGTGGAGCGCCAGGAGCCGAGGAACAGCAGGATCATCAGAGAGGTGAGCGCGGCGGCCATCGCACCTTCGTGGACCACGCCCGAAACGGCGGCCTTCACGAACAGCGACTGGTCGCCGACCGGCAGCACCTTCAGCGTATCCGGCAGGGTGGAGGTGATCTTGGGCAGCGCGTTCTTCACGCCGTCCACCACCGAAAGCGTGGAAGTGGCGCCGTTCTTCAGCACCGTCAGCAGCACCGAGCGGCTGCCCTGCACGTGCACGACATTCTGCTGCTGGGCGCTGCCGTCGCGTACGAAGGCGACGTCGCGCATGTAGATCGTCGCGCCGTTGACCACCTTCACCGGCAGATCGTTCAGCGCCTCGATCGAACCAGGCGTGTTGTTCAGGCGCACGGTGTACTGCGCCGGGCCGATCTTCACGAAGCCGGCCGGGTTGATCTGGTTCTGCGCGGCGATGGCGGTGCCGACGTCCTGCGCCGAAAGACCGCGCGCCTGCAGTGCGTTGGGGTCAAGGTCGACCTGCACCTGGCGCTGCTTGCCGCCCGAGGGATAGGGCATGGCAAGGCCGGGGATGGTGACGAGGCCGGTGCGGATCTGGTTCTGGCCGATATCGAACAGCTGCTGTTCGGACAGGCCCTTGCCGGACAAGGCCAGCTGCAGGATCGGCACGGTCGATGCGGAATAGTTCAGGATCAGCGGCGGGTTCACGCCCGGCGGCATCTGGCGCAGCACCGTCTGCGAGACGGAGGTGACCTGCGCCGTGGCGGTGCGGATGTCGACGCCGGGCTGGAAGTAGATCTTGACGATGCCGGTGCCCTGCAGCGACTGGCTTTCGATATGTTCGATATCGTTGACCGTCGTGGTCAGGATGCGCTCGTAAGGCGTCACCATGCGGTCGGACATGTCCTGCGGAGACAGGCCCGAGTACGTCCAGGCAACCGCGATGACGGGGATCTTGATGTCCGGAAAAATGTCGACCGGGGTGCGGAAGGCGGCGATCAGGCCCCCCAGCGCGATCAGAATGGCCATGACGATAAACGTCAGAGGGCGATGCAACGCGGTCTTGACGATTCCCAGCATCGAATACTCCAGTCGCCGGACGGTCCGCGCAGACATGCACGGCTCACCGGCCAGAACGCCTCACCCCGAGTGATGGTTTTTATGAAGGGCCGGACGCCGGAAAGGCCACGCCATCGGCGCGGCCGGAAACCCGCTTCGACCCATCCCGTTTTTTCGAGAATCAGGCGACTATCAGCTTGGGACGCGGGGAAATAGATACTTAGTTTTGATTGCTGTCATGAAGCCCGTTCATGACTGGCGCGTCACAAACTGTGGCTGGGAGCCGTTTGTGACGGAAAATCCGCAGTATACTGCGGATCACACGCGTTCGAGCAGGACCGCCAAGCCTTGTCCCACGCCGATGCACATGAAGGCAAGGGCGTAGAGGCCATCCGTTCGGCTGAGCTGTTCGACCGCACTCATCGCGATTCTGGCGCCCGACATGCCCAAAGGATGGCCCAGAGCGATGGCGCCGCCATTGGGATTGACGCGCGAGTCGGTGAAGGGGTCGACGCCCAGATCGCGCAAGGTGGCGACGGCCTGACTGGCGAAAGCTTCGTTCAGCTCGATCACGTCGATCCGGTCCATCGAAAGCCCGGATTTCCGCAGAACCTTGCGGGCGGCCTCGATCGGCCCTGCCCCCATCACGCGCGGCGCGATACCCGATGCGGCCATGCCGATCACCCGGGCGCGCGGGGTCAGCCCGTGGCGCTTCGCCGCCTCCTCGCTGGCGACCAGCATTGCCGCTGCACCGTCGTTGAGGCCTGAGGCATTGCCCGCCGTCACCGTGCCGTCGGCCGCGACCACCGGCTTCAGTTTGGAGAGCGCTTCAAGGCTGGTGGCACGGGGGTGTTCGTCGCGATCGAAGACCAGCGCATCACCCTTTCTTTGCGGAATGGTGACGGGCACGATCTCCGCCGCGAGACGGCCGTTCCCTTGCGCGATCGCGGCCTTCTCCTGGCTGGCGAGAGCGAAGCGATCCTGATCCTCACGGCTGACCTGCCATTGCCGTGCCACATTCTCGCCCGTCTGGGGCATCGTATCGACGCCGTACGCAACCTTCATCGCCGGATTTACGAACCGCCAGCCGAGTGTCGTGTCCTCGATCTTCTGATCGCGGCCGAAGGCGCTGCCCGCCTTGCCCATGACATAGGGCGCGCGGGTCATCGATTCGACGCCGCCGGCGATCATCAGGTCGGCATCGCCGCTGCGGATCGCCTGCGCCGCCATGCCCAGCGCATTGAGGCCGGAGGAGCACAGGCGGTTGACCGTCACGCCCGGCACCGTTTCCGGCAGGCCCGCCAGCAGCACGGCCATGCGCGCGACGTTGCGGTTGTCCTCCCCCGCCTGATTGGCGCAGCCGAGGATCACATCGTCCACGGCATTCCAGTCCACGCCCGGATTGCGCTCCACCAGCGCGCGCAGCGGGATGGCGGCAAGGTCATCGGCGCGGACGCCGGAGAGCGAGCCGTTCAGCTTGCCGATGGGGGTGCGGATGGCGTCGCAGATGTAGGCTTCGGACATGAGGGATCAGCCTTCGAGAAACGGAATGAGCGCGGCGGCCAGCGCCTCGGGCGCTTCCAGCGGGGCAAGGTGCGCGGCGGTCAGTTCGGCATGGCTGGCGCCGGGAATGCGCGCCAGCAAATGCTCGCCGTGGCCTTCGAGCGGGGTGGAAGTGTCGCGCGTGCCGGTGACGACCAAGGTGCGTGCGGCAATCCCGCCGATCCGTTCGCCAAGATCCATGTCGCGGATCGCGGCCCCGCAGCCGGCATAGCCTTGCGGGCCCATGGTCACGAGTTGGCGGCGCACCGTCTCGTAGAGCGCGGGGTTCTCCTCGCGCAGCTCGTCGGAGAGGAAGCGGCCCATCGCCAGATCGGCGATGGCGGCCATGCCGGAACCCCGGACTTTGGCAATGCGGTCGTTCCACGCGGCCGCGTCCATCGTCGCCGAGGTACAGACCAGCACCAGCTTTTCCACCTGCTGCGGACGGGCCAGCACCAGTTCCATGCCGATCATCCCGCCCAGCGACACGCCCGCGAGCGCGAACCGATCGATCCCGGCATCGTGCGCCACCGCCAGAACATCGCGCGCCAGCAGTTGCATCGAGAAGTCGCCGGGCTCGGCGGTCGAGGCCCCATGGCCGCGCGTGTCGATGCGCAGCAGCCGAAAGCGCGCGCGCAGCAGCGGCAGCACCGGGTCCCACAAGTCCATGTCGGTGCCGATGGAATTGAGCAGCACCAGCGGACGGGCGCCCTCCCGCCCCTCCAGCTTCCAGTAGAGCCGCGCACCGGGAACACTGGTGAACATCAGAGGGCCTCTTCCAGCACGGAAACGAACGGGGCGCCGGTCTTGGCGGTGACTTCCTCAAGGCTCGCGCCGGGGGCGAGTTCCACCAGCGTGAGCCCGCCCGCCTTGCGATCAATCGCGAAGACGGCCAGATCGCTGACGATCATGTCCACCACCCGCTTGCCGGTCAGCGGCAGGGTGCAGGCGGGCAGGATCTTGAGATCGCCGTGCTTGGAGACGTGATCCATCACCACGATCACCTTCTTCACCCCGGCGACAAGGTCCATCGCCCCGCCCATACCCTTCACCATCTTGCCCGGGATCGTCCAGTTGGCGAGGTCGCCATCGGCCGAAACTTCCATCGCGCCCAGCACGGCCATGTCGATATGGCCGCCGCGGATCATCGCGAAGCTGTCCGCACTGGAGAAGAAGCTGCTGGTGGGCAGCGCGGTGATCGTCTGCTTGCCGGCGTTAATCAGGTCAGGATCGACATCTTCGTCATACGGGAACGGGCCGATGCCGAGCATGCCGTTCTCGCTCTGCAGCGTGACCTTGATGCCGGCCGGCACATGGTTCGCGACCAGCGTGGGGATGCCGATGCCCAGGTTCACATAGTACCCGTCGCGCAGTTCCTTTGCGGCGCGGGCGGCCATTTCATCGCGGGTCCAGCTCATCAGACGGCCTCCCTTTCGCGCACAGTGCGCTTTTCGATGCGCTTCTCGTTGATGGTGGAGAGCACCACGCGGTCGACATAGATGCCGGGGGTGTGGATGCAGTCGGGATCGAACGTACCGGCGGGCACGATCTCTTCCACTTCGGCAACGGTGACCTTACCGGCGGTGGCCATGTTCGGGTTGAAGTTGCGCGCGGTCTTGCGGAACATCAGGTTGCCCTCCTCGTCCGCGCGCCAGGCCTTGATGATCGACAGGTCCGCGCGCAGCCAGGTTTCGCGCACGTATTCCTCGCCCTCGAACACGTCCACCGGCTTGCCTTCGGCAACCACGGTGCCCACGCCCGTCTTGGTGTAGAACGCCGGAATGCCCGCCCCGCCCGCGCGAATGCGTTCGGCCAGCGTGCCCTGCGGGTTCAGTTCCAGTTCCAGTTCGCCCGAGAGGTACTGGCTTTCGAACAGCTTGTTCTCCCCCACGTAGGACGAGATCATCTTGCGCACCTGCCGGCTTTCCAGCAGCATCCACAGCCCGAACCCATCCGCGCCGGCGTTGTTGGAAATGACCGTCAGGTCCTTCACACCCGCCGCGCGGATCTCCGGGATCAGGCTCTCGGGATTGCCCGAGAGGCCGAAACCGCCCGACATGATCGTCATGCCGTCGAACAGCAGTCCTTCAAGGGCGGCGGCGGGGCTATCGTAGATTTTCGACATCGAGTGTCTCCGTTTAGCCGAGGTCGCCACCGGCAACCGGAAGTACCGTGCCGGTCACGTAGCTGGCCTCGTCCGAGGCGAGGAACAGGATCGGGGCGATCTGCTCCTCAAGGGTTCCGTAGCGCTTCAGGAAGGCGGAGGAGGTCACCTGCTCCACCGCTTCCGCCATCCACGCCTGCTCCTGCGCGTTGTCGCCTTCGGCGTTGCGGGCGACACGGCGGGGGGGAGCGCTCGTGCCGCCCGGTGCCGTCGCGACGACACGAATGCCGCTTTCCGCATATTCCATGGCGAGGCTCTGGGTCAGGCCGTTGATCCCGCCCTTGGCCGCCGAATAGGGCACCCGGCGAATGCCGCGCGTGGCGTTGGACGAGAGGTTGACGATGGTGCCCGCCCCCTGCCCCAGCATGGTCGGCAGCACCGCGTGGCAGCAGTAAAGCGTGGGCATCAGCGAGCGGCGGATTTCCGCATCGATCTGCGCGGGCTCGAATTCGGCATAGGGCCGCATCCGGATCGCGCCGCCGACATTGTTGATCAGGATGTCGATCCGCCCGAATGCCTCTACCGCCTTGGCCATCGCCATGGCCGCACCTTCGTAAGTCTCAAGGTCGCAGCAGACGGAGACTGCTTTGCCGCCCGCCGTCACGATGGCCTGTTCCACCTCGGTCACGAATTCGGCGCGGTCCACCAGCACCACGCTGGCTCCCTCGGCGGCAGCGCGACTGGCGACACCGGCGCCGATGCCCTGCGCCGCGCCGGTCACGACCATGACCTTGCCTGCGAAACGTCCTGCGAAGATCATGGCCGGGCCTCCGCGTCCTTCGTCATTGCGAGCGTAGCGAAGCAATCCAGGGGCGGCTCTGCGCGGCTCTGGCCCACGCCGCTCTGGATTGCCGCGTCGGCTTCGCCTCCTCGCAATGACGAGGGTTGGGGGTCGCCTGCGTCAACGGACATGCCCGCCCCCATCACACGTGGTAGATGTCGATGACCTGATGAATGTAGTCGTCCTTCAGGACGATCTTCTTCTTCAGGATCAAGGGCGCATCGCCAGAGGTATCCAGCGTCAGGAACGTGGTTCCGAAGAACTGCTGCGTCTGCTGGTAGCGGTGGCTCATCGTGTGCCAGTTGTAGCGCAAGTCCACCTGCCCCTCGCGGCTGTCCAGCACTTCCACATTGGCGATGAAGTGTGCCGAGCGCGGCTCCGGGGTCGAGGCGGAGGAGCGTTCCGTGTTCAGGCGGTAGACGCGGTCTTCCAGCCCCTTCCGGTTGGCGTAGTAGATCAGCGAGATTTCGGTCTGCGGGTCGGTGCAGAGTTCATCGTCGTCGGTCCACGCGGGCATCCAGTATTCGGCGCTTTCTGAATAGCATTCCAGCCATTCGTCGAACCGGCGATCGTCCAGCAGCCGCGCCTCGCGGTAGAGGAAGGCGCAGATCTCGCGGTAGGACAGCGCCCCAGATTCGGTAGCGCGAGTCATGTCGAGCGTGCTCATTCTGCCGCCTCCATCATCGGCGGCTGATTGGCCGCGTCCTTCGCCAGACCGTCCAGCATGATCTGCGCCCAGAACTCATGCTGGCGCACGAACAGGCCCTCGTCCTCGCTGCGCTCGCTGGAGAGCAACGGGTTCATGCCCATGGCAGCGGCATTGGCGTCCGGCCCGTGGATCCAGCGCTTGGCCCCACGGCTGAGGTCGTTCCACAGCTCGCCCGCACCTTCGTAAGCCTTCTGGCAGCTGCGGAATTCCTCCAGATCGTCGGGCGTGCCCATGCCGGTGACGTTGAAGAAATCCTCGTACTGGCGGATGCGGTGGGCGCGGTCCTCGGCGCTCTCGCCCTTGGGGGCGTAGCAGTAGATCGTCACTTCGGTGGTGTGCACGTCGATCGGGCGGACGACGCGGATCTGCGTCGAGAACTGGTCCATCAGGAACACGTTCGGATAGAGCGCCAGATTGCGAGTCTGTTCGATGATGAACTTTGCCCGTTCCTCGCCCAGCCGGGCATCGAGTTCCGGCTTGTGGTTCCAGATCGGCCGCACTTCGGGATTGATGACCTGCGTCCAGAGCAGGATGTGGCCATGCTCGAAGCCGTAGACGCCGCTGGCGGGCGCCTTCGACCAGCCGTTGGCGTCCACCGCCTTGGTGCCGCCCTCGGCCCGGCGGCCCATGGTGGACTGGTAATTTTCATGAACGGAGCTGACGTGATAGCCGTCGCAGCCGTTCTCCATCTGCATCTTCCAGTTGCCGTCGAAAGTGTAGGTGGAATTGCCGGTCAGCACTTCCAGCCCTTCGGGCGCCTGATCGACCATCTGGTCGATGATGACTTTCGCTTCGCCAAGATGATCTTCGAGCGGCAGCACATCGTGGTTCAGCGAACCGAACACGAAGCCGCGATAGCTCTCGACGCGCAGGCGCGTCAGATCGTGCGAGCCTTCGTGGTCGAAGCTTTCCGGATAGGCGCCGGTGCTGGCATCCTTGGCGCGCAGCAGCTTGCCGTCGGGCTTGAAGCTCCAGCCGTGGAACGGGCAGACGAACAGCGGCTGGTTGCCCCGCTTGCGGCGGCACAGCTTGGCGCCGCGATGCGCGCAGGCATTGACCACGCCGTTGATCGCGCCGTCCTTGGCACGGGTCAGGATCACGGGCGTGCGCCCGATGAACGTCGTGAAGTAATCGTTCTTGCTGGGAAGCTGGCTTTCGTGGGCCAGATAGACCCAGTTGCTTTCGAAGATGTACTTCATTTCCAGTTCGAACAGCGCCGGATCGGTGAAGACGTCCCGGCGGCAGCGGAACTCTCCGGTTTCGACGTCATCGACCACGGCGGTCGAGACCCGGTGCATGAGGCGTTCGTACATGATCCTGTCTCCCGTATTCTTGTGTGGTCAGGCCGTTTCGGTCTGCTTCTGCGGTTCGGCCTCGGCGCGCGTGCGGCTCGAAAAGTGCTCGTCATCCGCATCGGCGGCGCGCTGCATCTGGAAGTCGAACTGGATGTAGGCGCTGTCGCCCTGGCGGCTGGGCACCGGCAGCAGACCCTCGCGGGTGCCGAAGGCGAAATCGTCGGCCGCGAAGGGATCGTCGCCGAAGTTGATCTGCGTCGTCAGCGTGCGATAGCCCGGCGCCTCGATGAAGAAGTGGACGTGGGCGGGGCGATTGCCGTGGCGGCCCAGCGCCTGCATCAGCTGGTCGGTCGATCCGCCCGGCGGCACCGAATAGCCGCTCGGCTGCTTGGAATGGAACGCATAGCGCCCGTCCTTGCCCAGCTTGATGCGGCGGCGGTTGTTGAACGGGGTCTGTTCGCCGGTCGGGTCGAAGTGCGAATACCAACCCTTCGAATTGGCGTGCCAGACGTGGACGATCGCGTTCTCCACCGCCTCGCCATCCGGGCCGGTGACGCTGCCGGTCATGTGCAGGACCGTGGTGCCCTCGTCCTCGTCGACGGAAAGGTTCGCATTGCCTTCCACCAGCGGCGCGCCGGCAACGTAGAGCGGCCCTTCGATGGTGCGCGGGGTGCCGCCGGTCAGGCCGGCCTCGGCATCCTTGGCATCCATGTAGAGGTCCAGGAAGTGTTCAAGGCCGGTGCCCGGCACGATCAGGCCGATCTCGCCCGCGCTGTCCGAAAGGTACTTCATGGCGAGCCAGAACTCGCTTTCGGAAATGTCGTGGCGGACGATCAGCTCCATCACCGATTCAGTGAGGTCACGCATGATCGCCTTCAGGCGCAGGCTACCGCCGCTCTCGTTCACGCCGGCGGCGCGGTCGAGCAGCTGCTGGATTTCCGGGGTCTTTACGAAGCTGACGTCCATTTTATTCTCTCCCAAGGACTGTATTCAGTGGCTCCGGCGATCAGCGATCGTCGTCATGGATGGAGGATGGGTGCCGGGCGAGCGGCGTGACCTTCATGGTCATGAAGGGGTAGAGCGGCAGGGCCATCAGCGTGTCATGCAGCGCCGCATTGCTCTCGACATCGAAGATCGAGACGTTGGAATAGAGCCCGACTTTGCGCCAGATATGGCGCCAGGTGCCCGCCTGCTGGAGCTTCTGGAAGTACGCCTTTTCGGCGGCCTTGATCTTCGCGGCTTCTTCCGCGTCGAAATCCAGCGGGATGTTTACGTCCATTTCGACCATGAACAGCATGGCTCAGGCTCCTGCGTTTACGGCGTGAAGGCGGGGACCTGAACGGTCGCGCCGGAAGAAGGCGATCTTGTCGGGATCGAGCGCGATGCCGAGACCGGGGCCGGTCGGCACTTTCAGAGAAAAATCGCCGTAGCCGAGCGGCTGCGTGAGGATTTCCTCGGTCTGCAGCAGCGGGCCGAACAGTTCGGTGCCCCAGGCCAGCTCGGGAACGGTGGCGAAGACATGGGCCGAAGCCGCCGTGCCCACGCCGCCTTCCAGCATCGTGCCACCATAGAGGCCGATACCCGCCGCGGTGCCGATGGCGGCCACTTCGGCAGTGGCGAAAAGGCCGCCCGACTGCGCGATCTTCAGCGCGAAGACGCCCGCCGCCCCGGCAGAGGCAATCCGCAGCGCGGTGCGCGGGCCGTGCAGCGCCTCGTCCGCCATCAGCGGCACCGCCTGCGTGGTGGCAAGGCGGGTCATCGCCGCAATATCGTCCCCGGCGATGGGCTGTTCCACCAGATCGCAGCCGACATCCTGCAGCATCGCCATGCCCAGCTTGGCCTGCGCCTCGCTCCAGTTCTGGTTCACGTCCACGCGCACGCTGGCGCGGTCCCCCAGTGCCTTGCAGATCGCGCCCACGTGGGCGACGTCCGCCCGCACATCGCGCTTGCCGATCTTCAGCTTGAAGATGCGGTGGCGGCGCAGGGACAGCATTTCCTCGCCCTCGGCAATGTCGCGCGCGGTGTCGCCGCTGGCCAGGGTCCAGGCCACCGGCATGTCATCCCGCACGCGGCCGCCGCCGATCAGTTCGGAAACCGGCACGCCCAGCCGCTTGCCCGCCATGTCCAGCAGCGCCGTTTCCACCGCGCACTTGGCGAAGTGGTTGCCGCGCACGCACTTGGCCACCTTCGCCATCGTCGCGCCGACATGGGCGATGTCGCAGGTCTTCAGGACCGGGACGATATAAGTGTCGATGGCGGATTTGATGCTTTCCGGGCTTTCCTCGCCATAGCTGAGGCCGCCGATCGTGGTGCCCTCGCCAATGCCTTCGACGCCGTCGCTGTCCGTCAGGCGGACGATCACCATCGCCTGCGAATGCATCGTGGCCATGGCCAGCACATGCGGGCGGATCGTCGGTACATCGACGATTAAGGTATCAGCGCGATCGAGCGCAGCCATTGCAGAACCTCTCCGGTATGCTTAGGGTTTCGGCAACAAATTAGGGATGAGGCCGAGTCGCATCAAAGACCGATGTGGTTGCGCTTCGATACCTGACAGGTATTTCGATCATGGACCTTCGCCTGCTGAGGTACTTCGTCGCGGTTGCCGACGAAGGCAATTTCAACCGGGCCGCAGAGCGGCTCCACATCGCCCAGCCGCCCCTCAGCCGCGCCATCCAGCAGCTTGAGGCGCAAGTGGGCGCGCCGCTGCTCGACCGGGCGCAGCGCCCGCTGAAGCTGACGCCGGTGGGCCAGCTGGTCCACGATCAGGCGCTGCAGATGCTGGCGCGGATGGAGGACATGGAATCGATGGTGAAGGCCGCCGTCGGCAGCGAGCGGCGGCGCTTCGTGGTCGGCTTCGTCTCCTCCACGATCTATGCCCGCCTGCCCGAACTGATCCGCGAATTCCGCAAGGAGGCGCAGGACGTGGAACTGGTGCTGGTGGAAAGCACCACGCTGGACCAGATCGCCGCGCTGAAGGAAGGCCGCATCGATGTCGGCTTCGGCCGCATCCGCTTCGACGATCCCTCGGTCCGCCGCACAGTGCTGCGGCATGAGAAGCTGGTCGCCGCCTTCCCCTTCACCCACCGGCTGGCGCAGGGCGACGGGCCGGTCTCGCTGCACGACATCGCCGATGAGCCGCTGATCATCTATCCCCGCTCCCCCCGGCCCAGCTATGCCGATCAGGTGCTCTCGCTGCTGCGCGACCATTCGATCGAGCCGCGCGTGATCCATGAGGCGCGCGAATTGCAGATCGCCATCGGCCTGGTCGCGGCCGAGGAAGGCGTGGCCATCGTACCCGAATCGGTCCACCGCGCGCGCAGCCACGATGTCGCCTATCGCGAACTGGCGGAGCCGGTGACGTCCCCCATCATCATGAGCCACCGTGCCGGCGATCACTCGGCCGAATTGCAGCAGATGATCGCGGTGATCGCCCGCAAGTACCGCGAATGGGGATACGATGTGTCCCCGGCGCTGGAGGCGGCTCTTTGATCACCTGCAAGCAAGATTCTTCCACACCAGACATTGACGGAGAGATGAAATTGCCCGAACGGATCGGCTCATGAGCAAGGCAGACGTCGTTATCGTAGGAGCCGGCCACGGCGGTGCGCAGTGCGCCATCGCCCTGCGCCAGAACGGTTTCACCGGAACCATCACCGTGATCGGCCGCGAGCCGGAATATCCTTACGAGCGCCCGCCGCTCTCCAAGGAATATTTCGCGCGCGAAAAGACCTTCGATCGCCTCTACATCCGCCCTCCCACGTTCTGGGCCGAGAAGGACGTGACCTTCAAGCTGGGCACCGAAGTCACGGCGGTCGATCCCTCCACCCATGAACTGACGCTCTCGAACGGAGAGACTTACGGCTACGGCAAGCTGGTCTGGGCGACCGGCGGCGATCCCCGCCGCCTCTCCTGCACCGGGGCCGAACTCGCCGGCGTCCACGCCGTGCGCACCCGTGAGGATTGCGACACGCTGATGGCCGAAGTCGATGCCGGCACGAAGAACATCGTCGTGATCGGCGGCGGCTACATCGGGCTGGAAGCGGCGGCGGTGCTGTCGAAGATGAAGCTCAACGTCACCCTGCTGGAAGCGCTGCCGCGCGTGCTGGCCCGCGTGGCGGGTGAGGAACTGTCCGAATTCTACCAGAACGAACACCGCGACCACGGCGTCGATCTGCGAACCGGCGTTGCCGTCGAATGTCTTGAGGGCGACGGCCACCGCGTGACGGGCGTGAAGCTGGCGGATGGCGAAGTGGTTCCGGCCGAAGCCGTGATCGTCGGCATCGGCATCGTGCCGGCCGTGGGCCCGCTGATCCTGGCGGGCGCGGCGGGTGCCAACGGCGTGGACGTGGACGAATATTGCCGCACCTCGCTGCCCGACGTCTACGCCATTGGCGACTGCGCCTCCTTCGCCTGCGACTTCGCCGGCGGCAACGTGATGCGCGTGGAATCGGTGCAGAACGCCAACGACATGGCGACTTGCGTGGCCAAGGCGATCTGCGGTGACGAGAAGCCCTACAAGGCGTTCCCGTGGTTCTGGTCCAACCAGTATGACCTGCGACTGCAGACCGCCGGCATCAACGTGGGCTTCGACCAGACGGTGATCCGTGGCGACACCGCCGCGCGGTCGTTCTCGGTAGTCTACCTGAAGCAGGGCAAAGTGGTCGCGCTGGACTGCGTGAACATGGTCAAGGACTATGTGCAGGGCCGCAAGCTGGTGGAAGCCGGCGCTTCGCCGGATGTCGCGGCATTGGCCGATGCCGGCACGCCGCTGAAGGAACTGATCTGATCGAGAGGGAAAACGGCGGGGCTGCGATGCATCCGCCGTTTTCGCCTTTCCGCGCGCCACTGCCGATTCGCGGCGGATATGGCCCGCGCCCTTGCCCGGCACCGGGCAACATCCCGAAATTCCAGAAAAAAGGCCCGGAAGAGCTGGTCTTCCGGGCCAAGTAATGTGGCTGCTCCTTTCAGAGCCGCCTTCGGGTCGCGCACTCTTACTAGCGGAGGCAAAATCCAAACCGCGTGACCGAAATCACGCCGCGAAGGGAATCACAGGCTTCCGCCTTCCGGGCAAAATCGGTTAAGCGCGATGGAATGGGTTCGGCCGCAAGGCCGCACGACAGGGGCAGCGTTTTTGGATTCCGACGAGAAAATCGAGATCATCGGCACGATCTTCCGGTGCGACCGCCCCGCGGCCGAGAAGCTCGCGCGTCTGCTTGCCCCCCAGAAAGTCGCCGCCAAGGAGATTCTGGCGCGGCAGGGCGAAGAGTCGCACCACTGCTGGCTGGTGATCGAAGGCGGGATGCGGATAGAGGCTTTCGGGCTGGAGGGTCAGCGCCAGCAACTGGCGCAGTACGGCCCCGGCGAATTTTTCGGCGCCTACCCCTCCCCCACCATCCACCGCGCCGAAATCGCCTGCCTGATGGACACCACCCTGCTGCGCGCCGATGCCGCGCGGGTGGCCGATCTGGTGGCGGAAGACGCGCAAGTCGGCGCCGGCATGGCCCGGCTGCTGGCCCGCCAGCTCGACCGCGCGCTGGACCGGATGATGGCGCGCACTACCTACTCGGCGGCCGGCCGCGTCTATGCCGAACTGCTCTCGCTGGCCGGCAGTGCGGAGCGGATCGCCCCGCCCCCCAAGGTGACGATGCTGGCGCTTTCGGCGAACACCACGCGCGAAACCGCCTCGCGCGCGATCGCGGCGCTGATCCGCCGCGGCATCATCAGCCGCGACGACCGCGAACTGGTGATCCACTCCCCGCGCATGTTGATGGAATTGGTCTGCTGAAAGGGGTGGGCCGTCAGCCCTGCGAATCCTGACAGAACAGCCCGATCGGGAAATCCCCGAGCGGGGTGACGACTTCACCCGCCGTTTCGAACCGATAGCGCGGGGCCAGCAGTTCCAGCACCGCGATCTGCGGCCAATGCGCGCAGACGCTGCCCTCGTTGGCCGAACGGGCCAGCACGATCGCCGGATCGGCAATCTCGACAAGGCCCTTCTCGGGGCAGACCGGGCGGTAATCGAGACCCAGCCGG
Source organism: Novosphingobium sp. BL-S-19 (assembly GCF_055521675.1). Taxonomy (NCBI): domain Bacteria; kingdom Pseudomonadati; phylum Pseudomonadota; class Alphaproteobacteria; order Sphingomonadales; family Sphingomonadaceae; genus Novosphingobium; species Novosphingobium sp. BL-S-19. Next base: position 3,129,564 of record NZ_CM145498.1, read on the forward strand.
CTTTCCGGCGCCACCCGCAGGATCGCGGCAGCTTGGTCCATTGCCGCCACCGGATCGTCGAACTGCAGCAGCGAAAAACCCTCGAACGTGGTCTGCCGGGTCACGAACGTCAGATCGCAGACCTTGGGCACCGTGCCGGCAATCGCCAGCACCGCGCGGTTCACCGCCGGATCGAAATCGGCGCCGCGCGCGGGCAGCGATTCGTCCAGCACCAGTTCGTGCAGCATCCGCCCCTGCCGCCGCCATTCGACTTCGGGTGGGGAAAGTTCGTCGAACGCGCGGCCCACGTGGAAGGCCAACGCCTCTGTCGCCAGCACGCGCGCGCGGCGGATCGCCAGGCCCATCGCCACTTGTGCGGCCAGATGCACCGCCGCGCCGGAAAGCCGGCCCGGCCCTTCCAGAATGTCGATCACTTCGGCGGCATCGAGCAGGCGGTCGAAGCGCTCGCCCCAATCCTCGCCGAAATGCGCGACCGAAATCTCGCGGAACGCCTCGACATGGGTGGGCAGCACCACATGGAGCTGCGCGCCTGCGGCAATCGCCATTTCGGCGATGAGAATATCCGATCCCGCCGCCAGCGCGCCGAACACTACGCCCGGCTTCACGCGATCGAGCATGGAGCCGATCTCCTGCCGCACACGATCGGCATCCTCCGGCAAACCGATGATGCCGCTGAAATAGAGGCTGGCCGGCGGGCGCAAGTGATCGAACACGCCGAACGGAGCCCCGGTCCATTCGAGGATCTGCTGGAACTGGCGCAAGGTGGCGGCCTGGTCTTCCCAGGCGTCCGGCGCGGCTTTCACCGCCTCTTCCAAAGCCAATCGCGCAGCGCGGGCATCGCCCAGCAGCAGCTTGGCCTCCGCCGCGGTGGCGCCCAGCCAGTAGCGAGTCTCGGGCTCGTAATCGCCGCTTTCCAGCAGGTCCAGCACCTGCCGGGCTAATGTCTGCGCCTCATCCGGCTTGCCATTGAGCAAGGCGATGGTCGCCGCATTGATCAGCGGATAGGTGGCGCGCCGCCCGCCGGCGGCGCGCATGTAGGCGTCCTGCGCCTGATCGAGCAGTTCGCTGCGATCAGGCCCAAGACTGCGCAAGCCGCGATCCTTCAGCAGCCTTCCCTTGAGGCTCAGCGCCTCGCTATCCCGCGATTCTAGCAGGCCCGCGCCTTCGAACAGGCGCCATGCACGCAGCACGTCGCCCGATCGTGCGATCTGCCGAATACGGACAAGAAGAGGAAGGATCACGGAAGCGCCGCCTTGCAGGAGTTATTCGCGGTCAGGCATGGGGCGGCGGGTTCTTGATATCGGGATCGATGGTCAATCCGATCCACCGATCGGTATGATCCGCCGCCTTCTGGTGCAGGTCAATGTTAATGTTGAAACGATGGCAGGTGTTGTACTTACCGCCCTTGTTGGCACGTGCCTTGAACCGCACCGTCTTGTAGCGTTCGGTCGTGTCGTCGTAGTCGAAATATTCTAGGCTGCCGTAGAATGAGGCGAGCGATTCCTTCATCGTGATCCCCTCGAATTCCTTCGAGAACCAGATCTGATCCCCCTCAAGCTTGATGCAGACGTTCGTGTCGCGCTTGATGGGGATATAATCCTGCGAGTATTCGAGAGATATTTTCCCGCATTCGGTGCCGGTGAACTTGACGACGAAAACCACCTCGTCCTTCGCCGCCCAGGTGCTGTCCACGCCTTCGAAATCGATCCACGGCGCCAGGCCGTATTCGGTATAGTTCACTGTCGACATGATGCTTCCCCTTTGCACTCAGTTGAACGGTTGATCGAACTTACGCCGCCAAATACGCCAATCGTTATTCTCAGGGTCGGATGCGATCAACCGGTCTACATCCGCCCGGGCCTCGTCGCTCATCGCTTCCGCTTCGTGCTGTTCGCCCATCGCGTGCAGCAGCTGCGAGGTGGAATAGCGGACGAGCATCCAGTCCTCCAGGAAACTGGCGTTCTTCGGATCTTCGCGCAGCAGGTTGCGGACGATCTCCGCCTGCTTCTTGCGCTGGTCCAGCGCCTGGCGGTCATGCCCGCCCACGCGCAGCGCGTCCGCCAGCCAGCCGTGGCGATTGGCGATATCCTGCTGCACGCCGGCATCACCGGGCGCCATGCGGCCCACCTGCTCCATCGTCGCCAATGCCTTGCCGCATTCCGAGACGCTGTCCTGCGCGCGTTTGCGCGTCACCGCGACCGAGCAGATGTTACCTTGTGCATAGCCGAGTTCGCGCAAGTAGCTGCGATCCTCGGGCCGCAGTTTCACCAGTCGGCGGGCAAGATCACGATAGGCCGTAAAATGCGCCAGCGCGGCATCGTAGCGATACGCGATGAAGTCCACGTAGCCGAGCCAGTATTCGCTCTGCGCATGGGCATAGACGCGCGAAGGATCGGTAGGTTCGGCGTCCATCAACGCCCCGGTCACACGGTGCGCCTCGCGGAACTTGGCCAGCGCCCCGGCCGCGTCGCCGCGCTTCTGATCGTCCTCGCCCATGGCATGGAGAATGCGGGCGCGCCGGTCGAGCGAATCGGCCGGCAGATCCTTCAGGTTCGGCTGGTCGGCATAATAGGCCAGCGCCCGCTGGTTCACGGTCTGGAGCACATCGAGTCGGCCGACGCCTTCGAGCTTTTGCCGCAGGTCCGTCAGCATGAATTCGATCAGTCCTTCTGCCTGCTGCCTCTGGCGTTGCGCTTCCATCTGCGCGCGCACGGCGAAGATCAGCATCAGCGCCATCGATAGCGTCAGCAGCACGGTCAGGAGCGTGATGGCAATCACGCGGCGCAACTGGCGCTGCGCATCGCGCTGGATGATCTGGTCCAGCGCCACGCCGGTCAGTCCGGCCACGATCTTCAGCCGTGCCAGTTTCGGCCCGTCCGCCATGGCCCGGAAATCGGCGGCGATCGGTTCGTGCACCACGCCGTTCGCATCGGGCTGGAGCAGCGCTTGCGGGAAACTGTCGGCCGGCTCCCCCTCCACCAGCGCGGCGATCACCGGCCGGTCGGGGTAGAGGCTGCGGAACAGCGCGATTTCCGCATCGACCCAGCGCGAAGCGCGCGCCGCCGGGGAGCACAGCACCAGCAAGGCCTCGGATTGCGAAAGCGCGGTGCGCACTTCGTGATCCAGGCTGCTGGCCGCCGCCAGTTCGGCGCGATCGCGGAAGATCGGCGTCAGCCGCTTGGGCACCGTCCCGCGCGACGAGGTCTTGCCGACGAGGCGCGCGGGAATGCGATAGGATTCCAGCCAGCGGTGCAGTTTGCCGGCAAAGCGTTCGTTGGCGTGGCTATAGCTCAGGAAGGCCCGATAACTGCGCGGCTCGGCCGCTGTAACGATGCCCTCGTTAACCATTGCCTTGCGCCTGCGCCCCTGCAGATTGCCCCTCCGGGCCCATCCGGAGTCGCGAATCCCCTATCAGATGCATTCGTCTGCGCAAATAACCGTTGCGTGTCCGCAAGGTAGCGGTCCGCACGGGCCAGTCAGCCCGCGCGGACCGCCAATTGTTAGTCCGGCTTCACGCCGTGCCGGCCGAGGAAGGCGAAGATCGTCTCCCACACGTGTCGCGCGGTGCTGCCGCGCACGGCCGAATGCGTCTGCCCCGGATAGAGCATCATTTCGAACGGGGTGGACGAGGTCTGCATCTTGGCAATCAGCGCGGTGCTGTTTTCGAACACCACGTTGTCGTCCGCCATGCCGTGGATCAGCAGCAGCGGATCGGCGATCTTCGGCGCATTGTCCACCGCATCTGCCGCGCGGTAGACCTCGGGCTGTTTGCGCGGATCACCCAGGTAACGCTCGGTATAACTGGTGTCGTAGAGTTCCCACTTCGTCACCGGCGCGCCGGAAATGCCCGCGGCGTAGAGGCCGGGATCGGTTTCCAGCATCTTCAGCGTCATGTAGCCGCCGTAGGACCAGCCATAAGTCGCGATCTTGGCCGGATCGACGAAAGGCAGCGTCTTCAGGTATTTCGCGCCCGCGCGCTGGTCGGCCACTTCCACCGTGCCCATGGCATTGCGGATCTGGCTTTCGAAGGCGACGCCGCGATTGGCGCTGCCCCGGTTGTCGAGGCGGAAGTAGATGTAGCCCTTCGCCACGATCGCCTGCGGCAGCGCGCCCAGCCAGCCCTTCGAGACCGTCTGCGCGTGGGGGCCGCCGTAGTGTTCGAAGAACACCGGATAGCGCTTGCCCGGCTCCATCTTCGGCGTGATCATCAGCCAGTGCAGGTCCGACCCGTCATCGGCCTTGACCGTGCCGAACGTGGTTTCGCGGTGCGCGGCCATGTAGGGCGCGTAAGGATGCGTGCCCTCCACGCGGTTTTCCTCGACCCAGGCCAAACGCTTGCCGGCGGCATCGGCGACATAGCTCTGCGAGGGCTGCGTGGAGGAGGAACGGGTGATGTAGAACGTCGTCGCATCGGCGCTGGCGACGGCGGCATTGGCAAAGCCGGTATCGGTCAGGCGCTCCGGCGCACCCGGCTTGGTGAGATCGAGCGCGTAAAGCTGCGGGGCCAGCACGCTGTCCTTGGTGCCGGTGAAGTAGATGCGCCCCTTTCCTTCATCCACGCCGACAAGGCCGGTGACGACCCAGCGGCCCGAAGTCAGCTGGCTGAACTTGCCGTCCTTGAAACGATAGAGGTGGCCGAAACCGTCCCGTTCGGACCACCAGATCAGGCTGCCGTCCTTCAGGAAACGGTAATTGCTGGAAAGGTTTACCCAGCTTCCCTTCGGCGCGTTCTCGGTGAAGAGCACGCGGCTCTTGCCAGTCTGCGGATCGACCGCAAGCATGTCGATCCGGCTCTGCGCGCGGTCCTCGCGCTGGACGTAGAGCGTGCGGCCATCGGGCGCCCAGTCCACGCGGGCAAGGTAGATGTCGGGATCGCTGCCGAGGTCCACCTTCACCAGCCCCGAACCGTCCGGGTTCATCAGGTGCAGCGAGACCAGCGCATTGGGCGTGCCGGCGGCGGGATAGCGCTGCTCGAAAGTCTTGGTGCCCTCCGCGCCGATAGCGGCGCGGGTGACGACGCCCACCGGGGCTTCATCGAAGCGTTCGACGGCGATGCGGCTTTCCTCCGGGCTCCACCAGTAGCCGGCGAAGCGGTCCATTTCTTCCTGCGCGACGAATTCCGCCTCGCCCCAGTGGACGGTCTTGGCGGATTCCTCAGGCGTCACGGCCTTCGCATCGCCCGACAGCGTGCCAACCCAGAGCCGCTGGTCGCGCACGAACGAGAGGTAGCGGCCGCGCGGGCTGAGCGCGGCGTTCAGCTCGTCCTCGGGCGAGTCGGTCAGGCGGCGGATCGAACCGTCGAGCGTGGCGAGCCAGAGGTCGCCATCGAGCGGGACGAGGATCGCCTTGCCGTCCTTGGTCCAGCTATAGCTGACGATACCCTTCAGGCTGCCCACGCGCTTGCGTTCGCGCTGCATCTTCTCAGCCTCGGAGAGTTCGCGGCCCGAGCCGAGCTTGAGCGAATCGACCAGCATCCGCCATTCGCCCGTCTGACGGTCGTAGCCCCAGAGGTCGTAGCGCTCGCGATCCTCGGTGCGGTTGCGCAGCAAGGTCAGCCAGCGGCCATCGGGCGAAATCTTTACTTCGCGCGGGGCCGGACCGTCCAGCGAGGGGCTGGCGAAGACGCGTTCGAACGTAAGGGTGTTCTGCATGGCGGGCGCACTCTTTGCAGGCTCTGCCGAATAGGCGACGGAAGGGGCGAAAGCGGTCGTCGCCAGCAGCAGGCTGGCCAGCCCCGCCCGGAACGTCAAACGCGTGGTCACTGGGTATCTCTCCGTGGTTTCGTCCTGACCGACCGAGAACCGGCGGCGCGACGCGAGAACCCTCAGATGCGGACGACCCGAGGGGGAACGCAGCAGCGATAGCGGGGCCGAGGCGGAATTGCACCCATGAAGGACGCAGCATCGCTTCCCACTCGACCAACACCTCGTCGCCCCCGCGAAGGCGGGGGCCCCGCTTCCTTTCCGCCCCGCCGCAAGAAAAGCGGGATCCCCGCATGCCCTTCGGGCAGTTTACCCTGAGCGGCCGGCCTGCCGGCCAGCCGAAGGGCGGGGATGACGGGATTTGGTGAGCCAGTGATGGATGCAAAAATCCGCTGCGAAACCATCACATGAATCTTTTGTAACCTCGCCTCCACCGCCGCTCCATCCCCGGACGGGCAAAAGGACCATGCGATCCGGGAACCACAGTCTGACAGTCGCACCCTCGTCATTGCCCCTGGTTCCCGGATCGCACCCCCGAAAAACCCTGAAACCGGGCGGCTCCCCTTAGCCGCCCGGTCCCCTTTCGAGGGGGCACTTGCGAGACTGGCCGTGTCTGCACCGATCTTCTTCGACCCCACCGGAAACCGCCGTGTCCGTGTCCGCAGGTTCGGGCTGCTCATGCTGCTGGTGGCGCTGGCCGCCTCGGCCGTGTTCGCAACCACCGTGGCCACCGTGCCGGCGCCGCCGCCGCTGCCGATCGCTTACGAGCACGCACAGCCCCTGCCCTTCCGCGCGCAGATCGGGCACCTGACCCGCCGCGCACGCAAGTTCCTGTTCGGCCCCGCCACCCCCGCACCGACCCCGGCGGCAAAGCCGATCACCGTGGGCTTCTACACCCCGTGGAACGATGACAGCGCCACCTCGCTGGAACGCCATATCGACCGGCTGGACTGGGTGGCCCCGGCCAATCTCTCGGTAGACGACAAGGGCGCTCTGAAGATCGAGGCGGACGCCCGTTTCGACCGCATCATGGCCACCGCGCTGCACCGCCCGCTGGTGATGCCGGTGCTGCAGAACACGCAGGACGGCGAATGGCAGGGCCCGCAGACCGCCGCGCTGCTGGCCAACCCCGCGCGCCGCCATGCGCTGGAAGCGCAGACGGTCGCCTATCTCGACAAGACCAACGCCGCCGGCGTGATGGTCGACTTCGAAACGATGCCCGCCGCCAGCCTGCCCAGCCTGCGTGTGTTCCTGAGCGAACTGCGCGCGCAGATTGCGCCCAAGCACCGCCTCGTCTCGGTCACCATGCCGATCGACAACCCGGACTGGTCCACCCGCGCCTTCGCGCAAGTGGCGGACCGTCTGGTGCTGATGGCCTATGACGAACACTGGCAGGGCGGCACCCCCGGCCCGATCGCCTCGAACCCGTGGTTCGTGCAGAAGCTGCAGGGCGCGCTCGCCGGCCTGCCGCGCGGCAAGGCGATCGTGGCGCTGGGCGAATACGCCTATGACTGGCACGACGGCAAGGCAGACAGCCTGACGGTCGAAGAAGCCTGGCTCTCCGCGCATGACAGCAGCACCACGCCGCAATACGATCCGATGAGCGGCAATGCCGGTTACTCCTTCGTCGACGGCAGCCGCCATGACGTGTGGATGCTGGACGCCGCCGCTTCGTGGAACCAGATGAAGATCCTCTCGCGCCTGGGCGTGGGCGACATCGCCCTCTGGCGCCTGGGTTCGGAAGACCCCGGCTTCTGGAGCGCGGTCAAGGCGTGGCACACCGGTGGCCAGCTGCCCAACCTGAAGCCGCTGGTGCAGGCCGCCAATGTCGACGTGGAAGGCCAGGGCGAAATCCTGCGCGTCACCGCCACGCCGCAGGACGGCACCCGCGCCGTCAGCTTCGACAAGACCAGCGGCATGGTCTCGGCCGAAACCTATCAGGTTCTGCCCACCCCCTATGTCGTGAAGCGCACCGGCGCCCTCAACAAGCAGGTCTCGCTGACTTTCGACGATGGCCCGGACCCGACCTGGACGCCGAAGATCCTCGCGATCCTGGAACAGAACCACGTCCCCGGCACCTTCTTCATGGTGGGTGAGAACGCGCTGACCAATCGCGACCTCGTGAAGCGCATCGCCGACGATGGCGACGAGATCGGCAACCACAGCTACACCCACCCCAACATGGCGGAAGAAGCCGCCACAGGGATCGGGCTGGAACTGAACGCCACCCAGCGCCTGATCGAGGCGACCACCGGCCACTCGATCCGCCTGTTCCGCGCGCCCTACTTCGGAGACGCCGAGCCGACGACGGCCGACGAACTCGGCCCCGTCGTCGTCGCGCAGCAGCACGGCTACACCGTGGTCGGCCTGCACGTCGATCCGGACGACTGGAAGCGCCCCGGCGTCCAGCACATCATCGACAGCACCATCGAACAGGTGGAATCGGCCTCGCCCGACCGCAGCGAAAACGTGATCCTGCTGCACGATGGCGGCGGCGACCGTTCGCAGACCGTGGAAGCCCTGCCGATCATCATCCAGCGGCTGCGCCAGGACGGCTATACCTTCGTGCCGACCTCCAAGCTGGCCGGTCTGACCCACGATCAGGTCATGCCCAAGGTGGACGGCGTGGACCTTGCCGCCGTGCGTGCCGACGTCGCCCTCTTCGCGGTGCTGGCGGGCATTCTGGCGGCGCTGAACTGGACCTTCTTCTTCGCGATCTCGCTGGGCGTGCTGCGCTCCATCGGACTGGCCTCGCTCGCCACCATGCTGCGCCGCCCGCAGCCGATGGCGGCGCCGGCCGATACCTGCGATCCGCTCGTGACCGTGATCATCCCCGCCTATAACGAGGAGCGGGTGATCGAAGCCTCCGTGCGGCGCGTGCTGGAAAGCGACTATCGCCACTTGCAGGTGATCGTGGCGGACGACGGTTCGAAGGACCGCACCAGCGCGATCATCGCCGATGCCTTCGCCGACAACCCGCGCGTCGAACTGCTGACGCTGGTGAACGGGGGCAAGGCCGCCGCACTCAACCGCGCGCTAAAACAGGCGCGGGGCGAGATCGTGGTCGCGCTGGACGCCGATACCCAGTTCGAGCCGGAGACGATTTCCCGCCTCGTGCGCTGGTTCGCCGATCCCGCCATCGGCGCGGTGGCCGGCAATGCCAAGGTGGGCAACCGCGTCAACCTCGTCACCCGCTGGCAGGGCGTGGAATATGTCACCGCGCAGAACCTCGAACGCCGCGCGCTGACCAAGCTCGATGCCATCATGGTCGTGCCCGGCGCGGTCGGTGCATGGCGCCGGGAAGCGCTGGACGAAGTCGGCGGCTATCCCGAAGACACGCTGGCGGAAGATCAGGACCTGACCATCGCCATCCAGCGCAAGGGCTGGAAGGTCGCCTACGACGAAGAGGCCGTGGCCTGGACCGAGGCGCCGGAAAGCTTCCACGCGCTTTCCAAGCAGCGCTTCCGCTGGTCGTTCGGCACGCTGCAGTGCCTGTGGAAGCATCGCGGCACGCTGAGGAAGGGCCGTCCCTCGGGCCTGGCCTTCATCGGCATGCCGCAGGCCTGGCTGTTCCAGATCGTCTTCGCGGTGATCTCCCCCGCGATCGACCTGGCCCTGCTGATCTCGATCGGCGGCACCGCGCTGCGCATCTCGCAGCATGGCTGGGCCCAGACGCAGACCGATGTGCTGCGCATGGGCGCCTATTGGCTGGGCTTCACCTTGGTGGACCTTGCCTGCGGCTGGGTTGCCTATCGGCTTGACCCGCGCAAGGAGCGGTTCCGTCCGTTCCTGCTGCTGGCCCAGCGCTTCATCTATCGTCAGCTGATGTACAGCGTGGTGATCCGCGCGGTGGGCGCCGCCTTTGCCGGCAAGGGCATCGGCTGGGGCAAGCTGGAACGCACCGGCCGCGTCAATGCCATGCCGGCTGGAGCAACCCCGGCCGCCAGCCCCGCGGTTCCGTTGGCCGCGACGGACACCCGTCCCGAACTTGAAACGGCAGGCTAACCCTCGGCCTCCCGACCAGGAAGGGGCCCTTCGCCAGAGCGGAGGGCCCCTTTTCTTATGCGGCGATCAGATCGGCCAGCCGGCCCGGCGATAGGCGGAATCCCAGAACATCCATTCGTAGCGGGCGGCATAGCGGAAGGCCGTCGCCATCGCCTCACGCGTGGCCGGGGTGGCCGCCTCCGCCGCCGCATCGACCAGCGCGCGCACACGGTCCGTCGCCTCTCCGAACGAAGGCGCGGCATAAGTCTCGATCCACGCGGCATAGGGATTGGGCGAGGCGGCGCGCGGTTTCACATGGCAGCCGACTTCCCAGTAGATCCAGAAGCACGGCAGGATTCCGGCGATCAGTTCCTCATAGCTGCGCGTCGCCGCCAACGCGGAAAGATAGCTGGTATAGGCCAGGCATTCGGGCGACGGCGCACTGCCGTGCGCCATTTCAGGGGTGACGCCGAACTGCGCGAAAAAGGCCTGATGCAGCGCCTCCTCCACCTGCACCGCCACTTTCGCGCCGTCCGAAAATTCCAGCCGCCCGGCCGCCGAAGGCGCCCGTGCTGCAGCCAGCGCCAGCACACGGGCATATTCGGCCAGATAGAGACTGTCCTGCACGATGTAGTGACGGAAACTCTCGCCCTCCAGCGTGCCCTCGGCCAGCTCGGTCAGAAACGGATGGTCCAGGATCGCCCGGCGCAGCGAGGTGAGTTCTTCCCAGATCGTGTCGCAAAAGCTCATGGCGCGGACTTCCTTCGGCGGCAAATGACGAACCCGCCGCGCTTAGGAAGCGGATGAAAAGCCGTCAATCGCGCGGCGTAGACATTGCGATGGACGGGATGCAGGCCTCTGATAGTCTGGAAAAATGTCGAACGATTCCAACCTCCCCTCACTGGTCGCCGCGTGGCTTTCGGCGCGATCCGTAGGCCGGGGGCTGCCCCTGCCCGTTGCCGACCGAGGCGGATTGCGGGTGGACACCGGCCTTCCCGCCGAGACGCGGCGCTGGGTCTTCACCAGCCTCTGCGAAGGGCTGCGCGAAATCGGCCGCGAAGTGGCGCTGCCGCGCCACCCGATCAAACTGAGCGGCCCTGCCGACGAACTGATGGCAGCGCTGCCGGCGGGGTGGCAGCTTCAACCGCAAGGCTATTTCATGGTCTGGCGCGAAGCGAGCGGCACTCCAAGGCCCTTGCCCGCCGGCTACCGTCTGGAAACCGAGCGGAACGGTGCGGCGATCTCGTTGCGCGTACTGGCCCCGGACGGCGATCCGGCAGCGAGCGGCCACGGGGTCGAAGCCGCAGGCGTGTTCATCTACGACCGGATCGAAACCGCCCCCGAACACCAGCGGAAGGGGTTGGGTAATGCGGTCATGAACGCACTGAGGGCGCAACGGAGAGATACCGCCCTGCCCCAACTTCTCGTCGCGACGGAGGAAGGCCGCGAGCTTTACGAAACGCTGGGCTGGAGCGTGCTTTCCCCGTTTTCGACGGCAGCAATACCAGGCTGATCAGAGGCGAAGACCTCCGGTTTTCCCGCCCCCCGCCCGGTACCACCCTCGCCCATGCTGAGCCTGTCGAAGCATGGGAACCTGGCGCCGCTCCTCGGGGCTTCGACAAGCTCAGCCTGAGCGGATTTGGATGGCAGGAATTATGGGGGAGCGGACATAAACGGAATTCGGATTAACACGGTCAAATGCAAGCTGCCTACGAGCCCTCATCACCATTTCTCGTCCAAGTATTGAACGGCGAAGTACCGTTGGTTGGAAGTGAATTTGCGGAAGCAAACCTGCGTCGTGTGATCGGCTTCGTTGCTGACGAGGACGAGACGAACCGAGACTGTGCAGTGCTGATTATTAGGGATCTCGACGTTGATACTCCTGCTATCAGAGCTGCTTTAATCGCTGGCGCCGATGACCCCGTGGAACGGGTTAGCGCAGAGGCGATCCGTGGGCTGGCCCAGAAGGACAAGGATCTTGCACTTCCTTACGTCCAGCGCGCGCTTGCGCGTCCACGTGCCATGATAAACATATTCGAGGCAGCGGCGATTATAGCGCACCCATCCCTGGTGGAGTCGTTGAAGAGGTTTGCGTTACGCTCTGAGAATGACTGGACCGATAATGTGCTGGCAGAGGCCATTGCGGCCTGCGAAGCTGGCCAGTGAGCGTCCGCAAGGTCGGCGGGTCCGGTCAGGCCGGTTTCGGATTAAACCCCCGCAACGCTGGCATCGGGTTTGGTGGAGGTATGACGTTCACCATCGGCTCCCCATCGCCGCCTCCTTTCCTCAAAATTGGAATCGTAGGCGTCGAGAAATCTAAGACCTACTCAGAGAGAATTAATCGAATTCGCGGCATAAGTTTCCGATGCAATTGGAAACCATCCTCAATGAGCATTACGAAGCCCTCGCGCGACAACTCGCGCGAATTGAATGGGGTATGTGCGACAACGAAGTAGATAGGGTGCGGATCGTCGATCACCTTGGTGACAACAATCACAATGCACCTTGCGACATGCTTTCGCGGTTAGGCGTCATGGAAGTGTCGGTTATCGTCGACGGGTGGCCGCTCAGCCATAGTTTCCCCGCCGGCTGGTCTCCGACTGATGATTTCGCTCTAGTTCGCCATCCAGGAGAGCCCCTAGCCCATGATTTGTGGCTTGGCCTTACATTTTGGATACATTGGTTTTCAGACTATTCTAGTGGCGCCAGTCGCGCATGCCCGGATTCCCCAGATCCTCATTTCAGTGTTCTCGGCCATTTCTCACAGGAATGGAAAGAATACCTGATTTGGGCCGTCCGAGGAGCTTGCCATATCTTGTCTGCGCTTGAATTAGGGGGGTGGAATAATGACGGTGCCTTTCGCACCGAACCTCATACTACGGTCGATAGCGTGGAAGCCTATTGGTCATCTAAGCGGGACATGATCCACGCACTTGGAAATGAGAAGTTACTCTACCCTCTCACTGACTTGAAATGATTGTCACAAGCATTTCTGCGTCCGCTTTGTCGGCGGATGCGGACTGGCTGCTTTCCGCCCAAAACGATTAACCCGCGCCCAGCACTAGCCGCACTTCCAGCCCTCCGCCCAAGGCATCGGCAAGTTCGACCCGGCCATCGTGCAGTTTGGCGACCGCTTCCACCAAGGCAAGACCCAGCCCCGATCCCGCCACTGCGCGCGTGGGGTCGAGGCGGCCGAAGCGTTGGAGGGCGGCTTCGCGTTGTGCTTCCGCGATGCCCGGGCCGTCGTCGCGCACGCCCAGCACCATCTGGCCTTCCTGCCGGTGACCGAACAGCGTGATCCGGCTGCCGCCCTCGGCATATTTCACCGCGTTGTCGACCAGATTGCCCAGCGCCTGCACCATAAGTTCGCGGTGGAGCAGGCAGGTCAGTCCCTCCGGCGCCTCGGCAGAGAGGGTGAAGCCTTCGTCCTCCGCATAAGGCTCGTAAAGCGTTGCAAGGTCTTCCAGGAACGGGGCCAATGCCGTCTGCTCGAAGCGTTCGCGGCCGATGCCGGCCTCCGCCCTGCCGATCTGCAGCGCGGTCGTCAGGATGCGGGTCAGCGTATCGGCTTCGGCCAGTGCGCGGTTCATCGCCGCTTCCGCTGCCGGGTCGTGCGCCTCCACCGCCGCCTGTTCCAGCGCGGCGCGCAGGCGGGTGACGGGCGAGCGCAAGTCGTGCGCCAGCCCTTCGGCCACCACGCGCAATTCGCCCACCAGCGTTTCGATGCGGGCGAGCATCACGTTGATCTCGCCCGCCAGTTCATCGAAGGCATCGCCCGAACCGTCCAGCGGCACGCGCGCGTCGAAAGCGCCGCTGCCGACGCGGTGCGCGGTCTGCGCCATGTCGTGCACGCGCCGCCCCACCAGCCGCGAGGTCAGCACCGCCACCAGCATCGTCAATGGCAGAGCCAGGAACAGCGCCGCGAACAGGGCCTGTTCAAAACTGCGCTGAAGCCTTAGGTCGCGCCCGGTTTCGACGCCCGCGAGCAGCATCGATCCATCGGGCAGGCGCACTTCGGTGAGCATCATCTGCTCGGGCTGGGGATAGTCGCTGCGGTAGAGCGTGGTCGAAAACCAGTCGCCCCGCTGGTCTCCGCGGGGCGGCAGCGCGTCCAGATTGCCGGTCACGCGCTGACCGTCCGGCGCGGTGAGCAGCATTACCGGCGCGCGCCGCCCTTCGGCGCGCAAGCGGGTGTCTATGGTAGTGCGCAGGCCTGCCAGCCCGCCATCCTCGAAGGCGGCGAGCAGGTCGTCGCGCAAATCCTCCACCAGTGCGTGCTGTTCGTCATGCACGCTCTGCTGGCTGGAAATCCATACGAAGGCCAGCACGCCGCCGGTGGCGACCAGCTGGAACAGCACCACCGGAACGAACAGGCGAAACGAGGTGGAGCGCAGCAGCCGCGCCACGCGCCGCCGGACCTTTTCCCTCAAGCCGAAACGCCCAGCCGATACCCGGCCCCGCGCACGGTGTGCAGCAGCGGGCTCGCCCCGTCTTCATCCAGCTTGCGGCGCAAACGGCTGACGTGCACGTCGATCACATTGGTGCCTGGGTCGAAGTGATAGTCCCACACCGCTTCGAGCAGCATCGTACGCGTCACCACTTCGTCGACATGGCGCAGGAAGTATTCCAGCAGGCGGAATTCGCGCGGCTGCAGATCGATGGCGCGGCTGCCGCGCTTCACCTTGCGGGCCAGCAGGTCCATTTCCAGATCGCCGCAAGTCAGCCGCGTCTCCACCGCCGGCTGGCTGACGCCGCGCTTCACCAGCAGGCGCACGCGGGCCAGCAGTTCGGCGAAGGCGAAAGGCTTGGTGAGATAGTCGTCCGCGCCGGAGGTCAGCCCGGTCACGCGGTCGTCGGTCGATCCCAGCGCCGAAAGCACGATCACCGGCGTCTCGATCCCGCCCGCGCGCAAGGCCCCGAGGACCGACATGCCATCCATCTGCGGGATCATCCGGTCCAGCACGATCGCATCGTACGTGCCGTCGCTGGCAAGGAACAGCGCGTCACGCCCGTTGCCGGCCCGGTCGACCACGAAGCCTTCCTCGGCAAAACCCTTGACGATGTAGATGGCAGTGGCCTCGTCATCCTCGACCACCAGCAGCTTGTGCCCCATGCCTTGCTTTCCCGCCTCCGCCAGCATTGAACGCTCCGGCAGATCAGGGATTGCCGGACTGCGGCGTACCGGCAAGGTCGATCCTGCGGACCGCCCCCAGATGCACCACATCCAGATGCATAGGCTGCCGCCCGCGCTCAGACAACTCCTCCGCCAGCGACGAGAACGAGGTCGGCTGCCGGCCATCGACATGGACGATACGATCGCCCACCACCAGCCCGGCATGTTCGGCATAGCCGTCCGAGCGGACGGAGGTGATCACCAGCCCCGGCTTTCCATCAGGCAGATCGTCGGCGGTGAAGTCCAGCACGCGGTGGCTCGCCTCGTCCCGCGCGGTGTTGTCCTGCACGGATACGGCATCGGGGCCGCCCAGCCCGAAATGGTGCTGCGCCCAAAGGTCGCCCCAGGTCAGCGCGCCGGTCACGACCAGCAGCGCCCCCAGCATCGGCAGGAGGTCCAACACGCGGTTCTTGGCGTCGGAATCTCTATGGGTGTCGTCAGCTTCGGTCATCGAACGGAAAAATCCACGCCTCCGGCACGCGATAGTCGATACACGATGGTCGATACGCGAAAGCCGGCGGCTCAAGCACACCCTTGCCCTTACGTATCGCAGTGCCAGCGGCGATTGTCACATTAAGGAAATTCCATGTTCGCTCCACGCTGCGGCAAGGACCGTGGGCGCAGGGAGGCAGCATGAACAGGGCTGCAACATTTCAGCGAAAGAGCCGAAGGAAAGGGCGTTACGCGCTTGTCGCGATCGTGGTGATCGTGCTGGGCGTGATCGGCTGGCTGGCATGGCTGGGCGCTTTCGACGCCAGCCCGTTCCGCCAGCTTCCCGCAGGCGGCGATGCCCGCAAGGACTATGCCGCCGTGCTGATTTCGGGCGACATGGGCCCGCGTGCCGGCATGGGCGCCCCAGTGGCACAGGGCCTTGCCGAACACGGCGTCGCCACCGTCTCGGTAAATTCGCTGAACTATTTCCGCGTGCGCCGCACCCCCGCCGAAGTGACCGCGATGATGGCGCAGGCGATCCGCGATGCGATGGCGCTGGGCCATGTCGACAAGGTTGTCGTGCTGGGCCAGTCGTTCGGAGCAGACATGGTCCATGTCGGTCTGGAGAACCTGCCGGCAGACTTGCGCGCCCACGTTGCGCTGGTGGTGCTGACGGTGCCGACACGCACGGTGTTCCTGCGCGTATCCCCGCTGGAATGGCTGGACAAGACCACGCCCGACGCGCCCGCCATCGTCACCGCACGCAAGCTGGACTGGGTGCCCGTGGTCTGCATCCGCGGCGCGCAGGAGACCGACAGCCTCTGCCCGCTGCTGCACCTTCCCCACCTTACCCAGCTTGCCCTGCCCGGCGACCACTACCTCGAACACGACGCCGACCGGCTGTTCACGACCCTGCGCACCGTGATCGCCGGCCATTTCCAAACCGCCAAGAGCCTGAATTTCCCGGAGTCCACTTCATGACCCGCCGCATGACCGCCCCCTTCCGCACCCTTCTTCTGGGTCTTGCACTGGCGACAGTCGCTCCCGCCGGGGCCGTGCCGACGGTGGCACAACCCGCCACGCTCAATCCGTTTGGCCGCTGGCTCAATCCGGCGGGCGACGTGGAAGTCTCGGTCGCGCCCTGCGGCGCACTGCTCTGCGGCACGGTGACATGGGTAGGCGGACAAGCGCTGGCCGACGCGTCGGATGCCGGGGTGCAGCACCTTGTCGGCACCCAGCTGCTGCAAGGCTATCGCCGTCAGGATGCCGGCAACTGGCAGGGGCAGGTCTTCGTGCCCGACATGGGCTCCACCTTCTTCTCGCGCATTCACCAGCCCGATGACGGCCACCTGAAGATCAGCGGCTGCATCCTGCATGGACTGCTCTGCAAGTCCCAGGTCTGGACGAGACGATAAGCGATCCGGGGGGAACGGGGATGCGACAACGATGACCATGCCATTGCAGAAACGCCTGACGCACCTGAAACCGCTGGCTCATAAGCTGGCGGTTCCCGCACAACTGGCGCTGGCGGCGCTGGTGCTGCTGCTGGCCGGGATCTGCCTGCACCACATGGCGACCCGGCTGGACCTTCACGCCGTATTGCGCGATGCCCGCGCCCTGCCCGCGTGGCGGCTGGCGGCAGCGCTGGGCTTCACGGCCGCAAGCTACCTGCTGCTGACCATCTATGACGTCATGGCCCTGCGCGCGATCGGCAAACCGCTGCCCTGGCGCACAGCGGCGCTGGCCTCTTTCACCAGCTATACCGTCAGCCACAATCTGGGCTTCGGCATCATCACCGGCGCCGCCGCGCGCCTGCGCGTCTATGGCGCGCGCGGGCTGACGACGGGCGATGTCGCCCGCGTGACCGCCATCGCCGGGGTCACGTTCTGGGCCGGCGTGCTGGCCTCCGCCGCGCTGGCGCTGCTGGTGCATCAGCGCCCGCTGGTGGTGGCAGGCCATGTCCTGCCGCTGGCGATGCAGCACGCCACCGGCGCCGGTCTGCTGGCGCTGCTGGGGATCGTCGCGCTGATCGGCAGGCGCTGGCACCTGCCCGGCCCCGCCGGCATGGCGCGCATGACCACGGTGGCGCTGGCCGATATCGGCGCCGCCTGCGCCGCGCTGTTCGTGCTGCTTCCCCATGCTGCCCCCGCGCTCTATGCGCCGTTGCTGCTGGCCTATGTACTCGCCATCGTCGTCGCGCTGGTAAGCCACGTTCCCGGCGGGCTGGGCGTGTTCGAGGCGACCGTGGTCGCGCTCTGCCCGCAAGTGCCGCCGGGGATGCTGCTCTCCGCTCTGCTGGTCTACCGCATCGTCTACTACCTGCTGCCGCTGGCCGGTGCGCTGGTTCTGCTGCTGCATCACGAACATGCCCGCTGGAAGCGTCCTGCCGGCCTTGCCCTGAAAGCGGGCGAGACGATGCTGACCGCGCTCGCCCCACGCGTGATCGCGCTGCTCGTCTTTCTCGGCGGCGGCGTGCTGCTGCTTTCGGGCGCGACGCCTGCCTTGCCGGAGCGCATGGCCGCCATCCGTGGTATCGTTCCGCTACCCTTCGTCGAAGCCAGCCAGATCGCCGCCAGCCTTGTCGGCACTTTGCTGCTGGTGCTGGCCCCGGCGCTCTACCGCCGGCTGGACGCCGCCTTCATCCTGACCCGCGCGCTGCTGGTGGCAGGCGCGGTGTTCTCGCTGGTCAAGGGCCTGGACTACGAAGAGGCGATGACCCTGCTGGCCGTCGCCGGCGTTCTGCAATTGGCACGCAAGGGCTTCTGGCGGCGCACCGCGCTCACCACCGATGTGATGAGCGCCAACTGGATCCTCGCCATGGTGGCGACGATCACACTGGTGATCGTGATCGGCTATTTCACCCAGACCTTCCCCGCCTATCGCGGCAGCCTCTGGTGGAAGTTCGCATGGTCGGGCGATGCCTCCCGCTACATGCGCGCCAGCTTCGCGGTGGCGGTGGCGACGGGCGCCTTCGTCGTGCTGGCCCTGCTGCGCCCGTCCAGCCACTGCGCACGGCCCGACGAGGCGCCGGTGGACGTGGACGAGGCGTTGACCCACGCCGTCCGTTCGGAATCGATGCTGGCGCTGACCGGAGACAAGCTGTTCCTGGCCGGGCCGGACAGCCGCAGCCTGCTGATGTATCAGGTGCGCGGCCATTCGTGGATCGTCATGGGTGATCCGGTGGGCGATGAGGCCGACTGGCCCGACCTGCTCTGGCGCCTGCGCGAACGGGCGGACGCCAATCAGGGCCGCGTGCTGCTCTATCAGGTGACCCCCGCCGTGCTGCCCATCGCCATCGACATGGGCCTGCAACTGATGAAGTACGGAGAGGAAGCGCGCGTGGACCTCGCCCACTTCTCGCTGGACGGCCCCGGCGCCCGCCCGCTGCGCCACGCCATGCGCCGCGCCGAGCGCGAGGGCGCGGAATTCGCCATCGTTCCCGCCGCCCGCGTGCCCGCGATCATGGGCGAACTGCGCATGGTCTCCGACGAGTGGCTCCACGCCAAGGGCCAGCGAGAGAAAGCCTTCAGCGTCGGCCGCTTCGACGAGGCCTATATCGCCCGCTGCGACATTGCCGTGGTGCGCAAGCAGGGCACGATCGTCGCTTTCGCCAACCTCTGGAAGACGGCGGGGCGCGAGGAACTTTCGGTAGACCTCATGCGCCACCGCGCCGAAGTGCCCTATGGCTGCATGGACTTCCTGTTCACCCGCCTGATGCTCTGGGGCCGGCAGGAGGGCTATGCATGGTTCAACCTCGGCCTTGCCCCGCTATCGGGCATCGAGGCCCGCCGCCTCGCCCCGACATGGGCCCGCGCGGCCGGGATGCTGTTCCGCCACGGCGCCGCGTTCTACGGCTTCGAGGGCCTGCGCAACTACAAGGAGAAGTTCTCTCCGGTATGGGAACCGCGCTTCATCGCCTGCAACGGCGGCGTCGCAACCGGCCGCGCGCTGCTGGACCTGCAAGCGCTGATCGGCGACGGACGAAGTGTGGGGAGACTGCGCGGAGGGCAGAGGAAGACCGGTTCGTAAGGTCGTCCCAACGACCAACCCAAATACTCCCGTCGCCCCCGCGGAGGCGGGGGCCCCGCTTGTCTTTGCGAGGCCGGAGAGGAAGCGGGATCCCCGCCTTCGCGGGGATGACGAGGATGGTTAGCTGCCGTTCCTGCGGAGCGTCTTGTCGATCATCCAGACGTGAAGGAGCTGGATGACAACGAATAAAGCGCCAATCCCGATGAGTGTCGGAACCACCATGCCTTCTTGGCCAAGCCTGGGCTGCACGCAGAGTGACAAAACTACAAAACTCAGAAGCACGCAGATTGCCAACGTCGGAATAAACGCAAGGGCCACTGGCCGCGGCGCTGACCACGTCACGTTACCGTCCAGCCACCACTGCATCGGCAATCGATCTTCAAGACGAAACCGAACGTTTGCCGATCGCGCCAGACCGAAAAGCGCCAAAGCAAAGAGAACAGCAATAATGACCAGGGCCATGCGCCAACCTCCGAGACCGCATAATATCATATCGGGTAACAGCGGCTAGGGAGGCTTTAGCAGCCGTAGCGTTCCCCCACACCGCTGGGACTCACACCGCTACACTTCGCAAGTTTCGCCCCTCTCCCGCAAGATGGAGGGGCCGGGGCTGAGCTTTCATCACCTCCCCCATTCCGAACAAAGAACTTCTCCACTTCGCCCACCGCACAGACAGTTGTCCCGCACCGTGACCTGTCGCTAATGTCACGCCCCAAGCCCCTCAACCGGGACCAGAAATGACCGTCATCGCCGCCCAGCTCTACCACAACGGCCGCTCTGCCGAGCCCGTGTCGCTCGAAAGCTGCCCGCCCATGCGGCAGGACGGGGACTTCGTGTGGATCGGCCTCTACGAACCCAGCGAGGCCGAACTGCGGGCCGTCCAGAAGACCTACGGCCTGCACCCGCTGGCGGTGGAAGACGCGCTGAAGGCGCATCAGCTGCCCAAGGTGGACGTCTATGGCGATCAGCTGTTCGTCGTTGCCCGCACCGCGCATCTGGAAAACGACACGATCGTCTACGGTGAAACCTCGATGTTCGTGGGCCCGCATCACGTGATTTCCGTTCGCCACGGCTCCGCCCGCGCGCACACCACGCTGCGCGCCCAGCTGGAGGCGGCGCCGACGCTGCTGCAGCACGGGGTGGACTATGTGCTGCACGCGATCCTCGACTTCATCGTCGATGGCTACCTGCCGATCGTCGAGACCATCGAGGAGGAAGTGCTGGAGATCGAACGGCAGGCGCTCGACGCATTTCTCGATCGCGAGCAGGTGATGCGCCTCTTCGCGCTGCGCCGCGAACTGATCCGCTTCCAGCGCGTGCTGGGGCCGATGGGCGAAGTGTGCAGCAAGCTGGTCCACCTCGACATGCCGTTCCTGGATGCGGCGGTGAAGCCCTATTTCAGCGACGTGTTCGACCATGTCCGGCGGGTGGAATCGATGGTGGCGAACTTGCGCGAAGTGCTCACCTCGGTCTTCGAAGTCAGCCACCTGCTGGAATCACAGCGCCAGAGCGAGATCACCCGTCAGCTCGCATCCTGGGCGGCGATCCTGGCAGTGCCGACCGCCATCGCCGGCATCTACGGCATGAATTTCGAGAACATGCCCGAACTGCACACCCGCTATGGCTATTTCATCGTCTTGGGCGTGATCGCGGTGCTGTGCGGCGGCCTGTTCAGCTGGTTCAAGCACACCAGGTGGCTGTAGAGCATTTTCTAATCAGGTGGAATCACCTGATGACTCGGAAAATGCGCCAAACCAAAAACTTAGAGCAGTCAACCCGGCGCAGTCGGGTTGAAAACTGCTCTAAACGAAATGGCTCCGAGCAGACCGACCTGCCCGGAGCCATCAGGGGACACATAAGATAAACACGCGGATCTGGGCGAAGTTCCGAAATCCGATTCACCTATCCGAAACACTGCCAGCCCCGCCCCCGAAACCCCAACTTGCCGGCCTGTTAGAAATCCTCGCTCCATTATTGCAACTCGTTATCATTAGCTATAACGAGGTCAGCCAAGGAGTGAGCCATGCCTGCATTTGCCGGACAGCCGGCGCCAAACCCACGCAATTCCGGGCGTCTCGCGCTCGCGACGGCGCGCGGGCGCGTCATCTCTGGCAGTACAGGCGATGCAATCCGCGCTTTCCCTAAGGTTCGGCGCGGGCCGCGCACTCCGGAGGCCGGCCATTTTCGCCTTGCCATGCCGCCAATGACAGGTCATTCGCGCGAACGGTTTCGACTCACGCCGATGGATGGGCGCATCATTGGCGAGGACGAGGCGATCCTGTTCGGCCTGCGGACCACACGGTCCACGCGGCGACTTCACACCCTGCAATGCAGGGTCAGCCGCCCCAAGAAGACCGCCGCCGACAGTATTTCCCGGACACAGCATTTTTTCCGAAGGATTCGATAGTAATGAGCGATAGCGCCGCCGATACGGCGACCCTGACCCCCACCGGCGCACTGACGGTTGAGGAAGTGCTGTCGGTCCATCACTGGAACGACCACCTCTTCAGCTTCAAGATCACCCGCCCCTCGACCTTCCGCTTCCGTTCGGGCGAGTTCATCATGATCGGCCTGCCGGGCGACAACGGCAAGCCGCTGCTGCGCGCCTATTCGATCGCCAGCCCGGCTTATGCCGAGGAACTGGAATTCCTGTCGATCAAGGTGCAGGACGGTCCGCTGACCTCGCGCCTGCAGAAGATCCAGCCGGGTGACCAGATCTACCTCGGCCGCAAGCCGGTGGGCACGCTCGTCGCCGACGCGCTGCGCCCGGGCAAGCGCCTGTTCCTGTTCTCGACCGGCACCGGCCTTGCGCCGTTCCTCAGCCTGGCCCGCGATCCGGACATCTATGAGCGTTTCGAGCAGATCCTGCTGGTCCACTCGGTCCGCCGCGTCAGCGATCTGGCCTTCCGCACCGAACTGGAAAGCCAGCTGGCCGACGATCCGCTGATCGCCGACGAAGCGCTGCTGCAGTTCCACTATCTGCCTACCGTCACGCGTGAGGACTTCCACACGCAGGGCCGCATCGGCAACCTGATCGACGATGGCCGCCTGTTCATCCCGCAGTTGCGCGGCCCGGCCAAGCTCGATCCCGAGACCGACCGCATCATGCTCTGCGGTTCGATGGCGATGATCCGCGAGTTCGAACACAGCCTGGAAGCCATGGGCTTCGAGGAAGGGTCGAACAACAAGCCGGGCGACTTCGTGATCGAACGCGCGTTCGTCGACTGATCGGATCGACCGATGGAATACGGAAAAAGGGGCGCAGCGATGCGCCCCTTTTCTTTTGTGCTCTCCGCGCCCCACATTCCACCCAAAACCCCCGTCGCCCCCGCGAAGGCGGGGGCCCCGCTTTCTTCTGCAACCTCTCGTTTTGCCGCAAGATCAGCGGGATCCCCGCCTTCGCGGGGATGACGGGATGGTTTGGTTGGCGCCGTCGGTGGAATGCGAAAGCGCTAAGCCCGCTCGCCGGTCACCTTGGCCGAGCCGAACATGCCCATCTTGCACTTGCCGGTGATGGTATCGCCGCCGATCTCCAGATCGTACTTCAGCGTGATCTTCATCGGCTTCTCGACCTTGAGATCGAAGCGCAGCCGCTTGCCCTCCACGGTGCCCCCGGCAAAATCCTGACGCCCCTCCGGCGCGGAGAGATAGCCGCTGAGCGCCGTGCCCTCGATATCGAAGTGCGCCACCATCGCCTGCGGGCCCATCGGCGTCTTCAGCACCATATTCCAGTCGCCCTCCGGTCCAGCTGAAGACGCGGCAGGCGCTTCCGCCACCGGCTCCGGTGCCGCTGCGACTGGCTCCGCAACCACCGGGTCAACCTTCACCGGCTCCGGCGCATGGACGCCCGAAACGTCGCGCTGTTCGATCACGTCGAGGATGCGCGCCGGCGTCAGCGGCAGCACCACGTCGCCCAGTTCGCCGAAGGGCGTGAGCGCGTCGGCAATGGCGTTCACCAAAGTCGGCGGGCCGATGATCGCCCCGCCCTCCCCCACGCCGCGCATGCCGCCGATGGTCTTGGACGGGGTGTTGGCATGGACGAATTCGAACATCGGCACATCGCTGATCGATGGCAGCATGTAGTCCTTGAACGTCGCCGCCTGCGGATTGCCGCGCGCGTCGTACGGCATCTCTTCCAGCAGGACCATGCCGATGGCCTGCGCCAGACCGCCGGAGATCTGCCCCTCAACCACGGCCGGATTGATCACCGTCCCGCAATCCTCCGAGGATATCCAGCGCAGGATCTTCACGAAGCCGGTCTCCGAATCCACTTCCACCACGGCCAGATGCGTGGCGCTGGTGAAGGTCATCGGCGGCGGCTGATAGCGGAACTGCATTTCCAGCCCGCTTTCGAAACCGGGCGGCAAGCGGTCCGGCTCGCCATAGGCAATCGCGGCGATCTCCGAGAGCGGGCGTGCCATTTCCGGCGCGCCTTCCACGCGCACCGTGCCATCGTCGATCACCACGCTTTCGATGCTGGCGTTGAGCAAGTGCGCGGCCAGCGTGCGCACTTTGTCCGCCAGCATTTCCGAACAGCGGATTGCCGCGCCGCCGGCGATCACCCCCTGCCGGCTGCCCGCCGCGCCGGGGCCGAAGCCGCCGCGCGTGGAATCGCCCTCGAACACGGTCACGTCCTCGTAACGGACGCCCAGACGGTCGGCGATGCACTGGGCCATCGTCGTCGCCGTGCCGTGGCCCTGCGAATGGGTGGAGAGCGTGGCGGTGACTTTGCCGGTCGGCTCGATCCGGACTTGCGCGAGTTCGCCCGTCATCGGCGCCATCGACCCGGCCGATCCGGTCGGCTCGACATAGGAAGCGATCCCGACGCCCAGATAGCGCCCTTCCGCCCGCGCCGCCGCCTGTTCGCGCCGAAATGCCGCGATATCGAAATGGTCGAGCAGCTTTTCGAGGCACTCGCCGGGGGTGATATCGTCCAGCGGGATGCCCATCGAGGTGACGGTGGGCTGGTCCGTCAGATAGACCAGATTACGCCGCCGGATCTCGATCGGATCGATACCCAGTTGCCGCGCCGCCCGGTCCAGCAGGATCTCGCGCGCCAGCGATTCCATCGCCCAGGGCCCGCGATAGGCCGCCAGCCCATTGGTATTGGTGTACCACCCGCGCGAAACGAAGGCATAGGCGGGCACGCGATAGGCCGCCCAGACGAACATATGCACGGCGATATTGCTGTCCGCGCCCTGCGGGAACGCGCCGTTGTTGCAGTCATAGATGCCGTGCGATCCGGTCAGCCGCCCTTCCGCGTCGAACCCGGCTTGCAAGGTCATTTCCGCCTCGCGCGCCTGATTGGAGGCGGTCAGCGCCTCGTACCGGTCCTCGATCCACTTGAGCGGCTTGCCCAGCAGCAGCGCGGCAACGATCACCGCGCTCTCTTCCTTCCACGGATGGTTTTTGAGGCCGAAAGCCCCGCCCACATCCTTGGCAATCACCCGGATCGCAGTATCGGGCAGACCAAGCGCCAGACTGACCCAGCGCGCCACCAGATGCGGGCTCTGGCAGGTGATCCAGAGCGTCAGTTCCTCCGGTCCATCGCGCGAGGCGAGCACGCCGCGCGTTTCCATCGGCGATTGCGAGATGCGCTGGTGGACGATCCGATGGCTGAGGCGCAGGGCCGATCCGGCGAGCGTGTCCTCCAACTCGTCCTCGATCTCCTCGTCCCCGATTTCGGCCGCGACATTGCTGTCCATGCCGGGATGGATCGGCCCGGCTGCCTTGGCCTGCGCGATGGTGACGACCGGGTCGAGTTCCTCGTACTCGATCTCGATCAGCGAGGCCGCGTCTTCCGCCTGCGCGCGGGTTTCGGCGGCGACCAGCACCACCGGCTCGCCTGCGTAGGACACGTGGCCGTCGGCCAGCGGCGTGTTGGCAATCTCGCCCTCGGTAAAGAAGAACGAGAGCATCTTGATCGGCCGCGCGGCCAGGTCCGCCATGGTCAGCACGGCATGGACCCCGGGCATCTCGCGCGCGATCGCAGTGTCTATCGAGACGATCCGCCCACGCGCGATCGGGCTGCGCGCGAAGGCAACATGCAGCATTCCGGGTAGCGTTACGTCGTCGACGAACTGGCCGCGTCCGGTCAGCAGGCGCGGGTCTTCCTTGCGGGGGACGCGCTTGCCGATCCAGCGGGTGGCGCCAAGGTTGGAACCGGGGGCGTTCATTCGGCCGCTCCACTACCAACGGAACCTTCGGCCAGTGCCTTGGCGGCGCGGCGGATACCCTGATAGCCGGTGCAACGGCAGATGTGGCCGCTCATCGCCGAAACCAGCGAGTCCTCGCTCGCCTTAGCCTCGCCTCCAGTGAGCGCGGCGAAAGTCATCAGCACGCCGGGGGTGCAGAACCCGCATTGCAGCCCGTGCGCCTCTCGCATGGCCTGCTGGACCGGATGGAACGTGCCATCCGGCGCAGCGAGGCCTTCCACCGTGGTGACCGTGCTGCCATCCGCCTGAACTGCCAGCATCAGGCAGGATCGCACCGCGCGCCCGTCCACCATGACCGTGCAGGCGCCGCAGACGCCGTGCTCGCAACCGAGGTGGACACCGGTGCACCCGGCATCGAGCCGCAGGTAATCGGCAAGGCTGGTGCGCGCCTCCACCACCGCGTCGCGGCGCTGGCCGTTGAGCGTCAATGCAAGGACGTGCTCGCTCATGCAGCCTCCCTCAATTGCAGTGCTTCGCGCAAGGTCCGCGCGAAAATGCGGCGGCCGACGGTGCGGCGATATTCGGCGCTGGCGTGGTGATCGTCGAACGGCGCTGTGTCTGCCACCGCAAGATCGGCCATGGCGCGCGGATCGAGGCCGGAGAGAGAAGCGCCGGTCAGAGCCGCCTCCACCTGCTGCATCCGCATCGGCGTCGGCCCCATGCCGAACCATGCGAGGCCGATACGGGTTATCGTGTCGCCCTCCACCACCGCCGCGCCGACCATGCCGACCAGCGCAAAGTCGCCCGGCCGCTGCGCCACTTCGCGGAACAGCACAACATGCCCGTCCGGCCAGTCGGGATAGATGATCCCGGTCAGCAGTTCGTCCGGCTCCAGCGCGGTCATGTAAGGGCCGATGTAGAATTCGCTGGCGGGCAAGGTGCGCGTCCCCCGCACTGAGGTCAGTTCCAGCATCGCGCCCAGTGCCATCGCCGTCGCGGGCATTTCCGCCGCCGGTTCGCCCAGCGCGATGGAGCCGCCCACAGTGCCCCGATTACGGGTCTGATGGTGACCGACATGGCCCAGCGCCGTGACCAGCGCCGGCAGATGCGCCGCCGGCACGGGATCGGCCAAGGCATCGGCCTGCCGCGTCATCGGGCCGACGCGCGTGCCGCCTTCCACGCGGGTGATGCCCTGCAAGGCCGCGATCCGGCTGATGTCGACAAGGATGAAGGGCTGGCTCATCCGCAAGTTCAGCAGCGGCATCAGTGTCTGCCCACCGGCGATCACCGTCGCACCGCCGCCCGCTTCGGAGAGGATACGGCAGGCCTCCGCTACGCTGGCGGGGCGCTCGTAATCGAAAGGCGCGGGCTTCATCGCCGGGCTCCCCTGCGGCCTGCCTCGAACGCGGCGGCCGCAGTGACGATCAGCAGCGCCAGCAGCACCAGCAATTCGGCCGGCATATGCCGCTGGCCCAGGATAAACCCGGAGAGCACGGCCAGCACCAGCGCCGCCACCCAGCCCCACAGGCCGCCTGGCGCCGATCCCGTCGAAACGGAAACAGGAACGGCACCGGCCGCAGGTCCCCCGACCGCTACGACCGGTGCCGTCGCCCCTTGTTCGGTCAAGGCGCTTGCTTTCCCCCCGGAAGCAACCACCTCACCGAACTTTGCGAAGAACTTGCCGGCCAGGTTCTTCGCAGTGGCATCGATGATCGGTCCGCCAAGCTGGGCCATGCGCCCGCCGACTTCCGCATCGACCTCGTAAGCGACCAGCGTCCCCCCGTCCGCTGCATCGCTCAACCTTACTTTCGCCCCGCCTTTCGCGGTTCCGGCAACACCTCCGTTGCCCGAACCGGTGATCGTGTAGCCATTCGGCGCGTCCAGATCGGACAGTTCCACCGCGCCCTTGAACCGCGCGCCGATGGGGCCGATCTTCACTTCCGCCGCCGCCACGAAGCGGTTGTCTCCATCACGGTCGAGCGACTGGCAGCCCGGAATGCACTGCGCGAGCACGGCGGGATCGTTCAGCGCCTCCCACACCCGCTGGCGCGGCGCCGCAACCCGCTGCTCGCCCGTCATCTGCATCCCGCGCTCTCCCCGCTCGGCCGTCTTATGTCTTCGGCCGCGGAGTGAACGCGATCTTGCCGCCCTGCGCAAGAGTTATGAGCATCGCTGTATCTTATTCCCCCGGGCGATGACTGTTACCCTCGCTGGCGGTCCACCGGCGCTGCCACTACGACTCCCCGCAAATCCCGCGAAAGGCGAGGCAGGAGGAGAGGCATGAGCGCAACCGTCATCATCACCGGCGCGGCCGGCGGCATGGGCATCCCCACGGCAAAGCGCTTCGCCGCGCAGGGCCGACCGCTGCTGCTCTGCGATGTCGGCGCCGAAAAGCTGGGGGCCTTTGCGGCAGAACTGCGCGCGGGCGGAGCGACCGTGACGACACTGGCGGGCGATATTTCCGCGCCCTCCTTCCCGCAGGACCTGATCGACGCGCTGGGCGACGCGGCGCTACATGCGCTGGTGCACACCGCCGGCCTGTCGCCGACGATGGCCGATCCGCTGCGCATTCTCGAAGTCAATTACTTCGCCACCGAACGCCTTGTCGCCGCGCTGCTGCCCCGTTTCGAAGAGGGCGGCTGCGCGGTGCTGATATCCTCGATGTCGGGCTATCTGCTCCGCGATCCGGTGATGGTGGAGGCGGTGCAGGACCTGCTGGCCGGCAAGGGCAGCGACGGCGTGGAGCGTTTCGCTACCGATCCGGGCATGGGCTATACCCTGTCCAAGCGCGCGGTGATCGGCCTCGTCGGGCGTGAAGCCGCAGCTTATGGCGCGCGGGGCCTGCGCATCTGCTCGATCGCGCCGGGCTTTATCGACACCCCGATGAGCCGCGCCGAGCAGCAGGAAAGCGAACAGATGCGCCAGATGATCACCATGACGCCCGCCGGTCGGCTTGGCGTGGGGGACGAGATCGCCTCGGTGGCGGAATTCCTGTGCTCGCCGGGGGCTTCGTATATCAGCGGGTGCGATATCAAGGTGGACGGCGGAATTCTGGGCCGGTTGGGGATTTGAGCCGGCGCAGTTCCTCCCCCACCGGGGGAGGGGGACCGCCCGCAGGGTGGTGGAGGGGGTAAGCGCAACGCTGCCGAAAGCCCCCTCCGTCAGCACTTCGTGCTGCCACTTCCCCCGGTGGGGGAGGATCTTTTAGCCAGCGTCAGGTTCCTAGGTCGCTCTCGCATTCCACGACCGTGGCAATCCGGAACGAGCCTCGATCGAACAAGTTCGCCTCGTCCGCCACGATCTCCTCGGGCATCAGGCTGGTGGTGATATAGCGCAAGGTGCCGCGAAAGGTCGCCTCGTCCTCGAACCAAAGTTCGGTGATGACGTCCGGCCCATCGGTGAAAGCGCCCGTCTCCGGATGGACCTGCGGCTCCAGATAGCGCCGCACATAACGCGAAAGGCCCTGCGAATAGCGCTCCGCCAAAGGCGCATGGCGCGTTTCGTAGTAGTCGCGGAACTGCTGCGGCGTCAGGTCTGGCCGGCGCTTCATGAACAGCAGAATCTTGAACACCGTACCCGCCATGCCTTCTCTCCCGGTTGGAGGGCAGCGGTAACACCCGCCCCCTGCCCGCCCCAACCGCTGGAGCGATGGCCGCTATTCGTCGCGGGAATCGATGTACTTGGCTTCCAGAAAGCGGCCGCGCGTGGCCAGCGCGTCAAGGTCGTTGCGCGAGAGATCCAGGCTCATCGCTTCGATCTGGCCGGCGATCACGTCCAGCCCTTCGACCAATTGCTGCGACGGGGTCGTGCCGCCTGCGTGGGGCTTGTTGCGCAGTTCGGCGGGGATGCGCGTGTAGCTGTCCACCAGCGAGGGCAGATGTTCGGACAGCAGCTTGCGCACTTCATGCGCGGCGGGGCCGTTTTCCTGAAGCGAGGCCAATTGCGGGGCGATCTGTTCGAGGCGGACGCCGATCATGTCCACCGCGTCCACGGCGGCGCTGGGCAGTGCGCGGCGGCGGTTTTCCAGCCAGATTTCGGTCGATCCCGCCAGTTCCGGCAGGGTCGCGTTGCCCAAATCGCCGGCATTGAGGCGCGGGCTCGAAGGGTAGATCGACAGGAAGCAGAACACCGCGAAAGCCAGCAGCGTGGTCAGCACCGTGGTCGCGAAG
This sequence comes from Novosphingobium sp. BL-S-19, assembly GCF_055521675.1. Taxonomy (NCBI): domain Bacteria; kingdom Pseudomonadati; phylum Pseudomonadota; class Alphaproteobacteria; order Sphingomonadales; family Sphingomonadaceae; genus Novosphingobium; species Novosphingobium sp. BL-S-19. Next base: position 3,159,208 of record NZ_CM145498.1, read on the forward strand.
GAGAGCCCGCCAAGGATAAGCCCCGCGGTCAGCGCGACGATGAAGATGCCCGCCACCGCCAGAAACGCCCGCCGGATACGACGCCAGCGGAATGCCCAGCGTTCGCGGCGCGCGGTGTAGAGCCGCGCGGCCCGCTGGCGGCGGGCGGCGCGGATGATCTCCTGGTTAATGGCATTGCGCGTCGAAACCGCGCGCGAGGTGGGGTCTGGCATCGTGCTAATCTATCAGGCTCAGTCCAGCGCCTCCAGCAGCGCCTTGGCCGCCTTCGTATCGCCCAGCGCTGCGGCCCCTTCGGCCTGCCCTTGGGCGCGGGCGATATAGGCCTTGGACTTGGTGACTTCGCCTTCCAGCGACTGCACCGTCTGCTTCATCGAATCGAGCGCCTGCATCTTGAAGGTGTCGATCGAATCCATCGTGTCATAGATGTTCTGGAACGCGCGGCTGAGCGTTTCCAGCGGGATCGTGGAGTTCGCCGCCTGCTGATGGATGCGCGCGGTATTGTCCTTCAGCATCTGGCCGGTTCCGTCGATAATCTTCGCAGTCGTGGTGTTGAGCGCGGTGATCTGGTCCAGCACCAGCTTCTGGTTGGCCATCGCCTGCGCCACCGTCACCGCCGTGCGCAGCGCGCCGACCGTGGTGGTGGAGGCGCGATCGACGCCCTTGATCAGCTCGACATTGTTCTTCTTGACCAGATCGAGCGCGAGGTAGCCCTGCACCGAAACCGCCATCTGCGTCAGCAGGTCCTGCGTGCGCTGGCGCACGTAGAACAGCGCAGACTCCCGCACGGCCTTGGCCTTGGCTGGGTCCGTATGGTCAAGGTCGTTCGCCTTCTGCTCCAGCGTCTCGTCCAGCGCCTTCGACATGAAGATCATCTGTTCGAGCTTGCCCATCGCCGCCCAAAGGTTCTGGCGCTCCACATCGATGGCGGCGTTGTCCATCAGCAGTTCGTCCTTGCCGCCCTGCAGGCGGGCGAGGATCGCGCTGATGTGGCCCTGCGCGCTCGAGTAGCTGTCGAAGTAATTGCGCAGCTTGTTGCCCATCGGGATGATCCCGAAGATCTTGCGGCGCGACAGCAGATCGCCCTTGGTCGAGGGGTCGAGGTCTTCCACCGTGCGGCGCAGTTCGGCAAGGTCGGCACCGACGCCGGCATCCTTGTCCATCGCGCGCACCGGCCGGTCGAGGAAGCGATTGGACTGGCCCGACGCTTCCGAGATTTCCTTACGGCCCATATTGGTGATCTGATCGACGCGGCGGCCGAATTCGGGCGAATTCACGTCCTGCGTGACGAGATCCTCAACGAATTCGTCGACGCGCACTTGCAGCTTCGACTTCTGCTCATCGCCCACCGGCACAAGGCCAGCCGCCCGTTCGGGCTGGACCACCGGCACCGGATCGGGAGGCGTCAGCTTCAGCTCGCCCGCGGTCGCCTGATCGGTCGTAGTGGCCATGGAAGAAAATCCCCGTCCTTCAAGAAATGGTGTCGTCTCACACGAATCTAGGTTGGGCCGAAAAAACTACAAGCAAAACAGGAACGGCCCGCGTTACGGTTCGACGAGCGGCGTGGCATCTTCGTCGGAAGGCTGGGTATCGCCCACCACCAGCATGGCATCGTCGCGCGCGACGACGCAGAGCGAAAGCCCTGCCGCCTGCGCCCGCCGCACGGCCAGATCGGTGGGGGCGGAGATCGTCACCAGCAGCGGAATGCCCGCGCGCGCGGTTTTCTCGACCAGTTCGTAAGAACAGCGCGATGTCATGACGACGAAGCCTTGCGCCGGATCGATGCCGCTGCGCGCCAGCGCGCCCACCAGTTTGTCGAGCGCGTTGTGGCGGCCGACGTCCTCGCGCATCGCCACCAAGGCCCCCTCCTCGTCGCAGAACGCCGCAGCATGCGTGGCGCGGGTTTCGCGGCCCAGCCATTGCGCGGCATCCAGCGCATCGAGACCGCGCCGGATCGCCTCCGGGCTCGCCGCACTTTGGCGTGAGAGGGGTGGTAATGGGCGCAAGGCGGCTTCGACACCCTCGATCCCGCAGATGCCGCAGGAACTGTCCCCCGTACGCCGCCGCGCACGTTCGACGATCATCGAAAGGCGTCCGGGCGGGAGATTTACGCGAGCGACGTAGCCGGTTCCCCAATCGCCGTTTTCTACCGTGTGGACGGCGACTTCGCCGATCTCGCCCGCCGCCGCCAGCCCTTCGGCCATCAGGAAGCCGGTGACGAAATCCTCAATCTCAATGGGGGTGGCCATCATCACGGCATAGGCGATGCCGTTGGTCTCTATGGCGATGGGGGCTTCGACCGGGACGGCAAGGCGCTCGCCCGCCTCGTGCCCGGCGCGGTAGTGGCTGCGGGAAACGGGGATGAGTTCGGCACCGTTCATATGCCCGACGTAGCCCAGCCCGTTGCTCGGGTCATTCAGATTTCCGCCTTGATCTGCGCATAGGCCAGCAGCGCGAACAGTCCGGTGCCGCCCAGCACATTGCCCGCGAGCGTGGGTAGCAGATGCAAGGTGAAAGCCTCGATCATCGCCATTTCGCCGTGAAGCGCCAGCAGGAACATCTCGGTGGACCCCGCGACGACATGGGTGAAACCGCCCGCCGCGATCAGCCAGGTGAACAGCGCGACGACGAAGATCTCGAAGCCCTTCGAACTGGGCAGCATCCAGACGAAGGCGGCGATGAAGAAGCCGGCGGGAATGCCGTCCAGCATGGCCACCGTGCCGCTCGCCTCCGCCGCCTTGCTGGAGACGGCCAGCATTCCGGCCAGCGTGGGGTGCCCGGGGTCGACCAGAATGTCGATCAAGAGCGCGGTCAGGAACGTGCCGAAGAGATTGGCCGCGAGCACCACGCCCCAGAGCCGCGCGGTGCGCCACAGCCGCTCCCCATTCGGCCCGGCGAGCAGCGGCAGCACTGCCGTCAGCGTATTCTCGGTAAAGAGTTGCAGGCGTGAAAGCACCACCAGCACGAAGCCCATCGCATAGCCGAAGGCGGCAATCAGTTCGCGCTGCGGATGGGTTTCGAACGCATTGTGAAGCAGGCCCTGCGCGAAAATCGAGGTGGAAATGCCGATCCCGGCGGCAATGCCCGACCACCAGAGCGACATCGCCGGGCGGTGCAGTTCCTCCTCGCCCTCTCGCCGGATCACCGAGAACACGGTGCGGGCGGAAAGCCGCAGATTGTCCTTGATCTGCCCGCGTTCGTGGCGGGTCAGGCCGGCCTCGTCCCGCTCGATCTCGCGGTCGCTCTTGCGGCGATCGGGGTCGTCGTGGGCCAGTTCTTCAGCCGGCTCGGGGTCGGTTCGGGCATCTTCCATGCCCACAGAACCGACCCGGAGGGGGGATGTTCCGTGGCGCTTTATTACCCTGGATTGCTTCGTCGCTACGCTCCTCGCAATGACGAAGGGGGAGCGTAAGGCGCCCCTTGCTTCGTCATTGCGAGCGAAGCGAAGCAATCCAGAGCGATTAGATCGAACGCCTCAGACGTAGTCCTCGGTGTCAATGGTCGGCTTGATCATGTCCGGATAGCGATGACCGGCGATGGTCTGTTGGTTCATCAGTTCGCCCGCCTTCTCCAGAATGCCCGCGTCGATTTCCAGCGCGGTGGCCGCGTGGTTGTCGTCGAAGTGAGCAATCGAACGGGTGCCGGGGATTGCGTGGACATGCTCGGCCTGCGCGAGAACCCAGGCCAGCGCCAATTGAGCAGGCGTGACGCGGATCGACGAGGCGAGTGCGTTGAACTCCTCGATCAGTGCGAGGTTATGCGCCCAGTTCTCGCCGATGAAGCGCGGGAAATTGCGGCGCAGGTCCTTCTCGGTGAGCGTGTTCACATCGGTCAGTTCGCCGCCCAGCGCCCCGCGCGCGACCGGCGAGAAGGCGACGAGCGCGATCCCGAGTTCGCGCGTAGCGTCCAGTACGCCCAGTTCGACGTTGCGCGTCCAGAGCGAATATTCGGTCTGGACCGCCGCCACGGGGTGCACCGCGTGCGCCTCACGGATATGCGCGGTAGACCATTCGGACACGCCATAGGCGCCGATCTTGCCAGCCTCGATCGCGCGCACCATGGCGCCCACCGAGTCGGCAATCGGCACCTTCGGATCGAAGCGGTGCATGTAGAACAGATCGATGTGATCGGTGCCGAGCCGCTTCAGGCTGGCGTCAAGCGAAGCGGTGATGCTCTCCGGCGCGCAGTCGATGCCGCGGCGGGCGCCGTCGATCAGGATGCCGGTCTTGGAGGCCAGCAGGAACTCGCTGCGCCGGTCCATGATCGCTTCGCTGAGGATCTCTTCGCTGAGACCCATGCCGTAGATGTTGGCGGTGTCGAAGTGATCGCAGCCCGCATCCAAGGCATGGCGGAACAGCGCGACCGCCTCCTCGCGAGACGGCGGATTGCCGTAAGCCCAGGCCACATTCATGCAACCGAGACCGACGGAGTGGACCGGACGGCCCGCGAGGAAGCGTTTCGTCATCAGGACCAACCATCCTGTGCTTCGAGGCTCTCGGCCAGTTCACCGATCACGCGGTAGCAATCGAGCACCTTGCCGACCGACGAGTTAGGCTCACGCCCTTCGCGGATGGCAGCGACGAATTCGCGGTCCTGCAGCTCGATGCCGTTGTTCGACACGGTAACGCCGGTAAGGTCGATCGGCTCTTCACGGCCGTTCACCAGATCGTCGTAACGCGCGATGTAGGTCTCGCTATCGCCGATATAGCGGAAGAAGGTGCCGAGCGGACCGTTGTTGTTGAACGAGAGCGAGAGCGTGCAGATCGCGCCGGTCTCTGCCTTCAGCTGGATCGACATGTCCATGGCGATGCCGAGTTCCGGATGCTTCGGGCCCTGCAGCACGTTGGCGGCGACGATCTTGCCCGACTGATAGGCGAACAGGTCGATCGTGTGCGCGGCGTGATGCCACAGCAGGTGGTCCGTCCACGAGCGCGGCTGGCCCTTGGCGTTCATGTTCTTGCGGCGGAAGAAGTAGGTCTGCACGTCCATCTGCTGGACGTTGAACTCACCCGCGGTGATCTTGTTGTGCACGTACTGGTGCGAAGGATTGAAGCGGCGGGTGTGGCCGACCATGCAGACCAGGCCCGTTTCCTTCTGCTTCGCCACCACGGCTTCGGCATCGGCCCAGGTGTCCGACAGCGGAATCTCGACCTGAACGTGCTTGCCGGCGTTCATGCAGGCGATGGCCTGTTCGGCGTGCATCTGCGTGGGGGTGCAGAGGATCACGGCATCGACATCGGGCATGGCCAGCACTTCGGCCAGATCGGTGCCGGAGTGCGGCGCGCCATACTTGGCGGCGACTTCGGCAGCCTGCTCGGCTGAGCGGCTGATGACCGAGGCGATCTCTACGCCGTCGATGTTCTTGAGGCCGTCGAGGTGCTTTTCACCGAAAGCGCCGGCGCCGACGAGGGCAATACGCATGGGAATCTCCTTGGAAACTCTATCAAGGGAAGGAGCGTGCCGGCGTCAACCACCGGCACGCGGAATCGATCAGTCGACGAGGTGTTGCGAAGCCGCGCCTTCGACGGTGGCCGAGGGCGGCACATCGCCGTTCACCGGCTCCAGCACGATATGGCCGACCGCCGTGTTGCTGGCGGGCACGTGGTAAAAACGCAGTAGTTCGCGGGTTTCCTTGCCCAGCGCGCCGCGCATGATCAGCCACATGACCATCTCGATGCCTTCGCTGCCGGTTTCGCGCAGGTATTCGATATGCGGAATGCACCGCAGTTCCTGCGTGTCGCCCGAAAGCTTGTCGAGGAACATGTTGTCCCACTCGGCATTGATCAGGCCCGCGCGCGGGCCCTGAAGCTGGTGGCTCATGCCGCCGGTGCCCCAGACCTGCACGTTCAGGTCTTCGGGGAAGCTTTCGACGGCACGCGCGATCGCCTCGCCCAGCGCCCAGCAGCGGTTGCCCGACGGCGGCGGATAAGTGACGACGTTGACCGCGAGCGGGATCACCTTCACCGGCCACTTCGCAGGCTTGCCGAACACCATCGACAGCGGAACGGTAAGGCCGTGATCGACGTCCATCTCGTTGATGATGGTCATGTCGAACTCGTCGAGGATCAGGCTCTGGGCGATGTGCCAGGCAAGGTCCGGATGGCCTTCCACATCGGGCACCGCGCGCGGGCCCCAGCCCTCGTCCGCCGGCTTGTAGCTTTCACCGCAGCCGATCGCGAAAGTCGGGATGATCTTCATGTCGAAGGCCGAGGCGTGATCGTTGTAGACCAGGATCACGACGTCCGGCAGGTTCTCCGCTTCCCACTTCTGGGTGGGCGCGAAGCCTTCCTGGATCGGCTTCCAGTAGGGATCTTCCCACTTGTCGAAGTCGGACGCGACGCCCAGCGCCGGGATGTGGCTGCAGGCGATGCCGTGCGTAATGCGGGCCATCTTAGCGGTGCTCCTTGATCGACCGCTGGCCTTCGGGCGAGCGACCGCCGGCGATCATCATCGCCTGATAATCCTCCACCGACATGCCGGTCATCGTCGAGACGGCCTGAAGGAAGCTCAGGCCATCGGTCGAGAAGACCTTGGCGAGGAAGTAGATGTTGCCGCCCAGATCGAGCAGGCGGTTGTAGTCGCGGGCGAGAACGGCCAGCTTCTGGTCCTCGGTCATCGGCCATTCGTCGAGATAGGCACGCTCGTCCGCCTTCCAGCGCTCGCGGTTTTCGGCCTTCATCAGGCTCATCGCGAACTGGTTCAGGTGATAGCCCTGCCGTGCACGCTTCGCGGTGTAGACGCGCGTGCCCGGAATATCGTCGAACTCACCGAGATAGGCGTGGATGTCGATCGGACCGCCAATTTTCTGAAAGGGGCCGTTCTCGCAAGGATTTTTATCGGTCACAGGCCACGTTCCTTGAGCTTGGCGTCAAGGCGCGGGAAGACCTTGCGCACATTGCCTTCGAAGATCGCGTGGCGCTCCTCATCGGAGATGTCGAGCGCGTCGACATAGCGCTTGGTGTCGTCGAAGTAGAAGCCGGTCTGCGGGTCGATCCCGCGCACCGCGCCGACCATTTCGGAGCCGAACAGGATGTTCTTGTTGTCGATCACGTCGGCCAGCAGGTTGATGCCCGGCTGGTGATAGACGCAAGTGTCGAAGAACACGTTGTTCATGATGTATTCGTCAAGCGAAGGCTTCTTCAGCATGTCCGCCAGACCGCGATAGCGGCCCCAGTGATACGGCACCGCGCCGCCGCCATGCGGGATGATGAAGCGCAGCTTGGGGAACCGGGCGAAGAGGTCACCCTGCATCAGCTGCATGAAGGCCACGGTGTCCGCCGCGATATAGAAGCCGCCGGTGGCATGCATCGCCGGGTTGCACGAACCCGAGACGTGGATCATCGCCGGAACGTCCAGCTCGCACATCGCCTCGTAGATCGGGAACCAGTATTCGTCGGTCAGCGGCGGATGCTCGAAGTGGCCGCCGCCCGGATCGGGATTGAGGTTGCAGCCGATGAAGCCCAGTTCCTCGACGCAGCGGCGCAGTTCCTTCACCGAGGCGGAAAGGTCCGCCTTGGGGCTCTGCGGCAGCATGCACACGCCCACGAACGTCTCGGGGAACATGTGGACCACGCGGGCGATAAGATTGTTGCAGTGGACCGCCCATGCCTCTGACACCGCCTGATCGCCGACATGGTGCGCCATGGCGCTGGCGCGCGGGCTGAACACGGTAAGATCAGCGCCGCGCTCCTTGATGAGGCGAAGCTGGTTGTCCTCGATGGTCTGACGGATCTCGGCGTCCGAGATTTCCGGGTAGGGCGGCGCAGCTTCACCCGCCTTGAACGCAGCGATCTGGGCTTCGCGCCAGGCGTCATGCGCCTTGGGCAGGACGGTATAATGTCCGTGACAGTCGATGATGAGCGACATGCTCAATTCTCTCCCTTGAGTACGCCTGCCGCGACGGCTGCCGCAAGCTTGGCTTCGAATCCTTCGGGCGGCGGCACGATGCCCAGCGCGCCCAGCGCCTGCTGCCAGGCGACGGTGTTTTCGGTCATGAGCGGCGGAATGCCCAGCGAGCGCAGCATTTCCGCAGCCTCGTCCATCTCGGCGGCGCGGCGGCGGCCGTGGACCAACATACGGTCAAGATTGTAGTCCGCGCGCTCCGCCCAGGGAATGGTCTTCTCACTGGCGTCGAGCGAGGACAGCACCTCGTCCGCCACGCCTTCGGCATGGGCGGCCATCATCATCTCGGCCGTCAGCGCCTCAAGCCCCTTGACCATGACCGAGCGCACCAGCTTGATCGCTGAAGCCCGGCCCACCGCATCGCCGACGACACCCACATTGGTGAAGCCCACCGCCGTCAGCGCCGCTTCGGCCTCCGCGGCATCGGGGCCGGAAACCAGCAGCGGAACCTTCATCCGTGCGGGGTTCACGGGTGCGAGCACGGCCACATCGACGTAACGCCCCTTACCGGCGGCAATGGCCTTGGCGGCGGCCCGCTTGGTGCCCGGCGCGACCGAGTTCATATCGCAGAACAACGCACCCTCGCCGAGCAGCGGCGCGACGGCTTCCGCCACCAGCGGCGCGGCATCTGCGGTGACAAGCGAGAGCACCAGCGACGCGCCCGCAAGCGCTTCGGCGGCGCTGTCGCAAGCGGTGATGCCAAGTTCGGCCATGTCGTCACGACGCGCGGGAAGAATGTCGAAGGCACGAGCCTGCGCCGACCAGTCTCCAGCTCCCGCGAACGTCGATCCGGCTTCTCCGAACCCGATAAGGGCGATCGATCTATCCATTACGCCACCCTGCCCGCACGGCAGGGAATGGGCCAATCGGAAGCGGCTTTCAGCTATAAGCTTGGTGTAATTTGTCCTAACAGGGAAGCGGACTTTTCAAAGTTATCGGCCAGCTGCTTCGGTGAGATTTTACCGAGGCTTCAAGTCCAACCCCAATTGCGGATCTTGCGGCGGCAAACTTAGATCTGCGATGCCGCGCACAATTATTTTTTTGCCGACCAGACGACGTATATGGTCATCATCGGAAAGGATTTCGTCCGCACGCTCGACGAGCGCAATCGCGACGATCTGCTCGTCAAATTTGGCCTTGCGCTTGCTGATATCTACCGGACGCCCTTGGGCCTGACGGTCGCGAGCCAACGCAGCGCATTCTACCGCAGCAAGTGTATCAAACGGAGCAATCCGAACACTACGAAGCCCCGCAAGCTCGCCAAGCCAAGTCGACGCAGCCTCACCAGCATATACCAGCACTTCTGAAAGAGCTGGAGTTGGTACGATTAGCGTCGCCTTGGCCTGCTGAAGCTCTGCAATCAGATACTCTACTCGCGCCTGGCAATCACTGACCATTTTTCCATCCGCACCGATTGGAGCAGAAGCAGAATCATCGAATAGAAAGGCAAGAACGCTGGCATCAATCGCGACTCTCAATGCTTAACCTCCGAGCCGTAACGATCTTCCAGCAATTGCTTCGATGGATCATCAAGTTTTCGTAGTTCGCTTGGCACACTTCTCAGACGTGCGATCACATCCTGAAGGGGGGGATCTTGCAAAATCTCGAAACTAGTGACTTTAAATGACCGCAGATCCCATTCGCCATCAGCTTGCCGATACCAAGTGCCAGTACCGTGGAAACGTAGGGTCTCGCCAAAAAGATGATGCCTCAGCTCCAAGGCAAGCGCCTCGTTGGTCGTGAGGTTAAACTCCCGACTGCCATCACCAATTGCCACGTGCTTCGTCGCATCCTTTCCGCCAATCCGGTGGACGCGCCCATCAAGACTTCCTTCCTGTCGGAACGGGCCGAACGGAGCTGGTTGTGGCTTCCTTTTCCCCGGAAACGGGATCACCACTCCATCGGGACGGTCACCATCCGTTAGAGAGCCAAACGCATTATCCTTACGGAGCATTTCATCTAGAACATTGAAGGCTTTGGCTACATCAGGCGCGGGATCACCGGTCCGCAAGCCACTAATTCGCTCATGTACCTTGGGCTGAGCAGGACTATCGACATCCGCTCGTAGCGCAGTCGAAGCATCAAATACTTCGGTGAAGTGAACGCTTGCGGCCTCACCGAGAAGCTTGGCTAGGGCCGCCATATACTCGGCCAGCCGCTCCATAGGTATTGTCTCAGGCGTATAGCTATCGCTGATGTGGAAGACGTATTGGTCGGTCATTGATCTCACACCTTGCGGCGGTCCGAGTATAGAATAAGCATGAATCCGTCAATTATGCATGAACTCAACGGGAGCACGATACTCAACTCTCAGGCAGCCGCTTAAGCTCCCAACATCAGCGGACGCCTCTAATCCCCCACCCGCTTCGCCGCCCACTCAAGGTCCGCGATAAATTCCGCCTGCACTTCGGTCGGGCGTAGCGATGAACGGGTGGTCATGCCGATCAGGCGGGTGAAGTTCTCCGGCAGGCGCGCCAGTTCGCAGAGCCAGCCGGCCTCCAGTTCCACCGTCACCTGATCGGGCGACAGCACTGTGAGGAAATCGCCGCCCATCATCACTTGGCGGATCATCATCACCGATCCCGATTCCACCGGCACCTTGGGATGCGGCAGGCCGTTCGCCTCGAAATAGCGTTCGAAGGAATCGCGCAGCGGCGTGCCTTTCGGCGGCAGCGTAAAGGGATAGCGCGCGAGGTCCGCCGGCGTGGGGTCGGTGCCTTCCAGCGGATGACCCTTGCGGCCATAGACGGCGGGGCGATCCTCGAACAGCGGGCGCTGGACGAGGTCCGGCTCCACCAGCGGATCGCGCAAGGCGCCGACCATCAGGTCCAGCACGCCGCCGCGCAAGGGCTCCACCAGTTCGGAGCGCGAGCCCTCCACGATCGTCAGCTTCACATGCGGCCGGCGGGCAAGGAAGCGCGCCACGGCGGCGGGCAGGATGCGCGCGCGGGAGAGCGGCATGGCGCCCACCGCGATATGCCGCGTCTCCACCCCGCGCAGCGCGGCGACTTCGGACAGGCCCGCCTCCAGCTCCACTTTGGCAAGGCGGAACTCGCGGGCGAGCTGGGTTCCCGCCTCCGTGGTGATGACGAACTTGCCCCGGCGCACCACCAGCGGGCGGCGCAGCGCCAGCGACAGGTCGTTGACCGCGCGGTGGATCGAGGGGAGCGACAGCCCGGTCTCCTGCCCTGCCCCGGCGTAGGAGCCCGTCTCCACCAGCGCCAGCAGCGCGCGCAGGCGCGACATGGTGACGTGGGGGCTGTTCACATGGCCCAGCGCGGCATCGATGCGGGGGGCGAGAATTTCTCCGGCCTTGGTCGGCACCATGCCGTCATGACGGCGCTCGAACAGCGGCAGGCCGATCTGCGACTCGAGGCGGGCCAACGCCTGTGTTATGGCTGGCTGACTGAGGTTCACAGCCAGGGCAGCGGCGTTGACCGTGCCCAATTCCGCGATTTTTGCGACAGCCCGCAAGTGCCGAAGGTTGAGACTCCAGATATCCATGGCAGGGTTATTAGCCAAATCCTATCACGTGTCCAAAGTTTCTCTTTCCCCTTGAACGGCCACAGGCCCAAGACATCGTCGCCCCATCCGGCCCAGACGATCCCCGCGCGCCGGAACCCAAAGATCGAAGGAGAGCAGATCATGAGTGGCATCGTCGTCCAGAACATCGAACGCGCCGATCCCGCAGTGATCGACGGCCTCGCCAAGTGCGGCGTCGCCACCGTCCACGAAGCACAGGGCCGCACCGGCCTTCTCGCCAGCTACATGCGCCCGATCTACGCCGGCGCCCGCATCGCCGGTTCGGCCGTGACCATCAGCTCGCCTCCGGGTGACAACTGGATGGTCCACGTCGCCATCGAACAACTGAAGGAAGGCGACGTGCTGCTGCTCGCCCCCACCAGCCCGTGCGAGGACGGCTACTTCGGCGACCTGCTGGCCACCAGCGCCATCGCCCGCGGTTGCCGCGGCCTCATCATCGATGCCGGCGTGCGCGACGTTCGCGACCTGACCGAGATGGAATTCCCCGTCTGGTCCAAGGCCGTCTGCGCGCAGGGCACCGTCAAGAACACCATCGGTTCGGTCAACGTCCCGGTCGTCTGCGCCAATGCCGCGGTGCGCCCGGGCGACGTGATCGTGGCGGACGATGACGGCGTGGTGGTAGTGCCGCGCGAAAAGGCTGCCGAAGTGCTCGCCGCAGCCCAAGCCCGCGAAGCCAACGAAGGCGAAAAGCGCGAGAAGCTGGCCGCCGGCGTGCTCGGCCTCGACATGTACAAGATGCGGGAGCGACTGGAGAAGGAAGGTCTGAAGTATGTCTGACCGGATCACCTCCTGGCACGCCAGCCCCAGCAAACCGCTCTACACGCCGCCCGCCGGCGCGGTAGACGCGCATTGCCACGTCTTCGGCCCGATGGCCGAGTTCCCGTTCAGCGCCAAGGCGAAGTACCTGCCCGAAGACGCCGGTCCGGACATGCTGTTCGCGCTGCGCGATCATCTGGGTTTTGCCCGCAACGTGATCGTGCAGGCCAGCTGCCACGGCACCGACAATGCGGCGACGCTGGACGCCATCGCCAAGTCGGACGGAAAAGCACGCGGTGTGGCCGTGGTCGATCCGGCGATCTCGGACGCGGACCTTGCCAAGCTGCATGAAGGCGGCATTCGCGGCATCCGCTTCAACTTCCTGAAGCGGCTTGTCGACGATGCGCCGAAGGACAAGTTCCTCGAAGTCGCCAGCCGCCTGCCCGAAGGCTGGCACGTGGTGATCTACTTCGAGGCGGATATCCTTGAGGAAATGCGTGCCTTCATCGCCGCGATCCCGGTGCCGGTCGTGATCGACCACATGGGCCGCCCGGACGTGACGCAGGGCCCGGACGGCGTGGACATGAAGGCGTTCCGCAGCTTGCTCGACAGCCGGGACGACATCTGGTTCAAGGCCACCTGCCCGGACCGCCTCGACCCGACGAATGACCCGTGGGACAAGTTCGCCGAAGCGGTGGCGCCGCTGGTGGCGGATTATCAGGACCGCGTGATCTGGGGCACCGACTGGCCGCACCCGAACATGCAGGACAACGTGCCCGACGACGGCCACCTCGTCGACATGATCCCCCGCATCGCGCCCACGGCGGAACTTCAGCGCAAGCTGCTCGTGACCAACCCGATGCGGCTTTACTGGCCGGAAGAACTCTGAGCTATTCGCCGCGCGGCGCACACAAGCGCCGCGCGGCGATCGCGCCGTAGATCGCGGCCAAAGCCGCAAGTCCGGCGAGATATCCCACGACATCGCGCAAGGGCGCACCCATCTCGTTCAGGCGCACAAAGGCCTGCGCGCCGCATGTCGCGGGCGACAAGTGCGCCAGCGCGGAAACCCAGCGCGGCATCGAGGATAGCGGCCAGGCCGCCCCCGCCAGAAAGAACAGCACGATCGAGGTGGGGATCAACACCTGAAGCGCGCGCTCGGCACTGTCGAACACGCTGCCCAGCATCAGGCCCAGCCCCGTCACCGCGAAGGCGAACAGCGGCACGGCCAGTGCCAGTCCGGCAAGGTTGCCCGCCCTCGGCACGTCCTGAAACCAGAAGATCCAGCCGAAGTAGAACGTCGCGCCGAAGCAGCCGATCAGCGCCAGCCCGCTCCATGTGCCCAGGAAGCCCGGCGCGGACCAGTGCCTCTCCCCCCGTTTGCGGCGGTCGGCGGCAAGCATGGCGGTGCCGAACAGCAGCGTCTGTTGCAGGATGATCGCCGCCACCGCCGGGAACACGTAATCGGCATAGCCCTCTCGCGTGTTGAACAGCGGGCGCTCCACCACTTCCACCGGCGCGCGCAAGTGCAGGCCCTGCGCCACGGGGCCCAGTTGCTCCATCGCCACCGCCATGATCGCCGCCTGCACGCCGCTGCCGATATCGCGCGCGCGGATCAGGTAGGTGCCGTTGACGAATATGCCGATGCCGCCGCCGGGCGCGCCGGTCAGCAGGCTGCGGGTAAAGCCTTTCGAGACGATCAGGATGCCATCCGCCTCACGGTGTCGCACCATGCGCTCCGCCTCGTCGGTGGACTGGACCTCCGCAACGATGCGGACTTCGCGGGTGTCGGACAGCTTGCGCGCCAGCGCGCGGGTGAGCGTGGAGTTCTCCTCATCCACCAGCACGACGGGCAATTGCGTGGCGGTCTGGTGGGCATAGGGCGCGGGGTAATAGAAGCCGTAGAGCACCACCGCGAGCACGATGATCGAGGCCAGCGCGAAAGTGGAAATGACCTCGCGGAACACGCCGAGGAATCCCTGCCCAAACGTCACGCTGCCACCTCCGGCCGCCGAAGCAGCAGCAGGACCAGCGCCAACGGCACCACGAGATAGAGCGACAGCACACCCAGTTGCGGCAGCGCGACCGAGAGCGGCGCGCCGAGGAACTGGTCCATCTGCAACCGCAGGTAGTGCGTGAAGGGCAGCGCCGCACTCCAGTTGCGGGCAAAACCGGAGCCGCCATCCAGCGGCAGCGTGCCACCCGAATAGGCCAGCGCCGATCCGGCATAGAGCGCGCTGGCGGAGAAGGCGAAGCTGGCCTTGCGCACGCCGATCACCAGCAGCAGCGAGATCGCCGCCGTGCCCGCGAACAGCAGGGCTTGCGCGAACAGGGTCAGCAGCAGGCTGCCATTCATCGTCCACCCGCGCACGCCGCAGAGCCAGATCAGCCAGACCGCCCCCCAGAACGTCAGCGCGGTGAGGTAGGGCGTCAGCTTGCCCAGCAGCGCCGCGAGCCCTCCCCTCGTTTCCCGCTTCCATGTGGCAAGCGATTTGCCCTGAAGCTCCCGCCCCATCGCCATCACCACCACGCAGGCGGTCAGGAGGTGCAGCACGGCGGGCTGTATCAGTGCCTGCAAGTACCATTCGAAGCTGGTCTGCGGGTTGAACAGCACGGTCGCCTGCACGGCGGGCGGCGTGATGCGGATCGCCGGCAGCCCGCGCGCGCGCAAGGCGTCCAGCCCCTTTTCCGCCAGCACCGCGCTCACCGCCGACTGAAGCGCAGATTCAGCGCTGCCGCCGATGGTGAGGAAGGAGGCGTTGTAGAAGATCTGGATCGCGGGGGTGTCGACGCGCGTGAGGCCCTTGTCGACGCCATCTGGGATCGCCAGAATCGCCCAGACCTGCCCGGCGCGCGCCAGCCTTTCCGCCTCCGCCATCGATGTGGGGCGCGCGGCGATGGTCACGGCGGGCGAGGCGGACACGGCGCGGACGATCGCGCGGCTGACGCTGCCGTTGCTCTGGTCCAGCACCGCCACCGGCAGTCCGCGCGGCACGGCGGCGATCAGCATGGCGGCGACTATCGTGATCGCGCAAGCCGGGAACAGCGTGAGCATGCCAAGATCCCAACGGTCGCGCGCCAGATGCGCAAGCTCACGCCGCAGGGCAGCGATGAAGCCCATTATTGGGGCCAGTCGAACAGCACGCTCATGCCCGGCCGCAGCCCCTCCACCGGCGCAGTGGGGCGCAGGCGGATTTCGAAACTGCGCACGTCGAAGCCGGAACTTTGCCGCGTCGCCCGCCATGTGGCGAAATCGCCTTGCGGGCTGATGTAGCTGACGCGGAACGAGGCAGTCTTGCCACCCAGCGCCGGCACCGTGCCCTTCATCACCTTGCCCTTGGCGAGGCCGTGGAACTGGTCTTCGCGCAAGTTCAGCGAGACCCACGGGTGGGCCACGTCGATGATCTGGAACACCGGCACGGCGGGGCCGACGATCTCGCCCGGCTCGGCCAGCTTGCGCGTCACTTCACCGTCGATGGGGGCGACAAGGCGCTTTTCGGTGGTCAGGGCATCGGCGATGGAAACGCCGCCCTGCGCCACCTGCACTTGCGCGGCGGCGGCGGCCTTTTCCTCCACCCGCGCACCGGACTGGGCCTTCAGATACTGAAGCTTCGCCGCTTCGGCCTGTTTCGCGCTGGCATCGCGGGCGGCATGGGCCTCGTCCCGGCGCTGGGCGGCGATCACACCTTCGGCATAGAGGCTGTCCGCCCGCCGCGCGGTAACGGCAGCCAGATCCGCGCCCGCTTGCGCCGCCTGCCACACCGCCTTCAGCGAAGCGACGTCTTCCTTGCGCAGCCCGTTGTCGGCCAGATCGCGCATGGCCTCCGCCCCTTTCAGCGCGCCTTCGGCCTGCTGTCTGCCGCCATCGATCTCCGGGCTGGAGAGCGTGGCCATCATGGTGCCCTTGCGGATCGGATCGCCCTCTTCCGCCAGCAGCGTATCCACCCGCGCCAGCGCCTTGGTGGCAACGTTCACTTCGTCCGCATCGACCATGCCCTGCAACTGTTCCGGCGCGGGCCTTGCCGCGACCCAGAGGCCCAGTGCCAGCACCACGCCCAGCAGCACCAGCCCGCCGACCAGCAGGCGGCTCTTCACGGGCGATGTGCGCGCCAGCTCGCCAGCGTCTTCGGTCATGGAGCGGTTATCCTGTCGGGGCGGAGGACATAGGCGGGAAAGTCGGTGCCGCGATTGCTGGCGACCAGCAAGGCACTGAGCGCAATCACATATTCGTAAGCCGTGGCGATCCGCTGCGTCTGCGCGACGGACAGCGCCGTGCGTGCGTCGATCAACTGGCTGGCGGTATCCTCCCCCTCGCGAAAGCCCACTTCGTGGACGCGCAGGTTCTCCTCAGCCGCCTTGATATTGCTGTCCAGCAGCAGGAATGACCGCCGCGCGGTTTCGACCAGATTGTACGCGCGGCTGGTCTCGATCTCGATGGTCTTCTTGGTGTCGTCCGCCGATTGCGCGGCGGAGCGCTGGCGGGCGCGGGCGGCGTCCAGCGTGTCCTTGCGGTCGATGTTGGAAAGCAGGGTGAAGCGCACGCCCACCCCCGCGATCCAGTCCGGGTCGATCGGGATCGCATCGCTGCGGTTGAAGTTGTACGATCCGAAAGCATAGGCCTGCGGCCGCATCCGCGACTTGGCTAGGTCCACGCCGGAATCGGCGAGATGTTCGGCGGCGGCGGCCACGCGCATCTGCGGCTGGCCTTCGGAGGTGGCGCTGGCGAGGAAGCCCGGCAGCGGTTCAAGCGGATTGCGGTTCACGAACAGCGGCGTCGTCGGCTGCACGCCCCCTGAAGCGTCGAGCAGACGGGCCAGCGTGTCCGCCGCGTTCGCCTGCTCCATCGTCGCGCGTTCGACCGCGCGCTGGGCGGCATCGCGCGCCACTTGCACTTCCAGCACGCGCGATCGCGGGATCACCCCTTCGCGGAACAGCGCCTGCGCGTTCGACAGATGCGTGTCGAAGGCATCGCGCGTCTGCGTGGCGGAGGTGAGCAGCGCGGCGGCCAGTTGCTGCCCGAAATAGGCCTGCACCAGCCGCACTTGCGACAGGTCCTGCGCGCCCGCCTGCTTGGCCCGCGCCAGTTCCGCGCCTGCCTCCGCGCCGTGCTGGATCGCCGGGATCGCCCCGCCCGAATAGAGCGGCATCACCGCCGTTACGTTCGGGCGGATCACCGTCTGGCGCGCGGTATAGTCCAGTTCGTCCGGGATCGCGGAGAGCAGCCCCGGTAGCGCCTGACTGACCCGGCCCGTCACCTGTTCGACGATGCCGGCGAACTCTGCCGGAAACTGGCCGGGCAGGCCGCTCAGGTACTCGTTGGCGGAATTGCTGAAGCTGTCCTTCTGGCCGGTGAGGTCGACCGACAGCGTCTTCTGATAGGTGATCACCGAGACCGAAGTGGAGACCAGCGGCCGGTTCAGCGCCTTCAGCGAATGGGCCATGGATTCGGCCGCCTTCACATCGTCCGACGCTGCACCGAGCGCCGAAGAGACCTGATCGAGCCGCCGCCGCGCTGCATCGAAACTGAGTGCAGCAGCATTGGGATAATTGGGATCAAAATTAACCGAAGCATCCTGCCCAACAGCACCCGCTCCATCCGCGTTCTGCGCATGTAGTTCGGAAGGGTTCATCGCCAGAAGCGAAAGTAGTCCTGCCCCAACAATGACGGTTCGATTACGAATTCCCGAGGCGACCATCCTATTCCACCGGAGAATGTTCTAGGCAATGGTTTGCACATTTCCCCTTGAACCGAAAGACATTTCGTTCAATGTTCCGCCGGTGGTTGGGGGAACCGAATCGCGAAGTATCGCGAACGCATGGAGGTGCCCGACTTTGACACGTCTCCGAACAGATGGACTTCAATAGGCAATCGCTACTTGGCGAATGCACGATGACGTTTTCACACAATACTGTTTAAATTCTTCGATCCGGAGGGTGTCGAGCGCGCCTTGTCGTGCCCGTGCATCGTAATCGTTCGCCCTCATCATTCCCGAAGGCCCGGATCGCAAGATTGAGGAGCCCAATCCAATGGTATCACGTTCGAGCCTGAGGCTGGCCATGCGCGCGCTGCTGGTGCGCGAGGATTTCGAGGATGTTTCCGCCCCCGGCCGCGCGCTGACCGCGCTGGTGGAGGAACTGGACCGCCGCGAGATCGAGGTGATCGTCTCGGACCATGTGGAGGATGCGGTGGCCGTCGTCTCCACCGATCCCTCGATCCAGTGCCTGCTGCTCGACTGGGACCTGGGCACCGATGAAAACCATGCGGAGGCGCACCGCGTGCTGGACGCCATGCGCGAATTCAATGCCGATGTGCCGATCTTCCTGCTGGCCGACCGCTCGGCCGCATCGGTAATCCCGGTGGACGCGATGACCAAGGCGGACGATTTCGTCTGGCTGCTGGAAGACACCACCGATTTCATCGGCGGCCGCATCCGCGCCGCGATCGAGCGCTATCGCTCCACCGTGCTGCCGCCGATGTTCGGCGCGCTGGTGAAGTTCGCGCAGACGTACGAATATTCCTGGCACACCCCCGGCCATACCGGCGGCACCGCCTTCCTCACCTCCCCCGCCGGCCGCGCCTTCTTCGAATTCTTCGGGGAAAGCCTGTTCCGGTCGGACCTGTCGATCTCGGTCGGCGATCTCGGCTCGCTGCTCGACCACTCAGGGCCGATCGGCGCGGGTGAACGTTATGCGGCGGGCGTCTTCGGGGCGGACCGCACCTATTACGTCACCAACGGTTCCTCCACATCGAACCGCGTGATCCTGATGGCCTCGGTCACCCGCGATCAGGTGGCGCTGTGCGACCGCAACTGCCACAAGTCGGTCGAGCACGCGATGACGCTTTCGGGCGCGATCCCGTGCTACCTGATGCCCAAGCGCAATGCGCTGGGCATCATCGGCCCGATCCCGCCCGAGCATCTGACGCCCGCGCACCTCCGCCTGCTGGTGGCCGACAATCCGCTGGCACCGGAGGGGGCCAAGCCCGTCCACGCGGTGATCACCAATTCGACTTACGACGGCCTCTGCTACAACGTCGCCCGTGTCGAGGAACTGCTGGGCGACACTGTGGACCGCCTGCATTTCGACGAGGCGTGGTACGGCTATGCCCGCTTCAACCCGATCTACCGCGAACGCTTCGGCATGCACGGCGATCCGGAAACGCGCGACAAGTCGAAGCCATCGGTCTTCGCCACGCAATCGACGCACAAGCTGCTCGCCGCACTGTCGCAAGCCTCGATGATCCACGTGCGCGACGGCCGCAATCCGATCGATCATGCCCGCTTCAACGAGGCGTTCATGATGCATGCCTCCACCTCGCCCTGCTATCCGATCATCGCGTCCAACGATGTATCTGCAGCGATGATGGACTCTTCGGGCGAGCATCTGACCGATGTGTCGATCCGCGAGGCGGTGGCTTTCCGCCAGATGATCGCCCGCCTCAATGCCGAAAGCGCGGACGACAACGCCTGGTTCTTCGACATCTGGCAGCCCGACGAAGTGCATGACGCGCGCGGCCGTACGGTGCCGTTCCACGAATGCGATCCCGAGCATCTGGCCACCGATCCCACCTGCTGGCAGCTGGTGCCCAACGCCGAATGGCATGGCTTCGGCGATATCGAGCCGGGCTATTGCATGCTCGATCCGATCAAGGTTTCGGTGCTGACGCCCGGCATGGACCCGGACGGTTCGCTGCGTGCCGTTGGCATTCCGGCCAGCATCCTGACCGCCTACCTCGGTGCTCGGGGGATCGTGGTGGAGAAGACCACGGACTTCACCGTGCTGTTCCTGTTCTCGCTGGGCGTGACCAAGGGCAAGTGGGGCACGCTGGTCAACGCCCTGCTGGACTTCCGCCAGGACTACGACGCCAACGTCTCGCTGGAACGCACGATCCCTTCGCTCGTGGCCGACTATCCGGAGCGTTATTCCGGCATGGGCCTGCGCGAACTGGCGGACCTGATGTTCGCGGCAATGGGTGACCTCAAGACCACCGCCACCATGTCCGAAGCCTTCGGCATCCTGCCCACCCCCGACATGAGCCCGGTTTCCGCCTACGAGGAACTGGTGCGCGGCAATATCGAGAAGGTGACGCTGGACGGCCTGGCCGGGCGCACGCTGGCCACCGGCATCGTGCCCTATCCGCCGGGTATTCCGCTGCTGATGCCGGGCGAGAACGCCGGCCCCGCCAAGGGCGCGCTGATCGGTTACTTGCGCGCGCTGGAGCATTTCGACCTGCGCTTCCCCGGGTTCGGCCACGATACCCACGGGGTGGAGGCGGAGGACGGCGTCTACAACGTCCTGGTGGTCAAGAACTCAGCCAAGAAGTCGTAAAGGGAGACCGGTGATGGCAACAGCAGCGGCCGACGACAGCGGCAAGATCGGACTCGTTCCCGCCACCTTGATGGTGGCGGGCAACATGATGGGATCGGGCGTGTTCATGCTGCCCGCCAACCTTTCGGCCATCGGCTCCATCGCGCTGATCGGCTGGCTTCTGACCGTGGTGGGCGCCGTTGCGCTGGCGCTGGTTTTCGCCAAGCTGTCCGCCATCGATCCGGCGGCAGGCGGGCCCTACGCCTATGCCCGCAAGGCCTATGGCGACTACATGGGGTACCAGACCAACCTGATCTACTGGCTGGCCAACGTGGTCGGCAACGTGGCGCTGGCCGTCGCGGGGCTGGGCTATCTCTCGCACTTCTTCCCGGCGCTGAAGATCCCGATCGTCATGGCCTTCGGATCGATCGCGATCATCTGGTTCTTCGCCTATGCCAATATCCTCGGCCCCAAGGTCGTCGGGCGGCTCCAGAGCTTCACCACGGTGTTCGCGCTGGTGCCGATCTTCGGCATGGCGCTGTTCGGCTGGTTCTGGTTCAAGCCGGAGATCTTCTCGTCCGCCTGGAACGTCTCGGGCCAGTCCAGCCCGAACGCGGTGATGGCCACGCTGACTTTCACGCTCTGGGCCTTCATCGGCGTGGAGAGTGCCTCGGTTTCGGCCGGCGTCGTCGCCAACCCCTCCCGCAACGTGCCGATCGCGACCGTGGGCGGTGTGGTGCTGGCTTCGGTGGCCTATGTGCTCAGTTCCTCGGTGATCATGGGCATGATCCCCAACAAGGAACTGATCGCCTCCTCCGCGCCGTTCGCGGACGCAGCGCGCCTTGCCCTCGGCGACTTTGCCGGCAGCACCGTGGCGCTCTGCGCGGCGGTGGGCTGCCTCGGCTCGCTGGCGGGATGGACCCTGCTGGTCGGCCAGTCGGCCAAGGCGGCGGCGGACGACGGGCTGTTCCCCGGCATTTTCGCCAAAGTGAACAAGCGCGGCGTGCCCTCGCTCGGCCTGGTGATCGTGGCCGTCATCATGAGCGTGCAAGTGCTCGCCACGATGTCGCCCACGGCCAGCCAGCAATTCGGCAAGATCGCCTCGATCGCCGTCATCATGACACTGCTGCCCTACATTTACTCCTGCATCGCGATTAAGGTGCTGGGCTACGGCAAGATGCCGCACGGCCAATACACCTTCTTCGTAGCGGCGGGCCTTGCCGGTGCGGTCTACTGCATGATCGCGCTGGTCGGTTCGGATGGCGAGCAGACGCGCTGGTCGCTGATCTTCGTGATCGCCACCATCGTGTTCTATTCCGCCTCCATCACCCGCAAGCGCGATCTTGAGGAGAAGCACATCCACCCCGGCGGCGTGGCCCCGGTCTGGGTGCGCTACCTGGCGCTCGTCGTCACTGTCGTTGCCCTGATCGTGATGTTCTGGCTATCGGTCGGCCGGCACAACGATCTCGACCTCCACTCGCGCGAACAGGCGCCGGCGGAGGCCGGGGAGACCGCGCAGCAGATGGCGCCGTCTGGTACGAACTGGGGGCAGGCGCGAACTAAAGGAACGGCAAGACGATGCACTGGCGGGAAATGCGCGAAGACGACGTGGCTCACGTGGCGGACGTGGCGGACATCGTCCACCTCGATTACCCCGAGAACGCGCAAGTCTTCGCCGCCTGCTTCCGGCATTACCCTTCCGGCTGCCACGTGCTGGAAGGGGATGACGGAAAGGTTGCCGGCTACCTCGTCTCCCACCCCGGCCGGCAGGATCGGCCGCCGGTGATAGACACGCCGATGGCCGGCCTTGCCGAACCGTTCGACTGCTATTTCCTGCACGACCTCGCCCTTGGCGCCTCCACGCGCGGGCGGGGTTTTGCGGGCGAGGCGGTGCGGATCGCGGTGGACGAGGCCAAGGCGCGCGGGCTTTCCCGCGTGGTGCTGATCGCCGTTGGGGACGCCCACGGCTTCTGGGAAAAGCAGGGCTTCGGCCTGCTCGGCGACGGGCTGCTCGATCCCGCCAAGGGCTACGGCCCCGAAGCGAGGATGCTCGTGCGCCCTGTCTGATGAAGGGGGTAATGCATGATCCACTCTTCCGGCCGGAGCCTTGCTCTGGCCTGCGCGGCAGTCTCTGCGACCGCCGCCCTGCCTGCAAAGGCGCAGGATAACGCGCAGGACGTCGCCGCACTGCGCGGCGAAGTGGCCGACCTCAGGGCCACGGTAGAGGCGCTGAAGGCCGAGATTGCGGCGATGAAGCAAACGGGCACGTCCCCGGCGCAAGCTGCCCCTGCGGCAGTCTCCGCACCCGCCGCCGCAGCCACCGCTCCCGGCACCATCACCGCATCCGACCGCACGCCCGCCGCCCCGCTCGAAACACCGCCCGCACCACCGGCCCATCTCGACAGTGCGCAAGTCGCCAGCGCCGCCAACAACCTTGGCGTCACTGCCTCCCCCCTGCCGGGCCGCGACACCATTGGCGACCGCATTACCGGCGCCTCGCGCCCCAACAACCAGAGCCCGCCGAACGACCCCGACCTCAAGGGCTTCATCCCGATCCCCGGCACCGAAACCGCCGTGCGCATCGGCGGCTTCGCCAAAGTGGACCTGATCTACGATCCGAAGACCGCCGGCGGCGACCGGGACGAGTTCGCCGTCCCCGAAATCCCCTTCGACACGCACGGCCGCAACCGCGCCGACGTCAGCGCCCGCGCCACCCGCTTCAGTCTGGAAGTGCGCCGCCCGTCCGCACTGGGCAACCTGCGTTTCTATGTCGAGAACGACTTCTACGGCGACGGATCCAGCTATCAGTTCCACCTCAACCATGCCTATGGGCAGGTGGGCAATACCTACGGCGGCTTCGGCTATTCGGCGCTGGTCGATGCCGATGCCCTGCCCGATACGCTGGACAACTGGGGCCCCGGCGGCGCGGTGTTCCTGCGCACGGCATCGGTGCGCCAGTCGTTCAAGGTGGCCACCAACACCCACCTCACGCTCTCGCTGGAGCAGCCCGATTCCGACCTGACGCTGGCCGACAACCAGAGCACGGCGGAAACCATTCCCGATGTGGTGCTGGTCGCCCGGTACGAGGATGCCAAGGGCCACCTGCAGCTGGGCGGCGTGGTCCGCCGCATCGGCTACCGCGTATCGGACCCGGCCGAGGGTGAGCGCAACGGCGCGGACGCCACCGGCTTCGCGCTTTCCGCCTCCGGCTCGCTCACGACTTTCGGGCAGGATTCGATCGCGCTGGGCGGCACCTGGGGCAAAGGCGCGACGCACTACGTCAACGACATCAATGGCTACGGCCTCGACGCCGCGCTGCGTGCCGACGGGTCGCTACGGCTGATCGAACACATCGGCGGCTTCGGTGCCTATACGCATTACTGGACGGACAAAGTGCGCTCCAACTTCGTGTTCGGCGCGCTCGGCATCCGCGACGGTGGGTTGTTGGCAGCGGATGACTTCTCCAGCAGCGAATACGGCGCGGCGAACGTGATCTGGGCGCCGGCTACCTCGTTCTCGGTGGGGCTGGAAGGCCTGTGGGGCCGGCTGGAGCGACAGGACGGTTCCTCGCGCAATGCGAGCCGAATCCAGGCGTCAATCAAGTACGATTTCGTGCGGTAGAGGGTACCCAGATCCTCCCCTGTAAGGGGAGGTGGCAGCCCGTCAGGGCTGACGGAGGGGTGTAACCGGCCCAGTCGCGCGCGACCGAGAGCATATCACCCCTCCACCACCCTTCGGGCGGTCCCCCTCCCCTTGCAGGGGAGGAGTTGGGTGCCAGTTCGGCAAACCCTCATTCGCCAAAACAAACGCGTCATCCCCGCGAAGGCGGGGATCCCGCTTCCTTCTTCCTTCGCGCCACCGTCGCAAAGAAAAGCGGGGCCCCCGCCTTCGCGGGGGCGACGGGTTCTGCTTGAAAAGAGCCCTTCAAAATCGCCTTGGTTTACAGCGCTCACCCCCGCTCCACTTGCGCGATCCAGTCGGCAAGGTTGTAGTGGTTCGAAACCCGCGCGATCAGCCCTTGATCGACATCGAAGAACGCCCCCACCCGCAAGGCATAGGCCTGCCCCGAAGCCGCCGGCAGTCCATCGTCCGTCTCGATATATTCGCCGGTCAGCCGGAACTCGGCCGAGGCATGCGAACCATCCGGCGTGGCCAGCACGACCGGCTCGTGCACATGTTCGCGATAGCAGCGGTTCATATGCGCGATGAACTCGGCAAAGGCCGCCTTGCCATGACGCGGCTGCCCCTGACTAGGTTCGTGGACGACATTCTCCGCCAACAACGCCAGCATCGCCTCCGCGTCGCGGCGATTGAATGCGTCGTAGTAGTTCGCGATCAGGGCGATGCTGTCGTGTGCGCTCATGCCTTCAGCCTCTCCGCATGCCAGCCCACATGGTCCGCCATGAAGCTGGAGATGAAGTAGTAGGAGTGGTCGTAACCCTCCTGCATCCGGATCGTCGCAGGTTGACCGGCCTTGGCGCAAGCCTCTTCCAGCAGATGCGTCTTGAGCTGGCCTTCGAGGAAGCCGTCCGCCGTGCCCTGATCCACCAGCAGGTCCGGCAGGCGCGCGCCGTCCTCGATCAGCGCGCAGGCGTCGTACTCACGCCATGCCGAGCGGTCCGCACCGATGTAGCCCGTCAGTGCCTTCTCGCCCCAGGGGCAGTTCAGCGGCGATACGATCGGCGCAAAGGCGCTGACCGAGCGGAACCGGCTGGGATCGCGCAGCGCGATCGTCAGCGCGCCGTGGCCGCCCATCGAGTGGCCGGTAATGCCCTGCCGCGCCATGTCGGCGGGGAAGTGCTCGGCGATCACGGCGGGAAGCTCGGTCTCGATGTAGGAGCGCATGCGGAAGTTCGCACTCCACGGTTCCTGCGTCGCATCGACGTAGAAGCCCGCGCCCTTGCCGAAGTCGTAGCCTTCGTCGTCCGGCACATCGTCGCCGCGCGGGCTTGTATCCGGCGCGACGAAGATCACGCCATGCTCGGCGCAGGCGCGGCGGAACTCACCCTTTTCGGTGACATTGGCGTGGGTGCAGGTCAGGCCCGAGAGATACCACAGCACCGGCAGCTTCGTGCCCGGAGCATGATCCGGCACGAAGACCGAAAAGGTCATCGGTGTGCCGGTTTCGGCGGAGGCGTGGGTGTAGACACCCTGCACCCCGCCGAAAGCCCGGTTGGTGGAGACCGTCTCCATCAGTAGACGACGACCGAACGGATCGACTTGCCCTCATGCATCAGGTCGAACGCAGTGTTGATCTCTTCCAGACCCATGACGTGGGTGATCATCGGGTCGATCTCGATCTTGCCGGTCATGTACATGTCGACGATCTTCGGCACATCGGTACGGCCCTTGGCGCCGCCGAACGCGGTGCCGCGCCAGTTGCGGCCCGTCACGAGCTGGAACGGGCGCGTCTCGATGGTCTTGCCCGCTTCGGCCACGCCGATGATGATCGAGGTGCCCCAGCCGCGATGGCAGGCTTCCAGAGCGGTACGCATCACTTCGGTATTGCCGGTGGCGTCGAAAGTATAGTCCGCGCCGCCGTCAGTCATCAGCACGATCTTCGCCACGATGTCCTCGCGGCTCATGCCCTTGGTGTTGAGGAAGTCGGTCATGCCGAAGCGGCGGCCCCATTCCTCACGGTCCGGGTTGATGTCCACGCCGATGATCTTGTTCGCCCCGGCAAGGCGCGCGCCCTGGATCACGTTGAGGCCGATGCCGCCGAGGCCGAAGACCACCACGTTGTCACCCACTTGCACCTTGGCAGTGTTGATGACCGCGCCGACGCCGGTGGTGACGCCGCAACCGATGTAGCACGAGGACTGGAACGGCGCGTCTTCACGGATCTTGGCGACGGCGATCTCGGGCAGAACGGTGAAGTTCGAGAAGGTCGAGCAGCCCATGTAGTGGTAGATCGGCTGGCCCTTGTAGGAAAAGCGCGTGGTGCCGTCCGGCATCAGGCCCTTGCCCTGCGTGGCGCGGATCGCGGTGCAGAGGTTGGTCTTGCCCGAAAGGCACGACTTACACTGGCGGCATTCCGGGGTGTAGAGCGGGATCACATGGTCGCCCGGCACCACCGAGGTGACGCCCGCGCCCACTTCGCGCACGATGCCCGCGCCTTCGTGGCCGAGCACCGAAGGGAAGATGCCTTCGCTGTCGAAACCGTCCAGCGTGTAGGCATCGGTGTGGCAGATGCCGGTGGCCATGATCTCGACCAGGACTTCGCCCGCCTTGGGGCCTTCAAGATCGAGTTCGACGATTTCGAGCGGCTTCTTCGCCTCGAAGGCAACGGCGGCGCGGGTCTTCATTGGGTATGCTCCTTGAACTGCTGGCGCGCTTTGTAGGACCGGCGAGTTCTGTGATAAAGCGCCCGTTCTGAAAAGTATTATCACCATATGGGGAAAATGATGCTCGGCCAGTGGGACGGGATCGAGGAGTTCGTGATGGTGGCGCGCCACGGCAGCTTCACGCTGGCAGCAGAGGCCTATGGGGCCAGCGTCACACATATGAGCCGGGCGCTGGCGCGACTGGAAACGCGGCTGCAGGTCCAGCTGATGCTGCGCACGACGCGGACCCTGCGGCTGACGGAAACCGGCCAGATCTTCCTCGAAACCTGCCGCCGCCTGATCGAGGAACGGGACGAGGCGATTGCCGCCATCACCTCGCAAGGCGAGCCGCGCGGACACTTGCGCGTTACCTGTTCCTACGCGCTCGGCGAGAAGTTCGTGGCGCCGCTGGTGCGCGAACTGTCGCAGGCCTATCCGGCGATTTCGGTCACGCTGGACCTCGACAACGCGCTCGTGGACCTGATCGCGGCGGGGTACGATCTGGCGATCCGCACCGGACATCTCGACGATAGCCGGCTGGTGGCGACGCGCGTGGCGAGCCGCGCGCTGGTGACGCTGGCCTCGCCCGCGTACCTGGACGCGCATGGGCGGCCGCAGGATCTGGCGGACCTTCGGCACCACGAATGCCTCGTCGGTTCGGCAGCGCAGTGGCATTTCATCGGGGGCAAGACCTTCCGCCCGCAAGGCCGCTGGCGCTGCAACAGCGGCAATGCCCTGCTGGAAGCTGCGCTGGCGGGCATGGGCCTATGCCAATTGCCCGCCTTCTACCTTGGCGACCACGTCGCGGCGGGACGGCTGGAGCCGGTTCTGGCGGAACTGGCGCCGGAAGAGGAGCCGATCTGGGCGGTCTATCCGCAGCGCCGGCATCTCTCACCCAAAGTCGGCGCGCTGGTGGCACATCTGCGCGCCGCACTGCCCGCGCGGCTGGCGGAGGCGAGCGCCTAGGCCCAACATCCTCCAGCAACACTCCGTCGCCCCCGCGTAAGCGGGGGCCCCGCTAACCTTTTCGCTACACCGCAAGAAAAAGCGGGGTCCCCGCCTACGCGGGGACGAAGAGTTTAGGTCAGGGTGCGTAAGTCAGCCAGCTCACCCAATCGCCAGCGGAGCGTCGTCGGCCTCGTCGTCGTTGAGCAGACGGTGCTCGTCAGCGGCAACGATCGTCGGCGCGGGCACGGTGAAGAAGCCGCCCGCCTCTGCCTGCGAACCCACGGTCGCGCGTGAGGTCAGGCTGATCAGCCAGGGCGAGGCAAGCAAGCCCAGCGTCAGCGGCGAAAGCCACAGCGCCGTCATCGGATCGATGAACACCGTCGCGGCGAAGGCCAGACCCAGCGCGATGTGTTCCTTCAGGTCCGGCAGAACCTCCCGCACGCCAATGCGCCGGGCGTCGCGGTCTTGCGTGTTCCAGTGCACGGGAATGCCCAGCGCCAGCCCGAACAGCGCCTTCACCTGCATGACCATGGTCACCGGCGCCAGCAGGATGGCCAGCGGCACCTCCAGCGCGACCGAACGCAACGCGCCGCCCCAGCCGCCGAACGCGCGGCGGCGGGTCTGGTCGGCCAGCACCCAGAGCGTACCCATCGCCTTGGGGCCGAACAGCAGCAGCACGGTCAGCCCCAAAACGCTTGGCGGGGTCGCCCCCACGAAGCCCTGTCCGCCCCGCGCCATGGCCGCCTGCGCGATCGCGGTGATCAACAGCAGCAGCCAGCCCGGCGAGGTCAGATAGGCCGAGGCACCGATCAGCAAATGCAGGCGGCTGGTCCAGTGCAGGCCCGATGCATCGAGCAGGCGCAAATGCTGGAGATTGCCCTGCATCCAGCGCCGGTCGCGGATCGCGTGATCGACGATGGTGGGCGGAAATTCCTCATAGCTGCCGTCGATCATCACCATGTGGACGGCCCAGCCCCGGCGCCGCAGCAGCGCGGATTCGAACATGTCGTGGCTGAGGATGTGCCCGCCGAACGGCGGCTTGCCCGGCAGTTCGGGCAGACCGCAGGACTCGGCAAAGGCACGCGTGCGCACGATGGCGTTGTGGCCCCAGAAGTTCGCCTCCGCGCCCGACCACCAGAGCAGTCCAGCCGAAGCAATCGGCCCGTAAGCCTCGCTGGCGAAACGCATCCAGCGCTGGAACAGCGTCTGCGCATTGATGATCATCGGTACGGTCTGGAGCAGGCCGATGGAGGGACGTTCCTCCATGATTGCCGCCATGCCGATGATGGCATCGCCGCTCATCAGCGAGTCGGCGTCAAGGATCAGCATGTTCTCGTAAGCCGCGCCGAAGCGCTGCACCCATTCGGCGATGTTGCCAGGCTTGCGCGCGATGTTCTTCTCACGCCGGCGGTAATAGACGTTGATCGGCGCTTCGGCGGCCACTTCGCGCCAGGCCGCTTCCTCGCGCTTGCCGTGGAAGGCGTTGGAATCGCTGAGCACGAAGAAGTCGATCCACTCGGCGCCGCCCGACGCCGCGATGGATGCAGCCATAGCGCGCACGCGGCCGAAGGTGGCTTCCACGCTCTCGTTGTAGACCGGCATCAGCACCGCAGTGCGATGGCGCAGCGAAGAGGCCGGGCTGGGCACGGCGGTAAAGCCGGGGTGCTTGCCGGTGATCAGCTGCAGAAAACCGATTGCCGAGGTGACGAAGCCGAACGAGATCCACGCGAACAGCGGCACGAAGAACAGCAGCAGCACCACATCCAGCACGCTCAGTCCATCGCGGGACAATGCGAAGCGCACCTCGCTCGACGCGGCCAGCGCGATCACGGCGGTGACCACCAGCAGCAGCAGGCGCTTCACCTGCATCCCGTGGGGGCTGGTGCGCACGGCGATGGAGCCGGGCGCGATGCCGTAAAGGTCCTGCACCGGCATCGCCAGCGGCGCTTCCGGCGGAAGCGGGGAAAGCTTGCGATTCATGCCTGCACTCCCTGAATCACGGTCTCACTAAGCGCCTGTCCTCCGCGAGATAGGTAGACCCTGACTTCGGGAGACGGCATGGCCGATGGGCGCAAGTCCAGCGTGACGCGCCAGCGGTTCTGCTCGCCCACCACCGGATAGGCGGCCGATGCCACCACGGCAGCGGCGGGCAGCCCGGTCACGGCGGTAACGCCGCTGTCGCGGGTCAGCCCCTTCAGCGCGGGGCCTTCGAAATCGAACACGAACTTGCGCGCGTCCTTCGGGACATTGCTGTCCCCCGGCTTGCCCGCCGCGCCCTGCCACGAATCGACGCAGCGGGCGGAGGCGGTCTGGCTGGGATCGTCGGACGTCCAGGTCAGCTTGTAGGCCAGATCGCGCCGCTGCCCGGCCTTGGCCGCCTCGTCCGAAAGCCAGAAGGCCGCGATATTGTCGACCGTCTCGGTATTGGTGGTCATCTGATAGAGCATGACGGCGCCCTTGCCCCAATCTCCCTGCGGCTCCACCCAGAGCGAGGGGCGACGGTCGTAGAACGCCCCGTCGTCCTGATAGTGATCGAAGCGCTGATCGCGCTGCAACAGGCCGAAGCCCTTCACACCGTCCGCCCGCATGGCGTTGGTGCGGGTGAGATGCGGATTGCTCAGCGGCACCCACATCCGCTCACCATTGCCGGCGTGGATGGCAAGACCGTCGGAATCGTGGATTTCCGGGCGCCAGTCACCGCGCTTGGCGGGGTCGGACTGGTCGTACCAGAACATGCTGGTGATCGGCGCCAAGCCCAGCCGCTCGACATCGCGGCGCAGGAACAGGCTGGCGCGCACGTCCTGGGTGACGGCCTGCTTGCCGCCTGAAACACCGTGCGTGCAGTCGAACGCATAAGCGCCGGTCACGCTAGGCCCATCAAGGGCGGCGTGGATGCGCACCCGTTCCGGCCCCAGCTTCTCTATCCAGAACTCTGTGAAGGCAGGAAATTCCTCTGCCTTGGGCATGGCCGTGTCGATCGAGACACCGCGCGCCGAAAGCCCGTATTGATCGCGCGAACCGGATGCGCGGAAGTAGGACGCACCCAGAAACGCCAGCCAGTCCGAATGCTGGTCGGCCGTCATCACCCGAAAACCCGCCGGATCGGCGCGGTTGTTGCCGACGAAGAAACCCCTCGTGTCGATCAGCTGGCGGGCTGCGCCATTTTCGACGAGGTGGATCTTCACGGCCTGCGGCGCGACGCCGCGGCTGGTGGGGAACAGGCGCACATCGCCGGCCAGCGACTGCGCGTTGCCGTAAGTCAGCTTCACCGCCGTGTCGAAGTCTGCCGCAGCATGGGCAGAGGCCGCCGGTGCCGCCCACGGACGCGCCGCCGCACTCTGGGCATTGTTGACCAGATTATCCCAAGAAAATGGCTGCGAAGGTCCGAAATTCGGCCCGAGATTTGGGGCGCGGCCCGCTGCCACCGCAGCTTCCGCCAGACGCGGAATCGCGAAAATCCCGGCTATCGAGGCCAGCATGGCCGAAAATTCGCGGCGGCCTAGTGCGGAGCCGCGCTCGGCAGCGACCGGGTTGCCCGTCTGCGGGCCCGTTTCCCTCATGTTGCTTCGTGTCATGGGCTCTATACGCACCGGCGATCGCAAAGTTGCGCTGCAGTGCGTCGTAAGGGTCCTTCTTCCAGTTCAATCCGATTCCGGACGCGCGGCCCGAATGTCGGAGACATTATGCAAATGCGAATGAACGGGCCATGACCGGCTGGTGCCGACGTGGTCCGTAGGGTTTCATGGCTTCTGCGGCTGGTTGCGCCATCCAACGATGACTTCGGCACCGGGCCGAAGGTCGTTGGCGAAGACTTCCGTGCGCTTGCCGTCGCCAGCGCCGGCCGAAACATAGACGCGGCGCGGCTCTCCGTCGCCCGAGACGAGATAGATGCGCGGCTGATTGCGACCAGTCGAGTTGCCCCCCGGACGAGCCTCACCATTGCCGGCCCCCGGGCTACCCGGCTCGAAAGTCAGCGCCGCGTCTGGCACCAGCAGCACGTTTTTCCGTTCCGGCAGAGCCACTTCCACTGTCGCCCCCATGCCCGGGCGGATCGCCTCGGTGGGGTTTTCCAGCGTGAAGACAGCGCGGCGCGATCCGGGCGCGTCGGCGCGGTCGGTCAGGATGCGGGCCAGCGTGGCCTGCTGCGCTTCGTCCGGCATGGCATCCAGCCGCACTTGCGCCACGGTGCCTGCCTCCAGCCCGGCATTGCCTGCACGGGCCAGCGGAATCTCGATCTCCAGCGTCTCGCCGCTGGCGGCCAGTGTGAACAGCTTCATGCCCACGCGCACGCGCTGCCCGGTGCGGATATTGCGTTCGACCACATAGCCGGCAAAGGGCGCGGTCACCACGGCGGCGGCCAGTTTCTCGCTGTCCGCCTTCAGGCTGCTGCGCGCGGCTGAAACCCGCGCCTGCGCGGCGGCAACTTCGCGCGAGGTGCGTTCCGCTGCGGCGCGTGCGGCTTCCAGTTCGTTGATCGCGGGCACGCGGTGGCCGGACCGGCGCCACACATCCTCGAACCGGGCAAGCTTCGCCGTCGCCTCATCCCGCGCGCCGCGTGCGGCAGCAAGATCCGCCTCGGCCGCGGCCACCAGTGCGCGGTCGGCAGTAAGTGTGCTGCGCAGCGGTTCGGCATCGATGGTGGCAAGGACCTGACCCTTCTCCACTTTGCCGCCCGCCGGAACGCCCTCCGCCGTCACGGTGCCGTCCAGCGCGGCGGCCAGCGCCACTTCGCCGCTGCCATGCACCGTGCCGCGTTCGGACAGCAGCGGGGTAATGCTCCCCTGCTCCACCAGCGCGGTGTAGTAGGGCGTATCGCTGCCGCCCAGAAAGCGCACCAGCAGCAGGATCAGCGCCACCACCGCAGCCGCCAGCAGGGCGATGCGCAAGAGGTGCGTGCGCCCGCGCCGGGCGCCGAAACCCAGAAAACTGTCGAGGGCGACCTCATCGCTCTCAGTCACAGCTGGCATCTCCCGCCGCTGGCGCAAGGTCGGCGGCCGACCAGCCATCGCCGCGCTGGAGATGCAGGCGGATCATGCCCGACGCGCGTTCGGCACGCAGGCCCAGCCGCGCTTCCTCGACCGAAAGCGCCGATGCCTCCGACACATAGAGCGTCGCGAAATCGCCCATGCCGGCGCGATAGGCGGAGCGCGCATCCTGCACCGCCCGGCGCGAACGTTCCGCACTCTGCGCCAGCGCCGGTTCGCGCGTATCGAGCGCGACGAGCGCCTGACGCGTGCGGCCGATCTCTGCCCGCGCGTCCAGTTCGGCCTTGTCCAGTTCGGTCAGACCTTCGCGTAGCAGTGGCGGCGTGGCCGGATCCGCCGGTTTCGCCTCCGCCGCATCGATATCGGCCTGGGTCATCTTCTCCTGCTCGATCCGGGCCAGCAGGCGATAGCGCAGCGCCAGCAGGTCCGCCCGGTGAAGCGGCCCCTCATCGGCAACGCCCGGTGGATCGCGGCCCAGATCCGGCACGTCGCCGGTCTCACCCAGCAGGGAAAGCAGGGCGGCGTCTTCCATCCCGGTCATGCGCGCCAGTTCGGCGCGCGCGCGATCGAAACGGGCGCGCGTCGCGGCCAGATCGGCATCGGCGACGCCGGCCATGCTGCTGCCGATGCCGCCGTCTATCGCCGTGACGAGCCCGGCCTGACGGCGGAATTCGGCAATCGCGGCATTGTCGCGGAACTGGTCCAGCCGCTCGGTACGCAGGACCAGCACTTTCTGCAGCCGCCGCACTTCGACATAGGCCAGCGCCACGGTGGCCGCGCGGTCGGCGCGGGCCTGAGCATAGGCATAGGAGTCCGCCCGCAGCGCTGCCGCGCGCGAGAGCCCCTGATCGGCGCCCACCAGCTTGCGCATCTTTCCGGTCAGGCGGCGATCGGCGGAGGCATCTTCCTGCATCTGCGCATTCAACCGCGCGGCGCGGCAAGCCAGATCGTGGTCGGCGGCAATGCCGCGCGCGATCAGATCGGCCAGCAGCGGGTCGCTGGCATTCTTCCACCAATCGCCGTCAGCAGGCGCCTCTACCGCAGGCTCCGGCGCGGCCGGCAGTTGCGCGGCCGGCGCTTCCTGGCCCGTGCACGCCGCAAGCGCGCACGACAGGGCTAAGGAAACGGCCAGGGGCAGGCGCCTCAAGTTCGATGCTCCAACATTTCGCACGCGCGCAGCGATAGCAGCAAAGTCCCGAGAGGCAATCATACTGCGCGTGCGAAGGCCACAAGTTCTTGCAGCCGGGGACAAAAACGGATCACCGGCGCAGGCATGACGGTACCACCGATGCCACCCGCACAAGCCGATTTGCCGCTGGCTAACTTTTGATCCATTGCGTATCATATCCTCTGATCGGCGCCCCGGAGACGGGCGCGTGCAAGTACAAACGCACGGGGAGAAGTAGGGTTGTCGGAAGGAGAGCGGCCATGAACGCCGAAATCGCACCCGGACTGGCCGATAGTGCCAAAACGTGCCCTTACGCAGGGCGGGATGACCGCAAGAGCGCCCGCATTGCCGAGGCAAACCTGACCCCGCAGGCCGGTTCGCGCGTGGTCGGCTCGTTCGCCATGGGGCGCGACGTCCTGCGATCGCCCAAGGTAAAGCAGGCCGGCGCCCATGCCGAAGACACCGACATCGCCAACCCGGACGAAGTCTCCTTCTTCTTCCTCGACGGCGATCTGCACCGCAAGCGCCGCGCCGCCGTGGCCGGGCTGTTCGCGCCCAAGACCATCGTCACCCGCCATCAGGCGGTGATGCACCGCACGATGGACGAACTCGTCGCCCGGCTGCGCGAAGGCAAGCCGCTGCCGCTGGACGAACTGAGCTTCCAGATGGCGGTGGACGTTACGGCGGAAATCGTCGGCCTGACGAACAGCGACAGCAATCGCAACCTCGCAAAGCGGGTGAAGGCCGTGCTGGACAGTTCGCTGGAGCGCCGCCCCGGCCGGCTGGGCAACCTGATCTTCAATGCCAAGATGCTGCTGCGCGTCGGCAAGTTCTACCGCAAGGACATGGTTCCGGCGATCGAGGCACGCCGCAAGCAACCGCGCGAGGACGTGATCTCGTTCATGGTGGGCGAGAATTACTCGCGCAAGGGCATGATCATGGAATGCCTCAGCTACGGCGGGGCCGGGATGATGACCACGCGCGAATTCATCGTCATGGCCGCCTGGCACCTGTTCGACAAACCGGACCTACGCGAACGCTACCTGTCGGGCAGCGAGGCGGATCAATCCGCGATACTGGAGGAAATCCTGCGGCTGGAGCCGGTCGCTTCGATGCTCCATCGCCGCGCGGTGGAGGATCAGCCGGGGATGATGGCGGAAGGCGAAGTGGTCTGCATCTCCATCCGGGAGGCCAATGTCGATGAAGCGATCACCGGCCCCTGTCCCTTCGAGCTCGATCCTGACCGGGCGAAGCGGATGAAAGTCGTCGGGCCCTACATGAGTTTCGGCGACGGCCCGCACCGCTGCCCCGGCGCGCAAGTGGCGCTGCATGAGACGCGCATCTTCCTGGACCGGATGTTCCGCCTGCCCGGCATCCGCCTGGTTTCGGAGCCTCGGATAATCTGGAACAGCTTCATCCAGGGCTACGAACTGCGCGGCGCGCTCGTCGCCTGCGATCCGGCCTGACGCTTATGGTGTGTGTGAGGTTCATCGACGCCGGGGGGACCGTGCGCGAAATCGAGGCGAGCGCGGGCATGTCCTTGATGGAGAACGCCGTCGCGCAAGGGATCGAGGCTATCGAGGCGGTCTGCGGGGGGAACTGCTATTGCGGCACGTGCCGCGTGCATCTGACGCCCGAGTGGTTCGAACGGCTGGGGGCACTGGGGGACTACGAAGGGCCGGTGATCGAGGCATCAGGCGACGAGCATCCGCGTGTGCGGCTTTCGTGCCAGCTTCAGGTGACGGAGGCGTTTGAGGGGCTGGTTGTGGAAACGCCTGCTTCGCAGAGTTGATACGTTGCGGGTTTAGCCCGCCCGGCCTCACGCATCCCTCGTCATTGCGAGCGCAGCGAAGCAATCCAGAGCGGCGTGGTGCTGCCCTGGATTGCTTCGCTGCGCTCGCAATGACGAGGAAGGTTTGGGTTGCCGAAACAACCGATCCACCACTGCCTGCCCCCTTTTCGTCATCCCCGCGAAGGCGGGGATCCCGCTTCCTTCGCGCAACGTCGCAGAAGAAAAGCGGGGCCCCCGCCTGCGCGGGGGCGACGAGCGTTAGGTGTGAGCGTAGAGCATGGTCTTCAGAACCGGGACGCTACCGCGTCAAAACCGGCCCCCTTAAACCGGCAGCCCCACATAATTCTCGGCAATCACCCGCCGCGCGTGCTCGCTCGACGCGATGTAGTCCAGCTCGGCCAGCTGCATCCGGCGCTCGAACGCCCCGTCTTCGGGGAAGCGGTGCATCAGCTTGGTCAGCGACCAGCTGAAACGCTCAGCTGCCCAGACGCGGCGCAGGGCCTTGGTCGAATAGGCCGGAATCGCGTCGTTATCAGCGTTCCTGAAGAAGCCGGTCAGCGCTTCGTGGGCGTAGTAGACGTCGCTGGCGGCGAGGTTCAGGCCCTTGGCGCCGGTGGGCGGCACGATGTGCGCGGCATCACCGCAGAGCAGCAGGCTGCCATGGCGCATCGGTTCGAACACGAAGGAGCGCAGCGGCGCGATCGACTTCTCGATAGAAGGCCCGCGCGTAATGTTGGCGGCGGCATCGGGGCCGAGGCGGATCGCCAGTTCGTCCCAGATCCGGTCGTCGCTCCAGTCTTCCAGCTTCTCGGTCAGCGGCACGTCGATGTAGTAGCGGCTGCGCGTGTGGCTGCGCTGCGAGGCGAGCGCGAAGCCGCGTTCGTGGTGCGCGTAGATCAGTTCGTGATTGCACGGCGGCACATCGGCAAGGATGCCCAGCCAGCCGAAGGGATAGACGCGTTCGAAGGTCTGGCCGACGCTGGCGGGGATCGCCTGACGCGAGGGGCCGTGGAAGCCATCGCAGCCGACGATGAAGCGTGCGTCGATGCGGTGCTCGGCGCCGTCCTTGGTATAGGTGACGTAGGGCGCGTCGCTTTCGATGTCATGCAGGGCAACGTCGGCGGCCTGATAAATCACTTCAAGACCGCGTGCCTCGCTCGCTTCCATCAGGTCGCGCGTCAGTTCGGTCTGGCCGTAGACCATGACCTGCTTGCCGGTCAGCGCCTTGATGTCGATGCGGATCAGGCGTTCGCCGTCGGCAAGATTGAAGCCATCGTGCGGCAGCCCCTCTTCCTTCATGCGGGCATCGAGGCCCAGCCGCTCCATCAGCGCGACGGTGCCCTGTTCCAGCACGCCGGCGCGGATGCGCGAGAGGACGTAGTCACCGGTCTGGCGTTCGAGGACGACGCAGTCGATCCCGTCGGCACGCAGCATGTGGCCGAGAAGCAGGCCGGCAGGGCCTGCGCCGATGATGGCGACTTGGGTACGCATAGATCCTTCTCCCGATCGGGTGCGCCGCTGGGGCCACCGCAATACTTGCCCTTGGATTGACACCGCGGCGGTTCTGGCGGAATGCACCGGACGGCCATTGTTCAGGTACTTTCAGGACAAACCCGAGTCGGTCATGCCCACCTCTCGCCCCGTTCCCAGCTACGTCCTCTACGGTGAGGAGATCGCCGAAAGCCTAGCGGAATTCGGACATATCGAGACGATTGCGGCGCGAAGTTCCTTGCACGACTGGGAAATTGCCCCGCATCGCCATGTCCGCGGCGTGCAGGTCATGCTGGTATCGAAGGGACAGGTGACGCTCACCATCGACGATACGACCGAGACTCTGGAAGCGCCCTGCCACATCGTCATCCCCGCCGGCAGCATCCACGGTTTCCGCTTTCGGCCCGAGACGGTCGGCTATGTGCTGATGCTCAGCAGCGGTTTTGCGGAGCGGCGCAGCGGAGCGGGCGATCCACTGCTCCACGCCGCGACCCACGGCCGTTTCGCATCGACGCCGCTGGAAATATTGGGGCGGATCGAATTTCTCTGCGCCGAGATGCTCGCCATCCCGCAGGACTGGCGACGGCCGAATGCGCTGTTCCTGTCGATGGCGGAGGCGCTGCTGCGCTCTCTGCTGCCAGAGGAAGAAGCAGCGGACGACGGCAGCGGCGACCAGCGCATTTCGCATTTGCGCCATCTGGTCGAACTGCACTTTCGCGACCAGTTGCCGGTGGGCTGGTATGCGGAGCGGCTGGGCATGACCACGCGCACTTTGACCCGCCTCACCCGCGCGCGCCTGGATTGCACTCCGCAAGACATGCTGCACGCCCGGCTGGCGCTGGAGGCGCAGCGGCTGCTCTGCTTCGCCAATGCTAGCGTGGTGCAAGTGTCCAACGAATTGGGCTTTTCGGACCCTTCGTACTTCTCGCGCTTCTACCTGCGGATGACCGGGCACCGGCCGCATCTGGACAAATCCACCCACGGCCACACGGCAGAAGCCTGATTTATTCCGCTTCTGCATCGGGTTAAGATGGATGTCCGAGAGAGATGAAAGGCGCATTCCCGCGATGAGCAAACCCGTCTGGCGCGATGGACTGACCGGGCTGGCCATGGCCGGGCTGATCCTGCCGGAAAGCGTCGCCTATGCGGAGATCGCCGGCCTTGCGCCCGGCCGCGCGCTGGCGGCGGCGATTGCCGGGGGACTGGCCTATGTGCTGGTGGGGCGCAGCCGCTTCGCCGTGGTTTCCCCCACCTCCTCCGCCGCCGCGATCCTTGCCGCGACGCTCGCCAGCCTCTCCGCCACCGGCCCCGCGCGGGAGGGGCTGGCGACGGTGCTGGTGGGCATGACCGGGCTGATCTTCCTGCTGCTGTCGCTGCTGCGGCTGGGGAGCCTTGCCAGCTTCGTCTCGCGCCCGGTGCTGCGGGGTTTTGCTTTCGGGCTCGCGATCACCATCATCGTGCGGCAGTTGCCGGCGATAGCGGGCATCTCGGTGCCATCGGGCACGATCTTCACGGTTCTAACCGGTCTCGCAGGGCGGGTGACGCAGTGGCACGTGCTCAGTTGCCTGCTCGGCATGGCGACTTTGGCGGTGCTGCTGGCGCTGCGCCGGATGCCGCAGATTCCCGGCGCGTTGATCGTATTGGTCGCTGCCGTCGCGCTAGGGGCCGCAGTTGACCTGCCCGCTCATGGCATCGCCATCGCCGGACCGGTCGGGCTGGAATGGCCGGACAGCGCATGGCCGTTCTCCACCACCACGCTCTCGCACCTTATCCAGCTTGCCGCGCCGATTGCGCTGATCCTCTTTGCCGAAAGCTGGGGCACCATGCGCACGCTGGCCCTGCGCCATGGCGACGCGCTTTCGGCCGATCGCGAACTGGCCGCCATCGGCACCGCCAACCTCGCCTCCGCATTGGTGCAGGGAATGCCGGTGGGCGCGGGTTTCTCGGCCGGATCCGCCAACGAGGCAGCCGGCGCATCCAGCCGCTGGGCGGCGACGGCGGCCAGCCTTGCGCTGCTGGCGATGGCGCTGTTCGCTTCCGGCTGGATCGCGCGCATTCCGCAGCCGATGCTGGCGGCCATCGTCATCGCCGCGCTGACCCACGCGCTTTCGCCGGGGCCGCTGCTGCGCCTGTTCCGCATCCGCCGCGACCACTGGATCGCGCTGGCCGCCGTTCTGGGCGTGCTGACTTTGGGCGTGCTCAACGGCATGTTGCTGGCGGTGGTGCTATCCATCATGCACATGCTGTACGAACTGGCGAACCCGTCGATCAGCGAACTGGGCCAGCTGGGCGACGGGCATGAGTTCGTCGATCTCACGCGCCATACGCAGGCGCATCGGCTGCCGGGCGTCGTGATTTTCCGGCCCAACGGCCAACTCGTCTTCGCCAATGCCGAGACGGTGCTGGGCACGATCGCCCGCCGCGCTCGGGCCAGCGCCGCGCGAGTGGTGGTGCTCAGCCTTGAGGAGAGCAACGATCTCGACAGCACCGCCATCGAGGTTGTCGCCGAGTTCACGCAAGCTTTGGAGAAAGCCGGCAAGCACGTGATCCTCGCCCGCGCGCATGACCGGGTGCGTGATGTGCTGGCGGCGGCGGGATGCGATGTGCTGGCGGAAGGGTCCACGTTCAGCGTGGCGCAGGCGGCGCGGCGCGCGGCGGAGGTTTCGGGTTTAGGCTCAGATTGAGTGATACCTCAAAGACCAACCGATAGCTCAAAACAAAAACACGTCGCCCCCGCGTAGGCGGGGGTCCCGCTTTCTTCTTCAGCCTATCGCCGACACGCAAGAAAGCGGGGTCCCCGCCTACGCGGAGACGACGTGGTGTTTTAAGGGACCGTCTGCCGGGTCTACTTCCCGCCTTCCAGCACCACCGGCCCGATCAGACCCGTGGGCCGCAAAGGCGCATCCGCCTTGTAAGTCGGCATCGCACTCCAGGTGATCGGCTTGGCGCCCGGCTGGGCATCGCCGATCAGGCGGTTCACCCAAAGATCGGCCACCTTCACCTCGATGGTATTGGCGCCCTTCTTCACCGCCTTGCCGATGTCGATCCGGTAAGGCGCATGCCAGACCGCGCCGACCAGTTGGCCATTCACCCGCACTTCGGCCAGATCGCCCACCTGCCCAAGATCGAGCCACAGCGGCTGCCCCGCCTTGGCCCCCTTCGGCAGCGTGAAGCTGCGCGCATAAGTCGCCTCGCCGGAAAAGTACTTCACGCCCGGATCGCTGCTTTCGTTAAGCGGCGCCAGTTTCGCCATCTGCGCAGAGGCAGGCGCGCCGCGATCGGCCTGGAAGCGCACCGTCCAGCCATCGTCTAGCGAGGCCAGCTTTTGCACCGGCTTGGCCGGCAGGGTCAGGCTCTGCTGCGTGGCCGCCTTGCGGAACACCACGAAGACGGCATCGTCCGTCACCAGCGACAGCGGCACCACCGTCTCGCCATTCTCGATCCGGTAGCTGACCGGCTCGGCACTGCCGGTTTCGGGGTGCCACAGTTCGGGCACCTTGCCGGTGACGCGGAAGTGCGCCTCGATCGTCTGCGGCGTCGCCTGCGGGTTGGAGAGGTAGTAGATCTCCCCCTGCCCGTCGCGACGGTGGACGAAGGGGATTTTCGCCCCTGCCGCCGCCCCGGTGAAGCGGAAGTCCGGCGCGACGCTCATGGTCGCCAGCGCGCTTTCCACGTCTTTGCCCGCAATCACGCGGCCCTTGCCAACCGTCGCATCGCCGCTGCCCGGCCAGAGCTTCGCCACCAGCGCGGACCATTCCGCGTCCTGCGCAGCCATTCGGCTGGGCGTCGAGACCGGCGCATTGCCAATCACCGTCGCACCGCCTTCGACCAGCGCCGCCAGCTTCTTGAGCGCCCCCAGCGTCATGCGCTGCGAGGATCCGCCAAGGTAGATCGCCCGATAGCGTGCACCACTGGGTGCGACGACTTCGTTTCCGTCATTGGACAGCAGCCCGGTCAGCGCATCGTAGCTGAGGAAATCGTAGGCATGCGAAACCGGCGCATCGGCCACCGGCTTATCGCCGTAAAGCCCGGTCAGCGGCGCTTCCTCGCCATAAAAATAGGCCACATCGGCCACGTTCCGCCCTTCCTGAAGCAGCAGTGAGGAGCGCGAGATGTAGTCCACCCAGGGCTTGGCCATCTCGCCCCAGCTTTCCATCCGGTTGAAATACTGGCCGAAGATGAACAGCGAGAGGCCCGGCTTCTTGTCATCCACCGGCACGTGGACCGATGTGTGCACCACCGGCCGGTTGACGCCGGTGATGAAC
This sequence comes from Novosphingobium sp. BL-S-19, assembly GCF_055521675.1. Classification (NCBI taxonomy): domain Bacteria; kingdom Pseudomonadati; phylum Pseudomonadota; class Alphaproteobacteria; order Sphingomonadales; family Sphingomonadaceae; genus Novosphingobium; species Novosphingobium sp. BL-S-19. The sequence continues at coordinate 3,200,682 of NZ_CM145498.1, forward strand.
TCCAGATCGATGATCCGCTTCAGGTCCTTCGGCGCGAAGTTCCACGGATTGAGCGCCGCGGTCATCGATTCCGCTGCCACCAGATTCTGCCCGTAGAGGTGCGCGACCGAAGCCGCGCCCTTGATGTCGGCCAGATAGCTGGGGTTCGCCCCCTGCTCGCGCGAGTGGGTCCACATCGCCGCCATCGGCACATCGGTGTGGCTGCGCATGGTCATGTCGTCGCCCAGCGAGGGACGATGGTCCTCCAGCGCCTCTCCATAGACTTTCAGGCCATTCTCATGCGCCACCTTGGCAACGGTGCCGTAGTGTTCGCTGGCCATCAGGTCCGCCAGAGTGCGGCGATAGTCGTAGAGGAAGCGGTCGCTGTCCTCGCGGCTGCCGATCAGGGTGCCGGTGATCGCGGGCAGCCACGGCGTGGGATCGTAACCGCGCAGGCGCTTGAACTGCTCCACCATCTTCGGCGTCCAGTTGGCGGCGCCGACTTCGATCGAGTCGGTCAGCAATGCGCGCACGCCGCGCTGGCCCACCATGTCCGCCCCGGCGGCATCCTTGTACATGCCGAGGTAGTGATCGAGGTAGCGGCGCACCGCGTCGCCATCGAACTTGTCCACCTCAAGCCCGGTCGCCTCGGGCGGTGCGGGATGGTTGGTGGTGCCCAGCAGCGAATAGCCCATGCGGATCACGCGCCAGTTGCCGGCAGGCGGCGTCCAGTCGAGCGTGCCGTCTGCGCGCATCTTGCCGGTAAGGTCGATCACTTTCGCCGCATCGGGGCCCTTGGCGCCGTCGGCCGGATTGGCCAGCGCATAGTAGTCATGCACGGTGGCATAGCCGGCCTTAAGCTGCGACTGATCGATCACCGCCTCGCCCGAAAGCCGCAGGTCCACCAGCCGGAACGGCATTTTCGCGGCCCCGCCCATCATCGCACCGAAGTCCATGGCGATGCCCGGTGCGGGCGCACCCATGTTGGACATCGACGGCGAAAGCGGCGTCAGCACCACGCGGAACTGGCGCGCGGTGACCGGCGCGAAAGCGATGGTGGTGGGCACCTGCTCGACATGGAAATCGGCCACCTTGCGCCAGGTCTTGCCGTCGTCGCTGGCTTCGAGGCTGGGCGCGACCGAAGGCCCGCCGAACATCTGCCGCGCGCCAGGCAGGAAGATCGAGGCGGAGCGGATCGTCTGCGGCTTGGCGTAGGAAAGCAGGATCGCGCTGGGATTGTCCGGGGAGCCGTGCGGCACATCGATCCCGGTGTTGAGGTTGCCGTCGCCGATGGCCTGACCGTCGATCGCGGTGCCATCCGCCATCGTCGCGCGCGGCATCACCAGCGCGGGGGTCGCCATCGGCACCGCCAGCACGGCCACATCCTGATAGTGCTGCGGTGGCTCCTCACCCTTCTTGCCGGAGATCATCTCCTCGATGCTCCTGCCCATCGGCAGGTCCTGATAGGGCCCGGTCGAGACCGGCGGTGCGGTGAGCTTGCCAGCGAAGCGCTTGCCGCCGGTGACTTCCGTCTCGCTCCAGACCAGCTTTTTCAGGCCATCCTCGGGCTTGACCCAGGGCCCGCCGGTTTCGGACCAGCCGGGCGAGGCCGCGATGGCCAGTTCCAGTCCCTGCCGGTCCGCCTCATGCGCGGCGAAGCGGAAGGCGTCCTTCCACTCGGGCGTCATGTAGACGAGGCGGTGATCGACCACTTGCGGCGTCTGCAGATTGGCATCGAAGTTCTGAAGCCCGCCGATGCCGACGCGCTTCATCCACGCCATGTCCTTGGCGATGCCGTCCTTCGAGATATTGCCGTTCATCCAGTGCCACCAGACGCGCGGGCGGGCGGAATTGGGCGGATCGCGGAACTGGTCTTCCAGCGGCGCAGCAGCGGTATCGGCAGAAGCAGGCGCCTGCTCTTGCGCGATGGCGGGAACGGCAACAAGTGCGGTGGCAACGCACAGCAGAGTACGCAGCGTGTGGATCGGCATAGTCCCTCCCGGATCCAGATGGTTGTGATTTTTCGCGCAGTGGCGATGCCGGGAGGGCTTTTGCCCTTCCCGGCGGCAGTTCAGGTATCGAGGCGGATCAGACGATCCCGGCGCCCAGGCCCACGGCCTTGCGTTCCTGCGCCTTGCGGTCGCGCCAGCGGCTTTCGCGGTAGACGCCCAGCACGTCCGCCGCGCCGCCCGCCTCCACGCGCGCCTTGGCGAGGATCGGGGCGACATCGACGTTGTAGGCCCGGCGCAGCGCCTGGAAGGCCATCATCGTGTCGTTGGCTTCCTGCGCCAGATGCAGCGCCTCACGGTCCACCAGCAACGCCTTGGCATAGCAGGAGCCGATGGCTTCGGCGGACGAGAGCATGGACTCGATCGGATCGGTGACGTTGTGCGACTGGTCGATCATGTAGGCGGGGCGGAAACCGTCACGCGGCGCCAGTTCCGCCTCGACCAGTTCGTTGAACACCAGGAAAAGCTGGTGCGGGTTGATCGAACCGGAATCGAGATCGTCGTCGCCGTACTTGCTGTCGTTGAAGTGGAAGCCGCCCAGCTTGCCGAAGCGGTGGAGGCGGGCCACGATCTGCTCGATATTCACGTTCGGCGCATGGTGGCCAAGGTCGACGAGGCACTTGGCCTTGGGGCCCAGTTCCTGCGCGGCGAGGATCGAGGAACCCCAGTCGCTGATGACGGTGGAGTAGAATGCCGGTTCGAACATCTTGTGTTCCAGCAGCATCCGCCAGTCATCCGGCAGCGCGGCATAGACTTGCGCGGCGGCATCCAGATAGCGGTCGAGGCTGCGACCAAGGTCCTGCTGGCCGGGGAAGTTGGTGCCGTCCCCCACCCACACCGTCAGGTCGGTGGAGCCGAGCTGCTTGCCGATCTCGATGCATTCGATGTTGTGTTCCACCGCCTGCTGACGCGTGGCCTCGATGGTCGAGGAAAGCGAACCGGTGGCGTAGGTATGCGCCTGATCCTTCTGGTCCTGGAACGTGTTGGAATTCACCGCATCGAAACCGAGGCCAAGGCTGGCGGCCTCCTCACGCAGCGCCTTGTAATCGCTCACTTTGTCCCACGGGAAATGCGGCGAGACGCGCGGGGTCAGGCGCGAAAGCTGGTTGATGACGGCGCAGTCTTCCAGCTTTTCGTGAATGGTGGTCGGCTCGCCTGCCAGCGGGAACTTGGCGAAACGGGTGCCGCCCCGGCCCGCGCCCCACGAAGGTACGGCGACCGAGAAACCGGCGACTTTGTCCTTGATCGCATCGATGGCGATGCCCGAACGTTCCAGCTTGCGACCGAGCGAGGCGTATTCGTCCTCCAGCGCATCCGCCGCGCGGGCGTTGGCTTCGGCGATCAGCTCTTCGGAAATCGGCAGTCTGCTCATTCTTGTATCCTCTTCCGCATCCGGCACCGCAGTACCGGAAAAGGGGAATGCGCCGGTTCGCACATTCCCCGAATAGACCTCTTAGCGCGTGAACGCCTGCGCGTTACCCGCATCGACATTGATCATGTTGCCGGTGGATTTCGCCGACTGGTCGCCGGCCAGGAAATAGACCGCCTCGGCAATGTCCGAAGGCAGCACGTCGCGCTTCAGCATCGAGCGGTTGCGGTAGTGCTCTTCCAGTTCCTTGCCGGTATCGATGCCGTGGGCGCCCGCGCGTTCCTTGCGCCAGTCGCCGTCCCAGATCTTGCTGCCCTTGATGACCGCATCGGGGTTGACCACGTTGACGCGAATACCGTGCGGCGCGCCTTCCAGCGCCAGACAGCGCGCAAGGTGGTTCGCCGCCGCCTTGGCAGAGGCATAGGCGGAGGCATTGGTGGCCGCCGCCACGCCGTTCTTCGAACCGATGAACACCACCGAAGTGCCGCCCTGCTCCTTCATGCCCTTCAGCAGCGGCCATGCGGCGCGGCTGGTGAGGAAGTAGCCCTGCGCCAGCACGTCGTAATTGCGGTTCCACAGTTCGATCGTGGTCTCCTCGATCGGGGCCGAGGAGGCGATACCGGCATTGGCGACCAGGATATCGAGCCCGCCGAATTCCCGCGCCGCCACGGCGAAGGCCTCGGAGACTTGCGCTTCGTCGGTCACGTCGCAGACGGCGGCGTGGACAACGTCCTTGCCGAACTGCTTGGCGAAACCGGCGCGGACTTCCTCCACGGCACCCGCATCGCGGTCGGCCAGGAGCACGCAGGCGCCGTCCGCCATCAGGCGCGCGGCGGTGGCGGCGCCGATGCCGCCCGCACCGCCCGTCACCAGCGCCACGCGGCCGACCAGCGGCTTGGGCGCGGGCATGCGCTGGAGCTTGGCTTCCTCAAGCAGCCAGTATTCGATGTCGAACGCTTCCTGCTCGTCGAGCGCGATGTAATCGCCAATCGCCTCGGCGCCGCGCATCACGTTGATGGCGTTGCCATAGAATTCCCCGGCAAGGCGCGCGGTGGTCTTGTCGGTGGCGAAAGTGATGCGGCCCACGCCCGGCACCAGCACGACCACCGGGTTGGCATCGCGCATCGCCGGCGAGTTAGCCCGCTTGCAGCGCGTGTAATAGGCTGCGTACATGTCGCGATAATCGGCAATCTTCTGCGCCAGGTAGGCATCGTCCTGAAGACGCGCGGGATCGAGCGTCAGGGGAGCGATCTTGGTGCGCAGGAAGTGATCGGGGCACGAGGTGCCGAGGGCGGCAAGCCGCTCGAACTCGGCCGAGTTCACGAATTCCAGCGCTTCGGCATCGTCCGAAAAATGGCCGACCTTACGCCGCGCCCCGGTCATCTGACTGCGAAGGCGGGGCATAAGGTCGGCAGCAATGGCCGCGCGGTCCGAGGAGGAGGAATGGACCGCACCACCGAAAGCAGGTTTTTCGGAAAGCTTCGCGTTGAGGTAGTTCGCCGCATCGGCGATCAGCTCTACGGTATGTTCGTAGCAGGACTTGGCGCTGTCCGCCCAGCAGATGATACCGTGACCGGCGAGCATGACGCCCTCGACGCCGGGGTTGGCCGCCACATAGTCGCGCAGCATCACGCCCAGCGTGTAGCCGGGGCGCTTCCAGCCGAGCCAGCCGATCTTGCCGCCCCAGATTTCCTTCGTCGCCGCCTCGCCGCCCGAGCTGGCAGCCAGCGCGATGATCGCATCGGGGTGGACGTGATCGACATGCGCGAACGGCAGCAGCGAGTGCAGCGGCGTATCGATGGAGGCAGCGCGGCCGTTCAGGTTGAACGTGCAGTGCGGCAGGAAGCCGACCATCTTGTCGTCATCGTCCGGCCCGCCGTAGTGCTTTTCAAGGCCAAGCAGCTTGTGCTGGTAGAGCGTGGCGAACCCGTCCAGCTTCATCGAACCGATGTCACCGCCCGAACCCTTCACCCACAGCACTTCCACCGTCTCGCCGGTCAGCGGGTCGATCTCTTCCAGCTTGGCGGAGGTATTGCCGCCGCCGAAATTGGTGACGGTCAGGTCCGAACCGAGCAGGTTCGAACGGTAGAGCAGCAATTCAGCGGGGGAGAGCGTGGCTGCAACCGAGTCGTCCCAGCGGCTGGAGGGGACCGAGAAGGGAAGCGCGGCGCTGAGAGCCGCCGGTTTGGCCGGTGCGATAGTGTCCATGGGCATCCTCTAACGAAACCTCTTTTCAGGTTCAATCTGATTCGATACTAAACGATCAAATCCAATCAAACAACACCATGTTCAAGCATGGCGACAAACGGGCAGAGAGAATGGCAGGAAGCGGCACTTTCATTGTCGTCGATATTGGCAAGACGCTCAGCAAGCTGACGCTGTGGACGCGCGACGGGCGCATGATCGACCGTCAGGTGCGGCCCAACATGCCTTGCGAAGTCGACGGCGTGCGCTGCCTGGATGCCGCAGGAATTGGCCAATGGCTGCGCGCCACGCTGCGCGGCTGGTCCGGCCATCCGGTGGAAGCGCTGATCCCGGTCGCCCACGGCGCGGGCTTCGCCGCGCTTGATGAAGAGGGCCTGCTGTTCCCCCCGCTCGACTACGAACAACAGGTCCCCGCTGACGTCATGGCGGCCTACCGCAAGGAGCGGGACCGATTCGTGCTGACCGGATCGCCCGCCCTGCCCGATGGCCTGAACCTTGGCGCGCAAGTCTACTGGATGGCGCAGCGTCATCCCGAGGCCATGGAACGCGCGACGCTGGTGCCTTGGGCACAGTATTGGGCGTGGTTCCTCTCCGGCGGGCTTGCCAGCGAAGTGACCAGCCTTGGCTGCCACAGCGACCTCTGGTGCCCGGCAGATGCGCGCTTTTCGCCGATGGCGGAGCGGCTAGGCTGGGCGGAACGCTTTGCGCCGCTTGCCAAGGCCAGCGATGTCGTCGGCACCCTACGCCCTGAAATCGCCGCCGAAACCGGGCTTCCGGCCAGCGCCAAAGTGCTGGCGGGCCTGCACGATTCGAACGCCGCCCTGCTCGCCGCGCGCGGGTTTGCCGAGATCGCCCGGCAGGAAGCGACGATCCTTTCCACCGGCACATGGTTCATCGCCATGCGCCTTGCGGCAGAGCCGTTCGCGATTTCCGCCTTGCCCGAGGCGCGCGACACGCTGGTCAATGTCGATGCCTATGGCTGGCCGGTGCCCTCCGCCCGCTTCATGGGCGGGCGCGAGATCGAATCGGTGATCCAGATCGACACCCGCCGCGTCGATATCCGGCCCGACCAGCCAAAGCTGATGGAGGCCGTGCCCGCCCTGCTGGAACGCGGCACGATGATGCTGCCCACACTCGCCCCCGGCTTCGGCCCCTTCCCCGACGGCAAGGCCGAGTGGATGAACCGGCCGGAGGAATGGGCCGGCACCTGGTATGCCCGCCGCGCCGCGATCTGCCTCTACGCGGCGATGGTCGCGGATACCTCGCTGGATCTGATCGGATCGAAGGAGCGCCTGTTGATCGAAGGGCGCTTCGCCGATGCCGAAGTCTTCGTGCGCGCCCTCGCCGCGCTGCGGCCGGACACCAAGGTCTATGTCGCCAATGCCCATAACGACGTCTCGTTCGGTGCCTTGCGGCTGATCAACCCGCTGCTGCAGGCGCAAGGCGGCCTTCGGCGCGTCGAGCCGCTGGAAGGCCGCCTTGAAGCCTACCGCGCGAAGTGGCGCGAACACCTGCGGGAACCTGCCTGATGATCACTGCCTCGATCCCCGATTTCCGCGAGGCCGCGCGCCGCCGCCTGCCGCGCTTCCTGTTCGAGTATATCGACGGCGGCTCCTATGCCGAGGAAACGCTGCGCCGCAACGTGTCGGACCTTGCCGGCCTTGCCCTGCGCCAGCGTGTGCTGCGCGACGTTTCCGCGCTGGACCTCTCGACCGAACTGTTCGGCCAGAAGCTGGCCCTGCCCGTCGCCCTTGCCCCCATCGGTCTGGCCGGGCTCAATGCGCGGCGCGGCGAATGTCAGGCAGTGCGTGCGGCGGACAAGGCGGGCATTCCTTTCACGCTCTCCACCGTGGGCGCCTGCACCATCGGCGAAGTGGCGGCGGCTGCAGCCAAGCCGTTCTGGTTCCAGCTCTACATGATCCGCGACCGCGCCTTCATGAAGGACCTGCTGGCGAAGGCGGTGGAGGCCGGCTGCTCCACACTGGTCTTCACGGTGGACATGCCCGTGCCCGGCAGCCGTTACCGCGACTATCACACCGGCCTAGCCGGCACCGGCGGCCTGAAAGGCGCGGCGTGGCGCTTCGCCCAGGCCGCCGTGAAGCCCGACTGGGCCTGGGACGTCGGCATCAACGGCCGCCCGCACACTTTGGGCAATGTCGCGCCAGTGCTGCAGGGCAAGACCGGGATCGAGGATTTCTTCGCCTGGATGCGCAACAATTTCGATCCCTCGATCAACTGGCGCGACCTCGATTTCATCCGCTCCGAATGGAAAGGTCCGCTGGTTATCAAGGGCATTCTCGATCCGGAGGACGCCAAGGAGGCCGCCGCGCTGGGCGCGGACGGGCTGGTCGTTTCCAACCACGGCGGCCGCCAGCTGGACGGCGTGCTGTCCAGCGCCCGCGCACTGCCGCCGATTGCCGATGCGGTGGGAGACCGGATGACGGTGCTGGCCGATGGCGGCATCCGCTCCGGCCTCGACGTCGTGCGCATGCTGGCGCTGGGCGCGAAGGGCGTGCTTCTGGGCCGTGCATGGGCCTGGGCGCTGGGCGCCGGCGGCGAAGCGGGCGTGACCAAGATGCTCAAATTGATCGAGGCCGAGATGCGCGTCGCCATGGCACTGACCGGCACCACGAAAATCTCCGAGATCAACCGCAGCTGCCTTGCTGACACATAACGACAAGACGAGAGGATAACACACCGATGGGAGGCAATCCGGCGCTCGGCGTCGTGTTTCACTGGCTGGGCGGCTTTGCCTCGGCAAGTTTCTACGTGCCCTACAAGCGGATCAAGCTGTGGTCCTGGGAGATTTTCTGGCTGGCCGGGGGCATCTTCTCGTGGCTGATCGCGCCGTGGGTCTTCGCCTCGCTGCGGACCGAGGACCTGCTGGGCGTGCTCTCCGCCACGCCGACTTCCACGCTACTGTGGTGCTGGTTCTGGGGCGTGATGTGGGGCTTCGGCGGGCTGACCTTCGGGCTGACCATGCGCTACCTCGGCCTCTCGCTGGGCATGGCGGTGGCACTGGGCCTGACCACGGTGATCGGAACGATGGGGCCGCCGATCTTCCACGGCACCATCGGTGAAATCGCCAGCCGCACCAGCGGCCAACTGACCCTGCTGGGCATCCTGATCACGCTGGTGGCCATCGTCGTCGTCGCACGGGCGGGGCATTCGAAGGACAAGGATCTGGGCGGAGCGGCATCGGAAGGCGTCGCCGAGTTCAACTTGCGCAAGGGCCTGCTGATCGCGGTATTTTCCGGCGTGATGTCGGGTTGCTTCGCTTGGGGTCTCGACGCCGGCCAGCCGATCCGCGACCTTACCCTCGCCGCCGGAACCGATCCGCTGAGCCAGGGTCTGCCGGTGCTCTGCGTGGTGCTGGCGGGTGGGCTCACCACCAACCTGATCTGGTGCGCCCTGCTGATCCGCCGCAACCGCAGCTTCGGGCAGTTCTTCGGCGCCAGCAACGCGGAAGGCGGTAACGCCCGCGCGCCGCTGCTGGCCAACTATCTGCTGGCCGCGCTGGGCGGGACGCTATGGTACTTCCAGTTCTTCTTCTACACGATGGGGGAGAGCCAGATGGGCCGCTACGGCTTCTCATCCTGGACGCTGCACATGGCGTCGATCATCCTGTTCTCCACGCTCTGGGGCTTTGCGCTGAAGGAATGGCGCGGCGCCAGCACCCGCACGCGGACCATGGTGCTGACCGGCATCGGCATGCTGCTGGGTGCAACGATCGTGATCGGCGCAGGCAACATGCTCGATGCCGGTGGATCGATTTGATGGATTTTGAGCGAAATTGGCGGCATGGGGGTTGCCGAGAGGCCGCCCCCTCTTTGGCGACAGGGTAACGATGCATTCGACCGAGCGTGAAAGACTGATCCTCGAAGCCCTGCGGCCCACCGGCTTCGTGACTTATCGCGATCTGGAAGCGCAGCTTGCCGCCTCACCGGCGACGATCCGGCGCGACCTCTCGCGACTGGAGGAGGAAGGCCAGCTGCTGCGCGTACACGGCGGCGCCAAGCTGCCGGAGGAACGCGCTGACCGCCAGCCGGGCCTTGCCGGCACGCCGTTCGAACAGTCGATCACCCAGCAGCTTCCCGCCAAGCAGGCGATCGGCAAGGCCGCCGCCGCGCTCTGCCAGCCGGGTGAGGCGATCATGCTCGACGGCGGTACCACCACCTTGCAGATGTGCACGCATCTGGACGGGCTGGACTGTCAGGTGCTGACCAATTCGCTGCACATCGTGCAGGCCCTGCTGACTCAGCCGGGCACGCGCGTATTGCTGCCATCGGGCACGGTTTTCCGCGAACAGAACATCGTGCTTGCCCCGGCTGGCGAAGATTCGATGCCGCGCTTCCACGCACCCAAGCTGTTCATGGGCGCCGCCGCCGTCGGGCCGCAGGGGGTGATGCAGCAGGACGTGATCCTCGTCGCCGCCGAGCGCCGCTTCATGGACCGGGCCGAGGAAGTGATCCTCCTCGTCGACAGTTCCAAGTTCCGCTCCTCCTCCGGCGCGATCGTCTGCGGGCTGGACGAGGTGGACGTGGTGGTCACCGACGCCGGCATTCCCGAGGATATGGCCGAGCGGCTCAGGGAAGCCGGGGTTCGGGTTGTGGTGGCGTGAGGCCACAATCCTCCCCTGCAAGGGGAGGTGGCAGCGCGAAGCGCTGACGGAGGGGTGTCACCGCCGGCGCGGATACCCCTCCACCATGCTTCGCATGGTCCCCCTCCCCTTGCAGGGGAGGAACCGGTTCCCCTTACAACGAATTGCGCTTGGCAATCCCGCCCAGCACCGAAGCACTCGGCTTCGGCGTGCGGGCGAACGTCGTGCGATCCACGCTGCACAGGCCGAAGCGCGGCTTGTAGCCAAATATCCACTCGAAGTTGTCCATCAACGACCAGTGCATATAGCCGAGCACCGGCACGCCATCGTCCATCGCCTGCTTCAGCCCTTCCAGCGCCGCCGGAATGAAGCGGGCGCGCAGGCTGTCGTCTTCGGTGCCGACGCCGTGTTCGGAAACCAGCACCGGAACTTTGGTCTCGGCGTGGACATAGCGCACCGCGCCGGCCAGTGACGGTGCCCAGACTTCGGTACCGGACCAGTTGTGATCGCCGTCCGCAGGCGTCGGCAGGCGACCCTTGTCGTTCCAGACGGCGCGTTCGTAGTTCTGCACGCCGATGAAGTCGTCCCCCTTGGCGACATCCAGCCATGCGCCGTAGAGTTCGGCGCGGACCTTGTCGCGCATCGAGTTCTTGCCGGCGGCCTGATCGTCCAGCACCGAAAGCGTGAAGCCCACGGGCAGGTCGCCGCGCACCGCCTTGATCGCGGCACGAGCAGCCTTGTGCCCAGCGAGCAGGCCCTGTTCGAGCGCAGGAATGTCCTCTGCGCCCGCGACGTTGGCGCAGACGAACTTCTCGACGCCGAGGCGCTTGGCGGCCACGTCCAGCGTCTTCTTCTGCATGTCCCACACCGGCGGCGGCAGCATGTTCTTGAGGATCAGCAGCAGGTTCGGCTCATTGAGCGTCATGGCCATGGCGATATCGGCACCGATGGCACGGGCCAGCTTGTCGCAATAGCGCGCGAAAAGCTGCGGCGCTTCCGGGTTGGTCCAGCCGCCCTGCGCGCTGAACCAGCGCGGCGCGGTGAAGTGGTTGAACGTCACCAGCGGGGCAAGGCCGCGCGCGTGGCAGCCTTCGACGATGCGCTTGTAGTGATCGAGCATAGCCTGTGAGAACAGGCCCTTCTCCGGCTCTATCCGCGACCATTCGGCGCCGAAACGGTAAGATGTGAGCCCCAGCGACTTCACGATGTCCAGGTCGGTCGCCCAAAGGTCCAGGCTATTGCAGGCATCGCCAGAAGGCTCTGCGAAGATGGTCGGCTGCTGGTTTTCGATGAACCAGAGGTCGGAAGCGGTGTTGTTGCCCTCGACCTGGTGCGGCGCGGTGGCGGCACCCCAAAGGAAGCCTTTCGGGAATGCCGGATTGAGGCGCTTGGCGGCGGCACGGGCGGCCATCGGCGCAGCGGCGAGCATGGCGCCGGCGGCAAGCACGCCGCGGCGGTTCAGACTGAAAGCATCGGTCATCGTGGAGCCCCTCAGGAATGGTCTGCGAAGAAGGAGAGCAATTCGTCGGACAGGCGGCGGTCCGCCGTGCCCAGATGCATCGCCATCGAATAGTGGTTGTGCCCGCTGGCATAATGCGCGCGCGGCAGGCGGCCGTGGCGGCCCAGGCGGCCCTGCAACATGCTAGCCCATTCGGTCTGGAAGCGTGGCGGATCGAACTCCGCACTGGCCATGAACAGCGGCAGGCGCGTTTCCATCACCGCCGTCAGCGGCATGCGCAGGGCATAGCAGTCCTGCGGGCCGTAATAGCGCATGTCCCGCTCATCCAGCGGGGTTACGCCGTAGAGCCCGGAGAGCAGTGCCGCCCCGCGCACCAGATCAGCATGATCCTCCCGCGCGTTCAGAAAGGCCGAGACGTGGACCGCCCCCGCCGATGTGCCGAGCAGGAAGATCCGGTCCGGATCGCCGCCATGGCCGGCGACAGTGGCGCGCAGCCAATCGACCGCAAGGCCCACGTCTTCCGCTCCCGATGGCCACATGTGCTGGGGTGCAAGGCGATAATTCATCACCGCGCCCACCATGCCGTTCGCCGCCGCCCAGCGGCCGACATGGGCATTGGCCCAGCTTTCCGGGCCGCCCTTATCGCCGAGCAGGAAGCCGCCGCCATGGACGAAAAGAACGACCGGGCACAGTTCCGCCGCCTCACCCTGCCGATAGAGGTCCAGCCGGTTGCGCACGTCCGGCCCATAGGCGCAGTCCAGCGCGACCGGAGCCATGGCCTCGGCCAGCGCCGCCTGTTCGGCATCGTAGAGATCGCGCATCGCCGCAACCACATCCGGGCCGAGCCGGGTGCCGATGTCTCGGATCACATCGCTCATGCCCCCTGCCTTTCGATCCTGCTGGCGTACAACGCGGCGAGCGCATAGCGCGTGCAAACGAGGCCCAGCGCCGCGCCATAGACGATCTTGAAAACGAGCGCCGGATGGCTGGGCACGCTCCCGAACGGACCGAACTGTGCCAGCGCCGCCAGCAATGCCGCACTGCCAAGGCCGGCCAGCACGCCGAAAGACACGGTGCGCGCGATCTCGCCGGCGTCCGGCCCCGCATCCGCGCCGATCAGGCCTGCCTTGCGCAACTTCGCGCGCATCAGAAGCGCGGGAACCAGCGATGCCATCAGCGAAACCATCAGTCCTTGTGGCAGGAAATCGAGCGCGAAGCGATCCGGCGCACCGGTCGCCAAAGTCCTTTCCGAAAGCCCGAACACCAGAGCGAAGAACGCAGCACTGAGAACCGCGTTGATCGCCGCACTCACCGCCTGCTCCTGTCGAAGCAGGCGGTTCAGCGTGGAAGGCATCAGAACTTGGCGTCCAGGCTGATGCCGACATTGCGGTACGACTGCGGGCCGTAGATCGCGCCGATGTTGGACACGCCGTTGTACGGGAAGTCGCTCTGCATCAGGCTGGGCTCGTGCACGTTGAAGGCGTTGCGCACGAAGACCGCGACGCTGTAGCGATCGTCCGCCGTCTTCACGCCGATGCGCCCGCCGACCATCCAGTGCGGCCTGTAGGTGGTGTCCTCCACCGAGTTCGCCTCATAGCGGATGCGCGATTTCCAGACCGTGTCCACTGAGACGAAGCCGCCGAAACGTTCACCCAGCGGAATGTCGTACTGGCCGGACAGCGTGAACTTGTAGCGCGGCGAATAGGCCAGCTGGCTGCCGCCGATATCGGTGCCGTCCGTACCGATGAAGCTGTTCGGATAGGTCGCCTTGGCAAAGATGAAGCCGGTGTTGAGCGAGAAGTTGTGGGTCACGTTGCCGAAGAAGTTGATCTCGGCACCGCGCGTCTTCACGCCGTTGATGTTCTTCTGATCGCACGAGATGATCGCGTTAGCATCCACCGTGCACTGCTGCGCCTGGAAGTTGTCGATCTTCATGTAGAACACGCTGAGATCGGCCACCCAGGAACCTAACAGCGTGGCCTTGACGCCGGCCTCATACGAAGTCGGGATTTCGGGCAGCACCACATAGGGCGTGGCGCCGGTCGGCACCGCGATCTGGCCGCCCTTGAACCCGCGCGACACGGTGGCATAGGCCATCGCCCGCGAGGTGAGATCGTACTGCGCGCCAAGGCGCCAGGACCACTTTTCGGTGTTTAGCACGGTCTTGTCCGTGATGATGCCGGTGGTGTCGAACGTATCGAGGGAGAGCCTGTCGGTGGTGTAGCGTACGCCGCCGATCAGGCGGAACTGGTCGGTGACATGGCCGGTCGCCTGCCCGAAGAAGGCCAGCGATTCATCGCGGATCGTCAACTGCGGCGTGGTAGTGGAAACGATGGGAATGGTGACGCCCGGCACCGGGATCAGCGTAACGTCCACCGTCTCTGGATCGCGGGTCTGCTTCTGGTTCGAATAGAAGGCGCCCACGGTATATTCGATGGGCTGCCCCGCTGCCGAACTGATGCGGAATTCCTGCGTGAACAGGCTCAGATCGCGATTCACCGCATCGTTGTGGACCTGCAGTTCCAGCGGATCGGCGCGGAACACGTTAGAGGAGGCACCAAGACCGGTCTCGGTCGACTTGCGATAGGCGGTGATCGCGGTCAGCGTGAAGGGATCGGCAGCGTAATCGACCTGCAGCGATCCGCCGTAATTCTCTGCCTTTCCGGTGTAGCTTTCATCGGTGCAGTAGTTGCGGTTGCCAACGCCCGGGGTCACACCGCAGGACGCAAGGCGATCGGTGATGCCCACGGAATCGTATCCGGCCCCGCCGAGGAACGGCCCCGGGCCTCCGGTCTTCACGAAAGTGAAGAAATCGCCGCCGTTCTCGATGCTGCTATGCGCGTAGTCGCCGTTCAGGTTCACGGTAACGCGGTCGGTCGGCTCCCACAGAAAGCGGCCGCGCACGCTGTAGCGGTTGGTGTCGTTAAGATCGCCGGTCGTGGCATTGCGGTTCACGCCCTGCCGCAAGTTGGCAACGCCGGAGACGCGCAGGCCGGCATTGGCGGCAATCGGCACGTTGACGAGGCCCTGAATCACCTGATTGCCGTACTTCGAACCAGCAGTGCCGGCGTCCGAAAGCTCGGTGCGCAGACGGGCGGAGAACTGGGTAAAATCGGGCTTGTTGGTGGTGATGTTGATGACGCCGGCAGAGGTCGTCAGGCCGAACAGCGTGCCCTGCGGGCCCTTCAGCACTTCGACGCGGGCGATGTCGAACAGGTCGGAGATATTGGCATTGCCCTGGCTGACCTGATCGACGACGACGCCGACAGAGGCCACCGCACCGGGCGAGAAAGTCTGCGTGCCGATGCCGCGGATAGAGCCGCCGCCGCCGGTGTTCTGGCCGGGTGCCTGCTGGATTTCGAGGCTCGGCGCGATGCGGGCAAGGTCGTTCACGGTGTTGACCTGCTGCCGCTCCAGCTGCGCGGCGCTGGCAACAGTGATCGAGATCGGAACCTCTGTCACCTTCTCCGCGCGGCGCTGGGCGGTGACGATGATCTCGCCGGTGTCGGCAGCTTGCGGCGCCGCCTGAGGAGCGGTCGTATTCGCGGCGTCCTGCGCCATGGCGGGCGTGCCGAGGGCACCCACGGCTATTCCCGAGAGCAGCAGCGCCTTGTGAATGGTGTTCATGATGTCTCTCTCCCTTGTGTTCTTATGTCGCTTGGATGGGGTCAGGATTCGTCGATGACGGGGTTGGTGAGCGTGCCGATCACGCCGATGGACACTTCCACCGTGTCTCCGGCCTTGAGGTAGAGCGGGGGCTTGCGCTTATCGCCGACGCCGCCGGGGGTGCCGCTGGCGATCACGTCGCCGGGCTTCAGATCGGTGAAGGTGGAGCAGTAGGCGATGACCGTGGGGATATCCCAAATCATGTCCGACACCGGCTGATCCTGCACCAGTTCGCCGTTCACGCGGGTCTGCACGCGCTGCGAGGACAGGTCTTCCACATCGGAGGCGACCACCATCGACGGGCCGAAGCCGCCGGTGCCGGGCCAGGTCTTGCCGGGGGTGAACTGGATGTTGTGGCGCTGCCAGTCGCGGATAGACCCGTCGTTGAACGGCGCGAAGCCGGCGATGTGCTCCCATGCGTTCTCCGGCGCGATGCGGCGGCCGCCCTTGCCGATGATGACGGCCAGTTCGCCCTCGTAGTCGAAGCGCTCGCTTTCGGGCGGGCGGACCATGGCCTCGCCATCGGCGATCAGGCTGTCGGCCCAGCGGGTGAAGATCGCCGGGTGTTCCTTCTGCTCGCGGCCGGTCTCGGCCACGTGGGTGGCGTAGTTGAGGCCGACGCAGAGGATCTTTTCGGGGTTCGGAACGACCGGCAGCAGCTTAACTGCGGCAAAGGCGAACTCACCGATGGCGGGCAGCGCGGCAAGGTCATCGGCCAGCACGTCCTTCAGCCATGCGTCAGCGCCGGCCTTGCCCAGATCGATCACCTTGTCCCCTTCGAGGCGGCCGAAGCTCTTGGTGCCATCGGGACGTTCGAAGCTGATATAGCGGTTCATGCGTAGTCTCCCCTGCCCCGCGACGGCGCGGCGGCGGTCAAATGGTCAGAGCGGCGCGGCTTCCCAGTCGCGGCGGAAACGGAAGCGTTCTTCGGCACGGCGAAGACCGTCGAAATCCTTATCCGAGATGCCCCACTGGTCGATGCGGTTCGGCGGCCAGGTCCAGTCTTCCGGAGCCCCGGCCTTGTAGTCCTCCGGCACCTTTTCGACGGCGGTCGAGAACTCGATCACCGGGCCGAACGGGGCGATGAAGTAGGCGTAGACGTTTGCGCCCGGGCCGTGGCGGCCGGGGCCCCATGCGGGAACCATTGCGTGATCGCGCAGACGACCGATGCCGCGCATCACCGCGTCGATGTCCTCCATCTCGAAGGCGACATGGTTGAGTGAGGCAAAACCGGCGCGGGCGAAGGCGGTGGAGTGGTGGCTGTCGTTGCAGCGCACGAAGACCATGCCCTTGGTACGGTCGGAAACGAGGAAGCCGAGAATGTCCTCCACTGCGTGGCCGCAGGCTTCGGCATCGGCAGCGTTGAACACCACGTGGGTCAGCTTCACCGGCAGGTCGCGCCCGGTGATGGGTTCGACTTCGGTTGCGTCCACCAGAAAGCGCAGGATCGTGCCTTCGGGCAGTTCGACCAGCAGGCCGTGCCCGCCGCCAAGATCGTGGCTGACCGTCAGGCTTGCAGTCCAGCCCGAGGCGGCGATGCGCGCCTTCAGCGCTTCCAGTTCCTCGCCCGTGCAGACGAAGGTGGTCGAGCGAACGAATTCGTCTTCCGACTCCTCGAACGCGACGAGGTAGGGAAACGGGCCGGAGCCGCGCAGGTAATGCGTGTCGCCCTGAACCTCGGCAGCAGCCATGCCCCAGATTTCGGTCATGAATGTGGCGGCGGCGGCCGGATCGGGCAGCGCCAGTTCGATGCTGCGCAGTTTCATGCTTCTGGCTCCTGAAGAAGACCCGCGGCGCGGATGCCGGCGCGAGCGCAATCGGCATCGCACTCGCCGGTGTCACCGCTGACGCCCACGGCGCCGATCAGGGTGCCGGCGGCATCGCGGATCACTACACCCCCGGGAGAGAACGCGATGCGGCCGCCGACGGCAGCGGTGACACTTTGAAAGAAAGTCGGGTTGCCCTTGGCCCGCTCGGCCAGAACGGCGGTATCCGCGTCCATGCCCACGGCGCCCTCGGCCTTGGCCTTGGCAATGTCGAAACGGTAGAGGCTCGCCCCGTCCTCGCGGGCGAAGGCGACCGGATGCGCACCCGCGTCGAGCACGATCACCGCCAATTGCTTGGCATTGCGGGCCCGCGCTTCGGCGAGGGTACCGGTGATTATGGTCTGGGCCTGAGCCAGCGTGAGAGTCATGCGGCAAGCTCCTGATGGCTGAAAAGCTGCGCCGCGCGGGCGGCGAGGAGGTCTTCGGCGCTGTGGCTGGCGGTGCCGAAGACGTAGTGGTCGGGGCGGATCAGCACGGCATCCACGCCGTGTTCGTCGAGCCATGCGGTGACCGCGCCATTGTCCGGCAGGGTGCCGGCGGAGATACGCGTGACGCCCTCGGTACGGCCCGGCACGGCATCGTCACGGACGAAGAGGCGCCAGTCGCCGCCGGTCAGGTCATCGAGCTTGCGGCCATCGGCCAGCACCGGCTGCACGAAGCGAACGCCCGCGCCGGAGGTTTCGCCAAGAACCACGCCCTCGGCGATGGCAGGGATCAGGTCATGCGCGGTCTCGCCGGCCTTCTGGCGCGCTTCCTCGCGGATGCGGGCATCCCGGGCGGCAGCCGCTGCGGGATCGAGTTCGCAGATGTAGCGACCGGCCGCGACGGCGGCGCCGATCACCGCGCGGACATGCGGATCGCGCTCCCGCTGGTAGGTGCCCAACACGGAAGGCTCGGCGCCGTGGTTGGCCACCGCATCCATCTTCCACGCCAGATTGGCGACATCGCGCAGGCCATGGCACATGCCCTGCCCGAAGAACGGCGGCGTCTGGTGCGCGGCGTCTCCGGCCAGGAAGACGTTGCCGACCTGCCACTGATGCGCGACGAGGCCGTGGAAGCGATAGGTGGCGGCGCGCACGATCCGGTGCGGCACATCGGCCATCCACGCGCCGACCAGTTCGGCCACCTTTTCCGGCGCCGACATCGCGGTGTCGTCCTCGCCGGGGAGCAGCATGAACTCCCAGCGGCGATGGTCGCGGCGGCCGGGGACCACGGTGGCGGGACGCGAGGGATCGCACATCATCACCGAAAGGCGCTGGAGATCGGCGCCCTCCGGCACACCCGAAAGCGGCGGAAACGCGACCGGCCCTTCCACTTCGGCATCGACGACGAGCCAGGGCTCTTCGAAATCGAGATCGTCCAGCGCGACGCCCAATGCCTTGCGCACCGTGCTGCGCGCGCCGTCGCAGGCGATGACCCAGCGGGCCTGCGCAGTGCGGGTTTCGGCTCCGTCGAGATACTCGACCGTAACGCCCTCGGCGTCCTGCGTTAGTCCGGTGAAGCTGGCGCCCAGCGAGAGCTCGACATTCGGCATCGCCGCAAAGCCCTCGCGCAAGTGCGCTTCGAGTTCGGGCTGGTAGAAGAAGTAATCGTTGGCCCACCCGAACGGGCGCGGCTTGCCCACGGTGCCCATGTAGCGGATCACGCCATGGTCGGCGCCGACATGCAGGTGGCCGTCGGTGGCGATCATGTCGCCCTGCACCCGATCGATCACCCCGGCGGACTGGAACAGCCGCATCATCTCGTGATCGAGATGAACCGCGCGCGGCAGCGGATAGTGTTCCAGTTCCCGTTCGAGAACCAGTACCTTGAGCCCTTTCAGGCCGAGAAGGTTCGCGGCCAGCGCGCCCACAGGGCCGCAGCCTACGACAACCACGTCGTGCGACATCGATTTAGCCCCTGATTTAACCCGTCGTTTCGATCTCGGCGGGCGCCTTGTGGAACGCCCCGCCCTTCATGATCATCGTCAGCCGGTCCTTGTCCTGCAGCACCGCGACATTCGCCGTGGGATCGCCATCGACCAGCAGCAGGTCGGCCAGCCAGCCCTCTTTCACCAGTCCGACCTCAAGGCCCATCAACTCGCCGCCGTACTGGGTGGCGGAGCGCAGGGCCTCGGCGGGGGTGAAGCCGAAGTACTGGACGAAATGCTCCAGATCGCGGGCATTGCGGCCATGCGGATTGAACGGAAAGCCGTAGTCGCCGCCGGTCAGGATCCGCACGCCGCGCGCCTTCAGTTCGGGCACCAGCTTGCCTTCAAGGCCCATGCGCTCATGCGCGCTGGCCTTCATATGCGTCATGTCGACATGCGGCGGCGGGTTGGCCTCGATCGCCGCCACCGAAACGCCGGGACCGGGCGCGTAGAAGAACTTGTCCTTGTCTGCCGCCATCCGATCGACCGTCGCCGCGTCCGCGAACGAGCAGTGGTAGAGAATGCGCGCACCGGCATCGAGGGCAAGGCCGATGGCTTCGGGCGAATAGGCGTGCGTGGCGATCCACATGCCTGCCTCGCGGGTCGCCTCTCCGGCCGCCAGCATTTCCTCGCGGGTGTAGAGCACCTGCATCGCAGATCCGGGCTTCAGCGCATCCTCGCCGGAGACGACCAGCTTGATCGACTGGACGCCCTCGTCTTTGCAGTAGGACACGAACTTGCGCATCGCATCGGGCCCGCGGCCGTTGAACACGTCGCCGGTCTCGACGCCTTCGTCGCCTTCCGGGCTGCGTTCGAGCGTGGAGGGCACCATGCGCGGCCCCGGCGTCTCGCCCGCCGCAATGGCCTGCGCCAGTTCCGGCTCGATCATGTCGCCCAGCGCGCCGGCCGAGTAGATCGAGGTGAAGCCATGATCGAGCAGCACGCGCGCATTGCGCCAGGCCGCGACCTTCAGTTCGTCGGGCGGTAGAATGAACTGGTGGTAGATCTTCTCGACCGAAGAGCCCCAGGTGAGATGCGTGTGCGCGTCTACCAGACCCGGCATCAGCGTCTTGCCGCGCCCGTCGATGGTCACGTCGGCGATTTCACCCGCCAGCGCATCGGCGCCATAGGCGACACGGACAATCCGCTCGCCGTCCACCAGCACCGAGCCGGTCTGGAGAGCGCTGCCGCTACCGTCGAAGATGGATACATCGCGGATCAGGGTCCGCATCGCTCTCTCCCGTTTTTGTCTTTCGAGTTGAGAGCGATTTAGCGGGTCAGCGCATCCAAAGTAAAATAATGATATTTCGGATCACCATAGTCAAAAACTATGGAACGGGTGGAAGCGCCGCCAGCATCGCCTCGCCCAGCGGGGAAAGGGCGCCGCCTTCCATCCGCAGCACGCCGACGCTGCGTTCGAACACGGCCTCGGCAATGGCGATGGCGCGGATCGAGCCGTCCGAAGTGCCGTCCAGCGCGACGGTGCGCGGCAGCACGGTCACACGGTCGGTATCGCGGACGATGGCGCGAGTGGTCAGCAGCGAGTCGCAGCGGATAGTGATGCGCGGCACCGAAACGCCCGCCGCGATGAACAGCGCATCGACCTGACGGCGGAACGCGCCGCGCGCTTCGGGCAGGACCCATGGCAGCCCCTCGACCTCGCGCAGCGAAACACGGTCGCCCAGCGCGGCGTGATGGCGGCCGACGATCAACGCGAAAGGATCGCGCGCCGCCGTCACTTCCACCATGCCTTCGGGAATGGACTCGATGCGCGTCGTCACCATGGCGAGTTCGATCTCACCCTGCCGCAGCATCTCGTGCAGCTCGGCATCGGGCCGCTCGACGACGCTGAGCGCAAAATCGCCCACGGCCGCTTCCATCCGCATGATCGCGCCGGGCAGCAGCGTCAGCAACGCCCCGGGGGTGCCGCCGATGCGCAAGGGGCCGGAGATGCGGTGGCGGGCATGTTCGACATCGCTCACCGCATCGGCCAGCAGCGTCGCCAGCGCCTCGGAGCGGCGCTGCAGCACCAGCCCCTCGCGCGTCAGCACGATGCCGCCGCGCCCGCGCTCGAACAGCACAGTGCCAAGGCGGCTTTCGAGCAAGGCGATGGTGTTGGAGACCGAAGGCTGCGACAGGTTCAGCGCCCGCGCCGCCGCACTGATCGAGCCGGTTTCGCAGACCGCGCGAAAGGTCAGCAGCGCGCGCGGATCGACCGCAGGTAGACGCGCCTTTCTGGGCGCGGAATGGTCTGCCATGAGTCGCCCCTCCCCGTTCCGGCCTAGACCTGACGCTTTTCGAGCTTGCGCGCCAAAGTGCGGCGATGGAGGCCCAGACGGCGCGCCGCTTCGGAAATGTTGAATTCGCATTCGACCAAGGTGCGGTGGATATATTCCCACTCCAGCGTCTTGATCGAACTCTTGCGCCCGTCCACCGGCACGCTGGCATCGCCATCGACGCTAGCGAAAGCCGCCTCGATATCGTCGGTGTTGGACGGTTTGGCGAGGTAGTGGGAGGCGCCCAGCTTGATCGCCTCCACTGCCGTCGCGATCGAGGCATAGCCGGTCAGCACCACGATCCGCGTCTCGGGCGAGCGCGCGTGCAGCGTCTGCACCACCGAAAGGCCGGACGAGGCGCCCAGCTTCAGGTCCACCACGGCATAGTCGAAATCGGCCGCGGCGCAGAGCCCTTCCGCTTCTTCCGGGCTGGCGGCGGAACTGACGAGATAGCCGCGCCGTTCGAACGAACGGCGCAGGGTGCGCGCGAAGGTGGGGTCATCCTCGACGATCAGCAGTGTGGCACTCTCCGCGTCACTCGCGGCACTCTCGGTCATGGCTGGCTCGGTCAAAAGGGGGCCCCGGCTTATTCGTCGCCCTTTCTGGGCTCATAGGCCAGTGTAGCAAGGGGAATCGCAAGTTGCACCCTTGCGCCGCGATCGGGCAGATTGTCGACCGCGACTTTGCCGCCCAGCTTGCGGATCACGTTGACCACCAGGAACAGCCCCAGCCCGCCGCCGTCACGCCCCTTGGTGGAGGCATAGGGCTGGCCGACGCGCGGCAGGATGTCCGGATCGAAGCCGGGACCACGGTCGCTGACGGTGAGGACGAGACGGCCGGATTCCACCCATGCCTCGATCACCACCAAGTCGGGCGAGACTTCCACGGCATTGTCGATGACGTTGCCGATCACTTGCCTGAGGCCCGGATCGGAGACGATCGAGCGGTCCTCATCGATGGAATCGAGGAAGCGCAATTCGCCGGGCATGCGCGGGCGCCATTCTTCCAGAATCTCGCCGATGAAGCCGCGCAAGGTGGTGACGGCGGGTGCGACGCCACGCATTTCGCCCGCCGACATCAGGATGCCGCTGACGATGGTCTTGCAGCGATCGAGTTCGCGGCGGACGTCGACAAGGTCGGCCGAAAGATCGGGGTCTTCGGCGATGGCAGGCTCGTGCGTCCAGTCGCCGAGGATGACGGAGATCGACGATAGCGGCGTGCCCAGTTCATGCGCCGCGCCGGAGGCGAGCAGGCCCAAGCGGATGATATGGTCTTCCTCCGCCGCCTGCTGGCGCAGCGCGGCCAGCTTGGCATCACTCTCACGCCGCGTGAGGTCGAGGCGGGCGACGAAGACGATCAGCAGCACCGCCGCCAGCACGAAGCACAGCAGGCTGCCGTAGATATAGAGCTGGAACGGGTCGCCCACGTGCTGCACCGGCAGGCGCAGCGGCTGGTAGTAGAACGTCAGCAGCAGCACGCAGAGGCAGGCATTGACCGCCACCAGCGAACTCCACCGGAGGTCCAGAATGACCGCGGCGATGACGATCTGCAGCAGGAACAGGAAGGTGAAGGGATTGGTCGCCCCGCCCGAATGGTAGAGCTGCCAGCACAGCGCTACGACATCGATCATCAGCGCCGAGAACAGCTCCCCCTGCGAGAACGACTGCCTTCGCAGCACCACGCTGGCGGAAACCAGATTGACGACGATCAGCAGCAGCGGCGCCAGCAGCAGCGGCGCCAATGACAGTTTCACGCCCAGCACCTGCTGGACGACGACGATGGTAACCAGTTGGCCGATCACCGCGGTCCAGCGCAATTGCGTGAGCAGGACGATATTCGCGCGGCTGGCGGAACTTCCCGGAAGCCCCCTCGGCGCGAACAGATCGATCAGCCGTTCCATCGGCGGCGGCGCCAGACGAAGACCAGCGCCATGGCCGACATCGCCGCCATTGCGAACCACGTCAGCGCATAGCTGAGATGGTTGTCGGGGAAGTGGATCTGGGTCAGCCCCGGTACCGGTGTCAGGCCTTTGGGACGGTTCGCCTGCTCCACCTGCACATCGACGAAGGCCGGCACGACCGCGCCGATGCCCCGCGCCTGCGCCATGGCGTTGACGTCGCGCGAGTACCAGCGATCGACCTGCGGCTGGTTGGACTGGAGAAGGCTGCCCTTCGGCTCGTCCGAACGCAGCAGGCCGGTGACGGAAACCGGGCCCTCCGGCGTGGTCGCGGCGGCGACTTTGGCAGTCGTGCCCGCCGGCACGAAGCCGCGGTTCACCCAAACCTGCCGTCCATCCTCAAGCCGCAGAGGCGTCATCGTCCAGTACCCGGTGCCCAGATCGGTGGCGGCCCGCACCAGCGCGGTCGCCTCCCCCTGATACCGACCCTGAAGCGAAACGCGCAGATAGTCGAGGTCCGACCCCTTCACCCGCGCCAGCTTGTCGTCGGCGGGCAGCGGGATCGGTGCGGTGTGGACGCGCGCATCGACGCGGGCGATCAGCGCGTGCTTCCACTGCAGGCGCTGCACCTGCCAGACGCCCAGCGCCACGAACGCCGCCATGGCCAACAACAGAAACGCGGCGAGCCCCCAGGGCCGCCGCGCTTCGTTGGTTTCGATCATCTTGTGCATGATACGTTTGAAACCGTGACGATCAGGGCAGCTGGCCCATGTCGTGCGCGTTCATCGGCATCATGTTGTGGTTCAGGTGGTACATGACCCACAGCGAACCGGAGAGCGTGATCACCAGGAGCACGATCGTGAAGATCAGCGCCATGACCGTCCAGCCGTTCTCCGACTTGGTGTTCATGTGCAGGAAGTAGATCATGTGGACGACGATCTGCACCATCGCGAAGGCCATGATGACCAGTGCGGTGGTCGACTTGTCGGCGATGGCGCCGGTCATCACCAGCCAGAACGGGATGGCGGTGAGGACGACCGAGAGCAGGAAGCCGATCACATAATCGCGCATCGTGCCATGGCCGCTGGCGTGCACGTCGTCGACGTGCTCGTTGGGGTGGACGTGGTCGCTCATCACAGCATTCCCATGAGATAGACGAAGGTAAAGACGCCGATCCAGATGACGTCGAGGAAGTGCCAGAACAGCGAAAGGCACATGAGGCGGCGCTTGTTCGCCGGGATCAGGCCCTTGGTGCCGACCTGGACGACCAGCGTGAACAGCCAGATCAGGCCGAAGGTGACGTGAAGGCCGTGGGTGCCCACCAGCGAGAAGAACGCGGTGAGGAAGCCCGAACGCATCGGCGTCGCGCCCTCGGCGATCATGTGATGGAACTCATAGAGTTCGATCGACAGGAACGCCGCGCCGAACACGGCGGTGACGAGCAGCCAGAGCTGCGTCGCGCCGACCTTGTTCTTCTCCATGGCCAGCATGGCGAAGCCGTAGGTGATCGACGAGAACAACAGCATCGCGGTGTTCACGGCAACGAGCTTGAGGTCGAAGAGATCCTTCGGCCCCGGGCCCGCCGCAAAGTTGCCGCCCAGCACGCCGAAGGCGGCGAACAGCATGGCGAAGATGAGACAGTCGCTCATCAGGTACATCCAGAAGCCCAGCATGGTGCTGCCGCCTTCAGGATGGTCATGCTCGTTCAGGTCGTAGAACGCGGCCTGAAGCTGGGGCTGGGTGAGTTTCACTTCAGCAGTCGCAGTCATCGATCAAGCTCCTGCTGCAGCGAGCTGGCGCGTCCGCTCGGCCTCGGTCGCTTCGACCGATTCGACCGGGATGTGGAAATCGCGCTTGTAGTTGAAGGTATGGAAGATCGCGTAACCGATCACGCCGAGGAACGACACGGCCGCGAGCCACCAGATGTACCAGATCATCGCGAAGCCAAGCGCGGTCGACAGGCCGGCAAGGATGATGCCGGTGCCGGTGCCCTTGGGCATGTGGATCGGACGGAAGCCGGCGGTCGGACGTTCCACGCCGCAACGCTTCATGTCGTCCCAGGCATCGATGTCGTGCACGATCGGGGTGAAGGCGAAGTTGTATTCCGGCGGCGGCGAGCTGGTCGACCACTCAAGGGTACGGCCGTCCCACGGATCGCCCGTTTCGTCCTTCAGTTCCTCACGCTTCCAGATCGACACGGCGAACTGGACGAGCATGGCACCGATACCGCCCGCGATCATCAGAGCGCCGAAGGCGGCAACGATGAAGAACGGCTGCAGCGACGGATCATCGAACACGCGCATACGGCGGGTAACGCCCATCAGGCCCAGGATGTAGAGCGGCATGAAGGCGAACCAGAAGCCCGGAACCCACAGCCAGAAGCTGACCTTGCCCCAGAACTGGTTGAGCTTGAAGCCGAAGGCCTTGGGCCACCAGAAGTTGATCGCCGCGAAGATGCCGAACAGCACGCCGCCGATGATGACGTTGTGGAAGTGGGCGATCAGGAACAGCGAGTTGTGGAGGACGAAGTCGGCCGGCGGCACCGCGAGCAGAACGCCGGTCATGCCGCCGATGGTGAAGGTCATCATGAAGGCGACCGTCCACATCATCGGCAGTTCGAACCGGATGCGGCCACGGTACATCGTGAACAGCCAGTTGAACAGCTTCGCGCCGGTCGGGATCGAGATCACCATCGTGGTGATGCCGAAGAACGAGTTGACGCTCGCGCCCGAACCCATCGTGAAGAAGTGGTGCAGCCAGACGAGGTACGAAAGGATGGTGATGACCAGCGTCGCGTAGACCATCGACGAATAGCCGAACAGGCGCTTGCCGCAGAAGGTGGCGGTGACTTCGGAGAAGACGCCGAACAGCGGCAGGATGAGGATGTAGACCTCGGGGTGGCCCCAGATCCAGATCAGGTTGACGTACATCATCGGCGAGCCGCCGAAGTCATTCGAGAAGAAGTTGAAGCCCAGGTAACGGTCGACCGAGAGCATCGCCATCACCGCCGTCAGCACCGGGAAGGCGGCAACGATCAGGATGTTGGTGCAGAGTGCGGTCCAGGTGAAGATCGGCATGCGCATCATGGTCATGCCCGGCGCGCGCAGCTTGACGATGGTCGCGATCAGGTTGACGCCCGAAAGCAGCGTACCGACACCGGCGATCTGCAGTGCCCAGATATAGTAGTCGACGCCGACCCACGGGCTGTACGCCAGGTTGGACAGCGGCGGATAGGCCAGCCAGCCGGTCTGCGCGAACTCACCGATGAACAGCGAGGCCATGACCAGCACCGCGCCCGCCGTCGTCATCCAGAAGCTGAAGTTGTTCAGGAACGGGAAGCTGACGTCGCGTGCGCCGATCTGCAGCGGCACGATGTAGTTCATGAGGCCCGTGACGAAAGGCATCGCCACGAAGAAGATCATGATCACGCCGTGGGCGGTGAAGACCTGGTCGTAGTGGTGGGCGGTAAGGTACCCCTCACTGCCGTTGAAGGCGATCGACTGCTGGATGCGCATCATGACCGCGTCGGCAAAGCCGCGCAGGAACATGATGAGGCCCAGGATCATGTACATGATCCCGATCTTCTTGTGGTCCACGCTGGTGAACCATTCCTTCCAGAGATAACCCCAGAGCTTGAAATAGGTGAGGCCGGCCACCAGCGCCGCGCCGCCAAGGGCGACGACGACGAAAGTGGCGAGCACGATCGGTTCCTGTGGCAGGGCGTCCCACCACAGGCGGCCCAATAACGGGCTCCAGTGCGAATGGTCTACGGCTTCCATGTTCTGTCAGTTCCGGGAAATCTGGGAGGAATGCGCGGGCATGGAGATGGGAGCGGCAAGCGCTTCCTTATCCCGCGAAAGGAAAGGCACGGCTTCCTGCGGCTCCGAAATGCCGGCGCCCGAAAGCGTCTTCATCGAAGCCGGCGCCTTCACCGAGTGATCGGGGGCGGAACCGGGGTTCTGGCGGCACAGCGCACGGACCCAGGCGAGTTCGCGCTGGACAGCGGCGGAAGGGTTGACGGCGGCAACGGCTTCGCGGCCGCCGCGGTCGTAGGACAGCATCTCGACATTGCGGATGCCCGCCTTGCCCAGGCCGCCGCGCGCGTCGATGGCCATCATTTCGCTGGCGCACATCTTACCCGGCTGAACGCACATGTTGAGGATGGCGTTATAAAGGTCGGGCGAAACGGCGGCGAAGCGGGTGACGGGCACCTTCTCGCTCGGCTTTTCGAGCTGGAGATAGGCGGTGCGGTCGAGCGTGCCGGCATTGGCATCGTCCGAACCGGCGGCCCCGCCCTGCGGAGTGGCGGTCTGCACGTTCTTCACCCAATTTGTGAAGTCCGCATCGGAAACCGCATGGGTGGCGAAGCGCATGTGCGAGAAGCCGGCGCCCGAATAGTTGGCCGAGAAGCCCACCGAATCGCCGGCGCGGTTCATCACTGCGTGCAGGCGCGTTTCCATGCCGGGCATGGCGTAGATCTGGCCGGCCATCTCAGGCACGTAGAACGAGTTCATCACGCTCGACGACGTGATCTTGAACTGCAGCGGGCGGCCGGTGGGCACGACCAGCTCGTTCACCGTCGCGATGCCCTGCTCCGGATAGATGAAGAGCCACTTCCAGTCGAGCGCGACGACTTCGACTTCCAGCGGCTTCACATCGGCGGCGACCGGGGTCTTGGCGTCGATGCGGCCGATGGTGCGGTAGGGATCGAGAAGGTGGGTGCTTACCCAGGTGAGCGCACCAAGGCAGATGATGATGAGCAGCGGCGCTGCCCAGATCAGCAGTTCAAGCTGGGTCGAGTGATCCCAGTGCGGGTCGTACTTCGCGGTCCGGTTCGCGGCACGATAGTGCCAGGCGAACCAGCCGGTGAGCGCCAGCACGGGGACGATGATCAGCAGCATCAGCAGGGTAGAGGCGACGACGAGGTCACCCTGCTGCTGCGCGACATCCCCGGACGGGTGCAGCACGACGGCATTGCAGGCGGACAGCGCACCCGTCAGGGACAGGGCGGCAGCGATCTTGGCGAGCGCGGGCATGTGCCGCGGCTTCGGTCTGGACTCGGGTGGGCGCATGGGTGGAGCGCCTAAGCCGATGCCGCGAGTGCGAACATAGGACATTTTGTCCAATCCCCTTGACGCCAATCAATGCCGATAGGGCCCCACAATGAACACGGGCGTTTTCGCGCGTCCGCTTTGATTCGTCCGCGACCGGCCTTGCGCGTTCCGCGTGGGTCGCGACCGGACCCGAGACGAAGGCCGCAGAATCGAAATGACCAGCACACCCCAGTCCAGAGACGCCCTGGGCCTGCCGACGTTCAAGGAGCATCACCAGCCCTCCCCCGGTGAGATCGCCATCGGCGTCATCATCGGCCGAACCTCGGAATTCTTCGACTTCTTCGTCTATGCCATCGCCTCGGTGCTGGTCTTCCCGAAGCTGTTCTTCCCCTTCGTCGATGCGCTGACCGGCACGATCTATTCCTTCGCGATCTTCGCGCTGGCGTTCGTCGCCCGTCCGTTCGGCTCGCTGATCTTCATGGTGATCGACCGGGCCTATGGCCGCGGCACCAAGCTGACGATCGCGCTGTTCATGCTGGGCGGATCGACCGCGGCGATCGCGTTCCTGCCCTCCTATGCCTCGGCCGGCGCCACCTCGATCTGGCTGCTGATGCTGTTCCGCCTGGGCCAGGGCTTCGCGCTCGGCGGCACCTGGGACGGCCTCGCCTCGCTGCTCGCGCTCAACGCGCCTGAGAACAAGCGCGGCTGGTACGCCATGATCCCGCAGCTGGGCGCGCCGATCGGCCTGATCGTCGCCAGCCTGCTGTTCGCCTACATGATCCGCGAACTGCCTGCGGCCGACTTCCTGGACTGGGGCTGGCGCTATCCGTTCTTCGTGGCGTTCGCGATCAACGTCGTCGCCCTGTTCGCCCGCCTGCGCATCGTCGTCACCGACGAGTTCGAGACCCTGTTCTCCACCCGCGACCTCCAGGCCGTCAGCGTTTCGGCGACGATCCGCAGCGAATGGCGTACGATCCTCGTCGGCGCCCTCGCCCCGCTCGCCAGCTTCGCGCTGTTCCACATGGACACCGTGTTCCCGCTTTCGTGGGTGTTCCTGTTCACCAACGATTCGCCCACCGGCTTTCTGCTGATCGAAGCTGTGGCCGCCGCGTTCGGCGTCGTCGCGATCGTCGCTTCGGGCGTGATTGCGGACCGTTATGGCCGCCGCAACCTGCTCGGCACTTGCGCCGTCGGCATCGCCGTGTTCTCGGGCTTCGCACCGCAGCTGCTGGATGCCGGCCCGCTTGGCGAGATCACCTTCATGATCCTGGGCTTCATCCTGCTCGGCCTCTCGTTCGGCCAGTCGTCGGGTGTCGTCGCCTCGGGCTTCGCCAGCGAGCACCGCTATGTCGGCTCCGCGCTCACCAGCGATCTTGCCTGGCTGTTCGGCGCCGGCTTCGCGCCGCTGGCCGCACTGCTGCTCTCGGCCAACTTCGGCCTGATCGCCTCGGGCGGCTACCTGCTCTCGGGCGCGCTCGCCACGCTGGCAGCGCTCTGGCTGAACAAGGGACTGGCCAGCCGCAACTGACGGCAGGAGATTCTCTGCAGATTCGGAAAAGGGGCGCTCCGGCGCCCCTTTTTTTGCCCCCGATCAGTCTGATCCACCCTGTTTCATAGAGGGGAAAACCGGAAATTTCCGCCACTTGTCCGGATTTGACCACCTGTTCAAATAACGCCCTGCCGTAGTTTGGTAAAAATGAAGGCATTTCATTTGACAATGAAGTGTCCCGCCTAGCACCCATACGCGCAAGAAAAATCGATATAAAATGGAGGGAGAATTCATGCGCGCTTACAAGCAGCTTCTGCTGGCTTCGGTCGGGCTTCTGGGGGTCAGTTCCCCGGCCCTGGCTCAGGAACAACAGCAGCCGGAAGCTACTGCCAACGAGGCTACCAACGTCATCATCGTTACCGCACGTCGCCGCGACGAAGACGTGCAGGACGTGCCGGCGGTGATCGACACCGTAACGGCGGATGACCTCTCCAAGCTCAACATGCGCGACTTCAAGGAAGTGCAGACGCTGGCTCCGGGTCTTTCACTGACCACCAATGCCAACGGCATCGGCGGCAACGCCACGATGCGCGGCATCAACTTCGACGTGAACGCCAGCGGCAACAACCCGACCGTCGAATTCTACATGAACGACGCGCCGACCACGGCCGGCGTCGTGCTGCAGCAGATGTACGACATCGGTCAGGTCGAAGTGCTGCGTGGCCCGCAGGGCACCCTGCGCGGCCGTGCATCCCCGTCGGGCTCGATCACCGTCACCACCAAGAAGCCCGATCTCTATTCGTTCGGCGGCGTCATGGACATGACCGCCAACAACATCGGCACGCTCAACTTCAAGGGCGCGCTGAACGTGCCCGTGATCGAAGGCATTGCCGCGATCCGCGCCGCTGGCGTCTGGGATGAGAACGAGGGCGACCGCGTCCGTTCGATCTACAACAATCCCGATCCGTTCTGGCGTACCAAGAGCGGCCGCATCTCCGCCCTCGTCACGCCGACCGACTGGCTGCGCTTCGAAGGCACGTACCAGCGCATCGACGTTCAGGGCCGCACCTACGACCAGGTCGCCTCGTTCTCCGAGGTCAACCCCAACGCGACGCCCAGCCCGCGCTTCATCTCGACCAAGGATCGCCTGTCGATCCAGGAAGACCCCCGCATCATCCGCCAGGGCTTCGACATCTACAACTGGCGCGCCGAAGCCAGCCAGTGGGGCCAGCGCCTGATCTATCAAGGCCAGCACTACACCCAGAAGATCCATTCGACCGACAACATCGACGATGGCAACTTCTTCCCCGGCGACATCAACCAGGTCACGGACACGTTCTCGACCTCGACCTCGCATGAAGTCCGCCTGCAGAACGACGAACGCCTGTTCGACATGTTCGACTATGTCGTCGGCTTCTTCGACAACCGCAACCACCCGGACACGTCGCTCAACAGCCCGACCGTCGTGCGCCTGCCGGTGGCTTTCGGAGGCGGCATCGCCACCATCGTCCAGACGCCGGTGCGCAGCGAAGGCAAGTCGCACGAACAGTCGTTCTTCGGCAACCTGACCGGGCACTTCGGCAACTTCGAAGTCGCCGGCGGCGTGCGCCATATCGACTACAACAACAACAACATCCTGACCGTGGGCGGCAATGTCATTTCCGATCGCCCGCAGAAGGAGAAGAAGTGGATCTACAGCGGATCGCTGAAGTACAACTTCTCGCACGACTTCATGGTCTATGCCTCTACCGGCAGTTCCTGGCGTCCGGGTATCGACGTTGTGGGTGACTTCAACATCGCGCCTTCCGCCCTGGAAAACTCGTTCCTGCACCTGCCGGCGGAAACCTCGAAGTCGTATGAAATCGGCCTCAAGTCGACGATGCTCGACGGCCAGCTCCGCTTCAACCTCTCCGGCTACCACCAGAAGTTCAAGAACTACCCCTACCGTGCACCCGGCTCGGGCGTGTTCTACATCAACACCGTGGCCGTGCGCGATGCGACCACCGGAGCGGTAACCGGCACGGCGCAGCAGGTCAGCAACTTCAACTTCGTGGGCGCTGTCCCGGTCGAAGTAAACGGTGTGGAAGGCGATGTGTCCTACACCATTCTGAAGGGTTGGGATCTCAGCGCCCAGGCCAGCTATTCGATCGGCAAGATCAAGAACGGCACGGTGCCGTGTAACGATCTCAATGGCGACGGTGTGCCGGACGCGGTCACCAGCGCGCCTACCCTGGCCCAGATGCAGGCCGCCGTCGGCACGAACAACATCGCGTCGTGCCAGGTCAACCAGCGTTCCGGTTTCCAGGCGCCGTTCAACGCCACGGTACAGAGCGAGTATAGCTTCGGCGTCATCAAGGGCGGCAGCGCCTACGTCCGCGGGTTGCTGACCTACTATGGCAAGTCGAAGGGCGATCCGACCAACATCTACGACGATGTGCCGGACTATGCGCTGGTGAACCTCTTCGCCGGCCTGCGCGCGGACGATGGTGCCTGGGAAATCGGCCTCTACGCCAAGAACATCTTCAACACAGTCGAAACGCTCACGCGCACCACGCCGCTGTATACCTCGTATCAGCAGCTTGGCTTCGCGGGTCAGTTCGACCCGACCACCGGCCGTCCGATCACGACCGGCCCGACCGGTGCGACCTACACCAGCACCTACACGGGCGTGACCACCACGATCCCGCGCGAATTCGGCATCAACGTGCGCTACGCTTTCGGCTCGCGCTGATAGCTGCCACGCACACGAAAAAGGGCGGCAAGGCATCAGCCTTGCCGCCCTTTCTTTTTGGCCCCATCTCTTTGGATCAGGTTTCCTGCCAGTTTCCGCCCAGCGCGCGGAACAGGTCCACTTGCGCGAAGGCCACCGCACGCGTTGCCGCCGCATAGTCGGCATCGGCGCTGGCCAGCGTGCGCTGCGCGTCGAGCACGTCGAGCGAGTCGATCTGCCCCCTGCTCTGCCGCGCCATGCTGACATCCGCCGCGCGCTTGGCCGCATCGCGGGCCGAGGCGAGCCGGTCCTTGCGCAGCAGCGCGTTGCGATAGGCGGAAAGCGCCGTCTCGGTTTCCTGCAAGGCGGTCAGCACAGTACCGTCGAAGGTCGCAAGGTCCGCCTTGGCATCGGCCCGCGCCCCGCCGATCCGCGCGCGGATCGCTTCCTGATTGGGGAAGGCCCAGGAGATCATCGGACCGATCAACCAGCGCAGCGGACCGCCACCGAAGATATCGGTCGCGCCCACCGCCGTGGTGCCCACCGAACCGCCCAAGGTAATCCGGGGATAGAGGTCCGCCGTCGCCACCCCGATCCGTGCAGTATCGCCGGCCAGACGGCGCTCGGCCGCCTTCACATCCGGACGGCGCGCCAGCAAGGTGGCGCCGTCCCCCACTGGGATCGGCTGGCCGACATCGGGCGTGGTCGTCCGATCGCGCACTGCAGCCGGCAGGTCCTGCGGCGTGCGCCCGGTCAGCGTCGCCAGCCGGAACAGCGCCGCATCACGCGCGGCTTGCAGGCTGGGGATCGCCGCCGCCTGCTGCTCTCGCAGCTGGGTGACGCGGATCACGTCCAGCTTCTGGTTGAGGCCGCGCTCGAAGCGGGCGTTGGTGATCCGCTCCGACTTGTCGAGCAGCGCCACGGTATCCTGCGCCACCGCGATCTGCTCGGCCGAGCTGGTGGCATCGACATAGGCGCGCACGGTATCGGCAACGACCGTCACCCGCACCGCATCGGCATCCTCCTGCGCGGCGGCGAGATCGGCGCGCGACGCCTCGATCCCGCGCTTCACCCGGCCGAACAGGTCCAGCTCGTAATTGACCGAAAGCTCCCCATCGACGCGGCGCCCTTCGCGATCATAGCCCGGTAGCACCTGGCTTTCCGAGACGCGGCCATAGGTGCCGCTGGCATCGATCCCGGTCTGCGGCAGCGCGTCGGACTTCGAACCGCGCAAGTTCGCGCGTGCCTTCTCGATCCGGGCCACCGCCACGCGCACGTCGGTATTGGCGGCCAGTGCATCGGCCACCAGACCGTCCAGCACCGGGTCCTTGTAGAGCCGCCACCAGTTGTCGTCCGGCCATGCATTGGTCACTTCGGCGGACTGGACGCCCGCGAAGGGCGCGTTCGCCGTGGCCGGCGGCGTCGGCGCGACATAGTCGGGTCCGACGGCGCAGGCCGAGAGGCTGGTCGCGGCAAGAAGAGCCGCGACCAAGGTATTGATATTCATGGACATCATCCGTCCTTTCATTCCGCCGGGATCACCGCGTGGCTCTCATGGTGCGGTTCCTTTGGCTTGCGCCGCAGGGCCGCCGCGAGCTTGCGGCAGACGACGTAGAAGGTGGGCGTGAACAGCAGGCCGAAGGCGGTAACGCCAGCCATCCCGAAGAACACCGCCGTGCCCAGCGCCTGGCGAAGCTCGGCGCCTGCACCGTTCGCGATCACCAGCGGCACGGCGCCGAGGATGAAGGCGAACGAGGTCATCAGGATCGGGCGCAGGCGGGTGCGGGCCGCATAGACGGCTGCTTCCACCGGCGAGTAGCCCCGCTCATCCTCGGCCTGCTTGGCGAATTCGACCACAAGGATCGCGTTCTTGGCCGCCAGTGCAATCAGCACGACCAGACCGATCTGCGTGAGGATGTTGTTGTCCATCCCGCGCAAGTTCACACCCAGCATGGCCGCGAACAGGCACATCGGCACGATCAGGATGATCGACAGCGGCAGGGTCAGGCTCTCGTACTGGGCAGCCAAGACCAGGAAGACGAACAGCACCGCCATGCCGAAGACGATTCCGGCCGTGTTGCCCGCGGTGGCCTGCTGATAGGCGATACCCGTCCACTCATGGCCGTAGCCCGAGGGGAGCGTTTCGTCCGCCACCTTCTCCATCGTCGCCAGCGACTGGCCCGAGGAGTAGCCCTTGCCATAGCTGCCGTCGATTTCCACCGCCGGGTGCAGGTTGTAGCGCACCACGCGGTAGGGTCCGGTCTCGTCCTTGAAAGTCGCGACCGAGCCGACCGGCACCATCGCACCCGAGTCCGAACGGGCCTTGAGGTTGGCGATATCCGCCGTCGATCCGCGATAGGGCGCATCGGCCTGCGCGGTGACGCGATAGGTACGGCCCAAGAGGTTGAAGTCGTTGATGTAGGACGAACCGAGGTAGACCTGCATCGCTTCGAAAATCTTCGACGGAGAGACACCCAGCATGTCGGCCTTGCGGCGGTCCACGTCGGCATAGACACGCGGGGTGTTCATGCTGAACAGGGTGTAGACCTGCTGGAGCTGCGGCTGCTGGTTGGCCTGCGCGATCAGGGCGCCGGCTGCCTTCTGGAGTTCACCCAGACCGCGGCCTTCCTTGTCCTCCACGATCATGCGGTAACCGCCCGGGGGGACGATGCCGTTGATGGTCGGCGGCGGAATCAGCAGGACCTGCGCCTTGTCGTAACCCTTCATGGCCTCCTGCGCCTGCGCCATGATCCCTTCGTAGGTGACGCCGAGTTGCTTGCGCTCCTCGAAGCTCTTGAAGGGGAAGTAGATGGCGGCGGCATCGGGGGCTGCGGTCTGTGACGGGCCGTGGAAACCCGCAAACATCACCGCACCGCGCAGACCCTTGATCGGCAGCAGACGCTTGGCAACGTCCTGCGACACTTCATCTGTGCGGCTGAGCGAGGAGCCCGGCGGCAGGAAGATCGCGGCCAGGAAGTAGCCCTGATCCTGCTGCGGGATGAAGCCGGTCGGCGTTGCCCAGAACATGCCCACGGTGGCGGCGATCAGGGCGGCATAAGTCGCCATCATCTTCACCGGCGCCTTCACCAGCCTGAGCGTCAGCGCGGCATAGCGATCGCTCATCCGGTCGAAGCCGTGGTTGAACTTGTCCGCCGCGCCTTGCAGCACCTGCTTCCAGCGCGGGGCATTGGCCGGGAGGCCGTGCTTGTCCTTCAGCAGCAGCGCGGCGAGAGCAGGCGAAAGCGTGAGCGAGAGCAGCAGCGAGATCGCGGTCGCCGTGGTGATGGTGACGGCGAACTGCTTGTAGAACTGCCCCGACATGCCGGTGATGAACAGCGTCGGCACGAACACCGCGCAGAGCACCAGGACGATGGCGATCAGCGCGCCGGTCACTTCGTCCATCGAGCGCCGGGCGGCCTCGATCGGCTTCATGCCTTCTTCGATATAGCGTTCGACGTTCTCGACCACGACGATGGCGTCGTCGACGACGATACCGATGGCGAGGACGAGGCCGAACAGGGAGAGGTTGTTGAGCGAGTAGCCGACCGCCGCGAGCATGATCGCGGTGCCGACCAGCGACACGGGGATCGCGATGATCGGAATCACCGCCGCGCGCCAGTTCTGGAGGAAGACGAGGATCACGAGCACGACCAGGATCACCGCCTCGAACAGCGTGTGATAGACCGCGTCGATCGACTGGCCGATGAATTCGGTCGGGTTGTAGATCACCGAATATTCCAGGCCCTTGGGGAAGGACTTGGCGACATCGTCCATCTCGGCGCGCACGGCCTTGGCAGCGTCGAGCGCGTTCGATCCCGGGCGCTGCAGCACCGCGATCACGACGGTGGGCTTGCCCGAAAGGTAGGTGTTGGTGGTGTAGTCCTGCGCGCCCAGCTCGACACGCGCGACGTCGCGCACGCGGACCTGACGGCCATCGGCATCGGTCCGCACGACGATATCGGCGAACTGTTCGGGCGTGTTCAGGCGGCCCTGCATTTCGACGCCGACCTGATAGGCATTGCCGCGATCGAACGGCGGCGCGCCGATCGAGCCGGACGAAACCTGCACGTTCTGCGCCTTCAGCGCGTCCACGATCTCACCCGCCGTCAGGTTCATGGCGGCGGCCTTGTTGGGATCGATCCAGATGCGCATGCCGTAATCGCGCGAGCCGAACAGCTGCACGTCGCCCACGCCGTCAAGGCGCGCAAGGCGGTCCTTCACTTGCGTCAGCGCATAGTTCGAGAGATAGTCGCGGTTCAGCGAGCCATCGGGCGATTGCAGGTTCACCACCATCAGGAAGTCTGGCGAGGTCTTGCGAGTGACCACGCCCATGGCACGCACCGCTTCGGGAAGGCGCGGTTCGGCCACGGCGACGCGGTTCTGCACCAGAACCTGCGCGGCATCGAGGTCGGCACCGATCTTGAAGGTAACGGTGATCGTCACCTTGCCGTCACCGGTGGACTGCGAACTCATGTAGAGCATGTTGTCGACGCCGTTGATCTCCTGCTCGATGGGAGCAGCCACGGTATCGGCAACGGTTTCGGCGGAAGCGCCGGGATATTGGGCGGTCACCGTCACCGTCGGCGGGACGATGTCGGGATACTGGCTGACCGGCAGGCCGAAGAACGCAAGCGCACCCACCACGGTGATGAGCACCGCGATGACGCCCGCGAAGATCGGCCGGTCAATGAAGAACCGGGAAAATCGCATGGGAATGTGCCCCTCTGGGGGGAGCGGTCACGGTATGGACCGCCCCCCGGATGGGTGGATCAATGGGCGATAGTGGCCTGCGCCGCGGCGGGCGTTTCAGGACCGGAAGCGGCAGCGGCACTGGCTGCTTTCGTGTCGGGCGCAATCTGGCCGCGACGGGTATTGACCTTGGCGCCGGCAACGGCAGCCTGATAGTTGGAAATGATGACGCGGTCGCTGGGGGCAAGGCCCGCACGGATCACCCGCAGGCCATCGACCAGCGGGCCGAGTTCCACCGGCTTGGCGGCGACGGTGCCGTCCTTGCCGACCGTCAGCACCACCTTGCGGGCCTGGTCGGACTGGATCGCATCGTCGGGCACCAACATGGCCTTGACCGTGCCGCCTTCGGCCAGACGCATGTTGCCGAACATGCCCGGCGTCAGGAACCCGTCCTTGTTATCCAGCACGGCGCGCACGCGGATCGTGCCCGAACGCGGGTCCAGCCCGTTATCGGTGAAGTCCAGCTTGCCGTTCCAACGATACTCGGCCTCATCCTGCAGGCGAACCTGCACGTTCGCCGCATCCTTGTGCTCGGCCTTTTCGCGCTGGGTCTTGAGGAACAGCGCTTCGGACGCATCGAAGGTGAAGTAGATCGGGCTGACCGCGTTGATCGTGGTCAGCAGGCTGGCGCCGGTGCCGTTCTCGCCAGAGACGAGGTTGCCCACGTCCACCCGGCGGTCCGAGATGCGGCCCGAAATCGGGGCGCGCACGGTAGAGAATTCGACATCAAGCGCGCGCTGGGTGACGCGGGCCTGCGCGGCGGCAAGCTGCGCACTGGCGGCGCGAACCTTGGCGCTGAGCTGGTCCACCTCACTGGCGGCCATGGCCTCGTCACCCTTCAGGCCGGCAACGCGGGCATAGTCGGAACGGGCCAGCGCCAGTGCGCTCTGGGCCGAAGCGACGTCCGCCTGCGCTTCCGAAAGAGCGGCGCGGTAGGGGCGCGGATCGACGACGAACAGCGCCTGTCCGGCCTGCACATAGTCGCCATCGCGGAACAGGATCTGCGTCACCGCGCCCGAGACGCGCGGACGCACTTCAACGGTCTTGCTGGGGGCGAAGCGGCCGACGTAGTCGTCCCACTCGGTCACGTCCTTCACCAGCGGATTGGCGGCCTGCACGATGGCGGGCGGCATGGGCGCGGCATCGGCGGGGGCTTCGTGGAACACCTTCCACCCCAGCCCCGCCACCGCGACGAGAGCGATGGCACCGATCGCCAATTGGCGACCGCTTCCTCGCTTGCGGCCGGTGTCGCCAATGGGCGACGACACCGTGGCCGGTTCTTCCAGTTTTACGGGGAAATTCACGCAGCAAGCCTCCGGACCGGGGCGCGCAGGCGCCCGATAAAATCGATGACGGCGCCGACCTTGGCTTCGCTGTGACCCGCAGCCTGCGCGTCACGGATCGCCGAGAGCGGCAGGGTATAACCGTGGTGCCAGGCCTGCACGGCCAGCTGGCGCAGCGCTTCAAGCTGCTCGTTGGCGAGCATCTTGGAGGGCGGCGTCGGGCCGAAGATCAGGCGGGTCAACCAGCGGCGCGGGCGCTGCGGGATCAGGCTGGCAAGCCCATCCTCGCGCGCCAGTTCGACGACGCGGCGTTCGAGGCGGCTCAGCAGGCCACCTTCCGCGTCGGTTGCGCGGGCGGCCGGAATCGGAACCACGTTTGAATTTGCGACGGGCAGCGCCGGGTGCGCTGCATCGGAGAAATCGATGAAGGCCATGTCTGTGCTCCCTGGAAAGAAACCGGCGCGCGCCCCCGGGACAGGAGGGGGAGGTAAGGGCGCGCGCCGGCGGGCTCCGGCGCAAGGGGCACCGGAAAGTCATTGGGATGCAGCCCGACACCGCACGGAAACAGGGTTCCGCCGCGTGGACCGCCTTGTCATTTTCAATGGAACCGCCCGCGGGGGGTCGGGCGGCGCCGGGGAGGAACTCCGGCCCCGTGCTCCCGTCTAAACGGCGAGTCGGCTATGCCCTCGTTCTGTACCGATTGGTATATATAGCGGTACAGAAATCGTCAAGCAGTTTTCTGTACCGCTCGGTAAAATTAGGTGCAACGCAGCAATTTCAAGGGCGTGAATGGCGGGTGAATGAAAAAATTCGCGCCCTGGTTTGGAAATGCGCTTTCAGCGCATTTCGTGGCGGCGCCGGCCCCCTCCCCCACCCGACCTCCCATCAGGGTACACTCGTGGGAGGTCGGGTGGGGGAGAGGGCCGGCGCCGCCAAAATCCGTCTGCGACGGATTTTCAAACGACCTTTACTTGCCCGGCCACATGGCCAGGAACGTATCCACCACGGCCTTCGCTTCCTGCGTGCAGGACCCGCCCTGCGCCTTCACCGACATGCCCTGAAGCACGGTCGTCAGGCAGTGGGCCAGCGCGCGGGGATCAACGATTTCAGGCAGATCGCCCTCACCCTTGGCGCGAGCGAAACGTTCGATCAGCGCTTCCTCGGTAGCGACGCGGCGGGCAACCACGAAATCGCGGATCGAGGCATCCTCCATCGTGCAGGCCACCGTGGAAATCACGCTGAGGCACCCGTTCGGGTCATTACCGCTGCCGCCGCAGTGAGTCGTGATAGCCCCGTTCAGCAAACGCTCTGCCACGCCGCGCGCGGTCGGCGCTTCCAGCGCCTTGCCCACATAGGCCAGCTTGTCGCGCTCGTAGAGATCCAGCGCCTTCTTGAAAAGCGCCTCCTTATTCCCGAAACAAGCATAGAGGCTGGGCTTGGTGATGCCCATCGCCTCGGTCAGTTCGGCCATCGACGCGCCTTCGTAGCCACGCTCCCAGAACACGCGCAGAGCCGATGTAAGGGCCTGTTCGGGATCGAATTCACGCGGGCGACCACGGGGGGCGACAATGGAATCGGAGCATTTCATACCGGTCGGTATATAGTTATCCACACCCCCGGCGTCCAGAGGCGTTGCGAGCTATGATAAGTCATAGCCGCCGATAATCCCCGCAATCCCCGGTCAAAATGCCCCTGTAATTTTTCGTCACAGATGGTCGAGCGGGAGCGCGGTGGTGAACTTGATCTCCGACAGCGCGACCATCGAGTTCACTTCCTGTACGCCGGGAACCTGCGACAGTTTCTCGAAGAAAAACCGTTCGTAGGCCTCGATATCCTCGGTGACGATGCGCAGCATGAAATCAACCGCGCCCATCAGCACGAAGCAATCGAGCACTTCGGGAAAGGCGTTCATGGCATCGGCGAATTGCGACAAGTTGGCGCGACCATGCGCGGTCAGCTTCACTTGCGCGAAGACTTGCGCGCGCAGGCCGATCTTGCGCCGATCGAGCACGCAGACTTCACTGCGGATGTAGCCTTCGTCCTTCAACCGCTGGATGCGGCGCCAGCACGGCGCCTGCGACAGGCCGACTTCCTGTGCGATATCGGCCGAGGATCGGGAGGCGTCCACCTGGAGAATCGCAAGGATCTTCTTTTCGTACTCGTCGAGCCCGCCTGACATATTCAATTCCAAAATTTCA
This sequence comes from Novosphingobium sp. BL-S-19, assembly GCF_055521675.1. NCBI lineage: Bacteria > Pseudomonadati > Pseudomonadota > Alphaproteobacteria > Sphingomonadales > Sphingomonadaceae > Novosphingobium > Novosphingobium sp. BL-S-19. The sequence goes on from NZ_CM145498.1 coordinate 3,241,360, forward strand.
CGATCAGCGAATAGATAACGCCATACATAGCGCCAGTGGCGCCAAAATCGCAATTTTTATCAGGCCAAACACTGCTATTTCCGATGCTCCCCCAAAGTGAGGACGAAGACGAGATGGTGAACACGGTGGATTGCGAACTGGGCGAACAGTTCGTGGTAATCGACGACCCCGAAAGCGGCGCGAAGGGCGTGATTGCCATTCATTCCACGTCGCTTGGCCCGGCGGCTGGCGGCTGCCGTTTCTGGAGCTATGCCGATCAGGATGCGCTGGCGACCGACGCCCTGCGCCTTGCCCGCGGCATGACCTACAAGAACGCCATTGCCGGCCTGCCCTTCGGCGGCGGCAAGGCCGTGCTTCAGCGTCCCGAAGGCGTGTTCGATCGCGCCGCCATGTTCCGCGCCTTCGGCCGCGCGGTCGAAAAGCTGGGCGGCCAGTACGTGACGGCGGAAGACGTGGGCACCACCATCGCCGACATGCGCGCCATTGCCGAGGAAACCCGCCACGTGGCCGGGCTCGACAAGAAGCCGGGCTTTGCCGGTGGCGACCCTTCGCCCTGGACCGCGCTGGGCATCTTCAAGTCGATGCAGGCCGCCTCGCGCGTGACCTTCGGTTCGGACGTGCGCGGGCTGACCGTGGCGCTTCAGGGCACCGGCAATGTCGGTTCGCACTTGGCCGAACTGCTGCATGAAGCTGGCGCCAAGCTGGTGCTCGCCGATGCCGATCCGGCCCGCGCCGAAGCGCTTGCCGTCAAGTTCGGTGGCCGTGTCGTCTCCGCCGACGAGATCCTGGCTGCCGAAGCCGAAATCTTCGCCCCCTGCGCGCTGGGCGCGGTGCTGAACGAAGTCAGCATCCCCGTGCTACGCGCCCGCCTGATCTGCGGTGGCGCTAACAACCAGCTGGCGACCGAGCAGGACGGCGAGCGTCTGGCCGCGCGCGGCATCGCCTATGCGCCGGACTATGTGGTCAACGCTGGCGGCATCATCAACGTGGTGGCCGAATACCTCGGTGAGACCGAAGACCAGGTTGGCGGCCGCATCGACCTGATCGCCGAGCGTCTGGGCGAAATCCTCGCCACCGCCGAAAGCGAAGGCCGTCCGAGCCATGTCGTCGCCGACGAAATGGCGCAGAAGCTGGTCGCTCGCGGCCGTCTGGTCGAAGCGTAATATTGAGTTTGGGGCGGGGCCATGTGCCCTGCCCCAGCACCTTTGGCCTTTAGGCCAACCTCCCCGAACACGCTTCGTCGCCCTCGCGAAGGCGGGGGCCCCGCTTCCTTTCTCCCCGCCGCCAAGAACAAGCGGGATCCCCGCCTTCGCGGGGATGACGGAGTAAGTGGTGTGAGGTTGGGGGTTAGCCGGGGCCGTGCGTTGGCCAGACCGTCGCTCAGCCCTGCGCTTCGCCTACCGTCCAATAACCGGACGAGCGCAGCCAGCCCAACGGATGGCCCATCTCGTCGGTCAACTTGGCGCGAATGGCCTGCGCCACTGCCGCTTCCGCCGCGATCCACGCATAGCCCTCGCCTTCCGGCAGCCCGGCATCGCCCAGCGCGGCGAGCAGCGGCGCGGCGTCTTCGCCGTGGCCATCGTGTTCTACCCAGACCCAGTTCAGCCCTTCCCGCTCGGGAACCGGCGCACGCTCGATCCCCGGGGCAACCGAAACCAGCGCGGTGACGGGGATACCGGGACGCAGTTCCTCGATCCGGCGGGAGAACTGCGGGATCGCCGTCTCGTCGCCGATCAGCAGATACCAGTCGAAATCGTCGGTCACTACCGCCGAACCGCGCGGACCGCCGATATTGAGCACGTCACCGGGCATGGCCGCCTTGGCCCATGCCGTGGCAGGACCAGCGGGTTCATGCAGCGCGAAATCGATGGCGAGCGTGCGCGCGGCCGTATCGAACAGGCGCGGCGTGTAGTCGCGCATCTCCGGCTTTTCGTCAGGGCCAGCGCCTTCGACGGCGAAGAACAGTTTGATATGATCATCGGGCGATCCGCTTTCGAAATCGGCGAGATCGTCCCCCTCCAGCCAGACCCGCAGCATGGCCGAGCCCAAAGGCTCGACCCGGCTGACCGTAAGGCTGCGCCGCCGGATTTCCCGGCGAACGCGTTGAACCGAATGGCGGGCTTGCTGTTCTTCGCTCAGGGTCAGGCTCCGAGGCTTGCCGTCACGTCGTCGAAAAGCTCGTCGACAGTGATCTTGTGGGGGATGATCTTCTGCTCGAAGGCCCAGTCGATGGCAAGCTCGATCCCCTTGCGATTGGCCTCAAGGCCGACCGGCGGGAACGGATCGGGCAGGCCGCCTTCGGTAAGATCGCGGCTTTCCACCACCATGCGGTAGAGTTCGCGCACCACGTCGGGGCGGGTCTTCGTCAGGTCCTGATGCACCACGAACATGTGGTTGATCGGCACCACGCCTTCGCGCGCGAACCAGTCCTTGGCGGCGTTGAAGGGATCGGGGATCAACCGTTCCACGCGCGGATCCTTGGGCAGATCGACGCCCTGAAGCGTGGCCCCCAGCTCACCGTCCAGCATCATCTGGCCGATGTCCGAACCCTGGGGCAGGCGCACGCAGTTCGCCGGATCGGTGTATTCAAGGAGGTGGCCGTCGCCCACGGTCATCCACGTCACCTTGTCGAGATCGACGCCGTACTCATGCTGAAGCACGCCGCGCACCCAAAGGCCGGTGGTCTGCGCATAGGTGCGCACGCCGACCTGCTTGCCCTCGATATCCTTGGGATCGAGATGGCCGAGTTCACGGTTGAAGCCTGCGCAGTGGTGCTGGAAACGGCCCGAGATCGGCACCGGCAGCAGTACGAACGGCTTGCCGTAGATCTTCGCCTGAAGGCAGGTGACGATCGCCAGTTCGCCGCAATCGAAGGCATTCTCTCGCAGCATGGCCTTGAAGCCGTTGTGCGCCTTTTCCGGCCCGCAGAAATCGAGGGCAACGATATCGGACGAGACGCGCCCGTCCTTCAGCGCCTTGGTCTGCGGATAGTCCTGTACGTTGGCCTTTAACGTCAGCACTTCGGTCATGGTCATGGTTTTCCTTCTCCCGATCAGTAGAGCTTGACTTCGATCAGGCAGGGGCCGTCCATCTCGGTGGAGCGGGCCATCGCCTTGTGGAAGTCCTCGGCATTGTCGACCTGCACGCCGGGCACGCCCATGGACTTCGCCATGGCGACCCAGTCGATGGTCGGACGGTCGATATCGATCATCGCCATGGCCTGCGGGCCGGGCTGCTGGCCCGCCCCCATGTTCGTGTATTCGGCCTTGAGGATCGCGTACTGGTTGTTCGCGAAGATGATCGTGGTGATCGGCAGCCCTTCGCGGGCCTGCGTCCAGAGCGACTGGATCGTGTACATGGCCGAGCCATCGCCCACCATGCAGAAGGTCCGCCGATCCGGACAGGCCATCGCGGCGCCGGTGGCGACGGGAGTGCCGTAACCGATCGAACCGCCCATGTTGTTGATCAGGTCGTGCGGACGCGCGCCCATCGTCAGGCCCATGGTCTGGCGGCCGGTGGTCAGCGATTCGTCGACGAGGATCGCGTTGTCCGGCAGCGCGGCGGACAGGGCCTGCGCGATGCTTTCGGGATTGAGCGCGCCGGTGGGCGCCGCTGCCTCGATCCGTTCCTGCACCAGCGGCGCGGTACCCTTCAGGCCCAGCGCGTCGATCAGCATTTCGAGGCCGAGCGCGCTGTCCTCATCATCCACTACCAGCGAGTGGACCACGGTGCCCGGCGCCTTCAGCAGGCTGGGCTTGTCCGGATAGGCGAAGAACGCGACCGGCTCCTTGGTCTCCAGCGTGACAATGTGCTTGAAGTCCTTGAGGAAGGCCTGCCCCAGCGGCACCGCGTAAGGAATGCGCTCCAGCGGCGTGCGCCCCGCGCCGCGCTCGATCCGTGCGGTGAAGAACTGCGAGCCGAGGCGGCAACCGGTTCCGGCCGCAACCACGCCGGCAAGGTCCAGCGCACGGCCGCGCGTCGCCTTGTTGCCGAGGATCAGCAAAGTGGGTTCGCCCGAGCGGAGCACTTTGGCCACTTCATCCACGCGCGCCTGATCGGGCGCGGGGCGGGCGCGGGTCAGGCCCTGCGGCACGACCGGGGTGCCCGCGTCCTTCCACGCGGTGTCGCCGGGCAGGATCAGCGTGGCGATCTGGCCGGGATGCTCGCTGGCCTTGGCGCAGGCAGTGGCCGTGTCCCAGGCGATGGTCGTCGCGGATTCGGCACGGCGCACCCAGTGGCTGAGCGGACGGGCCAGCCCCTCAATGTCGGAGGTCAGCGGCGGATCGTACTTCAGGTGCGATGCCGAATGCTCGCCGACGATGTTGACCATACCGGACGAGGCGCGCTTGGAGTTATGGATGTTGGACAGGCCGTTGGCGAGGCCCGGCCCCAGATGCAGCAGGGTCGATGCCGGCACGTCCTTCATCCGATACCAGCCATCCGCCGCACCGGTGCAGACGCCTTCGTAAAGGCACAGCACGGACTTCATGCGCGGATTGTCGAGCGCCGCCAGGAAGTGCATTTCCGAAGTGCCGGGGTTCGCGAAGCAAACCTCCACACCATTGTCGACCAGCGTGTTGACGAGGGTTTCTGCGCCATTGGCCATGGTCAGTACCCCGCCAGTTCGCGGCCCTGACCGACCACGCCGTAGCTGCGCGTCGGCGCGGACATCAGGAAGCGGTAGCCTTCGCCGATCAGCCGCTCGACATTCTTGGCATTGGTGTGCGGGTTGCCGACGACGACGTTGTGCTTCTTGCAGACCTCGACGATCTTGTTCATCGCGCTGACCACTTCGGGGTGATCGTACTGGCGCGGGTAGCCAAGCGCCTGCGAAAGATCGCCCTCACCGATCAGCACGAGGCCGATGCCGGGAACATTGGCGAGAATGTCGTCGAGGTTCTCGATCGCCTCGGGGCTCTCGCACATCATGCCCACCAGCAGCTCGCCATGCGGCGCCAGCGGCCAGACATCGGCCTTGGCGTAGTATTCCGGCTGCGACAGGCCCCAATAGCGCGCGGCCGTGGCCGGGCCGTCGCCGCGAATGCCCTTGGGCTCGTAGAGCGCGGCGCCAGTCGGCTTCGCATAGCGGGCGGAAGCGACCATGTTGTAGGCCTGCTCCACGGTCGAGACGTGCGGGGTGATCACGCCGTAGACGCCGCGATCCAGCACCTGCTTGGCCTGGAACTGGTTCATCTCGCCGCCGTTCGCCGGGATGCGCGCGATGGGCGTGACCGACGGTGCGACCGAGCCGCTTTCGGCGATCTTCTTGCGGTTGAGCATGTACTGGAGAGCATCGCCCAGCGCCGCGACGTCGTAGGGATTGTGCTCCATCTCGAAGACCACGCCGTCATAGGGGGCATCGGTCAGTTCCTGCGCGGTCAGCTTGTCGACCTTCGAGAAGCAGGTGAAAGCGGGCTTGCCGGCTTCGAGAGCGCGGATGATGCCGTTGAGGCGCGTCTGGGTCATTGCTTGGATCTTTCCTTTCGGGCTTGCTCTGCCCGTACCTCGTCCCGGGCGGCATCGCGCGATTGATCCGGCGACCGCCGCCATCGAAAAACCGGCAGTTCCGTTTTGGAACCTGCCCGGGAGAGATCCCTCACTCTCCCGTCCGACCGCGAGAAATATCACCCACGGCTCAACAAATTAGTCCGTCATCCCCGCGAAGGCGGGGATCCCGCTTATCTTGCGCCACACGAGAGGTCGCAGAAGCAAGCGGGGCCCCCGCCTTCGCGGGGGCGACGATGGAACAGTGATCAGTACGCAATGGAGGGAGTACTGATCACGCCGGCTCTACTCCTCCGGCTGCCAGTACATGAAGCCCATGCCCTCGCCCGTGCCGGCCTCCGTGCGCCAGCAGGGCACGTAGTCCACCAGAGTCATCTTCGCCCCCGTGTGCTGGAGAGCCATCATCACGATCGAGTAGATCTTCACCTCGCTCGTGCCCGACTGGTAGTAGCCGTCCGGGATCGCCGCGAGGCCCTCGTAATCGTAGCTCGCCAGCTTCTCCATCACGTCGCGATCGAACTCCTCGTCGTTGACGAAGTGCGACAGGCCGCCGCTGGCGATCACCGCCACGCGCACGTCTTCCGGCCAGGCCTCGATCGCCTCGCGCAGCACGCGGCCGAATTCGATGCAGCGCGCCATCGAAGGCTGCGTCGGCGGGTAGAACAGGTTGAACAGCACCGGCACATGGCGCGGCACGTCGTCGCCCATGATCTGGTGATAGACGAAGCTGTAGGCGTGCGGGACCACCGGATAGTCCGGCGCGTAGCCCTGCCGCGATTCCATCCAGGTGTTCTGCGGCCACTTCTGCAGATCGTTGAGGTCGAAGCTGTGCTCCTGGAACGTCTTGATCAGATAGGTCGCAAAGTCCGGATAGGCCTGATGCACGACATGATGGTCGGGCGCATAGACCGGGCGCTGCGGCGGGCCGTTGTGCACGTCTTCGCCGGTGTAGATGGTGATCGAGGGCGACTGGTCGGGCCAGATTTCCTTCTGATCCTTGCCCAGCACGATAGCGACATCGACCTTGGCGCGCTTGTACGCCTCCGCCATCTCGTCCAGCGCGGCGCGGCAGCGGGTGGCACGCTCGGTGCGTTCCTCAAGCGTCAGGAACGGGGCAAAAGCGGCGCCGCGTTCAGCCTCCAGTTCCGGGTAGGTCCAGGTGCGACCCTGATACCAGAGTTCCGGGTTCTTGCGGTCGCGATCGCCGTTGTTCAGCCAGTCCTCGGGGGCCTGACCCAGCATCCCGCTGTGCGGAACGGCCATGCCGAATACGATCTGCGCCATTGCATCCTCTTTCAGTCAAAATCTGTTGCGAACCTGTCGCAGCACTAGGGAGCCGCCGCCCACGCGGCCAATCCAATCTACGCTCCGGGTGATGCAACCCGCCCCCACGGGAAAGCATCACCCGGAGCGTAGCTCACTCGCCTGCTGCGAGCGAAATCTTCGGCGCCCACTCCGGGCGCAGCACCAGCCAGGTGGTCAGCGCGCCGATCACCAGGAAGACGAAGATCACCATCATCGGCAGATCGTAGCTGCCCGAGACATGGAGCAACCAGCCCGAAAGGCTCGCCGCGACGCCGCCGGCAAGGCTGGTCGCCACCTGCTGCACGCCGGTGACAAGGCCCACGGCAGGCGCCGGGATCAGAGTCAGGCGGCAGAGCGCAAGGTTGTTGGCGGTGGCAAGGCCCAGGAATGAGAGCGAGAACACGTTCCAGAACAGCGCCGCGTTCAGCGAGTCCGCCTTGGCGCCCAAAAGCACGGTGCAGGCGCCGATGAAACCGGCGATCACGAAGGCCTTGCGCACGAACACCGGATCCCCGCCGCGCGCGATCATCTTGTCCGCCAGCCATCCGGCAATGACCGCAACGATGGCGATGCCGGCAAAGCTGAAGAAGGTGAACAGGCCGGACTTCTCAAGGCTCAGCCCGCGTTCCTCGACCAGATAGCTGGGCATCCAGGTCATGCAGAAGAAGGTGAAGTAACCGTAGCAGAAGTTCACCACTAGAGTGCCCCAGACCAGCGGGCTGGACAGGATACTGGCGAAAGTGACGGACGACGCCTTGCGCTTGATCGCCGCCATATCTTCCCGGCGCGGCAGGTCGTTCTTGACGAGGAACATCCACGGCAGCAGCCAGATCAGGCCGACGGCGCCGGTGGCGATGAACATCACGCGCCAGTCGTAGGCAGTAATCAGCCATGCCGCGATCGGCGCGCCGATGGCGGGGCCGAACTTGTTGCCCATCGCGAAGATACCGACGGCGGTGCCGCTCTGCCCTTCCTTGAAGTTGTTGCGGATCCAGCGATAGCTGGCGGGCATCACCACCGCCTCCGCCGCGCCGACGATGACGCGCATCAGAACCAGCGCGAATAGCGTCGAGATCAGGCCCGTCACCGCCGTCGCCAGGCACCACAGCACGAAGCAGATCGTGTAGGGCGTCTTGACGCCGTATCGGTCGACCAGCCATCCGGCGGGTATCTGGATCAGGCCGTAAGACCAGAAGAACGCCGCGTTCACCCAGCCCCGGTCGATGTCGGTCATGCCGAAGTGCTGGATGAACGGCGCATCGGCGAGAGCCGACGAGATGCTGGTGCGGTCGACGAAGGCGATCATCACGCCCAGCGCCAGCAGCAGCAGCACCGCCCAGGCGGCCGCGCTTGCCGGTGCGGCTGTATTCGCCGCCCTGCCTGCCCCGCCCCGTTCCAGTGCCTTGTCCATCTCGTCTCTCTCCACTTTATGTCACCTATTGTCGCGTCTGGCGCTTAGTCGTCCAGAGCGGGGTAGAGTTTCTGCGCCGTCTTAGCGAAGATCCATTCGCGGTCGGCATCCGTCAGCGAAGCCAGGCGGCTTTCTGCAGTCGCCTTGATCTCGGCCAGCGTGCCGGGCGAGGTCGGGTAGTTCGAACCCCAGGCCAGACGCTGCGCGCCGAACACCTCCACCAGCTTGGGGAACAGCGTCTCGGGCGTGGCATCACCCTTCGTCGAATCGCCCATGATGCGCGGCGTCAGCTTCAGATAGATGCTCTCGATCGGCGCAAGGTCGAACAGGCTCTGTGCATTCGCATAAGGCGCGCCGTCGGTCACATCGGGACGGCCGAGATGGTCGAGGATGATCGGCACATTCGGGAAGCGCCCCGCCAGCGCGGTCACCGCGGCAAGGCCGACCGGGCCGGTCTGGATGCACATGGTGAGGCCCAGTTCGCCCAGCAGTTCCCACGCCGGATAGGCACGCGGATCGTCGAGTTCGCTGGGATCGAATTCCTTGGTCGACCCGCCGGTGAAGACGCGCAGGCCCTTGAGGCCCTTGTCCACCCACGAGCGGATGGTGTCGACGGCGTCGGGTGCCAGCACGTCCACCGAACCCACCGCGATCAGCCGGTCCGCATAGCGGTTGCAGGCGTCGACCACGTAGCTGTTATCGAAACCATAGGTGGTGGACGAATGGACGACGGCAGCCTTGGCAACGCCGGCTTCATCCATCGAGGCGATCAGCGTCTCTACGGTGCTCGGCCGCTCCTGCGACCAGTCAGACCGCTTTCCGAACAGCGGTGCGGGCGGATAGGCGCCCTCGTCGTCGGAAATGACGTGGGGATGGATATCGACAAACTTGGACGTCATGCACCTGTCTCCGCTGCCGGAAGCGTGCATCGCGCTGCCGGGGCTCTGTTCTGGTTGCTGTCAATGTGCGGGGTGGGCGGCGGCGGCGGGAGTTGATTGTCAGCCGTGAGGCATAACTTCCGCCGCTGCCAAATTCGTCATCCCGGACTCGATCCGGGATCGCTGGCCGAACCGCACCTTGCTCGCGAGCAAGCGCCTAAAGAATTGCCAGCGGTCCCGGATCAAGTCCGGGACGACGGTATTGTTAAAGCCCCTTGGCCTTCAGCCGCGCGTCGAGGCGCGGATAGACCTTGCGGGCATTGCCTTCGTAGATCGCGAAACGGTCGTCATCCGACAGCGCCTCGCAGGCATCGACGTAGCGCTTGGTGTCGTCGAAATAGTGGCCGGTGTTCGGATCGGTGCCACGCACCGCGCCGATCATTTCCGAACCGAACAGCACGTTCGAAGTCGGCACCACCTTGGTCAGAAGCTCGACGCCGGGATGGTGATAGACGCAGGTGTCGAAGTAGATGTTGCCCAACAGCCCTTCCAGCGGGCGGTCCATCATCTCCAGCGACATGCCGCGATAGCGGCCCCAGTGGTATGGCACCGCGCCGCCGCCATGCGGAATCACAAGGCGCAGCGTCGGAAAGTCCTTGAACAGATCGCTCTGCAGGATCTGCATGAACACCGAGGTATCGGCGTTCAGATAGTGCGCGCCGGTGCCGTGGAAGTTCGGATTGCACGATGCGGCAACGTGGACCATGCCCGGCACGTCCAGGTCGCACATCGCCTCGAACAGCGGATACCATTCCTTGTCGGTGAAGGGCTTGCCGGTCCAGTATCCGCCGGTGGGATCGGGGTTCACGTTGACGCCCACGAAGCCCAGTTCCTCCACCACGCGGCGAAGCTCGGGGATCGAGTTCTTCGGCGGGGCGCCCGAGCTCTGCGGCAGCATGGCAACCGGCACGAAGTTGTCCGGATACATCTCGGTAACGCGGTGGACGAGGTCGTTGGAAACGCTCGCCCACTCAAGGCTGGTGCGCTCGTTGCCGAGGTGGTGGCTCATCAGACCAGCGATCGGCGAGAACAGGGTGAGGTCGCTGCCGCGCTCCTGCTGGAGCTTGAGCTGGCCGCCCTCGATGCCTTCGCGGATCTGGTCGTCGCTGACATGCGCGTCGGCAACGAGCGGCGCATTCGCCACGTCGTCCGCCGCCGCGACTTGCGCACTGCGCCATTCGCGGAAGTGCTTGGGGACCGTCGTGAAGTGACCGTGACAGTCGATAATCATGGGATTCTCCGTGGAATTTTCTGCCCGACCGGCAAAGGATCGAGTCCAAAATCTCAGTGCCAACCTCACCCCGTCGCCCCCGCGAAGGCGGGGGCCCAGCTTCCTTTCTGCCCCACAGCGCGAGGCCGGAAGGACAAGCGGGGTCCCCGCCTTCGCGGGGACGACGAGGGTTTATGGTTGCAACTCTACGCTATCAAACGCGAACCGGCGCCTTGGCGGGATCGACGAACAGCTCTTCCATCGTCATGCGGCGCGGCGTCAGGCCCTGCCTGAAGGCGGTCTGCTCCAGCGCCTCAATGGTCGCGCGGTTTTCTTCGATGCCATAGGGCAGAGGGTCGGCGCCGACGATGTCCTGCAGCGCGCGGTACTTGTCCGCGCCCTTGCCGGTCGCCTCGCCCGAGTTGAGCTTGGCCAGCCACTCGTCCTTGGCGCGGGTGAAGGCATCGTTCAGCGAACGCGCGATCCACGGGTGCTGCTCCAGAATCTCGTCCTTGACGACGATGGTGCCGTGCATCGGATAGACGCCGGTGCGGGCATAATATTCCGCCTCGGCCTCGGCGGCATTGGGGATCAGGTCGACATACATGCTGGTATCGACTTCCTGCCAGCCGCCGGTCGGCGCCCCAGTGCGGCCGATGCCGGCAGCAGCTTCGACGCCGGCCTGAATCTGGTCGCTGGCCATCATGTCCGCCAGCGACACGCCTTCGGGGGTGTGCTGCACATTGGCGGGCAGCTGCAGCTGCGTCACGTGTTCCTCGTCGTCGACGATCCAGGTGACCTTGTCGTTGTCCATGCCGTATTCGTCGATGAAGACCTGACGGATCCACACGCCGGTGGTCACCGAATAGGCGCGCACGCCGACTTTCTTGCCTTCAAGGTCCTTGGGGTGGCGGATGCCCGAATCCGGCTTCACCAGCATGCCGCCGTGGTGGAAGCGGCGGACCACGAAGATCGGCAGCGCCTTGAACGGGCGGCCATAGGCGCGGGCGATGATGTAGGTGGTGGGCGCCAGTTCGCAGACGTCGAACTCAAGATCGCGGACCATGCGGCGGAACGCACCGATCTGCGGCTTCACCGTCACGAATTCGGCATCGACGCCTTCGATCTCGATACTGCCGTCGCGGATCGCGGCGGTGTGCGGATGGTCGGCAATCGCCAACTTCAGGCGGACTTTCTGGCTCAAGGTCGCTCTCCTCAGGGATGAGTAAACATGGCTATCGACGTCTGCTCAACGTCCGATGCCGGTTGACCCGCGAAAAGCGCCCGGCCCGGTCCCAAGTCAACGCAGCCCCCATCCGAACCGGTCGGCACGAGCGCACAATTTATAGAGGCTCACCGCTTTCACGGCCCGCCAAGTGATAGAATTTATGCCGGCAGCCCTATAAATCCAGCGCCGCGCGCAATAGGTTCGCAGGCAGGACTGTCGCAGGATGACGCAGTGCGGACTCCGCCATGACGATGGCAATTCGTGGATAAAATGGCTGTATTACTGTGCTTTTTCGCCAAGTCCAAAATCGACCGATCGCCCACCATCGCCACATCATGTCGCAACCGCGAAGGCTGGGGTGATAGCCCGGCCCGTTGCAGACCCGATAAATTTTGCGCTAGGTCCGGAGTGGAGAGAGGACCTGAACATGGCCAACGAAACGAGTCACAAGACCCCGGGTGCCGAGCGCGCCCAGAGCCTGAGCTTCCGCCAGCTTCGCCTGTTCGAGGCGATCGGCGATCTCAAGTCGGTGCGCCGCGCGTCGGAAGCATGCAGCCTGTCGCAGCCCGCCGTCACGCAGGCGCTGGCCAAGATGGAAGCGCAGCTTGGCGCCACTCTGGTCGACCGGCGCGCCAGCGGCAGTTACCTCAACGAATTCGGCATGGTGTTCCATGCCCGCGTGAAGCGCTTCTTCGAACAGACCGAGCGCGCCGTGATCGAGATCGGCGCCGCCGTGAATGCCGACGGCGCCCGCGCCATCGTCAATCGCCTCACCCGGTCGCAACTGCGCACCTTGGTCGGCGTGATGGAACACGGATCGTTCGAACAGGCGAGCGAGAGCTTCGACATTTCCGCCGCCTCGCTCCAGCGCGCCGCGCGCGATTTGCAGGGGAACCTGCGCGTCTCGTTGTTCTATCGCACCGCCGCCGGGATGCTGGTCAGCCCGCAGGGGATCAAGCTGGGCCAGATGATCAAGCTGGCGCTGCAGGAAATCGAATGGGGCGTCGCGGAAATCGACGCCGCGCTGGACGGCACCAGCACCCCCATCGTGATCGGCGCCATGCCTTTCGGCGGCAGCGTGCTGCTGGCATCGGTGCTGGACCAGTTCCTGGAAAAGTACCCCAGCGCCGACATCCGGATCATGAACGAAAGTGCGGTCGAAATGACCAAGTGCCTGCGCGCGGGCGAAGTCGATTTCGTGGTCGGCCTGCTGCCCGAGGAAGTGGCGCCGGGCCTGGTCTGCGAGCCGCTGATCGAAACGCCTTATGCCGTGGTGGCGCGTGCCGGCCACCCGCTCGCCCGTGCGGGCAAAGTCTCGGTCGAGGAACTGATGGCCTACGACTGGATCACCGGCACCCCCGGCTCCAGCCGCCGCGCCTGCTTCGACCGGATCTTCGAAGGCACCAAGGGCCCGCAAACCCATGTTGCCACGTGCGCGCTGCCGATCATTCGCCACTTGCTTAAGCGGTCGGACCGCTTGACGCTGATGACCACCTACGAGCTGACGCATGAGGAAGGCCTGCGCACGCTCCATTGCGGGCAGATCGAGGCGGTGCCCGCCATCGGGATCACTACGCGTGAGGACTGGATGCCCACGCCGGTGCAATCCGCCTTCATCGACGTGATCCGCGCGCATGTCTGCGCCCCGCCGACCCCGCTGCGGCAGGTGGGGTGAGGTTGCTGTCCTCCCCTGCAAGGGGAGGTGGCAGCGCGTAGCGCTGACGGAGGGGTGTAACCGGTTCGGTAGTACGCCGCTGAGAGGCTGACACCCCTCCACCACCCTTCGGGTGGTCCCCCTCCCCTTGCAGGGGAGGAACTGAGCCCGCGACGCCCTTTCGATAGAACCTAACCGAACTCCAATCACCCACCCACGCCGCGCATGGTCAAATCGCTCGTCAAAGGAGACAAGCGATGACCCTAACCCGCGAACTGACCGTCCCGACGCCCGACGGCACCTGCCCCGTAACCCTGCACTATCCAGAAACCGGCGGCCCCTTCCCAGCCGTGATCCTCTACATGGACGGCCCCGGCATCCGCCCCTCCGTCCATGAAATCGCCGCGCGCCTAGCGGCGTCTGGCTACGCGGTGTTCCTCCCCGACTTGTTCTACCGCGCCGGTCCCTACGCACCAGTCGATCCCAAAGTGGTCTTCACCAACCCCACCCTGCGCGAAGCCCATCGCGAGACATTCATGGCCACCGCGACGCCCAAGGCAGTCATGGCCGATACCCAGGCCCTGATCGCCGCCATCGATGCAGTACCCGAAGCGGCGAGCGGCCCCATCGGCGTGGTCGGCTATTGCATGGGCGGTCGCCTTGCCCTGATCGCGGCGGCCACTTTCCCCAACCGGATCGCCGCCATCGCCAGCTATCACGGCGGCGGGCTCGCCAATGACAAGCCGGGTAGCCCCCACCTCCTCGCCCCGCAGATCAGGGCGAAAGTCTACATCGGCGGCGCTATCGAGGATGCCAATTTCACCGAGGATCAGAAGGCCATCCTCACCGCCGCGCTTGCCGAAGCCGGCGTCGATCACGTGGTCGAGACGTATCCCGCCAAACACGGCTGGGTGCCGCGCGACACCGCCGTCCACGATCCCGCCGAGGCCGAACACCACTGGCAGACGCTGGTGCCGTTCCTTGACGGCGTGTTCAAACAGAACTGAAGGTTCGGCTCCACCGCCCTCAACCCGCCTTTCGTCATTGCGAGCGTAGCGAAGCAATCCAGGGGCGGTTGGCGCCGCTCTGGATTGCTTCGCTACGCTCGCAATGACGAAAGTGGGCGTCACGAGGGAAGAGCGGAAACCAGTCCGCCCCGCCACGAAAAAAGGGAGGACGGCCAGTGGCCATCCTCCCTCAAGGTTCACCCCGTCAGAGGGGGAGAGAGCTTTTCAGATCAAAGACTTGTCAATGTAAAGAGGCATCGAGTCCTCCCACTTACTGTCTGTCAGCAGGCGCTTGTTCCCGCCGTCCGCGTCCATGATGTAGATCTGGCCATATTGCTGGAAGGTATTGTCGTAGAGCGCGGCCTCATCCCGGAAGCCGTGTTCGGAGCCGGACCACATGATGCGTCCGTCCGGCGACCACACGGCGTGGCCATCGCTGGCCTTGCTGGTGGTGAGTTCGCGGTAGTCCGAACCGTCCGGGCGGATGGTGCAGACCTGATAGTCCTTGTCATCCACCTTGCGGGTGAAGACGATGCGCTGGCCATCGGGCGACCAGCCCGGCAGGTTGTCCAGCTGTTCGGTCAACACGCGCACCTGCTTGGTTTCCAGGTTCATCACGCGCAGGCCGCGTTCCTCGCTCTGGCCCCAGACGCGGAACACCAGTTCCTTGCCGTCGTGCGAGAAGCTGGGGAAGCCGGAATGCACGGTGCCGTCGGTCAGCACTTCAAGGTCGCTGCCGTCCTTGCGCACGCGCACGACCACCGCCTTGGCATAGCTGCGTTCGGCGAACCAGGTGCCGACGCCGAAGGCCAGCCACTCGCCATCGGGCGACCAGCAGGGCTGGAAGGCACCGGCAAGGCCCTTTTTCACCATCTCCACATTGAGACCGGACTTGGTATTGTCGAACACCACGCGACGTTGCGACCCGTCGGGCTTGCAGGTGACGATGGAAGAGAAGCCGGTCTGCTTCTCCGTAAAGGCCAGCATCCCCTGATTGGAGAGGATCGGGAACACGTCCATGAAGCGATAGTCGTAGTCCGCGTCCCAGCT
Organism: Novosphingobium sp. BL-S-19; assembly: GCF_055521675.1. Taxonomy (NCBI): domain Bacteria; kingdom Pseudomonadati; phylum Pseudomonadota; class Alphaproteobacteria; order Sphingomonadales; family Sphingomonadaceae; genus Novosphingobium; species Novosphingobium sp. BL-S-19. The sequence goes on from NZ_CM145498.1 coordinate 3,256,668, forward strand.
GAAGAGCGGCTTGTCCAGCGGGCGGACCGGGCGGAATTCCTGCACTTCATACATCACCGAGTTGCCATCGGCGGTCCAGTGCGGGGAACGCAGGCCCTTGCGCTTGAAGCCAGGACGACCCGAAGTATAGGCAATCCCCTCGTCCGGGCCGCCCTTCACGACGTAACCGATCTCGTCCTGCGTCACGTACTGGGGCGAGACCTTGAGATTGGCACCGCGCGTATGTTCGATGCGCGCGCCGGTCTCCACGTCGACCGAGACGATCTGCGAATCCACGCGGCCGATCCATTCGGGGCGACGCGCGCCCCAGGTGGCCTCGGTGGTCAGTTCGTAGAAGACGATGCGCGTGCCATCGGGTGACCACGAAGGCGAACCCTGACACCAGTTCTTGCGCGAGGAGACTTTGGCAAAGCCCGTGCCGTCCGGACGGATCTTGTAGATCGCCAGTTCCTGCGTGTGTTCCCACCCGCGATTCTCGTCATGGCCGCGCCAGCTGGTGTTGGTGTCGCTGGAAAAGGCGATCCACTTGCCGTCTGGCGACCAGGCGGGGCGGAAATAGCAGTCCGGGCTGTCCGGATTGCCCTTCACGTCGCCCACGCCGGTCAGCTGCTTCACCTTGCCGTTCGCAAGGTCCATCACCCAGACATTGGCCTTGTAGCCGTTGCGGGTCGAAACGAAGGCCAGCCACTTGCCGTCCGGCGAGATGGCGGCGGCATCGTCCACGCTGGAGCCACCCGCGATCGCCTTGGCGCCCGTACCGTCACCCTTGGCAACGAACAGGCTGGAATTGCCATCCCCCAGACGTTCAGAGGTGAAGGCTATGCGCGAACCGTCGCGCGAAAGGTGCGCGTTGTAGTCGTAAGTGCTTTCCGCCAGCACCTTGCGCTCACCCGTGCCGTCAAGGCCGGCGACGTACAGTTCGGACACCGAAGGCGCGATGCGGTTCATCATCATCACGCCCTTCTTGGTGGGCACCGGCTTGGCGATACCGACCTGGCTGAGCAGCACAGAGGCCGGAACCGCGGCCAGAAAATCTCTACGTTTCACTTTCGAACTCTCCCTGCATGTCCCAGGTTGCCGTTTGGGGGCTTCGCAATTCCTGGCGCGGGCTGAACGGCCCGGTTCCTGTGCAGAGGCTCTCAATAGGACAGCGCCCCGGGCATTGCATCATGGCTGTCGTTGAAGTTATCGGCGCGGCGCAAGTGCCTATAGCCACCTTGCACGCTTCCCGAACTACATCGACGGCATACCGCTACTGCCCAGCAGGCAAGCCTTGCACGCGCCAAGATAAAACGACGGCCCGCAGGAGCGGAGGGGATATATCGCACCGGCACGGATGAGGCCGGGAACTGGGAGGAAGCGATGAGACATCAGACCACATCCGTAAACCTGCGCCATATGCTGCTTGGGGGAGCGGCCGCCATGGCGCTGCTGCCGCAGCTTGCCCTTGCGCAGGCCACCGGCGATCAGGCCAACAGCGGCGGCGTAGAGGAGATCATCGTCACCGCCCAGAAGCGCGACCAGTCGGCCCAGGACGTGCCGATCGCGATCACCGCGCTGAGTAACGAACAGCTGCGCAGCGCGGGCGTGCAGAGCACGCTGGACCTCAAGGCCGCCGTCCCCGCGCTCAACATCACCACCGGCACCGGCGGCATCGGCCTGCCGCGCATTCGCGGCATCGGCGCCACCGGCCAGGGCCCCAGCATCGAAAACCCGGTCGCGGTCTATGTCGACGGCGTATACTACGGCGCCTCTTTCGGCATTCTCCAGTCGATGTACGACACCGATCAGGTGGCCGTGCTGAAGGGGCCGCAGGGCACGCTGTTCGGCCGCAACGCCACCGGCGGCCTGATCCAGACCACCACGCTGGGTCCGGACTTCGACTGGAACGGCAAAGCCGAAATCGGCTACGGCAACTACGACACGATCCACACCGCCGCCTATGTTTCGGGCGGGTTGACCAAGACGGTCGCGATCAGCCTTTCGGGTCAGTACGACAATCAGCAGGACGGGTTCGGCAAGAACCTCTACACCGGCAACGACATCCAGACTTCGAAGTCGTGGGGCGGCCGCGGCAAGCTACTGTGGCAGCCGACAGAGGGCACCAAGGTGCTACTGTCGGGCGATTTCAACGGCCGTGACGCCGCCGCGCCGGCGTTCCGCAACTTCGGCCTCAACGCGCTGGGCGTGAACGTGCCTGCCGCGATCACCGCGCTGGGCGGCGATCCGCACCGCGACATCCTGGCCGATGTCGATCCCAAGATGTCCACCCGCGCCTGGGGCACCAGCCTGACGATCGAGCAGGACGTGGGCTTCGCCACGCTGAAATCCATCACCGCCTATCGCCATTCGAAGTTCAGCTACAACTTCGACCCGGACGGCACCACTGCGCCGCGCATCATCGTGGACAATCACCAGTTCGACAAGCAGTTCACCCAGGAAGTGAACCTGATCTCGAAGGACGGCGGCCCGTTCAAGTGGGTGCTGGGCGGCTTCTACATGCACGACAACGCCGGCAACGACGCATCGCGCACCACCGGCATCTTCACCTTCGGCAACAACGGCTATTCGCAGGACGACAACTCGGTCAAGCTGGACTCCTACGCCGGCTTCGCGGAAGGCACCTACACCTTCGGCGAAAGCACCAACCTGACGGCGGGCCTGCGCTTTACCAGCGATCATCGCTCGCTGGATGCCACGGTGACGCAGTTCAACGGCAATGTCCCGCCCTCGGGCGTAACCACCATCACCACGATCCCGTCGGAAAGCCACACTTTCAACAAGCTGACCTGGCGCCTGTCGCTCGATCACCGCTTCTCGCCGGAGTTGCTGGCCTATGCCAGCTACAACCGCGGCTTCCGTGGCGGTACCTACATCACCCAGTCCACGCCGATCGTGCTGCTGAAGCCCGAGCAGGTCGATGCCTTTGAAGTGGGCATCAAGTCCGACCTGTTCGACCGCAAAGTACGCCTGAACCTTGCCGGCTATTACTATGACGAGAAGAACATCCAGGTGATGCAGGTCATCTCCGGCGCGCAGACGGTCTACAATGCCAATGCGGCGGAGATTTACGGCCTCGACGCCGACCTGACCTGGCGCGTTACCAGCGCGTTCCGCCTGTTCGGCGGTCTGAACTGGACCCACGCCCGCTATACCGACTTCGATACGGCCGTGATCACGACGCCCTATCCGCTGCCTGCCGGCTTCACGATCCCGCCGGGCCAGTCCTGCCTGGGCACGCTGGGCAACCCGTTCACGCAGCTGGGCGGCAACTGCCTGCTGATCGGCAGCGCCACCGGCAACAAGCTGCAGAACACGCCCACCTTCACGGCCAGCCTGGGCGGTTCCTACGATCTGGAAACCGGGATCGGCCGCTTCACGCTGGCGGGCAACTACTACTACAACTCTGGCTTCGTCGGTTCGCCGGACGAGCGCGTGAAGCAGGGTTCGTACAATACGGCAGACGCCTCGCTCACCTGGCACTCCACGAACGACAACCTGTTCGTGCGCCTCTGGGGCAAGAACCTGACCAACGCCTTCTACTGGAGCCAGATCGGCGCCACCAACAGCGGCGACAACGGCACTTACGCCGCGCCGCGTACTTACGGTGTCACCGCAGGCTTCGATTTCTGATCGAGCCCGCTATTCGATCCACCCTCTTGGCCGGAGTCCCAGGACTCCGGCCATTTTTGTTACTGATCGACGAAAACGTAAGGCGCGAAAAGATCGGTGCCCTGCCAGTCGCGCGTCGCCACCACATGCGTGGATGCGCTGCGTGTCCAGCTGGCGGCGTCGGTATAGCTGGCAAGCCCGGTGTGGCTGGCAACTGCGGGCCAGGGATAGACCGGGCGCGTCATTTCCGGCCGGTCCGATGCCGGTTCGGCAGGTGCGGCAGCGGCGGGCTGCCCGGCAATGCCCTGCGGCTGGCCGAAGTTGCTGCGGTGGCGGGTGGTGCCGGTCATCAGTGCTTCCGGCGCGTGTCCGCTTTCCACCCAGACCATCATCGCGGTCAGCAGATCGATGCTTGCCAGCCCTTCGCCGCCGCCACAGTGGCCGACGCCGGGCAGCAGGTAGAGCCGCTCGAACCCGTTGACCGCCCGCCCGCCCATCGTCGAGAGCATCGCCTTCTGATACGAAACCGTCACGGCAGGCGCGATGTGCTGGTCGGCAAGGCCGTGCCAGAGGATCAGCTTGTGGCCCTTGGCCGCAAAGGCGCCGAGATCGGGGTTCGTCGCATCGAACAAGTGGTGGCGGGCATAGAGCGCAGCCAGCGTATCGCGCGTGAATTCCAGATCGGCCAGCGTCGTATCGGGTCGCGGCTCTGCGAAGGCGAGGTAGCGCATGACCGGCGGCACCACCATCGGGCTCATCATCGTGCCGCCCTGCCCGGGCACGAAGACGCCGGGCCATTCCAGCTCGGAGCCGTAAAGCGGCTGTCCAGCGGTCAGGAACGCATGAGTCTTGGGATCGCGCGGGCCTTCATAGAACTTGCGGGCGACATCGGCCTCCGCCTGGGTCAGGCAGTTGGCGGTATCGGTCGCGCCCGGTCCGCAGGTCACGCTGTCCATATCGAAACGGCAAGCTGCGGGCAGCGAGATCAGGCCGTCCACCACACCATCGTTGCGGTCACACGCGGCGATCACCGCCTTGTGCAGGATCGGCAGACGGTCCGCCAGCAGGATCGGATTGCCCGCCGCATCCATGTTCGAACGCGCCATCCAGCCGTGATAGAGCGTGTTCTGCACCGTGAAGAGCATGGCCGGGGCGCCGGCGATCACGCCGTCGAAATCGTCGGGGAAGCGCTGCGCCTCCATCAGCGCCTCTCGCCCGCCGTCCGAACAGCCGTTGAAGTAGGAATAGCGCACTTCCTGCCCGTAGAACGTGCGGATCAACGCCTTGGCGGCTTGCGACGTGATGTGCTGTGCGCGCCATGCGAAATCGGCGCGGCGCTGCGGGTCCAGCCCCCAGGCGCCGTCGCTTTCGGCCATCGAATGGCCCATGTCGGTAGCCGCCATGACGAAGCCGCCATCGTTCAGCACCTTGCACCCGTCCGACGCGCCGGAGCGCAGCGTGATCGTGCCGCACAGACCGCCGCAGCCGACTTGCAGGTAGCGCTGCGTCCAGGTCTTCAGCGGCAGCAGCACATGGAAATTGACCGCCGGGGCCAGCGTGCCCTTCACGGAGCAGACGCCGATACCGTCGCTGGTGGTTTCGGTGGCCTCGGTAATCCGGCTGCCGGCGCCGCCGATCGCGGTCATGTCCGTGCCGGTCAGCGAGGCGCAAGTGACGACCGGAGCCACGGCGGCCAGATCGGCCGGGCCGCGATTGCGAGTCGTGGCCGCAGGCGCATCGCCCATGCCCGAACAGCTTGCCAGCGCCAAAACGGCAAACAGGCCAGCCAGCAGGCCAACCATTCGATCCCACACGCGCGCCATGGTGTCTCCCACACAACGACGAAGGGGACGGGACGCCTGGGCATCCCGTCCCCCCGTTGGGAGACTTAAATGAAATTAGCCGGCCGACAGCAACCGAAAATTCAGCGAACTTCGCGCCGCTGCCGGACCTGACCTGAATCAGAACATGTCGACTTCCAGCGCCATCATCGACGCCTTGCCCGACTTGATCGCCAGGAACGCGGCGGTCGCCTGCGGCAGCAGACGGTCGAAGAAGAACCGCGCAGTGGCGATCTTGGCGGTGTAGAACGCCGCGTCCTCGGTGCCTTCATCCAGCTTGGCCTTGGCGATCAGTGCCGCCTTGGCAAAGGTGTAGCCCATGGCGACAAGGCCCAGCAGACGCAGGTAGTCGGTGGCGGCGGCGCCGGCTTCCTCGGGATCCTTCATGCCCTTCTGGGCAATCGTGCCGGTCGAAAGCTGCAGCGCGCCGAAGGCCTTTTCCAGCCCCTCGATCATCTTGCCGAAAGTCTCGTCCGCCTTGTTCGCCTCGATGAAGTCCGAGACGGGGTGGAAGAACGAGCGGAGATAGCGGCCAGCGTGCGCAGGCATCTTGCGGCCAACGAGGTCGAGCGCCTGAATGCCGTTGGTGCCTTCGTAGATCATGGCGATGCGGGCATCGCGCACGAACTGTTCCACGCCGCTTTCGGCGATGTAGCCGTGGCCGCCATAGACCTGCACGGCCAGATTGGCGCTTTCATAACCGCAGTCGGTGAAGAGCGCCTTCACCACCGGGGTCATCAGCGCGATGAAGTCTTCCGCGCGGGCCTTCACGGCCGGATCGGTCGCGTGCTTTTCGGCATCGAGCGCGCGGCTGACCCATGCACCGACGGCGCGGCTGCCTTCGTTGTAGGCACGCGCGGTCATCAGCATGCGGCGCACGTCGGGGTGGACGATGATCGGATCGGCCGGGCCCTTGGGGTTCTTCACGCCCGAAAGCGAGCGGCCCTGCACGCGCTCCTTGGCGTACCACACGGCCGACTGATAGGCAGCTTCACCCACGCCAAGGCCCTGAATGCCCACCGAAACGCGTTCGGTGTTCATCATCTTGAACATGGCTTCCATGCCCTTGTTCGCGGTGCCGACCAGCCAGCCGATCGAATCGTCGAAGTTGAGCTGGCAGGTGGCGGAAGCCTTGAGGCCCATCTTGTGCTCGATCGCCGCAACCGAAACGCCGTTGGACGGGCCGGGCGTGCCGTCTTCCTTCGGCAGGTACTTCGGCACCAGGAACAGGCTGATCCCCTTCACCCCTTCCGGCGCATCGGGAAGCCGCGCGAGGACGAGGTGGATGATGTTCTCGGTCAGGTCGTGCTCGCCTGCCGAAATGAAGATCTTCGCGCCGGAGATCTTGTAGCTGTCGTCACCCTGAGGCACGGCCTTGGTGCGCAGCATGCCAAGGTCGGTGCCGCAGTGCGGTTCGGTAAGGCACATCGTGCCCGACCACGTACCCTCGACCATCTTGGGCAGGTAGGCCTGCTTCAGCGCGTCGCTGGCATAGCCCTCGATCGCGGTGGTCGCGCCGTGGGTGAGGCCGGGATAGAGGCTGAACGACAGGTTGGAGGAGCAGATCATCTCCTCGGTCAACTTGTTCAGCGCTTCGGGCAGGCCCTGACCGCCCCATTCGGGGTCGGACGCCAGCGCGCACCAGCCGCCTTCGCGGAACATGTCGTAGGCTTCCTTGAAGCCCTTGGGGGTGCGGACCACGCCGTTTTCCAGCGTGCAGCCCTCGATGTCGCCGCTGCGGTTCAGCGGCAGCAGCACTTCCTGCGCCACCTTTGCGGCCTCTTCCAGCACCGCGTCCACCAGATCAGGCGTGAATTCGGCCAGGGCTTCGAGATTGCCGAAGCCGTCATCGTTGTGGAGTTCGTGGAGCACGAACTTCATGTCGCGCAGGGGCGCTTCGTAGACTTGCATGTCACTCTCCTCGCGGGTCGAGACGTCGTTCCATTTTACCCGTCATTCCCGCGCAGGCGGGGATCCCGCTTCTTGCGGCATGCACACCGCCAGAAGAAAAAAGCGGGGTCCCCGCCTACGCGGGGACGACGAGTGGGTTTAGGCGACGTCGCGATCCTTTCTCAGTTCTATCAGTTGCGAAGCGGCTTGCCGGTTTCGAGCATATGCTCGACGCGGGCGACCGAGCGGTCGTCGCGCAGGCGGCCCATGAAGGCATCGCGTTCCAGCTTGAGCAGTTCGCCCTCGCTCACCGTGTCAACGAGGTCGAACTCGCCGCCGGTCAGCACATCGGCCAGCACACCGGAGACGACCACGTCGTAGTCGGTCGCCATGCCGCGCTTGTGGAAGCCTTCCACCGCAAGGCCAAGCGCCGTGCGGCCACCGGCGCCGGGCAGCTTGAACTCGGGCGCTTCGGGCGGGGTGTAACCTTCCACCAGCGACAGCGCCTTCTGCTTGGCATCGTAAAGCAGGCGATCGCGGTTCATCGAGATACCGTCATCCTTGCGCAGGATCATCATCTCGCGCGCCTGCTGGGCAGACTTGGAGACTTGCGCGGTCGAGACCATCTCGAACACCTTGGCCACCGCCGGCATCGGACCCTTGGGCATGCCGGGGGCCTTGCGCCAGCGGTCGATCATCTCGCCATTGCCGCCCCAGCCCGGAACGAGGCCGACACCGCATTCCACAAGACCGCAGTAAAGTTCGGCATAGGCCTGGATCGCGTCGCAATGCAGCAGGATCTCGCAGCCGCCGCCCAGCGCCATGCCGGCAGGCGCGCCGACGACGGGGAACGGGGCGTACTTCAGGCCCTTGTAGGCGAGCTGGCCACCGGCAACGAGCTTCTCGATCTCACCCCACGCCGCGATGTTCACCGCAAAGAGTGCGAGGCCGAGGTTGGCGCCCGCCGAGAAGGTATCGGCATCGTTGTAGACGACAAGCGCCTTGTACTGCGCCGCCACCAGCGGGATGGCCTGCCCGATCAGCTTCATGACTTCGCCGTCGAGCGCGTTCATCTTGCCGGTGAATTCAAGGCAGACGACGCCATCGCCAATGTCCCAGAGCGCCGCCGAGGCGTTCTTGAGGATCGGCTTGGACGAAAGCTTCACGTCGGCAAGGCGCATCACGCCTTCGGGGCGAACGATGTCTCGGTATTCGCCGTCGAGGCCGAGGAACTGGCGCTTGCCGTTCTCGATCCGGTAGAACGTGCGGTCTCCCGCCACGGTCAGAATCTCCGGCACGGCCTTGCCTTCGGCGGCAAGACGTTCGGCAAGGTACTTGGCGCCCAGCTTGTCGATCATCTCGAACGGGCCGGCCTTCCAGTTGTAGCCCAGCTTCATCGCATCATCGACGGCAACGACGTCATCCGCGGCCGAGGGCACGAGGCTGGCGGCATAGGCCAGCGTGGCACCGAGCACGGCCCAGGCGTAGGCGCCGATATCGCCCTTGCTTTCGACCAGTGCCTTGAGATCACCCTTGGCAGCCGCGCCTCGCGGGCCCTGTGCGGTGATCGTCGGGCGGTATTCGCCGGTCTGGAGGTCGATGGTTTCCTTGCGGCGACCGGCCTCCTTGTTGAGGCGATAGAACCCGCCCTTGCCCTTGCGGCCGGTATAGCCTTCGCCGATCATCTTGTTGATGAGCGGAATGTCGCGGGCGATGCCGTGATAGAGGTCGCCTGCGGGCAGCGTCGAGGTGAGGCTGGCCTGCAAGTGCGGCATCAGATCGATGCCGACCAGATCGACAAGGCCGAAGATGCCGGTCTTGGGCACGCCCATCGGCTTTCCGGCAATGGCGTCAGCCAGTTCGACGGTGATCCCCATGTCGAACGCGGCGTTGAGGCCAAGCTGGATCCAGTAAGTGCCGATACGGTTCGCGATGAAGCCCGGCGTATCCTTGGCCGTGACCACCGTCTTGCCCAGCGACACGTCGGCGAACCGTTCGACCTTGGCGGCAACGGCCGCGTCGGTCGCCGGACCGGTGACGATCTCCAGCAGGCGCATGTAGCGCGGCGGGTTGAAGAAGTGCGTGATCAGGAAGTCGCGCTTGAACGCGTCCGAACGCCCTTCGACCAGATTGGCGAGCGGGATCGTCGAGGTGTTCGACGAAACGGCGGTGCCGTCACGCTTCACCGCTTCCAGCTTGGCGTAGAGGCCCTGCTTGATATCCAGACGCTCGATCACCGCCTCGATCACCCAGTCGCACTCGGCAACCTTGTCGAGGTGATCTTCGATGTTGCCGGTCTCGACCAGCTTGGCGGCCGACTTGCTCATGAACGGCGCAGGCTCGGTCTTGAGCATCTTCGCCACAGCGCCTTCGGCCACCACGTTACGGTTGGTGGCGTCCTTGGGAACGATGTCGAGCAGCAGCACCGGCACGCCGGCATTGGCGACCTGAGCGGCGATCCCGGCACCCATGGTGCCGGCGCCGATCACGCAGACCTTTTTGATCGTGTTGTCGCTCATTCCACCGACTCCAGGATCGTCGCGATGCCCTGACCGCCGCCGATGCACTGGCTGGCGAGCGCATACTTGCCGCCTTCGCGCTTCAGCAGCGAAGCCGCCTTGCCAACGATGCGCGCGCCGGTGGCGCCCAGCGGGTGGCCGATGGCGATCGCGCCGCCGTCGATGTTCACCTTGGCCACGTCGAGGCCGAGGTCCTTGATGCAAGCCAGCGCCTGCGAGGCGAAGGCTTCGTTCAGTTCCACCACGTCGAGATCGCCGGCAGCGATGCCCGCGCGCTCAAGCGCCTTCTGGCTGGAAATGATCGGGCCAAGGCCCATGGTTTCCGGCGCGCAGCCCGAAATCGCGACCGACTTGATGCGGGCGAGGATCGGCAAGCCGTGGGCGCGGGCATAATCCTCGGTGGTGACGAGCACGGCGCTGGCGCCGTCGGTCAGCGGAGAGGACGTGCCGGCAGTCACCGAACCGGCCGCATCGAATGCGGGCTTCAGGCCGGCAAGGCCCTCTGCGGTGGTTTCGCCGCGGATGGTGCCGTCTTCGCTGACGAGGCCGGCCTTGGTCTGGATCGGCACGATTTCGTCGGTCAGCTTGCCGGCGTCACGTGCAGCCGAAGCCTTCTGCTGGCTGGAGACGGCAAGCGCTTCCTGTTCGGCGCGCGAAATCTGGTACTTGGTGGCGACGTTCTCGGCCGTTTCGCCCATCGACATGTAGGCAGCGCTGCGCTTGGCCAGTTCCGGGTTCGGCAGCGGATTGAAGCCCATCATCGGTACGCGGCTCATCGATTCGACGCCCGCGCAGACGAAGACTTCGCCCGCGCCGATGGCGATCTGGCCCATGGCATAGTGGATCGAGCTCATCGAGGAGCCGCAGAACCGGTTCACGGTCATGCCGCCGACCGAGATCGGCAGGTCCGCCAGCAGTGCCACGAGGCGCGCGATGTTGAAGCCCTGCTCGCCTTCCGGGAACGCGCAACCGACGACAACGTCTTCGATATCAGCAGCTTCGACGCCGGTCTTGGAGATCAGGCCGCGAATCACCTGCGCCGCAAGATCGTCGGGACGGACGCGGGCCAGCGCACCCTTGTTGGCCAGATGGAAGGGCGAGCGGGCATAACCCGCGATCACGACACTCTTCATGCATTCTCTCCGTCGGAGCCTCACGCCCCACCACCGATCGGGGGGCGTCACCGTTCTTCCCTAAGGGTGCAATTCTTTCCCTATACGTCAAGCAAATTTTCGGTTACGAGAATGCGACACCTCACCTTATGGGCGCAAACCCTGGGGTACAGAAGGTGCTCGATGGAGAGTTGATGGAAAGGTCGCACATGAGACTTTGGAAACCCGTGGGGACGGCACTGGTTGCCGCCGTCATGCCCGTAATTCTGGGCGCTAGTCCCGTTCTGGCGGCCAGTGCCGATCAGGTTGTCGGCAAGTGGCTGACCCCTTCCAAGCACGGCGTCATCGAACTCAGCCGCTGCGGCGAATCGGTCTGCGGACACATCGTCGATTCGGATGGCATCAAGGCCAATCCCGACATCCGCGACGTGAACAACAAGGACACCAGCCAGCGCAGTCGCAAGCTCAAGGGCATGCAGATGGTTGGCGGGTTCAAGCGCCAGGGCAACGAGTGGGTTGAAGGCCAGATCTACAATCCCGAAGATGGCGGCACCTACAAGGCGACGATCACGCCGGTGGACGCCAACACGCTCAAGCTGAAGGGCTGCATCGTCTGGCCGCTGTGCAAGACGCAGACCTGGAAGCGTATTCCCTGAAATTCGGCAAGTACCGGGAGCCATTTCCGGAGTGACCGATTCTGACAGGGGAAGAGACTGCCCGCACGCCCCCTGATGCGCGGTAGTCCGATCATCGAGAACATTCAGGGACAAGATTTAGGGAGATGAAAATGAAAAAGATTTCGGGCCGTATCCTGCTGGCGGGCACCGCGTCGGCCATGGCACTCGGCGCTGCCGGCGCTGCCCATGCCCAGGCTTTCTATCTGCAGGAACAGTCGGTGCGCGCACAGGGCCGCGCTTTTTCGGGTGAAGCCGCCGATACCGGCGTCGATTCGCTCTGGTGGAACCCGGCATCGATCGGCGGCCTCGAAGGCGGCCAGGCATCGGTGCATGCCAGCGTGATCATCCCCAAGGGCAAGGTCGTGGACGATGGCACGCTGATCAAGCGCCCCGGCCAGGCAGCCACTTCGGTGGGCGGCAACCCGGTTGCCAAGAACCCGATCGATAACGGCGTGCTGCCCTCGGGCTCTATCGCCTATGGCTTCGGCAAGGTCGCCTTCGGCTTGACCGTCACTTCGCCCTATTCGTTCACCACCAACTACGATGCCGACAGCTGGGCCCGCTATTCTGCGGACAAGACCAAGCTGCGCACCATCGACATCCAGCCCAGCGTCGCTTTCCAGCCGGTGGAAGGCCTCTATGTCGGCGCGGCGGTGAACGTCGAACATGTCGACGCCACGCTCGGCAACTACCTGCCCAACCTTTCGCCGCTTCTGGCCGATGGTCACCAGCAGCTGAAGGGCAGCGGCTGGGATGTGGGCTGGTCGGTCGGCGCCCAGTACCACAACGGCCCCGCCTCGATCGGCGTCGCCTACAAGTCGGCCATCAAGCACAAGCTTGACGGTTCGCTGACCATCGACGGCCTGCTCGGCCCGCTCGCCGCGCAGAACCGTTCGCTGGACGCCACTGCAGAGTTCTCCACCCCTTGGCAGGCGATCATGTCGGCCCGCGTGAAGGCCACCAAGCAGCTGACGGTGAACGGCCAGGTCGTGGCCTATGGCTGGAGCAAGTTCGACGCGATCACCCTTGGCGCGCCGATCAACCAGTCGCTTCCCGAAAACTACAAGGACGGCTTCTCCTACGCGGTCGGCCTTGATTACGACGTCAGCCCGAAGTGGACGGTGCGCGGCGGCGTGCAGTACGGCGAAACCCCGACCAGCGACGGCAACCGTGACGCGCGCGTTCCGGACAGCAACCGCTGGAACTTCTCGGCCGGTACCACCTACAACATGACCAGCAAGATCGCGATCGACGCGGCCGCCTCGTACATCACGTTCAAGGATGCCCCGATCGACCGCATCACCGCCGCCTATGCCGGTACCGCGGTGCAGACCCCGATCCTGACCAACGGTTCGCTTCAGGACGCCTATGCGATGGTCTTCTCGCTCGGCGCACGGGTGAGCTTCTAATGAGCACTGCGGCGACGATTGACGACAACTCTCCCGTGAATGGAGGTATTTTGGAAACGCCCCTCTCCTCCCACGTTGCGGATGAAATGCCGCCAATCTCGCCGCGTTTGCTTACCGATCTGCTGGACCACGCCGTGGAAGCCCACGGCGCCTGGCCGGCGATCGACTTCATGGGCCGCAAGTGGTCCTATGCCGAAGTCGGAGACCTCGCGCGGCGTGCCGCGCGGGGCCTTCAGGACCTTGGCGTCGTAAAGGGCACGCGCGTCGGGCTCTGCCTGCCGAACACGCCCTATTACGTGGTCTGCTACTTCGCGATCCTGCGCATCGGCGGGATCGTGGTGAACTTCAACCCGCTCTACACCGAGCGCGAGATGGCGCATCTGGTGAAGGATTCGGGCGCCGAAATCATCATCGCCTCCGACCTGGCGCTGTCGCTGCCGAAGATCGAGCCGTTGGTCGGCTCCACCAGCTGCGGCGGCGCGCTGAAGCGCGTGGTGGTCTGCCCGATCGCCGATGCCCTGCCCAAGTTCAAGGGGCGCGCCTATCGCCTGCTGAAGCGCAAGGACATCGCGCATGAGCCGCACGACCTGCGCTTCCTGCGCTTTGCCGATCTGATCGCGCGCAATGCCGATCCCGATCCCGTGGAGCGCTCGCCTTCCGACCTTGCCGTGCTGCAGTACACCGGCGGCACCACCGGCGTGCCCAAGGGCGCGATGCTGACCCACGCGAACCTCGCGGCGAACTCCGCGCAGATGATCGCCCATGTCGGCCACATGCCCGAACAGCAGGAACGCACGCTGGGTGTCCTCCCCCTATTCCACGTCTTCGCGCTGACCACGGTGCTGAACTACTCGGTCGACACCGCTGCCGAGATGATCCTGCTGCCGCGCTTCGAGATGAAGTCGTTCCTGGCGACCGCCAAGCGCACCAAGCCCACGCAGTTCTTCGGCGTGCCGACGCTCTACACCGCGCTGAACAAGCAGGAACTCCATGGCGAGTTCGATCAGGTGCGCGTCTGCATTTCCGGCGGTGCGCCGCTGCCGCTGGAAGTGCGCCAGCGCTTCGAACAGCGCACCGGCGTGCGCGTGGTGGAAGGCTACGGCCTCTCCGAAGCCTCGCCCATCATCGCCTGCAACCCGCTGGAAGGCCTGGTGAAGGACAATTCCTGCGGCCCCGCCTTCCCCGGCACCGTGCTGGAGATCCGCGACCCGGACAACACGCATAAGGTCCTTGGCCCCGGTGAGCGCGGCGAAGTCTGCGCGCGCGGCCCGCAGGTCATGTCCGGCTACTGGAACCGGCCCGAGGAATCGGAAAAGACCTTCATCTTCGGTGCCCTGCGCACCGGCGACATCGGCTATCTGGACGATGACGGCTATCTGTTCCTGGTAGACCGCATCAAGGACATGATCCTGTGCGGTGGCTATAACGTCTATCCGCGCGTGATCGAAGATGCGCTCTACGAGCATCCGCTGGTGCATGAGGCGATTGTGATCGGCGTTCCCGACGCCTATCGCGGCCAGAGCCCCAAGGCCTTCGTCGCGCTGCATCCGGGCGACGTGCTCGATGAGGCGACACTGATGGAATTCCTGCGCGAACGGCTGAACAAGATCGAAATGCCCAGCGCCATCGAATTCCGCGATACTTTGCCCAAGACGCTGGTCGGCAAGCTTTCCAAGAAGGAACTGGTCGAGGAAGAGGCCGCCAAGCGCGCCGCTTCGGATCCGGCCCCGGAACAGGCGATATGAACGGCATGGGGGCAGCGCTGGACGGGGACGGGCCGCAGGGCGCAGGCGAAAGCGGTCGCCCCGCCGATATGCTGGCCGCCGACATGCTGGGCATTCAGGAAGCCGCCACGCAACTGGGCGTGACGATGCGCACCTTGCGCTTCTACGAAGACAAGGGCCTGATCGCCCCGCACCGCGCCGGCACCACGCGCATCTATTCGAAGCGCGAGATGGGCCGGATGCAGCTGATCCTGCGCGGCAAGCGGCTGGGTTTCTCGATCCGCGAGATCAAGGAGTTCCTTGACCTCTACGACGTCGACCCGGAGCATCAGGAGCAGATCCGCACCCTGCTCTCGCGCATCCGCGACCGCATCGACGAACTGCGCCAGCAGCGCACCGCGATCGACCAGACGCTGGAGGAAATGCTCTCCATCGAACGCCAGTCGCTCGCCTGGCTGGAAGGCACCCCGGTCAAGCCCGTGAAGAAGCCAGCCGGTGAGTGACGCCGCCGTCGCAGACCTGATCGGTCTGCTCTCCGTAGAGGAAATCGATACCGGCATCTTTCGCGGCGCCGCCGTGTCGCAGCAGCCGGGCCGCGTCTATGGCGGGCAAGTGGTGGCGCAGGCGCTCGCCGCCGCCGCGCGCGGGATCGAACCGGACCGGCAGGCGCACTCGCTCCACGCCTATTTCCTGCGCGCGGGCGACGCCGGGCGGCCGATCATCTACCGCGTGCTGCCCGATTTCGACGGCAACAGCTTCTCCAACCGCCGCGTCGTCGCGATGCAGGGCGGCAAGCCGATCCTGAACTTGGCCGCCTCGTTCCACCGTCCCGAAGAGGGGCTGGCCCACGCAGTGCCGATGCCGGGCGTGCCCGCGCCCGAACAGTGCCCAGACTTCAAGACCGCGCTAGCCGCTGCCGGACAGAAGCTTCCCGGCTTCCTGCTGGAACGCCTGGCCGCCTTCGACATCCGCCCCTGCCCCCCGCTACCTCAAGGCGACCTGCCGCTGCGCTGCCAATGGTTCCGCATGGCCGCGCCGATGGGCAAGGATGCGGTGATGCAGCGCGTGGTGCTGGCCTATGCCAGCGACTTCGCGCTGATCTCCACCGCGCTGATGCCGCACGGCATGGGCTTCTTCTCGCCGGGCGTCTCCGGCGCCAGCCTCGATCACGCGATCTGGTTCCACCAGACCCCGCCGATCGACGACTGGCTGCTCTACGCGATGGATAGCCCCTGGTCCGGCCACGCCCGCGGCTTCGCACGCGGCGCGATCTACTCGCGCGGCGGGACGCTGGTGGCGAGTGTGGCGCAGGAAGGCCTGCTTCGGGTGAAGCCGCAGGATTGAGCGCGGTAGGGGCAACCTTCCCCTACCCGCCACTACTTTTAAAAAACCACTCGTCGCCCCCGCGAAGGCGGGGGCCCCGCTTCCTTCTTGCCTCGTGCGCAACAATAAGCGGGATCCCCGCCTTCGCGGGGATGACGAGGGTGTATTGAGACAGGTCTGGGAAGAAGCGAACTCAGGCCCCGATCAGTTCCCGCCCGATCAGCATCCGCCGGATCTCGTTCGTGCCGGCGCCGATATCCAGCAGCTTGGCATCGCGCAGATAGCGCTCGACCGGCCAGTCCTTGGTATAGCCCGCCCCGCCCAGCGCCTGCACCGCCTCGCCAGAGACGCGGAAGGCGTTCTCGCTGGCCAGCAGGATCGCCCCGGCCGCGTCGAAACGCGTGGTCTGCCCGGCATCGCAAGCACGCGCCACGGCATAGACATAGGCCCGCGCGGATTGCAGCGCCACGTACATGTCCGCCACTTTGGCCTGCATCAACTGGAACGTGCCGATGGCGGTACCGAACTGGCGACGTTCCCGCACATAGGGGATCACGGTATCGAGGCAGGCCTGCATGATGCCGATCTGGAGGCCGGCAAGCACCACGCGCTCGTAATCGAGGCCGCTCATCAGCACTTTCACGCCGCCGTTCAGCGGGCCCATCACGTTTTCCGCCGGCACGAAGCAATCGTCGAACACCAGTTCGCACGTGGGCGAGCCGCGCATGCCCATCTTGTCGATCTTCTGCCCGATGGAGAAACCGGGCATGTCCTTCTCGATCAGGAAGGCGGTGATGCCCTTCGATCCGGCTTCGGCATCGGTCTTGGCATAGACCACCAGCACATCGGCACAGGTGCCGTTGGTGATCCAGAACTTGGTGCCGTTGAGACGGAAACCGCCCTCTACGGCATCGGCGCGCAGCTTCATGCTGACGACGTCCGACCCGGCGCCGACTTCGGACATGGCCAGACTGCCCACATGCTCGCCCGAAACCAGCTTGGGCAGATACTTCGCCTTCTGGGCATCATTGCCCCAACGGCGGATCTGGTTGACGCAAAGGTTCGAATGCGCGCCGTAGGACAGGCCGACCGAGGCCGAAGCGCGGCTGACTTCCTCCACCGCGATCACATGCTCCAGATAGCCGAGCCCGGTGCCGCCCCATTCTTCCTCGACCGTCAGGCCATGGAGGCCGAGTTCGCCCATGGCGGGCCAAAGGTCGCGGGGGAACCAGTCTTCCGCATCGATCCGGGCGGCCAGCGGCGCGATCTGTTCATCGGCGAAGCGGGCAACGCTTTCGCGGATCATCTCGGCGCTTTCACCCAGCGCGAAATCGAAGTCGGGGGTGGCTTTCATGTCGTCTTCCCAAAATTCCACGGCGCGTCGGTGCGGCCTTTGCACGCAAACTACTGGAACGCCCCGATGCAAACAAATTGAAACTTCCACGGCCGTTGAATAGATTTTACCAATGATAAAGCGCGCCCACATCCGGCACTTTCTGGCCGTCGCCGATTCCGGCAGCTTCAAGCAGGCGGCGGCGCGGCTGCACGTGACCCAGCCCACCGTCTCCACCAGCATCGCCGAACTGGAGCGTCTGGTCGGATCACCGCTCTTCGTGCGCGACCGGCGCCATGTCCGCCTTACCGAGCCGGGCGGTGCCTTCCTGCCCATCGCCCGCGACCTGGAAGCCGGCTTCCGCCGCGCCGACCAGTTCGCCAAATCGTCGCAATACCCCGTCCTGCAACAGTGGCCCGACCTGAAGCTGGGGGTGATCCCCACCGTGTCCGGCCCGATGCTGCAGGCCGTGGCCGGGCAGTTGGCGGAGCACTACGGCGTGGAACTGGTGGAGGGCGACGATCACGATCTGCGCAGCCAATTGGCCAGCGGCAAGATCCAGCTGGCGCTCACCCTGCTGGGCAAGGGCGAAGTCGGGCCAGAGGTCACGCCCCTGCTGGAAGAGCCCTATGTCGTGGTGATGGCAGGCCACCACCCGCTGGCCGGAACTGCCGAGATCGCGGCCGGCGAACTGGCGAGCGAGATCATGATCGCCCGCCGCTCTTGCGAGGCGCTGCAGCGCACCAGCCGCTTCTTCACCGATGCCGGCGTGCGCCCGCGCTTTGCCCTGCGCAGCGAGAACGAAGATCGCTGCCTGCGCATGGTCGCCGCGGGCCTTGGCATAACAGTGGCGCCGCGCTCGCTGGCCCCGAAAGGGACGGCGACGGCCGAAGTGAGGGATTTCGGCCTGACGCGGCGCCTGGGTTTCGTCCGCGCTCCGGCCCATCCCGGAAGCGCGGAAGAAGCGGAAAAGCTGGCGGCGATACTGGAGACGATCGCCGCCAACCTTCCCGGTTCCTGATCACTCCGGCGGCGTGTCCTTGTACGTGTCCCAATTCTTCAACCACGTATCGACCACCTTGGAGCCGACCACGTAAAGGCTCTCCACAGAGGCTTCGAGCCCGGCATAGCCCTCGTTCTCACGCAGGAGGTAAGACGCCGCATCCACGCCCGGCGGCGGCATGGTGTAGTTGGAACCTGCACGCAGCACGAGCACGCGGTCCTTCTGCGCCCGCCCGATCCGGTCGAGATAAGTCATCGCCTGAAGCACGCCGGTATCTTCCATGGCGGACGTCACGAACTCGCCCTTGCCCTGCGTCCAGTAGTGGACCCAGTCGTTGGCCCAGTCGGTCAGCAGCTTGCCGTGCCAGAAGGTCATCGCCGAAAGCGTCTCCCCCTCCAGCACGAAAGGCGGCTTCTGCGCATTGGGATAGCCGGTGAAGCGCATGCGTTCGGTGCGGATCGCGTCGCTGTCGGGCAACGTCGCATCCTTGGTCAGATTGAACGCCCAGCCGACCAGCTTGGGGTTGATCTCATAAACTTCACCGCCCGAGGTATCGATCGGCGTAGTCTTGTCGTTCGGCCCCTTCAGGTGGCGTGGGAAGTAGCCGCTCTTCCAGTCCTTGGGGATTTCGCGCGCGTCGATCTCGTGCGCCAGATCGCCGTCGACCACATAGCGCGCCCATGCCGCCGAACCGATCGAGGCGTCCTGCGGATCGATCCCGGCAATGCCCGCCACCAGCCAGTATGCCTTGGACAGATCGAAGCGCGGATCGAGGCCCAGCGCCATCGTCGCAGCGGTCGAGCGCGCGGTGCCGACGCCGGTCACCATGCCCAGAACCTGCGTTTCCGGGTTGTAGTAGAGGTCATGAAACGACTGCGGGAAAGGAATGCGCTGGGTAAGGTGCGCGCGCTCCTTCCAGAGCTGGAATTCGCCCGCCGTATCGCCTTCGTCCTTGCCGATCTCGAACAGCGAGACGACCACCACTTTCACCAGCAGCGGCGCGGCGCAGGGCTTGCCGGGCAGGCAAGCGGAAATGTCGGGAACGGCGGGAGCGGCAAGCGCCGGCGCGGCCAGGGAGGCGGCGGCAACGGCGGCGAACACGCAAAAAGTCTTCGAAAACATCATCAAAAGCGGCGCCTGCAGAAAGGTACCGGGGGCGCCAGTAGGGAAGCGCCCCCGGAAGAGGAAAAATCAGAACTTGTAGACGATCGAGCCCTGCCAGCTGCGCGGGGTTTCCGGCAGCACGATGGTGGAACCGAACAGTTCGGTGAAGTTGGCGCGGAAGTAGCGTTCGTTGGTGGCGTTCTTCACCACCACGCGGAACAGCCACGGCCCGGTCTCATACGAAGCCGAGAGGTCGACCTTGGTATAGGCCGGCAGCTTCACCGCCTGCGACTGGCCGGAATAGACCGAATCCACCTTCACCGCGCTGGCACTGAGCGCGAGGCCCATGTCGAAGGCATAGGTCGCCGTCAGCGAGTAGAGGTTGGTCGGGATACCGGCGCGGCGTGACTTCTCCTTGCTGTCCACCAGCACGAGGCCGATCGGCTGACCGCCGAGGTACAGCGTCGGGTCGGAGACGTTCACCAGATCCTCGATACCGAAGAAGCTGAATAGCGAACCATCCTCGATCGCGGTCAGGTTGTAGACTTTGGTGCGGGTGTAGCCGCCGGTCACCAGCAGGTGCTTGTTCACCGACCAGCGCGCCTCGGCCTCAAGCCCCTTGGTCTCCACCGACTGGTTCACGGTGATCGACTGGATGTTATAATCGGTACGCTTCTGCTTGTAGACCGACAGCGCCGCATAGAGCCGGTCTTCGAGGAAGCTGCCCTTGATACCGCCTTCGTAGAGCTTCGAGGCAGAGACGAAGGTGCCGGCCGCCACGTCGCCCGCGTAGAGTTCGGCGCCCTGCCCGGCGATCACCGTCGATTGGCGGGCGATGGTCGCATAAGGGATGATGCCATAGGGCAGCTTGTAGTTGGCGGAGGCCGACCACGACCATGCGCCCTTGCTGTTGCTGGCCGAAACCAGCGCCGGGGCGACCAGCATCTTGGTGGGATCGTAGGTCGACTTGGCCTTGATGTAGTCGTACCGGCCGCCCAGCGTGATATCGAGACCGAAGTCGAAGTCCAGGTCGGCAAGGCCGGCCATCGCATAGTCGGTGTAGTGGCCGCTGACGTAGTTCGAATAACCGCAGTCCGCCGCCGTGTAGCCGGGCTCGGTGCTGAACGGGCATTCCGTGGCGAGCAGGCGATCGGACAAGGCATTGTATCCCACCGTCAAGTCGACGCGGTGGAAGTATTCGTAGTCGAAATCGTCACCGTGCTTGAACTTGGTGTAGCGGATCGAGGGCGAGACCTGGAACGCGAACTTGCCGATATCGGTGGTGAATTTCTTGGCGAGAACGATCTTGTCCTCGAACACCCAGGAATCGTGGAATTGCGCGAAGCCGTAAGCGTTCTCGTTGATGTTCTCATAGCTGTCGTAGAACGCCTGGTTCTTGATCTGCAGGTCGTCCTCACCGTCCCAGATCAGGTCGGCGTAAAGCGTGGTGGAGCGGGTATCGAGCCGGTCGTCCTTGCCTGCCAGCACGTCCTTGCGGCTGAGCTTCGTGGTGCCGGTGTTGGTCAGCGCCAGCCACGGGTAATTATCCTTGAACGTGGCATCGGTGAACGAGGCTGCCGGAACGCCGAACGGGCCGAAGCTGCCGATGGCGTTGAACTCACCGGCGGAAATCTGGCCATCACCGTTGGCATCGACCGCCTGCGCGGCACCGGTGATATAGGTGCCGTTATCGACCAGATCCTGCGTCAGGCGGTTCCAGCCGCCATTCTGCACGCCCTTGTAGTTCTGGTACATGCCGCCGAATTCCAGCCGCAAGTTGGGCGTGAAATCGGTATCGAAGGCGGCCTGGAGCACCGTGTTCTTGGTGGAGATGTTGCGGTAGTAGCTGCCCGAATCCTCGACTTCGGCGAACAGGCTATAGCCGAATTCCTGGCTGCCCAGCTTGCCAGGCCCACGGATTTCGGCCTTCAGATCGGCCTTCTCCCAAGACCCGCCGGTAAAGGTCACTTCGCCTTCGGGTTCGGAGAGATAGGAACCGCCCGCCACGCGCGCGGACTTGGGCACGAAGTTCATGTAGCCGCCGGTCTTCGACGGGCCATAGATCGGCGAGGCAGGGCCGCGCACGATGTCGATGCGGTCAGACGCGCCGATCGGCGTCGGGTAGTTGCCCGGGTTGTCCAGACGACGCATGCCGCGGAAGTAGACTTCGCCCGGGGTTCCGCGAATGTCGAGCGCACCGCCGACCCCGAAGAACGAGTTGGTGAACGTACCCGGCGCCTGCGCGACCAGATCGTAGATGTCGCTGATGCCGAAGCGTTCGATCTGTTCGCTGCTGATCGTCGATGCCGATCGCGGCGTTTCGGTCAGCGTCTTGTCGAAACCGAATACCGATCCGACGTCGGCCACGGGAAGCGCGCCCAGCGATCCGGTGACGATGATGTCCTGGGCCGGTTCCTCGGCCGGCGCCGGCGCGGGATCGGCCGCCGGCGCATCGGCGGCAAAAGCGGGCGAAGCGATTGCCGATCCGCACAGCAGCGCGGCGGTCAGGCCAAGAATGGCCCCCCGTCGCCCCCTGATCCTCTTCGGGCTGAACTTCATGGCCGAGCGGAAAAGCACCTCATTGTTGTTCGTTGCGGTCATCGTGCCGAAACCCCCTGAACCCCAGCGCCGCGCACCCCTGATGCGGGCCGGAATTGCTTTTGTGTGTCCCTCCTCTCCCAAAGGGCTGTTCTTGTTGCGGCGCGTCCTTGCGTGGCGCGCCGGGCACCCACTCGCTTGTTCTTATTCGGTAGTTCCCGCCGTTTTCGGCGTTGGATTCCAGTCGTTCGCCTGCGCCTCGAACCGGTCGAACCGGGTTTCGAGTTCGGCTTCCAGCCGGGCCTTCTCGCTGCCCGCGATCAGTGCGCGGCAGGCCGGCGCGGCAAAGCCCGATGCACATGGCACTGCCCGCTCGCCCGAGCGGCGATCGCGCCACAGGCTGGCGCCGGGCATGAAACCGAACTCCAGACTGTCGCGCGCCACTTTCTTGAGGTCGGCGTAAGTCAGCCCCTGCTCGCGCACCGCACGCAGGTATTCGTTGGTCAGATCGGTGCGCAGGATGCCCTGATCGTCGGTGGAGAGCGTCACCGGCACGCCGAAGCGACGGTAGAGATTGATCGGATGCTCGCCGCCCGTCACGCCCAGGATCACATCGTTGCTGGTGAGGTTGACCTCCACCGCGACATGCTCAGCAGCCATGCGGTGCAAAGTGGCGGTGGCGTCGTCCTCATAGGCAATGCCGCTGCCGTGGCCGATGCGCTCCGCCCCGGCGTCGATAGCCTTGCGCATATGGTTCTTCATCGCGGCGGGCGGCACTTGCCCGAAGGCCAATTCCCCCGCGTGGAGCGTGCGATGGACGCGCGGGTATTTCGCCACCAGGAAGCGCACCATCGCCATGTGCAGGTCGTAGTCGCGCAGTGAAATCGGCCAGTCCTCGGGCTGAACGAGGTTGATGCCGACATAGCGCGGATCCGCATCGGCCAGCGCGAAGGAGAGGATCAGCGAGCGGAACACTTGCGCCGGCGGCAGCGCGCGGAACCCACTGGCGAGGTAGTGCAGCGCCACGCCGCAAGCCGGATCGGCGGCAGGAGTGCCGCAAGCAAGGCCCTTGCGCACGGTGGCTTCGTCGCGGTCCAGTTCGGCGCGGGCCTGCGCTATCACCGGGGCCAGCGCCTTCACTTCCGTGGCATAGCGCGCCGCCAGCCCGGCCTCGTCCAGCGGCGCGTCCGGCGCGGCGAGGATCGATGCCATCATGACCTCGGGATTGTGCATCAGCTCAAGGTAAAGCGCGTGGTCGCCCGCCGTCGTGCGCAGAGCCACCATCATCGCCTGCGCCATCGATCCGCGCGCGGCCGGGCCGAAACGCTCGAAGCTGATGAAGAACTGGGTATGGCCGGAAACCGCGTCCGCACCCACACCGTGCTGCCAGCCGCGCGTGCCGAGGTGGTCAACCAGCCTGGCGTAATCGAACGGCCGGTCACTGGCGATGCGGGTGATCTTGTCGGCATCGGCGCAAGGCGGCGGGACGAGCGCGAGATCGGCGGTGGCGCAGAACCCCTTGCTGCCGGCCCAGCCCAGCCAGTCCTCGGCCGAAGGCGTGCCGCCCAGATGGTTGTGCAGGTCGCCGCCCTTAGGCATCGCCTGAAGGAACGTGCGCAGCATCGCGGCATTGCCGGAAAGCTGGCCCATCACCGTCGCCGCGCGGGCCTCCCCGGCGGCATCGGCCCGCGCCACCGAGGCAGACGCCAGTACCGATCCGGCCAAGAGTATCGAGGCGACAAGCCGCTTCACTTGCCTGCACTTCCTGGGGCGGCGCCTCCGGGAATGGCGTCCTTGTACCGTTCCCAATGCGCCAGCAATTCGTGCACCACAGGCGCGCCGACGCGGTAGTTCGCTTCGTAGGCGGCCACTTGCCCCGGCCCCTCATCCCCGACGCTGGCCAGCGCATCCACGCCCGGCGGCGGCATCGAGGGATTGCTGGCACTGCGCAGCACCAGCACACGATTGAGATCCACCAGCCCCTGCGCCGCCGCGTTGAGCATGGCGCCCTGCATCGACTGGCTTTCCATGTTGGTCATGACGAACCGGCCCTTGCCACCAGTCCACAACTTCACCCAATCGCGCGCCCACTGCGTGCGTTCCGGCCCGTGCCAGTATCGCACCGTGCCCAGCGTCTCGCCCTGCAGCACGAAGGGCGGCTTCTGCGCGTTGGGATAGCCGCTCCACGCCGCGCGCGCCTTGGCGAGTTCGGGACTGTCCGGGATCGCCACGTCCTTCGTCATCGTGAAAGCCCAGCTTTCCAGTCCCCGATTGAGCGGCGCGGACATCGACAGAGCGCCGGCATCGGTCATCCCGGCAAAGCTGTCCGGTTTGTCGGGAAGCTGGTTCGGTGCCTTCGCGCCAATCGCGAAAAGGCCATAGGGCCAGCCCTTGGGCACCGCGCGGTCGTCGAACTCACGCAGGGTATCGCCCGAAACCACCCAGCGTGACCATGCGACGCTGCCCACCGATGCGACTTCGGGATCGACGCCCGAAATGCCGGTGAACAGCCAGTAAGTCTTTGAAAAATCGAAACGCGGATCGAGCGTCAGCGCGGTCAGTTGCTCACCCACGCCGCTCAACATGGAACCGGCGCTGCCCCAAACGATGCCGTAGAGTCCGTCCTTGTTGCGCAGCAGCGGGTGGAGCACGCCGCGCACCGCGATCTTTTCATCGAGATGTTCGCGTTCCGCCCAAAGCTGGAATTCGCCGGGCGCATCGCCGGTATCGGCGCCGGGTTCGAAGTTCGCGACGACCACCACCTTCACCGGGATCGGCGCGACTTTGGGCAGTGCGGGAATGGCGGGCTCCGCAGCCTGCGCCGTGGTGGACACGGCAAGCGTCGCAAGCGCAGGCGCCAGCCATCGTCCCCAGCGGGACGCAATCGATTGAATCGTGCTCATGAACCCCTGAACCCCATGAGGGGGCGCGACCCCGGCCAGGGTGTTGGGAAACCCTTTATGGAAATTGCGCCCCCGTGCCGACGGCACACTGTTCGGCCGCCGCCTAAGGCGCGGAAAACCGCGCCATGCAGAGGGCTGGCCGTGTCGCACCTTTCGACGTTTCCCAATGCGTAAGGGCTTGACTTGGTGCGAGCAAACGCAATGATTTCCACGCAGCGTTGCAAAAATTAGAGCAGGTATAGGGTCACATGCCGGCGTTTTCGCGTTTTCTTCGCTATTTCATGGCCGTTGGCCGGCTGGGCTCGATCCGCAAGGCGGCGGACGAGCTGAATGTCTCCGCCTCGGCGATCGATCGGCAGATTCTGAACGTGGAGGCGGAACTGGGCCTGCCGCTGTTCGAACGCCTGCCCACCGGCCTGCGGCTGACGGCGGCGGGCGAGATGATGATGGCCTCGGGCAGCCAGTGGCAGCAGGGCATGACCAGCCTGCGCGCGCGGATCGAGGACCTGCGCGGGCTGAAGCGCGGCCATGTCGACATCGCCGTGATCGACGCGCTGGCCAAGGGTTACGTGCCTGACATGATCCACGCGATCCAGCAGCGCTATCCCGGCATTTCCATCGGCGTGAAAGTGATCGGCAACGAGCACGTCCGCCGCGCCATTGCCGAGGGTGAGGTGGATTTCGGCATCCTGTTCGAACCGCATTCCTACCGCGACCTCACCGTGCGCGCCTTCGTCGAAGTGGTGCTGGGCTTCCTGACCCCGCCCGGCCATCCGCTGGGCGACAAGCGTGAGGCGCGCTTTTCCGTCTGCGCCGGCGAGCCGCTGATCGCGCCGGCCGAACCGCTGGCGGTGTGCCAGCAGATCGCCGTGCTGGAAGGCGCCACCGGCGTCGTGCCCGAACGCAAGGTGACCAGCGACAATATCCAGATGATCACCTCTCTGGTGATGCGCGGCGTGGGCGTGGGCGTGCTCACCTCGCTGGACGTCGCCACTGAAGTGCAGCGCGGCCTGCTGAACTTCACCCGCATTTCCGACCCGCTGCTGCGGCCGATGACGCTGGCGCTCTGCACCGCCTCCGCCCGCACGCCCTCCTATGCCGCAGCGATGGTGCTGGGCGAGATCGAGAACAGCTTCGCCCAGCTCAGCTATGCGGCCTCCGTCGCACCCGCATAAGCCCTGCGGATTGATCGCACCGCGCGAACCCGATAATTTCCGCTTCAACTCCCTTCTTCCAGGAATTCGATAGATGTCCGATCACGCCGAGCCGCAGCTCCACTTCCTCGAATACTACGAGGATTTTCTGGCCAAGGTCCGCCAGCTTTCGCGCAAGGTGCAGGAACGCGAATGGCAGCCGGACTTCGTGATCGGCATCGGCCGCGGCGGGCTGGTGCCGGCGGTCTACATGTCGCAGCAGCTTGACCTGCCGATGCTGTCGATCGACCATTCGGCCAAAGTCCCCGGCTTCGCGGACGAACTGCTGGCCAAAGTCGCGGCGATGAGCGCGGCGGGCACGCGGCTGCTGTTCATCGATGACATCAACGATTCCGGTGGCACCATCGAATACATTCGCGGACTGCTGGCCAGCAACGGCGGCGTGCAGGAAAACCTGCACTTCGCGGTGCTGATCAACAACAAAAGCTCCAAGGTGGAAGTGGACCTCTGGGTCGACATGATCGACCGCGCCGAGGACAAGCGCTGGTTCGTGTTCCCGTGGGAATCGGTGGGCACGCGCGATGCGATTATCGAGGAAGCGCGATCGGTTCCCGAACGGCTGGCCTGAAGGGCCAGCCTCCCCAATCAAAACCTCGTCATCCCCGCCTTCGCGGGGGCGACAAGGTGCTGGTTCAGCGTTCGGCCGGGCACCCGACGTACCGCGTCAAGCCTTCGCCGCCATGTAGGCGTCGATCCGTTCCAAATGCACCGCCACAACCTCTGCCGGCAGAAACGATCCGGTAAAGCTGTTCCGCGCCAGCAGCGCCAGCGCATCGCGGTCCAGCCCGCGCGCCTTGGCCACGGCGCGGTAATTGTCCGCCACATAGCCGCCGAAATAAGCCGGATCGTCCGAATTGATCGTGGCCTTCAACCCGTGCGCCAGCATCGCGTCGATCGGATGATCGGCCAGATCGTCCACCACGCAGAGCTTGTGATTGGACAGCGGGCAGACCGTCAGCGTCATCCCTTCGCGCACCAGCCGTTCGATCAGCGCCGGATCCTCCAGCGCGCGATTGCCGTGGTCGATGCGGTGGACGCCCAGTAGGTCTAGTGCCTGATGCACATATTCGGGCGGGCCTTCCTCACCGGCATGGGCGGTGATCTTCAGCCCCTTGTCGCGCGCGGCGGCGAAGACACGGGCGAACTTTTCGGGCGGGTGGCCCACTTCGGAGGAATCCAGCCCCACCGCCTCGATCCGATCCAGCCAGGGTTCCGCCTCGCCCAGCGTGGCGAAGGCGGCCTCTTCGGAAAGGTGGCGCAGGAACGAGAGGATCAGGCTGCTGGTCAGGCCATATTCGGCCTCCGCCGCCGCCATCGCGGAGAGCAGCCCCTCGATCACTTCCGAAAACGCCACGCCGCGATCGGTGTGGGTCTGCGGATCGAACATGATTTCCGCATGGAGCACGCCGTCCGCCGCCGCGCGGGCGAAGTAGGCCATGGCCAGATCGTGGAAATCCTGCCGCTTCAGCAGCACGTTCGCGCCGGCGTAGTAGATGTCCAGAAAGTCCTGAAGGTTCGAGAAATCGTAGGCCGCCCGCACTTCCTCCACGGTGGCGAAGGGGATCGCCACGCCATTGCGTTCGGCCAGCGCGAACATCAGTTCGGGCTCAAGGCTGCCTTCGATGTGGAGGTGAAGCTCCGCCTTGGGCAGGCCGGCGATGAAATGGTCGAGGTCGGTCATGTCTTGTCCCTGTTCCAGGCGCAGCGGCCCAGCAGATAAGTGCGCGCAACCGCGCGGTCGTCCCCCAGCACCTGCAACGCAAACAGCCGTTCGGCAAGAGTGGCGCCGTGCGTGCGCCGCGCCAGCAGCGGTGTCGCAGTCGGGTCGAGCACTACGAAATCGGCCTCCTGCCCCACTTCCAGACTGCCCACGCGGTCATCGATATGCAGCAGCCCCGCGCTGCCAGCCGTCGCCAGCCAGAGCGCGCGGAACGGGTCCAGCCGCTCTCCCTTTAACAGCGCCGCCTGATAGGCGATGCCCTGCGTGTGCAGCAGCGAGAACGTCGTCCCCGCGCCCACATCGGTGCCCAGCCCCAGCCGCAAGCCATGGCGATCCGCCTGCCCGAAATCGAAGAAGCCGGAACCCAAAAACAGGTTGGAACTGGGGCAGACGGCAATGCCCGCGCCGCTTTCGTGCAGCCGCGCGCAGGACCGGTCGGACAAGTGGACGCCATGCGCGAAGACCGACCGATCGGTGACGAGGCCGAACCGGTCGTAGGCGTCGAGATAGTCCGCCGCCTCGGTAAAGCGCGCCTCCACTTCGGCGCATTCGCGTAGGTTCTCGGCAAGGTGGGTGTGCATCAGCACATCGGGATGGTCGGCCAATAGCGCGCCGGCGTCCGCAAGCTGCGCATCGCTGGAGGCCAACGCAAACCGGGGCGTAACGGCATAGCCCAGCCGCCCGCGACCGCGCCAACGGCGGATCAGCGCCTCGCTCTCCGCCCGGCCGGAGGCGACGGTATCCTTCAGCCCTTCCGGCCCAAGGTCCATCAGCACTTTGCCGGAAATCACGCGCATGTCCCGCGCCAGGGCCGCCTCGAACAGCGCATCGACGGACTGTTCGTGCACGGTGGGGAAGACCAGCGCACTGGTAGTGCCGTTCTTGAGCAATTCGTCGAGGAAGAACCCCGCGACCGCATCCGCGTGGGCCTTGTCGACGAAGGCCTTTTCGGCGGGGAAGATGTGCCGTTCCAGCCAGTCCAGCAGTTGCTCGCCGTGCGAGGCGATGCGGTCCGTCTGCGGATAGTGGATATGCGAATCGACGAAGCCCGGCACGATCAGGCCGGGCAGGGTTTCCACCGGCACATCGCCATGGCGCCCGGCAAGATCGGCGTAAGCCCCGCGCGCAATGACGACGCCGTCTTCCACCACCAGCAGGCCGTCGGCTTCATGCCGAACCGCTTCTGGGTCGGTGCGGGGGTCACGGGATACGGACAGGAATTCGCCGCGAAAGGCGCGGATCATGCGGAAAACCTCTTGAACATCAACTGCCTCGGTACGTCGAATAGCCGAAGGGCGATACCAGCAGCGGCACGTGATAATGCCCGCCCGCCTCGGCCACGCCGAAGTGGATCGGCACCCGATCGATGAACGGCGGGTCCGACAGCGCCGCCCCCTTGGCCCGGAAGTAGTCGGCAACGGCGAAAGTCAGCGCATAAGTGCCCGGATCGAGC
Source organism: Novosphingobium sp. BL-S-19 (assembly GCF_055521675.1). Classification (NCBI taxonomy): domain Bacteria; kingdom Pseudomonadati; phylum Pseudomonadota; class Alphaproteobacteria; order Sphingomonadales; family Sphingomonadaceae; genus Novosphingobium; species Novosphingobium sp. BL-S-19. Next base: position 3,286,043 of record NZ_CM145498.1, read on the forward strand.
GCCGGAATGCCGGGGCAGCGGCCATCGCCATTGGTCACGCCGGCGAACAGCACCGTGCCCGCCGCATCGGTCAGTTCCAGCGCGATGCCCTGTGCCGGGCAGCCGTGGGCGGTATCGAGCACGTGGGTGGAAAGGCTGCTCATGCGGCGGCCATTCCCTGCGCTGGCCCCTGCCCTGGCCCCTGCCCGTCCGGCGTCCAGTTTCCGAGGAATTCGTGTTCGTCGTAAGTCAGGAAATCGGCCACCAGAGCCTCTCGATCGTCCAGGAAAAGTTGGTCCGCCACGCCCCGCACCAATCTTGGCAGCGCGTTCTGCAAGCCCGACAGCGCCGATGCGGAGAGGCCAAGGCTGACGAGCGCGGAATAGTTGAACGCGAACAGCCCATGCAGCGGAGCCGGATCCGCCCCCTCACGCGCCACGAACTCGAAAGCAGGGCCGAGATAGGGATGCGCGTCGATCAGGGCATTGCGCGGGCCCACGGGCGTGACTCGCTCGCCCCAGCGCAGGATGCGGTCCGCCACTGCGCCCAATTCCGGGCGCAGGCCGGGATCGCTGACAAGGCCGGTAGAGACCACCACGAAATCGAAATCGTGGAAGCCATGCGGCGTCGTCACCCGCACGCGCCCTTCATGCTCCGCCACATCCAGCCACGGCGCGCCGAGGTGGAGGTGGAAGCCCGGCCATGCCGCAGCCCGCGCGAACGTGTCGTTGGTGGGCGGCTGGTTGTGGCCCAGGAAGCAGTCCATCGCCGCGTATTTCGTAGCATCGTCCAGCGCCGGATAGCGTGCGGTGAAGCCCACCCGCTCCATGAAGCGGATCGGATTGACGCGCGGCAGGTCGTTGCGGCGGATGAAGACTTCCGCCGCCGCCACCCCTTGCGACAGCGCATAGTTGGCATTGTCGAAGGCCGAAGCCCCGCCGCCCAGAATGCCGATGCGCTTGCCGTGGAGCGCGTCGAAATCGATCGGCTCGCTGGTATGGGCCCATAGCGACTTGGGCAGGTTGTCGCGCACCATCGCCGGCGTGTGCCATTCGCCGCCGCCCTGGATACCGGTGGCCAGCACGACCTTGCGCGCCAGCGCCACCGCTCCACCGGCGAAATGCAGACGATGCAGGCCGCGTTCGGGCAGCGGTTCGATCCGCGTCAGCTTCGCGCCGTTCTCGACCGACAGGTACAGCACGCGGCGATACCAGCGCAAGTATTCCATCCAGTCGCCGCGTGCGATCTTGTCCACCGCATTCCAGCCGGCCGCGCCGTGCTGCGCCTCCCACCAGGCGCGGTAGGTGAGCGAGGGGATGCCGAAATCGATGGGGTTGAGGTGTTTGGGCGTGCGCAGCGTGACCATGCGCGCGTACGTCTCCCAAGGTCCCTCGAACCCGGCCACGTTCTCGTCGAAGACCATGACGTTGGACACGCCTTCGCGGCGCAGGCCGAAAGCGGCGGAAAGCCCGCACTGCCCGCCGCCGATTACCGCAACGTCGAGCACCCGCTCCCCATCATGCGCACGCGGACGCACCCAATCGGGGCGGACGAAGCCGATCAGCTCGATCTCGCGCGCAAGCTTCGCTTCCAGTGCCGGAAGGCCGATGGCGTCGGGCGCGCTCACGCCATGTCCTCCAACCGCAGGCGGACGATCTCGCCGATCTGCTCCAGCGCCGTCGCCACCTCTGCCTCACGGCCGTTTTCCAGCCGCCGCTCCATCGCCGCCAGAATGCCGGCCTTGTCGGTCAGCCGCACGCAGATCACGAAGGGAAAGCCGAAACGGTCGCGATAGGCGGCGTTCAGTGTGTGGAAGCGTTCGTATTCCTCCGGGCTCAGCCGGTCGAGCCCGGCGCTGGCCTGCTCGGCGGCGGAGGCTTCGGTCAAGGTCCGGTCGATCGCCGCCTTGCCCGCCAGTTCCGGGTGCGCGCGGATCAGCGCCAGTTGCTCCTCCGGCGTCGCCTCATGCAGCACCGCCAGCAGATCCGCCAGCCGATCGCCGGAAGATGGCCGCGCGTCGGCGCGTTCCTCCACCCAAGGGCTGTGCTCGAACAGCGCCGTCATCAGTGCGTGTTTCCTTCCAGACTTACATGGGCGGAGACCACCTTCCAGCCATCGGGAAACTTCACCCAGCTTTGCGTCTGACGGCCGCGCCGGTCGCTGTTTTCGCGAAAGAATTCCGCATCGGCCGTGGCATAGCGGTCGCCGTAGACGGTGATCGCCACGCGGCCCAGCCGGCGCTGCGGCGAACCGCCGCGACCCTTGCGAAATTCGCGGATTTCCTCGATCCCGTAGAGCACTTCGCCCACGCCGTAGCGGTTGGTGGTCGGCGCTTCGTGGAACAGCGCATCCATTGCCGGGATGTCGTCCGCCATCAGCGCCCGCTCGTATTCGCGGAAGGCAGCGGTCACTTCGGCGAGCAGGTTGGGATCGTCGATAGTCATGCCGGAAAATGCTCCATCCAGTGGCGGGCAATATCGATGCGGCGCGTGATCCAGGCGTCACCGCTCTCGGTTACGTGATCGAGGAACCGGGCGACGGCGCGGGCACGGCCGGGCTTGCCGGCGATGCGGCCGTGAAGGCCGATGGACATCATCCGCCCGCCTTCCTCGGCAAGCTGGTCGAAGGTGTCGCGCATGTGGCGGAAGAACTGCTCGCCCTCGGTAAAGCCGTTGTAGGCGACGATCTTCATGTCGTTCACGTCGAGCGTGTAGGGCACGATCAGCTGCGGTTTTCCGTGCTTCCTGTCCCAATACGGCAGGTCGTCGGCGTAGCTGTCCGCATCGTAGAGGAAGCCCCCCTCCTCCGCCACCAGCCGCGCGGTGTTGGGCGAGGTGCGGCCCTGATACCAGCCGAACGGGCGGCTGCCGGTGAGCCTTTCGTGCAGGGCAATGGCCTCTGCGATATGAGCCCGTTCCACTTCTTCAGGCAGATACTGGTAATCGATCCAGCGCAACCCGTGGCTGGCGATTTCCCAATCCGCCTCCAGCATGGCGGAGACGGCTTCGGGGTTCATCTCCATAGCTTTCGCCACGCCGAACACCGTCACCGGCAGGCTCCGCTCGGTGAAGATCCGGTGGAGCCGCCAGAACCCGGCGCGGCTGCCGTATTCATAGAGGCTCTCCATCGCCATCGCCCGGTCTGCATGGCTGGCGGCGCCGACCATCTCGCTGAGGAACGCTTCGGAGCGCTCATCGCCGTTGAGGACGGAGTTTTCGGCGCCTTCCTCGTAATTGATGACGAACTGCACCGCCACACGCGCGCCGTTCGGCCACTGCGGATCGGGTGGTGTGCGGCCGTAGCCGACAAGGTCGCGGGTCATGGGCGCACCGCCTCGCTGTGGTCCTTCGACAAGCTCAGGACGAGCGGACCTAGGGTAACACTTCCCTTGAAACTCCGCTCAGGCTGAGCTTGTCGAAGCCCCTGCCGACCGCACACGCTCATGCCCGCTCATCCTCCTGAGCCTGTCGAAGGGCCCAAGCCTCCAGCGCCGCCGGCACCGCATCGCCCAGCGGCACCTTGAAGCCCTCCATCCGCAGGCACGCTTCCAGCGCCGCCAAAGTCAGCAGCACCTTGTGCTTCATGGCATTGTACCCCATCGCGCCGATGCGCCAGATCCGGCCCTGCAACGGCCCGAAGGCGGTGCCGATCTCGATCTCGAACTGCTCGCGCATGGCCTTGCGCACGGCCTCGCCATCCACGCCTGCGGGGATGAACACGCCGGTGACGTTCGCCATGCGATGCGCATCGTCGCCAAAGACCGTGAGGCCCATGGCGCGCAGGCCCACCGTCATCGCCCGGCCCGCCGCGGCATGGCGGGCATAGCGGGCCTCCAGCCCCTCGCCCAAGGCAATGCGCGCGCACTCGCGGGCGGCGTAGAGCATCGAGGTCGCCTCGGTATGGTGGTTCAGGCGCTTGTCCGACCAGTAATCCATGACCATGGCGAGGTCGAAATAGTTGGATCGGATGCGCGGGCCCGAACCGTCCACGATGTCGTCGCGGCGGATGCCCTGCTCCACATGGCGGCGGCGGCCGATATGTTCTGCCGCCTTGTCCGAAATCGTGATCGGCGCGGAGCCCGAAGGCCCGCCCATGCACTTCTGCAAACCGCCGGTGACGATATCGACGCCCCAGCGATCCGCCGCCAGTTCCATGCCGCCGATGGTCGCCGTGGCATCGACATAGCTGAGCGCGCCTGCCTGCCGGCACAGCGCCCCGAACCCATCGAGCGGCTGCGCCATGGTGGTGGAGGTATCGCCGTGAATGGTGGCGACGATCTTGGGGTGGCAGCGGGCAATGGCCTCCGCAATGCGGTCCAGCGGGACGACTTCGCCCCACGGCGCGTCCACCGTCTCGATCACCGCGCCGATGCGGGTGAGGATTTCGGTCAGCAGCAGGCCGAAGCGGCCGAAATTCACCACCAGCACGACATCGCCCGGCGCCACCATGGACACCAGCGCCGCCTCGATCCCCGCGCGCGCGGTGCCGTCCACCAGCATGGTCCACTGGTTCTGCGTGCCGAAGATCGGGCGGTAGAGCGCCATGACCTGGTTCATGTAGCCGGTCATTTCCGGATCGAACTGGCCCAGCAGGTCCGCGCTCATCGCGCGCAGCACGCGCGGGTGCGCATTGATCGGGCCCGGGCCCATCAGCAGGCGCTGGGGCGGATCGATCTCACCGAACAACAGCGGATCAAGTTCGGTCGGCAACGTGCTCTCCCAAATGTTTCTGGCCCATTTTGTCTATGAAGCCCAGCATCACCCGCAGCGCCGCATCGGCATCGGCGGTTTCGACATGCTCGGCCGGATTGTGGCTGATCCCGCCTTGGCAGCGAATGAAAAGCATGGCGGTGGGGCAAAGCGCCGCCATCACCATGGCATCGTGCCCGGCCCCCGAAACCAGTCGGCGCGGCGGCTGCCCGGCTTCGGCCATGGCCGCATCCATCAGGTCCATCAGCGCGGGATCGCAAGGGCTGGCGGGCAAGTCGTGCACCAGCGCCAGATCGAGCACGAGCCCACGCTTAGAGGCGATCTGCTCCAACCGGGCAACGACCGCCTGCGCCGCCCGGTCACGCCGCGCCGCCTCGCCCGAGCGGACGTCGATGGAAAAGCGCACCTCTCCCGCGATCACATTGGCCGCGCCGGGCATTGCCTCAAGCCGGCCCACCGTGGCGACAAGGTCGGAAGCATCGGCGCGGGCGATCTCTTCGATGGCCAGCACCATTTCCGCCGCGCCCGCCAGCGCATCGCGGCGCAGCGGCATGGAGCTTGTGCCCGCATGGCCCGCCATGCCGCGCACGGTGGCGGCGTAGCGCAATTGCGCGGCGATGCCGGTCACGGTGCCGAGCGCCAGCCCTTCCGCCTCCAGCACCGGGCCCTGTTCGATATGCGCTTCCAGATAGGCCATGACCTCACCCGGCGCGCGGCTGGCGTTCCGGTAGGTCTCCACCGCCAGCCCCTGCGTCGGCGTTTTGGCAGTGACCACGTCGTAGTCGGTCTTGAACGAGCCCAGCGCCACCGCCAGCGACACGCCTTCCGCATCGACGATCGTGTCCAGATCGACATCCAGCGTGCCTGCCACCGCGCGGCTGGTCAGCATGGCGGCGGGAAAGCGCGATCCTTCCTCGTCCCCGAAGCCGTAGACCTCGATGGCGAAAGGCAGGCGCTGGCGCTGTTCGTAGAGCGCGGACACGCATTCGATGCCCAGCATCACCCCCAGCGGCCCGTCGTAGCAGCCGCCGTCGCGCACGGAATCGAGGTGGCTGCCGATCACCAGCGCCGGTGCGCCGGGCTTGGCGCCTTCGTAGCGACCACGCAAGTTACCGGCGGGGTCGAGATCGACACGCATCCCCGCCTCCACCATCCAGGCGCCGACAAGGTCGACCGTGGCGTGGTAGGCGGGGCTGAGATAGCCGCGATAGAGGCCGTGCTCGATCTCGCTGTAGGGCGCGGTGCCCAGCGTTTTGCAGCGGGTGACGGCGCGAATTCCGGTCATAGAATCCTCCCCTGCAAGGGGAGGTGGCAGCCCGTTAGGGCCGACGGAAGGGTGTAACCGGTGCGTCGTGGCGCGACTGGGAGGCTGACACCCCTCCACCACCCTTCCTTCGACAAGCTCAGGATGAGCGGGGGCGTTCCCCCTCCCCTTGCAGGGGAGGAATGGAATGGACCGCTCACCATGCCGCCACGCCGCCATCGCTGCGCGGATCGGTTGCGCCCTCGAACGTGCCATCCGGCAGGCGCACGACCGCTCCCGCATGGCCCATCATAGCCGTCAGCGGGCCGACCCGCTCCACATCGTGCCCGGCCTCCGCCAGTGCGGTGTAAAGCGCGTCGTCGAAGCCATCCTCCAGCTTGAGCGAGGTGGTGACATCCCCCCAGGTGCGCCCCAGCAGCCAGCGCGGCGCGCTGATCGCCTGCTGCAGGTCCACGCCAAACCGGGCATAGCGGCTGAACAGCGCGGCCTGCGTCTGCGGCTGCCCCTCGCCCCCCATGGTGCCATAGGCCATGATGCGCCCGTCATCGAACACCGCCAGCGCGGGGTTCAGCGTGTGAAACGGCTTGCGGCCGGGCTTCAGCGCATTCCAGCCGCTTTCCGCAAGCCGGAACGAACTGCCCCGGTTCTGCCAGACGATCCCGGTCTGCGGCAGCACTAGGCCCGAGCCGAACTCGAAGTAAGTCGACTGGATCGAGGAGACCACGCGCCCTTCGCTGTCCGCCGCGCCGAACCAGCAAGTATCGCCCCACTGCGGCGGCTGCGGCCATGCCAGCGCCTTGGCCGGATCGATCCGCGCCGCCATGGCATCCAGCGCGGCCGCATCGTCCAGCAGGCCCTGAAAATCATAGTCCGTATGGGCCGGATCGCCGACATGCGCGTCGCGCAGCAGGAAGGCCTGCTTGGTCGCCTCCACCAGTCCGTGCACATGCGCGAAGCTGTCGGGCGCATCGGCGGAAAGCCGGTCGAACAGCGCAAGGATCACCAGTGAGGCGAAACCCTGCGTCGGCGGCGCGCTGTTGTAGAGCCGCGCCCCTCGGATCGGCACGGAGAGCGGCGCGGGCCGCGTGGCCCGATGCGCTGCAAGGTCGGTCACCGAAACCGGGCTGCCCAGTGCGGCAAGGTCTTCGCCGATCCGTGCCGCCAGTTCGCCGCGATAGAAGCTGTCGAGCCCGTCGCTTGCCAGCTTGCGCAAAGTCCCCGCCAGCGCCGGATTGCGCAGCACATCGCCCTCCGCAAGCGGGCGTCCTTCCGGCTCGAACACCGTGGCATAAGCCCCCGGCGCCCCGCGCAATTCCTCGCCCTTGGCCGCAGCGATGGCGGCGCCGCCGGCGGTGACGGCAACGCCCTCCTCCGCACAGCGGATCGCATCGCGCAGCAGGCGTTCCAGCGGCAGCGAGCCCCCGGCGCTCTGCAGCGCCGCCGCCCAGCCGGAGATCGTCCCCGCCACAGTGTTCGCCGCAAGCGGCCCGCGCGTCGGCACTGCATCCAGCCCGGCGTAGAGCGTCAGGTCCGCCTTCGCCGCCGCGCCGCCGCAACCATGGATCGAATGAACCTGTCCATCCGGCTCGCGGATCACCCAGAACCCGTCGCCACCGATGGCGGTCATATGCGGATAGACCACCGCCAGCGTCGCGGCGACGGCCACGGTGGCCTCTACCGCATTGCCGCCGTCCATCAGCACCGACCGCCCCGCTTCGGCCGCGAGATAGTGCGGTGCGGTGACGATCCCGCGCGCGCCGGTGACGGTGGTCAATCCCATCGCGTCAGTCCGGCAGCGCGGTCAGGAACGCACGCACGACATGCGCGGAATTGACCGAGGCGAGGTGCTCGAAGGTGTCCTCCATGTTCTTTTCGCGGTCTCCGCCGGCAAGGTCGGACAGGCTGCGAAAGACGATGGCGGGCACCTGGTTGGCATAGGCGACTTGCGCCACCGCCGCGCTTTCCATGTCCAGCACGCGCGCGTTCCATGCGGCGTGCAGGTATTCGCGGAACTTCGCATTGTCGGCGAAGACCCCGGCGCTGACCCCGGTGCCGCCGACCACGACCTTGGGATCGTGCGGCAGGCACAGTTCCGAACCGGCGCGCTGGGTGGTCGCCGCCGCGACGCAGCGCTCCATCTTCACCGTGGGCGCCACCTTGCGGGCGAGGTCCAGCAGCTGCGGGTCCATCGCGAAAGTGAAAACATGCTGCGATCCCTGCACCGCATTGCTGACGCGGATCGGGCGGGGATACATGAATTCCCAGTTGCCCGGCGCACCGGTGGCGGTCTTCTCCGGCGGCAACCAGCCGGCATCGGTCTGGCGCGCGAAGGAGACTTCCAGATACTGGCCCCAGTTCTCCGCCACGATCACATCACCGATGGACAGGCCCGGATCGACGCCGCCGGCGATGCCGGAAAAGACAATGCGCTTCACCGCGAACCGGTCGATCACCAGCTGCGTGTTCATCGCCGCGTTGACCATCGAAACGCCGCTTTGCATCAGCAGCACCGGCTTACCCTCCAGCACCCCGGTCATGTAGGTCATGCCGTTGAGCTGGTAGGACATCGGCTGTTGCACCGCATGGACCAGCGCGTTCCATTCGGGCTCGTAGGCCGTCATCACCAAAGTGCGCGGGTTGGCGTCCAGCTTGTCGGCCGCGAGGGCCGGGGTGGTGAGCGTGGCCGTAAGCGCGATGGCCCCGGCAAGTGCAGTCATCGCGCGCATCAGGCAGCCCCCATCCAGACGAAGCGGGCGACGAACAGCAGCGCCAGCACCAGCAGAAACCAGTCCTTCTTCTCTACCGTGCCGCGCACGATCTTCAGCGCGGCGTGGGCGGTGATGCCGAAGGCCAGGCCATTGGCGATCGAGAACGTGAACGGGATCATCGCCACGGTCAGGAACGCGGGGATCGCGGCCAGCGGGTCTTCCCACTTCACCTCGGTCAAGGGCAACAGCATCAGCCCGCCAACGATGATCAGCGCGGGAGCAGTGGCCGCCAGCGGGATCAGCTGCGCGTAAGGGGCGACGAACATGGTCGCCAGGAACAGCAGCCCGGTGACCACGGCGGTCAGCCCGGTGCGCCCGCCCGCCTGCACGCCCGCCGCGCTTTCGACATAGCTGGTGACGGTGCTGGTGCCCGCCATCGAACCGACGATGGTGGCGGTGGCATCGGTAATGAGGATGCGGTTGAGGCGCGGGATGCGCCCCTCGCTATCCATCAGCCCGGCCCGCTTGGTCACGGCGACCAGCGTGCCGATATTGTCGAACAAGTCGACGAAAAGGAACACGAAGAGGATTTCCAGCAGGCCCAGCCCGTGGCTGCCGGAAAGGCCGAACACGCCGGCAAGGTCCAGCTTGAACGCGGTGCCGGTCAACGCCTCCAGCGAATAGGGTTCGGGGCTCACCGAAACCATGCCGAAAAGCCACGCGACCACAGTAGTCGCCAGAATACCGATCAGCATGGCCCCGCGCACGTTCCACACGCTGAGCGCGCCGATCAGCACCAGTCCGAACAGCGCCAGCGCTGCGCCGGGGGCCTTCAGGTCACCCAGCGCCACGAAGGTTGCCGGATTGGCGACGATGATGCCGGCATCCTTGAAGCCGATGAAGCCGATGAACAGGCCGATGCCGCCCGCCACTGCCGCAAACAGATATTGCGGGATGGACGCGACGATCAGCTGGCGCACGCCGGTCACGGTCAGCACCAGGAACGCCACGCCGGAAATGAACACGCAGCCCAGCGCCACCGGCCAGGGCACGCCCATCTGCTGCACCACGGTGAAGCTGAAATAGGCGTTGAGCCCCATGCCCGGCGCCAGCGCCAGCGGCGTATTGGCGACAAAACCCATCAGGATCGAGGCGAAGGCAGCCGCAAAACACGTCGCCGCCGCGACCGAGGCCACCGGCATTCCCGCCGTGCCCAGAATCGCCGGGTTGACCAGCACGATATAGGCCATGGTCAGGAACGTGGTGACGCCCGCCAGCACTTCGGTGCGGGCATTGGTGCCGCGCTCACTCAGCGTGAACCAGCGTTCCAGCCTGCCGCCGGGCGGTGCCTCCATGGTGCTCGTAGTTTCCGTCACGCTTCTGCCCCTTATTGCGACCCGGTTGTGGTTCCGGGTGGTATTGTCGCGCCCGTCACGCCCTGTGCCTCCAGCCGTGCGGCCAGCTTCAGCAGCGCCGGTTCCCCGCCTGGCGCTCCAATAAGCTGCAGGCCGATCGGCAGGCGTCCCGGACGGTACAACGGAACCGCCAGCGAGGGCAGCCCGGTGAAGCTGATCGGCTGCGTATGAATGCCAAGATCGGCCCGCGCGGGGCTGAGCGCCCCATCGATCTCTATGCGCGGATCGGCGATGGGCGGGGCGACGCAGGGGGTCGCCGGGGCCAGCAGCACATCGAACTGCGCCATCAGCGCATGGACTTGCGCCCGAAATGCATCCCGGAAACGCACCGCCTCCTCGTAGAGTGCCCGGGGCAGCAGTGCACCCGCGAGGAGACGGTCCCGCGTCGCGGGATCGAAGGCCATGGCCGAAACGGACAAGGCTTTGCGATGGAGGTTGCCGCCCTCGAAGGCGGTAATCAGGAAGGCCGCGGAGCGAGCGCGGGCGATATCCGGCAGCTCCACCAGCGGGGCATCGGCGGCAAGCGCGTCGATGGCGGCAAGCTGGTCGGGGTCGGCATTCTCCCGAAACCGCCCGCCCAGTCGGCCGATCCGGAGCGGAGCGTCATCCGCTGAGGCATCGCGGCCGGACAGCACTTCCCACACCAGCGCCATGTCGGCGGACGTGCGGGTGAAGGGGCCGACATCGTCGAAGCTCTCGGCGAAGGGGAACACGCCGGCCAGCGGCAGGTCGCCATGGCTGGGCTTCAACCCATAGAGGCCGGTCAGGCTGGCCGGCACGCGGACCGAGCCATTGGTGTCCGACCCCAGCGAGAAGGGGAGCAGCCCGGCAGCGACGATCGCCGCCGAGCCGCCCGAGGAACCGCCTGCAAGGCGGGAGGGATCGTGAGGATTGCGGGTCGTGCCGTGGCGCGCGTTGATCGTCGCGAAGCCATAGGCGAATTCGTCCATGTTGAGCGTGCAGACCAGCACCGCGCCGGCCGCCTTGAGCCGGGCGACGGCTTCGGCATCCGCCACGGCGGGCAGCGCATCGGCATAGAGCGTGGAGCCGGCGGTGGTGGGCAGGCCCGCCACATCGAACAGGTCTTTCACGCCATAGGGCACGCCGGCGAGCGGGCCGGGATCCTTGCCCGCCGCGATCAGCGCGTCCACCGCCGCCGCTTCGGCCCGCGCGCGTTCGGGCAGCAGGCGGGTAATCGCCACCAGCGGATCGTCCGCAGGCTGCGGCAACGCGGCGAGGCAAAGCTCCACCACTTCACCCGCAGTGAGCCGCCCGCCGCGCACGGCGGCGGCGATTTCGAGAGCGCTCGCCGTCACTGGCCGGTGCCGAGCCCCGGTCCGCGTTCCGGTCCAGACAGCGTTTCCGCATGACGCGCCAGCAGCGCGAGGTTGGCGGCGACGCCCTCCATGCATTCGGGCGGGATCGTCAGCCCGCGCGCAGCGGCAGCGGCCACGATTTCGGCGGTGGAACGGGGTATCCGGTTGGATGGCGCTTCGGTCACGTCTGGCAAGCCTCCTCAGCGGCGCGAGCCGCTCACCTGATCCTGCCCCCGATCCTGCCGATGGGCAGAAATACAGGCAAGTCTGGCGCTGAGCGGAGCGGAGATCGGAAGAACGCGACACATAAGTCATGCTCTGCCCGGCACACGGCGATCTATCAAACGCAATGATCCGGACGGATCGTTGCAAAAATCAGTACGCTACTGCTGCACCACGAAGAGGTCGCGCGAAAGCGTGCTGCCACTCGGCCCGACATCCACCGCCACGGCATCGCGCAGCACGATTTTCAGCCGCGCCGCCTGATCGGGATCGATGGCCAAGGTGTAGCGGCCGGGGCGCACTTGCTCGAACAGATAGAACCCGTCCGCCTCGGTCCGCGCATTCGCCGCCATTTTTCCTGCGGCATCGATCAGCCGCAATTGCAGCCCGGAAACCCCGTGCGAACGGGCCTTTCCCTCGGGACCGCCGGCGCCTTCGAAATAGGCCGTCCCCTCGATCTCGCTCATCGCCACCACCGCGAAGTCGGCGCGGTGGATGCGGCCGGGGCGCGGCACCACTTCGATGCCGCGCGTCACCGGGGCCAGCGCGATATCGGGCAACGACGTGGGATCCACCTGCACGCTGGCGCGCGTGCCCGCAGGCAGGCCGGTGAGCAGCACTACGCCCTGCCCATCGGTCTCCCCCGTGCCGGTACCCGATCCGAAAGCGACTTCGGGCAGGACCTTGTCGCCCGCGTCGTACTGGCCGTCGCCATTGTTATCCTCATAGGCGCGCAAGGCCACCGCGCCGGACAATGCCTGCCCCGGCGGCGCGACATAAACGCGGTCGGTCAGCGGATCGCGGCCGAAGCCGAAGCCCAACCGCAGTGCCACCGAATGAACCTTGTTGCGCAGGCCATAAGTACCGTCGAACGCCAGCGTGAAGCGGCGGAACCGGCGCTCTGCGGACAGGCCCAATTGCGTATCGCTACGGCGGAACGTCTGCGCGACCAAGGCGCGCACCAGCGTCCGATCATCCAGCGAGCGGTCCACTTCCAGCGACACCGCCTCAAGTCGGGGATCGGGCACCACGCTATAGCTGGCGGAAGCGCGGACTTGCGTGCGCGATCCGTTCAGGGTGGAGAGGTCGAACGTGCCGATCAACTGGTTGACGATGCCGCCGCCCACGTCCTTCGCCGGCTCGTAGCGCGAATATTCCAGCGTATTCGACGCCAGCACCCCCGCCACTCGGGCCGATCCGCGCAGCGAGGCGGTGGTCTGTACTTCGCCCCCGGCATATTCGATCCGCCGCGCCCGCGCATAGAGCGGGATCGCCAACCCGCCCTCGCCGCCGGGCCGCAGCGTGGCATTGGCATCCAGTTCGGTGACGCGGCGCAGCGGCTGCCCGTCGAACACCCGCACTTCGTCCAGGAAATCGCCGCGATATTCGGCATGGGTCAGCGTGAAGGACGCGCCCAGCACCCGCCCGCCCAGCCCCGCCTCGATCGCGCGCCCGGTCTTGCCGACGCCGCCCAGCGGCGTCGCCCCGTCCTGCATGGCAAAGTCCAGCTTGGCGGCCAGCCCGCCCAGCCCGGTGCGCAGGCCGGCGCTGGCCAGCCAGCGATCGCCGAAGTCGCTATCGAACCAGCCGCCGCTGACCATCGCCGTCACGCCCGAGGTCATGCCATAGGCAAGCTGCGCGCTCGCCCGCCAGCGGCCGTAATCGAGCCCCGGAATAAAACGCGGCGCGGTAACGCCCAGCAGGTTCTCGTCCTTCTGCACCGCACCCACCGTGTAGACCACCTGCCCCTTCGACAGCCGCCCGTCACCCACGGAGATGCGGCGCACTTCCTCGCTGCGCTGCCCCTGCGGCCCGTAGAACACGAGGCGAAACAGGTTCAGCCCGTAATCGACCGGCACTTGCAGGAACTGGTACTGCCCGTTGACCGCCAGCCGCGTCGATCCCACCAGCACGCCGTTGCGGTAAAGCTCCACTTCGTAGCCATCGGGAAGCTGGCCGCGCAGGTCGATCCTGTCGAACACCGATGCCGCCTCCACCGGGGCATTGGTCACCGTGCCGCCGCGCCCGGCCACACCGCGCAGGCCGATGGGCAGCGACGTGGTCGCCACATCGCCCATCGCAAACGATGTGGCATGAAGCGGCCCCAGCAGATCGGCATCGGGATCGGTGCGGCCCAGTTCGATATGCGCCGCCGTCAGCCCATCGCGCGTGGAATGGGTGAGGAAGACTTGCGCGCTCATCCAGGCCAGATCGCCCGCCAGCCGCAAGTCGGTCTCCACCCGCTCGCCCAGCGTCGTGTCGGACACCGCGCGCGTCTCCACATCGGCCATCGGCACCGAGATCGGCAGCCACGGCGTATCCTCACGCGGGAAACGACGCTCGGTATTGGCGGCGGAGGCCTGCTCGTTGCCCAGCCGCTCACGCTCTGCCTCGCGGGCAAGACGCTGTTCGACGGGGAACGGTTCCAGCGTCTTGATGACGATCGACTGATCGCGCAGGTTCGGCGTGACCGTCAGTGGCAGCAGATCACCGATGCGCTCGGCCCGGACGTAGAGTTCGCCGTCGAACGCGACCGCATCGCCTTTCGCCAGCGGAACCGCCTTGCCGCCCGCCTCCGCCGTGCCTTCGCGCAAGTTGATCGTCAGGTGCCGGTTTTCGTCCAGAAACCAGCCGCTGGCGTAGTTGCCCTCGTCCCCGACCGAGATCGCCAGATCGAGCGTCCGCGCCAGTGCCCCCAGCGGCAGATAGAGCCCGCCGCGCGTGCCATAGGCGATCACGGTGTCCTCACCCCCGGTAGTGCCGGTTGCGGTGGCGACCTTCACCGCCAGGATCACCTCGTCGTCGTAGGTGATGACTGGAGTGACATTGGCGGGAAAGGTCTGCGTGGCGTTGGCGGGGGTGAGATTGGCCGGGCTTGCGGGGGCGGCGTCCTTGGCGGCTTGCGGACTGCCGAGGCCGAAGCTGGGCATGGGCAATGAGCGCGAGGCCGCGAGGGCCTGCGACGGGGTTTCCGTCGGAGGTGTGTCCGCTGCCGAATGCTGGGTAACGGCGAGCAGCAATGCCGGGCGCGGGTCGTCCGTGGGCGCTGTGGCGAGAGGCAGCGCAGCGATCAGCGGAACCGGCGCTGGCAGATCCAGCACCGGGGGCGGTGCCGCCGATGTGCGGTCGATCAGGGGAACCACCGCCGGCAGAAACGGCACCTCGGACATCGCCGGCAACACCAGCGCGATCGGCGCAGGCGGCGGGTCGAGCGGGCGCGGTGCAGCCGACGCCAAAGGCTGACGGGCGGTGTTTCCCCCCGGAACGAGCCCAGGTTCAGCCGAAGGTTCCGTGCGAACGTCGGCGGCCGCCAGAGCAACCGGCGCCGCCGAAGCCTTCAGGGCCACCCGGATCGGCAATGATCGCGGCGGCACGATGATCGGTTTGGCGGTCAATCCCGGCAGCGGAAGCGCGGCGAAACTGGGACGGGGAACGGGGCGTTGTGCCAGCGCATGATGCGGCGCGGGCGGGGCGTCCTCCCCGGCCGGCGAGGCCGTCGGCGCGGCGCGATCCCCGCGTACCAGCAGCGACGCGCCGGCCAGAAACGGTACGAGCCCGGCCGCCTTCGGAAAGCCAGTCCGCCTTTCGTCCCGGCCGCCCCGGCCCCGGCTCACGGCACGGTGATATCCCGGCTGGCCAGCACTTTGCCGGGCTCAACATCGTCATCGGTGTACGTGACGGTCAGCTTCGCGCCGCTGGCCGTAAGGCGCGCGTCGGCAGCGGGGTCCAGTGGCACGGTAACCTGCCGCGCATCGATCTCGGTATAGACGCCCAGCCCTTTCAGCACCGCCAGCGGCGCCTTCGCGCCCGGCGCGGTCACGGCAATGTCACCGAAGGCGGAGCGCGTGCCGGACCGGGTAATGGTCAGTTGCAGCCCCTTCCCTCCACCGGGCAGGGGCACCAGATGCGCGTTCTCGATCCCCGCCGTCAGCGTGGTCTGGCCGACACGGACGATCACAGGGATCGAAATGCCGAAACGCGGCACGATGCGCACGCCGATGGAATTGGGCTTCTGCCCGCCCGCCGCCTGCTCGATCGAGTAGGAGGCATCCTCTGGCGGCACGGCAACCGCGGAGAAGTGCGCGCGGTATTCGCCCGGCGGCGTATCCGGCGCAACGCGGGCCATGATGCGGATCGTCTGCGCCTCGCTGCCGCCCAGCACCGCGCGGCGCGGCGACCAGCGCAGCATCGCCGCGGCGCCGTGGACTTTCGCACGATCGGCAGGATCGACGGTTTCGATATCGAGCAGGCGGCCGTCGCTGGTCATCATCTTGTCGGCAATGGTGATGTCGTACTCGCCGCGCTCGATGCTGCGGTTGTAGAGGCCGACAGAGGCGATGCGCGCGCGATCGTCGATCACCACACGCTTGGGGTAGAGATTGATATCGCCCATGCCGCCCACGGCGCCTTCGGGCACGGGAGCGGCGGCTTGTGGCGGCGGGGCCTTGAGCGGATCGTCCTGCGCCACGGCGGCAGTCGCGACGCAAAGAGTCGCCAAACCGCCGGCACGCAGCAGACGCGCGCCGTTCCCCAGTACCGATGCGACGCGCAAAATTGCGACCCCCGAATGCCCCTAGTAATTCCACCCATGCAACTGCATGGAATCAGGCGCAATCATACTTAAGTACTTATGCGTTTGTTTGGAAAATGCGCGAATGCGCATTTTCGTAGCGGCACCGGCCCGCTCCCCCACCCGGCCACCCATCAGGGTACACTCGTGGGTGGCCGGGTGGGGGAGCGGGCCGGTGCCGCAAATCCATTAAAGGTAGTAGACGGTCAGCGTGAACGTGCCGGAGTAATTGCCCGGCGCCTGATTGGCCGAGACGTTCAGGGTACCGCCCACATTCAGCGTATCTTGCCCGGACGCCCCTAGCACACCGATGCCGAAGATCCCCGCATCCGAAGTAAAGTCGCTCACCTGCATCGTCGCCGCGCCGGAGGAGATCGTCGTCGTGCCCGGCAGGGACACGATGTAGAGGCGATTGGCCGACCCGTTGAGCTGGAACATGGCCTGCCCGCGCCCGCCGTTCCCCTGCGGCAAGGACAGGTTGCCCGCCATGCCGCCGGTGCCGCTGACGGTGCCGGTGGTGCTCACGGTTTCGGTGCCGGCCGTGGTCGGCCGCGTGAAGCTGCCGAAGCGCAAATAAGCCAGCGGCACGATCTGCGCCGGCGCCACCACTTCGGCGGTGGCCGAACCTTTCGCCCCGGCCGCCAGCGCCGCCCCCGGAAACAGCGCGAAAAGCGCTGCCCCGAGAAGAGCAAGACTGGCCCGGTTCTGTCTCCTACGGGTCATCCCGATCCCTTGCGGCGGCTGGCGGAAAGGTATGTCGGCCCCGAGCCCCCCTCGGGGCCGACACGGACGGACCTTCGGATGGCGCCCCCCAGCGCCTCCGGAGGGCCCACCCCCCAAAGCTGTTGTCAGTTGTAGGTGACGGTCGCGTCGTAGCTGCCGGTGTAGCTGCCGGCCGCCTGGTTCGCACCCACGGTGAGCGTCCCGCCCACGGTGAAGCTGGCCGCGCCCGAGCTGCCGAGCGTGCCGGCGGTCGACGAGGCGGCAGTGGTGAAGGCCATCGTGTTCGAACCGCTGGCAACGGTGCTGCCCGAGGTGGAGATCGTGAAGGCGCGGCTGGCATCGCCGCCGACCGAGAAAGCGTCCGCCGTGTTGGTCGAGCCCGCGACCAGGACGACGCCGCCGGTCTTCGAACCCGCGCCGGCCGAGCTGACGACCACGGTGCCGCCGGTGCCGGCGGTGAACGAACCGAAGGCCAGCGCCGCGCCCGAGGTGTGCGTCAGCGTGATCGGCGCGACGACGGTGGCCGTGGCGGTGCCCTGCGCGGTGGCGGCCAGTGCCGAACCGGCAAAGAGCGGCGAAGCGGCGGCAACCGCCAGTGCGGAAACAAGTGCAAGCTTCTTCATGAAAAGTACCTCCTGAATAGTCCGGACGTCCCGACCGACCGAACTGCACGAGGCGACCCCGTCTCGTGTTGACTAGGCACTTATGCTGAGGGTTCTTACTGAAAAATAATCAATACTTCCGTTTCATACCAAAGTACTGACCGATTCATTCCCTTGTATGAGTAATCCGGCCCCGAGATGCGTAATCGGACCGAAAATCCCGCCGAATCAGCTGTAGACGACTATGACCGGGACTTGCGCGTGGTAGTGCGAGGCTTCGGTCCCGGGCGGTATGCGCAATTCCCCGCCGATCTCGAAACCATCCGCACCCGCCCGATCCAGCACGCCCTGCGCGCCAGCCTGCGGGCGGCTGTCAGTGCGGACGGTCAGGCCGGTGACGGGAAGCGTGGGCATGTCGTCACCGGCCGTGTGGGCCTGCACCGATCCCGGCACGACGACGCGATAGGCGCGGCCGGGTTCGCCCTCCACCCGCAGGCGCGCGGCATGGGGGCTGGCGCAGTCCGCGTTTCCGGCAAGGCAGGCCGAATGGGCGGCCCCGGCATAACGGGCCTTGTCCCCTCCGGGCGCGATCACCAGACTGCCGCCCTGCCCGCCGACATCGCCGACCGATCCGAAATCGAGGTCCGACAGCGAGCGGACCGACAGCGGTTGCACCACCGTCGCGCTGGCCACCCCGGCGGCTTGGCCGGTGGCGCCGCTTGTGCCGGCAAGGCCATCCGCCGCCAGCGCAGGCCCGGATCCGGCCAATCCGGTAAGAGCACCGGCCGCAACGAAACCGGCGGCCACGGGAAGGACAGGCGATCGGGACACGGCATTCACTCGCTGCGCGGCGCAAGGGGCGCCAGTTCCGGTTCGTCCGGCCGCCCCCTGACCGAGCGCGGAGCCCTGCAAGCCTCCGCCGCAAGGAAACGGTCGGAAGGCGCAGGGGTTCCGCACCGGGCAGACGCCGGGCCATCCTGTTCATTCTAGGAAGAAATCAGCGAAGCCGGGCCTTCCGCGCCCTTAGGCAAAAGCCCGCGGGCTGCCGATCAGTCGACGCTGACCACGGTGGCGTCGATCGGCAGCGGCATCGCCAGCGTGCCGCCGCCATAACGGCGCGTAAGGTCCATCCGCGCGCCGACGCGGAAACTGCGCGAACAGACGCGCTGCGCGCAGCTTTCGAACGTTACCCGCACCACTTGCCCCGGCGTGACGGTGGCATAGCCGGGAAGGTCCGTCTCGAAGGCGGAAAGCTTCCCCGAAACGCCGCCGCTGGTGATCGTGCCCGGCGCCGAGAGCACGACTTCCACGGTAATGTCGAGCGGACGCCGGCTTTCGTTGCCGCGATCGTAGGCCACGGTGAACTGCGCCGGCCTTGTGCTGTTGCCGGGGGCGGAGAGCACACCGCTGTCCGTCACCATGCCGCTGGCCGAAATGCGGCGGCTGCCGCTATCCACCACCACCATCTTGCCGAAATCGAGCCGCGTATCGGCGGTAACGGTAGTGCGCGGCGGATCGGCGGCAGCGGGCACGGCAAAGACGGCAAGCGCCAGCAGCGTTAGCCAGCGCAGGCGCAAGTTCCCCGTCCGATTGAGCCACCCGTAGCTATGCATCCCGGCGCCAGCCTATACCGCCCCCAGTGCGCAAGCCAGCCCTCTCACCGGCCGGAATCCCGTTTTGGGATCAGGCGCTTTCGCGTACCCATTCCCGGCGCAGCGCTGGTCCGGCCAGCCCCATAAGCAACGCCGCCAGCAGATAGAGTCCCAACCCGATCAGCATCGAATAGCGTAGCGCCTCCGCCCCCCACACCGGGGTCAATGCCTTCGACAGCGCGCCGAGCGCATAGATGCCGCCGCCAAGGCCGATCAGGTTGTTGATCAACAGGAACAGCGCCGATGCCGTCGCCCGCGCGGGCGGCTCGACAAGGTGCTGCACCGCGCTCGTCACCGGGCCCAACCAGACGTAGGCCAGCGCCTGCGGCAACAGGAACAGCAAGAAGGCAGTGGGCACGCTGTGCGTCCAGATGCCACCGGCATAGAGCGGCACCGCCAGAACATAGGCCATTGCGGGCACCCAGCCATAGAAAGCGCGGTCTGCACTGCCCAGCCGGTCCGCCAGTCGCCCACCGGCCAGCACGCCCACGGTGCCGCCCAGCAGCAGCACCGCGCCCAGGAACCACGATGTCTGCACCAGATCGAGCCCGAAGCTGCGCTGCAGCAGACTGGGCATCCAGAACATCACGCCATAGCCCAGCATCGAACTGGACGCCGCGCCGAACGAGAGCAGCCAGAACGCCTTCTTGCGCATCAGCGTGGAAGCCACCTCGGCAAAACGCACCGTGGGCGCGGCAACCACCGGCTTGGGCTTGTCCCGCACGATCAGGCGGAACGGCACGGCGGCCAGCAACCCGGTCAGCCCGACGACGACGAAAGCCGTGCGCCAGTCCACCCGCGCGGCGACATAGCCGCCCGCCAGCACGCCCGCCGCAGCGCCAATGGGAATGCCCAGCGAATAGATGGAAAGCGCGAAGGCCCGCTTCTCGCTGGGGAAATGATCGCCGATCACCGCGTAGGACGGGGCGACGCCGCCCGCCTCCCCCACGCCGACGCCAAGGCGGGCCAAGAACAAGTGCCAGAACCCCTGCGCGGCGCCGCAAAGCGCGGTGAACAGGCTCCAGACCAGCAGCGATCCGGTAATCACCCAGGACCGGCTGGTGCGGTCGGCCAGCCAAGCCAGCGGCACGCCGAGCGTCGAATAGAGGATCGCGAAGGCCAGCCCGCCCAGCATCCCCATCTGCGCATCGTCCAGCCCCAGCTCCTTCTGGATCGGCGCGGCCAGAATCGCCAGAATCTGCCGGTCCACGAAGTTGAAGATGTAGACCAGCAGCAGCATCGCCAGCACCAGATTGGGCGAGGCGGCCTTGCGTGACGAAACCTTCGGCAGGGAAGCGGAGGCGCTCATATCAGTCCAGATGTTCCTTGCAGAAAGCGAGGATCGCCGCGAGCGCGGGCACCTCATCGAGAATCGGGGCATGGCCGACACGCGGCACTTCGACATGGCTGTAGGGCCCCGAATGGCGCTGTGCCATCTCCCGCGCGGTTTCCAGGCTCAGCAGGTCGGACAAGGCGCCGCGCACCGTCAGCACCGGCGCCGCATCCAGCGCATCCCACAAGGGCCAGAGATCGGGCGGCACGGTCTGCGGCGCGTCACCCGCCATGCTCTGTGCGATCGCGGGATCGTAATCGAGCAAGACGGTGCCGTTCTCATTCTCCCGGCAGGTGCGGCGGGCGAAGGCCAGCCATTCCGCCGTGCCGTAATCGGGAAAGGCCGCAGCATTGACCGCGCGGCAGCGCGCCGCCGCCTCGGTCCACGACGCCATCGGCGCCGAGGGCCCGACATAGCCCTGAATGCGCGCCAGCCCGGCGGGATCGAGCACCGGGCCGATGTCATTGAACACGAAACCACTGGCAAGGCCGGGCCGCAGCGCATTCATCACCATCGCCATCAGCCCGCCCATGGAGGTGCCGATCAGGCAGGCGCGTTCGATGCCCAGCCCGTCCAGCAGGGCGAACATGTCCTGCGCATAGACGTCCGGCCGGTAGTTCGCCGGATCCGGATCCCACTGCGAAAGCCCGCGCCCGCGCTGATCGGGCACGATCAGCCGGTAAGTGCCGGAAAGGTGCGCCGCAAGCGGCTCGAAATCGGCGCTGTTCCGCGTCAACCCGTGCATCATCAACAGCACGGGCGCGGGGCCGGTGCGCGTGAAGTCGCGCGCCGGATAGTCGCGGGCGACAAGGTCCAGCCGCCCGCAGGCGCTGCGATAGCGATGGAGGCTGTAGTCCATCCTCATGGGATCCTCTTGAACCGGTTGTGCGTGGGGCCTGCCGGCGTGGCAGGCCCCACGCTCCCCCTGCACGATTTTAGAACTTGACCGTGCCGGTGACGAACACCTGACGCGGATTGCCGTAGAAGCCGGTCAGCGTGCCCTGGGTGCCCAGCGTCGGGATCGGGTTGCCATTGGCATCGGGGATCACCGCCCCGGTCACCGCATCCTGCCGGATGTAGCTGTAGCCGGAGGTGATGTACTCCTTGTCGAGGATGTTCTTGCCGTACACGCCCAGCGTCCAGCGTCCGCCCGGCGCCGAATAGACCAGGCTGGCATCCCACAGGGCATAGCCCTTCTGGTCCAGATAGGGGTTCGGATATTCGAACTGGTGAACCTTCGAACGATAGGACACGGTGGTGGCGAACATCACGTCTCCCTCACCCACCGGCAGATCGTAGCTGAGCGTGCCGCTGGCGGTCCACTTGGGGGTATTCTGGATGTGACGGTAATCGGCCACGTCCACGGTCTTCCCCGCGATGTAAGTCTCGTACTTCAGGAACTTGGCATCGATGTAGCCCATCGATGCGGACAGGCTCAGCCTGTCACCCGAAGTGGCGAGATCGCGGCCCAGTTGCGCGGTGGTTTCCAGTTCCAGCCCCTGCAGGCGCGCCTTGCCGGCATTTGAGACGACACCGCAGAACGTGGGCACGCCGCTGACGGTGCAGGCCACCGAACCGGGGATCTGGATGTCCTTGTAGTCCATCCGGAACGCCGCTGCCGCCACGTAGAGCGCGCCGCCAAACAGGTTGCCCTTGTAGCCCACTTCGTAGCTGTTCACCGTTTCCGGCTTGAAGCTCAGGTAATCGGCCACTTCCGCATCGCTTGGAATGCCGTTGGCATTGCTGGTGGGCGCATTCTTGCCGACGCCGCGCGGGTCGAAGCCGCCACCCTTGAAGCCCTGGCTATAGCTTGCATAGATGTTGTGATCGCGGTTCGGCTTGAACGAGAGCGAAGCGCGCGGGGTGAACTTCTTGTAGACCGCGCTGCCGGAGAAGTTCGTGTCGGTGGAATAGAGAATGCCCGGATTGCCGAAGCGTGCGCCGCCGCCCCGGAAATAGGTCTGCTTGATGATGTCCGCCTCACGCTTGTCCCAGGTATAGCGGCCGCCGACCGAGAGGCTAAGCTGGTCGGTGAAGTTGTAGGTCATGTCGCCGAAGACCGCCCAGGTCTTGGTGTCGACATCGGCCTCGGTATGACCGGTCAGCATCGGCAGCAGAGCCGGCAACGTCGTGTAGGTGCGCGAATCGAAGTAGGTGTCGGCACTGGCGTTCAGCCAGTAGAAGCCGACCATCGCCTGCAGCGGGCCCTTGTCGTAGGCCAGCTGGAATTCCTGGCTCAGCTGTTCGTTGTCGTAAAACGCCGGCACGTCCAGATCGACGGTGGGGCTGGCGTCAAAGTCGATCGGCGTCGCCGAATGGTCCTTGCGCCAGGCGCTGATCGACTTGAACATCAGCGCGTCGGTCAGATCGACCTTGATGTTCATCGCCAGGCCCCAGGCCTCGATATCCTGCTTCGGATCGTCGATGGCACCGGCAGTGTCGAACACGTCCGGCAGGATCTCGCTGCCCGGTGCGGAGCCGGCGATCAGGCGATGCCCCCCGCGCGGATTGCTGCGATCGCGCGTATAGTCGCCGGTGATGCGGATCAGCACCGGCTGGCCGCTGCCGCCCATCTCCACCGTGCCGCGCGCGGCCCAGATGTCCTTGTCGTAATTGTCCTTGCCGGTGGTGATGTTCTCACCAAAGCCATCGCGCGTAAGCCGCGCCACCGAACCGCCGACGCGGACGATCTCGTTGATCGGCGCCGAGGCGGTGATGACGCCGTCAAGCTGGTTGTAGGTGCCGTAAGTCGCGCGGGCCTTGAAGGCGAACTCGTCCGGCAGCGACTTGGTGACGTACTTCACCGCGCCGCCGATGGTGTTGCGGCCATAAAGCGTGC
Source organism: Novosphingobium sp. BL-S-19 (assembly GCF_055521675.1). Lineage (NCBI taxonomy): Bacteria > Pseudomonadati > Pseudomonadota > Alphaproteobacteria > Sphingomonadales > Sphingomonadaceae > Novosphingobium > Novosphingobium sp. BL-S-19. Next base: position 3,309,375 of record NZ_CM145498.1, read on the forward strand.
CCTGCGGACCGCGCAGCACTTCGATGCGCTCCACGTCGTAAATATCGAGCACGGCGGCCTGGGGACGATTGAGATAGACGTCGTCCAGATAGATGCCGACGCCCTGTTCGAAGCCCGAAACGGGGTCCTGCTGACCGACGCCGCGGATGAAGGCGGACAGCGTGGAATTAGTGCCTCTTGAGGGCTCCAATGTCACGTTAGGTACCGTCTGGGCCAGATCGGTGATGTCCGCCGCGCCGGACCGTTCCAGCTGGGCGCCGCTGAAGCTGGTGACGGCGATCGGCACGTCCACCAGGCGTTCCTCGCGGCGGCGGGCCGTGACGATGATCTCGCCCTCTCCCACGGTGGCCGGGGCCGTAGCGTCCGGTGCCGGCGCGGCATCCTGCGCCATCGCGGGCACTGCGGACAGGCCCGCCAGAATCGTGGTCAAGGTAAGGAAATTCTTCGCTGCACGGCCGCGCGCGCCGCCCCTCTGCGCCTTTTGCATCACTAGTCGCTCCCAATGGATCTTATCGTTGGAGGCGACCATATTGATACTTGAACCATGTTTCAACATTGAACATTTGCCACGGACCGGTTCCAGGTCTAGCTGTGTCCCTGTGACCACAGACGCCCCCTCGCCGCCGGTCGATGCCGCACCTGCAGATCGGCTGACATCGGCCAAGACCCCCCGCACCGAACGCGGGCGGCGAACCTTGCGCAAATTGCTGGACGCGGCGGCGGTGGAATTCGGAGAGCGCGGCTTTCACGAAGCCTCGATCACCGGCATCACTCAGCGCGCGGGCACAGCGCTGGGCAGTTTCTACACCTACTTCGATTCGAAGGATGAGATCTTCCGCGCGCTGGTGGACGATCTCAGCGGCAAAGTGCGCGAAGCCGCGCGCGAAGCGCTGCGCGAGCCCCTGCCCGCGCTGGAAACCGAGCAGGCCGCGCTGACCGCATTCCTGCAGTTCGCCCGCGATCACAAGGAAATCTATCGCATCATCGACGAGTGCGAATTCGTCGATCCCGCCAGCTTCCGCATCCACTACGAATCGACCGCCAGACGCATTACCGAACGCCTGGGCGAAGGCGTGCGCAAGGGCGAATTGCGCGAAGGACTGGGCGAGGCGCATGCCTGGGCGATCATGGGCATGAACGTATTTCTGGGCCTGCGCTACGCCGTCTGGTCGGATGACATGCAGCCAGAGGATGTGGCAGACCTCGCCAATTCCATTTTGCGCCAAGGCATTGCCGCGCCGAACGAAAACTAACGGACTAACGCAGCACGTTAACGTTTCGGCGGCAAATCGGTCCTAAATCGGGACGTGATTAGTTAACGCGCTGGCAAGATTTGCGAGAACGCGCGATAAGCGTCCTCGTGGAAAACAACGCCAATCTTCGCAAGCGCGCCCCGATGGGGGCCAAGCTCCTCCTCGCTTCGGCGGCACCTGCTCTTGCGGTGATCGCGGGCGTGCTGATCATGGCCACGCAGCCCGCAACCCCGGCCAGCGCGGCGTCGACATTCCACGCTGCTGCTCCGGCAAAAGCACCGGCCTCAATTCCGGCCCCTGCGCCCGCCCCTGCCCGGGCCGCCGAAAGCGCTTTCGTCATCAAGCGGATCCTGCCGATCGAAGGCGCGATCAAGTACGGCGAATGGCATTGGGACGAAACCGGCGCGCCCGCCGGCCCGATCGTCATCACCGTAGACCTCGACGCGCGCGTGCTGTCGGTATTCCGCGACGGCTACGAGATCGGTGCGACTGCCGTGCTGCTCGGTACCGAGGATACGCCCACCCCGCTCGGCGTGTTCCCGATCACCGAGAAGGACAAGGATCACGTCTCCAACATCTACACCGGGGCGACGATGCCCTACATGCAGCGGCTGACCAACGACGGCATTACCCTGCACGGTTCGGAAGTGGCGAAGGGCTACGCCAGCCACGGCTGCGTCGGCATGCCGGACGACTTCGCAGCCAAGCTGTTCGCGGTGACCAAGCTGGGCGACAAGGTCTACATCACGCGCGGCAAGCAGGCCGCGATGGGCGACAATCTCGTCGGAGCGTGATTGCGGCGGGCGAGTGCGCCTGAGCAGCACCCATCTGCATCACAACCTCACATCGTCATTGCGAGCGTAGCGAAGCAATCCAGGGGCGGTTTGCGCTGCTCTGGATTGCTTCGCTACGCTCGCAATGACGATGGGCGGCGTGGCTGGCAGACCAAACAACGACCAGAACCATTGAACCCATGACAAACACCACTCCCGTCGCCCCCGCGAAGGCGGGGGCCCCGCTTTCTTCTGCAACCCCTCGTATACCGCAAGAAAAGCGGGATCCCCGCCTGCGCGGGGATGACGGGATTTGGTGGCGGAATTCCGGAATAGCGGGGCGTGCTCCTCGGCAACCGCCCCGCAATCAGCCCTTGATCTTCTTCGCCGCGCGCACCGGGGCCTTGGCGAAACTCCACCCGCCCGCATTCGGCCGCACGACCAGTTCGCCGATCGACGCCGGCTTGCCCTCGCACAGCGTGTCGAACAACCGCGCGATGGCGCTGCCGCGTGGCTCATCCCCACCCAGTTCGGCCACGCAGCGCGCCAAGACCCGCAGCGCCACCGCGCGCGGGGCCTGAGGGCGATAACGCAGCCCCATCGGTTCCTTCTTCACGCAGGAACGCCATTCCAGCGCCGCCATCCAGTCCAGCGCGGCATCGGCATCCGCCAGATTCTCGGCACTGCGGGCAATGGCAGCCACATCGAGCCAATCCGCATCGGCCAGCGCCTTGCGGATGCGCACGCGATCGAAGCGGTCGTTTGAATTGCTGGGATCCTGCGCCGCCACCAGGCCCGCTGCCGCAACCACCTCGCCCAGTTCCGCGCGCCGCCAATCCAGCACCGGGCGCAGCAGCGGGATCGCGGTTTCCGGCACCCGCCCCCGCCCGCGCGTCCCGGCCAATCCAGCGACACCGCTGCCCCGGTTCAGCCGCATCAGCAGCGTTTCGGCCTGATCGTCGGCATGGTGCGCCGTGGTCAGAGCGCTAAGCTCGCGCTCCGCGACCCAATCCGCCAACGCAGCATAGCGCGCAGCACGTGCCTCCGCCTGCACATTGCCGGCCGCGACGGTGACGGAAAGCGTCGCATGGGGAATGCCCAGCCGCCCGCACAGCAGCGCCACATCGGCCGCTTCGCCCGCGCTTTCGGGGCGCAGTCCGTGGTCAACCGTGGCCGCTTCCACCCGGCCGGGCAGTGCCGCCACGGCCAGCAGCAGCAGCGCCGTGCTGTCCGGCCCACCTGACACGGCCACACCCAATCGCGCGGCTTCATCGGCCAGCTCCGGCCAGATCGCCTCGATCCCGGCACGGAAGCGTTCAACCGCCTCCGGTGCCGGTATCAAGCGAAGATCAGGCGCAGGTGAGCCCATTGCGCGTGGAATCGTAGAGACCCTTCAGGCGGCCGGCGGCCTCTGCGGCGTAAGTCTCGCTGAATTCGGACAGCGCGATGCAAGCGCGCTTGGTGTCCTTCATCTGCTTCATCGAGATCGCGAGGTACAGCAGGCTGTCCGGCGCACGATCGCCGCGCTTGTCCGCCTGATAGTTCTGGACGAACCACTTGGCAGCTTCCAGCGGCTTGCCATCATCCAGATAGGCGCGGCCGAGCAGGTTGCGGCCCCAGCTGACGCGGGCGTGCTTGGGATACTTTTCGAGGTAAAGCTTCAGCTGCTGCTCGGCCTCGGGATAGTACTTCGCTTCCCACAGGCGGAAACCATAGGAATATTCGTCATCGGCAGCGTCGGCCGACTGCGGCTTGACGACCGCCTTCACCCCGTCGATCCGCGAGTTCGACGGACCCACCGGCTTGGTCTCCACCGCCGGCTTCAGCTCGGCCGGCCTGGCGGCGGGCTTCATCACGGCAGGCTGGGTGCCGCCCATGGCAGACAGGTTGGACTGAGAGGCAGTCGGCTGCGGGCCAGCGGGATCGACAGGAACCGGAGCAGGCGCCGGCATGCCTGCAGCAAGCTTGGCTTCAAGCTGGTCGATGCGGTTGGTGTTCTGCTCCACCTGCCCGGTCAGGCGCGCCATCTGCGCTTCCACCGCGTCCAGACGCACCAGCATGTCGCTGACCGGCGTGGAAGCGGGCTGGCCGGGCGCCGGGGTCGGCGTGGCGGCGGGAGCGGTGATTTCCGGCGCGAAATACTTGCCGTCGCCCCCCGGGAAGACCTTGCGCTGCAGCGCGCGCACTTCGGTCTCCACCTTCTTGAGGCGGGCATCGGTCGAACCATCCTGCGCCTGCGCGGGCGCGGCGAAGCTCACGCCGGCAAGGGCCAGCGCGACAACGCCGGTCGCGGCAAGGCGCATCCGGCGCACGCTGTTCAGTGAAGAAGTCATTGCAAAATCATCTCCGTCTCGGGCGATGCCCGGCTGACACGCCCCCTTTACGCCGCCCCTGCCGCGCGGCAGATCGGTCGACAGGTCGGTCGGCTCAAGGCTGCCGCGTCCGCTCCGAACGAGGCATTAACCAAGCCTGCGGACAGGGGTGCCGCAAGATGCGCCCCCTGTCGAGGCAGGGTCAGTTGGAAGTCGTGGAAAGCGGTGCGGCGGCCGGCGCCGCAGCGTCGTTGCCGGGAACCGGCGCCGGGTTCGCCTCGGTCACCGGCACGGTCGCCTGCGAGGCCGGGCGGGCAGGCGCACGCTGGCCGGCGGACGCGCCAGCCGGGGCAGCGGCGGGCGCCGCGCCCGACGGAGCGGCAGCCTGCGGATTGGCCCGCGCAGCCAGGTCCGCCGGCGTAAGCGACACACCCGACATCACCGTCGGCTTGTCGGCCAGCGCCGGAATCGCCCGCCCGCCGACCGTCAGCGCCAGGGCATCGGGGCGGCCGGTGCGAAGCTGCGGTGCTTGCGCAGTCTGCGGCACCGTCCAGCTTTCACCCTTTTTCAGCGTGGTTTCGACAAGGCGATTGGCGCCATCGGTCACACGCACCCACACGCCTTCCTCGGTCGCGGTGAGCACCACCGGGCCATTGGTGGGCGCAGCGGTGGGCGTAGCTGCCGGAACCGGCACAGCCACCTGAGTGGGCGCAGGCGCGGGCTTGGGCGAAAGCAGATCGGGCAGCTTGCCCTCGGGCGAGAGATAGCTGCCCCAGAACACCACGAGCAGCACGATCACCAACAGCGCACCGGCGCCGGCGAACCAGGCCAGCTTGGCCGAAGGAACGCGGGCGGGATCGCCGGGCTGGAAATCGTGGACCACAACCGGCTCGCGCCCGCCTTCCGCTTCAAGCTGGCGACGGACGATCTCGGCGATTTCCTTCTCATCCAGCCCCAGCGTGCGAGCATAGGCGCGAGAGAAGCCCACGGCATAGGTGCGCGCGGCCAGATCACCCAGCCGGTCTTCCTCGATCGCGGCCAGATGGCGTTCGGCGATCTTGGTCTGCATGGCGATATCGGCACGCGACAGGCCCGCCGCCTCACGCGCGCGTGTCAGCACGGTGCCTACGGTGATGTCCGCATTCCTGAGCGCTTGATCGCCCGCATCTTGATTTTCGACGTGTTCCATTCCGCTCCCGAAGGGAATTCAGTGAGTTTGACAGTTCCGAACCGGGATCGACACCAAGCCGGGCAGCCTCCCAAAGTCAATCGGGGCGCCGACTATTCTCTCAGAAATCTGCGGCGGATGCGACCCCGTGCACGGTAAGTAACATCCCCGCAAGTCAAACCCGTGTCAATCGGCCATTGCGGAGGCTTTTCACCACTCCACAACAGCCTCGGCATCATTCCACCGCGATGCCGCGTTCGGCGGCCCAGGCGGTAAGCGCTGCGCGCAGATCGCGCGGCGGTTCGGCCAGCCAGCCGTCCACCGCAGCCTCGATTTCCGCCAGATTGACCTTGCCGACCAGATCCTTGATCGGACCGACCGAGGCCGGCGTGATCGACAGCCGGTGAATCCCCAGCCCCAGCAACGCCAGTGCCTCCAGACGGCGACCACCCATTTCGCCGCAGACCGCGATTTCCACGTTGTGCCCTTCGCAGCTGCGCACCACGCGGCGCAGGAAGCGCAGGATCGCCGGGCTCAACCAGTCGTAGCGTTCCGCCAGCTTGGGATTGGAGCGATCGGCCGCGAACAGGAACTGCGTGAGGTCGTTGGTGCCGATCGACAGGAACGAAATCTTCGGCGCCAGCACGTCCAACTGCTCGGCCAGCGCCGGCACTTCCAGCATGACGCCGTAGTGGATCGCTTCGGGCAGCACTTTCTTCTGCTTGCGCAGATAAGCCAGCTGCCCCTCGAACACCGCCTTGGCCTGATCGAACTCCCAGGGTTCGGCCACCAGCGGGAACATGACGTGCAACGTGCGCCCCGCCGCCGCTTCCAGCAGCGCTCGTGCCTGCACTTTCAGCAGCCCCTCTCGTTCGAGCGCGACGCGCAGCGCGCGCCAGCCCATCGCCGGATTCTCCTCGCCCTCGCCATCGTCATGCCGCAGATAGGGCAGCGTCTTGTCGCCGCCGATGTCCACCGTGCGGAACTTGACCGGCTTTTCACCCGCCGCCTCCATCACATCGCGATAGAGCCGGGTCTGGCGTTCGCGCGAGGGCAGCGTGGCGGAAACCAGAAACTGGAACTCGGTGCGGAACAGTCCGATGCCATCGGCGCCCGTCATCGTCAGATTGGCGATGTCGTCGCGCAGGCCGGCGTTGATCATCACCTGCACGCGCGTACCGTCACGCGTGGTGGGATGCACGTCGCGCAGTGCGGCATAGGCGGCCTGACGCTGGCGGCTCTCGGCGAAACGTGCTTCGAATGCCTCGATCACGCCGGCGGGCGGGCGTACCATCGTCGTCGCCTGATCGGCATCGAGCAGCAACTGATCGCCTTCGCGCACAACGCCGCGCAGCCCCCGCACGCGGCCGAGCACCGGAATGCCCATGGCCCGCGCAACGATGACGACATGGCTGGTGAGCGAGCCTTCCTCCAGAATCACGCCCTTCAGCCGGCGCTTGTCGTATTCCAGCAGCTCGGCAGGGCCCAAGTTGCGCGCGATCAGGATCGCGTCGTTGCGCAGCCCCATCGAGGCGGCAGTGCCCAGCTGACCCGAAACGATCCGCAGCAGGCGGTTCGCCAGATCCTCCAGATCGTGCATCCGGTCCGCCAGCAGCGGATCGTCGATCTGGCGCATGCGCATGCGGGTCCGCTGCTGCACGCGCTCGATCGCCGCTTCGGCAGTCAGCCCGGAATCGATCGCCTCGTTGATGCGCCGCGTCCAGCCTTCGTCGTAGGCGAACATGCGATAGGTCTCGAGCACTTCCTCATGCTCGCCGCCCATGCCGAATTCCGCCTGGCTGGCCATGCGGTCGATCTGTTCGCGCATCTTGTCGAACGCCAGGATCACGCGCTGGCGCTCGGCCTCGGTATCCTCGGCAACGATGTGCTCGATCGTGACGCGCGGCTGGTGATAGACGGCCACGCCGGAGGCAAGGCCCTTTACCAGCGCCAGCCCGCGAAGCTGCTGCGGGCCGGACTGCAGCGATCCCGCCGCGTTGATATCGTCTTCGTCGACAAGGTCGGCATTGGTGATCAGCTCGGACAGCACCATGGCCACCGTCTGCAATGCCTCGATCTCCACTTCCTCGTACCGGCGCGGCTCTACGTGCTGGACGCAGAGCACGCCCACCGCGCGTTCGCGGCGGACGATCGGCACACCGGCAAAGGAGTGGAACTTGTCTTCGCCCGTTTCCGGCCGATAGGAAAAGTCCGGATGTGCGGCCGCTTCGGCCAGGTTCAGCGTCTCGATCCGGTCGGCGATCGAGCCGACGAGACCTTCGCCCACAGCCATGCGGGTGACGTGCACGGCCTCTTGCGCAAGGCCGCGCGTGGCGAAGAGTTCAAGCATCCCTTCACGCAACAGATAGATCGAGCAGACCTCGCTATTGAGACACTCCCCGATCGTTTCCACCACGTTGTTGAGCTTGGACTGCGCATGGTTGCGCGAGGCCATGACCTCATGGAGGCGGGTGAGGATATTCCGGGCTGCTTCGACGGCTCCGCTGGTCATGGCTACCCGAGTAACCGAAAGCGAGCGCTTTGGAAACGCGGCGAAGCCGTGAAATCAGCTGTTATCCTGAGAACGTCGCGCATTCGCGCAGGCGATCAGCGATTACAAAACCGAAATCCCGGCGTGGCGGCGCCTTAAAGGGGCCGTGAAAGCCCCTGTTTCCGGGAAACAAGGCGCCGCCGGCATCACCGAGCGGTCATGCTCAATGGCGCGCCAATTCCTCCTTGAGCTTGAGCTTTCTCTTCTTGAGGGCCTGGATCATCACGACATCGGGCATGGGTCGGCACATTTCGTCATGAATTTGACGCTCCAGGCCGGCATGCTTGCTTTGCAGGGCGTTGACGTGACGACTATCCATCGACAGTTCTCCTCTTCTCCGGGGGGCTGAGCCGCACCCGAGCCAGCTTTTCCGCGAAGCTGACCGGGCCGAAACCCGACGACCGAATGTTCTGTCTGCCGCGGCACCCACGGCTTCTTGGCGACTCGGCATCGACGGATGCGGCGCGAAAGAGATCGAACCACATTCGCGCTATCTTGCGAAGAGTGTGATTGCTTCATATCGGTGAACTGCGTGCCGCCTGCGTTAAGTGGGCCCAACGCAAAAATAGCTGCAGACGGCCATTTGGCAGCCGAATCAGGGCTGCCGATCGAGACTAGGGAACCCCGGCGTGACCGAAGAGGAAATGCGTAAGCGCCTCGAAATGCTGAAGATCGAGCATCGTGATCTCGATGCGGCGATCGACGCGCTCAATTCCGCCGGCGCCGGCGACCAGTTGCAGATCGCCCGCCTGAAAAAACGCAAGCTGCGGCTGAAAGACCAGATTTCGCTGATCGAGGATTATCTGATCCCGGATATCATCGCGTAATTTGCTGTCCGACCTTGCGGTCGGGCAAAACGGCCATCCGGCCGTTTTGAGCGGCACCAGCCCACTCCCCCACCCGACCACCCACGAGTGTATCCTAATGGGTGGTCGGGTGGGGGAGTGGGCTGGTGCCGCTTCCGGACGTCAGTCCGGACAAAGGACTCTGTCGCAAGCGCCCCGACGAACCGATTCCCCTTTCAAAATTTCCCAATGAATTCAGTTAACCGCCGTTAGCGATGAAGCGTGCCGAACGGGGACAATCGCGAAATAGGTTTGGAAATTTACCTTTGGGCGGTTGTGCGCGAGTCGTTGTTAAGAAATATCGGGCGCCGCATGTCCGAAACCGCGACCATAAACCCGCGCATTGTCGACGCCCTCTATGCAGAGGCGCTGCTGCTGTCAGACGAAGTCCGCCACGCATTCGCGCCGGCGGGCAGGCTTTCGGGCAGGCCGGTCAGCGATGACGATTTCGCGCGTGTCGCCCTCTCCAGCGAAGGGCTGCGCACCACCACCCGGATGATGCATGCGATTGCCTGGCTGCTGAATCACCGTGCCTATTTCATGGGCGAGATCAGCGAATTGCAGCTGCGCCGCCATGGCCGCCTGTCCCCCGTCATGCGCCAGTCCGACGCGCGGCAACTGGCGATGCTGGAGCCCGAAGTGGCCACGCTGGTGGAGACCACGCGCCGCTTTTACGACCGCTTGCTGCGGCTGGAGGGCAGCTGGAAGCTGGCGGACGAGAAGATGCCGAGCGCGCTGGAACAGCTGCGCGAACGGATCGAACGCCGCCTCGCCAGCTAAGCACCTAAAACGACCTAGACGACACCTAAAGCGACCTAGACGGCACCAAGCGCCTTCATCCACGCCGCAATCCGGCGTTCGCGCTCTTCAGCCGCCATTCGGGGCACGAATGCGCTGCGCTCACCCGCCATCGCACTGGCCGCCTCGCCCAGATTCGCGAACAGACCCACCCCGCTCGCCGCCAGCATCGCCGCACCCAGCGCGGTCGTTTCGACGAAGCCGGGTCGCTCCACCGGGATGTCCAACACGTCGGCGATGTCCTGCGCCATCCAGTCGTTGGCACTCATGCCGCCATCGATCCGCAGATGCGTCCAGCGCGCGCCGTCCGCTGCAAACGCTTCCGCCAGATCGCGTGTCTGCATCGCCATCGCCTCCAGCGCCGCGCGGGCGAGATGCGCCCGGCTGGCCGCAAAGCTCAGCCCGGTGATCGCCGCACGCGCATCGGGCCGCCAATGCGGCGCGCCCAGCCCCGATAGCGCCGGGACGATGACGACACCGCCATTGTCCGGCACCGAACGCGCCAGCACTTCGGTCTCGCCCGCCGCGTCGATCAGGCCAAGGCTATCGCGCAGCCACTGGACCAGGCTGCCCGCCACGAAGACCGACCCTTCCAGCGCATAAGTCCGCTTGCCATCCAACTGGCAGAGCACTGTCGCCAGCAGCCGGTGGCGCGAAGTTGGCGGCACCTCCCCCATGTTCGCCAGCACGAAAGCGCCGGTGCCGTACGTCGCCTTGGTCGCGCCGGGGGTAAGGCAGCCCTGCCCGATCGTCGCCGCCTGCTGGTCACCCGCCACGCCCGTTACCGCAATCGCCGCGCCCAGCCATTCGCCGCGTGTGGTTCCCAAAGTGCCGGCGCTGTCGCAGATTTCCGGCAGGGCGGCTGACGGCACCCCGAACAGATCGCACAGACCCGGATCCCACCCCTTGCCATCCAGCGCCATCAGCGCGGTGCGGCTGGCGTTGCCGGCATCGGTGACATGGGCACCGGTCAGCTTGAACAGCAGCCAGGAATCGACCGTGCCCAGTGCCAGCCGCCCGGCGTCGGCCGCCGCGCGCACTTCGGGCACATTGTCGATCAGCCAGCGCATCTTGCTGGCGGAGAAATAGGGGTCGAGCACCAGGCCGGTCGCTGCCTGCACTGCGGGCTCATGCCCGGCCTCTCGCAAGGCCGCGCAGAAATCGTCGGTCCGCCGGTCCTGCCAGACGAGCGCGCGGGCCAGCGGTTCGCCGCTCGCCTTGTCCCACGCCACCACGGTCTCGCGCTGGTTGGCGAGCCCGATCGCCGCGATCCGCGCCGCCCCGCCCACTTGAGAGGCCGCGTGGCGCGCGCAGGCCAGCACCGATTGCCAGATTTCCGAGGCATCGTGCTCCACCCAGCCGGGCTGCGGATAGTGTTGGGTCAGCGGGCGCTGGGCCGTCGCCCGCACGCTGCCATCGGGCGCGAAGACCATCGCTCGGTTGGAGGTCGTCCCGGCATCGATCACCAGGATCAGTTCGGCCTCACCTGCCACGCTCTTGGCCATCCACATCCCTCTTCCATCGTGCACGCGAACCTCGACACCGGCCGCGCAAATCACCATATCGGCGCCATGAACGCACCGGACCTGATCGACAAGCCCTATGCCGTGACAGAGCGGATCGCCCCGCTGGTCCGCCGCGTGCTCGCGCGCAATCCTTCGCCGTTCACATATACCGGCACCCAGACTTATGTCGTCGGAGACGGCGCCGAAGTCGCCGTGATCGATCCCGGCCCGGCCGAGGACGAACATATCGAGGCGATCCTGCACGCCGTGGGCCAAGCCCGCATCGTCGCCATCGCCTGCACCCACACGCATCGCGACCATTCGCCTGCCGCCGCGCCGCTGAAGGCCCGCACCGGCGCGCCGATCATCGGCTGCGCGCCGCTGACGCTGGACGACGACGGCCCACGCGCCGACGCCGCCTTCGATCCCGACTACGCGCCGGACCGCGTGCTGGCCGATGGCGAGGCGATCCATGGCGACGGCTGGACCCTGGAAGCCGTGGCCACCCCCGGCCACACCTCCAACCACTTGTGCTTCGCGCTGCCGGAAACCGGCGCGCTGTTCACTGGCGATCACGTGATGGGCTGGTCCACCAGCGTCGTCTCCCCGCCCGATGGCGACATGACCGCCTATCTGGAAAGCCTGTCCAAGCTCTATGAGCGCCAGCAGGACGCGGTCTATTTCCCCGCCCACGGCCCCGCCGTCGAAAAGCCCCGCCAGCTGGTGCGCGGGATGATCGGTCACCGCCGCCAGCGCGAACGCCAGATCCTGAAACAGATCGAGGCCGGCCATCACACCATCGGCGAAATGGTACCGCGCATGTACAAGGGCGTGGATGAAAGACTATGGCCCGCCGCCGGACGCTCTGTTCTTGCCCATCTTCTTGATCTGCAAAGAAGAAGCCTTGTAAATCGCCAAGAAGACACTTGGACGCTCGTCGCGGCGAAAGAGTAATTCGTCGAAACGGCGTATTTCCTGAATCCGTTTTCAAGTATTTCCCCCACATCTCGAAAAAGATGGGGCCCGTGAAAACGGGTGAGTGGGGAGATTTCCATGGCAACTTTGCCGCAGGCGCGGATCGGCGCCTTTTCCTTCTGGCAGAAGATGGCGATCGGGCTTTCGGCCTTCATTGTCTTCGCCTTCGCGCAATTCGGCCTGCGCGGTTTCGTCGATTATGCCCATGCGCCGCTGGTCATGCATTTGCACGGCATGGCGATGCTGGCCTGGCTGGGGCTGCTGACCACGCAGTCGCTGCTGGCTGGAAGAGGCGGACTGGCCCTGCATCGCAAATTGGGCTGGGCCAGCGCGGTGATGGTGCCGACGATGGTCGTGCTGGCTAGCGCCCTGTGCCTGACCGCGCTGCAACTGCACATGTTCCCGCCGTTCTTCACGCCGGCCTATTTCCTGGCGCTCGTCCATATAGAGGCCGCGTTCTTCGCGCTGCTGGTGGGCATGGCGGTATCTCGCCGCAAGCAGAGCGATTGGCACAAGCGGCTGATGATCGGCTCCACCATACTCCTGATGGAACCCGCGCTGGGCCGATTGCTGCCGATGCCGCTGATCATGCCCTGGGGCGAATGGGTTTCGATGGTGGTCCAGCTGGGCGTGGTCCTGCTGATCGTCCGCCACGACCGGCGCGAGATCGGCCATACCCATCCCGCCACCATGGCGGTGGCGATGGTTGTGCTGCTGTCGCACGTCATGGTGGAACTGCTGTCGGTCACGCCTTGGTGGATCGCCCTCGCGAGCCGTCTGGCGGGGTGAATTTTCCACTTGGGCATCGCGGCAAGCGTCCCTAGATAGGCCGCAAATTCCGGCGTCGGGCATTCCGACATCGAACCGGACCGGCCAGACAGAGGGACACCATGACCGCAATTCCCGCCAACCTTTCCGGGCTCGACCTGCGTGCCGAGATCGAACGGCTGCGCAAGGAGCGCAATGCGGTGATCCTGGCGCACTATTACCAGCGCCCCGAATTGCAGGATCTGGCCGATTTCGTGGGTGACAGTCTGGAACTCAGCCGCAAGGCGGCAGAGACCGATGCCGATGTGATCGCCTTCTGCGGCGTGAAGTTCATGGCCGAAACCGCCAAGATCCTTTCGCCTGAAAAGATCGTGGTGCTGCCGGACATGGAAGCGGGTTGCAGCCTTGAAGATTCGTGCCCGCCGGAAAAGTTCGCCGCCTTCCGCGCCGCGCACCCGGATCACATCGCGCTGACCTACATCAACTGCTCGACCGAAGTGAAGGCGCTGTCCGACATCATCGTCACCAGTTCCAGCGCCGAAACGATCCTGCAGCAGATCCCCGCCGACCAGAAGATCATCTTCGGGCCGGACCGCCACCTCGGCGGCTATCTGAGCCGCAAGTTCGGCCGCGAGATGCTGCTGTGGCCCGGCGTCTGCATCGTGCACGAGGCGTTCAGCGAGACCGAACTGCTGAAGCTGAAGGCGCAGCACCCCACTGCGCCGATCGCCGCGCATCCGGAATGCCCGCCGCACATCGTCGACCATGCGGACTATGTCGGTTCGACCAGCGGCATCCTGCAATATGCCAAGACCACCGATGCCCAGACGCTGATCGTCGCCACGGAACCGCACATCATCCACCAGATGCAACTGGCGATCCCGGACAAGACCTTCATCGGCGCGCCCGGTGCGGACGGCAACTGCAACTGCAACATCTGCCCCTACATGGCGCTCAACACGATGGAGAAGCTCTACATCGCCCTGCGCGATCTGGAGCCGCGCATCGAAATCGACGAGCAGCTGCGCCTCGACGCCAAGAAAAGCCTCGACCGCATGCTGGAGATGGCCAGCGGCACCGTGGGCAAGGGCGACCTCGGCAACCGTTGAGGCACTCCCTCAATCGCCCCCTTCGTCGTTGCGAGGGGGCGAAGCCGCCGAAGCAATCCAGAACGGCGCCCCGCCTGGCGGCGAAACAGGTGGGCTTACTCAAACCACTTCGTCGCCCCCGCGAAGGCGGGGGCCCCGCTTTCTTCTGCACCCTCTCGTATGCCGCAAGAAAAGCGGGATCCCCGCCTTCGCGGGGATGACGGGGTTGGGGTGGATTGGAGCCGTAGCGTTGGCACGACGGCTATATCGGATCGCCGCTTCCCAACGCCCTGCCCGGCACGATTTCGATGCCGCGGACCCTACTGCCGGAGCGTCACCTACCCACGCTCCGGCCCACCAATACAAGCATTCGCAATTTTCTTTCTCGCAAAAACCCCGGAATTTCGCGCTTCTCCGCCCAAAAACGGAAAAAAATCGCGCTGTGCATAAATAATCGCACCCGAATCGCTTGCAGGGTCCGAAGCTCCTTGCTAGTGGCGCGCTCCTACCACGGGGCGGTTCCAAACAGCCCCGGTGATCAGTGCGGTCGTGGCGGAATTGGTAGACGCGCAACGTTGAGGTCGTTGTGGGCGAAAGCCCGTGGAAGTTCGAGTCTTCTCGACCGCACCATCACCCTGGTAAATCCCTGAAAATCGAGATCTAACAAAGCCTTCGGGCCACCGGCGCAGTGCGTCAGGCGAAAGCCGCCTTTGCGCTTCTGCCCGCTTCCCGGCTCGGGTCCGCCTGCTCACCCCGATCATGCAGCAGGTCGCGCACGATGGCGTGCGTCCGCTCATCGTCGACATCGATCGCTTGCGTGCCGTCCGCCAGCACGACCGCGCGCACGCGCATGCCCAGCCGGCGCGAGGCGCGGATGACGGCGCCGGACAGCGTTTCCATGCCCAGCCGCACCATCACGAAACCCACCAGCCCGATCGCGCGCCAGATGCGCAGCCCTTCGCGGTCAGACGTGCGGACGCCGCGAAACACGTTCACGGCATCGACGAAGCGCGCCGATGCCATGCCGTAGAGGTCGCAGGCCACGAATTCGCCGTCCTGCAGTGCGATGAAGCTGCGACCGGCAGAAGGATGCGCGGCCTCCACCGCCTCGCGCCGGGTCAGCGCGAAGGCCACGTCTGCCGCCTCAAGCGCCGCGATCATCGCATCGATCGAGTCTGCGGAGAGCAGCGCGTGATCGGCGGTGGTGACCAGCAAGGGTCCGTCCCAATCCTTCGCCGCCGCGCGCACGCTGGCGGCAATGTCTGCTTGCGCTTCCACCAGCGCCACGGTGCCGCGCCCGGGCAATTGGGTCAGCACATCCCACACCGGATCGAACGCCTGCCGCTCCACGCAGATCGCCAGACTGGTGACGCGCGGGTGCTGCGCGGCGGTCTGCAGGATATGCGCGATCAGCGGCCGGCCGGCCAACGGCACGAGGCAGCGATGGCTCTGCCCGAAATGCTGGGCCAGCGCGTCGGCCCCGCGAAGGGCGGAACGCGGTCCGTGCCCGGCAAGAACCACAAGCCGCAGCGGCTGCGGTTCGTCTTCCAGGCTGTCAGGGAGATCCGTAGAAGCCATTACCTCCGCGCCTATGCCGCGCGCGTGTGACAGGGCCGTGACCTTTTGCGCGCCCATCCGGTGAATTGCTCCAGTCCCGATCATGCCTTCGTGGCAGGCCGGTCCGTATCGGCGTAAAATCCGGGACGACAGCGCAGGGGCAACCAGGGGAGGACGTGCCGTGCCGGTGAAGCTCGGTGATCCGGAACGCGTAATCGTCATCGACGGTCATGCTCTGGTCCGCGACGGTCTGCGCACGGTGCTGCAACAGGCATTCGGCTGCGCGGTGCTGGAGGCGGCGGACTTGCCCGAAGCGGCCGAGCGCATGGCAGGGGCGGGCAAGGTCGATCTGATCCTGCTGGACCTGCCGGTGCCGGGGCGCGAAGGTCTGTCCGACCTCAAAACCCTGCGCGCGCGGTTTCCGGAAACGCCGGTGGCGATCGTGTCCGGCCTGACCGATCCCGATGCCATCCACGGCGCACTGGCGGCGGGCGCGGCCGGGTTCCTTCCGAAATCGCTGCAGCCCGGCGATCTTCTCTCCGCCTTGCGACAGGTGCTGGCGGGGGCGATCTACCGCCCTGCCCTGATCGAAACTGCCGAACCCGATGCCCATGCGGCCGAGCAAGCCTCCATCCGCGCGCGGATAGACAGCCTGACCCCGCAGCAGCGCGTGGTGCTGGGCCGGCTCACCGCCGGGATGCTGAACAAGCAGATCGCCTACGAACTGGATGTCTCGATGACGACGGTGAAGGCCCATGTCTCCGCGATCCTGCAGAAGATGCAGGTCTTCAGCCGCACGCAGGCCGTGATCCTAGCCAACCGCATCGACTTTCGTGGCTAAAGCCACTCATCCGCAGATCAGCGCGCGCCGTCCGTGCCGGTCCGCATCGTTTCCGGCTCCGGCAGCGTCTGGTCGCCCTCGCCCAACTGGCGCTGCATGACGAAGACGTCCAGCCACTTGCCGTGTTTCCAGCCCGCCGCCGCCAGCGTGCCCACCGGACGGAAGCCGGCGCGGGCGTGGAGTACCACCGATGCCGGCTCGCTCTCCGCGATCACCGCGAAGGCCTGCCGGAACCCGCGCGCCTCGCACTGGTCCAGCAGCGCGCCCAGCAACTGACTGCCGATGCCGCGCCCGACGCAGCCCGGCTCCACATAGATCGTCGTCTCCACGCTATAGCGATAGCCGGCGCGCGGGCCGTAGCGCTGGGCGAAGCCGAAGCCGATCACGCGGCCGTCCCCGTTGCCGTCGCGCACCAGCAGGAACGGGTATCCGCCATCCAGCGTCGCGCCGATGCGGCGGCGCGTTTCCAGTTCCGCAGGCGGTTCGGTTTCGAAAGTCGCGGTGCTTTCCAGCACGTAGTGCGCATAGATCGACGCGATGGCCCCGGCATCGTCCGGCCGGGCGTCGCAGATGGTCAAATCCCCGTTCATCGTCACAAATATGCAGCATACAACGAAGCCTGCCAAGTTGTCCTGCCACGTTGCGACATGGCCCCGGCTTCCCTAAACGTCAGGACGATGGAGCTTCGCACGTGCAACCTGGCTATCCTTGGCGGCGGTCTTGCCGGATCGCTGATCGCGCTTGCCATGGCGCGTCACCGCCCGGAATTGCGCGTGCTTCTGATCGAGCGCGGCGAAACATTGGGGGGTGAGCACGTCTGGTCCTTCTTCGAAAGCGATCTGACGCCGGCCGCGCGCGAACTGGTCATCCCGATGGTCGCCGCGCGCTGGCCGGGATATGACGTGCACTTTCCCGGTTTCTCCCGCCATCTCTCCACGCCTTACGCCAGCGTCACCAGCCGCAACCTCGATGCCACTGTGCGCGCGGCGGTGCCGGAGGGCACGCTGCTCACCGGCGCGGAAGTCCGGCACGCCACGCCGACGTCGGTCACGCTGGCCGATGGGTGCAGCATAGCGGCCGACGCCGTGATCGACGCACGCGGCGCGCGCGGGTTGCCGCACATGGCCGGCGGCTGGCAGAAATTCGCGGGGCAGATGCTGCGCACCGCCCGGCCGCACGGGCTGGAACATCCAGTGGTGATGGACGCGCGCGTGGAACAGGCGGACGGCTACCGCTTTGTCTATGCCCTGCCCTTCTCCGCAAACGAGATCTTCCTTGAGGACACTTATTATGCCGACAGCCCGGTGCTGGACCTTCCCCTGCTGCGCGGCCGCATCGCCGACTATGCGCGCGCTGCCGGCTGGGACGTCGCCGCTGTGGAATACGAAGAGACCGGCGTGCTGCCGGTGATCGCCGATGGAGACTTCGAACGTTTCTGGGCCGCCGGCGAAGCACCGGAAATGGCACGCGCCGGGGCCCGTGCAGCTCTGGTTCATCCGCTGACGTCCTATTCGCTTCCCGACGCCGCCCGTTTCGCGCATCATCTCACCACTCTCGACAAGCTCTCCGGCATCAGCCTAGGAAGGGTCAGCCATGCATGGGCCGCAAACCATTGGCGCGGGGGGCGCTATTACCGGATGTTGACTCGCATGCTGTTCGCCGCCGCACCGCCGGGTGCGCGATGGCGGGTACTCGAACGATTCTATCGCCTGCCGCAGCCGCTGGTGGAGCGTTTCTACGCCGGCCGCTCCACGCTGGCGGACCGGGCACGACTGCTGATCGGCCGCCCGCCGGTGCCGCTGGGCGCGGCGCTGGCCAGCCTTTCGGGCGGCGGCAGGCCGCTTGCCGATCTGGGACTTGAGCAGGGTCCGGCATGATGACCACCGTCATATCCAGCCGGGCCTGCGTGGTCGGCGGCGGTTTCGGCGGGCTTGCGCTTGCCATCCGCCTGCAGAACGCCGGTGTCGAAACCACCCTGATCGAAGCGCGCGATGCCGTGGGCGGGCGCGCCTGGGTGCGCGAGGTGGACGGCTTCACGTTCGACGGCGGCCCCACCGTCATCACCGACCCGGCGGCCCTGCGCGAACTCTGGGCGCTGTCCGGCCATGACATGGCCGACGATGTCGAGATCATGCCGGTCATGCCGTTCTACCGGCTCAACTGGACCGACGGCGTGACGTTCGACTATTCGAACGACGACAATGTCCTGCGCCGCGAAATCGCCCGCGTCGCCCCCAACGATATCGGCGGGTACGAGGAATTCCTCCACTATGCGGAGGGGGTCTATCAGGAAGGCTACGTCAAGCTGGGGCACCAGGCGTTCCTGGATTTCTCCAGCATGGTGAAGGCAGCGCCGGCGCTGGCCCGCTATCAGGCGTGGCGATCGGTCTATTCGATGGTCTCGCACTATGTGAAGGACGAGCATCTGCGCCAGGCGCTCTCGTTCCACACACTGCTGGTAGGCGGCAATCCGATGACCACCAGCGCGATCTATGCCTTGATCCACAAGCTGGAGAAGGACGGCGGCGTCTGGTGGGCGCGCGGCGGCACCAACAAGCTGGCGCAGGCGATGGCCCGCCAGTTCGAACGCATCGGCGGCACCATCCGGCTGGGCGACAAAGTTGCGCATATCCACACCGTGGGCGACCGGGTGACCGAAGTGGAATGCGAAAGCGGCTGGAAGGGCCGTTTCGACGCGGTGGCCAGCAATGGCGACATCATGCATTCCTATCGCGATCTGCTGGCGGGCAGCCTGCGCGGGCAGGAAATGGCGAAGAAGCTGGCGCACAAGCGCTTCTCGCCCAGCGTCTTCGTGGTCCATTTCGGGCTGGAGGGCACCTGGCCGGGCATCCCGCACCACAGCGTGCTGTTCGGCCCGCGCTACAAGGGCCTGCTGGACGATATCTACGAACACGGCGTGCTGCCGCGCGATTTCTCGATCTATCTCCACCACCCCAGCGTCACCGATCCGTCGATGGCGCCGGCGGGCAAGAGCACGTTCTATGCGCTTGTCCCCGTGGCCAACATGGGCAAGCTGCCGGTGGACTGGAACGAAGTGGGCCCGGTGCTGGAACGCCGCGTGCTGGCCGAAGTCAGCCGCCGCCTGATCCCCGATCTGGACGACCGCATCGTCACCAAGTTCCACTATGCCCCGCCCGATTTCGAACGCGACATGAGCGCCTACAAGGGCAATGCCTTCAGCCTGGAGCCGCTGCTGACGCAAAGCGCGTGGTTCCGCGGCCATAACCGGGATGACAAGCTGAAGAACTTCTACCTCGTCGGCGCCGGCACCCATCCGGGCGCGGGCATTCCCGGCGTCGTCGGCAGTGCCAAGGCGACCGCCAAGCTGATGGTGGAGCAATTGCGATGAGCCGCGAAGTCAACGCCCTCAACACCGCGTGGGGCTGGACCGGCGTGACTTTCGCCGAAGTGGTGGCGCACAGCCTGATGGGGCACTTGCTGGTTACCGACAAGGCCGGCGCGTTCCACTATGTCGATCCCGAAATGGGCACCGTCACCCTGCTGGGCGACGAAGCGGCGGCGCGCGATCACATGGCGCTGGAGGAAACACAGGCGATCTGGCGCGCCGATGCGCTGATCGATGCGGCGACGAAGCGGCTGGGCTGGACGGGAATGGGGGAAGTCTACAGCCTGACGCTTCCGGCCCTGATCGCGGGCGACTATGCGCCCGAGAACCTGATCAGCATCGATCTTGTCAAACTGATCTATCTAACCGGCGACCTGGCGCGGCAGACACGCGATCTGCCCGATGGTGCGGCGGTACAACTGAAGGTTATCGACTGAAATGAAGCGTATCGCCGTCTATTGCGGTTCGGCCACCCCCGCCGACCCGCGCTACATCGAACTGGCCCGTGAAGTGGGCGCCACGCTGGCGCGCAAGGGCATCGGCGTGGTCTACGGCGGCGGCCGGCTGGGCCTGATGGGCGCTGTGGCGGCCGGCGCGCTGGCCGAAGGCGGCGAAGTGATCGGCGTGATCCCCGAAGCGCTTGTCGGCGGTAACGGGCGCGGTGGCGAGGTCGCCAACAACGACTGCACCGAACTGCACATCGTGAAGACCATGCATGAGCGCAAGGCGGAATTCACCCGCCTGTCGGACGGTTTCATCGTCATCCCCGGCGGCGTCGGCACCATGGACGAGCTGTGGGAAGCGGTCAGCTGGGCGCAGCTGGGATATCACGACAAGCCGGTGGGCGTGCTCAATTCCTTCGGCTTCTACGACCTGCTGCTGGCCTTCAACCGCCACATGGCCGAAGTGGGCTTCGTCCGCCCGGCGCATCAGGGCATCATCATCGACGATACCGAACTGGAACCCCTGCTGACGCGCATGGCGGCGCATGAGCCGATCGTGCCGATCGTCAAAATGGACCCGAGCACGCTCTAGGACCGGCCATGACGTCCGATCGCGCAGACCTGGTGCAAGCCGCGCAAAGCTCGATCCGCAAGGGTTCGAAAAGCTTTGCCGCGGCCAGCCGGCTGTTCGATCGGACCACGCGCGAACGCGTGTGGCTGCTCTATGCCTGGTGCCGCGCCTGCGACGATATCGCCGATGAGCAGGACCACGGCCGGGCCGCGCGCCGGGCTCCCTTGGGCACACGCCTCGCCCCGCAGGACCGGCTGGCGACGATCCGCACGCTGACCGAACTCGCGCTTGCGGGCGAAGGCACCGGCACCCCGGCCTTCGACGCGCTGGGCCAATTGCGGCGCGAGGTGCCGATCGCCGATGGATTGATCGAGGACGTGCTGGCCGGCTTCGCGCTGGACGCCAGCGGATGGCGCCCACGCAGCGAGGCGGACATGCTGCGCTATTGCTATCACGTGGCCGGCGCGGTGGGCGTGATCATGGCGCTGGTCATGGGCGTGGACCCGGCCGACGACGATACGCTGGACCGCGCCTGCGACCTTGGCATTGCCTTCCAGCTGGCCAACATCGTGCGCGACGTCTGGGAAGATGACGCGCTGGGCCGCTGCTATCTGCCGGAGGAATGGCTGGCCGAAGCGGACATTCCGCCCGGCGAAGTGACCAAGCCCCATTATCGCGGCGCCCTGGTGCCGCTGGTGGCACGCGCCTGTGCGCTGGCGCGGGACTACGAAGCCTCCGCCCGGGTAGGCGCAGCCAGGCTGGCCTTTCGCCAGCGCTGGGCGGTGCTGGCCGCCGCCGATATCTATGGCGACATCGCGCGCGAGGTGGAGAAATTGGGCGCCCATGCCTGGGACCACCGCGTGCGCGTATCCGGCCCGCGCAAGGCGGCGCTGCTCTGGCAATCGTGGCGCGAAGCGCGTGCAAGGCCGCGGCCGGAAACCGAGGCGCCGCGCCCGGCCGTGTCCCGGCGCGAACTTGCCGACATGGCCCACCGGCGCCCGCCACCCAGCCCAAGCTGAACCTTCCCAAACTGAACCTTCAAAGCCAGCCGGCAGCACAAGCGAAACAGACCGGTCGGTTATCCCGGCCGGTCTGTTTCGCTTGTCTATCGTATTGAACGGTGGACCCGAAGGGCGGCAGCGAGATGCGCGCAAGGGCGATTCGCGGTCGCATCCGGACCATGCCCGGCCCGCTGCGGCGCGGCAACAGCTGCAAACGTTGCAATCTGCCGCCTGCCCCTCCCCTGAGACGAGTTGCATTTGCCGCATTGCCTGTGCAGCCAAGTAGCGCCTTGCGCGTTTCTATCGGCATCTCACCAAGGAGAAGATGCCATGCTTTTCACCATAGCCGCCATCCTCATCATTCTGTGGCTGCTGGGCTTCGTCGTATTCCACGTTACGGGCGCGCTGATCCACGTGCTGCTGGTCGTCGCGATCGTCGTCGGACTGGTGCAGCTGTTCCGTGGCAGAAGGGTCTAACCACCATAGCGGAATGACATTCGGGGGCGGTGCGCCCCCGAAACACCATCAGAACTCGTGTCCCGCCGCTGGCGGATGCGCCTTGTAGAAGCCCGGCGGATTGACCCGGCGGAACAGCTGCCCTTTCTCCGAATAGAGCACCAGCACCAGCGAGGTCAGCCCGCAGACCACCATCGCCGCCAGGATCGGCCGCGCGGTGCCGTCATAGGCCTGCCCGATCAGCGATCCCAGCGCCGCGCCCAGCACCGTCCGCACGAACGACATGACCGACGCCGCCGCCCCCGCGATCCGCGCAAAGGGTTGGAGCGAGATCGCCTGGAAGTTGGCACCGATGAAGCTCATCATGCACATCGTCGCCGTCATCAGCGGAATGAACATCCAGAGGCTTTCACCCCGCATCGCCAGCACAAGGTGGATCGCGGCGAACAGGATGTAGCAGCACAGCGCCGCGTGCGAGACGCGCCGCGCGCCGAACCGCTCTACGATGCGCGAATTGGCGAAGTTGCTGCAGGCCATGACCAGCGCCATGCCGCCGAACACTACCGGAAACAGCGTGCCGGCGCCGAAATGCTCGCCCACCAGCTGCTGCGCGGAATTGATGTAGCCGAACAGTGCGCCCTGCACGAATGCCGCCCCCAGGAAGTACCCCAGCGAGGCGCGCTCCTTCATCGCCATCACCATGTTGCCGGCGATCACGCGCGGCTGGATCGGCTGGCGATAATCGGCATGAAGCGTTTCCGGCAGGCGCAACCAGCTCCAGACCAGCACGATCACGCCCATCGTGCACATGATCCCGAAGATCCAGCGCCAGCCGGCGAACAGCAGCACGGTCTGCCCGATCATCGGCGCCACCATCGGCACCACCATGAACGTCATCGCCACCAGCGACTGGGTGCGCGCCATCCGGTCGCCATCGAAGCGGTCGCGCAGGATGGTCATCGGCATGACCATCATCGCCGAACAGAACGCCCCCATGAACCCGCGCGCGATCAGCAGCAGCATGAAACTGCCGGAAATCGCGCAAAGGAAGGCGGTAATCACGTAAGCGGCGATCGCGGTCAGCACCACCGGCCGCCGCCCGAACCGGTCCGCCAAAGCGCCGGGAAACAGCGATCCCAGGCCGGAGCAGATCAGGAAGACGCCGACGATAAGCTGCCGCTGATTGGGGTCGGTCAATCGCAGATCGTGCGAAATCGCGCCCAGCGCGGGCAGCATGACATCGATCGACAGCGCCATCAGCGCCTGGAGCGAGGCCATCAGGAGGACGAATTCCACTTCCCCCATCGGGAAGCGGTCGGACCTGACATCGGGGGCATCGGGGGAACGCATCAATTGCCCATGCCGCATGTGCGAAGCGAGCGCCAGCCCTAAGGGCAGGGCAAAAGGGTGTTAAGCGCAGCCTTCCACGTAAGCCAGCACAGGCATCGTGCCGACGTGGATCGCGCTGACCTTGCCCTCGTGATCGATTTCGAACCGCAAGGCAGGATCGCCGCTCTTCGCATTGGGCGCGGTCAGATACTTGGCAGGCGCCGCCTCGTACTTGTGCGGTTCCGCGCGGAAGCCGGCGAACCACTTCGTCACGTCCGCCTCGCTGGAACCGACGCCCACGCCTTCGACCAGCTTGACCTGCGACCGCTCACCCACCGTGATGCGCCGCACCTTGCCCTGCTCGACGATGGCATAGACGCCCGGATAGTCCGGCGAGGTGACCGTGCGGCAGGTGTCGGACGCTTGCGCCCCGCGCTCTGCCCAGGAGGATCCGGCCGGTACCGGCTCACCGATGCGCAGATTGCCCAAGCCCTCCAGCGACAGCACTTTGGCGTCGGTCGCGGGCGCAGTCGTCGGGGATGCCGTGGGCGCTTCGGTTACGACCTCATCCGGCACAGCCGGCGCGGTCGCCGTCTCGCTGGCCTGCTCGGGCGCCTTGGCGGGTTCGGAGGAACAGGCCGCAAGGGCCACGGCGAGTACGGATGCGGCGAGGAGATTTCTCATCTCAAGGGAACGGAGGAGTGCGATGGAGGTTCCGAGCGACCGGCTTGGACCAAGTCTCCCCCCTCCCCGCTCATCCTGAGCTTGTCGAAGGATGTACGCGCCACGCCGTCGGGGCTTCGACAAGCTCAGCCTGAGCGGAATCGGGGGTAGAGCGACCACTGCCTCGTCATCCCGCCAGCTTCGCGATCAGCGCCATGGCTGCCGCCGGGTTCCTCTGTTTGTCGCCGGCGATGAAGAAGACGAAGACGTCCTTGCCGTCTTTCGACCAGCCCCGGATTTTCCCCGCCCACGCGTCGAGTTCGGCGTCGGGATAGCCCTGCTCGATCTCGGCGCGGGCGTTTTGCAGGCGGGCGTAGACGAAGGGCGCGGCATCGGCCGCCGCTTCGAAGGCCGGGTATTTCGGGCTGTCCGCCAGAATCACCGCCACCCCGGCCTTGCGGGCGAGATCGAAGAAGGCGGGATCGTCGAAGCTTTCGTGCCGCGCCTCGATGGCGTGGCGCAAGTGCAGCCCCTCATGCTCCTTCGGAAGCAGGGCGAAAAAGGCGGCAATCTCGTCAGCATCGAACTTCTTGGTCGCGGCCAGTTGCCAGTTGATCGGCCCCAGCTTCGCGCCCAGTTCGACGATGCCCTGTTCGACGAAGTTGGTCACGCTCTCCCCGGCTTCAGCAAGGTTCTTGCGGTTGGTGCAATAGCGCGACCCCTTCAGCGTGAAGTGGAAGCCGTCCGGCACCGTATCGCGCCACTTGATGTAGCTGGCGGGCTTCTGGCGGCCGTAGAAAGTGGCGTTGATCTCCGTGCCGGTCAGGGTCTGGCCGACATATTCCAGCTCGCGCGCCTTGGAGACGGTCTTGGGATAGAACGTCTCTCGCCAGGGGTCGTAGCTCCAGCCGCCGATGCCTATATGGACCTTGCCCTGCTTATCCGCGCTCATGCCCAGCCTCTCCTTGGTGCTCGCCAAAGCCAGCTTGCCCTGTCATGGGCCTGAAAAACAGGAGAATACGACATGTCGGGCGACGACGAAGACTATATCTACGACGAAGAGAGCGGCGAATGGCTGCCCGCTTCCGAACTCGCGGCCAAGCGCGCGGCGGCGGACACCATCGAAGTGCGCGATGCGGTGACGCTGATCAAGGACCTGGACGTGAAGGGCGCGGGCCAGACGCTGAAGCGCGGCACGCTGATCCCCTCGATCCGGCTGACCGGCGACGCGCAGGAGATCGACTGCAAGTATCCCGGCATCAAGGGTCTGGTGCTGCGCGCGGAGTTCGTGCGCAAGCGGTGATCCAGGCGAGGCGCGACCTCCCCCTTTCGTCATTGCGAGCGTAGCGAAGCAATCCAGGGGCGGTTTGCGCCGCTCTGGATTGCTTCGCTACGCTCGCAATGACGAATATTGGGTTAGTGCAAGGGAGTGGCCCGCCCCCCCCCTTACCGCTTCGAAAGTCGGCGGCGGTTGGCCCTTACGCGCTTGCGATAATGGCGCACGGCCTTGTGGGCGGCGCGTTCGGGCGTCGTCGGGCCGCCCCAGAACAGCTTGGCCGCCAGTTCCGCGTTGGCCTGCACCTTTTCGGTGACCATGCGCACATTCTCGTGGCTGCTGCCGCGCCCGGTCATCATGTCCGAGGTGCGCATCCCGATCACCATCATCGAATCGGCCCAGAGCAAATAGCTGTCGGTCGCCAGCTTCATCCAGTCGGCGGAGGGGTTGCGCATGGACTCGGGGCTCCTGAGGGGGCCCTCATCCTAGCACCCCATTCCGCAACCGCGAAGGCGGGAGACCCCGCTTTTCTTGCAGTGCAGCGCAAAAAGTGGGGTCTTGGGAAATCTCGCGGTCAGTCGTGCTCGCACCCGCCCGCGCCCATGTAGAGTTCGCTGCCGGTTTCCTTGAACACCTTGCTCATCTGAGCCATGCCGGCCTCCGCCTCGGAGATGGCGAGCATGCCGCCCTCTTCCGCTGCGATGAAGCTGGTCGAAGGCTGGTTCTGCTTCGCCGCGAAGTCCCGCACTTCCTGGCTGATCTTCATCGAACAGAACTTCGGCCCGCACATCGAGCAGAAATGCGCGGACTTGGCGCCCTCGGCCGGAAGCGTCTGGTCGTGGTACTGTTCGGCGGTGTCGGGATCGAGGCTGAGGTTGAACTGGTCGCGCCAGCGGAATTCAAAGCGCGCGCGGGACAGCGCATCGTCGCGGACTTTGGCGGCCGGATGCCCCTTGGCCAGATCGGCGGCATGAGCGGCCAGCTTGTAGGTGACGACGCCGACTTTCACGTCGTCGCGGTCCGGCAGGCCAAGGTGTTCCTTGGGCGTGACGTAGCAGAGCATCGCCGTGCCGTACCAGCCGATCATGGCCGCGCCGATGCCGCTGGTGATGTGGTCGTAGCCCGGCGCAATGTCGGTCACGAGCGGCCCGAGGGTGTAGAACGGCGCTTCGCCGCAAGCCTCAAGCTGCTTGTCCATGTTCTCCTTCACCTTGTGCATCGGCACATGGCCCGGCCCCTCGATCATCACCTGCACGTCCTGCGCCCAGGCGCGCTTGGTCAGTTCGCCAAGGGTGTAGAGTTCGGCGAACTGCGCCTCGTCATTGGCATCCGCGATCGAGCCGGGGCGCAGGCCATCCCCCAGCGAGTAGGCGACGTCGTAGGCCTTCATGATCTCGGTGATCTCGTCGAAGCGTTCGTAGAGGAACGATTCCTTGTGATGGGCAAGGCACCACTTGGCCATGATCGATCCGCCGCGGCTGACGATGCCGGTCACGCGCTTGGCGGCGAGCGGCACGAAGGGCAGGCGCACGCCGGCGTGGATGGTGAAATAGTCCACGCCTTGCTCGGCCTGTTCGATCAGGGTGTCGCGGAACACTTCCCAGGTCAGGTCCTCGGCAATGCCGCCGACCTTTTCCAGTGCCTGATAGATCGGCACGGTGCCGATCGGCACGGGTGAGTTGCGGATGATCCATTCGCGGGTGTCGTGGATGTTGCGCCCGGTGGACAGGTCCATCACCGTGTCCGCGCCCCAGCGGATCGACCAGACCATCTTGTCCACCTCGCTCGCCACGTCCGAGGCGACGGCGGAGTTGCCGATATTGGCGTTGATCTTGACCAGGAAGTTGCGGCCGATCGCCATCGGCTCGCTTTCGGGGTGGTTGATGTTGGAAGGGATGATCGCCCGGCCGCGCGCCACTTCCTCGCGCACGAATTCGGGGGTGACGTAGTCGGGGATGGCCGCGCCCCAGTCCTGACCGTCGCGCGCATATTCTTTCAGCATCGCACGGCCAAGGTTCTCACGCTCGGCGACGTATTCCATCTCCGGCGTGATGATGCCTCGGCGGGCGTAGTGCATCTGGCTGACATTCATGCCCGGCTTCGCACGCAGCGGGCGCTTCACCACGTTGGGGAACGCCGGGACGCCGCCCGAACGATGAGGTCCGAGTTGGCCATTGTCCTCCGGCTTGACGGCGCGGGCTTCGTAATCCTCCACGTCGCCGCGGGCGAGGATCCATTCGCGGCGTTTGGCGGCAAGACCGGCCGCGATGTCGATGGTGACGTTCGGATCGGTGTAGGGGCCGGACGTATCGTAGACACGTACCGGCGCCTCGCCCGAACCGGGCTCAAGGTGAATTTCCCGCATCGCGACCCCCAAGGGCCCGACGTGAATCTTCTTCGACCCGCGAATGGGTCCGGTGGTAACGCCGATCTCCAGCTTGGAGTTGATGTCGGCCATAAGCGATTTTCCTTCGGCTTATGGACGAAAGAAAGGTCGCGACAGAATAGTCCTGTGGCCCGCCCTTCCCTCCGCCCGTGTTAACGGGTTCAGGTTCAACGGGTCGGGCAGCGTGACCTGCCCCTCTCAGCCATTTGTTTCCGTTCGGCTTTCGGGATTCGAAAGCCTTGGGCACAAGCTCCCCGGGGATGGCGGGACGATAGACGCGGCTTTTTCCTGCGTCTAGGGCCCGAAGCAGACATGCCGATGATCTATCGCCTTGACGCGCCCGCCCGCGAAGTTGCCCGCACTTTCGGGTTCGATGCAGGCGACGATCCCTGGCCCGGCGGCTCGGTTTCGGCGGGCGGCTTTGCCCCGGTGATCATCATGGGGCGCGAGTTCGTGGCGGGGCCGCGCCCGGAAAAGCGCCTGCCGCGCCGCATGATTCCGCGCCTCTGGGGCGTGCCGCCGCCGCCGCAAGGCTCGGATGAACGGCGCCACGGCATCCTGACCGTGCGCAATCTAGAAAGCCCGTTCTGGATCGGCAACTTGCGCAACAGCGAGTTTCGCTGCCTCGTCCCGGCCAGTGCCTTCATGGAATGGGGCAAGGTCGATCCGCGCGACGGCAAGCGCCGCCAGTGCTGGTTCGGCGCGTCCGACCAGCCGATCTTCGCCATGGCGGCCGTGTGGAAGGACAGCGAAGTGCCCAGCTTCGCGCTGCTCACCACCCCCGCCAATGCCGCGCTGCGGGCGGAGGGGCGCGATACGATGCCGGTGATCCTGCCCGCCGATCCCGCCGCGCACGATCTGTGGCTGAAGGGCGACTGGAAACGCGCGGCGGAACTGGTTGCGCCTTATTCCTCCTCGCTCACCTCGCTGCGGGTCGCCGGATAGCGGCACCGTGGAGGGGGAGCCCGATCTGGACGGTCTGCTAGCCGCGATCCGCGCCTGCCGCGTCTGTGCCGATTCCCTGCCGCACTCGCCGCGTCCGGTGGTGCAGGCCGGCCTCGGCGCGCGGATTCTGGTGATCGGTCAGGCGCCGGGCAGCAAGGTCCACGCCAGCGGCATTGCCTGGGATGACGACAGCGGAGACCGCCTGCGCGACTGGACCGGCCTTTCGCCCGAAACCTTCTACGATCCGGAGCGCGTGGCGCATATGCCCAGCGGCTTCTGCTATCCGGGCAAAGGTACCGGCGGCGATCTGCCCCCGCGTCCGGAATGCGCGCCGCTGTGGCATTCCCGCCTGCGCGCCGCTCTGCCGGACGTGCGGCTGACGCTGCTGGTCGGCCAGTACGCGCAGAAACGCTACCTGCCGCGCGGATTCGCGCCGAACATGACCGAAGCCGTCCGCCGTTGGCGGGATGCCCCCGAAGGATTTTTCCCCCTGCCCCATCCCGCATGGCGCAGCCGCCTGTGGATGGCGCGGAATCGTTGGTTCGAGAACGAAGTGCTGCCCGAACTGCAGGCCCGCATGAGGAGCGCGCTGGCGGACTGAGGCCGCCACCCCGAGCCGCTACCTATGGATAAAGGCGGCGCGCCCCCTTGCGCCCGCCCGTCCGGTTTTGCCAATAGGCACCTGTGAGCGCCAACATCGTGATCGGGCAGACGCCGCAGGGCGAACCGATCGAGATCGACATCAAGGAACTTCTCGCGACCCGCCTGCTGGTGCAGGGCAATTCCGGGTCCGGCAAGTCGCACCTGCTGCGCCGCCTGCTGGAAGAGAGCGCGCCGATCGTGCAGCAGGTGGTGATCGATCCGGAAGGCGACTTCGTGAGTCTGGCCGAGGAATTCGGCCACGTGGTGATCGACGGCGCTGCTTATGCGGAGGCGGAGATCGTCCGCCTTGGCGCGCGCATCCGCCAGCATCGCGCCTCGGTCGTGCTGGCGCTGGACGAGCTGGAAATCGACCAGCAGATGAAGTGCGCCGCGCAGTTCCTGAACGCCCTGTTCGATGCCCCGCGTGAGCAGTGGTATCCGGTGCTGGTGGTGGTGGACGAAGCGCAGATGTTCGCGCCTGCCGCTGCCGGCGAAGTCACCGAAGAAGCGCGCCGCGTCAGCCTGGCGGCAATGACCAACCTGATGTGCCGTGGCCGCAAGCGCGGTCTGGCGGGCGTCATCGCCACCCAGCGTCTGGCCAAGCTGGCCAAGAACGTGGCGGCGGAAGCCAGCAACTTCCTGATGGGCCGCACCTTCCTGGACATCGACATGATCCGCGCGGCAGACCTGCTCGGCATGGAACGGCGGCAGGCGGAATCGATCCGCGATCTTGCGCGCGGCCAGTTCCTGGGCCTGGGCCCGGCGATCAGCCGTCGCCCGGTGGCGGTCAACATCGGCACCGTGCGCACCGGCGCCAAGTCGATCACGCCCGGCCTGATGCCGCTGCCCACCGCCTCCACCGACGAACTGCGAGAGTTGCTGCACGACAATCTGCACGTCGAGCCGGAGCGGCAGGAGTTCCACCGCCCGCCGCCGCGCCCGGTGATCGATGTGGAGGACCTGTCCGCCTCCATCGAGCAATCGCCCACCCTCGCCGCCGCCCCGCCCCCGCGCCCCGAGCGTCCGGAGCCGGAGCCCGAGGAAAACCGCGCGGCGATGGTCGAGATTCTGAACCTGATGGCGAAGGACGACGATTGCGCGTTCCAGCCGGCCACCACGCTGTTCCAGGACTTCACGATCCGCTGCCGCATGAAGGGCATTTCGGTGCGCGGGCTGGACGCCACGACCTTCCGCCGCGGCTTCGCCGCCGCGCTGGCGGGGATCGAGGATCCGGACGACGAAAAGTGGTTCGACCTGTTCAATCTGGCCAAGCACGTGCCCGACGATGCGCTGGCGCCATTCTACCTGATCGCGCTCGCCGCGATGAACGATCAGCCCTGCCCGGACGACATGGTGCTGGCCCGGACATACGGCACCAGCAGCCCGCGCCGCGTGCAGCGACTGCTCGATTTCCTGGAGAAGGACGGGTTGATCGTCGTGCGCACGGACTTTTCCGGCAAGCGCTCCGTCGGCCTGCCCGATCTGGGGGTTACCACCGCGCCCATCGAGGCGTAGAAGGGTCTCATGGCCGAGATCGTCAACCTGCGCATGGCCCGCAAGGCCAAGGCCCGTTCGGAAAGCAAGGCGCAGGCAGACGCCAACCGCGCGCAGCACGGCCGCAGCAAGAACGAGCGCAAGGCCACCGAGGCGGAAGTCGCCCGGATCGACCGCGTGGTCGATGGCGCCAAGCGCGAACGCCCAGAGGACAAGGGCTGATGCGCACCACTTCAGGCGAAGCTTCGGTGCGGCTCTACCACCTCGACGGCGGCCCCGAGGGCGGCGGGGTGACCACGCTGTTCTACGGGTCGCTATGGGAAGCGATGGAGGTCGCCTCTCAGCAGACCGAGGACGTGCAGGACGGCCTGTTCATCGCCACCGATAATGACGTGATCGCCTATCTGGACCTGCTGGAAGGCTAAGCCTCAAAGCTCCTCCCCCACCGGGGGAGGTGGCAGCGCGCAGCGCTGACGGAGGGGGCTTTCGGCAGCGCTGCGCCAGCCCCCTCCACCACCCTACGGGCGATCCCCCTCCCCCGATGGGGAGGATCTTCGACCAGTTCAGAACCGCGCCTGCAGCCCCGCTGCGACATAGTGGTCGCCCACGTTGCCCTTCACATCGATATGCGGAAACACCGGCATCGATACCGTGCCATAGGGCCGCACATTATCCCCGCTCAGCCGCGCGCCGACGCCAAGCGCCAGCAACATCGGCAGGCGATAGGTCGCCTCCACCTTGGCGAAGACCTTGGTGCCGGAATCGTCGCACTTGCCGCCGGACACCTGATCGCCGCTCTGCTTGCTGAAGCAGTCGCCATTGTCGTGGTAGTAGTTCGGATGATCGCGGTCGTGGAAGAACAGGCCGACGCCCGGCGTGATCGCGAAGCCGCCGTCCTGGACCACCGGCACGCCCACGGCCAGTTCGCCGCCCCAATCGCCTTCGGAACGGGCGACGTTGGCCTCTGCCGTCACGACATCGGCCATGGCGGGCGTGGCAGCGGCAAAGCCGGCAAGCGCGGTCAGCGCGGCGAGAGCGAATTTCATGATATGTCCTTGATCTGAAAAATGTGACCCGGACGCCGAGGGTTAGGATTCCCGCCCCTGCCGAGGCAAGCCGTGCGGATTCGGTCCACCCCGGCCAAGGCTCGCCCCACCCGAAAGATATGCGCCCGAAACGGAGACGCGGCCTTGTTGGGCCCGATGGAGACGGGCAGAAAGAGCCTTCATCGCCGGGAGATGCGCCTATGCTTTTCGAGCAAATCGCAACGGGGGGCTGCCAGTCCTACCTCCTCGCCTGCCCGGAAACGCGTGCGGCGGTGCTGATCGATCCCGAACAGTCGCAGATAGACCGCTATATGGGTCTGGCCGGGCAGATGGGCGTTCACGTGCGCTACGTGATCGACACGCATACCCACGCCGATCACTTCTCTGCCAGCCGGGAGCTTGCCCAGCTGCTCCATGCCCCGGTGGTGATGAACCGGCTGAGTCCGGCGCCCTATGCGGACATGCGGCTGGATGACGGGGACACGCTGATCGTCGGCAACTTGCGCCTGCGCGCGATGCATACGCCGGGGCACACGCGCGATTCCCTGTGCCTTGTCGCGGCGGACCGGGTGTTCACCGGCGACACCCTGCTGATCGGCGGCACCGGCCGCACCGACCTGCCCAGCGGCGATCCCGAGGCGCTGTTCGACAGCCTCTTCGGCAAGCTGCTGACTCTGCCGGCGGATACGCGGGTCTACCCCGCGCACGACTACAAGGGCCGCAGCCACTCGACCATCGGCGCCGAGATTGCCGGAAACCCTCGCCTGCAGAAGACCGATCGGGCCGAGTTCGTGGCGATGATGCAGCAACTGGACCTCGCCGCGCCGACCCATCTGACCGAGGCGCTACGCACCAACATGAACGGCGGCAAGACCGTGGCCCAACTGCTGGCCGAGGCCGCCGCCAAAGTGCCCTTCATCGCGCTGGAGGAACTGGCCGCGCGGATCGGCCGCAATGGCAACGCCCTGGTCGTGCTGGACGTGCGCGAGAAGGACGCGTTCGAGGCAGGCCACGTCCCCCGCGCGATCCACCTGCCGCGCGGGCAACTGGAACTGCGCGTCAACGCGATGCTCTGCGATCCTACCGTGAAGATCGTCACTTGCTGCGAGTTCGGCAAAATCTCGACGCTGGCGGCGGCCACGCTGCGCGACCTCGGCTTCCCCCGCGCCAGTGCGCTGGACGGCGGGATGCAGGCCTGGCGTGAGGCGGGGTATGTAATCGAGGGTCAAGTTGGCGGCGACTGAAATGCGGGCTTTCGGGAACGCATCTAAGCTGCCGTTCCGGTTACGCCTCAAAGCGCTGAACGGCCGAGAATGGCAGGGACAGAATGGGGAATGGCTGGTTCTGGCGTGACCTGCCATTCCAAACACAATCGCTAACGGCGCTTTCTGGTCGAAACCGGGATAGCTGCCGGTCCGGTCCTGGGCATCGAAATTTGGCGGCTGAACGGCAATGAAGGGTCGACGGCGGGAAGGCAGCCACGCGCCGCCCATTGCTGCCCTTTCCGAGTCCCATTAATCTTGCTGAAACTTGCCATTCACGAACGGTCACTGGCGCCCACACGGCCGAAACAGATCAGCCGCGAGGATCGCGATGCCGCATTGAGGTGCATTCAAGACCATTCACGTTAGTAGCCCAATGGGCGCAGTTCGCGGACAAGATCGATCAGCAGGCGCAGGCCTACCGGCACCTGGCGGCGTCCGGGATAGTAGATGTGCATGGCCGGACCGGGAGAGGCCCAGTCCTCCAGCACGATCTGCAGCTCGCCGCGCGCCACCTCGCGGGCAATGGCGGGTTCGGGAGCGTACATGATCGCCGCGCCATTGAGTGCCAGTGCGCGGGCGATGTCGCTGGAGTCAATCGTGATCGCGCCGGGCACGGCAAGGGCAACCGACTCCGACCCGCGATCGAACTCCCAGCGATAGATCCGGTCGTCTCCCAGACGTATCTGCACGCAGCGATGCGCAAGCAGATCGTCGGGATGACGGGGTATGCCGAAGCGCTCGAAATAGGCCGGTGCGCCAACAGCTACCCAGCGGATGGGCGCTGAGAGACGCTGCGCGATCATGTCTTCGGGCACCGTGCCGCCATAACGGATTCCTGCATCGAAACCGCCGCCAACTATATCGTCGATGCTGTTCGATACGCGCAGGTCGATCTCGACATCGGGATAGCGGTCGAGAAAGGCAGGCATGATCGGCGCGATCAGATATGTTGCGGCGATGTCGAGCACATTCAACCTGATGCGCCCGGCCGGCGATCCCCGGAAGCGGTTCAGGACATCGATGGCATTGTCGATCCGGTCGAACGGTTCGGCAATCTCGCCAAGCAGTTCCTCGCCTGCCGCAGTCAGGGTCACGCTGCGATTGGTCCGGTTGAAAAGGCGGACACCGATGCTTTCCTCCAGACCGCGCAGCGAATGGCTGATCGCCGAGGTGCTGACCCCGATTTCCAGCCCCGCCAGCCGGAAATTGCGATGCCGCGCGATGGCGAGGAAGTATCCGAGGCTCGCGATGTCCGAGCGTCGAAATCGCGATTTGCGGCCGGGCGGGGTCCGGGGTTCGTTGTCCATCGTGAGGTCGGGTCCAGCAGCTGGCGCGTTGAGTTTCGCTCATCCTAAGCCGGAGTCAGGCAGATCGCCATCCTGCAGGTGAAGCGTCAGCCTCCGCGCTGCTCCAGCACTTTGGCGACGACCGGCGCCGCCGAGAACGCCTTGGGCCAACCGGCGTAGAAGGCAATCGTCGTGACTATTTCTCCAGCCTCGGTCGCGGTCAGGCCGTTATCCATCGCTTTGTTCAGGTGGAAGGGAATCTGCTCCGCTTGCCCCATCGTCATCAGCGCGGCCACCGTGACCATGCTGCGGTCGCGCGGGGCGAGATCGGGGCGCAGCCAGAGATCACGGAAGAGATAGTTGGTGGTGTAGTCGACCAGCCCCGGTGCAACGGCGGCGAACTGTGCGCTGACGTGGGTACTGCGCGCCGCCTCCGCCGCTTCGTCGAGCGGAAGCAGTCGGGGGGAAACGTCCGGCAACTGATCGGCACCGATGCCGCGTCTTTCGAACACGGCAGCTATGGGTGCAACAGCGTTCATCGCATTGCCCCAGCCGGTATAATAGGCAAGGTGCAGCACGGCTTCCGACAGTTCGGCGGGCTTCACACCGTATTCGAGGGCCTTCTCAGCGTAGGCACCCACTCCGGCACTCTCGTCGCGCGCGATCAGTGCGGCGATTGCCACGAGGGCACGATCTCGTGGGGAGAGCCCTGTCCGCTTCCAGAGATCGCCGTCGATGCGCTGTTCGGTGTGCGCCGCCAGCGCCGGCGATACGCTGCCTGAAGGCGCGGTTATCTTCGCTTCAAGGTCACCTGCGGTCATAGTCGTCAATCCTGCC
Source organism: Novosphingobium sp. BL-S-19 (assembly GCF_055521675.1). Classification (NCBI taxonomy): domain Bacteria; kingdom Pseudomonadati; phylum Pseudomonadota; class Alphaproteobacteria; order Sphingomonadales; family Sphingomonadaceae; genus Novosphingobium; species Novosphingobium sp. BL-S-19. The sequence continues at coordinate 3,344,816 of NZ_CM145498.1, forward strand.
AGTAGGGGAAGCAGAGCTTTCATGGTCGGCTCCTGCCTTGGATATATGTCAATGCGCGGTGAAGCCGCCATCAACGGGAAGTCCCACGCCGATCACGAAGCTGGCGCCGGGGCTGCACAGCCACAGCACTGCAGCGGCTACCTCGTCGGCGTGGCCAAGGCGGCCGATCACCTGTTCGCGCATGATCTCGGCCATGGCTTCGCGTTGGCCTTCGAGCATGTCGGCGACCATTGGCGTATCGATGGTTCCGGGGCAGACCGCGTTGATGCGGATGCCGCGCGGCGCATATTCCATGGCCGCACTCTTGGTCATGCCGAGCACTGCGTGTTTGGTGCCGTGATAGGCCGCGCGCTGCGGCAGGCCGACGAGCCCGCCAAGCGAGGAACAGTTGACGATGGCACCCGAACCTTGCGCGCGCATCACCCGCAATTCGTGCTTCATGCAGGCCCAGACCCCGCGCTGGTTGACGGCGGTCACGCGGTCGAACTGGTCGCCCGGCTCGTCCGCCGCATCGGAGGGCGGCACCTGAATGCCGGCATTGTTGAATGCCATGTCGAGGCGGCCGAACTCGGCCACCGCCTTGTCCACCATGGCCGAGACTTGCGTTTCGTCCGCGACATCGCAGGCGAACGCAATGGCACGGCCACCTTCGCGGACGATGCGCGCGGCCTCCTGCTCGGCGCGATCGCCTTCCAGATCAGCGAGCAATACGGAGGCGCCACTCTGCGCGAACATGCGGGCGGTGGCCAGGCCCATGCCCTTGGCCGCCCCGGTCACGAGCGCGACCTGGCCGTTGAAATCATACGTCGGATTCATTGCCTGTTCCTATCGTGCGGTAAGCGCGGCGGCCTGATATTCGGCGGCGCTCACCGGTTCTTTCCAGTCGACATTGCGGCCATCGACCGTTTCGGTAATCGCAAGGTGGGTCATGGCGCCGTTGGCCGTGGCTCCGTGCCAGTGCCGCACACCGGGTGCGACGGTGACAGTGTCGCCCTTGCAGATACGACGCACGGGACCACCTGCTTCCTGCGTCCAGCCACATCCATCGGTCACGATCAGGGTCTGCCCGGCCGGGTGCGTGTGCCAATGCGACCGCGCACCCGGAGCAAATGTCACCGATCCGACCGACGCCTGTGCCGGCGGCTGCGGTTTGACCAGAATTCGCACAGAGACATCGCCGGTGAAGCTATCCGGCGATCCTTTTACCACCGGCATTTCGTGCTGATGGGCAACTTGCGCATGCCCCACGGTGCCTGCCGCGAGAGAAGCAATGGCCATGAGCGTAGCCACCCTCATGCCTGCGGGCCAGCCAGATACTGCTCATCCGTCACCGGTTCGAGCCATTCCACGTTCTTGCCGTCCAGCGCCTCCTGAATGGCGATGTGGGTCATTGCCGTGGTCGGGCTGGCGCCGTGCCAGTGCATGTGGCCGGGCGGGCACCAGATGACGTCTCCAGCGCGGATTTCGACGATCTCCTCGCCTTCGCACTGGGTCCAGCCGCAACCGCTGGTGACGATCAGGGTCTGACCGAGCGGATGTGTGTGCCAGTTGCTACGCGCGCCGGCCTCGAAAGTAACGGCGGCGCAGCTGTGGCGCGCCGGTTCCGTGGCGGTGTTGAGCGGATCGATCCGCACCGTCCCGGTGAACCACCCAGCCGGACCGGCGAGAGATGGCTGCGATCCTGCACGTTTGAGATGCATGGAGAATGTCCTTCGGATTGAACGACAGGCCGTACTGTTCGGGGGTCCATCGAATGCGTCTCAGGATGCACCTCCGCGCGCCTTCCACGTCATGAGAAGATCGCCACGAACTCTTGCACGGAATTCAACGTGTGAGATCGACCATCTCGGGTACAATGCAGATGTTGCCTGAAATCCGGGGTAATCCTGCATCCCGCCCTGCCGCAGCGTTGAGGATCACTTCATGAACGATTTCTGCTGGAAGGCTGTGGCAGGGTTTTCGTGTCTGGTTTGAAGTATGTCCGCAATGGCCGAAACCGTGCCGATGGTCCGACTTGCCGAACTCGAAATCGCACCCGAAAGCATCGAGGCTTATAAGGTGCATTTGCGGGAGGAGATCGAGGTTTCCATGCGCAGCGAACCCGGAGTTCTGATGCTCTACGCCGTCGCCGTTCGGGGGCAGCCTAACCAGATCCGCCTGACCGAGGTCTATGCCGACCAGGCCGCGTACGACGCGCATATTCGCAGCGCCCATTTCCTGAAGTACAAGATGGCGACAGCGAACATGGTGCGATCGTTGACGCTGACCGATACGGATCCGATCTCGCTCGAAAGCAAAAGCCTTCCTGCAGATTGAGGGCTTACTCGCTTCAGCATTGGCACTGGCAAGCACTGGGAATGGGAAAACGAAATCATCGCGCCCTTCGATGTGTTCGCTGCTACCACCAGCTAAGCTCGTGCGACGGACTTGGAAGCTACCGGTATCGCTTCGAGTTTAGGTCTACGCTTGCAGCCGCCTGAATCGTGGTTAGCTTCGCGCCTGTCCAAGGCATCCAAAATAAAGAAGCTGTCGGTCCGCACCTGGGAGCGGAAAATCTGCGTCTGAGAGTCCGATAGGGGTCGACGCAGGACAGCAGAAAATCATCCCGCCTTGCTCGCTCGAAACTCAAGTTCAGCCTTAAGAGTTGCAATTAGCGGTGGACAGCACCCCGTCCCTGAGTTGATCACGCCAATCATAACTTTGCCGCGGGAGAGGCCGTGGGGAAATGCCAGTCGCCGTCCACGATCACTTGCTGCGGACGGTATAATCGCACCAGATAATTCCAGCCGGGCATGATCCGCAGGTAGTTGGGTGCCTGGGGATCGCCGCCGAAATGGACCGTTACCGTGCCATCCTCGTTCGGGCTGGCGGTAACGTTGTTCACCGAGATCGCGTTTTCGGGCGCCTCATAATAGCCCTTCTGATTATAGACGGTGATCGACCAGAAGGCGTCCACCGGCACAGCCGCGACCGTCAGCACATAGGGCGTGTTGCCGTCATTATCGGCGGGCTGGAACGGGAAATAGAAAGCGTCATGCTCGTTATTGCCGCCCCAGCCGCCCGCCGTTCCGAACAGCCGTCGCACCGGGTCCACCTGGTCCGGCCGTCCGAAGGCCCGCTTTGCATCCGGCATGTATACAGCCCCGGCCAGAAGCGCCGCGCGCACATTGGCGAGATTCTGCGGATCCCAGGCGGGCACTTCAAATGAACCCACCGACGCCTGCTCCACTTGGATCTGATCCTGCAGGGCGGCACCGGCCGCCAGATCGTCGGGACTGAGCGAGTCCATGAAGGTCCGTATGAAGACATAGGCAAAGCGGCTTCCGACGCTGTCAGCCGTGAAGCTGTAGGTGCCGGCGCCATAGCTAACATGCTGGATATAATGGTCTTCGCTGATCACCAATAGCGACTGGAAGCGGCCCTTTGGGTCCGGCATCGTGATCGTCAGCGGCGAGGTCAAGTCGAACACGCCTTCGCTGTAGGGCGTGTCGAGGTTAAGGCGGATGATGATCTGCTGGTCCACCGGCGTTGGGCCACGCGCATGCAAGAGTTTGGCGAAGCAGCCCTTGTCCACCGCTTGCTTCATATAATGATGTGTTTCGACCCGGATGAAATTGTCGAGATTGACCGGTACCAGCGGCGCGGCGGCCATCGTCGTGTTCGCAGTCATGCCTTCCCCCTATTCTGCCAGCGTCGGAATCGGTGCGCTCCAGCTGCCGTCCAGTACCGACTGTTGCGGCTGATATAGCCGCAGCATGTAATTCGGGTAATTGGGCGCCTTGGGATTGCCGCCGAAATGCAGCGTCACCGTGCCGTCCGCATTCGGTGTCGCGGTGACGCTGTTGAAGGAAACAGCGTCCACTGGGGCCTCGAAAAATCCGTCCTTGTTGTAGACGATCAGGCTCCAGAAGCCGTCCACCGGAACGTTGGCCAGCGTCATCACATAGGGGGTCGTGCCGTCGTTCGCCGTCACGCTGCCCGAGATATACATTGCGTCCTCGGCCGCGTTCCCGCCCCAGCCGGAAAAATCACGATGATATGAACCCAGAAGGAGGCATCATCGTGTCAAATATGACCCCAGTAACTGGCTGGATGCTCGACTCTATCGTCGAACATGACTGCCATTTTCCAGGCTTTGCTGGCCATTATTTTCGTGCAAGCGATGAGCGGCGGCAGGCGATTGCTGCATATTTTTTAGGCCGCGCGGACGAAAATGAGCCAGTACGGCGCGGTGGCGATATCGGCCGTGCACATGACGCTGGCAGCAACCCACACCGCTCCTTGCTGTGGCGCCCGAATTCAAGCAGATAAAGTAATGTGGTAATGACGCAGTTTGAATTCCACCGTTATGGAAACTCGTCGCTGAGGACGGGGCTGTAGAGCTTCGATAACTCTACAGCCTCCCCCCCGTAGAGGTTACGCCCCATAGTCAGCCCCGGCCGCACCAAGATAGATGGGCTTGGCACTTGTGGTCGCATGATCAAGCGCATCACGCACTTCAGGCTTGGTAAGGTCTAGCATTCGGTATATGCCGTCGACCTCCGAAACCGCTTCGACCCTTCGGAACAGTGACCCATTAATCTCTGCATACCGGGCCAAGCCGCGCAGCTTTGGAAGGGCGTCGGCGAGATGATGTCCGTGGGGATCGACGATGTCCGCAACGATGCTTCCATCAGCATCCTGCGAGAAGAAGACGAAGTCGGGGCGGAGAATCTTGGCTGCACCGGCATCATCATAAACGATGCCCAGCGATTCCTGTGCGGCGCGCTCCGGGTTGCGATACCACGCTACGCGGCCCTCCGCCTTCATCTCTGCGGTAAGGACGGTCTGCTCCCAGTCGTTCAGTTCGTCCGGGAATTTGCCTTCGGTGTCACACATCAGGTGCTTCTCGTAACGTGGCAACGGGACTTCCGTCCCGTTCGCTTCCTTGACGGTGGTTGGCTGCAACCAAGTCTTGGGCCGCGCCAGATCGACATCAAGGGGGTCGGCACTCATTTCCCTGATTTCGCGGTAAACCTCCTGCCGTTCGTCCGAGAGCGCCCGGATGGCTTCGCGATGATCTGCGAGCCACTTCCGCGCCAAGGTCTCTGCGGCAGCCTCAAGGTCATCCTTGATGGCGGGAATCAGCCCCATGGCGGCAATGGTGGTGTGCGCGTCGATAAGGGCATCGTCCTCATCCTCTACATCTTCGTCATTAGAGGCGAGGTGTTCAGCATAGGTCCGGGCGAGATCGGGGCTGATCACGCGGGCCGCCCGCTTGTAGGCGTCCTCGATCACCGCATAGTCGGCGGCCTCGACGAAATCGTTGAAGGTCTTGGCCTGCGTCTTGATGTTCGCCGAAAGCGTCGTGCCTTCAACAGTCAGCACAGCCTCACGGGCGGTCTTGATCCGGTCAGCCAAAGCGGCGTGAGTCTGATTCAGCACCTTATGCATTTCGGCGTGGGCCTTGCCCCCGGCACCCGGCAGTAGGCCATCCACAGCAAGCTCATGGGCGAGAGCGGTCAGCCGCTTCACCGGGCGGGCCTGCTTCTTCGGCAGGGTTTGCGATGGCAGCGAGAGCAGCTTATCCCATACCACTTCCGCGATGTCTGGGTTGACCTGCAAATCGAGGATGAGCATCCCGGGATAGCACTTTTCGCCGATTAGGTGGGCCACGTTGTCCGCGAACTTCAACGCACTCGGGGCTGCCCCTCAAACGAAGTGGGGGCCTTTGGAGACCCCCGCTACGCGTTGCGCGATCTCATCATCCTCTGAAAACTTGCTGGCGGTTTCCGCTAATCCCGTAAATCCATCAGGATCATCGGCGGCGCAGTCGCTTGAAAGCAATGCAAAGTAGAGAATGATTGGAGTTCCGAGCTTCCCGACCTTATCAGAATCTGATGGGGCAACTCCTATCTTACTCAATTCGAGCCGTACAATTACGCGAGCCAAGCCCCTAGCATCAAACGCCGGACGCGTTGCAGATCGAGCAGGTAGGTGTCCGGCGGGTATACCTCTCCGCGACGCCGTCATGATCCGCGCAAGAGTCTCAGATCATTGCGATTCTGACCCAGATGAGATAGTCTCACGGATGTAAATGAAACGAGACAGAAAGGCTTGCATGCTGGTCGGATACGCCCGGGTATCAACAACGGATCAATCTCTCGACATCCAACGAACCGCGCTGATGGCTGCCGGGGTCGAGCGAGATCATCTTTTCGAAGAACACGCATCGGCCAAATCGGCGGAGCGCCCTCAGCTTAAAATCTGCATCAATCACGTCCGGAAAGGCGACACCGTTCTGGTCACCCGACTTGATCGCTTTGCCAGGAGCACGCGTGACCTGCACAATTTGCTCGCGACGCTCGACGAGAAAGGCGTCGGGTTCCGATGCCTCGACCAATCGATCGATACCACCAGCAGTACCGGCCGTCTGACCTTGTCTATCCTCGGAGCCGTGGCCCAGTTCGAACTCGAAATTCGTGCCGAGCGCCAGCGCGAAGGCATCGCCGTCGCCCAGGCCAAAGGCACCTACCAGAAGCGGCAGTCCCAAATCGACTTCGCGGAGCTTCGGAAGCTCAAATCCAGGGGACTCAAACCCGGCGAAATCGCGCCGATCATGAAAATCAGCCGGGCGTCGGTCTACCGAGCCTTGGCCGTGATTAAGGCGCAGAACGGCGACGCAGAACCGAAACAGAAGCAAAACAATCATTCCCCCGATGGGGTAACTTAAAAATTTAATATCACCGCGACCAAAATCTGCCTAATTTGCCCTCGCGACCCGAGGGTGCGGCCGGGAATCGGCAAGCATTCTATGAACTCATCGGCGGCCCTTCGTGGGCCGCCGATCTTTTACTCACCCTCTCTGCATGGCAGACTGCTCAATGCCACCGGCATTACAGGAGCAATGTGTGATAGAGCGTGACCCCGAGATCGTCCATTCCAGCTTGTCTCGCATGATTACCATCGACGGCGTCACCGTGGATGTCAGCATCTATCGCTTGGAAGAAGAAGCGGAATGGACCCTCGAAGTCATCAATGACCGGGGCACCTCGATCGCTTGGCAGGAAACCTTCACGACTGACGAAGGCGCTTACCGAGCCTTCCAACTGACGGTCGTACGCGACGGCATGCAAACCTTCCTCGACGGCGCCGATGAGGACAACATCATCCCCTTCCCAACCGAGCACTGACGCACGGACAGCTAGGTCCTGTCCTTCTGCTTGATGTTAAATGAGATCGCGTACTCGAACAGCTTGACCCGATCGGCGATGTGCCTGGTCGCCAGAACGAGGTCCTCAGTAATTTCACTGGCGACGATCATTCCGCGCGCCGGTTTGCCTTCGGAAAGGTTTTCCTCGACCCATCCCATGTAGCGCAGAAGCTGCCCAATGACGCGGTCATAACCCTTGGAAACCTTGAGTTCCACGACCACAAGGCGGCCGGTCGTATCGACCGCGAGGATGTCGATGAAACGACCGCCAGCGTTGAATTCAATGCCGGTTAACCCCTCATCCTCGTAGAGCTTCAGCCCAGGTTCCAGATGATGGAGGTTGCGAGCCAGATAGTTTTGAAGGTCCTTTTCGTACGCAAAAGTGTCGCCCCCGGCAGTCGCGATCTCAATTTGCTCTTCAAATTCCTCCTGGTCCTGCTCAATCACCTTACTCTCGGCCTCTATGTCCGCCTTGTATCGGGGCGCCGGGTCGTGGTCTTTGTCCCACAGCCGGAACCGACCAGGACCTTCTTTGAAGAATAGGTCGTGCCCGGAACCAAGCCTAACGTTAGGGTGATGCTTACGGAGCGGGTTGTTCACCGACATCCCCTCGACGTGCATTTCCACGGTGTTGCTCTTAATCGCCGGGTAGTTCGCCTTGAACCAGGCGACAGGCTCGCGCTTGGAGAAGAGCGCCCCAGGCTGGAGATTGTCTCGCGCCCACTCCGCCATAAGTGTTTTGGTCGGCTTTTCGTAGATCGGCACGAGTTTATCTCACCCTAAAAAATGTCCTGCCAGCGGTTAGCATGATCCACGCGGGTCAACATCTACTTTGGCATGGGAAGACTTTTGGGCTTGGTCCTCCCGCGATGCAGGCACGAAATGAAGTCGCTGCCGCTCGATTAATAATGACGGATTCCGGGCCGTCCGGTATACTCAGGGCAATGAAAGGAAACCAAAAAGCGCCGTATGTCCCCGGTGGCAGCGAACAACGCTTCATCGAAAAAGGCATCCACGGGATGCGGAAGGACAACGAGCGTGAAATCGCCCGAGGCACACTCGCCAACGTCATCCGCGAAACTCGCGCTAGGGTTCAGGCCGAGCAGCCTGATGCTTCATCGGCAGAGATCGAAGCGGACATTCAAAAGCGCCTCGATCATGGAATGAAGCCCCACAAGCCCGCCAGCTATCTGGCCAATGCCGTGCCCGAGGAAAACCTCGTCAGCGCAAAGGACCTTGCCAAAAGCCAGCGCAAGAATGGCCGACGATCAAGGAAGCGATAACGCCTGAGGCGCCGGTCAGAAGCCGAAACGCCGAGCAGCCTGGCGGAAGCGATCCGCAGTCGCGGCATCGGAAAAACCGATCCAGACCCGGCTTCGGTCGCTACGATGAAACCGCCGACAAACTATGCCTCGCTCGTGACATCGCAACACCAGTTCATCGCCGAGCCATTCAACGCATTCCGCGACGCCAACCTGGAACTCGGCGAGGTGAAAATCTGGATCGTTGAAGCCGACACCGGCCTGAAGGCCCGGCGATGACAAGAATGAAAATGCCTGCATCGAATATTTATGCCCGCACAGGACAAGGACGACAGCCCGGATAACACCGCCGACACCCGCGACGCCACCGGCATTCTCGACGAGAATGACGCCTTGATCGACCAGATTCGGTCGAACCTAGCACGGCTCAACACTTCGGGCCGACCGAACGGTCAAGGCTCGGTGCCTCTTCTGGAACTCGAAACTTCAACAACCCCGGAAATTGAAATCACACGAGAAATCTCGGAGCCCGCATCCGGGACCAAGCAGGCGCCCCGGCGCAATCCTCTTCTGGGCACCATCGCTTCTCAAGCGATTGAGAATGTTGGGGGATCATCGCAAGATGGTCCCCCAAACTCATTCTGCTACGACAATCTGCTACGGTTTGGTGCCGATAGTCAGCAGCTAAAGTCCAGAAAATCTGCGGGAAATGGTCCGCGCGGCTGTTACGGTTTCAATCGAACCGCTACTCGAAGCTATCAGGCACGCCGGTTCTCAGAATCGCCAGGATTAATCTGCAAACGTTGAAAGCAAGTGACAAATTCAATCAAGGCAGATTCCAAATCCACAATAACCTGCTCCTCCGAAGCCGAATAGAAAGAACTTCCGAACAGCCTTGCAATCCATCGCTTAAATATTGACCATCCCCATACGGGAAAAAGGGCTTGTTTAGCAGCCTCTAACTCCCATTGAAGTGCCGTGGCTGATGGTCGAACCGCGTCCAAACAGTCGTCGATCAGCTTAATGACCTTTTGCGTTGGCCCGATAGCATAATTGATCTGTAGATTGGCGCGACGAACCTTCTCTACCTCATGATTGATTTCTTTGACCTTTGATCTGGAATGCCAAGCAGCGACAGCCAAAACAGGCACGAGAGCGACGCCCCCCAGAACCAAAGTTCCGCCAGCCATACCAGCCCCACCAGCAGCTAATGCTCCTCCACCGAACCATGCCAGCGTTGCGTTTGTCGCTGCCACTCCGGAAAGTGTTGAAATAGCTGTCCCCGTAGAAGCGGAACCGACTAGCGCGACGAGCGACCACGAACCTGCTGCCGCAGCCGCGCCAGCCCCCGCTCCTCCCGCGATACCCACGGAGGACGTATAATCCGCAATAACTCGGTCAACGTTGGTCGAGGAAGGCGTGTAAAGTGCCTCCGAGCGGACTAATTTGGCTTCTGAGGAAGGGGGGATTTTACATGAAACCTCTTTCCGCAATATACGTCGGGCAGATTTCGCGGCCTTGAATGTGGCGATTACGAGTTCTCCAAGGTCTGACAAATGATCATCCCTCGTACTTGTCAGCCAAAACAACTTATTCCGATTGGCTTCATATTCTTGATAGACAGCCTCGTAAGCGGCCTTTGCAGCCTCAAGCTGATCATGCCCGCCAAGCGTTACGACATTCATCGCAAATTTTTTAAAGCTCACGAAATCTCACCACCACCCCGACAGGACGTTCACATTAGCAATTAATTTGACTTTGAGAAGATTTCTTATCTTGAGGCACCCTCAACAATACAAATTCGAACAACATTTTTATATCGCGTCAATGAAATATCAAATTTCACAAAATTACATGAGGAGAACTTAACAGTTCCATAGCGTCTCGCACCATGGGTATTGAATACCCATTCCCATAATTCTCTGAAACGCCCTTCACTCCGGCCGCATTGCTCTAGCGACCCAACGCCAATGCAAGGTCGTGATCGACCTTTGCAGCCCGCAAAGCATCCCGGAAGTTATGCCGAAACGAGTGAAAGCAGGTCCGCTCCTCGTATGCACCACATGCTCGGGAGAATTGCGTGAACCATTTGGAGAACGCCACCGACCTTTTCCCTTTCGGACCGGGATCAATCTCACCGAACAATTTCAACGCGCGCGCCCGGCGCTGCTGCTCCGCGTAGGCGATAAGCCCGAATCCGATCAACCGCGAATGGATTGGCACGAACCGCTCGCTCGCAGCGGTCTTCAAAGCCTTGTCGTCACTGCCGACCAGCGAATTGTCGCATACTACAAAGCACCAAATGCCATCAATCAAGCGAATGTCCGCAACGTCCAACTGACAAATCTCATTGAGCCGCATCCCTGAATGAAGCGCAATGAGTGGCACCCAGAACCGCGCATTTCGAGGCCGCTCAACGCCCGGCTTCGCGTAGCCGCGCTCGCCGTCAAGGCAGCCGGTATAAAGCGGTGCGTCAAAAATCTTCCGAAGCTGATCCGCGCTGAACGGATTGCGTTTGTCCTTTTTCGCTACGTCATCATGGAGCCGCAAGCCACGCATAGGGTTCCGAGTCAGAAGCTCTTCATTGACCGCCCAGTTCAGGAAGCTCGACAGATTGGCGAGGTTCACGTTAGCGTTCGCGGCGCTGATCACATCCACATCGCCGCGCTGTCGTGCTCGCTGTGAGGCCTCGCGGGCCGTAAGCTTCGGGAATCGTTTGTTCGCGTTCCGAGGCAGATGGCGCAACACATCGAGAAAATCCCGGCAGTGAGTTCGGCCAAGCGCCCCCATCGGAACGTCCGGGCCGATCACTGAAATTGCCAGCTTGCGGCATGTATCATAGCTTTGTCGGGTGCTCGCGGACCAACGATGAGTGGGGTCATCGACATATTGCTGGTAGGCTTCCGCCAGCGTCAGGCCATTGGATGGAGCAGTGGCAGTGCGTTCCGCCGAAACCGGCACCTTCTCTAAGCTGGGCTGAGCTACGGTATCAAATCGTAGCATCGTATCGTCCACTGTCGCGCCGACACCTGCACGAACACGTTCAAACTCAGCCTCAATCCCAGCCATGACGGCAGGCATTCTCCGCAGTGCCGTCTGGAGGCTGTCCGTCCTTAGCGAACGCCACAGTTCCACCCGGTTGAGAGGTGCTTGAAGATCGCATGGCACGTGACGGCGAACATAGAATCGCCCGCCACGAAGGCGCATACCTTTGGGCAGCAAACCGGGACTGAAACCGTAACAGCCGCGCGGACCATTTCCCGCAGATTTTCTGGACTTTAGCTGCTGACTATCGGCACCAAACCGTAGCAGATTGTCGTAGCAGAATGAGTTTGGGGGACCATCTTGCGATGATCCCCCAACATTCTCAATCGCTTGAGAAGCGATGGTGCCCAGAAGAGGACTCGAACCTCCACGCCCTTGCGAGCGCCAGCACCTGAAGCTGGTGCGTCTACCAATTCCGCCATCTGGGCACGGAAGCGAGGGGGCCGTTGTTGCCGTCCTCGCCGGGTAGGAGGGCGCCTCTAAGGGGCTCCTTGATTCGTGTCAACGCCCCTCAGCCAAGTTTTTTCAATTCTTTCGAAAATGGGCGAAAATTCGTCTTCGCGCGGATCCGCCCCTCCCCTCGGTTGCCCGCGGACCTGCCTTGTGCCAATCCTATCGCCCATGCGCGAAGGCGGCGTTGGCGGCGTTTTCCCCCTTCGCCGCGCCGACACCATGCTGAAGGAGCCGATCAGACCATGAGCCCAGGCAACCCCGATTCCCTTTCCGGCAAGATCGTCACCCTGCTGGGTGGTAGTGGATTTCTCGGCAGGCATGTCGTGCAGGAACTGTTCGAGCGTGGCGCACGCGTACGCGTGGCCAGCCGCAGTCCGGACAAGGCGTGGTCGATCAAGCCGTTGAGCAACCTTGGCCAGATCCAATTCGCCCGCGCGGACGTGACCAAGCTCGATTCACTCGCCCGCGTGCTGGAAGGATCCGACGCGGTGGTGAACCTTGTCGGCGCGTTCGACGGCAATCTGGATGCCGTACAGGGTTCCGGCGCCGGCCGCATCGCCGCCGCCGCCAAGGCCGCTGGAGCGCGGGCCATGATCCATGTCTCGGCCATCGGCGCCGATGCCGGGTCGGACGTCGCCTATGCCCGCACCAAGGCGGAAGGCGAGCAGGCCGTGCTGGCCGAGTTTCCCACCGCCACGATCGTGCGCCCCTCCATCATGTTCGGGCCGGATGATAACTTCGTGATGATGTTCGGCGACCTGGTCGCCCGTGCGCCGCTGCTGCCGGTCTTCGCGCCTGAGGCGAAGCTGCAGCCGGTCTTCGTGGACGACGTGGCCGAAGCGATCGCCATCGCGCTGAGCGTACCCGAAGTGCATGGCGGCAAGACGTTCGAACTGGCGGGCCCCGAAATCTACACGATGCTCGATTTCAACAAGCGCATCATGGCCGCGCAAGGTCGCCATCGCGCGCTGGTTCCCTTCTCCGACGCGGTAGGCGGCCTGATCGCCGCCCTGCCCGGCACGCCGATTTCCACCGACCAGTTCAAGCTGCTGAAAGCGGGCAATCTTGCCAGCGGAACCCTTCCCGGCCTTGCCGAGATCGGCGTGACGCCGCGCCCGCTGGAACTCTTCATCGATCGCTGGATGACCCAGTTCCGCAATCACGGCCGCTTCGGCACCAAGCCCGCCAGTGCCTGAAACGGAAAGGGCCACCCTGAGGGTGGCCCTTTCCGTTGTAGCGCTTCGGGGGTTCCCGAGCGTCAGGCGTCCACTTCGGCGTAGTGGCTGGGCGGCTGGATCACTTCCATGCGCTCGCTGAGCAGCGGGCGGAACGAGGGGCGCGACTTCATCACCAGATACCAGCCGCGCGCCTGTTCGTGGCTCGACCAGTCGAGGCCGCCCAGATAGTCCGCCACCGAAATCTGCGCGGCGGCGGCCAGATCGGCCAGCGTCATCGTCGATCCGGCCAGCCAGGGCCGGTTGTCGATCAGGTAATCGATGTAGTCGAGATAATCGTGCGCCAGCTTCATCGATTCGCGCAGGATCTTCGCATCGGGCGACTGGCGCAGGACAAGGCGCTTCTTCATCCGTTCGTGCAGCAGCGGGCCGGACACGTCGTTGAAGAAATTCTCATCGAACATCGCGATCAGGCGGCGGATTTCGGCGCGCTGCTGCACGGTGCCGCTGATCTGCGGGTTCCGCTCCACCGTTTCCTCGAAATATTCGCAGATCGCCCGGCTGTCGGAGAGGACGATGTTGCGTTCCGCCTCCTTCACCACGGGGGTGCGGCCCGCCGGGTTCATCGCGAAGAGCCTATCCTCACCCTCCCACGGGCGCGCGGTCTGGAGTTCGTAGGCGATGCCCTTTTCGGCCATCAGCAGGCGAACCTTGCGACTGAACGGGCAGAGCGGGAACTGGAAGATGTGCCACATGGCGATTTTGAATGCCAAACCCGCCCGCAAGCGTCCACCCGAAGTGCTTGCGGGCCAGCGCTCGCGCGGCGAAACGCGTGGATAACTGCGCATCTTGCCGATCACGCGCCCCGGCGATGCGCCGTGCGGCCTGCCGGGGTGTAGCCTACCGGGGCGGGGCGAGCACCACCGCGATATTCCCCGCCTTGCGCGAGCTGTCGATTGACCCGAAGGCGCGCTGCGGCGAAACCATCGCCACCCGAAAACCGGACCACCGCAAGGGACTCTGAAATGTTCAGCCACATCTGCGTCGGCAGCAACGACCTCCACTCCGCCAAGACCTTCTATGACGCCGTGTTCGGCACGATGGGTGCGACGCCGCTGATGGCGGATCCCGCCGCCGGCCGCCTTGCCTATGCCCACAACGGCGCGAACTTCATGGTGGTGAGCCCGCTGGACGGCAATACCGCAACTTTCGCCAATGGCGGCACTGTGGGCTTTACGATGGACAGCGCCGATGCGGTGGACGCCTGGCATGCCGCCGGCTGCGCGGCGGGCGGCGCGAGCTGCGAGGATGCGCCGGGGCCGCGCGAATTCCCGTTCGGGACGCTCTATCTCGCCTACTTGCGCGACCCCGATAACAACAAGCTCTGCGCGATGTACCGCGCGGGCTGATCTGCCTTCAGCACCGGCCCGTGCAGCGACGCGGGCCGGCCTTTCCGGGAGAGAGACGATGATCCTGAAGAGCCTGCGCCTTGGCACCAATGACCTTGAAAAAGCACGCGAATTTTACGACGCGACATTCGCGACGATGGGCATCGCGCCCTGCCAGTCGACGCCCGAATGGCCGATCGTGATGTGGGATGTCGATGGCCTGAAATTCCTGCTGGGCCCTGCCCGCGACGGGCAGCCGGCCACCCATGCCAATGGCGGCACGATCATCTTCGAGGCGCCGGACGAGGATACCGTGCGCGCATGGCATGCCGCCGGCATCGCCCATGGCGGTGCGTGCGAGGGCCAGCCCGAGGCGAAGCCGCAGGCACGCGGCGCTTTCGGGGCCTATATGCGCGATCCGGACGGCAACAAGCTGGGCATGTATGCCGGGCTCAAGATGGGCTGAGCGGACGGTTCGGGTCACCTCAGGCGAGCGTGACCCGAACGGCACCTAGAGGCACCTAGGCACACCAAAGCGCGCTTACACGTCCTCGCGCTTGTAGAGCGTGCCGCCCTTCATGATCGCGGAGAAATTGCGCTCCCGGATCGCCGATCAGGTCGATGTTGGATAACGGCCGAATCCGATGCCCGTACTCCCCCCTTCCCGTCATCGCCGCGAGGGTGGTGCTTCTCTTGCTCAGGGGCGAGAGAGGTTGCTGAAGGTGCGGGGGCCGCGCCTGCGCGGGGGCGACAATGTGAGGAAGGGCCTTCCGGTAGGAACCGATCCCGCCCGCCCGCGTCTTACGCCTCCGCCAGCTTCTTGCGGAACAGCTTTCGCACCAGCCTGTCCTCAAGGATGCGCCCGATCACATAGAGCGTCGCGAAGATTCCGGCGAAGACATAGGCGGCCGTGGGCGAACTCTTGTCCTTCTCCTCATCCTTGCCGTCTTTATCCTTCTTGTTCTTCCTGGCGTCGGGCTTTTCGGGTTCGGGCGCACCGAGGGCCTTGTCGATCGGGTTCATCGGCGCCTGCGCCTTCTCCTTTTCGGCTTTTTCGGCCGCCGCCTTTTCCGCTGCCGTCGGCGGCTTTTCCAGCGTGCCCAGTACCACCGTCAGTTGCCCAAAGGCGAGGAACAGCAGCGGCGCCAGAAAGCAGAACAGCAGCGCCCGGCTGGTCAGGTGATAGTGCAGCACGGATCCGCCCGCGCCCTGTTCGATCTGCAGCACGCCGCCATCGAACACGGCCATCTTGTCCTGCGCCGCCTGATCCTTCTTGCGGAACGTCAGCCTGTCGTCGGTGCGTTCGTGATTGGTGCCGTATTCATCGAACAGCGAATCGAGCCGCTTGAACGCATCATCGCTCGATTGCCCGGGGGCGAGCGTCAGGCTGCCCCTGATGTGCCAGATCCAGTCGATGAAGCGCGCGGTCATGGTATCCCCTTTTTGGGAGCGTTTCTTGGCGACAGCACTCAGGCCGGACCGATCATGGATAACCGGGCCTGAGCAACTGGAATAGTTTGTGGAAGGGCGGGCCGGTCCCGCTGCCCCGCAGATGTTACTCGGCAGGAACCGCGACCGGATCTTCCCGGCGCAAGCGTTCCCTCATCGTCTTCCATGCTTCGGTGAAGGGGAAGGTCATCTGTTCGCGGATCGACATGCGGCGGCCGCCTTCCATGCCCAGCAGTTCCGCCTCGCCATCGATGCAGGTGCCGAACATGCGATCGATGAAGATGAAGGTGTTGGAATAGTTGCTGCGGCTGGCTTCATAGTCGCGCGAATGGTGGACGCTGTGGTGTTCGGTGGTGTTGAACAGGAACCGCCACCAGCGCGGCGAATTGAAGCGCACGTTGATGTGCTGGTAGGCGCCGACGGCCATGCCGAAACTGCCGGCCAGCAGCGCGGCGCGCGGCAGGAAATCGAAGAAGCCGCCGAAACCGAGGCCAATCAGGAACAGTTCGGTCGGGTTGCCCACCGCGCCCTTGTTGATATTCAACTGGGTGATGTAGTGGTGCACGGAGTGGCTGAGCCAGAGCGGATACCAGTTATGCATCCCGCGATGCATCCAGTACTGCCCGAAATCGAAGATGAACAGGATCAGGAACGCCTGCACCAGCAGGGGAAGACCGGTAAACCAGCCGAACTTTTCCCAGTTGAACGCATGCTGGATCGCCTCCGTCATCACGCCGTCGCCGATGTAGTTTTCCACCAGGCTCAGCGCGGTATAGCCAAGGCCGACATAGAACAGGTCGACAGTGACTTCCTTCCAGGTGATCTGCCAGCTTTCATGGCGCGGGAAGAACCACTCCATCGCCATCAGCAGCACCTTGAAGCCGATGCCGATGGCGATGGCGGTCGATGCCTTGGCGATGGAATTGGGGGCGTAGTACCAGAACGCCAGCAGCGCGAAGAGGACGGTGGGCTGGAACCAGGTGAAGATGAATTGCTTCACCGGACCGCCTTCCACCCGGGGGACGTTTTCCCACCCCACGGTGACTGGCGATTGGGTGCCTATCAGCCTCTTACCAACCAGAACTCCGTCCATACCCCTGACCCCGTAATACTAGGCTGCCCGCATCAGTAATACTAATTTAAGGCATCGTAATACGAACGCAATGGTTCGTCCAGATCATATTGCAGGTGCGAAGAATCGCAGTTTCAGCGCCATTCTCGCATATTTATTGCGCGCACGCCAATCCGCGGGCCGCGCCGGGGCTGGCCTCTGCGCAATCGCAGCGAATCGTTGTTGGGTTGGAAAATGCCCCGGCGGGGCATCGGTGGGGGAGTGGGCTGGTGCTGCCAAAATCCGCTTTCAGCGGATTTTCAAACAAACACCCTCTCAGCGCGAGAGCAGGAACACCGCATGTTCGGCGCGGAAGTTCGCCGCCGCGTCGCTGCACTTCTTGTCACCGGACAGGAACCACGCGCCTTCCACCTTGATCCCGCGCTCCTTCACCAGTTCGCGGAAGTCCTCTACGGTCAGGTGGTGGATGTTCGGCGTGGCGTACCACGGCACCGGCAGCAGCCGCGTAACCGGCATCCGCCCGCCCCACAACAGCGACACGCGAACGCGCCAATGCGCGAAGTTCGGGAAGCTGACGAAGGCGCGGCGCCCGATGCGCAGCAGTTCTTCCAGCACCACGTCGGGCCGCATCGTCGTCTGCAAAGTCTGCGAGAGTATCGCGTAGTCCACCGACTGATCGGGATAGAACGCCAGATCCTTGTCGGCATCGCCCTGGATCACCGAGAGCCCCTTGCCCACGCAGACGCCGACGTCGTGGGAATCGAGTTCCATGCCCCGCGCGTCGCAGCGCTTGTCGTCACGCAGTGCCTGCATCAGCGTGCCGTCGCCGCAGCCCACGTCCAGCACGCGCGATCCCGGTGCGACATTGGCGGCAATCACCGCAAGATCGGGGCGCAGCATGATCAGGAATCCGTTTGCAGAATGGCGGCGAAAGGCCCGGAAAGCCGCTCCATCAACCGGTCGGGCCGCACCAGCGGGTTGAAGCCCAGCTTGGCGTAGACGCCGTGGGCATCCTTGGTGGCGAGCATGAAGCGGCGAATGTCGGCATAGTCCGGGTTGTCGAGGAACCAGCCGACCATGCGGCGGCCAAGGCCCTGCCCGCGCGCCGGCTCGTCCACCCAGACGTCGGCCAACCATGCAAAGCTGGCGCGGTCAGAAATCACGCGCGCGAAGCCGACCTGAGTGCCATCCGGCAAGTACGCGCCAAGGCAATGCGATCCGGCGATCTGGCGCTCCACTTGCGCGCGCTCGACGCCGGGGGTCCAGTAGCTGGAGGTCAGCCAGCCATGGATGCGGGCAACGTCCAGCCGCGATGCATCGTCGCTCAGTTCGATTTCGGGCATCCTAGCGGCCTTCACCCAGGAAGCCTTCGACCACGCGGTCCAGCGCGGGCACGTCGAGCAGGAACGAGTCGTGCCCGAACGGGGCGGAGAGTTCGACGAAGCTCACCGGCAGGCCGGCGGCATTGAGCGCGTGGACCACATTGCGCGAATCCGCCGTGGGGTAGAGCCAGTCGGTATCGAAGCTGACGAGGCAGAAGCGCGCCTTCGACTTGGCGAAAGCATTGGCGAGCAACCCGCCATGTTCCTCGGCCAGATCGAAATAGTCCATCGCGCGGGTGATGTAGAGGTACGAGTTCGCGTCGAAGCGGTCGGTAAAGGCCAGCCCCTGATAGCGCAGGTAGGATTCGATCTGGAAATCGGCGTCGAAGCCGAAGGTCTTTTCCTCACGGTCCTGCAGCCGGCGGCCGAACTTCTCGGTCAGCCCCGCTTCGGACAGATAGGTGATGTGCGCGGCCATGCGCGCGACGGAGAGACCCTTTTCGGGGCCTTTGCCGTGATCGTAATAAGCACCCTCGCGCCATTCCGGATCGGCCATGATCGCCTGACGGCCGACCTCGTGGAACGCGATGTTCTGGGCGGAGTGGCGCGCGGTGGAGGCGATCACCAGCGCGGCGCGGGTGCGGTCCGCGAAGTTGGCGGCAAGGCTGAGCGCCTGCATCCCGCCCATCGATCCGCCGACCACGGCATAGAGGCTGCCAATCCCCAGCGCGTCCAGCAGGGCGACGTGGCCGCGCACCATGTCGCGCACGGTGATCACCGGGAAGCGCATGCCCCAGGGCTTGCCGTCTTCGGCCAGGCTGGCCGGGCCGGTGGAGCCCATGCACGAGCCGATGACATTGGCGCAGATCACGAAGAAGCGATCGGTATCGATCGGCTTGCCGGGGCCGACCATGCGCACCCACCAGCCGGGCTTGCCGGTCTTGGGGTGATTGGAGACGACGTGGTGATCGCCCGTCAGCGCGTGGCAGATCAGGATCGCGTTGTCTTTCGCCGCATTCAGCGTGCCGTGCGTCTCGTAAGCGATGCGCACGCCGGGAAGGCTCTGCCCGCCATCGAGCGGGAGCGGCTGGGTCAGTTCGAGAACCTGACTGGAGTCGGTGATCTGCGTGGTAGCCATGATGAACTGAGCCAAGTGGGGGACGGTGTTCCCGCTGTCAATTGTTCTGGCCGGTTTGAAAAGTGCGCGGGTGCGCATTTTCGTTTCGCATGGCACGCCAATACCTCTCACCCCGCTCAGGCTGAGCTTGTCGAAGCCCCCGGAGACGTGCCGCTGGGTCCACATCCTTCGACAAGCTCAGGATGAGCGGATTGGGGCCGAAGGAGCACTTTCAACAAGTCCTGCCAACCCAAACCTCGTCATCCCCGCGAAGGCGGGGATCCCGCTTCCTTTTTGCCACGCCGCAAACAAGAACCAGAATACGCGGGGCCCCCGCCTTCGCGGGGCGACAGGGTAATATGTCGGAAGCTTGGCTCAGGAACGGCGCAGCATTGTGACGAGCGGCAACCCAGCGCCCGATCGATCCGTTCCCTAACGCCAAATCGCCCCCTGTCCTTCGCCGCCCCGCTGGGTTAAAGGCCGGGCCATCATGACCGACAGCCAGATCATCAGCACCCGCCAAGCCCCGCAGCCCAAGCCGTGGATCGACGCGATCCATGCCTATGTGCCCGGCAAGTCGAAGGGCAAGGACGGCAAGCCGCTGATCAAGCTGTCCGCCAACGAAAACCCGCTGGGCACTAGCCAGCACGCGCTCGATGCGCGGGCGCAGGCGCCGGCGCTCTATCCCGATCCGGACAGCACCGCGCTGCGCGCCGCGATCGCCGCCAAGCACGGGCTCGACGCCGCGCGCGTGGTGATGGGCACCGGCTCCGACGAGCTGCTGAACCTGGCCGCGCAGGGCTATGCCGGCCTTGGCGACGAAGTGATCTACGTGCGCTATGGCTTCTCGGTCTACGACATTGCCGCGCGGCGCTGCGGCGCGACGCCGATTGTCGCGCCCGATGCCGATTTCGGCACCGATGTCGACGCGCTGCTGGCGCTGGTGACCGAGCGTACGCGCGTGGTCTTCGTCGCCAATCCGAACAACCCCACCGGATCGTTCCTGCCCGGCGGCGAGATCGCCCGCCTGCACGCCGGCCTGCCCGCCGATGTGCTGCTGGTGCTCGATCAGGCCTACGGCGAATATGTCGCGCCGGAGGATGACGACGGTTCGCTGGCGCTGGCCGCCGCGCATGACAATGTGCTGGTGACGCGCACCTTCTCGAAGATTTTCGGCCTTGCGGGTGAGCGCATCGGCTGGGCCACCGGCGCGCCGGGGCTGGTCGCCACGCTCAACCGCATTCGCGGGCCGTTCAACGTCTCCGCCACCGGGCAGGCCATGGCGCTGGCGGCGCTGGCCGACGATGCTTTCGTGGAGGCCAGCCGCGTTCACAACCGCGATGAACGCGCCCGCTTCGTGGGCAAGTTGGCGGCGCTGGGCAACCATGGGCTGCGTCCGCTGCCGACGCAGGCGAACTTCGTGCTGGTGCTGTTCGAAGGCGCGCTGACGGCGGAGGCCGCGTTCGAGGGTCTGGCCGACCGCGGCTACATCGTCCGCTGGCTACCGGGCCAAGGCCTGCCGCAGGCACTGCGCATCACCATCGGCAAGCCCGAAGACATGGACGCGATCGCCGAAGGCCTGCGCGAGATGGCGGAAGCCGCACGATGAGCCTTTCTAATATCGCCATCATCGGCCTTGGCCTGCAGGGCGGCTCCATCGGCCTTGCCGTGAAGGAATACCTGCCCGAAGCCCGCACAACCGGCTACGACATCAGCCCCGCCCACCGCGCCCGCGCCGCCGAGCGCGGTCTGGTGAACGAGGTCTGCGAGACGCCGGGCGATGCCGTGCGCGACGCCGATCTCGTCATCTTCTGCGTGCCGCCGGGCGCGATGGGCATGGCGGCCGAGCAAGTGCGCGATGCCCTTCCCGCGCATTGCCTGGTCAGCGACGTCGGCTCCAGCAAGCAGGCCATCGCGCGGGACCTTGGCGCGGCGCTGCCCGACCACATGGTGATCCCCGCGCACCCGGTGGCCGGCACCGAGAATTCCGGCCCCGACGCCGGCTTTGCGCACCTGTTCCGCAACCGCTGGTGCATCGTCACCCCGCCCGCCACCACGGACATGGTGAAGCTGAGCGAACTCGTCTGCTTCTGGGAGGCTCTCGGCGCCAATGTCGAGATCATGACGCCCGAGCATCATGACCTTGTTCTCGCCGTCACCAGCCACCTGCCGCACCTGATCGCCTATACCATCGTCGGCACCGCGTCCGA
The DNA here is from genome assembly GCF_055521675.1 of Novosphingobium sp. BL-S-19. Lineage (NCBI taxonomy): Bacteria > Pseudomonadati > Pseudomonadota > Alphaproteobacteria > Sphingomonadales > Sphingomonadaceae > Novosphingobium > Novosphingobium sp. BL-S-19. The sequence goes on from NZ_CM145498.1 coordinate 3,366,501, forward strand.
CCTTGAGGATGTTACGCAGAGCGAGGTGATCAAGTATTCGGCCGGCGGCTTCCGCGATTTCACGCGCATCGCCGCTTCGGACCCGACGATGTGGCGCGATGTGTTCCTGTCCAACAAGGACGCGGTGCTGACGATGCTGCAGCGCTTCACCGAGGATCTGACCGCGCTACAACGCGCGATCCGCGTGGGCGACGGCGATGCGCTGTTCGACCAGTTCAAGCGCACGCGCACGATCCGCCGCTCGATCATCGACGAAGGCCAGGACGATTCCCGACCCGACTTCGGCCGCAACGATCACGAGAACGGGAAATAGGCTCTTTTGGGAAAATGCCCTGAGGGGCATTTTCCGTGCGGCACCGGCCCACGCCCCCACCCGACCTCCCACAACAGTGTATCCTGGATGGGAGGTCGGGTGGGGACGTGGGCCGGTGCCGCCAAAATCCGCCTTCAGCGGATTTTCAAACAAGCGCGGGAGCCTCACACCGGCTGGCGCTTTGAGCGGATAAGACCTCCGCTCGGAGCCCCACGCCGATGAAGCTCGCGATTACCACCCGGCTTGAATACAGCCTGCCCAGCCCCACCGACGTGCTCCTGCAACTGGAGGCGGCGATGATCCCGGAGCAGGTGGTCCATCACGCGCACATCGCGCTGCCCCCGCTCGAACATTTCGCGCGGCTGCCGGGGCATGACGATATCGGCGACCGGCTCTGGCTCCACCTCTCCGGCACGTTGACGGTGGAATATACCGCCACGGTAGAGCCATGTCGGCTGCTCGCCCCGCTGGACGACCTTGCCGCGCTGCCGCCGCATCTGCTGCCCGCCGAGACGGTCGATTACCTGCTGCCCTCGCGGTTCTGCCCGTCCGACCGGTTTCAGGACTTCGTGCTGGAGCGCTTCGGCACGCTGGGCGGCGGCTCAAAAGTGACCGCGATCCGCGACTGGGTTTCCGGCCACATGACTTATGTGCCCGGCGCCAGCGACGCCCAGACCACGGCGGCCGACAGCTTCCGGTCCGGCGAAGGCGTCTGCCGCGATTATGCCCACCTCGTCATCAGCCTGTGCCGGGCGGCCGCGATTCCCGCCCGCTTTGCCAGCGTCTATGCGCTCGGCGTCGAACCGCAGGACTTTCACGCGGTGGCCGAAGTGTTTCTGGACGGGGCGTGGCATCTGGTCGACGCCACCGGCATGAGCAGGCCCGAAAGCACCGCCAAGATCGGCGTCGGGGCCGATGCGGCGGCGGTGGCGTTCCTGACCAGCTATGCGCCGGTGGAGATGATCAGCCAGTCGGTCGAGGTGCAGGAGGCGGCCTGAGCCCTATCATCCGCCAGCTTCGTCATCCCCGCGAAGGCGGGGATCCCGCTTTCTGGACGGTGCGCATGGCTGTTACGCCGCAAAGAAAAGCGGGGCCCCCGCCTTCGCGGGGGCGACGGGGTGTAGGGTGAGGGATAGCGCCCCTCACCCGTTCAGCGCGTTAATCGCCTGCTGCACCCGCGCTTCAACTTCCTCGCGCGGGAGGCCCGGTTCGATGCGCTCACCCACGCGGATCACCACGGTGCCCGGCTTCTTCCAGAGCCGGTGGTAGTATTGCCCCGAATCCACCGCCACCGGCACTACCGGCAGGTTCAGCAACTTATAGAGGCCCGCAAAGCCCGATTGCAGCGGCACCACTTTCCCGTGCGGCACGCGCGTGCCTTCCGGAAAGATCGCCAGCGGACGCCCTTGCGCGGCGAAACCGCGCGCGGAGGAGACCATCGCCCGCAGCGCCTTGGCGCCCTCGTCGCGCATCACCGTTACCGCGCCGTAGCGGCTTGCCGCCCAGCCCCAGCCGGGAAGGTCCATCAATTCCGCCTTCGGGAACGGCGCCGGGTAGCTCATCATCGCGGGCAGGTCGATCGCTTCGAAAAAGCTTTCGTGTTTCAGCGCCACCAACACGCCCTCATCGGGCAATTGCCCCTCGATCCGCAGCTTGATCCCCAGCAACCAGCGGCAGCAGAAACGATGGAACCGCGCCCACCCGCGCACCCGGCGGCGCATCGGCCCATCGCCCGCGAACGCGGCCAGCCAGACCAGCAGGACGCAGACCATCGTGCCCGGATAGAACACCAGATAGAATGCCAGGCTGCGGATCACGTCGAGCGGCGACGTTCCAGAATCGGTGCGGTTCAAGATTTCTTCCAGGGTGGACGGTTCCAGGTATCCAGCGCCATGCGCCCGAAATACTTGTGAAACTCTAGGAACAGAGTGCCAAGGCTGGGGCGCGACGGCACGGCATCCTCGCGAATGACCACGCCCTTGGGCAATTCGCGGGCCAGTTCGTAAGCGGCGCGGCGCATGTGCCAGTCCGCCGTGACCAGCCGGATCGACCGGATTCCATGCCGCTTCACCCAGTCCGCGGCCTCCAGCGCGTTGGAGCGCGTGTCGTAGGCCTGGTAGCCCAGCGTGATGCAGCACTTCATCAGTGCGTCGGGAATGCGGTATTCCGCCGCGAGTTCACCGGGGCGCACTTCGCGGTCCACGCCGGAGATCAGCAGGCGCGGCGCGCGGCGCTCCTTCAGCACGTCCAGCGAGCGTTCGATACGCCCGCGACTGCCGGTGAGCACGATCACCGCATCGGTCTTCACCGACATGTCGAGCGCATCCGGAAGCGCGACGGCGAACCAGACGAAGCCGAACAGCCAGAACAGCAGGATAAAGGCGGCAGTGCGACGGAACATGATACGATATCTAATAGCTTATGCGCACTATAGCATCTTGCGCAGCGCGTGCAGCACCGTGAATCGTGCCGTGAGCATGGCGAGCAGGGTGGACAGCAGCGGCACCAGCGCCAGCAGCAGCCAGTCGGTCCATATCAGCGCGCCGCTATCGACAAGCCCGGCGCCCAGCCCGCCGAAACGGCGGCCGATCGACAGGATCACCACCAAGGCCAACGCCAGCCCCACGGTGCCGCCGCCCGCCGCATCGAAGCCGATCGATCGCTGGAACACGCGGGCGACTTGCGTATCGGTGCCGCCCAAGAGGTGGACGATCTCGATCACCTCGCGATTGGCGCCCAGTGCCGACCGCGCCGCCAGCAGGACCGCCGCCGCCAGCGCAAAGGCCAGCAGGGCAACCAGCGCGATGGCCAGAACCTGCAGCGAGATCATCGCGTCGAACACCGGCTTCAACCAGCCCGACTGGGCATCGACGCGGGCAGAGGGCGCCACTTTGGTCAGCGCCTGCTGCAGCGCCTTCAGCCTCGCCGGAGTGGCCGGACCGTCCAGCCGCACGTCGATCAGCGCGGGCACGGGGATGGAGGCATTGGTCGCCTCCCCCACGTCGGCGCCCAACCAGGGTTCGATCAGCGCGTCGAGTTCGGCCTGCGGCACCTGACGCAGCCCGGCGACATGCGGCTGGCGCTTCAGTGCATCGGCAGCGGCCTTCGCCTCGCGCGTGCGCACATCCTCGCGCGGTTCGAGGAGTTGAACGGTAACGCCGCCCTCGATCTCCGCCTTGGCGGACGTGATCGCATTGCCCAGCGCCAGACCGGCGGCCAGTGCGATGGCGGTCAGCGCCACCATGATCGCGATCACCCAGGGCATCGGCCCGGCCATGCGCGCCTGCGGCACCAGTTCGGCACCGCGCACGCCCAGCCGCCGCCAGCCCATGCGCGGGGCGCCGTCTTCCGCGGGCTTTCCGGAAAGGGGGCCGAAGATCATGCCGGCTTCCTGGGCGGATAGCGCAGCGCGCCGGTGGGATCGGACAGCCGCCCGCGATCGAGCCGCATGATCAGGCTGTCCGACACCTTGCGCAGCAGGTCCAGATCGTGCGTGGCGACAACCACGGTGGTACCCTGCCGGTTGAGCATTTCGAACAGGCGCATCAGCTTCTGCGCCATTTCGGGATCGACGTTGCCGGTCGGCTCGTCCGCCACCAGCATCGCCGGGCGCGCGATCACGGCGCGGGCGATGGCAACGCGCTGCTGCTCGCCGCCCGAAAGCGTGGCGGGGCGGGCGTCCAGCCGGTCGGCAAGGCCAACCCACTCCAAAATGTCGCGCACCGGGCCGAAGATGTCCCGCTCCTGATGCCCGGCGACGCGCAGCGGCAGCGCCACGTTGTCGAAGGCGGAAAGGTGCGGAATCAGGCGGAAGTCCTGAAACACCACGCCGATCCGCCGCCGCAGCATCGGCAGGCGCGCGCGCGGCAGGGTGATCGCGTCCGTCCCGAACATGCGGATCGCCCCGCGCGAGGGGCGCTGGGCCAGATAGAGCAGCCGCAGCAGCGAGGTCTTGCCCGCGCCGCTGGCGCCGGTGAGGAAATAGAACCGCCCGGCGAACAGCGTGAACGTCAGGTCGCTCAGCACCTCTCGATCGGTGCCATAGCGCAGGCCGACATTGTCGAAGTGGATGATTTCGCCGTCCGCGGTCATGCTCGTCTGGTCTAGGGGCCTAATCTGAGGGCAAGTCGATCCGAACGGGCGACCGGAAGCGTGATAGAGTCGGTTTGAAAATGCGCCAAGAGGCCATTTTGCGATCACCTAACCCGCATTCAATGTGGAAAAAAGGGCGCTCCGCCCTGTGCCCACAGGTCTGGCGCTTGTCGGGGGCAAGCCAGTCGTGCTTATAGTTTTGTGACTATGATTATCGCCTGCCCAGCCTGCTCTACGCGATATGCCGTGCCGGACAGCGCGATCGGTATCGATGGCCGCACCGTGCGCTGCGCCAAGTGCCGCCACAGCTGGTTTCAGGATGGCCCGGAAGTGGCGGACGTGCTGGCTGCGGAGGCGGTTGCCGCACCCGCGCCGGCTGCTGCTCCCGCCCCAACGCCTGCCCCTCAGCCTCAACCTGCCGCTGCGCCGCAACCGGCCGCTCCCGCTGCTGCAGCTCCCGCTGCTGCAGCGCCCGCACCCGTTGCCGCCGAGCCTGCGCCGGCCCCGCAGCAGCCAAGTTCCGCGCCCCGCCCGGGATTCTCGGTACCGCCGCGCGCACCGGCGGTACGCGTACCCCAGCCGGCTGCCGAGGACGAGGAAGCCGATCCGCTGCGCGCCTCTCCGCCCTCACCCTCCGGCGCGGCCGGGCGCAAGGGCCACGGCGGCGAAGGCTATTACGACGACACCACGATGCCGCACTATGCGGACGAGGGCCCGTCCAGCTTCGATTTCGCACCGCCGTTCCGCCCGCGCCGCAACTGGGCGAAGCTGGCGACAATCGCCTCGGTCGTGTTCGCGGGCGCGACCCTGGCGCTGACCGGCGCGGTGGCCTTCGGCGGACTGCCGGACTGGCTGCCGATCCCGCGCCAGACCTTCTCGCAAGCGCAGCCCGACCTGCAACTGGACTTCCCGCGCAAGCGACAGGATCGCAAGCCCCTGCCCGACGGCAGCGAGTTCTTCTCGGTTTCGGGCACGATCAGCAATACCGGCAGCGAGACGCGTTACGTGCCTTCGCTACTGGTGGTGCTGCGCGACAAGCGCGACCGCATCGTCTACGAAAAGGAAGTCGTCCCTTCCAAGCGCAAGCTGAAGCCGGGCGAGGCGATCACCGTGAACGAAGCCCTGACCGACATTCCCAAGTCCGCCTCCGCCGCCGAGATCGGCTGGAAGCCGGATTGATCGGGCGGGGCTGCCCCCGCCTATGCAAGACACGCTAAATACATCCGTCATCCCCGCGCAGGCGGGGATCCCGCTTCCTTCTCGCAGCGACGCGTTGTGCCGCAAGTAAGCGGGGCCCCCGCCTTCGCGGGGGCGACGAAGTGGTTTAGCTATTCTGAAGCGCTCAAACGGAAACGCTTAGACCGAAATCTCGCGCCACTCACCTTGCGCAATGCCGTCCAGCGACCAGCCGCCGATAGCCCAGCGCACCAGCCGCAAGGTCGGGTGGCCGACCGCTGCCGTCATGCGCCGCACCTGCCGGTTGCGACCTTCGCGGATGGTCAGCTCGATCCAGCAGTCCGGCACCGTCTTGCGGAAGCGCACCGGCGGATTGCGCGGCCAAAGTTCGGGCGGATCGATCCGCCGTGCCTCGGCCGGGCGGGTGGGGCCGTCGTTCAGCACAACGCCCTTGCGCAGCGCAGCCAGCACCGCCTCGTCCGGCTCGCCCTCCACCTGCACCAGATAAGTCTTTGCCGTCTTGTAGCGCGGGTCCGAGATGCGCGCCTGCAGGCGGCCATCGTCGGTCAGCAGCATCAGCCCCTCACTGTCGCGGTCGAGCCGCCCGGCGGGGTAGACGCCGGGTACGTCGATATAGTCCGACAGCGTCGCGCGCGGGGTAGGAGAGCGCGCGTCGGTGAACTGCGGCAGGACATCGAAGGGCTTGTTGAAGAGGATAAGGCGCGCCATCCGATGATCCCTAGCAGCGCGCCTCTCCCGATCAAGCGTGGCCAGCACCGTGCTCTTGCCCGCGCGTCTTCCACAAGGACCAGCCAATGCCGCCGCCGATCAGGCCCACGGTCACGCCAAGGCTGAGCAAGGGCGGGAACTTGGCGCCATCCAGCAGCAGTTCGGCCACCAGAATCTTGCCACCGATGAACACCAGCACCATGGCCAGCGCATACTTCAGGTAGTGGAAGCGGTGCACCATCGCGGCGAGCGCAAAGTACAGCGCGCGCAGGCCCAGGATCGCCATGATGTTCGAGGTGTAGACGATGAACGTATCGGTGGTGATCGCAAAGATCGCCGGCACCGAGTCCACCGCGAACACAAGGTCTGCCAGGTTGATGACCACCAGCGCCAGAAACAGCGGCGTCGCGGCCCAGACCAGACGGCCAGCGTCGTTCGCCTCCTTCACGAAGAAGTGGTGGCCGTGGTGCTGCTTGGTCACGCGCATGTGGCGCGAGATCCAGCGGACCACCGGGTTGTGCGCCACGTCCGGCTCATGGTCGCCGGAAAACAGCATCTTCACGCCGGTGAACACCAGGAACGCGGCGAAGATGTACATCACCCAGTGCGCCTGAGAGACCAACGCCACGCCGCCCGCGATCATCAGTCCGCGCAGCACGATCACCGCGATGATGCCCCAGAGCAGCGCGCGGTACTGGTATTTGGGCGCGATGGCGAAGAAGCCGAAGATCATCGAGATGACGAAGACGTTGTCGATCGACAGCGCCTTCTCCAGAAAATAGCCAGTGTACCAGGCGATACCGTCGGCCGATCCCTTGGCCCACCACACCCAGCCGCCGAAGACGACGGCGATGGCGATGTAGAAGACCGAAAGCTTCAGCGATTCGGCAATGCCCATCTCCCGGTCATCCTTGTGCAGGAAGCCGAGATCGAAGGCGGTGAGTACGAAAACGAGGCCGGCGAAGGCCAGCCAGAACCAGGCCGGGGTGCCCAGCCAATCAGCGAAAAGGAGTTCCACGGATCATGTCCATGCCAATGAAGGAAGGAAGCGCCGGCGCGTACATGGGGGGCAGCGCGCCGGCGCGAGGGTTACAGGCTTACACTACGGCCGTCGGGGGGACGAACAGCCGGGCCAGCCTGGCCCTTATTCTCAATTTCCTTCGCTCCAAGTCCGCGATCTGAAACAGATTACGGCGCGTCGAGCCCTGCGCACGGCGCAACTGGGCGTCGAGCATCTGGAAGCGCTCAAGCAGGTGGAACATACGGTCGGTCATAACAGCATCCCTATCGAACAAAGGTTGGTTCGATCGGACGATCCCGACGGCACATTCTGGTTGCCGAGCTGACGGGGCCTTGGAGGGGCACTCGGAAACCTGCACCGGGGATCAACCCGATGCGGTCCGACATCACGTGGCGCCTGTTATGAGGCGCCGCGCCAGAGGGGCCCGGCCCGCACGGACCCAATATGAGCGAATCGATCCGATTTCAACCCCGGATACGTATGCTTTTGACCATTCGGCCCGCCTCTGCGTCCGTCCGCCGCCGCCGTCACGCCCGCCGCGTGGCCAACCGACGGCGAGAAATGGAGGAAATTCGGCAGGTTGACCCCGCACATGAATTCGATATTAAAGTGATATCAAATTAAATGGAGCGAGCCGCCGATGTCCGAGTCGCATCTTCCCATCAATGCCAGCCGCGAGAGCGCGGCCGGCAGCACCAGCGGCTATCTGATGCTGGGCGTGTTTCTGGTGCTGCTGGCCGCCATCGTGTTCAGCGTGATCACACTGGCCAGCGGCAATCCCGGCGGCGGCACCGTGCTCGCCTTTCTGGGGTTCATCCTGCCTGCCGTGGTCTGCGAAGTGCTGATCGCGTCGGGCTTCTTCATGATCCAGCCGAATCAGGCCGTGGCCGTCACTCTGTTCGGATCGTACCGCGGCACGGACCGCAATGCCGGCCTGCGCTGGACCTGGCCGTGGATGGCCAAGCGCAAGATTTCCGTGCGCGCCAACAATGTCGTGTCCGAAAAGCTGAAAGTGAACGACTTGCGCGGCAATCCGATCGAGATCGCCACCAATGTGGTCTGGCGCGTGGCGGACACCGCGCAGGCGCTCTACGACGTGGACGATTACCGCGCCTTCGTGAACGTGCAGATCGAGGCGGCGGTGCGCTCGATCGGATCGCGCTATGCCTATGACGATGTCGAGGATGCCGAGATCACCCTGCGCGGCAGCCATGACGAAGTGAATGCGCAGCTGCGCGCCGAACTGATCGAACGCCTGCGCGTGGCGGGCCTGACCGTGGACGAATGCGGCCTTACCCATCTGGCCTACGCGCCGGAAATCGCCGGGGCCATGCTGCGCCGCCAGCAAGCCGAGGCGGTGATCGGCGCGCGGCGCAAGCTGGTGGAAGGCGCGGTCTCCATGGTGGAGATGGCGCTGGCCCAGCTGTCCGAAAAGAACGTGGTGGAACTGGATGACGAGCGCCGCGCGGCGATGGTTTCCAACCTGATGGTCGTGCTCTGCGGCGAACGCGACACCCAGCCGGTGGTGAATACCGGCACGCTGTACCAATAGGCGTGAACGTGGCCGCCATCCATGGCTAGTCCGGGCAAGAAGGCATTCCCGCTGCGGATCGATCCGGCGCTCTACGCCGCGCTCGAACGCTGCGCGGCGGCCGATTTCCGCTCGGTCAACGCACAAGTGGAAGTGCTGCTGCGCGAGGCGCTGGCCCGGCGCGGGGTGAAAGTGGCGGCCAGCGAACCCGCGAGACGCGGCCGCCCGCCGAAGCAGGAGGACGAAGCATGACCGAGAAGACTCCCCATTCGATCGACGACGGCGCCTGGTTCGCGCCCAAACGCAACGGCTATGGCGCCGGTCTACCGATCGCGTGGCAGGGCTGGCTTGTCGTCGCGGGCTATATCGCCGCGCTCGCGGGGATCAGCCTGCTGAACCACACGGGCACGACCGGCGGCCGGACCGGCGCCTTCGTGCTGTTCCTGCTGGCGAGCGGACTGTTTCTGGTCGTCGTTGCCCGTCGCACGCGCGGGGGATGGAAATGGCGCTGGGGGCGGAAGGATTGAACGGCGGATTCGGGGTTTAGGAATGATCCGCCGAAGACCGCTTTTGTGCTTTGCCGGGCTTACGCTGGCCCTTTGCGCCTATCCCGTGCAGGCCGAAAGCATGCCCGGCGAAGGCTTCGAGGTGATCCGCTACAGCCTTGCGCTAACCCCCGACATTCAGAACAAGACGATTGCCGGCCGCGAGACGATCACGCTACGCGCGAACCGCGACGATCTTCAGCGCCTGCGCTTTTCCGGCAATGCCCTCAGTATCGACAGCGCGACGCTGGACGGGGTCCCTCTGGCCCCTGCCTTGCACGACAATGTGCTGGACTTAGATCTCCCAAAGCCGCTTGGCCGCCGCCGAGCCGTAACTCTGGAACTGTCCTATCACGGCCGTCCCGCACGCGGTTTCGCCGGATCGCCCCGTCTGCTCTACACCAGCTACTTCGCCTGCGACTGGATGATCTGCGCACAAGACCAATTTGGCGACAAGGCCGCCGTTTCGATCGACTTGCGTGTTCCTGCCGGGATGGAAACGCTGTCGGTCGGCAAGCTGATCGGCAAGGGCCCCGGGCCCGAGGGCAGCGAAATTCATAGCTGGAAAGCGGCGCGCCCCTATTCGGCCTATCTCCTTGGCTTCGCAGTGGGACGGTTTGAGCGTGTCGACGCCAAGGCCGGATCCGCACGCCTCACCTACCTGAGCGATGTCGCCGATAAGGCAACGCTGAACCGTCGCTTCGGCGAAACCGCCGCGATGGCCGCCTTCCTTTCCGAAAAGGCTGGCGTGCCGCTTCCTGCCGATGGATATAGCCAGCTTCTGGTCGCGGGCGACGAAGCGCAGGAAGCGGCAACCTACTCCGTCCTCGGCATCGATGCGCTGCCGGCGAAAGACGGCGATCCGGCCGAGGACTGGGCCATCGTTCATGAACTCAGCCACCAATGGTGGGGCAACCTGATCACGTGCGCGACACTCAGGGATTTCTGGCTCAACGAAGGCATTACCACTTTCATGACCGCCGCGTGGAAGGAGCACCGCTACAACCGCGCCGCCTATGAGGCCGAACTCGACATCGCGCGGGATCGGCTCGGCACGGCCCGGGCAAAAGGCTTCGACAAGCCGCTGGCATGGCAAGGCCGCTACTCCTCCTTGGGCACGCGCCGCGCGGTTCAGTACAGTAAAGGCGCGCTGTTCATGGCGCACTTGCGTGACATGTTGGGCGAAAAAGCCTTTTGGGCCGGCCTGCGTCGATACAGCCGCGCCCATGCAGGCGGGACGGTGACGAGCATCGACCTGGAGCGCGCGATGGAAGCTGCAAGCGGTCGCGATCTGCACCCTGTGTTTGCCGAATGGGTGTTCGGCGAAGACGGCGCGAACGAGGGCAAACCGTCGGCGCCTCCAACCGGATAACCCGCCATCCTGTCCCGCAAAGAGACGCTGTTAAAGTGACTTGCGCCAAGCTTCGCGCAATTCGCTAGGCTCGCCGCCATGAACCGTATCGCCCGAATCGCGCTCATCGCCCTGCCCCTCATCGCCCTGCCCGCCGCGCTCTCGCAGGCGCAGAGCGCCACCGCGCCCTACATGGTGGTCGAGAGCGGGCGCAGCTATGTGCGGCTTCAGGACGCGGTGGATGCCATCGGCGATGGACGCGGCACGATCCGCTTCGCCTCGATGCGCTTTGCCGACTGCGCCGTGCAGAACAAGGGCGAGATCACTTATCAGGCCGCCGTCGCCGGCCAGTCGATCCTCGACGGTGTCGCTTGTGAGGACAAGGCAGCGCTGGTGCTGCGCGGGCGCGGCGCGCATGTGGACGGCATGGTCTTCGCCAACATCCGCGTGGGCGACAAGAACGGCGCGGGCATCCGCCTGGAACACGGCAGTCTCACCGTATCGCAGGCGTGGTTCCGCGACAGCGAGCAGGGGCTGCTGACCGGCGACGACCAGCAGGGCACGATCACCATCGACAAGTCCACCTTCAGCCGCCTTGGCACGTGCGAGGGTTCGGGCTGCGCGCATTCGATCTATGTCGGCAACTACGGCAGCCTCACCGTCACCCGCAGCCGGTTCGAGGCGGGCACCGGCGGCCACTACCTCAAGAGCCGCGCCGCCCGGATCGAAGTGAGCGACTGCAGCTTCGACGATTCGGCCGGGCGCGGCACCAATTACATGATCGACCTTGCCGACGGCGCCACCGGGCGCATCGTCAACAACTGGTTCGTGCAGGGGCGCGACAAGGAGAACTACTCCGCCTTCATCGCCGTCGCCGCAGAGCATCGCAACCACCCCTCGCAAGGGCTGGTGGTGGACGGCAACAATGCCCGCTTCGCACCGGGTTTGGACCGCAAGAGCGCTTTCGTGGCGGACTGGTCGGGCGATGCGGTGAAGCTGGGCGCCAATGTTCTGGGGCCGGGCCTGGCGCGCTACGAAAAGCGTTGAACGGCTTATTTGTCCGGACTGACGTCCGGAAGCGGCACCGGCCCACTCCCGTCCCGAAGAACACGAAAAGGTCCGGGGGACCTTTTCGCTGAGGGGGCCGACCACCCACGAGCGTATCCTGATGGGTGGTCAGGTGGGGGAGTGGGCCGGTGCCGCAAAATCCGCGTGTCGCGGATTTTCAAGCAAACCCAACTGTCGCAGGGATGAAACACCCTTCGGCATAGACTGCGTGCCGCACCGGCGCGCCCTGTTGCCTCGATTTTACGGCGCGGCCTAAGACTGTTTGCGGATGGGTCGCAGCCTGTCCGGGCCCGATCTTCGCATCTCACGACGAAGCTGCCCGGCATCCGAAACACCCGCGAGCTCCCCCCTCGCGGTAACGAGATCGAGGAGAGATCCGATGCAGACCATGCGCGCCGCCGTCGCCCGCCAATACCGCGCCCCGCTCACCATCGAGGAAGTGCCGATCCCCACCCCCGGCCCCGGCGAAGTGCTGGTGAAAGTGGTGGCCAGCGGCGTATGCCATACCGACCTTCACGCCATCGACGGCGACTGGCCGGTCAAGGCATCGCTGCCGCTGATCCCCGGGCATGAAGGCGTGGGCCATGTCGTCGCGCTGGGCGCGGGCGTCACCGATCTCAAGGAGGGCGACGCCGTGGGCGTGCCCTGGCTGCACCATGCCTGCCGCGAATGCGAATATTGCGAGACGGGCTGGGAAACGCTCTGCGAAAAGCAGGCCAACACCGGTTACTCGGTCAACGGCGGCTATGCCGAATACGTGATCGCCGCCGCGCCCTTCGTCGGCCGCCTGCCCGCAGATGTGGATTTCGTGTCGATGGCGCCGATCCTTTGCGCCGGCGTGACCGTGTACAAGGGCCTGAAGGAAACCGAGGCGCGGCCCGGCCAGTGGGTGGTCGTCTCCGGCGTCGGCGGGTTGGGCCACGTGGCCGTGCAATATGCCAAGGCCATGGGCCTGAACGTCATCGGCATCGACATCGGCGAATCCAAGCTGAAGCTGACCAAGGACCTCGGCGCCGAACTGGCCTTCGATGCCACCGATCCCGAACTGGTCGCCAAGATCCAGCGGGAGACCGGCGGCGGCGCGCATGGGGTGATCGTTACTGCCGTCTCCCCGGCCGCCTTTTCGCAGGCCATCGCTTGCGCCCGCCGCCGCGCCACCGTCAGCCTGATCGGCCTACCCCCCGGCGACTTCCCCACGCCGATCTTCGACGTGGTACTGAAGCGCATCACCATTCGCGGTTCGATCGTCGGCACCCGCTACGATCTGGACGAGGCCATCGCCTTCGCCTCGCAAGGCAAAGTGAAGGCCAAGGTGGCCGCGCGGCCGCTGGAAGACGTCAACGACGTGCTGGACGATCTGCGCCATGGCCGGATCGACGGCCGCGTCGCGCTGACACTGTAAGCATACCGCTCCCGACGACGCGGGGCGGGGGCCTTCCGCCTTCGCCCAGTGTTTTGGCAACAGGCCTCTGGCCTCTCCCCGCCCCGCACCCTATCTAACGGCCATGCCGGTGCACATGACCAAGATCGCCTTCTCCGCCGAAAGCCCGGCGGACCTTCGCGCATGGCTGGAAAGCCATGGCGACATCGGCGAGGCACGCCTCACCACGCGCTATCTGCCCAAGCGGCAGGAAGAGATGGTGGGCGGGTCGCTTTACTGGATCTACGAACATGCGCTGATCGGGCGATCCCCGATCCTCGGCTTCGAACAGCGGGAGGACGGACGCTGGTGGATCCGGCTTGCCCCCGCGCTGATCCCGGTGGTCACCCAGCCCAAGCGCGCCCACCAGGGCTGGCGCTATCTGGCCGAGAAGGACGCCCCGCGCGATCTGGGTGAAGGGGAAAGCGCCGGGGACGCGATGCCCCCGGCCCTCGCCCGCGAACTGGCGAAGCTCGGGCTGGTCTGACCGCCGCTTTTCGCAACGACCTGCGGCGCGCAGCGCCCGCCCCGTCGCGTTCGCCTTCCCGCTTGCGCTTGCAAGCTCGCCGCACCTTCACTAGCTTTCGCCCGTCGCCCCATAAGCCATGAATTCTTCGATGTTGCTGCCACTTACGCGGCGATATTCGAGCCCCCGTGCCATTTCCACTCTCCCCAACGCAATGGAAAGGACCGTGCCATGAGCTTCGTCACGACCAAGGACGGCGTCGATATCTTCTTCAAGGACTGGGGCCCGAAGGATGCCCCGCCGATCATGTTCCATCACGGCTGGCCGCTTTCGGCCGACGACTGGGACGCGCAGATGCTGTTCTTCCTGGGCCAAGGCTTCCGTGTGGTGGCGCATGACCGGCGCGGCCACGGCCGATCCTCGCAAGTGAGCGAGGGGCACACGATGGACCACTACGCCGCCGATGCCTTTGCCGTGGTCGAGCATCTGGACCTGAAGAACGCCGTGCACATCGGCCATTCGACCGGCGGCGGCGAAGTCGCCCGCTATGTCGCGCGGCACGGCCAGCCGGCCGGGCGCGTGGCGAAGGCGGTGCTGATGAGCGCGGTGCCGCCGCTGATGCTGAAGACGCCCGACAACCCCGGCGGCCTGCCGATCGAGGTGTTCGACGGTTTCCGCGCCGCCCTCGCCGCCAATCGCGCGCAGTTCTACATCGATGTGCCGGCCGGCCCGTTCTACGGCTTCAACCGCCCCGGCGCGACGGTGATCCAGGGCGCCATCGACAACTGGTGGCGGCAGGGCATGATCGGCAGCGCCAAGGCGCATTACGAAGGGATCAAGGCCTTCTCCGAAACCGACCAGACGGAGGACCTGAAGGCGATCACCGTGCCGACGCTCTGCCTGCACGGCGACGACGACCAGATCGTGCCGATCGACGATGCCTCGCGCAAGTCGGTGGAACTGCTGCCCAACGGAACGATCAAGGTCCGCGCCGGCTTCCCGCATGGCATGCACACCACCCATGCGGACACGATCAACGCCGATCTGCTGGAATTCATCAAGAGCTGATCGCGCGTCGTCTGCACCTCGCGCAACCTTACTCCGTCACGCCCGCGAAGGCGGGGGCCCCGCTTTCTTTCCGCCACGCGCGCTAAAGCAAGCGGGATCCCCGCCTTCGCGGGGATGACGGGGTTTGAGGTGGGGGCTTACCGACCGTTCGGCCCTTGGTATGGCCGAGATGGGTGGTTACCTGCCCTACCCACCATCAGGCGATGCTTTGGAGAAATCTTGTCTTTTCGCACGCGAGTAGCTTCGAATACCGCATACATACGCGAGAATAAGAACGAACCGCATCATCCAGACGGTGAGCATCGGTTGAGCGCCTGTCTCCATGCGAAACGAGAGATTCTCTAAAGGCATGCCTGCTGTGATTAACGCAGCCAACGCGGTTGCGGCCAACAGATACATCTTTGAAACCGTTCGCATAACAAAAAGGCCGATCAAAAGCGCGAATGCCGTTCCCAACTGGGCCCAGTAACTCGTATCTGAAGACGACCAAATGAGGGTGGTCGTAGCTAGAGCAAACAGCAAAGTTAGCCCCGCTATCAAGCCTATGATGAGAAAAACCAGCCTCATACCGCTGACATGCGGCAATGGATTGACGACTGCAATGTCGGCGTGTCCGGAAAAGCAGATTTCCGGTTAAAACGCAGAAAGCCTTCCATTCCGTTTTGTCGGGAGAGTGGGCATTGCAAAATAAATAATTGAAATTCATTGTGACGCGATGCGTTCGGAAACCGCAAAACTGCCAAAAGGGCATAGTTACCCGTTGAGGCCCTCCGCCCTTGAAGGTGCCTTGGCTGAGGCTGGCATCGACATTGACGTGCACCTCATTCGCAGCCCGGGTCAGCTATTTGATGCGCATTTCTGGCCGCCAAACCCTAATGTTGCCCATGAGCGGCTCTACGTTCGGGCTGGGTCGGTTCCAAGAGAGCAGGCACAGGAAGCTCAACATCACGCGACGACCGTCATAATTCCTGAGCTTGTGCGATGGATTGCCGACATCCTTGCTCTGGATCTCACATCTCCCATCAGGCGCGAAAAGCAGGTACTGAATTTTCGGCGTCCGTAATGTCAGCAACTGGGCGCCTGGCGACTGTTCGCTTTTAGATTGAACCTTTGGTAGACCGCCGATCAGCGTGAGGCAGGCAATACCGAATGGTCGCCCCCTTGGGAGCGTTCCATCAATTCGACGGCAGGGCCGTTGCAGTGACGGTCATACGGCCGAGGAAAATCGGTCTGTCGTTGCCGATAACGGCCGGCGCCTCGGCGCGGTGCGTCTCGCGTGCAGGTTCCGACGGCTTGGGGGCGATTCCGTAAGCAAGCGAGGATGAAGCGGCCACGGCGGCCAGAGCGGGCAAAAGGCGGATCATCGGCAGTGCACCCCGTTCTCTAGGAAATCGATGCTGCCGTTGTGACGGGTGGATGTCGCAGCGCTTTGCCGTTCCCGCATCAAATTGTCTGAAAGTGTCTCCTTCCCGCGACGACGACGAGAATGCCTTGCATTCTTACGGAAGCACATGACGACGATGCGGCGTTGCGCCAGCCCTGCCGCACCCAAAAGAAAAGGCCGGGAAGCGGTCACCCGCCCCCGGCCTTTTTCTTGAAAATCAGTCCGAAAATCAGAACGGCAGCTTGTAGAACCGCACTGCGTTGTCCTGCAGGACCTTCTTCTTGGTGGCGAAATCGTAGCCGCCAAGCACGTCCTTGATGTGCGCCTGCACGCCCGGATAGAGCGAGGTGGGATGCGGGAAGTCGGTTTCGAACATCACGTTGCCCACACCGATGGTTTCCAGCAGCAGCTTGGGCGCGATCTTCTCGAACCAGAAGGTGCACATGAAGTGATCGCGGAAGTAGTCCCAGGGCTGCTTCTTCAGCACGTTGCGCTTGCTGGGCAGCATTTCCTGGAACTGGTGCTCTAGCGCTTCCACCGCGAAGGGCACCCAGCCCATGCCGCTTTCGATCAGGCCGATCTTGAGGTTCGGGTGGCGGTCCAGACGGCCCGAGACCATCCAGTTGCCCAGCGTCGCCGCGTTGCCGATCGAGAACATCGTCGCGACCACCGACAGCGTCTGTTCGAACTGGAAGCCTTCCCAGGTCAGCGTGTTCGGATCGATCGCGGCGTTGAGGTGGAAGTTGAGCGAGATGCCTTCGGCGTCGATCATCTCCAGGAACGGCGTCCAGTATTCATGGTTGAAGCTGGGCACGCCCACGCGCTCGGGCGTGTCGGGCAGCACGAAGCCGCGCAGGCCCATGTCGATGCAGCGACGGGCTTCCTTCTCCATCTCCGCCTTGTTCCAGAACGGCAGGTGCGCCATCGGGAACAGACGCTCACCCGATTCACGCTGGTAGTCGGCGTTGAAATCGTTGAACGTCTTCATGATGGTGACGGCCAGATCGTCGTCGCCCAGCGTCATCAGCATGCCCGCCTGGGTGACGCCCGAGTTCTGGAAGCAGATCTGCGCATAGACGCCCATGTCGTCCATCGCCTGAAGGCGCGGGGCAATCTCGTGACCGCCCGGATGCGCTTCTTCCAGCGTCGGGAAAGCAAGGCGGCCGAGCAGCTTGTTGTTGTCCTTGCGGATCACGTTGCCGCCCAGCGAACCGCAGTTGCGATCGCCGATGTACCAGCGGTCGACGCCATCGGCATCGCGCTTCACGAACGGCATCTTGCTCTTCAGGCCGATCGGCGCGCGGTCGGTGAACAGCGTCGGCGGTTCGCTGAGGTGGGTGTCGGTATCGACGATCTTGATGCCTTCCAGCGACGGGTCGAGCCCGCCGGACTGGGTGGCGTAGTCCACCTCACGGATCACGCCGCCCTTGGTGTAGCCTTCGGAGGACCAGTACTTGCGTGCCGAGTCCTTCATTTCCTTGGTGTCTGCGTCGGCCATGGCCGTATCTCCCAAAAACGTATTGGGGACTCATGTCGCAACCCACGGGGCTGCAATCAATCGATGAGCCCAACGCCGAGACGATGAATGGTCTTTGGCCCGCGCTGCTATGATACAGCAGTCTCACTTCGCCTTGCCGCGACGGGGGCGTCCGGGCATCCATGTCCTCGGGAGAGAACATCATGCCACAAATGCAGACGCTCGACGATATCCGTGTCAATTTCGATGCGCCGGACAATGTGCCGAAGGACCGCATCGTCGACCTTGGCTTCGCGATGGGCACCGTGCCCAACGATCTGGTGGACCCGTACGAGCCGATGGGCTGGCTGGCCGGGGATGACATTCCGCGCCTGCTCTACAACCCGCCTGCCATGCACGGCCTGGGCGCGATCAGCGGCCGGGGACGCGGCAACTGGGTGGTGACGCATTACGAGGATATCGAGCGCGTCTATTCGGACAACGACCACTTTTCCAACGCCGGCACCGCGGAATTCCAGCGCCTGATCGGGGAGACGTTCAAGTCGATCCCGCTCGCCATCGATCCGCCGGATCATCAGAAATACCGGCTCTACCTGATGCCCTATTTCAGCCCGGCGCGGATCACGCGCGATCTGGAACCGCGTATCCGCAAGGTGGTGGACGAGATGATCGGCGCCATCGAGAAGAAGGGCGAAGTCGACATGGCCTGGGACTTCGCGCGGGTGTTTCCGGTGCGGATCTTCATGGGCCTGATGGGCTTTCCGGACGAGAAATTCGACCAGTTCCTCGATTGGGAGTGGGACATTCTTCATTCCGGCAGCCTGGAAAAGATGCAGGCGGCGCTGCGCGGCGTGCTCGATTTCCTGCGCGCCTTCATCGCCGAGAAGGAGGCCAATCCCGACGAGCATCTCGTCTCCTCCATCGTGCACGGCAAGATCGGGGACCGCGCGCCGACCGAGGACGAGAAGATCGGCATGGTCTGGTTCCTCTGGCTGGGCGGGCTGGACACCGTGGCCGCCACCATCGCCCAGATGTTCCGCCGCATGGCGCTGCAGCCCGATCTGCAACAGCGCATCCGCGAGCATCCGGAGCTTATCAATTCGGCGGTCGAGGAATTCCTGCGCACCCAGCCGATCCTGTCCAGCGCCCGATCGGCAACGAAGGATTTCGAGTGGCACGGGATTCAGGTGCGCAAGGGCGATTCGTTCTCCTGCCTCAACCCCGCCGGCAATTTCGACCCCGCCCGCTTCGAAAACCCGCGTGAGTTCGATCCGGAACGCAAGGCGAACCGCCACTTCACTTTCGTGGGCGGCGTGCACATCTGCCTGGGCGCCCACCTTGCCCGGCGCGAATTGCGCGTGCTGCTGGAGGAATGGTTCAAGCGGATTCCGCCGTTCCGGGTGAAGCCGGGGGCGGACACCACGGTGTTCCCCGGCCTGCTTTCGATCCGCAATCTGCCGATCGTCTGGGATGTGAACTGAGCCCCATACGCAACCGATCGGTTGCTCCTGTCGCTGCCGCATGGTAGCCAAGGAGCAACCAGAAGATTGCTTATGGATCAGGCCATGGATCAAGACCGCATCGAGAAGACCGTCGTGCTGCGCGCCAGCCGCGAGCGCGTTTGGAACGCCATCTGCGATTCCACCCGCTTCGGCGCATGGTTCGGCATGGAATTCGACGGGCCTTTCATCGCCGGGCAGGACGCCACCGGCAGGATCGTGCCCACGCAGGTCGATCCCGAGGTTGCGCAAATGCAGGAGCCGCATCGCGGCAAGCCCGCGCGGTTCCGGATCGAGCGGATCGAGCCGATGACGCTGTTTGCGTTCCGCTGGCACCCCTTCGCCATCGATCCCGCGCGGAACTACGACGATGAGCCGATGACGCTCGTGACTTTCGAACTGGGGGATGCGGAGGGCGGCACTCGGCTGACGATCACCGAATCCGGCTTCGCGCAGATCCCGGCCGACCGGCGGGTGGATGCCTTCAACGCCAACAGCGGTGGGTGGGAGCATCAGTCCCGCCTTATCGCCAAGTACCTGCTGCAAACCGATCCGGGCGCAGCGTGATCGGCGCAGAGCTGCAGGGCACCGCCCCGGTTTTCGCGGCGCTGGGCGACATGTGCCGGCTATCCATCGTCACGCGGCTGGGGGCGGAGGGTCCGCTCTCGACCCTGCGGCTGAACAGCGCCGAACTGGCAGTATCGCGGCAGGGTCTGACCAAGCACTTGCGGGTGCTGGAGCAAGCGGGACTGGTGGAAAGCTTCCGCGTCGGCCGCGATCGCCACTGGCAATTGCGGCAGGAGCGGCTTGAGACGGTGCGGCACTATCTGGACCGGGTCTCGGCAGATTGGGATGCCCGGTTGGAACGGTTGCGTATGCTGGTGGAGGACGGGGACCACTAAGGGCCCCCGCCGCCATTCCGGTCAGACCGGCGCCTGCCCCAGCTTGGGGCTCAGCAGGTGGACCACCGCCAGTGCCAGCAGATAGGCACTCGCGCAAATCGCGAAGAGCACCTGATAGCTATGCGTGGCGTCGAGGATGTAGCCCGCGAACAGCGCCATGCCCATGCCGCCCAGCGCGCCCACGGTGCCGCCGATGCCCACCACCGACCCCACCGCGCCGCGCGGGAACATATCCGATGGCAGCGTGTAGAGATTGGCGGAAAAAGCCTGATGCGCGGCCGTCGCCAGGCCGATGATCAGCACTGCCATCCAGACGCTGTCGATCGATTGCGCGAACCAGATCGGCAGGACGCAGAGCGCGCTGATCAGCATCGTCACCTTGCGGGCGAAGTTGGGCGTGCGGCCCGACTTGATCAGCTTGGATGAAAGCCAGCCGCCCGCCACGCTGCCCACGTCGGAGATCAGATAGATCGCCGCCAGCGGCAGGCCGAAAGTCTTGAGGTCGAGGTCGTAGCGCTCGAACAGATAGCCGGGCAGCCAGAACAGGAAGAACCACCAGATCGGGTCGATCAGGAACTTGCCCAGAGCATAGGCCCAGGTTTCCTTGACCGTCAGCAGGCGCCCCCAGCCGATCTTTTCCACCGGGTCGGCCGGGTCCTGCTGGATCCACGCCAGTTCCTCTGCCGAGACGCGGCCGTGCTTCAGCGGGTGACGATACATCGCCCACCATGCCGCCAGCCAGGCAATGCCGAAAATGCCAGTGACGAAGAAGGCCGCGCGCCAGTCGAACCACAGCACCAGCAGCGGCACCAGCAGCGGGGTGATGATCGCGCCGACGTTCGCGCCGGCATTGAACAGGCCGATGGCGAAGGCGCGTTCCTTCTGGGGGAACCAGTCGGTGACGGCACGGATGCCGGCGGGGAAGTTGCCCGATTCGCCGATGCCAAGGCCAAAGCGGGCCGCCGCGAAGCTGGCGACGCCGGTGGCGAAGCCGTGCGCCATATGGCTGACGGTCCAGATGACGATGGCGATGGTGTAGCCCAACCGCGCGCCCAGCACGTCCACCACTTTGCCGAACGAGAGATAGCCGATGGCGTAAGCCAGCTGGAACCAGAACACGATTCCCGCGAAGTCGCTCTCGGTCCAGCCGAACTCTCCGGCGAGCGTCGGCTTGAGCACGCCGATCATCTGCCGGTCGATATAGTTGACCGCCGTTGCCGCGAACAGCAGCCCGACGACGACCCAGCGATGACGGCCGGACTTCACCGGGGCTGCGGGAACGGCGTGATTCACATCGCTCCCGATCCCGCCCGCGATGCTTGTGGTGCCTGCATCCATTTCCCTGCTCCCTTTCCCGGCGGCCCTTTGCGGGCCTGCCGGATCGTCTCGTCTGTTCAGGCGGGCACCGCCGCCGCGATCGTGCAACGCACCGTACCGTGCTCTGCGAAGGAGGCCACCACCGTCTGCCCCGGCACGACCGGATGGACGCCAGTTACCGCCCCGGTGGAGACCCACGTCCCCCCCCTGCAATCGATCCCGCGCGCGGCAAGGTTGCCCAGCAGGAAGCGTACCGCGCCCAGCGGCCCGTCCAGCATTGTGGCGGTGGTCGCCTCTCCCGCCATCGCGCCGTCGATGTCGAAGCGAACGGTGATCGCGTCGAAGTCCGCGCTCTGCCAGCCCTCCAGCACCGGGCCGATCACCATGCCGGCATTGTTGCCGAAGTCGGAAATGGTGACGGTGGGCCCATCGGCATTGATGCCAGGATAGGGCGAACTGGCGATTTCCAGACCGATGTGCACGGCATCCAGCACCGCCAGCGTGCCCGCGTCATCAGTGGGAACCTCGCCGTTCCACCCGGCCGCGACGTGTAGGAGGAATTCCGCCTCCGCCGCCGCAAAGCCCTCGGCAAAGACGGGCATTTCCGGCACTTCGCCATTGGGCGCATCGATCACGCTGTCGGCAAAGATCGGCCCCGAAAGCCGGTTGGCGCCCAGCCGTGCATCGTCCGGCGCATTGATCTTGCCCACCTTCCAGCCGACGACCACGCGCCCATCCAGCTCAAGCGCCAGATTCTGGATCGCGTAGGCGGCGGCGAGGTCTGAAGGCGTTTCGCCGGGGTAGCTCGCCAGCGCGCGCTTCTCTCGCCGCGCCGTCACGAATGCCCCCGCGATCGTTTTCGCCTGTTCGGTCAAACTCATCCCTTACCCCAATATCTCGTTGATCAGATCGCTATAGGAAACCGGTGTCATAAGCAAACGCAATTGGCCATGATGCAGGATCTCAAAGGGTTACGCCCCGTTTCCAGACGGCGATGGCGCGCTGGCCCGCCCGTTCGGAGGCAGTCTGCTCGCCGCTCGCAAAGCTAAGGATTCGGGCCAGGAACGCCGCGTCCGCCGCCCCCTGCCCTTCGTCCAGCGCGATGGAGGCGTCGAAATCGATCCAGTGCGGCTTCGATTCGGCCAAAGTGCGGTTGGAGGCGACCTTGATCGTCGGCACCGGAAAGCCCAGCGGCGTGCCGCGCCCGGTGGTGAACAGCACCAGCGTCGCGCCCGAAGCGGCCAGCGCGGTGGACGATACGGCATCGTTGCCCGGCGCTTCCAGCAGGGTGACGCCCGGCACGCTGGCCTGTCCGCCGTAATTGATCACGTCGCAGAGCGGCGCATGCCCCGCCTTCTGCACGGCGCCCAGCGACTTTTCCTCCAGCGTGGTGATCCCGCCCGCAAGGTTGCCCGGTGAGGGATTCTCCGAAACCGGCAGGCCCTGATCGAGGTAATAGCGCTTGAAACGGTTCACGAGCCCCGCCGCCGCATCGAACACCGCGCGGGAGGTTGCCCGGTCCAGCAGCGCCTGTTCGGCGCCGAAAATCTCCGGAATTTCGGTAAGGATCGCCTTGCCGCCGGCGCGCGCCATCGTTTCCGAAAGACGGCCCAGCAGCGGGTTGGCGGTAAGGCCCGAAAAGCCGTCCGACCCACCGCACTTCAGCCCGATGGTCAGCGCCGAAAGCGGCAGT
The DNA here is from genome assembly GCF_055521675.1 of Novosphingobium sp. BL-S-19. NCBI lineage: Bacteria > Pseudomonadati > Pseudomonadota > Alphaproteobacteria > Sphingomonadales > Sphingomonadaceae > Novosphingobium > Novosphingobium sp. BL-S-19. Next base: position 3,389,553 of record NZ_CM145498.1, read on the forward strand.
TCCGTTCGCTCGGCCTTCGCCGCTTCGGCCACGAGTTCGTCGACCAGCACGCCCGCTTCCGCGATTTCATTGCCCGCGCTCTGGCTCGACAGCGCCCTCAATTTCGATCGTGCCCAGACCGGCACTGCCTCCACCAGCGCATCGAGCTGGTTCGATTCGCAGCCGAGGCCTAGCAACAGCACGCCCGCAGCGTTCGGGCTGGCCGCCAGCCCGGCGAGCACCGCACGGGTGCCGTCCAGATCGTCGCCCAATTGCGAGCAGCCATGCGGGTGGGCGAAAGCGTGGATACCGTCGATCCGGCCCGCCGAGATAAGATCGGCATGGCGCGCCTGCGCCTCGCGCGCGACTTGTTCGGCGGTCATGCCAACACAGCCGACCGTGGGCAGGATCCAGATCTCGTTACGCGTCGCCGCGCGGCCATCGGCGCGCAGGTAGCCGCGCCAGGTCGGCATGGCCGCGCCCGCTTCCGCCCGCACTTCCGCCGCGCCGAGATGCGGCGAATAGGCCAGTTCGCCCGCCAGTGCCGTTGCCAGATTGTGCGTATGGACATGCTCGCCCGCCGCGATCGCCTGCGTCGCGCGGCCGATCGGCTGGCCATACTTCACCACTGCCTCGCCCGCTGCGATGGCGCGGAGCGCGAACTTGTGCCCGCGCGCCACGTCGTCCTGCAGAACCACGCCTTCCGCCTGCTCCCCGGCGGTCAGCGGACGCAGGGCAACGGCCACATCGTCGGCGGCATGAATACGAATGGAGGGAGGAATTGCCTGTGTCATCGCTGGCCCGTTTATCCGGGCTTCCCTGTTTTGGAAACCGGTGTCATCTTGCCTTTGCGACGATCAGAAGGCAAGTCGGTGTCAACCGCGCCTCTTGAGAACAAACATGCGAGAGGCCAGAGGGGCGAGAATGCCGAAAGAATCCAAGCGCGATGCTCAAGCCTCGGGGCAAATCACGGGCAAACCCACGATCAACGATGTCGCCCGCGTTTCGGGCGTTTCGAAGAAAACCGTCAGCCGCGTCATCAACAAATCGCCCCTGCTGAACCAGACCACGCGTGAAAAGGTGGAGGCGGTGATCGCGGAACTGGGCTTCGTGCCCAATCTGCAGGCGCGCGCGCTGGCGCTGCGGCGCAATTTCCTGATCGGCCTGATCCACGACAACCCGAACGCACAGATGGTGCTGGGGGTGCAGGAAGGCATCCTGCAAACCATCCGCGACACCGAATTTGCACTGGTGGTGCGCCCTGTGGACCGCCATTCGCCCAAACTGCTGGACGATATCCGCCACTTCATCGAACAGCAGCGGCTCTATGGCGTGCTGCTGCTGCCGCCGATTTCCGAGAATGACGAACTGGCCGCGCTCTGCCGCGAACTGGGCTGCTCGCTGGTGCGCATGGGTTCCGCGCCGCTCGACGACGAGGCGCATCTGGTCGCCTCGAACGACCGGCAGGCGGTGCGCGAGGCGGTGGCATGGCTGGGCAGCCTGGGCCACACGCAGATCGGCTTCATCGCCGGCCCCGCCGGCTTCCGCTCCGCCCATGAACGCGAACAGGGCTTCATCGAAGGGCTGGCACAGGCCGGCCTCGCGCCCCACCCGGCGCTTTCCACGCGCGGCGATTACAAGTTCGAATCGGGCTATGAGGCCGGGCAGCGCCTGCTCGACGCCTCACCGCGCCCAACCGCCGTGTTCTCCAGCAACGACGAGATGGCCGCCGGCCTGCTCCACGCCGCGCGTGAGCGCGGGATCGACGTGCCATCGCAGCTTTCGATCATCGGCTTCGACGATACCGCCATCGCCGCGCATATCTGGCCACCGCTGACCACCGTGCGCTGGCCGATCGTGCCGATGGCCGCCGCCGCCGCGCACAAGCTGATCGAGCCGGGCAATGCCCTGTCGCGACAGGCCCTGTTCCTGTCCGACCTGGTACGCCGCGCATCGGTGGCGCCGCCCGGCGCCTGATTGTCTGAAAATCAGCTACGCCGCATTTCGCGGCACCGGCTGAGAGTCCGTTTGAAAAATGCCCGCAGGGGCATTTTTGAGGCGGCACCGGCCCTCTCCCCCACCCTACCACCCATCGGTAGTATCCTGCGGGTGGTAGGCCCCCTCAGCGAAAAGGTCCCCCGGACCTTTTCGTGTTCTTCGGAACGGGAGAGGGCCGGTGCCGCAAAATTCGCATTTCGCGAATTTCAAACGGACTCTGACGCCAAAAATGCATCCCGGCACATTTTCCGGACAGATTTCCCGCGTTGACACCGGTTACCAAACCCGGATAAGACTTGACCTGAAGCGCAATAGCGTCCCACCATACGGAACTTAATTCCAAAAGGAGAGGCCCCGTGTTCTGCAAGACCTATCACGCCACCCATCCCGACATGATGGAGTGCGTGTCCAACGAGGAATTGCGCGATCGCTACCTCGTCGGCGGCATGTTCGAGGACGGCAGGGTGAACCTCAACTACTCGCACAATGAACGCTTCGTGATCGGCGGCGCGGTGCCCTCGCAAGGCCCGCTGAAGCTGCCCGCGCAGACCGAACCGAAGAGCGCGGAGGGCAAGCCCTTCCTCGAACGCCGCGAAGCCGGCATCACCAATATCGGCGGCCCCGGCGCGATCACGGTCGACGGCCAGCGTTTCGAGGTGGGCAACAAGGAATGCCTCTACGTACCGATGGGTTCGGACGAGGTGATCTTCGAGGGTGAGACCGCGCGGTTCTACATCGCCTCGGTCCCCGCGCATAAGGCCTGCCCGATCAAGCTGATCACTCTGGCCGATGCGAACCCGCTGGCGCGCGGCGATCTGGCCAATTCGAACCAGCGCACGATCTACCAGTTGGTCATCCCCGGCGTCTGCGAGAGCGCGCAGTTGCTGCTGGGCCTCACAGTGCTGGAAGAAGGTTCGGTGTGGAACACCATGCCCCCGCACCTTCATGACCGCCGCAGCGAGATCTACCTCTACTTCGACCTGCCCGAAGAGAACGACCGCGTGTTCCATTACATGGGCGAGCCCGATCAGATGCGTCACATCGTGATCGCCAACGAGGAAGCGGTGATCAGCCCGCCGTGGTCGATCCACATGGGTTCGGGCACCAAGAAGTATGCGTTCATCTGGGCCATGGGCGGGGAGAACCTCGACTACACGGACATGAACGTGCTGGATATCTGCCAGCTTCAGTAGTCCCCTTTCCTTCGCCGCGCGCGAAGAACCCAGCAACGAGAGATTTGGATTTATGGCGATTTCCTTCAGCCTCGAAGGCAAGGCCGCGCTGGTGACCGGCGCGAATACCGGGATCGGGCAGGCCATTGCCGTGGCGCTTGCAGAGGCGGGCGCCGACCTGGCCCTTGCGGGCCGCAGCGAACCGACCGAAACGCTTGCCCTGATCGCGGCGACCGGGCGCAAGGCCGTGAGCATCAAGGCCGACCTCTCCTCGATCGAGCCCGTCGGCCGGGTGATCGACGAGGCGGTGGCCGGGCTCGGCAAAGTGGACATTCTGGTCAACAATGCCGGGATCATCCGCCGTGACGACCTGCTCCAGTTCTCCGAAGAGGACTGGGACGCGGTGATGGACACCAACCTCAAGACCCTGTTCTTCCTCAGCCAGGCGGCGGCGAAGGGCATGGTGGAGCGCGGAACGGGAAAGATCGTCAACATCGCCTCGCTGCTCACCTTCCAGGGCGGCATTCGCGTGCCCAGCTATGCGGCGGCGAAGTCGGGCGTCGGCGGCGTGACCAAGGCCATGGCCAACGAACTTGCCGCCAAGGGCGTGCAGGTGAACGCCATCGCCCCGGGCTACATCTCCACCAACAACACGGCAGCCCTGCAGGGGGACGAGACGCGCAACCGCCAGATTCTGGAGCGCATCCCGACCGGCCGCTGGGGCGATCCCAAGGATATCGCCGGGGCCGCCGTGTTCCTGGCCTCGCCCGCTTCCGACTACGTCACCGGCCATGTGCTGGCGGTTGACGGCGGCTGGCTGGCACGCTGAAAACGAGCCTTATGACCACCGGACATGTAACCTGTTTCGGCGAAGTGCTGCTGCGCTTCGCCACCCCTTCCCACCGCCTGATGGTTCAGTGCGATACGCTGGACATGGTGGTGGGCGGGGCTGAGGCCAATGTCGCCTCCGGCCTTGCTTCGCTGGGCCACGGCGTGCGCCTGGTCACGCGCCTGCCCGCCAGTCCGCTGGGCGACAAGGCCCGTTCGGCATTGGCGGCGGCAGGCGTGGACACACATCACGTCGGTAGTGGGTCGGGCCGCATGGGGCTCTACTTCCTCGAAAGCGGCGCCGGCCTGCGCCCTTCCGCGATCACCTACGACCGCGCCGGCAGCACCTTTGCGACAAGCGCGCCGCAGGACTTCGACTTTGCCGCCTCGCTCGATGGCGCACGGCTGCTGCACCTTTCCGGCATTACCCCGGCGCTCGGGCCCGGCGGCGTCGCGCTTGCCAAGGCGGCGGTGCGCGCGGCGCTGGAAGCCGGCGTACCGATCTGCTTCGACGGCAATTACCGCGCGCTGCTCTGGGAAAGCTGGGACAGCAATCCGCGCGAAGTGCTGACCGAACTGGTCTCCGCCGCCACGGTGATGATCGGCAACCACCGCGACATCTCGCTGCTGCTGGGCAAGACTTTCTCCGGCGATGGCGAGGACCGCCGGCGAGAGGCTGCCGAGGCGGCCTTTGCTGCCTTCCCCGGCCTGCAGATCATCGCCTCCACCGCGCGCCATGTGGTCAACGCGGCGCACCACCGCATCGCCGCGCGGATCGACGCGCGCGAGGGCGGATACCAGACCGACGAAGTGGAAGTGACGCAGATCGTCGACCGCATCGGCACCGGAGACGCCTTCGCGGCGGGCGTGCTGCACGGCTGGCTGAATGGTTGGCGAAATGGGGGGGATATTCAGAAAATGGCACAGGCCGGGCTGGCCTACACGGTGCTGAAGCACTCATTGCCCGGAGACATGTGCCTGATCGGACCGGGAGAACTCGATGCCTTTTCCGCTTCAGGAGGCGACGTCAGGCGCTAGCACCACACGGCGCGCCGTGCTGGCGGGCGGGGCTGTCGTGCTCGCCGCCGGTGCTGCGCCGCTGCGAGCAACGCCGCCTCAGATGGCGGTGGCGGGGCGCTATCGCGGCGTGGTCGAAAACGGCATCTGCCGGTTCAGCGGCATCCGCTACGGCCGCGCGGCGCGCTTCGCGCGCGCCGTGGCCGAACCATTCGACGGACAGCCGCTGGAAGCCCTACGCTTTGGCCCGATCTGCCCACAGCGCGGAATGGATGACCAGCCGCAGTCCGAAGACTGTCTGTTGCTCAACGTCTGGACGCCCGAGGCGAACCCGGCCGCCAAGCGCGCGGTCATGGTTTATTTCCACGGCGGCGCCTACACCACCGGCTCGGTCACCGATCCGCTCACCCACGGCGCCAAGCTCGCGGCCGAGGGTGATGTGGTGGTCGTCACCGTCAACCACCGGCTCAATGCACTGGGCTATGCCTGGCTGAAGCCTTTCGGCGCCAAGTACGCGGACAGCGGCAACCTCGGCCAGCTCGACCTGATCCTCGCGCTGCAATGGGTGCGCGCGCATATCGCGGCTTTCGGCGGCGATCCGGCGCGGGTCATGGTGTTCGGCCAGTCCGGCGGCGGCGCCAAGATCGCCACGCTGATGGCCATGCCCGCTGCCAATGGCCTGTTTCACTCCGCCGCGACGATGAGCGGGCAGCAAGTGCAGGCCAGCGGCCCGATGCACGCATGGGCGCGCACGCAGGCGCTGATGGCAGCGCTGAAACTCGCGCCCGGCGATGTCGAGGGGCTGCGCACGATGCCGGTGGAGCGCCTGACCGCCGCGCTCGACACCACCGATCCGGTGATGGGCAGCGGCCCGGTCTACTTCGGCCCGGTGCTGGACATGACCAACCTGCCGCGCCACCCGTTCTGGCCCGATGCCGCGCCGCAGTCGCTGGCGGTGCCGATGATCCTGGGCAATGTTCACGACGAGACCCGCGCCTTCCTCGATCCGCGCGGGGCCAAGCTGAAAGGCCTCGACTGGAGCAACGTGGCCGCGCGCATGGGCCGCGAAGTGAAGATCGATCTCGACCCGCAATGGGTGATCGACCAGTACCGCGCCCGCGAGCCGGGCTGGACGGTGGAGCAAGTCTATTACGCAGCGACCACTGCCGGCCGATCATGGCCGGGGCAGGTTATCGAGGCGGACGAACGTGCCAAGGCAGGCGCAGCGGCGACCTGGGTCTATCAGCTTGAGCGCCCCTCCCCCGTCGATCCGCTGCGCGGTGCGGCGCATACGGACGACATTCCTTACGTATTCGGCACGCTTGATGCGAAAGGCAGTTTTTCGGGTGTCGACGCGGGTGCGCAGGGGCTGAGCAAGGCGATGATGGGGGCGTTCACCGGTCTGGCGAAAACCGGGCGTCCGGGAGTTGCGGACTGGGCGGCCTATACGGTTCCTCAGCGTGCGACGATGGTGTTCGGGGACAGGGTTCGCGTCGAGAACGATCCGCGTGGGTGGCAGCGGGAACTGTGGGCCACCGCGCCTTACGTGCAGCCGGGGACCTGACCGGGCTCGTTCCCAACCCACGATTTCCCCACACACCTCGTCGCCCCCGCGTAGGCGGGGGCCCCGTTTTTCATTGCGACGTCGCGATCAGACGCACCGTTCAAGGAAGCGGGATCCCCGCCTACGCGGGGATGACGAGGTGTTAAAATTGAGAGGAAGACGGCGACGCAGAGCGCCCCCTTACTTCTTCTCTTCAACCTTGGGCGGATTGGGATAAGCCACGATCAACGACAGCGGCGCCTCCCCCTTCTGCCAGATCCCCACGACCGCGCCGTTGTAGAGATAGGCCGTCATCCCCGGCTTAAGCGTGGCCCGCTTGCCGTCCGACACCACCTCGCCCTCGCCCGAGAGCACGTAGTAGACCTCGTCGTGCGCGATGGGATGTTCGCCGATCGCCGCGCCCTTGTGGAGAATGCGGCGGCGGAATTCCATCGCGCGCGGCGCCGGGACGGCGTCGGAGATGCGGTAGGCGGTGCTCATGCCGATGGATCCGTGCGGAGGGGCTTCCTCGCGCACGGTGTCCTTCTCGTCGATCACGGCCATTGGCGGCGCAGATGCGGCCATCAGCAGCAGTGCCGCTATCACTGCCTCATCGCCTGATCGCGGTTAGAGAGCTTTTCTTGCGCCCCCGTATGGTCCCCTGGATAATGACCCGACTTCGGCGTCATCGTCGTGAGGTTCCAGTCCTTCTCCACGAAAGGCGCGCGGGTTTCGGCGAGGTGGGGATAGCCGCCCACCACCTTCTCATCGTCGATCACCTCGCCGCGTCCTTCGGCCACGAAGAACAGCACGCGGATCTCGTCCGCCGAACGGTCCCACGGACGGGCGCCGACGGTTTGCAGCAGATCGGTTTCCAGATCGGCGGCGGGAGTAATCTTGTAGCCGTCAAGGCTGGCGAGCGGCTGCGGCGCTTCGATCACCTTGGCCTTGGTCACGCCGTAGCGGCCGAACATCGGCGCGGGGTTGCCCCAACGGTCGACGTTGATGTTATCCTTGGAGAACCAGGCAAGGTCGCCGTCGCCACCCAAGGTCAGGAACGGCAGGCCCGTCGCGGTGGAATTGCCCGCGCGCATCACGTTGCCGACGGCGGTGATCTCCCCGGTGACGTAAGGGTGGCCGGTCCATTCGAGGTTCATCAGGTTGTAGTGCACCGCGCGGTGGCCGGGGTCGTAGATCATGTTGTTGATCATCAGCACCTGTGCCCCGCCCTTCACCAGCGGCGAGCGCTCCAGATTGTGCGCCCAGACGTTGCGGTAGAAGACGATGCCGGTGGTGTTGTCATGCACCAGCGAGCCCTTGGAATGCTCGCCCTTCGGGTGGCTGGCATTGGCAAGGCCCTCTGCGGCAAGGTTCTCGCGGAACAGCACGTCATGGCTGGTGTTGGCGCGCCATTCCTTCACGTCCTTGCCGTTGAAGCGCGGGCCGGAGGTCGACATGTTTTCGTCGATCGCCCAGAAGAACGAGCAGTGTTCGATCACCACATTGTGCGCGCCGACCGTGGAGAAGGCGTCCGCTTCCCAGCCGGAAAGGTGCGGCTGGCCGTCCACGCCGGTCATCACGCGGATGTGGCTGATCTTGACGTCATGCCCCTTCAGATCGATGCCGCCGCGAATGATGGTGATGCCCGGCGAGGGCGCGGTCTGGCCCGCAATCGTCAGATTCGGCTCGTCTATTTCAAGCACGCTGCGGCCAAGGTCGATCACCCCGCCCACTTCGAACACGACCGTCCGCTTGCCCTTCGCATCGATCGCGGCCTTCAGCGATCCGGGGCCGTCCTTCGCCAGCGTGGTGACGCGGATGATTCGCCCGCCGTCGCCGCCCGTGGTCGGATCCTTGGCCTGCGCGAAAGCGGTGTGAGGGGCGGCCAAAGCCAGCATGGAGGCGAGGAGCAAGCGGCTGAACGCCGTCGATTTCTTCACTGTGCATCTCCCGTTTGCACTGGTTCTTGACAGGGTGGGGTCCCTGCGCTCATAGTTCATGACACCGGTTACCAAGACCGGCAAGAAAGAACTGGGTGCTGACCGCAGATTGTCCATAAGGGCGAATGCGGGCTCGCCGAAATGCACCGAACGGTGCATGAGCGTGCGCTGTGAGGCGCAGGGAGCAGAATGCCGGATGAAAGGGTGCGCGGTTATCCCGCGACTCCTCATGACACCGGTATCATAGAAAGGCCGACAAGGCCGCGAGGGGGAGTGATCATGCATTCGCATGTTTCGAGGATTTCGCTGTTCAAGATTGCCCTGACGTTGGGGACCGCCGGCGCCGCGCTGGCGTTGCCGCAAGCTGCCTTCGCGCAGGACGCCGCACCGCAGGCTGCCAACCCGGCACCCACTGTCGGCGCCGAAGACACGCCGACCGAAGCCATCATCGTCACCGGCTATCGCAAGTCGCTGGAAGCCGCGCTGAGCGTGAAGCGCGATTCGGTTTCCGCCGTCGATGCCGTCGTCGCCGAAGACATGGCCAAGTTCCCCGACCAGAACCTGGCCGAATCGCTGCAGCGCATCCCCGGCATCTCGATCCAGCGTGACGGCGGCGAAGGCCGCTCGATCACCGTGCGCGGCCTTGGCGCCCAGTTCACCCGCGTTCGCGTGAACGGCCTTGAGACCATCGCCACCAGTTCCGACGGCGCCAGCGCCAACCGCGATCGTTCGTTCGATTTCAACGTCTTCGCATCCGAACTGTTCAGCAGCCTGGTCGTGCACAAGACCGCCGAAGCCAGCCTGGACGAAGGATCGCTGGGCGCCGTCGTCGATCTCAACACCGGCAATCCGCTGGCGGGCAAGACCGGCCTTTCCGCCGTGCTGAACGTGCAGGGTTCGTACAACGATCTGTCGAAGAACGTCGGCCCGCGCATCGCCGGCCTGCTTTCGTGGAAGAACGATGCCGGCACCTTGGGCGTAAACCTTTCGGCCGCCTATTCGCACACCGATACACTGGAAACCGGCAACAACACCGTGCGCTGGGCGCAGGCCTATTTCAACTCGGTGGACGGCACGCCCTGCTTCTATTCGGTTCCCGGCGCCACCGGCGGCAATCCGGTCAATTCCGGCGGCTATTACCGCCCCTCGGCCGCCTGCGACGAAGCCTCGCTCTCGTTCCACGCGCGCATCCCCCGCTATGGCAAGGTCGAGCACGATCGTGAGCGTCTGGGCCTGACCGGATCGATCCAGTTCGAACCGACCGACCGCACCAAGCTTTCGATCGACGGGCTCTATTCGCGCTTCAAGGAAAAGCGCGCCGAACAGTGGCTGGAAGTGCTGGCCCGTTCGAACGAACGCAGCTTCAACGTCGTCGACCCGACCTATGACGACAATGGCAACATGGTCAGCGGCACGTACAACAACGCCTATGTCCGCACCGAAAGCTACCTGCGCAAGTCGGACACCGAATTCTACCAGATCGGCGCCACGCTGGATCAGGACGTGACCGATAGCTTCCGCGTCACCGCGCTGGGCGGCATCTCTCAATCCAACGCCAAGATCCCGGTCGAAACCACCTTCGCCTATGACGCCAAGGGCGCGAACGGCTTCAACTTCGACTATTCGGACATGAAATCGCCGGTGCTCAGCTACGGCATCGACGTGACCAACCCCGCCACCTTCCAGCTTGCTGAAATCCGCGACCGTCCTTCCTATGTGAAGAACCAGTTCAAGACCGGCCAGCTGCGCAGCGAATGGGATGTTGCCGAAGGCTTCACCGTAAAGGCCGGCGCGGTCTGGCGGCGGTACAACTTCCGCACCCAGCTGTGGACGCGCGACACCGTGGCCTGCAACGGCAATGGCAAGCCCGACCTGATCCTGGGCACCACCACCTGCTCGGCCAGTGTCTACGGGTTGCCGGTAACCTCCGACATCTCGCAGCTGGTCAATCTGGGCGATGCGGGCCAGCCGAGCGGCACGACCGACTCCTGGCTGGTGGCGAACATCAACAACGCCGCCGACTACACCAATCTCTACCAACGTGCGGCGGTGGAAGACCTCGGCAGCAACCGCCGCGTGCAGGAAACCACCTCGGGCGGGTACCTGCAGTTCGACGTGAAGGGCGATATCTTCGGCCTGGAATTCGCCGGCAACGCGGGCATGCGCTATGCCCACACCAACCAGCAGTCGACCGGCTACACCGCCGGCGTCGCGGCAACCGTGAAGCGGACCTACGACGACTGGCTGCCGTCGATGAACCTGGCCTTCTATCCCACGCATGACGTGATCGTGCGCGGCGCCGTGGCCAAGGTCATCACCCGGCCTTCGCTAGGCAACCTGAACCCCGGCGGTTCGGTAGACGGGTTCAACTACAAGGTCACTTACGGCAACCCGTTCCTCGATCCCTATCGCGCCACCAACTTCGACGCCTCGGTCGAATGGTATTTCGCACCCGGCGCGCTGCTCTCGGTGGCGGGCTTCATCAAGAAGATCGAAAGCTTCCCGGTTTCCGGCACTTACACCGCCACGCTGCCGCAGCTCGGCCTCGACAAGTCGGTGCTGACGCCCAGTTCGCCGGCCTACATCAACTACGATCCCAATCAGGAATACGTGGTGTCTTCGCAGGTGAACGGCGCGGGTGCGACGTTGAAGGGCGTGGAAGTGGCGCTGCAGATGCCCTTCACCTTCCTGCCGGGCATCCTCAGCCACACCGGCTTCCAGGGCAACGCCACTTTCATCAAGAGCGATGCCGACTATCAGCAGACCGGCCCGGCGGTTTCCGCCTGCACGCGCAACAGCTCGGGTGCCTGCACGCTGGCCGGCGTTTCGGCGATCTATCATTCGACGCTCTACGGCGTTTCGAAGCGGGCCTGGAACGCCACGCTGTACTATGACGACGGCAAGTTCAGTATTCGCGGATCGGTCAGCTATCGCGGGCCCTTCGTCGATCAGGGCAGTGCCACCGGCAACGTGTTCGAAGGCTATGGCTCCTACACCAGCGTCGATGCCGCGATCCGCTATCAGGCGACGGACTGGCTGGAACTCTCGATCGACGGCAACAACCTGACCGACGAATACCGCTACCGCTGGAACGACGTCGATGCGGAACGTAACTACGAGAACAACCACTTCGGGCGCACCATCCTGTTCGGCGCGCGGGTCAAGTACTGATCCCGCACGCTGGCCGGATGGCCCTAAATACCTGACTTAAATTAATACATGAAATAAGACTGGAGAGTGCCGTCATGACCTTCGACCGTCGATCGTTCATGGCGGCCTCTCTCGTTTCCGGCCTGCTCGCGGGGGAAGCCGCCGCGCAAACCGCGCCGCCGGTGGCAACAAACAAGCCCCGTGCCCCCGGCCTGCCCCAACCCAGCGAGACCATCGACCTCTGGCCCAAGGGCGCACCGGGCCTGCCCGCGAAAACCCTTGCCGAAACGGTCGACGAACGCTCTAGCGACGAACTCGTCACCGACCGCGCCGTCTACGGTATTACCCGCCCGCGCATGGCGGTGTTCCGGCCCGACCGCCCCAATGGCGCGGCGGTGCTGCTGACGCCCGGCGGCGGCTACAAGTGGGTGGTGGTCGACAAGGAAGGCTACGAGATGGCGCGCTGGCTGACCGCGCGCGGCTTCGCCGCCTTCGTGCTGTTCTACCGGCTGCCCGGCGAAGGCTGGGCCAGCGGACCCGATACCCCGCTGATCGATGCGCAGCGCGCCATGCGCCTGATCCGCCACCGCGCTCGGGACTTCGCGATCGATCCCGAGCGCGTGGCCGCCATGGGCTTTTCCGCCGGCGGCCATGTCTGCGCCAGCCTTTCCACCCGCTTCGCCGCTGAGGTCTATGCGCCGGTGGACGCGGCGGACCGTCTTTCCGCCAAGCCTTTCTGCGCCGCGCCGATCTATCCGGTGGTTTCCATGGACCCCGCGATCGCCCACGCCGGATCGCGCGATCTGCTGCTGGGCCCCAACCCTACCTCCGCGCTGGAAGCGACCCATTCGCCCGAGCGCACCGTGCCTGCCGACGCCCCGCCGCACTGGCTGCTCCATGCCGAGGATGACGACGCCGTGCCGGTGGAAAACACCGTGCGCCTGCGCGCCGCATTGAAGGCGCGCGGCATTCCGGTGGAGGCGCATTTCTTCGAACACGGCGGCCACGGCTTTGGCCTGCGCCGCGCCATCGGCAAGCCGGTGGAGGCATGGCCGGAACTCTGGCGCGCCTGGGCGCGGACCAAGGGGTTCGGATAACATTCTCTGACTGACGAGATGAGCATGGACAGACGCGAAGCATTGAAGGCCGCCCTGATCGGTGGCGCAGGTCTTGCAGCAGGCGGGCTTCAGGGGGAAGCCGCCGCCGCAAGGGAGCCCGGGGCGGGAGGGCCTCCTCCCCCGCCCGCCCCGGCTCCCGTCCGATGGCGGCGCGGGTTCGACAATCAGCGCATTGCCGATCTCGGAAACGGAACGATGCTCAATCCCGTGCTTTCCGGAGACCGGCCCGACCCGGCGATCCTCAAGGATGGGGAGGACTATTACCTCACCTTCTCCAGCTTCGATTCCTATCCCGGCCTCACCATCTGGCACAGCCGCGATCTGGTGAACTGGCAGCCGCGGAAGCCCGCGCTCACCCGCAATATCGGCTCGGTCTGGGCGGTGAGCCTGGAAAAGCACAAGGGGCGCTATTTCCTCTACATCCCGGTCAAGGCGGAGCCCAACGAGATCTACGTGATCTGGGCCGATCACATCGACGGCCCGTGGAGCGATCCGAAGCCGCTGGGCCTGCACGATCATATCGACCCCTGCCACGCCGTGGGTGAAGACGGATCGCGCTGGCTGTTCCTGTCAGGCGGAGACCGCGTGCGCCTCTCCGAAGACGGCCTCTCGCTGGCCGGCAAGGTGGAGCATGTCTACGATCCGTGGCACTATCCGGAGGACTGGGATGTCGAGGGGTTCTCCCCCGAAGGCCCCAAGATCCACCGCCACGGGGGCTGGTTCTACATGCTCACCGCCGTCGGCGGCACGGCCGGCCCGCCGACCGGCCACATGGTGATCGCCGCCCGCGCCCGATCGATCCACGGTCCGTGGGAACAGCACCCCGGCAATCCGCTGGTCCGTACCGAGAACCAGTCCGAAGCCTGGTGGTCGCGCGGCCACGCCTCGCTGGTCGAGGGGCCGGACAAGCGCTGGTACACGCTCTACCACGGGTTCGAGAACGGCTTCTGGACGCTCGGCCGCCAATGCCTGCTCGATACCATCGAGTGGACCGACGACGGCTGGTTCCGCATGACCGGCGGCGACCTGTCGGGGCCGCTGCCGGTGCCCAAAGTCGCCACGCCCCTGCCCCATGGCATGCCGCTGTCGGACGATTTTGCGAAACCGCTGGCGATGGGCTCCAAGTGGTCCTTCTTCCGCCCCGCGCCCGACGAGGCCAGCCGCGTGCGGGTCGAACGCGGCGCGCTGCATCTCAAGGGCAAGGGCCTCGCCCCGTCGAGCGGCTCCCCGCTGCTGCTGATCGCCGGCGACACCAGCTATCAGTTCGAATGCGATATCGAGATTCCGCCTGGCGGCACCGCTGGCCTCGTGCTGTTCTATGACGACAAGCTCTACGCCGGGCTGGGCTTCGACCAGACCCGCTTCGTCACCCACCAATACGGCATGGAACGCGGCCGCCCCGCCAACCCGCTCGGCCGCCGCATGAAGATGCGCGTGACCAACCGCCGCCACATCGTTTCGTACCATACCTCCGGCGATGGCGGGAAAACGTGGAAGCGATTTGATCGCGGCATGGAGGTCTCCGGATACCACCACAATGTTCGTGGGGGGTTCCTCATGCTGCGTCCCGGCCTATATGCTGCGGGTGAAGGCGAAGCCATTTTCCGCGATTTCCGTTTCACCGCTCTGGAAGACTGATGCCCATTCGCCCCCTTGAGCTTCATCCCGATCGTCTGCTCCCCGCCGATCCCGCCACGCGCAAGCTGGCGCGCGAACTCTACGCCCGCGTCGCGGACCTGCCGATCGTCAGCCCGCACGGCCACACCGATCCGCGCTGGTTCGCCGGCAACGAGACCTTCGGCAACGCCACCGATCTGCTGCTGGTGCCGGACCACTACGTGTTCCGCATGCTCTATTCGCAAGGGATCGCGATGGAGGACCTCGGCGTGCGCAACCGCAATGCCGATCCGCGCGCGGCGTGGCGGCTGTTTGCGGAAAACTACTTCCTGTTCCGCGGCACGCCCTCGCGCATGTGGCTGGACTGGGTCTTCGCCGAGGCGTTCGGGATCAGCGTGCAACTCGGCGCCGAGACCAGCGACCTCTACTTCGACACGATCACCGACAAGCTGGCGACGAACGATTTCCGCCCGCGCGCACTGTTCGACCGCTATGGCATAGAGGCGATCGCGACGACCGAAAGCCCGCTCGACACGCTGGAATACCACGCCGCGATCCGCGCGGAGAACGCGCGTCCGGGAGGCTGGCAGGGCAAGGTGATCACTGCCTATCGCCCCGATCCGGTGGTCGATCCGGAGTTCGAGGGCTTCCGCGACAACCTTGCAAAGTTCTCCGAGATCACCGGGGAGGATTGCCTCACCTGGAACGGCTACCTCGCCGCGCACCGCCAGCGCCGCCGCTTCTTCGCGGAAATGGGCGCGACCTCCACCGACCACGGCCACCCGACACCCAAGACCGCCGACCTCTCGCCCGCCGAAGCGGAAGCGCTGTTCGACAAGGTGAGCAAGCGCGCCTTCACGGGCGAAGACGCCGAACTGTTCCGCGCGCAGATGCTCACCGAAATGGCGGGCATGAGCCTGGACGACGGGCTGGTCATGCAGATCCATCCGGGCGCATTCCGCAACCACAACGCCCGCGTGTTCGAACGCTTCGGGCGCGACAAGGGCGCAGACATCCCCTCGCGCACCGAATACGTCGCCAATCTGAAGCCGCTGCTGGACAAGTACGGCAACGAGCCCGGCCTCTCGGTGATCCTCTTCACGCTGGATGAGAGCACTTATGCCCGCGAACTGGCGCCGCTGGCCGGGCACTATCCCTGCCTGAAGCTGGGCCCGGCATGGTGGTTCCATGACAGCCCGGAAGGCATGCGCCGCTTCCGCCGCATGACCACGGAAACCGCCGGTTTTTACAATACCGTGGGCTTCAACGACGATACCCGCGCGTTCCTGTCGATCCCCGCCCGCCACGATGTCGCGCGCAGGATCGATTGCGGGTTCCTTGCCGAACTCGTAATGGAGCATCGTATCGAGGATTGGGAAGCCGCCGAACTGGCGCGTGACCTGACCTACAATCTCGTCAAGAAGGCCTATCGTCTGTGAGACTCTCCAGCGAAACGCTGTCCCGTCTGCCCGAATCCGTCGCCCGTCCGGGCTATGACCGCGCCGCGCAGGCGGCGGGCATCGTCCATTTCGGCATCGGCGCGTTCCACCGCGCGCATCAGGCCTGGTATACCGACCGAGCGATGGCCAAGGGCGACCGCGATTGGGGCATCATCGGCGTTTCGCTGCGTTCGGCCAATGTCGCGCGCCAGCTCAATCCGCAGGACGGGCTCTACACGCTCACCGAATGTTCGGCGGAGCGCAACCGCATGCGCGTGGTCGGATCGGTCCAGCGCGTGATCGTCGCCAGCGAGGATTCGGAGGCGGTGATCGCTGCCATCGCCGCACCGGAAACCCGGATCGTGACCTTCACCGTCACCGAAAAGGGCTATTGCCGCGCGGCCGACGGATCGCTCGACCCGTTCCTGGCGCATCACGGCAGCATCTACGCCTTCCTCGAAGCCGGCTTGCGCCGCCGCCGCGAGCAGGGCCTGCCCGGCCTGACGCTGCTTTCGTGCGACAATCTTGCGCTCAACGGCCGCCAGCTTGAGCGGCTGATGGGCGAATACCTCGCGCTCAAGGATGCCGATCTGGGCGCATGGGTGGCAGCGGAATGCACGTTCCCCTGCGCGATGATCGACCGCATCGTGCCCGCCACCACCGCCGCCGATCGCAAGATGGTGGCAACGCTCGCCCGACTGGACGACGACGGCGCGGTGATGACCGAACCGTTCAGCCAATGGGTGATCGAGGACAAGTTCGCCGGCCCCCGCCCGCAGTGGGAAAAGGTCGGCGCCGAACTGGTCAGCGATGTCGCGCCTTATGAGGCGGCGAAGCTGCGCATGCTCAACGGCGCGCATTCGGCGCTGGCCTACCTCGGCCTCGAACACGGGCACGCCTTCGTCCATCAGGCGGTGGGCGATCCGGCGATCCGCCCGCTGATCGAGCGGCTGATGCATGAGGAAGCCCAGCCGACCATCAAGGCCGCGCCGGCACAAGATCTGCAGGCCTATGCCGACGCGCTGCTGGCCCGCTTCGCCAATCCCGCGCTCCAGCACCGGCTGATCCAGATCGCGATGGACGGCAGCCAGAAGATCCCGCAGCGCTGGCTGGAAACGCTCGCCGCCAATCAGGCAAAAGGCAAGCAGTGCCCGGCGATCCTGACCGCGCTGGCCGCATGGCTGCGCCACGTGCGCGGCGACAATGCCGCCAAGTGGGGCCCGGTGGACGACCCGATGGCCGGTCGCCTTGCCGACATCTGGCGCGAAGAGGGCAAGGACGGCACCCCGCGCGCGCTGTTCGGCGAAGGCGGCCTGTTCGCCAAGACCTGGCAGGCCAACGAAGCCGACTTCGCGGCTTTG
This sequence comes from Novosphingobium sp. BL-S-19, assembly GCF_055521675.1. Lineage (NCBI taxonomy): Bacteria > Pseudomonadati > Pseudomonadota > Alphaproteobacteria > Sphingomonadales > Sphingomonadaceae > Novosphingobium > Novosphingobium sp. BL-S-19. Next base: position 3,406,715 of record NZ_CM145498.1, read on the forward strand.
GCCGAACGACTGGCGCGGGCTACGGCCTGACCGTCCGCCTCTTGGCGGGATGCATCCCCATCCGGAGCGACGGGCACCACTATTGCAATCAATAATCAGTCGCATTACTCAATCCGGAACGCATTCGCTGTTTTGGGGGAACGATTATGATCGCACGCTACCTGCCCGCCCTGGTTCTTGCCCCGGTTCTAGCGGCTGTCGTCGCACCGGCGGTACAGGCGCATGAAGTGTGGATCGAACGCGACGGCGCCGGGCCGGCGCGCATCTATCTCGGCGAACCGGCAGAGCCGCTGCCCGCCGGCGGCGATCCCGAATTCGACCATCTGAAGGCACCAAAGCTGGTGCCCGCCTCCAATGCCGCGCAAGTCCGCAAGGCGGGCTACATCGAAGTCGCGGTTCCGCCGGGTGACGTGCGCGCGCATGACGACACGGTGTTCGCGCCTTGGGGAGAGGACGGCAAGAAGGAAGGCGTTGCCTACTTCGCCCGCGCCGGCCGCAGCGATGCCCGTGCGGTGATGCCTTTCGAGATTGCCCCCGTCGCGGCGGGCAGCGACCGTTTCGTGCTGACACGCGACGGCAAGCCCATGGCCGATGCGGCGGTTACGGTGATCACGCCGGAAAAATGGTCGAAGTCGTTCAAGACCGATGCCCAAGGCGGCTTCACCCTGCCCTCGCGTGAGAAGGGGCGTTACATCCTTTCAGCTTCGCACAAGGACGAAGCCGGCGCCGAAACCAGCCTTGGCAAAGTCGCCGTCCTGCACCGGATCGCCACGACCACGTTCGTGGTGGATTGATCGGGAACGGCAGGTTGAAAAGGCCGGCCGCCGTCAGGCGGCCGCGTCTTTCAACTTACCGCCTTTACCCTTGTTCAAAGAGTAGTCCGGCAGGCCGTCCAATGCCTGCCGCAGCGCCTCACCCCAACTGGCCGAGATCGACTGGTAATAGGGATCGTTCCCTTCGATCCGCCGTTGGTGCAGCGGTGTGAAGTTGTCCGTTTCCAGCACCAGCAGATCCAGCGGCATGCCGACCGAAAGGTTGGCCTTCACGGTCGAATCGAACGACACGCACAGCAGCTTGATCGCCGCCTCGAAACTCATGTCGCGGTCGTAGCCGCGAATCAGGATCGGGCGGCCGTACTTGGTCTCCCCGATCTGGAAGAACGGCGTGTCGAAGCTGGCTTCGATGAAGTTGCCTTCGGGGTAGATCAGGAACAGGCGCGGTTCCATGCCCTTGATCTGGCCGGCCACGATCATCGTCGCGCTGAAAGTGCCGGATGCCGCCGTCTGGCCGTTGTCGGCCGCGCGTTCCTCGATCACGTCCTGCAGCAGATTGCCGACGATGGTGGCCACCTGGAACATCGTGGGGGCTTCCAGCAGCGAATTGTGCCGCTCCGCCGGGGCCTTGTTGCGTTCCTCAAGCTGGCTGATAACCGCCTGCGTCGTGGCTAGGTTCCCCGCCGTCATCACCGAGATCACGCGTTCGCCGGGGATCTGCCAATGGTACATCTTCCGGAAGGTCGAAATGTTGTCGACCCCGGAATTGGTGCGGGTGTCGCTCATCAACACGAGCCCGCGGTCCAGCATCATGCCCACGCAATAGGTCATGGAATTCTACGCCCCGATCAATACGCTTCCCCGCACGTCCTGTCCTTGGCGGGGAGCGCCCTAGTCTCTGTTCGAAAAATGCCCAAAAAAGGGCATTTTCGTCGCGGCGCCGGCCCTCTCCCCCACCCGGCCACCCGACGATAGTACCCTAAGGGCGGTCGGGTGGGGGAGCGGGCCGGTGCCGCAAAATTCGCGTAGCGCGAATTTTCAACCAAGCCTTAGCCGCTTTGCTGCTGCCCGGTGGAGGACTGCTGCTGTTGCTGTTGACCTAGCACTTTCTCTCCCACCGACAAACGCACTTCAAGGCGGCTATCCCCACCTCCCGCAGCGATTCCGGTTACAGGTGCGGCCTCACTATAATCGCAACCGCTGGCCACGCGAATATACCGTTCGTCCGGCGACATGCCGTTGGACACGTCGAATCCCACCCAGCCGAGGCCGGGCACGTGCGCCTCTGCCCAGCCGTGGCCGGCTTCCTGCTCCTCCCGGTCGTTCATCTTCAGGTAGCCGCCGATATAGCGCATCGGGATATCGAGCAGGCGCCCGGCCGAAATGAACGTATGGGCATGGTCCTGGCACACGCCCTTGCCCGCCGCCAAGGCCTCTTCCGCCGTGGTCTTCGCATCGGTGGCACCGGGTCGGTACTCGATCCGATCTGCCACCTTGCGCGACAGGGCGTGAAGAAACTCCAGCGGATCGCGCCGGTCGGCATCCACATCCTCGACCAGCGCCCGCACACGGGCTCCGGCCTTGGTCAGGCGCGTGGGGCGCAGGAACGTCCAGAGCGGCATCAGCCCGGTGTGGTTGCCGGTGATGCCGCTGTTGTCGATGGTGCGCACGGTGCCCCGGCACGCCACGACCACGATGTCCGCCCCCGGCTCGATCGAAACGAGCGCGGTATGGCTGTGGTGATGATCGTCGTATTCCGCCTCTGCGCTGGCGCCGGTCAGATCCATCGTCCAGTCGATCACGTCCTGGCCGTGCGTGCTCTTCGGCCGGAGTTTCAACCGCTGGAGACCATGCGTGACCGGCGCGTCGAAAGTGTAGCGAGTGGTGTGAGTCACGGTCAGCAGCACGGGGAGATAGTCCCTTTCTACTCGATGAAACGGTAATCGGCGGCGATGGCATTGCCGAGGCGGTTGGTCTTGCCGACGAAGTCCTGCAGGAATTCGTGCAGGCCGGTCTCGAAGATATGTTCGATCGTGGTCTGATTCAGCGCCGCGCTCGTTTCGCGCATCAGTTCGTGCGCGGAGGTTTCCTCGCCATATTCCTTGGCGAGCCCGGCCAGATTGCTACGCAGCTTTTCATAGCAGAACACCAGACTGCGCGGGAACTGGCCGTCCAGGATCAGGAAGCGGGCGATGCCGCGCGGGTCCATGGCGCCGGCATTGAGCCACGAATAGGCGCGGTTGCCCGCCACCGAGCGCAGCAGCGTATCCCACTGGACGTTGTCGAGACTGGAGCCAACCCACGCCACCGAGGGCAAGAGCACGTAATACTTCACGTCCAGAATGCGCGCGGTGCTGTCCGCCCGTTCGATGAAGGTGCCGATGCGCGCGAAGTTGAACACCTCGTTGCGCAGCATCGTGCCTTCCAGCGCGCCGCGAACCAAAGTCCCCTGCCGGCGGATCGCGGTGAGCACTTCGCCCAGATTCGATTCGCGCACCGGGCGGGAAAGCAGTTCGGACAGGATCATCCACCCTTCGTTGGTGGCTTCCCATACCGAGTTGGTCAGGCTGGTGCGGACCATGCGCGCGTTCGTCCGCGCATTCTCGATCATGCGCAGGACGGAGGCGGGATTGTCCTTCTCTCGCAGCAGATAGTTGAACACTTGGGGCCCGCCGAAGTCCGAATGGCGCGCGGCATAATCGTCCACTTGCCCCGTGGTGGTAAGGACGGACTTCCACTCCTCTTCCTGCGCGTGCTTGTCGCTGCGCGTGAGGGCGAGGTGGAAACCCACGTCGATCAGCCGCGCGGTATTCTCCGCCCGCTCAAGGTAGCGGCTCATCCAGTAAACGCCGTTGGCAGCACGTCCGAGCATTATTCGTCCAGTACCCAGGTATCCTTGGTGCCGCCGCCCTGCGACGAATTGACCACCAGCGAGCCCTTTTTCAGCGCCACGCGGGTGAGCCCGCCCGGCGTGATGTCGATCCCGTCGGGAGAGACCAAGACATAGGGCCGCAGGTCCACATGGCGCGGCGAGAGGCCGGCCTTGGTGAAGATCGGCACGGTGGAAAGCGACAGCGTGGGCTGCGCGATGTAGTTATGCGGCTTGGCCCGCAGCTTGGCCTCGAACGCGGCCAGTTCCTTCTTCGAGGAGGTCGGCCCGATCAGCATGCCGTAGCCGCCGGAGCCGTGCACTTCCTTGACGACCAGCTCCGCCAGATTGTCCAGCACGTAGGCCAGCGCCTTCGGCTCCGAACAGCGCCAGGTCGGCACATTGGGCAGGATCGGTTTCTCGCCCGTGTAGAACTCCACGATCTCCGGCATGTAGCTGTAGATCGCCTTGTCGTCGGCGATACCGGTGCCCGGCGCATTGGCGATGGTGATGCCGCCGGACCGGTAGACATCCATGATCCCGGCGACGCCCAGCACCGAATCGGGATGGAAGGTCAGCGGATCGAGGTATTCATCGTCCACCCGGCGGTAGATCACGTCGATCGCCTTGTAGCCGGTGGTGGTGCGCATGGCGACGCGGCCGTCGACCACCCGAAGGTCGCTGCCCTCCACCAGTTCGGCGCCCATCTGATCGGCCAGGAAGGCATGTTCGAAATAGGCCGAATTGTAGATACCGGGGGTCAGCACCGCCACGGTCGGCCGGCCCGATCCCTTGAAGGCAGGCGGCGCGCAGGCGCGCAAGCTGCGGGCCAGCCGGCGCGGATAGTCGGAGACGGGACGCACCGGAACCTTGGTGAACAATTCCGGGAACATCGCCATCATCGTCTCGCGGTTCTCCAGCATGTAGGAGACGCCGGACGGGGTGCGGGCATTGTCCTCCAGCACCATGAACTCTTCGGGCCCGGTGCGGACGAGGTCGATGCCGACGATGTGGGTATAGACGCCGCCGGGCGGGGTCATGCCGATCATCTGCGGCAGGAACGCCACATTGTCGCGCAGCGCCTCCATCGGCAGCCGGCCGGAGCGGACGATTTCCTGCCGGTGGTAGAGGTCCTGCAGAAAGGCGTTGAGCGCACGCACCCGCTGTTCGATGCCGCGCGTCAGCTTGCGCCATTCCCGCGCGGTGATGATGCGGGGGATCAGGTCGAACGGGATCAGCCGTTCCTCGGCCGCCTCGTCACCATAGACGTTGAAGGTGATGCCGATGCGGCGGAAGAAGCGTTCGGCCTCTACCTGCTGGCGGTTGAACCAGGCCTTGTCCTGCGAATCGTACCACTGGCTGAGATCGGCATAGGCGGGTCTTACAGACCCGTCCGCATTGAGCATTTCATCGAAGTTCGTTTTGCCCGCAGCCGACATTGTGACTCCCTGTTGACCAAGTGATGCAACAAGGATTCGCACTTGCCAAGCAGTTACGCTGCAACTGCGAAGAAAAATTTTTACCTTAAGATCGCCTACGGAGAACTATTCGGTCGCCCTGGCGGGGCGTCCGGCAATTTCACCCCAGCAGCCCACGTGCCGTCAGATCGGCACGCAGGGTTTCGGCATCGCGAAAATGATGCACCTGCCAGCCGAGCGCGGCGGCGCCGGCGATATTGTCGGCATTGTCGTCGATGAACAGCATCGCACGCGGATCGTGACCGAAGCGGCGGGCAGCGAGATCGTAGATTTCGCGGTGCGGCTTCACCAGCTTCTCGTCGCCGGAAACGACGACATCGCCGAACAGGTCGAACAGCGGTTCGCTCTCGCGATACTCGCGCCAGAAGGTGCTGGCGAAATTGGTAATGGCATAGAGCGGCACATCGCGCGCGGCCAATTCGCGCACGATTTCGTGACTGCCGGGCACATTGCCGGGAATCGTTTCGAGGAAGCGCGTGGCGTAGGCGTCGATCAACGCGTCATGCCCGGGAAACTCGGCCTTGCGGGCGGCGACCAGCTCGCCGAGATCGGCCCCGGCATCATGCGCGAAATGCCATTCTTCGGAGACGACATTGGCGCAAAACCAGTCGAGCTTTTCGGGATCGTCGATCAGCTTGGCGAACAGCGCGCCGCGCATGTCCCATTGCACGAGCACGCGGCCGACATCGAAGACGACAGCCTCTACAGGCACTTCACTCTGCATTTTCACGCATGCTCCGGACATGACAAGACCCCCGCCTGTGGCGGGGGTCCAATGTCGTCGCGATGACCGCCTGCCTCATACCCCGCCGTTACAGCGGGGACGGGCAAGACGAATCAGCCCTGGCGAGCCTTGAAGCGACGGTTGGTTTTGTTGATCACGTAAGTGCGGCCGCGACGACGGATCACGCGGTTGTCCCGGTGGCGACCCTTGAGCGACTTCAGGCTGTTCACAATCTTCATGGTTCGTCTCGTCTTGGTGGTTCGGCGGTTGTTCCAACAGCAACTGGGCCGCCGCCAGAAATTTGAAGTGGCGCCGTTAGTGGCAGTGGCTTGCAAAGTCAAGCGTGAGCGCCCATTCCTTCTGCTCGAACTTGCTCCGGTCAGGCGCGGTTTTCCGTCGATCGGCTCCGTTCATCGCGGGGCAATCGCGACGAGCCGATAGCGCAATACCGGGTGCGACCCAACCGATTCTTTCGGACATTAGAACACCGATGCACACGCTAAAAGCCGCGATTCTCGCCTCTGGCATGGCTCTCACCCTTTCCGCCCTTGGCGCAGCGTCCTCCGTTCAGGCCCAACCCGGTTGGGGTTCGCGCTGGGGCGGCGGATACGGTTCCGGCTGGGGCGGCGGCTGGAACGATCCGCTGATGGGCGGCCCCACATCTTCGCCCTATCGCACCAACACCAAGGACCCGCGCGAGGGCCGAGTCGAAGTGAGCCGATTCGTGGCGCAAGGGCCCGAGGCCGGCGAACTGGGCCACGGCGCCGTCAACGTCACGTCCGAATCGGGCGATGGCCCGTGGGTCGCCGGCCCCGAACGCGCCCGCTACGAAGCGGCGATCATCGATGCCCTCGTCGGCGCCGGCTACGACACCCAGGCCAAGGCCGATAACGGCGGGCAAGACGTCGAACTCAAGATCACCCGCCAGGTCCTCACCCCCGCCGAAGAAAAGCGCAACCCGGTCAGCGGCACGGCGGCAATGGGCGTCAGCAATCGCGGATCGGCCTATGGCCTTGCCGTCAATGTGGACCTCTCCAAGCCGCGCAGCGCGCTTGTCAGCACCCGCCTCGACACCCGCATCGTCGACAAGGCGAGCGGCAAGGTGCTGTGGGAAGGCTACGCCACGATCGCCACGCGCGAAGGCGACAACAACTGGCCGGACGACCGCATTGCCGGAAAGCTGGCCAGCGCCCTCTTCGACGGCTTCCCCAAGGCCGATCCCGTAGGCGGCTCCGCCGGCTGAAGAGTTTGCGTGGAAATGCCCCCGCGCGGGCATTTCCACGCGATACCGGCCCAGATTCCCCTTTTTCGGGATTTCCAGACGTAGCCCGCGTCTGGCTCTGACGGCCAACAAGGGTTATCGTCCAACCCCTTAGCCCCCGGAGAGCCCAGATGACCCGCAGCGCCCGCCCTTTCGTCGCCATGATGCTCCTTGCAGGCGCGCTCGCGCTTGGCGGATGTGCCGCGCAAGTCGGTCCGGTGGAAGTCACGCGCTTTACCGCACCGGATGCGCCGGCGCTGAACGGCGGGCTCATCCGCGTGGACGCCGGCCCCGGGCAAGACGCGTCCAGCCTTGAATTCCGCGCCTATGCCGCCGCCGTCGGGCAGGAACTGGCCCGCGTCGGCTTCCGGCAGGCGCTTCCGGGCGAGACGGTTTCCGATACCAAAGTGGCCGTGCTGACGGTGGAGCGCCGCACGCTCCAGGCCGGAAATCAGGGCAGCCCCGTTTCGGTGGGCGGCCTTGGCACTGCCGGCAGTTACGGTTCGGGCGTGGGCCTTGGCATCGGCATCAACTTGTCTGGCCGTCCCGCCGATCAGGTGGAAACCCGGATGCAGGTCATGATTCGCGATCGTCCCGGCGGCCGCACCTTGTGGGAAGGCCGCGCCGCCTTCACCGTCAGTTCCAAGTCACCGATGGCGCAGACCTCGCTGGGCTCCGCAAAAATGGCCGAAGCGCTGTTCAAGGGCTTTCCGGGCCAGTCCGGCGAAACTATTCTTGTGAAATGACCACCCTCCACATCACCTCCGCCTTCGATTCCGGTAACATCGAAGTCCTCTCCACCGAAGGGCTCACCGCCCGCCTCGCGATCCGGCACGACAAGGATTCCGAATTCCTGCAGTGGTTCCACTTCCGCGTCAGCGGGGCCGGCATTGCCGGGCAGGAACTGGTGCTGAAGATCACCGGGCTCAACGGTTCGGCCTATCCCGGCGGCTGGCCGAACTACAACGCGCGCGTTTCGGAAGACCGCCAGTACTGGGCGCTGGCCGAATGCAGCTGGGACGCGGCCGAGGACAACGGCACGCTGACCATCCGCTACATGCCCGAAAGCGATCTAGCCTGGTTCGCCTACTTCGCGCCCTATTCGATGGAGCGCCACCACGACCTGATCGCCGATCTGGCGACCACCGAAGGCGTGACCTATCGCAGCCTGGGCCAGACGCTGGACGGCCAAGCGCTCGATTGCCTGGAAATGGGCGACGGCGACACGCAAGTCTGGCTCTATGCCCGCCAGCACCCCGGCGAATCGATGGCCGAATGGTGGATGGAAGGCGCGCTGGAAGTCCTGGCCGATCCCGCCGATTCGACCGGGCGCGAACTGCGCAAGCGCTGCCGCTTCCATGTGGTGCCCAACATGAACCCGGACGGTTCGGTGCGCGGCCACTTGCGCACCAATGCCGTGGGCGTGAACCTCAACCGCGAATGGGAAACGCCGACGGCGGAAAAGTCGCCCGAAGTGCTCGCCGTGCGCGGTGCCATGGATGAGACCGGCGTTGACTTCGCCATGGACGTCCATGGCGACGAGGCGATCCCGGCGGTGTTCATGGCCGGCTTCCAGGGTATCCCCTCCATCAAGGCCGAGCAGCAGGCCGGTTACGACCGCTTCAGCGAAATCCTTGACCGCCGCACGCCCGATTTCCAGCGCAAGCTGGGCTATGCCGTCGCCGCGCCGGGCCGCGCGAACCTGACGATGTCCACCAACCAGTTGGCAGAGCGCTTCGGCGCGGTGTCGATGACGCTGGAAATGCCGTTCAAGGACCACGATGATGCCGCCGATCCGGCGCAGGCGTGGAGCCCGGAACGTTCCGCCCAGCTCGGCGCCGACTGCATGGGCGCGCTGCTGGAATGGCTGATCGAGCGCGAGGCGAAGTAAGGGATTCGAGGCAGCGGGAATGGGGCCTCCATTTCCGCTGCCTGCTTCTCTCGGCGCACGATTAGCGCCTCCCGTACCCTATTCACTTCGTCGCCCCCGCGAAGGCGGGGGCCCCGCTTTTTGCGTTCACGCGGAGACAAAGAACAAGCGGGATCCCCGCCTTCGCGGGGATGACGGGGATTGGGTGGTGAAGGATTTGAGGCGCGGTTAGCCGCCCTTCAAAATTCCGCTCGTCAAATACCTGCCCACTGGCGCAGAGCCTCGCGCACGGCGAGGTTCTCGTCCTGAGACCAGCGCGGCGTCAGCGCAGATGCCGGCACCAGCCCCAGCACGCTTTGCAGCATTACCCAGCCGGAAGCCCAGTCGCCGCGCGTGTCGTCGCAGACCGGCGACGCGCCCCAGTCCTTGGCCAGGCGGATCACCGAGCGTTGCTGCGCCACCGTGGCGTCCAGATCGCTCACCACGAAGGACGTGAACGGTAAGGGCTGCCTTGGACAAGCTCCGAAGCGCGACAGGCGCGGGTCGGCGCCGGGAAGGTCCATGTTCGGCGGATTGACGGCAATCGCGCCCAGCACCGGGTTTTCCGGGCCCACGCCTTCGAATTCCACCCACCAGGCCAGAGCGAGCGCGGCGATGTCATCAGTGACGATCACCACCGGCCGATCGGCGCGGCGGATCGCCAGGTTCAGCTTGTTGACCCAGGTGTTGCGGTGCGGTTCGTCCCACATGCCCAGTTCCAGCACGCGGCAATGCTCGCTCCACTGCGCCCAGCGCTTCATCCAGTGGCCATCGCGAAGCGGGCCGCCGGGAACCAGAAGGATCAGGGGAAGATGGTCCTGCTCATGCGGATAGCGGTAGTGCGTCATGGAGGTGCTCCAACAAGGTTGGGAAACCGCCGGTCGACTCTGTCTACGTCCCGACTATGCGCACCATAACTCAACCAATTCAGTTGACAATAAGATTCCGACGAAACGACGCCTTGCCGCGCCGCTTTGCGCGGCGGGCATCGGCGCCGTTTCGCGATTTCCCGGAATTACAGAAGGTTGGCCGGCCCGAACGCGTGAGGCAGCAGTTCGGACAGGCGCATCTCGATCACGCCGTCCTTGCCGTCGCACCAGACCAGCGGGTCGGTGCCGCCAAGCTGGGCGATCTCATTCAGCACCTGACGGCAGCGGCCGCAGGGGCTGACGACGTCGCCCTCACCCGGCGCGCCCGGCGCGCCGCCGGTCACGGCGACGGCTTCCAGCTTGCCATATTCGCCGGAAGACAGGATCGAGGCCACCGCCACCGTTTCCGCGCAGAGCGACAGGCCGTAGCTGGCATTCTCTACATTGGCGCCGGTCACCACCGATCCGTCCGCCATCAGCAGCGCGGCGCCGACGTGGAACTTCGAATAGGGGGCATAGGCGCGGCTCGCGGCCTGGCGCGCGGTGGCGAGCAGCGCGTCGCGCTGTTCCTGGGTGAAAGCTGTGGTCATGGCTGCACCACTACCCAGCGCAGGCCTCCTTGCGCAATCTCGTTGGCGGCGGACTGGTTCGCCGTCCACATCGTCCAGGGCCGCCCGGCATAATCGGGCAGCAACCGGTCGCCGATCAGCCAGAGCTTGCGATCGAACTTGGCGGCGATGTGGTAGCGCGTCTGGAAGGCCGGGCTGATCTTCAGCAGCACTTCCTTGCCGGTGTGCGTCTCGATCTGGTTGATGAAGGTCATCAGCTCGCTTTCGACCTTGGCGTCGGAAACCGGCGTGGCGCAGTCGTCGGCCAGCATGTCCAGATCGATGGCCGGCGGCAGGAGGCGCGAATCGCGCGGAACCGTGGTCACGAAATTGGCCGATTGCGCCTGCGCGGGCTGGCAGGGATCGTAGCGGTGAACCGCCCCCACCTGCACGCCTGCGGCACGCGCTTCCCCGAAATTGCTGACGAAGCGCGGATCACGCGCAAAGGCGCTGGCGCTGGCGTCGACATAGGCGAAGTCCACGCCGATCGCCTTCAGCGATTTCCAGTCGAACTGGCCGTCCGCTGCGCCCACTTCCACGCCCTGTACCGGGAAAGTCGTTCGGGAAGGCTGCCAGTGGCGCATCGTCCACCAGCCCCAGGCACTTGCAATCAGTGCGATCAGCAGCAGTGCGGCCAGCGCCTGCCGCCCCCAGCGCCACAGCAAACGTTTGCGCGAAACCGCGCCCGATGCAGTCCCCGCTGCAGTCCTTGCCATCGTGAAGCCCCCTTCAGCCCCGGATATGCAGGACGCAGATCAGCGTGAAAAGCCTGCGCGCAGTCGGAAAGTCGGTTTCGACCTTGCCATCGAGCCTTTCGAGCAGAAGTTCCGCCGCATTGTTGTGGATAGCGCGGCGGGCCATGTCGATCGTCTCGATCTCCTGGGTCGAGGCTTTGCGAATCGCCTGATAGTAGCTTTCGCAGATTGCGAAGTATTCGCGGACCGGACGGCGGAAACGGGCAAGGCCCAGCACCATCGTCTCGATGGGATCGCCGCCTTCCGCCGCGATGTCCAGCGAGAGGCGCCCGTCGCGCACCGAAAGACGCAGACGATAAGGCCCCGCGTGCCCTGCTTCGAAGGCGCGCATGGGCTTGAAGACATTGTCTTCAATGAGATCGAATATCGCGATGCGCCGTTCCTGCTCGATATCGGCGTTGCGCCACAGGATGGTCGCCTCGTCGAGTTCGATATGCGAGATTCGCGGATCGGCCATGATCGGAAGGCCTTTACGCGGTTGCGGCATAAGCGGGCAAGCCCGTGCGATAAGAAGAGTCTTTGTTTGGTACGCCTTCGACATCCGTCGAAGGCTTGCGGCACCAGCCCACTCCCCCACCCGACCTCCCAGATTCTACCCCGTAGGGGAGGTCGGGTGGGGGAGTGGGCTGGTGCCGCAGAGAAGCCAGGAACATTTCTATCCACCAGCCATCAACAGGCTGTGGATAGAAATGCTCGATCCGCGCGCTTGCTGGCGCGGGGTCTCTTGGGGCATTGTCGAATCCCTCATGTCAGAAGAAGCCGTCATCACCCGCGAGCCCGCGGCCCAAGCCCGTAGTCTGCCCTCGAACGTCGAGGCGGAGGCTGCATTCCTTGGTGCCGTGCTGATCGACAACCGCGTGATCGAGGAGCTTCCCACCCAGCTCTCGCCCACGCACTTCTTCGAACCCGTCCACGCCCGCATCTATGAGCGCATCCTGCAGCTGCTCGATCGCAAGGCCGTGGTCACCCCGGTTACTCTGCGCCCCTATTTCGAGGCCGATGAACAGCTTAAGGCGCTGGGCGGCGTTTCCTACCTCGCTCGTCTGACCGCGGACGGTCAGGGCCTGCTGGCCCCGCGCGAACTGGCGGACCAGATCTACGACCTCGCCCTGCTGCGCGAACTGATCTCGGTGGGCCGCAATCTCGTGGCCGAGGCCATGGACACCTCCGAATCGGTGGAGCCGATGGAGCAGGTGGAACGTGCCGAAGCCGCGCTCTACAAAGTGGCCGAAGGTGCCTCCACCGCGAACGAGGCCAAAAGCTTCGCCGCAGCCACCCGCACCGCGATCGGCGCCATCGAAAAGGCGTTCAATTCGGGCGGCCACATCTCGGGCAAGACCACCGGCCTCAACTCGGTGAACAACAAGATCGGTGGTCTTCACGATTCCGACTTGATCATCCTTGCCGGCCGTCCGGGCATGGGCAAGACCTCGCTCGTCACCAACATCGCCTTCAACGCCTCCGACCGGCTGCAGCGCGATCTGGCGGACGGCATCCCGGTCGAAAAATCGGTGGGTGCGGCAACCGCGTTCTTCAGCCTCGAAATGAGCGCGGACCAGCTGGCCACGCGTATCCTTGCCGAACAATCGGGCATCAGTTCCGAAGCGCTGCGTATGGGCAAGATCAGCCGCGAGGACTTCCAGCAGCTGTCCTTCGCCAGCCAGCGTCTGGCCGAACTGCCGCTGTTCATCGACGATACCCCCGGCCTTACCATCGCCGGCCTGCGCACTCGCGCCCGCCGCCTGAAGCGCCGCCACAACATCGGCCTCGTCATCATCGACTACCTGCAGCTGCTGCAGGGTTCCGGCCGCGCCACCGACAACCGCGTGAACGAAATTTCCGAAATTTCGCGTGGCCTGAAGACGCTGGCCAAGGAACTGCACGTTCCGGTGATCGCGCTCTCGCAGCTCTCCCGTGCGGTGGAATCGCGCGAAGACAAGCGCCCGATGCTGTCCGACCTTCGCGAATCGGGCTCGATCGAGCAGGACGCGGACATGGTCTGGTTCGTGTTCCGCGAAGACTATTACGTGAAGGCGACCGAGCCGAAGTTCCCCAGCGACACCGACACCCCGGACGTGCGCGACAAGTGGGAATCGTGGCGCGCGAAGATGGAAGAAGTGACCGGCCTGTCGGAACTCATCATCGCCAAGCAGCGCCACGGCGCCACCGGCAAGGTCCGCATGCGCTTCGAAGCGCGGATCACCAAGTTCTCGGATCTGGCCGACGACGATATGCGCGCGGCGTTCGAGAGCGACTAAGCGCCCGTCTCGGGCTCCTACACCGCCCCGCCTCCAATCAATTCGTCGCCCCCGCGCAGGCGGGGGCCCCGCTTTCTTGCGGCAACACGAAAGGCCGTAAGGCAGGCAGCGGGATCCCCGCCTGCGCGGGGATGACGAATTGATTGGAGGCGGGGCTTGCCCTGCTCATACCCTTGGCCGTGTTGGGGAGCGCGCTTACGCCCCCGAAAACACCGGCTCCACCGCTGCCGCCCTGCCCCGCATCATCAGCGTATAGCTGCCCAGCGCCACCGCCACGCCGACGAACCAGGCATATGTATAGATCGCCGAGAACACCGGCCCCGCCTCCCCGAACACGCCCGGCGCGGCGACCGAGAGGAAGCCCGGCACGTTGGGCGCGATGCCCAGCGCCAGCGCGATCAGCGCGCGCGGGTTCCAGCCCTTGCGGTAGGTATAGGGGCCATGCTCGCGGTAGAGCCCATCCACATCCAGCCGCGCATCGCGCAGCAGCCAGTAATCGGCGATCAGGATGCCGGTGATCGGGCCTAGCAGCGCGCCGTAGCCGGTCAGCCAGGTGAAGATGTAGCCCTGCGTGCTCGCCATGATCTTCCATGGCATCATGACAAGGCCGATGGTCGCGGTGATCAGCGCGCCGGTGCGATAGCTGATCTTCGATGGTTTCAGCGAAGCGAAGTCGAAAGCCGAGCAGACCAGATTGGCGGCGATGTTGCACGATACCGTGTCCACCGCGATCACGATCAGCCCCAGCAGCACGAACGGCCCATGCAGCGTGCCGGCCAGTTCCACCGGATCCCAGATCGCCCGGCCATGGACGACCACGGTAGCGGAGGTGGTGATGACGCTCAGCAAGGCGATCAGCCCCATCGTCGGTGGCAGGCCCAGCGCCTGCCCCAGCATCTGGTCGCGCTGGCTTTTGGCGAAGCGGGTGAAGTCCGCGATATTGAGCGCCAGCGTGCCCCAAAAGCCGACCATCGCCGTCAGCGCGGGCAGCCAGACCGCCCAGAACTGCCCTTCCCGCGCGCCGCCGGGCCCGAAGGCCGAAGGGGCCGAGAAGATCGGACCGACGCCGCCCGCTGCGTCCATCGCCCACCAGACGAGACCGATGCAGGCGATAAGCTTGGCGGGCGCGGTCCAGGTCTCCAGCTTGCGGATCGTCGCCAGCCCCTTGCGCACGAAGAACAGTTGCACGCCCCAGAACACCAGAAAGGCGAGCAATTGACCGAGGCCAATGCCGAGAAACGGCAGCGGCGTGCCGCGCAAGTCCGCGCCAAGGAAGATGCCGAGCAGCGTCAGCAGTGCCTCGCCGCCGATCCACGTCTGGATGCCGTACCAGCCGCAAGCGACCAGCGCGCGGGCCATGGCGGGCAGGCGGGCGCCCACCGTACCGAACGAAGCGCGCGCCAGGACCGCGAAAGGCACGCCGTAGCGCGCGCCCGAGTGGCCGATCAGCAGCATCGGCACCAGGATGATCAGGTTGCCCAGCAGCACCGTGCCGATCGCCTGCAGGGCCGACATGCCCTGATCGATCAGCCCGGCACAGAGCATCCAGCTGGGCACCGCGACGACCATGCCCACCCACAGCGCCGCGAAATGCCACCAGCGCCAGTTGCGCTGCGCCGCGCCCGTCGGCGCGAGGTCCGCGTTCCAGAGCGTGTCTTCAGCTTCAACCATGCGCGTCCCCCGATGCGTGAGGGGACCACGATGCCGCACTGCAGCAAAGTGTCAAGCGACGGTTGTGTGACGGCGCTCAGCCGATCAGCGCCTTGCGGAAACGGGCAAGCCGCGAAACCGCCTCATCCAGCACATCTGCGGGCTTGGTGAAGCAGAAACGCACCAGATGTTCGGGTGCTTCCTCACCCTGATAGAGTGCAGCCACCGGAACGCTCGCCACCCCGGCTTCGGTCACCGCACGCTCGCTGAATTCGCGGTCGCACAATGAAATTCCCGACGCGGCGAGATCGACATTGAGGAACCACGTCGCCGCATTGGGCAGCACCGTGAACCCGGCCTCGGTAAGCCCGGCCTTCAGCCGCTGGCGCGCGGCGGCCCATGTGGCGCGCTGCTCGTCCAGCACCGCGTCGGGCAGCGACAGCCCCTCCGCCACCGCCCACTGCAGCGGTACGGCGGTAGCATACGTCAGGAACTGGTGCGCGCGCGAGATCGCCGTCGCCAGATGGCCCGCCGCGATCATCCAACCGATCTTCCAGCCGGTGAGCCCGAAGATCTTGCCCGCCGAACCGATCTTCACCGTCCGTTCGGCCATGCCGGGAAAGCTCATCAGCGAACGATGCGGCACGCCGTCGAAGCGCACATCCTCCCAGACTTCGTCGCAGATCGCGATCAGGTCATGCTCCACGCAGGCCTTGGCGATCATCGCCAGTTCCTCGTGACTGGCGACTGTGCCTGCTGGATTGAGCGGATCGTTCAGCATCAGCACGCGCGGCTTTACCGGTGCCGGATCGGGCAGGCCGGAACGCGCCAGTAGGGTGGACCGCTCCTGCAAAGCCGCCTCCAGCGCCTCGGCCGGGTAGCGGAAATCGGGGGGCGAGAGCGGGATCGAAACCGCGATGCCGCCCGCCCGGCGCACCAGCGGCGCATAGGCATCGTAGGCGGGCTGGAACAGGATGACTTCATCGCCCGGCTTCACGAAAGCGAAGACGGCAGCGGCCAGTGCTTCCGTGGCGCCGGAAGTCACCGTCACCTGCTCGGGCGCAAGCTCAAGCCCCTGTCGCCGCGCGTAATAGCCGCAGATCGCCTCACGCAGTTCGATCAGCCCCGCGCCGGGCGGATACTGGTTCGACTTTTCATGCAAGGCGCGGCTTGCGGCCTCGATCAGCGCGGGCGGCGGCGGACCATCGGGGAAGCCCTGCCCCAGGTTGATCGCGCCATGCTCACGCGCCAGCGCCGACATGCGATCGAACACCGTGCGCTCCATTTCCGCATAGACCGGGTGGATACGGCCAGCTGTCTTCATTCTCAGTGCTGCTCCAATGGCGGCCATGGACAAGCCCGGCGCGGATGTTTCGTGATCTGCATGGGCCGATGCGCTCGCTGTCGAGAAGCGCGCCCTCTCCGCTCCTACCTCGGACAAACCACAAGGGAGAGCAAGACGTGTCCTACGAGCTGAACCGCAAGCTCGCCGAGCGGCGCGGGCCCCTGCCGACCGCGGCGGAAATCGACCCGGTAACCGGCGACATCATTCGCGGCGCGTTCGAAACGGTCTGTTTCGAGGCTGCGACCTATCTTGGCCGTGCCGCCTCCAGCCCGATCATCAACCAGTCGAACGAGCGCAATGCCGCCATCGTCGATGCCCACGGCCGCCTTGCCATGGGCGCGGTGGGCACCCCGCACCTGACGTTCGTCAACCAGATGGAAACGCGCTGGGGGCTGATGAATCAGGACCGTTATGACTGGGGGCCGGGCGATGTCTTCCTGGGCAACGATCCCGATCACGGCGGCGGTCACCTACCGGATTACTGCATCTATGGCCCGGTCTATGACGACAAGGGCGAGCTGATCTGCATCCAGACCTTGCAGGCGCATCAGGGCGACACCGGCGGCAAAGATCCGGGCGGCTTCTCGCTCGATGCCACCGACGTCTTCACCGAGGGGGTGATCTACCCCTGCCTCAAGCTGGTCCACCGGGGCGAGCTGCGCCGCGACGTGTTCGACACGGTGGTGCGCAACAACCGCTTCGCCACGTTCGCGGGCGATATCGCGGCGATGGTCGGCGGCGTGCAGCACGCCGTGCGGATGCTGGACGACCTGATCGGCAAGTGGGGCGGGGAGACGATCAAGGCGGCGATCAACCACTCGATCGAACACACGGAGCGCCGCGTGCGCGAGGAAGTGGCGAAATGGCCCGATGGGTGCCACGAGGCGACCGTCTGGATCGATCACGACACGGCCGGGACCAAGGACATCAAGGTCCAGGTCGCCTGCACCATCGCCGGGGACCAGCTCACCGTCGACCTTGCGGGCACCGATGATCGGCAGAACCTTGTCGGCGTGTGGAACACGTTCGCCAATTCGCGCAGCTACGTGATGTGCCAGGTGGTCGCGGCGATGGACCCGACGATCGTGAAGAACGAAGGGTTCTTCAACGCGGTCGATATCCTGATCCCCGAAGGCTGCATCGCCCAGCCGCCGCCGAACAAGCCTGCCGCGCTGGGATCGTTCCACCCGGCCTGCGAGATTACCGAGGCGGTCTGTATCGCGCTGTCCAATGTGGCGCCCGAACGGTCGCAGCCGCAGCTCTACAAGATCGGCATGCCCAACATGGTCGTCGGCTTCGATGAGGGCGGCATGATGTGGATGGATCAGGGCGTCGATTGCCGATCGATGGACGTTTCGGCGGTGGAAGGGCTCGACGGCTGGGGCTCCTGCCCTTCCGCTCTGGGCAGCCTGATCCTCTCCGAGGCGGAGGATGCGGAAAGCCGCTTCCCGATCCTCAATATCAGCCGTGAGATGACCACCGATGGCGGCGGCGCCGGACAGTGGCGCGGGTGCCCCGGCTCGCTCAACGTCAAGCAAGTGCTGCGGCCGACTTCGGCGATGGCGTGGATGGTTTCGGCCGACCACCCCTTGCGCGGTCTTCGCGGCGGGGACGATGCGATCCCCTATACCAACCGCTTCGAGGTCGGCTCCCCCAACGAGCGCGCCATTCTTCACACCGCGCAGGACCTGCTGCCGGAAGGGGCCGTGATCGCCTACCAGCACGGCGGTGGCGCCGGATTTGGCCGCCCGCTCCAGCGCGATCCGGAGGCGGTGAAGGAGGATGTGCTCGACGAGTACGTCAGCCCGGAGGCGGCGCGGGTGAAGTACGGCGTGGTGCTGACCGGCAGCCTCGACGACTACTCGCTGGCGGTGGACCACGCCGCGACCGAGGCGCTCAGGGCCGAAATGGCGAGCATGGCCGAGGCAGCGGAATAGCAAGACGGTTCGCGATCCTCCCCCACCGGGGGAGGTGGCGGCCCAAGGGGCCGACGGAGGGGGCGCGGAACAACACAACGCCGCGCCAATCCCCCTCCACCGCCTGCGGCGGTCCCCCTCCCCCGCTGGGGGAGGATCTGGAGAGTGAGAAAACCTGAATGACGTACCGAGTAGGCATCGACATCGGCGGCACCTTCACCGACTTCGCGCTCCTGAAGGGCGACGAAGTGGTGCTCCACAAGAACCTCTCCACCCCGGAGGATCGCTCGCTGGGGGTGATGGAGGGTCTGGGCAAGCTGGCCGAGAAGGAAGGCCTGCCCCTCCCCGAATTCCTCGGCCGCTGCGAGGCGATCGTCCACGGCACCACCGTGGCCGACAACACCCTGATCGAGATGAACGGCGCCCTCACCGGCCTGATTACCACCGAGGGGTTCCGCGACGAGATCGAATATCGGCGCGGCTACAAGGAAGATATCTGGGACGTCCGCCTCGAAGCGCCGCAGCAGATCACCCCGCGCCGCCGCCGCCTGACAGTACCCGAACGCGTCCTGCACGACGGATCGGTCCACAAGGAGCTGGACGAAGCGGCGCTGCGCGAAGCCTGCCGCAAGCTGCGGCTGCAGAACGTGGAATCGGTGGCGATCTCGTTCCTGTTCTCCTTCGTCAATCCGGAGCATGAGCGCCGCGCCAAGGAGATCGTGCGGCAGGAAATCCAGAACGCCTACGTTTCCGCCAGCCACGAAGTGCTGCCCCGCGCGCCGGAGTACGATCGCACCTCGACCACGGTGGTCAACGCCTATGTCGGCCCGCGCGTCACTGGCTATCTCGAACGGCTGGTGCAGCGGCTTGGCGAGGGTGGATACCGCAATCAGCTGATGGTCATGCAGGCCTCCGGCGGGGTGATGACCAAGGACTATATCGACGGCGCGCCGATCCGCGTGCTCGCCTCGGGCCCGGCGGGCGGCGTAGTCGGTTCCGCCCATGCCGGGCGCGCCAAGGGTTGCCCGGACCTGCTCTGCGTCGACATGGGCGGCACCAGCTACGACATGGCGCTGGTGCTGAACGGCGAAGCCCCGGCCGAGGCGGGCTGGAACATGCATCACCGCTATCTCGTCGGCGTGCCGATGGTGAAAGTGGAGACCTTGGGCGCCGGCGGCGGTTCGATCTGCCACGTCAACAAGGGCGCGCTGGAAGTCGGCCCGCGCTCGGCGGGGTCGGAACCCGGCCCGATCTGCTACGGACGCGGCGGCACCGAGCCGACGGTGACCGATGCGCTGGTCATGCTGGGCATCCTCTCCACCGAGGAAGGCTTCGCCGGCGGCAGCTTCCGCCTGACCCGAGGCGGCGTGGAAGAAGCCTTCCGCCAGATCGCCAACGCACTCGGCCACGACGACGCGGAACGCGCCGCTTTCGACTGCTGGCGCGTGGTCAACGCCCATATGAGCCAGGGCGTGCGCCGCACCACGGCGGGCAAGGGCATCGATCCCAAAGACTTGGTCATGCTGGCCTATGGCGGCAACGGCCCCGCCTTCGCGGCGATTCAGGCCGAAGACCTTGGCATCACCCGCGTGCTGGTGCCCAAGGCATCGCCCACATTCTCGGCGCTGGGCACCTTGGTGGCGAACCCGACCATCGACGAGGAACGCTCCTACATCGCCTCCGCTTCGGCGCTCGATGTGGCACGCATCCGCAAGCTCTGGACCGAACTGTCGGACCGCGCCGCGCGCTACTTCACTGCCGCGCAGTTCCGTACAAAGGACATCCGCGCCGATTACCGGCTCAACATGCGCTATCCGGGGCAGAACTTCTCGCTCTCGTTCGATTTCGCCGCCGATACCCCGCTGGGCGATCTCGGCTTCATCGACGAAGCCTTTGCCGCACGCGCCATCGAACTGTTCAACGCCCGCCACATGGCCGAATACGGCCATATCCGCGAGCACGAGGTTCCCGAAATCTCGGGCGTCCGCCTCGCCGCCCATGTCGAGACGCCCTCACCCGCGGCCGGCGGAGACTTCGCCCCCAGCGGCGTCATACCGCAGCCGAACCGCCACCGCCGCGCCAATCTGGGTCAGGGCTTCGCGGATGTGCCGGTCTATCGCGGCGCGGACCTTGCGCCCGGGATGGAAGTGGCCGCGCCCGCGATCATCGAGGAGACCTTCACCACCATCGTCGTCTATCCCGGATGGGTGGCCCAGATCGATACGGCCGGAGACTATCAGTTGGTAAGATAACACACACGGGAACTTGCGCGCCGGATCGCGCGTCTCTGCTATCGAGACGCCCGGCCCGGACACACCTGCCGGACGCGATCTCGCCGCACCATGCGTAGCGAGCGACAAACAAGACGTGATCCGACTGGCCCCTCTTTCCATCCGCTTCATCGAACGCCTGCCGTTGATTCCCGAGCGCCCGCTGCTCGGCTATGCGATCTCGCTCTGCCTCTGCCTTGTCGCGCTGGGACTGCGGTGGGAACTGGACGATGCCTTTCCGCCGGGATACCCGTTTCTCAGCTTTTTCCCGGCGGTGACGCTGTCCTCGTTCCTGTTCGGACCGCGCCCGGGCATTCTGACGGCGGTGGTCTGCGGGGCCTTCGCCTGGTTCTTCTTCATTCCCCCGCGCTTCGGTATTTCACTGGACGGACGCACGCTGGTGGCCATGGCTTTCTACTGCGCCGTGGTCACGGTGGATATCGCGCTCGTCCACCTGATGCAGCGCGCCAATGCCCGCCTGTCCGACACGCGCGAGAAAGTGCGCGTGCTGGCCGAGGAACGCGGCCAGTTGGCGGATCGCTCGGAAGTGTTGTTTCAGGAATTGCAGCACCGTGTAGGCAACAATCTGCAGATGATCGCGGCCGTGCTGTCCCTGCAATTGCGCGGGCTTGAGGAACCGGTCGCCCGCCGCGCGATCAGCGATGCGGCCAAGCGGCTACATGTGATCGGCCGCATCCAGCGCCGGCTCTACCATACCGATGGCGCGCTGGTGGCGCTCGATTCGTTCATCTCCGAACTGACGCGCAATGTCATGGAGACGAGCGGCCGCGACGGCATCGCCACCGTCGTCGTGGCCGAGCCGGGCCTGATCCTGCGGCCCGAAGCCTCCGTGCCGGTGGCACTGATCCTGAACGAGGCGATTGCGAATGCGCTCGAGCACGGACTGGGTCAACGCGACCGGGGCACCATCCGCGTCGGCCTGCGTCGCACCGGCGAAAGCATCGCGCTAAGCGTGGAGGATGACGGTGCCGGGCTGCCCCCGGGCTTTGTCGCAATCGAAGGTGATTCGGTGGGGCTTAGCATCTCGCGCGCGTTGGCCCGCCAGATCGGCGCGGACTATGCGCTGGAATCGGTGACCCTCCCCAGCCCGGCAAACGCTCCGAAATCGGCCGCCGAAACCCTCGCCCAAGGTGCCAGAATGACGCTGACTCTCCCGCCCTGTCGCGCGGCTGCGCAAGCTTGAACGGCAATCGAACGCGAAATGCTCGCAGCGAAGTGCGGTTTCGATTACAGTGACTGCATTCCGCACGCTTGCGATTCAACCGCCCGATCTTACATTGACGGGCGAAAGGACGGTTTCAACAGACGATGAACGACGACCAGCCTAGCGGCAATCCCTGGGTCAAGAGCCTGCTCGTATGGGGCGGCATCTTTGTCGCCCTCCTTCTGGTTGTGTCGATGTTCAACACCCGCGCCGAAAGCGGGCCGAACATCGCCTATTCCGACTTCCGTGCAAAAGTTGCCGAAGGCAGCGTGCAGACGGTGGAAATCGGCAAAGACCGCATCGACGGCAAGCTGAAGAACGGCGATTCGTTTACCACCGTACCGGTGCCGAACGACACCACGCTGACCCAGCTTCTGCAGGACCATGACGTGCGTTACGCCGGCGCGAGCCAGGAAGAAGGCTCCGTGCTGGTCTATATCCTGGCGCAGACCCTGCCTTTCCTGCTGATCGTCGGCATCGCCTTCTTCGCGCTGCGCCAGGTCCAGAAGGGCGGCGGTTCGGGCGCGATGGGCTTCGGCAAGTCCAAGGCCAAGCTGTTGACCGAACGTTCGGGACGCGTCACGTTCGACGACGTTGCCGGCATCGACGAAGCGCGTGAGGAGCTGGAGGAAATCGTCGAGTTCCTGCGCGATCCCACCCGCTTCTCCAAGCTGGGCGGCCAGATCCCGAAGGGCGCGCTGCTGGTCGGCTCGCCCGGCACCGGCAAGACCCTGCTCGCCCGCGCCATCGCCGGTGAGGCGGGCGTGCCGTTCTTCACGATCTCCGGCTCGGACTTCGTCGAGATGTTCGTCGGCGTGGGTGCAAGCCGCGTGCGCGACATGTTCGAACAGGCCAAGAAGAACGCGCCCTGCATCGTCTTCATCGACGAAATCGACGCGGTGGGCCGCCATCGCGGCCACGGCCTCGGCAATTCGAACGACGAGCGCGAGCAGACGCTGAACCAGCTGCTGGTCGAAATGGACGGCTTCGAGGCGAACGAAGGCATCATCATCATCGCGGCGACCAACCGCCCCGACGTGCTGGATCCCGCGCTGCTGCGTCCCGGCCGCTTCGACCGTCAGGTCGTGGTACCGGTGCCGGATATCGAGGGCCGCGAAAAGATCCTGGCCGTGCACATGAAGAAGGTGCCTCTGGCGCCCGACGTAAACCCGCGCGTGATCGCGCGCGGCACGCCGGGCTTCTCGGGCGCGGATCTTGCCAACCTCGTCAACGAAGCCGCCCTGCTCGCCGCGCGCCGCAACAAGCGCCTGGTCGCCATGCAGGAGTTCGAAGACGCCAAGGACAAAGTGATGATGGGCGCGGAACGCCGCTCCATGGTCATGACCGACGACGAGAAGAAGATGACCGCCTATCACGAGGCCGGCCATGCCATCGTCTCGCTGCACGAAGCGGCTTCGGACCCGATCCACAAGGCCACCATCATCCCGCGCGGCCGCGCGCTGGGCATGGTGATGCGCCTGCCGGAGCGCGACAGCTATTCGTACCACCGCGACAAGATGCTCGCGAACCTCTCGGTCGCCATGGGCGGCCGCGTGGCGGAAGAGCTGATCTTCGGCTACGACAAGGTCTCCTCGGGCGCCTCGTCGGACATCCAGTATGCCACCGGCCTCGCCCGCAACATGGTCACCAAGTGGGGCATGTCGGACAAGCTGGGCCCGCTGCAGTACGAAGAGCAGCAGGAAGGCTACCTGGGCATGGGCGGATCGCATCGCCTGATGGCCTCTGACGAGACCAACAAGGTGATCGACAGCGAAATCCGCGGTCTGGTGGACGATGCCCACGCCCGTGCGACCACGCTGCTTCGGGACAATGCCGAGCAGCTCGAAGCGCTGGCACAGGCGCTGCTGGAATACGAAACGCTTTCGGGCGAGGAGATCAACCAGCTGCTGTCCGACGGCAAGATCGACCGGCCGAGCGAACCGCGCGGAAGCGGCACGCCGCGTCCGATGACGGGTTCGTCGATCCCCAAGGCCGGCCGCCGCTACTCCGGCAGCGCGACGCCCCAAGGCGCCTGACGGGACTTCCGAAACAAGACTTCCGAAACAAGGCTTCCCCTCGGGGAAGAATGCAGGAAAGGGCGAGGACGGCGGTGTCCTCGCCCTTTTTTGTTGTCTTGATTGGGCGGAGGGTCGGCTCACTTAAGGTGGATCGCCTCTTGCATCACTACCTCGTCGCCCCCGCGTAGGCGGGGGCCCCGCTTCCTTCTGCAACCTTTCGTATGGCCGCAAGAAAAGCGGGATCCCCGCCTGCGCGGGGATGACGAAGGGGGCTGCCGTAAGGTTGCGCCTCAGGTTCCCGCCCTTAGGTTGCGCAGGGAGCCTTGCGGCATGCGGCACGCACAAATCGCACCTCCGCAAGCCAGAGCCGCCTGACCGACGGCCCTCACCCTTACGCCCCGCTCTGCGCGGTCAGTGCCACGAAGAACAGCAGCAGCGCGGTAGAGGCGAAGATCACCAGCAGCGCGGTTCGCCACAATGCCGCACGGCGGGTAAGGCCGTAGGTGCCCTTGAGCTGCGCATACATGTGGAATGGCGGCACGAAGAACAGCAGCCTCTCCAGCGAAAAGGTACCGATGGCCCCCATCAGCATCTCCACGATGGCCAGCAAGGTCATGAAGCACAGCGAATAGGTAACGAACACGGTATGATCGTAGAGGTGGAACCGTCGGCTGAACGGAAACAGCAGCCAGAGGAACGGCACCGAGATCGGAATGAGCGTCCAGCTGTATTTGTACGCATAGTTCTGCATCTTGTAGGCCGCGAAATCCGGGTCGTCCCGGAATTTGGCCACGGCCTTCTGCAGCGGCTTGAAATCGCTCAACTGCTCGTCGCTGGTGTTTTCGGCGATGGCATCGTGCGTATCACGCAGCACTTCCTGCGCGTTTTCCTTGTTCTCGATCTGCTTATCGATCCGGTCTGTATCCTTGCCGGCATCTGCCAACTGCTTGCGGCGGGCCTTCAGGTCGGCGATCAACTTGTCGTTGCCGGCGATCGCCGCAGCCAGTTCCTTGGGATTGGTCACCGCCCGGGCGCCCTTTACGCTTTCGTCGTGCGTCGCGTGGAACACGGCGAACATCAGGAAAACGCAGAACAGGAACAGCGCGATGGGCGAAACGAAGCTGGCGCGCTTGCCGTCGATATATTCGCGCGTCAGGGCGCCGGGGTAGCGGACCAGCATCGGCAGCGTGCGCCAGATCTTGCCCTCGAAATGGAAGACGCCGTGCAGCAGATCGTGAAAGAATGCGCCCAGCGTGCGGTGGACATGCGCCGCCTGCCCGCAGGAATGGCAGTGCGATCCGATCAGCGCGGTACCGCAGTTCAGGCAGGCCGTCTCATGCGTATGGCCGTCCTCGGCCTCCCCCGCGTAGGGCTCGGCCGCGCGCGCCGCCATCGCACCTTGCCCGATTTCCGCCAGACTTTCAGTTAGTTCGCTCACCACTTCCCCCTGTCGCCCGAACGAAAACGGGCGGGGGAACTTAACCTGTCACGCGGTGGGTGAACAGCCATTGCGCGCGGCAGGCGAAAGTCGCGCCCATCGCCCGTGGAAAGGCCTCAGTTGCGCTTCTCTGCCAGCTTGGCCTCGATCGCTCGCCACAGCATCGCGAAGGCCTGCGCCGCCGGACTGGTGGGGGCGATCGCGCCCACCGGGCGGTGCTGCACCGCGCATTGTTCGACCACGCTGGCATAAGGCACCGCCGGCCAGTCCGGCTGTGCCTCACGCACTTGCCGGTGCAGCGCGCGGCGCATGTCGAGCATGGAGAGCACGGGCAGGATCGGCGGGTGACGCTTGGTGGTTCCCGCAATCTCGCGCACCACCAGTTCCAGCGCCCGCGCCGACAGCGGCGAGGGCGGCAGCGGCACGATGATGAGGTCTGCAGCACGGGCGACTTGCGCCGAAAGCTCATTCAGCACCGGCGGGCAATCGAGCACGATGCGCGGATAGTCCGCCGAAAGCTCCTCCGCCAGTCTGGCAAGCCGCTTGCGCTTGCCGATGCGCGTCAATTGCGCGTCGAGCGCGCGGATGCTCTCATCGGCGGGCAGCACGTCCACCAGCGGATCGCGAGTCGCCTGGATCAGCTTGGTGGCCGGACGATCCTTGGTGAAGACTTCCTCTGCGAGGCGCGATCCTTTCGGCTCAAGCCCATAGAGAAAGCCCGAACCGCCTGCGGCGTCGAGATCCCAGAGCAAGGTGCGGTGAGCGGTCGACTGCGCCGAACACCAGGCAAGATTGGCGGCAAAGGTGGTTTTCCCCACCCCGCCCTTGACGCTGTAGATGGCGATGGTGGCACTGCGCGCCGCCTCGGCAGGCGCCCCCGCCTTTTCCGATACCCCTTCCCCGGACGCGACAACGGGCCGTACCCTTTTCAGGGCCGACCCGCCGCTCCCGGCTATGCGGGGCAATCTGTGCTTTCCTGCAACCACCTGGCGATGGTTGCCCGCGATCCCTCCGTAGTCAAGCCATCAGGGCTGATACGGAGCGATCGCAAGGAAGACATCAACCGTCGTAATCGCCGCCGATCGAGGTATTGCGCGTCGGTGCCGAAGCGGTGATGCGCAGAGCCTCTGCCGACTGGCTGAGCGAGCCGACATCGTCCATCGCATCGTCGTCGTCGGGCAGCACGCGCTGCATCGAGGTGACGAGCGATTCCTTCAGCTCGGTGGGCTTGACGTTCTGTTCGGCGATTTCGCGCAGGGCGACGACCGGATTCTTGTCGCGGTCACGCTCAAGCGTGAGTTCGGCGCCGCCCGAAATCTCGCGCGCACGCTGCGCGGCGAGCAGGACGAGATCGAACCGGTTGGGGATCTTGTCGACACAGTCTTCGACAGTAACGCGCGCCATGGGCACTCCGTGAAAAATTCGCTGGATCGGTAAACTCCGCCCGATAAGCGGCGGGGCGCGCAGAGTCAAGGAAACTGCGCGCGCCCGGCACCGATCGGCCGCTTACCCAAACGGCCGAAGAGTCAGCTTCAGGAACACCTGCCGGCCCGGATCGAGCACGCAGGATACTTCGTCGATCCCCGCTGGCCCCGCCGCGTTGGTCGGGCTGCCGGTCACTTGCCCGCCCAGGATCTGGCCGTTCTGGAAATTGCCGTTGGTGCAATAGCCGGCGCGGATCACGTTGGTGAGGTTGTTGGCGATCAGCGAGACTTCCCAGCGGTCGTCCGCGCCCTTCAACGTCAGATAGGCATTGAGCTTGGCATAGGAGCCCTGAATGTAATCCTCACGCGGGCCGATCGTGGCGTGATAGCTGGACGAATACTGCACCGAACTGCCCAGGGCGAACCGCGTGGTGCTGCTGACCGGCAGTTCGTAATCCGCCCCCGCCGAAAATTGCCATTCGGGCGCGCGCTCCAGCGGCTCGCCCGAGGCGCTTTGCCCGGTGTAGAGCCCGGTCGAGGGATCGAGCAGCTGGTTGCAGCCTCCCGCATACGTTTGCCCGCCGTAGCAGGGCACGCCGTCAAGGCTGATGAAGCTGGCCTTGTTCCAGTTGACAGCGGCGGTCAGCGACAGGTCTTCCACTTGCGGCGGATGCCATGTCGTATCGAAATCGACGCCATAGACCTTGGACGATCCCGCATTCATCGTCCGCACCACCGGAATGCCGTTCAGCGCCGGCACATTGGTGCCCACCTGCAACCCCTTGTAGCGGTAATAGTAGAAGGCCGCGTTGGCGGTGAGCGAACGGTCGGCCGTGCGCGCCTTCACCCCCAGTTCGCCGCCGCGCACACGCTCGTCGCCAAAGGAGTTGTCGACGCCGGCCACCGCCGGGGTGGTGATCGAGTAGGAGCCGGACTTGTAGCCCTGCTTCAGCGCGCCGAACACGGTGAAGTCATCGCTGGGCGTCCATGTCACCGTCAGTTCGGGCGAGATGTTTTTGGACGAGATCTTCGGCGTCGGCAGGTCGATATCGACGTATTCGCCCAAGGCATTGCGCGAGACCGCGTCGTCGCGCCGCTGCTCGCTGGTCCAGCGCGCGCCCAGCGCCAGTTCCAGCGTCTTCACCGGGTTCCAGCGGACTTGCCCGAACAGCGATGTCGATTCGATCCGCATGTCGTGCGTGCCGGCCGAGAGCACCGCCGGGATCGGAATGAAGATGCCATAGGCGCCCACGTAGAGCAGTTGGCTGGTATTGCCGCCGACGAACACGTCGTTGGTCACTTTGCCGTTCTGGTAATAGCCGCCCAGCAGGAAATTGACCGGGCTGTCGCGCCAGTCCGATTCCAGACGCAGTTCCTCGGTCACGTCGCGGCGCTTGAAATGGTTGTCCGCGAACAGCGCCGGGCCGGCCGCGCTGGTGCCGGTGCCGTTGATCGCGGCATCGGTGGTGTTGTGGTAATACGTCGTGGTGGACGTCAGGCTGAGGTCTGTTGCCGGCCGCCAGGTCATGTCCAGCACGCCGAAGTTCTGGACGATGTTGGTGAAGGGTTCACCGTTGTTGCGCAGCCCCGGCGTTCCATCGCGGCGCAAGCCGGTGAAGGCGGCCGGGTCCATCGACACGAAGTAGACGTTTCGGCTCTGCTTGCAGCTGACCAGAAAGGGATAGCCGATGCTGGTGGGGCTCACCACCGGGGCGATCCCGTCGGGGCAGGATACGCTTTGCGTGGTGGCGGGATTGTCGCTGTGGTCCTTGGTGAAGTTCAGCTTGAGCCGTGCCTTGAAGCTGGGATCCGGCTCCCACACGGCAGTGCCGCGAATGATGTAGTTCTCGTTGCCGCCGGTGCGCGGCTGGCGCGGATCCACCGCGCCGGTGCCGGGATAGGCCACCGCCCGGTTGCGAAACCAGCCATCGGAATCCGACCATGTGCCGGCAAGTCGCAGCCCCAGCGTATCGGTCACCGGACCGGAGACGATAAGTTCCCCGCGCATCTCACGCGCCTCGAACTCATAGCTGGTGCGGGTGATCAGTTCGAACGTCCGCCCCGGATCGGCGGTGGTCAGCGCAATCACGCCGCCGGGGCTATTCTTGCCGAAGAACAACGCCTGCGGCCCCTTCAGCACTTCCGCCTGCGCCAGATCGAACAGCCCGCTACGGAACGACAGGCCCTGACTGAACTGCTGACCGTCGATATTGAGCGAGACCGACTGGTCGATACCGGCGTCGAGCGCGCTGGTGCCGACGCCACGCAGCGAAATCTGCGAGCCGACCGAAAGGACCGAATTGCCGAGCACAAGCCCGGGAATGCGGCTGGTCACTCCCTGGATCGAGGTGATCTGCTGTTGCTGCAGCGCTTCACCGCTCAGCACGCTTTCCACCACCGGCACGCGCAGGATCGATTCCTGCCGCTTGCGGGCGGTGACGATAATCTCTCCGGTCTTGGGCTGCGCTGCGTCCTCAGGCGCCGGCGCCTCAGCCTCCTGCGCCAACACCACTTCCGGCGCGAAAACGAGCGCGGCAGCAAGGCACAAGGCTGCTTTCCTGCTGAGCATGAACCGATCCTCCCCTCGAACGTCTTTTTCCTGCACGGTCGCTTTTCGCGGCCGCGTGCGTTTCGAACGGGACTGTCGGGCAATCGCTGAGGCGCGATCAATCCGTTTGAGGCAAGTCTTGCCGGCTCGGCAAGCCGATGTGCCGCAGGGAACAAGGCAGGCGGCATCGGCCTTGGTCTAATTGCGATAACCCGCTTGCCCGATACGGAAAACGCCCCGGCACCTTGCGGCACCGGGGCGTGAAATGGCCCGTCAGACGGGAGACACTCAGGGCTTGCGCTGCGCTCCGGTGGCGTCACGCGTTGCGCGGAATTCGCTGTCCTGCGACCAGTTCGGCCAGACGTGGCTGTCGGCCAGACGCGCGCCGGTATTGTAGAGCAGCGTCAGATCGCTGGTCCAACCGCTGGTATCCCAGCTGGGATCGTATTCGTCGGCAGGCTGGTGGTACTTGTCGCGGGTATAGGCGTCGGACAGTTCCTTGCCGCGCGCATCGCCGCCATCGACCAGCTCGCGCCCCGGGCTGAACGAGATCGCCGGAACGCCGCGCTTCGCCATCGAGAAATGATCCGAACGGTAGAAGCTGCCCGCCTCCGGACGGGCGTCAGGCGTGTAGTGTCGGCCGAGCTTCTGGCCCTCCTCGGTCAGCACGGTCAGCAGATCCAGCTTGGCTGCGCCGGAGATGCTGAAGTTGGTGGTCTTGGAGATCGAGAGCGGACCGTCCATGTTGATCACGCCGGCGGTGGTCGCCAGCGAACGCAGCGGATTGTCGGCATAGTATTCGGAGCCGAGCAGGCCCTTCTCTTCCGCCGTCACCGCCAGGAACAGCACGGTGCGCTCAGGCTTCGGCCCCTTGGCGAAAGCGCGCGCCAGTTCGAGCAGCGCCGCCGTACCCGAAGCGTTGTCGCGCGCGCCGTTGTAGATGCGGTCGCCCTTGGCATCCGGTGCACCGACGCCAAGGTGATCCCAGTGCGCGGAGTAGATCACGGTCTCGTTCTGATACTTCGAACCGGGCACGATTCCGGCGACGTTGTGCGAAGTGATGACCTGCGACTTCACCGCATAGTCGGCGCTCATCGTCGCCTTCAGCGGAATGGGCTGGAAATCCTTCTTCCGCGCGGCAGCCTTGGCTGCTTCGAAATCGATGCCGGACGCCTTCAGTAGCTGCGCGGCAAGGTCCTTCTGGATCCAGCCTTCCATCTGCGTGTGCGCCGACTTGGGATCGGCGCGGACGATGTCGAACATGGTGTTGGTGTTGGAGTTCTTGACCGTGGCCCAGCCATAGGAGGCGGGCTCGCTCTCGTGTACCACCAGCACGCCCGCCGCCCCCTGGCGCGCGGCTTCCTCGTACTTGTAGGTCCAGCGGCCGTAGTAGGTCATCAGCTTGCCGCCGAAGTCGCCTTCACCGCCCTCGAAGTCGGGGTCGTTGATGAGCACGACCATGATCTTGCCCTTGAGATCAACGCCCTTGAAGTCGTCCCAACCACGCTCGGGCGCCTTCACGCCATAGCCGACGAAGACCAGCGGCAGGTCCTTGAAGTTGACGGTCGACTGGCCGTTCTCAGCCGCGCGCACGGCGATCTCGTTGCCCTGCGACAGCGGCGTCGCGGTTCCGCCGATGCTCATCGAGAGCGACGGGGTTCCCACGATGTCCGACTGCAGCAGCGGCACGTTCTGGAACCAGGTTCCCTTGTCGCCCGCCGGCTTGAGACCGGCGGCCTTCATCTGCGCGGCGATGTAGTCGATGGTCTTTACTTCAGCGCGGGTGGCAGGGCCACGGCCTTCGAAGGCGTCGCTGGAGAGCGTCTTGATGTCGTTGGACACGCGCGCGACGTCGAAGCTGGGCGCGGACGGCGCGGCCGCGATGGCAATGGCCGAGGCCGAGCACAGACCGCCAAGCGCGATCAGGCGCAGAGACTTGCGCGAAGAACGAAGGGTGCGGGTGATCATCGATACTCCTTGGCCCAAAGGCCGCCAGACATGCAGGGTCATCGGATCAGGACGATCCGCTGACTGTGATGATGCCCATCTGGATTGAGTTGTCGATAGTATACGACATAATTTCGACAGGCACGTGGTATGCGCGCGTGCCGTGTGCACAAGGCCAGTTTTTGGAATGGGTTTTGAGGGTGAGGTGCGTGCCGCAGGAAAGCATCGCGCCACCCCGCTTATCCGCACTGTGCATCTGCTACTGCCCCCTTCACCGACCTACCAACAAGCCGGTGAGGGGGCAGATCATCGCAGCCTTCAAAGGGCGGTTGCGAGCATGAAATGGTGATAGGGGTTGAAGGCCAGAAGGTTATCGATGGTTTCGGCCTCGCGCGCGAATACGCCCAGTTCGCGAACACGGCCGGTTCCGATGGTCGTGCGCAGGCGGCGATAGGCATTGAAGCCCGTATGTCGCCTCATGAAGTCGATTTCGCGTTCGGCATCAGAGCCGGATTCCCAAAACACGAAGTGCGACACGTGACTATCGATCTTCTTGGCGATCTTCACCGCCGTGTCCCCCTTATCGAGGAAGTGGTATAGGACAGTAAGCATGATCGCGACTTCGAATACCTGGTCGCCCAAATCGACGTTTTCCGCCGTATCCTGTCGATAATCACACCGCGTGTTGAAAAGTTCGTTGAGGATCGAAGCGGTGCTGAAATGGCAATCCTGCGGTTCCACGCCGACAACATGCGCGCCCATGCGGCTGAAATGACGCGAAAAATATCCGGCGTTGCAGCCGATATCCAGTACGCTCGCCGGCCGGATATAGCCGAGCGTGTCGGCTATGCAGCTGAGCCGGTTCGGGAAGAAATTGTCCCGATAGGCGAAGGGCACATGGAATTGCGGATGCT
The DNA here is from genome assembly GCF_055521675.1 of Novosphingobium sp. BL-S-19. Classification (NCBI taxonomy): domain Bacteria; kingdom Pseudomonadati; phylum Pseudomonadota; class Alphaproteobacteria; order Sphingomonadales; family Sphingomonadaceae; genus Novosphingobium; species Novosphingobium sp. BL-S-19. Next base: position 3,438,914 of record NZ_CM145498.1, read on the forward strand.
CGATGGGAGCATAGGGTTGGGTATAGCCGATCTGTTCGACATGCTTGCGCACACGCTCGCCGATGGTCGGCTCGAACAACGCCGAGAAGGATGAACGCGACATACGCACATTGGCCCAGCGTTCGCGACGCGCGATCAGATAGCAGGTGCGATGATGGCCATCCCGCAGAATGAAGCGGCCGGTCGACGCATCGTATTCACCTTCAAGGGCGAAGGCAGCGTCTTCAATGCCATTTTCCGCATAACGTGCATTGAGATGATTGAAATAGTCGTAGCGCTGGGAAATCTGCTGCGTCGCACTGCACGGCAGCGCGATGCCCATCGTGTGATGGATGGTGTTCCACCAATTCTCGTAATAACCGACATCAAGCTGCGAAGGATCGAAGAAGCCTTCGAAAAGCCGGATGTGGGACCGCAGGCTCATGATGGGCAGGCCGTCGGTGATATTGTGCTGCTGATGCCACAGCGGCGGACGCTCGGCATAGGCATTCGGGCCGTGAATAAAGTCGTTACTTTCGCAGAACAACATTTCAATCGGCACACGACAAATATACTTATCGCCATCGATGCGGTAGGACTGAGACATTGTTTTTCCCTATAAACTCACGACCGCGATTGAATGCGACGTTAGAGGCGGTCAGCGGCACATTTTTTGGAAAGAGTGACGCTTACACCCGATATTCATAATCACGATTACGGAAATCTGTGCTTTGTCAGGACAGTTCAGGCCTGAATGATAGGCTCGGGACTTACCTCAACGCCGATACAGCCTGCGGGGGTGCCGCAATGTCGCAATCCGCCCGATGGCTCATGGAATGAGCCGTCGTTTCGATTATCGGCTCAAGCATGGCGGAGCTTTGGAAATTCATCTCTGACAACCTCATCAATGGGCGCGCATTGAGGGCCCGGCGAAGTGCCTGCGCACCGCTCGCGTGTTCGCTTGCTTCTGCATTTATAGAGGGGTGGAGAGGTAATTGGACCGCGCCGACAGAAGCCGGCCTTGTCCGCGATCGCCTCTGGATGACGTCGCAAGGCAGAGCTTCAGGTCCGGGCTGCATTTTTCATCATCTCGCACCAGACGCCCAACCTTCGTGAGCGTGCGAGTGATCACGCCGCGGCGGTCCTGAATTTCCAGGAAGGCGCAGATGCATTGGCTTCGGAAGACGGGCGAAGGCGGTTCGGCCATTATGGCGATTTGCCATATGCTGATGCTCCCGATGTCCTGGGAGCCTGAGGTACGCGTACACACGTGTACCGTGAGACAGTCGCGGCCCCACGAAGACCTTCGCGCGGGCAAGGCTTTGAGAGCGCAAGCGATTGAGCGATTCCGCGACCTGACCCGCAGCCGTGGTCCTACACGCTAGAAGGCCAGAATCTTTTGATGCAGCGGCGCGCCCGCGTTGGAAATGGAGCCGTGTGCTTGTGCAGGAATCAAAAACGCCCCGGAAGCGCGGGCTTCTGAGGCGTTGCGATTGTGATTGGTTGCGGGGGTAGGATTTGAACCTACGACCTTCAGGTTATGAGCCTGACGAGCTACCGGGCTGCTCCACCCCGCGTCACCATTGAGAGCTGAGAGTGTCAGCCCGGAAGCGTTTTTGTGTGTTCATTCCGACTGCGTCGGCCTGAACGGCGGGCTGCTCCACCCCGCGTTAGCGTGTTTTGCGTCTTGTAGAGACGCGAAGAGGGCCTCGAGGGCCCTCTTTGGGGCACTTGGTGCCCTTTGTCATTGTGATGGGTTATTAATCAGCCCGCCGGCTTCAATGCCTGGCGACGTCCTACTCTTCCGGGGCTTGAGCCACAGTACCATTGGCGCTGACAGGTTTCACGGCCGAGTTCGAGATGGGATCGGGTGGGTCACTGACGCTATGGTCACCAAGCAATGGAGACGGCGTGCTGTTTTTTAATCGATAGCCCGTGCTTTGATATCTGGCTGGATGATCGTCCGATCATCAGTGACGGTGCTGCTTGGTAGCAGGGTTGTCATTGATGGTGGGATTCATCAAGCATGAACAGAGTTATTAGGACCGGTTAGCTCCATGCGTTACCGCACTTCCACACCCGGCCTATCAACGTGATGGTCTATCACGACTCGAAGATACCTAATCTTGAGGGAGGCTTCCCGCTTAGATGCTTTCAGCGGTTATCCCGTCCATGCATAGCTACCCTGCTGCGCGGCTGGCGCCACGACAGGTACACCAGAGGCATGTTCAACCCGGTCCTCTCGTACTAGGGTCAACTCCTCTCAAGTATCGACGCCCACGGCAGATAGGGACCAAACTGTCTCGCGACGTTCTGAACCCAGCTCACGTACCACTTTAATTGGCGAACAGCCAAACCCTTGGGACCTGCTCCAGCCCCAGGATGTGATGAGCCGACATCGAGGTGCCAAACGATTCCGTCGATATGAGCTCTTGGGAATCATCAGCCTGTTATCCCCGGCGTACCTTTTATCCGTTGAGCGATGGCCCTTCCACGAGGGACCACCGGATCACTATGACCGACTTTCGTCTCTGCTCGATTCGTCAATCTCGCAGTCAGGCAGGCTTATGCCATTGCACTCTTGCAGCCGGTTTCCAACCGGCCTGAGCCTACCATCGCGCGCCTCCGTTACTCTTTAGGAGGCGACCGCCCCAGTCAAACTACCCGCCACAGAGGGTCCCTGCACCGGATAACGGTGCGAGGTTAGACATCAGAACATAACAGGGTGGTATTTCACCTATGGCTCCACACCAGCTGGCGCCGGTGCTTCAAAGCCTCCCACCTATGCTACACAATTCTATCCTAATGCCACTCTGAAGCTGCAGTAAAGGTGCACGGGGTCTTTCCGTCTAACCGCGGGTACTCCGCATCTTCACGGAGAATTCAATTTCGCTGAGCATATCCTGGAGACAGTGGGGAAGTCGTTACGCCATTCGTGCAGGTCGGAACTTACCCGACAAGGAATTTCGCTACCTTAGGACCGTTATAGTTACGGCCGCCGTTTACCGGGGCTTCAATTCGGAGCTTGCACTCCTCCTCTTAACCTTCCGGCACCGGGCAGGCGTCAGACCCTATACGTCGTCTTGAAGCCGACTTAGCAGAGTCCTGTGTTTTTGCTAAACAGTCGCTACCCCCTGGCCTGTGCCCCCCGCCAGTGCTTGCGCATAGACGGGGCCTCCTTCTTCCGAAGGTACGGAGGCAATTTGCCGAGTTCCTTCAGGATACTTCTCTCAAGCGCCTTGGTATACTCTACCTGACCACCTGTGTCGGTTTCGGGTACGGTCTATACGGTGGGGCTATTTCCTGGAACCTCTTCAAAGCACAACCAATCCGATAAGGTTGTACAATACACGAGATCCGTCACACACCACCAGGCCCACGAATATTAACGTGGTTCCCATCGACTACCCCCTTCGGGCTCGTCTTAGGGGCCGGCTCACCCTGCTCAGATTAGCTTTAAGCAGGAACCCTTGGTCTTTCGGCGAGAGGGCATCTCACCCTCTTTATCGCTACTCATGTCAGCATTCGCACTTCCGATACGTCCACGGTCGGTTACCCTCCCGCTTCACTCGCTTACGGAACGCTCCGCTACCGCTCAGAACAAGTTC
>NZ_CM145498.1:3447500-3882745 GCF_055521675.1 Novosphingobium sp. BL-S-19
GCGCGCGCTGCGGCTTGCCGCGACGCTGACGGCGACCAAGGCGGCCTGAGGTGAGTGAAGCCACTTCTGCCCCTTCGTCCGACGAGAGCGGTCGCGGAAGCGGCAGCGTGAAGTCCGCCGCGCTCTGGGCAGCGGCGAGCCAGTATTCCCAGTTCGCGATGCAATTCGTCACATCGGTGCTGGTCTCCCGCTTCTTCCTGAAGCCGGAGGAAATCGGCCTGTTTTCCGTCGCGCTGGCAACGGCGATGATCCTTTCGGTGATCCAGGACTTCGGGTTGACCCGCTATCTGGGGCGCCATCCGAGTGCAGACGACGAGACGGTTCGCCACTGCACGGTGATCGCGGTGACTTTCTCGTTCCTGTTGGCCGCATTGATTCTGGCGCTCGCCTGGCCGGTCGCCCGCTTTTACGGTGAGCCACGCCTGTTTCCGATCCTGGGTCTGATCGCCGCCTCTTACCTGCTCAATCCGTGGAGCGTGGTGCCGGTGGCGCTGCTATCGCGGCGGCTCGATTTTCGCGGCACGTTTCTGGTCAATGCATCCGGCGCAATCGCCAACAGCAGCTGCGCGCTGATCCTGGCGGCATTGGGGTTTTCCGCGGCATCGCTGGCCTGGGCGATGATCGCGCAATCGGCGGTGCGCGCAGTGGTTGCGCAAGTGTTGCGCCCGGCCCGCCCCGGCCTTGGGCTGAAGCCGGCCCGGCTGCGGGAAATCATCGCATTCGGTTCGGGTAGCGCCCTGCTCTACCTTTCGGGCGGCATCGGTATGCGCACGCCAGACCTGATCGTCGGCCGTCTGCAGGGAATGGCGGCAACCGGCCTGTTCAGCCGCGGCGTGGCCCTGGCATCGCAGCTCCACTACCTCGTCGCCGGGGCCGTAAGCTCCATCTATTACCCAACGTTCGCGCGGCTGCGTGACGAGGGCAAGGAACTGGGCCCCTATTACGAGCGTGTGGTGGCCGCGCACGGCGCTATCGTCTGGCCCGCGATGGCCCTTCTGGCAGTGCTGTCGCAGCCGGTGATCCTGCTGCTCTATGGCCCCGGCTGGTCCGGCGCCGCACCGCTACTGACCTACGTTGCGCTTGCCGAGTGCTGTTTCGTGGCGCTGCCCCTGCATATGGACCTTCCCATCCTGCTGGGCCATTTGCGCCGACTGTTCTGGTTCAACCTGGCGGACACCGCCCTTTCGGTGGGCACGCTGATTGCCGGGGCGGCGATCGGGGTGGAAGCGGCCGCAGCCTCCCGCATCGTCTACGGCATTGGCTGGGTGTGCATCTACGCGGGATGGATGCACCGACTGGTCGGCTTCCGCTGGCGGGCTATGCTACGCACCTATGCGGCAAGCGCAGGCGTTGCCCTGGCAACCGCGCTGCCCGCACTATGGGCCGTGACCTACTGGCGCGATCCGGCGACGCTGGGCTTTGCCGGACTGTCTGCAAGCGCAGCGCTGGGCGGGCTGTGTTGGGGGCTGGCGATCGTCCTGTTTCGCCACCCTGCACGCGCCGATCTGGCCGGCATGGCGCTTCATCTCATCCATCCGGTCATGTCCAGAATTCCCGCGTTGCGACGCGGGCAAAACGTGGTGCGTTCGCCCGATTCGTGATAATCTGTCGGCCTGACAATATCCGACGGAGGTGAAGCTCCGCGGGGAGGATGACATGATTGGCGGCGCCCTTGCGCTGATGCTCGTCGCTGCGACGCCCGCAGCGTCGGGCACAGCCCCCGTGACTATCCCCGACGAGAGCGATCCCGCCGGGCAAACGCTGAAAACCGGCACCGATCCCGATGAGCGGATGACGGTGGCTGTAGCCGTACAGGGGCAAGGGCCTTATCACTTCCTGATCGATACAGGATCGCAGCAAACCGTCGTTTCCAGCGCGCTGGCCGGCAGCCTTGGCCTGCCGCTGGGCCCTGAGGTAACGGTGATCGGCATGGCCGGAGCCAGCAACGTATCCACCGCGCGCGTCGATACCTTGGCCATCGGCCAGCGCTCGTTCCGCGACCTGACGGTACCGCTGCTGGAGGCGGAGCACATCGGCGCCGACGGCATCGTGGGAACGGATAGCCTTCAAGGCCAACGCGTCACGCTCGATTTCGAGCGGAGCACCATCGCGATCAATCCGGTCGAGGAAGTGTCGGACAACAAGGGCTACGAAATCGTCGTGCGGGCGCGGCGGCGATTGGGGCGGCTGATCATGACCGATGCGGTAGTCGACGGCATTCGCGCCAGCGTCGTCATCGACACCGGCGCCAGCAGCGCGGTAGGCAACCTTGCCTTGCAAAATGCCATGCGCAAGCATCTGGCCGGCACCGTCAAGCTTGCCAGCGTGACCGGGGACATGCTCTCCGCCGAGCTGGCCGTGGCGCAGAAGCTGAAGATCGGCGAACTGGGGGTGACCAACATCGTCATCGCCTTCGCCGATTCTCCCGCCTTCCGCGAACTGGGGCTGGACAAGCGCCCGGCGCTGTTCCTCGGCATGCGTGAACTGCGCATTTTCAGGCGGATCGCCATCGACTTTTCATCCCGCAAGGTCCTGTTCGACATTCCGCGGAACAGCGGACAACCCGCGAACGGGATCAGAAAGATTGCCTCCAGCGAACCGCGCACTAAATAGCGCGGATGCCACCAGACACCGCCGTAAACTCCCCCGCAGCCCGCCATGACGGCTGGCGCACCCTCCTTCGCTTCATGCCCTATCTGTGGCCGAGGGAGAATCCGGCACTGCGCTGGCGGATCGTCTGGGCCTGCCTGTTCATCCTGCTGTCCACCGCGACCCAGCTTGCCCTGCCCTATCTGATGAAATGGGCGGTCGACCTGATGGGCGCCACGGGCCCGAAATTGCTGCAACTGGCGATGTTGACGGTGCTCGGCTATTCCGCCGGCCGCCTGTTGCAGACGCTCTTCGACAATGTCCGCAACATCGTGTTCGAGCGCGTGGGGCAAGATGCGACCCGCGAACTGGCGGAAAGCGTCTTCGGCCAGTTGCACAATCTGTCGCTGCGCTTCCACCTTGCCCGCCGCACTGGCGAAGTGACCAAGACGATCGAGCGCGGCACCAAGAGCATCGACACAATGCTCTACTTCATGCTGTTCAACATCGCCCCCACCGTGCTGCAGCTGGTTGCCGTCGCGGTGATCTTCTACGTGAACTTCGGCCCCGGCCTCGTCGTCGCCACCGCCATCTCCATCGCCGCCTATATCTGGGTGACGCGGGCGATCACCGAGTGGCGCACCAAGCTGCGCGAGCAGATGAACCGGCTCGACGGGCAGGCGTTAGCGCGCGCGGTGGATTCGCTGCTCAATTACGAGACGGTGAAGTACTTCTCGGCCGAGCATCGCGAAAAGGCGCGCTATGCCCAGGCCACCCGCGCCTATGCGGATGCGGCGGTGAAGAGCGAAAATTCGCTGGGCCTGCTGAACATCGCGCAAGGGCTGGTGGTGAACCTGCTGATGGCGGGTGCGCTCGGCTATACGGTGTGGGGCTGGTACAAGGGGCAGTACACGGCGGGCCAGTTGGTCTTCGTGCAGACTTACCTGACCCAGTTGTTCCGCCCGCTCGACATGCTGGGCATGGTCTATCGCACGATCCGGCAGGGCCTGATCGACATGGCAGAAATGTTCCGCCTGCTGGACGAGCCGCAGGAAGTTTCGGACAAGCCCGGTGCCCCGGCACTGGTAATCCGCCACCCGTCGGTGGTGTTCGACAACGTCGTGTTCGGCTACGAGCCGGACCGCGGCATCCTGAAGGGCCTGTCGTTCGAAGTGCCGGCCGGGCAGAACTTCGCCATCGTCGGCCCCTCGGGCGCGGGCAAGTCCACCATCGCGCGGCTGCTGTTCCGCTTTTACGATCCGCAGCAGGGCCGCATCCTGATCGACGGGCAGGATATCGCCGAAGTTTCACAGACCTCGCTGCGCGCCGCCATCGGCATCGTTCCGCAGGATTCGGTACTGTTCAACGACACCATCGGTTACAACATCGCCTATGGCCGCGACGGTGCGACGCAGGAAGAGGTGGAGACCGCCGCGCGCGGGGCCGCCCTGCTCGGCCTGATCGACCGGCTGCCGCAAGGCTACGCCACCGAAGTGGGCGAGCGCGGCCTGAAGCTTTCGGGCGGCGAGAAACAGCGCGTGGCGATTGCCCGCACTTTGGTGAAGAACCCGCCAATCCTGCTGCTGGACGAGGCGACCTCCGCACTCGACACCCGCACCGAACAGGACATTCTGGCGACGCTCCACCGGGTTTCGGAAAACCGCACAAGCCTTTCCATCGCGCACCGCCTTTCGACGATTGCCGATGCCGACCGGATCCTTGTGCTGAACGAAGGGCGACTGGCCGAAAGCGGCACCCACGCGCAACTGCTTCGGCTCGACGGCCTCTACGCCGAAATGTGGGCGCGCCAGGCAGCCGAAGCGGAAGCGATGACCGAGGCGGCCGAGTGAGCGAAAGAGCGAATTGATTTAATTCGCTTTTGCGTACGAGCTGATTTAGCCCGAGGGGATGGCCGTCAAGGAAGCCCCCTTCCGCCCCGCCCGCTTCACCATCGAAGGCGGCGTTCGCCAGCCGGAAATCCGCATACCGGCGCGGAAATTCTGGTTCGGCCTGGTTTTCCTGTGCTTCTGGCTAACGCTATGGACGGCGGGCGGCGTGGCCGCAGTCTCCACACTCTTCCTTTGGCCGCAGATGTTTCTGGCCGTTTGGCTCGTCTTCTGGGCCATTGGCTGGGTCTTCGCGGCGAGCACGATCCTCTGGCAGTTTACCGGCTCCGAAGTGATCCGCGTGGAGTCAGGCCAATTGATCCATGGCTGGCGCATGTTGGGTTTCAGCCGCGAGCGTGCGTACTCGCTGGCGAAAGTACATCACATGCGCATCAACGGCTCGGTGCCCTTCGCCTTCAACTTCAGCGGTGGCTGGGGCGGCCCGTTCATGACGCGGCGCATGGGCTGCATGTCGTTCGATTACGGCGCCTCGACGATCCGCATGGGGCAAGGCATCGACGATGCCGAGGGCCGGCTGATCATCGAACGGCTTGCGCCGCTGCTGCCCGAAGGCGCGGTGGACCGCTGATCCACCGCACGCACTATCACTTCACGACATCAGCCTCATGCCAGACCACGGCCTGCGCCGCCTTCATGCAGTTTTCCGCCGTATCCCACGACAGCGACGGCGAACCATAGAGCCGCCAGCCCTGCGCCAGCGCCTCGGACACGCGCTCGCAGAATGCGCGGTCATCCGCTCCGGTGAGCAGGCGGTAGATCGGACGGTCTTCGGGGGTCTGGTACATTGGCAACCTCGCGATTTCGAATGTTCAGATGCCTAGCCAGTCCAGTGGCGCTGGCAAGTCCCCGGCGGCATAATCGACCTGAAGCACCCGCCGTCTGCGGCCTCCCGATCCAGTTTTGACCGGTGACCCGGATTCGGCCCGGGCCGCGTTCGAGGCATGGAGGATCGGCGTGCGATAGCACCAGACATCGCCCGCCCGGGCAAGGCAGGCATGGACCGGCAGGCCCGCGACCACGGCCTCAACCTCACCCACCGCAATGCGCCCCAGCCGGTGCGAGCCCTGCGCGATCAACAAGGGCGCATTGTCCTCGTCCACCGGATCGAGATGGATGCGCACCGTCACCATCTCCTCGATCACCGCAAAGGGTGGCTCGACATGCCGGATACCCTGCTTGACCGACCATGGACCAAAGCCCGCTACTTCGGCCCGTTCGCGCACGGCGATCGTCCGGTCCTGATGCCAGCCGAGCGACCAATCCGCCCGTTCGTTCTTGTCGAACAGCACGGCGCGTACCGGCCGCACATCGCGGCCCTTCGCTTAGGCCGCCATCGCGCCGATGGCTCCTTCCGAAGCCAGCATTCGCGCCAGATCGGGATCGCCGGATATGCGAATGCCGGCATGACCATCGGGCCATTTCGCCAGAATGGACGCAAGATCGCCGAGGATCGCAGTCGCCAGTCCCGGATGGAGGCAGGCCCCATCGCGATCGAGGTCCAGCATGGACGCGTCGGCCGTTATGGCCGCGGCAAGATCACCCACCCGGGTAGCGTTCGAATTCCGGTACGTGGGTCGTGTCCTTCATCCACGACACCCGCTCGGCCACCTGGATATGCGCGCCGGGCGGCAGCGCTTCGGGATCGTCGAGCGTCGCGATCTGGATATCGACGATGCCCGGCAGATATTCCGCGTTGGTGTACCAGAGCCCTGTCCCGCACCGCGGGCAGAAGTGGCGCATGGCGGATCCGCTGGAATTGAACACCGCGGCATCGCCCTGAAGCACTTCGAACTCGGCATGGTTGAACGCGCCCCAGGCCACCACCGGCGCGCCCGCGGATTTGCGACAGTCCGCGCAATGACAGAACGCGGCGTGGAGCGGCTCACCCTCGACGCGGTAACGCACGTCGCCGCACTGGCAACCACCTTCTAGCTTCATGACGATTCTCCTTGTCGTCACCGAATCTAGCCGATTAAAAAGAACATTCAAGGAACAAAAGGGCGCGAGGCCGAAGCCTCGCGCCCTTTTCGCTTCCTGCCCGAAGGCCGTGAATTACAGGATGTACTTCGACAGATCGGCGTTTCCGGCCAGCCCCGCCAGCTTTTCGCGCACGTACGACTGGTCGATCGAAACCGTCTCGCCCTTCCGGTCCTCCGCCTCGAAGCTGAGTTCCTCCAGCAGCTTTTCCATCACCGTCTGCAGGCGGCGGGCACCGATGTTCTCGACGCTTTCGTTCACTTGCGCGGCGATCTTGGCGATTTCCTTCACGGCATCGGCCGTGACGTCCACCGCCACTTCCTCGGTCGCGAGCAGCGCCTTGTACTGGGCCACCAAATTCGCCCGCGTTTCCGAGAGGATGCGCACGAAGTCTTCCTCCGTCAGTGCCTTCAGTTCGACGCGGATCGGCAGACGGCCCTGCAGTTCGGGCAGCATGTCGCTGGGCTTGGCGACGTGGAACGCACCGCTGGCGATGAAGAGCACGTGATCGGTCTTCATCGGGCCATACTTGGTGGCAACCGTGGTACCCTCGATCAGCGGCAGCAAGTCACGCTGCACGCCTTCACGGCTGACCGAGCCGCCGCGTACGTCCGAAACGGCGATCTTGTCGATCTCGTCCAGGAAGACGATGCCGTTAGTCTCGGCATTGGCCAGCGCGGTGCGGGCGACATCGTCCTGGTCCATGCGCTTTTCCGACTCTTCGTCGACCAGCTTGTCCCAGGCGTCGGGCACTTTCATCTTGCGGCGTGTCAGCTTGGGCCCGCCGAACGCCTTGCCCATGATGTCCGACAAGTTGATCATGCCGACCGAGCCGCCCATGCCCGGGATCTCCATCGGGGCCGAGGGCGTATCCTCGACCTCGATCTCCACCTCGGTCTCGTTCATCGCGTTTTCAGTGATGCGCTGGTGGAACGAGGCGCGGGTCGCCTCCGAAGCGCCTTCGCCGACAAGCGCGTTGAGCAGGCGCTCCATCGCCGCCTTGCTGGCCGCCTCACGCACCGATTCGCGGCGGCGGTCTTTCTCCAGACGGATCGCCTCTTCCACCAGATCGCGCGCGATCTGCTCCACGTCGCGGCCGACATAGCCGACTTCGGTGAACTTGGTGGCTTCCACCTTCACGAAGGGCGCATCGGCCAGCTTGGCGAGGCGGCGGCTGATCTCGGTCTTGCCGCAGCCCGTGGGCCCGATCATCAGGATGTTCTTGGGCGTCACTTCATCACGCAAGTCGAGCGACAGCTTCTGGCGGCGCCAGCGGTTGCGCAGGGCGACCGCGACGGCCTTCTTGGCTTCGGTCTGCCCGATGATGTGCTCGTCGAGCGCGCGGACGATGGCCTTGGGGGTCAGGTTGTCTTTCATGATGTCCCGCAAATTCAGATGGTCTCGACCGTGACGCGGTCGTTGGTGAAGACGCAGATGTCGGCGGCGACGGCCATGGCGCGCCGGGCGATCCGCTCGGCATCTTCCTCGTACTCGTCGAGCGCGCGGGCCGCGGCCAGCGCGTAATTGCCGCCCGAACCGATCGCGGTGATGCCGCCTTCCGGCTCCAGCACGTCGCCATTGCCGGTGAGCACCAGCAACGTCTCCGCATCGGCGACGATCATCAGCGCCTCAAGGTTGCGCAAGTACTTGTCGGTCCGCCAGTCCTTGGCGAGTTCGACCGCCGCGCGCATCAGCTGGCCGCGATGCTGCTCCAGCTTGCGCTCAAGGCGTTCGAACAAAGTGAAAGCATCGGCGGTGGCGCCGGCGAAGCCCGCGATCACCTTTCCGTCACCGATCCGGCGCACCTTGCGCGCGTTGGGCTTCATGACGGTATTGCCCATGGAAACCTGGCCGTCGCCGGCGATGACGGTCTTGCCGCCCTTCTTCACACCGATGATGGTGGTTCCGTGCCACTGGATCAGGCCGTGGCTCGCCCCGCTATTGTCCATGCCGCGGATATATGACCGCTGGCTTGCGGTTCAAGCGCTGGAACCGCGCAAGCCCATGCATCGAACGAAAATGCCCGCGAAATCGACCTGGCGACTTCGCGGGCACTTCGAATCGATCGAGACGTGTTCTATCAGCTGCCGTTCGGCCCAGGGCCGCTGGGCTGCTGGCCGGTGCCCATGCCGGCGGCGCCGACCTGGCCGATATTGCCGAACAGATCTTCCAGCAGACCGCGATGGCGGCCCAGCGTCGGCGTCGTATCGCCTTCGGGGCGGATGCGCGCCACGTCCTGCGTGCCGGCCTTGTCCACCGCGACGACGTTGCCGGCCGGATCGAAGCGCACGCGCAGGATCTGCTGCGTTGCCGTGCGCGGACGGCCGAAGGGCGGCGTCTTCACCAGCTGCGAGACGTAGTAGTAATCCTTTTCGCCAAACTGGCTGACGAACGTGGGACGACCGAGCGTTTTTTCCACAGACTGGCGATTGTCCACGCCGGGCGAAACCGAATCGAGCAGCGTCTGGTCGACCAGATAGCCGCGGTGATCGCGGATCGAGGTGCAGCCCCCCGTCAGCGCAGCCAGCGCCAGAACAACAGCCGCCGCCTTAGCTTTTTGGCGAGAGCCATGACCAGAACCGCGCATTTTCCCACTCCAATTCACGGGGCTGGTCCGCTCCGGCCATTGCCTGCCGGTGCCAGAGCCATATATCGACCCAAATAACGGTACCGAGCCTTAGGGCCCAGCGGCTTGTCGCGCAATGGGCGTTGGGGCAGCTTGATTGAATTGCCCCTGAACGAAACCGGCGCGCCGAATATCGGACGAATGCCGGACGGGGGGCAGCAGAGGAAAGGCCCGAAGCGAAGTGACCCTGCTCTCCCGCCTGATCGGCAGACAACCGGATACGAACCAAGCCCGCCGCGATGCCGTGCGCCCGCTGTGGCACCGCGTGGTGGAGATCGCCCGCGAAAAGCCCTGGTATGCACAGTATGGCATTGCCGACACCGTCGCCGGCCGTTTCGACACCATAACGCTGGTCATGGCGCTGGTCGTTCTGCGCATGGAGCGTGACGACGCGCTGATCGATCCCGCCGCGCGGCTGACCGAACTGTTCGTGGACGATATGGATGGCCAGCTGCGCCAGTCCGGCATCGGCGATCTGGTGGTCGGCAAGCATATGGGCAAGCTGATGAGCGCGCTGGGCGGCCGCATCGGCGCACTTCGTGAGGCCCTCACCGCCGATGACGCCGCCCTCGCCGCCGTGCTGGCCCGCAACGTGACGCTGCGCGAAGGCGCGGATCCGGCCGCGCTGGTCGAGCCGGTGAAAGCTTTGGCCGCTGAGGTCGATGCGCTTGCGGCGGAGGACCTTCTGGCGGCAAGGATCGCACGATGAGCGAATCAACCGACTACACCCCCGAATTTTCCCGCCGCGTCGATATCCGACAGGTGGAAAGCAAACCTGCCCATGTCGAGGCGAACGAGGCCGAGCGCGCCGCGCTGGCCAAACGCTTCGGCCTTGTGCGGATAGACAGCCTCTCCGCCGACCTCGACCTTGTCCGCAAGGACCGCAAGGTGGAGGCGAAAGGCACGATCAAGGCGGAGTTCATCCAGTCCTGCGCGGTTTCGGCCGAAGACCTGCCGGTTTCCGTGAACGAAGCGCTGCTGTTCCGCTTCGTACCCGAACCCGAAAACCACGTGGCGGGCGAGGAGCTGGAACTGACTGCCGACGAACTGGACGAGATCGAGTACACCGGCACCCACATCGATCTGGGCGAGGCCGTGGCGCAGAGCCTGGCACTGGCCATCGATCCCTTCCTGACCGGCCCCGACGCCGACAATGCCCGCAAGGCCGCCGGAATCGGTACGCCGGAAGACAACGGCCCCTTCGCGGCACTGAAGGGCCTGAAGACCGGCGAGTAATTCGCCCACCGGATCATGCGCCGAACCACAAGGTGACACTTCGTGTTGACACAGTTGACACGGTCCAGAGGGAAAAGTGTCACCTTGCCCCCAAACGCCCGAAAAACCGTCACCTTGTGATTAGCGACACCGGCGCTCGGGCCGGTTGCCGGACTGGCACCGCGGGCGCGCGATAAGCGGAAATCGGCCGATCTGGACATCCGCAGAGATTAACCCTGCCTATCAAGTGTAGGAAAACCGATTATGCCGGGGGCGGCTCAGCCTCCGGCCCGAGACGGTTTTGCGAAGCGGTTCGGACGGGCCGAGCGGACATCGCGTAATGTCAGGGCGTTCCGCACAACCGACTGTTGGCCGAAGGACCGCTTCGGCACGGCGATCCGCTGCGACAGGTAGATGCCGTTATGGCCCGAGCAGAGGTAGGCCACGAAGCAGGCCACCGCGATCGGCACGGCGTGGGTCGCCCCGAACAGTTCGATCCCCATGATCGTGCAGGCCAGCGGCACATTGGCCGCGCCGGCGAATACCGCCACGAAGCCCAGCCCGGCGAACAGGTCGACCGGCGCGCCCAAGACCCCGGCCAGCGCATTGCCCAGCGCCGCGCCGATGAAGAACAGCGGTGTCACTTCCCCGCCCTTGAAGCCCGTGCTCAGGGTGACGACGGTGAACAGCATCTTCAGCGCCCAGCTCCACGAATCGATGTGGGGGCCGAAGAAGCCGCCGATGGTCGGATCGCCGGGAATCGCGGACCAGACACCAAGGCCGAGATAGGCGCGCGTGCCGCAAAGGTAGACGAGCGCGATCACCGCCACGCCGCCCAGCGCCGCCCGCACGGGTGCAAAGGGCACCACGCGCTTCAGGAACCCGCCCAGCGCGTGATTGGCCTCCGCAAAAGTCAGCCCGGCCAGACCGAAGACGACGCCGGCGATCGCCGCCTTCGCCAGCAGCAGCGGCGTAGTCGAAAGCTGGTCCGCCACGGCGGCGGCATAGGCGATGTGGTAGGGGGTGTGATGAATGCCCCAGGCGTGGCAGGTCCAGTCCCCGATCAGCGCGGCGACCAGACAGGGCAGCAGCCCCGCATAGTCGATCCGGCCGATCGCCAGCACTTCCAGCGCGAACACGGCGCCGGCCAGTGGCGTTCCGAACACCGCGCCGAAACCGGCCGCGACGCCGGCCTTCAGCAGGATGCTGACGCCGGGCGCGTCCAGCCGGAACGCCCTGGCGATCGCACTGGCAAGGCTGCCGCCCAGTTGCACCGCCGTCCCCTCGCGCCCCGCCGATCCGCCCAGCAGATGGGTGACGATCGTGCCCAGGAACACCAGCGGCGCCATGCGCAGCGGCACGCCGCCGCCGGGCTCGTGTATCTGTTCGACGATCAGGTTGTTGCCCGCTTCCACCGGGCGGCCGACAGCATGATAGAGCCCGGCCACCGCCGCGCCGCCCAGCGGCAGCAGGAACAGCAGCCAGGGATGCGCGAAGCGAAGCTGCGTCGCCGCGTCGAGGCTCCACAGGAAAGCGGCGCAGAGCGTACCCACGACCACGGCCATCAGCGCCAGCATCAAAGCCCAGCCCAAGATCGGCCATCCCGGTACAGGCAGGCCGTGATCGGCTCGGCGGTAAGCAAGCGCCGAAAGCTTCAGTTCTGCGAAAAGAGCACGGAAAGTAGCACGCACGATTCCTCCTTGCTGCCTTGCGGCGCCAGTCAGGAATCATCGTCCCTTGCTAGGGCGGTTCGGCCCGGAGCGCATCGCCCCTGAAAAGCCCGGCAGAAATCCATTACCGTGCAGCCGCCTATAAGGATGGCGGCCTGATCGTCAACGCCTCGTTGCCCGACGGGCAACGAGGCGCAATGCCTTCAGGTCACGTCCATCGCATAACCCGCCGCGCGCACGGTGCGGATCGGGTCTGTGTCGTTGGCGCGGTTGATCGCCTTGCGCAGGCGGCGGATGTGAACGTCCACGGTGCGCTCGTCGATATCCGAATCCATACCCCAGACGCCGTCGAGGATCTGCTGGCGCGAAACCACGCGGTTCGGGCGTTCCATGAAGTAGCGCAGCAGGCGGAATTCGGTGGGCCCAAGGTGCAGCGCCTCGCCGCCGCGACGCACGCGGTGGCTGGTGACGTCGAGCTCGATATCGCCCCACTGCAGCACGTTGCCCGCCAGCGACGGGCGCGCGCGGCGCAGCAGCGCTTCGACGCGGGCCATGAGTTCGCGCGGCGAGAACGGCTTGGTGACGTAATCGTCCGCACCGGTCTTAAAGCCGCGGATCATGTCCTCCTCCTCGCCGCGCGCGGTGAGCATGAGGATCGGGATCTGCGCGGTTTCCTTGTCCTTGCGCAGTTGGCGGCAAACCTCGATGCCAGGCACATGCTCGATCATCCAGTCGAGGATGATGGCATCGGGCGCCTGTTCCTGCACCATCAGCAGCGCTTCCTCGCCATCCCCGGTGCTGCGCACCTGATAGCCTTCGGCGCTGAGATTCCAGGTCAGCAGTTCGCAGAGAGCGCGGTCGTCCTCGACGACCAGAACGGAAGGGTTCACGGCAGGCCTCGCGTGTCGTTGGTCTGGCTGTCGCGTTCGGCATGGTATTCGCCGGTGGCGGCGTAATAGACCATTTCCGCGACATTGGTGGCGTGATCGCCAATGCGTTCGAGGTTGCGGGCGATGAAGAGCAACTGGGCGGCGCTGGTGATCGTCGCCGGGTTCTCCATCATGTGCGTGAGCAGCGAGCGGAACAGCGTATTGTAGAACTGGTCCAGCTTCTCATCGCGGCGGATCACTTCCTGCGCCAGCGCGGCATCGCGCGAGCCGTAAGCGTTCAGCACGTCGCGCACCATGCCCTCGGCAATCTCGGCCATCATCGGCACGAGTTCCAGCGGCTCGATCTTGCCCCGGCTCTCCATCGCGTTGACGCGCTTGGCGATGTTCTTGGCATAGTCGCCGATGCGTTCGA
This sequence comes from Novosphingobium sp. BL-S-19, assembly GCF_055521675.1. NCBI lineage: Bacteria > Pseudomonadati > Pseudomonadota > Alphaproteobacteria > Sphingomonadales > Sphingomonadaceae > Novosphingobium > Novosphingobium sp. BL-S-19. Next base: position 3,460,787 of record NZ_CM145498.1, read on the forward strand.
TCACGCCGGAGATCTTCAGCGCGGCGATCACGTCGCGCAGATCGTCCGCCATCGGCGCACGCAGCGCGATGGTGCGAACCGCAAGACGGTCCACTTCGGCTTCCAGCGCATCGAGGCGGGCGTCGGCGGCGACGACTTGCGCGGCCAGATCCTCGTCATGCTGGGTCAGCGCGACGATGGCGTCGCGGATCGCGACTTCGGCAAGGCCGCCCATTTCGGCAACAAGCCCGCGAAGCTGCCCGATCTCGCTGTCGAAGGCCTTTACGGTGTGGTCAACCATGGCTCTTGTCCTGTTCCCTGTCTTCGCCGTCAGCCGTAGCGACCGGTGATGTAGTCCTTGGTCTTCTCTTCACGCGGGGTGGTGAAGATCTGGCTCGTGTCCCCGTATTCCACCAGGTTGCCGAGGTGGAAGAACGCCGTGCGCTGCGACACGCGCGCCGCCTGCTGCATCGAGTGGGTGACGATGACGATGGCGTACGTGTCCTTCAGCTCGTCGATCAGTTCCTCGATACGCGCGGTGGCGATCGGGTCGAGCGCGGAGCACGGCTCGTCCATCAGGATCACTTCGGGGCTGACGGCGATGGCGCGGGCGATGCACAGGCGCTGCTGCTGGCCGCCCGAAAGCGCGGTGCCGGGTTCGTGCAGGCGGTCCTTCACTTCATCCCACAAACCGGCCTTGGTCAGCGAGCTTTCGATGATCCCGTCCATGTCCGCCTTGGCCGGCGCCAGACCGTGGATGCGCGGGCCATAGGCCACGTTCTCGTAGATCGACTTCGGGAACGGGTTCGGCTTCTGGAACACCATGCCCACGCGGGCGCGCAGGGCCACGGGATCCATGTCCGGCGCGTAGATGTTCTCGCCATCCAGCAGGATCTCGCCGGTGACGCGGGCATCGGCGATGGTGTCGTTCATGCGGTTCAAGGACCGCAGGAACGTGGACTTGCCGCAGCCCGACGGACCGATGAAGGCGGTGACGATGCCGTTGTCGATCTCGATCGACACACCGTTGATGGCCTTCTTCGCGCCGTAGAAGACGTCGACATTGCGGGCGATAAGTTTGGCTTCAGTCATGGTTCTACCAGCGCACTTCGAACTTGTTTCGAAGGTAGATTGCAAGGCCGTTCATCGCCAGCAGGAAGACCAGCAGGACAATGATGGCAGCGGACGTGTTCTGTACGAAACCGCTGTCGATTTCGTCGGACCACAGGAAGATCTGCATCGGCAGCACGCTGGAAGGATCGGTGATCCCGCCCGGCGGAGTGACGACGAAGGCACGCATGCCGATCATCAGCAGCGGCGCGGTTTCACCCAGCGCGCGGGCCATGCCGATGATCGTGCCGGTGAGGATGCCGGGCAGCGCCAGGGGCAGGACGTGGTGGAACACGGTCTGCACCTTGCTTGCGCCCACCGCCAGCGCGGCGTCGCGGATCGAAGGCGGCACCGCCTTGATCGCGTTGCGGCCGGAAATGACGATGACCGGCATCGTCATCAGCGCCAGCGTGAGACCGCCGACCAGCGGTGACGAACGCGGCATGCCCAGCGTGTTGATGAACACCGCCAGACCCAGCAGGCCGAAGATGATCGAGGGCACGGCGGCCAGGTTGTTGATCGAGACTTCCACCCATTCGATCCAGCGCGCCTTGGGGGCGAATTCTTCCAGATAGACGGCGGCGAGCACGCCCATCGGGAAAGAGAGCACCAGCGTGACGAACATCGTCAGCAGCGACCCCTTGGTGGCGCCCCAGACGCCGGCGACATCGGGATTGGTGGAATCCGACCCGGTCAGGAACGACCAGTCCAGCCCGCCCAGACCGTTCTTCAGCATGATCGCCAGCAGCAGCGCCAGGAAGGCGAGGCTGAGGACGATCGCGCCAAGGCCCAGCAGCTTGAAGCGGCGTTCGGCGGCGTTGCGGCGCGCGATCCGCCTTGCAGCCTCCGGTGATTGCCACCCTGCATTACTATGGCGTGCGTTACTCATAAGCTTCCCGGAAACGCTTCACCACACGGAGCGCGATGATGTTGAGAACGAGGGTGACGATGAACAGCACCAGGCCGAGCGCGAAGGCGGAGAGCGTCTTGGGGCTGTTGAACTCCTGATCACCCGTCAGCATCTGGACGATCTGGTAGGTGACCGTGGTCATCGATGCGAAAGGGTTCGCCGAAAGGTTGGCGGCGGCACCGGCGGCCATGACCACGATCATGGTTTCGCCAATCGCGCGGCTGACGGCCAGCATCACGCCGGCAACGATGCCGGGCAGCGCGGCGGGCAGCAGCACTTTCTTGATCGTTTCCGACTTGGTGGCGCCCAGCGCCAGCGAACCGTCGCTCATCGCGCGGGGCACGGCGGCCAACGCGTCGTCCGCCATCGAGGAGACGAAGGGAATGATCATCACGCCCATCACCACACCGGCCGCCAGCGCGCTTTCGGTGGAGGGGTTGGGCATGCCGAGCGAGGCGGCGAAATCACGGAAGATCGGCGCCACGGTCAGCGCCGCGAAGTAGCCGTAGACCACCGTGGGAATACCCGCGAGGATTTCCAGCACCGGCTTCAGCCACTTGCGGATGGTCGGCGTGGCGTACTGGGTCAGGTAGACGGCGCTCATCAGACCCAGCGGGATCGCCACGATCATGGCGATGATCGCGCCGATATAGATCGTACCCCAGAACAGCGGCACCGCGCCGAAGCTTTCACCCAGATTGTCCCCGCGCGCCGAGCCGGGCGACCAGTGGGTGCCGAGAAGGAAGTCGATCGGCGAGACGTCCTTGAAGAACATGCCCGCTTCGAACACCAGCGAGGCGACGATGCCGAACGTGGTCAGGATCGCGATCAGCGAGGCGAGCAGCAGCACGCCCATCACCGCCCGCTCCACGCGGGTGCGCGCCGGATAATTGGCACGGACCTTGGTGAAGGCCCAGCCGCCGCCGGCCAGCGCCACGATCACCACGAGCAGCGCGCCGATCAGGCCGAAGCGCTGGTGCGCGGCGCGCACCGGTTCGGACAGGGTCTGCGCCAGGGGATTGAACGCAGCCTGCCCGGGATTGTCGGCAATCGCCTTGGCTTCGGAAAGCACCGCGGCGCGGCTCATCGCATCGGCCGGAAGCTGGGCGGCGGCCGGATCGGCCAGAACCGCGCCATCGACCAGCCCCGGCATGATCGCGGACCATGCGCCCCAGGCGATCAGCGCCGGGACGATGGTCCACAGCAGCACATGCCAGCCGTGGTAGTTGGGCAGCGAATTGAGCGAGCCGCGCCCCGTGTGGAGCAGCCGGGCCCGGCCCCGCGCGGCAAACCAGCCGACGAGACCGAGGCCGAGAACGGCCAGGAGAACTCCTGTAAGCATCATAAAGGCCGTTCCGGCGCCTTTCGGATTAAGCGATTACTTGAGGTCGGCAGGGTTGAGCGGGGTCATCTTGGCAACGATGTCCGCGCTCTTGGCACGCACGTCGTCAGGCGCGATCACCATGCCCTTGGCCTTCAGATAGCCATCGGGGCCCCACGACTTCACCCACTCGTTGACGTAGCCCTGCAGGCCCTTGATCGGGGCGAGGTGCTGCTTCTTGATGTAGATGTAGAGCGGACGCGCACCGGGGTAGGTGAAGTTCGAAATCGTCTCGTACGTCGGGATCACGTTGGACATCGGGATGCCCTTGATGGTCTTGGCGTTCTCTTCCAGGAACGAATAGCCGAAGATGCCGATCGCCTTGGGATTCTGTGAGATCTTCTGGACGATCAGGTTGTCGTTCTCACCCGCGTCCACGTAGGGGCCATCCTCGCGGATGTCGTGGCAGATCGCCTCGTACTTGTCCTTGCTGGTTTCCTTCAGCGCGGCGGTGGCGGCGTCGGTCTTGCAGCCGGCTTCCAGGATCAGTTCCTTCAGCGCGTCACGCGTGCCGGAGGTCGACGGCGGGCCGTAGACCAGGATCGGTTCGGCCGGAAGCGACGGGTTCACGTCCTTCCAGGTCTTCGCGGTGTTGGGCTTGCCGAAGGGATTGGCGGCCAGCGCCTTGTAGATGTCGGTCGGCGTCAGCTTCATGCCGGGGCCGTTCTGGGCTTCGGCAAAGGCGATGCCGTCGATGCCGACCTGCACTTCGACGATGTCGGTCACGCCGTTCTTCTGGCATTCCTCGAACTCGGACTTCTTGATCCGGCGCGAAGCGTTTTCGATATCGGGGTGCTGGGCGCCGACGCCGGCGCAGAACAGCTTCATGCCCGCACCCGTGCCGGTCGATTCGATGACGGGCGATTTGCCGCCGGCCTTGGCGAATTCTTCGGCGACGGCAGTGGCGAAGGGATAGACGGTCGAGGAACCGACGGCGCGTACGAAGTCGCGCGAACCGGCGGCCGAACCGCCAGAGCCGCCGCAGCCGGCAAGCGCCACGCTCGAAACGGCAACGATAAGAAAGGTCTTGGTGGAACGCATGATGTCACCCCTTGGGCTTCAAGTGTGAGTTGCCCCTATTGGGCTACAATGACACTTCCATGACAAAGAAGTGACATTGTTCTCGGCTTGGCGAAATTGCTGGAAATCCGTAGTTTCTTCGGCGGATCGCGAATTATGACAATCCGGCGCAGAGACGGGCTTTTCCGGGGCGGCACGGATGGGCCGCCCCGGAATTTTCAAGAATGCGATCAGAAATCGAACTGGGCGCGCATGCCCATCGAATCGACGCCGTAGGTATTGTCCGTGCCGTCCACGAGGACGGGCGAATCCTTCACCCAGATATGGCCGTAGTTGAGGATGAAGCGCACATAGTCGGTCGGCATCCAGATCGCGGAGACCCCCGCCGTCTGCTCACGCCCGCCGACGATGCCGGCATCGTTGAGGTTCAGCCAGTCGTACCGGACGTTCAGCTGCACCGCGCCGAGGCCGCCCTTGTCCATCCCGTTGTGCGGGCGGATGCGTTCGAAGACGCCGGCCTTGTAGGCGGTATCGTCGTGCGTGAGCATGTAGCCCACTTCGGCATAACCGCCATTGAAGGTGGGATCGGCGAAACCGGTCCGGCGCACTTTCTGCCAGTAGCTTTCGCCGGAGGCGTGGAAGCGGCCCTTGATCCACGCCGCTTCCAGGCCGAGGCCCAGTTCGTTGTCGGCATTGGTGACGCCGGCGCTGAGGAAGCGCAGGTCCGTGGTGTGGACGAAGGGCCGGCTCTGGTACGTCACCGTCGGGATCGAATCGTTCAGCGTGCGCCAGTGGACCGATCCGCCCAGATGCAGCGTGCCGCCCGCCACCGTGGGCATGAAGACCACGCGGCCGTCCGTGCTCCAGGACTTGTCGTAATCGCTGTTCAGCGAGTTCGGATCGTCGCTGAACACGCCCGCCTGCACCAGCACCGCCTTGTTCAGATACTGCGCGTTCAGGCCGACGCGGCGTTCGAAGCCGAAGGCACCGGTGAAGCTGGCGCGTTCCATGAAGCTGGTGAACAGGTCCGAAGTCTGATCTTCAAGCCCGGTGTTCGGCTTCTGGTTGCCCAGCGCCAGCGTGACGTTCTTGTTCACGCGGTAGGTCAGATACATGTCGTTGATGACGACGCTGGAATTGGCCAGATCGACTTCGAAGCGATAGCCGAAGCCGCCCGGCATCGTGCCGTCGAAACCAAGGTAGGCACGGCGCAGTTCGGTGCTGAAGCCAAGGTGATCGCTGGATGTCTCGTCAAGGCCGGAGGGCGCGTTCACGCCGCCGGCGTCGATCTGGAGCCGGCCGCGCGGCTTGAAGCTCCAGCCGTTGTCGCCGCGAAATTCCGGACCGCCCTTCCAGACGACCTGGATCGGCGAGGCATCGGATGCGGCCTTCGCCGTTCCGGCAGCGGTCGGCGCGGTTGCAGGTGCCTTGGCAGCCGCGGCAATGCTAGCCGACTGGGCGGCCACCTGCGATGCTGCTTGCGAGGCGGCCTGCGACGCGCTCTGCGCGGCCTGGGTGGCGGCATCGGCGCGCGCATTGGCGGCATTGAGCTGCCCTTCGAGCGATTCGATGCGGCCTTCCATGGCCTTCATCTGCGCCCGCATCGCCTCCAATTCCTGCCGGATCGCCGCCGAATCGGCGGACTGCGCATAGGCTGGCGGTGCCCACCCTGCCGCGACGGCGAGCGTGGGCACGGAAAGCGCCACCATCAAAATTGCCTTTGGATTCCTCAACTTGGTCGACCTTCCATGAAACTTTGATGGCACTGACACGACGCCAGTATGACTGGACTGTTTCAGTTCCATGACACTTTATAGCTGGTAGACGCGGAACCGCGGTTTTCTGCGGATTTTGCCGAGAAAGTTTATGGCTCTTTTAAGGCCGCTCCGTGACAAAGGGTGACTGCGCGCGCGGCGGTCACATTTGTCACCGAACCGTCATGTCATCGCCATAACCGGCCAGCCGAGACCCGCGCCGCGGGTGCCGTCATGACTTGCCCGGAAGCCGAACCCAGATGCCTTCGAAACTGACCCGCGTCGCCGCAGCGCCGCTGCTGACAGGGTGCCTGCTGCTACCCCTCGCTCCGGCTGCGCAGGCCCAAAGTCAGGCGCAGGTGAAGCCGATCTCTGCCGAGGAAGCCGCACTCCTGCGCGCGCAAGTCGCCGCGCTGAAGGAGCAGGTGGAACGGATGGAAGCGCGATTGGCCTCGGCGGGACTGCCGTCGCAAGCCTCCTCGCCGGCTGCCACTGCCATTCCGGCATCGCCGCCCTTGGCAAGCGCCGCCCCCGCTCAGCCGACCACCGCCCCAGCCGCCCCTGTCACCGCCACCCCGTCCACCGCCATCGGATGGAAAGGCAGCCCGCAATTCACCTCGGGTGAGCGGTCGTTCAAGGTGAAGGGCCGCATTCAGGCCGATGCCAACTACGTCGGCGCGCCCAAGGGGCTGGACGACAAGGGCCTTGGTTTCTCTACCGAGATGCGGCGCATCCGGCTGGGCGGCGAAGGCGGGATCGGCGGCGGGTTCGGCTACAAGCTGGAACTCGAACTCTCGGACAACAGCGTCGATCTGGTCGATACTTATGTCAGCTACAAGCACGGTCCGTGGACGGTGAAGCTGGGCAACCAGAACCCGTTCCAGTCGCTGGACGAACTGACCGGCGACACCAGCGGCAGCGTGATGGAGCGTGCCGCCTTTACCGACGCCTTCAATTTCGAACGCCGCCTGGGTGCTTCCGTGCAGTATCAGCGCGGGCCGGTGCTGGCGCAGCTGGGCCTGTTCAGCGACGATATCGGCGCGCTGGCCAACGATTCGGACGGCGTCGAGGGCGGGGATGAGAACAACAGCCACGGCGTCGATGCGCGGCTGGTCTACGCCCCGAAGCTGGGGGACACGCAGCTCCACTTCGGCGGCTCCGCCCACTGGCGCGACCTTGCGCGACTGGCCGAGGGCGACACGCGCTATCGCCAGCGCCCCTATGTCCATTCCACCAATACCCGCCTGATCGGCACGCCCGCCATGCAAGTAGAGCGCGAGGTCAACTGGGGCGTGGAAATGGCCGCGATCCGGGGCCGCTGGCACGCGGCGGCGGAATACAACACACTCACGGCCGACCGGGTGGGGCTGTCTTCCGTCCGCTTTCAGGGGGCCTATGCCGAGCTGGGCCTGTTCCTGACTTCGGGTGACAGCCGGGGCTACAAGGAAGGCATCTTCACCAACAAGGCGCCCGCCCATCCGCTGGGCGATGGCGGCATCGGATCGATCCAGCTGACCGCCCGCTACGACTGGCTGGACCTCAACGACCGCGACATTCGCGGCGGCACCCAGAACGCCGCCATCGCCGCGCTGGTCTGGACCCCGGTGGAGTACCTGCGCTTCAACATCAACTACGCGCTGCTGGCCTACAAAGGTGCGAAGGCGCTGGATTCGGGGCGGACGGACTACAACGTCAACGTGCTGGGCACGCGCTTCGAACTGGATTTCTGACTCGTACGGCCGCCGCGATCAGCGCCCTTCCAGCCGCACCCGCAGGCGGGCGGAGGGCGACACGGTCGATGCCGAGAACGACACCGAAGCCAGGTTCTGGCGGGACGCGAAAGCCAGCGGGCCGGTGCAGGTGCCAGCGGCAAGGCGCGCCGGCAGATGCAGCGTTTCGGATTGGCGGTTGGTGAAAGTGGCGCGCGCTTCGCGAAGCTGCACCGCGTTGCCATCGGCGCAGAGGCGGATCGACCAGAGCCGCGGAGAGCCGAGCGCGGAAATGACCTTGCGGTCCCAGCCGAAGCGGGTGACGTCGGTGGCGCCGAACGCACGCCATGCGGCCGACCGGCTTCCCCGCACGCTCTGCACGGCGCGCTGGCCAAGATCGCGGTTATCGCGCGTGACTGTCAGGCAACGCCCCTGAAACGCCGCCCTTTCGCAGAGTTCCCAAGTGCCGCTGCGAACCCTGGCGGATCGGACCGGCCAAGCCAAACGCAGGTTGGCCTGGTCCTGCCGAATGCTGACCGCCGGCCCGGCGAAGTTGCGATCCCGATAGATGATGATCTCGCCCGCCGGCTGCGTGGGCGGCGCTGGCGGCCGATGCGCTGTCGCCTGCTGGGCATCGGCACCGAGAGGAGCCCAAAGCAGGCCCGATCCGGCGAAGAGAACGCCGACAAGCAGATATCTGGCAGCACGCATCGGAACCTCCACAAGAGCCCCCGCCGCCTACTTGTCGATGCACGCGCCGCTTTGTTCAAGTGGGCATAATTGCCGGGTTCGGCGGGTGGAAACCGCCGAACGCCCGTCTCAACCTTGCGCCTCTTCCTTGCGCAGCGGCAGCATGACCGAGGCGGTGGTGCCCTGCCCGGCGCGACTGTCGATATCGAAGCGGCCGCGATGGCGCTCGACGATGTGTTTCACGATCGACAGGCCCAACCCGGTACCGCCCACCGCGCGGCTGCGGCTGGTGTCGGCGCGGTAGAAACGTTCGGTCACGCGCGGCAGGTGCTCGGGCGAGATACCGTCGCCTTCGTCGCTGACGGTGATCAGCACCCAGCCGGTGGCGGTCGCCTCCAGCGAGACATCGACCTTGCCGCCCTGCTTGCCGTACTTGATCGAGTTGTCGATCAGGTTGCGCAGCACTTGCGCCAGCTGGCCGCGATCGCCGGTTACCACCGCGCTTTCGCAGTTGGTGTGGACCGAAACGTTGGAGCCAGGCTTCGATTCGCCCGCCATCTCCTGCGCCAGCGCCACCATCTCCACCCGGTCCTGCGGCACTTCGTGCTTCACCGCCTCGATCCGCGACAGGCTCATGAGGTCGAGGATCAGCGCCTGCATTCGCTGCGCCTCATGCCGGATGGTGTCGAGGAAGCGATTGCGCACGCTCTCGTCGCCGCCCGCCTTGGGGTTCGTCAGCGTCTCGACATAGCCGATCACATTGGCCAGCGGCGTGCGCAGTTCGTGGCTGGCATTGGCGACGAAATCCGCGTGCGACTTGGCGACGCTGACGCGTTCGGACAAGTCGTAGAGGCTGACCAGCCGATCGGTGGCGGAGATCGCCCGGCAATCGACTTCCCACACACTGCCCCCAGTCGAAAGCCCGGTGACGCGGGCGATGCCGCCGCCTTCGCTGAGGATCGCGGCCACCGCGCGCGGTTCGCGAATGGCGATGCGCACGTCCTGCCCGACGATATGGGCACCCAGCAGTGCCTTGGCCGCGCTGTTCGCAAAGCGGACCTGCCCGCGCGAAACCATCATTGCCGGCGTCTGGAGGTGTTCGAGAAGCTGGACGCCGTCACCGGCCATTGTTTTTGCCTTCTTTTGTCAATGCGCGTCCGCTGCCGCGCCGTCGCTTGCGTGAATCCTGACCTGCTTCCATGCCCGTCCCGGACGACAGGACAAAGACGGCCGGGCAACGAACTTGCGGAAAATCGCGCTTAACGTACCTGCCAAATACGTATGCGCGCATAAGTCTTGTTCAATCCGTGCAATCGAGGTTGAGCTTTCGCCCGCTCTCGCCTAGCACTTCGCACGCAGTCCATGTTATGCTGCAACCGCGAAGAACAAAGGCCCTGCCTTAACGCCGATCGTCACCTCCTGCCGCTGGGACAGGAGCGCGTGCACGGGATCGGCGCTATCCGATGGCTGGCCTTGTCGATGCGGTGCGCATGACCTGGACTCGGGAGGAGGAGCCCGCCGGTCCTCGGCGGAAAATTGTAAAGGTGAATAACCCCCAGAAGGTGGAAAGCGCCCAGTGACCAATTCTACTCCGGCCCAATCCGCGTCCGGCCAATTCACGTCAGACCGCCTGCTCCTGTTCGGGGCGACGGGCGATCTTTCGCGCCGTATGCTCCTTCCCTCGCTCTGCGCGCTCGACGCCGAAGGCCTGCTCGACCCCAAGGTCGAGATCATCGGAACCGCGCGTTCCGAGCATGACGATGCCGAATTCCGCAATTTCGCGCGTCAGTCGCTGGAACAGTTCCTGCCGGCTGAGCGGCGGGGCGGCATGGCGCGGTTCCTCAACCGCCTGTCGTACCAGACGCTGGATGCCAACCAGATGGAAGGCTTCAACGCGCTGGCGGCCAAAGTGGGGGAGCCGAAGGACGGCCTTTCGATCTTCCTTTCCACCGCGCCCAGCCTGTTCGAGCCGACCATTCGCGGCCTGCAGGCCAGCGGGCTGGCCGGTGAGAACGTGCGCATCGGCCTGGAAAAGCCGCTCGGCATCGATCTTGCCTCCAGCAAGGTGATCAACGATGCCGTCGCCCGCGCTTTCCCGGAAGACCGCATTTTCCGCATCGACCACTATCTGGGCAAGGAAACCGTCCAGAACCTGCTGGCGCTGCGCTTCGCCAACCTGATGTTCGAACCGCTGTGGAACGCGGCGCATATCGACCATGTGCAGATCACCGTGGCCGAGACCGTCGGCCTTGAATCGCGCGTGGCCTATTACGACGATTCGGGCGCGCTGCGCGACATGGTGCAGAACCACATGCTGCAGCTTCTCGCGCTTGTCGCGATGGAGCCGCCGGTCAGCTACGACGCCACCAGCGTGCGCGACGAGAAGGTGAAGATCCTGCGCAGCTTGCGCAAGGTTGCCGCCAACGAGACGGTGACGGGCCAGTACCGCGCCGGCGCCATCGGCGGCCAGGCCGTGCCGGGTTACGACGACGAACTGGGCAAGGATTCGAACACCGAGACGTTCGTCGCGATCAAGGCGCATATCGACAACTGGCGCTGGCAGGGCGTGCCCTTCTATCTGCGCACCGGCAAGCGCCTGCCCAAGCGCACGACCGAGATCGTTGTCCAGTTCCGCGATGTGCCGCACTCGATCTTCCACGGCCGCGGCGCCAAGACGGTGCCGAACCGTCTGGTCATCGGCATCCAGCCGAGCGAGAACATCACGCTGTCGCTCATGGCCAAGGTGCCGGGGCTGGACCGCAACGGCTTCGGCCTGCGCTCCATCCCGCTCGCCATCACCATGCCCGACGCTTTCGCCGGTCCGCAGCGCCGCATCGCTTACGAGCGTCTGCTGCTGGACCTGATCGAGGGTGAGCAGACGCTGTTCGTCCGCCGTGACGAAGTGGAAGCGCAGTGGGACTGGATCGACGCCATCCGCGCCGAGTGGGAGGAACAGGCTCAAGAGCCGAAGACCTACACCGCCGGCAGCTGGGGCCCCTCCGCCGCCATCGCCCTCGCCGAGCGCGATGGCGTCACGTGGCATGAGTGATCCCGTAAGGCCAACGGTACGGGCATGAACGCGCGGCGCACCCTATATACCGGGGTGCGCGCCGTTTCCCGTGCCCATTCCCCCGCAGACCGGTGGAAGATAGCTATTGACACCGGTTACCTAAATGCCTTCAAGCCCTGCCCGGGAGATCCCGAGAGCGCGGCTTCGGAAGGCTGATACAAAAAGACAGACGCCACGGTAAAGTGGCAGACGGACAGAGCAGGAGTAACCCCATGAGCACCCTCAGCCCGGTGGTAGCCCGCGTAACCGACCGTATCATCGAACGGTCGAAGCCCACTCGCGCACGCTACCTCGCCATGGTCGACCGCGAGGCCGGTCGCCATTCGGACCGTTCGTTCCTTTCGTGCTCCAACCTCGCGCATGGTTTTGCCGCGAGCGGTGAGGACAAGCCCGCCATTGCCACCGGCAAGGCGATCAACGTCGGCATCGTCACCGCCTATAACGACATGCTTTCGGCGCATCAGCCCTATGGTCGCTATCCGGAACAGATGAAGCTCTATGCCCGCGAAGTGGGCGCGACGGCGCAAGTCGCAGGCGGCGTGCCCGCCATGTGCGACGGCGTGACGCAGGGCTTCGACGGCATGGAACTCTCGCTATTCAGCCGCGATACCATCGCCCTGTCCACCGCTGTCTCGCTGAGCCACGCGATGTATGACGGCATGACCCTGCTGGGCATTTGCGACAAGATCGTGCCGGGCTTGGTCATGGGCGCGCTGCGTTTCGGCCACCTGCCCGCCGTGTTCATCCCCTCCGGCCCGATGCCCAGCGGCATCTCCAACAAGGAGAAGCAGAAGGTCCGCCAGCTCTATGCAGAGGGCAAGGTGGGGCGTGAGGAGCTGCTGGCCAGCGAAAGCGCCAGCTACCACTCGGCCGGCACCTGCACCTTCTACGGCACTGCCAACTCCAACCAGATGATGATGGAGATGATGGGCCTGCACATCCCCGGCGCCGCTTTCGTGCCGCCGAACACGCCGCTGCGTCAGGCGGTGACCCGCGCCGCTGTCCACCGCGTGACCGAGATGACCCGCAAGGGCGACGACTTCCGCCCGATGGCGCATGTCGTCGACGAAAAGGCGATCGTGAACGCCATCGTCGGCCTCTTGGCCACCGGCGGATCGACCAACCACGCGATCCACCTGCCCGCCATGGCCCGCTGCGCCGGCATCCATATCGACTGGCAGGACTTCGACGAGCTTTCCGCCGCCGTGCCGCTGATCACCCGCGTCTATCCCAACGGTTCGGGCGACGTGAACCACTTCCACGCCGCCGGCGGCATGGGCTGGGTCGTGCGCGAACTGCTGGACGCGGGCCTCGCGCATGAGGACATCCTGACTGTCTCCAAGGACGGCATGCGTGCCTATGCCACCGAGCCGACGCTGGATGAGGGCGAACTCAAGTGGAAGCCCGCCCCTGCCGTCAGCGGCGACGATGCGATGCTGAGCACGGTGGCCAAGCCCTTCCTGCCCGATGGCGGCATGCGCCTCGTCTCCGGCAACGTGGGCCGTGCTACCTTCAAGACCAGCGCGGTCGATCAGGAACGCTGGACGATCGAGGCACCCTGCCGCGTGTTCGAAACGCAGGAAGCCGTAATCAACGCCTTCAAGGCGGGCGAGCTGGACCGCGATGTCGTGGTGGTCGTGCGCCATCAGGGCCCGCGCGCCAACGGCATGCCCGAACTGCACAAGCTGACCCCGCCGCTGGGCGTGCTGCAGGATCGCGGCTTCAAGGTGGCGCTGGTCACCGACGGCCGCATGTCGGGCGCGTCGGGCAAGGTGCCGGCGGCGATCCACGTCACCCCGGAAGCGCTGGCCGATGGCCCGATCGCCTATCTGCAGGATGGCGACATCGTTCGCCTCTCTGCGGAAGACGGCACGCTTTCGACCACGGCGGATCTCTCTGGCCGTTCGCCCGCGCCGCTGCCCGCGCCCGCTGAAGGCATGGGCCGCGAACTCTTCGCGATGTTCCGCATGAACGCAGGCGGCGCCGAACAGGGCGGTTCCTCGATGCTGGAGGTCGCCGGCCTGTGAGCACCGAACTCGTAGCCGTCGATATCGGCGGCACCCATGCCCGCTTTGCCCTGGCCTCGGTCGACGATCAGGGCCAGATCACGCTGGACGAACCCGTTACCCTGCACACCAGCGACCATGGCAGCTTCCAGCTGGCATGGCAGGCTTTTCGCGAGCGCATGGGCGGCACGCTGCCCGATGCCATCTCGATCGCGATCGCCGGCCCGGTCGGCGGCGACGTGATCCGTTTCACCAACAACCCGTGGATCATTCGCCCCGCGATGATCCCCGAAAAGATGGGCGTGTCGCACTACACCGTGGTGAACGACTTCGCGGCGGTCGCCTATGCCGTGGCGCTGGCCTCGGACGACCAGTTCCTGCACCTGGCGGGGCCGGACGTTCCGCTGCCCCGTTCGGGCACGCTCAGCGTCCTCGGACCGGGCACCGGGCTTGGCGTCGCGCACTTGTGGCGCAATGGCCTGCCCCACGGGCAGGGCGGCTTCTACCATGTGCAGGCGACCGAAGGCGGCCATACCGACTATGCGCCGCTGGACCTGATCGAGGATGCGATCCTCGCCCGCCTGCGCAAGCGGCACAACCGCGTTTCCACCGAACGTGTCGTCTCCGGCCCCGCCATCGTCGACATCTACCAGACGCTTGCCGCCATGGAGACCCGCGCGGTGCATGATGTGACCGACGTGGAGATCTGGACCGCCGGCACCAACCATTCGGACCCGCTGGCCGCCGCCGCCGTCGATCGCTTCTGCCTCGCCCTCGGCAGCGCGGCGGGCGACTACGCGCTTGCCCATGGGGCGGCCGGCGTCGTTATCGCCGGGGGCCTCGGCTACCGCATCCGCGAAACCATTCTATCCTCGGGCTTTGCCGAGCGATTTGCCGCCAAGGGCCGCTTTGCCGGCATGATGGCGCAGATCCCCGTGAAGCTTATCACCCATCCGCAGCCCGGCCTGTTCGGCGCGGCTGCCGCCTATGTCAGGGAGCACGTTCAATGAGCAGCCCGTCCGAAGCCGTCGAAAAGGTCATGCGTCTGGCCCCGGTGATCCCGGTGCTGGTGATCGAGGATATCGAACACGCCCTGCCGATCGCCGAAGCGCTGGTCGCCGGCGGGTTGCCTGCCCTCGAAGTAACGCTGCGCACCGAATGCGCGATCGATGCGATCAAGGTGATGAAGCAGGTTCCCGGCGCCGTGGTCGGCGCGGGCACCGTGCTTTCGCCCGATGACCTGAAGCGCTCCATCGATGCGGGCGCGGAATTCATCGTCTCGCCCGGCCTCACGCCGATGCTGGCCGAAGCCGCCTACAAGACCAAGATCCCGTTCCTGCCCGGCACTGCCAATGCCAGTGACGTGATGTTTGCGCTGGAATGCGGGTTTGACCGGCTGAAGTTCTTCCCGGCCATGGCGGCGGGCGGTCCTTCGGCGTTGAAGGCGATCGCCGCGCCGCTGTTCAAGGCGAAGTTCTGCCCCACCGGCGGCGTCACGCCGGAGAATGCGCCCGAATGGCTGGGCCTCGACGCGGTGCTCTGCGTCGGCGGCAGCTGGATGGTGCCCAAGGGCAAGCCCGATGTCGCCAAGATCGAGGCGGCCGCCCGCCTCGCCGCGGGGCTTCCCCGGTGAGCGGCGGCGAGGCGGGAACGCCGCTTAACACGGTCGACGATCTCGACCGCCGGCTTCAGGACCTTCATGTCCTGACCGCCCAGACGCCGCTCTACAATCCGGTTTTCCAGCTAGGGCTCGAACTGTCGCGCCAGCTGGAAAACGGCGAAATGGGCCTCGACACGATCGAGGCCCTCGTCGCCGAGATGGAGTGCGAAGGGCTGCGTGCCCGCGCCGCGCGGCTTGACCGCATGCTTGCCCCCATCGCCCCGGCCGAAAACGAAAAGCGGCTGGACGCCGCCGCCAGCGAAGAGGACTTCACCGCCTTCGCCGTGCGCTGGCAGCGCCCCGCCGCCCATGTCGTTTTCACCGGGCACCCGACATTCCTGCTTTCCACCGCCCAGACCGAGGCCGTGGCCCACGCCGCCTCCACCGGCGATCACAGCCAGGCCACCGTCTGCGTTGCCTCGCCCGACCGTGACACGATCACGCTCGATTACGAGCACGGCAAGGCGATGGACGCGATGGCACGCGGCCAGAAGGCGCGCGACCGCATCAACGAACGCCTGTTCGACATTGCCGCTGCCCGCTGGCCGAAGCGCTGGAAGGGTCTGAACCCGATGCCGGTGCGCTTCGCATCGTGGGTTGGCTACGACATGGATGGCCGCACCGACATCGGCTGGTCCACCTCGATCCGCTACCGGCTGGAGGAAAAGGCCGCGCGCCTTGCCAGCTATGCCGAGATGCTGGCCCATGCCGCGCCGGACACCTCGGCAAAGCTGGCTCGCGCCGGTGCGCTGGCGGCCGAGATGGCGCTGCGCTTCGCCGCCGATCTCTCCTCGCCAGAGGCGCTGTCCGACGCCGCCAATGCCCTCACCGCCGATCATGCCGACAAGCTGATCAGCCTCGATCCGATCGTCAGCCACCTCGAATCCGAAGCGCGCCACGCCGATCAGGATCAGGCCCGCACGCTGCTCGTCGCCGCTGCCGCGATGCGTGCGGACGGGCTTGGCATGGGCTGGATCCACTTCCGCGTGAACGCATCGCAGCTGCAGAACGCGATCCGCCTGCGCATCGATCCAGAAGGCAAGCTGAACCTTGCCAGCCAGGCCGCGCTGGTGCGGATGCGCGAACTGCTGGCCGAAGTCACGCCGCTGAAGTCCAACTTCGCCGCGCTCGCCATCGAGAATTCCACCGCCGTGCGCCAGTTCCTGGCGATGGCGCAGATCCTTGGCCATATCGACGCCGATGCGCCGATCCGCATGCTGGTGGCCGAGTGCGAGGAGCCGACCACGATCCTGGCCGCGCTCTATTTCGCGCGGATGTTCGGCATCGACGGGAAGGTGGACGTCTCCCCGCTGTTCGAGACCGAGACGGCGCTGGAACACGGCGGCCGCTTCCTCGACGCGGTGCTGGCCGAGCCGGCCTACCGCGAATATGCGCACAAGCGTGGCCGCGTCTCGATCCAGACCGGCTTTTCGGACGCGGGCCGCTTCGTCGGTCAGGTGCCTGCCGCGCTCGCCATCGAGCGTCTGCAGGGCCGCCTTTCCGAAGCCATGGTGGCCAACGGCCTTACCGATGTTTCGGCGCTGATCTTCAACACCCACGGCGAATCGATGGGCCGCGGCGCGCACCCGTCCAGCCTGAAGGACCGTTTCGACTGGCCGATGTCGCCGTGGTCGCGCCGCCGCTTCCTGCGCGCGGGGATCCGGCTGGAGCCCGAAGTCTCGTTCCAGGGCGGCGACGGCTACTTGTGGTTCGGATCGGACGAACTGGCCTTCGCCACGCTCACCCGCATGGCCGAAATGCCGCTGTGGGGCGCCGATGCCGAAGCGCCTACCGACTTGTTCTATCGCCGCACCGACCTCAGCCTCGACTTCTATCGCGCGATCCGCGCGGTGCAGCACGAGCATCTGGAATCGGCCACTTACAGCCGCGCGATCACGGCCTTCGGCCTTGGTCTGCTGAACGATACCGGCAGCCGCAAGTCGCGCCGCCAGTCGGACCTTGCCGCCGACCGGTCGATGAGCCTGCGCCAGATCCGCGCGATCCCGCACAACGCGATCCTGCAGCAGCTGGGCTATCCGGTGAACGTGATCGCCGGCATCGGCACCGCGTCCGACGGCAACCGCGAGGAAATCGCCGCCCTGCTGCGCGAAAGCGAGCGCGGGCAGCAGCTGATGCGGCTGGCCCGCCACGCCAATGCGCTGGCCTCGATCAAGACGGTGGCGGCCTATGGCGAGCTGTTCAATTCCGCCTACTGGGCCAGCCGCCCCTATCGCGGCGACGAGCGGCACATTGCCGAGGCCTGCCTGAAGTTGGCGGAATATCTGACCAAGGACGACCGCGCGGGCGTCTATCGCCGTCTCGCCTCGCGCCTGCGCGTCGATGCGATGAAGCTGCACTTCCTGCTGGACTCGCTGCCGCACGAAGCGCCGCTGCCCGACCGCGAGCATACCCGTCGCAGTCTGGGCGTGCTGCAATCGCTGCGCATCGCGCTGTTCAAGCACATGTTCCTGCGCGCCGTCATGGTCCCGCAGTTCAGCCGCGCGAACGATATCAGCCGGGATGACGTGCTGGAGATGTTCTTCACCCTGCGCGTCGAGGACGGCCTGGCCCAGCTGCGCCGCGCCTTCCCCACCAGCTTCCCGTCGATCGACGACTTCACCGTGGACAAGCCCAGCGACTATCCGGATTCGAGTGCGACCGGCTATGCGCAGATCCACCGCGAATTCATCGACCCGATCGCGCGGTGCTACGCCCTGAGCCTGCGCATCACCACCGCGCTGGCGAACGAGTTCGGCGCGCATGGGTAAGGCTCTCGCGGCGGCGGTGGCGATCGGTGGATGCCTGTTCGCCGTACCCGCCGCCGCGCGGCCTCAGGCTTCGGCCGAAATCCGCATCGGCGACGTGGACCGATTCTATGCGCTCTACGACGCCGCCGGCGGCAAACCTTCGGCCGAAGTCCTGCAACACGACTATATCGATGCCGGCAGCGACGGCGTGCGCCAGTTCGTGCCGCAACGTATCCTCTCCGGTCAGAAGTTGGCTACGGAAGTTGCCCTGCATCCCGAAATCTACCAGGGCGCAAGAGCCTGCCTGAAAGTCCTGCCCACGGTGAAGGCGCGGCTGGAAACGGCTTTTGCCAAACTGGCCAAGCTGGACCCGCAAGCGCATTTTCCCCCCGTTACCATCCTGATCGGACGCAACAACAGCGGCGGCACCACCGGCGCTTCGGGTGTGCTTATCGGCCTTGAAGTGGCCTGCCGATCGGATTGGCTGCAGCCCGACCTTGCCGACCGGCTGGTGCACCTCATCGCCCACGAATATGGCCACATCCAGCAACCCGCAGTGCTGAACGACGAGACGCTTCCCACGACGGTCCTGCGTCAGTCGCTGATCGAAGGGGTGGCCGAGCTTCTGGCCGAACTGAGTTCAGGCGACATCGGCAATGCCCACTTGCGCAATTGGACGCGCGACAAGCAGGCGGAGATAGACAAGCGCTTTCTGGCGGAAGCCGACAGCACGGACCTCTCCGACTGGCTCTACAACGGTGCCGGCACGCCGGAGCATCCCGGCGATCTCGGCTATTGGGAAGGATATCGGATCGCCAGAGCCTACTACGATCACGCCGCCGACAAGCGTGCAGCGCTTGCCGCACTGATCAGGCTCGATTCGCCCAAGACGATACTGGCCGAAAGCGGCTGGACGCCGGCGCCATTGCCGGCCCGCCCTACTCCATCAGCCCCATCAGCGCCTTGATCTCGCACGTGGCGAAACCCACGGTGCTGTCGGAGATGCCGTAGGGGATCAGCAGCCGCTCCCCCACTTTCAGCGCACCGCAAGTGTAGACCACGTTGGGCACATAGCCCGAACGATCCGCGTTCTCTGCCGTCAGCACCGGCTCCACCGTGCGGGCCAGCACTTTCGACGGGTCTTTCAGGTCCAGCAGCGCGCAGCCCAGCGCGTACTTGCGCATCGCGCCGACGCCGTGGGTGAACAGCAGCCAGCCTTCGTCCGTGCGGATCGGGCTGCCGCAATTACCGATCTGGATGAACTCCCAGGGGTAGGCCGGCTCCATCAGCAGCACGCCGTCATCGTCCCAGACCGCGAGTTCGTCCGACTTCAGCAGGAACAGGTTCTGCCCGTCCTGCCGGCCGACCATGCAATATTGCCCGTCGACCTTCTCCGGAAACAGCGCCATGCCCTTGTTGCGCCCGGCGCGGCCGTGGATCGGCTCCAGTTCGAACGCGCGAAAGTCCCGCGTGCGCAGCAGTTCGGACCGGATCGAGCTGCCCGAATAGGCGGTGTAGGTGCCCACCCATTCGTAATCGCCATCGCCATGGTCGAAGCGGACAAGGCGCAAGTCTTCCAGCCCGCCGCGCTGCTGTTCGGTGATCGGGAAGATCACCGTGTTCGAAAGGCTGGAATCCGGCTGGCGATGGACGAAGACGTTGGTGTCCTCGGCATCGATCTGTTCCTCGTCGTCCAGTTCCACCGATGTCGCGAAGGACGCCTGCGGCCAGAGGCTGAACGTGCCGTCCTCCTCGGCAATGCCTTCGCGAAAGGCGATGGAGCTGATGTGCCCTTCGCCCACCGCGCGCAGGCTCATGATGAAGCGTACCGATCCGTCCTGCATGCCCGACTGATCGGGCGCGGGCACGATGGAAGGGTTCATCAGCGCGGCGGCGGCGAACGTGTACTCATGGCAGAAGTACGATCCGATCAGCCGTTTGCGCGCTTCGGAAAAGCGCGTGGGATCCAGATCGAGGTTCGCCGCCACTTCGGCAAAGCGCTCCTCGAAGATCGTTTCGGTCTGCCAGTGGCGTTCCTTGAAATCGCGCAGCACGCGTTCGTATTCCGCGTCGGCACGCTCCTCGGTCAGCGCGGCGATGTCCTCCACCAGTTTCATCGCCCGGCCACCGGGGGCGTTTTTCGCCTGCCAGCCGAGGTGAAAGGGGCGCAGCACCACCCGCGCCGGATCGGCGTGGAGGCGTGTTTCGAAAACGTGCAGCGGTTCAGACCAGGCTGTCTCGGGCCGATTCAAGCCAACCTCCTCCAGATGCCAGGGGACCGGACGATACGACCGGGCCCTGCTGGGCGAGTTCGGCCAGAGCATAATGCGAAAGTTGAAAAGCGAGAATGGATTCCGCACCGCAATTGCCATTTGCCCCGCGCGGCGTCACCCCGTCGTGGCAGCGGCCGGAGGCCAGGTCCGCCAGCGCGACCCCGCGATCGTTGCCGCCGAAGAACCAGCGCCACGCCGCCAGCGCATGTTCGCGCCAGAATGCGCCATGGGTAACGCGCCATGCCGTGCGTGACGCCTCGATCGCGGCTTGCGCTTCCAGCGGTTGCTGGTCGAACGGCAAGTAGCTGTAGGGCTTGTGGAAACTTTCCGATCCGATCGGGCGGAATTGTCCGCGCGCGGAAAGCTGCTGGTGGCAGATCCATTCCAGCGTGGCCAGGCCGTCGCCGATCCAGTCCTCCCGCCCCAGCGCCATGCCCGCCTCTATCAGCGCCTGCGGCAGGCGGGGATTGTCGTAACCCAGCACCGCCTCAAACCACGCCCAGTCCGGCCGGCGGCCGTGGCCCAGCAGCTTCATCAGAAACTCGCCACCGGTCTCCACGCGCTCCCGCGCCTGTGCGTGAGCCGGATCGCGGCGCAGCACCGCGCAGGCGCCCAACATGGCGAAAGCGACCGCGCGCGGCGATCCGGTTTCCCCCACCGCGCCCAGCGCCTGCTCGAACAGGTCCAGCGCCCAATTCCCCAGCGATGCATCCAGATTACATTCGCTGGTTTGCCCGAGCGCCCAGAGCGCGCGGCCGTTGGAGTCTTCCGATCCCTCATCCTCGCACCAGTTGCGGTCATAGCGCATGAAGTTGCGGAACCGGCCAAGATCGGCGTTCCACGCATATTGCACGAAGCCGGCGTAGGAGAGGCTCCACTTCATCCGCTCGGCAGCGGCAACGCCGTGCGCCACGTTCATCAGCATCAGCGCGCGAGCATTGTCATCCAGGCAATAGCCATGGCGGCGGTCGGGCACGACGCCGACGCCGTGCTGCAGCATCCCGGTGGCATCGCTCATCGCGAAGACCGCCGAAAGCCCCGGCGTCGCAGTTACGGGCGGCACCACCGCGCGCGGGGCGCGGGCATCGGCGATCAACCGGGCGGAGCTTTCCGCAAAGCGCGGCCAGATCATCTCCCGCCCGCGCGCCCAGGCACGGCGCTGCATCGCGGCCAGTTCGTCCGGATCATCCAGCAGCGCGTTCACCGCATCGGCGATCGCGCCGCTTTCGCCCGGTTCGATCAGCACGCCCACGCCGTCGCCCAGCAGTTCGCGGGCATGGACGTAAGGCGTGGAAACCAGCGCCTTGCCCAGCGCCACCGCATAGCTGAGCGTGCCCGATGTCGCCTGTTGCAGCCCGGGATAGGGCGTCAGGTAGATGTCGCAGGCTTCCAGTTGATCCAGCAATTCCTCGGTTTCGAGGAAGCGATTGTCCCAAGCTACGTGATCGGCAACGCCAAGATCCGCCGCCAGCCGTTCCAGTTCCTCGCGATAGGCTTCACCCTCATGCGCGACGAGGTTGGGGTGCGTGGCACCGACAATGCGATAGAGCACGTCCGGATGGCGCGCGACGATCCGGGGCAGCGCCGCGATCGCGTGTTCCAGCCCTTTGCCATGCCCCAAGAGGCCGAACGTCATCAGCACCTTGCGGTCCTGCAGGCCCAGCAATGCCTTGAAATGGTCATGGCGGCCGAACGGACGGTCCGGCGCGCCGTGCTCGATCACCTGAATCACGCGGGAGGGGACGCCATAGTCCTGCTCCAGCACGTTCTTCGAATTCTGGGACATCACCATGATCCGCGATGCCCGCACCACCAAATGGTCCAGGATCGCCCGCTGATGCGCGGACGGCTCCTTCAACACCGTATGCAGCGTCAGGATCAGCGGCGCGGCCAGTCTGTCGACGAAATGGCAAACCAGATCGCCGTCCTTGTCGCCGAAGATGCCATATTCGTGCTGCAGCCACACGGCATCGACCGCGCTTTCGTTGATCCGCCGCGCGGCGCCGGCATAGTCCTCCGCATCGTCGCAGGCGATGGTGCCGGCAACGTCGCGGTATTCGAGCGGGTGCTTGGGATCGTCCAGGGCATAGACGTCGATGGCGATTTCCGGGTGATGTTCGCGCAGCTGTTCGAAAATATCGGTCGTGAACGTGGCTATGCCGCACTTGCGAGGGGCGAAATTGCCGATCAATGCGATATGCGCGGGCTTGATCCTTGTATTCGGATCGGCGCCGACGGTGGCGTCAAATATCGAACGCACCTTGTTCGAACCCGATTTCCAACCGGGTTCTTCCTCACGAGGCAACCAGTTCATGCGCGCTCCTAGGGGGCAGGAGGGGAGATCGAGTCCAGAAAGCGCGAACATGCCATGAGTTTCCCGCTGCACTGCAAAATAGTTCCGGCAAACGGGTCGAAGCGGGGCCGACAGGCGGCCTGTGGAGCGGTGGTGCCATGAATCTGCCGCTGCCGGACCGCGAAACCGTTTTCTCCCCCGACCAAGTGGGGCCGCTGCGGCCGGTCCGATTCGGAGGAAACGGCGCGATAGCGGCCAGAGAAAAGTCCCGATCCGCCGCCAATCATTACGTATAGACAAAAAAGCGCATCGGCCGCCCTTGCGGCATGGACTTGGTGCGGGGGCTTTCCTATGTCTTCACCCACGCGAAACAACAGGAACGACGGGAAAACGATGCCCTCCGCCCCCCAATCTCACGCGAATCCGGACCAGACGCTGTTCCGCCTGCTGGCCGCCGCCATCGGCGAAACCAAGGCTGTGCTGGCACTTACCACGCTGACCATCGACCCCGCTCTCGCAGGCACCGGCGACACCATCAGCCGCGCGCACGTGGCGATGGCGCTGAACGCCGCGCTGTTTGCCGACCTGCTGGACCGCGTACCCACCGCGCAGCGCTATATCGACGAAGTGCGCGCAGCCGGCGAAACCATCGTTTTCGACCATGGCGCCCTGCGCACCATCGATGGCGAGACCGGCGCGCTGCCGGGCGGGCACATGGCTTTCGGCCGCTTCCTGGCGCCGCTGGGCTATGAAGTCGTCGGGCTCTATCCGCTGCCCAAGCTGAAGATGACCGGCCGCGCCTATGCCCAGCGCGACCTGCCCGAGACGATCCCCCAGTTCTTCGTCTCCGAACTTCACGTGGACCAGTTGCCCGAAGCCGCGCAGGGCGCCTGCGCCAATGTCTTCGGCACGTCGGTCGATCCGCTGGGCGAGGACGAATGGACCGCGCTCGATACGCTCGCCAGCGACGGCGAATGCGGCTTCGACATGGCCGTCACCGCACTGAAGGGCGCCATCGCCTGTTTCGAGCGCCAGCATGAGCCGCCTGCGCTGGCCGACTACGAAGTGCTGCTGCCCGAAACCAAGGAAGGTGCCTGGATCGCTACCGAGGGCAATGCCTTCAACCATGCGACCACCCGCACGGCGGATGTCATGACCCTGTCGGACGCGCTGAAGGAACAGGGCTATCCGATGAAGGAGGCCGTCGAAGTCTCCAAGAACGGCCGCGTGCGCCAGACCGCGATCCTGGCCGACAAGGTGGTGCGCCCGTTTCGCGAGGCGGACGGCAGCGAAGTGCCGCTGCCGGTGCCCGGATCGTTCTACGAATTCATCACGCGCGACATCGATCCGGAGACCGGCAAGCTGGATCTCACCTTCGATTCGGGCAACGCGACAGGCATCTTCGCCGTCACGAGGAACGCATGAGCCTGCTCCGCTCCTACGACCCCGCCACCGACGCGCTCGTCTGGGAAAGCGAAATTGCCGATGCGGCGGCAGTGAATGCCGCCATCGAGCGTGCGCACGCGGCGTTTCCCGGCTGGGCGGCGCTGCCCGTCGCGGTGCGGGTGGAGGCGGTCCAGCGCTACAAGGCCGTGCTCGAACATCGCAAGGACGCGATGGCCGAGACGATCTCCCGCGAAACCGGCAAGCCCTTGTGGGAAACGCGAGGCGAATTGGCCTCGATGATCGGCAAGGTCGGCATCTCAATCACCGCACAGGCCGAACGCGCGGGCGAGAAGCGGAACGACATGCCGTTCGGGCAGGCGGTGCTGCGCCACCGTCCGCACGGAGTGATGGCGGTGCTAGGGCCGTTCAACTTCCCCGGCCACTTGCCCAACGGCCACATCGTTCCCGCCCTGCTGGCGGGCAACACCGTGGTGTTCAAACCGTCCGAAATGACCCCGGCGACCGGGCAGGCCATGGCCGACGCCTGGGCGGAAGCCGGGCTTCCCGATGGCGTGTTCCAGATCGTCCACGGCGCCCGCGCCACGGGTGAGGCGCTGGTGGCGGGCCATATCGACGGCCTGCTGTTCACTGGATCGGCCGGCGCAGGCGCGCATTTCCGGCGAATCTTCGCGGATCGTCCCGACGTGATCCTCGCCCTCGAACTCGGCGGCAACAACCCGCTGGTGGCGTGGGATGGCGACGTGGACGAAGCCGCCTCGGTGGTCGTGCAGTCCAGCTTCATCACCACCGGCCAACGCTGCTCCTGCGCGCGGCGGCTGATCGTGCCGGACAATGCTTTCGGCACCGAACTGGTCGATGCCGTCGCCGCGCTGGCGGACCGCGTGACCATCGGTGCCTGGAACGAGACGCCCGAACCGTGGTTCGGCCCTCTGATCTCCGGCCACGCAGCACAAGCGGCACAGGAACGAGTCGCCGAACTGGTGGCGCGCGGCGCGACGGTGATCCGTACCTTCACCGGCGTAGAAGGACGCGGCAATGCCTTCGTCACCCCCGGTATCCTCGACGTGACCGGGATCGACGTGCCGGACGAGGAAATCTTCGCCCCGGTGGTCCAAGTAACCCGCGTGCCGGACTTCGATGCGGCCATGGCCGCCGCCAATGCCACGCGTTTCGGCCTATCGGCGGGCCTGATCAGCGGCGACGATGCCTTGTGGGACCGTTTCGTGCTGGAAAGCCGCGCGGGCGTGGTCAACCGCAACCGCCCGACCACCGGCGCGGCGGGATCGATGCCGTTCGGCGGGCTGGGCGACAGCGGCAACCACCGCCCCAGCGCCTATTACGCCGCCGATTACTGCGCCTATCCGGTCGCCAGCTTCGAGGCGGCAAGCGTGGCGGGCAACAGCGGTGCGCTAACCGGCAAGCTGCGCGGATGATCGGCCTGACGCCGGAGGAACAGGCCCTGCTCGCCCCGGTGGAGCGGGCGCCGATCCTTGGCCACACGCTCGACTGGGCGGCGATCAACAGCGGCACCGCGCATATCGAAGGATTGGCGGCGATGGCGGGACGCCTTGCCGACGCTTTCTCGGCACTGCCGGGCGAGGTGCGGCTGGTCGATCCCGCTCCGGTCCAGAAAGTCGACAGCCAGGGCCAGACCCGCGAAGTGGCCCATGGCCGGCACATGGTGCTCTCGGTCCGGCCCGAGGCGGAGCGCCGGGTGATCCTGACCGGCCACATGGACACCGTCTACCCGCGCGAGCACGCGTTCCAGACTTGCGACTGGCTGGACGACAATACCCTTCACGGCCCCGGCACGGCGGACATGAAGGGCGGCCTTGCCCTGATGCTGGCCGGCCTCATGGCCTACGAGCAGGCAAGCCCGACGCTCGGCTACGATGTCCTGATCAACAGTGACGAGGAGACCGGCTCGCTCTCCTCCGCCCCGCTGATCGCGGAACTCGCCAAGGGCAAGTTGGCGGCGCTGACCTACGAGCCTGCCCTGCCCGGCGGCCAGATGGCGCGCGCGCGGCCCGGTTCGGGCAACTACGCCGTGGTCGTCCATGGCCGATCCGCCCATGCCGGTCGCAATCCGGAAGAAGGCCGCAACGCCATTCTCGCCGCCAGCGACCTTGCCTTGCGCCTTGCCGCGATGCGCCGTCCCGGCCTTTCGGTGAACCCGGCGAAGATCGAAGGCGGCGCGCCGAACAATACCGTGCCGGACCTTGCGATCTTGCACTTCAACATGCGCCCCGCCACGCCCGAACTCGCGGCCGAGGCGCAGGCGCATATCAAGGCCGCCGTCGCCGAAGTCTCGGCCGCGCATGACGTGCACATGCATATCCACGGCCACGTCTCTCGCCCACCCAAGGCGATCTCGGAACGGACCGAGGCGCTTTATGGCGTGGTCAGCAAGGCCGCTGCCGATCTTGGCCAACCGATGAGCTGGAAGGACACCGGCGGCGTCTGCGACGGCAACAATATCGCCGCCTGCGGCGTGCCCGTGCTCGACACGATGGGCGCGCTCGGCGGCTCGATCCACTCACCCGACGAATTTTTGCTGGCAGATTCGCTAGATGCCCGCGCCCGTCTAACTGCCCTCGTCCTATACAGACTCGATCGTCACGGAGTTTTGCCCGCATGACATTCCTCCTGCGCACCGCACAGGAAAAGGACCTTGAAGCGCTTTATCGCATGGCGAAGGGCACTGGCGGCGGTTTCACCAACCTGCCGCCCGACAAGCCGACCCTGGACGCCAAGCTGCAGCGCACGGCCAAGAGCTTCGCGCGCGAAAGCGATGAGATCGCCAACGACCTGTTCGTCTTCATTCTGGAAGACACCGAAACGGGCAAAGTGCGCGGCACCTGTCAGGCATTCTCGCAAGTGGGCACGGAATTTCCGTTCTATTCCTACCGCATCGGCCGGATCACCCAGCATTCCAAGGAACTGGACCGCACGTTCCGGGCAGAGATGCTGACGCTCTGCACCGACCTTGACGGGGCGAGCGAAGTGGGCGGCCTTTACCTTGACGCTACCGAGCGTTCGGCCGGCGTCGGCAAGCTGCTGGCGCGCAGCCGCTATCTCTTCATCAAGATGCACCGTTCGCGGTTTGGCGATACCACGCTGGCCGAACTGCGCGGCGCCATCGACGACGCTGGCAACTCGCCGTTCTGGGACGGGCTTGCCGGCCGCTTCTTCGATATGAGCTTCCGCGATGCGGACGAGTTCAATGCCAAGCACGGCAACCAGTTCATCGCCGATCTGATGCCCAAGCACCCGATCTATTGCGCGCTGCTGTCCGAAGCGGCGCGCCAGGTGATGGGCCAGCCGCACTATTCGGGTCGCCCGGCGATGCGGATGCTGGAGAACGAGAACTTCGCCTTCCAGAACTACGTCGACATCTTCGACGGCGGGCCGACCATGCTGGCGAAGACCGACCAGATCCGCACCGTGCAGGATGCCCGCACGGCAACGATCGTGGAGATCGCCGAAGCCGATCTGGAAGAGGCCAGCCACCTTGTCGCCACCGGCCATCTGGCCGAATTTCGCGCATGTCTGGGGAAAGTCGATGCAGCGGAGGGGGGGGTCACCCTTGATGCCGAAGCGGCGGCTCTGCTAGGCGTGCAGCGGGGCGACAGTATTACTTACGCGAGCGCCTGACTTACCCATGCTTACCGAGATCAATTTCGACGGAATCGTCGGCCCCAGCCATAATTATGCGGGGCTCAGCCTTGGCAACCTCGCGTCCACGAGGAACTTCGGCAAGGTCTCGGCCCCCCGTGCCGCCGCTCTGCAAGGGCTGGCCAAGATGCGCGCCAATCTGGAACGCGGGCTGGTGCAGGGCTTCTTCCTGCCCCAGCGCCGGCCGGATACCGACTGGTTGGGTCAGCTGGGCATGACGCTGGAGAATGCCGACCCGCGCCTGCGCGCCAATTCGATGTCGGCAAGCTCGATGTGGGCGGCCAATGCCGCCACCGTCTCCCCCGCGCCGGATACGGCGGACGGGCGCTGCCACCTGACCGTCGCCAATCTGGTAACGATGCCGCACCGCAGCCACGAATGGCGCGAGGCGCTGGCGCAGCTGCGCATCGCTTTCGCCGATCCGGCGCATTTCGTGGTCCACGCCCCGGTGCCGCCGCCGTTCGGAGACGAAGGCGCCGCCAATCACATGCGCCTCTGCACCAGCCATGATGCGCCGGGCGTCGAAGTCTTCGTCTACGGCCACACCGGCGGCGGTGAGCCGATCGGCCCCTACCCCGCGCGCCAGCACCGCGAGGCGAGCGCCGCCGTCGCGCGCCTCCACGGCCTCGATCCCGATCGCACGATCCTGGTCCAGCAGTCCGAAGAAGCGATCGCCGCCGGCGCCTTCCACAACGATGTCGTCGCGGTCGCCAACGAACGCATCCTGTTCACGCACGAGAACGCCTTCACCCAGCGCGAACAGTTCTACGCCGATCTGCGCGCCAAGCTGCCGGAGATCGAGATCGTCGAAATCCCGGCCAGCGAAGTCAGTCTGTTCGATGCGATCCAGTCCTACCTGTTCAATGCGCAGCTGGTGACGCTGCCCTCGGGCGAGGCGGCGCTGATCCTACCGACCGAAGCGCAGGAATCGCCCACCGTCTGGCGCTGGCTGGAAAAGCTGGTCTCCGGTAACGGCCCGATCCGCCATCTGTTCATCCACGACTTGCGCGAATCGATGGCCAACGGCGGCGGCCCCGCCTGCCTGCGCCTGCGCGTGGTGGCCGACCCGGCGACCGTCGATCCGCGCTTCCTGGCCACGGCCGACAAGCTGGACCGTATCGAGGCGCTGGTGAACCGCCTCTGGCCGGACCGGATCGCGGTGGAAGACCTTGCCGAACCGACGATCTGGAAGCAGTGCCTTGCCGCGCGCTCCGCACTTTGCGCGGAACTGGGGCTGCAAGAACTGGACCGCGAACGGTTCTAACCGGCTCGATCCGCGCTCTGATCTTCCTTCAACGTCCCGTCGCCCCCGCGAAGGCGGGGGCCCCGCTTCCTTCCCGCCACGGTTCAAATTAGCGGGATCCCCGCCTTCGCGGGGATGACGAAAAGGCTGTGGCAGCGGAAAGGCCACTTTTCGCAATCCCGGTTTCGTGTTTTGCAATGGTTCCGCAGCAACCAGCCTTCATATTGAAGGCATGGCTACATCGATGCTGACCACTGCGCCGCGCGTGCTTCCCGACCCGATCCGCGCCGCGATCTTCGACATGGACGGGACCTTGCTGGACACCGAGGCCGCGCACCAGCGCGCTTTCGTGGAAACCGGCCATGCCATGGGCGTGCCGCTGCCCGGCGATCTGTTGAACGCGATGGTCGGCGTGCACCGCGGCGGCAGCCGCCGGCTGGTGGCAGACCGCATGGGCGCCGACTTCCCACTGGACCGCTTTTTCGAAGCGAGCGACGTGCTGTTCGAAGCCATGGTCGATGCCGGCATTGCGCTGCGCCCCGGTGCGGAAGTGATCCTGGAGCACTTCACCAAGGCCGGCATTCCGCTCGCCATCGCCACGTCCACCGAAGCGCCTTACGCGACGCAGCGGCTGGAGAAGGCAGGGCTGCTGCACTACTTCGACGTGGTGGTGACGCGCAGCGACGTCACCCACGCCAAGCCGCACCCGGAGCCCTACCTGCTGGCCGCCAGCCGTCTGGGCGTCGATCCCGCGCACTGCGTAGCGGTGGAGGACAGCCCCGCCGGCGTGCGCGCCTCGTCCGCGGCCGGAATCGCCACCGTGCTGGTACCGGACCTGCTGCCGCCGACCGAGGAAATGGTGCTCGCCAGTGCAGAGGTGCTGCCGAGCCTGCACGCCCTGCGCGACCTGCTGCTGGCGCCGACCGAGGCGGGGTAAGTTTCAGCGGGAAGATGGAGAGGCCGGTTTAAGCCCCTCCCCTCAATTAAACTCTTCGTCGCCCCCGCGCAGGCGGGGGCCCCGCTTACCTTTAGCCACGCCGGCAGCAAAGCGGGATCCCCGCCTTCGCGGGGATGACGAGGTTTATGAGGACAGGATCGTGGCCCCCTGCGCCTACTGATCCAGCCACCACCGCATCAGTACATGCGCAATCGCATGGGCAGGCGGTGCGCCGAATGCCTTGCCGTTCTCGTTCTGGCCGATAGCCTCCAGCGCATCGGCCACCTCCTCGCGGGTGAACCAACGGGCATCCTCAAGCTCGGTTGTATCGATCGTAATCCCATCGCTTTCAGCCACCGCGTAACAGCCGATCATCAGCGAGGACGGGAACGGCCAGGGTTGGCTGGCGACATAGCGCACATCGCGCACCCGCACGCCGGCTTCCTCGAAGATCTCGCGGGCGACGGCTTCTTCCACCGTCTCGCCCGGCTCCACGAAGCCGGCTAGCGTCGAATAGCGCCCCTCGGGAAAGCGCGGCTGACGGCCCAGCAGCGCGCGGCCCTCGTGCTCGACCAGCATGATCGTCACCGGATCGACGCGCGGGAAGTGGTCGGTGCGGCAGTCCCGATTGGTGCAGGACCGCTGCCAGCCGCCCTTGGCGAGCACGGTGCCCGATCCGCAGGTGGAGCAGAAACGATGGCGGCAATGCCAGCTCACCAGACTGCGCGCAGTGCCATAAGCGGCCAGTTCGTATGGCGGCAAGACCGCCATCGTCAGCCAATTGACCGGAGTGGCATGCGGCCCACCCGGCGGCGTGACGGCGGGCACTTCGGCAAAGCAGGCGACCTCTCCATCGAGGCCGAGGAAGATCAGTTCGCTGTCCGGCGCGGCCCGATCAAGCCCGTCCCACAGCAGCGCCCCACTTCCGGCCAAGACCGCGTCCAGCCCATCCAGCCGCAGCAGCCGCGCATCCGGCCCCTGCAAGGCGGCGAGCGCTTCGGGATCGTTGCGCACATGATCGGCGCGGTCGAGATGGGCGCCCGAAAAGGCAATTGGCAGGATCAAGCGGGCTTCTCCAACAGGGCCATGACATCGGCCTTCAATGCAGTCTGGAACTCGGGCAGCAGCGGCATCGCGTCGCTGGGCATGAACTGGACGAACAGTTGCGAGCGAATAGCGTGGTTCATGTCGACCATGCCCACCGTCCCCGCCGCGCCGGACCAGCCGAAGATGCCCGCCTCCGCCCCAAGGCCGATACGCCCTCCGGCTCCGAACGCCGCCGGGCCGCCAATCATGTGCGAACGGTCCGCCCCATCTGGCAACAGGTTCGACGTGCCGACCGCCACCGCCCGCTGCGACAACACACGCCGCCCGTCGATCACCCCGCCCTGAGCTAGCAGACGCAGGAACCGGTCGTAATCGCGCGGGGTGCTGACAAGGCCGGAGCCGCCGAAGGGAAAGGCCGGAGGATCGAGATAGACCGAGCTTTCCGGCGGATCGATCGGCACCAGCACACCGCCCAGCGCGCCGTAATTGGTCGTCAGCCGCCGCGCCTGTGCGCGCGGCACGGTGAACATGGTGCTCGCCATCCCCGCAGGACCGAACAGCGCTTCGGCCAGATAGGCATCGAAACTCTTGCCGGTGACGACCTCGATCACCCGGCCCATCACGTCCAGCCCCATCGAATAGGACCAGCGCGTGCCGGGATCGGCCACCAGCGGCAGCGCCGCCAGCCGGTCGGCAAAATGGTCGAGGCCGTGGACGGTCGGGCCATAAGTCAGGCCCGGCACCTCGATCCGACTGATCCGGCCGGGCACCAGCCCCTGCCGGACATAGGCATCGTGGATCGGCCCGGTCTGGACGATGGAATAGCCTATGCCCGAAGTATGCGTGACCAGATGGCGCATGGTGATCGGGCGCGGCGCGGCATGCACGCGGTCCAGCGACCCGTCATAGCGGTCCTGCACCTGCATCGTGCGCCATGCGGGCAGGATGTCGGCCAGCGGCTGGTCGAGCGAAAGGCGCCCTTCCTCCACCAGTTGCATCGCCATCAGGCCAGTGATCGGCTTGGTCATCGAATAGATGCGAAACAGACTGTCCGGCCCCATCGGCGTGCCGTCGTCGAAGCCCTGCGCGCCGCGCGCCACGAAACTGGCCTCGCGCCCCGCCATGCCCACCGAGGCGACCATGCCTGGAAACTTGCCGATGCCGACCCAGCGCTCGACCAGGGCCGAGACTTTGGGCAGCGTGGCAGGCTGCTCCACCGCCCATGCCAAGCGCGGCATCAACGCCGCCCCCAGTCCCGCCGCCGCGCCCAACCTCAAGGCCATGCGGCGATCGATCAGGGCGGAAAGGCTCACGCGGCCTCCGCAAGTGCCAGGCGCGCCGCCTTGGCGAACAGCGTCGGCAGACCAGCCTCATCGATCCGGTCAAGCGGCCACCACTCGCCTTCGCCCGGCGGATCGCCCGCCAACCTGCCGGTATGCACCTGAAGCGAGAGTTCCAGCGCGAAATGCGTGAAGACGTGGCCGACGCGCCCCGCATTCTCCCAGGGCCCGTCGATCGGCCCCATGCCGCTGCCGTCGCTGCGGGCGACCCAGCCGTCATCGGGCAGCGCGCGCATCCCGCCCAGCATCCCCTTCTCCGGACGGCGGACCAGCCAGACATGCTCATCCTGCTCGATCCAGAACGCCCGGCCCTGCCGCGTCGGCTTGGCTTTCTTCGCCGCCTTGACCGGCAGCCGCTCCGGCTCGCCCTGCGCCCGCGCCTTGCAGGGTTCAGCCAACGGGCAAAGCAGGCAACGCGGTGCGCGCGACGTGCAGACGGTGGCGCCAAGATCCATCATGGCCTGCGCGAAGTCGCCCGCACGCGCATCCGGCGTGATCGTATCGGCCAGCGCGCGGATCGCCGGGCGCGATCCGGGTAGCGGCTCATCCAAAGCGAACAGCCGCGAAACGACGCGCTCCACGTTCGCGTCCACCACCACCGCGCGCCGCCCGAAGGCGATGGCGGCAACGGCGGCGGCGGTATAGGCGCCCAGACCCGGCAGCGCGCGCAATTCGTCCTCGGTATCGGGGAACACTCCGCCCCGCTCCGCCACCGCGCGAGCGCAGGCCAGCAGGTTGCGGGCGCGGGCGTAGTAGCCAAGCCCCGCCCAAGCCGCCATCACCTCCTCATCGGCCGCCGCCGCAAGGTCGGTCACTTGCGGCCAGCGCGCAGTGAACTTGGCGAAGTAGTCCTTCACCGCCGCTACCGTGGTCTGCTGCAACATCACTTCGGACAGCCACACGCGATAGGGCTCCGGTGCAGGCGTTCCCGGCGCCGCGCGCCACGGCAGCGTGCGCGCATGGCGGTCGTACCAGCCCAGAAGCAGTTCGGAGATCGTATCGCGGCTGGCGTCCATGCCAGCCCTATGGCATTGGAGCGCCGACAATGGAACGGGATCGCCCAAAGAACAGCGGTAAGGACACCGCAAAGACGCCGAAGCGCTTCGAACGTGCGCGCGGCGGCCAGGCGCGCATGATCGCGGACCTTATGCCCGAAGTGGGCCGCACCGCATTCCGCCGCTTCGGCTTCGTGCAATCGAGCGTGGTGACGCGCTGGCCGGAGATCGTCGGCGCCCGCCACGCGCGCGTCTGCTCTCCCGAATCGATCCGCTTTCCGCCGGGTGAGAAGTGCGACGGCATCCTGCAGCTGGTGGTCGCCCCCGCCCATGCACCGATGATCCAGCATGTCGTGCCCGAGATCATCGAGCGGGTGAACCGCTTCTTCGGCTACAAGGCTGTGGCCAAAGCGAAAATCCGGCAAGGCGAGGTTAAGGCGCCACCTGCTGCAAGGCCGCAGACCGCGCCGCCCAGTGTGAAGCCGGTGCCGTTCGAACTGGGCGAATCGCTGCGCGATGTGGGCGATCCGGAACTTCGCGCGGTGCTGGAATCGCTGGCCCGCAGCCTTGCCGCCAGGGACGAACAGGACAAACAGGGGAAATGATGATGTTTTCGAAGTCGCATGTCGCGAAATTCGGCGCGCTGGCAGCCGCCGCCCTGCTCGTCACCGGCGCCGCCCCCGCGCGCAAGCCGGCTGCGAAGGCCCCTGCACAGAAGGCGGCCCCGGGCAACTGGGGCTCGCTAGTGACGATCACCGCCGACGGCAGCCATATGCTGGGCAACCCCAAGGCGGCCACGCAGGTCACCGAATTCGTCAGCTATACCTGCCCGCACTGCGCCCATTTCACCAAGGAATCCGACGCCCCGCTGCGCCAGACCATGGTGGCCAAGGGGCAGGTCGCGCTGACGATCACCAACCTGCTTCGCAACCCGATCGACCTGACCATCGCCATGCTGACCACCTGCGGCGATCCCAAGCGTTTCGTCGTGCGCCACAACGCCTTCCTCGCCACGCAGGACATCTGGATGGCGAAGCTGAACACCCTGGGCGAAGACCGCCAGAAGCGCTGGTATGAAGGCGATATCCAGGCCCGCATGCGCCTGATCGCGGCGGACTTCGACTTCTATTCGATGGTCGCGCCCTGGGGCGTCAGCCACGCGCAGGCGGACCAGTGCATCAACGACAAGGGCGCCTTCGCCAAGCTGGAACAGCAGCAGAAGACGGTGCAGGCCGTCGGCGCCAACAGCACCCCCAGCTTCGTGTTGGATGGCAAGCTGCTGGACGCGCATGACTGGGCCGGCCTGTCGCAGGCGCTGACCGACAAGCAAGCCGCCCAGCGCAAGGGTTCGATCTAGGAGTCTGTTTGAAAATTCGCTGAAAGCGAATTTTGCGGCACCGGCCCTCTCCCCCACCCGGCCACCCAACAGGGTACACTTCGTGGGTGGCCGGGTGGGGGAGAGGGCCGGTGCCGAACCAAAGCCCCCCGGAATCCTGTGGGAAAGCAGGCATTCCGGGCCTTCCCCGTGCTTTGAACGCCTCCCGCGTTACGCTAACTTTCGCACTTCCATTCGAGGATTCGCATCGATGACCCGTCCCGCTTTTCGCAAGATCGTTCTCGGCCTCGCCATCGCCCCGCTCGCGCTGGGCCTTGTCGCCTGCGGCAAGAAGGCGGCGACCGACGGTTCGACTTCGGCCCCCGTCTCCAGCGAGGCACTGGCCAAGGTTCCCGCACCTGCCGGCAAGACCTGGTCCGACGTCGTCGAGAAGACCCCCGAAGGCGGCTTCCGCATCGGCAACCCCGAAGCCCCGATCAAGCTGGTGGAATACGGCGCGCTGTCGTGCTCGCACTGCGCCAAGTTCGCCACCGACGGTTTCGGCACGCTGCGCGACACGTACGTCAACAGCGGCCGCGTGAGCTACGAAATCCGTTTCTTCATGCTCAACGCCTATGACTTCCCGGCCACCCTGCTGGCCACATGCAGCACGACCGAGGCAGCGCTGCCGCTGGCCGAGCAGTTCTGGGCCTGGCAGCCCAACATGTTCGAAAAGCTGCAGGCGGCGGACAAGTCGCGCCTGGAAGCGATCCAGAGCATGCCCAAGGAACAGCAGCTTCCCGCCATTGCCGAAGTCAGCGGCATGACCGAATTCTTCGCCTCTCGTGGCATCTCGCGCGATCAGGCCAGCGCCTGCCTGCGCGACACCGCGCGCGCCAAGGCCCTGGCCGACCAGACCGAAACGGCGACCAAGGACTTCAACATCACCGGCACGCCCACCTTCCTCATCAACGGCAACAACGTCGGTTCGATGGAGTTCAAGGAACTGGAAGCGAAGCTGCAGGAAGCCGGCGCGCGCTGATGCGCCGCCGGCCCTTCATCTGACCTGAATCGATGCGCATCAAGCGGCTCAAGCTCAGTGGTTTCAAGAGCTTCGTAGAGCCTGCCGAACTGCGCATCGAACCGGGGCTGACGGGCGTCGTCGGCCCCAACGGCTGCGGCAAGTCCAACCTTCTCGAAGCCATCCGCTGGGTCATGGGCGAAAGCTCTGCCAAGTCGATGCGCGGCGGCGGGATGGAGGATGTGATCTTCGCGGGCACTGCCAGCCGCCCGCCCCGCGCCTTTGCCGAAGTGGTCCTCCACGCCGAAACCGCAGCCGACAGCGCCGGCATGCGGGAGGAACTGGAAGTCGTTCGCCGGATCGAGCGCGGCGCCGGCAGCGCGTACCGCGTCAACGGCCGCGACGTGCGCGCCAAGGATGTGGCGCTGATCTTCGCCGATGCCGCGACGGGCGCGCATAGCCCCGCGCTCGTCTCGCAAGGGCGCATCGCCGCCGTCATCGCCGCCAAGCCCGCAGAGCGCCGCGCCATGCTGGAAGAGGCGGCGGGCATCGCCGGCCTCCACGTCCGCCGCAAGGACGCCGAAACCAAGCTGCGCGCCACCGAGGCCAATCTGGCCCGGCTGGAAGACCTGATGGCGGGGCTGGACAAGCAGGTCCTCGCACTGCGCCGTCAGGCCAAGGCGGCGGAACGCTACAAGGCACTGACCGACCAGATCCGCCTTGCCGAAGCGCGCGTGGTCTTCGCCCGCTGGCGCGATGCCGCCGCCGCTGCCGAAGCCGCACGCAAGGAGGCACAAGCCGCCGAACTGCGAGTGACCGCCGCGCAGGACCTCGCCGCCGAAGCGCAGAAACAGCAGGCGGCGGCGGCTGAAGCGCTGACCCTCGCGCGGGACGATCTGGCCGACCGGCGCGACGATGCCAGCGCGCAGGGCCACCGCATGGCGACGCTGACCAGCCAGTTGGAAGCCGCCGAACAGCGGTTGAAGGACCTCGACCGCCAGAAGACCCGTCTGGAAGAAGATCGCGGCGATGCCGACCGGCTGACCCGCGACGCCGCCGAGGCGCTTGAGCGGCTGGAAAAGGAACTCGCCGAAGGCAAGCGCAAGCTGGAAGAGGACGAGGCCGCGCGGCCCCGCCTTGCCAATGCGCTGGAAGGGGCGGAGCGCGCCTCCCGCGCGGCCGAACTCGATCTGGCGCAGGCCACTGCCGCGCAGGCCGGAGTAGAGGCCGAATGGCGGATCGCCGAAGCCGAACTGGCACAGGCGCGCGCACGGCTGGACCGGCTTGCGGCCGAAGCGGCGCGCCTCGCCGCGCAAGTCGAGGCTCTGGCGCAGGCGGGCGATCTCGATGCTGCCGTGGCCGAGGCGCGTTCGCGGGCCGAAGCGGCCAGCGCCGCCCTCGCCGCCGCCCGCGAAGGGCTGGAGGCGCAGCAGGCGCGCAAGGGCGAACTTCAGGCGGAGCGCGACACGGCCGCCTCGGCCCTCGCCGCCGCCCGCGCCGATCTAACCGGCATCGAGCGCGAGCATGCCGCACTGCTCAAGGACCGCGAGGCCCGCGCCAAAGGGGCCAAGGCCGCGCATGGCCTGCCGGTCGCGATCGACGCGGTGAAAGTCGCGCCCGGTTACGAACGCGCGCTGGCCGCCGTGCTCGGCCGCGATGCCCGCACGCCGCTGGGTGAAGTCGCGAAGGCCGATGGCCGATTCTGGACCGGTGCCGAGGCCCCCGCTGCGGTCAAGGACAGCCTTGCCGCGCATGTTACCCTCTGCCCACCGGAACTTACCGCTCGCCTTGCGCTGGTGCATGTCGCCGACGAAGACGATGCGCGCGTGTTGGGGCCCGGCGAGTGGCTGGTTACGCGCAGCGGCGTGCTGCGCCGCTGGGATGGCTTCATCGCGCGCGGCGAAGGCGCTGCCGAAGCGGCCCGTCTGGAGGCGGAGAACCGTTTCGCGCAGCTCGACGCCCAATTGCCGCCACTGCGCGCGGCGGTTTCCTCCGCCGAGGCGCGGCAGACCGAAGTACAGCAGCAGCTTGCCGCGCTCTCCACTGCCGTAGTCGCCGCCGAACGCGCCATCGCCGATGCCGCCACGGCTGAACGCACCGCCCTGCGCGGCGTCGATCAGGCGGAGGACGCCCGCCAGCGCCACGCCGCCCGCCGCGCCGAGATTGCCCGCGCCGAAGAGGAACTTGCCGAACAGCGCAAGGCCGCCGAACAGGACGTCGCCACCGCCGAAGCCAAGCGCGCCGCCCTGCCTCACCCGGAAACCGGCCGCGCAGCGCTCGATGCCGCAAAGCTGAAGAACGACACCGCCCGCACCGCGCACCAGTCTGCCATCGCCGCACTGGCCGCGCACGATCAGGGGCTGGCCGTCGCGCGCGAGCGCACCGCTTCGCAGGCGGGCGACATGAAAAGCTGGCAGGCCCGCGCCGGCGACGCTGCCAACCGTCTCGCCCAGATGGGCGGACGGCTTGAGGAGATCGAAAGCGAACGCGCGGTGATCGCCGCCAAGCCCGCCTCGCTGATGAACCAGATCGAACAGGGCGAGGCGATTCGCAACCGCTTGGCCGAGGAACTGGCCAAGGCGGACGCCGCCGTCGCCACCCTCACTGAAACCGCGCGCAAGGCCGACGCCGCGCTCTCCGCCGCGCAGGAAACGCTGGCTTCCGCCCGCGAATACCGCGCCGGCGCCGCTGCCCGCGCCGAGAACGAGGACGCCCGCCGCGTGGAGACCACGCGCGTTTCGGGCGAGCGTTTCCAGTGCCCGCCGCCCGTGCTGGCCGAACGCTTCGACTTCGCCCCCGCCGATGTCGGCCATGCCGAGAACGAAGGCTCCGGCATGGACCGTCTCGTTGCCGAGCGCGAGCGGATCGGCCCGGTCAACCTGCTCGCCGCCGACGAACTGGCAGAGGCGGAGGAGCGCCTTGGCGTCAGCGTCACCGAAAAGGCCGAACTGACCGAAGCAGTCAGCCGGTTGCGCGGCTCCATCGGCAATCTCAACCGCGAGGGCCGCGAACGCCTGCGCGCCGCGTTCGAGGCGGTCGACGGCCACTTCCGCCGTCTGTTCACGCGGCTGTTCCAGGGCGGTCAGGCCCATCTGGCGCTGGTCGATTCGGACGATCCGCTGGAGGCCGGCCTCGAAATCTTCGCCCAGCCGCCGGGCAAGCGGCTCCAGTCGCTGACGCTGCTGTCGGGCGGCGAACAGGCGCTGACCGCCGTGGCGCTGATCTTCGGCCTGTTCCTCACCAACCCCGCGCCGATCTGCGTGCTCGACGAAGTCGATGCGCCGCTGGACGATGCCAATATCGAACGCTTCTGCGATCTGCTGGAAGCGATGACCAAGGAAACCGACACGCGCTACCTCGTGGTCACCCACAATGCCGTGACGATGAGCCGCATGCACCGCCTGTTCGGCGTGACCATGGTCGAAAAGGGCGTCTCCCGCCTCGTCAGCGTGGACCTTGTCGGCGCCGAGGAATTACTGGCAGCGGAATGAGCGGTACTCGGTCAAACGATCAGAGCAAGACCTGAGACCCCAAACCTCGTCATCCCCGCAAAGGCGGGGATCCCGCTTTTTCTTGCAGCGGGGATAGAAGGAAGCGGGGCCCCCGCCTTCGCGGGGGCGACGGAGTGATTGTTGCGTCGCTCCGTTAAACCGGCTTACTTCAGCACGAACCTCGGCCCCGGCCCCAGCGCGCCCGCCTCGTCGTCGCGGTTGTAAAGACGGCATTTGGCGAGGCTGAGGCAGCCACAACCGATGCATTCGTCCAGCTTGCGGCGAGTCAGTTCCAGCAGCGCGATCTTACTGTCGATCGCCTCCCGCATCGACAGGCTGATCCGCTCCCAGTCCTCCATCGTCGGCGTGCGGCCTTGCGGCAGGCTGGAAAGTTCGCGCTCGATCTCGGCAAGGCCAAGGCCGAGTTTCTGCGCGATCAGCACGAAGCTCACCCGGCGAATGTCAGAGCGCAGGAAGCGCCGCTGGTTGCCGCTGGACCGCAATGCGGTGAGCAGGCCCTTTTCCTCGTAGAACCGGATGGCCGACACCGCGACCCCGGTGCGCCGGGCCAGATAGCCGATGGAAATGAAGCGATCTTCGACCATCCGCCTCTTCTGCCGCTTTTTCCGTTTGACCTCAAGTTAACTTGAGGTTGCATGAAGGCCAGGCCGGCGATTCGACCGGTGGGAAAAGCAGGAGACATTCCGATGGCCCAGGGCCGCCTCGAACATGCCAATATCACCGTCAGCGATATCGATCGCTCGTCCGCCCTGTTGCAGGACTTGCTCGGCTGGCACGAACGCTGGCGCGGCCCCGCGATCAATGGCGGCGAGACGATCCATGTCGGCGGGGATTTCAGCTACATCGCGGTCTACACCGACCGGAAAGAACACGAGCGTTTCGCCAAGGGCACCCCGCTCAACCATGTCGGGCTGGTAGTGGACGATCTGGACGAGGCCGAGCGCAGGGTGGTCGCGGCGGGGCTCGTACCGTTCAACCACGGGGACTATGAGCCGGGGCGTCGGTTCTATTTCTTCGATTGGGACGGGATCGAGTTTGAACTGGTGAGTTACAACTGAAATCGGCGCCGGGGTCAGATGATCCCGGCGTTTCCGACGACCCAACAGGCCAGCGCCATCACCAGGCCGAGGTCACGGTTGGAGCGGAACCGGGCAAGCGCATTGTCGCCGTCCTTGGTGTCCAGCGTGATGACCTGAAACGCCAGATGTAGCGCCACCGGCACAAGGCCCACCATCGCCACCCAGTCGTGACGCAGCATCCAGAACGCAAGCGCCCAGAACGCCACGGCAATCGCGTAGAACCCCGCAACGCCGCCGCGCACATGGGTGCCCATGCGCAGGGCGGAGGAACGGATGCCCACCAGCGCATCATCCTCACGGTCCTGAATGGCGTAGATCGTGTCGTAGCCGATGCACCATGCGATGGAGCCCATGTAGAGCGCCGCCAGCACTTCCAGATGATCGCTACGGATCTCCACCCAGCCGACCAGCGCCCCCCAGGTGAAGACCATGCCCAACCACGCCTGCGGCCACCAGGTGATCCGCTTCATGAAGGGATAGGCCGCCACCAGTGCCACGCTGCCCAGCGCAACAAACTGCGCCATGGGGCGGAGCTGGAACAGCACCACCAGCCCGACAAGGCAAAGCGCCAGCAGCCAGATCCACGCCGCCTTGGGGCTGACCATCCCGCTGGCGATCGGGCGCTTGGCCGTGCGAGCCACCTTTCGGTCCAGATCGGCGTCGACGATGTCGTTATAGACGCAGCCCGCGCCGCGCATCGCGATGGAGCCGGCCAGCAGCCACAGGATCAGCCCCCAGCGCGCTTCGCCGCCCGCCAACAGCACACCCCATGCGCAAGGCCAGAACAGCAGCCACCAGCCGATCGGCCGGTCGAACCGCGCCAGCATCGCGAAGGCGCGCGGCAATGGCGGAAGGGCGGAAACGAGGCCGCGATGTTCGGTATCGGGGACGAGTAGAGAGTCGCTCACGGCGGCCGGGGTAATGCAAACACCCCGCGCTGTCATGTAAGAACGTGACAATTGCCCATGGCGCGGCGTTGCTTCCGGCGTGTGATCGCGCAACAAAGGCGGCTCGTCGCTTCCGCGTCACATTCAGGGGAACCAAACGAAAATGAGAAAATCGAGGGTCGCTTTCTCCGCCGTACTTTCCGCCAGTGCACTGATTCTGACAGCCGCACCCGCGCTCGCCGCCGATGGCGCGCCGGTCACGCCGGCTGGCAAGGAAGCGCTCGATATCCTGAAGGAAGCGATCGAGACGCCGACCGTCGCCGGCCGCGGGCAAGTGCCCAAGCTGGCCGCCAGCCTGAAGGCGCGCCTTGTCGCGGCGGGTTTTGCCGATGGGGACGTGACCTTCACGTCGCTGGGCGAGACCGGCTACCTCACCGCGCGCTATCCGGGCCGTGATCGCAAGGCCAAGCCGCTGGTCGTCATCGCCCATATGGACGTGGTGGAGGCCAAGCCGTCCGACTGGGAGCGCGATCCCTTCAAGGCGGTGATCGAGAACAGCTACGTCTTCGGCCGCGGCGCGCGGGACAACAAGGGCGACCTGTCGATGATCTTGGCCGCCGTGATGGAACTGAAGCGCGCCGGCTGGGTGCCCGCGCGCGACATCGTCATCGGCTTCTCGGGCGACGAGGAAACGCAGATGGCCACCACCAAGGCCATGGCCGACGCGCTTTCCAATGCGGCGCTGGTGCTCAACGGCGATTCCGGCGGCGGCGAACTGGACACGGGCGGCAAGCCCTTCGTCTACTCGATCCAGGCGGGCGAGAAGACATATGCGGACTACACGCTGTCGCTCACCGATCCCGGTGGCCACTCCAGCCGCCCCGGCGCGACCAACCCGATCGCCGCGATGGGCGAAGCGGCCGACAAGGTCTGGACCCACAAGTTCCCCGTGCAGCTCAGCCCGCTGACCAAGGCGTACCTCGAAGGATCGGCCAAAGTCGCGCCTGCCGATGTGGCCCCTGCGATGCGCGCTTTCGCCGCCAATCCGAACGATGCCGCTGCCGCCGCGACGCTTTCCGCCAAGCGCGAATATGTCGGCGTGATCCGCACGACCTGCGTGCCGACGATGATCAAGGGCGGCCACGCCCCGAACGCCCTGCCGCAGTCGGTGGAGGCCAATGTGAACTGCCGCATCTTCCCCGGCACGACCCGCGCATCGGTGCAGGCCACGCTGGCCGAAGTGGTCGGCAACCCCGCGATCAAGATCGCCTTCAAGGACAACGGCACGCTGGAATCCATCGAATCGCCGCTCCGGCCCGACGTGCTGGCGGCGGTCGAGAAGGCCGTGCATGAACGCGCGCCGGGCCTCGCCATCGTGCCGGGCATGAGTGCGGGCGCCACCGATTCGATGCATTTCCGTGCGAAGGGCATCCCCGCTTTCGGCGTTTCTGCCAGCTTCATGCGTGCCGAAGACAGCTTTTCCCACGGTTTGAACGAGCGCCTGCCGCTTGCCACGCTTGATCCGGGCGTGAAGCAGTGGGAATCGCTGCTTAAGTCGTTGTCCAAGTAGGAGCTGAGTACAAGATGGGTGCCACCCCCGCCTGGCCGCCACGTTCGGCACCGCGCCTTTTCGTGACCGGGCCGCTTGCCCAAGGGCAATCCGTCACGATCGAAGGCGGGCAGGCGCACTATCTTGCCAAAGTCATGCGCGTCGCCCCCGGCGACGCCGTGATCCTCTGCGACGATGAAACCGGCGAATGGGCCGGCGAAGTGACTTCCGCCGGCAAGCGCGATGTCATGCTGATCTTGCGTGATCGGCTGCGCGAGCGGGAGGCGGTGCCGGACTTCTGGCTCTGCGCCGCGCTGCTCAAGAAGCCGAACTTCGATCTGGTGCTGGAAAAGGCCACCGAGCTGGGCGTGGCGAAAATCCAGCCGATGATCACTCGCCGCTGCGTTGCCGACAAGCTCAATGCCGAGCGTGCGGCCACCATCGTCACCGAAGCGGCCGAGCAATGCGCCCGCACCGCACTGCCGCAAGTGGCCGATCCGGTGAAACTGGAAGCTCTGCTGCGCGATTGGCCCGAAGGTCGCGCGCTGTTCTTCGCGGACGAGACCGGCGGGGAGCCTGCCGCTGCGCAGTTCGCCGCGCATTCGGGCCCGGCGGCACTGCTGGTGGGGCCGGAGGGCGGCTTCGACGAAGAGGAACGCGCGCTGATCCGCGCGCATCCGATGGCACGCGCGATTACGCTGGGGCCGCGTATCTTGCGCGGAGAGACGGCGAGTATTGGCGCAACCGCGCTGTGGATGGCGGTTTCGGGGGATTGGTGAGAGCTCGCCCCCGTTCACTCCTCGCCGCTTCCTTCCCAACTCATACCTCGTCATCCCCGCGAAGGCGGGGATCCCGCTTGTCTTGAGCCCAGCCGCAAGACAGCGGGGCCCCCGCCTTCGCGGGGGCGACGGAGTAAATGGCTCAAGTCCCCACCGTTAGGCCGGAAGCATCAACCACTCCGATCCCGCTA
Source organism: Novosphingobium sp. BL-S-19 (assembly GCF_055521675.1). Lineage (NCBI taxonomy): Bacteria > Pseudomonadati > Pseudomonadota > Alphaproteobacteria > Sphingomonadales > Sphingomonadaceae > Novosphingobium > Novosphingobium sp. BL-S-19. Next base: position 3,504,366 of record NZ_CM145498.1, read on the forward strand.
AAAACGCCCGAAAACCTTGCCTCTGGCGCAAAAGAAACCGGTCGGTACAAAAAGTTCTAGCGTCCGGCCCGAAGGCACTCTAACTCCGCGCCCATGAGCACCCGTGAGGTTTCGGATCGCGAAGATCCGGTGATCGAAAGCCTGGATCAACTCGCCGCGCCGATGGCTGCGGGCGAAAAGCCGCGCGAGGCGTGGCGCATAGGCACCGAGCACGAGAAATTCGTCTACGACACCGCCGACCACCATGCCCCGTCCTATGACGAGCAAGGCGGCATCCGCGATCTGCTGAACGCGCTGACCCAGTTCGGCTGGGAACCCATCATCGAAGGCGGAAACGTCATCGCCCTGAAGGGCAGCGACGGCAACGTCAGCCTGGAACCGGCGGGCCAGCTGGAACTTTCCGGCGCGCCGCTGGAAAACCTGCACCAGACTTGCGCCGAAACCGGCCGTCATCTCGCGCAAGTGAAGACCATCGGCGATCACATCGGCAAGGCCTATCTCGGCCTGGGCATGTGGCCGGACAAGACCCGCGCCGAACTGCCGATCATGCCCAAGGGCCGCTACGAGATCATGCTGCGGCACATGCCGCGCGTGGGCACGATGGGCCTCGACATGATGCTGCGGACCTGCACCATCCAGGTCAACCTCGACTATTCGAGCGAGGCGGACATGGTGAAGAAGTTCCGCACCTCGCTGGCGCTGCAACCGCTGGCGACCGCGCTGTTCGCGAACTCGCCCTTCACCGAGGGCAAGCCCAACGGCTACCTCTCGTACCGCAGCCACATCTGGTCGGACACCGATCCCGCGCGCACCGGCATGCTGCCCTTCGTGTTCGAGGATGGCTTCGGCTACGAGCGCTATGTCGACTACATGCTCGACGTGCCGATGTACTTCGTGTTCCGTGACGGCAAGTATATCGACGCCGCCGGCCTGTCCTTCCGCGACTTCCTGAAGGGTGAGCTTTCGGTGCTCCCCGGTGAAAAGCCGCGCCTGTCGGACTGGCAGGACCACCTTTCCACCGCCTTCCCCGAAGTGCGCCTGAAGTCCTTCCTCGAAATGCGCGGCGCCGATGGCGGTCCGTGGGGCCGCATCTGCGCCCTGCCCGCGTTCTGGGTGGGCCTGCTCTACGACCAGACCGCGCTCGACGCCGCATGGGATCTGGTCAAGGACTGGGACATGGAAGGCCGCGAACTGCTGCGCAACTCCGTACCCAAGCTGGCGCTGGACGCCCCGCTTCCGGGCGGCGGCACCCTGCGCGATATCGCGGGCGAAGTGCTGAACATCTCGCGTTCGGGCCTCGCAGCGCGCGCGCGGCTCAACGCGGGCGGCGACAACGAGACCGGCTATCTGGAACCGCTGGCCGAGATCGTCGCGTCCGGCAAAGTTCCGGCGCAGCGCCTGCTCGACCTCTACAATGGCGAGTGGGGCGGCGATCTGTCGAAGATCTACGCGCTGAAGAGCTTCTGAAGGTTTGAAGGAAAAAGCAGGGGAGCATAGCCCCCCTGCACCCCCAATACCGTCCCCGTAGCGCCCAGCCCTATCGGTTACACGCCCATGGCTGCGTCGGAAGACTTACTGGCCGCGCAGCAAGGAGCGCAGGACGGATAGGCAAGGCACGACGAAGACGCTTTGAGGGTCTGGGGGATCATCCCCCAAGACTCTGCGAAATTCTCGCTATTTAGAAAACGCTCATTATTGGTCGCCTGCAACAACACGGCCACACTGATTTATCCGAAAGTAGAGCTGTTTTTTCGGATCATTGCCGTATGTTACTCGAACAATGTCGACCCATTTGTTCAATAATACAGTTTTGAAACGTACGGCATCTTCCGGCGAACTCCGCTCGTTAACAACTTCACAGCAATTTTTTGGGTCGATATCGCGAATTTCGTCCGGAAAATCGGATCGTGAACGCACGTACTCGGCGACATTACGCAAAATCTCGCCCTCAGAAACACGGTGGAGCGGAGAAGGGCATATATATACGCGGCCATAAAACGCTATTGCAGTCAATATTAGATATGAAACTGCAATCACACATATGACAATGACAATTACACCCTTTCGCGTCCAAGCAATTTTGCTCAATGCCAAAACGATTTCCTTCCGACTTCGCTCTGGAAGAACGATTTAAAAACCGCAATTGCCCGCATCAAAGATCTCCCAACAGAAGGAGATCAGCTCTCTTTCATACTTATTCCGCCGCCTGCGGCTCCCGCGCGCCCGGCCGCAGCCTTTCGCCCAGCTTCGTCAGCGTTCGCGTGATCAGCGCGTTCTCCGCCATCCATGCGTGATAGGCGCGGTACTTGGCGTCCTCCGCCAGCAGATGCGCTTCCTCGGTCCGCGCGCGCCAGTAGTAGATCGCGCTCACCACGCCCAGCAGCACGGTGTTGCGCACCATATCGGTCAGCGCGTGGTTGGAAACGAGGAACGGCAGCGTCGAGCACCACCAGAACAGGTTCTTCGACAAGTACGCCGGGTGCCGCGTGAAGCGGTAGGGGCCGTTCGTCAGCACGCCTCGATAGGTGAGGTTGGAGAAGCGCAGGCCGAAGGCGAAAGTCGCCCAGGCATAGATCGCCGTCAGTGTGATCAGCAGCGCCGCCCAGAGCCACAGGAGAGCCGTATGGCCCTGCAGCCAGTAGGCCCAGCCCGGCGTGTTCACTTCGTAGCCCAGCACGTCCGCGCGGCCCATCGTGCCCCAGACGAAGGGCGGGTAGCACATCAGCGCCGCCACCCAGCCCGCCAGCAAGGGATTGCCGCTGCGGATATGCGCGTCGAGCGGGCGGAAGGTGAAAATGTAGCCGACCGTGCCGATCTGCACGTCGATCAGGAACAGTAGCGCGATCAGCGTCAGCCCCAGTCGGACCGGATCGCCTGCCATGCTTGCGAAATCGGCGTTGACGATCTGTGCGAAGCCGCCCGGCAGGATGGAGATCATGAAGGCGCCGAAGAAAGCCTTGACCGCCCAGGCGCGGCCGTGGCGCTTCACCTGATCGATGTCCCAAGCCTCGCGCCCGATCAGCAGCGCGCCGAAGTGCCATGCCGCGTCGCGCGGCTCGACCAGATGGCGGTCCAGCCAGAACACATAGGGGATCGAGAGCACCAGCAGCGGCACCGCCGCGGCGCCGATCACTTCCATCGCGAAGAGGTACTGCCCGTCCCAATACCAGCGACCGATGCAGTAGTAGCCCGCGATCAACGCCCATGTGGCCCAGAGCCCGGCCAGCTTGGTGATGGAAATGTCCAGCGTTTCGGCAAAGGGCCGCGTGCGGGTCCAATCGATGCCGGTCGACGGGCGGCGGTGCACTTTGTCCACCAGCAGCGAGTAAAGGCTCATGCCAAGGCCGGTGAGGAACAAGGTGGCGACGGCGGCGTAAGGACCGCTCATCGGCGCGTGAGGGCCCGGAAGCGCGAAACTATCGGCAATCGCCGCCCAATTGCGGCACACCAGCAGCCAGCCGAGCAGCGCCGCCAGCCCGGTCAGGCCCACGCCTGCCGAAACGTCGCTTGCTGGTCTGGAAGGGCTGCCGGTCATCGCAGGAGGCCTAGCGGCAAATGGTTAAACGGCCGCAAAGGAAAGGCCGCCGGCATCGTGGAAGATACCGGCGGCCCATTGTCCTTTTCGCGCGCAGTCCGTGCGATCAGCGGAAGGCGCTGATCTGGCCCGAATCGTCGAGGATATAAAGCGTCTGGTTGGCGACCACCGGTGCCAGCGAGATCGGATCCTTCAGCTCCTGGAACTTGGTATAGGCGCCGGTACCCGGATCGATCGTGCCGATTTCGCCGCGCGAATTGCCGATCCACAGCTTGTTGCCGGCCAGCACCGGGCCCACCCAGAAGATCGGTCCCTTGCGCTTCTTCGCGTTCTGGTAGCGCGTAAGCTGGGTCAGCCAGCGCACCTTGCCGCTGGTGCGGGCGATGGCCAGCACTTCGGCATGGTCGTCCAGCGTGAAGATCCAGTCGCCCACGATCGCCGGGGTCGAGATGCCGGCAAGGTTGAGTTCCCAGATACGCTGGCCGGTGACCAGTTCGTACGCGGCCATGCGGCCGCCCTGGCCCAGCGCATAGACGCGGCCACGATCGATGATCGGGTCGGCGTCAAGGTCGGTGATGCTGCCCACTTCGGTGGAGATCGAAGTGCGGGCCAGCGCGTCAGACCACAGCTGGCGGCCGTTCTCGTAACGGTAGGCCACCAGCTCGCCCGAGGCATAGCCGGCGATCACGGTGCCCTGCCCGGCCGCCGGCGTCGCCACGCCGAACACGCCCGACTGGGTGAGCGAGGCCGATTCGTTCCACAGGACTTCGCCATCGGCCGCGTTGAGCGCGATGATCTGGTTGTCCTGCGTCATCACATAGACGGCGTTGAAGCTGACCGTGGGCGATCCGCGCAGCGGGCCGCCGGGCTTCTTGGTCCAGACCTGCGTGCCGTCGTTGGCGTTGAGCACGGCCACTTCGCCAAGGCCGGTGGTGACGTAGAGCTTGCCCGAATCGAAGCTGACGCCGCCGCCGAAGATGGCCTTGGTGTTGTCACCCGAAACCGCGAAATTCTTGGTCCAGAGTTGGCTGCCCTTCTCGGCATCGAAGGCGTGCACCACGCCGTCGGTGTCCATCACGAAGAGCTTGCCGTCGCCGATCACCGGCGAGGCGGCCAGACGCTGGCGCGTGGTGGAACCGGCGATCTGCGCGGTCCAGACGCGCTGCGGGTTTTCCGCCAGCGCCAGGTGGCCATAGGACTTGCCGGCATTGCCGCCGCCCTGTGCCCATTCGGCATTGGCAGTGGCGGGCGGCAGGATCACCGAGACGGCTTCCAGCGCGGGGTCGACCTTGGCGCCGGCTTCGATGCGCGAAAGGATCGGCACGCGTTCGCCCACGGTCGGCGTCTTCGGGCCTTTGCCGCCAGACTTGCAGCCGGAAAGGCCCGCCACCAGCGCCAGCGCGATCAGCGAGGCAACGCGAACCTGCCGGCCCCGCGCAGCACGCGGTTTCGAATCGGCAGCGGTCATGCGCATGTTTTCAATCGACATCGTCATTCTCCGGCAGGCGCGGCAGCGGCGGGAGCCGCCGGAAGTGTGCTCGGCTGGCCGTTCTGGCCCTTGCCCAGCGGTTCGCCGCGCTCGTCAACGATATCGTCCACGGCATCGACGCCCAGCGCGGCGGCCAGCTGGCGCGCGCGGCTGCGCAGACCGTCTTCGACCGTTTCGTCCTTCGCGATGGCGGCGAAGAGCGGACCGGCCTGATCGGTCTTGTTCATCTTGAGGTAGGCCATACCCACCAGTTCGCCGGCAGGGCCGAACCACGGGTTTCCGGGCGCGGCATAGGGCTTCAGCTTGGCCACCACGTCTTCGGGCTTCATCGCCTCGAAGTTGGCGGCCGTGCCGCGGATCACCGCCAGATCGCGCATCGGCTGCGGCGCCTTGGCGTCGTTGGCGACGGCATCGTAAAGCTTCAGCGCATCGGCGAGCTTGTTCTGCTGCAGGGCAATGCCCGCCAGCAGCAGCCTGGCCGACGTGGCGCTGCCGTCCGAACCGCTGTCGGCAATCGCGTTCAGCTTTTCCTTGGCGCTGTCGAAATTCTGCGCCTTCAGCGCGTCGATCGCCTGGGTGAACGCCTCGGAATTGGCGGCGCGCGCCTCTTCCTGTCGGTGCTGCCAGAACAGGAAGCCGCCGAACGCGGCAAGGCCCAGCAAAACCACCGCCAGCAGCGGCAGACCAAAGCGCTTGAAGAAGCCTTCAACCTGATCGTGACGCAGCGCATCGTCGACTTCGCGCAGGAATACATCCTGCTGCGCGGCGAGTCGCTGGGCAGACACGGTATTGGAGGTCGAACTATCGGAAGGAGGCAGGGCCAATTTGCGGGCGCTTTCTGCGGATGTCTGAATGGTTGCCGGGCTGTTTAGCGAATGGTGGCGGCTTTTCAACGATGATCTGGCGTGGACCGCAAGGGGTGAAGCCCGGCTGAACGGTGCTTTGCCCCAGAATAATACGCGAGGGAACAACACTAACGAGGCACCGTCAGGCCAGTTCCTCCGCTCCCATTGCTTGCCCGTAGACCGTGCGATAGGCGGAAATCATTGCTGCCTCGTCGTATTCGGCCTGCGCCTTCGCACGATTGGCCGCGCCGACGCGGGCCCGCAATGCCGGCGCATCGGCCAGCGTGGCCAGCGCGGCGGCCAGAGCGTCAACAGGCGCGGCATCGTCCTCCGCCGGGACGATGAAGGGCGCATTCTCCCCCGCGACCATGTCGGCAACGTCGCCCACGGCCGGCGCGGCCACCGGCAGCCCCGCCGCCATCGCCTCCACCACCGAGATCGGGAACTGCTCGCTCTTCGAAGAGAGCGCGAACAGGTCGAACAGGCCGACCGCGCGCGAGGGATCGGCCACGAAGCCCGGCAGATGCACGCGGTGGCCCACGCCCAGACGCTCCGCCTCGGCCATGATGGCGCTGCGTTCGGGGCCTTCGCCCAGGATCACCAGCTTCCATGGGTCCGGCAGGCCGGCGAAGGCACGCACCAGCCGGGGCAGGTCCTTGACCGGGCGCAGCCCCGCCAGCGTGCCCACCCAGCGGTCCCCCTCCTGCTTGACGATGCCCGGCAGCACATCGGGCCGGGGCTTGTCGATGAAGGCGCCGCAATCGATGCCGTTGGGAATGAAGCGCAGGCGTTCGGGCGGCTGACGCCATGCCTGCCGCGCAATCGCCTCCAGCCGGCGGCTCGGCACGACCAGCGCCGCCGCCCCGGCCAGCGCCACGCGGCGGAACAGGTTGCGCGAGGACTTCAGGCCATGGGCCTCATCTTCGTTGAAGCCGTCCTCATGGTGGACCAGCGGCGGCAATTGCAACACCCCGGCATAGAGCCGATGCGCCAGCACCGCGTCCATCGCCCCCCAGTTGTAGGTGAGGACAAGGTCGTAGCCCTGCATGGCCTGCGCGATCCGCCACAGCCGCGCCGGCGTGGGGCGGCCCTGCAGGCTGGGAAAGTCTTCGGGAAAGCCGACGTCCAGCGCGGGATCGAGCGCTGCCGCCGCCCCCAGCGCGCCGGGCTGTGCGGAGACCACTTCATGCCCGATGCCCCGCCCGAAGACGTTCATCAGCCGCACCGCGCGCAGTTCCTTGCCGCCCGCCGCGAAACTGGAATGGAGGTGGAGGATGCGCATGGTTCGGTGGGTCAGCTTGCCCGCGCCAGCACCGCCTCGATCGCGGCGACCGCCTCGGGCTCATCCAGCGTCGGCGCGTGGCCGACATCGGCCACCGTCAGCGCTTCGGCACTGGGCACGCGGCGCAGCATCTTTTCCAGCGTCGGGGCCGAGAGCAGGTCCGACAGTTCGCCGCGCAGCACCAGCACGGGCAGGTCCGCCAGCGCTTCCCAGGCCGGCCAGAGATCGGGATGGGTGTCGACGTCATAGGCGTCCAGCGGCTGGGCGATCTTCATGTCGTAATCGAACACCATGCGGCCATTGCCGGAAAGCGTCATCAGCCGCTTGGCCATGCCGATCCAGAAATCCAGCGTGTGGCCGGGATAGGCGTCGCCCTGCGTATCCTCGATCCCGCGCGCGGCATGGACCCAGGTGGGAAAGCTGCGCCCCTGACCGACGTAATCCTTGATCCGCTCCATCCCCACGGGTTCGAGATAGGGGCCGACATCGTTGATGACGGCGGCGGCCAGGCGGTCCGGGATCATCGTGGCCAGGCCCATGATCATCAGCCCGCCCAGCGACGTGCCGATGGCGGCGAAGCGGTCGATCCCCTCCTGCTCCAGCAGGGCCATCAGATCCTCGCCATATTGCACCGGATTGTAGCTGGCGGCATCGCGCGCATATTCGCTGTCGCCCCGACCGCGCATGTCCGGGCAGATCACCCGGCGCTGCTGGGCAAGGCGGGGGGCCAGCCGCTCGAAATCGCGGGCATTGCGCGTCAGCCCTGGAAGACAGATCACCGGAGGACCGTCCTGAACGCCTTCGGGCCCGGCATAATCGCGGAAATGCAGCTTCAATCCATCGCGGCTCGACCAGAACCGATCTTCAAAACCCGTCATCTGTGAAGCCTGCGACCTCCTGCACCCACCTTGATCGACGGGCCATCCATCGCCACTATCGCCCGATGCGAAGCGAACCGCAAGCAAGTGCCTACCGCCCTGCCCCCCGTATCGAGGCTATTTCCGACTGGATCGCGAGTCCGGTGGATGCGGCCCAATTCCCCAAACATATCCTGCGTTTCCGCAATGACAGGTGGGCCCGCGCGGTCGGTCTGGACGACCTGGACGATGCGCAATGGATCGCCCATTTCGGACGTTTCGAACCACTGCCGGACAACCTGCCCCGGCCGCTGGCGCTGCGCTACCACGGCCACCAGTTCCGCGTGTACAACCCCAATATCGGCGACGGGCGCGGCTTCCTGTTTGCGCAGATCCTGGACGGTGAAGGCCGGGTGCTGGACCTTGGCACCAAGGGTTCGGGCCAGACGCCCTACAGCCGCGACGGTGACGGCCGGCTGACGCTGAAAGGCGCGGTGCGCGAGATTCTCGCCACCGAAATGCTGGAGGCGCTGGGGGTAAACACCAGCAAGACGTTCTCGGTGGTGGAGACCGGAGAATCGCTGTGGCGCGGGGATGAGCCTTCGCCCACGCGTTCGGCGGCCTTGGTGCGTCTCAGTCACGGCCATGTGCGGATAGGCAGCTTTCAGCGCCTGTTGGCGATGGACGATGCAGAGCACATGGCGGCGCTGGTCGACTATTGCCTGGCCACTTTCCCCGGCCCGCTGCCGCCCGAAGACATGCCCGGCCGCGACGAGCCGGCGGTGATCCTGTTGCATCAGGTGGTGGAGCGCATGGCCGATACCGCGGCCAGTTGGATGGTCGCCGGGTTCGTTCACGGCGTGCTCAACAGCGACAATATCAATGTGTCGGGCGAGAGTTTCGATTACGGCCCCTGGCGCTGGCTACCGCGCTGGGAACCGGGCTTCACCGCTGCCTATTTCGACCATGCCGGCCTCTATGCCTTCGGCCGACAGCCCGAGGCGGTGCTGTGGGACTGCGGGCAACTGGCCGTGGCGCTGCGGCTTTTGGCGGAAACCGAGCCGCTGGTCGCCGCGCTCGATCGCTTCGCGCCGCTTTACCAGCAGGCGATGTATCGCCGTTTCTGCTGGCGTCTCGGCGTCGAGCAACAGGACGACGCGGCCGACCTTGCGCTGATTCAGGCGGCGGAAAAGGCCATGGTCGCCAGCGGCGATGCGCCGGAGACGTTCTATTTCCGCCATCGCGCCGGTCGCAATGCGGGTGACGACGCCTTCGGTGATCTGCTCAGGACGCGCCGCCCAAGCTCCGATACGGATGCATCTATCTGGCACGAACCGGCCCCGCCGGGGGTTCTGATCGAGGAGGTGGAGCGCATCTGGTCCGCCATCGACGAGCATGACGATTGGACCCCACTTCACGAAAAGGTTGCCGCGATCCGCGAATTGGGCCGCCAACTGGGCCCGGCGCCGGTGCCGGCGGGGCACATTCGTTAGGCTCTCATTAGGGATAAGCGTGCATAGCTCTGTCTCGCTTTGATCTACCCGCAACGGACAGACCCCGTCATGCACGGTGCAGCCACAACCGCAACCAAGGCCCCGCTTCCCGCCCTTCCGGGCAACCACAAACGAGGACCCGTCGATACTGTGAGCGCTGAACAGATCGTTTCCTGCGAACCGGCAACGGGCGCGGAGATCTGGCGCGGGATGCCTTGCGACGTGAACGACGTGGTCGACCGCGCCCGCCGTGCATGGCCGGCCTGGGCCGCGCAGCCGCTGTCCACGCGCATGGAACTGGTCCGCCGCTTCGCCAACGAAGTGCGCAAGGAAGCCGAGGCGCTGGCAGACCTGATCGCCCGCGAAGTGGGTAAACCCCTGTGGGAAGCCCGCGCCGAAGTCGAATCGGTGGTCGCCAAGGTCGAAGTCTCGATCCGCGCCTATGCGGAACGGACCAGCCAGCGAAAGCTGGACAGCGCCTTGCAGGGCAGTATGGCCGTACGCCACAAGCCGCATGGCGTGATGGTGGTGCTGGGTCCGTACAATTTCCCCGCGCACTTGCCCAACGCCCACATCGTGCCCGCACTGATTGCGGGCAACGTGGTGATCTTCAAGCCGAGCGAGAAGGCCCCCGCCACCGGCGAACTGCTCGCCCGCTGCTTCCACCGCGCCGGAATTTCCGCCGGCGTCGTCCAGCTTGCCATCGGCGGTCCGCTGGAAGGGCAGGAGTTCGTGGCACATGAAGGCGTGGACGGGGTGCTGTTCACCGGCTCCGCCAACACCGGCATCTCGATCAACCGCCGCCTTGCCACGCGTCCGGACAAGGTCGTCGCGCTGGAGATGGGCGGCAACAATCCGATCGTGCTCTGGGATACGCCCAAGGTGACGGACGCCGCCGCGCTGGTGGTGCAATCCGCCTTCGCCAGCGCCGGGCAGCGCTGCACGGCAGCGCGCAGGCTGATCGTCAAGGCATCGATCCATGATGCGATGATGGCCGAGATCAAGGCGCTGGCCGATCGCATCATCGTCGGCGCGCCGTTCGACGAGCCTGCCCCGTTCATGGGCCCGGTGATCGACAATGCCGCGGCCGACGGGCTTTCCGAAAGCTTCCTCTATCTGCTGAGCAATGGCGGCAAGGCGATCAAGCACCTGGTTCGCCAGCATGACGACCTGCCGTTCCTGAGCCCGGCGATCATCGACACCACCGCGCTGAAAGACCGGCCCGACGTCGAACTGTTCGGCCCGATCCTGCAAGTGGTCCGCGTCGACGATTTCGACGAGGCGATTGCCGAGGCCAACAACACGCGTTTCGGTCTGGCGGCATCGCTGATCGGCGGCAGCCCGCAGGACTACAACCGCTTCTGGGCGCATGTGCGCGCCGGGATCATCAACTGGAACCGCACCACCACCGGCCCCAGCCATTCGGCGCCGATGGGCGGTATCGGCCTTTCCGGCAACCACCGGCCCAGCGGCTACTACGCCGCCGATTACTGCGCCTATCCGGTCGCCTCGGGCGAGATGGAACAGCCGCGCGCGATGATCGGGGTCGGCCTCAAATAAGGATCAGTGGCCGCTGGTGATCAGGTCCACTTCGGTCACGCCGTTGGCCTGCTTGCGCGCGAAGACCACATAGGCCTGCCCGCCCTTCTTGCCGCCCACCACCTGATCGCCGCCATCAAGACGGTAATCGGCCGAGTAACCCGCCTTCAGCGCCATCGCGCGGTAAAATCCGATCACGTCCTGCTGGGCGACCGGGGTGCCGAAGCTGACCACGCGCAGCGCGCAACCGTCGCTGTCGGTGCCCGCCGCTTCCTGCACGGCGGCGCGCGGATAGAGCGGCAGTTCGGCCGGCAGCTTCTGCGCCCAGTCACGGCCGTACTGGACCTTGGTGGTGCAATCGGTCTTCGCCGCCTTGGCAGCGGGCGTGGCCTGCGCGGCGGCAGCGGCGATTTCGGAAAGCTGCGATGCGCTGCCCTTTACCGGTGCCGGCAGTTCGCGCAGCTCGCCGGCCAGATCGGCCGCCGCCTTGCGCGTGGCCTCGATAGCCTGCGGCGAACGGCTGTCGGGAGAGAGGACCACGCCCTTCTCCGCCCCGGCCGCACCGCTTTCGGCGGTCATGGTGGGATCGACTACGATCTCGTCCCCCAGCGCGGCCTGCGTCTTGTCGGCTTCGGTCTTGCCCGCCTTCGAGCACCCGGCGAGGACCACGGTTACGGCGAGCATCATGCCCACGGCGCTTGCAGAAGCTTTGTTCATGGCGGCCCTTTCCGACCCCGGCGGCGGGAGAATCGCGGCCCGCACTGCTGATTTTCAACGACTATCGCGCAAGCCTTCCCCCCGGCTGCCCCGAAAGACAAGGGTGAGAAGCCTCCGATCAGGCGCTTGTGCCAAAGCGGGAATAGTCGCGCGCCAATGCTTAAGGCGCGGCGGAAACGTGTTGCCAACGTGTCGAGGGCGCCCGCGGGGTTGCCGCGGACGCCCTCTCCACCCGGTCCCCAGGGGGTCAGGCGGACTTCCCCGCGCTTCGCCGTCAGCGCGGGGAAAGGGGGTATGGTGCGCTGGCATCAGCGGCAGGACGAACCGCCGCGATCGATCTCACGGCCCAGCAGCGCGCCGCCTACTGCGCCCAGCACGGTGCCGAGCGTGCGATCGCCGCGCTGGTCAACCTCGCGGCCCAGCAGGGCACCCGCCGCGCCGCCGATCAGCAGGCCGGTCGTGCCGTTCTGGCGGCGGCAGTAATAGCGGCCATTGTCGCCCCGCCACACGCGGGTGTCGCGATAGACCGGCTCGCCGCGATAGCCGCCGCGATAACCGTAGCCGCGACGGTAATCGTCGCGCGAATAGCGCTGGCGGCTATGGGCATTGGTCTCCTGCCCCGGCGCCACGAATTCGCTGGCTGCATGGAAGGTCGGAGCCGCATTGGCCGGCATCGCACCCGCCAGCGAGACGGTGGCGACGGCGGCAGCGGCAAGGGCGGTGGCCTTGGTCAGTGCACGCATTGTCATTCTCCTTCAGTCTGGCGGAGGGCAGTCGCAACCCGGTCTCCGCTGCATGCATTCATCTTTAAGACGCTGAACCTGAACACACTGCAACGCGGTCGTCAGAATTGCCAATATCGACAAGGCGAAGGGCAGAATGCGACGAACCGCTTGCCGCTGTTGGCCCGCCCCCCTATCGAACCGGCTCGATTTTCCGCCTCGGGGCCCGATTATAATGCAGCCGACTCCCCCCCGCCGCTCCGGCGGCCTTGCGCAAGCGCTGGGTGCCTATTTCGTCTGGTGCCTGTTCCCGCTCTATTTTGCGCTGCTGCACGCAGTCGCAGCCTTCGAGGTCGTGGCCTGGCGGATCCTGTTCACGCTGCCGTTCTGCCTGGTGATGACCGCCGTACTTAAGCAGGGCAGCGAACTGCGTACTGCGCTGGCCAACCCGCGCATCGTCGCCGCACTGGCGCTGAGCGGTCTGCTGATCGGCATCAACTGGTCGATCTACGTCATCGCGGTGATGAGCGGGCACGTGCTGGCGGCCAGCCTCGGCTATTACATCAACCCGCTGGTCAATGTGCTGGCAGCCACCATCTTCCTGCGCGAGAAGCTGTCGCGCCTGCAATGGCTGGCGGTGGGGCTTGCGGCGATCGGCGTTGCCATGCTGGCGCGCGATGCGCTGGACACGCTGTGGATCAGCGCCGGCCTTGCGCTCAGCTTCGGCGGCTATGGCCTGACGCGCAAGCTGGCGCCGGTGACGGCGCTGCCCGGCCTGACGGTGGAGACGATGGTGCTGACGGTCCCGGCCATCGGCATGCTGATCTGGCAGGCGAACAGCGCCGCCGGCCTCTCGATGGGATCGTCGCTGCGGATCGATCTGCTACTGGCTTTCGCCGGGCCCATCACGGGAATCCCGCTGATGCTGTTCGCCAGCGCGGCGCGGAAGCTGGACTTCTCCCTGCTGGGCTTCATCCAGTTCGTGACTCCCACCGGCGTGTTCCTGATGGGGCTGATTGCCTTCAACGAGCCGCTAAGATCCTCGCAGCTCGTGTGCTTCCTGTTCATCTGGGTGGCGATCGCCGTGTTCTGCTGGGATCTGCTGAAGCGCCGCCGCACCGCGGCCCCAGCGGCTTGAGCACCGATCAGGCCGGCTTTTTCCCTCGCTTCAGCAGTTCCTGCACGAACGCATCCAGATCGTCTGCATCGACGTCCAGCGTCTCATCCCACTCTGCCAGCAGCGCCTCGATATCGGCGCGCGTATAAGGCTCGCCCGGCTGATGCGCGACGGGGGGCGCATGGTGCGGCCAGGCGTGGCCGGTGGCGTTGTTGTAGATCCAGCCGACCGCGCAGAGCGTCACCACGTTGACTGCGAAAGGCAGCAGATGCTCCCAGCCCCACGCCGGCGTTCCGGTTGCGCCCAGGGCACAGAGCAGCGCGCAGGCCCCGCCCGGCGGATGCAGGCTGCGGGTCGCGGTCATGGCCGCGATGGCCAGCCCCACGGCAAGGCTACCCGCCAGCCAGGGATCGCCGGCCAGCTTGCCCACCGCGATTCCGACCACGGCCGAAAGCAGGTTACCCCCCATCACCGGCCAGGGTTGGGCCAGCGGACTGGCCGGCACCGCGAAGACCAGCACCGCCGATGCGCCCAGCGGGGCAACAAGGAACGGCAGCGCCGGATCGTACCCGCTTTCCAGCAACCGCGTCAGCGCGCCGGCCATGGCGATCCCGAAAAGCGCGCCCAGTGCCGCACGCAAAGGGGCGAAGCGACGCTTGCCGCCGGCCTGGGTCATAATAATGCTGCTCAACGCCACCGCCGCGCCAACCTCCTTGCAAGAACCGGTGCGCCTATAGCCCATTGCGCCGGGCGATCCACGCGGGAGATCTTTGTGGCGGACAAGTCGCGCTGTCACGTGCGGCACGGCGTCACGCTCCTGCCGCAAATCGGCCACGATCAGATGGTTGTCTGCTCCCATCCGGTTCGACGCCGAACAGCAGGAGTGCGACCCTGATGCCGACCGCCGATGCGCCTGCCCCTCCGCCCGTCGCCGCCGAACAGACGCTCGACGCGTTCGATCTCGCCCAGCTGCGCACCTCCGAACGGAACGGCATCGTGGTCGTGTCCCGCCGCTGCCCCGAAGGCCGCCCGGGAGAGATCGTGGTCTGCGCGCCCGATCCCGAGGCGAATCGCCTGCGGGAGCTGCCGGATACCTACAAAGTGACCGAAGGCCTCGGCCGCGCCGAACGGCAGATCGCGCCGGGCGTTGTTGCCGATGTTCACATGGATTCGGTGACGATGCCGGGCGGCGTTGTCAGCAACCGGGTCATGACGGGCGTCAAGATCGGGTTCTGATCCGGGCACGAAAAAACCCGGTCCGCCGGGAGGAAAGCGGACCGGGTTCTTGAAGCGCCCCTTGCGAGGGAGGAGGACGGGGCGCCTTCAGCCTGATGGGGGGGAAATCAGGCGATCTTCATTCAGGCGAACTTGCCGGCCTTGGCGATCTCCGCCACCGGCTTGCGGTTGCTGGCCACTTCGCGCTCCTGCAGGAATTCGGGAAGCGAGGCCTTGTCGCCCATCTTGCCGATCGCAAAGGCGGCTTCCAGGCGGTGATCGGCCGGGATGCCCAGCGCAGCCTCGGCCTCACCGAACTTCAGGCCGGTCATGCCATGGGTGTGATAGCCCAGCGCCTGCGCCTGCAGGGCTGCCAGCGCCCATGCCGCGCCGGCATCGAAGCTGTGGCTGTGGTTGTTCGAATTGCCCTTGTCCGAACGCATCTGGCTGTCCGAAACCACAAAGACGAGCGCCGAGGCATCCTTGGCCCAGCCCTGGTTGAACTCGATCAGCTGCGAGAGGAACAGGTCCCAGTTGGCATCGCCCTTCTTCGCATAGAGGAAGGTCCAGGGCTGCACGTTATAGGCAGAAGGCGCCCAGCCGCCGGCTTCGAAGATCACGTCGAGGTCTTCCTGCGGGATCTCGCTGCCGTCGAAGGCGCGCGGCGACCAGCGATCGACGATCAGCTTTTCGACCTTGGGGTGGGCAATGCGTCCGGTCATCTCAGGTATCCTTGGAAGAGAAGTGGAATTCTTGAAAAGTGGGATAGCCCGCGAAGGGCTATCGGGAAATCGGGATAATTTCGACTGAACTGTTCCACTAAGTGGAAAAGCCGTCATCCTGCCCATGAACCGGCCGCCGCGCCGGGTCTTGATCGTCCGCGCCCTTTCGTCCCTGTTAGCGGAACTGGTGCTTTTTTGCCGAATCCAGTGTCTTGCACGCGGGCGCCGGTTCCCCCACTTAACGGCCATGACCGCCAGCCGCCTGTTCGACCGCGCCGTGATCCGGCTTTCTCCCCGCCCCGATTCGCAAGAAGATGTCGCCGATTTCCTGCAAGGACTGGTGACGTCTGACGTCAGGACGCAGTTGCCCTGCTGGGCCGCGCTGCTCACCCCGCAGGGCAAGGCGCTGTTCGATTTCATCGTCTGGCCGTCAGGCAAGGACCTTCTGATCGACTGCGAGGCCGAACACGCCGATGCGCTGGTGAAGCGCCTGTCGATGTATCGCTTGCGCCGCGCCATCGACATCGCGCGGGACGAGCGGCTCTCGGTCCACTGGCGCCCGCATGTGGGCGATGGCGCCGCGCCGGATCCGCGCCTTCATGCCCTTGGCGAACGCTGGGTTGGCCGTATCGACGAGATGGACCCGGCCGAGCACGAACCCGGCGCCGATGCCGCCTGGCGCGCGCATCGCCTGCGCATGGGCGTGCCCGAAGGCCGCGCCGAACTGGGTGAGGGCGAAACGCTCTGGCTGGAATGCAATGCGGTGGAACTGAACGGCGTCAGCTTCACCAAGGGCTGCTATGTCGGGCAGGAGAATACCGCGCGGATGAATTGGCGGCAGAAGGTCAATCGCCGCCTGATCGTGGTACCGCTCGCGCGATCGGACGAGAAGCGCCGCCGCGTGGCCTATCCCGACCTCGGTTTCGCGATCGACCACTTGCGCGTGGAGGATATCGATCCCGCACTCAGGCCCGCCTGGCTGAAGCCTGACGACGAGGCCTGATCCGAGGCATCGTGCCTATCCCAGGCAACTGACTGGCGCCTGATCGGGCGCGTGCCGTGAATCGCCGTCTCCGCCCAGCGCCGCGACATAGATACGCGCACGAATCGGTGCGCCGCGCGTCTGGCTGAAGCGTTCTCGATACTCTCCGCTATCGTTGAAGCCGGTCGATTCGAGCACGCTCCGCGTCGCCGGCGCTTCCTCGAAATAGCTCGCGAGCACGCGGCGATGGCCCAACGCGCGGGCCTGCTCCAACAGGGCACGCACCGCTTCCCGCGCATAGCCCCTGCCGCGATAGGCCGGGGCTATCCAGTAGCCCATCTCCACGTCGTCGCCGAACCGACCCAGGCCGATGCCGCCCACCAGCCGCGGTCTGTCGGGCGCACGCAAGTACATGAAGAAATGAGGCAGACGCGGATCGCGATCCAGCGTCAGGTAATCGCGCATGGCCTGCGCCGTGCGCGGCAGCGTGCTGACGCCGACACTGCGCTGCACCGCTTCGTCCGAAATGGCCTCCAGCAGTTCGTCGACATCCTCGGGCCAACCGGGCCTGAGGAAGAGCCTCTCCGTGCGGACGAACATGTCACGGTTCTCCGTTGTTTTTGTCCCGCAGCCTCACCATGCATGATGCGGGCCCGCGTTGCACGGACTTTGCGATGCGCCGTCCTTCCGCCGCCGCCAAATCCGGGCATTCCACCATTCACGCACGGTCATGCTGGGTGCGGATTAAATTCCGCTGCGGGACAGGCTCCGTAGAGTCCCGTCCCGCCATCGGCGAATCACGCAGCCCGGCGGCGGGGCGTCAGCCGCGCAGGGGACATTCGGGCGGAAGACGCGCCGCGATTGCCCGAATCGTCGTCGCAATCGCTGGGGGCGTCGAACTCCAGCGCATATTCACGCGACGGATAGGACATGCCGCGGCCCTGGCTGAACCGCTCGACGATTCGGCCGGTGCGCGCGAAGCCCGCCTTTTCAAGCACCCGGCCGGACGCCGGGTTGTCGACGAAGTGGCTGGCGACGATCCGCTTGTGACCGATCGAGCGCGCCAGAGACAGCACGGCGCGGGCCGCCTCGCTGGCGAAACCCTGCCCCCAGTGCTCGCGCGCAATCCAATAGCCGAGATTGGCCTCGCCATGCATTTCGGACAAGTCGATGCAGCCCAGCAACCGGGCGCCGCCGGCACCGGGGTGAGTGATCAGGAAGCGCGGCAGGAAATGATCCTGCGGCATGTCGAGGAAGCGCCGGGCATCGTCGGCCGTATAGGGCCAGGGTGCGCGTGCAAGGTTGCGAACGACGGATTCGTCGGCAACCAGCGCCAGAAGCTCGTCCCGATCCTCGGGCCAGCCTGGCCGCAGGAACAGGCGTTCGCTGCGAATGAACATAGTGTATCTCCACTCATCAGCCCCGCTGCCTTCATAGGAAGGACGCGTGACATTGCGATTACGCGCGCGGTCAATTGGCGGAAATCAGGCACATTTTACGGAAAAATGCGCGAGATTCACGTCCGCCGGATCGCGAGCCGTGAGTGAGGGAGACACGAAAAGAGGGAGACGGGCTGGCCCCTCTCCCTCGTTCAGCCGACCCGTGAGGATCGGCGGGACCATCCCGCAGGGATGGCCCTTTTATCGACCATCCGATTATTCGGCGGCTGCTGCCATTACGTCTACGGAGACGTATTTACGGCCCTGCTTGCCATCGTGGAAGCGCACGCGACCTTCGGCGGTGGCGAACAGGGTGTGATCCTTGCCCATGCCTACGTTCACGCCCGGATACACGCGGGTGCCGCGCTGACGGATGATAATGTTGCCGCCGATCACTTCCTGACCGCCGAACTTCTTCACGCCAAGACGGCGGCCTGCAGAGTCGCGACCGTTACGCGACGAACCGCCAGCTTTCTTATGTGCCATTGTTCAGTCCTTCCGATCTTGGCTCAGGCGACCGACACGATGCGCAGCAGAGTCATCTGCTGGCGGTGGCCGTTCTTGCGACGATAGTTGTGGCGGCGGCGCTTCTTGAACACCACGACCTTTTCGCTCTTGGCCTGCGCGATGATTTCGGCCGAAACCGAGATCTTTGCGGCGTCGACGACTTCGCCGTCCTTGCCAGCGAGCAGAACGTCGCCCAGGGTGATGGTCTCACCGGCTTCACCAGCCAGCTTTTCAACCGCGATCTTGTCTCCGGCGGCAACCCGGTACTGCTTGCCGCCCGTGCGCACAACTGCGAACATGGTGCCCTTACCTAATCTCTATGTGTGCCCGTGATGGGCCGAAACAAACTTGCCCCGGCCGCTCAGGTCCGACGAGGAACCGTGGAGCCTTGCGGGCGACGCGCCGATCCCCCGTCACGAACGAGGTACCGGAAAGAGTGGGTGCCGTTAGTGCAACGGCTGATTCGTGTCAACCAAGGACTTTGCCAAAGCGTGGGCAGGAACTTGGCCCTAAGCCGCAGAAATGCGACTCTTGCATGACCGGATACCGGATGCGCCACCGCCTATAGGCAAGAGTCAGGCAACTGGCGAGTGCGCGTGTATCGCGCCCGTCGCCTTCGGCCCTACTTATGCGCCTGTTTCGTGCGCCTGCCTCATGCGATTGCCGCTCGCGATTATCGGCGCGCGTGCTATGGCACGGGGATGATCCGCGCAAAAGCCCGCCTGCTGCCGCTTTTCCTCGCTGCAGGTCTCGCCGCCTGTTCCTCGGCCAGCCAATATCCCTCGCTGGCCTACCGTCCGGTAGAGCGGGCCACTCCGGTCGCGCCCGATCCTGCCGACGCGGTTGCCCCGCTGCCACCGCCAAGCGCGGACCTCGTCAGCCGCATCGACGGTATTCTCACCACGGCCGGACAAGCGGACAGCGCATTCGGCACGAAGCGCCCGGCTGCCGAGCGTGCGGTTGCCGCGGCCGGATCGAAAGGCAGCGATTCGTGGCTGAACGCGCAAGTGGCCGTCTCCACGCTGCAGGCAAGCCGCGATCCCGCGATCGCCGCGCTGGCGGAACTGGACACGATGTTCGCGGCCGCGCGCGACGCCTCGCCCGACCGGGAATCGCCCACAGCGCAAAGCATCGATGCGGCACGCGGAAAAGTGCAGGCGCAAGTGGACGCGCAAGACGCCGTCGTTTCCGGACTGGACGCCCGGCTGGGTAACTGAACCGCCCCGCATCAACGAAAACCCCTCCCCCGTTGCAGAGGGAGGGGTATCCAAGCGATACCGATTTTCGGCCCGAGAAGCCCCCCGGCGGGGGCCGGAAAATCAGGTCAAGGCGACGATCAGGGCAACGCCCAGTCCCCATCCCAGGATCAGCACAGGAAGGAGGAGGACCTGAACGGTCGCCTCCCCGGCCGTCAGCCATCCGCTTGGAGTTTCTATTCCTTCTGCGCGAAACCGCGCCCAGCTGGGCGGCGCGCTGTCGTTTGCCGGCTTCATCCACGTCCACCAGCCGGCAAGACCGAAGGCAAAGATCACGAAGCTGGCGAAGATCACCATGGGAATGGCCAGTTCCGGATTGAGGAACAGCCCGGCCATGACGCCGATAAAGGCGAGGTAAAGCGCTACCGTGGCCGCATAGAGCCCCGTCGGCAGCCCGAAACTTCGGTCCATCGCGCGGGCCAGAGGCTGTTCCGGCAATGCCGGCGTTTCGACGATCAGTTCACGGACTTGCTGCTGGCTGAGACGCTGTGACATGGCGATGGCCTCCTGCGCCTGCCATGCAGAAGAGAAGCCTTCGATTCATTGACGCGGATCAAACCGATCGTCAGCCCCAGCGGGCGATATCCTCGAAATCCTGCTCGCGCGGTTCGATCCAGTGCCATGCGCCGGCACGCTTCTCCCGCTTCCAGAACCACGATTCGCTCTTGAGGTGGTCCATCGCGAAGTCGGCGGCGGCGAAGGCGTCCCGCCGGTGGCGGGCGGCGGCGGCAACCAGCACGATCGGCTCGCCCGGCGCCATCTGCCCGCTGCGGTGGACGATCAGCAGTCCATCCAGATCCCAGCGCCCGCGCACGCGCACGGCCAGATCGCGCATCGCCGGCAGCGTGAGGGGATCGTAATGCCGCAGTTCCAGCGCCTCCACGCCCTCTCCCGCACGCACTTGCCCCAGGAAGCTGACGACGCCGCCGGCATGCGGAAGTGCAGCGGTGAAGCCGGTCAGCATGGCCGCAGGGTCGAAAGTCCCGGTCAACAGATGAACATTGCTGTCCATCTCAGCCTCCCGAAACCGGCGGCAGAAAAGCCAGCTCGTCGCCATCGGCAAGCACCAGCATGTGCTTGTCCGCAACGAGCGCGCCGTTGATCGCCGCCCGCACCTTTTCGCCGGCGACCGCATCGGCCAGTTCCGGCGGAAAATGATCGCCCAGCCAGCCGATCACGTCATACCAGTCGAGCGGCGCATCGGCGGCAACATCGTGACCCGCGCGCCCTGCCAGATCCTCCAGACGGCCGAGGAACACCACCTTGGCCCGCACCCTCAGCCCCCCGTCATCGACATATGGCGATCCAGCGCAGGCGCTGCGCCGCGCGCATCGATGGCGAAATGGTGCCGTTCGGGCTTGATCCGCATCGCCATATCGAGCGCAGCGTCCAGCGCGGCCTCAGGCTCATCGCCGCGCAGCGCCGCGCGCAAGTCCACGCGCTCGTTCCCGCCAAGGCAGGCGTAGAGCTGCCCGGTGGCGGTGACGCGGATGCGGTTGCAGCTTTCGCAGAAATTCTCGGTCAGCGGGGTGATGAGGCCGATCCGGCCGCCCGTTTCCGCCACATCGAAATAGCGCGCCGGGCCGCCAGTGCGGTGATCGCTGGGGGTCAGTGTCCAGCGCCGTTCAATATCTGCCCGCACTTTGGTGAGCGGCAGGTAATGGTCGATGCGGTCTTCCTCCACATCGCCCAGCGGCATCACCTCGATCAGCGTGGAATCGAAGCCCTGTCCATGCGCCCAGGCGACGATGTCGGGAATCTCGCCCTCGTTCAGCCCCTTCAGCGCCACGGTATTGAGCTTCACCGCCAACCCCGCCGCCTTCGCCGCCGCCAGCCCGTCCAGCACTTGCGGCAGCGAATCGCGGCGCGAAATGCGTTCGAACGTCGCACGGTCCAGCGTGTCCAGCGAGACGTTGATCCGCCGCACGCCGGCCGTTGCCAGATCGTCCGCGAATTCCGCAAGGCGCGTGGCATTGGTGGTGAGCGTCAGTTCCTCCAACCCGTCTCCCAGCTTGCGGCCAAGGGCGCGGACAAGCTCGATCACGTCACGCCGCACCAGCGGTTCGCCGCCGGTCAGGCGCAGCTTGGTTACGCCGCGGCCGATGAAGCCGAGCGCCAGCTTGTGCAGTTCGTCGAGCGAAAGAACGTCCTTCCTGGGCAGGAAGGTCATGCGTTCGGGCATGCAGTAGGAACAGCGCAGATCGCACCGATCGGTCACCGAAAGCCGCAGGTAGGTGATGCGGCGCCGGAACTGATCGACCAGAGGCGTTAGTGCGGGCGTTGGTGCGCTCATGCCTCTGCTATAGCATTGCTCCGGCGCCCGTTCCATCGATGCGCAGCAATTGTCCCGTCACGCCTTCCGCCGACGACAAGTAGATCGCCGCAGCGTCGACGGCGGATGGGTCGTCGCCTTCCAGCGCGTTGATTCGCGCCGGCGCATGATCGCGGGCCAGCCCTTGCACGGCAGCAAGGCGCCAGGCCCGGTGGGTATGATCGGCAGCGGCGAAAACCAGCGTCAGCGTGTGCCCATGCGAAAGCGTTTCGCGGGCGCGGGGCAGGATTTCGGCATGGAACTGCACGGCTGCATCCAGCGGATTGTCCGCCAGCGGCCCCACGCGCAGGATCACGCTCAACGGCGCTGCCGGGTAAGCGTGATGCCGATCTTCTCGCCCGCTTCGGCAATCGCCAGCTTGACGATCTTCACCGTCACCGCCTCGATCCGCGCGTCCTGCAGGAACAGCGTTTCGCAGACGTGATCGGCCACCGCCTCGATCAGCTTGAAATGGACACCCTGCGGCAGCGCATCGCTGGCCGCGAACTTGAGGTCCATGTAGTTCTTGCTCTCGGTCAGCGGCGTATCGGGCGTGTAGCGGTCGATCGGCTTCATCGAGACCTGGATGGTGAAGCGCAGCGGCTGCGGCTTACCGGTCTCTTCCGAGTAGATCCCGGTGAGGACGTCGTGTTCGAAATCGGCGACTTCGAGGATGAGCGAATCGGTGATGGGGGTCATGGCGGCGGGCTTTAGCCGTTATTGCGCCAGCGTGCGAAGATTGCTGTCGGCAGCAGGCGGCCATCATTGTCCTCGCGCACGGACAGGTCGCCATGTTCGATGGTTCCGGGCAGATCGCGGAACAGTTCTTCCATCAGTCCGGCCAGCGCCAGCGAGGACATGCGCACGGCGTAGACGGTGAGGAACAGGAACTTGCTGTCGCCATCTAGAAGTTGGCGGCAATCGGCGAGCAGGCCGGGCAGGTTTTCTTCCAGACGCCAGGTTTCGCCAGTCGGCCCGCGACCGAACTTGGGCGGATCGAGTATGATGCCATCGTAGCGCTTGCCCCGGCGTACTTCGCGCGCCGTGAACTTCGCGGCATCGTCGATCAGCCAGCGGACCGGGCGATCCTCCAGCTCCGCCAGCGCCGCGTTCTCACGCGCTTGGCCGACCGACTTCTTGGAAGCATCGACATGGGTGACCGGGCCATGCGCGGACAGCGCGAGCGTACCGACGCCGGTATAGCCGAACAGGTTCAGCGTATTGGCATCGTCGCGGCCGGCGAGCATTTCGCGCATCCAGTCCCACACCGGTGCCATGTCCGGGAAGAAGCCGAGATGGCGGAACGGCGTGCACTGCGCGGTGAAACTGACTTCGTTCCACGCCAGCGGCCAGCCATCGCGCGGCACCGGCTTGTCGAACTGCCACCTGCCGCCGCCGTCCTCGTCCGAGCCGGGCACGAATTCGCCGTGCGCGCCCCAGTTTTCAAGGCGCGGCGTCCACATTGCCTGCGGTTCGGGGCGCACGAAGCGGTAGTCGCCGTAGCGTTCCAGCTTGCGACCGTGGCCCGAATCGACAAGGCCGTAATCGTCCCAGCCCTCTCCGGCGAGGATGACGGGTTGGGTTTCCAGGCGTGCCATCAGATTTTCGGGCTCGCGTGCTGGGCCACGAAGGTGGCGATCGAGTCGTAGTCGCCGGTCAGGTCGACGCACTTCTCTTCACGCTCGAACAAGTCGCCGACGCGCGCGGGCAGGCCCGAGCGCTGGCCGGTGGCGCGTTCGACGGCGTCGGGGAACTTGGCGGGGTGTGCGGTGGCGAGCGTGACGACGGGGATGCTGGCGTCGATGCCGGCAGTGCGCGCGGCGAAGAGGCCGCAGGCGGTGTGCGGATCGATCAGTTCGCCGCAGTTCTCCCAGGCCCAGCGGATGGCCTGCGCCATTTCGTCGGCATCGGTGCGGGCGGAAGAGAACAGTGCCGCGGCGCCTTCACGCTGCGCGTTCGTCAGTTGCATGGCCTTGGTCGCTTCGAACCCGGCCATCTGCTCGGCCAGTGCCTTGCCGTCGCGACCGTTCAGGTCGAACAGCAGGCGTTCGAAGTTCGACGAGACCTGAATGTCCATCGAGGGCGCGGCGGTCGGCGTAACGGTGCCCTGCGAATAGTCGCCCTCTGCCAGCGCGCGGTGGAGGATGTCGTTGACGTTGGTGGCGACGATCAGTTTCTCGATCGGAAGGCCCATCTGCGCGGCGACATAGCCGGCGAAGACATCGCCGAAGTTGCCGGTCGGCACCGAGAAGGCGACCTTGCGATGCGGCGCGCCCAGCTGAAGTCCGGCAGCGAAGTAATAGACCACCTGGGCCATCAGGCGCGCCCAGTTGATCGAGTTCACCGCGCCGATGGCGAAGCGGTCGGTCATCGCCTTGTCGTTGAACATGCGCTTCACGGTGGCCTGCGCGTCGTCGAACGAGCCTTCGATGGCGATGTTGTGGACGTTGGGCGCCAGCACCGTGGTCATCTGGCGGCGCTGCACGTCGGACACGCGGCCCTTGGGGTGCAGCATGAAGATATCGACCTTGGCACGGCCGGCGACCGCGTCGATCGCGGCCGAGCCGGTGTCGCCCGAAGTCGCGCCGACGATGGTCAGGTTACGCTCCGAACGGCCGAGGAATTCCTCGAACAGCAGGCCCAGCAGTTGCAGCGCCACATCCTTGAACGCCAGCGTCGGGCCGTGGAACAGTTCCAGCACCCACTGCTGCTCGTCCAGCTGCTTCAGCGGCGTCACCGCCTTGTGCGCGAAGCGGCCGTAAGCCTGAGTCGTCAGTTCCAGCAGGCGGTCATAGGTCAGACTGCCTTCGACGAAGGGGAACATGATCTTCGCGGCCAGCTCGGCATAGGGCAGCCCTGCCATCGCGGCGATCTCTTCGGCCGAGAAGCGCGGCCACTCACGCGGCACGTAAAGGCCGCCGTCGGATGCGAGACCGGCGAGCGTGGCGCCTTCGAAGTCGAGCGCCGGTGCGCTGCCGCGGGTGCTGATATAGTCCATGGGGGCGCGGTTAGCCGTAGGGGCGCGAAATGAAAAGCCTGTCGTTAGGCTGACGCGCGAACAATTCCTAAAGGGGCGTGTAGTTCTGCGACGATACCCGCATCTCTTCGTCGCCCCCGCGAAGGCGGGGGCCCCGCTTCCTTCTCACCCGGACGCCGAAAGAAAAGCGGGATCCCCGCCTACGCGGGGATGACGGGATCAGGCATTTGAAGAGGGGCTTGTCTGCGCTTTGTCTCAACGACCGCGTGTTTACTTCCGCCCCCGCTTCATCAGCGCCAGCGCATAGATCACCAGCGCCGTTACCGCGAAGACGAACCACTGGACCGCATAGGCAAAGTGGTTGTTGGGAATTTCGGACGGATCGGGAATGGCATTGGCCTCCAGTCCCGCCACGGCCGGCACGGCAACCAGACGCGGCCCCGGCGCGATCACACCGTGCAGCGTGCCGCCGGTCCAGCCGCCCTCCGCCATCGGCAGGCGCGACCAGCCGAGCACGACCAGCGCCTTCGATCCATCCGCCTGCACACACTGCACCGTCTGCGCCATCCCCGATTCGCCCTGCGCATTGCGACCGGCCATGCTGGAGCGGTTGGTGACGCTTACGCAGTCGATCCGCGCATGGCGGTAAAGCAGATCCTTCTCCGCCGCCTCCCCCTTGGGCCAGACGACTTCCGCGCGCATCGTCTGGGCGGCGGCATAGTGGGCCAGCAGCGATTCCTTCTCGTCCAGCCGACGTAGCTGCCAGAAGCCGAGCCAGACCATCACTCCGACGGCGGCAAGGACGAGAATGGTCGGAACGATCGGGATACGGGGCAAGCGGTCACCCATAGGAAAGCGGAAGGCCAGAAACCAAAAGGGGCAGCCGATACCTGTCCGACTGCCCCTCGGGGATAATGCGAATGCCGTCCTGCGGCGATCAGTGCGTCGGGTGGCCCCAGCCGCCCCAGATGTAGATCGCGACGAACAGGAACAGCCACACCACGTCGACGAAGTGCCAATACCAGGCCGCCGCTTCGAAGCCGAAGTGCTGGCGCGGCGTGAAGTCGCCCTTGTAGGCGCGCACCAGGCAGACGATCAGCATGATGGTGCCGACGATCACGTGGAAGCCGTGGAACCCGGTCGCCATGTAGAACGCCGAACCATAGGTGTTCTGGCCGAAGGGGAACGGGGCGTGGATGTACTCGTAAGCCTGGATCGAGGTGAACAGCAGGCCCAGTAGCACCGTCGCCCAAAGCCCCTTCTTCAGCCCGTCGCGATCGCCGTGGATCAGCGAGTGGTGCGCCCAGGTGACCGTGGTGCCCGAGCAGAGCAGGATCAGCGTGTTCAGCAGCGGCAGATCGAACGGATCCATCACCGCCTCGATCGCCTTGGGCGGCCACTGGCCACCAACCACCTCGGCAATGGTCGACGGGAACAGCGAGAAGTCGAAGAAGGCCCAGAACCAACCGACGAAGAACATCACTTCCGAAGCGATGAACAGGATCATGCCGTAGCGCTGGTGCAGCTGCACGATCGGCGTGTGATCGCCCGCGTGCGCTTCCTTGATGATCTTGGAAAACCACATGAACATCGAGGCGAGCAGGATGGAGAGGCCCAGCCACGGCACGAAAGCGCCGCCGGGCATCTTGTGCATGAACAGGACCATGCCGGTCGTGAAAGTGAACGCACCGATAGTGGTCGCCAGCGGCGCGATGTCCGGCGGAAGAATATGGTAATCGTGGTTCTTGGTACCGGCCATGGCGCCTTCGTCCCCGTTGCTCGAATCTGCCTGTTCGAATCTTTGCGGGGGCTGTTCGTTCCCCCGTGATTTATTTCTTGTGTAAGGCCTTAACCGCCTGTCTGCTTGCGGTCCAGTGCCTTCGCGTCCGCACCCGCATCGGCGATGCCGGTCACGTGAAAGGTGTAGCTGAGGGTGATCTGCTGCACGTCCTTGTTGTCGGGATCGTTCAGGATGCCCGGATCGACGTAATAGATCACCGGCATCTTCACCGCCTCACCCGGCTGAAGGGTCTGTTCGGTGAAGCAGAAGCACTGGATCTTGTTGAAATAGCGGGCCGCCTGTTCCGGCTCCACATTGAAGCTGGCGGTGCCGGTGATCACCTTGTCCGAATCGTTTTTGGCCCAGAAAAGCGCCATGTCGCGCTCTCCGATGGTCACCGTGTCGGTGCGCTGCAGCGGCTTGAATTGCCACGGCATCCCGCGTTCGACATTGGCGTCGAAGCGGATCGACATCGTCTTGTCTGTCACCTGCACGGCGGCGGCCTGCGCCTCGTCCACGCGGCGGGTGGTGCCGTCATACCCGGTCACCTGACAAAAGATCCGGTAGAGCGGGACGGAGGCGAAACCCAGCCCCAGCATCCCCACAGCCATCGACAGGGCGATGAACGCGACGCGCTTGTTGCTGCGCGTTTCCGTGGCCGTCCCGCCGGCCGTCCCCTGGGCCATGATCAGCTCATCTTCGCTATGGAGATGAAGAACACCAGAATCACGAAAGCCGCCAGACCGAGCCCCAGCACCCTGTTTCGGCTGCGGCGGATGTCCTGCGGGTTACGCGGGTCAGGCTGGCCGGGTTCGATGTGCGATTCGGTCATGGGGCCTCTTTTCACAGGACGATGAAGCGATCGACCACCAGCGCCCCGAACAGGGCGAAGAGATAGACGATCGAGAAGGCGAACAGCTGCTTCTCCGGCTTCATCGTATCTTCCGGGCCGCTGCGTTCGCGCAGGCCCACGCGGATCGAGAGCAGGAGGAACAGGCTGGAAAGTACCAGCGCCGAAATGCCGTAGATCGCGTGCGTGCCGCCGATCCACCAGGGCAGCGCCGCCAGAGGCAGCAGCAGCACGGCGTAAACCAGGATCTGGCGGCGCGTGGACTTTTCGCCCGCGACCACCGGCATCATCGGGATGCCGACTTTGGCGTAATCGCTCTTCACGAACAGCGCGAGCGCCCAGAAATGCGGCGGCGTCCAGAAGAAGATGATGGCGAACAGCAGCACCGGCATCAGCGAGACGTGCCCGGTGGCCGCCACCCAGCCGATCAGCGGCGGAAACGCGCCGGCGCCGCCGCCGATCACGATGTTCTGCGGCGTGCGCGGCTTCAGCCAGATCGTGTAGACGACGGCGTAGTAGAAGATGGAGATCGCCAGGATCGCCGCGGGCAGCCAGCCCACCGCGAAGCCCATCAGGAAGACGGAGGCGGCGCAGAGCACGCCGGCGAAGTCACGCGCGGTGGTGCGATCGATGCGGCCCTGCGGCAGCGGGCGATTGGCGGTGCGCTTCATCCCGGCGTCGAGATCGGCTTCCCACCACTGGTTGAGCGCGGCGGCACCGCCGGCACCCATGGCGATGCAGAGGATCGCCGTGAAGGCGAGAATCGGGTGAATGCGCTCCGGCGCGGCGAGAAGCCCGCAGATTCCCGTGAAGATCACAAGGGTCATCACCCGCGGTTTGGTCAGCGCGAAAAGGTCGCGCCAATCGGCGGGCAAAGGAGCTGCGGCCGGTGCGGCGGCCGTGGAAGAGGGACTCGTGGTGGTCATGGTCTTGGGCCCATACACCCGCAAGCGCCGCAAAAGCGAGGGCCTGCGTGGAGCAACGCGGGACGCCGATACCGAAACGCCGCCCGGAACCGGGTCCGGGCGGCGTTCGATAGCGGCTTAGTGGTGCGCCGTTTCGCCGATGACGGGAAGCGTCTCGAACTGGTGGTACGGCGGCGGGCTGCTCAGCGTCCACTCCAGCGTGGTGGCGCCTTCGCCCCAATAGTTGTCTTCGGCCTTCTTGCCGGCGGCGAAGGCGTAGACGATGTTGATCAGCCAGACCACGATGCTGACGGCCATGATCATGTAGCCGATCGTCGCGAAGTGGTTCCAGTAGTGATAGGCCTCTGCATAGTCCGGATAACGGCGCGGCATGCCCTGCAGGCCCAGGAAGTGCATCGGGAAGAAGATCATGTTCACGCCCACGAAGAAGATCCAGAAATGGACGTGGGCCAGGAACTCCGAATGCATCCGCCCGCTCATCTTCGGGAACCAGTAGTAGAAGCCGGCAAAGAGCGCGGTCACCGCGCCCAGCGAGAGCACGTAGTGGAAGTGGGCGACCACGTAATACGTGTCATGCAGTACGTCGTCGACGCCGCCGTTCGCCAGAACGACACCAGTGACGCCGCCGACGGTGAAGAGGAAGATGAAGCCGATCGCCCAGACCATCGGGCTCTTGAACTCGACCGAACCGCCCCACATCGTGGCAATCCACGAGAAGATCTTGATGCCGGTGGGCACCGCGATGACCATGGTGGCGGCGGTGAAGTACATCTTCGTGTTCACCGACATGCCGGTGGCGTACATGTGGTGCGCCCAGACGATGAAGCCGACCACGCCGATCGCGACCATGGCGTAGGCCATGCCGAGGTAGCCGAACACCGGCTTCTTCGAGAAGGTGGAAACGATTTGCGAGATGATGCCGAAGCCCGGCAGGATCATGATGTAGACTTCGGGGTGGCCGAAGAACCAGAACAGGTGCTGGTAGAGCACCGGATCGCCGCCACCGGCGGGATCGAAGAAAGTCGTGCCGAAGTTGCGATCGGTCAGCAGCATGGTGATCGCGGCGGCAAGCACCGGCAGCGCCAGCAGCAGCAGGAAGGCGGTGACCAGCACCGACCACACGAACAGCGGCATCTTGTGCATGGTCATGCCCGGGGCACGCATGTTGAAGATGGTGGTGATGAAGTTGATCGCGCCCATGATCGAGCCGGCACCGGCAAGGTGCAGCGCGAAGATGCCGAAGTCGACCGCCGGGCCGACCGAGCCCGAAGTGGAAAGCGGCGCATAGACCGTCCAGCCGGTGCCGGCGCCCATGCCCGTGCCGCCCGGCACGAAGGCAGAGCACATCAGCGAGCAGAAGCCCGCCACCGTCAGCCAGAACGAGATGTTGTTCATGCGCGGGAAGGCCATGTCCGGCGCGCCGATCATCAGCGGCACGAACCAGTTGCCGAAGCCGCCGATGATGGCGGGCATGACCATGAAGAACACCATGATCAGGCCGTGGGCGGTGATCAGCACGTTCCACATGTGCAGCGTGGCGTTGAAATCGTCGGGATTGTCACCCACCAGCTTCGCGAAGAAGCCCAGATACTGAATGCCGGGTTCGGCCAGTTCGGCGCGCATGACGCCGGAAACGGCGCCGCCGATGATCCCCGCGATGATCGCGAAGATCAGGTACATCGTGCCGATGTCCTTGTGGTTGGTGGACATGAACCAGCGGGCGAAGAAGGCCGGCTTGTGATCGTGATCCGAGTGGCCGTGCCCTTCGGCGTGGCCCTGGAAGTGGTCTGCGGTGGTAGCCATGGTCGGGACCCTGTCCTTCAATTCGCTCTTATTCGGCGGCTGCGTTGGCGTCGGCTGCGCCGGCCGTGGGGGCAGCTTCGGAAGCTTCCGCCGTGGCAGTCGCTGCCGGTGCCGCGCCGGCGGCAGCGGCCGGAGCCGCTGCGGGCTTGGCCTGTCCGTCGATCACGCCGCCGGCGTGGGTCAGGACCCAGGCATCGTATTGCGCACGGGGCAGCGCCTCGACCGCGATCGGCATGTAACCATGCTTGGCACCGCACAGTTCGGAGCACTGGCCGTAGTAGACGCCCGGCCTTTCGACCAGGAGGACCTTCTCGTTGATGCGGCCGGGAACCGCGTCGAGCTTGAACCAGAGCGAGGGCACCGCGAAGGAGTGGATAACGTCCGCCGCGGTGATCTGCAGGCGGATCGGTTCGCCCACTGGCACGACCATGCGGTTGTCCACCTCAAGATGCGAGGGGCCGTCCCAGGGCTTGGAACCCACTTCGCGCACGCCGTTGTTGATCACCGGCTGGCCGGGGATGTTGAGCATGTTCGAAACGACTTCGAAATCGCCATTGTCGGGATAGCCGTAAGTCCAGAACCACTGGTTGCCGGTGACCTTGATGGTCAGCGCGCCTTTGGGGGCCGGCTTGTACTGCTTGGCGATCAGGTCGATCGAGGGAACCGCGATGCCGATCAGGATCAGCACGGGCAGCAGCGTCCACACCACTTCGAGAACGGTGTTGTGGCTGGTCTTCGAAGGAACCGGATTGGCGCGGCGGTTGAAACGCACCACGATGACGAGCAGCAGGAACAGCACCAGCACGGTGATGATCGTGATGATCGGCATCAACACGATGTCGTGTATCCACTCACCATATTCGCCGATCTTCGAATATTCGTGTTGCAGGCCGATCGCGCCGTCCACCGGCATGCCGATACCCGGCGTCGGCTTCATCGGCGTGTATCCGGCGGCGGGCGCAGTTACAGGTCCGGCCGCAGCCGCTTCCGCCGCGTAAGCAGCGGCAGAGGCGCCGAAAACGGCACCGAACGCGGAAATTGCCAATCCAAAGGCCTTTGCAGCCTCACCCAAATTACGAACGGTCTTGCCCAATGTCATGGATTCAGCGCTTTCCCGTTTCTTATTCGCGCCTGGAGTGACCTCTCCAGAAAGAGTCGCCTCCCAAGCGCGCACCCCTGTTGCGGAGGCTTTTGCCCCCCTTCTCAGGGGGCTATACGCGGCCTTGCCGCTGGTCTCAAGCGCCTCTAGGGGATTTTCGCTCCCCCATGGCGCGATATCGCGCCCGAACATTGCAAATTGCACCAAAGGATTACGCCGCCATGCAGGAAGAAGACGTCCTCATCGAGTTCCGCGCCAGCAAGGCCTTGCTTGAGGGGCATTTCCTGCTTTCCTCGGGCCGCCACAGCGCGCATTACCTGCAGTGCGCCCGGGTTCTGATGAACCCCGATCGCGCCGCGCGACTCGCCGTGGCGCTGGCTGCAAAACTCCCCCACGATATTCGCAAGTCGATCGACAAGGTCGTCTCGCCGGCCATGGGCGGCGTCATCATCGGCCAGGAAATGGGCCGCGCGCTGCAAGTTGACGCGATGTTCGTCGAGCGCCCCACCGGCACTTTCGAGCTTCGCCGCGGCTTTGCGCTGGAACCGGGCGACAAGGTGCTGATGGTGGAAGACGTCGTCACCACCGGCCTTTCCAGCCGCGAGGCGATCAAGGCGATCGAGGAAGCCGGCGGCGAAGTCATCGCAGCCGCATCGCTGGTGGACCGTTCGGGCGGCTCGGTGGATCTGGGCGTGCCCTATTTCCCGCTCGTCGCACTCAATTTCCCGACTTACGCGCCGGATGAACTGCCGCCGGAACTGGCTGCCACCCAGGCCGTCAAGCCGGGCAGCCGCGCGCAGGCCTGAGAGCGGCCAAACGATGTCCATGCGGCTTCCCGGCAAGCTGGCTATCGCTCTGGCGATACTCGCTTTCCCGGTCACTGCATGGGCGTCCACCCCCTCTCTCCCGGACCGAATCCGTGATCGCGCCGAGACCGAACGATTCGACGGCGCAATCCTGATCGGTGAGCAGGACGGCACGTTTCAGATCCTGACCCTCGGCCCCGATCCGGTGCCAGCCGATGCTGTCTGGCGCTGGGCTTCGATCACCAAACAATTCGCCGCCGTGATCGCCATGCAGGAAGTGGCCGCGGGCCGGATAGACCTAGACGCGCCCGTCACGCGCTATTGGCCCGAGTGGCAGGCCCCGCAGGCCGCGCATATCCGCATTCGCGACCTGCTGCGCCATGACAGCGGCTTGCCGCAGCCCGACGAGAGCCCGGCCGACGCCCAGGGCGTGCCCGCCTTCTACGGTTCCGCCGCAGCCACGCCGGAAGCCGCCGCCAGTGCCTTTTGCGCCGGCCCCGCCCGCGCCGCGCCGCCGGCCGGCTTCGAATACAACAATTGCGACACCATCGTGCTGGCCGAAGTACTGCACCGCGTAACCGGCAAGCGGTTCGCGGATCTGCTGACCGAGCGAATCTCCCGCCCGACCGGCGCGAAGAGCATCGGCCTCTATTCCCTCGGCCCACGTCCGGCCGGGCAAGTCTTGCCCAATGGCGCGTACAGCGCGATCGATCCGCTGCTGAATCTGGGCGTCTACGGCGCGTCCGGCGGCGCCTATGGGACGATTCGCGATCTCTGGCGCTTCGACCACGCCCTACTCTCGGGCGCCTTGCTGAAGGCGCCGGAGCGGGAGGCGATGTGGCAATCGACCCGCGAAAACGGCTTTTACGGCTTCTTCCAGTGGATCTTTCCCAGCCGGCTTTCGGGCTGCGCCACCGAAGAACGCGTGGTCGAACGGCAAGGACTTATTGCCGGTTTCGAACATCGCAATTATCTGCTTCCCCGCACCGGGCGCGCGGTGATCTTCTTTTCGCGCCACCGTCCCGCGAATTATGGCGATCCCTGGAAGCAAGAGGGTTTTGCCTATGACGTGCTTTCCATGGTGAACTGCCGATGACTTCCGTGCTCAATCCGTCCCGCCTGCGCCTTGGCGTGAACATCGACCACGTCGCCACCATCCGCAATGCGCGCGGCGGCGAACATCCCGATCCGGCCCGCGCCGCGCAGATCGTCGCAGCGGCGGGGGGCGACGGCATCACCGTCCACTTGCGCGAGGATCGCCGGCATATCCGCGACGAAGATCTGGAGCGCGTGGCCGCCGCCACCGGCCTGCCGATCAATCTGGAAATGGCCGCGACGGACGAGATGCTGGAGATCGCGCTGCGCCACAAACCGCACGCCGCCTGCATCGTGCCCGAACGGCGTGAGGAGCGCACGACCGAGGGCGGGCTGGACGCGGCCGGGCAGCACAACCGCCTTGCCCCCATCGTCGCGCGGCTGGCCGATGCCGGCGTGCGCGTCAGCCTGTTCATCGCGCCGGAACCGCGCCAGATCGAGGCGGCGATGAAGCTGGGCGCGCCGGTGGTGGAGTTCCACACCGGCGAATATGCCCATGCCGAAGGCGAGCAAGTCGCGGTGGAACTGCGCCGCATCGTCGACATGGCCGCGCTGGCCGCCAAGAACGGCATCGAGCCGCACGCCGGCCACGGGCTCACGTACGACAATGTGCAGCCGATTGCCGCGATTCCGCAACTCGCGGAACTCAACATCGGTCACTATCTGATCGGTGAGGCTATTTTCTGCGGGCTGGAGGCAAGCGTGAAGAAGATGCGCGCCCTGATGGACGAAGTGCGGTGAAGGACCGATGCTTCCCCCGTCATCCCAGCGAACGCCGGGATCGCGTGCCGCTGGCGCAGTGCTTGATTGAGAGCGGCCCCAGCTTGCGCTGGGGTGACGAGTTGGGAGGATCGTCGTGATCATCGGCCTGGGCTCCGACCTCTGCAATATCGAGCGGATCCAGAATTCGCTCGACCGCTATGGCGAGCGTTTCCTTCAGCGCGTCTTCACCGAAGTCGAGCGGGCCAAGGCCGCCCGCCGCCCGCACACCATAGCCGGCACGCTGGCCAAGCGCTTCGCCGCCAAGGAGGCTTTCTCCAAGGCCGTGGGCACCGGATTCAAGGCCGGCGTGTTCATGAAGGACATCGGCGTGGTCAACGCCCCCTCCGGCGCGCCGACCCTGGCGCTGACCGGCGGCGCAAAAACCCGGCTGGAAAGCCTGATCCCGGCTGGTCATGAGGCCATCATTCACCTAACGCTCACGGACGATCACCCATGGGCCCAGGCCTTCGTGATCATCGAAGCCCGTCCCCTCCCCCAATCCTGATTCGAGTTCTGCGCCCTCACCATGGCAGAAGACCTTCCCCAGACCTCCGCACCTGAAAACACGCCTGCCAAAGCGGCCGAGAAGGAAAAGGTCAACTGGCTGCAGGAACTGCGCGGGCTGGCGCTGATGCTGCTGGGCGTGCTGGCGTTCCACTCGCTGATCGCCAAGCCGTTCTACATCCCGTCGATCTCGATGATGCCGAACCTGCTGGTGGGCGACCGGCTGGTGGTTTCCAAGTACCCCTATGGCTGGAACTGGTCGTCGATCAGCTTCCACCTGCTTCCGCGCAGCACCTGGCATATCTTCGAACGCACGCCCGAATACGGCGACATCGTGATCGTCGTGCCCGGCAACCGCACGGCCGACCTGATCAAGCGCGTGGTCGCGCGGCCGGGAGACCGGATCGCGGTGATCGACGGCCGCATCCGCCTGAACGGCACCTTCGTCCCGCGTGAGATGGAGCCGCCGGTGCGCATTCCCGCCGACGATTCGCTGCGCTGCGAAGGCGATGCGGAGCCCGGCCACTGCTACGACGGCTTCGAACAGTTCCGCACTCGCCTGCCCAGCGGCAAGGAAGTGTACGAATTGCCGACCTATCGTGAAACCTTGCCCAACGGCGCCAGTTACGATGTGATCGACTACATCGATCAGGAGCTGGACAATTATCCGGAGATCAAGGTGCCCGAAGGCCATGTCTTCCTGATGGGCGACGACCGCGACCGCTCGGCCGACAGCCGCGCCCCGTTCGAACTGGACATGTTCGGCCAGCCCAGCGGCGGGCTTGGCGGCCCGGTGCCGCTGACCAATATCGGCGGCCGCGCCGAATTCATCACCTTCTCGCTGGACGGTACCCAGACCTGGAATCCGCTGAGCTGGTGGCGGGCCCTGCGTGAAGGCCGTGCCTTCTCCAGCCTGCGCCCGCCGGTCGATCCCGCCAAGGCCTGGAAGTGAGCGGACCGGGTCACTCCTCGCCCCCGGACGGGGCCGTCCCCCTTGAGGAGCGCACCGGGCCGACCGACATTGCCGACCCGCTGATCCGCACAGAGGCGCGCAAGGCCTTCGTGTGGATCGGCATGGCCGCGCTTTTCGCGCTGGTCGTGTTCCTTTCGCAATCGTTGCTGGTGATCTTCGGCGGCGTGGTGGTTGCCGCGCTGATCGACGGCGGCGCCCGCCTGCTTGGCAAAGTGCTGAAGATCCCGCGCGGCTGGCGCGTCGCGCTGGTGCTGTTGCTGGCGTTGGCCTTCGTGATCTGGATGGGCGATTTCGCCGGCAGCCAGATCGCCGCGCAGGCCGCGGAACTTCCCGCCACCCTGGAAAGCCAGTTCCATCGCGGCGCCGTCTGGCTGGAAAGCCACGGTTTCGGGCTGCGCGTCACCGACATGCGCTCGCTCGCCAAGGAGGCGGTCAGCGGCGTGGGCGGCGGCATCGGGCAAGTCACGCGCATGGTCGGCGGCCTGATCGGCGGGCTCACCACGCTGTTCCTGATACTGGTGCTGGGCATCTACTTCGCGCTCGAACCGCTGCTGTACCGGCGCGGGGTGGGCTGGATGCTGCCCCACGACCGCCGCGAACATTTCGAGGAAACGGCAGGGATCATGGGTCAGGCTTTGCGCCGCCTGCTGCTCGGCCGCGTGATCGGCATGACGGTGGAGGGCCTTTTCACCTGGGTCATGCTGGAAATCTACGGCGTGCCGATGGCGACGCTGCTGGCGCTGATCACCGGCCTGCTGGCCTTCCTGCCCAACATCGGCGCGCCGATTTCGGGCCTGCTGATGATCCTCGTCGGCTTTTCCGGCAGCTATGAAATGGGGCTCTACACGATCTTCGTCTACGCCTTGATCCACCTGATCGACGGCTATCTGATCGTGCCGGTCATCGCCCGCAAGGCCGTGGACCTGCCGCCCGCGCTGGTGCTGGCCGCGCAGCTGATCATGGGCGTGCTGTTCGGCCTGTTGGGGCTGGCACTGGCCGATCCGCTGGTGGCGATGATCAAGATCTGGCTGGAACGCCAGGCCCAGCTGAACGACGATCTCGCCCCCGCTTCCCCGGAGCACATGACCTCTCTATGAGGGCCGTCCATTCGCGAAGAGGACGGCCTTGATGGCAGACGGCACAGTGATCACCACCGGCGCGCTCGAATACCGGGACGCATTGCCGGAAACGGGCGGCGCCCTGCTCGGGCTCGATCTGGGCACCCAGACTATCGGCACTGCTTTCTGCGACGCCGGCTGGCGCTTCGCCTCGCCCGGCAAGACGCTGAAACGCGGCAAGTTCGGCGCGGACAAAGTGCTGCTGGAAGAACTGATCCGCGAACGATCGATCAAGGGCCTGGTCATCGGTCTGCCGCTCAACATGGACGGTTCCGAAGGCCCCCGTTCGCAATCGAGCCGCGCCTATGCCCGCAACCTTGCCGCGCTGGGCTTGCCGATTCTGCTGTGGGACGAACGCTGGTCCACCAGCGGCGCGGAACGCGGGCTGATCGAACAGGACATGAGCCGGGCCAAGCGCGCCACCCGCATCGATTCCGCCGCCGCCGCCGTGATCCTGCAAGGCGCGATCGATGCGCTGGCCGGCGGGATGTTCTAAGCTTTCATTCCGGCGACCGTTTGGTTTCGAAGCGCAGTTCGCCGATCTCGCCGCGATGGCGCCAAGCGAACCACGCCGCCCCCGCCGCGAGCATCAATGTCACGACTGCCACGGCAATCATGACGAAAATACGCGCCGGCAATGCGCTCCACCAAATCGCGATCACGCCCGCTGCCCCGCAAAGCAGCACGGTCATCGCTCCGCTCCAGTCCGCCCCCTGACGATTGACCGCCCGCGCACGGCCAGTGGCTTGCACTCCGAATACGCCGAGCATCATGATGAAGTAGGCGGCATTGCAATAGGGGTGTAGTGGCTGCGCCAA
The DNA here is from genome assembly GCF_055521675.1 of Novosphingobium sp. BL-S-19. Lineage (NCBI taxonomy): Bacteria > Pseudomonadati > Pseudomonadota > Alphaproteobacteria > Sphingomonadales > Sphingomonadaceae > Novosphingobium > Novosphingobium sp. BL-S-19. The sequence continues at coordinate 3,541,905 of NZ_CM145498.1, forward strand.
GTCTGGCTTCTGCCAAACGACAAGCGACAACATCAGCCAGGCCCCGAGCCCCATCCCGGTTGCCGCCCTTGCGACTCTGCGAAGCCATCGGCGCAGTTGCGGCCGCGTTGGCACCTTCACGTCCCGGTGCGCCGTGCTTTGGCTTCCCGCTCCACCAAGCGGCTGCCGGAGCGCTCCGCCGCTGCCCACACGGCATCGCGCGCAGCAAGATCGTCCGCCTGTGCCGCCAGTGCCTGCCAGGCGACCAGCCGCATGCGGTCGCTGGGGTGGGTCCGGCCGAAGCGGATGGCAAGGTCCGCCGCCTCTTCCCCGCCCAGTGCCACCGCCACGCGCAGGAAGCTTTCCGAAGGGCCGTGGCCCAGCAGGTCGGTAATCTCACCCCGGGTAACATCGAAGGCATGGCGGCTTTCCCAGCCTTGCGTGGGATCGGTGTGAACAAGGTCCAGTGACACCGAAAGCGCCTCCGGCGGTTGGCGCAGCAGCACGTCGCGCCGAGCGCGGTAGTGGACCATGCGCCCTTCGTCGAGCGGCCCGCGGCCCACCAGACGCAGTTCCACCCGCTCTCCCGCGTGGCCGATCACCGCTTCGGGGTCATATTCGTAGTCCTCGCCCAGATAGCCGGGGCCGAAATAGCCGAGCGAGAGCACATCGCCCGCGAAATCGTGCGCTTCGCCATAGCCGCAGGCGATCGGGCCGCTGGCGCGATAGACGGCCTCTCTCGGCGACGGCCAGATGCGCGCCCGGATCGAAAAATTGCCGCGCCCAGGCGGCACCAGCATCACCGTCTGCGGACCGCCCGTGGCCAGACCTTCGGCATCGGCGGGCACCGAAGCCAGTCCGGCAAGCAGGTCCACCAGAACATCGCCCAGAAACAGACGATCGTTGCCCAACCGCTGCAGCCAGTTGGCCGCGTGCGAAAGGCTGACTTCGTCGTCCGGATCGAATCCCCAGGTGGCCAGCGCCTCGGTGCATTCGGCCAGCGAAGCATCGGTTGGATCGCGCCGTGTCATTACCCGCGCCATTGCGCCACCTTTTCCAGTTCGGGCCATTCGGCCAGCAAGTCCCGCAGGACCCCCGCGGCCGCCGCCGCCAGCGCCGGATCGTCGCCATCGGCAAGCTCGCCCAGCAGCACCAGCCCAGCCCGGGTATCCAGCGCCAGCACCGCCCGCAGAGCCGACCAGCGCAGCGCGGGCGCGGATGAACCCGAAACGATCCGCCCCAGCGCGGGCACCGCGTCTCGGCGGCCCTGCGCGGCCAGCACCGCGACCGCCAGTTCCAGCCGGCTATCTTCCGCCCGCCCCGCCGCCCGGTGCAGCAAGGCGCCGTCTTCAAAGGCGAATTCGCACACGGGATCGCCATCATCCAGACGGCGCTGAAGGCGCAGGACCACCAGCGCGCCTTGCGCGGAACGCACCTCCATCGCCTCTCTTCGGCCGTCACGGCGCAGCACCGTCCCCGCTGCCAAAGCAATGTCCTGCCGAAGGACCTCGTCCGGCCGCGAGGGATCGCGCAGGCACGCTTCGGCCATGCCCGTTCCGATCAGAACCCGCACCCAAGTCTCGACCGGCGCGAATTCCGCGCTGTGCGGCGTCGGCCGCGCCGCCAGCGCTGCCCCGTCATGCACGGTTACGGCAAGGCTGGCGCCCTTTTCCCGCGCGAGCAGCAGCGTGTGAGCCGCCTTTCGGCGGGCATTGCGCAGCGGCAATTGCCCCAGCGGATTTTCGCGAAGTGCCGGCACCACGGCTTCGACAAGGGCGCCCACCAGGCGCGCGGCGGATGATCCGTCCTCGCCGAAAAGATCCGCCAGCGCCGGGCAATCGTCGATCGGCACGCCATCGGCGAAGCGACCCAGTGCCGCCAGCATCGACGCGGTCCCTTCATCGGCGCGCCAGGTCCTGACGACAGCGGCCAGCCGGCGCTGCCCGGACTGCCAATCCATCCCATTCATTTCGAAACCTGTCATTCCCAGCTCTGCGACCCGTCTTTCATGCGCCGGGATGGAAGGGGTAAAGGCAGTCGAGCAGTTCGGCGCGGTTATCGTCCAGCGAATACCGCCGTGCGGCATCGGCAGACACGCCGAACAAACCGGTCAGATCGCCGAATTCGGGTATCCGGGAGATGTCGATGCGAGGCAGGATGGGTATCGGAAAATCCGTCTGCTGCACAATGTTCCCCTTGGCATGATAGGCCACCGCCGTTCGCACGAAATTGCCGCAGGCTATCGGGCAGCGTGAATTAATTCCTTGCAATTATAAATGCATAATTAACTTTGAATAACCCGCTATTCAAGCCGGCTTCGCGCAAAAACCGCCCCTCTGCCGATCGCGGCGGCCAAGATGAAATACCTATTGCGGCGCCAGCAGGACGATGACCAGCGCGCGCTCGTCGGCATCCTCGCGATGTTCGCCGAGCACGCCGCGTGCGGCGTCGGCGCGGGCGCGGTCCAGCACGGCAGGGGACACGCCGGCGTCATGCAGCACCAGATCGGCCGAGCCGAGCAGGCGCGCCTCACGCAGCGTCAAGTCTTCCGGATCGTGGCTGCGCAGCCGTATTTCGACGCGCCCGCCAGCCTCCGTCCCCGCACCTGCCAACCAGCTCTCGACATGGGCAGCGGAAGTCGCACTCAATGGGTCCAGCACCGCGCCCGATCCCAGCGCGGCATCGAGTGCGCGGCGGCGATCACCCGCGTCGGGAAAGCGGGCGCGCAAGGCCGCGCGCGCCGCATAAAGCGCATCGGCCAATTGCCCCAGCGAGGCAGGCAGCAATGCTTCGAGCCGCAGCCTCAGCTGCTTTGCCAAGCCGGCCGAAGCCCCGCCGGTGCCGATCGCGATCAGCACCGGCGAACGGTCCAGCACCGAGGGCACGGTAAAATCGCATAGCGCCGGCCGATCGACGACATTGACCAGCAGCCCCGCCTGCCGCGCCCGCCGGGCATCGGCTTCGGCTGCAGCGGTATCCTCATGCGCGACGAAAGCGAGCCGGGCACCGGCCCGGCAGCCCGCCTCCAGATCGTCGAACGGCACGGCCCCGGCGCGCAGGACCAGCCGCCGCTTCGCCTCCGCCGCTTCGCCCTCACCCAGCACGATTACTGGGCTGTCGGCGAGGCGGTGGAACAGGGGCACGCTGGCGATCATGCCGCCGATCCTAACCCTGTCGAAGCTGCGCGCAACCGCTCACCCTTGCTTCAGCCACTCCGGCACGGTTTCGGCGGCCAGGATCGTCGCCGGCTCGATACGCTCGGCGACGACCGCCCACTTGTCGCCGTCGACCATGACCTCCGGCACCAGCGCGCGGCTGTTGTAGGTGTTCGCCATCGTCGCGCCGTAAGCGCCGGCAGTGCGGAAGATCGCCAGATCGCCAGCAGCGACTTCGTCGATCTCGCGGCCCATCGCGAAGGTGTCGGAGCTTTCGCAGATAGGGCCGACGATATTGGCGGTGATCGTCTTACCGCTGGGCTTCACCGCCGCGAAATCGTGCCAGGCATCGTACATCGCGGGGCGGGCAAGGTCGTTCATCGCGGCGTCCACCACCACGAACGGGTTCACCGTGCCCTGCTTCACGCGCACGACTTCGGTGACGAGCACGCCCGAATTGCCGGTGATCACGCGGCCGGGTTCAAACATTAGCGTCACGCCCCAGTCCTTCGCGACCGAGGCGACCATCGCGCCGTAGTCCTCGGGCGTCGGCAGCACATCGCTCGCCTTGTAAGGCACGCCAAGGCCGCCGCCGAGGTCCATGTGGGTAACCTTGTGGCCCACCGCGCGGATCTCCTCCATCAGCGCGCCCATCTTGATGAAGGCCTGACGCGAAGGCTCGAGGTCGGAAATCTGGCTGCCGATGTGCACGGCAAGCCCGCGCATATCGAGGCCGGGCAGCGCCGAAAGCCGCGCATAGATGCCGGCGGCGCTGTCGTAGGAAACGCCGAACTTGTTCTCCGCCTTGCCGGTGGAGATCTTGGCGTGGGTGCGCGCGTCGACATCCGGGTTCACGCGGAGCGCACAGGCGGCAACCAGCCCCAGTTCCGCCGCGATTTCCGCGAGTTCGACGCCCTCCTCCTCGCTTTCGAGGTTGAACTGGCCGATCCCCGCCTTCACCGCCGCCGTCAGTTCGCGGCGCGTCTTGCCGACGCCCGAGAAGACCACGTCCGCCGCCGGAATGCCGGCAGCCAGCGCGCGATTCATCTCGCCTTCGGAAACGACGTCCGCCCCATAGCCCTCGTTCGCCAGCAGGCGCAGCACCGCAAGGTTGGGGTTGGACTTCACGGCGAAGGCGATGTGCACGCTGGGCAGCGCCGACAGCGCGGCGCGGAAAACGCGCGCATGGCGGCTGAGCGTCGCGCGCGAATAGACGTAGACGGGCGTGCCGACTTCGGCGGCAATGGCGGCCAGCGAGACGTCTTCGGCGAAAAGCTCGCCGTTGTTCAGGGCAAAATGGTCCATGGTGTTCTCGGCGTCAGGAGTTCATTCGGGCGGCGGCAGATCGTAGGGGTCGTCCTGCCGTTCCTCGGAGCGGGTGCGCAGTTCCACGCTGCGTTCGGGGATGGCCAGCGTGGGCGGCGTCAGCAGTTCCGCCGCCTTGGGCTGCACCGCGCGCCCATAAGGCGCCGGCGGCAACTGCTCGCCTTGTTTGACCGTCAACTGCGCGCGCTGCCCGCAGCCCGCCAGCGTGGCGGCAAGGACCGGCAACAGGATCAGGGCGGCAGTCTTGCGCATCAAGCTCACTCCAGACCGAGCGCGAGCCGGGCTTCGGCCACGCGCAGGCGTACCTGATCGGGCGCCGTGCCGCCGTGCGACTTGCGCGCGGCAACCGAAGCCTCGACCGAGAGCGCCTTGAATACGCGCTCGTCGATGCGGCTGTCGATGGCCTTGAGGTCTTCCAGCGGCAATTGATCGAGCGCGACGCCGCGCTGCTCAGCCAGCTTGACCGCCGAGCCGGTGATGTGGTGCGCTTCGCGGAAGGGAATATTGCCCTCACGCACCAGCCAGTCGGCCAGATCGGTGGCGGTGGCGAAGCCGAGTTCGGCGGCGCCGCGCATGCGATCGGTGCGGAAGCGGGTTTCGGCGACCATGCCGGTCATCGCCGCGATCGAAAGCGCCAGCAGGCTGGCCGCCTCGAACACCGGCGGCTTGTCGTCCTGCATGTCCTTCGAATAGGCCAGCGGCAGGCCCTTCATGGTGATCATCAAGCTGGTCAGGCAGCCGACGATCCGGCCCGAATGGCCGCGCACCAGCTCGGCCGCATCCGGGTTCTTCTTCTGCGGCATGATCGAGCTGCCGGTGGACAGCGAATCGGGCAGCGCCACGAAGCCGAAGGGCTGGCTGGCCCAGATGATGAACTCTTCCGCCAGGCGCGAGAGGTGCAGCGAGCACTGGCTGGCCGCCATCAGGTAATCGAGCGCGAAGTCGCGGTCCGACACCGAATCGAGGCTGTTGTCGGTCGGCGCGTCGAAGCCCAGCGCCTGCGCGGTCATGTGCCGGTCGATCGGGAAACCAGTGCCGGCCAGTGCCGCCGCGCCGAGCGGCGACTTGTTCATGCGCTTGCGGGCATCGGCAAAGCGCGAACGGTCCCGCCCGATCATCTCGTAATAGGCCATCAGGTGATGGCCCAGCGTCACCGGCTGCGCGGTCTGCAGGTGGGTGAAGCCGGGCATGATCGAATCGGCATGCTCGCCCGCGCGGATCACCAGCGCCTTCTGCAGCGCGTCGAGGCCGGCATCGGCCTGGTCCATCGCATCGCGGACCCAAAGGCGGAAATCGGTCGCCACCTGATCGTTGCGCGAACGGGCCGTGTGCAGACGACCGGCCGCCGGGCCGATCAGCTCCGCAAGGCGGCCCTCGGTGGTCATGTGAATGTCTTCGAGGTTCCAGTTTTCGGGCACGCCGCTGGCTTCGTACTCGGCGGCGACCGTATCGAGGCCGTCGCGGATCGACACGGCATCGGCCTCAGTCACCACGCCGCAGGCCGCCAGCATCGCGACGTGCGCCTTGCTGGCCGCGATGTCCTGCCGCCAGAGCGCCTTGTCGAAGGGGATCGAGGCATTTATCTCGCGCATGATCGCCGACGGTCCTTCCGCGAACCGTCCGCCCCACATCTGGTTGGAGCCTGCCCCCTTGCTGTCGTCCACTTCGCTCAAGTCGCTTGTCCTGTGTTCACTGGCGGGGGCGTCGGCCCTCATGATCGCGGGTTGCGATAGGCAAAGCGGGAAGGAGGCGCAACCGCGGGCTACGGAATCCGTCGCTCAGGCGCCGAAATCCAACGAAAAGCTGGACCGTTCGCACAAGGGTGAGCCGATCCCGGACGTGACCCTGGTGGACAATACGGGGGAGAGCCTCGACCTCACCTCGCTCAAGGGCAAGCCGCTGCTGGTCAACCTCTGGGCCACCTGGTGCGCGCCCTGCATCGCCGAGATGCCGACGCTGAACGAACTGGCGGCCAATCCCGATTCGCCGGTGCAGATCCTGCCGATCTCCGAAGACACGGCGGACATGGGCAAGGTCGTGGAAATCCTCCACCGCCGCAAGCTGGACCATATCGAACCCTGGCAGGACGAGCATGGCGATCTGGGCTTCCAGTATGGCGGCAACCTGCCGATCACGATCCTGTTCGACAGTCAGGGCAAGGAAGTCTGGCGCTTCGTAGGCGGCAACGACTGGACCAGCGACGAGGCGAAGAAGCTGATCGCCGAGGCCAAGTAAGGGGTGCGATGCGGTGGCAGGCGTCTTGCTTGCCGCCGCGTGGCATGAGACACTGCGCCTTCATCGAAGGAGCGCCCTCATGCGAAACTTCCTGGGACGCGATCCCGCGGTGACGATGATGTTCGTCGCGGCCATGCTGCTGATGCTTTTGATGGGAACCGCAGCGGTCCTCATCGTGGCTGTCGGCCCGGAATTTCTTGGGCTGGCGAAGATCGCGATACTGCTGACCGGCGCTTTCGCGCTGGTCGGCATCGGCTTCGGGCTGGCCCGCAGCTTGCGCGGGCGAGCGGCTCGCAGCTAGAGCGTTTTCTAATCAGGTGAAATCACCTGATGACTCGGAAAACGCGGAAAACCAAAAGCTTGGAGCAGTTGATCCGATGCAATCGGATCGGAAACTGCTCCAATCGGTCAGGCGCGATGCGGTCCGAACAGGATCACGGCCGCGCCGACAAGGCATAAAGCCACACCGCCAAGATCCCACCGGTCTGGCCGCACGCCTTCCGCCATCCAGAGCCACAGCAGCGCAAAGGTGATGTAGATGCCGCCGTAAGCGGCATAGGCGCGGCCGGCCTGCGAACTGTCCACCAGCGTCAGCAACCAGGCGAACAGCACCAGCGATCCGCATCCCGGCACCAGCCACCACGGCGACTTCTCCATGCGGAGCCATGCCCAGAACGAGAAGCACCCGGCGATCTCCGCCAGCGCCGCGCCGAAGTAGATGAGAATGGATTGCATCTGGCCTGCCTAGCGCGGCCGAGGCGCGCCGTCTTCCCCGTAAAGCTCAGGCCGGCAGCGATATTTCGCCCAGCCGCGATCCTGCCGTGGGGTAGCCCTGCGGCACCTTATCGGTAAACCAGATAAGCCGCTCATGTGCGGCGTCGGGATCGATGGCGAAGCGGGTAGCGGTGTCGCCGATCAGCGGCAGACCACGCGCGCGGAGGGTTTGCGCGGTCGCCTCCGCATCGCGGACTTTGAAGACGAGATGGCAGATGCCCTTCACATCGCGGGCATGGGCCGCGACGGGTGAGCCTTCGGGGCCTTCGAGCGCTTCCAGCACCGTATCGCCCATGGCGAAGGCCGCACAGCGGGCCTCGGGCACATCGCGCGTGCCGATTTCCGGCCATTCCAGCGTTTCCGCGAACAGCGCGCGGGCCTCTTCCAGCGAGGGCGTGGACAGGCCGATGGCCTGAAGTCCCTCGATCCCCAGCGGATGATCCGTGGTAGGCCGCCATGCGGGATCGCGACGCGGATCGCCAGGCATGTCCTGCCGGACGATCTCCAGCCGCATCCCCAGCGCCTGCCCGCGCGGGACAAGGAAATAGAACGCCTCCATCCCCGGATCGTAATGGCGCTTGAACCCGCGCGCGGCGAACCATGCGTCGGCCTCGGCCAGATCGCGGACTTTCAGTGCCACGCCGATCCAGCGATGCGGTGCGGCCGAGCGGCGCAGCATGTCGCCCAGCGGGTGTCCTTCCTGCGCCCCGCGCCCGGCCGGGGCGATGGGGATCACCATGGTGTCGCCGATCATCAGCAGGCTCTCCTCGCGGTCGAGCCCCATTTTCTCGGTTTCCGGCGTGATCAGGATTTCATGCGCGGTGCCCGCCCCGAACACCTCGCGAAAGAAGGCGTCGCAGGCCGGCCGCTCGACATTATCGGCCAGCGACCAGCTTACGTGGACCAGCGGAAACTGCATGTTCCGGCCGGAAGTCCTAGTACTTTTCCGGGGAGCCGGTGCCCATGAACTTGGCAAGGTTCATGTGCAGCGATGCCACCGACCGCTCCATATAGGGATTGGGCTGCGCGCCTCGGAAACCGACGTTCTTCATGCCCTGCTGGACGGCGGCCATATTGGCGAAGTCCTGCTGCAGCACCGGCGGCCAATCGGCAGGCGGGGTATAATCCCACTCGGTCTCGGGCGCCTCGCCCTCTGGCCAGAGTTCGTAGACGGCGGCTTCGAAAATGCACTTGTCCGGGTCGGTGCCGTAGGGCCGCGCCTGATAGCAAAGCATGTTGTTGACCGCGTGGCCGATCTGGAAGTTCGGGAAGATCTGCCAGGCCGTGCCCGCCTGCGCGGTGTGCTGCGGATCGACTTGCGCCCAGACCACGCCGCGTTCCGCATCTTCCTTGCGCGCGGTGCCGATCCAGTAGGCGGAGACTTCCGCCGCCGGGGTGCCTTCGGGCAGTTCGTCCTTCAGGCGGTTGGCGACGCCGACCAAGGTCATCGTCGTGTTGGTATTGGCGTTGGCCCAGGTGAAGTTCTGCATTTCCGCCGTGGTCAGGCGCGGATCCTCACCGGCGCCGAGGCGGAGTTTTCCGGAGTCCTCCTCCTGCCCCTTCGGCGCGTCATAGCCGATGTTGGAATGGAGCCCCTGATTGCGGGCCCAGCCGCGAAACTGGCCGAATTCCATGAATTCCGGGTGCGTGGTGGCGACGTGGTAGGTCTCGCAGAAGGCCTCCATCGCGACCTTCCAGTTGCATTCGAACACCACCCACTTGCGCCAGCGCGGGCGCATGTTCTGCAGGCCGTAGGGATCGAGCATGCCCGCCGCCGGGTGCAAATAGTCGGCCAGCGGCATCGAATCGGGGTCCAGATTGACCCAGATCCAGCCGCCCCAGGTGTCGACCTTAACGACACCTAAGTCGGCCTTGCCGGCACAGAGATGGCCCTGCCAGTCCTCCTGATGCTCCAGATAAGTGTTGCCGCCGTCGAGCCCGAAGGTCCAGCCGTGATAGCCGCAGATGAAGCTGCGACGGGTGCCGCGCGCATTGCGTTTTCCGGCCGGGGTATCGACCAGCTTGCGACCGCGATGCGGGCAGACGTTGTGGAAGGCGTGGATTTCGGTTTCGGAGGCGCGGACCACGATCACCGAATCGTCGATGATGTCGAACGTGATGAAATCGCCCACCTCCGGGATGTCTTCCAGTCGCCCGGCCTGCAGCCAGACCTTGCGCCACAGCCTGTCACGCTCCGCCTTGGCGTAGTCCGGCGAGATGTAGGCCTCGGCCGGGACGCGGACCGGGACGGTCAGGTCCTCGGGAGCCTGCACGATCCTGCCTTCTTCACCCATCGCTCTTTTCCCAAATTGCTATCGCGCCGATTTGCGGCCGTTATCCCATTATTCGCACGCCAGGCCAATCGCCGTGGCGCTACCCGCCGTCATGCCGGTGCGTATTTGCGGCTGCCGCGCGGCAAGGTGCCGATGGCAAGGCTGCTGGCCGCCATCGTGCCGATCGCCAGATAGAGGAACATCTCGTAGCTGCCCGTCCGATCATGGATCAGCGCCGCCACCAGGGGGCCGACCGCCGTACCGATCGAGAGCGCCGCCAGCACGCCGCCGTAGAGCCCGCCGAAGTTCCTGAGGCCGAAGTGCCGGGTGATCAGATAGACCACCACGTCGATCTCCGCCCCCAGCGTCAACCCGATCAGCCCCGAAGCCAGCACCAGTGCCAGAAACGAACTGCCCGATCCCAGCAGCAAAAGGCAGCCGATCACCGGCAGCATGAACACCGCTGCGCCCACCAGCGAGGCGGGGAAGCGGTCGAGCAGCACGCCCGTGCCCAGGCGCCCGGCGAGCGAGAACCAGCCGACGAAAGAGGCGATCGCCGCCGCCGTCATCGCATCCGCGCCCCGGTCCCCCAGGATCGAGACGAAGTGGACGACAATGGCGATGATCGTGAAGGTGAATAGCAGGCTGGCCATGAAGAGGCGGTGGTAGACGCTGGAGCGCAGCCCCTCACCCAATGTCGCGCCCGGAAGGTCACGCTTGGCAGGCGCCGGTTCCTTGCGCGCCCCGCGATCATGCGCGCCGCGAAAGAACAGGAAAATCACCGGAGCGGCCACGACGAACCACAGTCCGCCGTGCACCGCAAAGGCCATGCGCCAGCCGAATGTCTTGATCGCCCATGTCCCCAGGATCGGGAACAGGCCCGCCGCGATCGACGCGCCGCATAGCGTCACCGCCAGCGCCAGCCCGCGCGAAAGTTCGAAGCGCGAAGCCACCGCGCTGGTCCAGACCGAGGCCTGCACCGGCAGCGAGACCATCGCGATCAGGCCCCAGAGCAGATACCACTGCGACAGGCTGCCCCCCACCGTGCCGAGCAGCGCGAAAGCCACAGTCAACAGCACGATGCCGATCACGCCGAAACGGCGCGGGCCGAAGCGGTCGACCGCAAGGCCGATGAAAATGCCGCCGATAGCCTGCACCAGTGTCGCGATGGTCAGCCCGAAGGTCACTTCGGTGCGGCTCCACCCCATCGCTTCGGCCACCGGGCCGATATAGGGCCCGATGCCGTAGATGTGGATCACGCTGGTCGCGTAGCCGAGCCCGGCCGCCACCGGCACCAGCCCGAACTGCCGCCACTCGTCACGCGCCGTCACGTCAGTCACCGTAGCGTAGCTCGACCGAAGTCGCCTCGCCATTGGGCCCCATCGGCGAATCGTATTCGATGCAGGTGCAGACCGGATTGGCGTGGCTGGCGAACAGCTTCTCCTCATCCGCCTTGGTCATCGGCAGGCGCGCGGGATCGCTGATGATCGCCTGCGAGCGTTCGAAATCCTCGCGGCTGTTCCACCAGATTTCCATCACGCAGTCGTAACCCGGATCGTGCACTTCGCCGGTGATCGGGTTCTTCTCCGGCACCAGATAGCGCCGCACATAACGCACCGCGCCGGGGATCGCCGGTGCCGCGCCCATCTTCTTGGCAAGCTGCGAGTGCTGGTTCTCGTAGTAGTCCATGAACTCGTCCATGGTCATGTCCGCACGCTTCCTGAAGAAGCATAGCTGTTTGAGCATGATTACCCTCCTTTGACGATCCGGCGCAGCCGGATCGAAGCGGCACCGGCCCGCTCCCCCACCCGACCACCCACGAGTGTATCCTGATGGGAGGTCGGGTGGGGGAGCGGGCCGGTGCCGCAACCCTTCACGAAGACTTGCTCCTGAGTGCCAGAACGCTGCCTTCGAGATCGCCGCAGATCCACACCGTGCCGTCCGGCCCCACGTCGAGCCCGGTCATGTTGCCCATCGGCCCGCACATGTGGCCCACACCGCCGAGCGGCTTGGGATCGGTGCCCTCGGGCGGCCCGACCGGCAGACCCTGCGCGATCACTTCGCGCGCGCCGCCCGAAAGGTCCGACTGCACCACTTCGCGGCGCTTCACGTCGAGCACGGTGATCCGGCTGTCGCGGATCGCCAGCCCCTCGGGCCGGACCAGATCCTCGATCACCGCTTCCGCGCGCCCGCCGACCAGCTTGACCACCCGGCCCGCGCCGCTTTCCGCGACATAGACCGTGCCGTCCCCGGCCACCGCCACGCCCTTGGGACGGTCGAGCCCGGAGACCAGTTCTTCCACTTTGCCGCCCGCAACCGAATGGACCTTGCCGGTGCCATATTCGGCGAAGACCACCGCGCCAGAGGGGGCAATGGCCACGCCCATCAGCTGGTCGAACCCGCTGGCCAGCAGCTCCATCGACGGCCCGGCGGGATGGAACTTCGCGACTTCGCCATTGGCGGTCGTCACGATCATCTCGCCCGCTCCCGCCGCGACGACACCGCGCGAATATCCGGGGAAGTTCGGGCTGAACAGCATGCCTTCCAGCTTCACCGCCTCCCCCGCGCGCAGCGAGAAGACGAAGCCGCCGTCGGCGATCCACAGCACCCCATCCGCGCCCATCGAGACATCGAGCGGCCATTGCAGGCCCTTCTCGATCAGCGGCTTCACCAGCCCGCCCGCCGCCTTGGGCGTGGTGATCTCATGGATCGAGCCGAGAATGTGCGAGATGAACAGCCGGTCACCCACGAACGTGCAGTTGTCGAGCCCGGCGCCGATATCGGCCAGCACCGTCTTGGCGCCGGTGCGCGGATCGATGCGCAGCACTTGCCCGCTGGCGACCTGGGTGGAGACGATCATGCCCTCTGCATCGAACTTCACCGAATCGGGCACGCCAAGATCACCGCAGACCACTTCGGGCTCGCCACTGCCGTCCAGATTGACGCGCCAGATCGCATTGGCGCCCATCACCGGCATGTAGAGCTTGCCGTCCGGGCCCACTTCGAAAGCGTTGGGCATCGGCACATTGTCCGCGATCACGCGCGGCGCGCCGCCGTTGCGATCGAGTTCGAGCACTTGCGCGCCCATTTCGCAGCCGCCCGCGATCAGGCGGCCCTGCGAATAGGTGATCGGGTTGGCGACGGGCAAGTCGCCGTAGACGACCGCGCTGGTGCCGTTCGGGCGCAGCACGGAAACGCGGCCCTCGGTGATTTCGGTGGCGTAGAGGTTGCCCTCCTCATCGAAGGCAAGATCGTCAGGCGCGGTAATGCCGCCGCCCATCGGGCTGATCACTTCCACCGCGCCGCTGTCCGGATCGACCGCGCTGATCTGGCTGCCGCCCACTTGTGCGACGTAGATCCGCCCATCCGCCCCGGTGCGTAGGCCATTGGCGCTGTAGAGCCGCGTCGGCGGGGTCATGCGGTGGAGCATCCAGCCTTCGGCCGGGCGGGCGGAGACGACGCCGTGGTTGCGTCCTGCGGGTTCGAGCATCGGTGAAATCGTCCTCTCGTCCGGCGCTCTTGCGGCCGTTCTTTTCCCTTCGAGCCTATCCAGCACATCCGAAGCAGGCAACGCGAGGACCCGGGCCAGAGCCTCTCGGGCGCGCACTATCGCCCCGGCGACGTTCGGCGGGCTTTGTTCGATTGCCCCGCCCTCCCCCGTGCGCATATTCGATCATCAGACGGAAAAGAGACCGGCCTGTTCAGGGACGGTCAGCCGGGAGAGTTCCATGGAAGAGATGCGTTTCGACGGCCGCGTGGCCGTGATCACCGGAGCCGGACGCGGGCTTGGCCGCGCCTATGCGCTGCTGCTGGCCGCGCGCGGGGCCAAAGTGGTGGTCAACGATCTGGGCGGCGCGATCCGGGGCGATCTCGATGCGCCGGGCGCGGATGTCAGTGTGGCGCAGAGCGTGGTGGACGAGATCGTGGCGGCCGGCGGAGAGGCGATCGCCAACACCGATTCCGTCGCCACCCCCGAAGGCGGCAAGGCCATCGTCCAGGCCGCGCTGGACCAGTGGGGCCGGATCGACGTGCTGGTCCACAATGCCGGCAACGTGCGCTACGGATCGATCCGCGAGCTTTCCAGCGGCGACCTGCACGCCGTGCTCGACGTCCATCTGCTCGGCGCGTTCCATGTGGTGCAGGCGGCGTTCGGGCCGATGTGCGATGCCGGGTACGGCCGCATCGTGCTCACCAGCTCGGTCGGCGGGCTCTACGGCAACGAGCGCTGCGTGAACTACGGCATCTCGAAGTCGGCGATGCTGGGCCTGAACAACATCGCCGCGCTGGAGGGTGAAGCGCACAACGTGAAGTGCAACGTGATCGTGCCCGGCGCGGTGACGCGCATGGCCGAGGGGCTCGACATCTCGCAGTATCCGCCGATGGAGCCCGAACTGGTGGCCCCGGTGGTCGGCTGGCTCGCGCACGAGCAATGCCCGGTGACCGGCGAGATAATCGCATCGATGGCGGGCCGCGTGGCGCGGATGTTCGTGGCGGAAACCGAGGGCGTCTACCGCCCGCACTGGACGATCGAGGATGTCGCGGCGGCTTCGGAAGCCTTCCACGACAAGGCGAAGCTGCACGATTTCGGCCTGCACGGGCATGTCGATCACATCGGCTACTCGTTCAAGATGGCGACTGCTGGCGCGGATGCCTGAAGATGCGGCACCGGCCCACTCCTCCACCCGATCTCTCTACGGGGCATACTCTGGGAGGTCGGGTGGGGGAGTGGGCCGGCGCCGCAAGCCTTCGACGGATGTCGAAGGTGCACCCCACTAATGAACAACACTGTTGACAACTAACTGGCCACTGCGCCAGATTCAGCGGTAACGGGCGACCGGAGCAGAGTCGCCGCCAAGAGGATGCCCATTCGATGGAAATGACCTGCCTCAAGTCCGACGTGCCAAGCCCTGAGGAACTCGACATCCCAGCGCTGAAGGCCAAGTATCGTCAGGAGCGTGACAAGCGCATGCGGCGCGAGGGCGGCGAGCAGTACGTGCGGCCGACCGACGACTTTTCCGACAGCTATGCCCACGATCCGTTCACCCCGGTGGCGGAGCGCGAGGCGCTGGTGGAGGATATCGACGTCGCCATCCTCGGCGCCGGGTTCTCGGGCATTCTGGCCGGCTATCACCTGCGTGAGGCAGGCGTTTCCAATGTGCGCAACATCGATCATGCCGGCGGCTTCGGCGGCGTGTGGTACTGGAACCGCTATCCCGGCGTGCAGTGCGACAACGATGCCTACTGCTATCTGCCGCTGCTGGAAGAAACGGGCTTCATGCCCAGCAAGAAGTTCTCGGACGGCTGGGAAATCCAGCAGTACTGCCAGGACATGGCCGAGCGGTTCGACCTTGCCGACAAGGCCCTGTTCCACACGCTGGTCACCGGCATCCGCTGGGATGAGAGCATCAAGCGCTGGCACGTGACCACCAATCGCGGCGACGACATCCGCGCGCGCTTCGTGGTGATGGCGGGCGGCGTGATGAACATGCCCAAGCTGCCCGGCATCCCCGGCATTCACGACTTCAAGGGCAAGATGTTCCACACCAGCCGGTGGGAGCATGACTATACCGGTGGTTCGTGGACCGCGCCGGAGCTGGAAAAGCTGCGCGACAAGCGCGTGGCCATCGTCGGCACCGGGGCGACCTCGGTCCAGGCGGTGCCCTATCTCGCCAAATACGCCAAGCACCTCTACGTGCTGCAGCGCACCCCGTCGAACATCGACGAGCGGCCCAATCCGCCGACCGATGCGGCGTGGGCCGCCTCGCTCCAGCCCGGCTGGCAGCAGGAGCGCATGGCGAACTTCCACCGCGCCGCGCAGCAGTTCTTCATCCCCGGCGAGCCCGACCTGATCTGCGACATCTGGACCGAGATCAGCCGCAACCTTGCCATTGAACTGGGCGAGGAAGGCTGGCCCGCGCTCGATCCGCTGGAATTCATGGATCGCCGCGAAGTGGTGGACTTCCAGGTGATGGAACGCCTGCGTCGCCGCGTGGACTCCATCGTCGAGGACAAGGACACGGCGGAAAAGCTGAAGCCCTACTTCCGCTTCATGTGCAAGCGGCCGCTGTCCAACAACGATTACTACCCCGCGTTCAACCAGCCCAACGTCACGCTGATCGACGTGTCCGGCACGCAGGGCGTGGAGCGGATGACCGAGAAGGGTTTCATCGCCGATGGCGTGGAGCACGAAGTCGACCTGATGATCTTCGCCTCCGGCTTCGAAGTGACCAGCGACCTCAAGCGCCGCTGGGGCATCGACACGGTGGAAGGACGCGGCGGCAAGTCGATCTACGACCACTGGACCAATGGCGCGAGCACGTTCCACGGCGTGATCACCGACGAGTTCCCGGCGATGTTCTACATGGGCTACATCCAGGGCGCGACGAACTCCTCCACCACCGAGCAGTTCGGGCGTCAGGCCGAGCACATCGGCTTCATGGTGGGCGAGACCTTGCGCCGGGGCGCCAGCACCATCGCCGCCACCAAGCAGGGCGTCGAAGGCTACTGCGCGCACTGCAAGGAAAACGAAGTCGACATGTCCGGCTTCCAGAACGACTGCACGCCCAGCTACTTCAACAACGAAGGCGACAAGGAACTGAAGTGGGCGCTGTTCCGCGGCTATCTGCCCGGCTGGGACGCCTTCCGCGACATGCTGGGCGACTGGCGCAAGAGCGAGAAGCTCGAAGGCGTGCAGTTCGAAGACTAAGCGAACAAACCTCAGGGCGGGAACAAACCGCGTTCCCGCCCGCTACTCCCGGCAGGTATAAAGACCTGTCGGGAGAGCAGACATGTCCAAGATCGCCGCCATCATCGGGCGATTCCTGATCGCCTTGATCTTCATCACATCCGGCGCGTCCAAGCTGATGGACGTTTCCGCCACCGAAACCCTGATCGTCGCCGCCGGCCTGCCTGCCGGCCTTGCCATACCCACCGGGCTGTTCGAACTGATCACCGGCCTGTGTCTTGCTGCCGGCTTCATGGTGCGGCTGGTCTCGGTGCTGCTGATCGGCTTCGTGGCCCTGACGATCCTGTTCTTCCACCGCCAGTTCACCGATCCGATGCAGCAGATCATGGCGCTGAAGAACGTGGCCATCATCGGCGGCCTCTGTCTGGCCTTCGCACATAGCCAGATGTGGAACCACTACTACGCCATCGCCAGCGAGCGGCGCGGCGAACTGGCCGCGCGCGATGCCGATGCCCGCGTGCGCGAGGCCGAACTGCGCGCCGCCCGGGCCGAGGCACGCGCCGATGTGCTGGCGGAAACCCATGTCGCGGGGGAAACCGTGCCCGTTTCTGCCCTGTCCGACTACGATCGCGGCACCATTCCGGTGACCCGCCGCCGCTGGTTCGACTGGTAAGCCGCTGCCAGATTGGGATTTGATCGCCCACGAATACCCTTGACGCGGCTCTCCCGCCGCGAGACCCTGATCCACATAACAAGCGGCGGGAGAGGCCGAGGATGACCAACGAAGACGTGCTGGCGCGCGAAGGGATTCGCGATGTGATCGCCCGCTACAACATGGCCGGCGACCGGCTGCGGATCGACGATTTCGTCGCCTGCTTTACCCACGATGCGATACTGGAAAGCGACCGCGTTCCCGCAGACCGGGCGTTCCGCTTCGTCGGCCGCGAGGCGATCCGCGAATGGCAGACCCAGTGGCTTGACCGTGCCGCAGCGGGCGCCCCCGTCCACGATGCGAACTTCGTGCGCCACCACCTCACCACCTCGCAGATAGACCTGGTGACGCGCGACGATGCCACCGCTCGCACTTACTGGCAGGCCTGGACGCGCATCGGCGCCGATCATGCCGGCTATTATCTGGATGATCTGCGCCGCGTGAACGGCCACTGGCTGATCGCCCACCGCCGCGTGCGGATGGATTGGGAGGCCGAGGCCAGTCTGTTCAAGCCCGCCATCGCCCGCAGCACCGGAATGCGCGGCGTAGCATAGAGCAGAAGATTTCGATCGCGCAGGGTCTATGCTAGAGTATTTTCTAATCAGGTGGAATCACCTGATGACTCGGAAAATACGACAAACCAAAAACTTAGAACGGTCGATCCGATGCAATCGGATCGACCGTTCTAACGGCTCCCGCGAACCGATATCGAGAATTCTGCCCGATGCCCCAGTCCACGCAAAGCGCCCTCACTCGATGTGCCTGGACGAACGGCGATCCGCTGATGGAAGCCTATCACGATGCCGAATGGGGCGTGCCGCTGCGCGATTCCCGGACGCTTTGGGAAATGCTGGTATTGGAAAGCTTCCAGGCCGGGCTGTCCTGGCGCACGATCCTCCACCGGCGCGAGGGGTTCCGCCGGGCCTTCGACCATTTCGATCCCGAAGCGGTCGCCCGGTACGGACCGGAAAAGATCGAGGAACTAATGCAGGACCCGGGCATCATCCGCGCCCGCGCCAAGATCGAGGCGACCATCGGCAATGCCCGCGCCTATCTTCGGCTTCAGGCCGAAGGACACCAAAGCGGCCGCGATTTCGCGCAGTTCGTCTGGTCCTTCGTGGGCGGATCGACCGTCGTCAACGATGGCATCACCGTGCCGGCACAAACCGAAACGTCGCAGGCGCTTTCCAAGGCGCTGAAGGCCGAAGGGTTCAAGTTCGTCGGGCCGACGATCGTCTATGCCTTCATGCAGGCCGTGGGCATGGTGAACGACCATCACCCCGACTGCTTCCGCCGGAACGCGGTTCCGGCCTGACCGACACAGCCGTCAACCGCGCTCAGTTGCCCTTGGGCGTGGCCCCCGCGGGCGGCGCGGTGGGCGGCTGGTCGCCCAGCCGCTGCCCGTTGATCTGAAGCCCCTTCTGGTCGAGCTTCACTTCCACCGGCATTCCATTGATCTGGCCGTTCAGCGTCGCCCCGTTGTTCTCCACCTTCACGTCGCCCACGCTGACGTCCGGCGTCACGCCGCTGGGCAGCGCGGTAGGAATTGCGGTCGGGATATCGCCGATATCGGGCACGTCGAGCGGCTGGATCGGGCCGCTGGGATTCGGGCTGGGCTTGCTGGACGGGGCCGGAGCGCCACCTTCGCGCAGCGCCTGACGCATGAAGTCGCGCCAGATCTTCGCGGGGATCGATCCGCCGGACACGCCCTTCAGCGGCTTGTTGTCGTCATTGCCGACCCACACGCCAACGACGTAATCGCCGGCATAGCCGACAAACAGCGCGTCGCGGTTTTCCTGGCTGGTGCCGGTCTTGCCGAAGTTCGCCGCTTTCAGCATCGCGCCGCGCCCGGTGCCCTTGTTGACCACCGCACGCAGCAGTGTCTCGATATTCTCGTGCTCTCCGTCAGACATCGAATGGCGGCCATCGAACAGCCAGTCGAACCAGCCCTCTTCCGGCACCGGGAAGGCGCGCGGTTCGACCGGGAAGCGGTTGGCGGCGACGCCGGCATAGGCGGCGGTCAGTTCCATCAGCGACATCGTCGAGGTGCCCAGCGCCAGACTGGGATCGCCCTGCGGCATCGGCGAGGTGACGCCAAGGCGGTGGGCCATGTCGATCACCGCAGTATCGCCCACTTTCTGGAACAGGCGCACGGCGGCAACATTGCTGGACCGCGCGAAGGCATCCTCCAGCGTGATCGTCTGCGAATAGTTCCCGCCGGCGTTTTGCGGACGGTAATAGCCCGTCTCGATCGGGGTGTTCTCGATCGTGTCCGTCGGCTTCCAGCCCTTGTCCAGCGCGGCGAGGTAGACGAACAGCTTGAACGTCGAACCCGGCTGGCGGCGGGCCTGCGTCACCCGGTTGAACGGCGATGCGGCATAGTCCCGCCCGCCGACCATGGCGACGACTTCGCCATTGCGGCGCATCGCCACCAGCGCGACTTGCGCGGAGCCCAGCCCCGAACCCTCGATCGCGCGGCGCGCAGCGGCCTGAAGCCGCGAATCGAGCGTGGTGCGGTAGGTCTGCGCGGCGTAGCTCGCCTCATCGATCATGCGCGCCTGTGGCAGCGCCCAGTCGGCGAAGTAGGTGCCGGTCGGCAATTCGTTCTGCACGCGCACGTCCAGCCGGGGGGGACGGATCGCCTTGGCCTGCGCCGGCGTGAGGAAATCGGCCTCCACCATCGACTGGACGACCAGCTTCATGCGGTCCGCCGCACCGTCGTAATTGGTGGTGGGCGCAAGGCGCGATGGCGCTTTCATCAGCCCGGCCAGCATCGCCGCCTGCGCAGGCGTCAGGTTCTCTGGCCGGCGGTGGAAGTAGTGCATCGCCGCGGCGCGCAAGCCGTAGCAATTGTCGCCGAAATAGGCGTTGGACAGATAACGTTCGAGGATCTGGTCCTTGGTCAGCCACGCCTCAAGCCAGAAGGCGATCAGCATCTCGCGTCCCTTGCGCGTCAGGCTGCGTTCCGAACTGAGGAACGTGAACTTGGCCAGCTGCTGGGTAATCGTGCTGCCGCCCTGCGTGCTGCCGCCGGTGACATTGCTCCATAGGGCGCGGGCGATGCCGCGCGGATCGATGCCCCAGTGCGAATAGAAGCGGCGATCCTCGATGGCGATGAAGGCCTGCGGCACGTGGATCGGCAGCGTCTTGATCTCCACCGGCGCGTCCACGATCGCCCCGTTGCGCGCAATCGGCGTGCCGTCGGCGGCGAGCAGAGTGATCTGCGGCGGCGAGATCGGCTGGAGCGATTTGGACAGCGGCGCGGTAATCGCCAGCCAGCCGATCAGCAGGAAGAACGCCAGCAGCATCGCGGCGATCCCGCGCGTGATCCACCACAGGCGCGTGCGCCCCTTGCGCAGCGGCACCTGCGAATCGAGCGGCGCGCCAGAAACAGACTGGTTGGGCAGCGCTTCCGGGGCCAGAATCGGAGACTTGGCGGCAGAAGGGAGAGGCTGAAGGTTATCCATCGTCAGCGCGTCGCTATACTGGCTGCCGCGCCTCACGAAAAGCGCTCTACGCACAACTTGCCGCAAGACACCCGCTTGACCCGTGCGGCAAAGGCGTTAAATGCGGCCCTCCAGTCGCGTTACAGCGCGTTTGGGCGATTAGCTCAGTTGGTAGAGCATCTCGTTTACACCGAGAGGGTCGGCGGTTCGAGCCCGTCATCGCCCACCATTCCCTTCATTCTGAATATAAAATCTTGCGCTTAGTGCGCACCCGGCTGCAATCGCGATTGCATTCGAACGCGCAATAGTGTCCGCTTGCCCGATCTTTCCACTGGGCATGGACGGGTGCGATGGCATTTATGGAACGGGCGGCACGGGCTTTGGCGGCATCCTTGGATGGCCGCGACTGGGATTCGTTGGACGCCAATCTTCAAAAGCGCTTCCGGACGGCCGCGCGCGCGGTGCTGGAAATGCTGCACGAACCCGATGAATTCATGATGGAAGCCGGCGCCGAGATCGTGCGCCATGTCGGACCGGACGAATCGGACGATGCCTATCGCAACGACGCCGCCAATATCTGGCGCCTGATGGCCTCCGCCACGCTGGCCCAGAACGGCCACGCCTGAGGCAGCGTCAGACAGTGAGGTTGGGGCGCTGGGAACGTCAGGCTCCGCCAAAACATCGGGAGCCTCGGTAACCGCGACTACGGCGGGAACTCAGGAACCCAAGAACCTCCCCCCAAAACTCCCCGTCATCCCCGCGAAGGCGGGGATCCCGCTTGTTCTTTTGTGGCGTAACGCCCGCCGCAAAGCCCCCGCGCGCCCCAAAAAAGCGGGGCCCCCGCCTTCGCGGGGGCGACGGCATGCTTGATGGTTCAAGCATGCCTCCGGGCCTTTCCTTTCAGCTGACCTTCAACTGACTTAGCGCCTCAGGCTGCGCTCCAGCCGATCACCGCCTTAGTTTCCAGATACTCCGCGAAACCATGCTCGCCCCACTCGCGGCCGTTGCCGGAGCGCTTGTAGCCACCGAAGGGCGCGTGGAAGTCGAAGCCGCCGTTGACCCAGATCGCGCCGGTGCGCATCCGGCGCGAAACTGCGCGGGCCGCATCGAGGTCTTCGCCCGAGACGTAGCCGCCCAGGCCGAAGTTGGAATCGTTGGCGATTTCGACCGCATGATCGACATCGTCATAGCCAATGATGACGAGCACCGGGCCGAAGATTTCCTCGCGCGCGATGACCATGTCATTGGTGCCGACGAACACGGTGGGCTTGACGTAGTAGCCCTTGTCCAGCCCCTCGGGCTTGCCGGGGCCGCCAGCGATCAGCTGTGCGCCTTCCTCGACGCCCTTCTCGATGTAGCCCTGGATGATCTCGTACTGGCTCTTCGAGACGACCGGGCCCATCGCGAAGTTGCCCTTGGGATCGCCCACGGTGACGCCGTTCGCGGCCTCGGTGGCGGCGGCGATGGCGTCGTCCATGCGGGCATTCGGCACCAATAGGCGCGAACCGGCCGAGCAGGTCTGGCCGGAATTGCCCATCATGCCCCCGGTCGCAGCAGCGACATTGGCGGCGAGTGAGGCATCGTCGAGCACGATCCAGGCCGACTTGCCGCCGAGTTCGAGGCCGACGCGCTTCACGGTATCGGCGGCGTCCTTCTGGATCTGCACGCCCACCGGTTCGGACCCGGTGAAGGAGATCATGTCCACGTCCTCATGCGTGGAGAGCGCAGTGCCGATCTCGCTGCCCTTGCCCTGTACCATGTTGAACACGCCCGCCGGAACGCCCGCTGCGTGCAGGATTTCGGCAAGGATCTGCGCCGAATAAGGCGCGAGTTGTGGCGGCTTCAGGATCATCGTGCAGCCCGCGGCGAGTGCCGGGAAGATCTTCACGCAAGTCTGGTTCATCGGCCAGTTCCATGGCGTGATCAGCCCGCAGACGCCGATCGGCTCCTTGCGGATCAGGGTGACGCCGCGCTGTTCCTCGAACTTGAACTCCTTCAGCACCTCGATCGCGGTGGAGAGGTGGCCCTTGCCCAGCAGCGTATGGAACCCGCAGGCGAGCGACATCGGCGCGCCCATTTCCTCGCTGACCGCCTCGCCCAGTTCGGTCTCGCGCTTCTGGTATTCGGCCAGGATCGCTTCGAGCATGTCGAGGCGTTCCTTGGCGCTGGTCTCACCGAACGTGGCGAAAGCGCGGCGCGCGGCGGCGACGGCCTTGTCGACATCGGCGGCCGTGCCGAGCGAGATCGTGCCGGAAACTTCCTCGGTCGCCGGATTGACGACGTGTGCGGTGCGCGGCGCGATGGGATCGACCCACTGACCGTCGATGTAGAACTGGGTGTAATTGCGCATCGTTCTCTCCCGTTCCCAAGCCAAAACCGCCCCGCTCTCGGGTTGAGAGGGGGCGGTTTCGCTCAGGTCTGCATGTGTTTTCCGGCGTTTCGGAATTACTGCGTTCCTTCGGCGTACCAGGTGCGGAATTCGGAATAGTTCGGCATTTCTTCCGAGTTCGCGGCCGGGTCGATCGGCACATGGATCACGGTGCAGCCGCCACGCTCGTAAGCGCGCTTGATGGCCGGGCCGATGTCCGCCGCCTTTTCGACATATTCGCCCGCCGCGCCGAAGCCTTCGGCGATCTTGTCGAAGCGAACCTTGTCGGACCAGTGCACGCCGGTTTCCTTGGTGCCCTTGCCGAAAGTGCGCTTGTAGACGCCCACTTCGAGGCCCCACTGGAAGTCGACGCCGACCACGATCACCAGCGGCAGGTTCTTGCGCACGGCAACTTCGAGTTCGCCGACGTGGAACAGGAACGAGGAGTCCGAGGTGAGCAACATGCCCGGACGGACCTTGCCCGTCTCTGCCTGGTCGGCGAGCATGGCGCCGGTGGCATAGGGCAGGCCGGTGCCGATGTGGCCGTAGTTCTGGTTCCAGATCACGTCATGCGGCTTGGCCTGCGAATAGGTCCACTGGAAGATCACGGTGGCGCCGCCGTCGCGGATCAGGATGCCGTCCTTCGGGAAGGCCTTGGTCGCTTCGGTGACGAACTGGCTGGTGTGCATCTTCGCGGTCGAACCGTCGGGCTTGGTCGCGGCTTCTTCTGCCAGTTCGACAAGCTGATCGGCATCGCGCTGGATATATTCGGCCAGCGACGGCGCCGCCTTGCGCGGGGTATCCTTCAGCGCGCGGACGAGCTGCGGCACCACGGCGCGGACGTCGCCCACCAGCGGCACGTCGATCGGGCGGTTGACGCCGATCGCGGTCGGGTCCTGCTGGACGTAGATCCACTTGCGGTTGGCTTCGTTGTCCACCCAGTGGCGCCAGCGGCCATAGTGGCTCGGCTCGCCCAGTTCGGTGGCGAGCGCCACGCAGCAGTCGCTTTCGACGACGGCGTCGATCGATGCTTCCGAGAAGCCATAGGGGAAAGTGCGATCCTCGATCCCGTCGATGAACGAGGTGCCGCCCGAGGTCTGGATCACCGGGCACTGCATCAGTTCGGCCAGTTCCTTGACCGAAGCGCCCGCCTTGGCGGTGTAGACGCCGTGGCCGACCAGCAGCACCGGGTTCTTGGCATTGCGGATGATCTCGGCCGCTTCGGCAATGCGGTCGCCATCGGCGCCCTGCATGGTCAGGCGGTAGCGATGCGGCGGCAGCACCGGCGGCAGGTCGAGTTCTTCGAGAATGATGTGCGCGGGGTATTCGATATAGGCCGGCCCCGGCGTGCCCGACATGGCGACGCGGATCGCCTCGCGGACGATTTCATCGGTCTGGTCGGCATATTCGATCGAGCTGGAGAATTTCACCGAATCCTCGATCATCGGCTCCTGCCGGACGAACTGGATGCGGCCGCGGCGCACGCGGCGCTCGGTGATACGGGCGCGCTGGCCGCCCATGAAGATCACCGGATCGTTCTCTACCTTGGCGCACTGCACGGCCGGCATCATGTTCGCCATGCCCGGCCCGAGGGTGCCGATGCAGAGTGCCGGCTTGCCGGTGATGCGGGCGGCAGCGGCAGCCATGTGGCCGGCGGACGCCTCATGGTGCGGCGAAACGACGGTCCAGCCGCGCGCTTCCGCTTCCAGGAACAGGTGGACGAAGTTGGGATCGGGAATGCCGAACAGGGTCTTGATGCCCTCAGCCTCGAACAGGTCGAGAATGCGCTTGTAGACCGGGGTGCCCTTGCGCGCCTTTGCCGGTGCTTCGGCCTGCGGTTGATCGTCGTACATGGTGGTGCCTTCCTTCTCGATCCCAATCTCGTTGCCGGCGGTTCTCGGGGGGACCTGCCCCTCCACCGCTATCGCAGCGCCCGGCTTGAACAGGTGGTTAGCGCAAGCCTCGGGACGCTGTCAGGTGAAATCAACAGTACTGTTTACTTCGAATCGACTGCTATCGCTGGGGCGACGCTTTCGAGTTCAGACAGGACGCTTTCGTTGTCCTGCCCAAGCGTCGGCGCGGGTCCGCGGACCTTGCCGGGGGTGGCCGAAAACCACGTCGGCACGCCGGGAAAGCGTACCTGGCCCTGCTCGGTCTCGACGTCTTCGAAGAAACCGATGGCGTTCAGATGCGCGTTGTCGAAAAGCTCGTCGGTGGAGCGCAGCGGCGCGCACGGGATGTGCAAGCCGCGCAGGGTATCCAGCCATTCCTGCGTGGTGCGGGTCAGGAACGTCTCGCCCAGCAGGCCGTAAACCCGGCCGATCTGACGCGCGCGCTTTTCCAGCGTCGAAAATTCATCTGTAGCCCATTCCGGCTGCACCGATTCGACGAAGGCGCTCCAGTGCTTGTCGTTGTAGACCAGCGCGGCGACGTAGCCGTCTTTGGTCTTGTAAGGCCGCCGATTGGGCTCGACCGCGCGGTGATAGTGCGCGGGCGTGGTCGGCGGCGTAAACATCGCGCCGTTGGCGTGCTCCACCAGCATGAACGAGGTCATCGCCTCAAACATGGTGACTTCGACTTCCTGCCCCTCCCCGGTCCGCTCGCGGTGATAGAGCGCCATCATCGTCGCGTAGAGCGCGTGGAGGCCCGCCACCTTGTCCGCCATGATCGTGGCGACATAGCCGGGCTCTCCATTCATCAGGCCCTGCACATGCGGAATGCCGCATTCGGCCTGGATGGTATCGTCATAGGCGGGCTTGTCGCCCTCCGGCCCACGGCGCGAATAGCCGTAGCAATTGGTGTAGATAATGTCGGGCCGGATCGCGCGCACCGCTTCGTAATCGAAGCCCAGCTTGCGGATCGCGCTGCCGCGCATCGAATGGATGAAGACATCCGCCGTGGCGATCAGCCGGCGTAGCGATTCGCGGTCCTTCTCCTGCCGCAGATCGAGCATCAGCCCGCGCTTGCCGCGATTCACATTGACGTAGATGCCGCCCATGCCGGGCACCGGGCCCTTGGTGATCCAACGGGTATTGTCGCCCTCCGGCGGCTCCACCTTGATCACTTCGGCGCCCATGTCCGCCATGATCTGCGTGGCATAGGGGCCGAAGACCACGCTGGTAAGGTCCACCACGCGCAGTCCCGCCAGCGGTCCACTTGCCGCCCCCTTGCCCTTGTTTTCCTTGCTCGCGGTCAAGGCCCTCTCCTTCTCGTTGGCCTATGGGTAACGCACCGCCGGAGCGAAAACCATTCGTATTTGCGTTTGATGGACGCATATCGGCACGATGATGGTTGTGAGCGATGGGCCGCGCTGCTAGTCCCGTGAGTGGGAAGACAAGAGGATTGCCATGGATTTCGCCTTTACCGACGACCAGCAGAACATCCGCGAGGCGGTTCTCAAGCACTGTTCGCAGTTCTCTGACGAGTACTGGCTGGAAAAGGATCGCAGCGGCGAATTCCCCACCGAGTTTCACAAGTCGATGGCCGATGCCGGCTGGCTGGGCGTCGCCATGCCCGAAAGCGTGGGCGGCGCAGGGCTGGGCATTACCGAGGCGGCAGTGATGATGCAGGCCGTGGCGGAAAGTGGCGGCGGCATGAGCGCGGCCTCCTCCATTCACCTACCCGTGTTCGGGCTGGAGCCGGTGATGCTGTTCGGCACCGAGGAACAGCAGCAGCGCATGATCCCGCCGATCCTTTCGGGCGAGGAGAAGATGTGCTTCGCCGTGACCGAGCCGAACACCGGCCTCGACACCACCAGCCTCAAGACCCGCGCCGAAAAGGTGCCGGGCGGCTACCGCGTCAATGGCGAGAAGGTGTGGATCACGCAGGCCCATGTGGCCGACCGGATGCTGATCATCGCCCGCACCACCCCGCTGGAAGAGGTGAAGAAGAAGACTGAGGGCCTCAGCCTTTTCTACACCAAGCTCGACCGCAACCACATCGAGACGCGGATCATCCCGAAGATGGGCCGCCACGCGGTGGGATCGAACATGATGTTCATCACCGACCTGTTCATCCCGGACGAGGATCTGATCGGTGAAGAAGGCCAGGGCTTCCGCATCCTGCTCAAGGGCCTCAACCCCGAACGCGTGCTGCTGGGTGCGGAGGCGACGGGTCTGGGCCGCGTCGCGATCCAGCGCGCCTCCCGTTACGCTCGCGAACGCGTGGTGTTCGGGCGGCCGATCGGCCAGAATCAGGGCATCCAGCACCCGCTCGCCAAGGCGTGGATGCAGGTGGAGGCCGCCAGCCTGATGGTGTTCAAGGCCGCCACCCTGTTCGACAAGGGGCTGGACTGCGGCGTGGAGGCCAATACCGCCAAGTATCTGGCTGCAGAAGCCGGGTTCGAGGCGTGCCAGACCGCAGTCATGTCCATGGGCGGCATGGGCTATGCGCAGGAATACCATGTGGAGCGCTATCTGCGCGAAGTGATGATCCCGCGCATCGCACCGGTCAGCCCGCACCAGATCATGAACTTCATCGCCGAGAGGGTTTTGGAACTGCCCAAGAGTTATTGAGGCAAGTCCACTTGAGAAAGCCCGTCATCCCAGCGAAAGCTGGGATCGTAATCGGCAGCGCGGGACATAGCCGCCCGCGATCCTGGCTTTCGCCGGGATGACGACTGGAGAGAACATGCCCGTAACCCACGAACCTATCGCCGCCCGCTCCTGGCTTTTCGCGCCGGGCGACAGCGAGAAGAAGATGACCAAGGCCATGGAGGGTGAGGCGGACATCGTCCTCATCGACCTGGAAGACGCTGTCGCGCCCGATGCCAAGGCCGCCGCACGCCCGATGGTGCATGACTTCATCAAGGCCAACCCCGAACAGCGCGGCCGCCTCTGGGTGCGTATCAACCCGCTGGACGGGCCGCATACGCTGGACGATCTTGTGGCGATCATGCCGGCGCGTCCCGGCGGGATCATGCTGCCCAAGGTCTATGGCCGGCAGGATGTGGAGACGCTGGACCGCTATCTCGAAGCGCTCGAAGTGGCGAACGGCATCGAACAGGGGTCGACCCCGGTGATCGTGCTGATCACCGAAACGGCCGAAGCGATGTTCCACACCGGCGACTACAAGGGCGCGCCGCGCGTGGTGGCGCTGACCTGGGGCGCGGAAGACCTAGCCGATTCCATCGGCGCATCGTCCAATCGCAATGCGGACGGATCGTATTCTTTCACGTACGAACTGGCCCGCAGCCTGACCGTGCTGGGTGCGGCGACCGCCGGCGTCACCGCGATCGAGACGATCAGCGCCGACTTCAAGGATCTGGAAGCGCTCAAGGCCCGCGCCGAGAAGGTCCGCCGCGACGGCTATCGCGGGATGATGGCGATCCACCCGGCGCAAGTCCCGGTGATCAACGAGGCGTTCACGCCGACCGAGGCGGAGATCGCCGAAGCGCAGGAAATCGTCGATATATTCGCCGCCAATCCCGGCGTGGGCGCCATCGGCTGGAAGGGCGGCATGCTCGATCGTCCCTACCTCGCCCGTGCCGAACGGCTGCTGCGGCAGGCAGGGAAGCTGTAAGATGACGCTTCGGCTTGCCGCATCCGAACTCGACCTTTCGCGGTTCCTGAAACCGGGCGACCGCATCGTGTTCGGCCAGGCCTGCGGCGAGCCGACCACGCTGGTGGAAGCGCTGATCGAACAGGGGGAGGCCATCGGCGGCCTCCACGCCTTCATCGCCACCAGCTTTTCCGGCCTGTTCACGCCCGAAAGCGCGCGCGCCTTCCGCCTCTCCAGCATGGGCGCGATCGGCGCGCTGCGGAGCATGACCAAGGCGAATGCTCTCGACGTGATCCCCGTCCACGTCAGCCAGATCGCCTGCCTGATCGAGGCCGGGATCATGCCCTGCGACGTGGCGATGATTCAGGTCAGCCCGGCGGATGCGCAGGGCAACCACAGCTGCGGCCTGATCTCCGACTACGTGCGCGCGGCGGTGGACAAGGCGCGCCTCGTCATCGCCGAAGTCAACGAGCAAGTGCCTTACGTTCCGGGCGAGACGATCCCCGGCGCGTTGATCGACGTGGCCGTCCACGTCAGCCGTGCGCCCGTGGAAGTGGCCCCCGCCAAGATCGGCCCCACTGACGAAGCCATTGCCCGCCACTGCGCCGAATTCATCGGGGACGGCGCGGTGCTGCAGACCGGCGTGGGCGCGGTGCCGGACGCGATCCTGCGCCTGCTGCACGACCGCCGCGACCTAGGCGTCCATTCGGGCATGCTGGGCGACGGCCTTGTCGACCTTGCCGAAGCCGGCGTGCTGACTAATGCTCGCAAGGAGATCGACCGGGGCATCTCGATCAACGGCGCACTGATCGGCACGCGGCGGCTCTATGACTGGGCCGCGCACAATCCGGCGATCCGCATGGCGCCCAGCAGCTATACCCACGGCGTGAAGCCGATCATCCAGCTGACCCGGCTGGTGACGATCAACTCCGCGCTGGAAGTGGACCTCACCGGGCAGGTCAATGCCGAGCAATCGGGCGCGAACTATCTCGGCGGCACCGGCGGGCAGGTCGATTTCGTCCGCGCCGGATCGCGCGTGCCGGGCGGCGCCTCGCTGATCGTGCTGGCCTCCACCGCCAAGGGCGGTACGCTGAGCAAGATCGTTCCCGCCCTTTCCGGCCCCGTCACCACCGCGCGGACCGAAGTGGACGTGATCGTCACCGAATACGGCGCGGCACAGCTCAAGGGCCAGACCTTGGCCGAACGCGCGAAGCGACTGGTCGCTATCGCCCATCCCGACTTCCGCGAAGACCTGTCGCGCACCGCCCATGAGATCGAGAAAAGGGGCTTCTGAAGTGTCGAGTTCGCAAGAAAGCCGGGCCGTCATCTACGATGCCCATGACGACGGCATCGCGGTCATCACCATCAACCGCCCCGAACAGCGCAATTGCCTCAGCCGCGAAGTGCGCGAAGGGCTGCGCGAGGCCTGGGCGACGTTCGAGGCCGATGCCTCAGCCCGCATCGCCATCCTCACCGGCAGCGGCGACAAGGCCTTCTGCGCGGGCGGCGATCTGAAGGAGATGGTCGAAACCGGCATGGCGGTGCCGCCGCGCGATCTCTACGCGCTGCCCTACGACACCATCGAACTGACCAAGCCGACCATCGCCGCGGTCAATGGCCATGCCTTCGCCGGCGGCTGGATGATCGCGCAGGCCTGCGACCTCTGCGTCGCCAGCACCAATGCGAAATTCGCGATTACCGAAGTGAAAGTCGGGCGCGGCAGCCCCTGGGCCTCGCCGCTGATCCACATGATCCCGCAGCGGATCATGATGGAGATCATGTTGACCGGAAAGCCGATCACCGCGAGCCGCGCTTACGAGATCGGCCTCGTCAACCGCCTTGCCGAGCCCGGCGCGGTGCTGGACGCGGCCATCGAACTGGCACTGGAAGTGCTGGAAGGCGCGCCGCTCTCGGTAAAGGCCGCGCGCGAGACGGTGATGCTGTCGACCGAAATGGGCCGCTCCGCCGCGCTGCAAGCCGCGCGTGCGGCGCATGAGCACACCTACAACAGTGCCGATGCGCAGGAAGGCCCGCGTGCATTCGCGGAAAAGCGCAAGGCGGTGTGGTCGGGTAAATAAGCGGCCAGCGAAGCGGCCACCTCCGGCCCGCCCAAACTCACTCGGTCGCCCCCGCGAACGCGGGGGCCCCGCTTACCTTCTCGCCACGCCCGAAAGGAACAAGCGGGATCCCCGCCTTCGCGGGGATGACGAGGTTGGTTGTGCGTGTTGGAGGCTCTGAGGCGAGAACTCTGCGTGAGGCCCCAGAGGCTCAAAGCTTCGGCAAAGTCACCCCAAGCTGGCCCATGTACTTGCCCGCACGGTCGGCATAGCTGGTCTCGCAGGGCTCATTGCCCTTCAGGAACAGGAACTGACACGCGCCTTCGTTGGCGTAGATTTTGGCCGGCAGCGGCGTGGTGTTGGAGAATTCCAGCGTCACATGCCCTTCCCAGCCCGGTTCGAGCGGGGTGACGTTCACGATGATACCGCAGCGCGCATACGTGCTCTTCCCAAGGCAGATCACCAGCACATCGCGCGGCACGCGGAAGTATTCCACGGTGCGGGCCAGCGCGAAGGAGTTGGGCGGGATCACGCAGACGTCGGTCGTGCGATCGACGAAGGAATTGGCGGCGAAGTCCTTCGGATCGACCACTGCCGAATCGACATTGGTGAAGATCTTGAACTCGGGCGCCACACGCGCGTCGTAGCCGTAGGACGAAAGGCCGTAGGATATGCATCCGTCGCGGCGCTGGGCCTCGACGAAGGGCTCGATCATTCCGTGTTCGAGCGCCTGCTCGCGGATCCACTTGTCGCTCAGGATAGACATGCCTCCGTCATTCCCGATGGTACGGGGCGGGGCAAGGGGCAGCTCTCTATTTGTCCACGGGGCAAGGCATTTAGGCTTGAGCCGATTTAACTTCCAATGCCCTCGTGCATTGGGGCACGCTGCAATCGACATTGCCGTCTGCGAGTTCGCCCGTGATTCTGATTGCCTTGAAAATGCTGGTCCTTTTCGCCGCACTCACACTGGCCACCGCACCGCGAGGTAGCCTGCGCGGGCGGATCTGGCATGACGGGCTGGTGATCCCTCTAGCCCGGCGGCTTTCGCGGATTACGCGCGGGCATGTGCTGCTGACGGTGGGCCTTGCCGCGTTCTTCAGCCTGCTGGTCTGGCTCTTGGGCGGAGACGGTCTGCGTGTCTCGTCGATGGCGCTGCCGGAAGTAACCACCTGGGCCATGACGTTCGAGATTTCGACGCTACTCGATGCCATGGCGGCCGTGGCGATCATGGCGGCCACAGTGCGAATCCGGACGATGGGCACGTTCGTGTCCAGCCTGCTGCGCGCGCCTTTCCGCCGTTCCCGCCTGCGAAATGCCAGAACGCGCCGGCGTCCGCGCATTCGGCCGACCTCCGCCAACGACGATGACCCGCATGGGATTCTGCTCGCCGCATAAGCCCTTTATCCCAAGCTTAACATTAGGCTGATAGCCACCCCGCCATGACTCGCCCTGCCCGCATCCTCCTCGTCTTCGGCACCCGGCCCGAGGCGATCAAGCTTTTCCCGTTGGTCCATGCGCTGAAGGCCGATCCGCGCTTCGAATGCGTGGTCTGCGTCTCCGCGCAGCATCGCCAGATGCTCGATCAGGTGCTGGAAATCGCCGGGATCGTGCCCGATCACGATCTGGACGTGATGCAGCCCGACCAGACGCTGGATGCGCTGACCGCCAATCTGCTCACCGGACTCGGCAAGGTGATGGACGCCGTGAAGCCCGACCGTGTGATCGTGCAAGGCGATACCGCCACCGCCATGGCCGGCGCGCTGGCCGGCTATTACCGCAAGCTGCCGGTCGATCATGTCGAGGCGGGACTGCGATCGGGCAATATCCACCACCCCTGGCCCGAGGAAGTGAACCGCAAGATCATCGGCGCCATGGCCAGCCTGCACTTCGCGCCGACCGAAACCTCTGAGGCCGCGCTGCTGCGTGAGAATGTCGACCCCGCGCGCGTCCATGTCACCGGCAATACGGTGATCGACGCGCTGCACTGGGTGGTCGGCGAAATCGAACGCCAGCCCGCGCTGGCCGCCGGCCTTGCCGATCTGGAAGCGCGCTTTGCCGGCAAGCGGATCATCGGCGTCACCAGCCACCGGCGCGAGAACTTCGGCGAAGGCATGGAGCAGATCGCCAGCGCCATCCGGCAGATCGCCGCGCGGCCCGATGTGGCGGTGATCTTCCCCGTCCACCTCAACCCCAATGTGCGCAAGGTAATGAACGAGCGCCTGTCGGGCCTCGACAACGTGGCGCTGATCGAACCGCTCGACTATCCGCACTTCGCCCGCCTGATCTCCATTGCGGAGATCATGCTGACCGATTCGGGCGGCGTGCAGGAAGAAGCCCCGGCGTTGGGCAAGCCGGTGCTGGTGATGCGCGAAACGACCGAACGGCCCGAGGGCGTCGTCGCCGGAACCGCGAAACTGGTTGGAACTTCGGCCGATACGATCGTTACCGAATTATCAACCCTGCTGGACGATAGAGTGGCATACGAGTCCATGGCGCGCGCCCACAACCCCTTCGGGGACGGGCATTCCTCGCGCCGAATCGTGGAGTTGCTTGCCAGTGAAATCGGATAAACGAACCTGTCCGGCTCATTGGGATGCTCCGGGACGGAGCCAATTTTGGCCCAGTGCAAGGCACGAGGAGGGAGCAATGCCTGCCCATTGTGACCGACGAGTAACGCAGCAATGGGCCAAAATTGGCCCGCCCCTTCGGGGTTGGCATTGGAAGTTCGCTGGGGGCGTCACGACGCTTGTCCGGGACAACCAGCCCGCCCGGCGCGCCGCTCCTACCCAGCGAACTTCCAATGCCAATCACGGAGTATCCCAATGAGCCGGACAGGTTCGCCGCCTGACGTCTGCGTCGTAGGATTGGGCTATATCGGTCTCCCTACCGCCGCAGTGATTGCCCGCGCCGGGTGCAAGGTGCTGGGCCTCGACGTCTCGCAGGCGGTGGTCGACACCATCAACCGCGGCGAAATCCATATCGAGGAAGTCGATCTCGACGGCCTTGTGCAAGGCGTTGTTTCACGCGGGCTGCTCTCGGCCTCGACCGAGATCGCCCCTGCAGACGTGTTCGTTATCGCGGTGCCGACGCCGTTCGACAAGAACCACGCGCCCGACATTTCCTATGTCCTGGCCGCTGGCCGTTCGGTCGCGCCGGTGCTGAAGGCGGGCGATGTGGTGATTCTGGAATCGACATCTCCGGTCGGCACCACCGAGCAATTGCGCGACCTGATCGCGCAGCTGCGCCCGGACCTGAAAATTCCCTATAGTGATAAGGGAGGCCTCACCCGCGATACGCCCGACATCTCGATCGCCTATTGCCCGGAGCGCGTGCTGCCCGGCCGCATCCTTGAGGAACTGACCAACAACGATCGCTCGATCGGCGGCATCACCCCGCGCTGCGCGCGCAAGGCGCTGGCCTTCTACAAGCGCTTCGTGCGCGGCGAATGCGTGACCACCGATGCCCGCTCGGCAGAGATGACCAAGCTGGTCGAAAACGCCTACCGCGACGTCAACATCGCCTTCGCCAACGAACTGTCGATGGTGGCAGACCGCATGGGGCTGGACGTGTGGGAGGTGATCCGCCTCGCCAACCGCCATCCGCGCGTGAACATCCTGACCCCCGGCCCCGGCGTCGGCGGCCACTGCATCGCCGTCGATCCCTGGTTCATCGTCCACGGCGCGCCGGAGGAGACCCCGCTGATCCGCACCGCGCGCGGCGTCAACGATCACAAGATGCACCACGTGATCGCCAAGGCCGAAGCGCTGCTGGAGGCCAATCCGGAGGCGAAAGTCGCCTGCCTCGGCCTCGCCTTCAAGGCCAACATCGACGATTTCCGTGAGAGCCCGGCCCGCTTCGTCACCAGCCGCCTTGCCCGCAAGTTCGGCAACCGCATCCATGTGGTGGAGCCCTACGCGGCGCAGCTTCCCATCGAATTCACCGATACCGGCGCGGTACAGATCGACATCGACGATGCGCTGGAGACGTGCCAGATCCTGATCGTTCTGGTCGACCACGACGTGTTCCGCGTGGTCCCGCTGGCCGAGCGTGCGGACAAGCTGGTCTACGACACGCGCGGAATTTGGCCGGATCAGCCGCGTGTGGTGCGGGAAGAAGCGGCGAAGCTGGCTTTGGCCGGGTAAGGCCCAGCCGGCGGCTTCCTTCGGTCCACCTACCTCGTCCATACCCGTCGCCCCCGCGAAGGCGGGGGCCCCGCTTTTGTGAGTTCACGCAGAGATGCGGAGACGCCGTGCGGTTCCGCACCCTCGGCGTCTCCGCATCTCTGCGTGCTTTAAAAGAACAAGCGGGATCCCCGCCTTCGCGGGGATGACGGGTTGTGGTTGGCGAACTCGGTGTCAGACGGTGGGCATCACGCCCGCCCCGCGATCAAAGCAAAAGCGCCTTCACACCGTCGATCACGTACTGCGCGGCCAGAGCGGCCAGCAGCACGCCCAGCAGACGGGTAATCACCGCCTCAACCTTGTCACCCAGCACCCGCATCAGCGGGCCTGCGGCGGCCAGTGCGGCGAAGCTGAGCACCATCACCGCGATCATCGCGGCAAGCACCGCCAGCGTCTCTTCCATACCATGCGCGCGTGAGGTCAGCAGCATGATCGTGGCGATCGATCCCGGTCCCGCCAGCATCGGCATCGCCATCGGGAACACCGAAACGTCGTCCACCTCGGGCGTTTCCATGTTGTGGGCGATGATCTTCTCTGCCCGTTCCTCGCGGCGCTGGGTGCGCTTTTCGAAGACCATGTCGATGGCGATCATGAACAACATGATGCCGCCGGCGATGCGGAAGGCGTTGAGTTCGATGTGCAGCGAATGCAGCAGTCGCTCGCCGAACAGCGCGAAGACGACGAGGATGGCGGTGGCGATCAGGCAGGCGCGGCCGGCCATGGAGATCGCCTGCGATCGGTTCGCCTCGGCCGAAAGACCGGCATAGATCGGCGCGCAGCCGGGCGGGTCGATCACGACGAAGAGCGTGACGAAGGCGCTGAGAAAGAGTTCGTACATGCGGGTTACGGGGCCTTCGGCGCGGCGACATCGCTGCGCATCACTTCGGTCATGGTGCCGTTCTTCATCAGCGAGACGACGAGCGAGCGGGACTGGTCAGCGGCGACACGGTAGGACCACGTCAGTGTGCCGTCGTCCGAACGGCCTTCGCCGGTCATGCCGGGCGGGCCCTTGGCAGGTTCGGGGCGCTGCGTATCGGGGCGCGGGCCGCCTCCGCCCGCACAGTCCGCCACGGAAGCCGAAAGCATGTCGCTGTTCGGCAAGGGCTGCGCCAGCGTATCGCCCTGATCGAGCACCCAGCGGTAATCGGTCTTCTTCCAGCGCTTCTGCCAGATCGTCGTGAAATAACCGACCGAACCGTCAGGCCGCTGCCATGCGCCCTTGGTGACGCCCAGGGTGCCGTCGCAGCTCATCCACACTTGCGCGGGTTGCCACTGCACGGCGGCGGGTGGATCCTTGCGGCCGCTGAGCCATGTCTGCGCGCGGACCGGTTCCGGCACGAACATCACCGCGTCTTCGGCGGCGGTTTCGCGGAAGGCGGTCCATTGCCCCTTCTCCCGCGCCATGCGGGCGAAGGCGATCTCCGCCGCGATCAGCGCGCTGGGGTTGGCGGTGCCGACGCCGGGCGCCCGATCAGGACGGCGTGCCAGCGCCGGTGTTGCCACCAGTGCCAGCGCCGCCGCTCCGGCGAGAGCCCGGCCGAGGCTCAAAGGGCGCTCTCGTCGAAGTCCAGACCGGCACTGCGGTAGGCGGCGACGATGGTGTTGCGCAGCAGGACGGCAATCGTCATCGGGCCGACGCCGCCGGGAACCGGGGTGATGGCACCGGCAACTTGCGAAGCCGAGGCGAAATCGACGTCGCCGACCAGTTTGGTCTTGCCTTCCTCGGCACCCGGAACGCGGTTGATGCCCACGTCGATCACGGTGGCGCCGGGCTTCAGCCAGTCACCCTTGACCATTTCCGGACGGCCGACGGCGGCCACCACGATATCGGCACGGCGGACGACTTCGGGCAGATCCTTGGTGCGGCTGTGCGCGACGGTGACGGTGCAGCTTTCGGCGATCAGCAGCTGCGCCATCGGCTTGCCGACGATGTTCGAACGGCCGATCACCACGGCGTCGAGGCCGGAAAGCGAGCCCAGCCGGTCCTTCAGCAGCATCACGCAGCCCAGCGGCGTGCAGGGCACGAAGCCCGGCAGGCCGGTGGCGAGACGCCCGACATTGACGACATGGAAACCGTCCACGTCTTTGTCAGGGTTGATCGTGGCGATCACCTTCTGCTCGTTCATGTGCGAAGGCAGCGGCAGCTGGACGAGAATGCCGTCGACGTTCGGGTCTTCGTTCAGCTGGCGCACTACCGCCAGCAGATCGTCCTCGCTGGTGTCGGCGGGCAGCTTGTGTTCGAAGCTGTTCATGCCGGCGGCCAGCGTCTGCTTGCCCTTGTTACGCACGTAGACCTGGCTGGCCGGGTCTTCGCCCACCAGAACCACGGCAAGGCCCGGCTTGCGGCCGGTGCGCGCCTCGAACCCGACGGCAGCGGTGCCGACGCGGGCGCGCAGGCCTTCGGCGAAGGCCTTTCCGTCGATGATATCTGCCTGCGCCATCAGTAATAGGCCTGTGCGACGTTGCCGAGAATGATCTGCAGGATCTTCAGGCCGATGATCAGCACCATCGGCGAGAAATCGATCGCGCCGGTGTTCGGCATGATGCGGCGGATCGGCCGCAGCATCGGCTCCAGAATCGCGTTGAGCGCGGTCCATACGGCGGAGACGAACTGGTTGTGGGTGTTGACCACGTTGAACGCGATCAGCAGGCCCAGCACGAACTGCACGATCACCACGAAGACGATGATGCTGATCAGGTAGGAAATGATCTGGTAGAGGGTGAGGAACAGCAACGCCGGCTCCTTGGATACGTGGGAATGCGAAGATGCCCGCGAGCTGCGGACTTTCCAGCAAATTTCTGAAGTGCTGATAGCCGAATGGACGGCGCCGGGGCAAGGGCGCGTCCATCGCAGTGCAACAGAGATCGATGAGCGCCAAAACGGCCCGGAAACCCGCAGACCGTCGCCGCTTACTGGACCGACCTTATTGCGTGAGCGTCGACGTGCGCTCGATGCGCCAGTTCAGCTGTTCTTCGCTGGCCCCCGGCACGTCGTTGACGCGGCGCAGGACGATGGTGCCCCGGCGCGAGGGGCGGCCATCGGCGAAATCGATCACCAGCGGCGCTTCGTAATAGAGCGAACCGGCGGCGCCTTCGACATCGCCCTTGCCCACCGCGATCTTCGGGCCGGCATCGCCGCCGAATTCCTTGGCCAGCGTTTCGGGCGTCATCTGCGCATCCAGGGTCCAGGCGCGGGCGGCATCCGCCCAGTCACCCACGCGCAGGGCATTGGTGTAGAAGCGCAGCA
This sequence comes from Novosphingobium sp. BL-S-19, assembly GCF_055521675.1. Taxonomy (NCBI): domain Bacteria; kingdom Pseudomonadati; phylum Pseudomonadota; class Alphaproteobacteria; order Sphingomonadales; family Sphingomonadaceae; genus Novosphingobium; species Novosphingobium sp. BL-S-19. The sequence goes on from NZ_CM145498.1 coordinate 3,579,842, forward strand.
GGCGTTCCGGATCGCGGCGTTCGTTCAGCGCATCGAGGTCCAGCTTGGCCGCGACGCCGGCAGCAGCAGCGCCCGTAGCATCGTCACTGGGCGTATCGTCGGTAACCGCCGCCTCGCTCGCTTCCATGCTCGCCGCGCCGCTAGGCTCGGCACTCGGCTCCTTGGTGCAGCCCGCCAGCACAAGCGCGAGGGCCGAAACAGAGAGAACCGGGGCGAGAAGGAAACTGGTACGCATTGTGATCGAAAGGGCCTTTCTGCCGGAATTTCCCCCCGCTGCAGGTATTTTAGCCGGCCCGGATTAGCGTACCGGCGCCTTCCTGCGTGAATATTTCCAGCAACATGGCATGCGAAACACGCCCGTCAAGCACGACCGCCGCCTCGCAGCCCGCCTCCACCGCGTGGACGCAGGTTTCCAGCTTGGGGATCATGCCGCCCGAAATCGTGCCGTCTTCCTGCAGCACCTTGATGTCCGACGGCTTCAGGTCGGTCAGCAGTTCGCCCTGCTTGTCCAGCACGCCGTGCACGTCCGTCAGCAGAAACAGGCGCGCGGCGCCGAGGGCCGCAGCGATGGCGCCGGCCATCGTATCCGCATTGATATTGTAGGTCTGGCCGTCTTCACCGGGGGCGATCGGGGCGATCACCGGGATCATGCCCGCGGCGGAGATCGTCTCGATCACGCTGGTGTCGATCCGCGCCGGTTCGCCCACGAAGCCGAGATCGACCACGCGCTCGATATTGCTGTCCGGATCTTTGGCGGTGCGCTGCACCTTGGATGCGGTAACGAGGCCGCCGTCCTTGCCGGAAATACCCATGGCCTTGCCACCGGCACCGGCGATCCAGCCGACGATTTCCTTGTTGATCACGCCCGAGAGCACCATTTCGGCGACTTTGGCGGTTTCCTTGTCAGTAACGCGCAGACCGTCCACGAAGCGCGATTCGACGCCCATTGTCTTCAGCATGGCGCCGATCTGCGGGCCGCCGCCGTGGACGACCACGGGGTTGATGCCCACGGCCTTCAGCAGCACCACGTCTTCCGCGAAGTCTCGCGCCAGTTCGGGATCGCCCATGGCATGGCCGCCGTATTTCACGACGAACGTGCGACCTGCATAACGCTGCATGTAGGGCAGCGCATCAACGAGCGTCTCGGCCTTCGAGAGCATGGCGGGATCGTGCGGATTCGGCATGGGTGGCGCTTTAGACCCCTGCGTCAGTTTTTAAACCGCTTTTTTGCGGTGCGCCTTCGACATCCGTCGAAGGCTGGCGGCACCAGCCCGCTCCCCCACCCGACCGCCCATCAGGGTACGCTCGTGGGCGGTCGGGTGGGGGAGCGGGCTGGTGCCGCAAAATCCGCGTGTCGCGGATTTTCAGTCAAACGCCATCCAGCGCGCGGCCCAGCTTCACGAACAGCCAGATGAACGGCGGCACCATGATCGTGGAGAGCAGCACCTTCGAGATGATCTGCCCTTCCATGATCGACCACAGCGGCAGCACGCCCGCGAACGAGATCGTGATGAAGATCAGGGTATCGACCACTTGCGACAGCAGGCTGGCAATCCAGGCGCGGACCATCAGCATGGTGCCTTCGCGGCCGGCCGACAGGCGCGAGAACACCATGACGTTCAGCGTCTGCGACACGCCATAGGAAACCAGCCCCGCGAACTGCATCCGCGCGCCCTGCCCCAGCAGGCGGGCATAAGCCTCCTGATCCTGCCAGAACGGCGCCGGCGGAACCACGTGGATCACCAGCGTCAGCAGGCTCATCGATACGATCAGCGGGATGAATCCGAAACGCACCAGACGGTTGGCGACGACGGTGCCGTGCAGTTCGGCCACCGCGCTGGAGAGCACCACCAGCAGCAGGAATGCAAAGATTCCCGATTCCACCGCCAGGTCGCCCACCACCGGCCAATGGCCCAGCGATGCGATCTTGATGCCCAGCACACCGGCCAGCACCACCAGCCCGCCATAGAGGGTGGCGAAGACGAACATCGAACGGGGCATGAGAATCGCGCGCGACTGCGCGCTTGCCGGGGCTTGCGGTTCCATGACGATGCTCTAACGGGCTTGGCACAATTGCACTAGCCGCCACGAATGCGCGCCTCTAGGTTTGCGCACAGATTCAGCATGTTTTTTGGAGACCCGGGGACGATGCACGTCGCCTACAGCCTGTTTGGCATCGTTCTCATCATGGCCGCCGCCTTTCTTCTTTCCACCAATCGCCGGGCGATCCGCCTGCGCGTGGTGGGGGCGGCCTTCGCGCTGCAAGCCGGTCTGGCCGCGCTGGTACTCTATGTTCCGTTCGGCAAGGACCTGCTGGGCGGCGCCGCGGCGGGCGTGGAAAGCCTGCTGGGCTATGCCCATGCCGGGGTGGACTTCCTGTTCGGCCCGCTGGCCAGCCCGGAAATCGGCGGACACTCGTTCGCGATCTCGGCCCTGCCGGTGATCATCTTCTTCGCCTCGCTGATCTCGATCCTCTACTACCTGAAGATCATGCCGCTGGTGGTGCGCTGGATCGGCGGCGCGCTGGAGAAGGTGACCGGGATCAGCAAAGTGGAAAGCCTTTGCGCCGCGTCCAACATCTTCGTGGGCCAGAGCGAGGCGCCCTTGGTGATCCGCCCCTATCTGGCGGCCCTCAATCCCTCGCAGCTGTTCTGCGTGATGAGCGTGGGCCTTGCGGGCGTGGCCGGCACGATTCTGGCCGCCTATGCCTCCATGGGCATCCGCATCGATTACCTGGTCGCCGCCGCCTTCATGTCGGCCCCGGGCGGCATCTTCATGGCGAAGATGATCATGCCCGATCCGCGCCCGGTGGTCGAAGAGGCGGATGTGCACGAAAGCACGCTGCCCCCCGCCGGTGCCGCTGCCGCCGCGCTCAACCGCGCGGACGTGACGCACCTTCCCGGCGTGCATATCGACGAGCCCGAGGCAGTCGAGCATGACGAGGAAAAGCCCGCCAACATCATCATGGCCGCATCGCAAGGCGCGCAGACCGGCGTGAAGCTGGCGGTGGCGGTCGGCGCGATGGTGCTGGCCTTCGTGGCGCTGATTGCGCTGGCCAACGGACTGGTCGGCTGGATCGCCAGCCTGTTCGGCTTTGCCGGCGTCACCTTCCAGGGCCTGCTTGGCTATGTCTTCGCGCCGGTGTTCTATCTGCTCGCCACGCCCGACTGGCATGAGGCGATGCAGGCCGGCAGCCTGTTCGGCAGCAAGATCGTGCTGAACGAATTCGTCGCCTTCATCGACCTTGGCAACATGAAGGAGCTTTCGGCGCGCACCGTGGCGGTGGTGACGTTTGCATTGTGCGGCTTCGCCAACTTCTCATCGATCGCCATCCAGATGGCGGTCACCGGAAGCCTTGCCCCCAACCAGCGCCCGATCATCGCCCGTCTCGGCCTTCGCGCGCTTTGCGCGGGCAGCCTGTCCAACCTGATGAGTGCAGCGCTCGCTGGGCTGTTTCTGGGGCTGAACTGAGGGGCTAACCGGGCCCCACGCCCCCTGCTTAAAGGTCTCGTCGCCCCCGCGAAGGCGGGGGCCCCGCTTCCTTTCTGCGACGTACCGTGTACCGCAAGAAAAGCGGGATCCCCGCCTTCGCGGGGATGACGAGGTGGGATTGAGCGGCCGTATCCAGCGCCGCTCAAGCCGCCCCCCTACTTCCCCCGCCCCGGCTCCACATCGCGGCCGGCCCACGCCGCGTAGCGCTCCGCCTCCGGATTCGCCGCGAAGCTATCGGCCAGATCGTAGATGCGCACCTTGCGCGTGGTCTCCTCATAGCGCGGCCAGATATCGCCCGGATCGCCATGCCGCACGAAATGCGCGACGTGAGAGCGCATCCGCTGCCCCAGTTCCGCGCGCCGCCCCTTGTCCGGCCCGCCGCGCACCAGCGCCATTTTCAGGCCGGAGAACGGCCAGAACACCGTCAGGTCCAGGCCATGCGCGGCCCCGACAAGCAGGTGCTCATAATCGAAGCGGTAGAACCACGTTGGATTCGTGCGCGCGTGGCGCTCCGCAAAGTGGCGCGTGGGCATCACGAAGGTAAGGTCGGACCCCAGCGCCGTGCGCCCCTTCCGGTTGCGCGGATAAGTCGCCAGGATTCGCGCGGTCTGCTCGGGCCCGAACTGGTCGCGCAGCAGGCCCTGCAAATCGTCCCACTTGGTCGGCAGGATATCGCCGGGCATCAGGTCGAACAGCCGCACCTCATCGCGCGTGGCACCGGCCAGCAGCGGCACCGGCACCGTCTGCGTCGCCACCGCCTCGTCGAAGGAGGCAGGCAGCACGTCCCCATCGTACCACGGCGCGGCGGGAATCGCGTTCTTCAACTGTTTGCCCACGGTCGCCTGCGCACCGATCAGTTCGGCGATGTCCATGGACTTCAACCGCTGCAGGCTCGACTGGTCCAGCTTCAGCGCTTCCGCATAACGGCGGCCGTCGCGGATCGAGCGTTCACGGTCATGGATCAGGCTCACCGCGCCCGACTGCATCACCGCGCCATGGAACAGCCCGCGCGCCAGCGGAGAGAGCATCAGCAGCGAGACCGACATCGATCCGGCCGACTGGCCGCAGATCGTCACTTTGCCCGGATCGCCGCCATAATCCGCAATGTTATCCCGCACCCATTCCAGCGCGGCGATCTGGTCGCGCAGGCCGATGTTGGACGGGATCGCCGGAATGCCCAGCGCATCGGCGAAATTGACGAAGCCTAGCACGCCGATGCGGTAATTGATGGTGACGACGATGATGTCACCCTCCCGCGCCAGCCGCGATGCGTCGTACGAATTGGCGCCGCCGGCCAGGAAGGCTCCGCCGTGGATCCAGACCATGACCGGTTTCGGCCCGATCGATCCGCCTTCGGGACGGTACACATTGAGGTAGAGGCAATCTTCGCCGTACGTCTCGCTCTCCAGCACGTCGCGGCGCACCTTGCCGCCGAACTGCTGCGGGCACTGGCGGCCGAAACGGTCTGCCGCCCGCGTGCCCTGCCACGGCGCGGCGGGCTCCGGCGCCTCGAACCGGCCGGCCCTTGCGTAAGGTATGCCCAGAAAGCGCGTCAGCCCCGCCTCGCCGATGCCGGCCAGCGTGCCACTGCGCGTTTCGATCACGATCTCGGTCACGGCGTCACTCCCCCTGCGGCCCGCACCATGACTAAAGGCCCGCGACGGCAGTGGTAACCGCCGCAAGCGACAAGACCAGAGGGCAAATCATATAATTCGCCGCCGTGGTGTTTTCGTGACCCGGAAGTATTCGTGGAATGACCGTTTTTCCCTTTTTGAAACAATACTTGCACGCAGCCGCCAATGAAGGCAGCATCATGGGCCCGGCCATCAGGGAGGACCCCATGGACGACCTCGATCGCAGCAGCACCGGTTCCAGTTTCGAATTCAATCACCCGACGATCATCTGCCTGCTCTATCTCGCCTCGTGCGTGACGGGGGTCACGGCCATCGTCGGCATCGTACTTGCCTATGTCTGGCGCGGCGAAGCGAAGGCGGATTGGGAAGCCTCCCACTACCAGTACCTGATCAACACCTTCTGGATCGGCCTGATCGGATCGATCATCGGCGGCCTGCTGCTGATCGTGGTGATCGGCCTGCTGGTGCTGGCGGCGGTGGGCGTGCTGGTGATCGTGCGCTGCGTGATGAGCCTGCTCAATGCGCAGAAGCACCAGCCCATGCCCAACCCGGCCAGCTGGACGATCTGACCCTCCAACCGATTCCGCGACCTTCGCAAGGAGGGTGAGCATGGGCCAGGTAGCGCCGACGGGTGAGGTTTTCCTGCACGTTCGCGTGCTGGTCGGGCTTGTCCTCGGCCTTGCACTTACCCGCCTGCTTTCGGGCATATCCGGCATCGTCCAGCATCCACGGCGGCGGCGGCTCTATCCCGCGCATCTGGCGTGGGTGGCGGTGGTGCTGGTGATGACCATCCATTTCTGGTGGTGGGAATTCGGGCTGGCGCACATCACCAGTTGGCGATTCGAACTGTTCGCCTTCGTGCTGGGCTACGCCTTCCTGCACTATCTGCTGGCAAGCCTGCTGTTCCCTGAGTGGATGGACGACTATGCGGGGTACGAGGATTACTTCCTTTCCCGCCGCGCGTGGTTCTTCGGCCTGCTGGTCGCCATCTGCGCGGCGGACTGGGTGGACACCTGGATCAAGGGGCCCGCTTACCTGAAGGCGCTGGGGCCAGAATATCCGATCCGGCTGATCGTCTGCGGCGCGCTGTTCGCCATTGCCGCGTGGACCGCGAACCGCCGTTTCCACATCGTGCTGCCCTTGGCATTCCTTGCCTATCTGCTCAGCTGGATAGGGCGAATCTACGAAATCCTGGGCTGACCGTTTTTAAACCTAGTTGGCGTACAATCGCCTATAAGATAACCAATTGGTAATCATGAGAGAGCACGCTCGCTCCTGATCGAAACGCTGGCCGATATCGAAAGAGGCCGGAAAGGCGTGACTATCAGGAACGGAACGACCGGGGGGCGCCGTCTGTGAGGATACTGAGATACAGCGCCCACCAGCGCTATGCCGTAAGCAGAAAAGCCAGTATCCATTGCGAAGGCCGCCGCATCGGCAGCGGCCTGCTGGTCGAACTGTCTCAGGAAGGTTGCCGGATCGGCTGCCTGTCCGACGCCGGGCAGAACAATGTCCCCGCCCTTGCCATCGACGATCTGGTGACCATCAAGGTGGACGGTGCCGTGCCGATCGAGGCACGGGTGCGGTGGACGGGCGGCGGCACGCTGGGCATGAAACTGGTCCGCGCGCTGCACCGCGCCGAGCTGGATTTGCTTGTGCGCACCTGCCGCGGTGAATTTGACGAGCCGGAACTGCGCGAATACGGAACCTGATCCGGCCTTCCAAATCCCCAGAGTTCCATGCTTTTCTCTCGCCGATCGAATGTCATTCCGATTGCCGGCGCGCGCGATGCGCAGCGCGGCTTTGCGCGCCCCCGCCCCAAGCGCCGCTCTTCCCGTCTCTGGCCGATCTGGGTAATCGCCCCGCTGGCAACCTTCGCAGCGGTGTACTTCTGGCCCGCGACCGCCCCCCAGCCCCAACCCTCCGCCAGACTGACCGCTTCGGCAGACGACCATGAGGCCGGGCACTTCGCGCATTGTAGCGGCCGCACCCGCCGCACCTGCGTCGTCGATGGCGACACCATCTGGTACGAAGGCAAGAAGATCCGCATCGCAGACATCAACACGCCCGAAACCAGCGAGCCCGAATGCCCGGCGGAAGCCAAACTGGGCCATCGCGCCACGGCGCGGATGACCGAATTGTTGAACGATGGCCCATTCTCGCTGAAGCCCTGGACCGACGGGCGGGATACCGATCGTTATGGCCGCGAACTGCGCGTGATCACGCGCGGCGGGCAGAGCCTGGGCGAAGTGCTGGTGGCCGAAGGTCTGGCCGAACGCTGGCAGGGCTTTCGCCGCAACTGGTGCTGAAAGACGAAAAACCCCGCATGTCTCAGAACATGCGGGGTTTTCGCTTTGCCGTATAAGGCGCGGATCGCAGGCGCTTATTCGGCGGCCTGCGTGCTGCCGAACATGTCGGGCTCCGACAGGTCCACCAGCGGCTCCGAATCGTTGGCCTTGGCCTTCCGGCGCGAATCGAAGTTCGTCCACACGGTGTTCCAGTCACCGCGGGTGGCGCCCTTCGAATACTCGGTGGCGCGCGTCTCGAAGAAGTTCGCGTGCTCCACACCGTTCAGCAGCGGCTGCAGCCAGGGCAGCGGGTGTTCGTCGATCAGGTAGATCGGCTTCAGGCCCAGCTGGCCCAGACGCCAGTCGGCGATGTAGCGAATGTACTTCTTGATGTCCTTCGGCGTCATGCCCGGAACCGGGCCGAGTTCGAAGGCCAGATCGATGAAGTTGTCTTCCAGGCGGATCGTGGTCTGGCACTGGTCGGCAATGTCGTCCTTCACCGCCTTGGTCAGGCAGCCGCGTTCCTGCACGAACGTGTGGAACAGCTTGATGATGCCTTCGCAGTGCAGCGATTCGTCGCGGACCGACCACGAGACGATCTGGCCCATGCCCTTCATCTTGTTGAAGCGCGGGAAGTTCATCAGCATCGCGAAGCTGGCGAACAGCTGGACGCCTTCGGTGAAGCCGCCGAACATGGCCAGGGTGCGGGCAATGTCCTCGTCATTGTCGACGCCGAACTTCTGCAGGTAGTCGTGCTTGTCCTTCAACTCGGCATATTCGAGGAAGGCGCCATATTCGCTTTCGGGCATGCCAATGGTGTCGAGCAAGTGCGAATAGGCGGCGATGTGCACCGTCTCCATGTTGGAGAAGGCGGTGAGCATCATCTTGATCTCGGTGGGCTTGAAGACGCGGGCGTACTTCTCGTGGTAGCAATCCTGCACTTCCACGTCGGCCTGCGTGAAGAAGCGGAAGATCTGCGTCAGCAGGTTGCGCTCATGCTCCGAGATGTTCTGAACCCAGTCACGGCAGTCCTCGCCCAGCGGCACTTCCTCGGGCAGCCAGTGGACCTGCTGCTGGATCTTCCAGTAGTCGTAAGCCCAGGGGTATTCGAAGGGCTTATAGGTCTTGCGGGCTTCGAGAAGGGACATGGGCGGACTCCGATGGCGATTCGTGCAGACGCGCCGAGACTGCTGGCGGCCGCATTCGGCGGCGTTCCGGGCATTCGCGGCGCTTGAAATTTCCGGCCCCGGGGCGAACCCGGGAACCTACGAGGGCCACGATACTCAAATTCCACCATAAGTGGAGCCGCACCCCTGAAAGTTTGCACAGGTAAAACAGCATATCTAGCGCCTCCGCCAATATGGGGACGCTAGCACTGGTAGACCAGAGGGAATTGCGCGACTCGCCGGATCGCGCCAGATTGCGGGGGTTCAACCCCTCCCTTTCGCCTTTGCGGAGACCTGTCATGACCGACGATAACGAGACCGTCTGGCCCACCGAATCGGGCTTCATTCGCAAGGGGATGACGGTGATCGGCCCGGAGGGAACCGTGCTGGGCGTGGTGGACCGGGTGGACGGGCAGGAAGTGCTGCTGGCAGAGGCCGGACATCCCTTCATCGCCGTGAGCGAGATCGACGGCATCGATGGCGACCGCATCCTGCTGTCCCCGCGCGGAGACGCCACTTTCGGACTGGGCGCCACGCCCTAAAGCCGGTTTGAAAATCCGCGAGACGCGAATTTTGCAGTACCGGCTCACGCCCTCCCCATGAAGCGTTTCTCCGGCAGGACGAACGCCGGAACGATGGCCGTTGCCCCTCGTTTATTAGGCATACCAAGCCAAAAAACGGGAGAATTCTCATGTTTGAGAAGCTGCGAATCCGTGAGCATATGGAAGTCGCCGACGCTGCCGGCCAGCATGTCGGCACTATCGATGAAGTGAAGGACGACCAGATCAAGCTCACCCGATCCGACAGTTCGGATGGCGCGCACCACTTCATCGCTTTCGATAATGTCGATCGCATCGAAGACAATCGCGTTTACCTGAAGGAAGGCACCCCCATCCCCATGGGCGCCGGTACCCATTAATCCCCTTTGGGCACCGAAACAGCCCTAGGGCCCCGGTCTTTCGCACAGGGAAGGCCGGGGCCTTTCGCGTTCAGGGTCTTTCGCGTTCCCCGCCCTTTCGCGTTCCTTGCCTTTCGCAGGGGCGATGAACCGCCCAAAGATATGATACACACAATATAGCAAGTCTTCCCAAGCCCTTCTCCGGCTGATAGCCCTTCTCCCGAAAAGACAAGACAATCCCGGGGGAAGACGCCGTGAACGCACGTCCCGCTACCACTGTGCTCAGACTGGCGCTGGCAATGCTTGCGCCGGTGGCGCTGACCGCCTGCAACAAGCCCGCGCAGCCCATCGAACAGGGGATGATCGCCGATCCCGACGAATGGCCCAGTTGGGGCCGCACCCCCGGCGAAACGCACTATTCCCCGCTGGACGAGATCAATACCGACACGGTCGGCAACCTGAAGCTGGCATGGCACTACGATCTGGAGCCGGGCTATACCGCCAGTACGCCCCTGATGGCGGAGGGCAAGGTCTTCCTCACCAGCGGCCATTCCCACATCCGCGCGCTTGATGCCGTCACCGGCAAGCAGCTTTGGGAATACGACGGCGGCACGCGCGAACGGGCGAAGTCGGCCCTGCAGATGAGTTGGGGCAACAAGGGCATCGCCTACGATGCCGGCCATGTCTTCCTCGTCACCACCGATGGCTACGTGATCTCGCTCGACGCCAAGACCGGCAAGGAAGTCTGGAAGACTTACGACTATCCCGATCAGGCCCCGCGCAATTCGAACGGCGCGCCGCGCGTGTTCGGCGGCAAGGTGATCGTAGGCTTCGGCGGCGCGGACATCAGCCCGGCACGCGGCTTCGTCACCGCTTATGACGAGAAGACCGGCAAGCAGGTCTGGCGCTTCTTCACCACGCCGGGGGACGAGGTTTCGCCCGGCAACCAGAAGGCCGAAGCGGTCATGCGCAAGACATGGCCCAGCGGGTGGAAGAACCCCGACGGCACCCGGCGCGGCGGCGGCGGCACGGCGTGGAACGCGTTCAGCTACGATCCCGAATTGAACCTGATCTACCTCGGCGTCGGCAACGGCTTCCCCTACAAACAGGACCTGCGCAGCCCCGGCGGCGGGGACAACCTGTTCCTCGCCTCGATCGTCGCGGTCGATGCGAATACCGGCGAATATAAGTGGCACTATCAGGTCTGCCCCGGTGAGCAGTGGGACTGCACCGCCACCACCGACATGTCGCTGGCGACGCTGAAGATCGACGGCAAGGACCGCAAGGTGCTGATGCAGGCGCCGAAGAACGGGTTCTTCTACGTGATCGACCGGGCCACCGGCGAATTCATCTCGGCCGACAAGATCGCCAAGGTCAGCTGGGCTGATCATATCGACAAGAAGACCGGCCGCCCTGTGGAGAATCCCGGTATCCGTTATGCCGGAAAGCCCGGCATGTTCGAGATGTGGCCCGGGCCGACCGGCGCGCATTCGTGGATGCCCCAGGCTTACAGTCCGCAAACCGGTCTGGTCTACATCCCGGTGCTGGAGATGGGCGCGCTGATCGGTGACGGCGGTGCCGGCGGCGGTGAGATCAGCAAGGGCATGGGCGTGACGCTGATCCCCGAAGTGGAACTGCCCGGCGGCCACAAGAGCTTCCTGCGTGCCTGGAACCCGGGGACGCAAACGCTGGCGTGGGAAGTCGAACTGCCCGGCACCTGGCCCGGCGGCGTGATGGCCAGCGGCGGCGGACTGGTGTTCGAAGGGCAGGTGGACGGCAAATTCGTCGCCCGCGATGCGAAGACCGGCAAGGAACTCTGGTCGTTCAAGACCGAAAGCCCGATCGTCGGCGCGCCGATCACCTATCGCATGAACGGCAAGCAATACGTCACCGTCATCACCGGCGCGGGCGGCCAGGGCGCGGGCATGCAGTCGATCGGCAATGCCGCCTATCGCACCGACTATCGCCTGCCGCGCCGCGTGCTGACGTTCGCGCTGGATGGCAAGGACACGATCCCGCCCTATGCCTATGTGGAGCCGACACCGCCGCAGGATCCCACCTTCAAGCCCGATCTGGCCAAGGCACAGGCCGGCGCGATGCTGTTCGGGACGAAGGCCTGCATCGTCTGCCACGGCTGGAATGCGGTGGGCGGCGGCGCCGCGCCCGATCTGCGTTACTCGCCGCTCATCACCGATCCGGCGACGTTCAGGCAGATCGTCAAGGACGGCGGCCTGAAGATGAACGGCATGCCGCCCTTCCCGGACATCTCGGACAGCGATCTGGAGACCATCCGCTTCTACCTGCGTGCCCGCGCGCAGGCCGCCCCGGCCGAAAAGCAGGCGCTGCTGGACAAGGCCAAGGCGGCCGCCGCCAGCACCGCCAAGCCGCAGGATTTCGTGGGCAAGTGGGCGATCGTGATCCAGACGCCGGTCGGCCCGCAGAAGGCGGTAATGGACCTGGCGGTGAACGGCAACGTCGTGACCGGCAAAGTCAGCGCCGAGCAGGGCACCGTCAATGTCGCCGGCGGGATCAAGGACGGCCGCGCGAAGTTCGAGGGCAAGGCATCGATGCCGATGCCGATCACGGTCAGCTACGATGTGACCGTGAAGGACGGCCGGATGACCGGGGAGAATTCCAACGGCCCCTTCGGCACCTTCCCGCTGACCGGCGCGCGCCCCTGACCGCATTGGCGGAATGAAAAAGGGTGCCGGCAGCGCAGAGCTGCCGGCGCCCTTTTTCCAACACGGGCCACACGTGTTATCGCCTGTTCAGGCCGCTCGCTCCGCCAGCCGTTCGCGCAGCCAGACCATGGCGGGATCGTGCTGGGTCCGCTCGTGCCAGGTGAGCAGCTTGATGAAGCCCGGCACCTCCAGCGGCGGATCGCGCAGGCACAGCCCCTCCAGCCCGCGCACCAGCCGTTCGGGCAGCACCGCGCACGTGTCAGAGGCGCGGATCAGATCGAGCACGAAGCTGAAGTTCGGCGCCGAAAGCACCACGCGGCGGCGGCGCCCCATGGCATCGAGCGCGCGGTCGGTGGCACCGTGGAACTGGGTGCCGTCATGCGACATCAGCGCATGGTCCAGCGCGCAAAAGGCATCGAGATCGAGCGGCCGCCGCGTTGCCGGATGGCCCTGCCGCATCGCGCAGACGTAGCGTTCCTCGAACAGCCGCCGCGCGCGCAGATGCTCGGGCGCCATTTCCGGGGTGATCAGCGCGAAATCGAGCTGGCCGTGCTCCATGTCCCGCGCCAGCGTGGCCATGTCGACCGGGCGGATCGAAACGCGGATGCCCGGCGCGATCCGCCGCAGCGCGGTAAGGAACGGCAGGATCACCACCCGCTGGGCATAGTCGGTGGCGGCAATGCTGATCGTCATTTCGGCGCTGGCCGGATCGAAGGCCTCGGGCTGGAGCAGCACCTCGATCTCGCGCAGCGCCGCCTTCAGCGGCCCCGCCAACGCTTCGGCGCGCGGGGTGGGCAGCACGCCGCGCTGCGCTCGAACGAACAGCGGATCGTGAAAGGCTTCGCGCAGGCGTGTCAGCATCCCGCTGACCGCCGGCTGGGTCAGCCCGAGTCGCTCTGCGGCGCGCGTGACCGAGCGGGTTTCCAGCAGCGCATCCAGCGCCTTGAGGAGATTGAGGTCCAGCCCCCTGATATCACCCTGCATGATGATGGAAATACCACTTCCTGATTTCTCTTATATCAAATGCCCGCTTATCTGTTCCCCGGTCAAGCTTTCCCCCCGAAGCGCAGGAGACCCATGTGAGCGACATCCTCTGGCCGGCCGGCTATGTGCCCGGCTTCACCGACAATTTCTGTTCCAACGAAGTGATCGTGGCAGGCCTGACCACGGCCGATGTCTGGCCCTTGCTGGCCGAGCCGCTGCGCTGGTCCGGCTATTACGCCAACAGTTCCGATGTGGCGTTTCACGACGGCGCCGGCCCGGTCCTCGAACAGGGTGACCGGTTCTTCTTCAAGACTTTCGGCTTCCCCGTCGAATCGCAGGTCATCGAATGCGTGCCGCCGGTGGAAGGCCAGCCCGCGCGGATCGCGTGGCATGGCTGGTCGGGCGAAGGCGATACCCGCCTAGACGTCCATCACGCCTGGCTGATCGAGGACCTCTCGGCCGGGCGCGTGCGCATCCTGACGCAGGAAAGCCAGAAGGGCGAACCCGCCAGGGAACTGGCCAAGGCCAAGCCCAACCCGATGATCAACGGCCATCAGGACTGGCTCGACGGTCTTGTCACCGCCGCATTTGCAGCCAAGGCTTAAGGAGAAACGGCATGAAGATCCTCATCGTTCTCACCTCGCACGCGCAAATCGGCGAGACCGGCCGCTCCACCGGCGTCTGGATCGAGGAACTGACCACGCCTTATTACGCCTTCATCGATGCCGGGGCCGAAGTGGACCTTGCCTCGACGGCGGGCGGCGAAGTGCCGGTCGATCCCGGCTCGATGGCCGAGGCGGACCGTCCGGAAAGCGTCGCGCGTTTCCTCGCCGATGCCCCGGCGGTGGAGAAGCTGAAGCACTCGCTGAAGGTCGCGGACCTGACCGCCGAACCTTACGATGCAGTGTTCCTGCCCGGCGGCCACGGCACCATGTGGGACCTGCCCGAAAGCACCGCGCTGGCCGATCTGCTGACCACGACCTTTGCCGAGGGCAAGGTCGTCTCCGCCGTCTGCCACGGCCCGGCCGGCCTCGTGAACGCCAAGGATACCGAGGGCAAACCGCTGGTCGCCGGTCGCAAGGTCAGCGCTTTCACCAACAGCGAGGAAGAGGCCGCCGGCCTCACTCACGCCGTGCCGTTCCTGCTGGAAACGCGCATCCGCGAGTTGGGCGCGCTTTACGAACGTGGGCCGGATTTCCAGCCCCACGCGGTGCGCGACGGCAATCTCGTCACCGGGCAGAACCCGGCCTCATCAACGCGCGTGGCGCAGCTGGTGCTCGAAGCCATCGGCTGAGCCTGCCTATTCACTTCCGTTTTCTCTCTCCCCCCAACCGGAGGACGCATGTCCGCGCTTTTCACTCCCTTCACGCTCAAGGACGTCACCCTGCGCAACCGCATCGCGGTGCCGCCCATGTGCCAGTACTCCGCCGAGGACGGTGTCACCACCGACTGGCACCTTGCCCACTACACCGGCATGGCACGCGGCGGTGCCGGCCTTGTCATCGTCGAGGCGACCGGCGTTTCGCCCGAGGGCCGCATCACCCCGGGCTGCACCGGGCTCTGGAATGACGCGCAAGTGCCCGGCATGGCCGCAATCGCCGCCGAAATCCGCAAGGCGGGTGCAGTGCCCGGCATCCAGATCGGCCATGCCGGCCGCAAGGCCAGCGCCAACAAGCCGTGGGAAGGCGACGACCATATCCCCGACGATGCCCCCGGCGGCTGGCCCACCATCTCGCCTTCCGCCATCGCCTTCGGCGGCGGCCTGCCCAAAGTGCCGAAGGAAATGACGCTGGACGACATCGCCCGCGTCAAGGCGGACTTCGTTGCCGCTGCCAAGCGCGCGCTCGATGCCGGGTTCCAGTGGCTGGAACTGCACTTCGCCCACGGCTACCTTGCGCAGAGCTTCTTCTCGGTCCACGCCAATACCCGCACCGACCAGTACGGCGGCAATGCCGAGAACCGGGGCCGCTTCCTGATCGAAACGCTTCAGGCCGTGCGCGCAGTGTGGCCGGAAAACCTGCCGCTTACCGCCCGCTTCGGCGTGTTGGAATTCGACGGTCGGGACGAGGAAACGCTGGTCGAGTCCATCGCGCTGGTGAACCGCATGCGCGCGGAAGGGCTGGACTTCCTCAACGTCTCGATGGGCTTTTCGACGATCGAGGCCAATGTGCCATGGGCGCCCGCCTTCATGGCGCCGATCGCTCAGCGCGTGCGGAACGAGACCGGCCTTCCCGTCGCCACTGCATGGGGCATGGATATTCCCGCCGATGCCGAACGGGCCATCGCGGAGGCGCAGATGGATCTGGTGATGGTCGGGCGCGGTGTGCTGGCCGATCCGCACTATCCGTTCCGCACCGCGCGCGAACTGGGCGTGCCCAAGGCCTCCTCGCTGCTGCCGGAGCAATATGCCTATTGGCTCTCGCGCTATCCCGGGCCGCAGAATGGCGCGGTGATCGACTGAGGCCACCAGCCCGCGCGACCTAACAATCGTCGCCCCCGCGAAGGCGGGGGCCCCGCTTCCTTGTTGCCACGCGCGCGAAGGACAAGCGGGATCCCCGCCTTCGCGGGGAGACGGGGTTGGGTGATGCTGAACTTAGGGCTGCAATCGAGCTTAGGGTTGCTACCTTACCCCTCGACCACCACCGATCCGAACCGCTGCGCCCGGCGAAATCCGCTGGGCGTCTCGCCCACTTTGCGCGTGAAGAAGCGCGAGAAATAGGCGACATCGCTGAAGCCCAGCCAGTCCGACAGGTCCGAGATCGTCATGCCCGTATAGGCCAGGCAGCGCTTGGCCTCGGCCACGGTGCGCTCGTGAATCAGGGCATTGGGGGAAAGGCCGGTCACCTGATTACAGGCCAGTCGCAGCTGCGAAACGCTGACACCCAGTGCCGAGGCCATGTCCGGCAGCAGCGGCTGCTGGCGATAGCGCGCCTCCACCAGCGCCTTGAACCGCTCGACGATGTCGTAGCGCGAACCGGCAGCGGGTGAGGCGGTGCTCGATTCCGGGCAGTGGCGCAGCAATTGCAGCAGAATCGCCTGCAAGTGGATTTCCGCAGCGATGGCGCGGCCGTGGCGCTGTTCGGCCATTTCCTCACGAAGCTGCACGAACTCTCCGCCGATGCGGCTGAGCACGGGTTCGGGCAGATCGAACAGGCGAGGCGCATCGAGCAGCCCCTTCAGCACCGGCGCGCGCACCAGCAGGTCTTCAAGGTAGCCCTTCTCCACCGTCAGCATCCAGCCATTGGCGTTCGGTTCGTAGCGGAAGCCGTGGATGCGGTAGGGCGGCACGACCATGACGCTGCCGGGGCGGAAGCGGTGGACCTGCCCTTCCAGCGTGATCTCACCCCCCGCCTCGGTGCAGACGCCGATCTGGAGGAAGTGCGGATGGGTATGCGGCTTGATCTCCCAGCCGCGTTCGCGGCAGCGCTCGTCCAGCCGCTCGACATTGACGAACCAGTCGGCCCGCGCGCCGGTCTCTCCATAGAGCACATAGCGCGGGACCGCGGCGGCGCTGACGCTGCCGACGGCGGTTTCGTCCGGCGCAGGTTCATTTGGCGAAAAGTCCAAACGATTTTCAATTTCCGACATGGACCCGAGTTAGTTTAAAGTGGATTGGGGCACAAGCGGCAGGACCGGCACGCCCTAGGGCACCATCCGGAACCGACCCGCAATGGAATGGATGCTCGAAGGAAGGACGGCCCGCGCATGGCCCGGATCATTGGCGCTATCGCCAGTTCGCACACGCCCACCATCGGCTTCGCGCTTGATGCGAAGAAGCAGGACGATCCGGCGTGGAAGCCGATCTTCGATGCTTACGAACCGGTGCGCGCGTGGCTGGAGGACAAGCAGCCGGACGTGCTGCTGATCGTCTACAACGACCACATCACTTCCTTCTTCTTCGACCACTATGCCCCGTTCACGCTGGGCGTGGACGACCGCTACGAAGTGGCGGACGAAGGCGGCGGCGCGCGTCATGTGCCGGCCATCGGCGGCCACGCCGGCCTTTCGCGCCACATCGTCCAGAGCCTGATGACCGACGAATTCGACATCGGCACTTTCCGCGATCGCGGGCTGGACCACGGCTGCTTCTCCCCGCTCTCGGTGCTGCTGCCGCATGAGAATGGCGAATGGCCGGTGCAGATCGTGCCGCTTCAGGTCGGCGTGCTGCAGTTCCCGATCCCTACCGCACGCCGTTGCTTCAAGCTGGGGCAAGCGCTGCGCACCGCCATCGAGAGCTATCCCGAAGACCTGAAGGTCGCGCTCGTCGCTACCGGCGGCCTTTCGCATCAGGTTCACGGCGAGCGCTGCGGGTTCAACAACCCCGCATGGGACGCCCGCTTCATGGATCTGCTGGAAAGCGATCCCGAAGCGCTCTGCCGCATGACACATGCCCAATATGCGGAGCTTGGCGGGATGGAAGGCGCCGAGGTCATCATGTGGCTAATCATGCGCGGCGCGCTCTCTGCCCGCGTGCGCTGCCTGCACCGCAGCTACTACCTCCCCTCGATGACCGGCATTGCCACGGCCGTCTACGAGAACGAATCTCCGGCGCCGGACGAGGGCTTTCTGACCGCCCATCGCGCCCGCATGGAAGAGCAACTGGCCGGCGCGGAGCGATTCGCGGGCACGTATCCCTATACGCTGGACCGCAGCGCCAAAGGTTATCGCCTGAATCGCTTCCTCCACACGCTGGTGGAGCCCGAAGCGCGCGCCGCCTTCCTGGCGGACGAGGATGCGGCCTTCGCCGCCGCAGAACTTAGCGAGCAGGAACAGGATCTTGTCCGCCGCCGCGACTGGCGCGGGCTGATCCATTACGGCGCAATCTTCTTCGTTCTGGAGAAGCTGGCGGCGGTGACAGGGGTATCCAATTTGCACATTTATGCCTCAATGCGCGGAGAGACGCTTGAGGACTTCATGAAGACCCGCAACCAGCAGGTCACTTACTCGGTGGCGGCGCAGCCGGCCTGAGATCGGGCCCTGCGCCGCCCCCCCGCGTCGCCAATAATTCCCGCGCCCTGACAGAAGGCAGCGGAACCACAGGAGAAGTGCATGGAAGACCCACGCGCCATAATCGCGCGCGAGCCGATGCATTACCGGCAGATCATTGCCGTAGGCATCGCAACCGCGCTCAACGCCCTCGACGGATTCGATGTCCTGTCGATCAGCTTTGCTGCACCCGGCATCGCCAAGGATTGGGGCATCGATCGCGCCGCGCTCGGCCTCGTGCTTTCCATGGAACTGTTCGGCATGGGCATCGGCGCCTTCATTCTGGGCAGCCTGGCCGACAAGATGGGCCGTCGTCCGACGCTGCTCGCCTGCCTTGTCATCATGGGCAGCGGCATGTTCCTGGCTTCCACCGCGACCAGCGTGCCGATGCTTTCGGTCTATCGCCTGTTCACCGGCCTTGGCATCGGCGGCATGCTCGCCGCGACCAACGCGGTCGTCGCCGAATGCTCCAATGCGCGCCGCCGCAACCTGAACGTCGCGATCATGGCAGGCGGCTATCCGATGGGCGCCATCGTCGGCGGTTCGATCGCCTCGTGGCTGCTCGGCGTGACCGGGCAATGGCAGTCGGTCTTCGAATTCGGCGCCGTCGTCACGCTCTGCTTCATCCCGCTGGTGCTCTGGCTGGTGCCTGAAACCATGGCCTTCCTGTTGCTGAAGCGCCCCGCCGGCGCGCTGGAGAAGATCAACCGCACGCTCGTGAAGCAGAACCGCCAGCCGCTTTCCGCGATGCCGCCTGCCGAACCCGTGAAGGAACGCACCAGCGTGGCCGCACTCTTCGCGCCGGGCCTTGCCAACGTGACCGTGATGCTGACGGCCGTCTGCTTCTTCCACATGATGACCTTCTACTTCCTGGTGAAGTGGATCCCGAAGATCGTCGTCGACCTTGGCTTTGCGCCGGCATCGGCGGGCGGGGTGCTGGTCTGGGCCAATGTCGGCGGCGCGATCGGTTCGCTGGTCGTCAGCCTGCTCAGCCAGAAGGTCGGCATCCGTCCGCTGGTGGTTGCTTCGATGGTGCTGGGCGCCGGGGCCGTCATGCTGTTCGGTCAGGGCTTCACGACGCTGAGCGGCCTTTCGCTGATCGCCTGCGTGGCCTGCTTCTTCCTGAACGCTGCCATCGCCGGTTTCTATGCCGTGATCGCCCAGAGCTATCCCGCCGCGCTGCGCGGTGGCGGCACGGGTCTCGTCATCGGCGTGGGCCGCGCCGGTGCGGCGCTGGGTCCGATCGTGGCCGGCCTGCTGTTCAGCTCCGGCTGGGGCCTTGCCCCGGTGGCCATGACACTGGCCTGCGGCACGCTGATCGCCGCCGTGGTGCTTTCGCAAGTACGCTACCGCGAATCCGCCATTGCCTGATCATTGGCGCCTGATCGTCGGCTGACCATCAGCGCCTGACCATTGGCCTAAACGGCCAAGAAAAGATAAGGGGCGGCCGTGTGCGGCCGGCCGCCCCGCCTAGAATAGCAAGACGCTCCAGAGAGGAATTTCCATGCGCACCCCCAGCGCCTTCAATCTGCTTGCCTGCGGTACTGCCGCTGCGGCCCTGTTCGCCTTCCAGCCCGCCCTTGCCCAGTCCGTCCCGCCGGACACCAGCAAGACCGACGAGGCCGGCACCCTTTCCACGCAGGCCCCTCCCGGCATCCGCCCCGCCAAGTCGCAGGCTCGCCCCGCCGAAGCCATGCCTGGCGGCCGCCCCGGCCCGGCCAATCAGCCGCAGGCGATCCGCTGGACCGAGGACTGGTCGAAGAAGCCTGACGCCGACGCCCCGCTGCTGGAAAAGATCAAGCACATCCCCATCGCCAATGACGACGTCTACCTGACGCTCGGCGGCGAGGCGCGTGTCTACTACACCGACTGGCACCACTCCTCGCTCGGTCTGAAGCCAAACGACAACAACGATCCGGTCCAGTCGCGCCTGCGCCTGCTGGCGGATCTGCATGTCGGCCCGAACCTGCGCGCCTATCTGGAACTGGGCGATAACCGCGAATATGGCGAGCAGTTCGCCACCGTGCCCAACCGCGACAAGGTGGACATCTATCAGGCCTTCGTCGACGTGACGGTGCCGCTGGGCAAGGCGGGCAAGGTCACCTTCCGCCCCGGCCGCTTCGAAATGCCGCTGGGCAACGGCAAGCTGGTGGGCGTGCGCGAAGGCCTGAACATGCGCTTCACCTATCAGGGCGTGCGCGCCACCTACATCCTGCCGGGCAAGGTCTCGGTAGACGTCTTCGCGGTGAAGCCGATCCAGATCGATCCCGGCACATTCGACGATGGCCCGAACCACGCGCAGGACTTCCACGGCGTCTACATCAGCGCACCCAACCGCATCGCCGGCTTCGGCACCGACATCTATTGGTACGAGATGGAGCGCGACCGCGCGACGCTGGCCGCCGGCGTCGGCAAGGACGATCGCAACAGCTGGGGCGGCCGCCTGTGGAAGCGCGGGCCCCACTGGGACCTCGACCTTGAGAGCACCTATCAGAGCGGCACGTTCATCGACAAGGACATCAAGGCGTTCGGCACCATGTTCGAAGGCGGCTACACCTTCGGCGACGCCCTGATGAAGCCCCGCCTGGGCCTGCGCGCCAACTACTTCAGCGGCGACAAGGACCTGACCGATGGCAAAGTGGGCACCTTCGTCCCCGCCGCCGCCCGCCTGCCGCTGATCAGCGAGGCCGCGTTCTTCAGCTTCTCCAACCTGATGGACCTCTACCCCTCGGTCACCGTGAAGCCGACCCCGGCGATCACCGTCATGGCCGGGCCGGACTTCCTGTGGCGCGCGCGCGAGGGCGACGGCGTCTACATCGGCCCCTCGGGATCGAGCTTCGCCCCTTACGAGGGCAGCCGCCGGATCGGCACCGATCTCAACCTCGAAGCATCGTGGCAGGTCACCGACCGGCTGGCCTTCCGGCTTTGGGAAACCTACTTCACCGCCAGCGATTCCTTCCAGGAAAACGGCGGCAAGAACGGCAACTACTTCGGCCTGATGGCGAACTACAAGTTCTGAGGGAAACTCAAGAAAGAAGGCAGGGGAGCACGGCTTCCCTGCCTTTTCCTGTTTTTCGATGGGCTTAGGCGAGGCAAGCGCTCCTCCCGCTCAGGCTGAGCTTGTCGAAGCCCCCTGAAACGTGGTGCGAGGTTCCCCCAGCTTCGACAAGCTCAACATGAGCGGGTGTGGAGAACTGCTGCCCCCCGGAAGTCTTGGTATCAGGCCCGCCCGTCCACGGCCTGACGACCGATCGCCGGATCATCCGTGAAGAACGAGTCGATCCCCAGTGCCAGATAGCGGCGGATTTCGGCGATACTGCCCGCCGGATTGCGCGCACCCTGCCCGCCACCATCGCGCAAGTCTGTCGGCAGGAAATAGTTCTCCGGCCGGAACGTCCAGGTCGAAACCAGCAGGCCCGCCGCATGGGCACGCTCGACCAGACCGGTGCCCTGCGCCAGCAGCTTCCCATCCTTGTCCCGGCCCAGCAGCGCCATGTTGTAGGGCGAGATCCAGTCGGCATAAGTCGCCATCTCGGCCAGACCCGCATCGCTGTGCATCTCATCGAAGGTCGGGCCCGATCCTTTCGCCACGACATCGGCCGGTTTCATCGTGCCCGGCATCGTCAGTTGCAGAAGCTGGACATTGGCGAGGCCCTCCAGCCGCGCGCGCAGCCACTTCAGGTTGGCGATCTCGAAGCTCTGCACAATCACCGGCGCGCTCTGCAGATAGGCGCTGGCGTGCAGCCGATCGAGAAAGCGCTGCTCCAGCGGCAGGCCCGCCGCGGCGAAGTAGGTCGAGTGCTTCAGTTCCGGGATCACCCCGATCACCCGCCCGCGCGCGGCAGATTCGGCGGCGACGAAGTCTGCAATTTCCTCGAAGGTCACGACCTGGAACTTGCCGTCATAGGAGCGGCTTTCCGGGCGTAGCGCGCCCAGCCGCTCCTTCGCGCGCAGGCTCTTGATCTCGGCCAGCGTGAAGTCTTCGGTGAACCACCCGGTCATCTGCTCGCCATCGACGGTCTTGGTCGTCTTGCGCGACGCGAACGCCGGGTGGGCGGAAACGTCGGTGGTCTCGGCAATGTTGTTCTCATGCCGGGCGATCAGCACGCCATCCTTGGTGCTGACCAGATCGGGCTCGATGAAGTCCGCCCCATCGGCAATCGCCTTGGCATAGGAACCGAGCGTATGCTCCGGCCGCAACGCCGAGCAACCGCGATGCCCGATCACCAGCGGCTTGGCCGGCCGCGCCGGGCGCGCCTTTGCCGGAGCCGCCAGCACGCCGGGCGCGATGCCCGCCGCCAGTCCAAGACCCAACCCGGCGCCCAATCCGGCACCTACAAGCGAACGGCGGGATAGGCGGCTGTCGATCATCGAGGGTATCCTTGGCGGGCGTAGACCGGTCATGCGCGGTTTCACCTCATTTTCACAAGGATAACCAGAGACATGGCCTTGGGCCTGTCGCTAGGCCCGGAGAATGACAGCTTGTGGTCAAAGCCCCATCGGCGCCCATCTCTGTCAGCCATATAATCACCGCCGGCCGAAACACCTCACGCAGCCCAAATCACCTCGTCGCCCTCGCGCAGGCGGGGGCTCCGCTTCCTTCCGCCGCGCCCGCAAAAACAAGCGTCATCCCCGCCTTCGCGGGGATGACGGGTAGGGCCTTGGGCGGGTTCAGGGCAAAAGAAAACGGCCCCCCGGCACAAGGCCGGAGAGCCGTCTCTCGGTGATCCTGTCAGCCTGCCTTTACTGGCAAGCAAGGCATTCGTCGTAGTCGGTCGTCTCGCCGATCTCGAACTTGGGCGCTTCGGGCGTATTGTCCGCCTCGACGCCGCCCGAGCCTGCGAAGCCCGCGCGCTGCACCGACTTCGAGCGCAGGTAGTAGAGCGACTTGATGCCCTTCTCCCAGGCCTGGAAGTGCAGCATCATCAGGTCCCACTTGTCCACGTCCGCCGGGATGAACAGGTTCAGCGACTGGGCCTGATCGATGTAGGGCGTGCGGTCCGCCGCGAATTCGAGCAGCCAGCGCTGGTCGATTTCGAAGCTGGTCTTGAAGATCGCCTTTTCCTCCGGCGAGAGGAAGTCGAGCTGCTGGACCGAGCCGCCGTGTTCGAGGATCGAGTTCCACACGTTGGTGGAATCCTTCGACTTCGAGGCCAGCAGCTTCTCCAGGTACGGGTTCTTCACCACGAAGCTGCCCGAGAGCGTCTTGTGCGTGTAGATGTTCGCCGGGATCGGCTCGATGCAGGCCGAAGTGCCGCCGCAGATGATCGAGATCGACGCGGTGGGCGCGATCGCCATCTTGCAGCTGAAGCGCTGCATCACGCCCATTTCGGCGGCGTCCGGGCACGGGCCGCGCTCGTTGGCGAGCAGCAGCGAGGCTTCGTCCGCCTTGGCGGCGATGTGCTGGAACATCTGCATGTTCAGCGCCTTGGCCATCGCGCTTTCGAAGGCGATGCCGCGCTTCTGGAGGTACGAGTGGAAGCCCATGACGCCCATGCCGACCGAACGCTCACGCGCGGCGGAGTAGCGGGCGCGGGCCATCTCGTCCGGCGCGCGGTCGATGTAGTCCTGCAGCACGTTGTCGAGAAAGCGCAGCACGTCTTCCACGAAGCGCTTTTCGCCCTTCCACTCTTCCCAGGTTTCCAGGTTGAGCGAGGAGAGGCAGCACACGGCGGTGCGGTCGTTACCCAGATGGTCGCGGCCGGTGGGCAGCGTGATTTCCGAGCAGAGGTTCGAGGTGGAGACCTTGAGGCCCAGATCCCGGTGATGCTTGGGCATCGTGCGGTTCACGGTGTCGGAGAACACCAGATAGGGCTCACCGGTGGCCAGGCGAACCTCGACCAGCTTTTGGAACAGCGAGCGGGCGTGGACGGTGCCGCGCACCGAACCGTCCTTCGGGCTCTTGAGCTCGAAGTCCTTGCCGTCACGAACGGCTTCCATGAACTCGTCGGTCAGCAGCACGCCGTGGTGCAGGTTCAGCGCCTTGCGGTTGAAGTCGCCCGAAGTCTTACGGATTTCGAGGAATTCCTCGATTTCCGGGTGCGAGACGTCGAGGTAGCAGGCGGCCGAACCGCGGCGCAGCGACCCCTGCGAGATCGCGAGAGTCAGCGAATCCATCACGCGCACGAAAGGAATGATGCCGCTGGTCTTGCCGTTGAGGCCCACCGGCTCACCGATGCCGCGCACGTTGCCCCAGTAAGTGCCGATGCCGCCGCCGCGCGAGGCGAGCCAGACGTTCTCGTTCCAGGTGGAAACGATGCCCTCAAGGCTGTCGTCCACCGAGTTCAGGTAGCACGAGATGGGTAGGCCGCGGCCGGTGCCGCCGTTCGAAAGAACGGGCGTGGCGGGCATGAACCACAGCTTCGAGATATAGTCGTACAGGCGCTGGGCGTGGTCCTGATCGTCCGCATAGGCATCGGCCACGCGCGCGAAGAGGTCCTGATACTTTTCACCCGGCAGCAGGTAGCGGTCGTCCAGCGTTTCCTTGCCGAAGTCGGTCAGCAGCGCATCGCGTGCATCGTCGGTAACGACGGTGAAGCGGCGATCGTTGATCGTCTTCGAATCGGTCACGCGCGGTTTCGGTGCTTCGACGGCGGCGGCCAAGGCAGCCGCGGCGAGAGCGTCAGCCACCAGCGCGGCCGAAGCGGTATCGGTCTTGTCCATGGCGATTGCCGGGCTCACGCCCGCCTCCTTTTCCTGCTTCGGACCAAGTGCTTTTGGCCCAAGTGCTTTTGGCATTGCCTTCTGGGGCGCCTTTGCGGGCGCCTTCGGGGCATTGCTGCGGCTCGTTTCAAAGCCGGGCATTTCAACCTGACCATCATCAATTACATCGGAGCTGTTCACTTCAGCGTCGCTTCCGTTCCTGAAATCCACGTTTGCCCCCGTTGCTTAAATCGGCGTCATCGAAGCGCCACACGGCGCCTTCACAACATAGCTTCAGGGCCGACCGG
Source organism: Novosphingobium sp. BL-S-19 (assembly GCF_055521675.1). Taxonomy (NCBI): domain Bacteria; kingdom Pseudomonadati; phylum Pseudomonadota; class Alphaproteobacteria; order Sphingomonadales; family Sphingomonadaceae; genus Novosphingobium; species Novosphingobium sp. BL-S-19. The sequence goes on from NZ_CM145498.1 coordinate 3,604,921, forward strand.
CCATCCGCGCGAGTCGCCGGGACGAAGGATCGACCCGGCTAGCACGGACGGCACAAAAAGAGAACAAAATTCCCTGACCGACCCCGGCGCCCTGTTCGAGAAGCCCGGCAATCCAACCTGGAATCGTTTCCGCCCAGCCCCCACAGCCTGAAAACGACAATACCTAGGTTTAGATGCCCCGCGACCGACGCGCCACAACCCATAGTGCCCTTTCTGGTTTCCAACGCAAGTGGGGGTGCCCTGCCCGAAGGTCAATCGCATGGCGGGGGTTTACATCGCGGCACCTGCCGCGACGCGTGGGAAGTCCTTCATCGGGCTTGGGCGCAAGGGCCTATCTGATCCCCCGGCACAAAAATTTTTCCACATAAAACGGCGACGAACCGAATCGCATTTGCGGTGAAATGAGCATGCCGAAAGACCGCTTTTCCCATCTGTCTAGGACTTGGATGCCGTTTTCCCCGTATCGATCCGCCAAAGCGGCTCAACCCATTGCAACGTTTGCGGCGGGGTATTCGACAGGCTCGATCCGCGCTTTGCCGATTCCCCACTTGCAACCACCTCGTCATTGGATGCTTCTAGGCGTCGCCAACCCTGCGATTCTCAAGGACATTCAATTCCATGATCAACCTGATCGGCGCCATCATCAGCGGCTTCATCATCGGCGTGCTGGCGCGTTGGCTCTATCCCGGTTTCGTGGATATGAGCTGGATCGCCACGATCCTGCTGGGCATCGGCGGTTCCTTCGCCGCCGGACTGATCACCACGCGCGGCGATCCGGGCTTTCAGCGCGCGGGCTGCCTCGCCTCGGTGCTGGGCGCGATGGCGCTGATCTTCATCGGCCGCGCGCTGCATATCGGGATGTGAGGCTGCAAGGCGCGGGGGGCGTTCAGGCGCGCTTTCGCCCTGCCCTTCCCTTCCTCACAAGTCGTCATTGCTAGCGTAGCGAAGCAATCCAGTGCGGTTTACGCCACCTCTGGATTGCTTCGCTACGCTCGCAATGACGAAGAGGGTGGTTTGGTACGCCCTTAAGGGGCAAGAGAAACCTGCCCGGCAGAGCGGTCGACCCTAAGGGCGTGGCTCATATTCACCACCTCGTCGCCCCCGCGAAGGCGGGGGCCCCGCTGCCTTCGCGCCACGCCCCCAGAACAAGCGGGATCCCCGCCTTCGCGGGGATGACGAACTTGGTTGGGACAGACTTGGCAGGGTGCGGACTTGGCAGGGTGCGGACTTCCGCTGGCGAGCCCCCCTTCAGGGCACCAGCACGGTGTCGTGCGGCTCCGGCTCCGTCACCGGATAGTCCAGCGTGAAGTGCAGCCCCCGGCTCTCATGCCGGTGCAGGGCGGAGCGCACGATCAGCTCGGCGGTCTGAAGCAGGTTGCGCAACTCGATCAGGTCGGTCGAGACGCGGAAGTGGCGGTAGTATTCCTCCACCTCACCGTTCAGCATCTGGATGCGGTGCATGGCGCGTTCCAGCCGCTTGGTGGTGCGCACAATGCCGACGTAGTTCCACATGAAGCGGCGGATCTCGGTCCAGTTCTGCTTGATCACGACTTCCTCGTCGGAGTCGGTCACGCGGCTTTCGTCCCACTGGCGCACCGGCGGCGGCGCATCGAAAGCGTCCCAGTGGTCGAGGATGTGCGCCGCGCAGGATTCGCCGAAGACGAAGCATTCCAGCAGCGAGTTGGAGGCAAGGCGATTGGCCCCGTGCAAGCCGCTTTCAGTGCATTCGCCCGCCGCATAGAGCCCCGGCAGGTCGGTCTTGCCGTCCAGATCAATCAGCACGCCGCCGCAGGTATAGTGCTGCGCGGGCACGACCGGGATCGGCTCCTTCGTCATGTCGATGCCCAGGCCCAGCAGCTTTTCGTAGATGTTCGGGAAGTGCTCCTTCACGAACGCTTCGGGCTGGTGGCTGATGTCGAGGTGGACGAAATCGAGGCCGAAGCGCTTGATCTCCGAGTCGATGGCGCGGGCAACGATGTCGCGCGGGGCCAGTTCCAGCCGCTCCGGATCGTAGTATTCCATGAAGCGCTTGCCGGTGCGCGGATTGATCAGGCGGCCGCCCTCGCCACGCACCGCCTCGGTAATGAGGAAGTTCTTGACGTCCAGATTGTAGAGGCAGGTCGGGTGGAACTGCATCATCTCCATGTTGGAGACGCGCGCGCCCGCACGCCAGGCCATGGCGATGCCGTCCCCGGTCGCCCCGCGCGGCGCGGTGGAGAACTGATAGACGCGGCCCGCGCCACCGGTGGCCAGGATCGTGGCGCGCGCGGTATGCGCCTCCACCCGGCCGGTATTCTCGTCCAGCGCATAGACGCCCCAGACGCGGCCCGATCCCGAATAGCGCAATTCATGCCGCCCGGTGATCAGGTCGATGCACGACTGGCCGGGCAGCAGGGTGATGTTGGGATTGGCTTCGGCCGCCTTCAGCAGCGCGCTCTGCACCGCCCAGCCGGTGGCGTCCGCCACATGGACGATGCGGCGGTGCGAGTGGCCGCCCTCGCGCGTCAGGTGCAGTTCGTTGCCGTCCATGTTGAACGGCACGCCCAGTTCCACCAGCCGCTCGATCGCGTGCGGCGCGCGCTCGATCACGAACTCCACCGTCTCGCTGCGGTTCAGACCCGCGCCGGCGATCATGGTGTCGTGAATATGCTCCTCGAACGTGTCGCCGGCGTCGAGCACGGCGGCAATGCCGCCCTGCGCCCAGGCGGTGGACCCGCCGGTCAGGCTGCCCTTGGCGAGCACGAGCACCTTCAGCTTTTCGGCCAGCGCCAGCGCGGCCGTAAGGCCGGCGGCACCGGAACCGACGACGATGACGTCATGAGCGGGCGCAGCGACAGAATCCGTAGTCATGCCGGCTCCATGCCGAGACTATGCAGACTGCGCAATAATTAGCTTTGCATTCGTGCTTGCCCCGCAATCATGTTGCAGTGCAGCACAACCTTGAGATCTGGCTTCGGATCAGGCGGCCTGCGCGGAACTCGTCAGGCTGACGAACACGTCCTCAAGGTCCGCCTCGCGCGTGGTCACGTCGACAATGGAGAAGCCCTGGGCCTGCACGGCCGAGAGAATCTCACCCGCATTGGCGCGGTCCTTGTCATAGGTAATGTGCAGCACGCGCTCGCCATCCTTCTCGCACTTCACGAAGCCCGGATGGTTGGGAAGTTCGCCCATGTCGCGGTCCAGCGTCAGGACCAGGATCTTCTCGCGCGCCATGCCCACCAGTTCGCGCGTGGGCTTGTTGGCGATCAGTTCGCCATGATTGATGATGGCGATGCGGTCGCACAGTTCCTCGGCTTCTTCGAGGTAGTGCGTGGTCAGCACGATCGTCGCGCCTTCGCGGTTCAGTTCGGTGACCAGTTCCCACAGCTGGCGGCGCAGTTCCACGTCGACGCCTGCGGTCGGCTCGTCCAGCACCAGCACGGGCGGCTGGTGGACCAGCGCCTTGGCGATCAGCAGACGGCGCTTCATGCCGCCCGACAGGGTGCGGGCATAGGCATCGCGCTTATCCATCAGGTGGACGGCGCGCAGCAGGTCTTCACTGCGGCGCAGGGCCTTGGCGACGCCGTAGAGGCCCGCCTGATTCTCCAACACTTCATACGGCGTGAAGAACGGATCGAAGACGATTTCCTGCGGCACGATCCCGATCGAGCGCTTGGCATTGCGCTGGTGCTTGTCGATATCGAAGCCCCAGATATCGATCGAGCCGGAGGTCTTGCGCACCAGACCGGCCATGATGTTGATCAGCGTGGACTTGCCCGCGCCATTGGGGCCCAGCAGGCCGAAGATGCCGCCTTCGGGCACATCGAACGACACGCCCTTCAGCGCCAGCTTGCCCTCTCCGCTGCCCGCCGGGGCGTAACGCTTCTTGAGGTCGCGGATGGAGATGGCGGCGGAAGTGGTGCTGGTCATGCGCCGCATGTGGGACAGGATCGCCTGCCAGTAAAGGGCGCGCGGCGTCGCTGCCGTACGATTGCGCAACAATTGACCGATTGACGGTGCTCCGCTGAACAAATACGATCCATTATAGATCATAAAAGGCAGGCGAGTCCGACCTGCCTCTGGCGGGAGAGCAGCCATGGCCACGGCAACGCTGAACACGGAACACGACTATTTCACCGATCACGCGGTGCTTCTGGATCCCTACGATTATTTCGAGCGGCTGCGCGCGCAGGGTCCGGTCTGCCCGATGCCGGGGCGGGACATCCTGCTGGTCACGGGTTTTCAGGAATCGCTCGACGTGCTGCTCAATGCCCGCGATTTCTCGTCCTGGCTCAATCCCGATCCGCTGACGCCGCTGCCCTTCGCGGTGGAGAGCGACGACATTTCGGAGCAGCTCGCCAGCCATCCCAGCACCGAGATGGAACTGCTCGTCTCCTACGACGGAGACCGCCACGCCGCGGCCCGCGCACTGCTCAATCCGCTGTTCGTGCCGTCGCGCCTGAAGGCAAACGCCGCCTTCATGCGCAGCTATGCGCAGGACATGGTGCGCGGCATCGTCGAACGGGGTGGCTGCGAACTGGTGGGCGAAGTGGCGACGCCCTTCGTGACCATGGTCATCGCCGACCTGCTCGGCGTGCCGGCCGAGGACCGCGAAGCCTTCCGCGCCCTGATCGATGCCGCGCCGCCGCCGGGCAACATGGACGCGGGCGATGATGGCCAGTCGATCCATCCGCTGCTCGCCATGGCCGGCTATTTCGCGCGCTACGTCGCCGAACGCCGCACCCAGCCGCAGGACGACGTGATGACCGAGATGGCCATGGCGACTTATCCCGACGGTTCCACGCCGGACGCAATGGAAGTGGTGAAGTCCGCCATGTTCCTCTTCGCCGCCGGGCAGGACACCAGCGCCAAGCTGATCGGCAACGCCCTGCGCCGTCTTGCCGAGGATCAGCCGATGCAACAGATGCTACGCGAAGATCCGTCGAAGATCGGCCCGTTCCTGGAGGAAGTGCTGCGCATCGAAGGTTCCACCAAGGCCACCTTCCGCATCGCCGCGCGCAAGACGAAGATCGGCGATGTGGAGGTGCCGGCCGGCCAGCGGCTGGTCATCTCGCTCTCCGCCGCCAACCGCGACCCGCGCCGATGGGAGAACCCCACGGACTTCGTGATCGGCCGGCCGCGCATCAAGGAGCATCTGGCCTTCGGGCGCGGCGCGCATACTTGCGCCGGCGCGCAGCTGGCGCGGGCGGAAGTGGCGGTGCTGCTCGAATGCCTGTTGGCGGCGACGCGCGCGATAACCTTGGACGAGGCATATCACGGCCCGGCCGACGCGCGGAGGATCGCCTATGAGCCCAGCTACATCATTCGCGGACTGGCGGACCTGCATCTGAAGGTGGAGTGACGCCCCCTCTTCCAAACAAACTCCGTCGCCCCCGCGCAGGCGGGGGCCCCGCTTTCTTCGCGCTACGCATCAGGAACAAGCGGGATCCCCGCCTTCGCGGGGATGACGGCTATCTGGGGTGAGAGGTTTTCCCCTCAAACCCCGTCGCTGCGGCTGTCATAGATCGAACGGCTCGCCTCGATCGACACACGATTGGTAACGGCCCAGGCCCCCAGGGCCTTCACCGGCTCCGCCAGCGAACGGCCAAGATCGCTGAGCGAATACTCGACCCGCACCGGAACACTGGCGTGGACCGTCCGCACCACCAGCCCATCGCGCTCCAGCGCGCGCAGCGTGCGAGAGAGCATCTGCTGCGAAATGCCTTCGATCCCGCGCTTCAACTCGTTGAAATGGCGGTTGCCTTCCAGCAGCGTCATGACGACGAGCATCGACCACTTATCACCCACGCGCGCCAGAATGTCGCCGACCATGCGGCAGCTGCTGGCGGAGTGAACGACTTCGACGACAGGCGCGGGCTGCGGTGCGTCTGCGATCTCAGGGGCAAGTTCTAGGGTAGTCATGTTCACGTTACCTGGTCCTGAAAAAATGCGCTCTTGGCGGGCGTCGCAGTGCAACATAGCTATACCCAGTCATTTTTCTAGACCGGCATTTTTCCAGACCACCCACTCCCAACTGAAGGCACACCCCCCATGAAGCTTCTCCACCTCGATTCCAGCATCCTCGGCGAAAACTCGGTCAGCCGCGCCGTTTCGGCCGCCATCGTCGGCAACCTGACTCAGGCCGATCCCTCGCTTGAAGTCAGCTACCGCGACCTTGCTGCCGAAGCCCTGCCGCACCTGACGCTCGACGTCCTCGGCAACCCGGCCGGCACGCCCGAACTCGCCGAATTCCTGGCCGCCGACGTGATCGTGATCGGCGCCGGCATGTACAACTTCACCATCCCCAGCCAGCTCAAGGCATGGTTCGACCGCGTGCTCGTGGCCGGCAAGACCTTCCAGTACACCGCCGAAGGCCCGCAGGGTCTGGCCGGCGGCAAGAAGGTCTACGTCGCCCTGTCGCGCGGCGGCTACTACGGTGAAGGCCAGCCCGGCGCCGCCGTCGAGCACGCCGAAAGCTACCTGCGCGCAGTGCTTGGCTTCATCGGCATCACCGATCCGATCTTCGTGCTCGCCGAAGGCATCGCCATCGGTCCGGAAGTGCGCGAAAAGGCCTTGGCCGACGCGCTCGCCGAAGCCGGCTCGCTGATTGTTCCCGCCTGATATTGCGCGTTTCATTCCAAATGCGCGAAAGCGCATTTGGAATGCGGCACCGGCCCTCTTCCCCACCCAACCACCCGACGATAGTACCCTATGGGTAGTTGGGTGAGGGAGAGGGCCGGTGCCGCAAAATCCGCCCACGGCGGATTTCAAACAAATTTGCCCGCTGGAAATTCCTCTGAAGGCTTGGTAATCGGCCGATCCATGAGCACGCAGCCCGAAACCGTCATCACCGATTCCCACCGCGTTTCCTGCGACGGGGCCACCGACATCCGCTCGAACGGCACCTACAAGGCTGCCGCTCTCGGCCACCCGCGCGTGTGGCTGGAGATCGACGAGAAGGGCTATGTCGATTGCGGTTATTGCGACCGCCACTTCGTCCTGAAGGGCGGCCCGGCCGACCAACAGGCGGCCTGATCGGTTTTCCTATCGTGCCGGGTCCAACGACCCGGCCCGTTATTCGTTTGATACCGCGGATCGCCACCCTATATCCGTGGGCATGACCAGCCCCGATCCGCGCTCGCTCCTCTATCGCCAGCTTTCGCCCGAGGAGGCCCAGGCCCTCGCCCGCGAGACCTTGCAGCGCTGCGAGGACGGCGAACTCTACATGCAGTTCATCGCCACCGAGGCGTTCGGCTTCGACGACGGCCGCCTGAAAACCGCCGACTATTCGCGCGATGCCGGCTTCGGCCTGCGCGGCGTGACTGGCGAGATGACCGGCTTCGCCCACGCCAACGAGATTTCCAGCACCGCCATCCGCCGCGCGGGCGAGACGCTGCAGCTGCTCGATCCCGCCACCGGCATCCGCCCCGCGCCGCCGCTGCGCAGCAACCGCCATCTCTACACCGATGCCTCCCCGCTCGACCTCGTTCCGTTCGAGGACAAGGTACGCCTGCTGGAGCAGATCGACGCCGCCGCCCGCGCGCGCGACCCGCGCGTCTCGCAAGTCAGCGCCAGCCTGACCGGGCAATGGTCGGTGGTGGAAATCGTGCGGCCGGACGGCTTCATCGCCACCGACGTGCGCCCGCTGGTGCGCCTTTCCGTCTCGATCGTCGCGGAAAGCAACGGGCGGCGCGAAACCGGCTCGTTCGGCATGGGCGGCCGCCACCTTTACGATACGCTGTTCGATCCGGCGAACTGGAACAACGCCATCGACACCGCGCTGTCACAGGCGCTGGTGAACCTGGAAAGCGTGGATGCCCCTGCCGGCGAAATGACCGTGCTGATCGCGCCCGGCTGGCCCGGCGTGATCCTGCACGAAGCGGTAGGCCACGGGCTGGAAGGCGATTTCAACCGCAAGGGCACTTCCGCCTTCTCCGGCCGCATCGGCGAGCGCGTTGCCGCCGCCGGCGTGACGGTGATCGACGATGGTTCGATCTCCGACCGGCGCGGGTCGCTCTCCATCGACGACGAAGGCACGCCCACGCAGGAGACCGTGCTGATCGAGGACGGCATCCTGAAGGGTTACATGCAGGACCGCATGAACGCGCGGCTGATGGGCGTGAAATCGACCGGCAACGGCCGGCGCGAAAACTACGCCTATGCCCCGCAGGTGCGCATGACCAACACCTTCATGAAGGCCGGCAACGACGATCCCGCCGAACTGCTGGCCCGCGTGAAGAACGGCATTTTCGTGAAGTCCATGGGCGGCGGCCAGGTGGACATCGTCTCGGGCAAGTTCGTGTTCTCGTGCAACGAGGCCTACAAGGTGGAGAACGGCAAGTTGGGCGCGCCGATCAAGGGCGCCACGCTGATCGGTGACGGTCCGACGGTGCTGACGCGCGTGACCGGCATCGGCAACGACCTCGAACTCGATCGCGGCGTCGGCGTCTGCGGCAAGGGCGGGCAGAGCGTTCCCGCCGGCGTCGGCCAACCCACCCTGCTGGTGGAAGGCATCACCGTTGGCGGTACCGCCTGAGCCGGTGCCTGACTGACGCGACGACGGCGAAGCGCCCCACACGTGCGACGGTCATTGCGGGTTAAGCCTCGCCATGCCAATGTTCTGGCAAGGGCGGGCTTTCTGGAAGGTAAGACAATGCCATACCACCGTGTCGTCGCTGCCGCGCTGATCGCGACCAGCATCATCGCCACCCCCGCCGCCGTTTCCGCCAAACCGAAGCTGACGGGCGAGCAGCAACTCGCCAAGATCCTCGACGGGCGCGAGGCGGGCAAGCCGGTAAACTGCATCCCGCTCAACCAGTCGAACGATACGCAAGTGGTCGACAAGACCGCGATCGTCTACCGGATTGGCGGCACACTTTACGTCAACCGGCCGACCAATGCGGACAAGCTGGATTCGGACAGCATTCTCGTCACCAAGCTCTATTCCAGCCAGCTCTGCCGGCTGGACACGATCCAGCTGCATGACCGCAGCACGCGCATGTGGAACGGCTTTGTCGGCCTGCAGGACTTTGTGCCCTATACGCGCGTGAAGCAGCAGGCTTCCCCCGGAAACTAGTCCCCCGAACCGGGATCAGCTTCCCCGATGAAGGCGGCCGGAACCTCGCGCTTCGGTCGCCTTCTGCATTGCCCCGGCTATCCGTCCAAGCGACGGCCCAGCGTGACGACATCCTGCACCTCGTACCCGATGGCATCGTAGAAACCGAGCGCCACCCGATTGTCGCCGCGCACCATCAACTGGATCTTGGGGCAACCGCGCGCGGCCAGCCACTCTTCGCAAGCCCCCATCAGGGCGCGGGCGACACCCTGCCCGCGCCACTCGTCTCTCACGCCCAGGTAATAGACCCACCCGCGATGGCCGTCGAAGCCTACCATTACCGTGCCCACAAGAACCCCTGCGCTGCGGGCGCAGAGAATCGTGCTTCGGTCCCGCCGCGCGAGGGCGAGGTCGTAGTCCGCCGAAGGCTCGTTCCACGGCCGCGTCAGGCCGGCAGACTGCCAGAGCGCGATCACTTCGGCGCGATCGGCGCCCTGGGCTTCGACTATATTCACTGCCATTTGCGCTGCTTCTCCGGATAGACCGCCGCTCAAGTTGCCGGTGGCATTTTCCAGGGCAAGGAAATCCCGACATAATTGACGGAAGGGCTTTCCGTTGCCCGCCGCCGGACTATCTAACGCCGGTCCGTCCCTGGAGATTGCCGATGCCGCTGTTCCGCTCCCAAACGCCATCGCCGGTAGGCACGCTGACGCTGGTGGCCAGCAATGCCGGACTGGTCGCGGTCCTTTGGGAAGACGACGATCCCGCCCGTGTGCGACTGGCCGATCTTGTCGACGATGCGAGCCATCCGACGCTTCGACGCGCCTCCACCCAACTGGACGAATACTTCGAAGGGGGACGGACGAAATTCGACATACCGATCGATTTTCGCGGCACCGATTTTCAGAAAAGCGTCTGGAACGCCCTGCTGACGATCCCGTTCGGCGAGACGCGCAGCTATAGCCAGATCGCCCAGATCGTCGGCCGGCCCACGGCCAGCCGCGCGGTCGGTGCCGCCAACGGGCGCAATCCGGTTTCGATCATCGCGCCGTGCCATCGCGTGGTCGGCGCCAGCGGCGCGCTGACCGGCTTCGCCGGCGGGCTGGAGGCCAAGGCCTTCCTGCTGAAGCTCGAAGGCCCCAAACTCTTGCTCTGATAAAACGCCGCCTGGGCGTCGCTCATCCGGCGCTCTCCACGGGCGCGAGATGACGATCGGCCGCGGTGGGCACCGGCATCGCTTCCGTAAACAAGTCCGGCTGCCGGGCGCGCAGACCGTGCTGCGGAAACAGGTAGCTGCGCAGGCTCAACATCGGGCGCTCCACCGCTATCGTCACGATGACCCCTGCAACAAAAGCGCCGCTATAAGTCATCGCCAGCTTGAACAGCGCGGCGGAGGTTCCCGCGAGGTGCAATCGATCCGCCAATACCGCCGATGGCCTCACCGCGGCATATTGAACCACATAGATCGCGTAGGAAAACAGCCCGATATAGGCCAGCCCGCGCACGAAAACGGAGCGGGAAATCGATAAGGGCATATCGTAACAGAAGACGATGAAGGATGCCGCCGTCAGATAGACCATCGTGAAGCCTATCGAATGCATGAAATCGCCCTGCGGATTACTAACCGATATGATATAGGCACCGGCTATCCAGAACAGAGCCAGCGGAATTTTATAAGAGGCAATTCTTTCGAACAGGCCTTTGTGGAAAATATGAATATAGCGAAGCGCTACACCGCATGACAGTGCATCTATGCGATACTGCGTCTGCATCATCGCATCGTTTTTAACATGCTCGATCACCGCGATGCTGCGCGCCAACAGCACGATCACCATCAATCCTGCTAGAAGCCACGGCATCGGGCGAATACTACCGGCAAAAACAATCACTCCGGCATAAAGAACGGCGAATGCCAGATAGAACTGCTCTTCCACGGCCAGACTCCACAGGGGAGACAGCGGCGTGGGGAAATAGTTCTGCACGTGGAACAGGCACTGGAAGAAATAACTTTGCCAGGGGTGCTGCCTTATGAGCAATTGCAGCAGGATAAAGGAATAGAGCACTGGCCAGATCTTGAACGCGCGGCGGATCAGAAAGCGGCCGGGCTGAAAACCACCCTCACTTTCGAATTCCGAGAACAGCAGGCCGCCGATCAGAAACCCGCTGAGCACGAAAAAGAGATCGACGCCGGCCCATCCCATCGTTCGCCCGGGCGCCAGCAGCCAGTCCAGCGGCGCGATGCCGGTAAGGGTTTGATTGAAATGCCACCCGCAGGCCAGCAGGATGGCAATCCCGCGCAGGAAATCCAGTTCCACCTTCCGCCTGCCAAGCGTCGGCCAGTGCACCGCCTTCATAATCCCGTTCATGAAAGAAGTGCCCATCCTGGGATTGCCTCACCGATAGGTTGCCACGAACCGCGCCTCACCCCGTGCCGCGCCCCGCCCGCATCCGTTCGGCGCGCCAGCGGCCATACCCCGGGGCATCGAAAGTGTATGATCCCGTCAGGCCAGAGCAATTGTGCAAAACGGGGAGATAAAACGCGCACCAATTTCGCAGCGGCGCGAACTTCGCCGGCCCAAACAGAAAAGAGCCCGCATCGCTGCGGGCTCTTTCGTTTGCTTGCGCTTGGCTACCAGTCAGGTGCCAGACGCCAAATCATTCCCACTCGATCGTGCCGGGCGGCTTCGAAGTGTAGTCGTAGACCACGCGGTTGATGCCCTTCACCTCGTTGATGATACGGGTCGCCACGCGCGACAGGAAGCCGGCATCGAAGGGATAGATGTCCGCAGTCATGCCGTCGGTCGAGGTCACCGCGCGCAGCGCGCAGACGCTGTCATAAGTGCGGCCGTCGCCCATCACGCCCACGGTCTTCACCGGCAGCAGCACCGCGAAGGCCTGCCAGATCGCGTCGTAGAGCCCGGCATTGCGGATTTCTTCAAGGTAGATCGCATCGGCCTTGCGCAGGATGTCGCAGCGTTCGCGCGTCACTTCGCCGGGGATGCGGATCGCCAGGCCCGGTCCGGGGAACGGGTGGCGGCCCACGAAGATCTCGGGCAGGCCGAGCTCGCGGCCGAGCACGCGGACTTCGTCCTTGAACAGTTCGCGCAGCGGCTCGACCAGCTTCATGTTCATGCGCTCGGGCAGGCCGCCGACGTTGTGGTGGCTCTTGATCGTCACCGAAGGACCGCCGGTGAACGAGACCGATTCGATCACGTCCGGATAGAGCGTGCCCTGCGCCAGGAACTGCGCGCCGCCGATCTTCTTCGCTTCGTCCTCAAAGACGTCGATGAAGGTCTTACCGATGAACTTGCGCTTGGCCTCGGGGTCGGTGACGCCTTCAAGACCCTTGAGGAACAGCGTCGATGCGTCGACGTGGACCAGCGGGATGTTGTAGTGGCCGCGGAACAGGCTGACGACCTGCTCGGCCTCGCCCATGCGCAGCACGCCGCCGTCGACGAAGACGCAGGTCAGCTGGTCGCCGATCGCTTCGTGGATCAGCAGGGCTGCAACCGCCGAATCGACGCCGCCCGAAAGACCGCAGATCACGCGCTTGTCGCCGACCTGCGCGCGGATTTCCTCGATCTTGGTCTTGCGGAACTCCGCCATGGTCCAGTCGCCGGCCAGGCCGCAGACGTGACGGACGAAGTTCTTCAGCAGCTTGCCGCCGTCGGGCGTGTGCACGACTTCGGGGTGGAACTGCATCGCGTAGATGCGCTTCTCATCATTGGCGATCACCGCGAAAGGTGCGCCTTCGCTGGAAGCGACCGGGCGGAAGCCGGGGGCAAGGCTGGTCACCTTGTCGCCGTGGCTCATCCACACCTGATGGCGCTCACCCTTGGCCCAAAGGCCGTCGAACAGCGCGCAATCGTCACCGATCTCGATGAAGGCACGGCCGAATTCGCCGGTGTCGCCCAGCAGCACTTCGCCGCCAAGCTGGTGCATCAGCGACTGCTGGCCATAGCAGATGCCCAGCATGGGCAGGCCGCTTTCGAGGATTTCGTCGGGAATGCGCGGGCCGTTCTCGTCCAGCACCGAAGCGGGCGAACCGGAAAGGATCACGCCGGCCGGCTTCATGCGGGCGAAGGCTTCCTTCGCGGCATTGAACGGGGCGATTTCAGAATAGACGCCTGCCTCGCGCACGCGGCGAGCGATAAGCTGGGTAACCTGGCTGCCGAAATCGACGATCAGGATGGAGTCGGAGCCCTGCCCCGGATTCGATGAGGGAGTCTGGTCAGTCATGGCCGGCCACTATAGCGACATGTCGCAGGTGTCCAGTGCAGGCGGCGGGTTTGGGGGCGGCCGGCTGGATTCGGCGCTGACAAGATGGCGTTAGTTGCAAAATATTCACGTAATTTTGTTTCTTTGTGATTTGCAAAAATTCCGCACCGCTGTAATTAGCGTCCCATGGCAGGGCGTCGTGACCGCCCGGTCAGCATAAGCCAAAAAAAGCTAAGTTTGCAGGAAATAGCCATTTCGCGAATGCCTCCCCCGGCGTTCGCCGCTGCCGCTCCGCGCAGGGTGTGTGCGTCGCGGCAGAAGTCCAATGCTTCCCCTCCCGGCATTGGACGACCCCCATATGGCAAAGGGCGGCTCCGCAAGGGGCCGCCCTTTCTTGCGTTATGCGCCTCGCCTGGACGCAGTTCCCGCGACACACGCCGCACGCCCGCCCCAGTCTTGTGGAAAAGCACGGGCATAGCGCCGGTTTTGCTTGGGTTTCCGACCCTCAATCCCTATATCCTCGCCATGGCTAGCACCGACGACAGCACTCCCGGCACCGCCGACAACGGCAAGAACCAGAACAGCTACGGCGCGGATTCGATCAAGGTCCTCAAGGGCCTCGACGCGGTTCGCAAGCGCCCGGGCATGTACATCGGCGATACCGACGACGGTTCGGGCCTGCACCACATGGTGTTCGAAGTGTCGGACAACGCGATCGACGAGGCGCTGGCAGGCCACTGCGATCTGGTGCTGATCGAACTCAACCCGGACGGCTCCGTCTCGGTTGAGGACAACGGCCGCGGCATTCCCACCGGCCTCCACCCGGAGGAAGGCGTATCGGCGGCAGAGGTCATCATGACCCAGCTCCACGCCGGCGGTAAGTTCGAGAACACCTCGGACGACAATGCCTACAAGGTTTCCGGCGGCCTCCACGGCGTGGGCGTCTCGGTAGTGAACGCCCTGTCCGAGTGGCTGGAACTGACCATCTGGCGCGACGGTAAGGAGCACTGGATGAAGTTCGCCAACGGCGATGCCGTGGCGCCGCTGAAGATCGTCGGCGATGCGCCGAAGGTGGACCAGAACCCGGACGACAATGGCTTCAAGAAGGGCACCCGCGTGACCTTCCTCGCCTCGACCGAGACGTTCAAGAACGTCACCGAGTTCGATTTCGACAAGCTGGAACACCGCTACCGCGAACTGGCGTTCCTCAATTCCGGCGTGCGCATCCTGCTGCGCGACAAGCGCCATGAGGAGCCGAAGGAGCACGACCTCTATTACGAAGGCGGCATCGGCGCCTTCGTGCAGTTCCTTGACCGCAACAAGCAGCCCCTGATGCCCGAACCGATCGCCATTGCGGCGGACAAGGACGGCATCGGCATGGAAGTCGCGCTCGAATGGAACGATTCCTATTACGAGAACGTGCTGTGCTTCACCAACAACATCCCGCAGCGTGACGGCGGCACCCACCTTGCCGCATTCCGCGCCGCGCTGACGCGCACACTGAACGGCTATGCCGAGCGTTCGGGCCTGCTGAAGAAGGAAAAGGTCTCCCTCTCGGGCGACGACATGCGTGAGGGCCTGACCGCGATCGTCTCGGTCAAGCTGCCCGATCCCAAGTTCTCCTCGCAGACCAAGGACAAACTGGTCAGCTCCGAAGTGCGCCAGCCGCTGGAAGCGCTGATGAGCGAGAAGATGACCGATTGGCTGGAGGAAAATCCCGCCACCGCCAAGACCATCGTCATGAAGGTGATCGACGCTGCCGCCGCCCGCGAAGCCGCGCGCCGCGCCCGCGAACTGACCCGCCGCAAGGGCGCGATGGACATCGCCTCGCTGCCCGGCAAGCTGGCCGACTGCCAGGAACGCGATCCCGCCAAGTCCGAACTGTTCCTGGTCGAGGGTGACTCTGCAGGCGGCTCGGCCAAGTCCGGACGTGACCGCAAGACGCAGGCGATCCTTCCGCTGAAGGGCAAGATCCTGAACGTCGAGCGTGCACGGTTCGATCGCATCATCTCGTCCAAGGAAGTGGGCACGCTGATCCAGGCCATGGGCACGGGCATCCGCGACGACTTCAATCTGGAAAAGCTGCGTTACCACAAGGTCGTCATCATGACCGACGCAGACGTCGACGGCGCGCACATCCGCACGCTGCTGCTGACGTTCTTCCATCGCCAGATGCCGGAAATCATCCGCGCCGGGCACCTCTTCATCGCGCAGCCGCCGCTCTACAAGGTCGCCAAGGGCCGCAGCGAAGTCTACCTGAAGGACAATGCCGCGCTCGACCGCTATCTGGTCGAAGCCGGGCTTTCCGGCCGCGTGCTGGAAACTTCGGGCGGTGCGCGCATGGGCAGCGACCTTGAAGCGCTGGTCGATCACGCGATCCGCTTCCGCAACCTGATGGGCTTCGTCCCCCGCCGCTTCGATCCGACGATCATCGAAGCACTGGCGCTGTCCGGTGCGTTCGAGCCCGACCTGTCGCCCGCAGACCGCACCGCCGCGCTGGAACGCACCGCGCAGTGGCTCGATCGCGGCGATCCGGAAGCCAAGTGGTCCGCCCGCCTGACCGATGAAGGCAACCTTGAGATCGAGCGCGTGTGGCGCGGCGTGACCGACCATCACAAGATCGAAGGCACGTTCCTGGCCAGCGCCGAGGCACGCAAGCTCGCCCGCCTCGCGGCCGAGAATGCCGACGTTTATTCCGGCTCCGCCCGCCTCACCCGCGCCAGCGCCGTGGCCGAAGCCGAAGCTGCGGATGTCGAGGACGAGGCCGCCACCCGCCCGATCGTCGGCGCGGACGTGATCACGCGCCCGGCACAGCTTCTGGAAGCGGTGCTGGCGGTGGGCCGCAAGGGCCTGTCGATCCAGCGCTACAAGGGTCTGGGCGAGATGAATGCCGAACAGCTTTGGGAAACCACGCTGGATCCGGAAAACCGCGCATTGCTGCAAGTGAAGGTCGAGGACGCGGACGTTACCGACGAGATCTTCACCCGCCTGATGGGCGACGTGGTGGAACCGCGCCGCGAATTCATTCAGGACAACGCGCTGAACGTCGCCAATCTCGACATCTGATCCGGCGATTTGCGAATCAAGCGGGGCCGCGCGACATCGATCGCGCGGCCCCGTTTTGCGTTCAGAGACCGTTTGAAAATTCGCGAAATGCGAATTTTGCGGCACCGGCCCTCTCCCGTTCCGAAGAACACGAAAAGGTCCGGGGGACCTTTTCGCTGAGGGGGCCTACCACCCATCGGTAGTATCCTGCGGGTGGTAGGGTGGGGGAGAGGGCCGGTGCCGCCTCAAAAATGCCCCTGCGGGCATTTTTCAAACGGACTCTCAGGACTTCAGCGTGTCCTTGTAGACCTTGCCGTCCTTGATGATGACCATGAAGGTCTTGCCAGGATCGGCCACCAGCTTGATGTCTTCCAGCGGGTTGCCATCCACCACGATCAGATCGGCGTAGGCCCCCTGCTCGACGACGCCGAGATTGCGGGGATAGGGGTTCCTCAGCCCCGACAGCCGCAGCAGTTCGCCATTCGTCGATGTCGCCATGATCAGCGCCTCCGCCGGGGTGAACCACCGCGTCAGATCGACGATCGAATTGCCCTGGCGGCTGGCCAGCAGCGACGAGAACAGGATGTCGGTCCCGAAGGCGGTCTTGATGTGGTACTTGCGGACCAGCCGGTACATCCGGTCCGTCCCGTCCACCACTTGCTTCAGCTTCGCCTGCTCGTCCGGCCCCATCGCGGCGCCGAGCGACATGTCGACGAACGGCTGCGTGCTCAGCCAGACGCCGTGGTCGGCAATCATCTTGGCCGTCGCCTCGTCCATCAGGTGGCCATGCTCGATGCACTTCACGCCCATCTTGATCGCGCGCTGGATCGCCGCCGGCGTATAAGCATGGACGGCAACATAAGTGCCCCAATTGTCCGCGGCCTCGACCGCCGCCTGAAGCTCCGCCTCGGTAAAAGTGGAAACGTCCAGCGGGCTGAACGGTGAGGCAACGCCGCCGCCGGCGGTCAGCTTCACCTGGCTGCCACCCTGCATCAGTTGTTCGCGCGTGCGCATCCGCACTTCATCCGGACCGTCCACAATCGCGGCGCCGCCCAATTCCTCGATATGGCTGAGCGTCCCCGGCCGGCGCGGCAGTTCGCTCAGCTGGCGGAAATCGCCGTGGCCGCCGGTGATCGTGATCATCGCGCCGGATGGATAAATGCGCGGCCCGTCGACCAGCCCTTCGTCGATCGCCCGCTTCAGCGAAAAGGCCGGACCGCCCATGTCGCGCACGGTGGTGAACCCGCGCAGCAGCGCGGCCGTCGCCTCCGCTTCGGCCTGCAGGGTGGTATAGCCGATATCGCTGGTGAGCAATTGCTGCGGGGTCGGCCGCACGAACATCGAATGCCAGTGCGCATCGATAAGCCCCGGCATCAGCGTCCGTCCGCCGCCGTCGATCACCTGGGTCGCCGTCGCCTCGGCGATCGCGCCGGTCGAAATGCGCTCGATCACGTCGCCCCGGATCAGCACGCTGGACGGCGGCGAAAGCGTGGCGTGCTTGCCGTCGAAGATACGTACGTTCTGGATCAGGATCGTATCGGCGCCATCGGCGGGAACTTGCTGCGCCTGAATCGCTGGCGCCAGACCCACGGGCCCGGCGGCCAGCGCCAGCGCCAGCGCCGCCACGACCTTGCGCAAGAGGGTATAGGGCCGGCGATGAAAGGCAGGAAACGAAGGATGCATTACAATCATCGCAGCCACTCCTGATCGACCGTACTTATTTTCCAAAGCAAATACACCACGGCAGATCGTAACGATAGATATCAGCAACATGCTTTCAGTCATGGTTTATCAGTGATACACACCTGACATTGGTAGATGCCACGAGTCGCCCGGATTTTGTCGGGTTAGCTATTTCGGCAGAATTCGAACAAATTCGACGAAGGTTACTCCAGGCATCGCTGCCGGGACTTACGGCGTGCGCGTGCTTTGCTTTGATCCTGCATAGTGTTTCGAAGCGCGCGCCGTTTCGGATCGGTCGAAGTGCGGCGATTGCTGCCGCCTGCCAAGCCGTTGCCCTGGTGAACTCACGTGTTGAGATAAGGAGAAAGCCATGAAAGCCTCTGCTTTCGCGATCATGCCGGCCATTGCCGGTGCCGCGCTGCTGGCCGGATGCACCCCGCAACCGGGCGTATCCTCATTCTCTCAGAACGAGGCCGGGCAAGTCGCCCAGGTCCAGTTCGGGCAAGTCACCGCGATCCGCGAGGTGGAAATTCGTCCGGGACAGACACGGGTTGGCACGGTAGCGGGCGGTGCGCTAGGCGCCATCGGCGGCAGCCAGATCGGTAGCAGCACCGCCGCAAATGTCGCCGGCGGCGTGGCCGGCGCCGTCGTGGGCGGCGCAGTTGGCAGCGCGCTGCAAGGCTCGTCCCGCACGGCAGGTATCGAGATCACGTTGCACCTGGATTCGGGGGACGACGTGGCGGTCGTCCAGCCCGGCGATCCGCGCGACTTCCGCGTGGGTGACCGAGTGCGGCTTTCCGGCACATCCGAAAATGCGCGGGTAACTCACTGATCCGGCTGACTCACTGACGCTGCACAACCCGGTCGCGCCTAGCGCCGGACATTGCCCTGAAAGGAACAGGCATATGCATTTCGATCTCCCACGACTGGCCCTATTCGGCCCTGCGGCGCTCGCACTTGCAACGCTCGCCCCGCCTGCCGCCGCGCAACCGGCCAACAGTTCGACATTCGATCGTGCGGTTCTGGCGCAATTGGACGCGCCCACCCGCGCCGAAGTGGAAAAGCGGGCGGTGAAGGGCAATACGGTAACGGGCGTGGTCGGCACGATGCTGCTGAACAATTACTACGCCGCCAATCCGAAAAAGCCGGGCCAGGCGCTGAACGTGGTGGCCGTGGACTTCGCGCGCGGATCGGTGGTGTTCAGGCGATCCGCCAATGTGTTCGAAGTGCAGCGGTTCAATCCGCAAAACCTGCGGTTGCAGCGCTGAACAACTGAACGACCGTTTGAAAATTCGCGAAATGCGAATTGTGCGGCACCGGCCCTCTCCCCCACCCTACCACCCATCGGTAGTATCCTGCGGGTGGTAGGCCCCCTCAGCGAAAAGGTCCCCCGGACCTTTTCGTGTTCTTCGGAACGGGAGAGGGTCGGTGCCGCCTCAAAAATGCCCCTGCGGGCATTTTTCAAACGGACTCTTAACGAAAAGGCGGGCCGGCCCCGGCTGAAGTAATTCCGACCGGTGATTACTTGGCCGTCGTTTCCGGCCCTGCCCGCCAGATGCGATACCGGATCTCCACCTCGGGCGCCGTGAAGATCACAATGGGAAGACGGCTGTTGTAGCGCAACATCGGTTCGTCGGCACTGCGCACGAACTGTTTCGACTGGCTGTTGGGTGGGCAGGCCATCAAGGTTGTGGCCGGCGGATGCGCCGTCGTTACGACATAATAGTCATAGCCCCAGCCCGCTACGGTGCGCTTTTCCAAACGCGATCCGAACAGGTGGCGGTTGCAGTCCACCATCATCGTCCTGCCGACGATTATTCCAACCTTCAGCGCATCTTCCTTGGCGGCCTGGGGCAGGAAGATCACCCGCCGTATCTGCCCGGGCTGAGCAGGGGGAAATGCCTTCAACTCGTCCGCCGCCGTGCGCTTCGCCGGGGCGGCGCCGGTCGCCGGTGCCAGCGCAAGCGACGCCGCCACGCCCAGCGCCATGCGGCCCGCCCATCGTGACGGGTTCGCGGCGTGTGAAGAACTTGAGCCGGCCATTTCCCACCTCGCAGAATACTTGCAGAATACTTTGAGTTCGGTCCGCGCGCGCCGCCTGATCCGTCAGAAGGCAATTCCCCCGTCAGAAGGCGATTCCCATCGTGATCGCCGGCGCCGCCGGGTTTGAGCGGCGCCCGGCCGCCACCACCGATTTGATCTTCGGCCATTCGACACCCAGCGACAGATCGCGCAGCCAAGGCTCGCGCACGTCCAGCGCATCGGCAAGATCGAGGCCCAGGTAGGTGGCGAAGTTCCAATTGCGGTGCTTGATATACGACATGAGATCCCGGTCGCGATAGCGGCGCCGGTTTTCCGGCCCTTCCGGGGAAAGTGCCAGATCGTCTTCTAGCGTCGCGATCGTCATTGCCGTCGGCGAGACCCGCTCGATGTGATCGGCGGCCGTTCCGGACGGCGCAGCCGCCCGACGCGGCGCAAATTCTTGTGCGATGCGCAAAGTACCCGGCCCCGGTCCAAAGCGATGGGGGACACCTGGTTGGAGGGGCGGCTGGTTCGATGCTGAGGGCGGCGACGTATCCGCGCTCTGCCCACGGCGCCGTAGCGGAACCGGGATCGATGCCGCCGGGGTCAGGACCAGATTCGACGCCTGCCGAAGACCGCGCCTGCCTTCATATCCGCGCGACTGGGACAAGGCATCGGGGGTAGTATTCGAACCGGATCGCTGAACGGTCACCAAAGGATCCTGCGTGGGCCGTCCGGCGCTCTCCTGCGCCAGCGCGGGCAGCGGGCAGGCGACCAGCCACGCCAGACCGGTTTCCACGCCCAGGACCGCGAAAGCGGCGTTTCGCCCCGGACCGGCCATGATCAGGCCATTTTCGCCGCGGCGTTCATTGCGCGATCCATACGGTCATCGTCGTACTCCCGCCAAAGTTATGAGCAGCCGAGGTTTGCATACTCTAAAGTTCGCAGGCCAACCGAAGTTCCGGAACAAGGATGCGCGGCCTGTCGCAAATGCGCCAATCCTGCCCGGTACATTCCAATCGCACTCTTATGCGGTATCATCCAAGCGTGCATCGGAGCATATACGGAATTTCCCCGATATCGGCCACAAACGCGCCGAGCCGTGCGCCGTTTCAGCGGCCGACGACGCGCACCATCGGCGCGCGGCGAAACCGCGAAACACTGCCGAAAGCCAGTTCAACCGTACGGACGCGGTGGGGCGCCCCCGCCAGATCGACGGTTGGCGTGCACCCCCCCGCCGCGATGCGGTCATGCACGGGAACCTCCTGCCGCTGGCCATCCTCGAACTGAATGGCCAGCGTCTCAAGACGGAGAGGCGTGTTGAAGACGCAGAACTTCAATTGGCGAAGGTGACGCTCGCTGGTCACCTGCACGGTCTCGCGCTCGGTGCCGCTGGCGATGTTTCGCGCGCCGAGAAAGATCCAGGCATTCGACGCTGCATTCGCGCCACTCGGCTGTGCGGTCAGCGCGCCCAGCGGCGCGACGAAGCACAGAGCGCCAAGAGTCAGCAGAAACGAACGCCTCATCGATATTTCCCCCGCGCAAATCCGCCCGAACGCATCGGGCCAGATAGCGCAAACCCATTCAAAGCAAACAAAAAACAAAAAGGCCGAGAATGCCCCTTGCCGTCAGACAAGAGGTACACCGACAAAGCCCGATGATGCAAATCGGCTTTACCCAACAACCACGACCCGACTTGCGCCCTATCCCCTTTCGTTCCGGGGACCATGCGCGTTTTTTGCCGTCATCCGGCTGACAAACCCCTGCCCTTCTCCTAGAATTTATCGGAATATACGAGGAAACCGATGAAAAGAACTGGTCGTGCGTCGGCTCTGGCGCTTCTGGGCGGCTTCGCGCTGCTGCCGGCGATGGCGCAGGCGCGGGCGGACATCCATGCGGACTTCGCCAAGGCCATGCCGCGCCTGCAATCGTCGATGAACGGCAACGACTGCACCGGTGCGATGAAAATCGTCTCGCCGCTTCTGGCGCGCAAGGATTTCCCGACGCTCGACGCCAGCCAGCAGATGCGGGTCCTGCTGGCGGCCGTGCTCTGCGAAGGAAGCAGCAACCGGATCGAACCGGCGCTGGTCCACGCCCGCGCCCTCACCACGCTGCCAGGTGCGCCGGACGTGGCCTGGCGGATGCGCTTCGGTCTGGAACTCGACAGCAACCGCAATCACGATGCGGTGACCACGCTGGAAACGATCCAGCATGACGCCCCGGCCGCGTTCGGCACGTTCAAGAGCGACTGGATCTTCACACTCGCCCGCCGCCTGGCGGAAGAGCCTGATCCTTCGGAATATCGCCGCCTGCTGGTGCTCACGACAGACCCTAAGTTCGCCCCGGCGAAGGACGATCCCAGCTATGAAGGCATGCGGCTGCGCTACGCCAAGTTGCTGGCGCAGGACGGTGACAAGGCCGGCGCCACCGCGCAGATCGCCGGCATTCATAGTGCGCAAAGGCTGCTCGACGCCAGCCTCGATCCCACGCTGCGCACCGTGCTGCCGGCTGGGTTCGACGTGCGCGCCGCCTATGAGCGGCAGGCGGCGGATCTGGAGAAGCGCAGCCTTGCCCGGCCCGGCCTGCTCGATCTGCCGATCGACCTTGCCGCCACGCAGCGCACGCTGGGCCAGCCCGAAAAGGCGCTGGCCACGCTAGAGGCAGCCCGGCCGGACGGTGTGCTGGCCAAGCAATTTTCCGACCGCGCAGAACGGCTCAACTGGTGGTGGGACGGCCTTGCCCGCACCTATGAGCAGCTTGGCCGCTACGACAATGCCGTCGCTGCCTATCGCAGCGCGATCAGCGGCGGGGAGCAGGGCGCGGCCAATGTCAGCCAGTCGATCAACCTTGCCTATCTGCACGCGCGCTTCGGCCATCCGCAGGATGCACTGACGGTGCTGGAGCCCTTCGCCGGCGGGCAGCTTCAGGCAAGCCCCTATGGCGTGATGGAATACCATCTGGCCCACGGCTGCGCCGCGCAGGCGCTGGGCCGGCAGGACCTTGCCGAAGCCGATCTTGCCTATGCCGAAGCGCATGGGAAGGACCATCCGGACGCGCTGACCGATCTGGAACTCTGTCTGGGCCGGATCGACGCGGCCGCGGCAACGATGATCGCCCGATTGGACGAACCGGACCTGCGCGTGCAGGCGCTGGCCCGGCTCAGCATCTACCGCGCCGCCCCCGGCAACCTTCCGCGCGATCCCTTCGATGACCGAATGCAGGCGCTGCGCGCGCGCGGGGATGTGCAGGCGGCGATCGTTCGCGCGGGCGGCATCGGGCATTTCGACATCTATCCCACCACGTTCTAGTCCTCTTGCACCTCTCCATGGGCGCGGCCATAAACCGCGCCCATGCGCACTCTTTTTGCCGCCGCGCTCCTTGCCGGCTCCGCTTCCGTCGCCATCTCGCCCGTGATGGCCCAAACGACTCCCGCTCCGATCCTGACCACGCCTGAGGCGAAGGACGTCTGGACCCACGCCGAGCCGCAAGTGGCGCGCGTCACCCATGTCGCGCTTGACCTCGATGTCGATTTCGCCAGCAAGACGCTGGCCGGCAGCGCCGTGCTGGACATTCTGGCCGCGCCGGGCGCCACGCAGATCGTGCTGGACGTCAACGACATGGACGTGTCCGCCGTCACCGACGCCTCGGGCAAGCCGCTGAAGTGGACGGTCGGCCCCAAGGACACCGCGAACGCCGATATCGGCTCGGCCCTCACCGTCGAACTGGCCGGCGCAACGAAGATCAAGATCGCCTACCGTTCCAAGCCCGGCGCCACCGCGCTGCAGTGGCTGCCGCCGGAAATGACCTTCGGCAAGAAGAAGCCGTTCCTGTTCAGCCAGGGTCAGGCGATCCTCAACCGTTCCTGGGTGCCCACGCAGGACAGCCCCGGCGTCCGCCAGACCTGGGAAGCCACCCTTCGCGTGCCGGGCGACATGGTTGCGGTGATGAGCGCCGAGAAGCTTTCGGGCGACAAGGGCGAGGCCCTGCCCGACGGCCGCCGCCAGTTCCGCTTCCGCATGGACAAGCCGGTGCCGCCCTACCTGATCGCCTTCGCGGTGGGCGACCTGAAGTTCAAGTCGCTCGGCCCCCGTTCGGGCGTCTGGACCGAGGCGCCGATGCTGGACAAGGCGGCGAAGGAGTTCGTCGATGTCGAAAAGATGATCGACGCCGCCAGCAAGCTCTACGGTCCCTATCGCTGGGGCCGCTACGACATGCTCGTGCTGCCGCCCGCCTTCCCGTACGGCGGCATGGAAAACCCGATGCTGACCTTCCTGACGCCGACCATCGTCACGGGCGACCGCTCGAACACCGATGTCGTCGCGCATGAGCTGGCGCATTCGTGGTCGGGCAATCTCGTCACCAATGCCACATGGTCGGATTCGTGGCTGAACGAGGGCTTCACCACCTACTTCGAAAACCGCATCATGGAATCGCTCTACGGCAAGGAGCAGGCTGCTACCTATGCCGATCTCGACTGGGATGTGATGCAGCGTGAGATCGCCGCGGCCGGCGGCCAGACCGGCGCCGCCACGCGCCTGAACGGCGAACCGGGCGCGGGCGAGGTGGACTACACCAAGGGTTCCAACTTCCTGCGCATGATCGAATATACCGTGGGCCGCGCAAAGTGGGACGCCTACCTCACCTCCTACTTCGACCGTCACGCCTTCCAGCCGCAGACCACCGCCGGCTTCCTTGCCGACCTTCGCGAACGTCTGCTGAAGGGTCAGCCGGAACTGGAACTGAAGCTTCAGCTCGACCGCTGGGCCTACGGCGCCGGCCTGCCGGACAACGCCGTGCGCGTCCACAGCGCGACGCTGGCCAAGGTCGATACCAAGCTGGCCGCCTTCAACGCCGGCGGCCCAGCCAGCGCCGTGCAGCCCGCCGGCTGGACCACGCAGGAATGGCTGCGCTTCCTCAACGGCATCGACCGCCAGCAAAGCCCGACGCGCCTGAAGGAACTGGACGAGACGCTGGGCCTCTCCGCCTCGGGCAATGCCTATATCCAGTCGGCCTGGTTCGAACTGGCCATCGCCAACCGTTACGATCCGGCGGTGCCCTATCTGCGCGCCTATCTCTCGCGGATCGGCCGCGGGCTGCTGGTCTATCCGCTCTACAAGGGGCTGATGAAGCAAGGTGACTGGGGCCAGCCGAAGGCGCGGGACTTCTTCGCCGAGGCCAAGCCAACCTACCATCCCTCCACCGCCGCCGGGATAGAGCGCATCCTGGCCGCCGACGCGAACGCGCAGTAGGCCGGCCCGTATGACCCGCCGCTTCGGTTCCGCCCCCGGCCCCGCCGAGTTCGAGGCCCTCGCCCACGCCGCCTTCGCGCGCATCCCGCAGCCGTTCGCGCAGCACCTCGACGGGATTACCGTCCATGTCGAGGAGTTCGCGGACGAAGAAACACTGCACGCGCTGGGGATCGAGGATGCCTGGGACCTGACCGGGCTTTACCACGGCCGTCCGCTGGACGAGGAATCGGTATGGGTTTCGGGCGAGTTCCGCCCGCGCATCACGCTCTATCGCCAGCCGCTGCTGGCGGAGTGGTGCGAAACCGATGTGTCGCTGGAAGACCTGGTGACGCATGTGGTGGTGCATGAGGTCGGGCACCACTTCGGCCTGTCGGACGACGACATGCACGCGCTGGAAGACGACGCGGATTGAACGGTCCTCCCCGGCACGGGGAGGTGGCAGCGCGCAGCGCTGACGGAGGGGTGTAACCGGCGCGGTAGTCCGCCACCGGGAGGCTGACACCCCTCCACCACCCTTCGGGCGGTCCCCCTCCCCTTGCAGGGGAGGATTTGGTGATCGCCGACAGGTCTCTCAAAACCCGACCTCGTCGCCCCCGCGAAGGCGGGGGCCCCGCTTCCTCTCTGCCACGCCCGCGAAGAAAAGCGGGATCCCCGCCTGCGCGGGGATGACGGGGAGTGTTGGATGCAAACGCTCCGAAATGCTCAGCTGGTGAACAGCGCCTTGCGGATCACCGCGTGCACGCCGTAGTTCCCGTTCACGACCTGCGACACGCCGAAGTCCACGCCTACCGACAGCAGCGAGATCGCCTCGTCCTCGGTCAATTGCTTGGCCGTCATCAGGAAGCGCCGCGCCTTGCGGAAGGCGTCGCGCATCGCCGCATCGATCGAGCTTTGCTTGTAGACCTCGCTCTGCGCGTCCGGCCCCAGTTCCTTCAGGTAATTGGGGTGCGAGAAGCCCATGATCACCCATTCGGTCTCGGTCTCGATCAGTGGGTAATCGACGTCCTTCAACTGCTCCATCACGCCCGCGCCCTTGTGGTGGACGATCTGGATCAGCCCGGTCATCGAACATTCGATGGCCGTGCCGCAAAGCTCGCTGTCTCCCTGCGAGGCATGGGGATCGCCCAGCGAGAGCAGCGCGCCGGGCACTTGCACCGGCAGGAAAACCCGCGCGCCGGGGCCGGTGCGCCAGTTGTCGAGATTGCCGCCAAAGCTGGCCGGCGGGACGGAATCGACAAGGCCGTTATGGTTCGGCGCCACCGCGATCACGCCGAAGTGCGGGCGGATCGGGATCTCGACGTTCTGCAGGATGTCGTAATTCCGCTCGATGCTTTCCGGGTTCACCGGCACGCCCGGATAGTCGTAGCGCGCATGGGTGACGCCCGAAGGATCGACTTGCGGCGTCCAGCGATAGGAATAGACCGCGTGGGCCGTGGGCAGACGCCCGCCGGCGGCTTCCACCTCGTAGATCGTCACCACCTCGCGGTTTTTCGGCTCGGTCAGCAGATCGTTGTAGTGGAAGCCCCAGTAAGTTGCGGCGTTGGAGCCGAAGCTTTTGCCGGCAAAGCGCGGATTGCCGCTGGGGCGGGGCTTCAGGTCCAGGATGCGCACTTCGATCAGGTCGCCCGGCATCGCGCCTTCGATGTGGATCGGCCCGGTGCAGATATGCACGCCGAAGCCCTCGCCCGGCCCGCGTCCGAAGGCGCTGGCGTCCATCGGCCCCGCGCCGCGCCGCTCTACCGTTTTGCCGCAGTGGTCCCAGTGGTAGACGCTCTCCACCCCGGCATCGCCTTCGACCATGCGCTCCGGATCGTCGTTGGCGTGATGGGTCAGCGCCTCGATCGTCACGAAGTCGCCAGACCGCACGCGAAGCGCCGGCTTCAGGTCCTTGCTGAGATAGCCCCAGTGGATCGTTTCGGGCGTGGCCGGCAGGTGGTGATGGCGCGAGGTGCCGGTGTCGCCCATGTAGGCGGGCACTTGAGGACCTTCGTCGGCCGGTTCTTCAAGCTGCTCGTCGAGAACTTCCTCGACCTCGACCGCCTCGTCGGCCTTCGCGGCGCGCTCCTTGCGGGTGGGTCGGCCGCGACGCAGCAGTTCGACCGCCTCCTGCTCCTGCGGCGGGGCCTTGCGGTATTCGCGGGGTGAAATGCCGTACTGCTCGCGGAAGGCACGGCTGAAAGAGGCGCTGTCGTTGAAGCCCCATTCGAACAGGATGTCCGAAATCGACTTCTGCACGTGAAGCGGGCTGCGCAAGTCGAGCCGGCAGCGTTCGAGGCGGCGCACCTTCACATAGTGGCCGAAGCTGTCGTCGATCGATTCGAACAGCTTCTGGAGATAGCGGGGCGAGATGCCGTGCTCGGCGGCGACCTGCTGGTAATTGAGATCCGGGTCGGACAGGCGAATCTCGATGGTCTGGAAGATGCGTTCCAGCAGCGCCGCACGCATGCCCGCCGCGCCGCCCAGCGCCTTGGCGGGCGCATTGTCGAGCAAGGCGGTGACGAGGAATTCGGGGAAGGCCAGTTCGACAGGTCGCGCCTGATCGGTGGTGATGTCCGTCAGGGTATCGGCCAGCGAACGCAGCATGCCAGCGAAGATGCGCGCCGAGCCGCTGTCTGTGGCGATCTTGCGCGGCGGGCCGCTGATCGGGGTCTTGAGGCGGGCGCTGAGTTCGCTATGCGGCACTTGCACGATCAGGCTGCGGTTATCGCCCGCAAAGGCCAGATTTACCGGCGTATCGCCGCGCCCGCAGATGATGTCCCCATCGGCAAGGCGCAGTTCCTGCCCGGCATCGCGCATCGTGGCGCTGCCGTCCAGGATCATCGCCAGCCAATAGGTCGCCGGCTGATCGCGGAAGTCGATGGTCCAGGACTGCGCAGTGCCGGTGACGCGGATGAAGTCGATATGGGTGCTGGAGCGGAAATGGATCAGCTCGCCATAAAGCGTCGCCTCATCCGCCTCGTCCAGCGTGAGCGACAGGCGTTTGAGCGCGAACCGCCAGGCGTCGCGGCGCTGCTCCTTGGGGTAGACGTTGGTCGTTATGCGCAAGCGAGAACCACCCTGAAATCGGTGGCACCCTTCCCGAGTGGGCGTCCAATTCTATACTTTGGCGACCTTGTGACGAAAGGTGTATCGAGCCTCCCGTCCCTCGGCAAGGGCAGCGTATATGTTAGTCGAAAGGCGTCTCGTTGCCGTACACACTGGTGCCAACCTGCTCTACCGGCGCGTCGCCCCGGCCGCAGACGGCAAGCATCGTCAGGGCGTAGACCAGCGCGCTGGAGGCCATGTCTGCGCCGGTCGGCCGCCAGCGCGGCATGCCGGTGGTGACGGCGGGCACGCGGTGCATGTTGAACACGTTGTGATCGCGCCACATGCTGGAATAGACCGGGTGCGCCGGCTCCACGCTCGCGCCGCGCGCCAGCCGGGTTGCGGCATCGACCGCGCCGACCAGCGGCGCGACTTCGGAAGGCCGCGCCTCGAAACCGTGGCGGACGACCACCGGCTCGACGTCGAAAGCCTCCACATCGACACCGCGCATGGCTTCCATGATGCCGTGATAGGCATCGGCCGCCTTCTGGCGCGGGTTCAGCGAGACGTCGATATAGAGCGCGCAAACCTCGGTCCCCGCGCCGAAATCGATCGGCATGCCGCCGCGTACCGAGGCGATCTGGACCTTGGGATGGATCGCGCCGCTGGCGGTCTCCATGATCGAATCGCGCTCGAACTTCAGGCCCCAGGCGTGGAGTGCATCGATCACCGGGCCAAGGCGGTAGATCGGATTGGGATGGCGGCGCGGATCGGTGGGCGCGTCGAGGATCGGCGAGAACACGCCCTGCCCGAAGATCCGCACGCGGTAGAGCGCATAGCCGCAGCCCTGCCAGGTCAGACCGAAGTCGGTGCCCTCGGCCGCGATCGCATAGTCCGGCGCGACGCCGCCGTGGTGGAACAGGTAATGAGCGCCGATGTCCTTGCCGTTCCAGCCGATGCCGGCGAATTCCTCGATCGGTTCGGGGCCAATCTCTCCGGGGCAGGCAGTGAGCCAGGTCTTGCCGGACAGGCCGATGCCTGCCTTGCGCAGCGCCTTGGCGGCGATCAAGAAGCATGACATCGGCCCGCGATCGTTGCTGACCGGATAGCCGCGCAGGCGGCCTTCCTCGTCCAGCCAGCACTGGCTCCATTCGGGATCGGCCAGTGTGGAATCGCGATAGCGGAACTTGTCATGCTCGCGCATGCCGCTGGGGCTTTCGGTGTCGAGATGCGCGGTGAACAGCAGGTTCGCGCCGCGTCCGGTTCCGCCGTATTCGCCGATCACATTGGGGCGTTCGGGCGTGGCGCCGACCTTGCGCGGCTTGAAACCCTCCTTGGCCATCCAGTCGTGGACGAATTCGGCCGCTGCCAGTTCCTCACGCGAGCGGCTGGGAATGTTGCCCAGCGTCAGCGCCAGTTCGACCAGTTCGTCGGTGTCGATGGCTGCGGCGATGGCGGCGCGTTCTTCCTCGCTGACCGCGTAGGGTGCCTTGGCGGGATCGGCGAAAGTCGGGACGGGATCGGGCATATCGGCCAAAGTCAGGCTCCGTGAGTAATCAGTGACCCGCAGCGAAGAGCGTTTCACTCTCCGCCTCGCGGCCATAGCGCGGCAGAAGCATGAGCAGCAGCGCGCCTGCCAGCAGCGCCGCGCCAACGCCGACCAGCGCCGGACGATAGGAGTGGCGCGCGTCGAATACGAGGTCGAGCAGGATCGGCGTCGTCCCCTGCGCGGCGATCACCGCCGAATACATGGCGCCGATCACCGATCCGAAATGCCGCGTGCCGAAGTAGCGGGCGATGAAATAGGGCAGCGCGCCGAACTGGCCGCCGAGGCCGATGCCCAGCAGCGCCCCGCCGACGATCAGCAGCGGCGTGCCCTGCGCGGTTTCCAGCAGCACGAGGCCGACCACCGCCATCAGGTACATCGGCACCGCCACGCGCGGAGTCTGGATCTTGTCCATGATGCGGCCCGTGGCGATCTGCCAGCCGGACGTGACGAGCGCGAAGACGCTGACCACCGCCGTGCCGGTCGTCACCGAAAAGCCCCGGTCGGACAGGATCGGCACGACATGGCTGAACACCGCCGTGGTCCCGCCCGCGCCTGCCGCCAGTGCGATCAGGATCAGCCAGAACATCGGCGTCTGCGCCGCTTCGCCCAAGGTCATGCCCTCGCGCTCGATCGCCGCTTCCCCGCCGGCAACGGCGGCGCGGTCGCGCAGCAAGAGGACCAGCAGCGGCAGCGCGATCACCAGCATGAAGGCGCTGATGCCCAGATAGCCCGCACGCCAGCCCCAGGTCTGCACCAGCACGGCGGCCAGCACCGGCAGCACCACCGAGCCGATCCCGCAGCCACCGCCAGCGCTGATGCCAAGGGCTGTGCCGCGATTCTCGTCGAACCAGTCGGCGATCACCTTCTGGAAGATCGGCGTGCCCGCCATCGCCCCGAACACCGCGAGTACGGTGAAGGTCGCATAGAACTGCACCAGACTACCGCTGTTGAGCGCCAGCGCCGCAATCGAGAGCGAGAGGCCGAAAATGCCGATCAGCAGCGTCTTGCGCGCGCCGGCCTTGTCGATGTGGCGGCCGATCAGCGGATAGGTGATCGCGCCCACCAGCGCCAGAATGCCCAGCACGCCGGAAACGCTCGCACGGCTCCAGCCGAACGCCTCGGTCAGCGGCACCAGAAACAGGCCGAAAACGGCATGCACCGCCGGTGTCACGCTCACCGAATTGCCCAGCGTGCAGGCGAACAGCACGCCGCCTCTGGAGCCCTTCCCCCCGAATCCCTTCAAAGCACCGGCCATACGCTGGGAACCTCCAGTTTCGCGCGGGCGAGCACCGCCGCGCCGGTCTTCTCGACCTGATGGTAGAGCTTTTCCTCGTCGATCAGAGTGGAGCGGTAATTGTCGACCACCCGCCGCCCGTCGACCCACACCGAATGAACGCCGCGCCCATCGGCCGACCAGACCAGCTGGTTCACCACATTCATCAGCGGCCGCCACTCGGGCCGGTTGCGGTCGTGCAGTACGAAGTCCGCCTTCATCCCCGGCTTCAGCGCACCGACCGTGCCCGCGAGGCCAGCCCCGCGCGCACCGTTGACCGTGGCCATTTCCAGCACTTTGGTCGCGGGGAAGAGATCGGAATTACGCAGCGCATCCTTGAACAGACCGGCGCAGGCGAACATCGCGCGCATCATGTCGGCCGCGTTGCCGTTGTTGTTGCCATCGGTGCCGAGTTGCAGATTGACGCCCGCCTCCACCATCTGCGGAAAGCGCCCGGCCGCGCTGGCACCATAGGCCCCCTTCATCGCCGTCATCGGGCAATGCGTCACATTGGTGCCGCTCGTCGCCAGCAGCTCCACCTCACCCCCGTCGAGGTGGATCGCATGCGTGAGCGAGAGGTGCGGGCCGAGCGCACCGAGTTCGGCCAGATGCGCAATCGCACGCAGGCCGCTCTCGGCAAGGTAGAATTCGGGATCGGCGGGGTCCGCGCTCATGTGCGCGGAAATGCCGGTGCCACTCTCGCGCGCCAGCAAGGTCGCCTCGCGCCAGAGATCGTCGGTGGCGGTGTTGTGGCCCACCAGCAGCGGCCAGGCGGTCAGCAGCGCATCGCCCGACGCAGGATAGCGCACAAGCTGCGCTTCCAGCTTGGCTACGGCAGCCATGGTGAGCGCGGCCTGATCCTCGCCCGGCGCGAAAGCACGGTCCTGCACCCATTGGCCGATCCGCCCGCGAATGCCGGTTTCCGCCAGTGCATCATGCACTGCGCCAAGATCGAGGATCGTCCCCGCCTCGACGAAAGTGGTGGTTCCGCTGCGCAGCATTTCCAGCGCGGCCAGCGTCGCGGCGACGGCTTCGTCCTGTGGTTCCTGCGCCAGATAGGTCGGTATCAGCCAGCCGAAGACATTGGCATGCCAGTCGGTATCGTCCGGCACCGCGCCGCGCGTGATCGGCTCCCCGGTCATGTGGACGTGGCAATTGACGAAGCCCGGCGTGACCACGAAGCGGTCGGTGCCGTCGATCACCTCGCGCACGGCAACGGAGCGCTCCACATCGTCGGATGCGCCCACCGCGACGATCCGGTCCCCGGCGACGGCAATGGCGCCATCGCGAAACACGCGCCGCTCGTCATCCATGGTGACCAGCCAAGCGTGGCGGATCAGCAGGTCTGCGGGGATCGGCGCCACAGGATCGCTGCCCCCGTTTAACATCAAGCCTGCCAGGCTTTCGCGACCGCATCGGTCGTGGTCAGCAGCACGCAGTTCTTCTCCATCGCCGAAAGCGAGCTTTCGTGCAGCCCCGGCTCGTAGGCGGCGCTGGCGTCGGAGACGAGGAACACGTCGTAATCGTGATGGAAGGCAGAGCGCGCCGTCTGATCCACGCAGCAATCGGTGGAGAGGCCGCAGATCACCAGAGTCTGGATCCCGCGTGCGCGCAACTGCGCGTCGAAATCGGTGCCGTGGAAGCTGTCATAAAGCAGCTTGGCGATCTCGATATCGCCTTCCTCGGGAAAGATGCGGTAATAGTCCGCCCCGCCATCGGCGACGCGGCAGATCGCTTCGCCCCCCGGCTGCCCGCGCCGGACCATCAGGGTCTTCAGCGCGCGCGAGTCGGTTTCGGGGCTGGTGACGACGCGCATCAGCGCCACTGTGGCTCCAGCGCCGCGCGCCGCCGCCACCAGCTTCTCGCAATTGTCGATCGCCGCTTCGGCGGGCGAGAGATCGACCCCATAGCGGCCCAGCACCCCCTGCGGCGCGGCGAAATCGACCTGAATGTCGACGACCACCAGCGCGGTCGTCTTCGGATCGATCATCCCGGTGAGGGCAACGGCATCCACATGGGGCAGCTCGTCAGCGCGCAGCGGCATCGGATCAGCCCTCCACCGCGGCGGCAACCTTGTCGGGGAACCGCTCACGCAAGGCGGGCAGGATTTCCGCGCCGAAGACCGGCAGGCTCTTGATGTAATCGTCGAAGATCAGCATCAGCCCGTCAGTGCCGGAGGCTTCGAGCAAGTCACCCACCTGATCGGTCACGCTCTTCGCGCTGCCGACGATTTGGGCGGACATGAACGAACTGCGCGCCTTGCGGGTGAAATCGTTCTCCTTGCCGATCTCTGCATCCAGGAAGCCGTAAGCGCGCATCATCCCCGCCAGCGCCCCTTCGTCGAGGCCGGCGGCATAGTGCTGCGCGGTGGCCTTGGCGGCATCGTCGCTGTCGCCGATCACCAGCGTCATCATCGAATAGGTGCGGATGTTGCGGCCATATTCGGCGGCGATGGTCTTGGCACGATCGCTGTTCTTGGCGAGTTCGGCGCCGGTGCCGCCCGAAAGGAAGATCGCGTCCATTTCCTCGGAAGTCAGGCGCATGCCGATCTCGGACGATCCGGCGCAGACAAGGAACGGGCGCTGCTCCGGCTTGGGCCAGGATTCGCAATCGTCCAGCGTCACGTAATCGCCGTGCATGGTGACGGATTCGTCGCTCCACAGCGCCTTCACCGCGCGCACCCATTCGTAGGCGAGGTCGTAACGCTGATCGTGATTCACGTCCTCGGGCCAGGCGCCCATCTGCGCGAACTCACCCTTGTAGGAACCGGTCACGACGTTCAGGCCGGCGCGGCCACCGCTCACCTGCTGCAGCGTCGCCATCATCTTGGCCGCCACCGCCGGGTTCTGCAGCAGCGTGTGCAGCGTGGTGACGATGCGCGTCTTCTTCGTCACTTCGGAAAGCGCCGCCATCAGCACGATCGGATCGAGCGAGGAATCCCAGTGCTTCGTCTCGCCGCCGTAGCCGCGGAACTTCGACATGGACATGATGAAGTCCATGCCCGCCTGCTCGGCCAGCAGCGCGCACTGGCGGTTGTAGGCGTAGGAGCCGTCCAGCTCCGGCTTGTTCTTCGACAGGATCCAGCCGCCATTGGCGACCGGCAGGAACAGACCAAGGTCCTTGCCGCCGCGGTCGGAGGGAAGGCCAAAGGGTGTCAGCGGATGCGGGTTCATCTCAGTCCTCTGCAAATTCTTGTTCGGTGCTGTCCTGAGATCAGCCTAAGGCAACGCCCGCCCGGTTCTTGATCGGCGGCGCATGTTCTGTTGCCGCCCCCGACAACAAATCCGCCACCGCCGCGCGCATCGGCATGGACGGCGCCGCGCCCTGCCCCAAGGTACAGAGCGCTGCCGCCGCGCTGGCCCAGGGCAGCGCTTCGGCAAGGCTGCGCCCTTCGTCCAGCAGCGCCGCAAGAGCACCGCAGAAACTGTCCCCCGCGCCCACGGTATCGACCGGGATCACCGGCACGGCGGGCACGTGAATGTCCCAGTCCTTCCTCACCGCCACCGATCCGCGCGCGCCGAGCGTGACGACCACCGCCTGATCGTCATGCCGGATCAGGCCCCGCGCCTCCCGCACCACGGCGGGCAGCGCATCGACCGGGCCGCAGCAGGCGTAGGCAGCGAGTTCGGTCTGGTTGACCACCAGCACATCGACGTGATCGAGCAGCGCGTCCGCCGCCAGCACGGCGGGCGCGGCGTTGAGGATGCGGATGCATTTGGAATTGCGGAACACCGGCAGCAGCGCGCCCACCGGCACTTCCAATTGGGCCAACAGCACCCCCTCCATAACCGGACCGGGCGGGCTGAGCCGCGCATTCGCCCCGCTGACGACGACGATCTGGTTCTCCCCTTCGGCATCGACGGCGATGTAGGCCGTGCCGGTTTCCACCCCTTCCAGCGCGACTACGCCGGAAACCGCGATCCCGTCGCGCGCCAGCCGGTCGCGCATCCAGCGCCCGGCATCGTCCTCTCCCACCGCGCCGACCATGCGCGTTTTCGCCCCCATGCGTGCGGCGGCAACCGCCTGATTGGCGCCCTTTCCGCCCGGTAATTTCGCCGTTGCCTTGGCGATGACCGTCTCGCCCGGCAGCGGCAGGTGATCGAGCGAGGTGATGATATCGAGATTGATCGAACCGACGATGTGAACTGCCAAGTTTGCCGCTCCGCTATTCTTGAACCGCCCCTTCGCGGAGCCACGTTCTGCAAGTGCAACATCGGGTGCAGCATGGCCCGCCTTGCAGGGTCAAGCCTGTGCTGGCGCCGTGCGTCCCCGCACAATAATTGCGGGTTCCAGCGCCAAGAGCCTTCGCGCGCGTGCGATCTAACTTTGCCGCACACTCTACGCCTTTCGCCTTTTGGGAGACATGCGAATAATGACTACCTGGCTCATCACCGGCATCGGCGGAGGCCTTGGCCGCGCCCTTGCCGAAGCCGCGCTCGCACGCGGGGACACCGTCGTCGGCACCACCCGCAAGGACAGCGACCCGGAGTTCGAGGCACTCGCCCCCGGCCGCGCCCGCGCGCTTTCAGTCGATCTGACCGACGAAGCCTCGGTCAAGGCCGCTGTCGCCAAGGCGGAGGAGATCACGGGCGGCATCGACCGGCTGGTCAACAACGCCGGCTACGGGCTGATCGGCGCGATCGAGGAAGTCTCCATCGAAGAGGCCAAGGCGCTGTTCGACGTAAACCTCTTCGCCCCGCTGCGCCTGTTGCGCGCACTGCTGCCCTATATGCGCGCGCGCCGGGCGGGCCATATCATCAACATCACCTCGGTCAGCGGCCATGCGCCCTGGGCAGGCACGGCGCTCTACGGCGCCAGCAAGTATGCGATGGAGTGCATCGGCCAGACGCTGGCGCAGGAAGTGGCGCCGATGAACATCCGCGTCACCAATGTCGCCCCCGGCGGCTTCCGCACCGGCTTTGCGGCGGCGGGACTGAAAATTGCCGAGGCCGATATCGCCGATTACGAGGACGTCGCCCACTTCGCGCGCCGCAGCCTGACCGAAGGGGCGGGCAAGGAAAAGGGCGATCCCGCGCGCGGAGCCGCGGCGATCCTGACCGCGCTCGACGCCGCCGAGCCGCCGTTGCACTTGTTCCTTGGCGAAGACGCGCTGCATTACGCGGGCGATCAACTGGAATTCGTGGGCAAGCAGATGCGCGAGTGGGAAGCCCTGTCGCTCTCCACCGCCTTCGAACCCGCCTGATGCACAAGACCGTGCTGCCCGACTGGGCGGTGAAGCGGGGGCGGGGTTACAACCATTTCCCCTCGCTCGATCCCCTCGGCACTGCGCTGGTGGTGATCGACATGCAGGCGGCATTCGTGGGCGAGGGCGAAGTCTTCGGCAATGCCCATGCCCGCGACGCCATCGCGCCGTGCAACCGGCTCGCCGAAGCTATGCGGCGCGCGGGCGGCACGGTGATCTGGATGCGCCAGACCACTAGCGACGAGCCGCCGCTGGCCATGCCGGACTGGCAGTACGACCGCTCCGACCCGTTCGTGGCGCGTGCGATTGCGGCGCTGCGGCTGGGGGAAATTTCGCACGATCTCGACCCGGCAATGGTGCGCGAGGCTGGTGATCTGGTGCTCGACAAGTACCGCTATAGTGCCTTTTCCTGCCCGGAGCAGGCATTGGAAAAGGCACTGCGGGAACTGGGCACGGAGACGCTGGTGCTGACCGGCACGCTCACCAATGTCTGCGTGGAATCCACTGCGCGCGAAGCGAACATGCGCGGCTGGAAAGTGATCGTCGTCAGCGATGCCTGCGCAGCGGTGACCGATGACGAGCACAATGCCGCACTGATGAACCTGCGGCTGAATTTCGCCGACGTGCGCGGTTCGGATGAGGTGTTGGCGATGCTTGCGGAGAGAGTTTGGCTTAGTCTCTGCAACTCATCACCGGTCATACGAAACCTGACGCCGGAACTGACAGTGCCGAAAAGAGCTTTCGAAAATCCTCCCCTGCAAGGAGATGAGGACCGCCCCCGCTCATCCTGAGCTTGTCGAAGGAAGGGTGGCGTAGGGTGTCAGCCTCTCCGTCGCACACTACCGCGCCGGTTACACCCCTCCGTCAGCGCCCCGATATAGGGTGGGCGCTGCCACCTCCCCTTGCAGGGGAGGATTTGGACATTACGCCGGCTGGCGCAGCTCCTCCACCAGCCGCGGCACATCGGCCAGTGCGCGCAGGGCGTCGTTGAGGTGGGTGCAGCCTTCCGGACCGCGCAGCATCTCCAGCACGTCCTCGCGCACCTCGCCCAAGTTACGGCCGACGAGCCGCGCGACGTTGTGGACGGCGCCGGGGCACTCGCGGAACGGCAGAATGCGCGCTTCGGGGGTGAGACTCAGCACTTCCAGCGTCTCGGCATCGACAGTCGCGCCAAGGTTGTATTCGTGGATGGCGACGCGGCCGCCTTCGCGCAGCTTGGCGCTGTCCTGAAAGGCGGAGGCGATGTGGATCAGGTTGCCGTCTAGCGTCACATCGATGCGGCGGGCGCGGCGGAAGCCGGGGCCTTCGTGTTCGAGGAACTCGTGCCAGCCCTCCGGATCGGCCGGGTTGCGCAAGTGTCCGGCATCCGCATCGGCGACATTTTCCAGCGCGACGCCGCCGGTGACGCCGCTGTTGCCCTCCTGAAGTCCCCAGCAGACATTGGTGCGCTGGGCCAGAACCGGGTTGTCTGCACTGTCACCCAGCCGTTTCTTGAGCAGTTCCATCCGCTCGGGAAACCATTGGCCCCATGCGAAGGAAGAGACGAGCGCGGTGCCCGAAAGATCGTCGAGCACGAGGTAGAGCGGATCGGCCTGCGCGATCAGGTCCGGCATGATTTCGCGCAGGGCCATGCGCAGATGTCCGCCCGCACGCGCGCCGACGAGCTGATCGATGCAGGCAGGGGCGGGCTCTGCGGCGATCTGGGTGATCGTCTTGTCCTCGGTCATCCGCAGCGAGAATTCGCCCTTGGCCAGCGTGCGGCCACTGCCGTCCGGCCCGGTCAGATAGTCGCGCGCGCGGCCGACGAAGAGGCGCTGGCCGTCCACGCCATCGGGCCAGGCGACATCGATGCTGGAGGTGCGGCGCAGCGAGTTCGCGGGGCGCGCGGGGGCGGGGTTGGCCGTCTGGCGCGGAGGCGGCGGGTAGGACGCAGAGGGAATTTGCGTGGTCATGGTGGCATCCTGCGATTTTGCTTTTCGCCGGTCAGCCTGACACCTTCACCAGCAGCTTGCCTAGATGGTTGTTGCCAGAAAACACCCCGGCGAAGGCTTCGGGCGCTGCCTCCAGCCCCTCGACCACCGACTCGAGGCAGTGGATGCGCCCCTCCGCAATCCAGCCGGCGATGTCGTCCAGCGCCTGCTGGCCGCCGACGAGAAAGCCGCCGAAACCCTTGATCTCCAGCCCCTTGGACATGATCGTGCGGAAGAAACCGGGCAGGCGGTCCGGCCCCGGACCTTCCATGCCCATCCCGTAATAGGCGATGAAGCCGCAGACCGGCATCCGCGCCCCGCGCTTGAGGTGGGGAAGGACGGCCAGCATCACGTCGCCGCCGACATTGTCGATGAAGACATCCGCGCCTTCGGGCAGGGCCTTGGCCAGTTGCTGTGCGAAGTCCGGCGCCTTGTAGTCGGCGGCGGCATCGAAGCCGAGGTCGATCAGCCCCCGGCACTTGTCCGGCCCGCCGGCGATACCGATCACGCGCGCGCCGCGAATCTTCGCGATCTGTCCGGCAAGGCTGCCCACCGCGCCGGCTGCGGCCGAGATCACCACTGTCTCGCCCGCCGCGACGCGGCCGATGCCGATCACGCAGGCATGGGCGGTCTGCCCCGGCATCCCCAGCGCACCGAGTGCAGTCGAAACGGGCGCCTGCGCGGGATCGAGCTTGCGTGGCGGCCCGCGCCAATCGGCCTTGTCCGGCGCGACGATCGCATATTCGCGCCAGCCGGTGCGGTCCTCCACCACGTCCCCCACCGCATAGCCGGGGTGGTTGGACTGAACGACCGCGCTGACGGTCGGCCCGTACATCACTTCGCCCGGATGGACCTGGGTGACGCCGGAAAGCCGCTTTTCATCGATGGCGAAGCGGATCAGCGGGTCGAGGCCGAGCCAGAGCGTCCGCAGCAGTATCTCGCCCTCGCCCGGTTCGGGGATCGGGGCCTGCTCCACGCGGAAGTCGGCGGGTTTCGGATTGCCCACGGCATAGCTTGCCAGCACCACCTGCTTCATGGTGCCGCTCACCACAGTTTCACCGTCACCGCCGACATGCCGCGATGGTCGAGGCCGCGATATTCGGGTTTCGGCCTGGCGGGGTCGAGCGTCATGTTCGGGAAGCGGTCGAGCAATCCGTTGATCGCCACCACCATCTCCTGCCGGGCGACATCCATGCCCAGGCAGCGATGCGGGCCGAAGCCGAAGCCCATGTGATGCTCCTTGCGCCGGAAGATGTCGTATTCCTCGGGCTTGTCGAACACCGCCGGATCGTGGTTGGCGGCGCCGAGGCACAAGTGGATGCGGGTGCCGGCGGGGACCTTCACGCCCTCCATCTCGGTATCCTCCATGCAAAGGCGCATGAACACCGGATCGGTGGCGCGCCAGCGCAGGCCCTCTTCCACCGCAAGGTCTATCAGGCTGCGATCTTCGCGGCAGGCTTCCCAGAAGTGGCGGTGCGTCATCAGCGCATCGATGGTGATGCCCAGTTGCCGCCATGTCGTGCCGCCGCCCGCGAAGATGGCGAGCTTGCAGTAGCCGAACAGCTCATCCTCGGTGAGCGGGCGCTTGGTGCCGTCCTCATGCGTGATCTCGCAAGCGATCAGGCCGGCGATCAGGTTGTCGCCGGGCTCGCGCTGGTTCTCCGCGATCAGGCGGCGCAGCGTGCCGTCGACCCAGGCGCGCGCCTCGGCCGCTTCCTCGGGCGGCAGGTTGCGCGCGCCGAAGGTGGCGCGGTTGAGCTGATAGCGGAACTCGATCACGTCCTCCCCCTCCAGGCCGATGGCGCGGGTGACGGTAGCCATCGGCAAGCGCGCGCAGAGGTCGGTGTTGAGGTCGGTCGTCTCACGGTCCCGGATCTGGTCGAGCAGGACGTCCACCGTCTCCTCGATCCAGCGCTTGTTCCACCAGTCCAACACCTTGGGTCGCTTGAACAATGGCTGCGCGGCAGAACGCAGGCGCTTGTGCGGCTTGCCGACCATCGAGAGGATGGTGGTGCCGATCGTGCGCACTCCGGCACTCTCGTTATAGCCCTCGGACGAATAGAGTTGGTTCTCGCGAAAGCCGATCTCGCAGGCGCGATAGGAGAAGAACGTCATGTTCTCTCGCGGCGGGCCGAGCATGTCGACCATTTCCGGCACGCCCAGCAGGTCGCGCAGGGTGCCCTTGTGAACCGCGCCCGCCTCGCGAAGACGGTTCATGTCCTCGGTATAGTCGCGGCGCGGGTCGACGCCGGAATTGGCCTCCACCTTGTCGACATCGAACATCTCCGCATAGCGCGGATTGTCCGACAGCAGCGATGCGAGCGCGTTGGAGCGGGAATCGTTACCCGAATAGGGACAAGTTGCCATGGTCAGCCTCCTACCTTGCGACCGGCCGAGAGCCCCCCGTCCACGGGAAGGTTCACGCCGGTCACGTTGCTGGCGAGATCGGAACAGAGGAACAGCGCCGCCGAAGCGGTATCACGCGGGTCGATGGCGCGGCCCAGCGGATGCGCGCGGCCCATGCCTTCCAAAATGCGGTCGCGATGCGCGCTGTCGGGGTCCATCCCGGCATAGTGGGTGAGCATGCCCGCCGGGCAGACCGCGTTCACGCGGATGCCCTTGTCCGCCACTTCGATGGCGAGCGCGCGGGTAAGCTGCACCACCGCGCCCTTGGTGGCGCCATAGAACACGCCGCCGTAACCGATCAGCCCGGCGACCGAGGCGGTGGAGACGATGGCCCCGCCCTCTCCCTGCTTCTCGAACTGCCGGATCGCCGACTGGCACCCATGGATCACGCCCATCACGTTCACCTCGGCCACGCGGCGCATGTCCTCGCCCTCGCATTCCACCAGCGTGCGCAAGCCTTTGCCGGGAATCGGGCTGATGGTGATTCCTGCGTTGTTGTAGATGCAGTCCAGCCGCCCGAACGCCTCCACGCCTGCCGCCACCGCGCCATCGACCGAGGCGGGATCGGAAACGTCGCACGCGGCGGCGATGGCCTCTCCCCCTTCGGCGCGGACCATGGCCGCCGTCGCCGCCGCATTGTCGCCATTCACGTCCACCGCGATCACTTTGGCGCCATGTTCGGCAAAGAGCAGACAGGCGGCGCGGCCGACGCCCGATCCGGCCCCGGTAATCAGTGCGACTTTGCCTTCGAGCAGTCCTTGCATCCCGGTCCCTCCTTACCCGCCGATATTAAGCGTGGTCATGATCTGGAATTCGCGCAGGCCCTCGACGCCGCGCTCGCGGCCAAGGCCGCTCATCTTGATGCCGCCGCCGCTGGCATGGCTGGATGCGAGCGCACCGTTGACGTTCACCGCACCGCTGCGGATCTTCAGCCCCACTTCCAGCGCCTTGACCTTGTCCTTGCCGTGGACCCAGCCGGACAGGCCGAAGCGGCTGTCATTGGCCATTTCCACCGCGTGATCGAGGTCGCGGTAGCCGATCACCGAAACCACCGGCCCGAAGATTTCCTCCTGCGCGGCGGGATTGGCGTTGTCGGGCAGGTCGAGCACGGTGGGCTCGAAGAAATAGCCCTTCTGCAGCCCGTCCGGCCGCTTGCCGCCGCAGACCACGCGGCCTCCCCCGGCGACGGCAGCGGCAACGAAGTGCTCGCACCGCGCGCGCTGGGCGGCGCTGACGACCGGGCCAAGCTGCGTCGCCGGATCGCCGGCCGGGCCGATCTTCACACCGGAGAGCAATTTCGCCATCGCCTCCAGCACTTCGGCCTTGCTTTCCTGCGGCACGAAAACGCGGGTGCCCAGCACGCAGCCCTGCCCGGCGTGCGAGGTGCAGACGCTCATCGCCGCCATGGCCGCGCGGTCCACCGAATCCGGCAGGTAGATTTGCGCTGACTTGCCACCGAGTTCGAGCACCAGCCGCTTCAGCGTCGTCGCCGCCTGCTTCGCAACCTCCACGCCCACGGTGGAGGAGCCGGTGAAGCTCACCATGTCCACGCGATGGTCACTGGTCAGCGCCTGCGCGCCTTCCACGCCCGCTTCGATCACCAGGTTGAACACGCCCTTCGGCAGCCCGGCTTCCTCGGCCGCCTCGGCAAACACGGCGGACGACAGCGGCGTCAGCGGGTTCGGCCGCAGGATCACCGTATTGCCCGCCACCAGCGCCGGCACGACTTTCCAGAGCGCGGTATAGAAAGGCACGTTGTAGGCCGAAATCGCCGTCACCACCCCGATCGGCGACCAGCGCTTGACGCTCTGCACCGTGAAATAGGGGTTCACCCGCTCGTGCAGCGGCAGCGGATTGTCCTCGATCTCCGGCAGGCGCAGGGCCATCTCCACGATCTCGCGCGCCATGCGCAGGGGGGAGGCGACTTGCGCGCCCATCACCGTGGAGGACACCGGGCAGCCCGCCTCGCGCACGGCCAGCTCCTTCAGCCGATCCGCGCGGGCGGCCATGGCATCGGCGAAGCGCAGCATCGCCGCGCCGCGTTCCTTCATGGTCAGCCCCGACCATGCGCCCGAATCGAAAGCGCGCCGGGCGCTGGCGATCGCCTGCTCTACCTGTTCGATGGAAAGCCCGTTGACCCGCGCGACAAGGCTCTCGTCGGACGGATCCAGCACGTCGAACGCCATGCCCTGCCCGGCAACGAACGCGCCGTCGATGAAGCCTGCGTGATCCAGCGGCTCTCTCCCAGATAATTCGTATTTGTGAATTTCTTTTCGCAAAACAGACTATCGAAGCGAATGGGGCGCGTCAATCGCGAGGGCGCTGGCTGGAACCGGACTGCCCGCTGGCGGTTGCCTCGCTATCCGGGCCCACCTATCTCTCGGGCCTATCTCCACGGCAGCCGGCGCTGCCGCCCGCGAAACCAGCGAGGACCCGCACACCATGGCTTTCACCGATTTCCTCCGTCAGCAGTGCTACATCGACGGCCAGTGGTGCGATGCCGATAGCGGGGCCTCGTTCGAAGTGACCGACCCCGGCAGCGGCGCGGTGCTGGGCACGGTGCCGAAGATGGGCGCGGACGAAACCAATCGCGCCATCGATGCCGCCGAGCGCGCGCTTCCCGCCTGGCGCGCCAAGACTGCGGGCGAACGCTCGAAACTGATGCGCAAGCTGTTCGACCTGATGATCGCGCATCAGGACGATCTGGGCGAACTGCTCACCCGCGAACAGGGCAAGCCGCTGGCCGAAGGGCGCGGTGAGATCGCCTATGGCGCCAGCTTCATCGAATGGTTCGCCGAAGAGGCCAAGCGCGCCTATGGCGACACCATCCCCGGCCATGCCGCAGACCGCCGCATCGTCGTCATCAAACAGGGCGTCGGCGTCGTCGCTGCGATCACGCCCTGGAACTTCCCCAATGCGATGATCACCCGCAAGCTGGGCCCGGCACTGGCGGCGGGCTGCACGATCGTCATCAAGCCCGCATCGGCCACGCCTTATTCCGCGCTCGCCATCGCGCATCTGTGCGAACTGGCCGGCATTCCGGCGGGCGTCGTCAATGTCGTGACCGGCAGCGCCGGGCAGATCGGCTCCGCGCTGACGGCCAGCCCCAAGGTCGCCAAGCTGACGTTCACCGGCTCCACCGAGATCGGCCGCGATCTGCTGCGCGAATGTGCGG
The DNA here is from genome assembly GCF_055521675.1 of Novosphingobium sp. BL-S-19. Taxonomy (NCBI): domain Bacteria; kingdom Pseudomonadati; phylum Pseudomonadota; class Alphaproteobacteria; order Sphingomonadales; family Sphingomonadaceae; genus Novosphingobium; species Novosphingobium sp. BL-S-19. The sequence goes on from NZ_CM145498.1 coordinate 3,648,772, forward strand.
AGACGATCAAGAAGACCTCGATGGAACTGGGCGGCAATGCGCCGTTCCTGGTGTTCGACGATGCCGATGTCGATGCCGCGATCGACGGTGCGATGATCTCCAAGTTCCGCAACGGCGGCCAGACTTGCGTGTGCACCAATCGCTTCTACGTGCAGGATGGCGTCTATGACGAGTTCGTGGAGAAGCTGGCCAAGCGCGTCTCGGCCATGAAAGTCGGCTACGGCATGGACGCGGGCACCGAAGTCGGCCCGCTGATCGACGAAAAGGCGGTCGAGAAGGTGGAGGAACACTTGGAAGACGCCATCGCCGGCGGCGCGCGGGTGCTGGCGGGCGGCCAGCGCAACGAGCGCGGCGGCTCGTTCTTTAACCCCACCGTGGTTGCCGGCGTGAAGCCGGACATGAAGCTGGCAAAGGAAGAGACTTTCGGACCGCTGGCCGGCGTGATCCGCTTCACCAATGAGGCCGATGCCATCCGCATGGCCAACGATACCGAATTCGGCCTCGCCAGCTACTTCTACGCCCGCGACATCAGCCGCGTCTGGCGCGTGGCCGAGGCGCTGGAGGCGGGCATGGTGGGCATCAACACCGGGCTGATCTCTACCGAAGTGGCACCGTTCGGCGGCGTCAAGCAGTCTGGCCTTGGGCGTGAGGGTTCGCACTATGGCCTCGATGACTACATGGAGGTGAAGTACCTCTGCATGGGCATCAAGCCAGCGGACTGATCCGCCGGAGAGACGCCTCCACCCGGCACGTCCACGCGACTTCCCAAAATACGCTCGTCGTCCCCGCGAAGGCGGGGATCCCGCTTGTCCTTTGGGCACGCAGAGACGCAGAGGGACGGTGAACTACTGCGCAGCCGCTCTGCGCCTCCGCGTGTCCGCGTGAATCAAAAAGCGGGGCCCCCGCCTTCGCGGGGGCGACGAATGCGGGTTTGGACAAGCCAGCGTCCACCCCGACCCCGACGCAATCCCCCCCCTCAACGACGCCACTGCGAAGTTTTGAACGGCCGTTCAAACTTGCTCTTCCCGACAAGCCCCATTTCCGTTTAGCCCTATTCCCCAACGAGGCGCGCCATGCGCCGCATGGGAGAATGCAATGTCCTACAAGGTTGCCATCGTCACCGGCGCCGCCGCCGGCATCGGCGCGGCCTGCGCGAAGCGGCTGGCGAAGGAAGGGGTGGCCGTGGGCGTGCTCGACCTCGATGCCGAGCGCTGCGCCGATACCGTCAAGGCCATTCGCGAAGGCGGCGGCACCGCCATCGCACTGGGCGCGGACGTGTCCAACCGCGAATCCGTGAAGGCCGCCGTGGAGCAGGTGCGTGAAGCGCTGGGCCCGGTCTCGATCCTGGTCAACAACGCCGGCGTCACCGACTTCACCCCATTCGAAGAACTGACCGACGAGCGCTGGGACTTCATCTACGCGGTCAACGTGCGCGGCCTGTTCATCATGACGCAGGAATGCCTGCCCGACATGAAGAACGCGGGCTGGGGCCGCATCGTCAACATCTCGTCCTCCAGCGCGCAAACCGGCGCGGTGAACATGATCCCCTATTCCTCATCGAAGGGCGCGGTAGTGACCATGACCCGTTCGATGGCGCAGGAATTCGGGCCTTACGGCATTACCGTGAACAATATCCCGCCAGGTTCGGTGATGGGTACGATCATGTCCGAAGCCAACCGCGAGCGCTTCCAGATCCCCACCGAAGTGCTGCTGCAGACCATCCCGGTCCGCCGCATGGGCGAGCCCGACGACATCGCCAACGCCTGCGCGTGGCTCTGCGACGAGCGCAGCCAGTACGTCACCGGCCAGACCATCGGCGTGAACGGCGGGCGCGTGGTAACCTGATCCAAATCCTCCCCTGCAAGGGGAGGGGGACCGCCCGAAGGGTGGTGGAGGGGTGTCAACCTTTCGACCGCGCGCGACCGCGCCGGTTACACCCCTCCGTCAGCGCTGCGGGCTGCCACCTCCCCTTGCAGGGGAGGAACTACTCTCCGGAACACACAAAAAGGGCCGACGGATCGCTCCGCCGGCCCTTCCTTCACATGGGGTGTGAACTTGTGTGGCCTCAGGCCTTCTCGGCCTTGTCAGCCTCATAACGCTCGATCGCTTCGATCACGATCTGGCGGGCTTCGTCGGCGCCGCCCCAGGTGCCGACGCGCACCCACTTCTCGGCCTCAAGGTCCTTGTAGTGCGTGAAGAAGTGCTCGATCTGGCTGAACACGATCGGCGGAAGGTCGCCCTTTTCCTGCACGTCCGAATAGTACGGGAAGGTCTTGTCGTCAGGCACGCAGACCAGCTTTTCATCGCCGCCGTGCTCGTCTTCCAGGTTCAGCACCGCGATCGGGCGCACGCGCACGACCGAGCCCGGAACGAAGGGCGAACGGGCAACGACCAGCGCGTCCAGCGGGTCACCGTCGGGCGAAAGGGTGTGCGGCACGAAGCCGTAGTTTGCGGGGTAGCGCATCGGCGTGTGCAGAATGCGGTCCACGAAGAGCGCGCCCGAATCCTTGTCGAATTCGTACTTTACCGGCTCACCACCAACGGGAACCTCGATGATGACGTTCAGGCTCTCCGGCGGATTCTTGCCGACAGGGATCATGTCGATGCGCATGTTGGTCCTTTTCAAAGGGCACGATTTGAGCGGCGCTACTGACAGTGTGCCGCTTTGAACTTTGACGGCGGGGCTTAGCGGCACGGTTAAACCATCGCAACCGCCTTCTCGCACTTGCCCCGTGGTGATCGCATGGCCGTCGCTAAAACGAAACGGGGCCGGGCTGAAAAGCCCGACCCCGCTCTCTATGCGCTAAATTTGGTCTTTACTTCGTCCGGGGCGCCAGCAGGCGATCGAGCCCGTTGACCTTGCCCGGCGTGGTGCTTTCCAGCCAGGGCCAGCGCAGCCCGCCGTGATAGTCGATGGCTACGGTGGTGAAGGCATCGCCGCGCTTCACCAGCAGGCTGATCGGCGCCTGGGCAGACTTCGCCGCCGTGATCGCATCCTTGATCGTATCGGCGCTGTAGGCGGTGCCGTTGACCGCAACCACCTTCACCCCGCCGACAAGGCCGGCGTTGTAGCCAAGGCTGTCCCACACCGTGGAGGTAACAGTGCCCTCGTTATCGAGCGACACGCCCAGCGAATAGCTGAGATCCAGCGACTTGCGCGAATCGCCAACGCCCTTCTCATAGGCGTTCTGCGTGTCCTTCCAGACCAGCTTGTAGCCCGCCATCTCGATGCCCTTCACGGGCGCCGGCTGGTTGGTGGCGTAGATGCGGGTCTTCAGGAACGTGGCCCAGTCATAGGGATAAACGCCGTTCAGCGTCTTCACCACTTCTTCGAAGTCGTAAGTCAGCTCGCCCCAGTCGCCATCGCGCACGCCGAAGAAGGCCTTGGCGAAATCGTCGAGGCCCTTGGCGCCCTTGGTGCCCTGGCGAATGATCTGGTCCGCTTCCAGCCAGGTCAGCGCGCCTTCGACGTAGTAGTCTTCGGTACGCGTGATCGATGTGTAGGGCAGCGGGCGGCGCATGGCGAGGATCGGCGCGTGGGTGGTGTCTTCCACCGAACGCCAGCCGCGGCCCGGCGTCGCTTCCGAATAGCGAGCAACCGCGCCGGCCAGCGTGTCGAGGATCGTCTGCTTGGTCTGCACGCCCGAACGCGCGGCCAGGATATAGCCCCAGAACTGCGTCTGGCCTTCGTAGACCCACAGCAGCGTGTTCTGCATCGGCTGCTGGAAGTCCGGCGTCCACAGGTCGGCCGGACGGCGGTACTTGCCGTTCCAGCTATGGGTGAACTCGTGCGGGATCACGTTGCGATCCCAGTCCATCTTGTCCCACTCGGTCCAGACCTTGGGCTCCATCTGGTTCTCGCTCGAACGGTGGTGTTCGAGGCCGATGCCGCCCATGCGGTCGGTCAGCGCCAGCAGGAAGTTGTAGTGATCGAAGTGGCGCGCGCCGAAAGTGAACAGCGCCTGCGAGACGAGGCTGCGATACTTCGCCATGTTGTCCGGCGCGATGCCCAGCAGCTTGGGCGCATCGGCGACGACATCCATGCTGACGCCGTGGCCAAGGTCCCAGCTCTGCGCGTACTTGCCCGCGAAGATCGGCGAATCGACAAGGCGTTCGTAGTCGATCGGGCTCCACGTCACCGTGTCGCCCTGCTGCGCCTTGCCATCGAGCGCGGTGTAGACGGTCCAGCCCGCCGGGAACTTCACGGTCGGCTTGAAGGTGATGCCGCGGGTGTAATAGCCGGCGGGATAGAGGCTCATCTTCTCCCACTGCAGGTTCAGCATTTCCTGCGTCATGGTGATGCGGCCTTCCTTGGCCTGCACCGGAGACGTGTGGACGAGCTTTACCGTCACCATCTGCGTGCCAGCCGGCAGATCGAGGTGGAAGGCGTTCACGGCCACGGTGTCACGCTGCCACGTGATTTCCTTGCCATCGGCGAAGAAGTGGATGTCCGCCAGCAGCGCGGCCGGGCCGGTGGGCGAGTGGTTGCCGGGCAGCCAGCTCGGCTGGATCAGCGTCAGCTTCGTGGTGCCGGGGGCGACCGGAACCTGCTGCGTCACCCTGTAGACGCCGCGCACGGTATCGCTGGCATCGATATCGAGCGCGATGGTGCCGGCATAGGGCTTGTCCTGCGCGGCGGGCAGCGGATCAGGCAGCGCAGGCGCCATCGGGGCACTGCGCTGGGCCGAATCCTGCGCAAGCGCCGGCGTGGAAACGGAAAGAAGGGCGAGGAGCGTGACGACCGCGTTACGATATTTCATTTCGGCATTCTTTGCGGCTGTTGCGGGATTTGGCAACCATCCAATTCGCACCTGCATTGCGGACCAGCCGGGCGGGTAATTTTCGGTCCTCCCCGGCACGGGGAGGGGGACCGCCCGAAGGGTGGTGGAGGGGATTCTCCGCTAAGCACCAACCTCGCGTGAGGACGCCGATCCCCTCCGTCAGCGCTGCGCGCCGCCACCTCCCCGGACCGGGGAGGACCTGACGTGCCCACTTTCCCGATCGCCGCAATCCGGCTAAGCGCGCGCGTTATGAGCACGACAACGACTAAGACGCCTCAGGCGATCCGCGGAACCCAGGACATCTTCGGAACCGACGCCGAGGCTTTCGCGCATGTCGTCGACACGTTCGAGCGCGTCCGCAAGCTCTACCGTTTCCGCCGCGCCGAAATGCCTGTCTTCGAAAAGACCGAAGTGTTCTCGCGCTCGATCGGCGAGACGACCGATGTCGTCTCCAAGGAAATGTACTCGTTCGAGGATCGCGGCGGCGAATCGCTGACCCTGCGGCCTGAATTCACCGCCGGTATCGCCCGCGCCTACCTGACCAATGGCTGGAAGCAGTTCGCCCCGGTCAAGATCGCGACGCACGGCCCGCTGTTCCGCTACGAGCGCCCGCAGAAGGGCCGCTATCGCCAGTTCCACCAGATCGACGCCGAACTGATCGGCTCCCCCGAACCGATCGCCGACGTCGAACTGCTGGTCATGGCCGATCAACTGCTCAAGGAACTGGGCATTTCGGACGGCGTGACGCTGCAGCTGAATACGCTGGGCGATGCCGAAAGCCGCGATGCCTGGCGCGCCGCGCTGATCGAATATTTCCGCGCCCACAAAGCCGAGCTTTCGGAAGATTCGCAGGACCGGCTTGAGCGCAATCCGCTGCGCATCCTCGATTCCAAGGACCCGCGCGACAAGGTCTTCGTCGGCGATGCTCCGAAGATCGACGAGTTTCTCTCGGCAGAGGCGCAGGATTTCTTCGCCGCCGTCACCGCGGGCCTCGATGCTGCTGGCGTCGCCTATGAACGGGCGCCTTCGCTGGTGCGCGGGCTCGATTACTATCGCCACACCGCCTTCGAATTCGTCACCACCCGCCTCGGCGCGCAGGGTACAGTGCTGGGCGGCGGCCGTTATGACGGGCTGATGGAAAGCCTGGGCGGCCCCGCCACCCCGGCCGTGGGCTGGGCAGCCGGGATCGAGCGCCTCGCCATGCTCGTCGCCGACGCCGGTACGCTGACCGAAGAACCGCTGACCGTGGTTCTCGCGGTCGAGGACGATGCTGCGCTGGGTTATGCCCAGAAGGTCATCACCGCGCTGCGTTTCCAGGGCCTCGATGCCGAGATGGTCGCCACCGGATCGGCGCGCAAGCGCTTCGACAAGGCGGTGAAGATGGGCGCCAAGGTGCTCGTCTCCTTCGGCACCAAGGATGGCGCCCCCGTGGCGAACCTGCGCGCGGCCGAGCCGACCGCCGAATACCTCGCGGTCGAGCAGGTTCTCCAGTCGGTCCATCCGTGATTTCGTCTCGTCCTCCCTCTCCGCCTGTCACAAACACCCTCGTCGCCCCCGCGAAGGCGGGGGCCCCGCTTTCTTCGCGCCCCGCCTCAAGAACAAGCGGGATCCCCGCCTTCGCGGGGATGACGGGTGAGGTGTTTGCGGCAAAGATCGTTTGGGGGACCACCTGATGTCCATCTCCGACGCCCGCCTTGCCCAGATAGCCGCGCGTTTCGCGGAGCTTGAGGCGCGCCTGGCTTCGGGCACGCTGGAAGGCGACGCCTTCGTCACCGCCAGTCGCGACTATGCGGAGCTGGAACCGGTGGCGCGCGTCGCTGCCGAAGTCGTGTCGATGCGCGGCGAACTGGAGATGCTCCAGACACTGGAAGACCCCGATCCGGACATGCGCGCGCTGGCCGAGGAGGAAGTGCTTCGCCTCAAGGCCGAATTGCCCGAGGCCGAACGCCAGCTTTCCATCGCCATGCTGCCGCGTGACGCAGCGGACGTGCGACCAGCCATGCTGGAAATCCGCGCCGGCACCGGGGGCGACGAAGCCGCGCTGTTCGCCGCCGACCTCTATCGCATGTACGAACGCTACGCCGCCGAGCAGGGCTGGCGGGTCGAGATGATCAGCGTCAACGCCAACGATCTTGGCGGCTTCAAGGAAGTGGTCGCCAACGTCGCCGGCGCGGGCGTCTTCGCCAAACTGAAGTTCGAAAGCGGCGTCCACCGCGTGCAGCGCGTGCCGGTGACCGAATCGGGCGGGCGCATTCACACTTCGGCGGCGACCGTCGCGGTGCTGCCGGAGCCCAGCGAAGTCGATGTGCAGATCGAGGACAAGGACCTCAAGATCGACATCTTCCGCGCATCGGGCGCGGGCGGCCAGCACGTCAACACCACCGATTCGGCGGTACGCATCACCCACTTGCCCACCAATCTGGTGGTGATCTGCCAGGACGAGCGCAGCCAGCACAAGAACAAGGCCAAGGCCATGCAGGTCCTGCGCGCACGCCTCTATGAGAAGATGCGCGAGGAGGCCCACGGCGCCGAGGCCGAGGCACGCAAGGCCATGGTCGGCTCCGGCGACCGATCGGAGCGGATCCGCACCTACAATTTCCCGCAAGGCCGCGTGACCGATCACCGCATCAACCTGACGCTGCACCGCCTGCCCGAGATTCTCGAAGGCCCCGGCCTTGCCGAAATGGTCGACGCGCTGATCGCCGAGGACGAGGCCAAGCGCCTTGCCGCCATGGATGCCTGACCCGGCTGGCGCTGCGCCAAGCCCTTCGACAGGCTCAGGGCGAGCGGGGTTAGGATTGATCGGCTTTTCCATCGCCTGCGCCACCCCCTCCGCTCATCCTGAGCCTGTCGAAGGATGATGGCCCACGCCCTCACCGTCGGCGAAGCGATCCGCCAGGCGGCGGAACGCCTCGCGGCAACCAGCGACACGGCAAGGCTCGATGCCGAAGTGCTGATGGCCCATGCGCTGGGCTGCTCGCGCTCCTCCATGCTGCTCTCGCGGATGCGCGATCCCGCGCCCGAAGGCGTCGCGGCGCTGGTGGCGCGGCGGGCGGAGCACGAACCGGTCGCCTACATCACCGGAACGCAGGAATTTTTCGGCCTACCCTTCGCGGTCGGCCCCGACGTGCTGATCCCGCGCGGCGATTCCGAAGTGCTGGTGGACGCCGCCCTCGCCGCCCGGCCCGACGCCCGCACCGTATTGGACTGCGGCACCGGATCGGGCGCGCTGCTGCTGGCGGTGCTGGCCCATTTGCCTGACGCGACAGGCGTGGGCATCGACAGTTCGGCCGGCGCGCGGACCGTGGCCGCCGCCAATGCCGAAGCGCTGGGCCTAGCTGCCCGCGCCCGCATCGCTGCGGCCGACTGGCACGCCCCCGGCTGGGACCGGGACCTTGGCGGGCCCTTCGATCTGATCCTGGCCAACCCGCCCTATGTGGAGACCACCGTGGCGCTGGACCGTTCGGTCGCCGCCTATGAACCCGCCAGCGCCCTCTATTCGGGTGAAGACGGGCTGGACGACTACAAGATTCTGGTGCCGCAACTGCCCCGCCTGCTGTCCGCTCATGGAGTCGCGCTGGTCGAAATCGGGTACCGGCAGGCCGATCCGGTCGCCGCGATCGGGCGGGAAGTGGGGCTTTCCAGTCGGTTGCATCGCGACCTTGGAAATCGTCCGCGCGTGCTGGAGTTTTCAACAGCTGCGTAAGATTCCGCTTGGAATTCGGCTCGGGAATGCCTAAGGATTAGGTCGAAGCGGTACATGGATGGAATTTCCCATGCGGACGCTTCGCCTCCATCATTTGCATGACAGTCGCGGCAGTTAGTCTGCACGGCACGGCGAAGGTGGAAGTCACGGCACGCGGGGGCGCTCCGTGATCTCATGTGACGTACGGCAAATCGGCCCGATGGGATCCGGCTGATACCCTGGGTTTTGAGGAAAATATCCTTGAATAATAATCGTGGTAACAACCGTCGGCGTGGCCGCGGTAACAATCGCCAACAGGGCGGCCAGCAGACCAACCGTATCGACAGCAGGGCTCGCGGCAACGCGCCGCAGCTGCTGGAGAAGTACAAGAAGCTGGCGCACGACGCGCACCTCAATGGTGATCGCGTGACGGAGGAGTATTACCTTCAGTTCGCGGATCACTATTTCCGCGTAATCGCCGACCAGAAGCAGCGTCAGGACGATGCCCGCCAGCCGCGTCGCGACGACCGTTCGCCCGATTATTCGGACGATTACGGCGACGATTATGGCGATTACGAGGCGGCTCCCGAGCGTGCCCAGCAGCAGGAGCGCCAGCCCCGCGACGACCGTCCGGCTCGCGAGGACCGCCAGCCCCGGGAAGACCGGCAGCAACGCGAGGAGCGTCAGCCGCGCCAGGACCGTTACGAGCGTCAGGAACGCGCGCCGCGCCATGAGGCGCCCGCCGACGAGCAGGTCGAATCCGCACAGGGCGACGGCGAGAGCGAGCGTTCGGTCTATGAACCGGTTGACAATCCCTTCGTCCGTGACGTTCGCAGCGCCAGCCGCGGCCTGAAACAGCGCAAGCCCCGCCGCGACCGGCGCGAGGACGGCGAAGCAGGGGAAGCCAACGGCAACGTCGCAGCCCCCGAAGCGTCGGAGGCTCCGGCCGGACTGGAAGCCTCGCTGCCGCCGGCGATCACTCCCAAGCCTGTCAGAAAAGCGGCCCCCAAGGCTGCCGAGGAAGCCCCGGTGGACGAAGCTGCGGCCGAGGAAAAGCCCCGCCGCCGCCGCACCCGCAAGGCCCCGCCTGCGGACGAGGCCGGTGACAGCACGCTGGAAGCCGTGAACTCCTGAGTTCGGCCCCGCTTGCATATTGAAATGGCCCGCGTTCCCACCCGGAACGCGGGCCATTTCGATTCAGGGGACGCTAAAGCGCTGCTCCCTTTGCCGAGGTTGGGCCAGCATCGCCTTCGGGCGTCACCATGGCATGACCTCCGCCCTTCCCGCTTGCGTCGCGCCTCAGAGCCTTACATAGCCTCGCCGGTGGAATTCTCTCGCCGCGAGGCTCAGCCGTGACATCCGAACAGGCCCCGCCCGGCCGCACTTCCCCCGCCCGACCGTTCCTTGCCCATCCCATCCTGGCCCGGCGTCCGCGCTTGATGACAGGCTTGGCCGCCATCCTTGCCGGCGCCATGGCCGCCTGCGGGTTTCAGCCCCTGTCGCTCTGGCCGCTGACATTGCTGGGTATCGCCGGGCTGATCGAGCTTATGATTCGCTCCCCCAGTTGGCAGCGCGCCTTCTTTGTTGGCTGGTGCTTCGGCCTTGGCCACTTCACGCTGGGCAACAACTGGATCGCCACTGCCTTCACCTATCAGGCCAACATGCCGGCATGGCTGGGCATGATCGCGGTGCTACTGCTCTCGCTTTACCTCGCCGTCTATCCGGCATTGGCGACACTGGGCGGCTGGCTGGTGCAGCGGATCGATCGCGGCAAACGCGGGCCCGGCGGCTACGCAGTGACCGCCATCGCGTTCGCGGCGTGCTGGATCGTCACCGAATGGCTGCGCGCCTGGGTCTTCACCGGCTTTGCCTGGAACCCGCTGGGCGTTGCCCTGCTGGGCGGGTTCGAGACGCGGGGGCTGGCGATGGCCGCCCCGTGGACCGGCACCTACGGCCTGTCCGGCCTGCTGGTGCTGCTGGCTGCGCTGCCCGGCCTGCTGGTCCGTCTGGCCGGAGGCACGCGCGGCGCCTTGCGCTGGGCATGGGCCCTGCCTGCCATCGCGATCTATGTCGCCCTCGGCACACTGATGACGCTGCCTGACCGCTGGGCGGACCGTTCGGAAGGCGCGGTACGCTTCACGCTGATCCAGCCGGACATCCGACAGGAATTCATCGACGATCCGCGCAATTTCGAACCGAACTTCGTCAAGATGGCACGGCTCTCGTTCCCCAGCCGGCCCGGTGAAAAGCGCATGGTTTTCTGGCCGGAATCGGGCCTGGGCGACTATGTACGCGACGGCTATCCGCCCTATCTCTACCGTATCTACACCTACGCCGCCGATCCGGTGCTGTCCCGCCGCCGCATCGGCCGCGTGATCGGCCCCTATGGCCTGCTGCTGACCGGCGCGGTCGACCTTGTCATGAAGGATGATGAGGAAGTGGCGGCGCGCAATTCGGTTTCGGCCATCGATGGTGACGGCAACCTCATCGCCTCCTACTCCAAGGCCCATCTGGTTCCCTATGGCGAATATCTGGCGCTGCGCTGGCTGCTGGAGCCACTGGGCGCCACTCGACTGGTTCCCGGCGCCCTGGACTTCTGGCCCGGCCCCGGCGCGCGCACCATCGACTTCGGCGATTGGGGCAAGGCCGGCGTGCAGATCTGTTACGAAATCGTCTTCAGCGGCGAAGTGGTCGATCCGCGCGTGCGGCCCGATTATATCTTCAACCCTTCGAACGACGGCTGGTTCGGCGCCTGGGGGCCGCCCCAGCATCTGGCACAGGCCCGCCTGCGCGCGATAGAGGAAGGCCTGCCGGTCATGCGCTCCACCACCACCGGCATCAGCGCGGTGGTCGATGCCGACGGCATCGTGCGTTCCTTCGTCCCTCGGCATGAGGCCGGGCGCCTGGACGGCCTGATCCCCCCCGCCCACCAGGCCACGCTGTTTGCCCGCTGGGGCAACCGCTTGCCGCTGGCGCTTGCCGCAGTTCTGTTGGTGATTGCGGTTTCGGGCATTGCACTCCGGCGCCGGGGAGGGTAGACACAGAGGGACATAAAGATTTCTTTATATGTGGTGTCCAGATGCGCAATAGCTACGTCTTTACTTCCGAGAGCGTTTCCGAGGGTCATCCCGACAAGGTTTCGGACCAGATTTCCGACGCGATCGTCGACCTTTTCCTGTCGAAAGACCCTGAAGCGCGCGTTGCGTGCGAAACGCTCACCACCACCCAGCGCGTCGTGCTGGCCGGCGAAGTGCGCGGCAAGGGCATGATCGACACTGCCGGCCACTGGGAAGATGGCGCGCAGGAAGAGATTCAGACCGTCGTTCGCGAAACCGTGAAGCGCATCGGTTATGAACAGGCCGGCTTCCACTGGCAGGATCTGGTCTTCGAAAACCACCTGCACCCGCAAAGCGCGGACATCGCGCAGGGCGTCGATTCGACCGGTAACAAGGACGAAGGCGCCGGCGACCAGGGCATCATGTTCGGTTTCGCCTGCGACGAAACGCCCGACCTCATGCCGGCCACGCTCGACTACAGCCACAAGATTCTTGAGCGCCTTGCCGCCGACCGTCATTCGGGCGCCGCGCCGTTCCTGGAGCCCGACGCCAAGAGCCAGGTCACGCTGCGCTTCGAAAACGGCGTGCCGGTGGAAGCGACCGCCGTCGTCGTCTCGACCCAGCACAAGCCGGGCTACCACGAAGGCGCCAAGGACGCCGAGCTGAAGGCCTACGTGAAGAAGGTCGTGGCCGAAATCCTGCCCGCCGGCTTCGTGACCGAAGAGACCGCGTTCCACATCAACCCGACCGGCAAGTTCGAAATCGGTGGCCCTGACGGCGACGCCGGCCTGACCGGCCGCAAGATCATCGTCGACACCTACGGCGGCGCTTCGCCCCACGGCGGCGGTGCATTCTCGGGCAAGGATCCGACCAAGGTCGACCGTTCGGCCGCCTATGTCACCCGCTACCTCGCCAAGAACGTGGTTGCAGCTGGCCTTGCCAAGCGCTGCACCATTCAGGTGGCCTATGCCATCGGCGTGTCGGAACCGCTTTCGCTCTATGTCGACACCCACGGCACCAGTGCCCATTCGGACTCCGATCTGGAAGTGGCGATCGCCAAGGTCGCGGCCGACACGCTAGGCGGCCTGACCCCGCGCGGCATCCGCACCGGCCTGGGCCTCAACAAGCCGATCTACGGCCCGACTGCCGCTTACGGCCACTTCGGCCGCAAGCCCGAGGGCGACCTGTTCCCCTGGGAACGCACCGATCTGGTCGACGCTCTCAAGGCTTCGCTCGCCTGAGCGAACGCCACGGCGTGAAGAATTGAAGGGGCGGGGCCGCAAGGTCTCGCCCTTTTCATTTGCCCGCCGTTTCGTTTTGCAAACGATCGATCCGGCCTGACCGGAATCGCGCTTCAAACCGTCACCGTGAACGACTATAGAAGCGCCATGTCATCCGTACGTCCCTGGCGCGATATCGAGCGCCGCAAGAGCCGCCAGATCATGGTCGGCAATGTCCCCGTCGGCGGCGATGCACCGATCACGGTGCAAACCATGACCAACACACTCACGTCCGACGCCAAGGCGACGATCGACCAGATCCGCCGCTGCGAGGATGCCGGGGCGGACCTGATTCGCGTCTCCTGCCCCGATGTCGAAAGCACTGCGGCCATGCGGGAGATCGTGCAGGCCGCACGGGTGCCGCTGATCGCGGACATCCATTTCCACTATAAACGCGCGCTTGAGGCGGCCGACGCCGGCGCCGCCTGCCTGCGCATCAACCCGGGCAACATCGGCTCTTCCGACCGCGTCGCCGAAGTCGTTCGCGCGGCCAAGGCCAATGGCTGCGCGATCCGCATCGGCGTCAATGCCGGCAGCCTGGAGAAGGACCTGCTGGAAAAGTACGGAGAGCCCTGCCCCGAAGCGCTGGTCGAATCCGCGCTGGACCATATCAAGCTGCTGCAGGACCACGATTTCCACGAATACAAGGTGGCCGTGAAGGCCAGCGACGTGTTCCTGGCTGTCGCCGCCTATCAGGGCTTGGCGGATGCGGTGGACTGCCCGCTGCACCTTGGCATTACCGAAGCGGGCGGGTTGATCGGCGGCACCGTCAAGTCCTCGATCGGCATGGGCATGCTGCTCTGGTCGGGCATCGGCGACACCCTGCGCGTCTCGCTTTCGGCCGAGCCGGAAGAAGAAGTGCGCGTCGGGTTCGAGATGCTGAAGGCTCTCGGCCTGCGCACGCGCGGCGTACGCGTCGTCTCCTGCCCCAGCTGTGCGCGTCAGGGCTTCGACGTGATCCGCACCGTGGAGGCACTGGAAGACCGCCTGCAGCACATCAAGACGCCGCTCTCGCTCTCCGTGCTGGGCTGCGTCGTCAACGGGCCGGGTGAAGCGCGGGAGACCGACATCGGCCTGACCGGTGGCGGCAACGGCAAGCACATGGTCTACCTTTCGGGCGTGACCGACCATGTCGTCCAGTCGGAGGACATGCTGGACCACATCGTCAAGCTGGTGGAAGCCAAAGCGGCCGAGATCGAGGCCGCCAATGCGGCCGAAGCGGAGGCGCAGGCGGCCGAATGAGCCGGCTGAAGCGCGAACTCGCGCGCGTCGGACTGACGCTGCGCGATTCGCTGTACCTCTGGCGGATCGCACCGCTGGTTCCGCTGATCGCGGTGCTGCCCGAATTCGCCCAGCATGCGGTGGAAATCCGGCTGGGCATGTTCGCCAGCCATGAGGCGTTCTCCAGCCTTGCGCTCGATCCGCTGCGCATGGAGTTCGGCGTGATCAAGGTTGCCGCGCTGGTCATCGCCGTGCTGGCCGGCGCGCGGTTCTGGGCCAATCGTTCCACGGGCCTGCGCGGCTGGAGCCTTGCCGGGATCGCCTGGAAGCAGGTCCTGCTCGGGCTCGGTGTGCAGATCGTCGCCTCGCTCCCCGCCTTGCTCGACTGGCGAGCGGCTCCGGTAGTACAAGCGACGCTGAGCCTCGTCCTGACGCTCGCCAGCCTGCCGGGGCTGGTGCTGATGATCGGCGGGCTGCTCGGCGACCGTGAGACCGGGCTCCTCGCGATCTACCGCAGCGGCTGGACCAAGGCGCTGCGTATCGTGCTGCACATCGGCCCGGTCTGGCTGCTGCTGCAGACGCTGCACCGGGCCGATCATATCGCCGCGATGGAGCGCCCGCATTGGCTGATCTGGGGCCTGATGGTCTGGGACGCACTGGTGGTAGGCCAAATGGCGGCCCTTGCCGCAACCGGGCTGCATCACGGCTATGCCGCCGACGATGCGCCCGACGAGGCGGGTTTTACGCCCGCTTAAGCCTTCGCGGCTTATCCTCGCCCCCATGGACAAGGGGCTTCTCATTCCGGCGGTCATCGCCATAGGCGTCGCGGTGTTGACCGCGCCCGGCCACAAGGCCGATCAGGACGCGGATAAGTCCGTCACCGCGGCATCCCCGCACCGGAAGGCCGCGACGGCCGCCTGGTTCGCGGGCAGCACGGAAATTGCCCGCGCGCCCGACGGCCATTTCTATGCCGAGGCCACGGTGGAGCAGCACAGCACCCGGTTCCTGATCGATACCGGCGCTTCGATGGTGGCGCTGACCGGATCCGACGCGCGCGCCATTGGGCTCGACTGGAACGACAGCGACGTGATGCCGATCGGCCAGGGCGCCTCGGGCCCGGTCTACGGCGTGCCGGTCAGGCTGGAGCGGATCGAGCTGGGCGGAATGGAAGTCCACGACGTGCGCGCCGCGATCATACCCGAAGGGCTGGATGTGTCGCTGCTGGGTCAATCGTTCTTGTCACGCATGGGCAACGTCAGGATCGAAGGCGAGCGCATGACCTTGGGCGCCAGCGCCAACTAGGCGCCACCGCCCATCACCGCCTCGAAGCCCACGAGGCTGCACCAGACAACGAAACCCGTCATGGCGACAACCGAGAGGTAAGCGGCCCGGACAACTTTCGAAACAGGGATGTCCATCATGTACAACCTTGTGGGAATGGGGGGAGTGCAGCTTATCGGTGGTTTTCCCGTGAGAGGCCATGTCGCCGGTCGGCAGGCGGCTGCCGCCGGTCGAGACCATTGTTCCCCCTCCCCGAGCCGTTTTCGGCGTAATGCCGTGCTCTAGGCCGTACCCTGTATCGCCTTGCGCCCGACCGTGGAGGTGAACGCGGGGATCGAGATGCGGCCGTCGCGCGGTGCGATCGGCGTGCGGATCGTGCTCACTTCGAAATCGGGCGGCAGACCGGCGTTGATAAGGTCGTAAGGCGAAATGCGCGTCCGCGTGCAAAGGCCGCCATTGCCGTCACTCACCAGCGTCTTTTCGAAGGCGACGCCCAGTTGTTCGCCGATCGTGCGCCGCACGGTGGCCACTTCAAGCTGGCCTTCACCGAAATAGAGCACGAAGCGCGTGCCCAGCGGAACATCCTCCAGCCCGTCGATCAGCGCGCCGGTGGCGGACAGGTTGCGCAGGACCGCCGGGTAATAGTGATCCTCATGAATCGCGCCGATCCAGCGGAACATCGATATGCGATCCTCACGCTGGTAGGCCGGGCCGCAAGGTTCGATGCCCCAGCCCGGCTGGCCGGCTGCCGCCATGAAGGCGTCCGCCGGGATCGCCTGCGAATAGATGTAGCCCTGGATATGGCTGACACCCAGTTCGCGCAGCATGGCCAGCTGGTCCAGCGTCTCGATGCCTTCCGCCGTCGTCTCCATGCCGATGGCCTTGGCCATGGCGACGATCGCGGCGATCAGCGCCTTGTTGCGCGCGCCCGCCTCCGCCGTGCCGCGCACGAAGCTCTGGTCGATCTTGATCTTGTCGAACGGGGCGGTGCGCAAGTAACCGAGCGAGGAATAACCGGTGCCGAAATCGTCCAGCGCCAGTCGCACGCCCAGTGCCTTCAGCGCCCGGAACCGCGCGTCGGTATCGGCGCCTTCGGCCAGGAACACGCCCTCGGTGATTTCCAGTTCCAACCGTTCGGGAGGGAGGCCGGACGCGGCCAGCGCATTGGCAACCACGGCAGGAAACCCGGGATCGGTGAACTGCCGGGGCGAGACGTTGACCGCCACGCGCAAGGCCCCCGGCCACAGCGCCGCGTCGCGGCAGGCGGTGCGCAGCGCCCATTCGCCGATCTGGCAGATCATCGTCGATTCCTCGGCGATTGGGATGAATTGCGCCGGGCTGATCACGCCCTTCTTGGGGTGGTTCCAGCGCATCAGCGCCTCGGCGCCGGTCACCACGTCGGATCCGGCAGCGACGATCGGCTGGTAGTGCAGTTCCAGTTCGCCGTGGGCCATGGCATCGTGGAGGTTCTCCTCCAGCATCCGGCGATCCTCGGCCGCAGTCAGCAGTTCGCGCGAGAAGAAGCGGAAGCGCCCTCGCCCGCCGTGCTTGGCGGCATAGAGCGCAAGATCCGCGTTGCGCACCAGTTCATCGACATCCTGACCGTCGAACGGGGCGATGGCGATGCCCACCGATGCGCCGATGATGCAGCGATTGCCGTCGACCGAGTAGGGTTGCGAAAGCATGGCGATGATGCGTTCGGCCAGATTGCCAAGGTCGCCGCGATCCTCCACATCGGGGACGAGGATCTGGAACTCGTCGCCGCCCAGCCGGCAGGTCCGCTCCGCCTCGCCGACGATGGTGGTCAGCCGTTCGGCCACTTGCTGCAGCAGGGCGTCGCCGGTCGAATGGCCCAGCGTGTCGTTGACCTGCTTGAAGCGGTCGAGATCGATCAGCAGCGTGGCACAGGGCCGTTCCTGCACTTTGTAGGCACGCAGGGTGCGATCGAGCGTGCGCGCCATCTCGCGGCGGTTGAGCAGCCCGGTCAGCGGATCGTGCATCGCCTCGCGCGAGTTTTCTTCGGCAATCCGGCGTTCGTCGGTGATTTCGGAGCAGAGGCCGCTGAACCCGATGAACCGGCTTCCTTCGTCGAACTGCGCCTCGCCCGAAAGCAGCCACCAGCGGCGATGCTGCCCGTCGCCGGTGCAGACGGGCACTTTCTCGAACCGGGAGCGGCGCGACAGGGCAAAACGCAGGCTACGGCCGGAACCGGCGCCGTCATCGAAAGTCTGGAACACGTCGGCTACCGGGGCACCGATGACACTGCCCGCCACGCCATCGGGTAATCGGGCCAAGGCCCTTTCGGACAGATAGCGGATTCGCCCTTCGGCGTCAGAGGCCCAGAGGCCCAGGCCGTCGATCCCCTCCACCGCACGGCAGAATTCGCGCGCCTGTTCAGCATCGATGGCCGGCCCTTCGCCCGCCTCGCGCACCCGCGCGGTTTTCCTGTCAGTACGTCCGAAATTCCAGGCCATCGACCACGCCCTGCGACCATCCCAGGGTATGTACTTAGTCGCGCGAAAGTTACTTTCGCGTAACCATACAAGTGAACGTGGCGGGCCTGACATCGCCACAAGCAAAAGGCCCCGCCGGATCGCTCCGGCGGGGCCTTTCGTGTGCCTGTCAGACAGGACGGGTGGAAGCTTACGCTTCGTCGCCGCCTTCAGCCTGGCCCTCAGCCTGGTCGTCACCCTTGATCAGGTAATCACCGGCATCGGCGTCCAGACCATGGGTTTCACCCTCGACCATCGCGAGCGGATCGTTGCCGATCGCCGCTTCGGGGCCCTGGGCCAGTTCGGCTGCATGCTCTTCTTCCGCCGAGTTGGCGGCGATGAGCGCTTCCTGCATCCGGCGATACGAAGCGCGCAGGGCAGCGTCGCGGCTGGAGGCCGCCACGCGCATGCGGTTCATGCCGGCACCGGTGCCCGCCGGGATCAGGCGGCCGACGATGACGTTTTCCTTCAGGCCGATCAGGGTGTCCTTCTTGCCTTCAACCGCCGCCTGCGTGAGCACGCGGGTGGTTTCCTGGAACGACGCGGCCGAGATGAACGAACGGGTCTGCAGCGAAGCCTTGGTGATGCCGAGCAGCACCGGCTTGCCTTCCGCGGGCTGCTTGCCCTCGGGAAGCTTGCTGTTGATCTCGAACATCTCTTCGTAGTCGACCTGTTCGCCCGGCAGCAGGGTGGTGTCGCCACCGGCCGTGATCTCGACCTTCTGCAGCATCTGACGAACGATCGTCTCGATGTGCTTGTCGTTGATCTTCACGCCCTGCAAGCGGTAGACTTCCTGGATTTCCGCGACGAGGTATTCTGCCAGAGCCTCGACGCCGAGGACTTCCAGAATGTCGTGCGGATCGGGCGAGCCCGAGATCAGGTTGTCGCCCTTCTTGACGAAGTCGCCTTCCTGTACGTCGATCACGCGGCTCTTCGGGATCAGGTACTCGATCGGTTCACCCTCTTCCGGGATGATCGCGATCTTGCGCTTGGCCTTGTAGTCACGCACGAACTCGATGCGGCCGGAAACCTTGGCGATGATCGAGTTGTCCTTCGGCTTGCGGGCCTCGAACAGTTCGGCAACGCGCGGCAGACCGCCGGTGATGTCGCGGGTCTTGGCGGCTTCGCGCGAAGCACGGGCGATGATGTCGCCGGCTTCGACGGTCTGGCCGTCCTCGACCGAGAGCGTGGTGCCCGGCGCCATCATGTAGCGCGCGGTTTCACCCGAACCCTCGTCCAGAAGGGTGATGCGCGGACGCAGGTCTTCCTTCTTCTTTGCGCTGCGCGAGGAACGGTCTTCGGTAACGACACGGCTGGTCATGCCGGTCGCATCGTCGACCTGCTCGGTCAGCGTGCGGGTATCGATCAGGTCCTGATACTTCACCGTACCCGAGGTTTCGGTGATGATCGGCAGCGAGAACGGATCCCACTCTGCCAGGCGTTCGCCTTCCTTCACCGTCGCACCGCTGGTGTGGAGCAGCACCGTACCATAGGGCACGCGGCTGATCGCACGTTCGCGACCTTCGGTGTCGAACACCACGATCTCGCCGTTGCGGGCCAGCGACAGGCGGCGACCGCGCTTGTCGACGATCGTCGGGATGTCGCGATACTCGACCTTACCGTCGCAGATCGATTCCAGGTGGCTGGTTTCGTTGAGCTGCGCGGCACCGCCGATGTGGAAGGTACGCATGGTGAGCTGCGTGCCCGGTTCACCGATCGACTGCGCGGCGATAACGCCGACAGCTTCACCGATGTTGACCGGGGTACCACGGGCGAGGTCACGGCCGTAGCACTTGCCGCAGACGCCCTGCTGGGCTTCGCAGACCAGCGGCGAGCGGATGCGGGCAGCCTGGTGGCCGGCAGCCTCGATCTTGGCGACCGCCGCTTCGTCCAGCAGTTCGCCCTTGGCGGCGACCACGTTGCCGTCCTTGTCGAGCAGATCCTCGGCCAGGGTACGGCCCAGGATACGCTCGGCGAGCGAGGCGATGGTGGAACCGCCCTGCACGATCGAACGCATTTCCAGCGCACGCTCGGTACCGCAATCCTCGATCACGACGACGCAGTCCTGCGACACGTCGACCAAGCGGCGGGTCAGGTAACCCGAGTTCGCCGTCTTGAGCGCGGTGTCGGCCAGACCCTTACGGGCGCCGTGGGTCGAGTTGAAGTATTCAAGAACGGTCAGACCTTCCTTGAAGTTCGAGATGATCGGCGTTTCGATGATCTCGCCCGACGGCTTGGCCATAAGGCCGCGCATACCGCCCAGCTGCTTCATCTGCGCCGGGCTACCACGCGCACCGGAGTGGCTCATCATGTAGATCGAGTTGATCTGGGCCATGCGGCCCGTCTCGGGATCGATCGGCTGAGCCTTCAGCTCTTCCATCATGGCGTTCGCCACCTGGTCGCCGCAACGGCTCCAGGCGTCGATCACCTTGTTGTACTTTTCCTGCTGGGTGATGAGGCCGTCCTGGTACTGCTGCTCGTAATCGGCAACCAGTTCCTTGGTCTCGTTCACCAGGGCTTCCTTCGAATCCGGGATGATCATGTCATCCTTGCCGAAGGAGATGCCCGCCTTGAACGCGTTGCGGAAGCCGAGCGACATGATGGCGTCGGCGAACAGCACCGTGTCCTTCTGGCCGGTGTGACGGTAGACCTGGTCGATGACGTCACCGATTTCCTTCTTCGTGAGAAGGCGGTTGACGACGTCGAAGGGCACCGTGTGCGACTTCGGCAGGCACTCACCCAGCAGCATGCGGCCCGGGGTGGTCTCGAAGCGCTTCATGTACTGCTGACCGTTCTCGTCGGTCTGCGGCACGCGGGCTTCGATCTTCGAGTGCAGCGTCACGGCGCCGACGTGAAGCGCCTGGTGCACCTCGGCCATGTCCGCGAACTTCATGCCTTCGCCCGGCTCACCCGTGCGGTCCATCGACAGGTAATACAGGCCGAGAACCATGTCCTGCGAAGGAACGATGATCGGCTTGCCGTTGGCGGGCGAGAGGATGTTGTTCGTCGACATCATCAGCACACGCGCTTCCAGCTGGGCTTCCAGCGAGAGCGGCACGTGGACGGCCATCTGGTCACCGTCGAAGTCGGCGTTGAACGCCGAGCAGACGAGCGGGTGCAGCTGGATCGCCTTGCCTTCGATCAGCACCGGCTCGAACGCCTGGATGCCCAGACGGTGGAGCGTCGGCGCGCGGTTCAGCATGACCGGGTGCTCGCGAATGACTTCGTCGAGGATGTCCCAGACTTCCTTGCGCTCCTTCTCGACCCACTTCTTGGCCTGCTTCAGGGTCATGGAAAGACCCTTGGCGTCCAGACGGGCGTAGATGAACGGCTTGAACAGCTCGAGCGCCATCTTCTTGGGAAGACCGCACTGGTGCAGCTTCAGTTCCGGACCGGTCACGATGACCGAACGGCCCGAATAGTCGACGCGCTTGCCGAGCAGGTTCTGACGGAAGCGGCCCTGCTTGCCCTTCAGCATGTCGGACAGCGACTTCAGCGGACGCTTGTTGGCGCCGGTGATGACGCGGCCACGGCGGCCGTTGTCGAACAGGGCGTCGACGGCTTCCTGCAGCATGCGCTTTTCGTTGCGGACGATGATGTCCGGCGCGCGCAGCTCGATCAGCCGCTTCAGACGGTTGTTGCGGTTGATGACGCGGCGATAGAGGTCGTTGAGGTCCGACGTCGCGAATCGGCCGCCGTCCAGCGGCACCAGCGGGCGCAGTTCGGGCGGAATGACCGGCACGACGTCAAGGATCATCCACTCGGGACGGTTGCCCGAATCGATGAACGATTCCACGACCTTCAGGCGCTTGATGATCTTCTTGGGCTTGAGTTCCGACTTGGTCGTCTCAAGTTCCTGGAGAAGGTCCGCACGCTCCTGCTCGAGGTCGAGGTTGATGAGCATGTGCTTCACCGCCTCGGCGCCGATGCCGGCCGAGAAGGCGTCTTCGCCATACTCGTCCTGCGCGTCGAGCATCTCGTCTTCGGTCAGGAGTTGGTACTTTTCGAGCGGGGTGAGGCCCGGCTCGATAACGATGTAGCTCTCGAAGTACAGGACGCGCTCAAGCTGCTTGAGCTGCATGTCGAGCAGCAGGCCGATGCGCGACGGCAGCGACTTCAGGAACCAGATGTGCGCGACCGGAGCGGCCAGCTCGATGTGGCCCATGCGCTCGCGACGCACCTTGGTGACGGTGACTTCGACGCCGCACTTTTCGCAGACGACGCCCTTGTACTTCATGCGCTTGTACTTGCCGCAAAGGCATTCGTAGTCCTTCACGGGACCGAAGATGCGGGCGCAGAAGAGGCCGTCACGCTCAGGCTTGAACGTACGGTAGTTGATGGTTTCCGGCTTCTTGATCTCGCCGAAGGACCAGGAGCGGATACGCTCAGGGCTCGCGAGACCGATCTGGATCTGATCGAAGGTCTCGGGCTTCGCCATCTGGTTGGTGAACTTGGTCAGGTCGTTCATGGTTCAATCCCTCTGGGGGTGAATTCTCTTATCGGACGGAACATGGGGTGGGCGGAGCGCGGCGGCTCCGCCCGTGATCCCGTTATTCCGCCGCCAGCGCCGTGCCGTCGTCCTCGTTGTCGTCGTGGCTGGTAAGCTCGACGTTGAGGCCCAGCGAGCGCATTTCCTTGACGAGCACGTTGAAGCTCTCCGGAATGCCGGCTTCGAAGGTGTCGTCGCCCTTGACGATCGCTTCGTAGACCTTGGTACGGCCCACCACGTCGTCCGACTTCACCGTCAGCATTTCCTGCAGGGTGTAGGCGGCGCCGTAGGCCTGGAGGGCCCAGACCTCCATTTCACCGAAGCGCTGGCCACCGAACTGCGCCTTACCGCCCAGCGGCTGCTGGGTGACGAGCGAGTAGGGGCCGATCGAACGGGCGTGGATCTTGTCGTCGACAAGGTGGTGCAGCTTCAGCACGTACTTCATGCCCACCGTGACCTTGCGGTCGAAGCAGTCACCCGTGCGGCCGTCATAGAGGTGCACCTGACCCGATTCGTCGAGACCGGCGAGCTTGAGCATGTCGGAGACATCCTTCTCGACCGCGCCGTCGAACACCGGCGAGCCCATCGGCACGCCCTTGCGGACGGACTGGGCGAACTCGACGATCTGTTCGTCGCTGCGCGATTCGATATCGGCGGTGTAGTTGTCGCCGTAGATCTCCTTGAGCAGCTCGCGAACGGCTTCCGGCGGCTGGCCGGCAACCGGGTTCGGGTTGGCCGCACGCCAGTCGTCCAGAGCAGCGCCGATCCGCGCGCCCAGGCCGCGGGCGGCCCAGCCGAGGTGCGTTTCGAAGATCTGGCCGACGTTCATGCGCGAAGGCACGCCGAGCGGGTTCATCACGAAGTCGACCGGGGTGCCGTCTTCGAGGAAGGGCATGTCTTCCAGCGGCAGGATGCGGCTGATGATACCCTTGTTACCGTGACGACCGGCCATCTTGTCGCCCGGCTGAAGCTTGCGCTTCACGGCAACGAAGACCTTGACCATCTTGAGCACGCCGGGGGCGAGTTCGTCGCCGCGTTCCAGCTTCTCCTTGCGGTCCTCGAACTTCTCCTGGATCGCCTTGACGGTGAGGTCGTACTGCGTCTTCACCGCTTCGAGCTGCGACTGCATGTGGTCGTCCGCAACCGCGAACTTCCACCATTCGTGACGCTCGACCTC
The DNA here is from genome assembly GCF_055521675.1 of Novosphingobium sp. BL-S-19. Lineage (NCBI taxonomy): Bacteria > Pseudomonadati > Pseudomonadota > Alphaproteobacteria > Sphingomonadales > Sphingomonadaceae > Novosphingobium > Novosphingobium sp. BL-S-19. Next base: position 3,672,234 of record NZ_CM145498.1, read on the forward strand.
GTCCAGCACCTCGTCGGTGATGTCCACGCCCTTCTTGATGCCCTTGGGCGCCGAAGTGGCGACCTGGCCGAGGAGCATGTCCTTCAGACGGTTGTAGGTGGCGCGGTTGAGGATGACGCGTTCGTCCTCACGGTCCTTGGCGAGGCGTTCGATTTCCTCGTTCTGGATCGCGCGGGTACGGTCGTCGACCTCGATACCGTGACGGTTGAACACGCGCACATCGACGATCGTGCCCGAAACGCCCGGCGGCAGACGCAGCGAGGTGTCGCGGACGTCCGAGGCCTTTTCACCGAAGATGGCGCGGAGGAGCTTTTCTTCCGGCGTCATCGGGCTTTCGCCCTTCGGGGTGATCTTACCGACCAGGATGTCGCCCGGGTGCACTTCCGCACCGATGTAGACGATGCCCGCTTCGTCGAGGTTGCGCAGGGCTTCCTCGCCGACGTTCGGGATGTCGCGGGTGATGTCTTCCGGCCCCAGCTTGGTGTCGCGGGCCATCACTTCGAACTCGTCGATGTGGATCGACGTGAACACGTCGTCCTTCACGATCCGCTCGGAGATCAGGATGGAGTCTTCGTAGTTGTAACCGTTCCAGGGCATGAACGCGACGAGCACGTTGCGGCCCAGAGCCAGTTCGCCGAACTCGGTCGACGGGCCATCGGCGATGGTGTCGCCGGCCTGCACGACTTCGCCCACCTTCACCAGCGGACGCTGGTTGATGCAGGTCGACTGGTTCGAACGTTCGAACTTCTGCAGACGGTAGATGTCGACGCCCGACTTGCCGGGTTCGATATCGCCCGAAGCGCGGATGACGATACGGGTGGCGTCCACCTGGTCGACGATGCCGGCGCGAAGGGCCGAAATCGCGGCGCCCGAGTCACGCGCAACCGTCTCTTCCATGCCGGTGCCGACGAACGGAGCGTCCGCCTTCACGAGCGGCACGGCCTGACGCTGCATGTTCGAGCCCATGAGTGCGCGGTTGGCGTCGTCGTTTTCCAGGAACGGAATGAGCGAGGCGGCAACCGAGACGAGCTGCTTGGGCGAAACGTCCATCAGCGTGACCTGATCGCGCGGGCTCATCACGAATTCGCCGTTCTGGCGAGCCGAGACGAGTTCCTCGACGAACGAGCCGTCGGCGTTCAGCTCAGCCGACGCCTGCGCGACGGTGTGCTTCTGCTCTTCCATCGCCGAGAGGTAGACGACGTCCTTGGTCACGTGACCGTCGTTCACCTTGCGGTACGGCGTTTCGATGAAGCCGTACTTGTTGACGCGGGCGAAGGTCGACAGCGAGTTGATCAGACCGATGTTCGGGCCTTCCGGCGTTTCAATCGGGCAGATACGGCCATAGTGGGTCGGGTGAACGTCGCGGACTTCGAAGCCGGCGCGCTCACGGGTAAGACCACCCGGCCCAAGTGCCGAAACGCGGCGCTTGTGGGTGACTTCCGACAGCGGGTTGGTCTGGTCCATGAACTGCGAGAGCTGCGAGGAACCGAAGAACTCGCGAACGGCGGCCACGGCGGGCTTGGCGTTGATGAGGTCGTTCGGCATCACGGTCGACACGTCGACCGAGCTCATGCGCTCCTTCACGGCGCGCTCCATGCGGAGCAGGCCGACGCGGTACTGGTTTTCGAGCAGCTCGCCCACCGAACGTACACGGCGGTTGCCGAGGTTGTCGATGTCGTCGATTTCGCCCTTGCCGTCCTTGAGGTTCACCAGTTCCTTGACGACGGCGAGGATGTCCTCGACGCGCAGGGTGGTCACGGTGTCCTCGGCATCGAGGCCAAGACGCATGTTCATCTTGACGCGGCCCACGGCCGACAGGTCGTAGCGGTCTGCGTCGAAGAACAGGCCGTCGAACAGCGCTTCGGCGGTTTCCTTCGTCGGCGGTTCGCCCGGACGCATGACCTTGTAGATCGCTTCCAGACCCATGTCGCGGTTCTCGGCCTTGTCGGCCTTGAGCGTGTTGCGGATCCAGGGACCGGTGTTGATGTCGTCGATGTCGAGCAGGTCGATCTGGTCGATGCCCGCGCGGTCGAGCGCTTCGAGGTTTTCCGGCGAAACTTCGTCGCCCGCCTCGATGTAGATGCGGCCGGTCGACTCGTCGATCAGGTCCTTCGCCGAATAGCGGCCGAAGATTTCCTCGGTCGGGATCAGCAGTTCCTCAAGACCGTCCTTCTGCGCCTTGTTGGCGGCGCGCGGAGAGATCTTGGTGCCGGCCGGGAACACGACTTCGCCCGACTTGGCATCGACGATGTCGAACGCCGGCTTGGCGCCGCGCCATGCTTCGGCCTGGTACGGCAGCTGCCAGCCGCCCGAACCACGCTTCCAGGTCACGGTTTCGTAGAAGTGGTTGAGGATCGCTTCGCTGTCGAGGCCCAGGCCGAACAGCAGCGAGGTGACCGGCAGCTTGCGCTTGCGGTCGATACGCACGTTGACGATGTCCTTGGCGTCGAACTCGAAGTCCAGCCACGAACCGCGGTACGGGATCACGCGGGCCGCGAAGAGGTACTTGCCCGAGGAGTGCGTCTTGCCGCGGTCATGGTCGAACAGCACGCCCGGCGAACGGTGCATCTGCGAGACGATGACGCGCTCGGTGCCGTTGATGAAGAAGGTGCCGTTCTCGGTCATGAGCGGCATGTCGCCCATGTAGACGTCCTGCTCCTTGATATCGAGGACCGAGCGGGTCTCGGTCTCGGCATCGACTTCGAACACGATCAGGCGCAGCGTGACCTTCATCGGGGCCGCGTAAGTGATGCCGCGCTGGCGGCACTCGGTCACGTCGTACTTCGGCTCTTCCAGCTCGTAGTGGACGAAGTCGAGTTCGCTGGTGCCCGCGAAGTCACGGATCGGGAAGACCGAGCGCAAGGTCTTTTCCAGACCGGAGACATAGCCGGTTTCGGGGTTCGAGCGCAGGAACTGCTCGTAGCTTTCGCGCTGAACCTCGATGAGGTTGGGCATCTGGACGACTTCGTGGATGTCGCCAAAGATCTTGCGGATGCGCTTCTTTGCAGAGCGGCGCACATCGACGGGCTTGGTGGCCATGATCTGGTCTTTTTGCCTCTTCGCTTCGGGGCCGATTCGCGATGAACGACCCCTTGAAAATCTCGTCTGCGAGGACGTAATCCCTGCCGTGGAAACAGGGCACCCGAAACGCCAAAAGGCCGCCCGGCACGCGCGGAATCCCTAGCGGAATGCCAATTGCGGCCAGCAGCCTGATGCATCGGATGAAATCCCGAAAGCCTCCTTCCCGGGCATGCCCCCGCGCATGGGCAGCCTTGCTCGAGGCGATCGAGCGAGGGCCGGATATAGGAGCCGGGGCCTCCACCGTCAATGTCACCAATGCGAGAGGTGGTTTTTCGCGTGAACGCCGCATGAACTTTTCGTCGCAAGAATGACAGATTTCCGCCATTTTTTGGCAGATTTATCGCGCAAAAGGCAGTTCGTCCGCAAAATCCGCTCATCTGATCGCGGTTTTGCACGCTTCGTCGTAACCAGTGCCGGTCCAGTGCATTTTTCTGTCATGGAAAAGAGGATTGCCCCCCGCTCGCCCCGCGCCCTGACGGCGATTGCCGCCGTCCTTGCGCTCGCTACCACCCCGGCTTTCGCGCAGGAGGCCAGCACAACGGTGCCGCCCGCTGCCGCAATGCCGGAGCAGACGGTTCCGGCCACACCGGCCCAGCCTGCAGCGCCGACCTCCGCCGCGCCGACGATCGTGCTGCCGCAAGTAGACGACGCCGCGCCGACAGCCGCTACGGCGGCACCGGCACCGGTTGCCCCGGCACCGGTCACGACTGCGCCGGTCGCAACCGCACCTGCCTCCGCGCCCGATGAAGCGGCGGCAGCCACCGCTCCGGTTGCTACCTCAAGGCCGCAAGCCGCCGATCGTGCGCCGCGCGCAACACCCCCCGCGCCCGCACGCGTGCCCACCGCAGAGAGCGCAGGCACGGCACGCACCGGCGCGCTGGCCCGGGGCGACGCGCCGCCGGCCGTCGTGTCTTCCCCGACAGCGACTGCACCCGTCGCTGAACCCGGCGCGGTTGCCAGCCCCGCACCCGCTGCTGCTCCGGCGAATAAGAATAACAACGCCGGCTTCCCGATTGAGGGCATCGCCGGCCTGCTCGCCGCCCTGGGCATCGCCGGCGCCGGCGCCTATGCCATGACCCGCCGCCGCCGCACGGATAGCGAAGACGAGTTCGTCGAGGACTTCACCCCCGCCGAACCCGAACCGACGCCCGCCGCCATGGCCGACCCGATGGCGCTTCCCGCCAATCCCCCCACCCGCCCTGCTGCCCGCCTCGGCCCGTCGGCCGAAGCGCTGGCTGCCGGGCCGGTTCCCATCGGCGACGATCGTGCCGAATTGCTGGAAGCGATGGTTGCCGCCGCGCCGAACGAGGCGAACCCCTTCACTTCGCGCAAGGCCCGTATGCGCCGCGCGCGCCTGATCCTTCAACACCGCGAGCACCTGCAAATGCAGGGCAAGCCCTTCGACTGGCGCACCTACAGGCCTACGACCAGGCCCTCCAATCCCACCCCCACAGAAACACTGGTCGAGGCCTGAACCCGGCGATGCCGTAACCCCTGCACGGCAAAACCGGCCTTCAATGCGGGGCGACTCCCAGCGAGTCGCCCCGCTTTTCTGTGCCCCGCCCACTCTTCTGCTCACCGCCGGAGCCTCGATTTTCCGAAATACGATCAGCCTCATATTGTTTTTCAATATTATCGATTGACGATAAGTCCGAATCGACTTATTGAATATCGATATTAAGCATATCGGAGAACGAACAATGACCCAGTCCCAGATGCAAAAGGCCTCTCGCCCGCTCGCCGTGGCGCTGGCCATCGTCGTCACCGGCGCCTTCTGGCTGCCCACCGTGTCGACCCCGGCCGAAGCCGCCGCCCGCACGCCGGTGACCGTCGAAGCCGGCACCCACCTCACCATCGTCGTCGCCGCGCCCGCCGCGCCGGCCTTGATGTAAGATTCAGGAAAAGAGGGGCACCGACATGACTTCCACCATGCAATCGATCACGCGCGACCCACTGCTCGCCATCGCCAAGGGACTGCTTTGGTTCCTGATGGCGAGCATGGCCATCGCCATTGCCGCCTGCCTTGTGGCGATCCCGCTGCTACTGTTCTTCCAGAACGACATCTCCGCCGAAATGGCCAAGGAAATGCCGCTGGTGATGCCGCAGTTCTTCTGGGCGGTCAGCGCCATCCTGGTCTTCGCGGCAATCCTCTGCGGCATCCTGTTTCGCATCTTCCAGCTGCTGAAGCGGATCGTCGGCACCGTGGGCGACGGCGATCCCTTCGTACCGGAGAATGCCCGGCGCCTGACGCAGATGGCGTGGCTCAGCCTGGTGGTGCAGCTGATCGGCCTGCCGCTTTCCACGCTGGGCGCGCTGATCAACAAGATCGGCGACGGCCATACCCACCTCGACACCATCGGCGGCATCTCGGGCAACGGCCTGTTGCTGATGCTGATCCTGTTCATCCTGGCCCGCGTCTTCCGCAAGGGCGCCGAAATGCGCGCCGAGCTGGAAGGAACCGTGTGATGGGCGACGACGGCAACGAAGGAGGCAATATCGTGGTGAAGCTGGACGACCTGCTCTATGCCCGCCGCATGACGCTGACCGAACTGGCGGAGCGCATCGGCATCACCCTGGCCAATCTTTCGATCCTGAAGACCGGCAAGGCCAAGGCGATCCGCTTCTCCACACTGGAAGCGATCTGCCGGGAACTCGATTGTCAGCCGGGCGACCTCTTGGGATACGATGCGCCCGAAAGCCCGACTGCCGACCCCGCCGACTGAGATCGACTCTGCTTGACTCCGGGCGCGCTTTCCTTCAAAGGCGCGCCCGAACCGTTGGGTTTCGGCCCATCGTTCATCCGTCCGAGACAGTTGGTGTCCTCGATTTGCGAGGGCTTAATTTCCAGCCTAGACGGGGAACAGGAAATTTTCCGGCCCTCGCTCCTTTTGTAGCGTGGTGCCAATTTCGGGTTTCGATCCGAAAAACTCCTTCCCCATCGCCAACGGACTCGCTCGAAGCGCATCAGCGCTTCGGACAAACGTAGCCGGCCGTGCGGGACGCAAGTTCCAAGCGGTCACATGTGAAGGAGTAAGGCATGGATCGTTTGCAGAAAGCCGATTCGGTCGCCCAGCTCAACGCGGTCTTCAACGAGGTCGGCGTGGTGGTTGTCACCCGCAACCTCGGCATGTCGGTGGCCCAGTCCACCGCCCTGCGCGGCAAGATCCGTGAAGCCGGTGCTACCTATAAGGTTGCAAAGAACAGTCTTGCCAAGCTTGCCATCGCGGACACCGACTACGTCGGTATCAACGACTTCCTGACCGGCCCGACGGCCATCGCCACTTCGGTGGACCCCGTCGCAGCTGCCAAGGCCGTCGTCGATTTCGCCAAGACGACCGACAAGATCGAGATCGTCGGCGGCGCGATGGGTTCGCAGGTTCTGGATGCTGCCGGTGTCAAGGCTCTCGCCTCGATGCCGTCGCTCGACGAACTGCGTGCCAAGCTCATCGGCCTCGTTCAGGCTCCGGCGACCAAGATCGCCCAGCTGCAGACCGCTCCGGCGGCCAAGCTGGCGCGCGTCTTCGCTGCCTACGCCGACAAGGCTGCTTGAGCCAAAGCTTAAGCAACACTTTTCGTTACGATTTATCCCGGCGGACCGCATCCAGCACCCCGGGACCACAGATCAGGAGTTATTATCATGGCCGATATCGCCAAGCTTGTTGAAGAACTGTCGCAGCTGACCGTCCTCGAGGCCGCTGACCTCGCCAAGGCTCTCGAAGAAGCATGGGGCGTTTCCGCCGCTGCTGCCGTTGCCGTGGCTGCTGCCCCGGCCGGCGACGCTGGTGCCGCTGTTGAAGAAAAGACCGAATTCGACGTGATCCTCACCGGCGACGGTGGCAAGAAGATCAACGTCATCAAGGAAGTCCGCGCCATCACCGGCCTGGGTCTCGCCGAAGCCAAGGCTCTTGTCGAAGGCGCCCCGAAGGCTGTCAAGGAAGGCGTCAACAAGGCTGAAGCCGAAGACATCAAGAAGAAGATCGAAGAAGCCGGCGGCACCGTCGAGCTCAAGTAATCTTCTTCTCGGAAGGTCTTCCGAGCAGAAAAAGGAAAGGGCGGTCCCTCGGGGCCGCCCTTTTCGTTTGCGCGCCGCTCACCGTAACGCGTCGCCGCCACGCAATCTCTTGACGTCGCTTCAGCATATCCATAACACGATATATAACGTGATATGGAGATTCGAGTGACCGACGTTATTGCCGATCTGGGCGGCATCCTTCTGGGCAGCCGCATGAAGCGTCTGGCCGAACGCCTGCAGGGCGACGCTGCGCGGATCATCGAGGATGCCGGCCTTGGCGTGCAGCCCAGCCAGATCCCCCTGCTCGCCGCGCTGGACACGGCGGACATGACCGTGGGCCAACTGGCCGAGGCGATCGGCTCGAGCCAGCCCGGCGTGACGCGGGCGATCGGCGGGCTCACCGAGCTTGGGCTGGTCGAGGCCAACCCCGGCGCGGACTTGCGCCAGCGGCTGCTTTCGCTGACGTCCGCAGGCAAAGCGGCGATGGCCCGCGTAAAGATGCACGTCTGGCCCGGCGTCGGCCGCGCCGTGGACGAAATGTGCGATGGCCGGACCGCCGAACTGCTTGAGCACATTACCCGGATCGAGACGGCGCTGTCTGCGTCCTCGATGGTGGAGCGCCACGCCCGCCTTGGCCAGCCCCAGCTGACGATCCGTGAATTCTCCGACGATCTTGCCCGCGAATTCCACGACATCAATGCCGAGTGGATTCAGGCGATGTTCCACCTGGAACCCACCGACCGCGACGTCCTGGAAAACCCGCGCGCGCGCATCGTCGATCCCGGCGGCACGATCCTCTTCGTCGAGGCGGAGGGGCTGGGCATCGTCGGCACTTGCGCACTGCAGAAGACCGGCGAGCACTCCTTCGAACTCACCAAGATGGGTGTCCGCTCCTCCGCGCGCGGGCTCAAGGCAGGCGAATTCCTGCTGGACGCCATGATCGGCCGCGCCCGCGAAATGGGTGCCGACCCGCTCTATCTGCTAACCAACAAGAAGTGCGAGGCGGCGATCCATCTCTATGAGAAACTGGGCTTCCAGCATGATGCCGGGATCATGGAGCGCTACGGCGCCCGGTACGAGCGGTGCGACGTCGCGATGATCCATCCGCTTTGAACGGGTAATCTGGCGTTCAGCTTCGCGGGAGCAGCTTGCCCCGGCAAAGGACGAGTCACGAAGGAGGTTGCCCCCTCATGCGAATGCCTTCGAAAAAGTATCTTCTCGGCGCCGCCGCACTGGCCCTGCTGGGCGCCGGCGTGGCCGAAGCCGCAACTGCCAAGCTGCATACCATGAACGTCAATGCCCCTGACGGATCGGTGGTGCAGGTCCAGTATTCCGGCGATGTGGCCCCCAGGGTGGAGGTCGTTCCTGCCGATCAGGCACAAGCCGCATCGATGCCAGTGATGGCGGATCCCTTCGCCGAAATGGACCGTATTTCCGCGATCATGGACGCACGCATGAACGCCATGATGCAGCAGGCGGCAATGATGCAGGCGCACGCCGCGCAGATGCAGCAACAGGCAGTCGCCAACGGTGACGCGCAGCAGTCTGCTCCCGGCATGGTGATGGTCGGCGACATGCCCAAGGGCGCGCAAGTGACCTACTATTCGTCGAGCACGGACGCCAATGGCTGCACCCGTTCGGTCTCCTACAGTTCGGACGGTTCGGGCGCGGCGCCGAAGATGACTCAGGCTGCCTCGGATTCGTGCGAAGCAGTTACGCCCTCGACCAAGGCGATTCCCGCCAAGGCCGAAAAGGCTGTGGAACAGCCCAAGCAGCCCCTGCCCGCCAATACGATCTGACCCTTTTCCCGGTCTTCCGCAAAGCCAACCCCCTTGGCCACCCCTCGGAAGACCGGATGAAAGGGCGGCGCCGCTCCCATGTCGCGGCGCCGCCCTTTTTCGTTTGCAAACTTACTTCTGCTTTTCGAGGTAATCGATGATCGCCTTGCGCTTCTCCGCGTCGGGGACGGCGATCACCATGCGCGTGCCGGGCACCATCTTCATCGGCCCCTGCAGCCAGGTATCGAGCGATTGCCGATCCCACGTGATCCCGGACTGTTTGAGCGCCGGGCTGAACGGAAATCCGGCCACGTCCCCCGCCTTGCTGCCGACGATGCCGTGGAGCGTAGGGCCGACGCCGTTACGGCCGGCCTCGACCGAATGGCACGAGCGACAGATGGCAAAGGCGGGCGGTGCGGTATCGGCAACGGCTGGCGCTGCGGCCGCGACCTCGGTCGTCGCGGCAGGCGAGCTGGACTGCTGCTGCTCGCCCGAACCTCCACACGCCGCGACCAGTGCGAGCGGTAGGGTTGCGATTATCGATTTCACGTACATGCGGGAACTCCGGCCTGGCCCGAACCTGTCGATTCTTGTCTTGGCGACATCCCGTATTATGCCGCAGCGATGAAGGGAAGTGACTGATCCAGCGCAAAGTCCCCGCGCTTCGGTCACGACAAATCCGCTTTCGTTCGCGCACGCGAACGCCTATCGCCCTGCGACCATGGCGACACGCGACCTGCCTTCCACCTTCCGTGCCGAACTGGCCGCCACCCTGCGCCTTGCGGGGCCGCTGGCGCTGGCCAACCTGCTGCAGATGGCGGTTTTCGCCACCGACGTGATCTTCGTCGCCCGGCTCGGCCAGCAAGCGTTGGCGGCGGCAAGCCTTGCCGTCGCCATCGTCGCGCTGCTGGCGATGGGGCTCAACGGCGTTACCGGCGCCGTCGCTCCGCTGATCGCCGCCGAACTCGGCCGACGCCGTCATTCGGTACGCGAAGTGCGTCGATCGACGCGCATGGCGCTGTGGGTCGCGATATTGGGGGGAATCGCTTGCATCGCGCTCTGCCTGTTCGGCGGCGCGCTCATGCGGCTGACCGGGCAGGATCCCGACGTTATCGATCTGTCCGGCCACTTCATCCGGGTGCTGTCCATTGCGATCGTGCCCATGGCTGTCGCCAACGTGCTGCGCACGTTCGTGTCCGCCCTCGGTCGCCCGTTTTTCGCCACGGCGATCACGGCGCTGTCGATCCTGGTCAACGTGCTGGGCAACTACACGCTGGTCTTCGGCCACTTCGGCTTCCCGGCGCTGGGGCTGACGGGTTCCGCATTGTCCAGCATCACCACCGCCTGCGTCAGCGTGCTGGCCTATGCCCTAGCCATCTCGACCGACCGCAAGCTGCGGCGCTTTCACGCCTTCGGCCGCTTCTGGCGTGCGGAAACCGAGCGGATGCGCCAGATCCTGGCCCTCGGCCTGCCGATCGCAGCCACCCTGATCGCCGAGGGCGGCCTGTTCTCCGGCGCTGCCTTCCTGATGGGCCGCATCGGCGAGGCGCAGTTGGCCGCGCATACCGTCGCCCTGCAGATCGCCGCTTTCGCGTTCCAGGTGCCTTTCGGCGTGGGCCAGGCGGCAACGATCCGCGTGGGCTATCACTACGGCGCGGGCGACAGGCACGGCGTCGGCCATGCGGGCAGCGCGGCCATTGCCATCGCCATGGCGTTCATGATCGTCTCCGCATCGACCATGCTGATCTTCCCGCGCTTCATTCTCTCCGGCTACGTCGACGTTCACGCGCCGGAAAACACAGTGCTGGTCACGTTCGCGCTGCAGTTCCTGTTCGTGGCGGCGATCTTCCAGTTGACCGATGGCCTGCAGGCGGTGGTCGCCGGCGCCCTGCGCGGCATTCAGGATACGCGCGTGCCGATGATGATCGCCCTGTTCGGCTATTGGGCGGCGGGCTTCGCGACGTCCGCCGCGCTCGGGCTATTCACCCCGTTGCAGGGCGTGGGCGTGTGGATCGGCCTTGCCGTCGGCCTCACCGCCGCGGCGGTACTGCTGCTCATGCGCTGGCATTGGCGCGACCGCTTTCACCTCGCACCGATGTAAGGCTGGAGCGGGACCGTCACGCACTCGTCTCATCCCGCGCCTACACCGACCTGAAATTTTTTGCCGGGTCATCGCTTGACGAGCCCACCGGGGGGAACCATATCCCCGGCCGTTGGCACTCTGCACGCCAGAGTGCCAATTCCAGTTTCTTGCCCTTTTAGTTCGTAGGATAAGGGAGAATCCCATGACTTTCCGCCCGCTGCACGACCGAGTTCTCGTGCGCCGCGTCGAGGCCGAAGAAAAGACGGCCGGTGGCATCATCATCCCCGACAGCGCCAAGGAAAAGCCGGCTGAAGGCGAAATCGTCGCTGTCGGCACCGGCGCTCGCGCTGAAAACGGCACCATCACCCCCCTCGACGTCAAGGTTGGCGACCGCGTGCTGTTCGGCAAGTGGTCGGGCACCGAAGTCAAGGTTGGCGGTGAAGACCTGCTGATCATGAAGGAATCGGACATCCTGGGCGTGATCGGCTGATCACGACCATCCTGATGAAAATCAGGATCGCGATGTTCTGACGGAACATCGCAGAGACAGTTCAAACCGATAGCGGTCCCAGTTTTCGCTGGGATGACGAAATCAAAGGAATTCAAAATGGCAGCCAAGGACGTAAAGTTCGGCCGCGACGCGCGTGAACGCATTCTCGCCGGCGTCGACACCCTCGCCAACGCCGTCAAGGTGACCCTGGGCCCCAAGGGCCGCAACGTCGTGATCGAGAAGAGCTTCGGCGCTCCCCGCATCACCAAGGACGGTGTCTCGGTCGCCAAGGAAATCGAACTCAAGGACAAGTTCGAGAACATGGGCGCCCAGATGCTGCGCGAAGTGGCTTCGAAAGCCAACGACGCAGCCGGTGACGGCACCACCACCGCGACCGTTCTCGCCCAGGCGATCGTGCGCGAAGGCATGAAGTCGGTTGCCGCCGGCATGAACCCGATGGACCTGAAGCGCGGCATCGACCTCGCTGTCGGCAAGGTCATCGAGAACATCAAGGGCCGTTCGAAGGCCGTTGCCGGTTCTTCGGAAATCGCCCAGGTCGGCGTGATCTCCGCCAACGGTGACGTGGAAGTCGGCGAAAAGATCGCCGAAGCCATGGAAAAGGTCGGCAAGGAAGGCGTCATCACCGTCGAAGAGGCCAAGGGTCTCGAATTCGAACTCGACGTCGTCGAAGGCATGCAGTTCGACCGCGGCTACCTGTCGCCCTACTTCGTCACCAACCCCGAGAAGATGACGGTCGAACTCGAAAACCCGTACATCCTCATTCACGAGAAGAAGCTGTCGTCGCTCCAGGCGCTGCTGCCGATCCTCGAAGCCGTGGTGCAGTCGGGCCGTCCGCTCCTCATCATCGCCGAGGACATCGAGGGTGAAGCCCTTGCCACGCTCGTCGTCAACAAGCTGCGTGGCGGCCTGAAGATCGCTGCCGTCAAGGCTCCGGGCTTCGGCGACCGTCGCAAGGCCATGCTGGGCGACATCGCCACGCTGACCGCCGGCGAGATGATCTCGGAAGACCTCGGCATCAAGCTTGAGAGCGTCACGCTCGGCATGCTTGGCCAGGCCAAGAAGGTCACCATCGACAAGGACAACACTGTCATCGTCGACGGCGCCGGTGCGGCTGACGACATCAAGGGCCGCGTCGAGCAGATCCGTGCCCAGATCGAAGTCACCACCAGCGACTACGACCGCGAGAAGCTGCAGGAGCGTCTGGCCAAGCTTGCTGGCGGCGTGGCCGTCATCAAGGTCGGCGGTGCGACCGAAGTCGAAGTGAAGGAACGCAAGGACCGCGTCGACGACGCTCTCCACGCGACCCGCGCTGCCGTTGAAGAAGGCATCGTCCCCGGTGGCGGCACCGCGCTGCTCTACGCAACGCGCGCCCTCGACGGCCTGGCCGGCGCCAACGACGACCAGACCCGCGGCGTCGACATCGTCCGCAAGGCGATCACCGCTCCGCTGAAGCAGATCGCTGAAAACGCGGGCCACGACGGCGCCGTCGTCGCCGGCAAGCTGCTTGACGGTTCGGACGAATCGCTGGGCTTCAACGCCGCGACCGACGTCTATGAAAACCTCGTCGCCGCCGGCGTCATCGACCCGACCAAGGTCGTGCGCACCGCGCTGCAGGATGCGGCTTCGGTCGCAGGGCTCCTGATCACCACCGAAGCGGCGATCAGCGAAAAGGCCGACGACAAGCCCGCCATGCCGGCGATGCCCGACATGGGCGGCATGGGCGGCATGGGCGGCTTCTAAGCCAACCACGTCACCAACGCGAATTGGGGCCGGAAGGAGCGATCCTTCCGGCCCTTTTTCGTTATTGCCCCGGCCCGACCGCCATCGCGGGCGCTTTCGGGAAGAATAGGCCCGCGCAATCTTGCGCATCAAGACGCGTCGAAATCGCCGAATGTGCATTTTTAAACGGATTCAAACGCATCCGAATCGGTCTTCGCAGCGACAGGATCGGTCCGGTTCCCGCAATTGCCCGCATGGGCCATGCAATTCGTCGCGCAACGCTGGCGCTTTATCGAATTCGGATTAATCTCACCGGTGGGTTAACCCTGCGGGAAAATCAGAAAGGTAAGGGTGGGTTCTGCATGATCGGGGCAGATAGTCTCCTGACGCGGTGCCTGGCCGGCACGCAGCGTTTCATCAAGGTCGCAAGCATTGTCGCCGCTGCCACCGCGTCCTTCGCGCCTGCCCATGCAGGCAATATCAACGACGTGCAGGATTCGTTCGATTCGGTGTTCGGCACCGAATTGCGCAGCCCGCGCACGCCGGATGATTTCGAACGCCGCTTGGCCGGCGTTGCCGAAGGATCGCAGGGCCGAATCGGCGTCGCCGCCGTTGACCTTTCGACGGGGCGTACCGTCGACGTGCTTGGCAACCAGCGTTTCCCCATGGCCAGCACCAGCAAGGTCGCCATCGCGGCGACCTTCCTGGAGGGCGTCGACAAGGGCAAGTGGAGCCTTTCCAGCGAATATCCGCTGATGATCCCGGTCGCCTCCGCGCCGTTTTCCAGCTCGGTCGCCCCGGTGCGCCCGGGTGCCTACATGTCGGCCCGCCAGTTGATGGAGTTGATGATCACCCGCTCCAACAATTACGCCACCGATGCGCTGCTCAAGGTCGTCGGCGGCCCCGCTGCCGTCAATGCCTGGGTGCGCCGCGCCGGCATCGAGGATTGGCATATCGACCATGACATCGCCACGCTGGTGCGCGACGATGGCGCGATCAACCCCGCCAAGGTGGTCGACAAGCGCGACAGCGCCACGCCGCTTGCGATGGTCGAGCTGCTGACCGGCATCTATCAGGGCAAGTGGCTGACCCCGGAAAGCCGCAGCGTGCTGATGGGCGCCATGAGCCGCTGCGTCACCGGCCGCAACCGCATCCGCGCCGGCCTGCCCAGCGGCGTCAGCGTCTCGCACAAGACCGGTTCGCTCAACAACACGTCGAGCGACATCGGCTTTATCGAAACCGCCGATGGCCGCGCCTATGCGGTGGCGATCTATGTCACCGGACAGGGCGGCCGCCCGGCCCGCGAAGCCCGCATCGCCAGCATCGCGCGCACCGTCTACGAAGGCTATCTGGCAGACGCCGGCAGCTATCGCCGCACCGCCTCCGCCTCGCGCTGAGGTAGGACGCCGCCAAACGAAAAGGCTCGCTGGATCACTCCAGCGGGCCTTTTCGTTTGGGTGAAGCCCGAACCGAAATCCGGGCCTTCGACCTCAGTGCTGGGGCGTGGTCGAATCGTGCGGCTCGCCTTCGGCATTGGTCACGTCGGCAGCGGCTGCGGCAGCGTCGGCGGCGGTGTCGTCAAGGGTCTTCTCGGCGCTCTTGGCGGCTTCGCTGGCGGCACCCTTGGTGTCGTCGGCAGCCTGCGCGGCCTTGTCGCCGGCATTGTCCACGGCATCGCCCATGTCGTCCGCAGCCTGCGAAACGTCTTCGGCAGCCGAAGTCACGGTGTCGCTGGCTGCATCCTGCGTCTTCTGCGAGCAGGCGGCCAGCGAAAGGGCCGCAGCTGCGGCAGTCACGGCGATCAGGGTCTTGCGCATGTGTTCAGTCTTCCCTCGTTGCTGAAGTCGTCGATTCCGGATGCCGTCCGCAAATACGGTGCGGCGTGGGGGGCCGATCTCGCTCCCGTTCAGGACGCGCAGGATTAAGCCGCGACACGCCGCGTTTCAAGCATTCGCAGCGAAACGGCGAAATCACGCCCCGGTTCCCCGACCCCGCGAAGATTACTTCTGCAAAGATTACCTCGGCAAAGATTGCAGTGGGTGCGCGCGCAGTGCGGTGCTGACGGGCCGCGCGGGCGCTGCTACGGGTTGTCCATGGATTCCAAGCAGCATCTCTATCTCGTCGACGGCTCGGCCTATATCTTCCGCGCCTATCACCGCCTGCCACCGCTGACCAACCCGGAAGGGACGCCGGTTGGCGCGGTCTATGGCTATACGACGATGCTGTGGAAGCTGGCGGAAGACCTGAACAAGGCCGACGGGCCAACGCACCTTGCCGTGATCCTCGATGCCGGCAGCCACTCGTTCCGCAACGATATCTATGAGGATTACAAGGCCAACCGCCCGCCGCCGCCCGAAGACCTCGTCCCCCAATTCCCGCTGATCCGCGACGCCACCCGCGCCTTCTCGCTGCCCTGCATCGAGGAAGTCGGCTTCGAGGCCGACGACCTGATCGCCTCCTACGCCCGCGCCGCCACGGCGCAGGGCTGGGACGTGACCATCGTCTCCTCGGACAAGGACCTGATGCAGCTGGTCGGCAAATGCGGGATCGGCGGTGGCTGTGTCGACATGCTGGACACGATGAAGAACCAGCGGATCGACATTCCCGAAGTGGTCGAGAAGTTCGGCGTCCCCCCCGAAAAGGTCGGCGATGTGCTAGCCCTGATGGGCGACTCGGTCGACAATGTGCCCGGCGTTTTCGGCGTCGGCCCCAAGACCGCATCGAAGCTGATCCAGGACTACGGCGACCTCGAATCCGCGCTGGCCGCCGCGCCTTCGATGAAGAAGTCGAAGCTGCAGGAACGGCTGATCGAGCAGGCCGAACAGGCCCGCCTCTCCAAGGTGCTTGTCACGCTCAAGGAAGACTGCGTGCTGCCGATGGCGCTCGACCAGTTCAAGCTGGAAGCGATCCCGCCCGCGCCGCTCGCCGAATTTCTCGGCAAGCACGGCTTCACCAGTCTGCTCAAGCGCCTGGACCTCGGCCACGGCAGCCCCGAACGCACGACGCAGCTCAATCCGTCGAAGCCAGTAACCGCCGCCAGCGGCCCGGCCGAGGGCGCCGCGCGCCAGCCGATGCCCGAATGGCCGGCGGTGGATCGCAGCGCCTATGCCTGCGTCACCACCATGGCCGCGCTGGAAGAGTGGATCGCCCGCGCCGCCGCCGCCCATGTCGTCGCCATCGATACCGAGACTTCGGCACTCGATGCCATGCAGGCGGACCTTGCCGGCGTGAGCCTTGCGCTGGGCCCCAACGATGCCTGCTACATCCCGCTGGGCCATGGCGGCACCGACATGTTCGCCGAAAAGCCCGAACAGGTGCCGCTGGCCGATGCCCTCGCCCGCCTGAAGCCGCTGCTGGAAAGCGATGCGGTGCTGAAGGTCGGCCAGAACATCAAGTACGACCTCAACGTCTTCGCCCGCCATGGCATCCACGTGGCGCCGATCGACGATACGATGATCGTGTCCTTCTGCCTCGATGCCGGCCGCTCGCTGGACGGGATCGGCGGCGGGCACGGCATGGACGAACTTTCCGAACGCCACCTTGGCCACACGACGCTGACCTTCAAGGAGATCTGCGGCACCGGCAAGAAGGCCATCCCCTTCGGCGAAGTGCCGCTTTCGCGCGCCACCGAATATGCGGCCGAGGATGCGGACGTGACCTGGCGCCTGCACGCCAAGCTGAAGCCGCGCCTGTCGGACGAGAGCGGCACGCGCATCTACGAGATGGTCGACCGTCCGCTGATCCCGGTCGTCGCCCAGATGGAGCGCCACGGCATCAAGGTCGACCGCGAGAAGCTGGCAGGTCTTTCCAGCCAATTCGCCGAAGCCATCGGCGCGCTGGAGGCGGAAATCTTCGCCAAAGTCGGGCAGGAATTCACCATCGGCAGCCCCAAGCAGTTGGGCGACATCCTGTTCGACAAGCTCGGCTACAAGGGCGGCAAGAAGGGCAAGAGCGGCCAGTATTCCACCGATCAGTCGGTGCTGGAAAAGCTGGCGAACGAGGGCGAAGTCGTCGCCACCAAGGTGCTGGAATGGCGCCAGCTGTCCAAGCTGCGCTCGACTTATACCGAGGCACTGCAGGCCGCGATCAACCCGAAGACACAGCGCGTCCATACCAGCTACAGCCTGGTCGGCGCGCAGACCGGGCGCCTTTCCTCCACCGATCCGAACCTGCAGAACATCCCGATCCGCACCGAGATCGGCCGCCAGATCCGCGACTGCTTCGTGGCCGAGCCGGGCAATGTCCTGATCTCTGCCGACTACTCGCAGATCGAACTACGCCTTGCCGCGCATATGGCCGATGTGCCCAGCCTGAAGGAAGCCTTCGCCCAAGGCGAGGACATCCACGCGCGCACGGCGATGGAAATGTTCGGCACCGTGGACCGCGACACGCGCGGGCGGGCCAAGACGATCAACTTCGCCATCCTCTACGGCATCTCGCGCTGGGGGCTTGCCGGCCGTCTCGGTACCGAGGCGGACGAGGCACAGGCGATGATCGACCGCTATTTCGAGCGGTTCCCGGGCATCCAGCGCTATATCCACGAGACGCTCGAATCCGTGCGGACCAAGGGCTATTCGGAAACCCTGTTCGGCCGCAAGACGTGGTTCCCGCGCATCAATTCGAAGCACCAGGCCGAGCGCCAGGGCAGCGAACGCGCAGCGATCAACGCGCCGATCCAGGGCACCAGCGCCGACATCATCAAGCGCGCGATGGCCCGCATGCCCCCGGCACTGACCGACGCCGGCCTTGGCCACGTCCGCATGTTGCTGCAGGTGCACGACGAACTGGTATTCGAACTGCCCGAGAGTGACGTGGCGGCAGCCTCCGACGTGATCCGCAGCGTCATGGCCGGCGCGGCGGAACCGGCGGTGAAGCTGGATGTGCCGCTGGGCGTGGAAATCGGCCACGGCGCGAGCTGGGGCGCGGCGCACTAAATTTCAGCCGTTCAACACATCTCGTCGCCCCCGCGAAGGCGGGGGCCCCGCTTCCTTTTTGCCCAGCAGCAGAACAAGCGGGATCCCCGCCTTCGCGGGGATGACGAGGCGAGTTTAGGATGGTCGCTCCGTCAATCGGGGCAAAACTCCGGTGGAACGAGCGATCCGGGGAAACTGTTGCACTGCAGCATAGTTTCCTTCCCATGATCGAGCTTATCGAACGCTACGTCGGCGCTTTGCCCGATTGGGCCGCGCAAGTGCTGATCGCGCTGATCGCCGGCACCATCGGCGCCGCTATCGCGCTTGCCGCCCATACGGTGCTGTTCCGCATCCTGCGGCACATCGTCCGCTCCAGCGCCAGCCAGTCCGACGACATTCTCATCGCCCGCCTCGCCCGGCCGACACGTTGGGCCTTCGTGGCGATGGGCATCGTCCTTGCCGCCCGGCAAACCCCAGCACTCAGCGATTTCTGGGAGCGGGTGGCGGGCTTCGTCATGCCACTGCTCACCGGATGGATCGCCATCGCCATTCTCCACTCCTTCGTGGAAGCGATGACCCTGCGCGCCGATATCTCGGTGGAGGACAACCGCAGCGCCCGCCGCCGCCGCACCCGCCTTGCCATCCTCAGCCGCATCGCGACGTTCGTGATCGTGTTCCTGATGGTCTCGCTGATGCTGTTTTCGATCCCCGGCGTGATGAAGGTCGGCGCCACGCTGATGGCTTCGGCCGGTCTCGCCGCCCTTGCCGTTGGTGCCGCCGCCCAGCCTGCGCTGAAGGCGCTGATCGGCGGCTTCCAGATGGCGCTGACCGAACCGATCTCGATCGACGATGTCGTCATCGTTGACGGCGAATGGGGCCGGATCGAGGAAATCCGCACGACTTATGTGGTGGTGAACTTGTGGGACCAGCGCCGCCTTGTGGTGCCGACCACGCGCTTTCTGGAGGATACCTTCCAGAACTGGACCAAGACTACATCGCAGCTGATCGGCACGGTGATGATCTACCTCGATCCGGCGACCGACATTGCCCCGATCCGCGCGGAATATACCCGCGCCGTCACCGGCCATAAGCTGTTCGACGGCCGCGCGCAGGTGCTCCAGATCACCGACCACAGCGCGCAGGCCATGGAAGTGCGCCTGCTGATGAGCGCGCGCGACGGGCCGACGCTGTTCGATCTGCGCTGCGCCATGCGCGAACACATGCTGGACTGGGTGCGCCGCGAAATGCCCGAAGCGCTGGTGCGTCGCCGCACCCTGCCGGTCGCCCCGGTGGAACTGGCCGCCGGTCCGTCCATCACCGAAGCCGTGGCCGATTTGGGCGAGCGCCGGGCGTCTGGCTAAAGCGCTTGCCGTCAAAGAGCTTGCGAGGCGCGCGGGACTGCGGCACTCGCAGGCACATGATCCGCTCCGCCGTAGCCGTCCTCGCCCTTCTCCTCACCGCTGCCACGCCCGTTCAGGCCGCGCCGGTGCCGACCTGCAGCTACCGTGTGGACGCCAGCTTCCCGCACGATCCCACCGCCTTCACCGAGGGCCTCTTCTATTCGAATGGCCTGCTCTACGAGAGCACCGGCCGCGAAGGCGCCTCGCGCATCGTCGTGCGCACGCTGGAAGATGCCAAGCCGCTGAATGAGGCGCAGATCGATCCATCGCTGTTCGGCGAGGGCATCATCGACTGGAAGGACCAGATCATCAGCCTCACCTGGCGCGGTGGGCAGGGCTTCCGCTGGGACCGCAAGACGCTGAAGCAGATCGGTACTTTCAGCTACGAAGGCGAAGGCTGGGGCATGACGCGGAGCGGCAACGTGATCTACCAGAGCGACGGCAGTTCCAGCCTGCGCCTGCGCGATCCCGCCACCATGCGCCAGACCGGCACCCTGCCCGTCACCGCCGACGGCAAGCCGGTCGACAATCTCAACGAGCTGGAATGGATCGACGGTGAGATCTGGGCGAACATCTGGCTGACCGACCGCGTGGCGCGGATCGATCCGGCGACCGGACACATCAAGGCCTGGGTGGATTTCTCCGGCCTGCGCCGGGGCGATGGGGCCTTAGGCATGGATGCCGTGCTGAACGGCATCGCCTGGGATGCGAAAGGCAAGCGCATCCTCGTGACCGGCAAGAACTGGTTTGGGATCTATCAGATCACGCCGATCTGTTCTTGAGCTAAGCAAGATATCGACAAACCGATCCTCCCCCACCGGGGGAGGTGGCAGTGCAAAGCACTGACGGAGGGGGCTTTCGGCAGCGTCGCGCTGGCCCCCTCCACCACCCTTCCTTCGACAAGCTCAGGATGAGCGGGCGGTCCCCCTCCCCCGGTGGGGGAGGATCTGGGTCCGCCTTTGATTACTCCCCGTGCTTCTTCGGCCGGGTCGGCTCCACCATGCCCGGCGAGATGAAGCCCAGCGGAATGACTTCCATGGCGCGCTTCTTCAACTCGCCCTTCATCCGCCCGTATTCGGCTTCCATCTCTTCGGTCACGGTGGCGCGGCTGTCTTCCAGCGCCTCGTCGAAGTCCGCCTTGTTGACGGATTCCACGTCCGCCCCGCGCTTGCGAATGGCGATCAGGCCGGCGCGGCGCACCACGTCTTCCAGATCGGCCCCGGTAAAGCGCTCGGTGCGCGCCGCAATGTCCTTGAGCGAAACGTCATCCGCCAAAGGCATCTTCGCGGTGTGGATGCCCAGAATATGCACGCGCCCGCCCTCATCGGGCGTGCCGACATAGACCAGTTCGTCGAAGCGACCGGGCCGCAGCAGCGCCGGATCGACCAGGGTCGGCCGGTTGGTCGCCCCCACGAGCACAACTGACTGCAGTTCCTCCATCCCGTCCATCTCGGCCAGAATGGTGTTCACCACGCGCGCCGTTACTTGCGGTTCACCCATCGAGCTGCCGCCGCGTGCGGGCACGAGGCTGTCGATCTCGTCGATGAAGATGACGCAAGGCGCCACCTGCCTCGCGCGGGCGAAGAGGCGGGCGATCTGCTGCTCGCTCTCCCCGTACCACTTGGACAGGAGATCGGACGACTTGATCGAGATGAAGTTCGCCTCCGCCTCCTTGGCCACGGCCTTGGCGAGCAGCGTCTTGCCGGTGCCGGGAGGGCCATAGAGCAGGAAGCCCTTGGCCGGCCGGATGCCCAGCTTGCGAAACGCTTCGGGGTTCTTGAGCGGAAGCTCGATCCCTTCCTGCAGCTTCTGCTGCGCATCGTCGAGGCCGCCGATGTCGGACCAGCCGATGTCGGGCACCTGCACCATCACTTCGCGCATCGCCGAAGGCTGGACGCGCCGCAGCGCCTCCACGAAATCCTCGCGGATCACCTGAAGGCTTTCGAGCACTTCGGCCGGGATCGTGCGTGCTTCCAGATCGAGCCGGGGCATGATCCGGCGCACCGCCTCGATCGCCGCTTCGCGCGCGAGCGCAGCGATATCGGCGCCGACGAAGCCGTGCGTGGTGCGCGCCAGTTCCTTCAGGTCCACCTGATCGCCCAGCGGCATGCCGCGCGTATGGATGCCCAGGATTTCGCGCCGGCCGTTCTCATCCGGCACCCCGATCACGATCTCGCGGTCGAAACGACCGGGCCGGCGCAGCGCCTCGTCGATGGCATCGGGCCGGTTGGTGGCCGCAATGACGACCACGTGGGCGCGGCTGTTCAACCCGTCCATCAGCGTGAGCAGCTGGGCGACAAGGCGCTTTTCTGCCTCGCCATGAACCTGGTCACGTTTGGGCGCGATGGAATCGATCTCGTCGATGAAGATGATCGCCGGCGCCGCCTTGGCAGCCTGATCGAACACTTCGCGCAGCGCCTTCTCGCTCTCGCCATAGCCGGATCCCATGATCTCCGGCCCGTTGATCGAGAAGAAGTTGGCCTCGCTCTCGTTGGCGACGGCTTGCGCAAGGCGCGTCTTGCCGGTCCCCGGCGGGCCATGCAGCAGCACGCCCTTGGGCGGGGCGACGCCCAGACGCGTGAACAGTTCGGGATAGCGCAGCGGCAGTTCCACCATCTCGCGCAGCTGGCGGATGGTGTCGCTCATACCGCCGACGTCGTCGTAATTGACGTCGCCACGCGCGGTATCGGCTTCCTCGAACAGCTCACGCAGTTCGACTTCGGTACTCTCATCGATGTGGACGATACCGCGCGGCGTGGTGGAAACGACGTTCAGGCGGATCTGCGTCAGCGCGAACGCCGGCGCATTGAACATGCGGCGCAGTTCGGGCGGAATGTCCGCAACCTGCTGCTGGCCGGTGGTGGCAACGATATCGCCCTGCACCATCGGGCGGCCGAAGAAGTTGCGCTTCAGCGCGGCGGACGGCCCCTGCAGGCGCATCTCCTTCTGCGCGGGCGCGAAGACCACGCGCTGCGCGGGCCGCGATTCCGCCTTGCGGACAGAGACATGATCGCCGGAGCCGACCCCGGCGTTCACACGCTGAAGCCCGTCCAGCCGGATCACCTCCAGACCTTCGTCTTCCGGATAGGCAAGCACGGCACGGGCGACCGTCGCGGTCTTGCCGGTCACTTCCAGCACATCGCCTTCCATCGCCCCGATCGCCGAGAGCGACCCGCGCGACAGCCGGGCGATACCCTGGCCGCTTTCTTCCTGACGGGAGGCTGCCACTTGCAGCTTGGCCACCCGTTCGTCCACCTGGGTTGGGACTTCCGCCATGTGTGTCCTTTCAAGTTCCCGATGCTGGTCCTTGCGCCTCTGCCTCCCCGGATGGGCAAGGCAGATGCGGTGGGAACGTGATCAAGGAGCTAGGTATGCGGCTTCAGGATTTCAAACGGGTCAGGCTCAAGAATAATAAGGCCATGATACCGGGCAATGATGCCGCGAAAACCTCGAAGCGACGCAAACCGCATCCATTTCGCCGGAAATGGTGCTGTCTGCCGGGCACAAAAAAAGGCCCGGACGTTGCCGACCGGGCCGTGGAAGTTTTGGGAGAGGATGCCTGAAAGGCAGGTTCTGTATGCCCCCAGTCACTCCATTGTGCAAGTGCGAAATGACCCGCTTTCAGTTGCAAAACTATCAACTTATGTTGCGCGACATCGAACTACACCGGGTAATTCCCGAAAAAATGCTTATTTTCTGATGCTTGGAAAGTGAATCGAGTCTCATGATTGATGCAATCGCAATCGGCTGGGCGATGGATCACGGTGCTTGGGAAAGCGTTGTCTGCTGCGACGCGAAATTTCCTTGCCTGGCTTAGTAATTGTCCCGCCAGTAAAATCGCGTTCGGCCCATACCGGACCGAATCAGGAACATTCTCGGCAGGGCGATTCGCCATGAAAGAAGGCCGGCCACACACACGTGGAGCCAGCCTTTCGTTCGAATGGCGGTATGTCAGTGCGCGAAAAGCAGCGCGGGCGCGCTTGCGTCGGCAAGGAAGTAGGCCGTCACGCCGCCGAACAGGAACTCGCGCATCCGGCTCTTGCCGTAGGCCCCCATCACCAGCAGTTCTGCATTGGCCGCTCGCACGGCAACGGCCAGAGTCTCCTCGGTGGAACGGTGCCGCTCCAGTTCCTCGAACTCGGCGTGGATGCCGTGACGGGACAGGTACCGCAGCGCATCGGTCGCCGGAAAGCCGCCGGGCTTCTCGGTCACCGTCACCACTTTCACCGATTGGCAGCTGACCAGCAGCGGGATCGAGGCCCTGAGCGCGGCGGCCGACTGCTCGCCGCCATCCCAGGCGACGACGGCGCGGGAGATCGGCAGGCTGCCGGCGGGTTCATCGGGCAGTGCCAGCACCGGCGCGCGCGCGGTCAGCGCCACTTCGCCCACCATGCCGCTGGACCGCGATACGATCACGAGGTCGGCCAGCCGTGCCGCCGCCGCCAGCGCGGGCACCGGATCGTCTTCGCTGCGGACAACCTCGAAAGGCACATCGCCGCGCGAAAGCCGTGCTTCCACCGCTTCGGCGGCGGCATCGTCGTCAGCCCGCGCCCGATCCAGTGCCTCGCTGATCACATAGCTGCCGCCCATCGGATCCATGGCGATATAGCGTGAGACCGGCGTATCGACGAGCACGGTGACATGGCCGCCAAGCTGCCGCGCCAGTTCGATGGCAGTATCGACGCGGGCATCGCTTGCAGGCTTGCGGTCGGCGTTCACGAGTATCGAGCGCATGGCATTCCTCCGTCTATGTCCGGTCCAGCTTAGGCCTATGATATGCCGCCGCCATGACCTAGATCAAAGCCTCAATCGCCCCGGCCGAATTTCCCGCATCCGCCTGAGCTTCTGGCGTTTTTTCAGTCCGGTACCCCATCGATCGAAAGCTGTGCGGCCCGCTCGAACAGGTCGAGCACGACGGCCTCGCGCTCTCGCGATCGGATTGCCGCCTCGAAATGGATGCGTCGCGCCGGCCGGGGCAGGATTTCAACCAGCGTCCCGCGGGCAAGTTCCCGCCGCACCATGGTTTCAGGCAGCACGGCGGCGCCCTGCCCGCAGGAGACGATCTCGATCAGCGTCCGCACATTGTTGCAGGTGTTCAGCGAGCGGGGCGTGGGCCCGCCGGCCGCGAATGCCGCCAAAGTCACGGCGTGGAGCGGCGAATGGCCGGGCAACGACCATACGGGCAGCGGATGCGAGAACCCACCCTCTGCTGCCACCGCAGGGCTCGCCGCCCAGACCAGCTCCACCGCACCGATCGGCGCGGTGCGGATGCCGGGACTGGCCACCGGCCCCGCCAGGAACACGATATCGCGGGTACCGGCCAGCAGTTGCTGCAGCAGGCGCGCGGTGAGATCGAGTTCGACTTCCATGGTCACCCCCGGCCTTTCGCGCTCCACGGCAGCGATGAAGCCGGGCAGGCATGTCGCGGCTGCAATCTCTCCCGAGCCGATCCGCACGTTGCCGGTGGCGCCGGCGAAATCGCTGGCCTCCAGCAGAACCTGTTCCAGCCCTTGCCGCAGCGGTTCCGCCGCCTCCACCAGCCGCCGCCCGCGTGCCGTCAGCACCATGCGCCGCCCGTCGCGCTGGAACAACGGCACGCCGAGCTGTTCCTCGATCTCCCGCACGCGGGCGGAGATCGCGGGTTGGGTGGTATTGAGTCTTTGTGCCGCACCTGCGAACGTGCCGAGCCGATCAATCCACATCAGCGTTTCGAGGTGGAAAAGGGCGATGCGTTTCATAATACCTGATTATCGAATCCGATAAAAAACAATCGCTATTCGTAATGGGATTGGCTGTCTAGGTTCGCTCCAAACGGGAGAACAGCATGAACAAGATCTACCCCAGCGCCTCTGCCGCGCTGGATGGGCTGCTGAAGGATGGCCTGCTGATCGCCGCCGGGGGCTTCGGCCTTTGCGGCATACCCGAACGGCTGCTGGATGCAGTGCGCGATTCGGGCGTGAAGAACCTGACTTTCGCCTCCAACAACGCCGGCATCGACAACGAAGGCATCGGCAAGCTGCTGCGCACCAAGCAGGTTTCCAAGATGATATCGTCCTACGTGGGTGAGAACAAGGAGTTCGAACGCCAGTTCCTCTCAGGCGAACTGGAAGTCGAATTCTGCCCGCAAGGAACGCTGGCCGAGCGGATGCGCGCCGGCGGCGCCGGCATTCCCGGCTTCTACACCAAGACCGGCGTCGGCACCCAGATCGCCGAGGGCAAGGAAGTGAAGGTCTTCCGGGGCGAGGACTATATCCTTGAGGAAGGCATCTTCGCCGATCTGTCGCTGGTGAAGGCGTGGAAGGCGGACGAGAGCGGCAACGTCGTGTTCCGCAAGACCGCGCGCAACTTCAACGTGCCCGCCGCCACCTGCGGCAAGGTCTGCGTGGTGGAGGTGGAGGAGATCGTCCCCACCGGCTCGCTCGATCCCGACGGCATCCACCTGCCCGGCGTCTTCGTTCAGCGGCTGGTGCTGGGCGCGCCTTACGACAAGAAGATCGAATTCACGACGACGCGTGAAAGGGAGACCGCCTGATGAGCTGGACTCGTGACGAAATGGCCGCCCGTGCGGCGCAGGAATTGCAGGACGGGTTCTACGTGAACCTCGGCATCGGCATCCCCACGCTGGTGGCGAACCATGTGCCCGCCGGCATGACGGTGACGCTCCAGTCCGAAAACGGGATGCTGGGCATCGGACCGTTTCCCTATCCTGACGAAGTCGACGCCGACCTCATCAACGCCGGCAAGCAGACGGTGAGCGAATTGCCGCAGTCGGCCTATTTCGACAGCGCCACCAGCTTCGGCATGATCCGCGGCGGCCACATCGACCTGGCCGTGCTGGGCGCGATGGAGATTGCCGAGAACGGCGACATCGCCAACTGGATGATCCCCGGCAAGATGATCAAGGGCATGGGTGGCGCGATGGACCTCGTGGCCGGCGTGAAGAAGATCATCGTCGTGATGGAGCACAACGCCAAGAACGGCGATCCCAAGTTCATCCCGGCCTGCACCCTGCCGCTGACCGGCAAGAACGTGGTCGACATGATCGTCACCGACCTTGCGGTGTTCCAGCGCCCCGATCACCAGAGCCCGTTCAAGCTGATCGAACTCGCTCCGGGCGTGACGGCCGACGAAGTCGCCGCTAAGACCACGGCGCATTATTTGACGTGAGAGTCGCGGCACCGGCCCACTCCCCCACCCGACCACCCATCAGGATACACTCGTGGGTGGTCGGGTGGGGGAGTGGGCCGGTGCCGCAAAATCCGCCTGCGGCGGATTTTCAAACAAAGGAGAGTTCCGATGGCATACACATTGATCACCGCCAATCGGAACTACTCCAGCTGGTCGCTCAGGCCCTGGCTGCTGATGAAGGCGCTCGGCATCGATTTTGCCGATCGGATTGAACCCTTCGCCGCCGCCAACTACGAGGCATTCCGCAGCTTCTCGCCCACCGGCCAGGTTCCCGCACTGATCGATGGCGAGCGGACGGTGTGGGATTCGCTGGGCATCACGCTCTATCTGGCAGACCGTCACCCCGGCATCTGGCCCACCGACGAGGCGGCGCGTGCTTTCGCGCAGTGCGCCGTTGTCGAGATGCACGGCGGCTTCTCCGCCCTGCGCAACGACTGCACGATGAATGTCGGCGTGCGCGTGCGGCCCAAGGCGATGCGCCCCGCGCTGCTGCGCGATGTCGCCCGCCTGCGCGAGATCTTCAGCGAGGGCCTATCCCGCTTCGGCGGCCCCTGGCTGGCCGGTGAAAGCTTCACCGCGCTGGATGCGTTCTTCGCGCCGGTCGCGTTCCGTATCCGCACTTATGGCCTCGACGTCGGGACCTACCAGTCCTGGGTCGATACCGTGCTCGACCATCCGGCGATGAAGCAGTGGGAAGCCGAAGCGCTGGCCGAAACCTGGCGCGAGGAAGGGCACGAGGCGGAACTGGCCGAAGCGGGCGACGTGATCGCCGATTACCGCAACGCAGGCTGACCCGATGCGCGTCCTGCTGACCGGATCGTCCGGCTGGCTCGGACGCCATCTTGCGCCGCTGCTGACGGCGAGGGGGCACGAGGTTATCGGCCTCGACGTCGCGCAGGGGGTGCATACGCGCATCGTCGGCTCGGTGGCGGATCGCGATCTGGTGTTCCAGACCGTGGCCCATCATGGCATCGAAGCGGTGATCCACGCCGGTGCGCTGCACAAGCCCGACATCGTTCGCAATCCGCGACAGGCCTTCATAGACACCAATGTCACCGGCACCCTCAACCTGCTGGAGGCCGCGGTCGAGGCGGGACACGCGCGCTTCCTCTTCACCTCCACCACATCACTGATGGTCCGCGCCGATGTGCGGGCCGGGGCGGGTGACGAAGGTGCGTGGTGGATGGACGAGACCTTCGGCCCGCTGGAGCCGCGCAATATCTACGGCGCCACCAAACTGGCGGCGGAGAACCTGTGCCGCCTGGTCTCGCGCGAAACCGGCATGGCGGTGGCGATCCTGCGCACCGGGCGGTTCTTCCCCGAGGACGACGATACCCATGCGGTGCCGTCCGGCCCCAATCTCAAGGCGAACGAACTGCTGAACCGGCGCCTTACGGTGGAAGACGCCGCCCGCGCCCATCTGGCCGCGCTGGAGCGGATCGAGGGGTGCGAGACTTTCGTGCTGTCCGCTCCGCCGCCGTTTACGCGTGAGGAGGCGATGGAACTGGCCCACGATGCCCGCGCCGTAATCCTTCGCCACTTCCCGGATGCGGCAGAGCTGTACGCCCGGCAGGGCTGGGTTCTGCCCGAACGGATCGAGCGCATCTACGATCCCGCCAAGGCGAAACGCCTGCTGGGCTGGCGGGCGCGGACCGACTTCGCCGCCATGCTGGACGCGCTTCGCCGGGGCGATCCCCTACCCTATGCCCATGATCCGGAATGGATATCGCCCGTCCTGGGGCAAGCAATCTGAACGCGGCGTCTTGCCCGCGTCATCGCGCTGGCGCAGTCTCCGGCCCCGAATCTAAGCACGAATCCAAGCCCGAATCTATGGGAGACCCCTGCATGACCGATATCGCCCAGATCCCGCTGACCCGCATCGACGGCAGCGCCGACAGCCTTGCCAATCACGGGGGCAATGTCCTGCTCGTCGTCAATGTCGCCTCCAAGTGCGGGCTGACACCGCAGTACGAAGGGCTGGAAAAGCTCTACGAAGACTACAAGGCCAAGGGCTTTGAGGTGCTGGGCTTCCCGGCCAACGACTTCGGCGCGCAGGAACCCGGCACCGATGAGGAAATCGTCGAGTTCTGCCAGCTCAACTACGGCGTCTCGTTCCCGCTGTTCACCAAGGCCGATGTCACCGGCGATGCCAAGCAGCCGCTCTATGTCGCGCTGACCGACGCCATCCCCACCAAGCAGGGCGATGTCGAGGGCATGAAGGAACGCTTCAAGGGCTATGGCATGACCCCGAACGACGATCCCGAAGTGCTGTGGAACTTCGAAAAGTTCCTGATCGCCCGCGACGGTTCGGTCGCCGGCCGCTTCGCCCCCGGCACTGCGCCGCAGGATCCCCTGCTGGTGGACGCGATCGAGGCGCAGCTCGCAAAGTAAGCGTCGACGGCGAGGGTTGAGCGTTCAATCCTCGCCGGTTGCCACCGGGCGCGCCGGATCGGCGATCCACTCGCTCCACGATCCCGGATAGAGGCGCGGGGCGGCAAGCCCGGCGTGGGCCATGGCAAGAGCATTGTGACACGCCGTAACGCCCGACCCGCAAGACAGGATCGCCGGCTTGCCGTCCAGAAGCGCGGTAAAGTCAGCGGCCAGCTGATCCGCCGGGCGGAAACGACCGTCAGGCCCCAGATTGTCGCGGAAGAAGCGGTTGCGCGCGCCCGGGATGTGCCCCGCCACCGGATCGATCGGATTGGGATCGCCGCGAAAGCGGGAAGGATCGCGCGCGTCCAATAGTTGCGCCGCCCCAGCATCGATATTCGCCAGAACGCCCTCGGCATCGATGGGCGTCGCCACCAGCGGCTCGCCCGCCCGAAAATCTCCGGGACGCACAGGTCCGGCATCGCCGGTCTCCATGGGAAGCCCCGCTGCGGCCCAGGCCTGCTTGCCGCCGTCCAGCACCGCAACCGGGGTGTGGCCAGCCCAGCGCAGCAGCCACCACGCCCGCGCCGCCCATGCCCCGCCATTCGAATCGCAGGCGACGACTTGCTGCCCCTGCCCCAATCCCTGCGCACGCAGCCACGCAGCGAACGCCACGCGAGAGGGCAGCGGATGGCGCCCGTTGGTGCCGTCCGGCGGGGAAGCGAGATCGTCGTCGAGATGGGCATAGCGCGCCCCCGGCAGGTGGCCGGCGCGATAGGCATCCCGCCCCTTGTCCGGCACGCCCAGCTCGAATTCGCAATCGAGGATCAGCACATCCTCGCCGGCGGCGAGAAGAGCGTGGAGATCGGGAACCGAGATGAGCGTTTCGTAAGCCATGCCAGCGTCTTAGCCGAGCAGGCGTGCGAAAAGGAACTCCTCGTCCCGCTGTTCACCGACCATGAAGTGAATGTCGGCGACTTTTCCGAAGCCATAGCGGGCGTAGAACTTCTGCGCGCCGTCGTTGCCGCTCCAGACCGAAAGCTGCACCTCGTCCGCGCCGTGATCGCGTGCGGTCTCGATCGCCCAGTCCATCAGGCCCGAGCCGATGCCCCGCCCGGTCGTATCGGGATCGGTGTAGAGCTGCTTCAGTTCGATCACGCGCTGCCCCCGCGCATGTTCGGGCCAGCCGCAATCCATCACCAGCTTGCAGTAGCCCAGCAGCTTTCCGTCCGCCTCGGCCAGCATCACCCGCATCGCGGGATCGGCGATCTCCTTGGCGATCTTGGCTTCGCTGTGCGATTCGGCCAGAAAATTGGCGAGGTCGACGGCCGTGTACATGTGCCCGAACTTGGCGACGAAGCTGCGCACGCCCAGATCGGCAAGCGCGGCCGCATCCGCAGGCGTCGCGGGGCGCAGATCCATCACAGGTCCTTCGTCATGCAGATCGAAAAATCGTCGGCCACATAGTCGCCGAACGGCGGACATTCCACAAAGCCGTTGGCGCGATAGAGGCCATGGGCCGGGTGGAACGGTTCCGGCTTGCCGGTTTCCAGACTGACCCGCGCATAGCCCCGCGCGCGCGCCTCATCCAGCAGGCGCAGCAGGATCGCCTTGCCTACTCCCTTGCCGCGATATTCGGGATCGGCGCGCATCGATTTCAGTTCGCCATGAGTATCGTCCAGATGCTTGATCGCGCCGCATCCGGCCAGTCGATCGCCATCCCACGCCGAAAAGAACGTCACGTCTGGCTGGCGCAGCCGTTCCGCCGGCATGGCATGGACGCTTTCGGGCGGCGACCACTTGTGCATCTCGTCAAGGTGAAACTGAAGCAGGTCTAGCACGGCGCGACCGGAAAGGTCGTCTTCGATAATGGTCAGCGTAAGCGTCAAGAACTGTCCCCGGAATGCTTGTCTGCCTTGCGGCGGCCCATGCGCATGCCCGCTTCCAGCCGGCCGCGCAACTGGGTGTAATAGGCTTCCAGGAAGGCCCGTTCGTCATTCCAGCCATCGTTGCGATCGATCTTGTGCGCGATCGTCTGGTAGACACTCTCGACCGCCTGCTCCCGATTTTCTCGCAGCACCCGCTCCAGCGCCTGCAGTTCGTATTCGCCGTAGACCGCCAATTCCGCCTCGGTGAACCGGTAGACGGGCCCGAAGGAGGTGGCGGAGGTGGGGGTCAGGTCCTCATCCTCGCCCGGCGACGGCGGCGCGGTAACCGACAGCGCAGCCTCCAGCTTCCGACGCGGCCGCTCCACCACCCACGACCCGGCGATCACGTCGCCGGCGCGCAGGCTGTCGCGGTTGAACAGTGGGAACAGCAGGAAGATCGCGAACCATCCCGCGGCCGAAAGCCAGCCGGCGCCGCTGCTGGCGCCCGCCGTCATGATGAAGACGATGGGCAGGAACAGCTCGATATCGCGCAGCAGGTTGCGTGCGATCACCATCTCGGCAGTGAGCCGGCCGCCATCGCGCGCGGCGATGCGGATGCCCGCCAGCCGCTTGCCCGGCGTGGCCCCGCGCGACCCCAGTTCGAAGAACAGGAAGTAGGCGTTGCGAAAGAGGAACATCGCCACGACCCACAGGATGAACAGGAATTGCAGGGCATGGCCGGCGGCGCTGTTCGCCTCCAGCACGCGGTCGATCTTCGCCATGCCGCCCGCCACATAGACCAGCCCCACCGTCGTCGCGACCATCAGCACGATCATCACGATGAAATCGATGACCAGCGCGCCGATCCGCGATCCCCGGCTGGCGACCGTGATCGGTAGGCTGATCCCTTCCGGCGTCACCAGCAGGCGATCGCGCGTGGAACTGCGGCGGCCCAGAGCTTTCGTTTTCGCTCTCGCGCTCATGCCCGGCCCATCCGGTTGGCACCGCCGCGAAAGGCGAAGAAGTAGGCGCACCACGCCGCCAGCATGAAGCCGCCGATCACGAAACGACCGAATGTTTGGTCCACCATCTGGCGGGCGAAACCTTCCAGTAGCGCGGCGATCACCAGCATCAGCACCACGCCGGTCATCACCACCGCCGCGCGCCGCCCGGCCTCCGACGCCGCGCGCAGCACCGAACGATTGCCCGGAAACGCGATCGAGCGCCCGACGTGCAGCCCCGCCGCACCGGCCAGCAGGATGGCGAAAAGCTCAGTTGTGCCGTGCACGGCCAGCCAGCCGATCAGATCGACCAGCAGGCCCTTGCCATTGTAGAGCCAGAGCAAGGCGCCCAGGCTGGCGGTGTTCTGCACCAGCAGCAGCAATGTCGGCACCCCCAGCGCGAAGCCGAGCGAGAAGGCCAGGATGGAGACTTGCGCGTTGTTGCTGAACAGCTGCGCCGCAAAGACGCTCATCCCAGATCGCCCGGAATTGCCGAACAGCGATGCGTGCAGGGCTTCGCGCGTCGCCCCGGGCACGCGGTTTCCGGCCATGTCAGGCGACATCAGCGAGAAGTACCACTCAGTATCGTGGGCAACCAGCAGCCAGCCGACCACCGTTCCCGCCACCATAACGGCAAGCGCGATCAGCACATCGACCCAGATCGACCGCACGGCGGCGCTGAGCCCCCCACCCAGGAAACCGCGCAGCCAGTCCCACAGCGAAGAACGCGGCCCGTAAACGACGAACCACGCACGCTGGACCAGCGCTTCGAGATAGGCCAGCGTCGCCGCATCGAGCGATGTTTCCCGCGCGATCGACAGGCTGGATGCCACCGTACGGTAAAGCCCCGGCAAGGCCAGCAAATCCTCATCGGAAAGGCGGCGATAACGCCCCTTTTCCATCTGCGTGACGATGGCTTCCAGCCGCTGCCAGTCCGCCTCGCGCTCCAGACGGAACCGGTCCGAACGCAGGGCTGCGCGGGCAATCGCCTGACTTTCCGCAGCGGTTGCAGTGGCGGACATCGCGTTCATCCGATCGCTCCCGAACGCTTGATGGCAAGGTAGGCATCGATCAGCCGGGTACCGACGGCACCGTGCGGGGCCTCGACCACCTGGACCCCCAATTGACGAAGCTGGCGCGTGACCAGGGCACGCTGGCGCAGCAAGAGGTCCGCAGAAACCGCCATCGACAGCGTCGGCATGTCATCCGGCGATGCCGAGGAGATTTCCTCAAGTTCCTGATCGGCAATGCTGACGAACAGCACCAGATGACGCGCAACTAGGCGGCCGATCGATTCGATCATCAGTTGCGCGCTGGTGAGGTCGGTGAATTCGGAAAATACCACGATAAGCGACCGCCGCTCCAGCCGCGCGGCAAGGGTAGCCAGCGCCAGGGTAAAGTTGGGTTCTTCGGAACGGTACTCCAGCCCGGCGGCGGCGCGCTGCAATCGGTGGAAATCGCGCGATGCGGCAACGAAAGGCGTCGACACTTCCGGCCGCGAGGCAAAACCGAACAGCGCCACCCGGTCGCCGCCCTTCAGCGCGACATACCCCGTCGCCAGCGCGGCGGAAACGGCGCGATCGAGCCGCGGCATACCGTCCACCGGCTCACACATCGACTGGCCGCAATCGAAAGCGAAGACAATCTGGTTGTTACGCTCCGCCTCGTATTCCTTGGCATAGAGGTGGACGTGGCGGGCCGACGATTTCCAGTCGATCCGGCGCCGATCCATCCCCGGCTCATACTCGGCCAGCGATTCGAACTGCGTCCCCTCGCCGCGGATTCGCCGGGCCAGCACGCCGAATTGCGCATTCTTGAGCAGGATCTGCAAGGCCGGGGAACGCACTGCCGAAATATTCGGCCAAACCCTTACGCTCTCGTCCAGATCGCCGGCAATCTGCCGCGCACCCAGGCCCAACGGCCCGGTCCAGCGCAGCCATGTACCGCTGACCTTGCCGGTGCCTCGCCGCGAAGGGCGGAACGGAGATTGCCCCTGCCACCCAGCCTCAGCGCCTGCCCCGGCGCCTGTGTCTGCCTTTTCCAGCGCGAATGTCGCCCGCCCATCGGCGACGAGACGCGGATCGCAGGCGAGCGCCACTTCGACGCGTGAAGCCCGGCCGCCGCGCAAGTTCACGCCGGCCTGCAGCATTGCCTCGGCCCCTACTTCGACATCGCCCGGCACGGTCACGCGAAAGTTTTCCAGTCGCCCGGCCAGCAAGGCATCGATGAAGACCAGCAGCAGCACCACCAGCCCGGCGACAGGCGCGGCAATCCACGCCTCCGGCCGGGTGGCGCCGATGACCAGCGCCACCGGCGCCGCCAGCGCCAGCAGTGCCGCCGCACGCACCGTGGGAACCAGGGGGGCGAAGCGCAGGCTCATCGGTTCAGCGCGGTGCCTCGGTTTGATCGACCAATTGGGCAACCAGCGCCGACACCTGCTTGCCCTCGATCTCCGCCGCCGGGCTGAGCAGCAGGCGGTGGCGCAGCACGCTGGGGGCCTGCGCCTTCACATCGTCCGGCACGACATAGTCGCGCCCGTCGAGCGCCGCGCGGGCGCGGGCCGCGCCCGCCAGCAGCACCGCCGCACGCGGCGAGGCGCCGCTGGCAAGATCCGGGCTTTCGCGCGTGGCGCGGACCAGCCGCACGACGTAATCGATCACGCTTTCCGCCAGCTTTACCTGCGACACGGCGAGAGTGGCGGCCTCCAGCATATCGCGGCTGACGACCGGGGTGACACCGCATTCGGCCGGAGTGGGAGCGCCGCGATTCTCACCAAAGCGGGAGACGATGCGCAGTTCCTCGTCATGGCTGGGATAGGCGACATCCAGCTTGAACAGGAAGCGATCCAGCTGCGCTTCCGGCAGCGGATAGACGCCCTGGTTCTCGATCGGGTTCTGGGTGGCGACGACCATGAAGTGATCGGGCAATTGGTGCGCGGTGCCGTCCAGCGTCACGCGGCGTTCCTGCATCGCTTCCAGCAGTGCCGCCTGGGTCTTGGGAGGAGTACGGTTGATCTCATCCGCCAGCAGCAGGTCGCAGAAGATTGGCCCGCGCGTCAGCGTGAACTGGCTGGTCTGGAAGTTGAACAGGTTGGAGCCCAGGATATCGCCCGGCATCAGGTCCGGCGTGAACTGGATGCGGCCGAAATCCAGCCCCAGCGATGCCGCGAAGCACTGCGCCAGGAACGTCTTGGCCGTACCCGGAGGACCTTCCAGCAGCACATGTCCGCGCGCCATCAGCGCGATCAGCATGTGCTCCACCGTCTCCGTTTGGCCAACCACCGCCTTGGCGATCTGCGCGCGAATGTCGGCCGCGATCGCGGCGACTTGCGCAAGGTCGCTGCCGAACTCGGCAGTCTGGGCATCGGTCATCGGGTCAACATCCTTTCGAGCGCATGGAGATCGCGCGCTGCCTTGACGAGGTCTTGCGGGCGCCGCGCCTGCCGAAGGCGAGCGGCGATCGCGGAAAAGGGTTCGGCGGCGGGATCGCGCGAATGCAAGGCGCGGTCGATGGCGGCATCGGCCTCCGCACCGTCCAGCGTGCGCGGCAGCGCCAGCGCGCGGACCAGCCGTTCTCGCGCATGATCGGCATAGGGACGCGCGATCAGGTGCAGGCGGCCGGTGCGCCGCACCAGCCCTGCGGCATTGGCCACCAACGCGCGCTTGCCGAAAGCGATCGCCCGGCCGCCCGCCTGTGCCGGTCCGAAGCGCAGGAACGCCCGCCAGCCCAGCACCAGCGCCGCCAGCAGCAGGCACAGCGTGGCCGCAAGGAAGGGCGGCGTGAAAGCCAGGGTCAGCAGGTTCTGCGAGCGGCCGAAGCCGTTGAACGTCAGGTCGAACGTGATCGTGTCGCCCGGTCGCAGATCCCCGGCGGCAACCAGCGCATCGATCAGCCGCGCCGCGCGCACGTCCGCCATGCCCCAGTTGTCGACAAGGTCCGGCTCGAACACCAGGATGATGGGATAGAGGCCCTCGTCGGGCTCCTCTATCGACGACGACACGCCGGAGGCCTGTTCAAGCTTGGGATAGAGCCCCTCGTCGGCGATGAAGCCGGCCAGGATGTGCCCGGCCCCGTCCCGCACCAGCGGCGCCACATCGTCTCCGCCGCCCCAACTGATGCTGCGGCCGGGAAGCGTGCCGGCCAGGTCCAACCCGGCCCAGCCCGGCTTGCCCTGACCCTTGACCGGGAACTGGCCGACGGTGACGTCGTCCAGAAAGCCCTTCCATTCCGCCAGTTGCGTGCCGCCCAGATTGACCCAGCCCTTTTTCGCGCCCTTTTCCAGCTGCGCGCGTGTGGCGGGATAGGCATACCACTTCGGCGTGATGATGAGCGTGGGCCCGATACGGCGGCGCAGCGAGACGATCTTCTGGAGATCCTTGCCGCTGGCATAGGCGGGCGGCGTCAGCACCAGCAGGCCCGGCTTGTCCAGCGCGCCGACATTGCGCGACTTGCGCACCGCATAGCCGCGTCGCTCCAGAAAGTTCGCCATCGCCGCATAGCCGTTGAGGCCGCGCCCTTCGGCATGGGCTCCGCCATCGTTGGTTTCGCTGAACCCCGTGCCGGTGCCAATCATCCACAGCAGCGCGATGAACAACGCGCAGCCGAGCAGGACGATCGCCAGAACCGACCAGCGGGAGAACGGATTGGCGCCCACGGCAACCGTCTCGATATGCGGATCGCTGCCGTTCATGCGGAAAACCGGACTTGCGCGAATTCGGCATAAGCGGCGCGTGCCGCCGCCCAGTCCTGTGCATCCAGTTCACGCAGCGCGAACCGGCTGCGCTCCACCCGCTGTGCGATGGTGGCAAAGGCATGGCGCCCCTGTTCGGGCAGCGCCGGCAGCATGGCGATCTCTCGCGCGGTGCTGGCGGGGTGAAGCCATTGCGGCCGGCTGGCGCGAATCTGCTGCACGCTGCGGCGGAGCAGAAGGTGCGTCGCTTCGGCAAAACGCCCCTCGGCCGCCAGACGATCGGCATCGGAAAGCAGGGCGCTGGCCTCCGCCTGATCGGGCACCCATGCCGCCACGGCTTCGTCCTCCGGCTTTGCCACGCGGTCGAACAGCATCGGGCCGAACAGGCGCCAGAGCACGAACAGCACGAGGAGGACCGCCATCGCAAGGAGAATGTACTGAAATACCGGCCAGGACATGCCGAGCATCTTGCCGATCGGGCCGAACACCGCTTCCAGCCATTCGCCCAACGTGCGCAGCCATTCCGGCGATTTCGGTATCGGCGTGCGAACCGCCTTTATCGGGGCATATTGGATATCCGCCGCCCCGCGCACGGCCGTCCAATCGGCCGCAGCGTCGCTCGCCGTATTCCGGGCTACGGTCGCACCCGCCACTTGACCCCCACCGATTGCCACGGCCGGGGTGATTGGCACGGCCTGCCGCCCCAGACAAGCCGCCCCGCGTTAACAATCTGTCCGCGCAGCGATTTTCAGCCGCCCAAACGAAGCCGCAGCCGGATCGTTCAGCCGCGCGGGCGGGCCTGGCGATAGGTACCCAGCGGACGCACGTACTTGCAGTGGAACGCCAGTTCCTGCAGCGCCGAATCGACACGCGGATCGCCCGGTGCGCCTTCGATATCCGCGTAGAACGTCGTCGCCGCGAAGCTGGCGCCGATCTGATAGCTTTCCAGCTTCGTCATGTTGACGCCGTTGGTCGCGAAGCCGCCCAGCGCCTTGTAGAGCGCGGCGGGGATGTTCTTCACCTCGAAGATGAAGGTCGTCATCGCCTTTTCGCCCTTCAACGCAAAAGGATCGAGCGGTTCGCGCGCCAGCACAACGAAGCGCGTGGTGTTATCGGCCGCGTCCTCGACATTGTCCTCGACGATCTTGAGGTCGTAAAGTTCGGCCGCCAGCTTCGGCGCGATGGCGCAAGCCGAAGGATCACCCAGTTCGCGCACCAGCGCAGCGGCGCCGGCGGTGTCGGCATAGGCCATCGGCACGATCCCGCGTTCGCGCAAGTAGTGGCGCGACTGGCCAAGGCCCTGCGGGTGGCTGTAGGCGGCCGAGAACGGCCCATCGCCCAGCGCCATCAAGGCGTGGTGGATCGACATGAAATGCTCGCCCACGATCGACAGCCCGCTTTCGGGCAGCAGGAAGTGGATGTCCGCCACGCGGCCGTGCTGCGAATTCTCGATCGGGATGATCGCCCGCTCCGCCCGGCCTTCCTTAACCGCATCCAGCGCGTCCTCGAACGAAAAGCACGGCAGCGGCAGGCTCTGGGAATCGTACTCCAGCGCGGCGCGGTGCGAATTGCATCCGGGCGCACCCTGAAGCGCCATCGCCCGGGCGGGATCGGCAGCGGCGGCCTCCACCATGCGGGAGACGAGGTCGAGCGCGGGTTTGGGATAGGAATTCATGACGATGGCGCGCTTAAGCGGCATTGCGCTCAACCGCAATGGCTCTTGCGCTAACTTGCGGGCAACATTAGGACCTCGAAGCCAAGAGGATCAACATAACAATACCCGGGGCAGTCAGGACATGGACGATCGTTTCAACACCATTGCCGGGTGGACTCTGTTCGCCGGTATCGTGGGTCTAGGTCTTACCAGCATCAGCTCGCATTACTTTCGCGCAGACAAGCACAACCGTCCCGAAACGATGGGCTACGCGATCGAGGGCGTTGAGGAGACGTCCGAGGGCGGCGCCGCCGAACCGCCGATCGAGGCGCTTCTCGCCACGGCAGACGCGGCCAAGGGCCAGGCCACCTTCGCCAAGTGCCAGTCCTGCCATACGATCAACGCGGGCGGTGCCAACGGCATCGGCCCCAACCTTCACGGCGTTGTCGGTGAGAATATCGGCCAGGGCGTGGGCGGCTTCGCCTTCTCCGACGCGCTGAAGGGCGTGGGCGGCAAGTGGGACTTCGATAAGCTGAACCAGTGGCTCAAGAGCCCCAAGGCCTTCGCCCCCGGCACCAAGATGACGTTCGCCGGCCTTCCCAAGCCGGAAGATCGCGCCAACGTGATCGTCTACCTCAATTCTCAGGGATCGAACCTGCCGCTTCCGGCGGCGCCTGCTGCCGGCGCTGCAGCCGCTCCGGCGAAGGGTGATGCTCCGGCAGCCGATGCCTCCGCCGCGCCCAGCGGGGAAGCGAGCGCCGCCGCGCACTGATAATCCCGTAAAGAAATCCGGCTTCGGTCGGCAGAAAGCGGTCCGCAAGGCTTCACCGAGTCGCCTTGCGGGCCGCTTTCGTCATTAGAGAACCGGTCCGCTCAGACGCCCAGTTCGACGAGCGCGCGGGCGAAGCAATCGAGTTGATCCCGGCCCCAGCGCCAGTCTCCCAGCCCGCTGGCGGCATTGATATGGCCCAGCGGGCCTGCCTCGACGAAAGTGCAGCCCCATTGCGCGGCGCGCAGACGGGCGTGATCGACGGGACCATAGGGATCGTCGCTGCTGGCAACGACCACCCCCGAAAACCGCAGCCGCGATGTCGGTGGATCGGCGAAACTCACCGCCTCCGCCGGGAACGCCGGCCCGGCAGGATCGGGCACCGCCACCAGGAAAGCACCGCGCACCTGCAGGTCCGAGCGCACGCTCCAATGGGCGACGAGCAAGCAGGCCAGACTGTGCGCGACAAGAACCGGCGGCTCGCCGCTCGCTTGCGTGGCTTGCGTCACGGCGCGATCGAGCGCGGCGATCCAGTCGTCCAGTTCGGGCTCGTCCCAGCTTTCCGGGGCGAAGCGCTGCATCTGCGGATCGGCCTGTTCCCATAGCGTCTGCCAGTGGGCCGGGCCGGAACCGCCGATCCCGGGCAGGACGACGTAGCGGCTCACGCCTCCTCAGGCCCCTTGAAGCCCTTGGCAATCACATACCACTCGGACGAATCCTTGCGGCTGGCCGGCGGCTTGGCGTGCTTGACGCTGGTGAAGCGCCGCTTGAGCACGCCCAGCAGTTCGGTATCGGTGCCGCCCGCGAAGACCTTGGCGACGAACGTGCCGCCCGGTGCCAGCGTCTGGATCGCAAAGTCCGCCGCCGTTTCCACCAGCCCCATCGTGCGCAAGTGATCGGTCTGCTTGTGGCCCACCGTATTGGCGGCCATGTCCGACAGCACCAGATCCGGCGCGCCGTCCAGCGCGCCTTCCAGCGCGGCGGGGGCCTCATCGGCCATGAAGTCCATCTGGAAGATCGTCACGCCCTCGATCGGATCGGTGGGCAACAGGTCGATGCCGACGACTTTGGCCTGCGGGCGCTTCAGGCGCAGCACCTGGCTCCAACCGCCGGGGGCTATGCCCAGATCGACCGCGCGTTCCACGCCTTTGAACAGGTCGAACTTCTCATCCAGCTCGATCAGCTTGTAGGCCGCGCGGCTGCGATAGCCGTCGGCCTTGGCCTTTTTCACGTAGGGGTCGTTGAGCTGACGGGTCAGCCAGCGCGCCGAACTGGTGGTGCGCTTCTTGGCGGTGCGAAGCCGCTCGTTGGGATCGCGTCCGGATCGGCTCACGGCCGGGCCTCCAATGCTTGTGCGCCCGCCGCGGCGAGCATGGATTTGTTCGATGTGTGCGAGGCGATGAGGCTGCGCAGAATACCTTCGCGAATGCCGCGATCGGCCACGCCCAGCCGCGCGGAGGGCCAGAGGTCGAGAATCGCCTCCAGAATCGCGCAGCCGGCCACCACAAGGTCCGCGCGCTCACGGCCGATGCAGTTGAGTTCGCGCCGCTCCTCGATCGACATCGAGGAGAGCCGCGCACTGATGCCGCGCATCGATTCGGCCGGGACGATCAGCCCGTCCACCATGCGGCGGTCGTACTGCGGCAGTTCCAGGTGCAGGCTAGCCAAAGTGGTCACGGTACCGCTGGTGCCCAACAGGCGCAGCGGCCCGGTCTGCGCAGCGCTTTCGCGCGCCGGGGCGACGCGATCCGCGAAGCCGGCGAAGCTATCCGCCACGAGGCCGTGCATGTGCTTGTAGCGCGTCAGCCGTTCTTCCAGCGTCGTGCCTTCGGGCGGACAGCTTTCGGTGAGCGAGACGACGCCCCAGGGCACCGATTGCCAGTCGAGAATGCGCGGCACGGTGCCGGTGCTCTCGATCAGCACGAGTTCGGTGGAGCCGCCGCCGATGTCGAAGATCATCGCCGGGCCCAGCCCCGATTCGAGCAGGACGTGGCAGCCGAGCACGGCCAGCCGCGCCTCTTCGCGCGCGCTGATGATGTCCAGCGCGATGCCGGTTTCCTGACGCACACGTTCGATGAATTCCGGCCCGTTGACCGCGCGGCGGCAGGCCTCCGTCGCCACCGATCGGGCGAGGTAGACATTCCGCCGCATCAGCTTGTCGGCACAGACGCGCAGGGCGCCCAGGGTGCGCTCCATCGCCGCATCGGACAGGCGGCCTGACTGCGCCAGCCCCTCACCCAGACGGACGACACGGCTGAAGGCGTCGATCACCGTGAAGTTCTCGCCAGACGGACGCGCGATCAGCAGGCGGCAATTGTTGGTGCCCAGATCGATCGCCGCATAGGACTGGCGCGGATGCTGGCGGGGCAGCATCGCG
Source organism: Novosphingobium sp. BL-S-19 (assembly GCF_055521675.1). NCBI lineage: Bacteria > Pseudomonadati > Pseudomonadota > Alphaproteobacteria > Sphingomonadales > Sphingomonadaceae > Novosphingobium > Novosphingobium sp. BL-S-19. The sequence continues at coordinate 3,713,648 of NZ_CM145498.1, forward strand.
TCTTTCGGGGGGACGAAACCGGGGCCAGCGCGCAGCTCAACGGTGCGCGGCTGTGCAGCACGCGATTCGGCAACCGTCGGCTCGGCTCGCCCCGTCTCCGCAGGACGCGACTGCGCCGCCACCTTCTTGCCGGGTTTGCGTGACTTGCCGGATTTCCGGGCCGTACGCGACTTTGCGCGGCGCGGTGGTGCCGGCGCTCCGTTCACTGATTCTTCGCGCGGCGCTCCGCCTGCCGCGACGGCGCCGGCATCCTTTGCCTGCACCTTCGCCTTGGCCGTGCCGGGACCGGACGGGCGCGATTTGCCCCTCCTCGCCTTGCGCCGCCTGCTGGGGCGGCCTGACACGTCGACTCTTGCTGCCGGCGGATCGTGCTCCGCCATGATTACTAATCTCTTCAAAAAATCTGCCGCCATGCGGGCGGGTACATGCGCCGATGCTAACGCCCCGACGAGAAAGGAGCAAGGGCCGGCAAAAAAGGGTGTTGACCCGAATCACGACCGCTACTAGAGGGGCGCCTCCCGATGCCCCGTCGTCTAATGGTAAGACTACGGATTCTGATTCCGTCTATCGAGGTTCGAATCCTCGCGGGGCATCCAATTTTCCCTAAATCGCTGAAACTGCGGGATAGTTCCCGAAGCTCGTGAAGCCTTCCACGGCACGCGCAGTCGTTGTCGCCCGCGCGGCGCGTGGTGATGGCCCGACGCGACGCGGCACCGACGAATCACGGATAGGTTAACGCTGAAGCGGAGCGTTCCGCCCCTCACCCCGGCGTTAATCGCGCTCCATTTGCGGCAGACCGATTCGCCGCTGAAGGCAATCCGTCACGACCCGTCGGTAATCAGCGTCCCGCCATCGACGACCAGATTGTGCCCGGTAACGAAAGCGCCGGCGTCCGATGCCAGAAATACGGCGGCGCCCGCCACCTCCTGCGGCGTGCCGGGGCGACGCAGCGGCGTCATCGCCATGCGGCGGGCCATGAAGGCCTCGTCCGCCAGCAACGGACCCGACAATTCGGTAGCAATGAAGCCGGGCGAAATCGCATTGACCCGCACCCCGCGCAGCCCCCACTCCACCGCCAGATTGCGCGCGAGTTGCGCGACACCCGCCTTGGCGAGCGCATAGGCATTGATTCGCCCGTTGCCCCTCAGGCCCGAGAGGCTGGACACCAGCACCGCTGCCCCACCCCCGCGCGCCGCGATTTTCGGCAGGGCCAGATTGCACAGCGCGACCTGGCTGGTGAGGTTGATCGCCATGACGCGGGCATAGTCGGCCATGTCGAGATCGGCGAAGGGTCCCGCTCTGCCGGTAATCCCGGCATTGCAGACCAGCACGTCCGGCCCGCCGAATTCGGCCACCGCGCGATCCACCAAGGCGGCCAGCGCCGCATCGTCGGTTACATCGCAGGGCTGCCCCGGCATCCCGAGTTCGGCCGCGACGCGCGCGGTGTCCTCCGCATCCTCGCTGGAAATCACCACGCGCGCGCCTTGAGCGATCAGCCCCTCGGCAATAGCGCGTCCGATCCCGCGCGTGGAGCCGGTGACGATGGCGCTTTTGCCGGAGAGGTCGAACATCAGGCCTTCCCTGCGGCCTCGTTGTAGACGGGATCGACCTGCTCGGGCTTGGCCTCGTCCAGCGGCACGCCGTTGTGAAGGTAGGCGGGTGCCTCGATCAGAATAAAGGCGATCCGGCAGACCGCGTCGCTGGTGTTGCGCCAGAGGTGGTTGGTGCCGCGCTGGACGATGATCCCGCCTTCGCGCACGGTGGTCTTGCGGCCGTCCTCCAGTTCCAGCTCGATCTCGCCCTTCATGACCACGCCGTAATCGATCGAGTTGGTGCGGTGCATCGGGCTCTGCTTGCCCGGCAGCATGTCCACCACGCGGATCACCGATCCGCCTTCGAGCGTGGTGCCGGTGGGGCGTTCGCGCCCTTCGGTCTCGTCGTTGTTGTCGGCGGGGACGCTGGCGGTGGTCCAGATGGTAAGGAACGAGGCATCGCCCGAGGGGATCATTTTCGTGGGCGTCACGTCTTCGGAGCGGAACACCGCGCGACCTTGCGCATCATGGCCGGTGACGACGCGCTGGATCGGCGGCAGGCCGGAATTGGAAAGAACTTCACTCATGCCTTAACGACCTTCTGTTCGATAGCGCCGAACGGCGCGCGGCCATCGGCAAGGGTTCCCTGCATCCGCACGGTGTCGCCAAAGCGCATGAATTCGGTGCGGGGCTCTCCGAAATCGACCAGTTCGATCCCGCGCCGCTCGGCGATGCAGGAGGAGCCGATCTCGCGGTAGTTTTCGTTGGAGACGGTGCCCGATCCGATCACCGTGCCCGCCACCAGATCACGCGTGGCGCAGGCGTGGGCGACCAGTTCATGGAAGCCATGGCCCATTGGCTCACCATTGGCAGCGCCGAAGCGCCTTCCGTTCCAATCGACGAGCAGGTCCATGCAGACGCGGCCATCGCGCCACTGGTCGCCCAGTTCCTCCGGCGTGACCGCGAAGGGCGCCATCGAACACGGCGGCTTGGCCTGAACCCAGCCGAAGCCGGTCTTCATCTCCGGCCCGGCCAGCTTGCGTAGCGACCAGTCGTTGATCTGCACGATCAGCCGGATGTACTTCATGCAGTCCTCGGCCGAAGTCCCCATCGGCACGGCATCGACGATCACGCCGAACTCGCCTTCGAAATCGATGCCGTTCTCTTCGGTGAGGAAGCGAACCTCCTCGGCGGGGCCGTAGAACTTGTCGGAAGTGCCCTGATACATCAGCGGCTTGCCGGTCTTCACCGGCACTACGCCGAGCGCCTTGTCCATCAGTTCGCCGTGGCAGGCGAAAGCCGAACCATCGAGCCACTGCCACGCACGCGGCAGCGGCGCACGCAGCAGCGCGGCATCCAGCGCTTCGGGAAATTCCGAAATCTCGGCCAGCACCGGCGCGACGAAGGCCCAGCTTTCCATCGCCTGTTGCAGCGTATCCACCGGCGCGGGCGCGTAACGATCGCCTTCGGGCGAAACGACGACGAGGCGCCCGTCGGGGGTGCCGTCATCGAGAGTGGCAAGGCGCATTGTTCGTTGTTCTCCCAGAATGCTGGCGGATGCTTTGTCCTTGAGAACCGGGCTAGCGAAGCCCTCCTGCGGCAACAACGGCATAGGATCGATAGCAAGCCATCGATAACATGCGATGGTCCCCGCTCGCTCCCCGGCGCTAGGTCCGATGAAAATCACGTCACACCGGATCGGGAGAGTATCATGGCCACCTGGCTGAAGCGCGGCGCCACTGCCGAGGCGAAGGCAGACGCGGACCGCAAGGTTCGCGACATCGTCGAGGCGGCGCTTGCCGATATCGAGAAGCGCGGCGACGAAGCGGTGCACGAGATGTCCATCAAGTTCGACGGCTGGGACCGTGACGACTATCGCCTTTCGCAGGCCGAAATCGATGCCTGCGTCGACAGCCTGACCCCGCAGGAACGCAAGGACATCGAGTTCGCGCAGGCGCAAGTGAAGAACTTTGCGCAGATCCAGCGCGATTCGATGAAGGACGTAGAGGTCGAGACGCTGCCCGGCGTCGTGCTCGGCCACAGGAACATTCCGCTGGGTTCGGCCGGCTGCTACGTGCCCGGCGGCAAGTACCCGCTGCTCGCTTCCGCGCACATGTCGGTGATCACCGCCAAGGTTGCGGGCGTGAAACGCGTCGTGACTTGCGCTCCGCCGTTTCAGGGCCAGCCGGCGCGCGCCATCGTCGCCGCGCAGGCCATGGCCGGGGCCGATGCGATCTATGCGCTGGGCGGCATTCAGGCCGTCGGCGCCATGGCGATCGGCACGCAGAGCATCGATCCGGTCGATATCCTTGTCGGCCCCGGCAATGCATTCGTCGCCGAAGCCAAACGCCAGCTTTTCGGCCGTGTCGGCATCGACCTCTTCGCCGGGCCGACCGAAACGCTGATCATTGCCGACGAAATCGGCTGCGACCCCGAAATCGCCGCCACCGACATCCTCGGCCAAGTCGAACACGGGCCGGACAGCCCCGGCGTGCTGCTGACCAATTCCGAGAAGTTCGCCCGCGCCACGATGGCCGAGATCGAGCGCCTGCTGCAGATCCTCCCCACCGCCGACCATGCCCGCAAAGCCTGGGAAAACTTCGGCGAAGTGATCGTGGCCGACAGCTACGAGGAGATGGTCAAGGTCGCCAACGAGATCGCCAGCGAGCATGTGCAAGTGATGACCGCCGATCCGGACTACTTCCTGAGCAACATGACCAACTACGGCGCGCTGTTCTTGGGCAACCGCACCAATGTCAGCTTCGGCGACAAGGTGATCGGCACCAACCACACGCTGCCGACGAAGAAATCGGCGCGCTACACGGGCGGTCTCTGGGTCGGCAAATTCCTGAAGACCTGCACCTACCAGCGCGTCACCACCGATGAAGCTTCCGCGTTGATCGGCGAATATTGCTCGCGCCTCTGCGCGCTGGAGGGCTTCGCGGGGCACGGCGAGCAGGCGAACATCCGCGTGCGCCGCTTCGGCGGGCGCAACGTGCCCTATGCCGGGCAGGCCGAACCGACGCCCGAAACGGCAGCCTGACCGTGGCGATCCCGCAGACGCCGAGCCTGCGCCTTGACGGGCGGCGGGCTCTGGTGACCGGGGCGGGCCGAGGCATCGGCCTCGGCGCCGCCGCCGCGCTGGCGGCAGCAGGCGCGGAGGTCACGCTCGTCGCCCGCACCGCGGCAGAGATCGACGCGGCTGCCGCCGAGATCGGGAATGATGCCCGCGCGGCGACACTCGACGTTTCGGACCTTGGCGCCGTTGCCGCATTCTTCGCGGACCGCGCCCCATTCCACATCCTCGTCAACAATGCCGGCACCAACCGCCCCAAGCCGATGTGGGAGGTGAGCGAGGACGATTACGACGCCGTGCTCAACCTCAATCTCAAGTCCGCCTTCTTCGTGGCGCAGGCCTGCGTGAAGCGAATGATCGATACCGGCACGCAGGGCAGCCTGATCCACATGGGCAGCCAGATGGGGCACGTGGGCGGGCCGAAGCGCTCACTCTACTGCGCCAGCAAGTGGGCGCTGGAGGGCATGAACAAGGCCATGGCGCTGGACCTTGCCCCCCACGGCATCCGCTCCAACACGATCGCGCCCACTTTCATCGAAACCCCGCTGACCAAGCCGTTTTTCGAGGATGAGGCGTTCAAAGCCAGCGTGCTTTCCAAGATCAAGCTCGGCCGCATCGGTCAGGTGGAGGATCTGATGGGCGCGGTGCTGTTCCTCGCCTCCGACGCGTCCGCGCTGATGACCGGCACCAGCCTTGTCGTCGATGGCGGCTGGACTGCCGAATAGCTCTCTTACATCGCAGGATAGAACATGTTCGAACCGTTCCCCGGAAACTACGTCTGGAACCTCGCCACCAACCTCGCGCTCGCCTGCGGCGGCAATTATGGCGAGATCGACGAGGCCAACCGCCCGATCATGGAAGCGAGCAAGGCCGGCGCTGACGCCGGCTCCGCGCAGATGTTCGACAGCTGGATCGCCGTCGCCGATCAGGTCACGGCCAATGCGGAAGGCGACGAGGCCGCTGGCTACCTGCTCTCCGCCGGCACGAAATACTTGCGCGCCTCCGGCTACTACCTCGCTGCCGAACGGATGCAGAGCCGCGAATATGCCCCGCGCTGGGCAGCCTATGACAAGGGGCTGGAACTGTTCCACAAGGGCGCCAGGCTGCGCCGGCTGCATGTCGACAAAGTGGAGATTCCCTACGAGGACGGCGCCTATACCGCCATTTTCGTCCACGACGGTTCAGGCACGCCGCGCCCCACGCTGGTCTCGGTCAACGGGCTCGATTCTATGAAGGAGCAGGTCTGCATGGCGGGCCATGGTCAGTCGAATCTGGAGCGGGGGATCAACACCCTGTTCGTCGACCAGCCCGGCACCGGCGAGGCGATCCGCAAGCGCGGCCTTCCCGCCGTGTTCGACGCCGAGCGTTGGGGCACCCCGGCGCTGGACTACCTGCTGACGCGCAGCGATGTGATCCATGACCGGATCGGCATTTTCGGCCTCTCCTTCGGCGGCTACCACGCGCCGCGCATCGCCGCCAACGAGCCGCGCTATGCGCTATGCGCAGTGATGGGCGCCAACCACGTCTGGGGCCGCCGCCAGCGCGAACGCCTGGCCAACGAGGGCGAGAACCCGGTGCCGCACTATTGGGATCACGTCATGTGGGTCTTCGGCATCGAAGACCGCGACGCGTTCCTGACTTATGCCGACCAGATCACGCTCGACGGGCAGGTGGAGAAGATCCGCGTGCCCATCCTGATCACCCACGGCGAGAACGACCGCCAGATCCCCGCCTTCAATGCGCAGCTCAGCTACGATCAGGCGGTGAACAGCCCCAAGCGCACGCTCCGCGTCTTCACCAAGAAGGATTTCGAGGTGGAACACTGCGGCGCCGACAACGGGACCGGCATGCGCGACTATATCGCCGACTGGTGTGCGGAGACATTTGCAGAGATGGGCTGAGCCATTCCGGGCAGAAAAACGATAACGGCTGGGGAGAGGCCGCGAATGGAAAGGTATTTGCGCAATTGCTGGTACATGGCCGGCTGGTCCGACGAAGTGGGTTCGGCGGGCCTGTCCCGTCGCATCCTCGATCGGCCAGTCTATCTTTACCGGCTGGAGGACGGCTCGCTTGCTGCCCTGCTCGATCGCTGCCCGCACCGCTTCGCGCCGCTGTCCAAGGGCTCACGCGATGGCGACGCGGTGGTCTGCGGCTACCACGGCTTGGCCTTCGCGCCGGACGGGCACTGCATTCGCAATCCCTTTGCCGATCGCATCCCCGCCGGATCGACGATCCCGGCCTTCGTCGTTGCCGAGCGAGACGGCATCGTCTGGCTCTGGGGCGGCGCGCAGGACCAGGCCGACCCCGCGCTGATCCCCGACTTTTCCTTCGTACCGGACACTCCGCATAGCCGCACCGTGCGCGGCTACACGCTGATGAAGGCGAATTACGAGTACGGCACCGACAACCTGCTGGACCTCTCGCACATCGAGTTCGTCCACAAGGGCACGTTTGCCGGACAAGGTGTGATCTTCGCCGGACAGCACGCGGTAGAGATCGAGGATCGGACGCTGCACTCCAACTGGTGGATGCCCGATATCCCGCCGCCCTCCGTCGCACGACCGCATTTCCCGGCCGACGCCAAAGTCGATCACTGGCTGGACATGCGCTGGAACGCGCCGGCCGCGATGCGCCTGACCGTTGGCGTCTGCCCGCACGATTCAGGGCGTGAAAGCGGCTTCGAAGTGCCGCAGGCGCATATTCTGACACCTGCCAGCGAGCATGAGACCCACTATTTCTGGTCCTCCACCCGCTACGACGATCTCGATTCCGAAGAGACGGACACCGCGCTCAGGGCGCTGTTCGGAGAAGCTTTCGACCTGGAGGACAAACCAATGATCGAGGCGGCCTATGCCAATGTGAAAGGCCGCGATTTCTGGGGCGAAAAACCTCTCTCACTCGGCATCGACCAGGGGGGCACGCGCGCGCGGCGTCTGCTGGAGCGGTTCATTTCCCAAGAGCAGGACATTTCACGAGAGCAGAACCATGGCTGAATTCACCTTCCACCACGGCGGCGTCTCCGTCCCCAGCCTTGACGAGGCGATCGACTGGTACGGCCGCGTGCTGGGCTTCGAGGTCGAGAAGAAGTTCTATATCGAGGCTGCCAAATCCCACACCGCCATGGTTCGCAAAGGACCGCTGCGGTTCGAGATCTTCGAGGTGGAAGGCGCCGCCGCCCTCCCCGAAGACCGCCGCTTCCCGCCGCGCGATCTCAAGACCCACGGCAACAAGCACGTCGCCTTCCGGGTGGAAGACCTCGAAGCCTTCCTGACGGAGATGGAGGAGAAGCAGGCGGACGTGGCCTTCGTCGTGCGCGAGGCGTTCGGCAAGGGCTGCTTCATCCGCGACTGCGCGGGCAATCTGATCGAATTCGTCGAGGAGCCCAACCTGTGATCCACGAAGTGGCCACGCTCACCATAGACCCGGCGCGCGCCGCCACCTTCGAGGCCGCAGTCGCACAGGCCCGCCCTCATTTCGAAACGGCCAAGGGCTTCGTTTCCTTCGCGCTGCATCGCTCGATCGAGACCCCCGAACGCTATCACCTCGTCGTCGGCTGGGAGAGCGTGGAGGCCCACATGGTCGATTTCCGGGAGTCCGAGGGCTTTCAGGCCTGGCGCGCGCTGGCGAGCCCGTTTTTCGTGGAGACCCCATCGGTCGAGCATTTTGCGTTGATTTAATTGGCTTGCGGGGCTCGTTACCTTCCCATGCCGATCCTACATGGCATGCGGAGGTCGCCCCCATTGCCAGATCGAAATCGTTACTATGCCGGTCCCGTCACCGATCACTTTGACGGGACGCGCTTTCTCAATCCTGCGGGCGAGCCGGAAACCGACCGCTCCCTGCGCGATATCCTGAGGTGGCGGCGCACCGCCCCGTCCACGCAGTGGCCCAAAGCCGTGCCCGTTACCCCGGTCGTTCCCGAAGACCGGGTGGAGGGGCTGCGCGTCACCATGGTCGGCCATGCCACGCTGCTCATCCAGGTGGGCGGGCTGAACATTCTTACCGATCCGGTCTGGTCTACCCGGGCCAGTCCGGTGCAGTTCGCCGGGCCGAAGCGGGTGACCGCACCGGGTGTCCGCATCAAGGACCTGCCGCCGATCGATGCGATCCTGCTCTCGCACAATCATTACGACCATCTCGACGTGGCCACGCTCAAGACGCTCCATGCGCGGCACGCACCGCTGATCATCACGCCGCTGGGCAACGACCGCATTATCCTGCGCTACATTCCCAAGGCACGGGTTGTGGCGGGCGACTGGGGCGACGCCTTCGAGATCGCGCCCGATGCACGCGCGCACATCGTTCCCGCTCTGCACTGGTCCTCTCGCGGGCCGGGCGACCGCCGAATGGCGCTCTGGGGCGGATTCATGCTGCGCACTGCGGGGCGACTGGTCTATTTCGCGGGTGATACCGGATATGGCACCGGAAACATCTTCCGGCGCCTGCGCGAAGAGTTCGGGCCGCCCGATCTCGCCCTGCTGCCGATCGGTGCCTACGATCCGCGTTGGTTCATGGCGGCGCAGCATACCGATCCGGAAGAGGCGATTCAGATCATGCAGGATCTTGGCGCCCGTGCCGCCGTGGGCATGCACTGGGGTACCTTCAAGCTGACCGACGAACCAAGGGAAGACCCGGCCCTGCGCTTGCGCGCGGGACTCGCGGAACGCGGGATCGATCCGGCCGCGTTCGTCCCGCTGCTACCGGGCGAACGGGCCGATTTCGCTTAGAGTGGCTTAGACCTCGCCCCGCGCGTGGAGGCGCATGAGCGCGAAGAAATCCCCGAAGGTCAACCGCGCGTCGAGCGTTCGGAATACGCGCAAGGTCCGTCCCGCAATCTCCTCACCATACGTGCAATCGGGTTTGATGCGCGGGGCGGGAAGATCGACATGCGTGCTGCTCTCCTGCGAAATCGCGCCGAGCAGCACGGTCGGGCTGTCACCCAGCGGCCAGCTTCCGCCCACGTCGACGAACGCGGGCGGCGTCGTGAAACGATCGTAGAGCCATTCCCCAAAGGGCGAGATCGGGCGCAACTGCTCGGCCAGTTCGGCGACCGAGAACTGCATCTGGCGATAGGCATCCTGCGGTATCTGCCAGAGCGGCACTTTCGACTGCTCGATGACGATCTGCGCGGCAGGAATATCGGCGGAAAGATTGTATTCCCAGCCGCCCGCCGGATAGGCGCCGCCGCCGATCCAAATCACCGTCATGCGCTCAGCGATCTTCGGTTCCAGCCGCAGCGCCGCCGCCAGATTGGTAAGCGGGCCGCCGCAGGTGAAATAGAGCGGCAGCGGATCGTCGCGCATCGCCTCGGCCACGATGGCGCGGGCTGCGTCGCTCGCTTCGGGCCGGGCGGCGCCCAGCACTTCCGATCCCGCCTTCACGGGAGGTATCGAGGCGATCTCGGCGCGGCGGATCAGCTCCTCCGCCGTCGCGCGCCCGGCTGCCGCCGTGGTTCCGGCCGGCACATTGCCCAGCAGCCTGGGATCGAGCGCGGAGGAAGTGACCAGCACGGTGCGCGTCTTCGGCGTCAGCAACTGATGCGCCAGTGCGATCAGCCCATCCGGATCGCCCGCGAAGTCATTGTCGATAATGACCCGCGCCGATGGCCGCTGCGGAATCTGCCGATAGGCCGCCGCGCGTGCGGCGCCCGGCAGCATGGCACTACCCAAAACCGCCCCGCAGGACGCCACGAAATTCCGGCGTGAATGCACCAGCCCCTCCCATTCAAGAATTATGATTCCAATTTATACGGCTGCGGCCGGCGTGCAAGTCGCGCGCCGGCCGCATCCTTTGGTTTTTTCGAGCCACTTTCGTCAGATCGCGTGCTCGTCATCCTCGGTCAGTTCGTTCAGCTTGCCCTCGGCTGGCTGCTTGCCAGGCTTCTGCTTGCGATGCGGCGCGAAGCTGGCGCGATCGGCATCGAAGGTCATGTCCCAAGGGATGTTATCGCCCCGGAAGATCGGCGGGGCATTGTTCGACCAGAGCAGCGATCCGAAGCGGAAATCCCAGGCGCGTGGCACCCAGTTGTCGTCCAGATAGTCGGTATCGGCGTGATATTCCGCCTCGCCCGCATGGCCCGGCATGTCGCAGTAGTAATAGATCGCGCTGGAAATACGGTGGCGGGAAATGCCGCCCGAACTGTTCATGCTCTCGTTCTTCCAGCCTTTCGCTTCCATGATGTTCGCCCCCAGCATCACTTCGTCGATATCGTCCATGCCGAAGGCGATGTGCATGAACTTGAAGTGGTCCGGCGCGATGGGAAGGTCGCAGTTCACCCAGAAGATCGAGTGATGCTCGAACGTCCCACCCGCCCGCGCGAACACGCCCACACCCTTCGAGTGATCGACATAGCGGAAACCGAAATGGCGTTCGTAGAATTCGAAGCTGCCGACATAGTCGGGTGAGAAGAACACCACGTGGTTGATCGTCTTGGGCACCGCCTTGCGCCGCCAGATGCGGTGCTGGTTGAAGCGGGGATAGCTGCTGGGCGTGTTGACCGGACTGGCTTTCGAGTGGAACGCCCGCTTGTTCCACACGCGCAGCGCGACCGGCTGGCCATCGGGGCAGACGGCATGAACGGTGCCATCCCCATCGCGCATCACGGGGACTTCGCCGGCAAGGCTGGCTGCGATTGTTTCCAGATTCTCTGCGGTATCGACGCCCCAGACGGTTTCCTTCAGCCCGTCTCCGGGGAACGGATCGGGGCTGGGTAGGCGGGCATCGCCGTGCCGCAGCACGATCACCCTGCTGCCCGAGGCAAGGCGGAATACCGCCTCATCCTCTCCCACGCTTTCCACCGGCAGGCCGAAGTCGGTCCAGAACCGTGTGTGCTCGGCCACATCGGCCACGCCGAACAGGACGCTCTCAACTCCCAGAATGCTCATGCTTGTCTCTATCCTGACTATCCCAGAGCTTGGTTATGACCGGTGCCCGGGGCCAGGAAAAACGCATGGAATCGGATCGCAGCTATCGAGCGCGCCGAATTGGGAGCCGATGATTACCCCGCGAAGGACGCCTCGGTATGGCGCGGCACCCACAACAGGCCGACAAGGCTGAGCACGGCGGCGACCGAGATGTAGAGGCCGACGAACAGCACCCCACCCTTGTCCACCAGCCCCTGCGCTACTGCCGGTGCGAAACCGCCGCCTAGAATGCCGCCGACGTTGAACGCGATCGACGATCCCGTGTAGCGCACCCGCGCATCGAACAGCTGAGGCAGTAGCGAGGCGAGCGGGCCGTAGACGAATCCCATCGTGAACAGGCCGAGCGAAAGAAACGCCGCGATGGCGACCAGCGATCCGGCCGCGAACATCGGCCCCATCAGCAGGCCGACGACGATGGCGCCCGCGCTGCCGGCGATCAATACCCCGCGCGAGGTCCAGCGGTCCGCCGCATAGCCGGCCAGCACGATACCCACCGCCATGAACAGGATCGCGAAAAGCTGGACGCCCAGGAACGCCTGCCGGTCGTAGCCCAGTTCCTTGGTGCCGTAGCCCAGCGCGAAAGCGGTGGTGAGGTAATAGATCGCGAAGCAGGCGACGACCGCGAAGGTGCCCGCCAGGGTCTGGCGCAGATGCGTGCGGAACAGTTCGACGATCGGAATCGATTTCGGATGCTCGCCATGCATGGCCGCGAAGGAGGGCGTCTCGGTCAGGCGGAAGCGGATCCACAGGCCCAGGCCGACCAGCACCGAACTCAGCAGGAACGGGATGCGCCAGCCCCAGTGCACGAAATCGCTTTCGGACAAGGTCATGCTGAGTACGAGGAACAGCCCGTTCGCGGCGATGAAGCCCACCGGGGCGCCCAATTGCGGGAACATGCCGAAGCGCGCGCGCCAGCCGGGCGGGGCGTTCTCCACCGCCAGCAGCGCCGCGCCGCCCCACTCACCGCCCAGGCCAAGGCCCTGTGCGAAGCGCATCAGGCAGAGCAGGAACGGCGCGATCCAGCCCACGCTCTCGTATGTCGGCAGCAGACCGATGGCGACCGTCGCGCCGCCCATCAGCAACAGCGAGGCGACCAGCGTGGACTTGCGGCCGATCCGGTCCCCGAAATGGCCGAACAGCGTCGCGCCCACCGGCCGGGCAACGAAGGCCACGCCGAAGCTGGCATAGGCGGCAAGCTGCTGGATCGATGCCGAGTGCGAGGGGAAGAACAGAGGCCCGAACACCAGCGCGGCGGCGGTAGCGTAGACGTAGAAGTCGTAAAACTCGACCGCGGTGCCGACGAGGCTGGCGGTCAGGATGCGCGCATTGCGACGGTATTCGTTCACCGGCCCGCGCTCCTGCCTGCGCGAGTACCCTGATCTGCCGTCACTTGCCCTGCCCTTTTCGAAAATTGCGATTCGGCGAGGACCTAGAGCATTTTCTAGTCAGGCGAAATCGCCTGACGACTCGGAAAATGCCGTAAGCAAATGAAATTGGCAATTGATGCCCAAGTACACCCGCCGAATGCGCATTTTTCGGAGGAATGGAGCCTTATCCCGCCGCGCACAGGCGCTCCAGCGCGGCATCGCGCCCGATCAGCGGCAGCAGCGCGCCCATGTCCGGTCCGTGCTCCATCGCTGTCAGCGCCAGACGCAGCGGCAGGAACAGCGCCTTGCCCTTGCGTCCGGTCGCATCCTTCAGCGCGCCGGTCAGCGTTTTCCAGACCCCCTGATCCCATTCGACACCGGCCAGCACATCGGCCGCCTGCGCCAGATAGGCGCGGTCTTCATCGCCAAGCTCCGGCACCGCGACCGGCCCGGTGACGACGCTCCACCAGTCCGCCGCTTCGTGAACATGGGCGAGATTGGGGCGCACGGCTTCCCAGCCCGCCGCATCCATGCCCGCCGGCAGGCGCGCGGACACGGCATCGAACGGCAGGGCATGAACCACGGCAGCGTTGACACGCTCCAGTTCCGCCTCGTCGAAACGGGCGGGCGCGCGGCCGAAATGCGAAAGATCGAAGGCTGTCGCCAGCGCCGCAGCGTCCAGTGCAGGATCGACCGGATCGCTCGTCCCCAATCGGCCAAGCAGCGCGACGACCGCCTGCGGCTCGATACCCACCTCGCGGAAATGCGCGACGCCCAGGGAGCCGAGGCGCTTGGACAGCTTGCCCTCGGTGCCGACCAGCAGCGCCTCATGCGCGAAAGCCGGAACCGACGCGCCCAGCGCGGTGAACATCTGGACTTGTGCGGCGGTGTTGGAAACATGGTCCTCGCCGCGCAGAATCTGCGTGACGCCCATGTCCACATCGTCGATCGCCGAGGGCAGCATATAGAGCCACGAACCGTCGGCGCGGCGGATCACGGGATCGCTGATCTGCGCCGGATCAAACTTCTGGGCGCCGCGAATGCCGTCTTCCCAGGTGATCGGCTCATCATGGTCAAGCAGGAAGCGCCAGTGCGGCAGCTCGCCGGCGGCGATCTTTGCGGCCTTTTCTTCCTCGGTCAGCTTCAGCGCGCCGCGATCGTAGATCGGCGGCAGCCCGCGCCCCAGCAGCACCTTGCGCTTCAGTTCCAGTTCCTGCGGCGTTTCCCAGCAGGGATAGACACGGCCGGCGGCCTTCAGTCGCTCGAACTCGCGCTCATAGAGTGCAAAGCGGGCCGACTGGCGCTCCTCGCCCGCCCACTCGATGCCGAGCCAGGACAGATCGGCGCGGATACCATCGACATATTCCTCTTTCGAGCGCGCGGCATCGGTATCGTCGATCCGCAGCAGGAACTTGCCGCCCGCCTGCTTGGCCAGCAGCCAGTTGTGCAGCGCCGTGCGGATATTGCCGACGTGAAGGTGCCCGGTGGGCGAAGGAGCGAAGCGCGTGACGGTCATGCCCGCGCGATTACGGCGCGCGTGGCGAGAGGTCAATTTCCAGGCAACGAGCGACGAAAATCGCTGCCAGAAATGTATAACATATCCCCTTGCCCGACAGCCCTGATGCATTACCAATGCGCCCCGGTTCGCACTCACTGAAAACAAAGGAATGTCCATGCGGCTCCCCGCAAAGCTGGCTTTCGCCTCCCTCCTCTCACTGGCGCTTTCACAGCCCGTGATCGCTGCCGAGAAGACCGATGAGCCCAGCGCCGAAAAGCAGCACGCCGCGAAGGCTGCCGAAGCCGTCGCCAACGGCTGGGCCAGCGCCCCGGTCGAGGAAGCGGCCAAGACCTCCAGCGGTTCGGTCACGGTCGATGGCAAGTCGATTTCCTACACCGCCACTGCCGGCACGCTGACCATCCGCGATGCGCAGGGCAAGCCGACCGCCAGCCTGTTCTACACCGCCTATACCGCGCCGGGTAAGCACCGCCCGCTGACCTTCTTCTACAATGGCGGCCCGGGATCGGCGAGCCTGTGGCTGCGCATGGGCAGCTTCGGACCGGAGCGCGTACGCACCACTGATCCCACCGCCGTCGCCCCCGCGCCGTACGATGTCGGCCCCAATCCGGACAGCCTGATCGGCAGCACCGACATGGTGTTCATCGATGCGGTCGGCGCCGGTTACTCGCGCCCGCTGGGCGATGCCAAGCCGGCCGATTTCTACGGCGTCGATCAGGACGTCGATGCCTTTGCCAAGGCGATTTTCCGCTACGTTTCGAAGAACGGCCGCTGGGGCGATCCCAAGTACATCTTCGGCGAAAGCTATGGCACCACCCGCTCCGGCGCGCTGGCCTATCAGCTGGAGGATCGCGGCATGGCGCTGAACGGCGTGGTCCTGCTGTCCTCGATCATGAACTACGGCGTGCGCCAGTCGGGCTTCGACAATGTCTATGTCGGCTACCTGCCGACTTATGCCGCCGTCGCCTGGTATCACAACCGCGTTGCCGACCGCCCTGCCACGGTGGAGGAATTCGTCGCGCAGGCCCGCCAGTTCGCCAACGGCGCCTATGCCAGCGCGCTGGCCAAGGGGCAGGACATTCCGCCGGCCGAGCTTGATGCGGTGGCTCAGCAGCTCAGCCGCTTCACCGGCATCTCGGTGGATTACATCAAGCAGGCCAACCTGCGGATCGACCTCAATCGCTTCCGCAAGGAACTGCTGCGCGGCGAGCGGGAGACGGTGGGCCGCTTCGACGGCCGCTACCTCGGCGTCGATGCCGATTCGGCCGGCGAAGGGCCGGAGTTCGATGCATCCGACACGGCGATCAGCGGCCTCTACATCGGCAGCTTCCTCGACATGCTGGGGAACAAGCTGGGCTACAAGACCGACCTCGACTATCGCCTGAGCGCCAGCGAGGGCGGCACGTTCAAGTGGGACTGGTCGCACGAAAGCCCCGCTTCGGGCTATGGCCGCCACCAGAACGTCGCCGACGTGACGGTGGACCTGTCGAGCGCGATGCGCACCAATCCGCACCTGCGGGTGCTGTCGCTCAACGGCTACTACGACATGGCGACGCCGTTCTTCTCCACCGAGCGGGACCTGAAGCACATGATGCTGCCGGCGTCGCTGCAGCAGAACCTGCAGTTCCACTATTATCCGGCAGGCCACATGGTCTATCTGAACCCCGAGGCGCTCCACCAGATGCGGCTCGACATGCAGCGCTTCTACGCAGAAGGCGCGCGCTGAGAATGACGGGGCGGCGCAGCAAATGCGCCGCCCCATTCGTTATCCGCTGCGAAAGGCGTGGGAGATCGGATAACGGCGATCGCGCCCGAAGTTGCGCGCCGTCAGCTTGACCCCGGGAGACGCTTGCCGCCGCTTGTATTCGGCAAGATGCAGCAGCCGCTCCACGTGCCGGACAGTGGCGCGATCGAACCCCTCGTGGACCAGCTGCGCCACGCTCTTGTCGTTTTCGACAAGCCCCAGCAGGATGGGATCCAGCACATCGTAGGGCGGCAGGCTGTCCGAATCGCGCTGGTCGGCGCGCAATTCCGCGCTGGGTTCGCGTGAGAGGGTCGAATCGGGAATCACGACACCCTCCGGCCCCAGCCCGATTCGCGGAACATGGCGATTGCGCCAGCCGGCAATCGCGAAGACGGTCGACTTGTAGGCATCTTTCAGCGGATTGTAGCCCCCCGCCATGTCGCCATAGATCGTCGCATAGCCGACGCTCATCTCGCTCTTGTTGCCGGTGGTCATCAGCATCGGCCCGAACTTGTTGGACAGCGCCATCAACGCGGTGCCGCGAATGCGGGACTGGAGATTTTCCTCGGCAATGTCGCGGTTGGTGCCCTCGAAACTCTCGCCCAGCATCGAATCGAAGCCAGCGATCGCCTCACCGATCGGCAGGACCGAGTAGCGGATGCCCAGCGCATCGGCGCAGTCGGCAGCATCGTCCAGGCTCTGCCGGCTGGTGAAGCGGGAGGGCATCATTACCCCCCAAACCCTTTTCGGCCCTAGCGCATCGACAGCGATCGCCGCGCATGTCGCCGAATCGATTCCGCCAGACAGGCCCAGCACGACGCCGGGAAAGCCATTGCGGTTCACATAGTCGCGCAGCGCCAGCACCATGGCGCAATAGATATCCTCCGGGTGCGTCGCCAAGGTCTCCAGCTTGCCGCGATCGCAGCGCCAGCCCTGCGCAGTACGGGTCCAGCGCGTCTCGACGACCTGCTCCTCCCAGTCCGCAAGCTGCACCGCCAGCGCGCCATCGCCGTTCACTACGAAGCTGGCACCGTCGAACACCAGTTCGTCCTGCCCGCCGACGCGGTTGAGGTAGGCCAGCGGCAATCCGGTATCGACCGCGCGGCGCTTGGCCACGCCTTCGATGCGCAGCGCGTCCTTGTTGATCTCATAGGGGCTGCCGTTGATGCAGATGAACATCTCGGCGCCGAAGTCGGCCAGATGGCGGCAGACCTCCGGGCGCCAGATATCCTCGCAGATCGGCACGCCGATCAGGGTGCCGCGCAGAATCACCGGCTCCGGCAGCGGGCCGGGCTGGAACAACCGCATCTCGTCGAAAGTGCCGTAATTGGGCAGTTCGTGCTTCAGCCGCACCGCCATGACTCGCCCCTGATCGAGCAGGGCCACACCGTTGTGCAGTGCACCATCGAGCACGAACGCGGAGCCGACCAGCATCGCCGGGCCGTCCGCCGCAGTGGCTTCGGCCAGCGTCTGCAGGCGGGCCGCCGCGCGTTCGATCAGCGCGGGTTTGAGGATCAAATCTTCCGGTGGATAACCCACCAGATGCAGCTCGGGGAAGACCACGAGGTCCGCGTCCCGAGCTTTCGCACGGGCCGCCAGAACGCCTTCGGCGTTACCGTCGAGATCGCCGACGGACTGGTTGAGCTGCGCCAGCGTGATCTTGAGCGTATCCGGCATCAAGGGCTTGATGCGCCTGCGCCGGCGCTTCGGCAACAGGGGATGCCTGTATTGCAGGCAATAAAAAACCCTCCCATCGGGGAGGGCTTTTTCCGTCTTACAACGGACTTTCCATTTATCCTTCGGTTGCTTGCAACCTCGGGCGGAAAGCAACTGGGGGCCGGCGCCTCGCCAGAAATGGCGATTGCCGAGCCCCCGGCCGGATTACTCGGCAGCCGCGGTAGCAGCGTCGGTCGCACCGTCGGTGGTAGCGGCCATGGTTTCTTCAGGAACGGTTTCAACCGATTCCGAAGTCGCATCAGCGGCGGGCTTGGTGCCACCGCAAGCAGCGAGCGACAGAGCGGCAGCCGACGCGAACGCGGCAAAAGCAATCTTCTTCATGCGAATCCCCTTGCATTGTTTGGCGCACAGGCCAACGCTTGCAGGCAAGCCTGCGGGGCATTCTTTAGACGAGACGATTGTGCAACGCAAATAGGAAGTAAGGGGTCCAAAAGCGGCGGAATTCCTCAGGCTTGCACACATATAAAGATATCTTTATATGATCCTCCATGCAAATCGACCCGCTTCTGAGGGCCCTTTCGGAGCCGACGCGCCTGCGCATGATGCGCCTGCTGGCGCATATGGAACTGGCTGTCGGTGAATTGGCGCAAGTGCTGGGGCAGAGCCAGCCACGCGTATCCCGCCATATCCGAATCCTGTGCGAAGCGGGGCTTGCGGCGCGCCGCAAGGAAGGCAGCTGGGTGTTCCTGCGCAGCGCCGTAAAGGAAACCGGCGAACCGCCGATGGGCGCCGCCGCCGCCCGCCTGCTGGCCGTGGCCGAGCGGGACGATCCCGCCTTCGCCGCCCGCTGCGCGGAAGATCGCCGCCAGCTGGCCGCCATCCGCGACGCGCGCGAGGCGAATGCACAGGCCTACTTCGCCCGCCACGCCGAAGAGTGGGACACGCTGCGCCAGCTGATCGGCGCCGACGGCCCGGTGGAAACCGCGCTTCAGGCCGCGCTGGGCCGCAACAAGCTGGGTGCACTGCTGGATGTCGGCACGGGTACCGGCCGCATCGCCGAACTGCTGGCAGGCAAGTCCAGCCACGTCACCGCGCTGGACAAGAGCCCGGAAATGTTGCGGATCGCGCGCGCACGCTTGCAATCTTTGCCACCGGAACGGCTCTCTCTGGTCCAGGGCGACTTCACCGCGCTGCCTTTCGCGGAAGGCGCGTTCGACACCGTGATGTTCCATCAGGTGCTGCACTATGCACAGGAACCCGCCACGGTTCTGGCCGAAGCCGCGCGCGTCACCCGCAAGGACGGGCGAATCGCCGTGGTCGATCTTGCCGCGCACGAGCGTGAGGACTTGCGTGAGCGCCACGCCCACGCGCGCCTCGGTTTCGCCGACGAACAGATGGCGTCACTGCTGGAAGATGCAGGCTTCGCGCCCGATGCTCCGGTCACGCTGCCGGGCGATCCGCTGACGGTTAAAATTTGGACAGCGCGCCGGATCGACGCTCATCCGCCCGCAAACGACACCGAATCCAACGACAGAAAGACCGCGACCTCATGACGTCTGCTCAACGACCGGAACAGGGCCCCGCATTCGGGTGCCTGCCGGGCGACATTTCCGTCTCCTTCGAATTCTTCCCGCCCAAGACGGAGAAGATGGAAGAACAGCTGTGGGACGCGATCACCCAGTTGGAACCGCTCGCCCCTTCGTTCGTCTCGGTGACGTACGGCGCCGGCGGCTCCACGCGTGAACGAACGCATTCGACCGTTGCCCGTCTCGTGCGCGAGACGAATCTCGTCCCCGCCGCGCATCTGACCTGCGTGGGCGCCAGCAAGGGTGAGATCGACGAGATCGTCGACCAGTACTGGGAAGCCGGCGTGCGCCACATCGTCGCCCTGCGCGGCGATCCGCCGCCGAGCCAGGGCGGCGTCTTCACCCCGCATCCGGAAGGCTATGCCAGCGCCGCCGAATTGGTGGCCGGCCTGAAAGCGCGCCACGATTTCGACATTTCGGTGGCCGCCTATCCCGAAGTCCATCCCGAAGCGGTCAGCGCTCAGCACGATCTGGACAACCTGAAACGCAAGATCGAGGCCGGCGCCAACCGCGCGATCACGCAATTCTTCTTTTCGGCCGATGCCTATTTCCGCTTTCTCGACAAGGCGCAGGCCGCCGGCATCACCGCACCTATCCTGCCCGGTATCATGCCGGTGACCAGCTTCGCCGCGATCCGCCGCATGTCCGGCAACACCGAGATTCCGGTCTGGCTGGAAGCCATGTTCGAAGGCCTTGACGAGCGCCCCGGTCCGCGCGCACTGGTCGCCGCGGTTGCCGCCGCCGACTTGTGCCGCAAGCTGTACGAGGGCGGCGTCCGCGATTTTCATTTCTACACTCTCAACCGCGCGGAGCAGGCCTATGCGATCTGCCAGCTCCTGGGGTTGCGGCCGAAGGAGAGCGCATGATGAGCGCGCGTGAGAAATTTCTGACAGAGGCGGCCAAGCGCATCCTCATCACCGATGGCGCCTTCGGTACCGAGATCCAGAACTGGAAGCTCTCCGAAGCTGACTATGCCGGCGATCTCGGCCTCAGCCACGATCAGAAGGGCAATAACGACATCCTCGCGCTGACCAAGCCCGAGGTGCCGGAATCGATCCATCGCGCCTATTTCGAGGCCGGTGCCGATATTGCCGAAACCAACACCTTCTCGGCCAACCGCATCAGCCAGGCCGATTACGGCGCCGAGCATCTGGTGCGCGAGATCAACGTCGAATCGGCCAAGCTGGCCCGCCGGCTGGCCGACGAGTTCGAGGCGAAAGATGGGCGCCCGCGCTTCGTCGCCGGTGCCATCGGGCCGACCAACAAGACGCTTTCGCTCAGCCCCGACGTCAACGATCCCGGCTACCGCGAGATCGACTGGGACACGCTGGTCGATGTCTACAAGGAACAGGCGGCCGCGCTCGTCGAAGGCGGCGCGGACTTCATCCTGATCGAAACGGTGTTCGACACCCTGAACGCCAAGGCCGGCATCATGGCCGTGCGCCAGCTTGAGGCAGATCTCGGCCGCGAAGTGCCGATCATGCTGTCGATGACGCTGACCGACCTTTCGGGCCGCAACCTCTCCGGCCACACGGTCGAAGCGTTCTGGTACGCGGTGCGCCATGCCAAGCCGGTGACGATCGGCCTCAACTGCTCGTTCGGCGCCACCCAGCTGCGCCCGCATGTAAAGACGCTGTCGGAAATCGCCGACACCCTGATCATGATCTACCCCAACGCCGGCCTGCCCAACGAACTGGGCGCCTATGACGAGATGCCCGAGACAACTGCGGGCTTCGTCGGCGAATGGGCCGTGGCGGGTCAGGTCAACGTGCTGGGCGGCTGCTGCGGCTCCACCCCCGCGCATATCGGCGCCATCGCGCAGAAGGTCACCGGCATGGCTCCGCGCCATGTTCCGGACCTCAAGCCCGAGACCAAGCTTGCCGGTCTGGAACCCTTCGCGGTTCCGGCGGACTGACACGGATCATGAACGACATTCCCCTCTGGCGCATCCGTCAGGCCGGCCCCGACGATGCCGAGGCGCTGGCGCTGATCGGTGCGGCGACTTTCCTCGAAGCCTTTGCCGGTTCGGTCGACGGCGGCGGCATCATCGAACATTGCCGCACCGCGCATTCGGCCGAAACCTACCGCGCCTATTTCGCCAAGGGCGCGAAGGCATGGCTGGCCGAAGTGAAGCCAGGCGATGCGCCGGTGGGCTATGCGATGATCTGCGCGCCCGAACTCGAACAGGCCGAAGATGGCGATATCGAGCTGAAGCGCATCTACATCCTCTCGCGCTTTCAGGGCTCGCTGATGGCGGGCACCATGATGCGCACCGTGGTGGAAGCTGCGGAAGGGCAGTCGCGCCTGCTGCTGGGCGTCAAGGACGACAATCTGCGCGCCCTCGCCTTCTACGCCAAGCATGGCTTCGAACAGATCGGCACCCGCCAGTTCGACGTCGGCGGCAAGACTTATGACGACCTCGTGCTGGCGCGCTCGCTCGTGCCCGCTGCCCAGTAAATCTGGCCCAATAATCAGAGAACCAGACCCATGACCTCGACTGCTTCCGGCGCCCGTTTCGTCAATATCGGCGAGCGCACCAACGTCACCGGCTCGGCCAAGTTCAAGAAGCTGATCATGGCCGGCGACTATCCCGCCGCGATCGAAGTGGCCCGCCAGCAGGTGGAAAACGGCGCGCAAGTGATCGACGTCAACATGGACGAAGGCCTGCTGGACGCGGTCGAGGCCATGACCACCTACCTCAACCTGATCGCGGCCGAGCCCGACATCGCCCGCGTGCCGGTGATGGTCGACAGCTCCAAGTGGGACGTGATCGAGGCCGGCCTCAAGTGCGTGTCCGGCAAGCCGATCGTCAATTCGATCTCGATGAAGGAAGGCGTGGAGCCGTTCCTGGAGCAGGCGCGCAAGTGCATGAACTACGGCGCCGCCGTGGTTGTCATGGCTTTCGACGAAACCGGCCAGGCGGACACCAAGGAGCGCAAGGTCGAGATCTGCAAGCGCGCCTATGACCTGCTGACCGGCATCGGCTTCCCGCCCGAGGATATCATCTTCGACGCGAACGTCTTCGCCGTCGCCACCGGCATCGAGGAACATGACCGCTACGGCCTGGACTTCATCGAGGCGGTGGCCGAGATCAAGGCCGCCTGCCCGCACGTGCACTTCTCCGGCGGCCTCTCCAACCTCTCGTTCTCGTTCCGCGGCAACGAGACGGTGCGCCGGGCGATGCACTCGGTGTTCCTTTACCACGCAATCCCCGCCGGTCTCGACATGTCGATCGTCAACGCCGGTCAGCTCGACGTCTACGACCAGATCGATCCCGCGCTGCGCGAGGCTTGCGAAGACGTCATCATGATGCGCCGCCCCGGCGTGGGTGAGGACGGCAAGACTTCGACCGAGCGCCTGATCGACCTGGCCGAAAGCTACAAGGGCAAGGACACCGTCGCCGAAAAGGCCGCCGAGGAATGGCGCGGCTGGGATGTGGTCAAGCGCATCGAGCACGCGCTGGTGCGCGGCATCGACGCCTATGTGGTCGAGGATACCGAGGAAGCCCGCGCCGCGATTGCCGCGCGCGGTGGCCGCCCGATCGAGGTGATCGAAGGCCCGCTGATGGGCGGCATGAACGTCGTGGGTGACCTGTTCGGTTCGGGCAAGATGTTCCTGCCGCAAGTCGTGAAGTCCGCCCGCGTGATGAAGAAGGCGGTCGCCCACCTGATCCCCTTCATCGAAGCGGAAAAGGACGCCGGCACCAAGGCCAAGGGCCGCATCATCATGGCCACCGTCAAGGGTGACGTGCATGACATCGGCAAGAACATCGTCGGCGTCGTGCTGCAGTGCAACGGCTACGAAGTGATCGACCTTGGCGTCATGGTGCCGTGGAGCAAGATCCTTGAATCCGCGAACGAGAACGATGCCGACATCATCGGCCTTTCCGGCCTGATCACTCCCTCGCTGGACGAGATGGTGACCGTGGCCGAGGAAATGCAGCGTGCGGAGATGAACATCCCGCTGCTGATCGGCGGCGCCACGACCTCCAAGGTCCACACCGCGCTGCGCATCGATCCGGCTTACAAGGGCCCCGTGGTCCACGTGCTCGACGCCAGCCGCGCGGTCGGCGTCGCCTCGCAGCTGCTGTCGGACACGCAGGCGGTTCCGTTCGTGGCCTCGGTCGCCGACGAGTACGAGAAGGTGCGCATTGCCCGCGAGGGCAAGGGCCAGAGCGACCTGCTGCCCATCGCCGATGCGCGTGAGAACGGCTTCAAGCCGGACTTCGCGCAGAAGCCCGCCGCGCCGGTGCAGCCGGGGCTGCACGTGTTCGAGGAATGGGATCTCGCCGATCTCGCCGCGACCTTCGACTGGACGCCGTTCTTCCGCGCCTGGGAACTGGCAGGCAACTATCCCGCAATCCTGAACGACGAAGTTGTGGGCGAAAGCGCCCGCAACCTTTTCGCCGATGCGCAGGCCATGCTGGCGAAGATCATCGACGAGAAATGGCTGACCGCCAAGGGCGTCTGCGCCTTCTGGCCCGCCCACCGCGACGGTGACGATGTGCTTCTTGAGGACGGCACCCGCCTTCCGATGTTGCGCCAGCAAGTGAAGAAGTCGCGTGACCGCGCCAACTACTGCCTTGCCGACTTCATCGACACGCAGGACGACTGGCTGGGCGGCTTCGCGGTGGGCATCCACGGCATCGAGCCGCATCTTGAACGCTTCCAGGCCGGGCACGACGACTATTCGGACATTCTGCTGAAGGCCTTGGCAGACCGCTTCGCCGAAGCCTTTGCCGAACGTCTGCACCAGCACGTGCGCACCAAGCTGTGGGGCTATGCGCCCGACGAGCAGTTCACCAACGAGGCGCTGATCCGCGAGGAATATCGCGGCATCCGCCCCGCCCCCGGATACCCGGCCTGCCCGGACCATTCGCTCAAGCCGATTCTGTTCGATCTGCTCAAGGCATCGGACAATGCCGGCATCGTACTGACGGAAAGCCAGGCCATGCTGCCGACGGCGGCGGTTTCGGGCTTCTACTTCGCCCACCCGGAATCGTCGTACTTCGGCGTCGCCCGCATCGGCCGCGACCAGCTGGAAGACTATGCCGGCCGTCGCGGCGTGGACCTGCCGACTGCCGAACGCTGGCTGCGCCCCAACCTCGATTGATGGGAAATCCCGGTCAGTGCGCCTTGTCGCGCGCTGACCGGCCGCCCAGCCAATAGGCGCGGTGTCGCCGATAGGCCTCGCTCACGCCGGAATCCTGCGTCACCGATAGTTCGCCCAGCGCCGCTTCCAAACCATGCCGGGCCAGCCGCTCGATCACGGCGCCTTCGTCATGCCCGATCTCCCGCGCCAGCGTCTTGAGGATG
Organism: Novosphingobium sp. BL-S-19; assembly: GCF_055521675.1. NCBI lineage: Bacteria > Pseudomonadati > Pseudomonadota > Alphaproteobacteria > Sphingomonadales > Sphingomonadaceae > Novosphingobium > Novosphingobium sp. BL-S-19. The sequence goes on from NZ_CM145498.1 coordinate 3,738,384, forward strand.
CGCGCGGTATCCGCGAATTCCAGTTCGCCCAGCATCGCCACGCGGCATTCGTTAAGGCTGGCGCCCAGCGTGGCTTCCAGGCTGGCAGGCGCATCGTGCAAGTAACGTCCCATATCAGGCACTCCCTTAGGTAGGGCGGAACTGAAATCGTTTGTATCCGCCGTCGCGCCTCAGATAGCCGCAGCTATGCCGTCCACCGGGCTAAGCACTTTCTGTGTAAAAGTGCGCATGGTCCAAGCACCTGGGATGAACGGAATTTCTCCGCCGCCGCGCAGTGCATTGAAAAGACTTCCACAAGTCCCGCAGCGCGCGCCCTTGGGCGCCATTGCGAAAGCATCGCCTCCACGTCATGCATTGGCCCAAAGTACAACCCAAAGTACAAGGGGGATGAGGGGCACAATGGGCCTGACTGAAATCTATCTGATCGCGCTGACCGTGATTCTCGGCGTGCCCTATCTGGTCTGGCGCCTGCTCCGCACCGAACATTGGGCGCCGCTGGTGGTCGTCCAGATCATCGGCGGCATCCTGCTGGGGCCGGGCGTGCTGGGGCACATCGCGCCGGACTTCCACACTTTCGTCTTCAACCCGCAAGTCATGACCGCGCTCAACGGCGTGGCCTGGTGGGCGGTGATGATGTTCGTCTTCGTCGCCGGCGTGGAACTGGACCTGTCGGACGCCTGGAAGCATCGCGGCGAAACCAGCCTGACCGCCGCCTGCGCGCTGCTGACGCCGCTGCTGTTCGGTGCGGTTGCCGCCGCGCTGCTGCTCAAGACGCCCGGGTGGATTGGGCCGGAAGGCAGCTATCCGCAAGCCGTGCTGGGCATAGGTATGGCCTGCGCCGTCACCGCGCTGCCGATCCTGGTGCTGCTGATGGAAAAGCTCGGCATCTTCCGCGCGCCACTAGGCCAGCGCCTGCTGCGCTATGCCAGCCTTGACGATATCGCCATCTGGGGCGTGCTGGCGCTGATCCTGGTCGACTGGGAGCGCGTGGGACGGCAGGGCCTGTTCCTCATCGGTTTCGCGGTAGCCTCGCTGATCGTCCGTGCGCTGTTCAAGCGCATCAATGAGCAGGACCGCTGGTACGCCTCGCTGATCTGGCTCGCCATGGTCGGCTTCGCTGCCGACTGGTCGGGCCTGCACTTCATGGTGGGCGCGTTCCTCGCCGGCGTCGTGCTCGATGCCCACTGGTTCACGCGTGAGAAGCTCGACGGTTTCCGCGAATTCCTGCTGCTGACGGTGATGCCGGTGTTCTTCCTCAGCACCGGCCTGCGCACCAACTGGGGGATGGGCGGCGCCATGGTCTTCGGAGCAGCGCTGCTGTTCCTCGTCGCCTCGGTCGGCGGCAAGCTGGCGGGCGTTCACCTTGCCGGAAAGCTGCTCGGCTGGAAGAAAGGCGATGCCTCGATCATCGGCTGGATGCTCCAGACCAAGGCGCTGATCATGATCATCTTCGTCAACGTACTGCTCGACAAGAAGATCATCACCGCAGAAACCTTCACCGCACTGCTGCTGATGGCGGTGATGAGCACGATGCTCACCGTCCCCATCGTCAAGCCGCGCCTTGCACGGCTCGGCACGAACGAAAGCTGATAGAGATAAGGCCGGGATCATCATCCCGGCCTTTTCATTTTCAGATGCCGGATCGGCCGGCCAGCTTTTCCGCCGCTGTCCAGAACGCCTCCACGAAGGCGGCATCGTCCACCAGTGGATTGGGTTTGCGCGCGGCCCGCTCGTACCAGTAGCCGCCGCTCGACCGGCCCGGTTCCTCCGCCGAAGCGAGCCAGATCACCGTATCCGCGCCCTGCTCGGGCGAGAGCTTGGGCGCATCGCCATAGGCGGCCTGCACACTGTCCGGTGTATGCGCAAAGAAGTTGCTGCCCACCGTACCCGGATGAACCGAGTGAGCGACGATGCCGTCGTCCTCCACGCGCGAGGCCAAGGCACGGGCATGGAGCACATTGGCCAGCTTGCCGCTGCAATAGGCCGCGCCGGGGCTCCAGTTGTTCAGGTTCTGCAGATCGCCCAGATTGATGCCGGGGATCATCTCGCTGCCGTCCGAGGCGGTGTTGACGATCCGCACGCTACCTTCAGGCGCATCCGCCGCTGCCTTGCGCAACAGCGGCAAGAGCCGCGCCGTCAGCGCGAAAGGCGCCAGGAAATTGCCGACGTAATTCGCCTCGAAGCCTTCCGCCGTCATTTCCTGCTCACGCGCCATGCCGCCGGCATTGTTCACCAGCACGTCGACCCGGCCGACCTTGCCGGCAATCTCGTCCGCCAGCCGGTCCGCCTCGGCCAGCAGCGAAAGATCGCCGCGCAGCATCTCGACGCCGCTGCCAAGTTCCGCCTGCGCCGCCGCGCAGCGCCCGGCATCGCGGCCTACGCCGAACACACGGAAACCCTGCGCCGCCAGCGCCCGCGCCGTCTCCAGTCCGATGCCCGAACTCGCCCCCGTCACCACCGCCACGCGCTGCGTCATTGCTGCCTCTCCCATTCGCTCAACTTGCCGTTTTGTAACTCGAACTCGACTACCCCTCCGGCAAAACCGCAAGCGGAACGGGCGGAATCGGAGGAAATCATCGGCCAAGCGGTTTTCAGCGCCCCCCTGCCTCTGCCATAAGCCCGGCCGTGCCCGATGCCGATCTTCTGCCTGATGCTCTCGAAGCGCTCCATGCGACCTTCGGGTTCTCCGCCTTTCGCGGCGTGCAGGAGGATGTCGTCACCCGCGTGCTGGAGGGGCGATCCACCCTTGCCGTGATGCCCACCGGCGCCGGCAAGTCGCTGACGTACCAGTTGCCCGCCGTCATGCTGGAGGGGACCTGCGTGGTCGTCTCCCCGCTGATCGCGCTGATGCATGACCAGTTGCGCTCGGCCACCGCCAACGGCATCCGCGCCGCCACGCTGACCAGCGCCGATGCCGATCGCGGCCAGACGATGGACCGCTTCCGCGCGGGCGAGCTGGACTTGCTCTACATCGCCCCCGAACGCGCCAGCCAGCCCTACTTCCGCGAACTGCTGGAACAGTCGCGCGTCGCCCTTTTCGCCATCGACGAGGCACACTGCGTTTCCGAATGGGGCCACGATTTCCGGCCCGATTACCGGCTGCTGAAGCCGCTGCTCGATGCCTTCCCCACCGTCCCGCGTCTCGCGCTGACGGCAACGGCAGACCATCACACCCGTTCGGACATCCTCGCCCAGCTCGGCATTCCAGACGAAGGCCTGATCGTCGCCGGGTTCGACCGGCCGAACATCCGCTATGCCATCCGCCCGCGCGAGAATGCGATGCGGCAGCTTAAAGCCGTGATGGACGAAAACCCCGGCCCCGGCATCGTCTACGCCCCCACCCGCGCCCGCGTGGAGCAACTGGCCGAAACGCTCGCCTCCGCCACCGGCCGCCGCGTGCTGCCCTATCACGCCGGGCTCGACCCCGAAGTGCGCGCGCGCAATCAGGCCGCCTTCGTCGCCTCCGAAGACATGGTGATGGTGGCCACGGTCGCCTTCGGCATGGGCATCGACAAGCCCGACGTGCGCTTCGTCGCCCATGCCGGCATCCCCAAGTCGATCGAGGCCTATTATCAGGAAACCGGCCGCGCGGGGCGCGACGGTGACCCTTCGGTGGCGGTGATGTTCTGGGGTGCGGACGACTTCGCCCGCGCCCGCCAGCGCCTTTCCGAAGTCGATCCCAGCCGCCAGCAGAGCGAACGCCAGCGCCTCGATTCGCTGGCCGCACTCGTCGAAACCGCCGAATGCCGCCGCGCCGTGCTGCTGCGCCACTTCGGCGAAACGCCTGCGCAGACTTGCGGCAATTGCGACAACTGCCTCGATCCCGCCGGCGTGGTCGATGTCACCGAACTGGCGCGCAAGCTGCTCTCGGCCGTCTACCGCACCGGGCAGAGCTACGGCCTCGGCCATCTCGAAAAGGTGCTCTGCGGAATCAGCGACGACCGCGTGCTGCAACGTGGGCATGACCAGCTTTCGGTCTTCGGTATCCTGACCGAGGACGAGAAGCCGCTGCTGAAATCGCTCGCCCGCGCGCTTCAGGCTCGCGGCAGCCTGTTGCCCACCGAACACGGCGGGTTGTCGCTGGGCGGCGATGCCCGCGCCATCCTGAAGGGTGAGGCCGCCGTCGCCATCGTCGTGCCGCCCAAACGCGAGCGCAAACGGCGAGGCGGCAGTAGCGATAGCGGCGCCAACCCGGTCGGCCATCCGCTGTTCGAAGCGCTGCGCGCGCTGCGCCGCGATCTGGCCCAGCAGGCCGGGGTGCCGCCCTACGTCATCTTCCACGATGCCACCTTGCGCGAAATGGCCAACGCCCGTCCGACAACGCTCACCGAAATGGGTGCAATCGGCGGCATCGGCGCGCGCAAGCTGGAGGCCTACGGCGAGGAATTCCTGGCGGTGATCCGCCAGCACTGAACCTTCGCAGAGGATGCCCGATGAGCAGGGAACGCGATCTTCAAGCCTATTTGCACCGGAAGATTCCCCTGTCGGCGGCGATGCAGGTGGCGGTCGTATCGGCCGAGCCGGGTGCCGTGGTGCTTTCGGCGCCGCTGGAACCCAACATCAATCACAAGCACACCGTGTTCGGCGGCAGCGCATCGACGCTGGGCATCCTTGCCGCCTGGTCGGTGGTCCATACCCGGCTCTTGGCGGAAGGGCTCAGCGCCGAAGTCGTGATCCAGTCCAACCGGATGGACTACGATCTGCCGATCGACGGCGCTTTCGAAGCACGGGGATTTCTGCAAGACCCCGCCACATGGCCGGGCTTCGTGAAGACGCTGCAGCGGATGAAACGCGCCCGGATCGAGGTGCAGTCCGAATTGACCCGCCATGGCGCGACCGTCGGCCGCCTGACCGGCCGGTTCGTGGCGTTTCTTCGCTGAACCTTCAGGTGTCACCCGCCGCGGCTTCCACGAAAACGGCGTGCTGGGCCGCGAAAGCGCGCTGGAACGCCGGCCGCGCCTCACCCCGCGCAACATAGCCCAGCACGGTCTCGTTGGCGGCCAGCACATCCGATCCACCAAGCCGGCGCAAGACTTGCACCATCATCAAATCGCCGGCGCTGAATGCTCCATCGAGCCATTCCGCCGTGCCGAGACGGGCCGACAGTTCCGCCAGCCGCGCGCCGATGCGCTCCTCTATCGATTGCAGGCGCGTTTCGTACCAGGGCCGCTCCCGCTCGAACAGCAGCACTTCGGAGCGCTGCATGATCACCGGCTCCACCGAACTGAGCGCGGCGAACATCCACATGACCGCCCGCGCCCGCGCATCGCCATCCTGCGGCAGCAGCCCGGCATGGGTCTGCGCGATGTGCAGCACGATCGCGCCGGATTCGAACAGCGCGAGGTCGCCCTGCTCATAAGTCGGGATCTGCCCAAAGGGATGGCGCGAACGATGCGCCGACTGCTTCATCTCTTCGAACGAGACGAGGCGCACGGTGTAGGGCTGCCCCACTTCCTCCAGCGCCCAGCGTACCGCCATATCACGCGCGAGCCCTCGACCGCGATCCGGCGAGCGGGCAAAGGCGGTAATCGTCGGCTGCTGCGGCATGGCGGCTCTCCGGTTCGGCGGCATGATGCGCCGGGACCGCAAATTCGGCAACCATGTTCGCCATTTGCGTGGCATGGGCTATGACGCTGCCATGATCCGCATATTGATCGACGCCGACGCCTGCCCCGTGAAGGACGAAACCTACCGCGTTGCCGAGCGCTACAAGGTGCCGGTGGTCGTCGTCAGCAACAGCCCGATCCGGGTGCCGCAGTCGCCTCTCATCTCCCGCAAGGTGGTGAGCGATTCCTTCGATGCTGCCGACGACTGGATCGTTGAAGAGACCGCACCGGGCACTGTGGTCATCACCGCCGACATCCTGCTGGCCGACCGCTGCCTGAAACTGGGCGCTGAAGTTCTGGCGCCGAACGGCAAGCCCTTCACCATGTCCTCGATCGGCGGTGCCATCGCCACCCGCGCGATCATGGCGGACTTGCGCGCCGGTGGCGACGTGATCGGCGGACCGCCGCCGTTCAGCAAGGCAGACCGCTCGCGGTTCCTGTCGAGCCTCGACCAGATGCTGGTGAAATTGTTGCGGCGGGTCTGACCGCCTTAGAGCATTTTCTAATCAGGTGGGATCACCTGATGACTCGGAAAATGCGATAAAACAAAAACCTAGAGCGGTCGAACCGATGCAATCGGATCGGAAACCGCTCTAGCCCAGTCGATAGGGCGTGGGATCGCCCCGCTCGCGGATCAGCATCTGGCGCGCGTCGTTGCGCAGGCGCAGGCAGACGGCATCGCGCGTCTCCTCGCCCAGCATTTCGGGAAAGCCGTGTAGCGCGGCATCGAAACCGTGGTCGATCAGGGCGTCCAGCACTGCCGCCTCATCGGCGCCAAACGCCTGCGCCATCAGCTTGAGCGTGCGAACGGTTTCGCGAAACTCGAAATCGGTGAGGCGCCCCGATTCGAACTCTTCCTTGCGGAGCAGGGCACGCCGCAAATCCCAGACCATCGTCGTACTCCCACCGCTGGCCCACCGCTGGGTATACGACGGCTTAACTGTCCCGCGGCTCGAAGGAAACCGGAACGGCCAGCCGGAACGGCAGATCGGGCGAGGCGATGCGCGATTCGGTGCCGTTGTCGTGGATCAGCACGGCGCGGCCGACGCCGGGGGTGGCGACCACGGCAACCACGCTATCCACCCATTCGTGCAGCAGCGCCTTGGCACGGGCCAATTCAGCCTCGGCGCGGGTGGTGGTGCCGGAGGCTTCGAGTTCGGCTTCGAGTTCGACGATCCGCGCGGTCGCCTCGCCGATGCGGTCGGTGTTCTCGCTCATGGTCGGGTTTCCTCGGCAAACATCGTCCGCCTAGGTGGCCACCCGCGCTGCCCGAGGCAAGGCTGGCGTTCCGGCAATCGCCTGCGCGTTGAGTCTTGGCTTGGTGCGCCATTCGCATCCGCGAATGGCTTGCGGCACCAGCCCTCTCCCCCACCCGACCACCCATAGGGTACTGTCGTCGGGTGGTCGGGTGGGGGAGAGGGCTGGTGCCGCCAAAATCCGCTGGCAGCGGATTTTCAAACCTTAAAGCGGGTTATCCAGCTTGATGACTTCTTCCTCGCTCGCGCGCTGGGTGGTCTTCAGCTGACGCGGGGCGTTGAAGCTGTCGAGAACCGGCTTGTCGCGGCCGTAGAGGTCGTTGAACGCCGTCAGCTGGCCATCGATCGCGCGCGCGAAGGTGAAGTAGGAGACGTAGACCGGGAAGGTGCGCGTCATTTCCACCTTGGTATACTGGCCGGAGCGCGAGATGTCGGCCGCTTCGGTCGCAGTCTTCTGCGCGCCCAGGATCGCCATCGTCATGCCCAGTTCCACCGCGCGCTCGGTGCGGATGCAGCCGTGGCTGAACGCGCGCACGTCGGCGTTGAAATACTGCTTCGAAGGGGTGTCGTGCAGATAGATGGCGTGCGGGTTGGGCATGTCGATCTTCATCAGGCCCAGCGAGTTGCCCGGGCCCGGCTGCTGGACGACGGTGATCACGCCGTCCGCGCTCTTGGTCGCCTTGTAGCCGGCCGACTTCGCCCAGCCGGGATTGTTCAGCACTTTCGCGCCAAGGCCTTCACCCTTCACGATCGACTGCGGCACTGTCCAGGTGGGATTGAACACCACCGCCGTCACCGTTTCGGCCAGCTGCGGCGTCGCGGTGCGGCCCGGCTTGCCGACCACGGTCTTGTACGTGCGGATGATCTTGTTCTTCACTACGAGGCGAAGCTGGAATTCCGGCACGTTGGTCATCAGGTAGACGTCGCCCAGATCGCGGGCGAGCCAGCGCCAGCGGTCCATATTCGCCTGAATCAGCGCGCGCTTGGCCTTGTCCGTCACCGGCGTGGCATTGTACGCGGCCTTCAGCGCGGCATAGTCCGGATTGGTCGGCGCCAGCTGGTCAACCACGCTGGCAACGTCATGGTTCGACAGCGCCTGCGCCATGATCTGCGCGGTGGGCATCACGTCCTGATCGGGATCGACGGCGAACCACTGCACGCGCGCCGTCATCGGCGTGCGGCCGTCGCGAAGATCCTCGATCAGCCAGCCGAACACGCGACTGGCCAGCTGATCCAGCTCGTCGCCTTCGCCTTTTGCAATGGCCGCCTTGAGCGCGGCAGGCTGGTAGTCGGCCGGAACCAGACCTTCCTTGCCGATATAGCCGATGGTCTGCAGCAGCGCCTTGGCATCCGCCAGCGACCACGACATCACCGGCTCCGCCAGCAACGCATCGTGCTGGCCGGGTTGGCCGGGCGCGGGGATGGTAACCGGCACCACCGGCGGCACGCCGCTGGGGGCAGAGGTCGGCCCCGTCGTCGGCACGGAGGTCGGCGCAGTCGTCGGCGCCGAAGAGGGCGTACCCTTCGTCGTCTTGGGCTGCGATGTCGCGGCGGGCTGCGGCGTCGCCTGCGCGGCGGGCAGGATCGAGGTCGGCGTCGAAAGCTTCTTGGCCTTCGGGGCCGTAGTGCTGTCCGTTTTCTGGGCCACCACAGGCTGCGCCACAAGGCCCGTTGCCGCGACAACCGCCAGCACGCTGCAACCGAACCGCTTCAAACTCGCCATCTTGTCCTGAACCTGTCTGTCATAGAGCCCACGTCGTCATGCATGGGGAACCGCAGCTGCGAAAAGCGCCGCTGCCGGATAAAACCGCTTTGCCCCCATATAGTGCCCAATTCAAGGATTTCGCCTGACCCTGCGATGAATTGCTTGCGCGCGCGCTTGCAGGGGGCGACAGGCGAACTGCCATGCACGCGCCCGCGCCTTCCTCACCCGCCCACCGCTCGCAAACGCTGCTTGCACGATTTGGGCCCGTGCTCGCGGTGGCAGCCGGTATCGCCACGTTCAGCACGATGGACGCAACGATCAAGGGCGCCTCGCTGGCGGTGGGGGTCTACACCGCGCTGCTGCTGCGCAACCTGTTCGGCACGCTGATGACCGTTCCGCTGTGGCTGGCGGCGGGCAGGCCTACCCCTTCGCGCGCGGTTCTGTCGGTCCATGCCCTGCGCGCAGCGATCACTTCGGCGATGGCTGCGCTCTTTTTCTATGGCCTTGCACGAATTCCTATGGCCGAAGGAATGGCCCTGTCTTTCCTCTCGCCGATCATCGCGCTCTATTTCGCGGCACTGATTCTGGGCGAAAAGATCCGACCGCAGGCCATCCTTGCCTCCCTGCTGGGGGTCGTCGGGGTCGTCGTCATTCTGGCCGGAAAGCTGGGCGGCGGGGAATATTCCGAGCAGGCGGTGCAGGGAACGGCGGCCGTCCTCGTCTCCTCGGTCTTCTATGCGGTGAACCTCGTGCTCCAGCGCAAGCAGGCCCTGCTGGCCAAGCCAGTGGAAGTCGCGATGTTCCAGAACCTTGGCGTAACCTTGATTTTCCTTGTTTTTTCGCCGTGGCTGGCGGTCGTTCCCGATCCGCGCAGCCTGGGCCTCATCCTCGCCGGTGCAGCCCTGGCGACCAGCGCATTGCTGTTTCTTTCATGGGGTTACGCCCGCGCCGAAACGCAAGTGTTGCTGCCGATCGAATATACCGGCTTCCTCTGGGCCGCGCTGCTGGGCTGGCTGATGTTCGATGAGCGGCTGGGTATTGCCACTGTTGCGGGCACGTTGCTGATCGTTGGCGGCTGCTGGATCGGTGCAAGAAACGCAAGTCACACATCGTAGGTCAGCAGCCAGCCCCCCTTGACCTTAAGGCCCGGAACGCGCATCGGCGGGGCCGCAGACTCCGCTTTGTCGCGATGCAGCACGGCGATCCTTTTCGGGACCTGGCCAGTTCGGTTCCGTGAAGGGGGCCGCGCTATTGGCGACAGGCTCCATACAGAAGGGGATAAGACCCAAATGACCCAGGTCGGACAGGATACGCTCGGTACCCGCAGCACCATGACCGTCGGCGGCAAGGACGTCGCTTACTACTCGCTCAAGAAAGCCTCCGAGAAGCTGGGCGACATCAGCCGCCTGCCGTTCTCGATGAAGGTGCTGCTGGAAAACTTGCTGCGCTTCGAAGACGGCGGCTTCACCGTCTCGACCGATCACGTTCAGGCGGTGGTCGATTGGCAGAAGAACCCCACCACCGGTGAAGAGATCCAGTACCGCCCGGCGCGCGTTCTGCTGCAGGACTTCACCGGCGTGCCCTGCGTGGTCGACCTTGCCGCGATGCGCGACGCGATCGCCAAGCTCGGCGGCGACACCAGCAAGATCAACCCGCTGGTCCCCGTGAACCTCGTGATCGACCACTCGGTCATGGTCGACGAATTCGGTCACCCCAAGGCGTTCGAAGAGAACGTGGAGATCGAATACCAGCGCAACATGGAGCGTTACGACTTCCTCAAGTGGGGCTCCAAGTCGCTCGCCAACTTCTACGCGGTTCCCCCGGGCACCGGCATCTGCCACCAGGTGAACCTGGAAAACATCGCCAAGTCGGTGTGGACCAGCGAAGACCAGAACGGTGAAACCGTTGCCTATCCCGACACTTGCGTCGGCACCGACAGCCACACCACCATGGTCAACGGCCTGGGCGTGCTGGGCTGGGGCGTCGGCGGCATCGAGGCGGAAGCCGCGATGCTCGGCCAGCCGGTCTCGATGCTCATCCCCGAAGTCGTCGGCTTCAAGTTCACCGGCGAGCTGAAGGAAGGCGTCACCGCCACCGACCTCGTGCTCACCTGCACCTCGATGCTGCGCAAGCACGGCGTGGTCGGCCGCTTCGTCGAATACTTCGGCCCCGGCCTTGCCTCGCTGTCGCTGGCCGACCGTGCGACGCTCGCCAACATGGCTCCCGAATACGGCGCCACCTGCGGCTTCTTCGGCATCGACGACAAGACGCTCGACTACCTGCGCCTCACCGGCCGTGAAGAAGAGCAGATCGCCCTCGTCGAAGCCTATGCCAAGGAACAGGGCTTCTGGATGGAAGCCGGCGCTGCCGATCCGATCTTCTCGTCCACCCTCGAACTCGACATCTCGACCGTCGTGCCTTCGCTCGCCGGCCCGAAGCGTCCGCAGGACTGGGTTGCCCTTCCCGACGTCGACGACGTGTTCAACAAGGACATGGCGGAAACCTACAAGAAGTCGGCACAGCGCGTCCCCGTCGAAGGCAAGGACTTCGACATCGGTGACGGTGACGTCATGATCGCCGCCATCACCAGCTGCACCAACACCTCGAACCCGAGCGTGCTGGTCGCCGCCGGTCTCGTCGCCAAGAAGGCCGACGAGCTGGGCCTGAAGCCCAAGCCCTGGGTCAAGACTTCGCTCGCCCCCGGTTCGCAGGTCGTCACCGACTACCTGAACAAGGCCGGCCTGCAGTCGCACCTCGACAACATCGGCTTCAACCTCGTCGGTTACGGCTGCACCACCTGCATCGGCAACTCGGGCCCGCTCGCGGAACCGATCTCGAAGGCGATCAACGAGAACGGCCTGGTCGCCAGCGCCGTCATCTCGGGCAACCGCAACTTCGAAGGCCGCGTCTCGCCGGACGTGCGCGCGAACTTCCTGGCCTCGCCGCCGCTGGTCGTCGCCTACGCTCTGAAGGGCACCGTGGTGGAAGACTTCACCACCACCCCGATCGGCGTCAGCAAGGACGGCACCGACGTGTTCCTCAAGGACATCTGGCCGACCAACAACGAAGTGGCCGAAACGATGGCCACCTGCATGGACCGCCCGATGTTCCAGGCCCGCTATGCCGACGTCTACAAGGGCGACAAGCACTGGCAGGCGATCAACGTCACCGGTTCGGAAACCTACTCGTGGCGCGCCGGTTCGACTTATGTCGCCAACCCGCCGTACTTCGAAGGCCTGGAAATGACGCCGGCGCCGGTGAACGACATCATCGAGGCGAAGCCCCTGCTGATCCTCGGCGATTCGATCACCACCGACCACATCTCGCCGGCCGGTTCGATCAAGGCCGACAGCCCGGCGGGCCAGTGGCTGATGGAGCACCAGGTCGCCAAGGCGGACTTCAACTCCTACGGTTCGCGCCGTGGTCACCACGAAGTCATGATGCGCGGCACGTTCGCCAACATCCGCATCCGCAACGAAATGGTCCCCGGCATCGAAGGCGGCATGAGCCGCTTCGGTGAAGAGGTTCTGCCCGTCTACGACGTCGCGCAGAAGTACAAGGAGCAGGGCACGCCGATGGTGGTCGTGGCCGGCAAGGAGTACGGCACCGGTTCGTCGCGCGACTGGGCGGCCAAGGGCACCAACCTGCTCGGCGTCCGCGCCGTGATCGTCGAAAGCTTCGAGCGTATCCACCGTTCGAACCTGGTCGGCATGGGCGTGCTGCCGCTGCAGTTCAAGGATGGCGACACCCGCCAGACCCTGGGCCTGACCGGCGACGACGCCTTCACGATCAAGGGCGTTGCCAGCCTCAAGCCGCGCCAGGACGTGGAAGTCGAAGTGACCCGTCCGGACGGCTCGACCTTCACCTTCACCGCGCTGTGCCGCATCGATACCGCCAACGAAGTGGAATACTTCAACAACGGCGGCATCCTGCAGTACGTGCTGCGCAAGCTGGCCGCCTAAGCGACCAGCCGCCTTACCGGCTCAAGAAGGAAGCCCCGTCCCGCCTCGTGCGGGGCGGGGTTTTTCTTTGCTGTGAAAATCCGCTCGAGGCGGATTTTGCGGCACCGGCCCACTCCCCCACCCGACCACCCACGAGTGTATCCTGATGGGTGGTCGGGTGGGGGAGTGGGCCGGTGCCGCATGGAAATGCCGCAGGCATTTCAAACAAACCAAAGAAAAAGGGGCCAAAGAAAAAGGGGCGAGCGCCCCCCGACGCTCACCCCTTTCTCCAGACCGGCCGCCTTGGGTCGGCTCGGCCCGGACCCGCGCCCTCAGGCGGATCCCTTCTTTGCCAACCGCTGACGGCCGATCACGGCAGCAGCGGCGGCGCCGAACAGGATCAGCATCGGCGGCGCGGGGACGTCGTGTGGCGGCGGCGGTGGTGGCGGACCGCCAGACCCACCCGACGTAGAGGAACTGGTGCTGGACGAAGTCGACGAGGAGGTCGAACTCGAAGTGGAGGACGACGTCGATGAGGACGTGGAAGACGAACTCGACGTGCTGGAACTGGTCGAGACATTGCCCGAACTGGACGTGCTGGTCGAAACATCGCCCGAAGTCGAACTGGTCGAGGTGATCCCGCCCGTGGTCGTCGTCGAGGTAATCCCGCCCGTCGACGTGGTCGAGGTGACGCCGCCGGTGGAGGTGGTCGAGGTCAGGCCACCGGTCGACGAAGAGGACGACGTCGAACCGCCGCTGCTGCTGGAACTGGATCCGCCCGAGGATGTCGAGGTCGATCCGGTCGACGTCGAGGTGGAACTGATGACGACATTGCCGCCGCTGGATCCACCGCCACCGCCGCCGAAGAATCCGCCGAAAAATCCACCGCCAAAGCCACCGCTCGATCCGCCGCCGCCGATCACCACAGGTGCCATGCCGCCGCCGGTAGCGACCGGCGCCGCAACGGGAGCAGGCGGAATATAGGCCGGCGGCGCCGCCGCGAAGACCGGTTCGATCGGGCTTGGACGCGGAATGTCGCGGCGGGCATGGGCCGGGGCACGCGGAGGAATGACGCGGCGGGCCGGTTTCTTGGTGACTTTCGCCACCTTGGCCTGCTTCAGCTTGTGGTATTCCACGCCGCTCGCCTGCGTTTCCGCAACGTGAACCGCGCCGCCGCCGATGATCGCGCACCCTGCCGCACAGGCAGACAGTTTCGCCAAAGCCATTCGAACCGACATACCGTTTCTCTCTTCGCTCCCTCGGACCTCCCGACAGCGACCAGCGCCGCATCAGACCGACATGCCACTACAAAGCGCAGAGAGGGGTTAAGGGAACAATGCCGTTAACCGGGTTTCAGGACCAGGAAAGCGTTAAATCGCACCCGATTTGACGATCAGATTCAAGACTGTACCGAAGCGGGACTACCGTAAGCCCGGTTTGTAAACAGACCCGACAGTTTTGGCCCCGCTCACGGTGCTGTGCGCGCTCGCGTCAGTCCGCCTGCGAATCGAACAGTCCGCCCTGACCGCCCTGCTGCGGCGGTGTCATGCCCAGATGCGTCCAGCCCCGATCGTTCAGGCACCGTCCCCGCGCCGTACGGGCAATGAGGCCAAGCTGGATCAGGTAAGGCTCGATCACTTCCTCGATCGTATCGCGCGGTTCGGAAAGCCCCGCCGCCAGCGTCTCCACGCCGACCGGACCGCCCTTGTAGATATCCGCTATCATCCGGAGATAGCGCCGATCCTGTGCATCGAGGCCGATCGAATCGACTTCCAGCCGAGTCAGCGCGTCGTCGGCGATGGCGTGGGTGATCACGTCCGAACCGGCGACATGGGCAAAGTCCCGCACGCGGCGCATCAGGCGCCCCGCCACGCGCGGCGTGCCGCGCGAACGGCGGGCGATCTCGGTCGCGCCGCCCTTGTCCATGCCGATGCCCAGCAGGCCCGCGCCGCGGGTAACGACCTTTTCCAGCTCTTCCACGGTGTAGAACTGCAGCCGCACCGGAATGCCGAAACGATCGCGCAGCGGCGTCTGCAGCAGGCCCTGCCGCGTCGTCGCGCCGACCAGCGTGAACGGCGGCAAATCGATCCGCACCGATCGCGCCGACGGCCCCTCACCGATGATCAGATCGAGCGCGCGGTCCTCCATCGCCGGATAGAGCACTTCCTCGACCACGGGATTGAGGCGGTGGATCTCGTCGATGAACAGCACGTCGCCATGTTCGAGATTGGTCAGCAGCGCCGCCAGATCCCCTGCCTTGGCGATCACCGGCCCGCTGGTGGCGCGAAAACCCACGCCCAGTTCGCGCGCGACGATTTGCGCCAGCGTCGTCTTGCCGAGCCCGGGCGGGCCGAAGAACAGCGTATGATCCATCGCCTCGCGCCGCGACTTGGCGCTTTCGATGAACACGCGAAGATTGTCCTTCGCCGCCGCCTGCCCGACGAATTCGGCCAAAGTCTTCGGCCGCAGCGCCGCATCGGCGTCCTCCGGCTGGCGGGTGGAAGTGAGGATGGGGTTATCGGTCATTGGATTGGCGCATGATGTGAAATGGCCGCTGAAACAAGTTCAGGATGACGGTTGGTACGAGTGTGAGCAAACGTCACCCCGCTGCCCTCTTCAGCGCCACGCGGACAAGGTCGTTGAGCCCGGCATCCTCGCCCAGTTCCTCCACCGCCTTGCCGACCGCCATGCTGGCGACCGCAGGCTTGAAGCCGAGGTTCTGGAGCGCGGAGACGGCATCGGCACTGGAAAATCCGGCCGGAGCCGCCACCACCGCAAGCCCAGGCGCGCCGGGTACGGTGGGCATGCCGCCAGCCTTGTCCTTCAGCTCGTTGACGATACGGCTGGCGAGCTTCGGCCCAACGCCGTTGGCGCGTGCGACCATGGCGGAATCGCCGCCGGCGCAGGCGCGCTGCAATTCCTCGGTGGTGAGCGCCGACAGGATAGCCAGCGCCACTTTGGAGCCCACGCCCTGCACTGCCGTCAGCAGGCGGAACCAGTTGCGCTCCGCCCCGCTGGTGAAGCCGATCAGGCGCTGGTCGGTCTCGCTGACCTGCATCTCCGTATGGACCACCACTTTGTCGCCCCGGATGCCGAGGTGATCGAGCGTGCGCGCCGAGCAATGGACGAGATAACCGACGCCATTCACGTCAATAAGGGCCCAATCCGGGCCGGTGTCGTCGAGCAGACCTGTAAGCTTGGCGATCATGATTTGTTCCTATGGCACGAAGGCGAGTCGCACGGCAAGCGCGTTCGTCGGCTGTCCCCGGCGGCGGCCTTGTCGGGGCGGCATGACAGCGCAAATCATGCGTGCTAACGCCCTGGTCATGGGAAGAAACACGATGTCCGCGGGGGCGGGGGATCATCGGTGGCCTTTATTGGCGGCAGGGCCGGTCGTCATCGCGGCCATCGCACTGCGCATCATGCATTTCGCTCCCTTCGAGATCATGCACGCCGATGAGCTGATGCAATATCTCGAGCAAGGCAATCGCCTTGTCACAGGGCACGGCCTGGTGCCGTGGGAGGCGCATTTCGGTCTGCGCAATGCGCTGATCGAGCAATTCGTGGCCCTGTTCCTCTGGATTGGTCGTTCGCTTTCGAACAACCAGCTCTTCGCTGTATCGGTAGCGCGGATCGCCTTTGCCTCACTCACGCTGCTGGCCCTGCCTGCCGCCTGGCGGCTGGGCGCGCTGACATCGCGCCGTCATGCCCTCGTTGCCCTGTTCGTGGCGGGGATCTGGTGGGAATCGGTGCTGTTCAGCGAATTGCTGCTTTCCGAAAGCCTGGCCAGCGCCCTGCTTCTGCTCGCGGCAGCACCGCTGCTGACCGACGGTGATCGGCCAGCTAGCAGCCGGTCACTGGCGACAAGCGGTTTCCTGCTGGGCCTCGGCCTCCTGGCACGAATCCAGTATGCACCGTTCGCCGCAGTTCTGGCCATCGCATCGCTGCGGCTGGACTGGCGACGCTGGCAACCGGTCCTGCTGGGCGGATTGGCCGCTGCGCTGGTGGGGGCGACGAGCGACCTTGCCATGGGGCGCGTTCCCTTTGCATGGATCGCAGTCAATATCTCGATGAACATCGGCCAGGGCATGGCGGCCCGCTTCGGGATTTCGGGCCCGTTCGCATACGCGATCGGGCTCTATACCCACCTTGCGCCGATCATGGTGCCCGCGCTGATCGCCGCGCTTCTGGCAGGAAGGCGCTATTGGCCGCTGATGGCTGCAGCGGCGGTCAACGTCTTCATTCACAGCATGATCGGCCACAAGGAATACCGGTTCGTCTGGCTGACCACGCTGACCATCCTGATATTGGCGGCGATCGCCACGGTACGGCTGGCGGACCACCTTGCGGATCGTCGCAAGGGCATGGCGGGGCCAATGGGCATCGCGATCGTCTGCTTCGCCTGGGCGGCGGCCTCGGCCGCTTCGGAATACAAGAGCGGGGGCTATTCGGCATTTCGCGGGGGTGGTGCCGTGCCGCGCCTCGCCCAGAAGGCGCTGGACGATCCCCGTACTTGCGCAATCGCGCTGGATTTCGAACTCAAAGCGCATCTGGTGCCGGCCTTGCTGCCCCGGCCGGTGCCCATCCTCCTGATCCCCGGATCGGCCATGCCTCCATCCGGTTCCCTCCCGCCAGGATTGGCACAAGGCGCCAACGCCTTGATCCTGGATGCGCCGGCCCATGCCTTTCCCGGCTGGCGCCGCGAAGCGTGCGATGCAATGGGCGATCGGAAAGCGTGCCTGTTCCGCCGCGACGGCGGCTGTGGCCCTGCTCCTGAATGGTCGTACCAGAAGATGATAGATGTCGACGCGGCGCCAGCCATGTCCGCCTATCGCGGCGTACCGGGTCGACGCTGACATCCCATAAGGGACGGGCCATAAGGGACGGGCCATAAGGGGCGGCCTTAACGGGCGGGGAAAGCTCAGGCGTTTGCCTGTTGATCCTCAGGCACTCGATCCCAAGGGCGATAGTATAGTGCCGCGCAGTCCTCCCGCAGAACGCCGCCGGTCAGAGTCAGATCGTCCTTCCAGGCATCCGCCACGAAATCGAGCGTGGAGAGGTGCCGGGCCTCGAAATACATCGGATGCACATCGTTCCGGCCGGCACCGTAGACGATGCGGTTCACCCCCGCCCAGATCGCCGCCATCGTGCACATGCCGCAAGGCTGGAGCGTGGAATAGAGCGTCGCCCCCTCGATCCGCATCGACCCGAGCGCCTTGCCCGCCGCACGGAACGCCTCGATCTCGGCATGGGCGGTGGCGTCGCAGCATTCCTCGGTGCGATTGACGCCAGACGCTATCAGACGGCCATCCAGCACCACCAGCGCGGCGATGGGTGTATGGGCGGGATCGGTGCCCTTTTCGCGCACGGCGAGGCGGATCGCCTCGGCCATCCAATGTTCGTCGTCGCGCACGGTCATGCGCGAACAACGCGCCGCCTTAGCGGTGGCTCCCCAGCATGTTCGCGTGGGTGATGGCGACGGCCAGCGCGTCCGAGGCATCCTCGCCCGCCAGCTTCACGCCGGGCAACAGCACTTTCAGCATGTGCTGGATCTGCTTCTTGTCGGCGCCACCGGTGCCGACGAGCGCCTTCTTGATGACCTTGGTGGAATATTCCGCCACCGGCAGCCCCGCGCGCGCGATCGACAGCATGGCGACGCCGCGCGCCTGCCCCAGCTTCAGCGTCGATTGCGGGTTCACGTTGACGAAGACTTCCTCCACCGCGCCCGCATCGGGACGGTGGAGCAGGATCACGTCGGTCAGCGCCGCGTCCAGCTCGACCAGCCGCTCCGCCATGCCGGCCTTGGCATCGGTGCGGATCTGACCGTTCGCCACATGGCTGAGGCGGCTGCCGCTCTTGGCGACGATGCCCCAGCCGGTGCAGGTGAGCCCCGGGTCGAGGCCGATGATGATCATGGCGTCAGTACCACATGTCGAAAGGGCCGTTCTCTTCCTCGGCCCCGGCGCGTTCCTGCACCAGACGAGCGTCGAGATCGTGCGCCGAGCGGCCAGGGCAGGTCAGCGTCGCCACGGCGCGCTCGCCCTGGGGCCCTTCCAGCACGGCGATGCCCGAATAAGTGCGGCCGGGATTGTCGGTGAGATTGCCGTCCATCCCTTCGAACACGACGTAATGGAAGCGGCCGTTGGTCAGGCGAACATGGCGTTGATAGCCGTTGCCCTGCCCGCGCACGTCACCCTGATGGACGTTCAACCAATCCGGCCGGCTGGCAAGGTCGATCTGCGCCTTGCCGCGCGGACCGTACCGGTAATGCAGCGATGTAGCGTCAGCGCAGAGCGATCCCACCCCGCGCGGGAACGTGCAGGAATAAAGCACCCGCTCGCCCGCCGCGCAGTGATTGGCGACAACCTGCTTGGCAAGCGGCGCAGCGTTCTGCGCAATCGCCGGCCCGGTCGGCGCGAATGCCAGCCAGGCCGTTCCCAGCGCCGCAATGGCCAGCGCCGGGGAAACGATCGCTACACGAAGGCTGGTCAGCCCAGCTTCTCCATGACTTCGTCGGAGATTTCGTAGTTGCCCCAGACGGTCTGGACGTCGTCGTCGTCCTCAAGGGTGTCGACCAGCTTCATCAGCGTGCCGGCGGTGTCGGCATCGACATCGACGGTGAGGTTGGGCTTCCACGCCAGCTTCACGCCTTCGGCCTCGCCCAGAACCTTTTCCAGTTCGCGGGCGACTTCGTGCAGCGAATCGACCGAAACCCAGATCTGGTGGCTGCCGGGGTTCTCGTCGCCATCGCCCATATCGCTTTCGACATCGTCGGCACCGGCTTCGATCGCGGCTTCGAGGACCTTGTCCTCGTCACCCACGCTGGCGGGGTACTCGATCAGGCCGAGGCGTTCGAAACCGTGCGAAACCGCGCCCGAGGCGCCAAGGTTGCCGCCGTTCTTGGAGAACGCCGTGCGCACGTTGGTGGCGGTACGGTTGCGGTTGTCGGTCAGCGCCTCGACGATGAGGGCGACGCCGCCGGGGCCGTAGCCTTCGTAGCGCACTTCTTCATAGTTCTCGGCATCGCCCTTGCTCGCCTTGTCGATCGCGCGCTGGATGTTGTCCTTGGGCATCGACTGCGCCTTGGCCGCGTTGACGGCGGCGCGCAGGCGGGGGTTCATGTCCGGATCGGGCATGCCCATCTTGGCGGCGACGGTGATTTCGCGGCTGAGCTTGCTGAACTGCGCCGAGCGCTTCTTATCCTGCGCGCCCTTGCGGTGCATGATGTTCTTGAATTTGGAATGGCCTGCCATGGGTTGCGCTCTTGCTTCGCTCGTCTGCCTGCCTGCGGACGGGTCCGCACGGGCCGGAGAATGAGGTCCGGTGAATGATGTGGGGGGCGCCTTACAACAGGCCGGCACCCAAGGGCAACCGGCCCGTTCCGGTGCCGACCCGTGCCACTTCACCCAAAGACGAAAGAAGCAGGCCCAATCTTTTGGCAAGGAAACCTGAGGTAGCACAGCGTCCATGGCTACACGGATCGACATCGCCGCCTCTGACCGCCCTCTGCCTCGTATGCTCAACCTGCTGCGTGAGGTTCCGGCCTTCCTGAAACGCCCGGTGGTGCTTTCACCTCTGGGCTTGCGCTCTCGCACGGGATGGGCGGCGCTGGGCATAATGGAAGTGCTGCACATTGCCGGGCTTTTCCTGGTGGTGCTGCCGCTGATCGGCCTGTGGCAGCAGGCCATGCACCTGCCCGCGCCCGATGCCTTCGACAAGCTGCCCTCTGGCTGGCTGCTGCCGTTCACGGTGCTGATCGCGCCACTGGCGGAAGAGATGGTGTTTCGCGGCTGGCAGACGGGCCGCCCGCGCGCGCTGTGGCTGCTCGGCTGCGTCGGAATGTTCGCGATTCTGGTGGTGGCCACCAAGGCGATTGCGCCGCTCGTTCTGGTGGGATCGCTGCTGGCGCTGGCGATTGCGGCGCTGGCGGGATGGATCGTCCTGCGCAAACGGGAGACGCCGGCCCGCTATCGCACAGCCTATCCTGTCGTGTTCTGGATCGTGGCGCTGCTGTTCGCGGGCGTACACCTGACGAACTATCCCAGCGTCTCGCCGTGGACGCTGCCGCTGGTGCTGCCGCAGCTGTGGGCCGCACTGATGCTGGGCTTCACGCGCCAGCGCATCGGCCTGCCCGCCGCGATGCTCCAGCACGCAGGCGCCAATGCGGCGACTATGCTGCTGGTGCATCTTGGGGGGTAAGAATTTACGGCACCGGCCTTCTCCCCCGCCCGACCTTCCCTACCGGTAGAATTCGGGAGGTCGGGTGGGGGAGAGGGCCGGTGCCGCTTCCGGCCGTGAGGCCGGACAGAATCAGTCGATGCCGAGCGCGGTCTTGTAGGTATCGAGCAGCATGTCCATTTCGCGGCGGTCATCCGGCTTCATCTTACGGATACGCACGATCTGGCGCATGATCTTGACGTCATAGCCGACGGCCTTGGCTTCGTTGTAAACGTCGCGGATATCGTCGCCGATGCCCTTCTTTTCTTCTTCGAGGCGCTCGACGCGCTCGATCAGGAGGCGCAGGCGATCGTCGGTGGTTTCGGCCATCGGGTAAAGCTCCGGAATATATCGTGATGAATCTGAGTTGGCGGGCGCTGATAGCGGCTCCCGGAGATTCGGGCAAAGCGGGGGGCTGTGGAAATCCTGTGCGTATCGCGGGATAAGTCCACCGGTCGCCGCCATCGGTTGCCTTGCCCGCCCCCGCCGCCTATCTGGCCCTTGCGGCGACCACGTTCCCGCCTCCCCCCTTCCGGATCGAAGAGTGGAGCTTCAAGACCGGGACGGCCCGGCAACCACGCTTAGGAGGTTGCCCGCAGTCGTGTCCTGGATCGTTCTTGTCATCGCCGGCCTGTTCGAGGTCGTCTGGGCCTCGGCCATGAAGCATTCGGAAGGCTTCACCCGCCTCTGGCCGAGCGTGATCACGATTACCGCGATGTTCGCCAGCTTCGCGCTGCTGGCCTGGGCGATGAAGCGCCTGCCGCTGGGCACGGCCTACATGGTGTGGACCGGCATCGGTGCGCTGGGCGCTTTTGCGGTGGGCATCGCCTTCATGGGCGAATCGGCCAGCCCCTTGCGCCTTGCCGCTGCCGGACTGATCCTGGCAGGGCTGGTCTTGATGAAGCTGGCCAGTTCCTAAATTAGTCCCGGTTTCTGATTAGTCGGAGTGATGGCGGCGCGAAGGCTCAGTGCCCGCCGCCGTTTTTCTTCACACTCTCTTCCATCCGCGCCAGTTGTTCGGGCGTCGCCTCGCTCTGGAACTTCGCCTTCCATTCAGCGAACGGCATGCCGTGGATCACTTCGCGCGCGGCGGCCTTGTCGCCTTCGAAACCGGCGTCGCGGATCCAGTCGGCCAAGCAATTGCGGCAGAATCCGGCCAATCCCATCAGATCGATGTTCTCGGCATCGTGGCGCTGCTGCAAGTGTTTGACGAGCCGGCGGAAGGCCGATGCCGCAACCGCGTCATCAAGAGCGTCTATAGAGTTGTTTTCGTGCATGGCGCGTCGCTTGGTCCTTGGTTTGTCCGACAGCCTTTGCCATAGGTCGCACCGATACAGGAAGAGGCACACTGACCTTGGCAACCACTCCCCCATTCCGCCGTTCGCCCCACCATCGCGGCATCAAGCGCCAGCGCAAGGTCAAGATCCTTGCCACGCTGGGCCCGGCGAGCCGTGACAAGGAAACCATCGAGAAGCTGCTGAAAGCCGGCGCCGATGCGTTCCGCGTCAACATGAGCCACGGCGATCACGACACGCATCGCGAAACCATCGCCAATATCCGCGCGGTGGAAAAGGATTCGATGCGCCCCATCGCCATCCTGTGCGACCTTCAGGGCCCGAAGCTGCGCGTCGGCACTTTTGCCGACGGCAAGGTCTTCGTCCGCCACGGCGCCCACTTCACGCTGGACCGGGATCCGACGCCGGGCGACGAAAACCGCGTCTGCCTGCCCCATCCCGAACTGTTCGGCATCCTTGAAAAGGGCCAGCGCCTGCTGATCGACGACGGCAAGCTGCGCTTCGTGGTCATCAAGGCCGATGCCGACAGCATCCTGTGCACCGCCGAAGTGGGCGGCACGATTTCGGACCGCAAGGGCGTGAACGTGCCCGACGCGATCGTCCCCGTCCCGGCGCTGACCGACAAGGACCGCCGCGACCTTTCGTTCGCCGTGGAGCAGGGCGCCGACTGGATCGGCCTCTCCTTCGTGCAGCGTCCCGAAGACGTGGCCGAGGCCCGCCGCCTGATCGGCGGCGCCTGCGCGCTGATGTCGAAGATCGAGAAGCCGGCCGCCGTGCAGTCGATCGACGGCATCATCGAACTGTCGGACGGCATCATGGTCGCCCGCGGCGACCTTGGCGTGGAACTGCTGCCCGAACAGGTGCCGCCGATCCAG
The DNA here is from genome assembly GCF_055521675.1 of Novosphingobium sp. BL-S-19. Taxonomy (NCBI): domain Bacteria; kingdom Pseudomonadati; phylum Pseudomonadota; class Alphaproteobacteria; order Sphingomonadales; family Sphingomonadaceae; genus Novosphingobium; species Novosphingobium sp. BL-S-19. Next base: position 3,761,279 of record NZ_CM145498.1, read on the forward strand.
AAGCACATCGTCGCCAAGACGCGCGCCAGCGGCAAGCCGGTGGTCGTGGCCACGCAGATGCTGGAATCGATGATCACCAGCCCCTCGCCCACCCGTGCCGAAGTGTCCGACGTGGCCAACGCGGTCTACGACGGTGCCGACGCGGTGATGCTCTCGGCCGAAACCGCCGCCGGCCAGTGGCCGGTGGAAGCGGTGACGATCATGGATCGCATCGCCGTCTCGGTCGAAACCGATTCGACCTATCGCGAGCGTATCCACCTCACCCAGACCCCGCCCGACGCGACGACCGCCGACGCGCTCTCGGCCTCCTGCGCGACGATTGCCGATACCCTGCCGATCGAAGGCATCATCGTCTTCACCGGTTCGGGCGGCTCGGCCCGCCGCGTGGCCCGTGAACGCCCCGCTGCGCCGATGCTGGTGCTCACCCCGGCGGAGAAGACCGCGCGCCGCCTCGCCCTGCTGTGGGGCGCGCATACGGTGACCACGCGGGACATCGGCAGCTTCGAGGAGATGATCGCCAAGGGCAAGCGCATGGCGCTGCGCCACGGCTTCGGTGCCGCCGGCACCCGCCTTGTGGCCCTGGCCGGCGTGCCGTTCGGCGTGCCGGGTTCGACCAACCTGCTCCACGTCGTGACGCTCACCGGCAACGAACTGGACTGAGGACCCGATGGCGCTTCACACCCTCTGGATCTACGCCGTCGCGGTCTTCCTGCTGAGCGCGACGCCGGGCCCCAACATGCTCCACGTGCTTTCGCGCAGCGTGGAACTGGGTGTGAAGCGCACTCTGGCCACCATGGCGGGCTGCCTGCTGGGTCTCGTCACCCTGCTGGCCGCCTCCGCCGTGGGCCTTGGCGCGCTGCTGCATGCCCTGCCGGGGACTTTCACCGCGCTGCGTATCGCCGGTGCCGGTTATCTGCTGTTCCTTGCCGTAAAGGCATGGCGCGCGCCGGTTTCCGAAGATGACGACATCGCGCAGACGGTGCGGCCCGAAATCTCGTGGCTGGCGCTGCTGCGTGGCGGCTATGCGATCTCGATCAGCAATCCCAAGGCCATCGTTTTCGCGGCGGCCTTCCTGCCGCAGTTCATCGACCCGGCCCGCCCGCAGGCAAGCCAGTTCGCCATTCTAGTGGCGGTCTTCGCGGTGATCGAGGCGTTCTGGTACTCGGTCTACGCGTTCAGCGGCCGTGCACTCTCGCGCCATCTTGGCAAGGCGGGGGTGAAGCGGGTGTTCAACCGGCTCACGGGTGGACTGTTCGCCGGGTTCGGCCTGTCGCTGCTGGCCTTCCGCGCGGCCTAAGGCAAAAGATCCTCCCCCACCGGGGGAGGGGGACCACCCGCAGGGTGGTGGAGGGGCCAGCGCAACGCTGCCGAAAGCCCCCTCCGTCAGCGCTTCGCGCTGCCACCTCCCCCGAGGGGGGAGGAGCTTAGGTCCCGTCAGGCTGCAGGCCGCACCCCGAACAGCGCGCTACCCACCCGCACATGCGTCGCGCCGAGCAAGATCGCGGTCTCGAAGTCCTCGCTCATGCCCATCGACAGGCCCGACACACCATTGTCCGCCGCGATCTTGGCGAGCAGCGCGAAGAAAGGCGCGGCCTCGATTCCCGCCGGCGGCACGCACATCAGGCCGGCCAGCGGAATATCCGCCGCGCGCACTTCGGCCAGCAACGCGGGCACTTCGGCAATCGGGCAACCGCCCTTCTGCTCTTCCGCGCCGATGTTCACCTGCACGAAGCACGGCACCCGGCGGCCCAGCTTGTCCATCGCCTTGGCCAGCGCCGTAACCAGCGAAGGCCGGTCGAGCGAGTGAATGCAGTCGAACAGCGCGACGGCTTCCTCGGCCTTGTTGGACTGAAGCTGGCCGACAAGGTGCAGCACCACATCGGGATGCGCCTCACGCAGCGCAGGCCACTTGGCCTCGGCTTCCTGCACGCGGTTTTCGCCGAAGACGCGCTGACCCTCGGCGATCAGCGGCAGAATGGCTTCGGCCGGATGAGTCTTGGAAATGGCGACGAGTTCGATCGTCCCGGCCTCACGTCCGGCAATGCTGGCGGCGTGGGCGATGCGGGCGCGAACGGCCTGAAGAGGAGAAGCTGGCTGATCCATGGCGCGCTGCTATAGCGTCCCCGTGCCGAACCGCCAGCCACCTCTTCCCGACATCTGGCTCGTGAGCGACGCGCGCAACGACGCCGCGCTCGAAATGGCGCTGGCCCGGCTGCCGCGCGGATCGGGGCTGGTGCTGCGCCATTACCACCTGCCGCCCGCCGAACGCCGCGCGCGTTTCGCGGTTCTGAAGCGCGTGGCCTGCCGTTTCGACCACGCCATTGTCTTGTCCGGCAGCGCTCACGAGGCCCGGCGGTGGGGCGCCGACGGAGCCTACGGCGCAGCGGAAAAACTCACCCGAGGCCCCGCAATCCTGCGCCTCGTCACCGTCCATTCGCTGCACGAACTCGCCAAGGCCCACCGCGCCCGCGCCGACATGGTGTTGCTCTCGCCGGTCTTCGCCACCCGCTCTCACCCCGGCGCGGCGACCCTCGGCCCGACGCGGTTTCGCCTCATGGCGGCACGCTCGCGAGTGCCAGTGATCGCACTTGGCGGCATGACGCCGCATCGCGCCCGCACTCTACCCGCCCGCAAATGGGCGGCGATTCAGGCGTTTACGTAACCGTTCACAGCCTTGTTCCCGATCCATTCTTGACGACGAGTTCCTCGCCGACGCAATATAACGGGCCGAAATCAAGGGAATTTCCAATGGCGACACGGCCCCTCGCACCCGGACGGCGAATCGCCAAGCCGGACTGGCGCGCAGTGCTCAAGCGGTCCTTGCGCCGCGCGGGTGAACTGGGCGGCGCCCTGCTGCTCTTCGCGGCGATGGCCTTCCTCACCCTCGCGCTGCTGAGCTACCACCAGACCGACCCCTCCGCCTCCACCGCCGCCGGCGGCCCGGCGGAGAACTGGATGGGCCCGGTCGGCGCCTGGGTGGCGGAGCGTGTGCTGCTGCTGTTCGGCCCGGTTTCTGCGCTGTTCGTGCCGCTGCTCTATGTCTTCGCCCGCAAGCTCTGGCTGCTGGTGGAGGAAGAGGACAGCGAGATCGAGCATTCGAACCAGCGCTGGTGGCGCCCGGTCTTCGTGCTGGCCCTCGCGATGGTGCTGATCGCAACGGTACTGAGCCTCGCCTTCCCGCAGGCGGGCGCGACCAGCACGCTACTGGGCCTCACCTACGTCCAGCCCGGCGGCACCCTGCCCGCATCGATGGGCGGCATTTCCGGCCTGCTCGGTGCCTGGGTGATCGAAACGCTGACCGGCTTCCTGCCCGGAGTCTTCGCCACCTGGGCCGCTTTCGTCATTGCCGTGGTCTGCCTTGGTGGCGGGCTGCTGCTGGCCGGCAGCGTGTTTGCATGGGACTGGGGCCGCCTGCTGACCCTGCCCGGCCGCATCGGCCGCCTGCCCGCGCGGGACGAGGTATCGCCCCGCACCGCCGAGAAGGAAAAGACGCGCGAAAAGACGCCGAAAGCCCAGTCCGCGCCGTTCATGGACGACGATTTCGACGGCGAACCGGCAGCGGCAACCGCTCGCGAGCCCGCCGCCAAGCCGCGCAAGGCGCCCGAGATCAGCGATCCCAAGGCCGCCGCAACGCCCGCGCAGCTCAACATCGGCAATCGCCAGAAGGACATGTTCGACAAGTTCGCGCTGCCGGGCCTCGAACTGCTGAAGGATCCGCCGCCGAACTCGCAGCCGAAGATCGACAAGCTCAGCCTGGAGCGCAACGCGCGCCTGCTGGAAACCGTGCTGGACGACTTCAACGTGAAGGGCGAGATTACCGCCGTTCGCACCGGCCCGGTCGTCACCATGTACGAACTGGAACCGGCGCCGGGCATCAAGTCCAGCCGCGTGATCGGCCTGGCCGACGATATCGCCCGCAACATGTCCGCGATCTCGGCCCGCGTCTCCTCGATCCCCGGCCGCACCGTCATGGGCATCGAATTGCCGAACGCAGACCGCCAGATGGTCTCGTTCAAGGAGATGGTCGCCTCCGAAGCCTTTGCCGAGCACAAGGGCATGCTGCCGATCATCCTCGGCAAGGACATCGCCGGCGAGCCGGTGGTGGCAGACCTTGCGACGATGCCGCACTTGCTGGTCGCCGGTACGACGGGCTCCGGTAAGTCGGTCGGTCTCAACACGATTCTGCTCTCGCTGCTCTACCGCCTGACGCCGGCGCAGTGCCGCCTGATCCTGGTCGATCCCAAGGTGCTGGAACTCAAGAGCTACGACGATATTCCGCACTTGCTCTCGCCCGTCGTCACCGAGCCGCCCAAAGCCGTGCGCGCGCTGAAGTGGGCGGTGGAGGAAATGGAGCGCCGCTATCGCCAGATGAGCGAGATCAGCGTCCGCAACCTCGCCAGTTTCAACGAGAAGGTCCGCGCCGCCGCTGCCAAGGGCAAGCCGCTCGGCCGCCGTATCCAGATCGGTTTCGACCCCGAAACGGGCGAGGAACTCTACGAAGACCGCCAGCTCGATTACGAAACGCTGCCGCAGATCGTCCTTATCGTCGACGAATTGGCCGACCTTATGGTCACCGTCGGCAAGGAAATCGAAGTGCTGATCCAGCGCCTCTCGCAAAAGAGCCGCGCGGCGGGCATCCACCTGATCATGGCCACGCAGCGCCCCTCGGTCGACGTCATCACCGGCGTCATCAAGGCCAACCTGCCGACCCGCGTGTCCTTCGCCGTCACCAGCCGCATCGACAGCCGAACCATCCTGGGCGAACAGGGCGCCGAGCAGCTGCTGGGCAAGGGCGACATGCTCTACAAACCCAGCTCCGACCCGGTGAAGCGCGTCCACGGCCCCTTCGTTTCGGACGAGGAAGTCGAACACGTTGCCGATCACTGGCGCGCGCAGGGCAAGCCTGACTACGTCGATGCCGTCACCAACGAGCCGGAGGAAGGCTCGTTCGGCTTCGACGACCTCGACGCCACCGCCTCCGACCAGCCGGAAGAGCGCAAGTACCGGCAAGTGTGCCAGCTGGTGTTCGAGAACCAGAAGGTCTCGGTATCCTGGCTGCAGCGCCAGATGGGCGTCGGCTACAATACCGCCGCCAAGTGGGTAGAGCGCATGGAGCAGGACGGCTACGTCGGCCCGGCGAACCATGTGGGGCGGCGCGATATCTACCGCGATGAGAACGGGGCGCCGCTTTAAGGGGGGAAGGGATAAGCAGGGGAGCATAGCCCCCCTGCACCCCCAATACCGTCTCGGCAGACGCTGCCGATAGACGGTGCGCCTGTAAGGCAACCTTGCACTACCTGGCTCCTCCCCCACCGGGGGAGGGGGACCGCCCGAAGGGTGGTGGAGGGGGAAAGCACAACGCTGCCGAAAACCCCCTCCGTCAGTCGCTGCGCGCTGCCACCTCCCCCGAGGGGGGAGGATCACATGTCCTTCCCCTTACTTCTCGTCCGGATCCTGCACCTTGAACGGATCGGACTTGCCCGGCTTCAGCGGCAGCGGCGGACGCGGCAGTTCGACGTCCGAATTGGCCGCCTGCCACAGCATCCCCGCCATGATCGTCGCCGCCTGCCGGATATCGTCCACCTTCATGTGATCGACGGTATCGATGCTCGAATGGTGCACGCGGCTGCCATAATCGAGCGGGTCCTGCACGAACTGGTACGCCGGCAAGCCCACCGCGCCTTCGGACTTCAGGAATTCCGACAGCTCTTTGACAAACAACATCCGCTGCACGAAATGAATATCGCGGTCGTTTTCGTCCGCCGGCAGGTCAAAATGATCGTCCTTTGAAATCTCCGCCGCATCCAGACGGCGGAACGCCGCCTTGTCGGGCTCGCTGCCGGTGCCGGGCAGGCTGACCATGACGATCTTGCCCGCCAGCTTGCCGCGCCACGCGTCGAAATGCTCCTTCTTGCTCATCGGCGCCAGGATCACCGGCGCGCGCAAGGTGCCCGAAGTCGCCGGCGACCACGCCACCGGGATCGAACGCATCACCAGCCCGCGCGGCGAGACCATAGAGGCCGACCACGAATCGAGGTTCCACGCCATGCCGAAGCGGAACGGCTCCTTGTGAACGTTCGTCAGGCCATAGCCGCTGAACTTGGCCATGGCCCAAGCCTGCGCCTTCTCCAGATTTTCGGAGTGCGAAAGGCGCGGGCCGATGCCGTCCATCAGCTCGGAGGCATTGGCCATCGCCTCGCTGTGGCTCAGCCCTTCGGCAATCACCTTGTCGATCTGGGCATCGGTGGACTGCGCCCCCGCCATCGACAGCGGGACCGTCACCAGAGCCGCAGCCCCGGCCAGAAGAAACGCACGCATTGGATTACCCCCTTGAAATTACGCAATTATGGGGCTCTGACAGGCCCCCGCTGGCCGAAAGGAAGCGGGATTGACGGGCAAGGTCAAGCCATCCCAACGCCAGCCTTACAATTGCCCGCCAATACCCCTACCCTGTCGCCCTAACGGCAACCCAAGTTCCCGCCCCCCGAAAGGACCCGATGCAAGATCACTCCCAGGCATTCCTGCTGCGCGACGGCTTCCTGCTGCTCGGCACCGCGCTTGCCTTCGTCCTGCTGTTCCGCCGCCTGGGGCTGGGTGCCACGCTGGGGTATTTGCTGGCGGGCGCGATCCTTGGGCCGTTCATCCTGAACCTTGTCGGCGATCCCGAAAACAAGCTGGGCATCGCCGAACTCGGCATCACCTTCCTGCTGTTCATCGTCGGGCTGGAACTGGCGCCCCGGCGGCTATGGCGGATGCGCAGCGAGATTTTCGGGCTGGGCATGCTGCAAGTCACGCTCTGCGGCCTGGCGATCACGGCGGTGATCTATTACTCCACCGGCTTCAGCATTGCCGCATCGCTGGCACTGGGTCTGCCGCTGGGCCTGTCCTCTACCGCGCAGGTCTTGCCGCTGCTGCAAAGCGAAGGCCGCCTGCATACGCCATTTGGCGAGCGATCCTTCGCGATCCTGCTGTTTCAGGATCTGTCGATTATCCCGCTGATCACGATCATCGCCGCGATGAACCGCAATCCGCACCTGCCCGCAGGCCCTCCGGGCTGGATTCTGGTGCTGGAGACGCTGGCCGCGATTGTCGGCCTGATCCTGGCCGGCCGCTTCGTGATCCGCCCGCTGTTCCGCCTGATCGGCAACTTGGGCGAGCGCGAGATGTTCGTGTTCGCCGCGCTGTTCACGGTGATCGCGTCAGCCGCGTTGATGCAGTCGCTGGGCCTCTCCACCGCGCTGGGCGCCTTCATCGCCGGCGTCATGCTGGCCGACACGCCCTACCGCCACGAACTCGAAGCCGACGTCGAACCGTTCCGCACGCTGCTGCTGGGCCTGTTCTTCATGTCCGTGGGCATGATGCTGGACTTGTCCGCCATTGCCGAGCGTCCCCTGTTTGTGGCGTCCATGGCGATCGCGTTGATCGCAGTGAAGAGCGGGGTGATCTTCCTGATCGGCCTGGCCTTCCGCATGAACTGGCGCAGCGCGCTGGCGCTCGGTCTGCTACTGAGCCAGGGCGGCGAATTCGGCTTCGTGTTGTTCGCGCAGGCGCGGGACGCGTGGCTGATCGACCCCAGCGCCGCCAGCCTGTTCAGCGCCATCGTCACGCTGTCGATGGTCACCACCCCGTTCCTGATGATGGCCACCGCCCGCGTCCGCGAGATGCCCACGAGCAAGGAAACCCGCGAAGGCCCGCGCAAGGACGGCGCCCGCGCGCTGGTGGTCGGTTATGGCCGCTTCGGCCAGACCGTCGCCCAAGTCCTGATCGCCGCCGAGATCGAAGTGACGCTGATCGATACCGATATCGAGATGATCGACGTCGCCGGTGGCTTCGGCGCGAAAGTGTGGTTCGGCGACGGCACTCGCATCGACCTGCTGCGGCAGGCGGGCGCGGGCGAGGCGAAGATGATCGTCTTCTGCATCGACGGCGACCAGCTTTCTGAAAGCTTCCTCCACGGCGTGCATGAGGCGTTCCCGGAGGCCCGCATCATGGCCCGCGTCTTCGACCGGCGCACGATGATCCGGCTCATGGACGCACCGGTCACGTTCATGGTGCGTGAAGTGATGGAATCCGCGGTCTCCATGGCGCGCGAGGCACTGGAGGACTTGGGCCTCTCGGGCGAGCAGATCGACAATGCCGAAAGCATGTACCGCGCCAGCGACAAGGAGCGCCTGTCGATCCAGTACGAAACCGGCGACATCCGCGCCGCCCGCGATCGCATCATCACACAGGACCTGCGCGACGCGCATTAACGCAATTGAGATCCTCCCCCACCGGGGGAGGTGGCAGTCCGCAGGACTGACGGAGGGGGCTTTCGGCAGCGCGGCGCTATTCCCCCTCCACCACCCTTCCTTCGACAAGCTCAGGATGAGCGGGGGCGGTCCCCCTCCCCCGATGGGGGAGGAACTTCCAGCCACATCGCCTCGTTCCGTCCATGATCCTCTAATCGCGATGAAATCCCGTCCTGCGGGTGTATTCCATCGCTCACGAGAATCTTTTGCGGAGTCGAAACGATGCGCATCGGAACCGTCCGGGAAATCAAGAACCACGAATATCGCGTCGGCCTGACGCCGGAGAGCGTGTGCGAACTCGTCGCCCACGGGCATGAGGTCTGGGTCGAGAAAGGCGCCGGCCTCGGCATCGGCGCCGGCGACGATTCCTATGCGAAGCAGGGCGCGACGCTGGTCGACACTGCCGCCGAAATCTTCGCAGGCTGCGAGATGATCGTGAAAGTGAAGGAGCCGCAGGCGGCCGAGCGCGCCATGCTGCGCGAGGGGCAGATCCTGTTCACCTACCTCCACCTCGCACCCGATCCGGAGCAGACGGCGGATCTGGTGAAATCGGGCGTGACCGCCATCGCCTATGAGACGGTGACCGGCCCCGGCGGGCAACTGCCGCTGCTGAAGCCGATGAGCCAGGTGGCGGGCCGCATGTCGATTCAGGCGGGAGCGACTGCGCTGGAGAAGGCCCATGGCGGGCGCGGCGTGCTGCTGGGCGGCGTGCCGGGGGTGATGCCGGGCAAGGTCGCGGTGATCGGCGGCGGCGTGGTGGGCTTCAACGCCGCGCAAATGGCCGTGGGCCTGGGCGCCGACGTCACCATTCTCGATCGCAATCCGGACGTGCTGGAACGGCTGGGCATCCACTTCGAAGCCCGCGCCAAGACGCGGTTTTCGAGCAACGCCAACCTGGCCGAGAGCGTGGCCGAAGCAGATCTGGTGATCGGCGCGGTGCTGATCCCCGGCGCCGCCGCGCCCAAGCTGGTCAGCCGCGCAATGCTGAAGACGATGAAGACCGGCGCGGTGCTGGTGGACGTCGCCATCGATCAGGGCGGCTGCTTCGAAACCAGCCATCCCACCACCCATGCCGATCCGACTTTCGTGGTGGACGGCGTGGTGCACTACTGCGTGGCCAACATGCCCGGTGCCGTCGCCCGCACCAGCACTTATGCGCTGAACAACGTTACGTTGCCACATGCCCTTGCCATCGCCGACCTCGGCTGGAAGGCCGCGCTCAAGGCCGATCCGCACTTGGCGGCGGGCCTCAACGTCCATGCCGGCCACGTAACTTTCGAAGCCGTGGCGACCGAACTGGGCTACGTGCACATATCTACAGATAGTCTGCTGCGGTAATTTTTGCCTAGCTGTTAACCATATCTTGAGTGCCGTGCTATCAAGGGAGCAATGATGTTTCCCGGGGCACGGCACTTTCTGATATCGATTGCAGGGGCAGTCGCGGCAGTTTTTGCCGTGCCGGCCGCTGCGGGCGCTTTTGCGCCGGGTTCGATCTGCACCGCCCTCGCCCCCGAAAGCGAATCGGCAGCCGATCTCGCGCGCAACTCGGCTCGCTGGGATTGCGGCAGGGTGCGCTGGCCGGTGGATGGAGAATTGGCCAGCTTCGTCCGCATCGACATGAGCGGCCGTGCGACAACGTCGGGCGATGTGCTGACCACGCGGCTGACGCGTTACCGGGACCTGTCGATCACCGCACTGGCGGCAGACGGCACCAGCGCCACTCTGGATGTGCCCACCGACGCCCTGCAATTTGCGGAAACCTCCTGGACGATGCGCATGGCGTTGCCGCATCTGGCGGGCGATGCCCCGGTTGCCGCCTATGTCGTCAAAGTCACCGGAGCGCGCCACAAGGGGCTGCTTTCGGATATCGCCATCGGTCCCGCTCCCGACGAATCGCGGGTGGGCGATCACGAACTGATCCTCGCCGCGCTCTGCGGGCTGATGCTGATGCCGCTGGTGCTTAACTTCGCGATCTTCCGCGTGCTGCGCCAGCCCTTTCCCCTGTGGCATTCGCTGGGCGTCTTCGCGATGCTGGTGCAGACCGTGGTGACCAGCGGCCTGATCAACCGCTTCCTCTCACTCTCGATCCTGCAACTCAGCCTGCTGTCATCGATAAGCTGGGCGCTGATCATCATCGCCGCGTCGCGGTTCTTCATCCACCTGCTCGAACCCGGAATGCTCGACCGGCGGCATCGCCGGCTGCTGAATGCGATGGGGCCGTGGACGATCGCCAGTTCCATCTACTACGTCTTTGCCGGCGGCGTCCTGCTGCCCAGCGTGGCGAACGTCTACTACGCCGCGTTCCTGCCCTGCATCGGCCTGCTCGCATGGACCATGGGCACCGCCGCCTCGCGCGGGAGCCGCACCGTGTGGTTCCAGATCGTCGGCTGGGCCCCGCTGATGACGATGGGCGTGGTGCGCATCGCCTCGATGCTGGGGATGACCGGGGTGCCGCTGGGGCTGATGGCCGAACAGCACCTGTCGATCGCTTTCGAAGTGCTGGTGACCACGCTGGGCGCGGCGGACCGCTTCATGGCGATCAAGGACCAGCGCGACCGCGCGCTGACGCAGGCGCGCGTGCTGGAAAGCCTGGCCGAGCGCGATCCGCTGACCGGCCTCTACAACCGCCGCGGGTTCGAGGATCGCTATACCCGCCTCGTGCTCGACGGGTTCGATACGATGGCGGTGCTTGATCTCGATCACTTCAAGTCGATCAACGACACGCGCGGCCATGCCACTGGCGATGCCGTACTGCGCGCCGTCGCAATCGCGCTGATGCCGGATGAGGATACCGTCGTCGTGCGCATCGGCGGCGAGGAATTCCTACTGCTGCTGCGCGGCAAGAACGGGGCCGAGCGCGCGGAACGCCGCCGTCAGGCTATCCCCGCGCGCATCGCCGCCGAAGTGGCATTGCTCGACCGGCCGGTGACCGCCAGCATGGGCCTTGTCACCGGCGCGCCGCCGATGCGCTTCAACGACCTCTACCGCAAGTGCGACCGCCTGCTCTACGAAGCCAAGGCGGCCGGGCGCAACCGCACCGAGAGCAAGTCCTTCTCAGCCGTATCGCAAAGCCCGTCCATGCCCGAACAGAACGTCGTCAGCCTGCACTGAACCGTTCGGAAATTCCCGGCGGCACGCGCATAATGCGGCCGGTTTCCTTGTCGATCATCGCCCAGGTCGTCTTGGCGGAGACGATGACCTTGCCCGCCTGGTTGCGGAACTCCACGCGCCGATCGAACCGCGCGCCGGTGGGGCCTTCGGGAATGAAGGTATCCGCCATCACGCTCTCGCCTTCGGCGATGTTGCCGCGATAGTCGATCTCGTGCCGGGTCACGACCCAGACGTACTTCTCGACCTGCTCGGGCGTGGCATCGGCCTCCCAATGCGATGTGGCGATCGCCTCCATCCACTGCACCCACACGGCATTGTTGACGTGGCCCATGACGTCAATGTCATGGGCCGTCGCCGTGAAAGTCATCGAAAAGCGATCGCTCAATTAGCCACCCACTGCATAATAAATCCGGCAAATCCAAAAATCGCAAGAAAACAATATATACCGAAATACATCCAGAAATTACCAGGATCATCAAGTTTTGAAATGACCCCAATTTTTCCGTATAGCTTACCAGCCTTCAAAGCGTACACTACGTTGGCGCCGCTCAGCCCCACGAATGCCAAACCGAAGATAAAACCGGCAACGTCTTCCACTTAAACCCTATCTCTCAACACCCAACTGCCAGAGGATGAAGGCGAATTCTTCCGCCGTTTCCTTCAGGCTTTCGAACCGGCCCGACTTGCCGCCGTGGCCCGCGCCCATGTTGGTCTTGAGGATCAGTTCGTTGCCGTCCGTCTTCACCTCGCGCAGCTTGGCCACCCACTTGGCGGGTTCCCAATAGGTCACGCGCGGGTCGTTGAGGCCGGCGGTCACCATCAGCGGCGGATAGCTCTGCGCCGAGACCTGATCGTAGGGCGAGTAGCTGAGGATCAGTTCGAAAGCGGCCTTGTCCTCGATGGGATTGCCCCATTCCGGCCATTCGCCCGGCGTCAGCGGCAGGCTGTCGTCGAGCATGGTGTTCAGCACGTCCACGAAGGGCACGTGCGCCACCACCGCTCCGAACAGTTCGGGGTCGGAGTTGATCACCGCACCCATCAGTTCGCCGCCCGCCGAGCCGCCCGAGATCGAGATCTTGCCCGCCTCGGTAAAGCCGCGCGCGATCAGCCCGCGCGCGCAATCGACGAAATCGTTGAAGGTATTGGTGCGCTTCTCCAACTTGCCCGCCTTGTACCAGGCGCGGCCAAGGTCGTCGCCGCCCCGGATATGCGCAATGGCATAGGCGAAACCGCGATCGACAAGGCTGAGCCGCGCGGTCGAGAAGCCCGGATCGATCGAGATGCCGTAAGCGCCATAGGCATAGAGATGCAGCGGCCCCGCGCCCTGGCGGTCACGGCGATAGACCACCGAAACCGGAACCTTGGTGCCGTCGCGCGCCTCGATTTCCAGCCGCTCGGTCGCATAGAGCGAAGCGTCGTAGCCCGAGGGGATTTCCTGCACCTTCAGCACGTCCAGCGTGCGCGCGGCCACGTCGTAGTCGTATACGGTCGAGGGGCTGACCATCGACTCATAAGTCAGGCGCAGCGTCGTCACATGCCATTCGGGGTTGTTCGAAAGGCCCGCCGAATAGCTCGCCTCGGGGAACGCGATCGGCTCCACGCGGGCGGGATCGTCGTAGTACCGCACCTCGATCTGGTCCAAGCCCGCACGGCGACCCTCGATCACGTAGAAGTCGCGAAACAGGTCGGCGCCGGTCAGGTAGAATTCGTCGCTGCCCTCGATCAGCGTCATCCACTCGCCGGGATTGGCAAGCGGGGCCGTGGCGAGGCGGAAGTTCTCGTGCGTGTCGTTGGTGTGGATGTAGAGCACGCCCTCGCGCTCATCGGCATCGTACTCGACGCCCTTCTGGCGCGGCTTGACGAGGATCTGCTCGCCCAGCGGATCGTCGGCGCGGATCATGCGGCATTCGCTGGTCTCATGATCGCTGGTGCCGATCAGCAGCCACTGCTCGTTGGATGAGAGCGAGGAACCGACGCGGAAGCCCTCGTCATCCTCATGGTAAAGCTCGACATCGCTTTCCAGCGGCTGGCCCAGCCAGTGCAGGCGGGCATTGTCCGTCCGCCACTGCTCGTTGGCGAGCGAGTAGACGAGGCCCTTGTCGTTCGCGACCCAGACGAGCGCGGACAGAGTTCCGGGTATCTCGTCCGCCAGCAGTTCGCCGGTGGTCAGATCCTTGATCCGCGCGGTGAAGCGTTCGGAGCCGTTGTCGTCCACCGAATAGGCGAGCAGCTTGCCGTCCGCGCTGGTGGAGATCGCGCCGAGGTTGAAGTATTCCTTGCCCTCGGCCAGCGCCACTTCGTCGAGGATCAGCTCGTCCGCAGAACCATCATCCTTGGCAGCAACGGGCCTGCGCCACCACTTCTTGTACTCGGCGCCTTCCTCGAACTCGATCCAGTAGAGGTAGTCGCCGTCCTTCTGCGGCACCGACTTGTCGGCTTCCTTGATGCGCGCGCGCATTTCCTTGAACAGCAGGTCGATCTGGCCCTGCTGGCCGGCCATGCGGTGTTCGAACCACTGGTTCTCGGCCTCAAGATGCGCGAGCACCTCCTTGTCGGTGACTTCAGGATAGCCGGCATCGCGCAGCCATGCGTAATCGTCCTCGACGGTCACGCCGTGGCGGGTGAAGCTATGCGGCTTCTTCGCCGCCTGTGGAGGACCTGCAAGGGTCTGGATGCTATCTGCCATTGGCACGATCTAGGGCCTGCCTCGCGAAAGTGGAAGAGTCCGGCATGTCGATGGATGTGTGGCGGCCGAAATCCTCCACCGAGTTCTCCGAAACCAAACTCGTCGCCCCCGCAAAGGCGGGGGCCCCGCTTTCTTGATCCACGCAGAGACGCGGAGAGACCGTGCGGCTACTCACAACCTCTTTGCGTTTCCGCCTGCCGAAAAAGAACAAGCGGGGTCCCCGCCTTCGCGGGGACGGCGAGGTGTTGCATGCAACCGTATCGCGTATTTCCGCCCCGCGTTCTGCGCAGCAATTGGCCGCCCCGATGCTTTCCCTTCCGCGCCGCAGGTCCTATGTTGCGCCCATGACCCCCGCAAGCCGGATACCCCAATCATGTTGATGAATACCCACGAGGCGCGGCTCGATGCCCTGCGTCAGGAACTCAAGTCGCGCGGCCTCGACGGCTTCGTGATTCCCATTTCCGACGAGCATATGAGCGAATATGTCGGCGGCTATGCCCAGCGCCTGGCCTGGCTCACCGGTTTCGGCGGTTCGGCCGGTACGGCGGTGGTGCTGACCGATTCGACGCTGTCGCCGGCCGCCGCGATGTTCGTCGACGGCCGCTACACCCTGCAAGTGCGCGAACAGGTGGACGGCAAGTTCTACGCCTATGAAAGCGTGCCGCAGACCAGCGCCGCCCGCTGGCTGGGCGAGAATGCGCCGAAGGGTGCGAAGATCGGCTACGACACCTGGCTCCACGGCTCCAAGTGGGTGGAAGCGGCGCAGGCCGCGCTGGCCGCCAAGGGCGCGACGCTGGTGCCGGTGGACGGCAACCCGATCGACGCGGTGTGGCAGGACCAGCCCGCCCCCTCCCCCGCGCCGGCCGAAGTGCATGACGACAAATTCGCCGGTGAATCGAGCAAGGCGAAGCGCGCCGCCGTTTCCGAATGGCTGACCGCGCAGGGCCTCGACGCGACGGTGATCTCCGCGCTCGATTCGATCGCCTGGCTGCTCAACTTGCGTGGCACCGATGTGGAACGCACGCCGGTCGCGCTGTCCTACGTCGTCGCGCATGCCGACGGCACCGCCGATCTCTACATCGCCGAAGAGAAGGTGACGCCCGCACTGCGCCAGCATCTGGGCAATGCCGTCACCGTGAAGGCGCGTGCGGACTTCGTCGCTGGCCTGAAGAAACTGGCCGGCAAGCGCGTCTCGGTCGATCCGGACAATGCCGTGGCGGCAATCTTCGAAACGCTGAAGGGCGTGAACGCCGCCGTGGTCGAGAACCGCGATCCCACCATCCTGCCCAAGGCGGTGAAGAACGCGGTGGAGCAGCAGGGCCAGCGCGATGCCCAGGCGATCGACGGCGTGGCCATGACCCGCTTCCTCCACTGGCTCTCGGTCGAAGGGCCGAAGGGCGAAGTGACCGAAATGAGCGCGGCAGCCAAGCTGCTGGAATTCCGCCAGCGCTGCGGCGACCTGCGCGATCTGTCGTTCGACACGATCTCCGGCGCCGGGCCGAACGCGGCCAGCCCGCACTACCGCGTGTCGGACGAATCGAGCCTGACGCTGGAGCCGGAAAGCGTCTACCTCGTCGATTCGGGCGGCCAGTACCCTTGCGGCACCACCGATATCACCCGCACCGTGTGGATCGGGAACGGAACCCCCTTGGCCGAAGTGAAGGACCGCTTCACCCGCGTGCTGAAGGGCACCATCGCCATCGACCGCGCGGTGTTCCCCAAGGGCACCACCGGCAGCCAGCTCGATGCCCTTGCCCGCCAGTTCCTGTGGCAGGTCGGCCTCGACTACGCCCACGGCACCGGCCACGGCGTCGGCAGCTTCCTCTCGGTCCACGAAGGGCCGCAGCGCATCGCCAAGTCGGCGGGCGGGCAGGCCGGCACCGCGCAGGACCTGATCCCCGGCATGATCCTCAGCGACGAGCCGGGCTACTACAAGGCCGGCGAATACGGCATCCGCATCGAAAATCTCGTGCTGGTCGAAAAGCGCGAGTTCCCCGGTGCGGACGGCGAATACTACGGCTTCGAAACGCTCACTTTCGCGCCGATCGAGCGCCGTCTGGTCGATACCGCGCTGTTCACGGCGGATGAGACGGCGTGGTGGAACGCCTATCACGCCCGCGTGCTGCAGGTGATCGGCCCGCAACTTTCCGCGCCCGAGGATGCGGCGACGCTGGCGTGGCTGGAAGCGCAGTGCGCCGCTCTCTGACCTTGTAGGCGAAAGCCCGCAGCGGTAGCTTCCTTCCGGCAAGCGCATTGCCGGAAGGAAGCGCCGATGACCGATTCCGTTCATGATCTGAGGACCAATCCGGTCCACCTTGGCCTTGGCGCCAGAGCCGAAGCCCAACCCGCCTTCACCGGCATGGAATGGTACACCGCCTACTCCGCGCGCACTGCGGCGGACGGTGCCGAAGGGCGGCTGGTGTCAATGTACGACTTTTCCGAAAGCTGGGATTCGTGGGAGATGCATCCCGCCGGCGACGAACTGGTCGTCTGCCTTTCCGGCGAAATCACCCTGCACCAGCAGCTGCGCGACGGGACCGAGCGGAGCGTGACGATCGGCCCGGGCCAATATGCCATCAATCCCCCCGGCGCATGGCATACGGCCGATGTTGCCGGTCCGGTATCCGCGCTGTTCGTGACGGCAGGCGAAGGCACGCAGAACCGTCCGCGCTAGAGAGGGAGGCCGAAGCTTGCATCCGGCTGAACACAAGTCCAAACCTGTGACAATTGACGACAATAAATCAGGACGGCGGCACAACTGCGCGACAAGCACCGGGTAGAACAAGCCATGAAAGCCGCGGGGCAAATCTTCCCCCTCCCTTCCCTTGCCCCGTGGCTTTCGCCTTCGTACCGGCGCCGTATCGCCGACGGGCCGCTTTTGACGGAAGAGTCGAGAAACAAGATGACCCACCGCCTGACCAAGCTCGCCATCGGTCTTTCCGCCGCAGCGCTCGCCATTGGCGGCGTTGCCTGTGCGCAAACGCCCTCCTCACCGCCCCCTCCGCCGCGCGGGGGAGATTTCCGCATGGATGCCAATGGTGACGGCACGATCACCCGCGCCGAAGCGCAAGCCGCCGCCGAAGCCCAGTTCGCCCGGCTTGACGTCAACAAGGACGGCAAGATCGACCAGGCCGACCGTGACGCCCGTCGCACCCAGATGCGCGAAGAGCAGTTCAAGCGGCTGGACACCAACAACGACGGCACGATTTCCAAGGCTGAATTCATGGCCGATCGCGGTCCGAAGGATTGGCACCGCGGTGGCCCCGAAAGCCGTCCCGACATGCCGCCCCCGCCCGAAGGCGCCGCGCCCCCTGCCGGCGCGCCCGGCAAGCACGGCCCGATGCGCGGCCCCGGACGCGGTGGCCCCGGCCACTGGGGTGGACGCGGCCCTGGTGACATGTACGGCATGGCCGATGCGGACGGTGACCGCTCCGTCACCAAGGCCGAGTTCATGGCCGCCGCCATGAAGCGCTTCGACGCGATGGACACCAACCATGACGGCCAGGTCACCAAGGAAGAGCGTCAGGCCGCCCATCAGAAGATGCGCACCGAACGCCGCGGCCCGCCCGAGGGCAGCGCTCCGCCCCCGCCGGCATCCACGCCGGCAAAATAAGTCCCGTTCGAACGGATAGCGATGACCGATACCACACCTGTCCGCCTGCTCCTCGTCGATGACGAGGCGGCACTCAGAGAGCCCCTGGCCGAGTACCTCTCGCGCCAGGGGTTTGCCGTAAGTCAGGCCCAGAGCGCCGCCGAGGCGCGCAGCCTGCTGCGCGACGAGAAGCCCGATCTTGTCCTGCTGGATATCATGATGCCCGGCGAGGACGGCCTCTCGCTCTGCCGCCATCTGGTCGAAACGCAGGACATGCCGGTGATCTTCCTCACCGCCCGGGGCGAGGCGACCGACCGCATCGTCGGGCTGGAAATCGGCGCCGACGACTATGTGGTGAAACCGTTCGAACCGCGCGAACTGGTGGCGCGCATCCGCAGTGTGCTGCGCCGCGCCAACCGCACCGCCGCCGCCGCGCCGGAGAACGAGGTCTTCGTCTTCGAAAGCTGGCAGCTCGATCCGCTGAAGCGCCGCCTTACCGATGCCGAAGGCGCCTCGGTCGCCATCTCCTCGGTCGAATTCCGCCTGCTGATGGCGTTCCTGGAACACCCCCGCCAGGTGCTCAACCGCGACCGCCTGCTGGACATGGTGCAGGGCCGAGAGGCGCATCTGTTCGACCGCGCGGTGGACAATCAGGTCAGCCGCCTGCGCCGCAAGATCGAGGTCGATTCCCGCAATCCGCAACTGATCCAGACGGTGTGGGGCGGCGGCTACATGCTGGCCGCCGACGTGCGCCGCATGGCCGCCCCGGCGGAGTGAAAGCGCGCACCGCATGACCTCTCTCCGCCCGCGTTTACCCCGGCCCCACAGCCTGATGGGCCAGATGCTGCTGGCCGTCGCCGCCGCGCTGCTGCTGGTGCAGGGCCTCGGCGCCTTCCTGGTCTATCGCGCCCAGCGCGAAGGGTACGAGGCGGGCATGCTCAATGCCGCGGTGTTCCGCCTGATCATGGAAACGCGCGGCCCCCGCGGGATCATGCGCCACCAGAACGGCCCGCGCGGCGATTCGCCCGGCCCGCTTTCGGGGCCGCCGCCGAAGGGCTATCACCTCGAATACAGCACCAGCTCCCCGGCGATGGCGGGTGAGGCGCGCGATGCCGAGGCGGAAGCGGATCTGGCCAAGATCCTCGCCGATCAGGATTTCGCGGTCCACGATGTCGTCGTCGTCCACCGCGCCGCGGGGCACGACCGCTATGCCCGCCGCGGTTTGATGCGCCGCGCTGCCAGCTATGGCCTCTCTCCGGACGAGACTTCCGGGCTGATGCGCTCCAACCTGATGGTGGTGGGCGTCCGCACGGCGGAGGATAGCAGCTGGATCGTCGCCCGCGTGCGCGCGCCGCGCCCCGAAAACGTGCTGCTCGGCCCGATCCTGATCCAGACCCTGAGCATCTACGCGGTGCTGATGGTCGCGGTGACGCTGATCCTGCGCCGCATCACCCGGCCGCTGGCCGCACTGACCCGCCGCCTCGAACGCTTCGCCACCACGCAGGACCTGGACGGCCAGTTGCCGCCCTCCGGCCCGGAGGACATGCAGCGGCTGATCGTCGCCCACAACGCCATGGAATCGCGTATCGCCGCCCTGCTGGACGAGAAGGACGTGATGCTGGGCGCCATCGGGCATGACCTCAAGACGCCGCTGGCGGCGCTGCGCGTGCGCATCGAATCGGTCTCCGACGACGTCGAGCGCGGCCGTATGGCAACCACCATTGAGGACATCGTCCGCACTCTGGACGACATCCTCTCGCTCGCCCGCGTCGGCCGCCCAAGCGACCCGCTGGAACGCACCGAACTCTCCGCCCTGATGTTCTCGGTGATCGAGGAATACGAGGACATGGGCGAACCCGTCGAAGTGGGCGACACCGAACGCATCGCGCTGGAACTGCGCCCCACCTGGATCCGCCGCGCGCTGCGCAACCTGATCGGCAATGCCCTGCGCTACGGCGACCGCGCCCGCGTCTCACTGTCGCGTGAAGGCCGCACCGCCGTGATCGTGATCGACGACGACGGCCCCGGCATCGCCG
The DNA here is from genome assembly GCF_055521675.1 of Novosphingobium sp. BL-S-19. Lineage (NCBI taxonomy): Bacteria > Pseudomonadati > Pseudomonadota > Alphaproteobacteria > Sphingomonadales > Sphingomonadaceae > Novosphingobium > Novosphingobium sp. BL-S-19. The sequence continues at coordinate 3,780,995 of NZ_CM145498.1, forward strand.
AAGACCAGATCCACGCGATGATGAACCCCTTCACGCGCGGCGACCCGTCGCGCAACAGCGCTACCGGCGGTGCCGGCCTCGGCCTCGCGCTAGCCCGCGCGATTGCCGAACAGCACGGCGGCGCGCTGGTGCTGGCGAACCGGCTGGCAGCGGACGGAACAGTCGAAGGCCTGAGGGCGAAAGTCGAACTGCCGGTCGGTTAAAAGAAGACAAGAGAAGTCCTGGGGGATGGTCCCCCCGGCATCTCCTGACTTTCCCCAATGCCCTGCCCGAAGCGGTCCGGACTATCTCTGCGGCATCCTTCTAAGTTCGCAACCGGAGCAGACCATGGCGAAGCGGCCCAATATTCTCGTGATCTGGGGTGACGACATCGGCTGGCAGAATGTCAGCGCTTACGGCATGGGCACGATGGGCTACACGACGCCCAACATCGATCGCGTCGGCTATGAAGGGATCCGCTTCACCGATCACTATGCCCAGCAAAGCTGCACGGCCGGCCGTGCAGCTTTCATCACCGGCCAATATCCGATCCGTTCCGGCATGGTTACCGTGGGCCAGCCGGGCGATCCGCTCGGCCTGCAACCGGCCTCGCCCTGCCTCGCCGAAGTGCTCAAGGAAGTGGGTTATCGCACCGGCCATTTCGGCAAAAGCCATCTCGGCGACCGCAATGAGCACTTGCCGACCAATCACGGCTTCGACGAGTTCTTCGGCAACCTCTATCACCTCAACGTCTCGGAGGAGGACGAGCAGCGCGACTACCAGAACTTCGCCAAGGCCTATGCGGGAAGCCTGGAGGCCTACGAAGAGAAGTTCGGCGCGCGCGGCGTGATCCACAGCTGGGCCACCGATGTCGACGATCCGACCGAGGATCCGCGCTTCGGCAAGATCGGCAAGCAGAAGATCGTCGATACCGGGCCGCTGCATCAGGAACGCATGCACGAGGTGGACGAGAAGGAATTCATCCCGCCCGCGCTCGAATTCATGAAGAACGCGAAGGATGCGGACGAGCCGTTCTTTGTCTGGCTCAACACCAGCCGCATGCACCTCTACACCCGTCTCAACGACAAGTGGCGCTATGCGGCCGAGAAATACACCTCGGAAGCCGATCTTCACGGATCGGGCATGCTGCAGCACGATCACGACGTGGGCATTGTGCTCGATTGGCTGAAGGAGAACGGCCTCGAGGAAGACACGATCGTCTGGTACTCGACCGATAATGGCCCCGAGCATTCGTCCTGGCCGCATGGTGCGACGACGCCGTGGCGCGGCGAGAAAATGACGACTTACGAGGGCGGCGTTCGTGTCATCTCGATGTTGCGCTGGCCGGGCGTGATCGAGCCGCTGCAGCTGAAGAACGGCATCCAGGCCCATCAGGACATGTTCACGACGCTGGCTGCGGCGGCCGGTGTGGCCGATGTGAAGGACAAGGTGCTGGCCGAGAAGAACCAGTACATCGATGGCGAGAACAACCTCGACTACTGGCTCGGCAAGACCGAAGAATCGGCGCGAAACCACATCTTTCACTACAACGAATCGAAGCTCACCGCGCTGCGGATGGGGCCGTGGAAGTGGCACTTCTCGACCGCCGAGGACTATTACGGGAATATCGTCGGCCGCTCGAAGCCGCTGGTGTTCAACATCCGCATGGATCCCTTCGAAAGCTACGACAATTCCGATTCCTACGGGCACCTGATCCAGAAGGTATCCTGGCAGACCGGACCGCTTGGCGAACTGATGAAGGATCACCTTACGACGCTCGCGAAGTATCCGCCGGTGCAGGGCGGCAAGAGCTTCGACATGTCGAACGTGGTCGAACAGTTCATGAGCAAGGGTCACGACTAGCAAGATCGGCACCGGGCGGCGTGTTGTCGCTGCCCGGTGCACACCGGCTTGAGGAGGGGCGCAGTTGCTGGAGGCGATCGGTGAATTGCTACCCTTGGCGGTCGGCGTGTCGATCAGCCCGCTGCCGATCATCGCCATGATCGTGCTGCTGATGTCGCCCAATGCCTCGATATCGGCTCCGGCTTTCCTGGTAGGGTGGATGATCGCCATCGCGGCAGCCTTGATCCTGTTCGGCAGCCTGGCCGGGCTCGGTTTCGGAAAAGGCGGCGGCGGGATTGTCGCGGCGGTTAAAATGGCTCTTGGCGCCGGCCTGCTGTTTCTTGCGTGGAAAGAATGGCGGGCCCGGCCGCGCCGGGGCGAGACCGCCCAGCTTCCCCACTGGCTTGAAGCCGTGGAGAAGATGGGCCCGTTCGCGGCCGGCGGACTGGGGTTCGGCATCTATGCGGCGAATCCCAAGAATTTGACCGTCGGTATCGCGGCAGGCGTGGCCTTCGGTCAATTCCGGCTTCCGGCGGGCCAGGCTGCCCTCGTTTGCCTGGTCTATGTGCTGATTGCTGCGAGCACCGTAGTCGTGCCTGTGATCGGCTATTTCGTGGCTCGGGAACGGGTGCGGCCTTGGCTTGACGAGATGCGTGACTGGCTCACCCAGCATAACGCAGCGGTCATGGCAGTGCTGCTGCTGATCGTGGGGGCCATGATGTTCGGCAAAGGGGTTTCGTCACTCACTTTGTAAGGCGTATCTGGCCCGCGGCACTTAGAGACCGTTTGAAAATTCGCGAAATGCGAATTTTGCGGCACCGGCCCGCTCCCCCACCCTACCACCCGCAGGATACTACCGATGGGTGGTAGGGTGGGGGAGAGGGCCGGTGCCGCCTCAAAAATGCCCCTGCGGGCATTTTTCAAACGGACTCTTAGCCAGACGCTCAATATAATCTCTTCACAGAGGATCGTGTCCCCAGAGGTGGTGTAGCTTTTCTGGACCACCTTGCTTTTCGGCTTCAGCCTGAGCCGATCATGAGCCAGGTACTGCCGACAGCATGACAATAGGATTGTCGCTGAGCGGGGCCATCGTTTCAAGCGTCATGTAACGTGCGCGCTGGACGGCCCATTCGTCGGACTGTTCCATGAGGATGGCTCCGACGAGACGGGTGATGGCGGCTTCGTTTGGGAAGATCCCAACGACCTCGGTCCGCCGTTTGATTTCGCCATTGAGGCGCTCGATGGGGTTTGTGCTGTGTAGTTTGGCGCGATGCTCGCGCGGGAATGTCATGTAGGCCAACACATCGGGCTCAGCGTCGTCCATCAGCGTGGCTAGCTTGGGCAGTTTGGGCCGCACTTGGTCGGCGATCGAGCGCCACTGCTGGCTCGCAGCTTCTGGGGTTTCCTGGGCGAAGGCGGTGGCGATGAACGCGGAGACCACGCGCCTGCCGCTCTTGCCGGCATGGGCGAGTGCATTGCGCATGAAGTGGACGCGGCAGCGCTGCCAGGTCGCGCACAGCAGCTTGGAGACCGCCGCCTTAATGCCTTCGTGCGCATCGGAGATGACCAGCTTGACGCCACGCAGTCCTCGGCGCGTCAGTTTGCGCAGGAAAGCGGTCCAGAACGGCTCGGCCTCGGAAGGACCGATATCCATACCTAGCACCTCGCGGCGGCCATCGCTGTTGACGCCCACCGCGACGATCACCGCCACCGAGACGATACGCCCGTTCTGCCGCACTTTCACGTAGGTGGCGTCAATCCATAGGTACGGCCAGTCGCCTTCGATTGGGCGTTCGAGGAAGGCACCGACTTTCTCGTCGAGTTCCTCGCAAAGCCGGCTGACCTGGCTTTTCGAGATCCCATCCATACCCAGCGCCTTCACCAGGTCATCTACCGAGCGGGTGGAGATGCCCTGGATATACGCTTCCTGGATCACCGCGGTCAGCGCCCGCTCGGCCATGCGACGGGGTTCGAGGAAGCCGGGGAAGTAGCTTCCCTTCCTGAGCTTGGGGATGCGCAGTTCGACCGTCCCTGCTCGCGTCTGCCAGTCGCGCTCGCGGTAGCCGTTGCGCTGGACCAGCCTCGCCGCAGATTTCTCGCCATGGCCGGCACCGGTCAGGTTGCCGACTTCCATCTCCATCAGCCGCTCGGCGGCAAACGAGATCATCTCGCGCAGAATATCTGCATCCGGGGTCTTCTCTACCAGCGAACGCAAGTGCATCATCGGATCGGTCATCGTGATTCCTTCCGTCAAGTTTGAGCTTCGCAACCCAAACCTACCCGAAAATCACGGTGACCACCTCAGCCTTCAGCTACACCACGTCCTGGGACACGATCTCACAGAGTCGTATGAATGCCGCCCAAGCAACGCTGACCGTCCGCTTTCGGGGCTCGCCGAAGTGGCGGCCGAAAGACCTGTTTAGAGCATTTTCTAATCAGGTCGAATCACCTGATGACTCGGAAAATGCGCCAAACCAAAAACTTAGAGAAGTCGATCCGGCGCAGTCGAGTTGAAAACTGCTCTAGGGCGCAAACCGACCTTCCCTCCCCATCGCATCCCCCCCTATTTCATCGCCACGAAATCCGCATCGATCTGCGTGCCGACCAGATCGTCGAGCAGCCCGCAATTGCGCACCCGCTCGCTGGCGCGCGCCAGTTCCAGAGCGCCCGGCGTTCCGGCGAGGCTCGGCCCGAAGTCGCGGGTGATCTGCTCGGCCTTCTCCACCGAGCAGTAACGGCCCAGCATCTGCGGCAGGCGGGCGGAGAAGAACTGGCCGCCGCTGGCCGTGACCAGATCGTCCAGATGCGCCAACGCCCATTGATAGCCGAGATCGCGCGTGGCGCTGCGGGCCATGATGCCGTCGAGGAAACTCAGCCGCTCGCCTTCGCGCAGGCGCGGGTCTTTCAGGTCGAGCAGCCATGAGGCCAGCTTCACGTCACTGGTCCGCGCCGCCGCCGCCAGTGCGGCCGGGCGGAACACCGGATCGTCCGAAGACAGCGCCCGCTCCACCAGATCGCGCGCGGCATCGGCGCCCTTCTGGAACAGGTAAACGTCCAGCGCATGGTCCATCCACGCCGGGTCCAGCGCGGCGCTGTCCCCCTTGAGGTAAGCCTGCATCGCCTGTGCCAGTTGGTCGCGCAGCTTGCCGCCGCGGCTGGTCGCCAGCAGCGCCTCCACCACCTGCACGCGGCGCTGGATGCGCGCGGGCGCCTCATGCACATAGACGCCGGCGCGCGGATCGAAGCCATATTCTTTCAGCAGCGGCACATAGAGCCGTTCGCGCAGCACATTGAACCCCAGCCGCCCGCGCCCAGTGACAAGGCCCTGCATGACGTAGCGCGACAGCGCCTCGAACGGCGCATCGGCGGCATGGGGATCGGGATGACGGATCAGCGCGCGGGCGAGCAGCGCCATTTCCGACACGTTGCCGCGTCCGCTCCGGATCGAGGCATCGAGCGAATCGACCAGCGACAGCGCCTCCCCGGCCGGCAGGCTTCCTGCGGCAGCGATCAGCGACTGCCAGTGCCCGGCCGCCAGTTCGAAGCGATAGTATCCGGCCCCACCGGCGTTGGGAAAGACTGGCCCGCTACCCGGCACGGTGAAGGACTGGTTCTGCCGGTCCATGATCGTGCAGGTCCTCTGCGCGCCGCGCCGGAAGCAGAGCGGAATGATCCACTTCCCCGGCGGGGGAGCGATGCCGGCGGTGGTGTAGCGCAGCTGGGTCACGGCCACGCGGTCGCCCTGCTGCCTGATTGCCAGCAAGGGCACCCCCTGTTGTTCCACGAAGCTGCGCAAGGCGGGCACCAGTCGGGGATCGCCGGCCACTTCGGCCAGCGCCGCGAAGAAATCGTCGCTGGTGGCGTTGCCCCCGCGATGGGCGGCAATGTAGCGGCGCACGCCTTCGCGAAAGCGATCCTCGCCCAGCCATCCGGCGATCATCGAAACGACTTGGCCGCCCTTGCCATAGGTGATGGCATCGAAGGCGGAATCGATCCGATCGCTGGTCTCGATCGGTTGGCGGACCGGGCGCCCGGCGACGAGCGCGTCGATCTCCATCGCCTCGAACCCCGCCTGCAGCGCGTCCCCGGCGATGCCCAGGTCCGGCCGCCACTGGTCGCCCATGCGGTAGCCGATCCAGTTGGCGAAGCTTTCGTTCAGCCAGATGTCGTCCCACCAGGCGGGGGTGACCAGATCGCCGAACCACTGATGGCCCAGTTCGTGGCCGACGATGGTACCGAACAGGCGCTGCTGCTCCACCGGCGCGGCGGCATCCATCACCAGAATGTCGTCGCGGTAGAGGTCCGCCCCGGCGTTCTCCATGCCGCCCGGCAGCACGGGGCTGGTGATCTGGTCCAGCTTGGGAAAGGGAAACGGCTCTCCAAAGAAGTCCTCAAGCTGGGTGACGATCCGCGCGCTGCCGTCGAGCGCGAAGGCCAGTTTTCCGGCATTCTGGCGGGTGGAGACGATGCGCAGAGGCAGCGGCGCCGATCGTTCGGCACTGGGCGGGACGGCACCTTCCAGCGTGGCGAAAGGCCCGAGCATGACCGCCAGCAGGTAAGTCGGCAGCGGCAGGCTGGGCGCGAAGCGATGGACGGCAAGGCCGTTCTCGATCTGCGGCGCGCCCGCTTCCGGCGCATTGCTGATCGCGGTCAGGCCAGGCGGGGTGCGCAGGGTCAGCGTGAACGGCGTCTTGAAACCGGGCTGGTCGAACCCTGGAAAGGCAGCGCGCGCGTCGATCGACTGGAACTGGCTCCAGACGTACCATTCCCCTTCGACGTTAACGCGGAACAGGCCGGAGGGTCCGTTGGCGAAGGCGGCGCCGTAATCGAAGCTGAGCGTGACGGGTCCGGCGGGGAGATCGCGGTCGAAAGTGACCACGGCCAGACCATTGGCATCAAGCTGTCGCCAATGGCCGATCAGCGTTTCGCCGCCAAAGCGCGCGGTGACTTTGCCCACATCGAGGTCGCGGCCGTGCAGGTACACTTTAGGTGCACTTCTGGTCACGTTCAGGTCGATCTCGACGCGGCCCGAAAAACGCGGATTTTCAGGGTCGAGCGTCAGGTCGATCCGATAGGCCGTGGGCCGCACGGCATCGCTGAGCCGCCCGAACGGCAGGTCGGGCGCCGCCTGCGAAACGATGGGAGCGGCCTCCTGCGCCCAGATCTGTCCCGGCGCGATAAGCAGCGCCGAAGAGAGAGCCAGACGACAGGAAACCCTCACCAATTCAGCGCATCAGGCCGCCGAGAAGATTGCGGGCGAACCGGCCAAGCCCCGGAAAACCGATGGCCTTGCCCAAGGCGTCGCCCACCGTCCCCGCCGCCGCGCTGGCCGCCGAAGCCTGCGGATTCGCGCGGCTTTTCTTGCCCTGCATCGATTGGGCAAGGATCGACCCCGCACTTGCCGCCGCCGCACCCGCCGCCGCCTTGGCCACCTTGCCGCCAAGCCCGTCCCACAGACTGGGACTCTTGCGTTCCTGCTTGCCGACTTCGGCGGCGCCCTTTTCCGCCACTTCCTGCGCGGTTGCCGCCGCGTCGGCGGCCTTGGCAGCCAGCACTTCCTCAGCACTCTCGCGGTTGATGGGAGTGTCGTACTTGCCCTGATATGGGCTGATCGACTGGATGATCGCCCGCTCCTTGGCGTCCACCGGACCCAACCGCGAGCGCGGTGGCGCGATCAAGGTGCGCTGGACGATCGAGGGCGCGCCATCGTCATCGAGCGTGGAAACCAGCGCTTCGCCGACCTTCAGCTCGGTGATCGCTTCCACGACATTCAGCGCCGGATTGATCCGGAAGGTATCCGCCGCCGCCTTGATCGCCTTCTGGTCGCGCGGGGTGAATGCGCGCAAGGCGTGCTGCACGCGGTTGCCTAGCTGGCCCGCGATGTCTTCCGGGATATCGATGGGATTCTGCGAAATGAAGTAGACGCCCACCCCCTTCGAGCGGACGAGGCGGACGACCTGCTCCACCTTGTCCTGCAGCGCCTTGGGGGCATCGTCGAACAGCAGGTGCGCCTCGTCGAAGAAGAACACCAGTTTCGGCTTTTCGGGATCGCCCACCTCGGGCAGCACCTCGAACAGTTCGGACAGCAGCCAGAGCAGGAACGTGGCGTAGAGCTTGGGGCTGCGCATCAGCTTATCGGCAGCCAGGATGTTGATGTAGCCGCGCCCCTTATCGTCGCAGCGGATGAAATCGGCGATTTCCAGCGCCGGTTCGCCGAAGAACTGCGCCGCGCCCTGGCTGTCCAATGCCAGCAGCTGGCGCTGGATCGTGCCGACACTGGCCTTGGTGATATTGCCGTATTTGGTGGAAAGCTCCGCCGCGTTCTCCGCCGCATGGGCCAGCATCGCCTGCAAATCGGGCAGGTCGAGCAGTAGCAAGCCCTGTTCGTCGGCATAGCGGAAGACGACGTTGAGCACGCCTTCCTGCGTGTCGTTGAGGTCCATCAGCCGCGAGAGCAGCAGCGGCCCCATTTCGGAGATCGTGGTGCGGACGGGATGGCCCTGCTCACCGTAGATGTCCCAGAAAATCGCCGGATTGTCGGAATAGCCATAGTCCGTCAGGCCTATTTCCTTGGCCCGGGCTTCCAGAATGGCGGCGTTCTTGAACTGCGGGCTGCCGGACATGGAGATGCCCGAAAGGTCCCCCTTCACATCGGCAAGGAACACCGGCACGCCGGCGGCGGAAAACTGTTCGGCAATCGTCTGCAGCGTCACCGTCTTGCCGGTGCCCGTGGCGCCCGCGATCAGGCCGTGACGATTGGCGCGACCAAGGTGCAGGACCTGCCGTTCACCGTTGGCACCGAGTCCCAGGAAAATCTCTTCCATTCATGCCTCCTTGCACCGTTCGAAGGTGATAGAGCGCAGGTTGGGCAAGGGCGAGAGGGATTTTGGCGGACCCGCCACTTGATCGCCCAGAGGTCGCGAAACGCAGTAAAGGGACCTTGCGACGAAGCGCACTGGCGGCGCCTGAAATCGGGCGCTAAAGGCCCAGTCGCAACCATGCCCCAGCCCTTCATCCTTTTCGACGACGCCCGCCTTGAGGGCGCGGCCGACGCGCGTATCTACCGCGATCCGGTGGAGATCGTCGTCGCGCATACCGAACGGGAGGTGCTGCCCGCGCTCTCCCGGATCGAGGCATTGTCGGGCGAAGGGCTGCATCTGGCTGGATACCTCGCCTACGAGGCAGGGCAAGCGCTCGAGCCGCGCCTGGCCGGCCTGCGCAAGACCGACGGCCCGCTGGTCTGGTTCGGCGCCTTCGAAGGCTTCGAAACCGTTCCCGCCGCTGCAATTCCGCGCTGGTTGGCCGAAAACGCCGCGCCCGGCCCGGTCGGCATCGGCCCGCTCGATCCGCTGATCTCCACGGGCGACTACACCCGCGCATTCGATACGATTCACGGCGCCATCGAGGCGGGCGACATCTATCAGGCCAACCTGACCCTGCCGCTCGAAGGGCCGTGGCACGGCGATCCGCTGGCACTCTACGCCGCGATCCGCCCCGCCGCCGCCGCCGGATACGGCGCGGCGATCCGCGATGGCAGCGAGTGGCTGCTCAGCTTCTCCCCCGAGCTGTTCTTCGCTCTGGACGATCACACCGTCACCGTCCGCCCGATGAAGGGCACCCGCCCGCGCGGGCAGGACGCGGCCGAAGACGCGCTACTGCGCGAGGAACTGGCCACCAGCACCAAGGATCGCGCGGAAAACCTGATGATCCTCGACCTCATGCGCAACGACCTGTCGCGCGTGGCGGAGACGGGCAGCGTCCGGGTGGAACAGCCCTTCGCGATCGAGAGCTACCCGACCGTCCATCAGATGGTCTCGACGGTCCACGCCCGCCTCTCGCCGGACAAGGGGGCTGTCGATCTGCTGCGGGCGCTGTTCCCCTGCGGATCGATCACCGGCGCGCCGAAGATCCGGGCAATGGAACTGATCGCAGATGTCGAACCCCATGCACGCGGGCCTTACTGCGGTTCAATCGGTTTCATCGAACCCTCTGGCGATGCCGCGTTCAATGTGGCAATCCGAACCTTGCGTCTGACGCCGGACGGCAAGGGAACAGCGGGCCGGGCCATACTCGGCGTCGGTTCGGCGGTGGTCGCCGATTCACAAGCGCTTCCCGAATGGCGGGAATGCCTGGTCAAAGGGGGTTTCGTGCGAGATTCGGCAGGGGCAACTTCACCCGCCAGTTTCGATCTTGTCGAGACGATGCGTTTTACGCCCGAAGAGGGCATCCCGCTGCTTGAACTCCATCTGGAGCGGGTCCGTACCAGCGCAGAGGCGCTGGGTTTCAGTTTTGACCGCCATGCCGTGCGCAATGCGATTCAGGCGCTCTGCTTCGATGCCGATGCGCCTGCCAAGCTGCGCCTCGTCACCGCGCGCAGCGGCGCCTATGCACTGGAACTGGCCGAGTTGCCCGAAGCCTTCGACGGCCCGGTGACGGTCGGCGTGCTGCCGCTTCCGGTCGACAGCGGCGATTGGCGCCTGCGCCACAAGACCAGCGATCGCGGTTTCTACAATTCCGGTCTGGCCGTGGGAAAAAAGGCCGGCGCGCAGGAAGTACTGTTCCTGCGCGATGACGGGTTGCTGACCGAAGGAAGCTTCACAAGCCTGTTCGTAGAGCGGGACGGCATGCTGCTGACCCCGCCCGCCGCATTGGGCCTGTTGCCCGGCGTGCTGCGCCGCTCGTTGATCGAGCAAGGCCGCGCGGTCGAGGCGGACCTGACGCTGGACGACCTTTCCGACGGTTTCCTGATCGGCAATGCCCTGCGCGGCCTGATGCCCGCGCAGCTTCTTACCTGATGGCGCGCCCCTGATGCACACTTCCGCTGCCCTCGCCCGCATCGCCCCCTCCGGGACCACCGCGATGACCGACCGCGCCATCGCCCTGCGTGAATCCGGCATCGACGTGATCTCGCTCTCGGTCGGCGAGCCCGATTTCGACACCCCGCCCCACGTGATCGAGGCGGCCAAGGCCGCGCTCGATGCCGGGCAGACCAAGTACACGGCGGTCGGCGGTACATCGCAGCTGAAGCAGGCCGCCGCGCTGCACTTCAAGCGCGATCTCGGCATCGAGGTTCCGCCTTCGCAAGTGACGGTCAGCGCCGGCGGCAAGCAGGCGATCTTCCACGCGATGCTGGCGACGGTGAGCGAAGGCGACGAAGTGATCGTGCCCTCGCCGTGGTGGGTCAGCTATCCGGAGATCGTGCGCTTCGCCGGCGGCAAGGTCGTGCCGCTGCGCACGTCGCCCAAGGACAACTTCCGCTTCACCCCCGCCGATCTGGAAGCGCAGATCGGCCCGCGTACGCTCTGGGTGCTGCTCAACAGCCCCGGCAACCCCACCGGCGCCTATTATCCCGAAGACATGCTGCGCGGCATCGGCGAAGTGCTGCGTCACCACCCGCGCGTGATGGTGCTGTCCGACGATATCTACGCGCCGATCAATTATACGGGCCGACCGCATGCCACGCTGGCCAACCTCTGCCCGGACCTTGCCGACCGCATCCTGACCGTCTCCGGCGTGTCCAAGAGCCACGCGATGACCGGATTCCGCATCGGCGTGGCCGCGGGGCCGCAATGGCTGATCAAGGCGATGGAAAAGCTGCAATCGCACTCCTCGGGCAATCCCTGCTCGATCAGTCAGGCCGCTGCCGTTGCCGCTTTCGAAGGTCCGCAGGACTTCCTGACCGAATGGCGCGAGCGGTTCCGCAAGCGGCGCGATATGGTGGTTTCCGCGATCAACGCGATTCCCGGCCTGTCGACGCCCTCGCCCGATGGCGCGTTCTACTGCATGATCGACGCGACGCCGCTGATGGACCGCTTTGGCGGGGACGATGTGAAGCTGACGCTGCATCTGCTGGAGCATGGCGTGGCGCTGGTCCCGGCCTCAGCCTTCGGCGGGCATGACGGTTTCCGCATCAGTTTCGCCGCCGATGACGCGCGGCTCGAAGAAGCGCTGCGGCGCATAGAGAAAGCATTGACGTAACATGGAACTGGAAATCCTCTTCGAGGACGGCGAAGCGCTGGTCATCGACAAGCCCGGCGGCCTGCCGCTCGATACGCCGCGCGCCGGCGGGCCGAGCCTCGAAGACCGGCTGGACGAGTTGAAACTGGGCTTCCACCGCCACCCCGCGCCGGTGCACCGGCTGGACCGTGACACCTCCGGCTGCCTGCTGCTGGCCCGCAATCCCAAGGCGCTGAAGCGCTTTTCCGCTGCCTTCGAGGAGAAGCTGGTCGAGAAGCGCTACCTCGGCATCGTCGCCGGCACGCTGGCCGAAGAGGAAGGCACAATTGCGCTCAACCTCTCCAAGGTCAGCACCGCCAAGGACGGCTGGCGCATGATCCCCGCCAAGAAGGGCAAACCCGCCGTCACCCACTGGCGCAAGCTGGACGAGAAGAACGGCCTGACCCTCGTGGAATTCCGCCCGGAAACCGGCCGCACGCACCAGATCCGCGTCCATGCCGCCTCCGGCCTTGGCCACGCGCTGCTGGGCGATCCGGTCTACGGTTCCAGCAAGGGCGCGCCGCGTACCATGCTGCACGCAGCAGGCCTGACCGTGCCGCGCGGCGACAAGGAGCCGATCGTTGCTATGGCGCCGCTGCCGCGCGATTTCGCCGCGCTCGGCTTCAGCGATGAATGAGCGAGATTGAAGCCACGATAGACCGCGCCCAGGCCCTGGCGAGCGAGAGCTTCATCGCCGCCTCCGGGCCGGGCGGTCAAAACGTCAACAAAGTGGCGACGGCGGTCCAGCTGCGGATCAACGTCTATGCGCTACGGCTGACCCCGCCGGTCTTCGCACGGTTGAAGGAACTGGCGGGCAGCCGGATGACCTCGGGTGGAGAACTGATGTTCACTGCCCGCCGCTTCCGCACACAGGAAGCCAACCGTGCCGATGCCCGCGAACGCCTCGCGGAAATGCTGCGCGATGCCCACAAGCTGCCCGAAAAGCGCGCCAAGAGCCGGCTCAACCGGGTGGGCAAGGAACAGCGGTTGAAGGGCAAGAAGCTGCGCGGATCGGTCAAGGCCGGGCGCGGCAAGGTCAGTTTCGACTGAGCCCCGTTGCCGCATCCGAAGGCATATCGGAAGGCCGCGCATCGAACATCTCCGCCGCCTGATCGAGCGCCTTGGCCTCATCCGAGGTGACCGGCGCGGGCACCGGATCCGGCGATCCGCAACCCGCCAGAGGCAGAACCATCGCCGCCAGCCAGAAATGCGCTTTCATCAGCCCTCGATCACTTGCGCGTGGGGGTGGTGCTTGGCGATGTGCTTGCGGATGATCTTGAGATTCCGGCTGTTCGACCGGAACACGAAGTCGAACAGATCACCCGCCACCGGAATCGCGCCCAGCAGCGTATCGACGCCGACATTCGCGCTCATCCGGGCCAGTTGCCATTTCGACATGCCGAGATTGCGGCCCTCCCAGACGAGATAGAGGCCCATCAGCGCCGAAACCACGTCGCCTGCCACCGGCACCAGACCCACGACCGCGTCGAGGCCGACCTTGCGGCGCAGGCCGGGAATCGTGAACGCGTTTTCCAGCACGCGCTCCACCATTTCCACACGGCGGGTGACGGAAAGCGGATCGGACCCCAGCGGAAGATCCATTTCCATGCGGCGGGCAGAAGCCTGTCCAGTCGCCAAAGTCGTCGCACTCCTCGAACGGCAAAAGCGCCGCTCAGGTTATTTGGGCACCCAGGCCAGCGGCATCAAGGGGTGCCAGCCCCAGGTGTTGGGCGCAAAGCCGTCCACGCTGCCACGCACCAGCGACCAGCGGATCGGCGTGCCGAACGGGATGAAGACGTTAGCGGAGGTCAATTCCGCCTCCGCTTCGGTCAACAGCGCCGCGCGCTGTTCGGGAGACTGCGCCACCGACGCTTCCGCCGCGCGCGCATCGGCATCGGCGGAGCAGATGCCGCGACGGGCACGGCACGATAGACGGTTGAGGAACCAGGCGGCACGCGGATAGCGGGCAATTTCGTCAACCAGCGCAAGGTCGGCCCCGGCAGCATTCGGCGCGTGCATCAGCCGGATGCCGATGGCCGCCATATCGGACGAAAGCTTTTCGAACAGCGTATCAGCACCTTGCCCCGCCGGCAGCCAGAGCGTCAGTTGCGGCGCCCGCGCGGCGAGGTCGGCCGGTGTCGGCGCCTTGGGGCCGCGCTGGAAAATCTTGCGCGCCAGACGCACCGGCTGCGCAGCGGGCGAGGACGGAGCCGGTAAGGCCGGTGCCGCCATCTGCGCGGGGGCCGAATTACCCTCCCACCGCCGTACCCGGCCGGCGGCGACGATGCGGCGCTCATCGATGCTCTGGTTGCCCCAGCGCTCGCCGATCGTGCCCAGGTCTCCGTCCAGGCTGGGCGTGACGATGCGGGTGGTTGCCGTCCAGCCGCCCACGCCGAACGGTGCGATCAGCGCGTCGCGGTCGATCGCCATGGCAATCGCCTCGCGATTGGCAGGATCGGCCAGGAACCCGCGATCGTTCATCACCTGCAGGCCGAACAGGCCGATGACGGGATCGAGCTGGATCGTGCCGCGCAGGATGCCCACCGATCGGGTTAGCGGGAAATCCTGGATTTCACCGCCCATCACGATATCCACTGTGCCTGCGTTGAAGGCATCCACCGCCGCCGGGCCCCCGAGCGCGCTCATATCGACGCGGCGGGTGCGGCGGGTCCAGTTCTCGATCGCCGGCAGGCCCAGCCGCGCGGGATCGATCGGCACCATCCTGGCGATGTTCCGCTCCCGCTCCAGCCGCATCGGGCCGGCGCCTCGCTCCCGGTGCACCAACCCCAATTCGGGCTGCGCGATCAGTTGGAGCAGATAGGGCATCGGCCGATTCAACCGAATCTCGATGACGCGACCGGCCATCACCCGGGTCTCGTCGATGCCCGACAGATCGAGTTCGAGAGGCGTGCCCTTCAGGCTATCGAGGGCCGTATCAAGCGCCCGCTTTGCCGATTGCGCCGTCAAGGGATCGCCCGTGAGCCAGTTGCCGTCCCGCAACCGGAAGATATAGCTCAGCCCATCGTCGGTAACGATCCAGCGATCCGCGAGCGCCGGGATCACGCGCCCCTTCTCGTCGAAAGAGACCAACCCCTCTGTCGTCGATGCGCGGGCCAGCTGGCCGGCAAGCGGGCGTTGCAGACCCGTGGCGAAAGGATCCGCGGCGTTGCCGATCACTGCCACGCTCAGCGCCGAATTGCTGGATGATCCGCACGCGGCGAGCGCCAGCGCAGCCAGAAGGCCGAACGCGGCGTAACCTGTGCGCAAAGCGGTCATGCCTTTGGGACTAGTCGATTTCGGCAGGCCCGCAAATGGCCGCTGCATCCATCTTCGGGAAAAAGCGCAAGGGCAGCAGCGATCGCGACCCTTTCCGCCGCAGCAATGCCCCGGGCGGCGCTCAAATCTTGCGCAGGGCTGCCGAATCCGGGGAATAGAGCGCTTCGTGATTGCGAACAAAGCGCGGGGTTGCGTCCTCGGCGGCATTCACCGCGACGCGGGCCAGTTTGGGATCGATGTCCGTGCCGAACGCCACGCCGAAGCGGTTGTCCTGCACCCAGGCGACCGAGCCCGGCACCCAGCCGATGTTGCGGATATTGACCTTGACCGGGGTGCCGCGAACGACGCGCACCATGCCTTCGCCCATCATGCCGCCGGGCGAAAGATTGCGGACCTTGATGCGGCTTTCGCCGTCCAAACCATCGACGCGCAGGTCAGCCATCAGAAACAGGCTGTCACGTGCGATCTGTCGGTTCTCTTCGGTCATGTATTCTCGTCCGGTATTCAAGGCGTACGCCGGGCATCGTATGGGCCGGCGGAGCACTTGTCCGCACAAGCCTAACACGATTGCCACCACGTTCTAAGGGGCAGTCACCAAGAAAGCCTTAATGACCATCCGAGGCCAGCCCCCGCCGCGCCAAAACAGGGTTAAAATGTGGTCATGACCGAAGCTTCGGCGCAAGCGGAATTTGATCCGCAATCGCGCTTTCAGTTCAGATACTTAAAGTCGCAGGCAAACCCGCCGCGCCGGACGCGCTTCGGGTCCCCGTCCCACGCGGCTCAATCGTCGCGCGAGACCTTTTCGCGGCGCTCGTGCGCTTCCTGCGCTTCCACCGTCATCGTCGCGATCGGGCGAGCTTCGAGGCGGCCGAGGCCGATCGGCTCTCCGGTCACTTCGCAATAACCGTATTCGCCTTCCTCGATCCGGCGCAGGGCGGAATCGATCTTGGCAATCAGCTTGCGCTGGCGGTCGCGGGTGCGCAGTTCGATGCCCCAGTCGGTCTCACTGGAAGCGCGGTCGTTAAGGTCGGGCTCCCGGATCGGGCCGTCCTGCAACTGCGCCAGCGTTCCGGCGGAAGCGTCGAGGATCGATTTTTTCCAGGCGAGCAATAGACGCCGGAAGTAATCCTGCTGAGCCTCGCACATATAAGGCTCGTTCTCAGCGGGAACGTAGGAACCGCCAAGCATACGCTTGGCCTTGGCGAGGACATCAATTTCGTCAGCTAGGGCCGTTGCCATCCAGAGAATCTCCGCACGAATTCCCGCGGCCTGCCTACGCCCTGCGGCCCCGGATTTTTCCAGTGACCTCCCGGCAAACCGTGGTGCGGCGGCCTATAAGGCCGGCCTTCGGGCTGCACAAGGTCATAACCAAAGCCTTCCACAAAAAACCTGAATGGCTGTTCGATAAGCGGAAAAGCTGTGTCCCAAACTACACGCCGGAATGCCGCCCAAAATGCCCACAGGGACTTTCGAATTGTCGTTAACGACTTGTTGACCATGAACGGCGCAACCTCATCGCATCGAAAGGCCGCGGGAACGGCCTTACGAAGGGGGTTACTATGGGTACTGTCTGGATCAATGTTCACGGCATCACCGCATGTGAAGCCGATATCAATGCCGAGAACCTGCTGGTCGCCGACCGGCTCGCCGCTGCCGCGCAGGGCGACTATTCGGCCTACTTCGACCTGGGCGTCGCCTATTCGACCGGAAGCCAGGGCGTGCCCTGCGATCTGATCGAGGCGCACAAGTGGTTCAACCTCGCCGCCGTTGCCGGCCATGAGGAAGCGCCCGCCTGCCGCGCCGAAGTCTCCGACGAGATGACCGCGCGCGAGATTGCCGAAGCGCAGCGCCGCGCCCGCCAGTGGCTCGCCGCCAGCACGCGCAAGGCGGCCTGATCAGCTTTCAGGTTTTGCGGAACGGAGTGCGATCGCCCAGGAACATCTGATCCTGCGCGATTCCGGCCCGCTCCTGTTCGAGATAGTCGGCAATCGCGCCGCGCAGGCCATCGTGGACGATGTAATGCGCAGAAACCGTCCGCACCGGCTCATAGCCGCGCGCCAGTTTATGACCGCCCTGGGCGCCCGCCTCGACGCGCGAGAGGCCCAGCGCGATGGCCGCATCGATGGCTTGGTAGTAGCACAGCTCGAAGTGCAGGAACGGCTTCTCCACCACGGCGCCCCAGTAGCGGCCGTAGAGAGCCTCCGCGCCGATGAAGTTCAGCGCACCGGCAACCGGCTCGCCATCGATATAGGCCATGACCAGCAGGATGCGGTCCGCCATCGTCTCGCCCAGCCGCGAGAACGCCGCGCGCGTCAGGTAGGGATGGCCCCACTTTCGCGCGCCGGTGTCCTGATAGAAGGCCCAGAACGCATCCCAGTGCTCCTCGCGCAGATCAGCACCGGTGAGCGTGCGGATTTCCACGCCTTCCTGCGCCTTCTCGCGTTCCTTGCGGATGTCCTTTCGCTTGCGCGACGAGAGTTCGCCAAGGAAATCGTCGAAGCTGCCATAGTCGCGGTTTTCCCAGTGGAACTGGATATCCTCACGCAGGAGCCAGCCGGCCGATTCGAACACCGCTACCTGATCCGGCTCGATGAAAGTCGCATGGGCGGAGGACAGGCCATGCTCACGACACAGCGTTTCTGCCGCGCGCAGCAGCGGCAGTTGCAGTTCGGGATGCGGGGTCAGCAGGCGCGGGCCCGTGGCCGGGGTGAACGGCGCTGCGATCTGGAGCTTGGGATAGTAGGCGCCGCCCGCCCGATGCCAGGCATCGGCCCAGGCATGATCGAAGACGTATTCGCCCTGGCTATGCTCCTTGAGATAGGCGGGAAGCGCCGCTGCCAGCCGGCCGTCGGGCCCTTCGATGGTGATCGGCACCGGGCTCCAGCCACTGCGCCCGCCCACGCTGCCCGAAGCCTCGAGCGCGGAAAGAAAGGCGTGACTGACGAACGGATTGCCGCCGTCGCCCAGGGCATCCCATTCGTCGGCGGGTAGGGCGGAAACGCTGCCGTGGATCCGGGCGGTAAATTCGCCCTCGCTCATTCGGGAACCTCTGCAAGCTGCTCGAAGATTGCGGCATCGGCATGTTCGCGCACACGGTCCTGCTGCTCGTCGGTTCGCACGGTCCAGCTCGCAACCGGCAGCCCACGTTCGCGCTGGGCCCGCGCAAAGCGGCTGGGCAGGTCGCGCACATCGTAGGCAAGGAAATCGGGGCGCGCCTTCCACAAGGCCAGATGGCGGCGGATCGAACCGGGCAGCGCGCGATCCTCCCCCTCGCTGACGATCAGCCCGCGCACGGTCAGCGGCGAATGGACGCGAAACCAGTGCGCCACGCGCGGATCGAAGCTCATCACCGCATAGTCGCCGGCATAGCCTTCCAGCACGCGCCGCACCGCAAGGCACAAGGCAGCCACGCGGGCGGCGCGGCTCGACTTGACCTCGATCAGCACCGGCACTCGTCCTGCCACGCGATCGAACACGTGCCGCAGCGTGGGTATCGTCTCCTCGCTGCCGGTCAGGCGGACCGCCGCCAGTTGCGCGCCACTGCGGCGGGAGATCGGCCCGCTCTCACCGGTCAGGCGGTCGAGCGTGGCATCGTGGAACACCACCGGCGTTCCGTCACCCGCACGCTGCACGTCCAGCTCGATTCCGAACTGGCCGCGCAGCGCCGCCTCGAAGGCGGCAAGCGAGTTTTCCGGGATACCCGCGCCATGCAGGCCCCGGTGCGCATAGTCGCGCGCGCCGATCCACCCGACCCGTTTTGGATCGGGTGCCGGCGCCAGCCATCGATCAATCGAGGCGAGGAGCACGAAGCGTCACGATGGCGTCCACTTCGACGGCGGCGCCCAGTGGCAGCACCGGCACGCCGACTGCGCTGCGGGCATGCTTGCCGGCATCGCCGAACACCGCAACCATCAGTTCCGAGGCGCCGTTGGCGATCTTGGGCTGATCGGTGAAATCGCCGGTCGAATTGACGAAAGCGCCCAGCTTGACCACGCGCTCCACCCGGTCGAGCGAGCCGAGCGCGGCCTTGAGCTGGGCCAGGATCATCACTGCGCAGGCCTGCGCTGCCTCGACGCCGGCTTCAAGGCTGACGTCCTCGCCCAGGCGGCCGGTGACGAGCTTGCCGTCGACGAAAGGCAGCTGGCCCGAGACGTAGGCCGTGTCACCGGCAATCACCACCGGCACATAAGCGGCGACCGGGGCCGCCGCTTCGGGAAGGGTCAGGCCAAGGGCGGCAAGGCGGGTTTCGATCTCAGTCATGTTGGGGCATTTCCCTGTAGGTTTGGGTAGAGTCGGTCTGGGTCAACCAGTCAAGCAGCCACGGGGTGGCGCTCTTCCAGTCGTCGATTCGCGCATGGGCATGGCCTGCCGCATGGGCGCACGTGATATGCGGCGCCAGCAGCGGCTCCGCGCAAAGGTGCAGGCGGCCGATGTCCGGCGCGAATTCGGCGACCGATCCGTGATGCTGGGCCAGATCGTCGATGAACACCGCGCGGCTGGGCGCATATTCGTCGAGGATCGCCTTGAGCGCCGGGCCTTTCGGACCCTGATTGGTGTAGACCTTCAGGTCGACGCCATGGTCGGCCAGCTGGCGCCGGCGCGCCTCCTGCCGGAAATCCATCAGGTTGGTCAGCACCACGACATCGGCATGGTCGGCAATCGCGCGAATCGCCTCGATCGCGCCTTCCACGGCGGTCTGCCGATGCATTTCGCCATCGAAGAACTTGTTGAGCAGCGACCACATCTCCGCCTGCTCCAGCAAATCGCCGGTGGCGGTGCGGCGCATGGCGCTGGAAAAATCGCCGCGCGACATGTCGAAACTCACGCCCTCGTCCTCGGCCAGCCAGTCGCGGAAATGGCTGACCATGTAGAGCAGCACTTCATCGCAATCGGTGATGAGCAGCGGACGGGTCATCGGCCGATCCTCTGGCGGGCGGCAGCGAGTTCCTCAGGCCTTACGCCCAATGCATCGGCTGCCGAAACAAGGTCGGCCTCATGCGCGCAGAGGAAATCGAGCACCGCCGTCAGGGTGCCGGCCTCTCCCAACGAGGCGCGCAGATGGTCGGGCGTCAGACCCGTCAGCGCCAGGAAACGTTCGGCGCGATCGTCATCGGTCAGCACCCAGCCAAGCGCATTGAGCGCCAGCGCTGCGGGATCGTGCGATGGGGAAGGTGAACTTCCTGGAATTGTCAGCCTCGCTTGCCTGTCCTAGAGCGGTACTCATCTTGGAGCGGTACTCAGCCGCAAGATGGGGTTCAGGCGCGGAATGGCAAAGCGAATCCTTGTTGTCGAGGACAACGACCTCAACCGGAAGCTCTTTTGCGACGTGCTCAAGAGCCAGGGCTTCTCCGTGGAGCCGGTGGCGGACGGGCTGGACGCGCTCGAAAGGGCGCGCGAATTCGTGCCCAATCTCGTCATCATGGACATCCAGCTGCCCAATGTCTCGGGTCTGGACCTGATCGAAGCGGCCAAGAAGGATGCAGTGCTGCGGACGATCCCGGTGCTTGCCGTCACGGCCTATGCCGGCAAGGGCGACGAGGAACGCATCCGCGAGGCAGGCGCTGAAGGATATCTCGCCAAGCCGGTATCGATCGGCCCCTTCATGCAGGCCGTCCGGGCGCTGGTATGACCCTTCCCTCAGGCGTTCCGGGCGCCGGTATGGCCCTTCCCGACGCGCCTGTGCTTGACTTTACCCCCCGCCGCCGCTTTTGCGCCGCAATTATCGGCCACAGCGCCGCCCGAAATTACCGGAGTTGAAATGACCATGGACCGCGCAGAGACCTCGGCCCGCATCGCCGCGCTGATCGAACCCTTCAACAAGAAGGGCATCGAGATTACCGACGCGACCCGCTTCACCGACGATCTGGAGTTCGACAGCCTGACCGTCATGGACTTCGTGGCCGAGATCGAGGACGGGTTCGACATCATCATCTCGATGAACCAGCAGGCCGAGATCGAGAACTACGGCCAGCTCGTCGACGCCGTGGTCAAGCTGCAGGGCTGAAGGATTCGACGATGACCGACATGCTCAGCGACAACGAGACGCAAGGTGCAACCGACCTGTTCAGCAAGTTCGATCCCCTGATCGAGATGCGCCAGGGCCTGCTCTCCACCGGCGTCACCGATCCGTTCGGCCTCGTCATGGAAAAGGTGATCTCGCCCACCGTCGCCCTGTGCAACGGGCGCGAGACGATCCTGCTCGGCACCTACAACTACATGGGCATGACCTTCGATCCGGACGTGATCGCGGCCGGCAAGCAGGCGCTGGACGACTTCGGTTCGGGCACCACCGGCAGCCGAGTCCTCAACGGAACTTACGCCGGACACAAGGCTGTCGAGAAAGCGCTTTGCGACTTCTACGACATGAAGCACGCCATGGTGTTCTCGACCGGCTACCAAGCCAACCTCGGCATCATTTCGACCATCGCTGGCAAGGGTGATTACATCGTCCTCGACATCGATAGCCACGCCTCGATCTGGGACGGCTGCAAGATGGGCGACGCCGAAGTCGTGCCGTTCAAGCACAACGATATCGAGGCGATGGAAAAGCGCCTGCGCCGCATCCCTGAGGGCGCGGGCAAGCTGGTCGTGCTGGAAGGCGTCTACTCCATGCTGGGCGATATCGCCCCGCTCAAGGAGATGATCGCCGTCGCCAAGAAGTACGGCGCGATGGTGCTGGTGGACGAAGCGCACTCGATGGGCTTCATCGGCCCCAACGGGCGCGGCGTGGCCGAGGATCAGGGCTGCCTTGACGATGTGGACTTCGTGATCGGCACGTTCTCCAAGTCGGTCGGCACCGTCGGAGGCTTCTGCGTTTCGAACCACCCGAAGTTCGAGATCATGCGCCTGGTCTGCCGCCCCTACGTCTTCACCGCCAGCCTGCCGCCCAGCGTCGTCGCCACCGCCGCGACTTCGGTGCGCAAGCTGATGCACGCCGCCGACAAGCGCGCGCACCTTTGGGAAAACTCCAAGGTTCTGCACAAGGGCCTGACCGATGCCGGCTTCCAGCTCGGCACCGAGGAGCCGCAGAGCGCGATCATTGCGGTGATCATGCCCGACCTCGAACGCGGTGCGATGATGTGGGAAGCGCTGCTGCACGAAGGCCTCTACGTGAACCTTGCGCGTCCGCCGGCAACCCCCGCCAACATGACGCTGCTGCGCTGCTCGCTCTGCGCCGAACATTCGGCCGAGCAGGTCCAGCAGATCATCGGCATGTTCACGCGCGCGGGCAAGACGGCCGGCATCCTCGGCTAACCTGCTCTTGAGCGATCCAGGCAAAGGCCCGGGCATGGTGGTGCGGCTTCGCATCCTCGTGCTCGGGCTTTTCCTTGCCGGGCTGGTCCTCGTCGGCCACAGCCTCTGGCAGAACCAGCGCCGCGCGCGCCTTGTCGGGCTGACGGACACGCCCTGCACCCCCGCCGGCCGCTCGGTGACCGGCAGCGACTTCGACGACTGGGGCGGCCTGTGCTTCTACCGCACCAGCAACGCCGCGCTACGCCGCGAGGGGCTGCATCCCGAAGTGGTGATGATCGGGGATTCGATCACGATGGGCTGGCCGACGCTCGGCACCCAAGTGGTCAATCGCGGCATCGGCGGCCAGACCAGCAGCCAGATCCTGCTCCGCTTCCGGCAGGACGCGCTGGACCTCAGCCCGCGCATCATCCACCTGATGCTCGGCAGCAACGACGCGTTCGGGTTGACCGGCCCGGTCACGCTGGACCAGATCGACGGCAATGTGCGCGCGATGGCCGAACAGGCGCGGCAGCACGGCGCCGTGCTGATCCTCGGCACGCTGCCGCCCTCAAAGGGCTTCGGCCGCCTGTTCGAAACCGATCCCACCCCCGCCATCGACCGCGTCAACGCCCGCCTGCGACAGATCGCCCGGCAGCAGGGGCTTATCCTGGCCGACTACCACGCCGCGCTGGTCCGCCCTGACGGGTCGATCCGGGAGGACATGTTCGTCGATGGCGTCCACCCCAACGCGGCGGGCTATGCGGCGATGCAGCCGATATTCCGCACCGCGCTTTCGGAGGCGGAACTGCGCCGCAGGCAAATCGCGGCGCAGTAGAACAGGCTGATGGGCCGGTGCCGCATTCGAAAATGCCCCACGGGGCATTTTCCAAACAGGCTCAGTCCTTGTGGCGGTCTACCAGCTGAAGGAAGCCCTCCAGCCAGCCGCCGACAAATCCGGCAGACTGCTCGCCGATAGTGCCATCGACGTTGATCAGACCGTCCTTCCACTGGATAAACGCCTCCGGCGCGCCGAGTGTCGGCATGTCGAGGTAAGCCAGCACATTGCGCAAGTGCTGTTGCGACAGCGCGGTGCCGATGGCACCGATCGAGACGCCGATCACGCCCGCCGGCTTGCCGGCCCAGGCGCTCTGGCCATAGGGGCGCGAGGCGTTGTCGATGGCGTTCTTCAGCACGCCGGGGATCGAGCGGTTATATTCCGGCGTCACGAAGATCACCCCGTCCGAACCCTTGATCAGTGCCTTCAGCGCCTTGACCGATTCCGCCTGATCGCCATCGTCATCCTGATCGTAGAGCGGCAGCGAGCCGATATCGGCAAAAGTGAATTCGTGGCCCGATCCCGCCGGCAGGCGGATCAGCGCCTCGGCAAACTGGCGATTGAAGGATTCGGCCCGCAGGCTTCCGACGACAACGGCGATCTTCGACATGATGACTCCTCACGGCTGATGGCTGCCGTAAGGAGTATCAGTGCAAAACGAGACACTTTGAAGTCCCCATGATCGCAAAGGTTTGGCGGCCGGTCCCAAAATCAGCCGGGCCGCCGTGGCACCGGTGGGCGATGATAGCTGACGTCACTGCGATCGCGGCTGGCCTGACACGGCTGATCCGCCGTGTAGGCGCTGGCCGGATCGGGCGCGAGAGCGACGCGCGGAACGTCGTAGACGCCCTCCACGATGGTAACCCGGTTGGCGATCCGCCATTCGCCGCCGCGCTTCTGGAAGTGATCGACATAGCGCCCGGTCGACATGAAATGCGGGCCTTCAGCCGCGACACCGGAGAAATGGTAATAAGTTTCGCAAAACGCCTCTTCCCCCTGCAGGTCGCAGACATGGTTGAGGATCGCATGCTGCGTCGCTTCGAAGCGCAGCGTGGTGCCGTCGGCCCAGGGGATGAAATCGCCCGGCGTGCCGACGAAGTGGCCGTGATCCTCGATCGCATCGTCCCAATAGCAGGATCGGGCGAGCGCATTGTCCAGCCGGTCCAGCCCCCGTGCATAGCGCAGCATGACCTGATGGATGTCATGCCGGTCGACCAGTTCGGCCAACCGGGAATCCACGGATGCAGGATCGGTCACGGCGTCTCTCCCTCGCGCAAGCCTTGTTTCGCGCGAGGTTAGCCGAGTGGCAGCGACCCGATAAGCGGGGTCACGCCTTGTTCGTGGCGGCGATCATGTCGCACTTCTGGTTGGTCTGCTTGCCCCCGCCGCTGAGGAACGAAACCGCCAGGAACCCGGCCAGCACCGCCACCACGAAGGCCACCGTCACTTTGCCCAGATGCTTGTCGATCACTGCCTTGATCGGCGCCCCGAACAGGCGGAACAGCACGCCCACGATCAGGAAGCTGATCGAGCGCGAAATGATCGAGGCGCCCAGGAACACGAAGATGTTCATGCCGATGAAGCCGGCGGTGATCGTCAGGAGCTTGAAGGGGATCGGCGTCGCGCCCTTCACGATGATGATCTCCGCGCCGTATTCGCGCAGATAGCAGGCGGCCTTCGGGAAGCTGTCCGCCAGATGCAGCGCGCGCAGCAGCGCTTCGCCGAAAGCGGCATAGGCGAAGTGGCCGATGGCGTAGCCGAGCAAGCCGCCCGTTACCGAAGCGAGCGTGGCGATCACGGCGTAGCGAATCGCCTTCTTCGGTTCGGCCAGGCACATCAGGCCCAGCAGCGGATGCGGCGGCACCGGGAAGAAACTGGCTTCCATGAAGGCGAACAGCGCCAGCCACCATCCCGCGTGGCGGTGCGACGCCTTGGCCATGGTCCAGTCGTAAAGGCGGCGCAGCATCCCATTCTCCGCGATAAAGCGTTTTCTAATCAGGTGAATTTCGCCTGATGACTCGGAAAACGCGAACAACAAAAACCTGGAGCGGTTTTTCCGACGCAGTCAGATCGGAAACCGCTTTGAATCCCGGTCGCGTGCTTAGGGGCGAGGCCGGCTCGCGGCAAGCCTGTAACCTATTTGGTTATTTCTTATTGACAGCGTCACGCCGATTGGGTACATATCAGGAACATCGCGAAATACCGAGTCGCCCCGGCGGCTCTTTCGCAGCCCTTCATAACAACAGGATTTTCCGCATGGTCGAGCCGAAGCGCGCTTCGGCCGGTGCTGCCTCTGGCACGCGCTGGACGAAGATCAATGCCGATCTCGCCAAGGGCGAGGACAAGTCCAACCGCCATTGGCGCGCCGAATTTCTCGCCGCGCTGGCCGAAACCTCGAACGTCAGCGCCGCTGCCGCGGCGGCGGGCGTTCATATCAGCCGCCCCTACAAGGTGCGTCACAACGAACCCGAATTCGCCCGCGAATGGCGCGGCGCGCTGCTGGAGGGATACGAGAACCTCGAAATGGAACTGCTCCAACGCCTGCGCTTCGGCGAAAGCAAGGATGGGGAGATGAAGTTCGACAATGCCAATGCCCTGCGCCTGCTGGGTCTCCACCGCGAGACCGTGGCGCGCGAGAGGGCGATGCGCGAGGATGAGGATATCGGCGCGGTGCGCGCCTCGATTCAGGCCAAGATCGCGCAACTGCGCGAACACGTACTCGCCCGCCGCGCGACCGAAGAAAGCGCGGGCGAGGAAAGCATGCGCGAAGAAAGCATGGGCGATGACTGAGGCCGATCCGCTGGAATGGCTGCCCGAAGCCGAAAGCGGGGAGATCGAGGCCTTCATGGCCGGACTGGGCCGGACCGAGCGCCGCGAATGGCGCTGGGACTGGGCGATCCGCGCACGTCCCTCGCAGCTTGCCCCTGCGGGGGACTGGCGGGTCTGGCTGGTCATGGCCGGGCGCGGTTTCGGCAAGACGCGCTGCGGGGCCGAATGGGCCCGGCTGGTAGCGGAGGAGAATCCCGGCGCGCGCATCGCGCTTGTCGCCGCCAATCTGGGCGAGGCGCGCGCGGTCATGGTCGAGGGCGAGAGCGGTTTGCTCTCGGTCGGCGCGCCGTGGCGGCGGCCGGTGTTCGAACCCTCGCTGCGGCGGCTGACATGGCCTAATGGTGCGCAGGCCACGCTCTATTCGGCGGCAGAACCGGAATCGCTGCGCGGCCCGCAGCACAGCCACGCCTGGTGCGACGAAATCGCCAAGTGGGACAATGCCGCCGGCCGTGCCACGTCGAGTTGGGACAACCTGCTGATGGGCCTGCGCCTCGGCAGCGATCCGCGCGTGGTCGCCACCACCACGCCGCGCAGCGTGCCGCTGGTCATGCGGCTGATGGCCGATGCCGCCTCGGGCGAAGTCGTGGTTACGCGGGGCAGCACTTTCGACAATGCCGCCAACCTGCCCGCGCGGTTCCTATCGGCAATGCGCCGGAATTTCGGCCGCAGCCTGCTCGGCCGGCAGGAGATCGACGGCGAACTGATCGCCGATATCGAGGGCGCGCTGTGGACGCGCGCCTTGCTGGAACAGTGCCGCGAACCGGCTCCGCCGGAATGCCGCCGCGTGGTCGTCGGCGTCGATCCGCCCGCTTCGGCAGGCGGCGATGCCTGCGGGATCGTGGTGGTCGGGCTCTCGCCGGAAGGGACCGCGCATGTGCTGGCGGACGCCTCGGTCGAAAAGGCCGGCCCCGAACGCTGGGCCCGCGCCGTCGCGCAAGCGGCCGAGGCGTGGTCCGCCGACCGCGTCGTGGCCGAGGCCAATCAGGGCGGTGCCATGGTTGCCTCGGTCCTGCGCGCGGCGGAAATTTCGCTGCCGCTGCGGCTGGTCCACGCCAGCCGGGGCAAAGTCGCGCGCGCCGAACCCGTCGCCGCACTCTACGAAGCTGGCCGCGTGCGCCATGCCGGACTGTTTCCGGCGCTGGAGGACGAGATGTGCGGGCTGATCGCCGGCGGTTCCTATCAGGGACCGGGGCGCTCGCCCGACCGGGCCGATGCGCTGGTCTGGGCCTTGACCGAACTCATGCTCGGCAAGGCTTCGGATCCGCGTGTTCGCTTGCCGTGAAACGCGGTTCACGCGGAGAAGAAATTAGGAAAAGCAGGAATCGCGCAAAGGCACAAAGGCGCAAAGATGCTGTGTCGCAGGCATCCACTACTTACGAATGCCACCGCAAGCGCGCGCCCGAAAGATAAAGGCGGCTTCGCCGCAAACACGAGATCTTTGCGCCTTTGCGCCTTTGCGCGATTCCCACTTCGCTCTCCGGGTCTCCGCGTGCGCCCCTTCAGATCCCTCATTGAAAGGAACCCCACGTGTCCTTCATCGATACGCTCGTCGCCGCCTTCAAGGGCGAGAGTGCCCGCGTGCCTCTGGCGCGAGGGCCGGCTTCGCCATGGTTCTTCGCCGACAGCGGCGGCGGGCGTGCCCCCTTCGAGTACGCCACGGCCGTGCGCCGGGCCTATCTCGAAAACCCCGTGGCCCAGCGCGCGGTGCGCCTGGTGGCCGAAGGGATTGCGGGCGCGCCTCTCAAAGCTGCCGATCCGAAATTGGCCGCGCTTATCGGCGAGACCAGCGGCGGGCAGTCGCTGCTGGAAACGCTGGCCTGCCACCTGCTGCTCCACGGCAATGCCTATGTGCAAGTGATGAAGGACGCGCGGGGCCGGCCGGTCGAACTCTTCGCGCTGCGGCCCGAGCGTGTGACCATCGTCGCAGGCGAGGACGGCTGGCCTTCCGCCTATGTCTATGATGTGGCCGGGCGCCGGCTCGCGATCCCGCTGCTGGACGAGGACGCCTCGCCCAACGTGATCCACATCCGCCACTTCCACCCGGCGGACGATCACTATGGCGCCGGCTGCCTTGCCGCTGCCGACGAAGCGATCGCCACGCACAATGCCGCCGCGCAGTGGAACCGCCAGCTTCTGGAAAACGCCGCCCGCCCCTCCGGCGCGCTTGTCTATGAGGCGGAGGGCGGCAACACGCTGACCACCGAACAGTTCGACCGGCTGCGGACCGAACTGACCCACGCCTATGCTGGGTCGCATAATGCCGGGCGGCCGATGCTGCTGGAGGGCGGGCTCAAGTGGCAGGCCATCGCGCTGACCCCGGCGGACATGGACTTCGCGACGCTCAAGGCCGCCGCCGCTCGTGACGTGGCGCTGGCTTTCGGGGTGCCGCCGATGCTGCTCGGCCTGCCGGGCGACGCCACTTACGCCAATTACCGCGAGGCCAACCGCGCGCTCTGGCGGCTGACGCTGCTGCCGCTGGCGTCGAAGATCTTCGCGGCGCTTTGCGAGGGGCTGGCCCCGTGGTTCCCCGAGGCCTGCCTCGCCATCGATCTCGACCGCGTGCCCGCGCTTTCGGAAGATCGCGAGCGGCTCTGGGCGCAAGTCAACGCCGCCGATTTCCTCGACGCCGACGAGAAGCGCGCGCTGCTCGGCCTGCCCGAACGCACGCCTGCCGCAAAGGAATTGGAGAACAAATCATGAACCAACAGGACATGCTTGCCGGTCTGCTGGCACAGGCGGCCTCCGAAGGCAGCGAACTGGTGACGCTGCGCGCCATCGTCGAGGAAGCGAGCGAAGTCGGCGCGCGGCGGATGCTGACGCGCATCGGGCTCGACGATGCCACCGCGCCCAATGACCTCTCCGAACTGCGCGAGCTGCTGCAGGCCTGGCGCGATGCCAAGGCGAGCGCCCGGGCCGCCGCCATCGGCTGGTTCGTTCGCGCGCTGCTCGCCGCGCTGCTGCTGGGCCTTGCCGTGCGCTGCGGCACCACGGAATTGCTCCGTTGATCCTTCGGCAAGCTCAGGATGAGCGGGGCCAGGCCCCACTTCGCTTCGCCGGTTACGCCGCGCTGTTCGACCGGCGCGATTCCGGACGGGACACCATCCGCCCCGGCGCCTTTGCCCGCACGCTGGCGCAGCGGCGCGACCCGCTGCCGCTCTACTGGCAGCACCAGCCGGACCTGCGCGTCGGCTGGGTCGAGACCGCCGCCGAGGACGCCCGCGGCCTGCGCGTCGTTGCGTGGATCGACAATCCGGACGGCGCCGCCGGCCTCGCCCTCAAGCGCGGCAGCGTGACCGGCTTGTCGTTCGGCTACCGCGCGATCTCCAGCCGCACCGGCGTGGAAGGGCGCGAGTTGCTCGACGTCGAACTCTTCGAAGTCAGCCTTGTCACCCACCCGATGCAGCACGGCGCGCGGGTGCATCTCGTTACCTGAACCTTCCCCACTCCACGATTTCCGCCGCCCAACCAGCGGCTCCCAAGCGAAAGGTGAATGCCCCATGGAATCCACTCCCCCGGTAGAAGCCCTCGATGCCTCGTTCGATCTCGTCGCCCGCCAGGACGCCACCGATGCCGCCGTCGATGCACTGCGCGGCGATGTGGACGAGGTGAAGTCCCGCCTCGACCGCGTCAGCCGCGCCGCCGCGCGCCCGCTGATCGAAGGTGCAAACCCGGCCGCCAGTGTCGAAGTGAAAGGCTTCGTCGAAGGTTACTTGCGCATGGGCCGCGAGACCGAACTGAAGTCGATGTCCGGCATGGTCGCCTCGGACGGCGGCTATGCCGTCCCGCGTGAGATCGATGCGCTGATTTCCAGCCGCCTGAAGGCGATCAGCCCGATCCGTTCCATCGCCCAGGTCGTCCAGACCGGCACGGCGGGGTATCGCAAGCTGGTCAATGTGGGCGGCACCGCATCGGGCTGGGTCAGCGAAACCGCCACCCGCCCCGAAACCGCCACCCCCAGCCTTGCCGAAATCGTGCCGCCCACCGGTGAGCTTTACGCCAACCCCTCCGCCAGCCAAGCCATGCTCGACGACGCCATGTTCGATATCCAATCGTGGCTGGCCGACGAGATCGCCTCGGAATTCGCCCGTGCCGAAGGCGCCGCCTTCATCAACGGCACCGGCACCAACCAGCCCAAAGGCTTCCTGGCCGCACCTACCGCCGCCACCGCCGACAGCGCCCGCGCTTTCGGCACTCTGCAGTTCCTTGTCTCCGGCAATGCCAGCGGTTTCGACACCGCGCCCGAACTCAAGCTGATCGACCTGGTCCACGCGCTGAAGGGCGGCCACCGCCAGGGCGCGAGCTGGGTGATGAATTCGAAGACGCTGGCCGTGGTGCGCAAGCTGAAGGCGACGGACGGTTCGTTCCTCTGGCAGCCGGGGCTGATGGACGGCCAGCCGAACCGTCTGCTGGGCTATCCGGTGGTCGAGGCGGAGGACATGCCCGATGTCGCCGCCAATGCCTTCCCGATCGCCTTCGGCAACTTCCGCGCCGGCTATCTGATCGCCGAACGCAGCACCACCTCGATCCTGCGCGATCCCTATACCAACAAGCCCTTCGTCAACTTCTACGCGACGAAGCGGATCGGCGGGCAAGTGCTCGATTCGGACGCGATCAAGCTGCTCAAGATCTCGGCCTGACGAGAGCGGATGTGCATCGGGGGGCCGCCTTCCTCTCCCCGATGCCCCGCTTTCGCGCAGGGGGCGGTTTCGTGCCGCCCCTCACCGGCCGCCCCCTGCCTTCATTTCCAATCTGATCGGAGAAGCCCATGAACCGGGTCATCCTTACGCCGGCCGCGCTGCCGTCCTCGGCGCTTGCCGAGCTCAAGCAGTGGCTCGGTATATCCACCCCGCGCGATGACACACCGCTCTCGGCCCTGCTCGCCAGCGCGCTCGACATCTTCGAGGCTTTCACCGGCCAGATGCCTTTCGCTGCCGAGCGCGAGGAAATTGTCTCCGCCAATCCCGGCTGGACCACGCTCTCCACCCGCCCGGTACAGGCGATCACCGCGCTTTACGGCATCGCTCCGGACGGCACACGCGTTGTGCTGCCTGCCAACGCGTACGAGGTCGACCTCGGCATCGACGGCTCCGGACGCGTGCGCATGCAACCGCCAGCGGGGGCAACGCGCATTGCCGTGCGCTTCACCGCCGGCCTCTCCTCCGACTGGGACGGCCTGCCCGATGCCTTGCGCCACGGCATGATCCGCCTTGCCGCACACCAGCACCGCGCGCGGGAGAACGACGGCGCATCGCCGCTACCGCCTGCCTCGGTCTGTGCGCTGTGGCGCCCGTGGCGACGGATGCGGCTGGCATGAGCAAGCCGACGGTCGCGGCAGACGCGGACAAGGCTTTCGACGCGCTTGCCCGGCGCCTCACCACGCGCGCCGCCGCACTCGCCACCGCCCATGTCGAAACGCAGGCCCTCGCCGCGCGTGCCGATGAAAACCGGTGGCGCCGGGCCGAACTGGTCTGGCCGCTTTTCGCGAAAGGATAGCCCATGGAAATCGCCCTTCGCGCGGCACTGGTCGGCTGGCTGGCCGCCGATCCCGTGCTCGGCGCCGAACTCAACGCCGTGGTGGAGGAAGCCCCGTCGCGCACGAGCCTGCCCTGGCTCGCAATCGCCGCCAGCGCCAGCACCGACTGGAGTTGCAAGACCGCACCCGGCCGCGAGGTGCGCGTGGCGCTGGAACTTCACTGCCGGGGCGACGCGCCCGACGCGGCGGCCGACCTGGTCGCCGCGATCGAGGGCAGAGTGGAAGCCCTGCCACGCGATCAGACCGGCTTTCGGATCGTCACCACCCAGTTCCTGCGCGCCCGTGCCGAGCAGCGCGGCGAGAGCCGCCGCGCGATCCTGCTCGAATACCGCTTCCGCCTCATCGCCGAATAGGTCTGCGGCAAGCTCAGGATGGGCGGGATTGGGTCCTGCCCGCGTCCCGCTCAGGCTGAGCTTGTCGAAGCCCCCTCGATCCAGCACCCACTAAAGGAGCCACATCATGCCCGCCCAGAACGGCAGCGCCTTCCTGCTCAAGATCAGCGACGGCGCCACCCCTGCAACTTATCAGACCGTTGCCGGCCTGCGCACCACGCAGATGTCGATCAGCGGAGACACCGTCGTCGTCACCAGCAAGGACAGCGGTGGCTGGCGCGAACTGCTTTCGGGCGGCGGTGCGCGTTCCGTCTCGGTCAGCGCCGCCGGGATCTTCCTGGGCAGCACAGCCGAAGCGAAGATCCGCGCCAATGCCATGGCCGGCACGCTCGACGACTACGAGCTGAGCTTCGAGGACGGCGACAGGCTGCGCGGCAAGTTCCTGGTTCAGCGGTTGGACTATGCCGGCGATTTCAATGGCGAGCGCAACTACACCCTCCAGCTCGAAAGCTCCGGCAAGGTCGCCTCGGCATGACTCCGCTGCCCAACCCACTTCGGGGCGAGGCGTTGCTGGAAATCGGCGGCACCGCGCATGTACTGCGCCCCAGCTTCACCGCGCTGGTCGCCGCCGAGGAGGAACTCGGCCCGCTTTTTGCCCTCGTCGAGCGGGCCGGCGCGGGGCAGCTTCGCCTTGCCGAACTGGCCGCGCTGTTCTGGCACTGCTTGGTCCCCCGCGAAGCGCTGACGCGCGAGACCGTGGGCGAGGCGGTGGTGGCGCAAGGCCTTGCCGCCTGCGCCGCGCCGCTGCGCGTGCTGCTCGGCCAGATCCTCAAGGGCTCTGCGTGACGGACGATTTCGCGAGCGCCGCCCTGGCGCTCTGCCCGGTCGCCGCGCGCGTGCTGGGATGGCGGCCGCAGGAGTTCTGGGACGCCACCCCGGCCGAACTCGCCGCCGCGCTGGGTCTGCTGGCCGGCAACAACACTGCCGGGATCGACCGACAAACGCTCGAAAAGCTGATGGAGCACGATCATGAGCGATGAAATCGACAGCCTGCTGGTGGACGTGCGCGCCAGCACCGATGGCTTCGCACGCGATATCGCGACGATGCGTGCCAGCATCGACGGCGATCTCGTCGGCGGCTTCACCCAGGCCGGTCAGGCGCTGGAAAAGAGCCTGACCGGCGCGATCCGGCGCGGCAATCTGGGCTTCGACGACCTGAAACGCGTGGCATCGAGCGCGCTGTCCGACATCGCCGCGCAATCGGTGCAGGGCCTGTTCGCCTCGCTGAGCGGGAACAGCACCGCGACGGGGGCCTCCGCAGGTCTTTCGGGCCTGTTTTCCAGCCTGCTCGGCCTGCCGGGCCGCGCGACCGGCGGCAATGTCTCGCCCGGGCGCGGCTATGTCGTCGGAGAACGCGGGCCGGAAATGTTCGTGCCGACTTCCGCCGGACGGATCGAGACCGGAATCGCTGGTTCCGACGCCGCCCATTCCGGCGGGCGCAGCGTCAGCGTTGCCATCAACCTCACCAGCCCGCGCGGCAGCAGCGTTCCGCAGTCGCTCCAGCGCTCCTCACGTCAGGTGGCCAGCGCCGTACGCCGTGCGCTGGCCATCCGCTGACCCACCTCCTTCGGATCGGAACATTCCCATGGCATTCTGGCTCGCGACCAAGCGCGAAGGGCAGGCGAGCGACTGGATCCAGCGCTTCGACCCGCGCTTCTGGACCGTCAACTTTCCGCGCCCGATGATGGCGACGGTGATTTCCACCGGCCCGGATTCGCTGCGCGTCGATGCCTCGTTCCTGCGCAAGGGCGATCTCGGCGGACTGATCTGGGAGAGCGAAGACCGGCACGATCACCCGCTGCTCGCCTACCGGACCGACCGCGACTATTCGCACACTTCGCTCAGCTTTCGCTGGCGCTCTTCAGGCGTGCTGCCGCTGAGCGACGTCTACGGCCCCACGCTGACGGTGGAGGGCCGCGATCAGGCCGGGAATGCGCGCACCTGGTATGTGCGCCTCTGGAACTATGCCCAGGGCGCGGGTGACGATGCGCGGATCACCTTGAAATTCTCCGCGCTGGATGGCGGCTTCATGCTGCCTTCGCAGGCCGATCCGGTATGGCCCAAGGCGATCGACCGGATGTTCATCTCTTTCGCCCCGCCCGGCTACGACGGCAGTGCCGATCCGCTGGCGGCGGAGGCGGAAGGATGGATCGAAATCAGCGAAATCCGCGCCGATGGCGCGCGCGCGATGCTGGAGATCGGCGATGTGATCGTGCCGCCGCACGGGCTCGCCATCGCGACCGGCTTCGACGATCAGGGCGTGCAGACGCCCGCGCGGCTGATCCGCAACGTGATCCAGCTCGGCTATCGCGGATCGGTGGTCCACTATGTCGGCATGAGCCATTATTTCCGGCTCGCGCATGGGGCGGACGGCTATCTGGTACGGACGGCGGGCGATCCGCTGAATACGCCGTGCCGTGCCTGGCATCGCGCCTTCTTCGCCGCATGCATGGATCATGGGCTCAGCCCGGTCGCCTCGCTTTCCTATGAGGCGCTGGACCAGCATGTCCCGGCGGACTGGAAGCAACGCGACCTGAACGGCAATCCCGCGCTGACCGGCTGGTATCCACCTTCCACCCTGCTTTCGCCGGCCCATGCGGCGGCGATGGCATGGCTGAAGTCGGTGGGCGCCGCGCTGACCGGCCTGATGATCGCGGCCGCCGCGCCGGTGCGCTTTCAGGTGGGCGAACCGTGGTGGTGGACTTTTCCCGATGGCCGCATCTGCCTTTACGATGCCGCCGCCCGCACGGCCTTCGGCGGCTCGCCCCCTGCCATTACCGACATGCGCGCGGCGCTGGATGCCGGCCAGAGGGCCCTGCTCGATGCCGCGGGGGCGCTGCTGGCGCAATCGACCGCCAGCCTGATCGCCGCCGTGCGCGCCGCCGCCGGAGGCAGATCGGTAGAGGCGCTGGCGCTGGTCTTCACGCCGACTTTGCTCGACCCCACGATGCCGGAACTGCGCCGCGCCAATCTGCCGCTCGGCTGGGCGGTGCCCGCCTTCGACCGGCTGCAGGTGGAGGACTACGACTGGCTCACCGCCGGGGCCGACGCGGCGCGGCGCAATGCCTATCGGGTGATCGACCAGCGGCTGGGCTACCCGCCCGAGGAGCAGGATTATCTGGCGGGCTTCGTCACCGATGCCGGCAGCGCCGACCGGTGGCGGCAGATCGATGCCGGGATCGACGAGGCTCTGGCCCGCGCGCCGCATGAAATCGTGGTCTGGGCGCTTCCCCAGATCGCGCGCGACGGCTTCGTGCGCCTGCCGCCTCCTTCATCAGACAGTTTGGGAACCGATGCCATGCAGGCCTTCGACGATGTGCCCTATCCGATCGCGCTGGGCCGCGACACCACCGTGATTCCGGAGTTTTCGACGACGATCTCGGTCACCGCATCGGGCTTCGAACGCCGTAACAGCCTTTGGTCGAACGCGCGCCTGCGCTTCGATGTCGGGCCGGGCGTCCGCTCCGATGCGGAACTGGGCACGTTGATCGCCTTTTTCCGCGCGCGTCGCGGCCCGGCGCGCGGTTTCCGCCTGCGCGATCCCAGCGACTTCAGCTCGAACGGAATGGTGGGCACCCCCACCGCGATGGACCAGGACCTGGGAACCGGAGACGGCATCCGCGCCGACTTCGATCTGGTGAAACGCTATGACGCCGGCACGGCGGAACAGGTCCGGCGCATTACGCGCCCCGATTTCGCGAGCTTGCTCGTCTCCGTCGACGGCAAGATCCAGGTCGGCAACTGGACGCTGGGCGAATGGGGCGTGATCCGCTTCGCGACCGCGCCCGGCGCCGGCGCCATAGTACGGGCCGGGTTCGAATTCGACGTTCCCGTGCGCTTCGCGGCGGACAGCCTTGAGATCGCCGGCGCCGCCTTTGCCGCCGGGGAGGCGCCCAGCGTCCCCGTCGTCGAAATCCGGGAGGCATCATGACCCGAACCTGGTTCTCTACCGACCTCGAAACCGTCGCCAGCTTCTGCCGCCTGCTGCGGCGCGACGGCGTGACGCTGGGCTTCACCACGCATGATGCCGACCTGTGGTTCGAAGGGGTGCTCCATCAGGCATCGCCCGGCATGGTGCCATCGTCGATCCGCAAGTCCGCCGGGCTGGAGGCGGACAGTGCCGAAGTTCAGGGAGCGATTACCCATGACGCGGTCTCCGCCGAAGATCTCGCCTCCGGCCGGTTTGACGGCGCCGGCGTCCGCATCGGACTGGTCGATTGGGAGAGCGGCGAAACGCAGCTGCTCTATGCCGGTACGCTCGGCACGGTGAGCACGCAGGACAATGGCTTCTCCGCCGATCTCACGTCGCGCAAGGCGGAACTGCAACGCGATCCGATTCCCCGCACCAGCCCAACCTGCCGCGCCGGGTTCTGCGGGCCCGGCTGCAACCTGAACCCGCAGGCTTTCACGCGCGAGATGCGGGCAGCAACCATCGACGCCGATGCCAACACCGTCCGCTTCGACGGTCCGCTCGCGGCAGACCGCCACACCGGCGGCACGCTACGCTGGATCGACGGCCCGATGGCGGGATTCGAAATGGCCATCGCTGCGGTAACCGCCGCGGGCGAGGCGCTAGTCGATAGGCCGATCGCCGTTGATATTCCCGCGGGTTCCCGCGCGCGGCTGCGCGAGGGATGCGACCATATGCTGGACACATGTGCGTCGCGCTTCGGCAATGCCCTGAACTTTCGCGGCGAACCGTACCTGCCAGGCAACGACCTGCTCACCAGCTATCCCACGCCCTGATCATGACTGGCATCATCACCGGAACCGAACTGGCCCAGGCGGCCAGCGCCCTGGTCGACGTGCCGTTCGTGCTCCACGGACGCGATCCCCGCCTCGGCCTCGACTGCGTTGGCGTTCTGGCCGTGGCGCTGGGGGAGACGGCGCGCTTGCCGAACGGTTATCGGATGCGGGGCGGCGACCTTGATGCCGCCGCGCGCCTTGCAGCATCGCTGGGGCTCGAACCCGTTTCCGGTCCGCCGGAAGCCGGCGACATCCTGCTGCTGCGGCCCGGTCCGTGCCAGTACCACCTCGCCATCGCCGTCGATGCCGGAACGATCGTCCACGCCCACGCCGGCCTTCGCCGCGTCGCCCGCACTCCGCTTCCCGCCGAGTGGCCGAACCTTGGGCACTGGCGTCTCCATTCTTGAGGAATCGACATGGCTACTCTCGTTTTCAGCGCGATCGGAAATATGGTGGGCGGGCCGGTCGGCGGGGCCGTGGGATCGCTGGTCGGCAGCCAGTTCGACACCGCGATCTTCGGCACGCCCAACCGTCAGGGTGCCCGCCTCAAGGAACTGGATGTCACGACCTCCAGCTATGGGCAGCCAATCCCTCGCCATTTCGGACGGATGCGTGTGGCCGGCCAGATGATCTGGGCGGCCGACCTTGTCGAACACAGCGAAGTGCTGGGCGGCGGTAAGGGCTCCGCAACCGTCACCAACTATAGCTATACCGCCAGTTTCGCAGTGGCCCTGTCCAGCCGGCCGATCCGCGATCTGGGCCGCATCTGGGCGGACGGCAAGCTGCTGCGCGGGGCGGCGGGGGACCTGAAGACCTCAGGGATCCTGCGCATCCATACCGGTCAGAGCGACCAGGCGGCCGACCCCTTGCTGTTGGCGGCGGATGGCGATCGCTGCCCCGGCTACCGCGATTTTGCCTACGTCGTGTTCGAAAACCTGGACCTTTCGGACTTCTACAACCGCATCCCTTCGCTGACATTCGAAGTCATTGCCGACGATACCTTCGATCTGGCCGCCGTGGTGGGAGAAGTGATCGAGGATATTGATGCGGCGGTTCCGCTGGACGGTTTCGTCGGCCTCTCGAACGACGGGCCACTGGCGGACACCGTCCAGATGCTCGATCCAGTGCTTCCGCTCGATGTCGATTGCGCCGGCGACCTGCTCGTGATCGGGCGAGGCCGCCTGCAGGCATCGCCCGTGACTCTTGGAGAGGCCACTGCGGCGGTCGACGACGACGAATTCGGCGTGGCAACCGGCTTCGCCCGCCATCGCGCACCCGCCGACATTCAACCCTTGGCTGCGCTGCGGCACTATGAACCTGCGCGCGACTACTTGCCCGGGATCCAGTACGCTACCGGCCGGCCCGCGCCGGGCCAACCGCGCATGATCGAGTTACCCGCCGCGCTGGCCGCTGCCGATGCCCGCGCCTTGATGGATCGCACCGCAAGGCGCCTCGACTGGGGCCGCGACACTCTATCCTGGCGCACGGCCGAACTGGACGCCTCCATTGCGCCCGGCACACATGTCCGGTTCCCCGACATCGCTGGCACATGGCGCGTGCGCGAATGGGAATGGCGCGATACCGGCGTGGAAATTTCGGCAGAGCGCGTTCCGCCGTCCAGCTCGGACCTCATTCCAGCGCTGCCGAGCGACCCGGGGCAAGCCCATCCGCAGGTCGATCTGCCGATGGCGACAACGCTTCTTGCCGCATTCGAACTTCCCTTCGATCCCGCCACCGGCAGTGCTTCTGGCAAGGCGCGGCC
Organism: Novosphingobium sp. BL-S-19; assembly: GCF_055521675.1. NCBI lineage: Bacteria > Pseudomonadati > Pseudomonadota > Alphaproteobacteria > Sphingomonadales > Sphingomonadaceae > Novosphingobium > Novosphingobium sp. BL-S-19. The sequence continues at coordinate 3,819,418 of NZ_CM145498.1, forward strand.
TTACGCGGCCGTCTCCTCCATACAATCCAACTGGGGCGGGGCCGCGCTCTATGCCGATCGCGGCGACGGACAATTGCAGCCGATCGGTCCCAGCGGCCGAACCCGCAGCGTGATGGGTACGGCGGTCACGGCTCTCGGATCGGGCAACGCTCTCATCTTCGACCGGACCTCGCGCGTAACCGTCAGGTTGGTCGATCCGTCGATACAGCTTGCCTCCGCTTCCCCGCGCCAACTGGCCGAAGGCGCCAATCTGGCGCTTTTGGGCGAGGAGCTGCTGCAATTCGCACGGGCGACTTCGCTGGGCGGCGGTTCGTGGATGCTCGAAGGCTTCCTGCGCGGCTGCGGCGGTTCGGAAGCCGGAATGGCTGGTCACGTCGCAGGCGAGGAATTCGTGTTGATCGATGGACGAGCCATCGGCATCGATCCCGCGGTGCTTGGAGCCGGCGCCGCGCGCAGCGTCGTCGCCATCGGGCGCGGCGATCCCGATGGGGTGCGGGCTTCGATCAGATTAGCCGGACTTACCTTGCGCCCGCTGTCTCCGGTCCATCCGCGCCTGACGGTGATTACGGATGACGCCTGGCGCATCGAATGGGCCCGGCGCGCCCGTGGTCGGGTGCCGTGGCAGGACGGCGTGGATGTTCCACTGGTCGAGGAGGCGGAAAGCTACCTCGTGACGTTCGGCCCCGCCGGAGCGCCGATCGCGATGTGGACCACCGGCGAACCGTGGATCGAATTGCCCGCCGCCCTGCGTGCGCAATTGGCCACGCAAGCACCGGGCGAGTGGCTGCGCGTGGCCCAGCAGGGCACGTACGCCATCTCGGCCCCGCTCGCCCTGCTCACGTTGAACTGACGTTTCTCCGACCCTCCAGGTGCAAGGCAACGCCATGACCGATCCCATCGTATTCGACAGCATCACACCCCGCTTCGCCCTTCCCCTGCTTTATACAGGGCAGGCGCATAAAGAGGCGTTCGTCAATGAAGCGCTGGTCCGCGCGGACATGCTTCTGCACTGCACGGTCGAGGGCGTAAGTGCCACACCTCCTGAAAATTCGGAAGACGGCCGGGCCTGGATCGTTGCTGGCGGCGCGGCGGGAGACTGGCTCGGCCGCGACGGCATGATCGCCTGTCGCACAAGCGGCAATTGGATCTTTATCCCACCACGCGATGGTTTGCGCGTGTTCGATCGCTCGGCGGCAGGGGACAGGTTATTTTTCGGTTCCTGGAGAAAAGCTTCCGTGTTCGCGGAACCGGTTGGCGGTTCGGTCGTTGATGGGGAAGCTCGGGCTGCCATCACCAACTTGATGGCGTCCCTGCGGGCCGTGGGTATCCTGCCTTCGGCGTGACCGGCGCCAATGCAACAGGGGTGAACAAGATGCCGTCGATTTCGAAGAACGGAGTCACAAGACGGTGCCAAGGCCCCGAAAACGCGACATTCTTGCAACACATGTCGTCATTGTGCGCTTGCACGCAGTTTGTTGTGGGGGTAGACACTTACGGCACTCGGTGGCTCCAAATCTCTTAGTAGGGGAAACGTATGAGGAAACTCGTCATCGGACTGGCGCTGGCTTCGACAGCTATCGCCACGCCCGCGTTCGCGCGCGACGACGCTTGGTATCTGGAACTCGACTTCGGCGGCATGATCGTCGAAGACGCAAGCGCCAAGATCAATGGCGTCAGCCATGCCGGCGATTATGACTTCAAGACCGGCTTCGATGGCGGTGGCGTAATCGGCTATGACTTCGGTGGGTTCCGTCTGGAAACCGAAGCCAGCTATCGCCAGGCCAAGATCGGCACGTACACTGACGCTGCTGGCCCGCTCAAGGGTACCGGCAACGCCAGCAACCTGTCGTTCATGGTCAACGGCCTGCTCGACTTCGGCGCTGACGATGGCCTTCAGGGCTTTGTCGGCGGTGGTGCCGGCGTCGGCCGTGTCGATCTCGACAATGTCGACGATTCGGACACCGGTTTCGCCTGGCAGGCTCTCGCCGGTATCCGCGCTCCGCTCAGCCGGAACGTCGATCTCGGTCTGAAGTACCGCTTCATGAACGTCGACAACGTCAAGGTCGTGACCACCGCTGGTGACGATCTGAAGACCCGTTGGCGCTCGCACTCGCTGATGGCGACGCTGGCTTACAACTTCGGCGAACCGGCTGCTCCGCCGCCGCCGCCGCCGCCGCCGCCGCCCCCGCCTCCCCCGCCGCCCCCGCCGCCGCCGCCGCCGGTGGTCTGCAACAAGGGCCCGTACATCGTGTTCTTCGATTGGGACAAGGCTGACGTTACTCCGGAAGCCGCGACCATTCTCGACAGCGCGATCACGGCTTACGGCAACTGCAACAGCGTTCCGATCATGCTTGCCGGTCACACCGACCGTTCGGGCTCGCCGAAGTACAACATGGGCCTCTCGGCTCGTCGTAACGACTCGGTCCGCGCTTACCTGACCAGCCACGGTATCCCCGATGGCGCGATCACCAGCCAGGCCTTCGGCGAAACGCAACCGCGCGTTCCGACCGCGGACGGCGTGCGCGAACTGCAGAACCGTCGCGTCGAAATCACTTACGGTCCGGGTTCGGGCATGTAAGCGAACCGGCAACGGTAAAGATTGGGGGGTCGGAGCAATCCGGCCCCCTTTTCTTTTGCTTGGCGCCTGCCAGCCGCAGACAAAAAGAAAGCGCCCCGCTCGTGAAGAGCGGGGCGCTTTCTTTTGCCGCAATCAGAGGATGATCAGGCTGCGTAGGGCGTAGTATCCACCAATCCCGCCTCGGCAAAGCCTGCCTTGCGCAATCGGCAGCTATCGCACAAACCGCAGGCGCTACCGTCGGGCTGCGGATCATAGCACGACCAGCTCATCCCGGCCTCAAGCCCGAGCCTATCCGCTTCGCGCGCGATATCGGCCTTCCCCATGAACTGCAGCGGAGCATGGATCTGGAACTTGGTTCCCTCGTCTCCGTCCTTGGTGGCTAGAGTGGCAATGTTCTCGAAGGCTGCAATAAACTCGGGCCGGCAATCCGGGTACCCGGAATAGTCCAGGGCATTCACCCCGATGAAAATGTCGGACGCTCCGATTGCCTCTGCCCATGCCAGTGTCAGCGAAAGAAACACCAGGTTCCGCGCCGGAACATAAGTAACCGGAATGCCCGGCTCCAAGCCATCCTTGGGCACTTCGATTTCATCGGTGAGCGCGGATCCGCCGAACTGGCGAAGGTCGAGCGGGAGGATGACATGGCGCTTCGCGCCAAGTTCCCGGGCGATATGCCTGGCCGCATCGATTTCCCGACGATGACGCTGATTATAGTCGATCGTCAGGGCATTGATCTCAAAACCGGCTTCACGCGCAAGGCCGCCGGAGACCATGGAATCAAGACCGCCGGAAAGGAGAACAACCGCCTTCCGCGGCGCTGGGGAGGGAGAATTGTCTTGCATGCCTTCGCGCTAGGCTTTCCCGCGCGCGATGACAACCGTCAGACGCCGCAGTTGCCCAGGTGGCGCCCCTCGGTCGCGAAGGCGAACGGCCGGCCATTGGCGATGCCCTGGCTGTCGATCTGGACGAGGGCATTGGTTTCCCGGCGAATGTGCGTGCGGCCATAGCCGTGCCCAGGACAGGTATATTGCACCGTCACTTCGTTCGGCTTGTCATCGACGACCACGGTGCTGCATGCCTCGCCGCGATGTTCAAGCTGGACAAGCTCCTGCCCGCTGCGCAGGCACAGCTTGCCGGCATTTCCCAGGCCGCGAAGCTCCCAGCTTCCGCGATCCAGTTGGTCCAGCAGGGCCAGGGGCTTCTTCTGCGCCATGACCGGCGCAGCGAAAATCGCCAGACTGATTCCCATCACCCCGGCCCTTAGCGCCACGCCCAGGAAGGAGTTGCCGCGAAGTGGCGATACCGGATCGTCCATCATGCCCATGGGCGCCTCTTAGACCAACCCGATCGGCTCCCACAACCGCAGGAATTGTCGCTCAGGCGGGAATATGCAGGATTTTCGAACAGAAAGCGCAATCGACCGGGATCATGCCGGTCTCATCACGCATGTCCACGCGCTCGATCTCCGGAAACCGCGAGAGGATTTCCCGATAATATTCAACGGTGCACCGGCACCCGCGCTGGAGTGGGAGTAGTGGCTCCACCCTGACTTCCTCTTCCTCATGGAAGATCCGCCACACGAGTTGCTCCAGATTGAGCACGGGGTCGACCAGTTCCTCCGGCCGAACGCTTCCAGCCATGATCGCAACATGCTCCCAATCGGGATGCTGCTCCTGCACGTGCAGACGTTCGCGGCCTTCCTCGCCGTCCGGGAAATGCTGAACCAGAAACCCGCCCGCCACACAGCGCGGGTCATTCGACCGCACGGATACCCGGATCAGCGTCGGCACCTGTTCCGACTGCGCGAAGTATTTCTCGCAAGCCTGCGCCAGCGATTCCCCTTCAAGCGGGACCACGCCCTGATAACGCGCCCCGGTAGCCGCAAGATCGAAGGTGATGGCGAGATAGCCCGTCCCGAAGATTGCTTCCAGCGAGCAGTCTTCCTCCAGCCGTTCCACAAGATCCGGGTCATGGCGAAGATAGCCACGCAGTTCGCCATTACGGTAATCGCAGACGAGCAGATCCACAGCGCCGCCTTCGGCCTGCGCTTGGAAGGTAAGCTGCGCGCCCTCATCCTTCAGCAGAGATCCCATCAAGGCCGAAAGCACCAGCGCCTCGGCCAGGACGTGTTTCACCACTTTTGGATAAGTGTGCGCCGAAAGCACCGTTTCCAGCACCGGCCCCAACCTGACGACCCGGCCGCGCGCATTGCGCGACGGCACGGTGAACGCCAGGACTCGATCGAAGCCGGTATCGTCGGCGCGGATGGGCAGATCGTCGCTCACAGCCGGCCGAGCGCCCAGAGCAGCACCGACTTCTGCGCATGGATGCGGTTTTCCGCCTCATCCCACACGACCGAGTGCGGTCCGTCGATCACCTCGTCCGTCACTTCCTCTCCGCGATGTGCGGGCAGGCAGTGAAGGAACTTGGCGCCCGGAGCCGCCTTCGCCATCAACGCGGCATTGACCTGATAGGGCTGCATCGCGGCCACGTGCTTTTCGCCGCCCGCCTGCCCCATGGACACCCAGGTATCGGTAACCACCACCTGAGCACCGGCAACCGCTTCATCGGCGCTGTGCGTCAGGATGACTTCGCCACCGGCGGTTCGGGCGCGCTCGATGAACGCCTGATCCGGCTCATAGCCGGCCGGTCCACCGATGCGGATCGTGAACTTCATCAGCCCCGCCGCCTCGATCAGCGAATTGGCGACGTTGTTGCCGTCTCCCAACCAGGCCATCTGCAACCCAGGCAGGGCAAACCCGTGCTCGACGGTGGTCAGGAGATCCGCGACGATCTGGCAGGGATGCGAAAGGTCGGTCAGGCCATTGATCACTGGCACATCGGCGTAGTGAGCCAGTTCCTCGATCTTGGCGTGATCGTCGGTACGGATCATGATCGCATCGACCATGCGGCTGAGGACGCGGGCGGTGTCGGCGATCGTTTCGCCGCGTCCGATCTGCGTGCTGCCCGCTTCCATGATCATGGCGCTGCCGCCAAGCTGGCGCATCGCCATGTCGAAAGAAACGCGCGTGCGCGTCGAGTTCTTCTCGAAGATCATGGCCAGGACATGGCCTGCCAACGGCGCATCCGCATCCGGCCGGGCCTTGGGCCAAGCCTTGCGGGCGGCTTTGCGATCGATGGCGTCGTTGATCATCGCCGCCAGCGCATCGCCGCCGGCATCACTCAGGCTGAGAAAATCGCGCTGCATCACGCCACCCCTTCACGCTGATAGCTTGCCGCGGCGGCGGACAGCTTTTCCATGAACTCGTCCATATGGGAATCATCGATCACCAGCGGCGGCAGGATGCGAACGACGTTATCTCCGGCCGATACCGTCAGGAGATTATGATTGTCGCGCATGTGCGCGACGAAGGCGCGCGGTTCGACCTTCAGCTTAAGGCCAATGAACAGGCCTTTGCCGCGAACGGAATCGAACAGTTCCGGATAGTTGCCAATGAACTGCTCCAAGCGCGCCATCAGGCGTTCCCCCTTGGCGCGAACGTCCGCAAGGAAATCTTCGTTGGCAACGGCGTCCAAGACAGCATCGATCGCCGCCATCGCGAACGGATTGCCCCCGTAAGTCGATCCATGCGTGCCGTAGACCATGCCGCGCGCCGCCTTTTCGGTCGCCAGGCACGCGCCGACAGGGAAGCCACCGCCGATGCCCTTGGCTGTCGACATAATATCGGGAATGACACCGTATTGTTCGTAAGCATAGAAGGTGCCGGCCCGGCCGACACCGCTTTGCACCTCGTCCAGAACCAGCATCAGATCGTGCTCGTCACAAAGGTCGCGCAATCCCTGCATGAACGCCTGCGACGCGATACGAATGCCGCCTTCGCCCTGGATCGGCTCAACGAGAAAACCTGCTGTATTCGGGCCGATCGCCGCCTTGGCCGCTTCGAGATCATCGAACTCGACGTACTTGAAGCCCGGCAGCAGCGGCAGGAAGCCCTTGTGCATCTTCTCCTGATTGGATGCGCTGATCGTTGCCATCGTCCGCCCGTGGAAGGCGTTGTTGAAGGTGATCAGTTCATACTTTTCGTGATTGCCGACATGCTGGTGATAGGCACGCGCGGTCTTGATTGCGCATTCGACCGCCTCGGCACCCGAATTGGTGAAGAAGACGGTGTCGGCAAAGGTCAGATCGACCAGCCGCTGCGCCACAGCTTCGCCCTGCGGGCTGCCATAGAGATTAGACACGTGCATCAGCGTTTCAGCTTGCTGCTGAATCGCGCCGATGAGGCCCGGATGCGAATGTCCCAATAGGTTCACGGCAATACCGCTTGCGAAATCGAGGAATCGGCGACCGTCTTCACTGATAAGATGGCAGTGCTCGCCGCGAACGGGGCGGACGCCGCACCGGGGGTACACGGGCATCAGTGGCGTAATCGACATGACGTTGTTCCTCGAAACGAATCAGTAAAGCGAAAAAGATCGGGAATCGGAAAACGACAAATGGCGGCCCTATCCGGACCGCCATTTGCGCGCTTCTATGCTGTTGCATCCCCCGGTCAAACCACCGGGGAGGGTGCAGGCTAGATCAACCTTGGAGCGCCGACAGGTTGACCGCCGAGTACTTGCCTCGTCGATCGACCTCGATGTCGAACTCCACGCGATCGCCTTCGTTGAGGCCCGAGAGCCCCGAACGCTCGACAGCGCTGATGTGAACGAATGCGTCCGGCTGGCCATCATCACGCGTAATGAAGCCGAAGCCCTTCATGGAATTGAAGAACTTGACGGTGCCGCTGGCCTTTTCGCCGGTAAGCTGACGCTGCGGTGCAGGTTCGCGCTTTTCGACAGGGATCACGTCGCCCAGGATCACCAGTTCGCTGGCCGAAATCTTGCCGCCGCGATCAACCAGCTGGAATTCCAGCTGCTGACCTTCGGCGAGACCTTCAAGGCCTGCACGCTCGACCGCGCTGATGTGAACGAACACATCGTCGCCGCCTTCTTCACGCTGAATGAAGCCGAAGCCCTTGGCACCGTTGAAGAACTTTACGACGCCCTTGCCCTGGCCAACGACCTGGGCGGGCATGCCGCCACCGCCGCCGCCGCGCGGGCCACCGAAGCCGCCACCGCCGCCGCCACGCGGGCCGCCGAAGCCGCCGCGATCACCGCCGCCGAAGCCGCCACGGTCACCACCGCCGCCACCGAAACGGTCGCCGCCACCGAAGCGGTCACCGCCTCCGAAACGATCCTGCCCGGCGAAGAACGGATCGAATTCGTTCTCCCCGAAACCACCATCGCGCTTGTCGCGTCCCCTTCCGCGACGACCTCTGTCAAAACCCATGTCTACGAACGTACCTTCGCTGCGCCCCAAAAAAAGCATTCACCCGAACACGTGGACGAACCGTGCCGACCGTCAGACAAGCGGAAGAGACGCAGCTCTCCCGCCACCTGCAAGGCCGAGTCATACACGAGTCATATGGGCAAGGCGAACACAATTACGCCTCTTTTTGCGAGTCTGTATCCGAAAGGCTGCATTTTGACTGGGTCGGCGTTCATCTCTTGTCCAAACTATGTGCTTGACGCAGGCGAATTTCAGGCTCAACCGCGGCCACACCGCTGCTCATGCGTGGGAGTTTCATAGATGTTTCGCCAGGTCACTGAATCCGTCTTCGCCAGTCCGCAGATCGGGATCGAGGCCATTGCCGAAGCCAAAGCGCTGGGCATCGTGCGAATCATCAACAATCGCCCCGAAGGCGAAAGCGACGACCAGATCCCCGGGGACGCCATCGCAGATGCGGCGCGCGAAGCGGGGATCGACTACGTGGCGATCCCGGTAACCCATGCCGGCTTTAGCCAGGCGCAGGTGGATGCGATGATGCAGGCCCTCGATAGTGCCGATGGTCCGGTTCTCGCTTATTGTCGTTCGGGCACCCGCTCGACATTGCTCTGGGCGCTTGCCCGCGCGAAGGCCGGAGACAATCCCGCCGTGATCGCCTCGAAAGCGGCCGCAGCCGGTTACGATGTGACGCCCGTCCGCCAATTGATCGAGATGTTTGCAGCCGGCCGCTGAACACGCGGCCAGCAAACCGCTAGCTATAGCGCTATGTCACCTTGCTCGCCGGTGCGCACGCGCAGCACCTCGGCCAGATCGAAGACGAAGATCTTGCCGTCTCCGATTTCATCGGTGCTTGCGGTTTTGCCGATGATCTCCACCACGGTGCTGGCAAAGGCGTCGGACACTGCGATCTCCAGCTTGATCTTGGGCACCAGGCTGGAGGAATACTCCGCACCGCGATAGATTTCGGTTTGGCCCTTCTGGCGGCCGAAGCCACTCACTTCCGACACCGTCAGGCCGGAAACCCCTGCACTGGCAAGGGCGTCCTTCACTTCGGTGAACTTGAACGGCTTGATGATCGCGATGATGTATTTCACGCCCATCTCCCTGGCCGGGTAAGTGATGCGTGCAGCATCACACAAAGCCTCCCCCACGACAAAGAAAAATGGGCCGGAGCGGCTGGCTCCGGCCCTTGAGTTTGTGTTCGCAGGAGGAACACCGGTAGGCGGCAGCGGAAAGGAGGAGAGGAAAAATCCCGCCGCCGCCAAGCTCGAAAATCTTAGTTGTAAGCGCGCTCGCCATGCTCGCCGATGTCGAGACCTTCCTGTTCGACTTCGGGAGCGACACGAAGGCCCGTGACTGCCTTGGCAATAAAGATCGCGATCACCGTGCCGATGGTCGCAAGGACGACAGTGGCAAGCACCGCCTCAACCTGGATCACGAGCTGCGAGCTGATCGAGAAGTCGGCCTTGCCGGGACCGCCGAGCGCAGGCGAGTAAACGATGCCGGTACCGATCGCGCCGACAATGCCGCCGATGCCGTGGACGCCGAATGCGTCGAGAGCATCGTCGTAGCCGAGTGCGGGCTTGAGCTTGCTGACAGCGAAGAAGCAGATCACCGAAGCCACACCGCCAAGAACGATGGCACCGAACGGACCCGAGTTACCCGCAGCCGGGGTGACGGCGACGAGGCCGGCAACGACACCCGAGCAGAAGCCCAGAGCAGACCCCTTGTGCCCAGCCAGACGCTCGGCGAGCATCCAGAACAGGCCGGCCGAGGCGGTGGCGACGAAAGTGTTGATCATTGCAAGGCTGGCGGCGCCGTTAGCCGACAGGGCCGAGCCGGCGTTGAAGCCGAACCAACCCACCCACAGCAAGCCCGTGCCAACGAAGGTCAGCGTCAGCGAGTGCGGCGGCATCGGTTCGTTCGGATAGCCCTTGCGCTTACCAAGAATGATCGCGGCAACAAGAGCCGAGACACCAGCGTTGATATGAACGACGGTACCACCGGCATAGTCGAGAGCACCGAGGCCGAAGAAGTAGCCGGTCGGAGCCCACACCATGTGCGCAATAGGGAAGTAAACGATAGTCAGCCACACTACCGCAAAGACCATAACGGCCGAAAACTTGATGCGCTCTACGGTCGAACCGAGGACCAGCGCCACTGTGATCGCCGCGAAGGTCATCTGGAAGCAGGCGAAAACGTATTCGGGAATGCTGCCCGAAACCGAATCGGGAGTGACGCCCTTGAGAAACGCCTTGCCGAAGCCGGAAATGAAGGCGTTGCCGCCTTCACCAAAGGCCATCGTGTAGCCATACATGACCCAGATCAGCATCGCGAGGCTGGCTGCGGCGCCAATCTGCGTCATCGTCGAGAGCATGTTCTTCGAACGAGTAAGGCCGCCGTAGAACAGGGCGAGGCCGGGCAGGATCATCAGAAAGACGAGCAGCGTCGACGTGAGCATCCAGGCGGTGTCGCCCTTGTCGATCGTCGGCGTGGCGGCTGCCTGCGCAAAAGCAGGCATGGCGGCGAACAGCGACGCACCCAGAGCGCCGGCGCCGCAAAGAATTTTGCGGTTCATCGTGGAATCCCTCCTGTGGGAAGCGCTGGTCACAGCGCGGTATCGCCGGATTCGCCAGTGCGGATGCGCACGGCCGAGGCGAGGTCGAGGACGAAGATCTTGCCGTCGCCGATGGCTTCGGTGCTGGCGATCTGCTGAATCGTCTCGACGATCTTCGGCGCCAGATCGTCCGGAGCGGCGACCTCAATCTTCACCTTCGGCAGCATGTTGGTCGAATACTCGGCCCCACGATAAATTTCCGTCTGCCCCTTTTGACGACCGAAGCCCTTCACTTCGGTAACGGTCATGCCGGCGACGCCAATCGCGCCCAGCGCTTCCCGAACTTCGTCGAGTTTGAAGGGCTTGATGATGGCTATGATGAACTTCATGCCTATCCCCTGCTTGCCACCGGCCCCAGCACCGGCTGCGATTACGTTAAGCAAGGGGCGTGCCAATTTATCAATTGGCGGGTTTTGGCGTGATTTTTATATAACGCTCGCAAGTGCAGCACGAACTGCCGCCCGATTCATGAGCAACTGCCTATTTTTTAGGCAAATCCAGCTTAGCAAAAACCGGCAGGTGATCGGATCCTGTCGCCGATAGTGGGCTGTGATGGACATTTGTTCCAACAACTGCCCATTCGCTGGACACGATAATACGGTCAAGCTGTGCGAGCGGACGACGAGAGGGAAAACTGCGGCCAGGAGCGAGAACCTGCCAAGGCCTCGCAAACTCACGAAAACAACCGCCGTGCAGCGACCATTCGTTGAGATCGCCCATCAATACGGTGGGCACATGCGCGTCGCACCCATCGACATGGGACAACACACTTCGCACTTGCAATCTACGGCGAAGGCCCGACAGGTCGAGATGCATGCCGACCACGCGAAAGCGGTGCCCTTCCAATTCCAGATCCGCCCGCACCGCACCGCGCGGCTCCAGCACCGGCAGCGGCACTGGCGAGGCATCGCGCAGATGGATGCCCTTGCGCACAAGAATGGCATTGCCATGCCAACCCAGACTGTCCGGCTTCATCGAAAGCGGCACAGGCGTATAATCCGACGCGCCATGGATCACATCGAGCGGCAGGGCCGCCATGCGCCGTCCGTAGCGGCGATCCACTTCCTGCAAAGCAACGACATCGGCATCGATCTCGCGCAGCACCGTCAGAATGCGCTCGGGATCGCGCCGTCGGTCGAGACCGACGGCCTTGTGGATGTTGTAGCTGGCGAATGTGATCTGCAAGGATGGCCCCACGGGTTTCGCGGAAGAATCAGTCTAAGCCGCCCATTTTGCCAGAGCCAAGATGACCAAGGCCCGAATGGGCGCAATATCCAATCCGCAAGACCCGCGGGCGGTTCCCTCCTCAGCGCTCCTTTGTGGCGCTGAAGGTCAGGTCCGGATTGCGCTCCTGCTGGTAGCTGACATCCCATCCGGAGCGTGCCATGAACACCGGATCGCCATCGCGGTCCTTGGCGAGGTTCATCTTGTTGAACTCTCCAAAGTCACGCAGCGCCTTGTCCTCGCCCTTGATCCAGCGCGCCGTGTCGAACGGCGCAGGCTCCAGAACCGCCTCCACCTTGTATTCGGCTTCAAGACGGCTGATCAGCACATCGAGCTGAAGCTGGCCGACCACGCCGACCACCCATTGCGAGCCGATTTCGGGGTAGAACACCTGGATCACGCCCTCTTCGGAAAGATCGTCCAGCGCCTTGCGCAGCTGCTTGGTCTTGGTCGGATCCTTCAGTGCCACGCGGCGCAGGATTTCCGGCGCGAAGTTGGGCAGGCCGGTGAAGCGCACCTGGTTCTTCTCGGAAAGCGTATCGCCCACGCGCAAGGTGCCGTGGTTGGGAATGCCGATGATATCGCCCGGCTCTGCGCTGTCGGCAATCTCGCGGTCCTGCGCGAAGAACAGGATTGGTGAGTGCACCGCGATCGGCTTGCCGAGGCCGGAGGGCGTCAGCTTCATGCCGCGCTTGAAGGTACCCGAAACCAGCCGCATGAAGGCGATGCGGTCACGATGCATCGGGTCCATGTTGGCCTGCACCTTGAAGATGAAGCCGGTCACTTCCTTGTTCTCCGGCTCGATCGTGCCCGCTTCCGAAGGTTGCGGGCGCGGCGGCGGCGCGAACTTCGAAATCGCGTCGATCAGTTCGGCCACGCCGAAATTCTTCAGCGCCGAACCGAAGTAAACCGGGGTCAGGTCACCGCCGCGATAGGCCTCTACGTCGAATTCGGGATAACCGGCCTGCGCCAGCTCCAGCTCTTCCGCCACGGCATCGGGCAGAGTCGCATTTTCATCGACATGGCCGAGGTATTCCTTGCTCGGCCCTTCGGGACGGCTGACCTTGCCGGTGGCAATGTCCAGAATGCCTTCGAACAGGCCGCCCATGCCGACCGGCCAGGACATCGGGCAGACATCCAGCGCCAGCATGTCCGCCACTTCGTCCATCAGGTCGAAACAGGCGCGGCCTTCACGGTCCACCTTGTTGATGAAGGTGATGATCGGCACCGAGCGCAGGCGGCACACCTCGAACAGCTTGCGCGTCTGCGGCTCGATACCCTTGGCCGCGTCGATCACCATGATCGCCGAATCGACCGCGGTGAGCGTGCGATAGGTGTCTTCGGAGAAGTCTTCGTGGCCCGGCGTATCGAGCAGATTGAAGGTCACCGTATTGCCGTCGGCATCGGTCCGCTCAAACGTCATGACGGAGCTGGTGACCGAAATGCCGCGCTGCTGTTCGATCTTCATCCAGTCAGAACGCGCACGGCGCGCGGCGCCACGCGCCTTCACCTGACCGGCAAGGTGAATAGCGCCGCCTTGCAGCAGCAGCTTTTCGGTCAGGGTGGTCTTACCGGCGTCGGGGTGCGAGATGATCGCGAAAGTACGGCGAGAGTTGCTCATCGGCGCGCTTTAGTGGCGCAGGCGATATCCCGCAACTCCCGCATTACCGGCAGGTCGGCGCTTACTTGCGGCGATAGCGGAAGTACCAGACTTCATGGCCATAAACCGTGCGCGCCTTGGTCTCATAGCGCGTTTCCGGCCAGCCGCTCGGTCGATTCTGGAAATCGGCGGGCTTGTCGCACAGCCATTCGAACTGATCGGTATGCCGCTGCATCACCATGAGCGCGTGGCGCAGGTAGATGTCGTGATCGGTGCCGAAGCGGAATTCTCCGCCCTTCTTCAGCTTCGCCGCGAACATGTCCACCGGACCGTCGTTCATCATGCGCCGCTTGGCATGGCGCGCCTTGGGCCAGGGGTCCGGATGCAGCAGATAGAGCATCGACAGCGAGCCATCGGGAATACGCGCCAGCACTTCCAGCGCATCGCCGTGATGGATCCGGACATTGCCGATCGGCGGATGCGCGCCGTTGTCGCCCGCTACATGCGTCAGCGCCTGCGCAACGCCATTGATGAACGGTTCGCAGCCGATGAAGCCGTGATCGGGCAGCATGTCGGCGCGCTGGGCCATGTGCTCGCCGCCGCCGAAGCCGATCTCGAAATGCATCGGGCGGTCATCGCCGAACAGGCCCACGGCCGTGACCGGACCTTCGAGCGGAACCGCGATTCGCGGTAGCAGGTTGTCGACCAGCGCCTGCTGGCCCGCGCGCAGGGGCTTGCCCTTGGCGCGGCCATAGAGGCGGTTGAGCGTGGTCGGATCGCCGGATTTGTGAGCCGTCATGGCGCGGCGCAGTGACACCAACGCCGCGCAAGGTCAACGCCTGGGACATGCGCGAGTGCAGCGCCGCTTCACCAAGCAACGAAAAACGGCCCACCCCGAAAGGCAGGCCGTTTTCACTCACTGCGAGGGGATCGCAATTCCGTTCCGGTCCCCCAACCGGAAAATCGGGCCCTGCGCCGCGCTTACGCGACTTCGGCCAGTTCGTCGGGATCGCGCAGCACGTAGCCACGGCCCCAGACGGTTTCGATGTAATTGGCGCCGCCGCAGGCATGCGCCAGCTTCTTGCGCAGCTTGCAGATGAAGACGTCGATGATCTTCAGTTCGGGCTCGTCCATGCCGCCGTAAAGGTGGTTCAGGAACATTTCCTTGGTCAGCGTGGTGCCCTTGCGCAGCGAGAGCAGCTCCAGCATCGCGTATTCCTTGCCCGTCAGGTGCACGCGCGCGCCATCGACTTCCACCGTCTTGGCGTCGAGATTGACCACCAGCTTGCCGGTGCGGATGACCGACTGCGAGTGGCCCTTCGAACGGCGCACCACGGCGTGGATGCGGGCGATCAGCTCTTCGCGGTGGAAAGGCTTGGTCACATAGTCGTCGGCACCGAAGCCGAACGAGCGGACCTTGGAATCCATTTCGGAAATGCCCGAAAGGATCAGAACCGGCGTCTGCACCTTGGCCACGCGCAGCTTCTTCAGAACGTCGTACCCGTGCATGTCGGGCAGGTTCAGGTCGAGCAGGATGATATCGTAATCATAGAGCTTACCGAGATCCAGGCCTTCCTCGCCCAGGTCGGTGGAGTATACATTGAACCCTTCGGCGGTGAGCATAAGCTCAATCGCACGCGCCGTGGTAGGTTCGTCCTCGATCAACAGCACTCGCATTGGGTTGCCCCCCTTTTGCCCCTCTGTCCGCCCTGCCTGCGCCAACGCTGCCAAGCGCTACGCTAACCAGGCCTAAACGGACATTGCCGTGTATTAACCATATGACCTATGAAGGTTAAAGGTTAATTTGCCGTAAAACGCAAACCGTGCTGAGATCCGCATTGGATCATAAGGCGGCAGCCCAATGGGAAAACTACGTAGGTGGTAGGGAAAGGGCTGTACGCGGCGGTTTCGATGCGCGGATTTCCGCCTTTCCACCGCGCCTGACCGGCTCTCGGCGGCCGATCCGTTGCAGATAGGTCCACAGCCCGCACTGCAGGCCGACCAGCATCAGAATGAACGGCTGGAACGCGATTCCCACGAACAGCGAGCCGATCAGGTAGACAATCTGCGCCAGTTGCAGCGCCACCGCGAGCGGCGCGGCCCAAGCCTCATCCGGCTCCTTGCGATTCTTCCAGCGGCGGCGAATCAGTTCCATCTGCAGCAACCCGGTAAGTTGCAGCGCGATCCACAGCCCGAATCCGGGAAAGCCTTGCTCTCCCAGCATCTCGAAGTAGCTGGAATGGAAGGCCCGCCCTTCCTCCACCACGCGCGTGCGGGTAACGGTGGTGGTGCCCCCGTCGGTAGCGGTCACGATAGTGTCATAGGAAACCTTGCTGGCGATATTGACCACGAAGCCGCCGCCCATCGGATGCTGCTTCACATAGTCCCAGGTCCATTTCCACACGCCGATTCGCGTGCTGGCGGACTGGTCCGCCTGGTGATTTTCGATCGTGCCCATGCGCGCCAGGAACGAGGCTGGCAGGAACGGTACCGCCAGCATCACTGCGATCGCCATTCCCCCGGCAATCAACACCTTGTGCTTCGCCGTGCGCAGATAGAACAGGCAGAGCACGCCCAGGCAGACGAGGCCGGTGCGCGCCTGCGTGCCCACTGGAATCAACGCGCAGGCAAAGATCAGCGCGGCGGCGAACAGCTTCACGCGCCAGTCCGTCGGGAAGATCGTGCCATATTTCGCCAGCCACAGGATCAGCGGGATGATGGCGATGGCCACGCTCGACAGGATCGAGCCTTCGAACAGGCCGGTGTTGCTCTCGACGAAGATTCGCAACGAGCCGTAGCCGCCCCCGCCCAGTGCGGTCTTGATGCCCCCGTCGATGATCAGCGCGCTGGCGGAAAGCACCATGACCAGCACCACCGCCTCGATCCTGAGGCGCGTTCGCAAGGTCAGCGGCAGGAAGATCGCGAAGACCAGCGCCTTCCACACCCAGGCCCATTTCTCCTGCGCCGCATCGGGATAGACCGCGGTGAACGTGGAGATCGCACAGTAGATCAGCAACGCGATCAGTAACGCTTGCCGGATATTGAACCGCATGTCGCGCTTGTCGTCGAACAGCAGCCAACCGCCGAACGCAGCGCCAAAGGCCATCAGCGAGACGGGTATGTGCGAAAGGATGCCCCACGAGATGAGCTGGGGCGCGACGATATCCACATAGAGATAGCAAAGCACCCACAGAAACGGCCGTCGGAAGCCCAGAATCAGGAACGTGCAGAGAAAGCCCGTAAGCCCAAGGTCAAGCATCGTCGCCCGCCCCGCGATTCCAGATCACACCGCGCCGGATCGGACGCTCGGAACCGGCGCGTGACTTCTTTTCGGCCTGCGTGGGATCTGCCTTCTCGGCCCGCGCGCCCTCGACGTCCAGATCGGGACGCAGTAACAGGCGCCAGGCCGCCAGTGCCAGCAGGCCATGGCTGAGAGCTAAGGCGAATATGTCGACCATGATCCGCAACCGCTATCAGTGCCGGGTTGACGCCGCGTTAAGCGTTCTTCGTTAGCCATTTCCGCCATGACCCGGGTTCTCCACGTCCTAGACCACTCGCTGCCGCTGCACAGCGGCTACACCTTCCGCACGCGCGCCATCCTGAAGGCGCAGGAGGGCATGGGCTGGGAAGTGCGCGGCGTCACCGGGCCCCGCTACCACGCCGGAGCGGCCGCGTGCGAACATTTCGACGGGTTGACGTTCTATCGCAGCGCGGGCGAGGCCAGCGGTCCCCCGCTCTGGCGCGAATGGCGCGAGATCGCGCTGTTCGAACAGGGGATCGAGGCTGCCGTGCGCGAATGGCGCCCGGATGTGATCCACGCCCATTCCCCCGCGCTTTGCGGCGCCGCCGCCTTGCGCGTGGCACGCCGCCACGGCATCCGCTGCGTCTACGAGATTCGCGCCTTCTGGGAAGACGCCGCCGTGGGCAATGGCACCGGGACCGAGGGCTCTTTCAAATATCGCCTGATTCGCGCGCTGGAAAACCGCGTCGTCGCCCGGGCCGATGCTGTCGTCACCATTTGCCAGGGCCTGCGCAACGATCTGATCGCGCGTGGAACGCCGGCCGAAAAGATCACCGTATCGCCCAACGGCGTCGATCTGACCCTTTTCGGCGAACCCGTGCCGCGCGATGCTGCGCTTGCGCGCGAACTCGGCTTCGAAATCGATGGACGGCCCTGCCCGGTGATCGGCTTCATTGGCAGCTTCTACGACTACGAGGGTCTGGACGACCTGATCGCCGCCATGCCCCTGTTGCTGCAGCGCCAGCCCGACGCGCGCCTGCTAATGGTGGGCGGCGGCCCGCGCGAGGACGCCTTGCGCGCGCAGGCAGAGGCGTCGAGCGCGGCCGAGGCCATCCGATTCATCGGCCGCGTGCCGCATCATGAGGTCGATCGCTACTACGCGCTCTGCGACGTCATGGCCTATCCCCGCAAGAAAAGCCGCCTGACCGACCTTGTCACCCCGCTGAAACCGCTGGAGGCGATGGCGCAGCGCAAGCTGGTGGCGGCGAGCAGCGTGGGCGGGCATCGCGAACTGATGGAGCATGGCGTGACCGGCACGCTGTTCACCCCCGACGATCCGGCAGCCTGCGCCACGGCCCTTGCCGATCTGCTCGCCAACCGCAACGGTTGGGAGCGGATGCGCGCGGCGGGGCTGGAACATGTCCGCTCCAGTCACGATTGGGCTTGCAATGTCCGCCGTTATCGAGACGTTTACCAAATCCTGCCAGTCGATAAGGTTCAAGACGGGCTCGATGCCGCAGCATGAACGGCGCGCGGATAAAGCCAGGTCGCAAACCGCAGGTCAGCACGGGGTCATGAAGGTGGCGAAACAGGAACGCAACCCGCAGCGAGGTGGTAGCGGCGGCACCAGCCAGCCGATCACCCGCCATCCGCTCTTTCCGGCAATCGTCGCACTGTGGTTCGCCGCGCTGTTCGGCGTGGTCGGCGTGCTTTTGGGCACCACCACGATAGAACGCATCGTGGCGGCCACCGGCCTTGCCAAGGCGATCCCGATGGCGGCCCCGCCGCTCGGCACCACAGCGCGCCTGCTGGTCGCGCTGGGCCTTACCGGCATCGGCGGTCTTGTCGGCGCGCTGATCGGATTGCGCCTTTCCGCCCGCAACAAGCCGCTTGCCGAAGCCATGCATGACCTGAGCGACAGCGCTTTCGAGGAGATCGACGAGCAAACCTCCACTGTCGGCCGCCTGCCCGGCCGTCGTCGCGGGCTCGCCGCTCCGGCCGAAATCGACGCGGCCGAATCGGAACCGGTTGTTGGTCCGGCATCAATTGCAGCCCCTGCCCCGGCATCCGGCATTTTCCAGCTCTCCGACCTTGAAGACGACGAACTCGATGCCCGTGCCGCTGCCGCGCTCGCCGCAGTCCGCAAGCCGGACCTCGCGCAGATCGAAGCCGAAATCAACGAGTGCGAAGCGGTCGTGTCTGGCGTCGACAACGAAGACGAAGACACCGGGCCAGCTCTCCTGACCGACGCCTTCTCTCCCGCCGCCTGGGCCGATCCCATCCACTCGCCGGCCATCGGATTCGACGAGGGCGACGAGGAGGACGAAGACGGGGACGCCCCGGTCTCGCGCCTTTTCGAAGCCTATACCCGCACGCTGGAAGCTCGCGATGCGGCTGCTGCCCCAGCGGAGCACGAAGCCGAAACCGCTACCGAACAGGCGCTCTCGGAACCGCTCGGCGCCGAAGGCATGGAAGCAGCGCCGCCCGCCAACGTTCCGCCGGTATCGCCGGGCGCCGAACGTATCGCCGCCGCCCACCTGGACGATCTCTCGCCCGTCGAACTTCTGGAACGGCTGGCCCTGGCGATGGAAGAACAGCGCCGCAAGCTCGCGCTGGCCCAGGCGGCATCGCTTTCGGTCGTGCCTTTCGCGGCCAAGACCGCACATGATGTCGTCGACGAGCCGGAAACCCAGTCCTTCGAGCAAATCGAAGCCGCACCTGAGGACAAGAGCCCCCCGGCTCCGTCCGTAGCGCCTATTCTCCAACGGCTGTCGTCGCTCAATACGACTGCTCCGTTCGCACCGCCGCCTTTTGCGCCGCCGCCCTTCGGCGCGCGCCAGCCGATTGCGACGACTGAAGCCGATGACGAACCGGTCCAACCGGCGGCGAACTTCGCCTCGCCCTCACCGGGTGAAACCGGCGCCATCGGCGGCTGGTCAGACAGCGACGAGGCGATCGCAGACGCTCCGCCTCAGGCCGAATCCCCGGAGCACACCGACTCCGAACCATCCCAGCCCGTCCGGGTGCCGGCAGCCCTGCGCCCGGTGGGAACGGCCGCGTTTGACGAGGACGACGCCGTCCCCGGCTATATTCCGCCGCGCCGCATCATCATGCCGGCCGCGCCGGCAGCCGCGGCGGAATCGCCCGACGGCACCCCGGACCACCTCGGCGATCGGCCCATGGCCGGACTTGCCGGCGGACACGATTTCACTCCCGGCGCCAACGAGGAAGACGACGAAGACGAAACCCTCGCCTCATTCGCGGAAGACGATGGCTTCGCCGACGATGGCGAGGACATCGTGGAAGAGGGCGTGCTGGACGAAGGCTATTCCTCGCTGCTCGGCCTCCAGCGTCGCGCCGAACCGCGCAACGGCCTCATCAGTATCGAAGAGGAAGCCGCTGCCGCCTTCGACGAAGAATCCGGCCACACCATTGGCGGTGCGTACCCTGAAGACCACGCCATCGCGATGAACGATGGGGCCCAACCCTTTGCGCAACAGCCGCTGCCGGGCGCCCGGCTGTTCGATCCGCCGGGCCGTCCCGATCCGGCCGAAACCGAAAAGGCCCTGCGCGCAGCGCTCGCCACGCTCCAGCGGATGAGCGGCGCAGCCTGAAGCATCGTCGTCATATGAAAGAGAAAGAGGCGGGAGATTTCGATCTTCCGCCTCTTTCGTTTGCACTTTGCCGGCATGACCCGGCCGCGAACCAGGTGAGCCATGGAACCGCTCCGCGCGGGCTTTCCCATGCCCCTTTTCGCGGCCGATTCCTGTCGGAAGCGGCATTTGTCCCGACAATGGCTGAAAACTGCCCGATTCCGCTCTGCGTCTCATCGCCATCGGCGAACCAGACATCCGAAACGGACAACAAAATTCCCATTTTTACCGTGTCAACGCACTAAATCTTCGCCAGCGCGCGCCTTCGCGGTTGCAAAAGCGTCCCGTAATCGTCATGGGGGCGCTTAGGGGACACCATGGCGAATTCTGGCCGCGTGCGATTCGTGCGCGCCGGAGCGAGGCGCATGGTGCGAACCCCGGACAACGACAGGATGGGTTTTATCGATGGGATTTCCTAAGCCCCAGGGCCTTTATGATGCGCGTAATGAACACGATGCCTGTGGTGTGGGCTTTGTCGCCCATATCAAAGGAAACAAAAGCCACGCCATTATTACCCAGGCCTTGGAAATCCTTAAAAATATCGACCACCGCGGTGCGGTGGGCGCCGACCCCTTGCTGGGTGACGGCGCGGGAATCCTGACTCAGCTTCCCGATACGCTGTTCCGCAGCTGGGCCGCCGCAACGGGCGTCGAACTGCCCAAGGCCGGCGACTATGCCGTCGCCATGTGCTTCCTGCCGCAGGACGAAGCCTGCCGTGACCTGATCACGCAGACCTTCGAAAAGTTCGTGGCCAAGGAAGGCCAGACCCTGATCGGCTGGCGCGATGTGCCGGTGACGCTGGACGGGCTTGGCAAGACCGTGCTCGAATCGATGCCAGTGATCCGCCAGTGCTTCGTCGGCCGCGGTGAGAACTGCGCCGATCAGGACGCGTTCGAACGCAAGATCCTGGCGATCCGCAAGCAGACCCAGAACCCGCTGACTGCGATGGCCGAAAAGCACAACATGCCGGGGCTCACCGAGCTCTACATGCCCAGCTTCTCGACCCGCACGATCGTTTACAAGGGTCTGCTGCTGGCGACCCAGGTCGGCTCGTTCTACGACGACCTGCGCAATCCCGAGTTCGTCTCGGCGCTCGGCCTCGTCCACCAGCGTTTCTCGACCAACACCTTCCCCAGCTGGAAGCTGGCGCACCCGTTCCGCTTCATGGCGCACAACGGTGAGATCAACACGGTTCGCGGCAACGTGAACTGGATGAACGCCCGCCGCCGCACCATGGAATCGGAACTGCTGGGCGCCGATCTCGACAAGATGTGGCCGCTGATCCCGCACGGCCAGTCGGACACCGCGTGCCTCGACAACGCGCTGGAACTGCTGCTGGCTGGCGGTTACTCGCTGAGCCACGCGATGATGATGCTCATCCCCGAGGCATGGGCGGGCAACCCGCTGATGACTCCGGAACGCCGTGCGTTCTACGAGTATCACGCCGCGCTGATGGAACCGTGGGACGGCCCGGCCGCCGTAGCCTTCACCGATGGCCGCCAGATCGGCGCCACGCTGGACCGCAATGGCCTGCGCCCCGCGCGCTTCCTCGTCACCGACGACGATCTCTGCGTCATGGCGTCGGAATCGGGCGTGCTTCCGATCAAGGAAGACAACATCGTCCGCAAGTGGCGCCTCCAGCCCGGCCGCATGCTGCTGATCGACTTCGAAGAAGGTCGCATCATCGAGGACGAGGAAATCAAGAACCAGCTCGCAGGCGAAGAGCCTTACGAGAAGTGGCTTGAGATGGCGCAGTACAACCTCGCCGACCTCGACGTGATCGAGCCCGAACTGGCCCAGATCCCCGAACCGACCGGCACGCTGCTCGATCGTCAGCAGGCCTTCGGCTACACGCAGGAAGACACCTCGCGCTTCCTCGAACCGATGGCCGTGGACGCGGACGATCCGCTGGGCTCGATGGGCACCGACACGCCGATCCCGGTGCTGTCGAACCGTTCGCGCCTGCTCTACGACTACTTCAAGCAGAACTTCGCGCAGGTCACCAACCCGCCGATTGACCCGATCCGCGAGGAACTGGTCATGAGCCTCGTCTCGATGATCGGTCCGCGCCCGAACCTGCTGGGTCATGATGCCGGTTCGCACAAGCGCCTGGAAGTCAGCCAGCCGATCCTCACGGATGAGGATCTGGCCAAGATCCGCTCGGTCGAAGCCGCGCTGGACGGCGCGTTCCGTACCGAGACCATCGACATGACCTGGGACGCCTCTGCCGGCGCCACCGGTCTAGAGATGGCGATCAAGGAAATGTGCTGGGCAGCCACCGAGGCGGTGCTGGCGGACAAGAACATCCTTGTCCTGTCCGACCGTGCGCAGGGCCCGGACCGCATCCCGATGCCGGCCCTGCTGGCGACGGCTGCCGTCCACCACCACCTCGTCCGCCAGGGCCTGCGCATGCAGACCGGCCTCGTCGTGGAAACCGGCGAAGCGCGCGAGGTGCACCACTTCTGCGTGCTGGCGGGCTTCGGCGCGGAAGCGATCAACCCTTACGTCGCGTTCGAGACGATCGAGGAAATCCGCACCCGCAAGAACCTGCCGGTAACCGCCGAAAAGGCGCGCAAGAACTACATCTACGCGATCGGCAAGGGCATCCGTAAGGTCATGTCCAAGATGGGCATCTCGACCTACCAGTCGTACTGCGGCGCGCAGATCTTCGACGCGGTCGGCCTGTCCAGCGCCTTCGTCGAGAAGTACTTCACCGGCACCGCCACCACCATCGAAGGCGCCGGCCTGACCGAGATCGCGGAAGAGACCGTCCGCCGCCACGCTTCGGCCTATGGCGACGATCCGATCTACGCGAACATGCTCGACGTCGGCGGCATCTACGGCTCGCGCGTGCGCGGCGAGGAACACGCCTGGTC
The DNA here is from genome assembly GCF_055521675.1 of Novosphingobium sp. BL-S-19. Classification (NCBI taxonomy): domain Bacteria; kingdom Pseudomonadati; phylum Pseudomonadota; class Alphaproteobacteria; order Sphingomonadales; family Sphingomonadaceae; genus Novosphingobium; species Novosphingobium sp. BL-S-19. The sequence goes on from NZ_CM145498.1 coordinate 3,842,497, forward strand.
TTCCGAGAACATCGGCGCGCTCCAGCACGCGGTGCGCGGCAATGTGCCCGAAAAGTACCGCGAGTTCGCACAGTCGATCAACGACCAGTCCAGCCGCCTGCTGACCATCCGCGGGCTGATGGACTTCGTGCCCGGCGCCTCGGTTCCGCTCGAAGAGGTTGAATCGGCCGCCGATATCGTCAAGCGTTTCGCCACCGGCGCGATGAGCTACGGCTCGATCTCGTGGGAGGCGCACACGACGCTGGCGCTCGCCATGAACCGCATCGGCGGCAAGTCGAACACCGGTGAGGGCGGCGAGGATCCCAGCCGCTTCAAGCCGCTGCCGAACGGCGATTCGATGCGTTCTTCGATCAAGCAGGTCGCCTCGGGCCGCTTCGGCGTCACCACCGAGTACCTCGTCAACGCCGACGACATCCAGATCAAGATGGCCCAGGGCGCCAAGCCCGGCGAAGGCGGCCAGCTGCCCGGCGACAAGGTCGACAAGACGATCGGCGCGACGCGTCACTCGACTCCGGGCGTCGGCCTGATCTCGCCGCCGCCGCACCACGACATCTACTCGATCGAGGACATCGCGCAGCTCATCCACGACCTCAAGAACGTGAACCCCACGTCGCGAGTCTCGGTGAAGCTGGTGTCCGAAGTCGGTGTCGGCACGGTGGCGGCAGGTGTCTCCAAGGCACGTGCCGACCACATCACGATCTCGGGCTACGAAGGCGGCACCGGCGCTTCGCCGCTGACCTCGCTGACGCACGCGGGTTCGCCCTGGGAAATCGGCCTTGCCGAAACCCAGCAGACACTGCTGCTCAACAACTTGCGCAGCCGCGTGGTGGTTCAGGCCGACGGCGGCCTGCGCACCGGGCGTGACGTGGCCATCGCGGCGCTGCTCGGCGCCGATGAGTTCGGCTTCGCCACAGCCCCGCTGATCGCGGCCGGCTGCATCATGATGCGCAAGTGCCACCTGAACACCTGCCCGGTCGGCGTCGCCACCCAGAACCCGGTGCTGCGCGCGCGCTTCACCGGCCAGCCGGAACACGTGATCAACTACTTCTTCTTCGTGGCCGAAGAGCTGCGCGCGATCATGGCGGAGCTGGGCTTCCGCACGATCGCGGAGATGGTCGGCCGCGTCGACCGTCTCGACATGAAGAAGGCGATCACCCACTGGAAGGCCAAGGGCGTCGACCTGTCCAAGGTGCTCTATCAGGCCCCGCTGGGCGACAGCCCCTCGCTCAACTGGAGCCAGACGCAGGACCACGGTCTGGAGCATGCGCTGGACAACGTGCTGATCGAAGCCGCCGCCGACGCGCTGGACAAGCGTGAGCCGGTGCGGATCGAAAAGCCGGTGATCAACGTCAACCGCACCGTCGGCGCCATGCTTTCGGGCGAAGTGGCGCGTCGCTACGGCCATGCCGGCCTGCCGGACAACACGATCAACGTGAAGCTCACCGGCGTTGCCGGCCAGAGCTTCGGCGCCTGGCTTGCCCACGGCGTCACGCTCGACCTGACCGGCGACGGCAACGACTATGTCGGCAAGGGTCTGTCGGGCGGCCGCGTGATCGTCCGCCAGCCGGGCCACGTGAACCGTGATCCGCTGCAGAACATCATCGTCGGCAACACCGTGCTCTACGGCGCGATCTCGGGCGAGGCATTCTTCAACGGCGTCGCCGGTGAACGCTTCGCGGTGCGCAACTCGGGCGCCGTCACGGTGGTCGAAGGCTGCGGCGATCATGGCTGCGAGTACATGACCGGCGGCGTGGTGACCGTGCTGGGCAAGACCGGCCGCAACTTCGCGGCAGGCATGTCGGGCGGCGTCGCCTACGTCTATGACGAGGACGGCCAGTTCGAGAAGCTGTGCAATCCCGCGATGGTCGATCTCGTGAAGTTCTCGGCCGAAGCCGATGAAGAGGAAGGCGCCGGCCGTCCGCAGCAGCGGACCAATGGCGTCACCGACCTCGGCATGGGCGACATGCTGCGCCACGACGCGGAACGCCTGCGCGTACTGCTCGAACGGCACCACCTGCACACCGGCTCCAAGCGGGCCCGTGCGCTGCTCGACGACTGGGCGACGACCGTCTCCAAGTTCGTCAAGGTGATGCCGCGCGACTACGCCAAGGCACTCCGCCAACTCGAGGCCGAGCGGCTTGAAGCCGCTTCGGTGGCCGCAGAATAATTCGAAGGTAATAGAAATGGGCAAGGAAACCGGCTTCCTCGAACTGGATCGCCAGGATCGCACTTATGGCGACAAGGCCGAGCGTCTGAAGAACTACAAGGAGTTCGTCGTTCCGCTTTCGGCCGGCGCGCTCAAGGATCAGGCCTCGCGCTGCATGAACTGCGGCGTGCCGCACTGCCATACCGGCTGTCCGGTCAACAACATCATCCCGGACTGGAACCACCTGGTCTACGAGGATGACTTCCGCAACGCGCTGGAAGTCCTCCACTCGACCAACAACTTCCCCGAGTTCACCGGCCGCATCTGCCCCGCCCCGTGCGAGGCGGCATGCACGCTGAACATCATCGACCAGCCGGTCACCATCAAGTCGATCGAATGCGCGATCGTCGACAAGGGCTGGGCCGAAGGCTGGATCACGCCGAAGGTCGCCACCAAGCGTACCGGCAAGTCGGTGGCAGTCGTGGGTTCGGGCCCGGCAGGTCTGGCCGCTGCCCAGCAGCTGGCCCGCGCCGGCCACTCGGTGACGGTGTTCGAAAAGAACGACCGCGTCGGCGGGCTGATGCGCTACGGCATTCCCGACTTCAAGATGGAGAAGCACCTCATCAACCGCCGCATGGTGCAGATGATGGCCGAAGGCGTGGAGTTCCGCACCTCGGTCGAAGTCGGCGTGACGGTTTCGGTGGCTTCGCTGAAGGAAAACTTCGACGCCGTGGTCTTCGCCGGCGGCGCCGAGGATCCCCGTCCGCTGAACATTCCCGGCTTCGAACTGCCCGGCGTGCGCTTCGCGATGGAATTCCTGACCCAGCAGAACAAGCGCAACGCGGGTGACGACGAACTGCGCGCCGCCCCGCGTGGCACGCTCTCGGCCACCGGCAAGCACGTCATCGTCATCGGCGGCGGCGACACCGGTTCGGACTGCGTCGGCACCTCCAACCGCCAGGGCGCGGCTTCGGTCACGCAGCTGGAAATCATGCCCAAGCCGCCGGTTCATGAGAACAAGGCGATGTCCTGGCCGAATTGGCCGCTCAAGCTACGCACCTCGTCCAGCCACGACGAAGGCTGCGAGCGTGACTGGGCGGTGCTGACCAAGCGTGTCGTCGGCGAGAATGACGTCACCGGCCTCGAATGCGTCCGCGTCGAGTGGAAGGACGGCAAGATGCAGGAAGTGGAAGGCAGCGAGTTCACGCTCCAGGCCGACCTGATCTTCCTTGCCATGGGCTTCGTCGGCCCGCGCAAGGCCGGCATGCTCGATCAGTCGGGCGTCGAGCTGGACGCGCGCGGCAATGTGAAGGCAACCATGGCCGACTACCGCACCAGCGACCCGGCGATCTGGTCCTGCGGCGACATGCGTCGCGGCCAGTCGCTGGTGGTCTGGGCGATCCGCGAAGGCCGCCAGTGCGCCCGCGCGGTGGACGAAGCGCTGATGGGCGTTTCCGAACTGCCGCGCTGATCGAACGCGACATGACAATCAGGAAAGGGCGCCCCTCACCGGGCGCCCTTTTCGTATTTGCGATCAGCAGCAAGCCGTCTTGGTGCATTTTCATGGTGTCCGTTCACGGTCACCGGAACATGCGGGATCAAAAGATCAAAGCCTCTTCGCGTAATGTGAAGACGCTCTGGCGATAGACCGATGCTTGACCCGCGCGATGTCGAGGTCGAGTTTCCCGTGATTACGGGAGAGATACGATGCTGTTGGAAATCGCCGAAATCGACGTCCGCCACGGATCGGAAGATGCCTTCGCCAAGGCCATGCGCGAAACCGGCGTTCCCGAACTGGCGGCCTGCGAAGGCGTGGTTTCCATCCGCTTCGGCCGCGGTGTGGAAAACCCCTCGCGCTTCACCTTCAACGTCGTCTGGACGTCGATGGACGCGCATATCGCCGCGCGTAAGCTGGACAGCTTCGACCGCTTCCGCACCGCCTTCGACGACATGGCCATCGGCGGAACCATGCACCACTACGAAATGGACGAAGCGGTCGCCGGCCTTTCCGCCTGACCGCCCCCGTCAATTAGCGCCTACCAGTCGATCCGCCCGCGTCCGTTACCTTCGAGGAATTCGTTGGCCTGGCTGAAGTGCCGGCAGCCGAAGAATCCCGCATAAGCCGAAAGCGGGCTGGGGTGCGGCGCGGTGAGCACGAGGTGGTGGCTGGACGCCAATCCGGGCACGCGCATCGCCTTCTTCTTCGCATGGCTGCCCCAGAGCAGGAACACGCAGGGCTCCTGCTTTGCGGCAACGGCGGCGACGGCCGCGTCGGTGATCGCTTCCCATCCGCGATTCTGGTGCGAACCGGCCTGCGCCGCCTCCACCGTCAGCGCATTGTTGAGCAGCAGCACGCCTTGCCGGGCCCAATGCTCCAGATTGCCGTGGCCCGGCGCGGTCACACCGCAGTCGGTCGCCAGTTCCTTGTAGATATTCACCAGCGAGGGCGGCACTTTCACACCCTCCATCACCGAAAACGCCAGTCCATGCGCCTGCCCGGGGCCGTGATAAGGGTCCTGCCCCAGGATCACCACGCGCACTTCGTCCAGCGGCGTCAGTTCCAGTGCGCGCAGCCGGGTTCCGCGCGGGGGATAGATCGTCTTGCCGGCCACTTCCTCGGCTTTCAGCCAACCACCCAGCCGCCGCGACTCGGGCGTTTCCAGCACCGGCGCAAGCGCATCCTGCCAGGATGGCGGCACGCCCTGCATGGCTTCTGTTGCTTCCATCGCCGACTTACTCCCGAATTGTCGATATCGGGCAGCCCGAGGGGGCATCCGACCATTGCGAAAACCTGGGCCAGTCCCTAAGCATTTCCGGACTATGGCTGTCTATCTCCACGAAGAAGATCTCCCCGAAGGCGTGCTCGCGCCGGGGCCCGTTGCCGTCGATACCGAGACGATGGGCCTGATCACCCCGCGCGACCGCCTCTGCGTGGTCCAGATTTCCGATGGCAAAGGGGATGAGCATCTCGTCCGCTTCGCGCCGGGCAGCGCCTATGACGCGCCCAATCTGAAAGCGGTGCTGGCCGACCCGGCGCGCCTGAAGCTCTATCACTTCGCGCGATTCGATCTTGCCGCGATCGAGCACTACCTTGGCGTCACTGCCGCGCCGGTGTTCTGCACCAAGATCGCCAGCAAGCTGACCCGCACGTACACCGACCGCCACGGACTGAAGGACCTGGTGCGCGAACTGCTGGGCAAGGAAGTGTCCAAGCAGCAGCAGTCGAGCGACTGGGGCGCGGCCGAACTCACCGACGCACAGAAGGACTATGCCGCGTCGGACGTGCGCTATCTTCACGCCATGCACGAGATTCTCGTCGTGCGGCTGGCCCGCGAAAACCGGACCGAGATCGCGCAGGCCTGTTTCGACTTCCTGCCCGCCCGCGCGCGGCTCGATCTCGCCGGGTGGCCCGATCACGACATCTTCAGCCACGAAGCCGCCTGACCCTTAAACCGGAGAGCACGCGCGCATGTCCGAAGAAGCCATCCAGATCCGCAATCGCCGCCGGCATTTCGCCGCGCCCGGCGGTTCGCACGATCGTCTGGTCGGCTTCCTGGCAAAGGCGCTGCCCACCGGCATCGGGCTGGTTGCCGCGGTGATGATCCTGATCCCCCTCTCCCCGCGCGGAGAGATCAGCTTCCTGCTGGACCGGAACAAGGTGGCGGTGACGGAACAGCGCATCGCGGTGTCCAACGCCGCCTATCGCGGTCAGGACAATTCGGGACGTGACTTCGTGGTTACTGCCGGCACCGCCGTACAGCATTCACCGGATATTCCGGTGGTGGATATGCTCGACCTCGTTGCCAAGATGAACATGAAGGACGGGCCCACCACGATCGCGGCACCGCGCGGGGCCTATAATTTCGACGAGGATACCATGAAGGTGTCCGGCCCAGTGAACTTCAACGGCGCCGGCGGTTACCAGATGACCACCAAGCAAGTGGACATCGACGTCAAGCAGAAGACCGCGGTTGCTTCAGGCGGTGTCTCCGGCAGCGGCCCCAGCGGCACGTTCAGCGGCAATACGATGCATGCTGATCTCGACAACCGTACAATAACGCTCGAAGGCAATGCGCGCGGGCGCATCACGCCCGGCAAGCTGAGGATCCCCCAATGACCGTTCGCTCCGGCCTCCTCCGCACCGCTGTCGCCTTGCCGGTTGTGGGACTAGCCATCGTCACTGCCGCGCAGCAGCTGGGCGCTCAGGCTCTTTCCGGGCACAACAGCAACGCCCCGGTCGATTTCGGCGCCGACCGCATCGAGATGCAGGACAAGCAGAATCGGGTCGTGCTGACCGGCAATGTCGACATCACCCAGACCGACTTGCGCATGCGCGCTGCCCGCACGGTGATCGATCTTGCCAATTCCAGCCAGATGCAAGTCAACCGCATCACTGCCAGCGGCAGCGTCGTGGTGACTCGCCAGGACCAGACGGCTACCGGCGATACCGCGATCTACGATCTGAATCAGCGCATCATCACGATGGTCGGCAATGCAACGCTGAAGCGCGCCGGCGGCGACACACTGCGTGGCGGCCGCTTCGTGATCGACCTGAAGAGCGGCGTCTCCTCCGCATCGGGCGGGCGCGTTACCGGCACCTTCAACGTACCCAAGAAGAACTGAACGCGCCTCGAAAGCGTTGTTGGACGACGAAAGCCCGCTAAGGCCCGTCGATCAATCGCGCTTTGAGGATGGTTCGGGCTATTGTTCGAAATCGGGCGGCTCGTTTCGCCCTTTTCGAAGTGCGCTTCCGAAGCGCCGGTCGGTTAGAACGCCCGATCGTGCACGAGTACCCGCAAGGTCAGGAACAGGATCTGCAGATCGCGCATGATCGTCCAGCCCTCCAGGTATTCGAGGTCGGACTGGAGGCGGTTGACGAGATCCGATTCATGGTCGGTCGCCCCCCGGAAGCCGCGCACTTGCGCCAGGCCGGAAAGGCCGGGCTTCAGTGAGTGGCGCTGCCAGTATCGCAAGTCCACTTCCCAGAACAGCTTGTCGCCCGCCAGCGATCCCGTCGCATGGGGACGCGGGCCCACCAGGCTCATGTCCCCCAGCAGCACGTTGAACAGCTGCGGCAGTTCGTCGATGCTGGTGCGGCGGATGAAGCGGCCGATCGCGGTGATGCGCTGATCGTCCTTGGAGGCGGACTGGTTGCCGTCCTCATCGCACAGGGTCTGCGTCATCGAGCGGAACTTGTACATGTTGAAAAAGCGGTTGCCGCGGCCCATTCGGCGCTGGGTGAAGAACACCGGCCCGCCGTCCTGGAATTTCACCGCCAGCGCGACGACCAGCATCAGCGGGGACAGCGCAAGGATCGCACTGCCGGCAAAGCCCACGTCGAAGATCCGCTTGATCGCGCGTTCGCGCAGACCCAGCGGCCCGGCCGAAACCAGCAGCAGGCCGTGGTTGGCCGCGACCCGCGCACCCTGCGCGCCCAGCCGCGCCACTTCGTCGTCCAACACCTCGCCATCGACGTTCGCGCCCTTGAGGATCATCGCCCAGCTGCTGCGGCGATCGGCCGGGCAGCTGATGATTACGCGATCGATGTTGCGAAGCACCAGACCAAGGCGATCGAGCGCATGGGGATCGGTAAGATCCGGACGCAGCCCCATTGCCGCGGCGGACACCCGGATTGCTCCGGGCAAGCGCAACTGCGGCCCGCCATCGTCGATGATCAGTTCGTTGATCACATTGGCACCGACGCGCCACCGCACAAAGCTGCGCAGTTGCAATCGCGACCATGCCAGCAGCACCATCGCCAGGATCACGCCGCCGCTGAAAGCACCGCGCGACGATTCGCTGGACGATTTCATCAGGAACTGGACGAAGACCACCACCGCCACGGCGACGAGAATGGCCGCCTGCGCACGCAGCACACCGCGCCAGCCTTCGCGCAGCGCGCAAGTGGAGTAGGAACCGTTGTAAAGTGCCAAAGTCAGGAAGATCGGCAGCAGCACCTGGCCGTAGACCATGGAGCGCATCGCCCCGTCGTTCATGTCATAAAGCCAGCCGGCCGCCAGAAACCCCGCGGCCAGCGAAACGATATCGGAAACGATCAGGACGAGGTAACACTGAAGGCGCCGCCGCTCCAGCGAGGGAGCGACGAGCAACTCGTCTGCCTCTGGCCGTTGCCGTGCCTGCAGAGATACCGCGAATGGCGCGTTCACTCGTTCAACACTCCCCATTGCCGCATCCCCGTTCCGGAAACGACGTCGTCGAAACCTATCGCGACCTGTGCGAACGGGATTCAATGCTGCGGTGCAATAGCAATGTGACCCTATAAGGGTAATGCGTAAGGGGGAAGAACGTTAGGTTAAGCCGTTCTATTTGTCCGATGTTCTACATCAAGACATGCCGTGCGCGCAATTTCCAGTAAGCCCTGGGACAATAACAGTTCCGAATCCTGACTATTGCCAAGCAAGGATTGGTGCATCGCAACAAGTCGCGCCACCAGTCGCGCGAGTCGCGGGCCGCGCCAAATGCGCAGTTGGGCGGACAGTGCGGGCTTGTCTTTCCAGAACACGCGGCGCGCTCCCGCTTCGGCTTCCAGCAAGGCACCGACGTCTCCGCCATGCCCCAGCCGCGCATTGAGCCCGGCCAATTGCGCCGCCCGGCGTTCGAAGGCCAGCAGCAAGCCCACGGGGTTGATACCCTGATCCTTCATACGCTTCAGCTCGGGGCCGATCGCCGCGCGCTTTCCGCCCAGCACGGCATCGACCAGCGGCGAAAAGTCGTCATCCTCGGTCGACGCGCCGATCGCGTCCAGATCACCTGCCGACACCGCACGCGGCGTTTCCGGCAGGGCATCCAGATAGAGCGCCAGCTTGGTCACTTCGGACCGCGCCAGCCGCGTATCGAGCCCGGCGCCGCGGGCGATCCGCTCCGCCAGTTCGCTGCCCAGCTTCAGCCCGGCGCCATTGGCCATGGTGCGCACGGCGGCGGCCACGGTGCCGAGATCGGGCGGATGGAACATCGTCACCAGCGCATCGCTGCGCGCGGCAAGCAGCTTTGCGGTGCGCGACTTGTCGGTAGCGCCGGTGGCGACGATCAGCACCGGGCAGGAATCGACCGGATTCTCGATCAGGATCTGCACCGCATCATGGGCTTCATCGCCCTGCGCGCGCACCCAGATGTGCCGATCGGTGCCCCCGAACAGCGAGTTGGAGCGCGCCTCGTCGCCCAGCCGCACCGGATCCTTGCGCAATTCGGCGCCGGTCATCTCCACGCGCTCGCCCGGCGCGGACAGCAGCGAGACGATCTTCTCGGCCGCGTCGCTGCATCCGGCCTCGTCCGGCCCGCAGAAAAAGAACACCCGCGCCTGCTGTGCCGCGCGCGCGGCCATGCCGGCAAAATCCTTACGGGTCGCCTTCACCGATTGCGGCCCTTCACGGCTGGGTCACTGGTGCGTATCGCCCCGCAGCCGCAGCGCGACCCCGGTGACGATGCGCGAGGCGACATCCTTGGAGAGATTTTCCAGCGCGGTCTGCTCGGCGGCGATCGTCGCATAGTCGGACGATACGACGTCGATACCGGCATCCGATGCCGCCGTGGCGTCCAGCACGATCTCCCCACTGGACACATCGACCAGCTGGTAACGCGCGCGCAGGGTGCGGCGTTCGCGGCTGATCGTATCGTCCGACAGCAATGCCAGACCTTCCAGCTTGTCGTCCAGACGAACGTCGAGCCGATACTTGGCGGCGGAGCCGGTCTTGCCTGCGCCCAGTTGGTCGACCAGGGCATTGCGCACCAGCCAACCGGCGCGTCCCTCGATCGCCGAGACCTGCACATCGGAAAGGCCGCGCGCGATCGCGCCGCTGCCTCCCCCCGCATACATCGGGGTGAGGCCGCAGCCGGAGAGCAGCACGGCTCCGAGAAGGACGCTCAGGCGCTTCACGCGACGAGATTCACCAGTCGGTCGGGAACGACGATCACTTTTCTCACCTCGGCGCCATCGAGTGCACGCTGCACTTTCTCGCTGGCAAGGGCAAGCGCTTCAAGCTCTTCCTTGGACGTGCCCTTGGCGACGGTCAGCGTATCGCGCAGCTTGCCCTTCACCTGGACGGCCACGGTCACCTCATCCTCGACCAGCAGCGCCGGATCGACTTCGGGCCATGCCGCCTGCGCCACGAGACCTTCTCCGAAAGTGGCGAAAGCCTCTTCGGCAAGGTGCGGCATCATCGGCGAGACGAGCAGCAGAACCGTGCGGATCGCGTTCGAACGGCTGGCCGAAGGGGCCGCCTTCTCGACCGCGCCGGTCAGTTCGTAGATGCGCGCCACGGCCTTGTTGAAGCCCAGCGATTCGATGTCCGAAGCGACAGCGGCCACCGTCTGGTGCGCCTTGCGGTCGATCGCCTTGTCCTCGCCAGTCGCCGCAGCGTCGTACTGGGCGAACAGACGCCACAGGCGCTGGACGAAGCGGCCGCAGCCCTCGATGCCGGCTTCCGACCACGGCAGGTCGCGTTCCGGCGGGCTGTCGGACAGCATGAACCAGCGGATCGCGTCGGCGCCGTAGGTCGCGACGATCTCGTCGGGGTCGACGACGTTCTTCTTCGACTTCGACATCTTGATGACGCGGCCGATCTCGACCGGGGCACCATCGGCCTTCAGCGTTGCACTTTCGCTGCCGCGCTCGATCTCGCCGGGCGAGAAGTAGACCGGCTGGCCATTGGCATCGTTGATGCGGAAATAGGTTTCGTGCGTGACCATGCCCTGCGTGAACAGGCTGGCGAAGGGTTCCTTCACCTCTACCTTGCCGATGCGAGCCAGCGCGCGCGTCCAGAAGCGGGCGTAGAGCAAGTGCAGGATCGCATGCTCGATGCCGCCGATGTACTGTTCCACCGGCAGCCATTCGGCGATCTTGGCCGGATCGAACGGGCGATCCTCGGGCTGGCTGGCGAAGCGCAGGAAGTACCACGAAGAGTCGACGAACGTGTCGAGCGTGTCGGTCTCGCGGCGCGCGGGGTGGCCGCACTGCGGGCAGTCGACATGCTTCCAGGTCGGGTGGCGGACCAGCGGGTTGCCGGGGGTCGAGAAATCGACATCCTCGGGCAGCGTGACCGGCAGGTGCTTCTTGGGCACCGGCACTACGCCGCAAACCTCGCAGTGGATGAACGGGATCGGCGTGCCCCAGTAGCGCTGGCGCGAAACGCCCCAGTCGCGCAGGCGCCACACGGTCTTGCCCTCACCCCAGCCTTCGGCCTCGGCGCGCGCGATGACGGCGGCCTTGGCATCCCTCACGGCCATGCCGTTGAGGAAGTCGGAATGGACGCAGACGCCGTCACCGGCCTCGGACTCGCCATCGAACGGCTTGTCGGCATCGGCCTCGCTCGCCGCGACGACACGCAGGATCGGCAAGCCGTACTTGGTGGCGAATTCGAAGTCGCGCTGGTCGTGGCCCGGAACGGCCATGACCGCACCGGTGCCGTAGTCCATCAGCACGAAGTTGGCGATGTAGACCGGCAGGTCGGCGCCGGTGAACGGATGCCTGGCCTTGATGCCGGTATCGAAGCCCAGCTTCTCGGCGGTTTCCAGTTCGGCCGCGGTGGTGCCGCCCTGCTTGCACAGCGCGATGAAATCCTCGACCTCGGGGCGGCCGACGGCAGCCGCCTGCGCGATCGGGTGATCGGCAGCGACGGCCACGAAGCTGGCACCGAAGATCGTGTCCGGGCGGGTCGAGTAGACTTCCACCGAACCGATGCCGCCCACTTCGGCGGTCAGGTCGAACTTGAACTGCAGGCCTTGGCTCTTGCCGATCCAGTTCTCCTGCATCGTGCGGACCTTCTCAGGCCACTTGTCGAGCGTGGAGAGGCCTTCCAGCAGCTCGTCCGCGAAGTCGGTGATCTTGAGGAACCACTGGGAGAGCTTGCGCTTCTCCACCAGCGCGCCCGAGCGCCAGCCGCGCCCGTCGATCACCTGCTCGTTGGCGAGCACGGTCTGGTCGACCGGATCCCAGTTGACCGCCGATTCCTTGCGGTAGACCAGGCCGTTCTCATAGAGGTCGATGAAAAGCGCCTGCTCGTGGCCGTAGTATTCCGGCTCACACGTGGCGATCTCACGACTCCAGTCGAGCGCGAAGCCCAAGCGCTTCAGCTGCGCCTTCATGTTGGCGATGTTCTCGCGCGTCCAGCCGCCGGGGTGGACGCCCTTTTCCATCGCCGCGTTCTCGGCGGGCATACCGAACGCGTCCCAGCCCATCGGGTGGAGCACTTCGTGGCCGGTCATGCGCTTGTAGCGCGCCAGCACGTCGCCCATCGTGTAGTTACGGACGTGGCCGATATGGATGCGTCCCGAGGGATAGGGGAACATCTCAAGCACGAAGCTGCGGGGCTTCGACGAAGTATCGTCAGCCTTGAAGCACTGGGCTTCGTCCCACGCAGCCTGCCAGCGCGTGTCCGCCTGAGCCGGGTCGAACCGCTCGGTCATTTCTATCAGGTCTCCTGCGGGCGGCTTTCGCCCGCGCCATTGAATCCGCGGGCCGGATCAGCCCGCGGGAAAATAAATCAGCCGCCGATCGAATCGCGACGCAGGTCGCGGGCGCGGGTGAGGATGATGTCCTCAAGCTTCTGCACGGTGGCCGCCTGAACCGGCGCCGCCGTCCAGCCGCCACCGGCCGAAACTTCGCGCTGCGCGGTGACGCGCAGGGCATCGGCGCGCAGATCCTTGTCGAGGATCATCACGGTGACCTTGACGCGCTCGCCCGGGTTCTTGGGGTTGGTGTACCAGTCGGTGACGAGCACGCCGCCGGCGCTGTCCGACTGGAGAAGCGGCATGAACGACAGCGAATCGAGGCTGGCGCGCCACAGGTAGCTGTTGACGCCGATGGTGGTGACCATCGAAGGGGCAGCCGCCGCAGACTTGACCTGCTTCTCTTTCCGGCCGCCACCGCAGCCCGCCAGTGCAAGCGCCGCAACGGCACAAAAGCCCGCAGTTGCCAGCGATCGAGCGGTGAAGAGGCCCTTGTCGGTGCTGCCTGTCATGTCGTTTCCAGTTCCTGTCTCGGCACCACCCGCCGAAACACCGACGGTTGCCATCCAAACGCCTCTATAGCCGCCGTTGCCCGGGCGGCAAGAGTGGCCGCATCGGCAGACCGGCTAAACGGTAGATGCGTTAAACGCCACCTGAACGCGCCCGCCGTTTCGGCAGCCCGTTTCTCTCGCCCGTCGCGCCCTCTCCCGCTTTCGATCATCATGTGTTAAGGTGCGCTGGTGAGGATTGGCAGCTATGTCCGCCACCTCCACAGAACAAGCGCGCTTGCCACGCTGGGCGGGCATGCGGCACGAACAGGGTGAAGGGCCGTTCAGGACGTCACGATGGAACTGCAACGCAAACGCACGTCGAGAGGCGGCATGAAGGCGAGCGTCATGCTGGCCGGCTGTGTCTGCGTGCTCGCGCTGCCCAGCGCGGTGCTGGCGTTCTCCACCACTTTCCGCGAAGCGCAGCGGCCCGATACCTCCATCGATTCGCTGGACCCCGATACGTCGAACGAAAATCTTTCGCGCGTGATCGCCATGCGCTCGCTGGGCAAGGGGCAGCCGTTTCCCTTCACGCCGGCCGGCACCCCCAATCGCCCCGATCGCGCGGTGACGGTGGCGGTGCGCGTGGACGATGCGGCAGCCCAGTCGATCATCGTCGTGCACAATCGCATCCAGGTCGCGCGGACGGATACCGACGCGGGCGGCCTGCGCATCGCACCGACGGCATTCAACCTGGGCGTTTCGCGCGGCTACCAGAATTTCTCGCCGGACACGGCGCAAACGCAGGCAGCACCGCCGGCTCACGCGCTGGCAGAGGCGCCCGAATTGCGCAAATTCAGCCTTGCCGCCAATGCCGCGGATCCTGCCGAATCGCGCTTTTCCCCCCGCATCTCGATCGATGAGAAGCGCCCGCCAGGCCGCGCGCCCCACACTTTCGCGGGTGAGGCTGGCGAGGTGGATCTTGGCGGCTCCTACCGCCTGACCAAGAACCTCGATGTCACCGCAGGCGTGCGCTATTCGCAAGATCGCGAGCGTCTGGTGCCACTGACCGACGGCAAGCAGGATTCGCAGGCCATCTATCTGGGCACGCAATTCCGGTTCTGACGCCCCTAAAGGCGGTTCATTACAGTTTCCTTTCACGCAATCACAGTTGCGCTCGTCTCAATCATTTCGGCGCAAATAAGCCTCTTGCACGGTGGCGTTCCGCTTGCCCTGACCTTGCGCATTTCCTAGCCTGCCTCCCGGTGGATGCACTGAAGCGAAAGGCTTGAGAATGGCGCGTGTTGCGATCGTTACCGGCGGTACCCGGGGCATTGGCGAGGCTATCTCGCTCGCCCTCAAGGAACGTGGACATACCGTAGTTGCAAATTACGCAGGCAATGAGGAGAAGGCCCGCGCCTTCACCGAAAGGACCGGCATCCCCGCCTACAAGTGGGACGTGGGCGATCACGAGGCGGTGCTAGCCGGCGTGGCCGAAGTCACCGAAAAGCACGGCCCGGTCGATATCGTCATCAACAATGCCGGCATCACGCGCGACGGCGTGCTGCACAAGATGACGTTCGACGACTGGAACGACGTCATGCGCATCAACCTGGGCGGCTGCTTCAACATGGCCAAAGCCACATTCCAGGGCATGCGCGATCGCGGTTGGGGCCGTATCGTCAATATCGGTTCGATCAACGGTCAGGCCGGCCAGTACGGCCAGGTGAATTACGCCGCCGCCAAGTCCGGCATCCACGGCTTCACCAAGGCGCTGGCGCAGGAAGGCGCCAAGTTCGGCGTCACCGTCAACGCCATCGCGCCCGGCTATATCGATACCGACATGGTGGCCGCCGTTCCGCCCCCGGTGCTGGAAAAGATCGTTGCCAAGATCCCGGTGGGCCGCCTTGGCAGCGCTTACGAGATCGCGCGCGGCTGCGCGTTCCTCTGCTCTGAAAATGCGGCTTTCGTGACCGGATCGACCCTGTCGATCAACGGCGGCCAGCACATGTATTGATGGCGATTGGCGCAGGGAGCATCGGCTTCCTGCGCCATCGACCGAATTATCCGAACAGCGGTTTCAGCCACGCCACCAGCGCGGCAAGGTCTTCGCCTTCCAGCGCGACGGCATGGCCAAGGTCCGGCACTTTCGGCCAGCCGCAATCGACGAATTCGCGCCCCTGCCACTCGCGCACGCCTTCGTAGCGCGGGATGACGTGGAAGTGGACGTGCGGGTCCACCATCATCAGCATCAGGTAATTGAGCTTCGCGTAGCCGACCGCTTCGGCCAGCGCGCGCTCGATCGCGCCCGTCGCCTGCTTGAGTTCGGCATGGGCCTCCGCCGGCAGATCGCCGAACGCCGTGGCCTCGCCCTTCGCAGCCAGCACCAGCGAGCCCAGAGTGGGCTGCGCAGGCCGCGCCAGCACCACCCAGTGACCGAATTCCGCGACGAGGCTTGCCGGGAAACCGAACTTTTCCATCGTCGCGTTCATCGCACCTTCTCCCTTCAGGAATCCGCCAGCCAGGACGTGATCTTGCCGCCCTGTCCGCGCACGATCCATGCCTGCACCAGCCGCACGGCGTGAACCAGACAGGAAATCACCGTCCACCACGCCACCGCGATCAGGCCCAGATCGGGCCGCGAGAACAGCATCGAGACGAACAGGATCACCATGTTCGGGTTGCGGCGCGCAGTGATCAGGCGGAACTGGCTGTCGAACTTGCGCCAGACGTGGATGTGCATCATGCCGTTCTGGCGCATGAACACGCCTTCGATCAGGCGCTGCACCAGATAGCCGCCCTGGATCGCGGCCTGCACCAGCCAGAAGGTTGTGCTGTCATAGCCCAGACCCCAGTAAGTCAGCCCGGTCGCCCAGAACCACCACCAGAACGGCGGGTGGACCAGATCCATGCCGTGATCGAACACGTTGCCCCAGGCGGAAGAGGTGATCGTGCAGCGCGCCAGCTTGCCGTCCACCGTGTCCAGCACCATGAACACCAGCCCCAGCGCCATGCCCAGCCAATAGTGGCCATAGGCGAAGAGCACGGTGGCGATCACGCAGAACACCGCGCCGACCGTGGTCACCATGTTCGGGGTAATGTGCAGCTTGGCGCAGATGCGCGTCAGCACCAGCGCCCATTCGGGCCAAAGGTACTTGGTCAGCACATCGGTCACGCCCTTATAGGCACCGAAATAGCTGGCCCGCTCGATCGGGCGCACGCTGTCGCCGGTCAAGGCCATCAGGAACGGCGTCTCGCGCTTGCGCAGCTGCTTGTTCTCGATGGTCGGTCCGCTCTCGAACGCAACCACATCCATTCCGGACGAATCGGTGAGCGCGAATCCGGCGCTCATGGCCGCCGTGATTCGCCCGGATTGGTCAGAATCGGCCGCGTGGGCCAGGACGGGCACGCCCCCCAGCGTCAGCACCATTCCCGGCCGCTCCGCAACATGGCGAAACCACGCAGGATCCCACGCGAAAGCGGCGTTTGCCAGGATTGCGGCGCCTGCCGGCGGCGCGTCGGCGCTCTCGCAGCCATTCGCGCGGGCAATTCGCGCCGTCCGCTGGGTCATTGTAAGACCCCAGAGTTTCAGAGGGTTATCGCCGATCGTGACGACGATCGGACGGGACTGGGGGGAGTTTTCCGTATCGGCCATGCCACTCGCCGTAATCTTTCCCGACCGATTTGGAAATGCGGCAAAGCGTTTTACCCGGTCCCGCACCGCAGCGCGTTCCGCAACCGGCTTGCAGGAAATGCGCAATTTGTTGCCGGAATTTCAACGCCCGGAAAACCGCCATAGAACTGTAACTTGAATGTGTCAGGGAATGTTTCTTGGTGATTTCCGGGGCGGGTGACACTACATAGGCTCCCGTGTACGGAACAATCTACGAATTCGAAACGCTGCCGACCATCGGTGAGCAAAGCTCTCGCCGGGCCCCCCGCCCGGTGCGCCAGTCGCGCCGTGGCCGCGCAGTGCCGCTCGTCGGCATCATCCGCAATCCCCGCAGCCATCGCAACAAGGGCCACGCGCCCGAGATGGAGGATTGCTCCAACATCCTGACGGAAACCCCGCGCACGCGCATCGATCTCTATCGCGTGCTCGAAGGTTTCGCCCAGCGCGGGATCGACTATCTCGTAGTCGACGGCGGCGATGGCACCGTGCGGGACGTGCTGACCTGCGGCGCCGATATTTTCGGCAACCACTGGCCCACGTTCATCGTCCTGCCCAAGGGCAAGACCAATGCGCTGGCGATCGATCTCGGCCTACCGAACCAGTGGTCGCTTGCCGAAGCACTGGCGGCCGCCCATCGCGGCAATACGCTGGTGCGTGCACCCTTGCGGGTTTCGTCGCGGGACGGCAGCTCCGGCTGCATCCAGGGCTTCATCTTCGGCACCGGCGCCTTCGCGCTGGCCACGAAGGCCGGCCAGGAAGCCCACCGTCGCGGCGCCTTCAACAGCTTTGCCGTCGGCCTGACCGTGCTCTGGGGTATCATCCAGACGCTGTTCGGCCGCGCCGGCAATCCGTGGCGCGCCAGCACGCCGACCCGTCTGATCGACCATCGCAGTGGCCGCGACCTGCCGTACAACGGCAAGGGCAATCCGCACGAGCGGTTCATGACGGTGGCCACCACGTTCGAACAGTTTCCGCTGGGCGCAAGGCCGTTCGGCAGCAAGGTTGCCTCTGGCATGAAGCTGGCGGTGATCGACTGGCCGGTGCGCTGGATGATGGCCATGCTGCCGGTGATCCTGATGTTCGGCATCATGGGCCGTTTCCTGGACCGCAGCGGCGCACACCGCTTCGCCACCAGCGCGATCGACCTCGACATCGACGGGCCGTTCATCCTGGATGGGGAGGCTTTTCCTTCCGGCAACTACGTGCTGGAAGAAGGGCCCGCGATCACTTTCGTGGTGCCCTGAACCTTCGGCAATGCCACCCCGCAATACTGGCCCCGACTCTTGATTTCGGGGCCGGCTTGCCCGAGCATGAAAGCATGACGGACATCTCCAGCGAAACCCTGGAAACGCGCGTGCGCAAGGCGCTCGGCCGCGCTGTGGTGGTGGAAGTGCGCGCCTTCGCCGAACGCTTGGCGCACGCTACGCCGGGCACGGCGGCGGTGCTGTTCTACGGCTCCAACTTGCGCACCGGATCGCTGGAAGGCGTGCTGGATTTCTACGTGCTGACCGATGGCCCGCAGGTAGAGAAGATCTGGCCGCGCGTCAGCTATCACGAATGGGAACGCGAAGGCGTGGTCCTGCGCGCCAAAGTCGCGACGATGGCGCTGGAAACCTTCCGCGCCGCCGCTGCCGGCGAACTGGTCGACACCACGATCTGGGCGCGCTTCGTCCAGCCGAGCGGCCTTGCCTGGCAGCGCAATGTGGTTGCCGCCGACAGCGTGGCCAAGGCCGTTTCCGGTGCGGCCCGCACCGCCAGCCGCCTTGCCGTCGCGCTCGGCCCCGATCGAGGCACGGCGGAGGATTACTGGCGCGCCTTGTTCCGCGCGACTTACGCCGCCGAATTCCGCGTCGAGAAGGCGGGGCGCGAGGATTCGATCCTTTCGGTGAACCGCGAGCATTTCGACGGGCTGCTGCCGCTGGCGCTGGAGGCCGACGGCATTGCCTTCGCGCGGGAGGCCGATGGCACGATCCAGCCGCAACTCGCCGCCGCCGAGCGTCAGAAGACACTCGGCTGGTGGGCGCATCGCCGCCGGATGGGCAAGCCCTACAACGTGCTGCGCCTGCTCAAAGCCTCCACCACTTTCGAGGGCGCCGCGCGCTATGCCGCGTGGAAGATCGAGCGGCACACCGGCATTCCCGTGCGGCTGACGCCGTGGCGCGAACGCCATCCCGTGCTCGCCGCGCCCGGCGTGCTTTGGCAGGTCTGGCGCGCGAAGAAGGCGCGGGAGCGGCTGGCATGATGGATCGCCCGCACGCGGCGCTGGTCCTCGCCGGCTCGCGTCCCGGCGCCCCCGATCCGGTCGCCGCCAGCGAGGGTACCAGCCACAAGGCGCTGGTGGAGATCGCCGGCAAGCCGATGCTCGCGCATGTCGTCGGCGCGCTCAGGCAGAGCCGCGTCGAACGGATCGCCGTCGTCGCCAACGACCCGGCAGTGATCGCGCTGGCGCAGAACCTTGGCTGCGAGGTTATCCCAGCGAAGGCCGGCCCCAGCGCCAGCGTCGCCGCGGGGCTGGAGCACCTTGGCGCGCCGATGTTGGTGACGACGTCGGATCACGCCCTGCTGCGCAGCGCATGGGTGGACGATTTCATCGCCGATACGCCGGCCGATGCCGATGTCGCCGTGCTGCTGGCCCGGCGCGAGGCTATCGAACAGGCCATGCCCGGATCGAAGCGCACGTATCTGCGCTTTGCCGATGGCGACTGGTCCGGCTGCAACCTGTTCCTGCTGAACACGCCGCGCGCCGAAACCGCCATCGATACCTGGAAACTGGTGGAGGCCGACCGCAAGCGGCCTTGGCGCATCGCTGCAAGGCTCGGCGTCGGCATCCTGATCGGCTATGCACTGGGCCGGCTGACGCTGGCCGGCGCCCTGGCGCGGCTGGGCGACAAGATCGGCGTTTCCGCACGCCTTGTCGCCGCAAGGGATGGCCTGGCGGCAGTGGACGTCGACAAGCCATCTGATCTGGCCGACGCCCGCGCCATTCTTTCGACGCGGGCTTAACGACACCTAACCGCACCTAGAGTGCCCAGAAGGGCACTCGCCCATCACATGTACCGCATCTGCACCCGGATCGACTTCACTTCGTTGCCCACCGGCACGCCGACTTTGGTGTAGCTGGGCTTGCCGAGGTTGAAGATGCTGATCGGCGGATTGTTGGACATCGCCCCGCCATCGCTGCTGATGTCGGTCTTGCCGTTGTCGTTGACGTCATGACGCACGGCGATGCCGTAAGAGCCGCTGGCCGGCAGCGGCACGCAGAAGGTCATCGTGCCTGCCTTCGCCGGCACTTCCATGCGCGATATCCACTTGCCGGACTGCAACCAGTCCGCCGCCGTCGCGCGGTAGCTCTGGACGCGGATCGATCCGCTCGATGCCTTGATTCCGTCCACCGTGACCAGCAGTGCCGGCCCCTTGTCGGCCCGGCACAGGCTCATGTCGTTGCGGATTTCCTCATGCGGGCGCACCGCCGCGCCGGCGGAAACCGTCAGCCCGATCACTGTTACGGCAGCCACCGTGCCGCGAATGGCAGTGCGGGAAAAATGCATTTGCTTCATAGTCATGTCCGGTCCCGTGACCTTGTCCATCTGGCCGATCGCACCCGCCGCAAGCACCCTCTGCCGCAGGCCGCCGTTTCACGCCAGCGAATTGGCAGCCGGGCCGTGAATGCGCACTGAATTGGCAATTCGCGATTGCGCAAGGAAGATCCAGCCGCCAAGGGGCCGTCCTGTTCCATATCGCGTGGTGGAAAAGCGCAGGACGCTGCTTGTCCCCACTACATATGGTGTCTTATTCGTTACCCGTAGGAGTACAGATTTTCCATGACCGTTCCGCTGATCTCTCCGTCGATCCTTTCCGCCGACTTCGCGCGACTTGGCGAAGAAGTCCGCGCGGTCGACGAAGCCGGGGCCGACTGGATTCATGTCGACGTGATGGACGGCCATTTCGTGCCCAACATCACTATCGGCCCGGCCGTGGTGAAGGCGCTGCGCCCGCATTCGGCCAAGGTCTTCGACGTGCATCTGATGATCTCCCCGGTCGATTCCTTCCTTGAGGATTTCGCCGCCGCCGGTGCCGACATCATCACCGTGCACCCGGAAGCCGGCCCGCACGTCCACCGCACCGTCCAGAAGATCAAGTCTCTGGGCAAGAAGGCCGGCATCTCGCTGAACCCCGCCACCCCCGCCAAGATGCTGGACTATCTGATCGACGACATCGATCTGGTCCTGATCATGAGCGTGAACCCCGGCTTCGGCGGCCAGAGCTTCATTTCCAGCCAGCTTCGCAAGATCGAGGCGGTGCGCAAGATGATCGACAAGTCCGGCCGCGAGATTCATCTCGAAGTCGACGGCGGCGTCGATCCCAAGACCGCGCCGCTTTGCGTTTCCGCCGGTGCCGACGTGCTGGTGGCGGGTTCCGCCACTTTCCGCGGCGGCCCGTCGCACTATGCCGCCAATATCCGGGCGCTCAAGGGACTGGACTGAGCCCTTGGCCACGACGGCTGATCCGCGCATGCAAACCGGGAACCCGGGCGCGGATCGGGCCGTTCCGCTGGCGGCGGAAGCCGAGGAGGACGCGTTGCGCGGTGCATTGAAGCAGGACAGAGCGGCCGAAGCCGATGGCATCGGCGCCATTCCCGAAGACGCTGCTCCCGAAGGCCATGGGCTCACCGCCGATCTTCGGCCGGAAACCGGGCCCGAAATCCAGCTGCCCCCCCGCATCGAAGCCGGCCGCGATATCGCGCTGGCCGATTTCTCGCCGCCCTCCACCGGCGCGGCGGACCGCTTCATTCGCTTCGCCTATCGCCTTGGCGTGCCGGCCACGATGCTGACATCGCCGCTGGGCCGCAAGCCGCGCACGCGCCTGCTGGCCACCGTCAGCAACACGCTGCCCGGCAATGCCACTGCCGGCACCGCGCTGCGCGCCGGGCACTTCCTGGTCCACGGTGCCAAGACCCCGATCGCGCAAGTGGACTATGCCGGCGCCGCACGCGTCACCCCGCCGCTGGAGCGCACGGTCCACAGCTTCTCCTGGCTGACCGATCTTGAGGCCTGCGCCCCGCGCGAACAGTGCGTGCCGGTGGCCGAACGCATTCTGACGTCATGGCTGCAAGCCAACCCGGCCCCTCCGTCCAAGCCCGGCAAGGGCCCGGCCTGGGCGGTGGGCAATACCGGCATGCGCCTGATGAACTGGCTGGCCCACGCGCCGCTGATCCTTTCGGGCGACAAGGCGCTGCGCAGCCGCACGCTGGCGCATATCTCGGCAACCGCGCGCTGGCTGGACCGCCATGTGAACCGCGCCGAGGACGGGCTGGCCGAAGTCGCCGGCTGGTGCGCGATCGTCGCCGCGGGCCTGCTGCTGCCCGAAGGCCGGCCGCGCCGCCTTTATGGCGAGGCCGGTCTGGTCAAGGCGCTGGGCGACCTGATGGGCGACGATGGCGGCGTGCTTTCGCGCAGCCCGCTGGCGCAGATGGAGGCGATCACCCTGCTGGTGCGCCTGCGCAATTGCTATCAGGCCACCCGCCGCGATGCCCCGCAGACGGTGGAGCGCGTGGTGGAACTGCTGGTGCCGCCGCTGCTGGCGCTGACCCACGGCGATGGTTCGCTGGGTTCGTGGCAGGGCAGCTGGGCGGTCAGCGCCAGCGATATCGACGATCTGGTCAAGGCCAGCGGCGTGCGCACGCGCCCGCTGCGCGAAGTGCGCCAGTGGGGCTACCAGCGCGTGGCCGCGCAGAAGGCGATCCTGCAGTTCGACACGGCCCCGCCGCCGCTGCCCACCCATGCGCGATATGGCTGCGCCTCCACGCTGGCGTTCGAGCTTTCGCATGGGCGTCACCGGCTGGTCGTCAACTGCGGCGGTGCCGCCAGCGGCGGCGGGCTGGTGCCCGTGCGGCTGGAGCAGGCACTGCGCGCGACCGCGGCCCATTCCACGCTGACCTTGGACGATGCCAATTCCACCGCCGTGCTCATCAACGGCACGATCGGTTCGGGCGTCAGCGAGGTCGATGTCGACCGCAAGACCATGGCGCAGGAAAACGGCGGCAATGCCACCCGGCTGGAAGCCAGCCACAACGGCTATGCCGCGCGCCACGGCCTCAACCACCGCCGCATCCTGATCCTGCGCGACGACGGCAGCGAACTGCGCGGCGAAGACGTGCTGCTGCCCGCCGGTCGCAAGGGCAAGCGCGGCAAAGTGGGCTTCGCGATCCGCTTCCACCTCGGCCCCGAAGTCGAAGTCTCGCCCACCGTCGATGGACAGGGCGCGGCGCTGTCGCTGCCCGATGGCAGCTACTGGCAGTTCCGCAGCACCGCCGGCGACGTGACGATCGAGGATTCGCTGTGGGTGGACGGCATGGGCCGCCCGCAGGCCACGCAGCAGCTGGTGATCCAGGGCATGGTTTCGCGCGGCGGCGGAAACTTCGGTTGGCTTCTCAAGAAAATGCGGTAGTTTCGGCCGGGATACGCCACTGCTTGTGGCTTACCCACCTTGCGGCCTTGGCCCTGTCGACCTAGAGGGCGCGCAAAATCTTTGCCCGCTCCATTCGCAAGAGGCCCCAGATGACCGATATCGTCCCGATCCGCCGCGCATTGCTTTCGGTTTCCGACAAGACCGGCCTCGCCGATCTCGGCAAGGCGCTTGCCGCGCGCGGGGTGGAGCTGGTTTCGACCGGCGGCACCGCCAAGGCGCTGCGCGACGCCGGCCTTGAGGTGAAGGACATTTCGGACCTCACCAATTTCCCCGAAATGATGGACGGCCGCGTCAAGACGCTGCACCCCAAGGTCCACGGCGGGTTGCTGGCGGTGCGCGACAATCCGGAACACGCCAAGGCCATGGCCGATCACGAGATCGGCGCGATCGACCTTGTCGTCGTCAATCTCTATCCCTTCGAAGCGACCGTCGCCAAGGGCGCCGACCGTGACGAGATCATCGAGAACATCGACATCGGCGGCCCGTCGATGGTGCGTTCGGCCGCGAAGAACCATGCCTTCGTCGCCATCGTCACCGATCCCAAGGACTATGCCGGCCTGCTGACCGAGCTGGAAACAACCGAGGGCGGCACCACCCTGTCTTTCCGCAAGCTGCTGGCCGCGCGCGCCTATGCGCAGACCGCCGCTTACGATTCGATGATCAGCCAGTGGTTCGCCTTCGCCGATCAGGGCCTTGAGTTCCCCGAGATGCTCAGCGTCAACGGCCGTCTGGCCACCACGCTTCGTTATGGCGAGAACCCGCACCAGAAGGCCGCGCTCTACACGCCGGTCGGCCCGTTCACCAAGGGCCTGGCCCAGGGCGAGCAGGTGCAGGGCAAGGAACTGTCCTACAACAACTACAACGACGCCGACGCCGCCTTCGAACTCGCTGCCGAGTTCAAGGGGCAGGATCCGGCCGTGGTCATCGTCAAGCACGCCAACCCTTGCGGCGTGGCGCAGGGCTCCAGCCTGCTCGAAGCCTGGCAGGGCGCGCTGGCCTGTGACGACGTTTCGGCCTTCGGCGGCATCGTTGCGGTGAACACCACGCTCGACGGTCCGACTGCCGAAGCGATCTGCCAGATCTTCACCGAAGTCGTCGTCGCCCCTGACGCCGACGAGGAAGCGCGTGCCTTCTTCGCCAAGAAGAAGAACCTGCGCCTGCTGCTGACCGGCGGCCTGCCCGATCCGCGCCGCCCCGGCCTGACCGTGAAGCCGATCACCGGCGGCCTGCTGGTGCAGGGCCGCGACGCCGGCGCCATCGGCGCGGGCGATCTGAAGGTGGTGACCAAGCGCGCACCGACCGAGCAGGAACTGAAGGACTGCCTGTTCGCCTGGACGGTGGCCCGCCACGTCAAGTCCAACGCGATCGTCTATGCCAAGGACGGCGTCACCGCCGGCATCGGCGCGGGCCAGATGAACCGCCGCGATTCCTCGCGCATTGCCGCGATGAAGGCGGCCGAAGCGGCCGAGAAGTTCGGCTGGGCGCAGGCGCGCACGGTCGGCTCGGCGGTCGCTTCGGATGCCTTCTTCCCCTTCGCCGACGGTCTGCTGGCCGCGGCCGAGGCGGGCGCGACGGCGGTGATCCAGCCGGGCGGCTCGATCCGTGACGAGGAAGTCATCGCCGCTGCCGACGAGGCGGGTCTGGCGATGGTCTTCACCGGCATGCGCCACTTCAAGCACTAAGCAATTCGGGGAGGAAGGCGCGTATGGGGGTAGACTGGCTCGGACCGCTGGTTGCCCTCGCCTTCCTCATCGGCATGGCCGCATCGGCCGTGCTCGTGCGGTTGGGCCGCGTAAGCAGCCCGCCCCGCGTCGCCGGCGCGCTGGCCCTGCCGTTCGGCTGCGCGGTGATCCCGCTGGCGCTGCTGGTTCTGGCCTCGCTTGGCCACGCGGTGCTGGCGCCGATCCTGCCGTAGTTTGAAAATCCGCTGAAGGCGGATTTTGGCGGCACCGGCCCACTCCCCCACCCGGCAAACGACTCGGCCCAATCGGCCAAGTTCATGACAACCGCGCGTCTGTTCCCGCGATTCGTCGCCACGAGCCAACCGCTCATCGCATAATAAGGCGAAATTGGGGCACGTTCACTGGACTGCAAGGCGAATCGCGCCAAGTGGGCCCCACGCAATTTCGTGAACCACTGGATAGCTGCACCGATCATGGGACTCTTCAAGGCTGACTTCTACCGCTTCTTCGCAATCGGCTTTGCCGGCGGCGCGCTGCTGGTGTTCGGCGCGATGGGCATCGGCACGCACACCCTGTCCGAAACGATGGCTCCGCCGGCGCACGCGGACTCGATCCAGCGCTAACACGCTAAACAAGGGCGCGGCATTGCGCGCCGACGGACGAGCCTCCATATGGAGGCCATGTCAGGCGCACATCATCATCATGAGCACTCAGGCGAAAGTCTGATCGAAGCGGCCCGCTCCGCGCTGCTCGAATCGGGCGAGCAGTGGACCGAAATGCGCGCGGATGTGTTCGGCGCGCTGGCTGAGCGTGAACGCCCTGCCTCCGCCTACGACCTGGCCGAAAGCGTCTCTACCCTGCGCGGCAAGCGCGTGGCGCCCAACAGCGTCTATCGCATTCTCGACCTGTTCGTGCGCACCAACCTGGCCCGCCGCGTGGAAAGCGCCAACGCCTACCTCGCCAACAGCCATCCCGGCTGCCAGCATGACTGCATCTTCCTGATCTGCGACGCCTGCGGGCAGGCGGTGCACATCGACGACGACAAACTGACCGGCGCGCTGATTGCCGCCGCGAAGAATGCCGGTTTCGCCGATGTCCGCCCGGTGGTGGAACTGCGCGGCACTTGCGCCGCCTGCAGCGCCTGAAGTTTCAGAGGCTTTTGCGCATCCGGGCCAGCGGCACGGGTGCGCCGCCGGTCGAATCCTCGATCCGCTCAATCACTTCGTAGCCTGCCACCCGGTAGAGCGGCTCGCCCGACTTCGTGCCCATCAGCTCGCACGTCGCGAAGCCCTCGGCGCGGGCCTGTTCCTCGCAATGCGCCAGTAGCGCGCGGCCGACGCCGCGCCGGGCGAAACCGGGATGCGTGTACATCGCCCGCACCCGCGCCGCCTCGCTGGCGGGATCAAGCAGACGCGGCTCGCGCAGGCCGGTGCTGTGATCGCCGCCGTACATCGTCGCCCGCCGGCTCCAGCCGCCGCAGCCGGCGATCTCGCCATCGATCTCCGCCAGGAAGTACGTGCCGTCATCCACCAGTTGCCGGTCCAACCCCATCACCGCGCGGCTCGACGCGATCTGGTCGGCATCGAGGAAGCCCTTCTGCAATTCGCCGATGGCAGCATCCATGACTGTGGAAAGCTGCGGCAGATCGTCACGGGTGGCTGGGCGAATGGAAAGCGACAAGGAAGAACTCCTCGGATGGGGGGAGCCATTCCATGTCACGATCACAGCCGCGGCACCAGCCGCTCAAAACTGCGTCAGGCTCAGCACGTTACCGTCGAGATCGGGAAACCAGCAGACTTGCGCGCCGCTGGTGGGGGAGCCCCAGATACCCTCGGCATCCTGCCCGAACCCGTCGTAGATGTTCGGCCGTATGCCCTTTTCGCGCAGTTCGGCCAGCGCCGCGCGGATATCGGGCACCGCCCAGCCAAGCACCGTATGCGGATGCGGCTGGTATCCCGGAACCCCGCTCAGGCGCATCGTCGTGCCGTCGCTCAGCCGGAACGTCACGGCGAAATCGTCTTCCGCGATCACCGGCAAACCCAGTGATTCCGCATAGAAAGCCCGCGCCCGATCGCGATCGGCGGTGAGGACGAAGGCGATGGGATTGGCTCGGCTCAACGCAAACGCTGGGGGAATCATCGGCACCTCCGACGAGAATCCCTGTATCTTGGCCTATTCGCCGCCTAATGGCAGCGGAAAATTCGACACCAGACAAACTCGCGTGTAAACAATGCCCATGACAGCCAATCCGGCAACACCGCTTCTCGATACCGTCGATACCCCTGACGACCTGCGCAAGCTCAAGCCCACGCAACTTCGCCAGCTGGCCGACGAACTGCGCACCGAAATGATTTCCGCCGTCGGCCAGACGGGCGGACACCTCGGTTCGGGCCTGGGCGTGGTCGAACTGACCGTGGCCATCCACTACGTGTTCGACACGCCGGTGGATCGCCTGATCTGGGACGTGGGCCACCAGGCCTACCCGCACAAGATCCTGACCGGCCGCCGCGACCGCATCCGCACGCTGCGCCAGGGTGGCGGCCTTTCGGGCTTCACCAAGCGTTCCGAAAGCGAATACGATCCGTTCGGCACCGCGCACAGTTCCACCTCGATCTCGGCCGCGCTCGGCTTTGCCGTCGCCAACAAGATCAAGGGTGAGCCCGGCCGCGGCATCGCCGTGATCGGCGACGGCGCGATGAGCGCGGGCATGGCCTATGAGGCGATGAACAACGCGCAAGCGGCCGGCAACCGCCTGATCGTGATCCTGAACGACAACGATATGTCGATCGCGCCGCCGGTGGGCGGGCTTTCGGCCTATCTGGCGCGCCTCGTCTCCTCGGGCCGGTTCCTTGGCCTGCGCGAACTGGCGCGCAAGTTTGCCCGCCGCCTGCCGCGCCCGCTGCATCTGGCCGCGAAGAAGACTGACGAATTCGCCCGCGGCATGGCCATGGGCGGCACCCTGTTCGAGGAACTGGGCTTCTACTACGTCGGCCCGATCGACGGTCATGACCTCGACGCGCTGATCTCGGTTCTGGAAAACGTGCGCGATGCCGGCGAGGGCCCGATCCTCGTCCACGTCGTCACGCAGAAGGGCAAGGGCTATGCCCCGGCCGAGGAAGCGGCCGACAAGTATCACGGCGTGCAGAAGTTCAACGTCGTCACCGGCGAACAGGCCAAGGCGCCCGCCGGCCCGCCCAGCTATACCGGCGTCTTCGCCAAGGCGCTGGTGGCGGAGGCGGAGCGCAATCCCACGATCTGCGCGATCACTGCCGCCATGCCCTCGGGCACCGGGCTGGACAAGTTCGTGCAGCAGTTCCCCGATCGCAGCTTCGACGTCGGCATTGCCGAACAGCACGCGGTGACGTTCGCCGCCGGGCTTGCCGCCGAAGGCATGCGCCCGTTCTGCGCGATCTATTCCACCTTCCTGCAGCGCGCCTTCGACCAGGTGGTGCATGACGTCGCCATCCAGAACCTGCCGGTGCGCTTCGCGATCGACCGCGCCGGGCTGGTCGGTGCCGATGGCGCCACTCATGCCGGCTCGTTCGACATTACTTACTTGGCGACATTGCCGAACATGGTGGTGATGGCCGCCGCCGACGAGGCGGAACTGGTCCACATGACCCACACCGCCGCGCTCCACGATTCCGGTCCGATCGCCTTCCGCTATCCGCGCGGCAATGGTGAGGGTGTGGCGCTGCCCGAGGTTCCGCAAGCCTTGGAAATCGGCAAGGGCCGGATCGTGCGCGAAGGCACCAAGGTCGCCCTGCTCTCGCTCGGCACCCGCCTTGGCGAAGCGCTGAAGGCGGCCGACGCGCTGGAGGCCAAGGGCCTTTCCACCAGCGTGGCCGACTTGCGCTTTGCCAAGCCGCTCGACACCGATCTGATCCGCAAGCTGATGCTCAGCCACGAAGTGGTCGTCACGGTGGAGGAAGGTTCGATCGGCGGTCTCGGCGCGCATGTGCTGACCATGGCGAGCGACGAAGGGCTGACCGATGCGGGTCTGAAGATCCGCACCATGCGCCTGCCCGACATTTTCCAGGATCAGGACAAGCCCGAGGCGCAGTATGACGAGGCGGGCCTCAATGCCCCGCAGATCGTCGATACCGTGCTGAAGGCGCTGCGGCACAACAGTGCCGGCGTGAACGAAGCGCGCGCCTGAACGTGGATAGCAGCGCTGTCGTCTCTCCGGCGGCAGCGCCGGAAGCTAGGCCGGGTGTCGGCATAACCGACGCGATGCGGTTGCGCGCGATCCTTGCGGGATCGGCGGGCAACCTCATCGAATGGTACGATTTCTACATCTACGCTTTCACCGCGCTCTACTTCTCACCCGCGTTCTTTCCAGAGAGCGACCAACTGGTGCAGCTGATGGCCACCAGCGCGATCTTCGCGGTGGGCTTCCTGCTCCGCCCCATCGGCGGCTGGTTCTTCGGCCGCTATGCCGATCGGCACGGACGGCAGAGCGCGATGGTGCTCTCGGTCATGATGATGGGCGGCGGCGCGCTGCTGATCGCGGTACTGCCCACGTTCGCGCAGGCGGGCATCCTTGCCCCGATCCTGCTGCTGATCGGCCGCATGGTGCAGGGCTTCTCGACCGGTGGGCAATACGGCACCGCCGCCACCTACCTCAGCGAGATTGCCGGACGGCGGCGGCGCGGGTTCTGGTCCTCGTTCCAGTACGTCACGCTGGTCGGCGGGCAGCTTTGCGCCACCGTCGTGATCGTGCTGCTCCAGCAAGTGCTGACAGAGGCCGAGTTCGCCGCATGGGGCTGGCGTCTGGGCTTCGTGATCGGGGCAATCGGCGCCCTCGGCATCGTACTGTTCCGCCACCACATGCATGAGACCTCCAGCGCCCAGGATCGCGCCGGGGAAAAAGCCGGCAGCCTTGCCGAGCTGTTCCGCGTGGCCACGCGCCCGTTCCTGATCGTGGTCGCGCTGACGGCGGGCGGCAGCCTCTCGTTCTATGCCTTCACCACGTACATGCAGAAGTATCTGGTGCTGACGGTGGGGCTGTCCAAGGAAGTGGCGACCAGCCTGATGCTGGGCGAACTGGCGCTGTTCATGGTGCTGCAGCCGGTGATGGGCCTGCTGTCCGACCGGATCGGCCGGCGCAACAACATCCTGATCTTCGCCGCGCTGGCGACCGTCTGCACGGTGCCGATCTTCACTGCGCTGGCCGGGGCGAAGGCGGTGGGCGCAGCGTTCCTGCTGGTGCTGGCGGGGCTGGTGATCAACAGCTTCTACACGTCGGTCAGCGGGTTGTTCAAAGCCGAGATGTTTCCCACCCACGTGCGCGCGCTGGGCGTCGGTCTGGCCTATGGCGTGGGCAATGCGCTGTTCGGCGGCACGGCCGAGAATGTCGCACTGGCGTTCAAGAAGGCGGGCCATGAAAGCGGCTTCTACTGGTACGTCTCGGCGCTCTGCGCGGTCTCGCTGATTGCCGCGCTGATGCTGCAGGACAGCCGCCGCAACAACGTGCTGGACCGGCTGGCGGTTTGACCGACTTCGCGGCCCGGCCCGCTGCCCAGCCCCCTGCCGCGCTATGGAGAAAGCGAGTGCTGTTCGTCCTCCCCACTGTCGGCGGGCTCTATCTTGCAGCCGTGCTGCTGCTGTTCCTGGCGCAGCGGACGATGATCTATCCGGCCCCTAAAGGCCCCGCCGAAATTCCGGCAGGCTTCGAGCGGGTCATGCTGCGCACCGACGATGGACTTGCCCTCACCGCCGCCTGGCGACCCGCCGCTCCCGGCCGGCGGACGGTGCTGTTCTTCCACGGCAATGGCGACAGCCTGCCCGGCGCGGCCTTCGCCACGCGGCAACTGGCGCATGCGGGGTACGGCCTGCTGCTGGCCGACTATCGCGGCTATTCCGGCAATCCCGGCAAGCCCAGCGAGCAGGGGTTGATCAGCGACGGAGAGGCCGCGCTCGCATTCCTCAAGGCCAAGGGCCTGCCGCCGGAATCGCTGGTGCTGATGGGCGCCTCGCTGGGAACCGGGGTGGCGACGCAACTGGCAAAAGCGCATCCGCCGGCGGCGCAGGTCCTGGTATCGCCGTTCACCTCGCTGCCCGATGTCGGCGCGACGGCGATGCCTTGGGCTCCGGTTCGCGCGTTGATGCTCGACCGTTTCGACAGCCTTGGCGCGATGCCGCAAGTCTCGGCGCCGGTTCTGGTACTGCATGCGCGCGATGATCGTTTGATTCCCGTCGCGCAAGGCGAAGCGCTGGCCAAGGCCGCGCCGCACGGGCACTTTCTGGCCTTCGACCGGTACGGACATCAGCTTCAGTTCGAGGCTGAAGCGCAGGATGCCGTTGTCGGGTGGCTTGAAGGCCGGGGCCTCTAGAGCCGGCGGCGCAGTTCCTCGAACGCAGTACCCGGCCCTGCCACCAGCCTTTCCTCGATCTGCGCGCAGACCGCATCCGGCGCATGGACGGAAGTATCGATCACAAGGTCCGACACGTCATTGCGATAGACTTCCTCGAAGAACCACGGCCGCAGGCGTGCAAGGCGGTCGATGATCTTGTTCACGGCATCTTCGCCCAACAGATCGGTGGGCATGCGCTTGGTCATCGCGCGTTCGGCCACGCGGCGCTCCAGCACTTCGAACGGCGGCTTCAGCGTGACGAGCAGCACTGGCAGACCCTCGGTACGGCGGACCAGATCCTGCAGCACCGGTGGGTCGGTCAGCAGCAGGTGGTCGAAGATTACATTGATTCCCTGCCGGGACGTCGCCGCCATCCACTCGTGCATCGCCGAAAAGGCCGCCATCGCCTGCGGGGCGAAGTGCCAGCGCAGCGGCCCTTGCGGGTCGGCGGGATCGCGCGGCACCGCCTCGATCCCCTCCCCCGCGCGCGGGCCGTGGTGGCCGAACTGCGCGGGCAGGGTCTGCGCCATGAAATGGTCGATGCCGTAAAGCAGCCAATAGTCCTGCTGCCGCTTCTGGAACAACTCGCAGGCGGTCGACTTGCCTGATCCCGAGGTGCCGTTGACGACGACGATCTGCCCCAAACTCATGCCGGCGATCCCGGTGCGATCTCACCGCGGGCGATGCGGCGGAAGCGGGCGGTGGGGCAGAACTCCTGATTGTCGCCCCACAATTCCACGCCGTCCCAATCCCAGCGCATCAGCGACCAGACGACGGTATGATCGGTATAGCCGGTGAAGATCAGCCCCGGATCGATCTCCGCCGTGGCGCGCAGCGAGCGGCCGAGTTGGTCGGTCGCCTCGAACAATACGCGTGCCGGACCGTGCTCGCCCCATTCCAGAACTTCGCGGCGGCCGGAGGCGAGACTGGCGAGTGCGCCGTCCTGCCAGATGAACCCGCCGATCGAGCGCGCCTCCTTGCCCTCGCCCATGGCGATGGCGTGGAAGGCGCGGTCTTCCGCCACGCCCCAGAAATAGCCGCCGCAGGCCAGCGATTCGTAATCGCGCGCGCCGTAGGAGCAATCGCGCATCGACAGGCAATCGACCGCGAAAGTCTCGCCATTGCAGCGCAAGCTGCCGGTCATCCGGCCCGGCTGTTCCAGATGGAACTTCGCGGTTGCCGTCTGGCCGTCGTCCCCGGTTTTCAGCTGATGGACGGGGCCGATGGCGCTCCATGTCAGGTCGAAGAACAGGCCATCCTTGTCATAGTCGAGCTTGTACGTCGACAGCGGCTCGATCATCCGCACGGACAGCGAATTGCGTGCCTGCATGGCGAACTTCGCCGCGCCCTCCGGCATGGCCTGAAGATGCGCCCAGTCGTAGTGGAGGCAGTTCCACTGATACTGCCCGCTCGAATCCCACAGCACCGGCCCGCCGTTGAGCATGCCCATGTTGGGCCGGAAATAGTGCTGGATCAGCCCGTGGATGCGCCGCTCGGGAATCGTGACCGAGAACCAGGCGCTTTCGTTCCAGTAGGGATTATCGTCATGCTCGGCGGCGAAGAAATCGGCGAATGCCAGATCGTTCATGGGGAACCTCTCCTTGCCGCCAAGGCAGCAAGGAGCGGCGATCATGGCAATGACCGCAGCGGCAATGCGGCCTAGCCGAAGCCGCGCTCCAGCCAGTTCTGCGCGAGGCCCGCGAGGAAGGCGGAGCCGCGCGGCAGTGCCGTTTCGTCCACCATCATCTTGGTCGAGTGGATGCCGCAGCAATGCTGCCAGTCCGCCCCTTCCTGCGCCACGCCCAGGAAGAACATCGCACCGGGTACTTTTTCGAGGATATAGGCGAAATCTTCCGCGCCCATGATCGGATCGGGCAGGCGGCGGAAGGCGTTCTCTCCGAACAGGCCCTGCGCCACGCCTTCACCGAAATCGACCGCGCGCGGATCGCACATCGTCACCGGGAAGCCTTCGAGGATCGTCACCTCACCCGTCAGTCCATGCGCGCCGGCAATCCCGGCCACGAGGCGCGGCAATTCATCCTTCAGCCGCGCGCGGTTCTCGGCCGAGAGCGTGCGCATCGTGCCGGTGAGCTTGGCCGTATCGGGAATCACGTTGTGCGCGCTGCCCGCCTCGATCTTGGCGATGGTGACGACCACCGGATCGAACACGCTGTAGCGCCGCGCGACCATGGTCTGGATGGCCATCACGATCTCGCAGGCGACCGGCACCGGATCGACGGCATCGTGCGGCATGGAGGCATGGCCGCCGCGCCCGGTCACGGTGATGCGCAGTTCATCCGCTGCCGCCATCAGCGGCCCGGCGCGCCCGCCGATCACGCCATGCGGGGCGTTGGGCATGATGTGCAGGGCAAAGGCGGCGTCCGGCAGCGGCCGGTCGAAGCCCTCCCCGCCCAACAACCCGTCGTTCAGCATGAAGCGGGCGCCGTGATAGCCCTCCTCCCCCGGCTGGAACATGAAGCGCACTTCGCCCTTCAGGCTGGCGGCCTGCCCGGCGAGAATCTCCGCCGCGCCGGCCAGCATGGCGACGTGGGTGTCGTGCCCGCAGGCGTGCATGACGCCGGGAATGGTGGAGGCGAAGGGCAGGCCCGTCTCCTCCGGCATCGGCAGCGCGTCGGTATCGCCGCGCAGCAGCACCGTTCCGCCCTGCCCCGCGCTGCCCTTCAGCGTGGCAACAAGGCCCGTGGTCGAAGGCCCTTCGCGCCATTCCAGCGGCAGGTGGGCCAGCGCCTCGCGAATCTTGTCGCGCGTCTTCGGGTTGTGCAGGCCGATCTCGGGCTCGGCGTGAATCGCGCGGCGCAGCGCAACGATGCGGTCGGACAGGCGGGCGGCTTCGCGGGTCAGCAGGTCTGTGGACATGCCCCCATGATAGCCACGGTCACTCCACTGTCGAGCCGGGTTCGTCGCCTTCGGGCTCGGCGTCGATCACGCGGATCTCGTCCCGATCGATCTGCCTGAGCGTATGCCAGGCCATCGCCCCCATCGCGAGGTAGGACACCGCGCCCGCCAGAGCCACGGCCCAAGCCGCGCCGCTGGGGCCGATCGGGATGAAGAACACCATGCCCAGCACCAGCGCCACCACCGAGATCAGGCGCGCCACCAGCGAGGCTTGCGCGCGGCCGGTCGAATGGAGCACCGGCTCGAACGCAACGCTGGCGAAATCGAAACAGGCGGCCAGAGTCAGCGGCACCAGGATCGCCTCGCCCCGCTCGAACGCGTCGCCGCCGATCAGTGCCAGCAATTCCTTGCCCAGCAGGATGGCGACCGCGACCACTACCACGCCGCCCAGCCCGGCGATCTTGCTGGTCTGCATGGCCAGCTTGCGGAACTCGCCCGCCTGCGAGGAAACCCGGGCGCGCGCCACTTCGGCATAGACCGAGCGCGTCAGCAGCGAGGAAAGCTTGGTCAGCGCCTGCGACAGCTGCGAGGCCAGGCGGTAGAGACCCGCCGCCTTGGTGCCCACCCAGGCGCCGACAACCAGCAGCGGCCCGTTCTTCACCGCCGCGTCGAGCGTGGAGCCGACGTACGTGACCATGAAGAAGCGGCCGATGCCGGGGTTTTCGGCCATGGCCTGCCGCCATTGCAGGAAATTGCGGAAATTCACCGCGGCGGGCGCAAGCCGGCGCGCCATGATCCAGTAGAGCAGCGCTTCCAGCAGATCGATCGCCGCCCATGCGAACAGGAAGCGGCCCACGGTGGGCCCGGTCAGCCAGATCACCAGCGCGGCGATCAGGCGCCCGGTCGGCACCACGGCCTCCACATAGACCGCCATGTCGAAGCGGTGCAGCGCGCGCACGATCCCGGTCGGCGCTGAAACCAGCGCCCAGAGCGAGGCGCAGCAGAACCAGAACGCCGTGTTCATGTAGAGCGGGTTCAGGTCCAGCATATGTGCGAAGCCGTAGATCAGGATCGCGGCAAGCCCGCAGCCCATCACCGCGCCCAGCGCATCCAGCACGCCGCACAGCATGCCGAGGCGGCCGAACTTGCTCCAGTCCAGATTGTGCACATGCTCGCTGCCGTAGCGCACGACCACGCGCCAGGTCTGGAACCCGGCGATCGCGATCAGCGCCTGCGCAGTGCCGAAGATCAGCGAAAAGTGGCCGAAGTCCTTCAGCCCCAGCGTGCGGGTAAGGATGGCGAGATAGCCGATCCCGCAGACCGCACCGAACCCCTTGCCGCCCAGCAGCCAGGCGGTGTTCTGAAGGATCCGGCCGAGCGGAGTGTTGCTCTCTTGGCGGTGGCGTTTGGGAGACATTGAGCCTGCATTGAACGAGGGGGAGGCGAGTTGCAAGCCAGTCGCTAAATCGCGATTGCGCAAGCATGAACGGGTACCCCGAAAGAGCTTCGCTTCGCGGCCCTCCACGCGGCCTGCTTATCGCGCCGCACCTTTTCCTTTCGGGCGACAATCACTAGATGCAGGGCATCTCCCCCGCGAACATGAATGTGAACCCCATGATCGAACACGCCATTCTTCTCAGCGCCGGCCAGGGCTCTCGCCTGCTGCCGCTTACCGCCGAACGCCCCAAGTGCCTGATCGACTTTTCCGGCCGTTCGCTGATCGAATGGCAGATCGAGATGCTGGCGCGCGGCGGCGTGAAGCGGATCGACGTGGTGACCGGCTTCATGACCGACATGCTGGAGGAGCACCTGCAGTCGATTAAGGATCCGCGCGTGGAGATCACGGTTCGCTTCAACCCCTTCTTCAAGGTGGCCGACAACCTTGGCTCCTGCTGGATCGCGCGTGAGGCGATGCGCGGCGACTTCCTGATCCTTAACGGCGATACGCTGGTTTCGGAAGAGATCGTCCACAAAGTGCAGCAGGGCGCGACCGACAAGGACGGCAAGCTCTGGCCGATCGCCGTCACTGTCGACGTGAAGCAGGAAGGCTATGACAGCGACGACATGAAGGTGGAGCGGACCGAGGACGGCCGTCTGGTCCATATCGGCAAGACGCTGACCGCCGCACAGTCGAATTCGGAATCGATCGGCTTCCTCGCCTTCCGCGGCGAAGGGGCGGACTTGTTCCGCGAAACCGTGCGGCAGGCGATGCGCACGCCCGAAGGCGTGCAGCACTGGTATCTGAAGGTGATCGATTCGATCGCGCCCACCGGCAAGGTCGGTACCAATTCGATCGAAGGCATGAACTGGGCCGAGGTGGACTTCCTCAACGATATCGAGATCGCCACCAAGCTGACCGACACGTGGGTTTGAGCTACGGGGTCTGAACTAAGGGGCCTGAACTAAGGGCCCTAATACAAAAATGGGCGGTCCCTAAGGACCGCCCGTTAAGTTGGGGAGAAGCGGTTCGCACCGACCGTGGCAGCGGCGGTGCAAGACCGGCAGGCACTTCCTCGCAGATGCGCAGCCCCGTGCCATTGATCGCGGTCAAATTCGAAGCCTTATCTTAATTTTCGCGCAGTTCGGTCGTCCTGCCGCGTCTATGGATACTTCCCGCTTCCGGCCCACCCCGATCCCGCGCGAGCGCCGCCACGGGCAACTGACCCACTACGTCCTCACCGATGCGCAAGGCCAACCCGTAGAAGTGATGATACGCGACGTTTCCTCGCGCGGGTTCAGCGCGGCGGCCGTCGGCAAGGCGCCCGCGGTCAACGAAGTGATCCGCGCCGTGCTGGATGACGGGCGCGAGGTCTGGGGGCTGGTGCGCTGGGTGGACGGCAACCTGTTCGGCGTCGAGTTTGAAAGCTCTGGCTAAAGCGTTTTCTAATCAGGTGGAACACCTGATGACTCGGAAAATGCGTCCAACCCATAATTTAGAGCAGCCGAGCCGACGCAGTCGGATCGGAAATTGCTCCAGAACGTCTGACGCCCTTTTACGTCAGACCGCCGAACTGAACCGCCGCAACGAGTCCTTGCGATAGGGATCGAAACGCGCCGCGATCGAGCGGGCATAGGGTAGGCCCTCCGCCCGGATCACCAGATCTTCGCCGTCACTCTCGCACAATCCCACCGCGAAATAAGGTTGCAGCAAGGGCAAGGCTTCTGCGCGCAAGTCGGCATCGATGCGTGCGCGGTGACGGCACAGCAGGTGTTCGATGACCATGGCCCGGCGCCGGTCTTCCATGCTGCGCACAATGCCGCGGCTGGTGGTCAGCCGCTCCTGCGAAAGCAGCGTGCGATAACGCCCGGCATTCTTCTCATTCTGCGCCAGAAGCGCTGGGAAGCTGCTGATCGATGAGGCGCCGAAGCCGATCAGCACCGGCGCGCGATCATCGGTGAACCCCTGGAAATTGCGATGCAGCATTCCCGACAGCGCCGCCTGCGCCAGACTGTCGCCCGGTCTGGCGAAATGGTCGAACCCGATCGGCACATAGCCCTGGGAAATGAGGAACGCATGCCCGAACGCCGCCATCGCAAAGCGCGCCGCTGCATCGGGCAAGGCCGACGCATCGATCTTGCGCTGGCGCGCGATCAGGTGGGGCACGTGGGCATAGCCGAACAGCGCAATGCGATCGGCGCCCAGCGCCACGGTCCGCTCCAGCGAATCGCGCAAGTCGTCCGGCGTCTGCCCGGGCAACCCGTACATCAGATCGAAATTGAGCGAGGAGATGCCGGCATTGCGCAGCATCCATGTGCCCTCCTCGATCATCCGCGCCGGCTGCACGCGGCCGATGGCCTGTTGCAATGCGGGTGAAAAGGTCTGCACGCCGAAGCTGGCGCGGGTGATGCCGGCCGATCCGATCACCGCCGCCCAGTCCGCCCCGAAAGTGCGCGGATCCAGTTCGATCGACAGGATCGGGCTGGACGCCGCAAAGTGCAGGGTCAGCGCATCCAGCAGCCGCACGAAAGCGACCGGGGCGATTCCGTTGGGGCTGCCACCGCCGAAAGCGATGCGCGCGATCCGCGCGGTCTTCGGCAGATGCTCGGCCACCAGCACGATCTCGCGGTGAAGGGCATCAAGGTAACTCGCCACCCGGTCGGTACGGTTGGCCACGCTGGTGTTGCAGCCGCAATACCAGCAGATCTTCTCGCAGAACGGGATGTGCACATAGAGCGACACCTCGCCCTGCGTGCTTTCCAGCGCGGTTACGAAATCTGCCGGGCCGACGCCCTCTGCGAACTCCGCCGCCGTCGGGAAGCTGGTGTAGCGCGGCACCGGGATCGCCAGCAGATCGGGATGATAGGTCCACATAAGCGGAAGCATTGTCGCAACTCTGGCCCGCGTCATTGCGCTCGATCAAGCAACCGCTCGCCAGAGGAAGCGCGGATTTTCGCGGAATTTGCGCCCAATCAATTCCTCCAAACGGGAACGGGCGCAAAGGCTTGGCCATAGCCGCTCAAGAGGGGGGATCGCACGGTGCGGCCCCGGCGGCGATGGAAAGAAGCAAGACATGCGCAAACTGACCATGCTCGCCATTCTCGCGGCGGCCACCGCGATCACCACGCCGGCGCTGGCGGGCAGCCCCGACGGCAAGTGGCAGGTCAAGGTACTCG
Source organism: Novosphingobium sp. BL-S-19 (assembly GCF_055521675.1). Taxonomy (NCBI): domain Bacteria; kingdom Pseudomonadati; phylum Pseudomonadota; class Alphaproteobacteria; order Sphingomonadales; family Sphingomonadaceae; genus Novosphingobium; species Novosphingobium sp. BL-S-19. The sequence continues at coordinate 3,881,244 of NZ_CM145498.1, forward strand.
GCACCGCCGTGCTGCCCGATGGCAAGATCGACAAGATCAAGTCGATCGACACCGACACTACGCTGGGTGCCACGCTGGCGACGCTGGACAATGTCGGCACCAAGGCGAACGACAATGTCGTGCCGACCGTCGCGGTAGAATACTTCTTCAACAAGACTTTCTCGGTCGAAACGATCTGCTGCCTTACCCAGCACCATGTCAGCGGAACGGGCGACATTGCCGGCGCGGGGCTGGTCGATCACGTGCTGATCCTGCCGGCGACGGTGACGCTGAAGGCGCACCTCGATACCGGCACGCCGATCAAGCCTTATGTCGGCGCCGGCCCGTCGATCTTCTTCGTGATCGACGAAAAGCCGGGCGACACGGCAAGGGCACTGGGCGTGGACAAAGTGAAGATGTCGAATGCGCTGGGCTTCGCGCTTCAGGGCGGCTTCGATATCGCGCTGAACGATCAGGGTCTCGGCCTCTCGCTGGATGCGAAGAAGTATTGGGTGAAGCCTACCGCCTCGTTCTACGAAGACGGCACGCTGGCGCTGAAGACCAGGCATGACCTCGATCCCTGGGTGCTGAGCGCGGGCGTCACCTACCGCTTCTGAAGCGGGCCACGCCCGAACGCAAAAAGGGGAGCCATCGGCTCCCCTTTTTTTGTGTCCGCTTCCAGCGCTGGGTTCAGCCCGCCTCTGCAGTCAGCGCCTCGAAATCGAGGATCGTGACATCGCGCCGCGACGGCAGATCGATCAGGCCTTCCTGCTTGAAGCGCGTGAACTGGCGGCTCACCGTCTCGATCGTCAGGCCCAGCACGTCGGCGATCTGCTGACGCGAAAACGGCAGCGAGATCCGGCGCGGACTCTCGAACGCTGTGGCACACCCCTGCCCTCCCAGACGCTCCGCCATTTCCAGCAGAAAGCTCGCCAGCTTTTCCGATGCGGACTTGCGGCCGAGCAGAAGCATCCAGCGACGCGTACGGTCCAGCTCGCCCAGCGTGCGTTCCAGCAGCTTGTGTTCGAGCGCGGGATGCTCCCGCGCGAAGGCATCGAAATCCCGACGCGAAAAGACACAGACCTTGGCTTCGGTCAGCGCGGTGACGCCGTGCCCGGTGGTGCCGCCGAAGGGGCGGCCAATGAAGTCGGAAGGATAGACGACGCCGACGATCTGCTCGCGCCCGTCTTCCGTATTGGTGGAAAGCTTCAGCACACCGTCGATGACGTTGGCGACCAGAACGGAATCCTCACCTTCCCAGATCAGCGATTCACCGGGCTCGATCACGCGCGTCCGCCCAATGGCGTTCAGCGCCTCAAGCTCCTTCGCGTCGAGCGCTGCGCAGATCGCGCGGTTGCGGACGACACAAAGGTCACAACTGGACATGATCTGGAGACACCTGCGACCTGAACTGGCTGGGAAATCCCGCCGATACCGCAAAGTGGCCGCACTGAAAAGGGTTGCATCCCGCACCCGCGGTATGCGTCCTGCAATGCAGCGCTTCATTGGAATGGGTTTTTTGT
>NZ_JBVFVR010000003.1:0-52278 GCF_055521675.1 Novosphingobium sp. BL-S-19
TAGCAGGTTTCGAGTCTGTCGCGCGCCGCGTGCGGCAGATTGGGATCGAAGAGCGCTACCGCGTGGCCGGCCGCAAGCGCGCCCAGCAGAGCCGCCACATTGTCGGCGTCGTTGCGGATATAAAGGAATACCAAGCTTCGCGCCCCGGACAGCCGGCGGGACCATTCCCGCGCCCGATCGCGCAAGGCATCGTAACTGATCCAACCGCCGTCCTGATCGTCGAGCAGGGCCGGCTCGACCCCCGCCCTGTCAGGTAGCAGGGGAATAGGCTGCGTCATTAGATCACCATGCCGCCGTCGACGCCCAGCGTCTGGCCTGTGACATAGGCCGACAGGTCCGAAGCGAGGAACAGAACGGCATTGGCGATGTCCTTCGGGGTGCCGATGCGGTTCATCGCGATCGATTTTATCCGCTCGTCGAACTTGGCTTCAGGCAACTGGCGTACCATGTCGGTATCGATGAATCCGGGGGCGACCGCGTTGACGCGTATATTGCAGGAGGCCAGCTCCTTTGCGGCCGACATTGTGGCCCCGATCACCCCGGCCTTCGACGCACCATAGACAAGCTGGCCGCTGTTGCCGAAACGGCCAATGATCGATGCGATGTTGATTATCGAGCCGGATTTGGCCCGCTGCATCAGACGGGCAGCCGCTTGGGTGCCGTGCAGCACGCCTGCCAGGTTGGTGCCAAGGGTCTTCTGGATATCGCTTTCCGGAACCATGCCGATCAGTCCGTCTATCAGGACGCCGGCATTATTCACCCAGATGTCGAGCCGCCGATATTTCGCAAATGCCAACTTGGCGAGCGCGGCAGAGGTTGCGGGTTCAGCGATGTTGCCGATGACCACGTCGACATTCACGCCGTGGCGGCTCGCGATCTCCTCGCCCAGTCGCTCAAGCGCAGCCTGATTGCTCAGACCCGACAGGATTAGGTTTGCCCCCTGCGCCGCCAGAACTTCCGAAATGGCCGCGCCGATCCCGCGCGACGCCCCGGTTACGACGGCGATCCGGCTGGCGAGAGACAGTTCGTCAGGCATATTTGGCCATGATCTCGACGACCTTGGCGTAATTGCTCATGTCAATGATATCGTCCATGTCGAGCATACAATTGAAGGCTTCTTCAAGTGCCGCGACCAAGGCCATGTGCGCCACGGAATCCCAGCCTGGTGTCTCGCTATAGACAATCTCGGAACGATCCGTGTTAGGATCGATACCGATAACTTCTACAAAAACAGATTGAATCTTCTCTTCCATAACATCCCGGCCTGGTGCTTCACTGTAGACAATATCGGCGCGATCCATACTTGGATCGATGCCGATAACTCACTCAAAGGCAATCGATTTCTTTTTTCTCTTCCCTTTCCAGGATCGGCCGCTGGAACATCTGGCGACCCGTGGCCGGGTTGCCGTGCATCAGAAAGCCGTCGTCGGTCGTGCGGGTGAGCACTGATCCGGCCGACAGCTTGCTGAAGTCCCCTAGAGAAATATTCGGGCTAATGATCGCACCCGCTCCAAGGAAGGCGCCCTCGCCCACGCAACCGTGTCCGTTGATATCTGCCCCCGGGGACAACACTGCGCACTCTCCCAGAGTGACATCGTGACCGACCACGGCATGGACGTTGATGGCACAATTCCGCCCGACCCGCGCGAATGGCCCGATATACGCCATCGGCGAGACTACCGTTCCAGCGCCGATCGTCGCTGTCGAGGCGATATAAGCGGTGGGATGGATGACCGATTCCAGCTGTCCGCCGATCGCGAGCAATTCGTACATGAAACGGTGACGCAAGCGGGGATCGCCGACCGCGATCACACAACGCTTTTCCGCCAGGCGTTCAACCGTGGCAAAAGTTTCATGATGCGAGGGGGTAAAGCCGAGACACGCCGTCAGATCTTCGAGCCGGATGGGCCCTGTCGCAACGACATCGGTCACCGGGCCGCTTGTTCCGGGGCTCGCGCGCCAGATGTCATCCAGGTAGGTCGCGACTTCGACCGCGAAGTTCCCCCCTCCAATGATTACGAACTCAGCAGGCACCGACCACACTCCACAACGACAAGCCGCGAGTATTGCTCGCGCAGGCGCTCATGGCAGTTTCTCGCGACTGCCGCAATTCAGATATGGTCTGCGCAGACAGCCCTGTCCCGCCCTGACTGCAAGCATCATGTCGATCTACCGTGCCCGAGAGCGGTCAAACCGCTGCCGGTCGCGCCAGCGAGCGAATGACATCGCAAATCTCGCTTGTGTCGCGCTCGGTGAGTTCGCCGTGGTAAGGCAAACACAGCACCTCGCCTGCGACCTTGTGCGCGTTCGGCAACAATTCAGGCCGTGCCGAGCTGAGGTCGCGATAGCAGTCATATTCGCTGGTCAGCGGGAAGAAATACTTGCGGGCGAATATATTGTGTTCGCGCAGTGCATCATAAACTTGGTCGCGATTATGCCCGAACTCGTCAGGCTTGATACGGATCACGAAATACTGACCGCTGTCCTTTACGCTCGCGCCCAATTTGGGAATGATCAGGCCAGGCAGTTCTCCCAGTTCCTGTTCGTACTGCCGGCGGATGCGCAGCCGGCGCGTGCGTTCCTCATCGACGATTTCCAGAACCACATGGCCGAGCGCCGCCTGCAACTCGTTCATCTTGCCATTGATGCCTGGCATGACCACTTCGAATTCGTTGCGGATGCCGAAATTCTTAAGCAGGTCGATCTGCGCCTTGAGATCGGGATCGCGGTACGTCAAGCAGCCGCCCTCGCCGCTGTGGAACAGCTTGGTCGGGTGGAAGCTGAACATCGAGATATCGCCGAAATTGCCGATCCCGACCCCGTCAATCTCCGTTTCAAAGGCATGGGCCGCGTCGTAGATCACGCGCAGGTCGTGCCGGTCGGCAACTTCCCCCAGCCCGACAACATCACAGGGAATGCCATAGACATGCACTCCAAGGATGCCGCTGGTGCGTTCGGTGATGACACGTTCGACTGATTCCGGATCGAGCGTCATCGTTTCCGGGTCGATGTCCGCGAACACCGGAGTAACCCCGTTCCACCACAGGGCATGCGTGGTGGCCGGGAAGGTGAAAGGCGTGGTGATCACCTCGCCTTGCAGGCGCAAGCTCTGGATCGCGACAAGCAGGGCGATGGTGCCGTTGGAGAACAGTGACAGGTTCGGCACTTCGAGCCGCTCGCGGATGCGCTGTTCGAGCGTATTGTGCTGGTGTCCGCCGTTCGACAGCCACTTGGAGTCCCAGACATCCTGGAGACGCACAAAGAGATCGTTCAGATCCGGCAGCAACGGGCGCGTGATCAGGATAGGGTCTCGATCTTTTCTCATGTCTCTGGGAAGGTTCCGTATTTTCTGATTTCAAGGCCCCGGCGCAGGATTGAACGTCACGCCATTACGGCTTTGTTCGCGGTAATCCTACCCTGCTGCGTATCGTCTGCGAGTGCCAAACCTGCGGCCAAGACCGAGGATTGGCCAGCTAGTCCCTTCTGGCCGGTGAAAGGAACGCCGTGATCGTTGCGATCTTGTAGTCCTTTCCATCGCAGAGGATGTAAACATCTGTCTCGTTGTTGATCAGATCGAAGCGGGGGCGCAAGTCAAATCCGCATAGTGGAGAATGGTAGGCTCGGGTGGTCATTCCGACGGCCCGGCTCACGTCGAGCCGGGGCACATCAGTATCGCTGAGCAGCGCATTATCCCCGTCACCAAGCCTGATTGCCAGGGGGGTGCCATGCTTGTCTACGGCCCAGCCCGATATGCGCAGGCGACCCGACTCCAACAATTCCGGATTGCCGTTTTGCGGCTGGTCCAGCTCGAATGCGAACCGGTCCAGTTCAGGAGCCTTGTGCTTTTCAACAAAGCACGTCACGCGATAATCGTCGAAGCCACGGGCCAGACCGATGGTCTCGCTGCACTTCTGGCGAGCCTGGTCGAACAGCTCTGTCTGCGATGCCTTCGACAAGCCGGTCCACTGCCCCTTGCTGTGAAGCCGGTAGACCGAATGAAGCTCCTTGAGAAAGGCGATGCCGCCCCATTCGGCCACGTACATGTTGAAGATCCAGTCCGCGTTGCCCTTATCCTCGAAGTAGCTCGCGGGAACCGTTTTCACGGCGTCCGCACGATACATGCAGCAGGAGAAGTTGGCGGTCAGCGGTGTCCGCGCAATCACCGACGTCGGGATCATCTGCGGCTGCTGCGCCTGCTGGGGGTGGGGCACCATTTGGCCGTCAAGCTCGTGCTCGAGCAAAACCCAGTTGAACGACAGTGCCAGCTTGGGATCCCGCTTCAACTGCGCCACCTGGCGGATCAGCTTGCGTTCGCCCAACCAATAGTCGTCGCCCTCGCAAAAAGCGATGAACTCGCCCGTACACGCCGCCAGACAGCGCCGCATGTTCCCGAGCATACCGATGTTCTTGTCGCTATGAAGCACGGTGACATCGGCGCGACCCGCCGTGATCGCCTGTATCCGGGCGATTGTGTCGTCGCTAGAGTGGTCGTCGCCGACGATCACTTCCAGTTCGAATAGACCTTTCTGCCGTAGCACGCCGGACAGGCACTGTTCGATGTAGCGGGCGTGATTATAGGTAAGCACAACCACGCTGATCCGGGTCGACGCGGTGATCTTTGCGAGCACATCATCGCTGCCGGTCCCGCCCGATCCTGCCGAGATTTTTTCGGACAGCAACTGAAGGCGTACCAAGTCCGGTTCGTGCTCCTCCACCAATTGCCGGATCAGATCCGTATTATCGCAGGTCAGCGCGTCAAGGAACACTTCCTTGAGCAGATAATCGAACATGTGCCGAGGATGATCAGAGAACAGGCCACCTGCGACCGTGCTAACGGCCTTGAACAGTCGCAGTTGTTGAAGGCCATAGCGCCGCCACAACTGAAGAGGATCGGCGGCCGCCGCAGACCAGATTCCGCCGTCGTGTTTACGGTATTTGGCCATCACGCGCGGAAGATAGCCGATGGCGCCTGTTTCCGCGTGACACAGATGCAGATACCAATCGAGCGGCAGGGCCGAGCTATCGAACCAATTGGGCAGCCCGCCACCAAAACGCCACCTGTACATGACGCTATTGGTCTGGATGTAGTTCCCGAACATCAGCTCCCAGATCGTCAGATCGGGCTTGCTGGCCGGATAAAGATATTCGAATTTGCCATCGGCATCGTTGAACACTTCGACCGGGTGGAAGACGATCGAGAGATCGGGGTTCTGATCGAGCTGGTCGGCCTGGCGCTGAAGCTTGGTGGGATCGATCCAGTAATCGTCCCCTTCGCACAGGGCGGCATATTCGCCCCGCGCCTTCGCGGCCGCCGAGCCGAAATTGCCCGCAACGCCTAGATTTTGCTTGTGAAGAATTGGCACGATGCGCGGATCGAGCGCTGCGTAGCGCCGGATGATCGCCTGCGTTCCATCCGTCGAGCAATCGTCCGCTATGATGAATTCGACATCGAAATCGGTCTTCTGGCGGCAGAAGCCCTGTAGCGTGCTCTCGATGTATTTTTCATGGTTGTAGGTGATGCAGAGCACTGAAACCTTCGGCCGCCCCTTTTCCCGTTTGGCGAAGGATTGCGGCGCGACGGGCCCGGGAGTACGCCCTAGCAAACGCCCGACCTTCTCATAGTGAAGGGACGGCGGAAGGCGGGTCGCAAGGCAGTCGGGATAGGTAGTGGCGTACCATTGTGCGTCGAACGCCGGCGTACCGAGTGCGTCGGCGCCATCACGAAATTTCATGCATTGTCCTAACAAATGAGGGACGCCTAAGTCCTACATCGAGCTATTGGGCTTGCGGCCTTCAAAAATTCCGAACTTACAGAAATGATGAAGTCCACCTTTTTCGTAATTCTCGGCCACATCCGGGTATTCCGAAAGATACCATGCGTTGTCGAACAATTCCATGGCCATAATAAACTTCATCCTTTCGCCTTCGTCACGACAAAGTATACGAAGACTCTTAAGGACATCATTAGCAATTTTCTGAAGATGCTTCTTCTCTTCAGACAGTCGCTGATTTTCGTTGACGAGTTCGACCGTTCTTTCCTGCACTATTTCAGTTACACCATCATTCTGGTCGTAAAGGCGCGCAGAAAGACAGGCTATCTCGAGCGCCTGTCGTTTGATAATATCATTCTTATCTTCAGTGGTGGCCGCAACCTTGCATAATGTCTGCATAAATTTCCCTTATGACCACGCCACTTTTCTGGTTGCGGTTAGCGCCATTGTTCGCTGAAAAGCAAGGGGGCTAAAGAACCTCTCAGAGCCCGTTTGAAAAATGCCCACAGGGGCATTTTTGGGGCGGCATCGCAAAATCCGCCGACGGCAGATTTTCAAATGGCCTCTCAGCAGGTTGCGGAAAAAGGCGTCGCAGTGGTTGTCGTCGGCCCGTTGTCAAAGGTCCGAGGCAAGGTAGCCGGTCATTTTCGGGTGGAAGTCGTAGAGACCTGCCGTGTGGGGCCGGTCCTGGCCTAGCCAAACACCTCCTCGATCCGCTTGTGGGTTCTTTGCGAGACGGTGTAGCCGGGATGGCCTGTCGTCCGTCCGTCGATGGCGGAACGACGATTGGTGTTGTTCTGGGCCAAGTGCGGGGGTGACGTCCATATCGCGCAACGCCGCTGAACAACCAGATGCGTTTCTTCATCGCGACTAGATTCGTAGGTTTGCCCGTGATGCAGGCTTTACGGACCCACACTTTACCGATGGCTCAGATGACAAGTCAGCACCCCGCGTTTTTGCAGTCCCTTGCGATCTTGGAAAAGCCGGTGTTGTTAGGGTGATTAGGTTGCTTATGGTTCACAGCCGCACCCGCTCCACTTCGGCCAGACTAATTTCATCGCGCCTGCGGTCGTAGAGCTGGGTCGTTCTCGTGGAACTGTGGTTCGCCATGGCGGCGGCATTTTCCAGGGTGCCGCCGTTTTTCAGGTAGGCGGTGATCCCGGTCGCGCGGAAAGTGTGGTTGCCGATCTTCGTCGCGATCCCCGCTGTTCGGGCGTGCCGGCGGACCATCGTGAATGCGTCGGGCTGGGTCAGAGGGTTTTGACTAAGGTGCTTGGTTTTGCGCGATAGCGAGCGGAACAGCGGGGCTTTCGGGGAATCCAGCTCGCAGCGCTCGATATATTCGGACAGATATTCGTCCAGCAAGTGATGGCATGGCATTTCATGCCGCTTGCCGCCCTTTTCGTGCAGGCGCACCCATAGGCGGCGGCCCTGGACGAAGACGTCCTCGCGCCTCATCGCCAGCGCCGCGCCGACGCGGGCGAAGGTGTAGACCATCAAGCCGATCAGCGCCCGGTCACGCAGGCCGATCTCGGTCGAGGTGTCGATCGCCTCGATCAGAGCCCTGGCTTCCTCGGCCTCCAACACCGGGGTGCGGCCAGTGCGGGCGGAATGCGCGGGGCCGCGGACCGATGCGGCGGGGTTGTTGGGGACGATCTGCCCGGTCACCAGCCAGTCGAACAGATGGCGCACCGCCGCAAGGCGCTGCTTCACCGTGGGGGCCGACAGCGATTGGCCTAGTTCCTCGATCCAGCCCGCGACGTGGATGGGCGCAATCTCCGTCAGGTCGCGGACGCCGTGGCGGGCGCACCATGTCAGGAAGTCGCTCGCAGCTTTGGCATAGGCGCGGCGCGTGTTGGGATTGCGGATGGCGGCGGCGAAGAATTCCAGGAACCGAGTGCGCGTCCGCGCCGGCGCTTCGGCGATGATCGGGATCTGTGCGGCGGCAAGAGCAGGAAGTGGCATTCTGTCGTCTTGTGTCCGTTTCAGGTGCGTCTCGGTGCCTTTCAGGTATGGACCAGCTTTAATCTATGATAAAGGACATTATCATAGATTGAACATAATAATGTTCCCATAGCGGGAAAACGTCCTTGTTTCCCACTATGGGAAGTGCTAGCCGGCTTCCATGAGGATCGTTGCCCGGAACCGGCTGATCGCGTTCTGGGAACGGAACCCGAAAACAGAGTCATCGCTGCGGCACTGGTTCGAAGCCTTGAATGCGGCGGCGTGGCAAAATCCGCTCGATGTCGTGGCCGACTTTCCGAAAGCGGAGCCGCTTAATGGAGAGCGGGTGCGGTTCGAGGTTGCCGCCGGCGATTTTTGCATGGTGGTCGCGTTCGACTGGAAGCGGTCGATCGCTTTCGTCAAATTCCTCGGCACCCATGCCGAATACGACAGGATCGACGCTTTGACGGTGAGCCTGTTCTGATGATCTCAGGAGATGCGCGGATGCATATACGTCCGATCAAAAGCGACGCGGATCACGAAGCGGCCCTTCGCCGCATCGATGAACTGTGGGGCGTGGAGGAGGGCAGTGAGGACGGCGACCTGCTCGACGTGCTTGTCACGCTGGTCGAGGTCTACGAGCGGGACCGCTGGCCGATCGAGCCGCTGGACCCGGTCGGCGCTATCGAGGCGGAGATGGCGATGAACGGCCGCAGCCGCGCGGATCTGGCGGCGCTGCTCGGCCAGTCGCGGGCGACCGAGATCCTCGGCCGCAAGCGCGCGCTGACCCTGCCGATGATCCGCAAGATCGCGCAGGCCTGGCATGTGCCTGAGAAGGTGCTGGTGCAGGAGTATGCCCTCAATGTCTGAGGCAGGTCGCAGCGGCGGGATCGCCAATTCGTGCTTTCGAGTAGAAATTACTTTGCCGGACGTTTGCCATGCGGGATGACGCGAAAATGACCCCGCAGGGAGAGCTGTTCCAGCTCGACAGCCCGCTCACCGGCGAAATCCGGGGCGAGCGATCACTGATGGCGTTCCCTTTCTTCGCACTCAGCAAGAACGCCTGGATGAAGCCGCTGAGCTACTCCACGCCGACCGTCTCGATCGAGGTGCGGCCCAGCATGCGCGGCGTTGCGACGATCTACGACAAGGAAATTGTCCTTTATATTGCGAGTCTTATGGCTTCCAAGCTGGATCAGGGCAGCACCGTCGCGCAGGATTTCACGTTCACCGCGCACGACCTGTTTAGCGTGACGGGGGCCAACCATTCGGCCCGCTCCTACGCCCGCCTGGCCGATGCGTTGGAGCGCCTGCAGGGCACGCAGATCCGAACGAATATCGAGGCTGGCGGCGAGGGTGAGGAAGGCTTCTTCTCGTGGCTGTCGGAAGCGCGGCTGCAATATGCGCGCTCGGGCAAAGGCGAAAAACGGCTGAAAGCCGTGAAAGTTCGCCTGTGCGACTGGCTTTTCCGCGCAATTCTGCGGGATCGGCAGGTGCTGGACTATGCCGCGACCTACTTCCAGCTCGGCCCGATCGAGCGGCGTATCTATGAAGTCGCCCGATCAACCTGCGTGGATGGAGAGGATCTGGAAATAGATATCCAAACGTTCCGTCTTCAAATCGGCTTTCAGAACCAATTGTCCAACTTCCGTACCGCCATGCGCCAGATTGCAGAGGAAAATTCCATCCCCGATTACAGTCTGGAACTGGTCGAGGAAGAGCCTGATGAAGCGGAAACTGCAGGCAAGCGGGGAAGAAAGTCTAACAATATCAAAGTCGTTATTCGCAAACGTTCGTCGGGCTCGCTTGAACACGCGAAAGAGTAGGCGACGACCCGCCTGCGCGTGGAGGCGCTAATTTCTACTCGAAAGCACGAATTGGGCGTGTTGCGAGGCGAAGCGGCCGGTTCTGAAAATGGGACCAAGCCGTTTCGCCAGAACGTTAGGCAGGCACTTTTGCGCCATGAGGATACTCAAAAGATACCGTTGTAGTATTTACAAGGTATCCAAAACTTAAAGGCCATATAAGGCCGATTATGTTGCCAATTTTCTGATTATGGGCCATATAAGGCCTATGATTACCAGCCTGCAGGATCAGATTGTGGCGCTTGGACAGCGGATCAAAGCACGCCGCCTTACGCTCAATCTTACGCAGCAAGCTGCATCCACCAAAGCGGGGGTGGCCCATAGAACCTGGCGGCGGATGGAAGGCGAGGGCAAGGCCTCCATCGAAGATCTGGTTCGGGCGGCGATTGCCCTTCGGTGCGACGAGGGGATTGCAGCCCTCTTTCCCGAGCCGGCAGCACGCAGCATGGATGAACTGCTCGAGCAGCAACGCAAGGCGGCAAAGGCACCGCGGCAGCGCGCAGGAAGTGCGAAGCCATGAAGCTTGCCCCAGATACGCCGCTTGCAGTCGGTCTTCTGACAGATGAGAATGCTCCGCTGCTTGCGATCGGCAGAGTGGCGATGGTCCACGGACTGGCGCAGCTCGAATGGTCGAGCGGGCTTATGGCTGCAGGCCTGCCGATCTCCCCTCTGCATTATCCGCCCGAGCCCGGTCTGCACCCCGCCCGTAGCAGAGCCTTCGATGGCCTCCACGGCTTTCTCTCGGACTGCCTGCCAGATGCATGGGGCATGCTTTTGTTGAAGCGAAGACTACAGCGGTTGGGACACCGGTTCGAAGATTTGAATGCGGTCGATCGGCTTGCATTGGTAGGGGCGAAAGGCCGGGGCGCCCTCATTTTTCAACCTGAAACGCTCGCTGCGGAATCTTCGGATGGCATCGATCTGGATCTTCTCGCCGCCGAGGCTCGCCACGTGCTGCTGGGTGAGGATACCGAGTTGGAAGCCCTGCTGGCTCGGCTCGGGGGCGGCTCTGGAGGCGCGCGGCCGAAAGTCCATGTCGCGATTGCTCAGGACGGCAAATTGCGTGGCGGAGATGAGCTGGCAACAGGCAGCGCTGCGCCTGATTGCGAGGAATGGATCGTCAAATTCGGGGCGATAAACGATCCGGTTGACATCGGGCCATTGGAAGAAGCCTACGCCAGAATGGCCCGCGCTGCACAGATCGACATGGCAGAGACGAAGCTGATCCCATCGTTTTCCGGCCCAGGACATTTTGCGACCAGGCGTTTCGACCGGCCTGCTCCGGGCAGACGGCTTCACATGGTAAGCCTTGGAGGTGCTCTGGAAGCGTCGCCGCATATGCCGAGTGTCGACTACGATGGATTTCTGCAGGCTACGCTGGCGATCACACGCAGCCTGGCGGACGTGGAGCAGGCCTTCCGTCGCATGGTCTTCAATGTGCTTGCTCGAAACCGCGACGATCATGTCCGTCAACATGCCTACCTGATGGACAGTCGCGGGGACTGGCGTCTGGCTCCCGCATTTGACCTCACTTACTCCAATGGGCCTGGGGGCGAGCACTACATGGCGGTGCAAGGGGAAGGCCGCACCATCACGCGGACGCATGTCGAAAAGCTCGGAAAACGCCATGGAATTGCAGCGAAAGCGGTTGCCGCAATCATCGACGATGTTCGTGCCGCACTGGCCGATTGGCCTATGCATTCGCGCGAACTCGGGATCGAACGTTCATCCGCTTCCGTAAGGGATGGCTTGGAAGAAGTGGCGCGTCAATTCGGCTGACGGAGCCGATCTGGAGCCTTCGCTCTTGGTCGATAGAACGCCTTCTATAGATCAAAAATGCCGCCGCTATGATCGATAGAAAGGCGTTCTATTGATCATGGCGCGTCGGTGAGCGGCGATATGCACGATACCATCTGGCCATCGCCAACAGACAAGGCGGCAGTGCCGGACCGTCGAAGTAGCCGGGCCTGACCGAAGCCAGACCCGGCTGCTCGATCAGAACGCCAGACGCAGGCCCACGCGCCCGCCGGCGCGTCGGTCGGCGTCGCCGGCTTCGCCGCTCAGCGAGCCGAACAATGTCAGGCTTGAGTTCACGGCCACATCCGCGCCCATCGTCGCCGTGGCGAGGACGGGAGCGCGCGAGGCGCCGGCCGCCGCAAGGCCGAAGTCGCCGCCGCCAAGAGCGGCGAGCGCGAAGGGAGCGCGGCCTTCCACCTGATAGCGCATCCCGACCGTGAGGTAGGGGCGCAGGGCCGCGCCGTCCTGCATACCGCCCTTGAAGGTGAGGCCGCCGTCGACGAAGACCGCGTGGTCGCGTTCGCGAGCCACTTCGAGGACGTAGGGGCTGTCGCCTGCCTCTGCCGTCTGGTCGCGGGTCGTGCGGATTGCGGTTACGCCGAGGGTCGGCTGCACCGTCCAGCCACGGCTGAGCGGCATCGCATACGTGAGGCTGAGGTCGCCGGTCCAACCCGTCAGGTCATACGAGCCCTTCGCCGAAGCGCCGAGCAGGTTGCGCCGGGTATCGGCATTGCCGCCATCGTAGGCCACCGTCGCCTTGATGCCGAGCTTGCCGTTGCTCCAGCGGCCATGGACGCCTGCGACCACGCCATCGACTTCGGTGCGGGCGCCCAGCGAGGACAGCGTCTGGCGGCTGTTGAGATAGCCGACAAAGCCGCCGATCGACCAGTCGCTGCTACCCCAGCCAATCCCGCCGAGGAAGCCGTAACCGTTGATTCGCGCGCGCGCCGCGCCCTGCGGGCCGCCTTCGAGCGTGCGCGTATTGCCGAGCGCGCTTGCGAACGTGAACGCTCCCGGCGTGTCGCGGCGCGGGGCGAAGGCATCGCTGCGGCCGACGTCCGCCAATTCCAGCCCGTGTTCCACGGCGATCTGGCCGGCGGAGGCATAGGCTTCCGGCGTCAGCTGCGCGAAGACGGTCTGGTTGGCGGTGCTGGAGCTGGCCACCAGTTCCGGAACTGCTGCCAGGAACGCAGAAGAAGCCTGACCGCTGGCAAGGAGGCCGTTCACATAGTTGATCGAGCCCTGGACCTGCGGCGTGAAGGACGGATCGTTCACGAACTGGCCGAGCAGCGAAACCGTATCGCCGTCCTGGACGAGAACGCCGAAAATCGAACCCGAACGGACGATGTTGGTGAAGCTGCCGGTGATGCTGTCGGCATCGATCAGATCGAGCGACTGGCCGGGGTTCACGATGCCGCTGGCGTCGATCTGAAGTGTGGCGCCCTTGGCGATCGAGAGAGTGCCGTTGACGATCAGCTTGTCCGAAACCGTTGGTGTGATCTCGAAGATCGAGACCGAAGTGCCGGCCAGCGTGACATTGCCGTTGACCGTCATCGTGCCGGGCGAGGCTCCGGGGCTCAGCGTGCCGGCGACGGCGATATCGCCGTTGACGGTGCCTGCGGAACCGAAGGTTGCCCCCTGCCCCACGGTGATCGTCGGCGCCGTGATCGTCGAGCCCGCAAGCCCGATCACGCGCCCGCCGGTGAGCGCCATGCTGTCGAACGCGGCGCTGCCGCTCACGGTGGCCAGGCCGGCGCTCATGTGCAGGGTTTCGACGTCGGAGATCGTCGAGAACGCGGCCCGGCCGCCGGCGATCTCGATGCTGTCGCTGCCCTCGCCGCCATAGACGGCCCCTGCGAAAGTGCCGCCCGAAAGGCGCAGCAGGTCGTCCCCGGCGCCAAGGTCGATGGAGCCCATCGTGCCGCTGTTGTCGACCAGATCGTCACCGCCGCCCAGCACCACGCCGCCCACGATCGTGCCCGCGTTGCGCAGCACGGCGGGGAAGGCATCGGTAGCCAGAATGGCCAGAGCGCCCTCGCCGCTTGCCTCGATGCGGCCGTGGTTTTCGAGGTTGAACGTGGTGCCCAGCGACTGGATCGCAATGGCGTCCGTGCCCGAAGCCGTGATCGTCCCGCCTTCCGCGTTGACGATAGTGGCGGTTACCGTGCCCTGCGGCGGAGCGGGTATATTGTAGTAGTCAGGGTAGTAGTCAGGGACGGCAAGACCGAGGCCGACCGCGACCGCGCTCTCTCCATTCGCGCTGATGATGCCGCTGTTGTCGAGCGCCAGAGTGCCGGGCAAGCTGACGTCGAACGAACCGGCCAGCAATTGCAGGGCCGCGCCGGTGCCTTCGTTGGCGATCGTGCCGCTGTTGGTTACGCTGATCGTGCCCGGCGTGCCTTCCTGCGAGGCAACCGCATAAGCCTGGAAGCCGCCTGCGATCGTGCCGCTGTTGGCGACGTCGATGGCGTATCCGGTCAGCGACGAGAAGTACCCTTCGAGTTGGCTGGCGATTACGGTGCCGCTGTTTTCAAAGGCAATATCGCCCCAGTTCCAGACCATGATCGGGGTATCGGCAAGCTCTGCCGAGCCGATCGTGCCGGTGTTGACCAGATGGGCCACGGAACCGCTCACCCCGCCCGCCACGGACCCGTCGTTGACGAGTGTGCTGAGCGTTTCGCCTAGAATATAGGCCTGTCCGGTATAGGCATCGCTGCCCAGGACCAGCGCGCCGGAGAGGTCCATCGCGTTGACGACGGTGCCGTCACCGGCGGCGTGGAGATCAGTGAAGGAGGCATCAAGGCCGGTGATGGTGGCCACTGTATCGGCGCCCAGCGCCGCGATCATTGCGTCCTGGAAGCCGGTGCCGGGCGCGGCGCCGACGGCGACCGAGCCACTGCCGGTCAGCGCAATGCCATAGGTGTTGCGGCCAGCGCCCGCATCGATCGTGCCGCTCACACCGGCTTCGGTTCCGCTCTGGAGGAACAGGTCGTCGCCGCCGCCCAGCGTCAGGTCGCCGATCAGCGTCCCACCATTGGCGTAATAGGCGCTGCCGTAGCCGCCCCAGTAGCCGAGATTCACATCGCCGATGATGGAACCCGCATTGGTCACCGATCCGCCGTCCATGGTGATCGCCGTACCGTTGCCACCCGAGATCGTGCCCCCGGCCAGATTGGTGACTTGCGTGGCGGACATGATCGCGGTGTTTGCGGTGCTGGCGATCGTGCCGGAATTGACGACCGTGGTGTTATAGCCGCCGGCGATCGCGCTGTTGGCGGTCTGGATCGTACCGCTGTTGGTCACGCTGTAGGCGTTATAAATGCCGTAGGATGCGCCCGGGCCGGTCTGCTCGATCGTGCCCGTGTTCACCACGGTATCGACGTTGAAGGTGCCGTAGCTGCCATCCAGCGTGATGCGCCCGTTGTTGACCAGCGTGTCGCCGTAAATGACGGCGGCGTTGTACGAGGTTCCGCCGTTGGTCGCGGTGAAGGCGGCGTTGATCGTGCCGTCGTTCTGCAGCGTGTCGTTCGTGCTGAGGCTGACGACCCCGAAGCCGCCGCCCCAGTAGTCGTCTCTCGTCCCCGAAATCGTGCCGTGGTTGACGATCGTCAGCGTGTCCGGATTGACGATCGTCGAGCTGCCGAGCCTTGCCGCCCAAACCACGCTCAGCGCGGTCTGGTTGGTGGTCTGGATATCGGCGGTCAGGTCTACCGTGCCGGTGCCGGCAAGGATCAGCGGCAGGGTTTGCGGTGCATCTGCAGTCAGCGTCAGCTTCGCGCCGTCCACCAGTTCGTAACCGGTCGTGGCGAAGGGGCCGACAGCGCCGATCACCGCGCTCGCCTCGCCCGAGACGCGGTAGCGCAGCAGGCCGCCCGTGGTGGTCACCGTGCCGTTGATGCCCGCGAACTGGCCCGGGCCGGTGTTGACCAGATCGGTCACCAGCGTATCGCCCTTGCCCAGCGTCAGGTTGCCGTTGAGGACACCGCCGGTGAGCGCGACGTAGGTATTGTTATTGCTGTAATAACCGCTGTCGCGGGGGGAGACGAAGGTCACGTTCCCGTTGATCGTGCCCGCATTGAAGACTGCGGCATTGTACGTGCTGATCGATCCGTAAGGGTCCTTTCCGGTGATCGCCCAGGCGCCGCCTTCGATCACCCCGCCCGCCAGATTGTTGAGCACACCATAGCTGTCCAGACCCACGGCGGTGCCGGTGCCGGCGGCGCTGGTGGAGATGGTGCCGCTGTTGTTCAGGACATACCCGATCACGGCGCCGTAAGTCGCGCCTTCGATCGTGCCGCTGTTGGTGGCGGTGTAGTACGTGTTGCCATGCAGTTCGACGCCGATGCCGCCGGTCGAGCGGATCGTGCCGCTGTTGGTCAGCCCTTCGCCGAACATATAGAGCGCGGTGCCGGCGGCGGTGATCGTGCCGGAATTGACGACGCCGCCGTCTATGTTCACGCCGTTGCCGCTGGACGTGATCGTGCCGCTGTTGGTCAGCGTGCCTTGGAAGCGCATGTCGATAGCGTAGAGGTAGCTATCCGCTCCCATGACCGCATCGATGGAGCCGGTGTTGGTAAGGCTGGGCGTGCCAGATGGGGGATAAGGCACGACGAAGGCCTGACCCTGTGTTGCGATTGCCGCTTCGTTCACGATCGTGCCGTTGCCATCCATCTCGATCGTGCCGGGAGCGACGAAACCATCGGCCAACGTGAGCGTGGCGCCCTCGCCGGGGGCAAGGCGCAGATATTGGAAGCCGGTAGGCAGCGTGATCGCGCTGGAGACGGTCAGGTCCGCATCGGTCTTGAGGACGAGGGAATTGGTGCCACGACCGGCGTCGATCGTGCCGGTGATCCCGGTCACCAGCGTCTCCGTGCCATCGTAGCGGCCGTAGACGAGATCGTTGCCGTCGCCGAGCAAGACGTTGCCCTCGATCGTGCCCTGCGTGGAATCGATCACGTTGGAACCATAGTAGCTGTAGGTAGGCTGGGTCGCGATATCGCCGATGATCGTGCCGCTGTTGGTCAGTGTCAGGGACGGGGTGGAAATCGCCGTGCTGCCTGCGGTGGAGATGGTCCCGCCAGCCAGGTTTACGATCTCCAGTCCACGCTCACTCTGAATGGCGGCCCCGGTTCCGGTGTTGGCGATGGTGCCGCTGTTGGTCAGCGGATTGAACGGCGTGGACAGGTTGGCGATCGTCGCTGCCGTGGAGGCGGAGCGGATCGTACCGCTGTTGGTCCACCCGGTGGGATAGGGAGTATTGTTATAAGTGGTGGTCTGATCGATGGCGCTGAGCGCGCCGCCATCGATTACGCCGGCGTTGTTCAGAGTGCCGATCGTGCCGACGATCGCGCCGATCGTGCCGCCCTGCTGGTTCTCGATGACATCGAAAGCGGCGCGTGCCGGATCGGTCGCCTGCAGGGCCACGCCGCTCGTTCCCGAGATCGTGCCGGCATTGGTGATGCTGACGAGCGTGGGCGCATAGCCGTTCGCCGTCGAAGGACTGGCGGTAATCCCGGTCGCGCCGGTCACCGAGGCACCTGCCTCCACCGTCACTTCGGCCTTGGTGCCGTAATAGTCGTAGCTGTTCGCCGGCACCGAGCCGGACAGGACCGAAATCCCGCTCTGGGTGCCGCCATCCACGCTGCCACCCACGGTGATTGCGGCTGTGCGCGTATCGTAAGTCCCAGGAACCGGAGAAATGTCCACGGTAATCGCCGCAGCGCCCGCGCCGGAAACGCTGGCCGAGGGAGCAATCTGCACCGTGCTGCCGTTCGTGGTGACGCGCAGGCCGTCGGCATCCGTGCCGGTGCAGTCGGTGATGCTATCGGCTACCGTCGGATCGGGGCTGCATTGCGCCCAGGCCGGCGTTGCCGACGCAGCGGCCATGGCAGCGATGCTCGAACCGAGCACAAAGGACCAGCGACGCACCCGCGCCGTCTGTTGGACGATCATTGAAACAATTCCCCCGTATGTAGCAGCCGTGTAGCCGCCGAATGTCGGCCTTGGCCAAAGGCGGGGGGCAGTGTCCAGCAAATCCAAAGAGGTTACAGAATTTTTATAGGCTTCGGAGGGCTTTGGGTGACTGGCGCGCTATCGGTAGCGCTTGCCCCCTTCCGGAAAAGCTGGGCAAAAGCCACTGATTGCGATAATGTGGACTAACTTAGCTAAGGTAATGTCTATGCAGGTTACGATCCATGCAGCAAAAACCAATCTTTCCAAGCTGATCGAAGCGGCTCTCGCTGGGGAGGAGGTTATAATTGCCAAGGGCAAGCAGCCCATGGTCAAGATTGTTCCCCTCCCGCGCAGTCGGTTCAAGATCGGTGTGCTCAAGGATCATATCACCGGGGCCGGCCCGGACTTCTTCGAGCCTATGGCGGATGAGGATCTCGCTCTCTGGGAGGGTGGGAGCGAGTGAAGCATATCCTGCTCGATACCCACGCCTGGGCATGGTCCATGACGGCGGATGCGCGTTTGTCTGCTAAGGCAATCTCGGCGATGGAACAGGCTGAAACGGTTTCGATCAGTGCGATCAGCTTGTTCGAAATCGGTCAGAAAGTCCGGTTGGGGAAATGGCCGGAGATGGGCCCCTTCCTTGATAGGTTGATTCCTCTGGCGGAGGAACAAGGCGGGCGCCTGCTGGAGGTGTCTCCGGAAGCCAGCCTGCTGGCTGCTACGTTGGCGTGGGACCATCGCGATCCCTTTGATCGGATCATTGCTGCGACGGCGATCACAAGGGGGATGGCGCTGGTTTCTACGGATTCCGCGTTCAGTGCCTTGACGGATATTCCCCAGTGGCCGGGGCTGGTTTGGTGACAGGGCGCAAGGCGATCTATTGGCAGCGATCCCAGACGATCCCATGGTCGGGCCGGTACAGTGCGAAATATCCGGGATCGACATGACCCCGGATGGCCGCACCCTGTTCGTCGGCATCCAGCACCCGGGCATAGGTGGCTCGACCGCCGCGCCGTCGAGCCACTGGTCCGACAGCCAAGCCGGCACGGCGGCGGCCTCCGTTGGTCCACGCTCGGCGATCATCGCGATTACCAAAGACGATGGAGGTGTGGTGGGCTTGTGACCATGTAAGAGGAAACGTGATTGGAGGGATGCGCAGGGGTCACTCCTATCGCCTCCGATGGAACTCGTTTGCACGATGGTATTTGGCAAACAGGCCGCGCCAAATCCGTCTCTGCCACAGCATTCGTCCGGTGCCATCGCAGCGTTCGATACCGAGTTCGAAAAGCGCCCTGTCCCGCTGGTTGAAACTTGGCACGTTCCTTCTCCCGATTGGCCGCCTGCCGCAGGCTAGGGCGAAGAGGCCTCTTCTTCCTCGAAGCCATCAATGACAGACCTCAAGCATGGCTTGAGGCGCATCAAAAGCCGCCCCGTTGGGCGAGGCATTCCCCGCCAACAGGCGCTTCGGGCAGCAGGCTCGCAACAGTCTCGCGGGACGGAGACGATGCTCATGCTAATATGTTGTGCAGACAAGAAATTTGCAGGGTCACGAGACACTGCTTCTATCTTGTTGTCGCGGCCTTTCCCCCGTAACCGTCCGAAGTTCGCACATTGTTCCGAGCCATATCGATGTCCCATTTGATTTGCTTTCCGAAGGGGAGGTGGCTCGATGTCGCGCCGAATATTCAGGAACAGGGGGAAGCGGGCCTGGTGGTCTGTGCACATCAAGGCATGGCGCGAGAGCGGACTTTCGGTTGCCGCCTATTGTCGTCAGCAGGATCTGACCCGCAGCGAATTCAAGGCTTGGCACGTCGAGATAGAAGAGTGGGAAGCGCAGAAAGCCGAGGCTAGACGGCGCTTTAAGCTGCGATATGCACGAGTATCGCAGGACAGCAGACAACGAGCGACGCAGGCGTTTTGGGCGATGCATGTGGAAGCCTGGCAATGGTCGGGTCTGCCATTGCGCGACTATTGCTCGACGCTGCGGCTGTCGTCCCACAGCCTTAGACGATGGCGCAATCTGATCGAGGCCGAGCAGGTCACGATCGACTGGCGAGCACTTTTGCATCCGTCGTCGAGGCCCCTCATAAGCACCAAACGAAGCACTAGGACTAAGGAAACCGAGCGCGTTCAGGCCTTGACAGCCGAGATTGAAGCCGCCGCTGAGCCGCTCAAAAAAGCGCGGCGCAGACACTTCTCGACCGAAGAAAAGATCGCGCTGTTGCTGGAGGCCGAACGTCATAACGAGACGATCTCCTCTGTCAGTCGACGCCATGGAATATCGACCAGCGTGCTGTTCCGGTGGCGCGACCAGTTCGGGCTGGGACGCGAGAAGCCCATGACGCTGGCAACGGTGCAGGTGGTCGAGGACAGAACCAAACCCGGGCGACGTGAAGCTTCGCTGTTGGCCGGGCTCCTTCCCTGCCCCGAAGACATGAAAGAGGTCGAACTGGCCGATGGACGACGTGTGTTCGCGCCCATCGAGGCCGATCCCGATGATGTGCGCCGCATAGTTCTGGAGCAGGAGAAACGCTCATGATGATCGTACCTTCGAACGTGAAAGTGCACATGGCGCTTGGCGTGACCGACATGCGCAAAGGCCTCGATGGTCTGTCGACACTGGTACAGGAGACCCTGAAGAAGGATCCGTTCTGCGGGCACATCTTCGCCTTCCGAGGCGGACGATCGAACATGGTGAAGCTGCTGTTCTGGGACGGCACGGGCCTGTGCCTGTTCACCAAAAGGATAGACCAAGGGCGCTTCGTCTGGCCGAGAATGACCGTACCGGGCGAGACGATCCCTTTGTCTCCGGCCCAGCTTGCGATGTTGCTCGAAGGCATCGATTGGCGACATCCCGAACGGGTCTGGCAGCCTAAAAAGGCGGGCTAGAATCGGCAGAAATCCGCCAATAATAGTTGGTCCGGCACGTAGATTCTGGTAGTATCGGGCATGCGGCTCGATCTCGATAATCTGCCGTCCGACACGGCCCTGCTGCACCAGCTGGTGCGCGATATGGCGGCCGTCGTCGAACACCGCGAAGGCGAGATCGAGCGGCTTCAGGCCATCATCAAGAAGCTCCAGCGGATGCAGTTCGGTCGTAGATCCGAACGGCTTGATCCCGACCAACTCGCACTTGGTCTGGAAGACCTCGACGCCGACATTGGGCGTATCGAGGCAAGCCGTCCGGTCATCATCGGCGCGACTGCCGAACCACGACCGCACCGCAAACCGCTGCCCGATCACCTGCCGCGTGAGGATGTGCTGATCGACACTGCGCACGATGCCTGTGCGGGCTGCGGCGGCGCACTGCACGGTATCGGCGAGAGCGTCAGCGAGATGCTGGACTGGGTTCCTGCACAGCTTCGCGTGGTACGGATCACTCGTCCCAAATACGCCTGCCGGACATGCGGCACAGTAGCTCAGGCGCCCGCACCGGAGCGTCCGATCGCAGGTGGTCTGGCGACGCCGGCGCTGCTCGCGCAAGTGCTCGTCAGCAAGTATTGCGACCACACTCCCCTCTATCGGCAATCGCAGATCTTCGCGCGGCATGGCGTAGATCTGGCCCGTTCCACGCTCGCGGGTTGGGTCGGCGGAGCGTGCTGGTGGCTCGAGGCCCTGCACGAAAGGCTGTGCGCCGACGTGTTCGCCAGCAACCATCTCTTCGCCGACGACACCCCCGTTCCAGTACTTGATCCGGGCCGGGGAAAGACAAAAACAGGCCGATTGTGGGTCTATGCCCGCGAACAAAGGGGCTGGAACGGGCCGGCACCTCCAGCTGCCGTCTACCTGTTTGCGCCGGACCGAAAAGCCGAGCGCCCGGTGGCGCATCTCCAGCACTTCAAAGGCGTGCTGCACGTCGATGGCTATGCCGGGTTCGAGCGTGTGGCAGCACGCGATGGCGTGAGGCTGGCCGCTTGCTGGGCGCATACCCGGCGCAAGTTCTACGACGTCGAACAACAAACCGGTTCCCCGATCGCGGCCGAAGCGTTGCAGCGCATCGCGACGCTTTATGAGGTCGAAAAGAAGGCTCGAGGACAATCGCCGGCACAGCGAATGGCGTGGCGCGAGTCGTTCTCGCGCCCACATCTCCAGTCCCTGAAGCTCTGGCTGGAAGCTCAGCTTGCCCTCATTCCAGCGCGCAGCACGCTCGCTGAAGCCATCCGCTACGCACTCGCCCGTTGGCAGGGACTTAGCCGGTTCCTGGATGATGGCCGCATCGAACTCGACACCAATCCGGTCGAGCGGGCAATCCGACCCGTGGCCATCGGACGGAAGAACCATCTGTTCGCCGGCAGTGATGGCGGTGGCCATCGCTGGGCGGTGATCTGCTCGATGATCGAGACGGCCAAGCTCAACGGCGTCGAGCCATATGCATGGCTGAGCGACGTGCTCACCCGCATGGTCGAAGGCCATCCGGCCAGCCGACTCGACGAACTTCTGCCGTGGAACTGGGCGGCCAATCATCCCGCTGCCGCCTGATGTGCTTCTACCGGACGCATACTTTCCCCCTGCCCGCCTCACCCCATCCCCTTTGCAAACGCGCTAATAGGCCTTCCCGAGGGGCAACGAGCGAAACCAAGCGCCCTTCTCTATTTCGCGATACGCTGGCGAGGAGATTGGGGGCGTGCTTGTATTAGGGGCTTTTCTGCATCTTGGGCTTGCGCACCCCAGGCCCGAAATAGGCTCGATTTCGACTGGAAATCCAATCGGATCAGGCCAGTTTTTGTACTGAAACCTGACAGCAAAAAGGGCGTCGCCAGCCAGACGACGCCCTGAATTTGGCATCCGAATGCAAGGGATGGAAAGAGGCTAATTGCTGCGTTCGAATGAGCGGAGATGCTCCTCGCAGACTTCCTTTGTCAGCTTGTGAAGCAGTTCGACGCGCTCAACGATCCATTCCAGTTCGATGTCGCGGATGGTGTAATGAGGTGAGTAGCGGGCCTTCACATAGGCCTGATGCAGGAGTTCGAAGCAGCGCCGAGTGAACTTGGCATCGCGTGGCCAAATCGGGATCAGGTCGCGTGCGATATCCTCAGCCTTGTTCCTCAGGAAAGTAAGGTTGTGTGATTTCGGCGAGTAGAGTGTCAGCGTTAGCAGGACGGCGTGATAGGCATGTTCGGCAGCCTGATGCAGCAGGAAGGCCGCACGGTTCTTGTAGCCCTTTTTGACGGCGTCGAATGATAAATCCAGGAACTCCGCAGCGCTTCCAAACCACTGCTTGAAGTTCCGCTCCGACTCCTGAAACGCGACTGCCGTGTCGAGAGGCTTGGGCTGCTCAAACTGCGTGTTGTCGAGCGAATAAAGCTCCACGCCCTCACGCACGATATCGACGAAGAACGGCCGGCTTCGCGAAAGTTGATAGTTCACGTCGGCCGTGCTGTGGACGACCATGCCGACCGGTGCAGAGATGCGCTTAGCAATGCCATATTCGCGCATCAGGTGATCCTGCGCCCGGCCCCAGAACTCCGGGTCTGCCAAACGCTCATCGCTCACGACAACAAGGATATCGTAGTCGGAATAATAGCCGCCGAGATGATCCTCGATCCAGTTCCCACGCGCGTAGGAGCCGTAGAGGATGATCTTGGAAATCCGCGCCTGCTTCTTCCAGTTCTGGGTGGCGATCGCCGTCAGGTCCGCGAATTCCGCGAAGATGATCTGCACCACGCGTTCGAGATCGTGGCGCTTGCGGTCGGGGAGATGGTCGAGATCGGTCTTCATGGGCTTGGCTCAACTGTGGGGCATAAGGGGCGGCAGGCGCAAGGAAAAGACGGCGAGCTCAGGGGCCGTTACCTTCCTCCAAAATCCGTGTGATCACGCCAATTGCTCTGCTCATCCGCTTCTCGATGTCTTTCACCGAACGACGGGTTCGTCGGGCGATTTCCACGTAGCTCATGTTGTCGATGCGCGCGGCGAGGAACACTTCACGATCCACGGCCGGCAGCGCCGCCATGGCCGCTTCCAGCAGTTCCAGCAGTCCGGGAGGCGGCTCTCCCAGCGCTTCGATATCGATGTCTGACGGCGCGATGGGCTGGGCTGACGGAGCGCGACGTCCGCCCTTATCCCTGCTCCACCAGAGCGAAAACCGAAGGCCCTTCATGCTGCGCCCTCCCCAAATGCGAGAAGGAAATCGGACGCCTTGCTGGCTGCACTGGCCGCCCGGAAGATCGCCTTTTCATCGGCGCGCAGGACCTCAAGCCAGGAGCCAATGTAGTCGCTATGCCGCACCGTCGGATGGATCCCGAGCGAGGCGCAAGCGAAGGCCGCCGTCATTTCTGCGATCATCTCTTCCTTGGCGTAGGCAGCCGATCCAAACCGCCCTGAATGATCGCGATTCAAGCGATTGGTGTGCCCACTCCAATGCCCAAGTTCATGCAGTGCCGTGCGAAACCAGTTCACCGGTTCGTGGAAGGCAGCCTGCGGCGGAACCTGCACATAGTCGTGCTTGGGAGAGTAATAGGCCTCGTCCCCGCCGATCCGAAAGTCCGCGGCCGAGGCAGCAATCAGCCGGTCGACCTCAGCAATCGCCAGGACCGGATCGGGTGCCTGCTCGACCTCGTCGAAACGCTCGGGCAGCCCCTCGATCTGATCCAGATTGAAGACGACGAACCGCTTCAGAAAGGCAATCGTGCGGGCCTCGCGGTCTTTGCCCCTTGCCTTCTCGGCCTCGTCCTTGGGCGTGAACCGGTCCGCATAACAGATTACCGTGCCTTTCTCACCGCGCCGGACATGCCCGCCCGCCGCTTCGGCCTGCCGGTAGGTCAGCCAGCGCTGCGATGCGAACTCGCGTTCCACGGCCTCGCACCACAGGATCAGCACATTGATCCCCGAATAGACCCGCCCGGAAATGGCATTACACGGCATCATGCAGGGACACCGCGTGCTGTCCCACGGGCGCACCCAAGGGAGCCGCCCCTCTTCAAGCTCGGCGATGATGCGGGAAGTGACCTCTTCATATAGGCCAAGACGCTGAATCTGGGTCATTACCCTACTCCTTTCCTCAACCGCCATTGACCGGCGCCGGGGTGGCGGGGGGCGGCAGGAGCGGACCAGGAGCCTCGCCTGAAATGGCGGGGTGCACCCGAAGGGCCGAAATGAAATGGAGGACCTGGGCCCCGCCCAGGTTGCGCCGCGCCATGGCGGGGCTATGGGTCCGTGACGCCCCCCGTCACCCTGGAGCCGAGGCACACGCCGCCGGGCCGCAGGCACGGCGACAACATCCGGCCCCACGGGCCGCCCTGTCAGGGATCGTTACCCATCAGGGACGAGACGCCGTAAGGCGGCTCGGTTGAGCGCAGCGAAATAGAGCCCGGCCGCGCGGAACGCGCGGGACAGCATCCCCGCCCGCCCGCTATTTCGAACATGCTGTCATGGCCTTGTCGATCGCCGAGGAGATCGCATGCCACATTGCACCGTTGGAATATTGAAAAGCCGCCCCGAAAGCGCATCGGTTGCGCTACGGGACCGATTTCAGGTCTTTTCCCAAGCGTTACCGCTTGAGGGAGTGGATCTTGCTGCCGAACACGCGATCCCAGAAAATGGCCGAGATCGAGAAGTTGCCGCCTTCATCGACGTAATGATGGCGCATGTGGTGGCGCTTGATCGCCTGGGCCAGCTTGCCCTGCATCGGCCATTGATGCGCGGCGTAGTGGACCACGTCGTAGATCACGTAACCGATCATGAAGCCCAGGAACAGCCAGGTTCCGGGCATGCCGAACACCAGCGCGAAGATGCCCCAGACCATGGCCGCGATCGGCACGCTGGCGGACAGCGGCATGAGGCTGCGCAGGGGATCGTTCGGGGCATCGTGGTGGTTGCCGTGCATCAGGAACACAAAGGCCTGAAATACGGGCACTTCGGTTTCCCAATGGAACAGGTAGCGGTGCATGACATATTCGAAGAGCGACCACACCAGCAGACCGGCCATAACCAGCGACAATCCCGCCAGAGGACCGACCGTGCCCCACCCGGCCCAAGCGATAGCGGGCAGGAGCACAGCCCAAGCCACCGCGAAAGCGCGGGGCGAGATCAACGTAAACCGTTCGAGCTTCTCGCTCTTGAACAAGCGGATACGTTGCGGACTAGGTTCTAACGATGGCATTGCCTCAATCTCGAACAGTAGGCGCCAAGGACTGTCAAGCCATTAGTACCCTTAAAAGGTGAGATGTTGACAGCATAGGTTCGTTGCACTGCGCAGGCGCAGCAGCGCTGGCCTTGGCACGATGGCGGCTAGTTGCCGATCTGCCACTGTTGGAAAACTATTTACTCGAGCTTAAAAAATCATGTCATGATACATCCGTGAGCATGATCCGGAACACCAGGGGCAAGCTGATCGACCAGGTGCTGGCAGGCAAGCCGGGCAAAGGCTTCCCTGCCGATCTGTTCCGGGCAGCCGTCCGCAAAGTCGCCATGCTGGAAGCGGCTGCCGTGTTGGAGGATTTGCGCTCGCCCCCCGGCAACATGCTGGAGGCGCTGTCGGGCGACCGAGAAGGACAGCACTCGATCCGCATCAACGGTCAATGGCGGATTTGTTTCGCCTAGACGGACCAAGGGCCAGAAGCGGTCGAAATCGTTGACTATCACTGAAGGGAATTTGCCATGACCATGCTGCAAGTGCCGGTCCATCCCGGCGAAATCCTCAAGCACGAGTTCCTGGATGCCTTGGGGATGAGCGCGGGTAAGCTCGCCAGGCACATCCATGTGCCGCGTACCCGGATCGAACGCCTGTGCGCCGAGGAAACCTCGATGACGGTCGATACAGCGAAGCGTCTTGCCCGCGCCCTCAACACGACGCCGGAGTTCTGGATGAACCTTCAGGCCCACTACGACCTGCTTTCCAGCGAGGCTGAGGACATCAAGGACATCGAACCGCTGCTTGCAGCGTGAAACGGCCTCTTAAAGAACGCGAGGTTCGCCCAGCACGGCTGACAGAACGGCGTGATGCAGTCCCGCCGGGGTCAGGTCCACCTGACGGTTCTCGCCTGGAACGATCTGTCCGGCCTTGTCCAAACGCACCGATACATAAGGCGTGTGGCGGTCTCCACCCGGCGCGGTCGCGCCCGGAATGCTGGGGCGGTGGTCGCCGAAGAACATCAGCAAGGCCGGCCGGCCAAGCGCACCGAGCCGCTCGATAAGCGTGGTCAGCATCGTATCGCTATTGCGCACAAGGCGTATGTAGCTCTGCTTCAGATCGCCGTCAGCGTGTCCGTCCGGCGCCCAGGGGCCGTGGTTCTCGATCGTGACGGCATAGATCAGGCTCGGCTCCGCGGCGTTGGCTGCGAGTGAGACGATCTCGTCCGCCATCGCTGCGTCGGTCACGTAGCGCCCCTCGTGAGGGGCTGGAGGGGCAAAGCGGTCCTCGCCCACCAGTTCGGCGAACCCGGCCGCCGGCATGATCCGGTCACGGCCATAGAAGCGCATGTCATGCGGGTGGACGAACAGGCTGCGCCAGTTCCCGCCTTCCGCCTTCAGGCGCGCCGGCAGGGCATAGGAGCTCTCGCCCAGCGCGGTGAGGAACGGGTCGTAGCGGCGGAAGCCCAGCCCCTCTTCGTCCAGACCGAACAGCACGCCATATTCGGTGCGCATCGTATAGGCGCCGAAGCCGCTGACCATGAGCCGGCCCCATTGGCAGGCCCCTGCCCGCGCGGCCGTCAGACCCGGCAGCGCCAGCGCGGGATCGGCGAAGAGTTCGGCCGGATCGGCAAAGCTCTCGCACTGGATGACCACAACCAGTTCGGGGGCGTCGGCGGGAGACGTTCGCGTCTTGTCGGCGCAAGGCGCTGGATCGCGGCTTTCGCGCCAGCGCAGCCAGTAGAGCAGCAGCACCGGCAGCAGCCCGTGGCGCAGGACATCAGCATGAGCATCGGGCACGCAGGCCAGGCGACGGATCGGCGCGGACCTTACGGAAAGCGCCAGAACCGCAAGGCTCAGGGCCAGGATGCCGAGCCCGATCAGGTGCACGTGTAGGGCCGGCACGAAGAGCCAGGCCAGCAGCGCGAAAAGAACAGCCGCCACCAGTCCGGCGACTATCCGCTGCCAGATCGCGACAGCGGAAAGATAAAACTGTGGATGGCGAAATATCGCCCCGATGAGTGCGAGGTCCGAAAAGAGCAGCGGCTCGCCGAGCATGGCATGCTTGGCGTTCGAGGCCACTGCCAGCAACGCAAGGATGCCAAGGGCAAGCCCTGCGGATACTGCCAGATTGCCGCAAGCGGCCAGGAACAGACCGAACAGCACCGCCATCATCCACGCCAGCAGCCATGATCCGGCCATGCTACGCGGCAAAGGCATTGGAAAGTTGGCGTTTCGCGGGCGCACCAGGCCGTCGAGCAGAAGCGCACCGAGCAGCAGGGTCGCGAATGTCAGTCCGTCGATCGTCACTGTCCTGCCGCGCTATCCAGACCTTGCACCTGCCCCGTTCGAGCGTGTTGCAGCGGGCGGAACCGCGCTCATAGCGGGCGGCTCCAAGGCTGTCATCCCGCGTCTACGTCTGACGGATGTGACGGAGGAGGTCGGAGCCGGACTTGCCGCTTTTCGCGCGGCGGACTAACGGCTTGGATCCAAGACCTGTCATTTCGTGTCGGTGCGATACCGGAGCGCTCTGCGTCTGTTCCGGAAAGTGTCTGAGTGGAGCGTTTTTCTGAGAATGCCTGACCTTCCTGCCGGAACCGGAAAACGCACCGTAATGATGCTGCAGGGCCTGATGGGGCCGCTGTTCCGCCGTCTCGGCCAGGGGCTGATGGAAGCCGGGCACACGGTGCACAAGGTCAACTTCAACGGCGGCGACCGGCTGTTCTGGCGCCTCCCCAACGGCATCGACTATCGCGGATCGCTGGAGGACTGGCCGCAGGCGTTCGAGGAGCTGGTCTGCCAGCGCGGCATCACCGACGTGACGCTCTTCGGCGATTGCCGTGACTACCACCGGCCCGCCATCGAGGTCTGCCGCCGGCTCGGCATCCCGGTCCATGTCTTCGAGGAAGGCTATATCCGCCCGGACTGGGTCACGCTGGAACTTGGCGGCGTCAACGGGCACTCCTCGCTGCCGCGCGATCCGGTATGGTACCGCGAGACGGCGGCCGCTCTGCCCCCGGTGCCGCCGCATGCGCAAGTCCCTGCCTCGTTCCGCCGCCGCGCGACCGAAGGGCTGCTTTACAATGCCACCGACGTGCTGACGCGCTGGCACTATCCGCACTGGAACAACCATCGCCCCTGGCACCCGGCTGTCGAGGGCGTGGGCTGGTTCCGCAAGCTGCGCCGCCGCAAGGAGCGCGAGGCTTACAGCGGGCAGTTGCTGGCCGAACTCGAGGCATCGGGCGCACCCTACTTCCTGTTCCCGCTGCAGCTCGATTCCGATGCGCAGATCCGCTTGCATTCGCCCTTCACCGGGATCGGCCCGGCCTTGCAGAAAATCATTAAGTCTTTCGCCAAACATGCGCCGGCGGACACGCGCTTGGTGGTCAAGGAGCACCCGCTCGATAACGGTGTGCGCGATTGGCAGCAGGAAACCGCCGACATGGCCGCGCGCTTCGGCGTTGCCGACCGGGTCGACTACCTGCCCTGGGGCGACATCGTCCCCGTCGCCCAGCGCGCGCGGGGCATGGTCACGGTCAACAGCACCAGCGGCACACTGGGTCTAGCCATGGGGGTGCCGGTGGTGGCGCTGGGCCACGCGGTCTACGACATTCCGGACATCACCAATCAGGACGGCCTCGATGCCTTCTGGCAGAACCCGGTCGCGCCCGATGAAGAGACGTTCGCTGCTTTCCGCCGCGTCCTGGTGGAGCGCTGCCTGATCCCTGGCGGCTTCTTCTCGGAAGAGGCGATCGCGAAGGTCGTGCGTCACGCCATTGCCCGCTTCGAAGGTAAGGGCTTGCTGCCGGAATGAGATGGAGGGGCTCGCTGATTCGGCTTTCGAGGCAATTGCTACTCGAAAGCACGAATGGTCGAGCCGATTTCCTACGCGATAGCACGAATCCCGGCGGCAATTCCTACGCGAAAGCACGAACGATTTTGCATTTTCCTACTCGATAGCACGAACGGTAGTGCCTTTTCGCGTCATGGAAATTGCTGCAAGAATCGCGCGCCCGCCGCTTGGCGGACCGAAATTTTGGAAAAATGAAGGAGTGGCTGTGACCACATAAAAGAAAGCCCGGCACGAAGGCCGGGCATCCTAATGAAGTAGTGAAACGACGTCGGCAAACGTCGAAACAGCGTAAGAACCTGCTTTCCCTACTCCATATCGAACCCCGTTTCAAGGATGCGCGTTTCGCGCCACGCCCTCTTTTTGCCTGGTGACGGCCCTTCGTACGGAGGGACGAATGGGAACCTTTGCCTTGAGCGAAGCGCTGGCTTGCGCGCTGACGCATGTCGGCAACTCGAATAGTGGCCAGAAATTGAAGCGCCGATCGAAATCGGGTGCCCCGCACCGCACCGGCGCGCCTGTGCTGCGCGACAGTGTCGAGGCCGGCACTTTCGAACACAGCTTCTTCACGGCACCGGCCAAGGGCGAGACCGACCGCCTGCTGCGCGCCGCCCGCCGCATTCTCGACGCCGGCCGCCAGTTGCGCAGCGAAGCCCGCCGCGACGGCCGTGCCCTCAATCCGACCGAACGTCTGCTGACCACGCTGACCAGCGCCAGCGTGCGCGTCTTCGAGGAAATCCTGACCCTCTCGCGGCTCAACCGTGGCAAGGTGTTCCCCAGCTACGAGCACCTCGCCAAGGCAACGAGCCTCGGCCGCGCCACCGTCGCCCGCTCGCTGCGTATTCTGGAGGCGATCGGCTTCCTGGTCCGCCAGCGCCGCTTCAAGCGGATCGAAGACGCCGAAGGCCCCGGCCCGCGCTACGAGCAGACCTCGAACGCCTACCGCGCCTTCCTGCCCAAGATCGTTGCCGACTATCTGCCCCGCTGGATGCGTCCAGCCCCGGTTCCGGATGACGTTCTCCAGCGTGAGGCCGACCGCGTAGAGGAGATGCAGCACATGCTTGCCTCACTGTCCTGCCGTGAACTGGCGGAAGCCACTGCAAGCGGCCAGCTTGGCAAGGTTCTTGCCCGTCTCGGCGCCGCACTCGACAGGCAGGAGCGTGAGTCTCAAACAGATACGCAACCTCTACCTGATTCCTCTTATCTTAATATGATAGTGAGTTGGCCTAGACGGCCAACACGTTCTGCCTGACGGCAAAATCCATACGAAAGGACAGACAACAACCGAAACCTCACTTCCATCGGAAAAGATGAACGCTCCGCTACGCTACGCGAGTGCTCCCAAGGGGAGCAGGCCGCTTCGTCCGTTTGCCGAACGGGTCTTGCGTCATTCGCAGCCAACGGCGGCGATACCATCATGGTATCTGGTAGCTATCTATTTTTGGATACGCAGGCTCCGTTGAGCATGACCCAAGGCTAAGTATACGCCACATGGTCGTCAGAATTCATAGGGAAAGGCAATGGATCGGCATGGGCGAATATCGTCGCCATTCAACCCAGCGCAGCCGGGCCTTTTCGACCGTTCCGCAGGCTTCGCGAGAAAGGTTGCTCGATCTGCTTCGCTGTCGAACGGGTCCGATCCCAGCAGCGCCAGTTCGATGACAGGTAAAGTGAGGTGACAAGCTATTATCCAGTAGCTATCGTAGTAGCTACTGGATACCATTATTTACTTCGTCGCATCCCGCCGGGTTTTCTCTTCCAGCGCTTCCAGCGCTCGCTCCAGAACCGCGCCGAGCGGCAAATCGAGATCGTCGGCCACGCGGTAGAGCGCGTCGATCGTTTCCTCGGTCGCCTTGATGTTGATCTGCCGGTTCCTGCCGGTCGTGCGCCGGCGCGGCGCACGCGCCCGCGCGGGGCTCTCGCCAGGCGCAGCCGGATCGGCGGCCGTCTTCTCGGCCTCGCCCTTCTCCGTCCGTGCCTTACGGCTTGGAAAACCGCTGGCTTCGGCGATTTCTTCGATCGCAGCGGCAGGGACTGGCTTCGGGGTGGGTTGCGGTGCGAAGTCGTCGAGATCGCCGAAGGGATTAGCCCTGCTCATCACGCCACCTCCGCCTGATCAGCCGAAGCCTTGCGGCTCTCACGCAGTCGCTCGATCACTTCGGCGGCGAACTGTTCCGCATTGGCCTGAGCTTTGTCGAGATTGGACACCTCGCGCGCATCGAGGTTTTCCAGCGTCTGCTGAAACGAGAACATGGCCCGGAACGCTTCGCGCTCATTGAGCTGCACATCGAACACGGGCACGCCGGCATCGAGCAGACCGCCCTGGATATGGCTCATGGTGCGAGTGCGGATGATCGGACTCGTGCGGGTAAGCAGCACGCCGAAGGGCACCGCCCTGCCCGTCATCTTCTCATGCTGCTTGAGCACGCGCACGGCCCGGCTCGCCTGCTCTGCATCGAGCTGCGAGCCCTGCATTGGAATTACAACGAGATCCGCCTGGCTGACGGCCAGCAGGACGATCTTGGCGGCCGTGCCCTCAAGATCGACGACGACGAAAGGCGTCTTTGCGGCCGCATCCTCGATCCGGTCGAGAATGGTGTCCTCATCGACGTCCGCGAGGACGGAAAGATTGTCAGGAAGCGAAGCGCCTTTGGCCCAGGCTGCGATCGGATGGTTGGGGTCGGCATCGACCACCGTTACCGGCGCCGCGCGCGCCAGTTCCGAGGTAAGCAGAAGCGCAGCGGTGGTCTTTCCCACACCGCCCTTGGGACTGACGAAGACGATGGTTGGCATAATGGGCTCCCTTCGAGATATGTGATAGCTATCTGGTAGCTACTTAGTCAATTATGGTACCAATAAGGTATCTATGGGTAAGCCTTCGGATGACTTCCGGTTTTCCCTTGTTGTACCTCTGCAAACGGCTATCGCGGACCAGGATGCAAGCGAACTGGACAGATGCGGCGAGGGGAAAGCGTGCAAGCGGCAGCGCGTGGCTGACCCTCGCGGTGCATTTCGACGCTGCGCGCCTGGCACCACGCGCCTGCCTGACCGTCCTGTGGTGGCGCGTGTTGGGCAAGAAAGTGCGAGCCCGTGCGCAGTTCGCGCCTCTGCTTGCCGCATCACCGCGCGCCTACCGCCTTTGGCTGCTAAGCGAGCCAACGCCTGAAATCTCGGACGCAGGGAAGGGGCCGGCCATCGTCGCATTGATCGACGCCGGACCGGGACAGGCCGATACCATAGACAGCCTTTGCGGGCAGGGCGTGACCGTCTTGCCGCTTGGAACCCCGCAAGTTCCTGACCTTGCTGCGGCGGCTGCGCAGATAGACTGGAATGCTGCTCCCTGGCTGATGCCCTTAATGGCGGGGGATGTTCTGGCGCCGGGGGCTGTGGCAGCCTACCAAGCGGCCGCCGTTCGAGCGCACGGATCTATCGTCTATGCCGACGACGATATTCTCGGCACTGGGAGACGGCGGACCACGCCGCACTTCAAGCCCGCGTGGAATGCCGAACTGTTCCGCCATTTCGATTACTTGACTGGGGCCTGCATCGTCCTGGCCGAACGGGATGACCTTACCGGGCTGTCCGGTACGGACTGGGCTGCGGAGCTTGTGGCGACGGCAGCGGAAGAAAGGGCAGGGAAGGGGGCTCCGATGCGCCTTCCGCATGTGCTGCACCACCGTCGTTCGCGCCCGGCACCACGCATCCCGGCAGTGCTTCAAACGGAACAGGTCGCGCTGCCCAAAGTCAGCGTCATCGTGCCGACCCGGAACCGGCTCGATTTGCTGCGGACTTGCCTGGAGGGGCTGGGGCGCACCGATTATCCGGACATTGAAGTGATCGTGGTCGACAATGGCAGCGATGATCCCGCAACGCTGGACTATCTCGCGAACCTCGATCCTGCCCGCTATCGGGTGTTGCGCGCTCCGGGGCCGTTCAACTTTTCGACGCTCAACAATCGCGCCGCAGAGGTCGCGACCGGCGAATTGCTCTGCTTGCTCAACAACGACATCGAGGTTCTCGCACCCGATTGGCTGGCAATAATGGCGCAGCAGGCGCTGCGTCCCGAAGTCGGCGCGGTGGGGGCGCAGCTGCTTTACCCGGACGGGCGCATCCAGCATGCCGGCGTGGTAATGGGCATCTGTGGTGGGCCTGTTCATGCGCACCGGCTGTTACGTCCCGGCGATGAGGGCTATTTCCGCCGCCACGCATTGCCGCAGTTCGTTTCAGCGGTGACGGCTGCCTGTCTTGTCGTCAGGCGAGAGAGCTTCGAGGCCGTCGGCGGACTCGACGAGCGGCGCTTCGCAGTTGCTTTCAACGACGTGGACTTGTGCATGCGGCTCAATGCGCGAGGTTGGCAGTCGCTTTACGAACCGCGTGCAACGCTGATCCATCATGAATCGGTATCGCGCGGGTTAGACCGGGATCCGGTTGGAGCAGCTCGCTTCGCCGGGGAATTGGCGGCGCTCAAGGCCGCGTGGCAAACGGGGGAGGGACTGGATGAGGAAATCGATCCGTACCACCATCCTCAACTCAACCGTTTCAGCGAGCACTTTGTGGTGCGACTCAAAATGTGATGCAATGACCCGGAAAAGCCGCCTCGAACTTCCGCAAGTGTCTCTCTGCGCGGTAACTTCGGTTAACGTTGAGGCGACCTTGCGCGCGCTGGAGGCGTCGCTGGAACAGGTCGATTTCGGCGCCTGCAAACTGTTGACTGACGCTGCGGTAATCCCGGACCATCCCGGGATCGAGGTCGTACCTATCGAACGGCTCACTTCTTCCGCTGCTTATTCCGATTTCATTTTGACGGGATTGGTTGATTTTGTGGACACCTCGCATTGCCTTGTCGCGCAATGGGATGGGCATGTGGTGGACGCGGAACGCTGGCGGCCAGATTTTCTTGAGTATGACTATATCGGTGCGAGTTGGCCGCAGTTCCACGACGGGCACGATGTCGGCAACGGCGGCTTTTCGCTGCGTAGCCGACGGTTGATGGAACTGTGCCGAAATCCCGCTTTCACGCCTTTCCACCCTGAAGATGTAGCCATTGGTCGGGCCAACAGGGTATGGTTGGAAAGTCATGGCATGCGTTTCGCACCACGGGAGTTGGCCGACCTTTTCGCGGCCGAGCGGGCAGGCGATCCGACAGCAACCTTCGGTTATCACGGCGTCTGGAATATACCCAAGGCGATCGGTCTGGATGACTACTGGAGTGTCTACCTTTCTTTGGATGAGCGAGGGTCTATCCGGCACGATTTCGGTATGCTGCTGCGCACGGTAGGACAGGGTAGGGGAGGGCTGCGGCGCATGATGCGGATGCTGGCCGATCGCATGGGTTTCCCTACGCGAAAGTCGACAGCCGAGCCAAAGTAGCGCTGCCCAAAGTAGCACTGCGAGGGCGGTCACGGCGCCTGCCGTGCCGAAGCCGGCTTTTACGCGACTTCCGACCGGGATTGGCGATGCCCTGGATTAGTTGGCATCGTCACCCCGGTCGGTACGCTGGATGTCGCCCAGCAATTGAAAGCCCGATATGGCCGACAATTTGCTAGGAAGCAGCAGCCGATGGACCTCAGTCG
This sequence comes from Novosphingobium sp. BL-S-19, assembly GCF_055521675.1. Taxonomy (NCBI): domain Bacteria; kingdom Pseudomonadati; phylum Pseudomonadota; class Alphaproteobacteria; order Sphingomonadales; family Sphingomonadaceae; genus Novosphingobium; species Novosphingobium sp. BL-S-19. Next base: position 34,820 of record NZ_JBVFVR010000003.1, read on the forward strand.
TTGACGCCCGGCTTGCCAACGATGACGGCGTCTTGGGAATTGTCGAACCCACGCTCAACATAACCCAGAATACGGAGGCCATAATCCTCCTCGAGAGTCTTCATCGTGAACCACGGACGGGCAAGCGCAACGCCGTAGTTTTCCTGATTGACCCAAACGGTATCCATCCAGTGGGCATTGTAATCGACATAGCCGAAACCGGTTGAGAGCATGGCCTTCTCGGCCATCTCGAAGCGCTCTGGCTCGATGTATTGGTAATGGTTATGCTGGACCCACTCCGCATGGCGACCCTGGGTCGTCACTACGGCAATTCCGGTGTCCGACAAGGACCGCGAAAGGAAACGGAAAAACGAACGGAAGATCGGCTCCGGTAGATGGGTCAGCAGCGAGCCGGAGAACAGCAGGTCGATCGGTGCGTCGAACGTGAGATCGTCGAAGTTTTCCGCAGACTGGACGCCTTCCACGCCGAAGGCGTTGGCGCAAAATCCCCAACGTTCTTCGTAAAGATCACTCGCAATAATGCGAGCATCCGGGAAGAAAGATTTGAAGTGCCGAGTAACACGTCCCGAACCAGAGGGCAGGTCAACCACGACCTTGGGAACTGGGCGCATATTTGAAATGAGTGCTCCGACGCAGAGACGCAAAGCATCGGCGCCGGTTTCCATGTAGTGCGTCAACTTCCAATGGGCATCGAAGTTGTTTTCTGTATCGTTGGGGTCTAGTGCAAAATCCACTCCCCGCCGCAAGTATTGTTCATAAAGTGTATCATAGGCTTTTGCAGAAGCCATCATACGGACGAGCGAGGATGTGTTGCTGATCATGGCGCGAGACAGCTTCAAAAGCGGTATGAAGTCAATAGATTTTCCATGAAATTCCGATGCAAAAGTTGTTGAGTAATTCAAGAATTTTATAATTCACGCCGTCCTGCGAGAGATGGAGTGAGCGATGGCATGGAATGGCATCGCTCGGGCAGAGTATAGCCGTTAGACCGTATGTCCTCGCTCGGCATGGAGGATGGCTCGCCTACACTGTGGTTCCGAGGGTTGCTCGGACCGTCCGAGCCGATCCTCAACGCAGGAGGACGAGCCGTGGAGAACCATACAGACGTTTTCAGCGGAATCGATGTTGCGAAATCGCGCAATGCGATCGCGATCGCGGATAACGAGCGAGGAGGTGAGTTGCATCGGCCATGCCGCCCATGTCGCGGCAGGCATGGGGGGAGCGCTATGGGGCTACATTTGGTTGGCCGGCTGACCCAATGGCATTCTACGTTGCCGCCCCATTATGGGCATCCTTTGGTCAGCAGGGCACAGATCAAAACTCTGGCGGCCATGATCGCAGAGAGATCTGCAATTTCAACAGTGGGTGACGATGCCGCCTGACACTATGACAGTACTAGCATTGATGCCGCTGGGGCAGTTCGCACCAACGTTCGCGCCTGTGCTGTAACCCGATGCCGACTGGATGTTGCCGAGGGAAACGATGAAATTCGAAATAGTCGTAGACTCCGTCAGATAACTGGAAGGGGTTTCGATCGTGCTGCTGAAATTATTCAAATCCCCAACCGCATAGAAGGCGCCATTACCATTGATATTAGTCCAATAAGGCGTCTTTGATGACGGCGTATAGCTTCCAGTGTGGGTGAACGACACGGCGAGCATGGAAACCTTGGCTGGCGCCGATCCATCCATATAAATGTTCGTCGGTGTGTATTTGGCGCTGTTCAGGCGCAGGAAGTTACCACCTAGAAAGACGTAAGAAGCGCCGCTCGGTGAAGAGGTGGAATTGATCCACACGTCCGCTAAGCCACTGTTTCCCTCATAGGTGGTAGAGATCGACATGAGCCCGGCTCCATTTAGCCCCCCCAATCCTGTGAGTTTGAAGCCCCACGATTCAGAAATGCCCGTGCCCGACCCGTTGTATGAAATATCATCATTGAGCAGAACAACCGAATAAGCGGAATTTACATAGCCTCCGTAAAGGAGATTGTTGCTGATGGCGCTGCTGTCGATTTTTAGATTGTTGCACCCCGTCACAGTGCCGACCGAGCAGCGAAGTCCCCCGTTATTATAACGGAACCAGCTACTTTCGATTGCGCCGATCTCGACATCAGTGAGATTAACGCCGGTATCGAAACCAGAGGCATTCACGCGCTGAATGCGCGGATAGGCCGCCGAGTTAATGTCAAGTCCAACCAAGCCCGAGAGCTGGTTGGTCGAGAACAGTCCAATATCTGAAACCTGCAAATAGCTCTCATGGCCGCTGGATGCGGTCGTGCCCACAAAGGATATGCACTTGCCAACGATCTGCTGGCATTGGATTTGCGAAGTCCAGGGGCCATCGCCAGCAATAGAGAAGCGCGGGGTGGGCGCGGCGTTGCTCGCGACGGAAATGACGACTTGACCGGGATTAATCAGGTAGGGCTGCGCTTGGCCGGGGAAATAGAGAGTGCCGCCCGTGGCCGACATTGCCAAAGCCGCCGCCTTTGCTGCGTTGGTGTCTATCGTCGCGTTGCCAGTGCCAACGCCAATGCCATAATTCTTGACGTTATAGACCGGAAACGTTGCGGCTTGAACGACCTGGCCGAGCCCGCAGAGTTGCGAAGTGCCGGTCGTCCCTGCTTTCACGCACACCACCGACATGTCGCTCGCACTTGATGCTGCTGGTAGGTTCGCATTCGAAGATTGGGCACGAGCTGGCGAAGCGATCAGCGCGAGAAAGATGAGGAGATATTTCTGGAACTGCATAGGTCCAAGTCCCGCGAAGCCGGCGAAGAGCCCAGCTGTTTTCATTGTGTTGAACAGGATGGTTATAGCTGTGCCATTGGGCGCCAACGCGGTGGCTACAGCGGTACGATAATTACCCAATCTCGCAATTTAAGGCTTTGCTCGTTTCCCATCAGCCGTCGAGGATCATCCTCTTTAACCCCAATTTTACATATCTGACGACTGCAGCGCGGCGTGCAGCTCCTGATTACCAGATGATTAGGCTGCTACCGAGGATGGCTGGCTTTTCATCCACGCGGCAAGCGACGTTGCATCACGACGTTCCAAGATGGTTGAGCAGCACATCTAGCGTATAGCCGCAAAGGATTGCGGTATCCAAGCGACATGACGGACAGCGAATGGCCGTTGATGGCGACTTTCCTTTCATTCCCTGACAAGGACGGGCGGTCGCCGCCATAGCAAGGACATGCGCGAGGTGGCCAACGCGCTGTTGTATCTGGCATTGGCGGGGTGTGCCTGGCGCTTACAGCCTCGCCAAGGTCGAGTTGCTGATACTAGACGACTGGGGTCTTCAACCACTCGACGGCAACGCCCGTCATCATCTCCTCGAAATCCTCGAGGACCGTTACGGTCAGCGTTCCACGCTCGTCACCAGCCAGCTTCCCATGGCCCGCTGGCATCAGACCATAAACGATCCGACCTACGCCGACGCCATCCTGGACCGCCTCGTGCACAACGCACACCGGCTCGAACTCGAGGGTGAATCCATGCGTCGACCCGCAGCTGCAGCCGCTTGACCAAGGCGCCAACATAGGTGACATCCACGACCAACGATCAGGCGCTTCAACTGCGCGCGATCAGATCGGAACGTTGCGCGGCATCAATTCCCCGCGTTCTGCACGGTCTGCACTGCAGCGAGGGCCGTGGTAAGCGGGGAGAACATCTGGCTGATCAGCTGCGTCATTTTGGCCGCCTGATTGGCCTTGGCATTGGCGAAGTAGAGGACGTCCTTGTCCTGCATCGCAAAGTTCTGGGCGAGAAAATAAGCTCCGGTTTCCATCATGTTGACGTGATAGACGACCGGAACGTTCGCCCCATTTTCATCCTTCATATAGCGGAAGACGAAGATTGCCGCCGCATCGCCTGCACTGGCGGACGCACCGCCCGATTGCGCGACTGCTTCGACCAGCGATACCCGCGATCGGCTGAAAGGAATTTGCTCCACGCGGCCCGGCGCGCCGAGCACGGAGAATGTACGTGGATTGTTGATAAGCATGAGGCGGTCGCCGGGATAGGCGCGAACGTCGAGGGAAGGATTGTCGTTGAGATCGTTCAGGTAAATGTCGACATTCTCGCCCCGGCGATTGACCCGTAGCATCAGGTCGCGCGCGGTGCCGCGATAACCGCCAGCAAGCGCAACCACGTCTGAAAGCGTTTCGCGGTTCGTCTGGAGAACGAGCCGGCCGGGCCGGGCCACTTCGCCACTCACGATCACGGAGTTGGTTATGACCTGGGCCTGCGTCACGATCACTTGCGGATTTTGCGAAAGGCCGCGCAGCGAAGAGCGGATCTGCTTTTCCACTTCGTCAACAGTACGGCCGAGGACATGCAGTTTTCCGGCGTAGGGAATGACGATATCGCCATTATCGCTGACGCGGGATAGCGGGAGCTTTTGCGCCTGCACGCCGGGGCTTGCGACAATAGTGGATTTATCCCCGCCACTCACGCTCGCGCCACCTGGCGCGAACAGCGTGACACCTGCCTCATAGATGGTGATGTCGAGTATATCGCCGGGGCCGATCAGGTCGGTGGGCGGCGGCGCAAGTTCGGTCAAAGTGGCTGAAGCTGCGGCAAGGGGAGGCGGCGGCAGATCAGCCGTAGTCCGCACCTCGGCAAGCCGAATTGGCAACTGCGCCTGAGCTTCAGGTTCCGAGATCGATTTCTGAACCTGGCTACCGGTGGGGCCGCTTGTGGGAAGCGAGGCGCAACCAGCCAACAGGCTTGCGGATGCCAGAAGGCTTGCGAAATTTTTTACCTGCATGGGGTGGGAAAACTCGGAAGACCTTGCACTATGATGAGGTCAGGAGCCTTAGAGGCTGATTTCGAGAACGACAATAGCGGGTTGTGATTGCGCGGTTGATCTTGAGATGGCCGAGCATGCGTTCGATAGCGGTCTCGCTGCTTATAGAGCGCGGCCGGCCTTGCTCCATCGGCAGAAGCGACGATAGATTGCCTTCCAACTACCATATTTGGGCGGGACGTCGCGCCAGGGAACGCCGCATCGGAGCCGCCAAAGTATCCCGTTGACGATTTCGGTGAGATCGCCCCGGCTCAAGCCTTCCTCCAAAAGTCAGCCTTGAATCAACCCTTCCGCATGGCGCCGATCAATGAAATGCCGCACGGGTTAGAAAGCGTTGCGGCCATCCTATTGGAATGCGATATCATCGCCATGATGTGGTGGGACTGGAAAGCAAGGCAGCGCCTGATTCTGATCGCGGGGATGTGTGCTGTTGCTGCAATCCTTGGGCTGATCATTGCTTGGGTATACAAAGACTGGCGGGCAATGACTGGAGGCACCGCATTTCTGCTCATCCCGCAGACTGTCGGGCGGCGGCTCTATGCGGAGCCTTCCGATGCCCGCTCTTCGTTCATGCTTGGAATTTGTCCACGCCGCCTAAATCCCCACAACCCTTAGAATGGCATTGAGCTTTTCTTCGGCATATTCCAAAGGCGAAGTATGGAAATCCAATCCTTTTCGATACCTGGCATCAAACTCATAATTCCGCGCCAAATTGGGGACGAGCGGGGCTATTTCGCCGAGACGTTCCGCGCGGATTTCTTCGCCCAACATGTCGGCGATTTCGTCTTCGTGCAGGATAATGAGTCCCTCTCCGCCAAAGCCGGCACGATCCGCGGCCTGCATTTCCAGTCCGAGCCGCACGCGCAGGGCAAACTGGTGCGCTGCACGGCGGGCGCATTGTTCGATGTCGTGGTGGATATCCGCGCCGGTTCGCCCACCTATGGCCAATGGGTCGGCGAGACGCTGACGCCTGCGAACGGCAAACAATTCTGGGTCCCGCCGGGCTTCGCGCACGGCTTCTGCACGCTCGAACCGAATACGGTAATTTCCTACAAGGTCACGGGCTATTACAACGCGGCTTGCGACAAGGGCCTCGCCTGGGACGACCCCGTGATCGGCATTCAATGGCCCGACGTCGCCGATCCCGACACCCTCTCGGCCAAGGATCGCGTACAGCCGCGCCTCGGCGAGCTTCCCGCCTATTTCTCCTGGAGCGAATAATTCCATGCGCGTGATTGTCACCGGCGGCGCCGGCTTCATTGGCTCGGCTCTTGTCCGCCATCTCGTGCTCGACAAGGGCTACGAGGTGCTGACCATTGACGCCCTCACCTATGCCGGCTGCGAGGCGTCGCTTCGTGCGGTCGAGGGCAAGCCGAACCATCGTTTCCTGAAAGCGAACATCTGCGACCGCGCCGCCATGGACGCGGCCGTCGCCGAGTTTCGCCCCCACCGCATCATGCATCTGGCAGCCGAAAGCCATGTCGACCGTTCGATCACCGGAGCGGCTGACTTCATTCAGACCAACATCGTCGGCACCTTCACGCTCCTTGAAGCGGCGCGCGGCTATTGGAACACCCTCGACGCGACGGCCAAGGCGGCGTTCCGCTTCCTCCATGTCTCGACCGACGAGGTCTACGGCTCGCTTGGGGACGAAGGGCTGTTCGAGGAGACCACGCCCTATGATCCGAGCTCGCCCTATTCGGCATCCAAGGCGGCATCCGATCATCTCGCCAAAGCGTGGGAGCGGACCTATGGGCTGCCCGTGGTCGTATCGAACTGCTCAAACAATTACGGCCCTTATCACTTCCCCGAGAAGTTGATCCCGCTCACTATCCTGAACGCGCTCACTGGCCGCTCCCTGCCCGTCTATGGCAAGGGCGAGAATGTCCGCGACTGGCTCTATGTCGACGACCATGCCCGCGCGCTCGATCTGATCGCGGAACGCGGCCGTCCGGGCGAGACCTATAATGTCGGCGGGCGCAACGAGCGGCGGAACATCGACGTCGTGCGCCGCATCTGCGCCGTGCTCGACGAGCTGGTCCCCGCCGAGGCGCCGCGCGAACAGCTGATTGAGTTCGTCACCGACCGACCCGGCCATGACGCGCGCTACGCGATCGATGCCACCAAGCTCGAGACCGAACTGGGCTGGCGCGCGCAGGAGACCTTTGACACGGGCATCGAAAAGACGGTGCGCTGGTATCTCGACAATGGCTGGTGGTGGCAGCCGCTTAGCAACCGCTATGACGGCGAGCGGCTCGGCCTCTCCACCCCGGCCAAGGCGACCGTATGAGGATCGCCGTCACCGGGCGTCAGGGCCAGGTCGTTACCAGCCTGATCGAGCGGGGCGCGGCGGCCGGTCATGAGGTGATCGCAGTCGGTCGGCCCGAGCTGGACCTAGCCGACCCAGCCTCGGTGTTTTCCGCGCTCGAGGCGGCGCGGCCCGACGCGATCGTCTCGGCCGCAGCCTACACCGCCGTCGACAAGGCTGAGAACGAGCCCGAGCTGGCCCATGCGGTCAACGGCCGGGGTGCTGGGCTGGTGGCAGAGGCGGCGCGGACGTTCGGCGTGCCGCTCGTCCATGTCTCGACGGACTATGTCTTCGACGGCCGGCTCGATCGCCCCTATGTCGAGAGCGATCCGACCGGGCCGACCGGCGTCTATGGCGCCTCCAAGCTGGCTGGCGAGGAGGCGGTGCGCGCGGCCTATGCTGACAACAGCGCGATCCTGCGCGTGGCATGGGTCTACAGCCCGTTCGGCGCGAACTTCGTGAAGACGATGCTGCGTCTGGCGGGCGACCGCGACGAAATCTCCGTCGTCGCCGACCAGATCGGCAACCCGACCAGCGCGCTCGACATCGCCGATGGCGTACTGTGCGTGGCCGAGCGGCTCGCGGCCGATCCGGACCCCGCGCTGCGCGGCACCTTCCACATGACGGCGATGGGCGAGGCAAGCTGGGCGGATTTCGCCGAAGCCGTCTTCGCAGCTTCAGCTGCGCGCAGCGGCCCCACAGCGAGCGTCCGGCGCATCACCACCGCCGACTATCCGACACCGGCCAAGCGCCCCGCCAATTCGCGGCTCGACAGCCGCCGGATCGCGGCCGTCTACGGTATCACGCTGCCCGAATGGCGGGGCTCGCTCGACAGCGTCATCGCCCGCCTCTCCGCCGGCGCACACTGAACTAGGACAGGACTATGAAGGGTATCATCCTCGCGGGCGGCAGCGGCACCCGCCTCTATCCCATGACGCTGGCGACCTCGAAGCAGCTCATGTCGGTCTATGACAAGCCGATGATCTATTACCCGCTGACCACGCTGATGCTGGCGGGGATACGAGAGGTGCTCATCATCTCGACCCCGCGCGACCTGCCCGCCTTCCAGGCGCTGCTGGGCGACGGCTCGCAGTGGGGCATGCGCTTTGAATATGCCGAGCAGCCGAGCCCCGATGGTCTGGCGCAGGCCTATATCATCGGCGCCGATTTCGTGAACGGTGAGCCCTCGGCGCTCGTGCTGGGCGACAATATCTACCACGGGCACGGCCTGCCGGAGCTGCTGGCAAGCGCGCGCGATCGCAAGGCCGGGGCGAGCGTCTTCGCCTATCATGTCAACGATCCCGAGCGTTACGGCGTGGTCGAGTTCGACACATCGATGAAGGCGCTCTCGATCGAGGAGAAGCCGCTCGCGCCCAAGTCGAGCTGGGCGGTGACGGGCCTCTATTTCTACGACGCGCAGGTGGTCGACATCGCCGCCAACCTGAAGCCCTCCCCGCGCGGCGAGCTGGAAATCACCGACGTCAACCGCATCTATCTGGAGCGCGGCGAACTGTCGGTGGAGATCATGGGCCGCGGTTATGCCTGGCTCGACACGGGTACACCCGACAGCCTGCTCGACGCCGCCGAGTTCGTACGCGTGCTTGAGAAGCGCCAAGGCTTTAAGATCGCCAGCCCTGAAGAGATCGCCTTCCGACAAGGGTTTATCGGGGAGGCCGAGATGGAGCGGGCCATCGCACAGCTCGGCAAGTCGGATTACGGGCGCTATCTGCGAGGTATATTGGCGAACGGCTGAGGAATCGACTTTGCGTTCGTGCCTTGCACCGCCGGGCGTGTTGCCCTAGCGCAAACGGGCATCAGGGGACCTTATCGCGAGGCGCCTCGCAGTTTCACGGCATTGATATATGAACGCTATCACTATGGTCCCGATAGAAGTCGCTCAGCCGGTCCGGCGGTCTGCCTTACGCGACTGGGTTCGTCGCCGTCGTTGGTTCATCTTGCTGGTGATCCTGCCCACTCTTGGCGCCGCGATCTACAACGGCTTCTTTGCGACCGATGTCTACATCTCGGAATCGCGTTTCGTCATCAAAAGCCCGGACCAGAAGCGCGGGCAGATCTCCACCCTCGCCAACCTGATCCAGACCACTGGTCTGTCGAGCGGACAAGAGCAGGCGAACGAGATTCTGGCCTATGTCCGTTCGCGCGATGCGTTGGTCGAACTTGAGAAGAGCACGCGAATCCGGGACAAATTTTCTGCGCGCGGCGTTGACTTTCTGTCCCGCTTTCCGGGACCCTTTGGCAGGGGCACCTTCGAAGAGCTGTACAAATATTACAGTTCCAAGGTAGAGGTTGGGCAGGACACCGATACGGGAACGGCGATCATCCGGGTCAATGCCTTCTCCCCGGCCGACGCCTACAAGATCAACACGCGCTTGCTCGAGCTGAGCGAGCAGCTGGTCAACCGCCTCAACAGTCGGGCCCAAGCGAAAGGAATCGGCGAAGCGCAGCGCCAGGTCGATCTGGCAACGGCCCGAGTCAAGAATGCCCGGATTCTCGTCGGGCGCTACCGCAATTCTCAGGAAGTGATCGATCCCGCCAAGCAGGTGGGCGGTGTGCTCGAAATTTCGAACTCGCTGATTGCGCAGCGGGCGGCGCTGACGGCTCAACTCGATCTGATGGAGCGTACGACCCCACGGAACCCGGCGATCGCGGCGCTGCGCGACCGTATCACCGCGATGTCCGCCCAGATCGCCTCGCAGGACGGCCGCCTGGTCGGAAGCAGCACCGGTATCGCCTCGAAGATTGGCGGGTACGAGAATTTGCTAGTCGAACAGGAATTCGCGACCTCGGCGCTGAACGCCGCAAATGCCGCGTTGGTGCAAGCTCGCGCCGATGCCGTGCGGCAACAATTCTATCTTGAGCGCGTGGTCGAGCCGAACATGCCGGACGCGCCGCTCTTGCCGAAGCGACTGCTGAACACGATCATCTTCGCGGCGGCGGCGGCCTGTCTGTACTTCGTTGGCTGGATGTTTGTCGTCGGCATTCTTGAACATGCTCCGGAAGACTGACATGAGTTCGATTGCGTTGCGCAAGTTGCGCAAAGGCTGGGAAATTCAAGTTCAGGTCATTCACGCGCTGATGATCCGCGAGCTGATTACCCGGTTCGGCCGAGAAAACATCGGCTTCCTTTGGATCATGGTCGAGCCATTACTATTCGGCGGGCTCGTTGCGATCTTGTGGCGCGTGCTACATGGCCCGACCGAGCATGGCATGGGCATGATCGCCTTCGCGGTGACAGGGTATATCCCGGTTACTTTATTCCGGCATGGCGTGGCACGCAGCATCCAGATCTTCAGTGTCAACAGCAGCCTGCTGTATCACCGTCAGGTCAAAATCCTCGACTTGATTTTCGCTCGCTTCCTGGTGGAGCTGGCTGGCGGGATGATGGCTTACGTTTTCATCGCCACGGTGCTGATGGCTTTCGGTGAATTTCCGGTCCCGGCCGACGTCGGGTTGCTGGTAGGAGGGTGGCTGCTCTATGCGCTGTTCACCCTGTCTCTGGCCTTGGTGATTGCCCCTCTTTCGGAAATGTCCGAAGTCCTCGAGAAAATCGTCCCGGTGACAACCTATATCATGATCCCGGTATCTGGTTTGTTTTCCATGACGGCGTGGATGCCTCCAAACGTCCGGCGCTATTTTCTATGGTCGCCGTTCGTGAATGGCATGGAAATGATGCGCAAGGGGGTCTGGGGCGATACGATCACCGCATATTATAACATCTGGAACCCGATTGGCTGTTCGTTGGTGCTTGGAATGATCGGTCTGTTTTTGTGCCGTCACGTGCGTAAGACGTTGGTCGTCGAATGATCGTGTGCCAAAATCTGTGCAAGGCATATGCACACGGTTCGGCGCGCAAGCAGGTTTTGCGCGATGTAAACCTTACGATCAAGCCGGGGGAAAAGCTGGCGTTGCTGGGCCGCAATGGCGCAGGCAAGAGCACGTTGATTAAGCTGCTCGGCGGGGTCGAAATGCCGACTTCGGGCAAAATCGCCCGGCATATGACGGTTTCTTGGCCGCTAGGCTTTGCCGGCGGTTTCCAGGGGAGCCTGACCGGGTATGACAATACCCGTTTCATCGCCCGAATTTATCGACGCTCTTTCGACGAGATGAGAGCATATGTCGAGGACTTCACGGAGCTGGGTTCACAGCTCAAGATGCCGGTGAAAACCTATTCCTCGGGGATGCGTGCCCGTCTCGCTTTCGGATTGTCGCTGGCGATCGAATTCGATTGCTACCTCATCGACGAAATCATTCTGGTGGGCGATCAGAACTTCGGCCGGAAATGCCACGTCGAATTGTTCGAGAAGCGCGCGGACCGAGCGATGATCCTAGCCTCGCATAGTACGGAGACCATCCGCGAGTCCTGTAACCGGGCAGCGTTGATCAAGGACGGAGGCCTCACGACCTACGAAGACGTCGGCGAGGCCATAGCGCTGTACCAGAGCCTGTAAGGCAACGCGGCATTCAGTGCAGTTCGAGCCAAGGGTGCCGCCGCTTCATCTCGGCGTGCAGCCGGGCGATGTGGTTTGGCAGGTTGGTGTTGGTGCGCAGCATAGACGCGGCATGTTCGCGATAGCGCGAAAGGATCTCCGGGAGATGGATCGCGACCTGGCCGGATTCACACAAGCGTAGCCAGAAATCGTAATCTTCCCAGCCATGCTCGATATGCGCGAAGCCGCCCAGTTCGAGCAGGACCGAGCGGCGGACCATCGCCATGGCATCGATAAAATTGCCATGCCGCAGGGCGGCGCGATCGAACACGCCGGTTCCTATGATGCTCGATCGCGCACCGAAGACCTCGATGAGCCCATACGCTGCCGCCGCGTCCGGCCTGCTTTCCAACCCGGCCAGGTGCCGTTCGATACAGCGCGGGTAGATCAGGTTGTCGGCATCAAGGAAGAAGCAATAGTCCGACGAGGAAAGGCTTATTCCTGTATTCCGTGTGACCGCCAGACGGGCATTGGCATCATTGCGCCACAGTCCGAGCCCAATGCCGGTGTTGCGATGGGCGTGCATCCAGCCTTCGACCGCTTCGGCGGACCGGTCGGTGCTGCAATCGTCCACCACGATCACCGCGAGATCCCGATGCGTCTGCGCGGCGATAGAATCCAGCGTTTCCAGGATGTATCGCTCGTAATTGTACAAGGGGATGATGACTGACACCTTCCGCCCAGAAACCTCGTGGGAGAAGCGTTCGCTAACGGTCTGAATGTTCATGGCATGAGTGCTTTTATATCAACCGCGCCGTCGCGAAATATGGCGCAGTTATGCTGAACCATAGCCATCGTCCGCCGGCCCTCCGCGGAATGGAGCAGCCAATCGAGATATTGGCCCATCGAGCCAGCCTCGACTTCCAGATAATGGATCCCGGCCGTCAGCATCCCGGCGCCGATGCAAGGCTCCGTGACGACCACGCAGCCCTCGACGATGCCGGAGACGAACAGCCGGTGCCATTCGAAATAATGGCTGTCGCCTTGGTGGATGTTCAACAGGATCTTGGAATTGCGCGCCAGTTGGGCGAGGTCCGCGCTCGGGATCATATTGGCGCTATGGGGGGTGACAGGCCCTTTCAGCAAGGGGGTGTGAAGAAAGCAGTCGTGCCGGGCGAGGGTTGGAGCCAGCTTGGCGAGAATCCCTGCCCGGCGCTCGTTCAACGCGGCGACATAGAGGATGTCATAGGGCCGGTCGGCAAGCTGCTCCGGATAAGTGAGCGGCTTGATGCCGCGCAAGGCGGCCGTCTGGGGTGATAACGGCGCGCGGGGAAAGGTGAAGGTCGCGCCTTCGCCCGGCACGATCGGCAGGAAAGCCGCCTGCATCCCCAGCCTGCGCAATCCGCGTGCCGATGCCGGGTTGATGTCGAATACCTTGCCGGAGCGTAGCATGGCACCGAGCGCCAGCGAAAACCACGACGTGTGCCACTGTTCGGTGTTGACGTAGACGGCCCCGTCGGCCTGCCGTGCAGTCCACGCCTTGCCCGGACCGTGCACGCAATATTCGTGGGGAGCGACGACCACAAGATTGTGTTGATCCGAATCGACGCCCGCATCGTCGAAGGCGCACCTGGCCGTATATCCGCGTCTGTCGAGGTATCCGGCTACGTAGGCAGCTATATCCTTGAAGAAGAAATTCCCACCCTGCCAATATAACACCACGGTTGGGCGGGCGGAATCGAGCAGCTCCTCGATCCGGTTCAAGGCCTCGTTCGCCGCGCCTTCCATGAAGGTGTTGACCGCGAGCGGCGAAAAGGCCCGGCGCCCCTCTGCCATGCCGCTGCCCAGATAATGCTGGAGCGGATTAATACGCGCGGTGTCGGGATTTTCGAGGATGTAGAACGCGCCCGAAAACAGCGGCCCAGGGCAGTGCAGCGGGTCGGCCAGGCTTTCCGCGAGATAGTGGCGCACCGCCGCTTCTCGGGACTCAGCGGCAAGGCCGTACCGGGCACAATACCAATCGAAATCGAAAAGCCCGCTACGCAGCACCGCATCGACCACCTCGGCGGGTGCCTCTGACGCAGGCCCCGGCGCCCGATTTGGCCCGCCCGAGCGACCTTCGATGACACCCCGGCGCAGGAAATGCGCGAGCGGGCCGATTTTGCTACGTGCGGCATCGGGATATTGACGACGGTAAGCCTGCAGATCAAATAGCTGCTTGCGCCGCAGCTGCCGCGTCTGGAACCACCGCCACAGCCCATGTGGCAGGCACTGGGCCAGCAATCCGAGGACACCGCGCGGGGTCCGCGCCAACTCGGTCGCGACGGCAAGCGCCCAACTGTAGCGCCCGACAAGATCGATGTGCTGACGCTGAAGATCTTGGAACGGGGCCTCACGATCATCGTGCTCATATGCCCGTTTCTGGGTGGCGGGCCTATCGTCCTGCCCACAATCCAGAATGCCTGGCTCGGCCAGGATTTCCTGATCGAGCCGTAACACTTCCGGCTCTGTCGTCATCGCCAGACAATCACGCGGGTCATGTGACGCATCAGGTCGATGCCGTCCCAGACCGGTTCGAATTGCAGCGCCTGGCCGATCGGCACGATGCGGTAGCCGCCGCGGCCGCGCAAGGTGCGTGCAAGCGCCTCACAGGCATGGGCTTCAAGACCAAAATGCGTCACGGTCTGCAATGGCCGGCTGGCAAGCTGTGCGAGGTCTTCGACACGGTGCGCCACCCAGTCGCAGAGAAAGCCGCCGCCATGCGGCCTGGCCAGCGCCTCTACGGGATTGGTCGCACGGCTGACGTGAAGCGCACTGCCGAAGGTGCTATGGTGATCGGTGACAGCTTCGGCCAGCAGATCATGCGCCAAGGCCAGTTTGCCAATCGCGGTGCCGGCCTCGATCTGGTAGGCCTTGGTCCGCGCCAGGTTGGCGACGCGCCGATAGAAATCCTCGGCGAGGTCGCCGGGTTCACCAAGCCAGACCAGCAGGCGCGGCGAGCCGCAACCCATCTGATCGAACCAGTAGACGTCGTTGTAAAAGCGTTCGGCAAGGCCGTTGCGATCGGCCAAATCTGCCTGGCGATAGGCCTCGGCCCCGATAACCGCGAATGATTTGCGATCGGGAAATCCGATCGATAGCCCATCAGGCCGTATCGGCAGGCGCGAGACTTGCGTTACCTTGGCGTCGCCGCCCCAGATCAATCGCAGATCGAAATGGCGGGCGAGAGCGGCTTCCACGGGCTGACCGTAAGGATAGTGACAAAACAGGTGGGCATCACCCTGCCCCAGCTCTTCGAGCGTCGTTGCCAGCAGGCTGATCAGCAGCCGGGTTTCGTGCTTCAGCGTTTCGGGCAAGCGCACGACATTGGTATTGCCGGCGAACAGCGACATCGCCCAACTGTAGACAAAGATGGTGTCGACATTGGTCGGCGGCAGATGCAAGGCGACGCCCCTTGCACTGCGCAACTCGCCCGGCCGGTTCTCGGCCGCAAGGCTGTCGGCCAGGCGCTGCATCGAAGCGCGGCGCAGCCAGAATGCCAGCGCGACATATTGCGGCCCACGCCGCAAGACCGGGTGCTTGAGAATGCGGCTGGAGATCGTGTCCAGAGTGTTCACGCATTCGGCGGACCAAGGGGTGCTCGAAGCATAAGTCAGCGCTGCGATGCGCGCCTCCAGCTCCGCTGCGTCGACCGGTATGGGCGAGCTGTTCCAAATCGCGATCATACCGCCGAAGCCAATACGTCACTGCAACCACGCAGTTCGGCGCGAGCAACCCGGCCGACCACCTCCAACCCCTTGCCCATCCAGCCTTCGTGGCCGGCATCGACCGTGCGTATTACGCCAAGGTCCTCGGTCAGCAGGCTGTGGCCGGGATAGCTGTGCGGAAGCAGCGAAAGCACTTGGATCACCCCCGGCTGTCCCGGTTCGCACGGCTGCCAGCTCTCGGGATCGCGCACGATCACGTCGGCGAAGTTCGGCGGATAAAGCAGCCCGTCCGGTCCTTCGAGGAAGATCGAACCAATCTGCTCCACCATGCCATAGAAATTGTGGATCCGGGTCAGGCCGAAACGGTTCTTCAGCGCCTGGCGGAAGACTGTGTTGTCGACCGAGCGCTCGATCATCTTTTTCCACCCTCCCGAGTGGATCAGGATGCCATTGGACAAATCGAGCCCGGCATCCTTGAACTGTTCGTAGAAATTGATCCAGACCATGTAGGTGAAGCCGAACATGAAGAACGGCGCGCCACCATGCTCCGCCAGAAATGCCCGCACGGCAGTGAAATCCGGTTGGAGCGAGCGATCCAGCGCGAAGACGTGCTTGTGGCCATAGCGCATCAGCCCAAGCACACCGGCACCACGCGCGCTGATGGTCGAGGGATCCTTGAACACTGCATCGGTGTCGATCACCAGCATCGGCAGACGCTTCCGGCCGAGCACGTGCATCAACGAGTTGGCCAGCGCCTTCTGCTGGATCAGAGATGTCTCCGCATCGACCGCAATGCGGCTAACCGCCTGTCCGGTGGTTCCGCTTGAGGTCATGGTCATGCGCACGGCCTCGTCGGGAACCGATTGCAGGCGCTGGGTCTTGAACAGCGAGACGGG
Source organism: Novosphingobium sp. BL-S-19 (assembly GCF_055521675.1). Classification (NCBI taxonomy): domain Bacteria; kingdom Pseudomonadati; phylum Pseudomonadota; class Alphaproteobacteria; order Sphingomonadales; family Sphingomonadaceae; genus Novosphingobium; species Novosphingobium sp. BL-S-19. The sequence goes on from NZ_JBVFVR010000003.1 coordinate 50,985, forward strand.
AAGATAGGGCACCTCGGCGCAGCTCTCGGGCGAGTGCCCGCCTTGCCAGGCGCCGTCCAGCATCCGGCGATAGGGCTCGCAAGCGGCGCGATGGTGCGTGGTCAGACGCTTAAGCCCGGCCAATAACAGCGCCTCGCGTTGTGGTTGAGGAAGCGAATAGGGCGGGGCGGCCAGCGCCGTTTCGAGCTCTGGGATCATCCTAGTTTTTCCAGCGCGGCATAGTCTACCTTGCCACGTTCGGTCCGAGGGATTTCATCGATCCTGCGCAGCTCATAACCAGCGCGCGGCACGGTGAACCGCGCGAGCAAATGATCGAGCAAACGCTGTGCCTGCGCGGCATAAGTGGCCTCGTCGTCGGCCGTAGAGACACAGATGCGCACACCCTCTCCGTTTTGAATCACGGCTGAAGGCGCTATCGCATTGGCCTCTCGCTCCAGCTCGTCGAGATTGACCCGCAGCCCGTAGACTTTGCCGAAGCGCTTGGCGCGGCCGGTCAGGAACAGGCGCCCGGCATCGTCCAGTCGACCGATGTCCCCGGTCGGCAGGCGGCCGACCTGCACGTCACCGAGGGTCAGATCCTCCCGACGCTCGGCATAACCCAACATCACGTTGGGCCCATTGAATACGACCTCGCCCGAGCCGCTTTCGTCCGGATCGAGGATGTCGATCCGGCATCCCGGCAGCGCCGTTCCAACGGAGCTGTCGGCGCCCGGGAAATCGGCATGTTGCAGCGTGGTCATGCGCGGCGCGGCTTCGGTCTGGCCGTAGAGCACGTAGAATGCACCGCCCCGCTCCGCCATGAATGCGTGCGCCTGCCGGCGCGCCCCCACGTCGAGGGCACCGCCCGCCTGGGTGAGTGTCCGCAGGCTGGTGAGCCCAAGCCGTGCGAAGCCGAGCTTGGCCATGATCTGGTAGTGGAACGGAACGCCCGGCAGGTGCGTCACTCCAGCTTCGCGCAAGGACGGCCAGAACGCGCGATGCATCAGCCCGTTTTCGGTCAGCCGCACCCGCGCGCCGCGGCACAGATGGCTGGTGAGCACGGACAGGCCGTAGGAATAATGCAGTGGCAGATGGCCAGCTGCCACATCCCCCGGCGCTATGTCCAACACATCGGCGATAGCGGCTGCGTTGGCCTCGATCGCGTCCAACGACAGGCGGACCAGCTTCGGGCTGCCGGTCGAGCCGGAGGTGGACAGCAGCAGCGCCAGCGCGGGGTCCATCGGCGTCGGTTCGGGGTTGAGAGGCCCTTGCACGTCCTGCTCGCCGCCAGGTTCGAGCACCCAGTCCGGGGAAT